>NZ_CP025996.1:1918223-2099549 GCF_003086875.1 Stenotrophomonas sp. ZAC14D2_NAIMI4_6 | reverse complement strand
ATGGACAGCCACATCCAGCGTGGCTTTGCTGACATCGATCCCGATCCCAAACATGGCAGAACTCCGCTAGGCTGACAGGGTCGAGAGCTCCCCCCGCTTGCCCAGTCTTATCAGTTCGAGCGCCAACTCAACCAACTGTTCGGGCGGTTCAGGGAGAATCCGGCGTGGGGACCCAAGCTACTTCACGGTCGCAAGACCTGGATCCACACGGTCGCCCACGCCGGGCTCTCGGCACCCAAGGTGCCAGATCGGCAAGAGATAAGATCCACGCCATGCGTGGATGAAACCAGACGCGGCACGGAATTTCGGATTACTTGCATGGACCTGGGCATGTGCAGCGTCCATCGTGATGAATCCAACTGCCGCCGATGAGATGCCTGCGCCATGCCCCGCGTCGCCCTGCCCATTGCCATCACTGGAAGCCCTTCAGCCACCGCGCAGCCGCTGGCCCTGGATCCGGATTCCCTATCGGCGCTCCAGCAGGCAATGCGGGCCTTCGGCGAGTTCCAGCAGCCCTACTCTGCCCCGGCATGTCCGGACGACCCCGACGCCGGGGTGATCGACGCGACGGTCGAAGTGTCAGTCGGCAGCCTGCGGGACGACGCACAGGTCATCATTCTGGACGACGATTCCGGTGACGCACCACGGCGCTATCTGGTGCTGGATCAAGCGTGGTGCGATTTCCCTGCCGGGACGGTCCTGAGCGTTCAGGCAGATCTGGCCACCGCCATTGCGGGCGACGACGTCAGCCCGGAGCGTTCACGCGCCGAGGCAATGCTCACGTTCCTGGACTACGTGCCGCTCAGCGTGGTCGGCGTGCATGCTGAAGATGCCCTGGGCTCGGCGAATGACATCTTCCTGCGGCAGTTCATCGCAAGTTCCATGGGCCCGATCGTTCCTGACGCAACCCTCGCGGCCTGGGAAGGCGTGCTGCCCGACCTGCTGCTGGCCTTGTGGCGGCGCGATGGGTTTGCACGCTACCGAAGCGACCGTCTTGCATTGATCGATCCCGGCCGATATGCCGCCATCACTGCGGCATTTCTGGACGGACATCCACTGCTGGATCGCGATCAGTTCCACGCGTACGCCGTCACGGCATTCGGGCAGATCCTGCTCTGCGGGGCAACCACCTCCATACATATCAGTGTCGATCCGCATACCGGGCAGGTTTCGGCAGATACAGCGCCCCCACTGCCGCGCAGTGCAGCTGCACGCAATCAGGAACTGGAGTGCCTGCTGGACGCCCTGGACGGCCCCTACCTGGATGCCACCGACGACGACGAGCAGCCGCTGTACGAATGCGCGTACGAACGGCTGGGCCCGCTGGCTTCGAATGAGATCTACAGCTTCTCGCCTGCGGTCGCTGAGGCAGGCTGGAATGCCGCCCATCTGGTGAAGCGCGATCGCCTGACCGAGCTGCAGACCTTGGCCGCGAAGATGGAGCAGTAGATCCACGCCATGCGTGGATGGGTGATTGCGCGCACGCGTGCGTGCCAACCAAGGTTGGCACCTACCAGTGCAGGCCCCATGCCGACCAACGGTCGGCATCCACCGCGTCAGCGGGCCAGGGCGACTTCGCTGCCGGCGTGCTGCTGGCGCAGCCACTGGGCCAGGTCGCGCGGGCTGAGTGGGCGTGAGTACAGGTAGCCCTGGATCTCGTCGCAGCCCTGGCGGCGCAGCATGTCTTCTTCCTGGTGCGTTTCCACGCCTTCGGCCACCACCTTCATGCCCAGGGCGTGGCCCAGGTGCACGATGGCCTGGGTCACTTCGGCCGTACCCGAGTCGTGCAGCATGCCCTGCACGAAGCTCCGGTCGATCTTGAGCCGCCCCACCGGGAAACGATTCAGATAGTTCAGGTTGGAGAAGCCGGTACCGAAATCATCCACCGCCAGCGGTACGCCATGCCGTTCCAGCACATCGAAACAGTGGCGCAGGATGTCGGTGTCACGGATCAGCGCCGACTCGGTCAGTTCCAGTTCCAGCCGCTGCGGCGGCCAGCCGTGGGCGTGGCAGATCTCGATCACGCGTTCGGCAAAGCCGCGGTCGCGCAGCTGCACGGCCGACACATTCACCGCCACGCGTTCGAAGCACAGACCCGCGCGGTCCCACGCCGCAGCCTGGCGGCAGGCCTCGTTCAGCACCCAATCGCCGATACGGACGATTTCGCCGCACTTCTCCGCGATGGGAATGAACTCGGCCGGGCTGCAGTAGCCGATGCCGGGGCGGTGCCAGCGCAGCAGCGCTTCGATTGCCGGCGGTTCGCCGTTGTGTGCGTGCAACAGCGGCTGGTAGGCCAGGCTGAACTCTTCGCGCTCGATCGCGCCGTGCAGGCCGTGTTCGATCTCCAGGCGGCGCTGGATGCGGGCCAGGGCGTCCTGGCTGTAGTACTGATACGTGTTGCGCCCGGCTTCCTTGGCCGCGTACATGGCCGCGTCGGCAGCGCGCAGCAGCGAATCGAAATCGGTCTGTGATTCACCCAGCATGGCGATGCCGACGCTGGCCCCGACCTTCAGTGTGGTGTCGCCACGACGCAGCGGCTCGGCCAGCGAGCCAATCAGCTTGCGTGCCACATGGCCGGCATCCTCCGGCTCGGCCAGGTCGCGCAGCACCACGATGAATTCGTCACCACTGAAGCGGCCGAACAGGTCGTTGTTGCGCAGGTTCTGGTGCAGGCGGGTTGCAGCGGCCTTCAGCAGCGCATCGCCGGTGGCGTGGCCGAAGCTGTCGTTGATGTTCTTGAAACCGTCCAGGTCGATGAACAGCATCGCCAACGAAGTGCCACGGTCACGCGCCTCTTCGATGGCTTCGGCGGTCTGCTCGCCCAGCAGCACCCGGTTGGGCAGGCCGGTCAGCAGGTCGTAGTGGGCCAGCAGTTCGATGCGCTCGCTGGCCTCGCGTTCGCGGGTGATGTCACGGAACAGGACCACGTAGCGGGCCGGCAGGCCGTCGCGTCGATCCAGTTCGATCAGCACCTGCACCCACACACGCAGGCCGGACTGGCGGTAGAAGCACAGGTCCAACTGCTCGGGCAGCCCACCATTGGAAATGCGGCCGAGCGCGGCCTCGAACGCGTTGCGCGAGTCCTCGGTGTACAGCGCCAGCGCCTGGTCCAGGGTGATCGGTTCCTTGCGCAGGCCGTGGATGCGGTAGCACTCCTCGGTCCATTGCATGTGCCGGGTGGACACTTCGATTTCGCAGCCGCCAATCCGCCCCAGCGCCGACACGCGATTGAGCAGCTCGGTGCGCCAGCGGATGAGCGCGTCGGTCTGGTGTTGTTCGGTGATGTTCTGCACCTGGCCGAGCAGGCGCTTGGGCTGCCCGTCCATGTCCAGCAACGGCTGCATCCACAGGCGCAGGTGCTGCGAGGGCTCGCTGCCGCGGGTCAGTTCCAGGTCCAGGTTGGCGGCGCGGCCGTCGCGCCACAGGCGCCGCCAGGCGGCACGCAGCGCGCCGCGCGAGCGCGGATGCAATTGCTTCAGCCAGCGCCGCTGGCCGGGCACGCTGCCCTGCTCCAGCGCCAGCAGCGAGCGCAGCTCGGGCGACCACCAGAAGCGGTGGTTCTGCGGGTCGAACGACCAGCTGCCCATGCTGGCGATGCGCTGGGCTTCGCTCAGGTGCAGCTGCTGTTCCTGCAGCAGCGCTTCCAGCTGCTTCTGCTGTTCGATATCGGTATGGGTGCCGACCATGCGCAGCGGCTGGCCGTCGGCGGTACGTGCCACCACCCGGCCGCGATCCAGCACCCAGCGCCAGTGGCCATCGCCCTGGCGGAAGCGGAACTGCGCGCTGTACTGCTCGCTGTGCCCGCGCAGGTGCTCGTCCAGCACCGCGCGCACATCGGCGATATCGTCCGGGTGAACCCGGCCCAGCATCTCGGTAGCGCTTTCGTCGCCAAGGGCGGGCGTGCGCAGCACGCGGTCGGTGGGAATATCCCAGTCCCACAGGCTGTGGCCGGCACTTTCCAGGGCCAGCGCCCAGCGCCCGCCGCCGGTCAGCGGTACCGGCTCAGGCACGCTGAGGGTGAAGGCCAGCAGGTTGCCATTGCCATCGTGCACGGCGCGCAGGTGTCCGTCGTAGTGCCCCTGCGGCCCGCCGGGCAGCGAGCACGGCACGATGCCGCCGTCGGCTGCCAGCAGGCGCAGGTCTTCCAGCATGGGGGCATAGGCCGCCAAGGTGGCCGGCAGCCCATGTTCGCGCGCGGCCGGATTGGCCGCCAGCGGGCGGCCACTGCGGTCGACGATGACCAGTGCCGACGCGAGCGGATGCTGCAGCAGGCTGGCGATGATCCCTTGGTCCACGCGATCTAGCTCCGGAAAGACGCGCCCGACAGCGGGGCATGCAGTCCTTAACGGCCCGCCGCGGGGATAATTGAGTGGCCATCGCACACCCGCACGGTAAGATGGCTGGCGCCCCTCCCTACTGCCCCTGTCCATGCCCGCAGACCCGACCGGCACCGACCCAGATTCCGCCCTGCGGATGGCGCAGTCGTTGCGGCGCGACCGTCGCCGGGTGGTGCTGAGCTATCTGATGATGGCGCTGGCCTGGATCATTGCCTCCGATGGCGCGGTGAACGGGTTCGTGCTGGACCCCCAGCAGGCCGCCTTCTGGCAGAGCGTGAAGGGCGCGTTCTTCGTATTCGCCAGCGCCGGCCTGCTCTACCTGCTGCTGCGGCCGCTGGCCGAGCACGTGCTGGCCACCCATGCGCGGCTGCAGATGTCCGAGACCCGCCTGCGGCAGATGTTCGAGGGCAACCCCGGGCCGATCCTGGTGTACGACCTGGACAGCCTGGCCATCCTGGATGCCAACCCCGCGGCATGCCTGGCCTTCGGCTGGGAACGCGAGGAACTGCTGGCCCGCACGATCGAGATCCTGTGGCCGCCCGGCCAGGACCAGGCGCTGCAGACCAAGCTGGAGGCGATCCGCGAAGCGCCCGAGCAGCTGTGCATCCTGCGCGCGCAGCTGCAGCTGCGCGACGGCAGCCTGCGGCAGATGGAGCTTCGTTCCAATGCCATCGACTATGACGGCCACAACGCCCGCCTGCTGATCGCCATTGATCGCACCGCTGAAGACCTGGCGCAGCTGCGCCGTGACCAGGCGCTGGCGCGGGTGGAGGAAGCCCACGAGCTGGCGCGCATCGGTGCCTGGGAACTGGACCCCGCCAGCGGCCTGGGCCGCTATTCCAACCAGGTCTACCATCTGCTGGGGCGGCGCCCGCCCGAGGCCCGGCGCTGGCACCGCTTTGACGAACTGCTGGTGCCGGCCGACCCGGCCACTGCCGCGCAGACCGAACAACTGTTGGCCGACCTGTGCGCCGGCGAACCGGTCCAGGTGGACGTGCTGCTGCCGCTGCTGGCCATGGATGGGCGCGCCCTGATGGTGCACCTGCGTGCGACCAGCGGCCGCGATGAAGCCGGCCGCGAACGCGTGCTGGGCACGCTGCAGGACGTGACCGAGCGCGAGCAGTCGCGGCGCCTGCTGCGTGAGCGCGAAGAACAGTTCCGCGAACTGGTGCGGGTGCTGCCGGACGGCGTGGTGATCCTGTCCGAAGAACATGTGCTGTACGCCAACGCCTGGGCCGCCGCCCTGTTCGGCTACGGCAGCCATGCCCTGCTGGGCGAACCGCTGTCGGCGCTGGTGAACGGCGCCGATCTGCAGCGGGTGCGCGCCCAGTTGCGGGCCGGCCAGCCGCAGCACAGTCCGGGCCACAGCAGCGTGGCGGTCATGCAGCGCGCCGACGGCCGCCACTTCCATGCCGGCCTGGCGGTGGGTGAAGTGCGCTACGGTGGCCGCGACTGCAAGCTGCTGATCGTGCGCGACCTGAGTGAAGCCGAACGCACCCGCAGCGCGCTGGAAAACAGCAACCGCGAACTGCAGGCCATGGCCGGGCGCCTGTTCTCGCTGCAGGAAGACGAGCGCCGGGCGATCTCGCGCGACCTGCACGATGACATCGGCCAGGCGATCACTGCCATGAAGCTGTCGGCCTATGCCGCGCAGGACGAACAGGACCCCGCCCGCCGCGGCGAGGACCTGGCGCAGATCGTCAGCCTGGCCGACACCACCGTGGCCAAGCTGCGCGACATTTCCACCCTGCTGCGCCCGCCACAGCTGGATGCGCTGGGCCTGGAAGCCGCCCTGAGCTGGCAGGCGCGGGTGCTGTTCCGATCGTCGCCGGTGGAGCTGCTGGCCGACATTGACGCGCTGCCGACCCGCCCGGACAACAGCATCGAACAGGCCTGCTTCCGCATTGCGCAAGAAAGCCTGACCAACGCCCTGCGCCACGCGCGCGCCAGCCAGGTGCAGCTGCAGCTGCGCGACCTGGGCCAGCGCGGCCTGCACCTGCAGATCCGCGATGATGGCGAGGGCTTCGACCCCGATGGCCCGCGTGGCCTGGGCCTGATCGTGATGCGCGAGCGCGCGCAGAGCGTGGGTGGGCACGTGCATATCGCTTCGGCGCACGGCGCCGGCACCCTGGTCGATGTCCACCTTCCTTACCAGGCCGCCATGACGGCGGCCGTCGAGTCTCCGGAACACTGAACCATGTGGAACCCCAACCTGCCCCCGGTCAGCATTGACGACGCCCCCGACCGGCTGGGCGCCGGCAACCCCGAACTGCAGGCCATGGTGGCCGAGGCGGCCTCTGGCGGCACCCCGCTGATGCTGATGCACGTGGACATCGACCACTTCGCTTCGGTGAACGAGAACATGAGCGCCGAAGTGGGTGACCAGGCGCTGGTGCTGGTGGCCCAGCGCCTGCAGTCGTACCTGCGCGGGCGCGGGAAGCTGTGGCGGCACGGCAGCGATGAGTTCCTGATTGCCGTACCGCGCACCGCCGACCTGCCGCTGCCGGAAGACTTCGCCGAAGCGATCCGCCAGCAGATGGAGCTGCCGCTCTCTGTGCTGCCGTACACCCTGTTCATGACCGGCAAGCTGGGCGTGAGCCTGTGCCCGGAACATGCCAGCAGTGCATCGCGGCTGCTGGACCACGCCGAAGATGCGCTCTACCAGGCGGCCCGCGAAGGCGGCAATGCGGTGCGCATCCACGCGGTGGACACCCCGCCCAGCGCGCACAGTGAAAGCATCATTGCCCGGCAGATCGTCGATGCCATTCCCAATGGCGAACTCAAGCTGCGTTACCAGCCGCTGGTGAGCGCGCGCGACGGCCACGTGGTGGGCATGGAAGCGCTGCTGCGCTGGCAGTCACCCACCCTGGGCATGCTCGTACCGGAGCGCTTCATGCGCACCGCCGAACGGCTGGGCATCATCGTGCAGATCGGCACGTGGGTGCTGGAAGGCGCACTGAAGCAGGCGCGTCTGTGGCGCGACCAGGGCTTCGACGATTTCACCATTGCAGTGAACGTGTCGACCCTGCAGCTGCTGCGCCCGAACTTCTTCGCCGAAGTGATGTCGTTGATGCAGGCCGCCGGCGTGCCGGCGCACATGCTGACGCTGGAGATCAACGAAAGCGCGCTGACCAACAACGTCAATTTCGTGCACGAAACCCTGGCCAACCTGCGCAATGAAGGCATCAGCCTGAGCCTGGACAACTTCGGCACCGGCGATTCCAGCCTGAGCGCGCTGGTGCGCTACCCGGTGGACAAGCTGAAGATCGACCGCAGCTTCATCAAGAGCGCCCCGGCCGGCAATCGCGAGGCGGCCATCGCCCGCGCGATCATCGCCATGGGCCACCAGCTGGGCATGACGGTCATTGCCAACGGCGTGGAATCACAGGCCCAGCTGGGCTTCCTGCGCCGCAACGACTGCGATGTATTCCAGGGCTATCTGTTCGGCGAGCCGATGTCGGCCGATGCCGCCGGCATGACCCTGCGCCGCCGCTACCTGCGCCCGGAAGCCTTCGCCGAAACGCGCCCCGACCGCACCCTGCTGCTGCTGGATGACGAGGAAAACGTGCTGCGTTCGCTGGTGCGCCTGTTCCGCCGCGACGGCTACCGCATCCTGGCCGCCGGCAACGTGCGCGATGCCTTCGATCTGCTGGCGATCAACGACGTGCAGGTGATTCTGTCCGACCAGCGCATGAGCGATATGAGCGGCACCGAATTCCTGGGCCGGGTGAAGATGCTGTACCCGGACACGATCCGGCTGGTGCTGTCCGGCTACACCGATCTGAACACGGTGACCGATGCGATCAACCGCGGTGCGATCTATCGCTTCCTGACCAAGCCATGGAACGATGACGAGCTGCGCAAGCACATCCACCAGGCGTTCCGCACGTATGAAGAGCAGCGCCGCAGCAATGCAGGCCCGGCGCTGGCCGAGCCGCTGGAAGGTGGCGAGGATCGTTCGCCGTTGCGGTGACCGATCTGTAGAGTCGAGCCGTGCTCGACTGCGGCAAAAAGCAGTCGAGCATGGCTCGACTACAGAAGCGAGGTCAGCGCGGCTGCTTGATCGGCAGCACCACGCGGAAGCGCGAGCCCACGCCCGGGGTGCTGTCCAGATCGATGCGGCCGTGGTGCTTGTTGATGATGCTGTAGGAAATCGACAGGCCCAGCCCGGTGCCACTGCCCACCGGCTTGGTGGTGAAGAACGGATCGAAGATGCGCTGGCGCAGTTCCGGCGAAATGCCACCGCCGGTGTCTTCGAACTCCACCCACACGGTCTCGCCATCCACGCCGGTGCGCACGGTGATGGTGCCGCGCTCGGCAATGGCATGGCCTGCGTTGAGCAGCAGGTTCATGTACACCTGGTTCAGTTCCGAAGGCAGGCATTCCACCAGCGGCAACTGGCCGAACTGGCGTTCCAGGGTGACCTTGTACTTGAGCTCGTTCCAGATGATGTTGATGGTCGATTCAAGGCCGGCATGCAGGTCCACCAGCTTCCACGACTCGTCGCGGCCGGAGTACGAGAAGTCCTTCAGGTCGCGCACGATGCGGGTCACCCGCTCGATGCCTTCGCGTGATTCGGCCATCAGCTGCGGCAGATCCCGGCTGATGAAATCGATGTCCAGGCGGTCACGGATATCGTCGATTTCCGGAATCAGCGCCTTCGGATCGGGCGCGCGCAGGGCGCGTTCGTAGGCTTCGATCACCGTGAACAGACTGCGCAGGTATTCCTGCAGGCTGCCCAGGTTGGAGTGCACGTAACCGATGGGATTGTTGATCTCGTGCGCCACGCCAGCGGCCAGCTGGCCGATGGAAGCCATCTTTTCCGACTGCAGCAGCTTTTCCTGGGTGCCGTTCAGACGCAGGTACGCCTGGCGCAGTTCGGCATGGCGCTGCTGCAGCTCGCGTTCGTAGTCTTCCTGCCCTTCAATGCGCTGGAACAGCGCCAGGTAGTGACTCTGGCCGCCCTCGCCATGGTGGTACAGATGGGCGATGACCACGCCCTCGCCAAGCGGCAGGCTGCCACTCCAGGCGCCCTGCTGCCGGGCCTGTTCAAGGGCGTCGGGGGGTAGCAGTTCGCGCAGGCGCTGGGCCGGTGCGGCCGCACTGTCGGCGTTGCCCAGCAGGTGCTGGGCGGCCGGGTTGGCCAACGCCACCTGCCCGTCTGCGGTGAACAGCAACAGCCCTTCGCGCAGGCGTTCCAACAGGGCCTGCAGCACGGGCTGGGAAGGAAGGGGGGCGGTAACCAGGGCGTTGGCGGCGGACACGGCGACTCGGGGGCTTGCGAACAGGCGCCCAATATACGCGCTCCGGCTGCGGGTCACAGCCCGCCCGGTGGCGGCCAGTGGCCGCCGGGGAATCAGGCGACGGCCAGCGGCCGGCGCGCGGTAACGGTGTGCGACTGGCCCTTGGCGTCGTAAGCCGAGGCGTCTTCGGTGCGGCCGAGCTGGCGCAGCGCCCAGTTGACCTCGCGGCGGCGGCGCGACAGCAGCACGCCGTTGGCGCGGTTGCGCTCGGCCAGTTCCTGCAGCTGTTCGCCCTGCCCGACCGGCGGCGTGCCTTCCAGCGCACGCAGCGCTTCCAGCTTGGCCCCGGTGGCGCGGATCAACGCATGCACGTCGTGCTCGACCAAGGCCTGGCGTTCAACGTCCAGGGCCTCGGCAAGGCGCTGCAGCGGCTCGCTCATGGCCGCGCTCATCCCTGCAGCTGCTGGTCCAGCTCGAGCATGCGCGAAGCAATCGCGTCCGGATTGATCTTGTAGGTGCCGTTCTGCAGCGATTCGCGCACTGCGGCCACGCGCTGGGCGTCGATCGCCGGGGCGGTGCTCAGGTCGCGTTCGATGGCCTGCAGGTTGGTGGCTTCGCCGGTCAGGCGCAGGCTGTCAGCTGCTTCCACCGGGCGGGCAGCCGAATCGCTGCTGACGCCGGGCTTGCTGGCCGGGGTCGTCACGCCGCGCAGGGCCTGCGGGATCTGCAGATTGCCGTCGATTTTCTGGCTCATGGGGTGTCCTGGAGTTGCCGTACACAAGGGATAACGGCCGCTGGGCCGTGATCTTTAGGGATTTTCCAAACTTTTTCAACGCGCCACGATTACGTCACCGGCCGCATCCACCACGCCCTGCACGATGCGGCGGGTGGACAGGTTTTCGACCGAAACGCGGTCGTTGTGCCCGGCATCGCCCAGGGCGCGGCCGGCAATACGTACTTCCACGGCGCCGGTGCGGGCGACCAGGGCTACATTGTCTCCACGCTTGATGAGACGCTGTGCCAGCAGGTCATTGGCCGACAGCAGGCTGCCTGCCGCCAGCGGACGGCGCGCAATGCGCCCCACCGCCGCGGCCGGGTCGGCCAGCACGGCGCCGGCAATACGGGCCGCGTCACGCGTGGCAGTGCTGATATCGGCCGCACTGAGGGTTTCTCCAGTGGCGATGCCACGGGTCAGCACCAGCACGGTCTGGTTGTGCCGCACCTTCACCGGCACGAACAGGCGCCAGCCGCCCGCATCGGGGCAACTCACCTCGACGGTGGTATTGGCGGTGGGCTGCACTGCCAGCGGCTTGCCACACTGCGGCAGGCGCAGCGCATCGGCCACGATGGCCTCGCCTTCGCTGCCGGCCGCCAGGGTGGACAGCGCTGCGGCACGAATGCTGGAAACGGGCTGCCACTGCGCGGCCTGCGCCCACGGCGCGGCCATCGCGAGCGCGGCGGCTACTAGTAATGTCATCCGGCGCATGGCGCCTCCTGGGTTCGCTGGGACCTGGCCCGGAAGAATGCAAGCGCCGTGCCAGCCCGCCCCTGCAGCGTCGAGCGTGCTCGACGTCCTTCTGTAGAGTCGAGCCATGCTCGACTGCACGGCACATCAGTCGAGCATGGCTCGACTCTACAAGAGCCGGAAGTCGAGCATGGCTCGACTCTACAAAAGGTCTCAAGTTCGGCGGGCACCACGCCGATACAGCAGCCATGTCCCATGACCTGCTCAACCGGATCGACCAGCGGACCCGACTGGCCGGCCACAATCGCCTGGCGCTGCTGCTGTTCCGTCTCGGCGGACGTCAGCTTTTTGGCGTCAATGTCTTCAAGGTGCAGGAAGTGCTGCGCCGGCCCGAGCTGTTCCAGGTGCCCGGCCTGCCCGGCCAGTTCGCCGGCGTGGCCGACGTGCGCGGCCGCTCGGTGCCGGTACTGGACCTGGGCCTGGCCATCGGCCACCCCGAGCGTGAACCGGATGCGGACACCGCACCGGGCTACCTGGTGGTGACCGAGTTCAACCGCTCGATCCAGGGCTTCCTGGTCAGCGGGGTGGAACGCATCGTGAACATCGCGGTGGAGGACATCCACCCGCCGCCGGAGCTGGGCGCCGAATCGAGCTACCTGACCGCCGTCACCCGCTTCCAGGGCGAGCTGATCCAGGTGATCGACGTGGAAAGCGTGCTGGCCGACATTGCCCAGGTGCGCGGCGAAGCCGTGCTGGACCCGGCCATGGCCATGCCTGCCGACGCGCCGCAGCTGCAGGTGCTGGTGGTGGACGACTCGCGGGTGGCCCGCCAGCAGATCCGCAGCGTGCTGGACCAGCTGGGCGTGGGCGCTACCCTGCTGTCCGACGGCAAGCAGGCGCTGGACCACCTGCTGCAGATCCACGCCTCGGGCGAAAACCCGGCCGAACGCTACGCCATGGTCATTTCCGATATCGAAATGCCGGCCATGGACGGCTATACGCTGACGACAGAAATCCGGCGCCACGCCGGCCTGTCCGGGCTGTATGTGCTGCTGCACACCTCCCTGTCGGGCGTATTCAACAATGCGATGGTCGAACGCGTGGGCGCCAATGCCTTCGTGGCCAAGTATTCGCCGCACGAACTGGCGGACTTCGTGCTGGACCGCCTGCGCAAGGTGGCCATGGCGGCGTAAGGCCGCCCACAGGGTCGGATCCCCGCAGGGGCTCTGACCCCGCGCCCTCCGCCAGCCCCGATGGGGTCAGAGCCCCTGCGGGGATCTGACCCCGTCGCGCTTCCCCTGCCCTGTTGGGGTCGGATTCCCGCAGGGGCTCCGACCCCTTCTCGCTTTTGGCACACCGCTTGCAGCTTCCCGGGCAACGTTCCTGTGGGAGTGCATCGTGCGCAACCTGATTACCGATTACCTGGGTGTCCACGCCCAGGCCATGCCGTTGCGCGAACAGCGCATGAAGCTGATCGCCAGCAACCTCGGCAACGCCGACACCCCCGGCTACAAGGCCCAGGACCTGGACTTCGATGCCGCCCTGCGCCACGCCCAGGGGCTGGATGCCAACGGCCTGATGACCACCACCAACGAGCAGCACTACGAAATCAGTAGTGGACTGAACCCGTTCCAGGTGGCCCGCGAAGGGGTGCAGCCCAGCCTGGACGGCAACACCGTCGACCCCGTTGCAGAGCGCGCCGCCTATGGCCGTGCCGCCCTGGAATACCGCGCCTCGCTCAGCTTCGTAGAAAGCAAGGTGCGTTCCATGCTGACCGCGATCACGGGGCAATAAGCCATGAGCAATCTGCCGATCTTCGATATCGCCGGTTCCGCGCTGCAGGCGCAGTCGGTGCGCATGAGCACCATCGCCTCCAACCTGTCCAACGCTGACAGCATCGCCGGCTCGGCCGACGCGGTGTACAAGCCGCTGGAGCCGATCTTCCAGGCCGTCACCAGCAAGACCGATCCGAATGTCACTTCGGTGAAGGTGAAGGAAATCAGCCAGAGCGAAGCAGCGCCGATCAAGCGCTACGAGCCGGGCCACCCGCTGGCCGACGCCGAAGGCTACATCTACCAGCCCGACGTGGACCCGGTGGCGCAGATGGTCAACCTGATCTCGACCTCGCGCAATTACCAGGCCGGCGTGGAAATGCTGACCACCGCCAAGGAACTGGCCCTGGCCACCCTGACCATGGGCCGCTGAGGCCCGCTGTACCGGATACCGCCATGAGCACCGCCGTCAACAATCAGACCAACCAGGACGTCTACGCCGCCCTTGGCCTGAACGCCCCCAACAGCACCAACACCAAGAAAAAGAACACCCTGGACCAGGCCGATTTCCTGCGCC
Organism: Stenotrophomonas sp. ZAC14D2_NAIMI4_6; assembly: GCF_003086875.1. Classification (NCBI taxonomy): domain Bacteria; kingdom Pseudomonadati; phylum Pseudomonadota; class Gammaproteobacteria; order Lysobacterales; family Lysobacteraceae; genus Stenotrophomonas; species Stenotrophomonas sp. ZAC14D2_NAIMI4_6. The sequence continues at coordinate 2,086,155 of NZ_CP025996.1, read as the reverse complement.
TGATGACCGAACAGCTGCAGCACCAGGACCCGCTGAAGCCGATGGACAACACGCAGATGGTCGCGCAGATGGCGCAGATGTCAACTGTGCAGGGCATCACCGATCTGAACACCACGGTGCAGGGCTTCCAGGCGTCCATGGCCAGCGACCAGGTGCTGCGAGGCGCCGCCCTGGTTGGCCACGAAGTGCTGGTGCCTTCCGAGAAGCTGGTGCTGGAAGAGGAAGGTGATGTGAGCGGCACCGTCGCTGCACCTGCCGCTGGCATCGTGACCGTCGACGTGACCGATGCCAACGGCGCCAAGGTGACCTCGATCAGCGTGGAAGCCAAGGCCGCCGGTGAAGTCGCATTCCAGTGGGACGGCAAGGATGCCAACGGCAACCGCATGGCGCCGGGCAAGTATTCCATCGTCGCCAACCACGTCGACACCGCCGGCACCAGCACCAAGCTGTCCACCTATGTGCAGGCGCCGGTTGAAAGCGTGACCGTCGGCTCTGACGGCCTGTATCTGAACCTGAAGGGCCTGGGCACGGCCCCGATCGACTACGTGCTCCGCGTCAGCTGAGCCGCACATCCCGCATCTACCAGGAGCATCCCATGGGCTTCAACATCTCGCTGTCCGGCATCAATGCCGCCAACTCCGACCTGAGCGTCACCGCCAACAACGTCGCCAACGCCAACACCACCGGCTTCAAGGAATCGCGCGCCGAGTTCGCCGATCTGTTCTCGGCCACCAGCTATGGCCTGGCCAAGAACCAGGTGGGTTCGGGCGTGCGCGTCTCCAACGTCGCCCAGCAGTTTATCCAGGGCAACAATGAACAGACCGGCCGTGGCCTGGACATGGCGATTTCCGGCGAAGGCTTCTTCACCATGAACATGAACGGTGCGCGGGTCTATTCGCGCGCCGGCAATTTCCAGACCGATCCGGCCGGCTACGTGGTGAACCCGCAGGGCGCCCGCCTGCAGGTGTTCGCGCCGAACGCCGATGGCACCAACTTCGATGCCGGCCGCCTGGTGGATCTGCAGTTGCTGACCACCGACAGCCCGCCCAAGCAGACCAGCGAAGTAAAGGTGGGCTTCACCCTGCCGGCCAACGCCAAAGTGCCGACGGTGAACCCGTTCGACCCCACCGACTCCAACAGCTACAACCACTCCAGCGGCGGCATTACCGTGTATGACTCGCTGGGCGTCAGCCACACCCAGGTGTCCTACTTCGAAAAGCTGGCCGGTGTGAACCAGTGGCGCGTGCACAACTACGTCGATGGCGTAGCCGCAGGGACGCCGACCGACCTGACCTTCGACAATGCCGGCAAGCTGACGGTGCCCGCCAATGGCCAGATCAGCCTGGGCACCTTCACCCCGCCGACCGGCGCTGGCGCGCTGAACATGACGCTGGACGTGTCCGGTTCGACCCAGTACGGCGAGAAGTTCGCCCTGCGCAACACCCAGCAGGATGGCTACGCGGCCGGCAAGCTCAACGAGGTCACCGTGTCGGAAACCGGCGTGGTGTTCGCCCGCTATTCCAATGGCGATGACAAGGCACTGGGCCAGGTGGCACTGACCACCTTCAACAATACCCAGGGCCTGGAGCAGAAGGGCAACAACCTGTGGGTGGAGACCTTTGATTCGGGCACCCCGCGCACCAGCCCTCCGGACACCTCGAACATGGGCAAGATCCAGGCCGGCGCGCTGGAATCGTCCACCGTGGACCTGACCGAGCAGCTGGTGAACATGATCGTGGCGCAGCGCAACTTCCAGGCCAACGCGCAGATGATCACCACGCAGGACCAGATCACCCAGACCGTCATCAACATCCGTTGATGAGCTGCTGACCCTGTCACGGAACTTCCCGCATGGATAAAGCCCTTTACGTGGCGATGACCGGTGCCCGCGCCTCCCTGCAGGCGCAGGGTACGCTCAGCCACAACCTCGCCAACTCGGACACCCCCGGCTTCAAGGAAGCGCTGGCCAACACCGAAGCCTTCCCGATCCGTGGGCAGGGCTACGCCTCGCGGGTGGATGCGCTGCACGTCGACGCCGGTTTCAACCGCAGCGCCGGCGCGCAGCACATCACCGGCAAGCCGCTGGACCTGTCGTTGCAGACCGGCACCTGGCTGGCCGTGCAGGCCACCGATGGCAGCGAAGCCTACACCCGGGGGGCCGCGCTGTCGGTCACCCCCAACGGCCAGCTGGTGACCTCCAGCGGCCGTGCGGTGCTGGATGACAACAACAACCCCATCGCCATTCCGCCCTACCAGGCAATGGAAGTGGGCAACGACGGCACGATCTCGATCATTCCGCAGGGCGAAGGCCCGCAGACCATGGCGATGATCGGCCGCATCAAGATCGTGCAGGCGCCGGACGAACGGCTGGAGCGCGGCCTGGACGGCCTGTTCCGCAACACCGACCCGCAGCAGCCCTTCGCCCAGGCGCAGGGCGCCACCGTGCACAGCGGCCAACTGGAAGGCAGCAACGTGGATGCCGCCGGCGCGCTGGTGCAGATGATCCAGCTGCAGCGGCAGTACGAGATGCAGGTGCAGGTGATCAAGCACGGCGACGACAACGCGCGCAGCGCCAACAGCCTGCTGCGCCTGGGCGGCTGACGGAATTCCGGCGCCGGCGTTGGCCGGCGTTGGCACACCGCTTGCACAGCCTTCACCAACGGCCGCACCGCGCGGCCCGCTTCAGCCAGACAGGATTCCGAAGATGAACCAGGCATTGTGGATCGCAAAAACCGGACTGGATGCGCAGCAGACGCGCATGTCGGTGGTTTCCAACAACCTCGCCAATACCAACACCACCGGTTTCAAGCAGGACCGCGCCAGCTTCGAAGACCTGCTGTACCAACAGGTGCGCCAGCCCGGCGGCGCCAGTTCGGCACAGACGCAGCTGCCGACCGGCCTGCAGCTGGGTACCGGCGTGCGCGTGGTGGCCACCTCGAAGAACTTCGAACAGGGCAGCCAGCAGCAGACCGGCCGCGCGCTGGACGTGATGGTCAACGGCCGTGGCTTCTTCGAAGTGCAGCTGCCCGATGGCAGTTCGGCCTACACCCGCGATGGCTCGTTCAAGATCAACCAGGACAGCGAGCTGGTAACCAACACCGGCTATCCGGTGCAGCCGGGCATCCAGATTCCCGAAGGCGCGCAGTCGGTCACCATCGGCAGCGACGGCACCATCAGCGTAAAGATGGCCGACGACGCCGCTTCGGTGGAAGTGGGCGCACTGACCCTGACCGATTTCGTGAACCCGGCCGGCCTGCAGGCCCGTGGTGAAAACCTGTTCCTGGAAACCACCGCCTCGGGCCCGGCGCAGAACGGCAACCCCGGCCTGAACGGTCTGGGCACCGTGGTGCAGGGTGCGCTGGAAGGCAGCAACGTGAACGTGGTGGAAGAGCTGGTGTCGATGATCGAAACCCAGCGCGCCTACGAAATGAACGCCAAGGCCATTTCCACCACCGACGCCATGCTGGGCTATCTGAACCAGAACGTCTGATCGAGACCATCGGGATACCGCCATGTCGTCCATCACTACCCTCGCCCGCACCGCGCTGTGCTGCGCCGTTACTGCCCTGCTGGGCGGCTGCGTGATTGCCGGCGACGTGCGCCCCTACCCGGCCATGGCCCCGGTGCAGCCGATCGTGCCGATGCAGGCCGCGCCCACCGCCGGCGCCATCTATGCCGCCGGCCCGACGCTGAACCTGTATGCCGACCGCCGCGCCCGCGATGTCGGTGATCTGCTGACCATCACCCTGCTGGAAAACACCACCGCGCAGACCAGTGCGAACACCGCCACCAGCAAGGAATCGGGCCTGACCATCGGCTCACCCTCGCTGTTCGGCGCACCGGTCACCCTGGGCGGCAAGGACATCCTGAGCGCCAGCGCCAATGGCGAACGCGAGTTCACCGGCAAGGGCAACAGCGCGCAGAGCAACCGCCTGCAGGGCAGCGTGACGGTCACGGTGGTGCAGCGCCTGCCCAACGGCAACCTGGTGGTGCAGGGGCAGAAGAACCTGCGCCTGAACCAGGGCGACGAACTGGTGCAGGTGCAGGGCATCGTGCGCCCCGGCGACATCAACCAGGACAACACCGTGCCGTCCAGCCGCGTGGCCGAGGCCCGCATCGTCTATGGCGGCCGTGGTGCCGTGGCGCAGTCCAACGCCATGGGCTGGCTGAGCCGCTTCTTCAATTCGGCGCTGGCGCCGTTCTGAGTACTGTCATGAACTCTCTCTTCTCTTCCACGTGGCAGCGACGCATGGCGTCGCTCTACGGAGCATTCTTCCTGCTGCTGGCCGTGGCGGCCCCCGCCAGTGCCGAGCGCATCAAGGACCTGGCCCAGGTGGGCGGCGTGCGCGGCAACGCGCTGGTTGGCTACGGCCTGGTGGTGGGTCTGGATGGCAGCGGCGACCGCACCAGCCAGGCGCCGTTCACCGTGCAGAGCCTGAAGAACCTGCTGGGCGAGCTGGGCGTGAACGTGCCGGCCAACGTCAACCCGCAGTTGAAGAACGTCGCCGCCGTGGCGATCCACGCCGAACTGCCGCCGTTCGCCAAACCGGGCCAGCCGATCGACATCACCGTGTCTTCCATCGGCAACGCCGTATCGCTGCGCGGCGGCTCGTTGCTGATGGCGCCGCTGCGCGGTGCGGACGGCCAGATCTATGCCATTGCTCAGGGCAACCTGATCGTGGGCGGCTTCGGTGCGCAGGGCAAGGATGGTTCGCGCGTGTCGGTGAACGTGCCAAGCGTGGGCCGCATTCCCGGCGGTGCCACCGTTGAACGTGCGCTGCCCGATGTGTTCGGCGCCAACGGCGAGATCACCCTGAACCTGCACAACAACGACTTCACCACCGTCTCGCGCATGGTTGGCGCGCTGAACAATGCCTTCGGTGAAGGTGCCGCACGTGCGGTGGACGGCGTGACCGTGGCCGTGCGCGCGCCGACGGATCCCGGTGCACGCATTGGTCTGCTGGCCCGCATTGAAAACCTGGAACTGACCCCGGGCAGCGCCCCGGCCAAGGTGGTGGTCAATTCGCGCACCGGCACCGTGGTGATCGGCCAGCAGGTGCGCGTGGGCCCGGCGGCGATCTCGCACGGCTCGCTCACCGTCACCATCCAGGAAAACGCCAACGTCAGCCAGCCCAACGCGCTGGCCGGTGGCCAGACCGTGGTAACCCCGCAATCGACCATTACCGCCACCAACGATGGCAGCCGCATGTTCAAGTTCAGCGGCGGCACCAGCTTGGACGAGATCGTGCACGCGGTGAACGCGGTGGGTGCCGCGCCGGGCGACCTGATCGCGATCCTGGAAGCCCTGAAGCAGGCCGGTGCGCTGAGCGCCGAGCTTGAGGTGATCTGACATGCGCATCACCCCCGCCCTTGAGCTGCACCCGACGCAGCAGAACGATCCGGCCAAGATCGACAAGGTCGCACGCCAGCTGGAAGGCCAGTTCGCGCAGATGCTGGTGAAGAGCATGCGCGATGCCAGCTTCGGCGATTCGCTGTTCCCGGGTGAAAACAAGGTCTTCCGGGACATGTACGACCAGAAGATTGCCGAGACCCTGACCCGCGGCAAGGGCCTGGGCCTGCACGAATCCATCGCGCGCCAGTTGTCTGGCAACCAGGGCGATGCCCCGGCGCTGGACACCCGCGTGGACCCGGCCAAGGCCAGCCGTGCTTACCAGTTGAACGCACCGGCGCAGGCGCCGTCGCTGCCGCTGGAGGACGCCAGCAACGCACTGCGCATCCTGCAGCAGATGTCCGCCGGCGTGCAGGACGGCGCGCAATCGTCGGTGGCACCGATGGAACAGGCGCTGGACCTGATTGCCGGCCGCGAAAGCAGCAGCGCGCACCGTGCGCTGGGCACCGAGGATCCGTACGCCAGCAATATCGGCGGCGCCGATTGGGCCGCCGCCAGCGACCAGTGGGCGCCCACGGCCAGCAACCGTGGCAGCACCGGCACCGCCGCCGACGCGCTGGCCAGCCGCACCGCCGTGGCCCAGCTGGGCGCGCACACGCCGGAAGGCTTCGTGGCCAGCATCTGGCCGCACGCGCAGAACGCGGCCAAGGAACTGGGCGTGGATGCCCGCGCCCTGGTCGCCCAGGCCGCGCTGGAAACCGGCTGGGGCAAGCGCCAGATCAAGCATGCCGACGGCAGCACCTCGCACAACCTGTTCGGCATCAAGGCCACGGGCTGGAAAGGCCAGAGCGCGGTGGCAGGCACCCACGAATACGTGGATGGCGTGCGCCGTAACGAAACCGCCAGCTTCCGCGCCTACAGCTCGCCGGCCGAAAGCTTCGCCGATTACGTGCGCCTGCTGAAGACCAGCCCGCGCTACCAGCAGGCCCTGCAGGCCGGCACCGATGTACAGGGCTTCGCCCGTGGCCTGCAGCGTGCCGGCTATGCAACGGACCCGAGCTACGCCGCCAAGATCGCCGCCATTGCCGGTGGCCCGACCATCGAACGCGCGGTTGCCGCGGTGACCGATGCCGGCGCCCGCCTTGGCCAGACCTTCGCCAGCACCGCAACCGCGGCGCTGGGTATCACCCGCCGTTGAGGAACCCCATGTCCAGCGTCCTTTCCACCGGTACCAACGCCCTGCTCGCCTTCCAGCGTGCCCTGGCGACGACCAGCCACAACGTCGCCAACATCAACACGCCCGGCTACAGCCGGCAGAAGGTCGACTTTGCCACCGCCACCCCGCAGAACTTCGGGTATGGCGAGGTTGGCAACGGTACCCGCATCGTCGATATCCGACGCGCCGCCGACCAGCTGGCGATCTCGCGCCTGCTCGACAGCAGCGGCGAGCTGGCGCGGCTGCAGCAGCTTTCCACCATGGCCGACCGCGTTGATGCGCTGTTCTCGGACACCGCCACCAACGTGTCGGGCATGTGGTCGAACTTCTTCGACACCGTCAGCGGCCTGTCGTCCAACGCCGCCGGCACCGCCGACCGGCAGAACATGCTCGACAGCGCCAACGCGCTGGCCAATCGCTTCCAGCAGCTCAACACCCATCTCAACAATCTCAATGGCGAGGTCAACAATGGCCTGATCGGTGGCGCCACCGAGGTCAACCGCCTGGCATCGGAGATCGCGCAGATCAACGGCGCCATCGGCACCAACATCGCCGGCGCCTCGCCGGACCTGCTGGACCGCCGCGACCAGCTGGTCGCGCAGCTGGTGGGCTACACCGGTGGCACTGCCGTCATCCAGGACGGTGGCTTCATGAACGTCTATACCGCCGGCGGCAACGCCCTGGTGGTGGGCACGACGGCATCGAAGGTGACCACCGTCGCTGATCCCTACCAACCCGAGCGGCTGCAGCTTGCCCTGCAGACCCAGAGTGGCACGATCACCCTGGACCCGAAGGCCGTAGGTGGCCAGATCGGCGGCCTGATGGAGTTCCGCGACACCGTACTGACCCCGGCCCAGGCCGAACTGGGCAAGATGGCTGTCGGCCTGGCCGAGACCTTCAACAGCGGCCACCGCAACGGCGTGGATCTGTATGGCCAGATGGGCGGTGACTTCTTCAATCTGGGCGCCCCCCGCGTCACCGGCAACACCGCCAACACCGGCACCGCGAGCATCAGCGCCAGCTACGGTGACCTGTCCAAGCTGGACGCCCAGAACATCGTGCTGAAGTACGACGGTACCCAATGGCAGGCCAGCCGCGCCGATACCGGCGCCACGATTCCCATGACCGGCACCGGCACCGCTGCCGACCCGCTGGTCATCAGCGGCGTGGAGCTGGTGGTAGGCGGAAACCCGGCCACCAACGATCGCTTCCTGCTGCAGCCCACCGCAGGCGTCGCCGGCAGCCTCAGCGTGGCAATCACCGATGCCTCGCGCATTGCCGCGGCGGCCGCGATCAAGGGCGCGGCTGCGCTGGCCAACACGGGCACCGGAAAGCTCAGCGGCGTGACCGTCACCGACGCCAGCAATGCCAATCTGCGCAATCCGGCGGCCATCGTGTTCACCTCGGCCACCACCTACACCATTGATGGTGGCGCACCGCAGACCTACACCCCTGGCCAGACGATCAGCGCCAATGGATGGAGCTTCGTGCTGGATGGTGCGCCCAAGACCGGCGACACCTTCAACATCACGCCCACTCCTGCCGGCTCATCGGACAACAGCAACGCCATCGCCCTGTCCAAGGTGGAGGATGCAAAGGCATTCAACGGTGGTACGGTCACCCTCAACGGTGCATTGGGCGGGCTGACCACCCAGGTGGGTGCCGCCGCGCGCTCGGCCGAGTACTCGCTCAGTGCCCAGCAGGTCATCACCGACCAGGCGCAGTCGGCACGCGATTCCATTTCCGGGGTCAACCTGGACGAAGAAGCCGCTGACATGCTTCGCCTGCAGCAGGCCTACCAGGCGGCTTCACAGCTGATCTCCACCGCCGACAACATGTTCCAGACCATCCTGCAGGCGGTGCGCTGATGAACAACCGCATTTCCACCAGCATGATGTTCAGCCAGTCCGTCTCGCTGATGATGTCCAAGCAGGCAAAACTGAGCCACCTGGAACAGCAGATCGCCACGGGCAGCAAGATCGTCACCGCCAAGGACGACCCGGTGAACGCCGGCGCCGCCGTGGGGCTGGATCGCACTCTGGCGGCGCTGGAACGCATGAAACTCAACGCGGGCAACGTACAGAACCGGCTGGGCGTGCAGGAAAACACCCTGGCCCAGGTGGGCGACATGATGGGCCGTATCAACGAGCTGACCATCTACGCCAATAATCCGGCGCTGGCCCCGGCCGACAAGCAGTCCATGGTGACCGAAATCAAGGCAATCCGGGACAACCTGCTGTCACTGGCCAACTCGAGCGATGGCACTGGTCGCTACCTGTTCGGTGGTACCAATGACAGCAACCCGCCGTTCTCGCAGGTGGGTGGCAGTGTGGTCTACAGCGGCGACCAGACCCAGCGCCAGGTGGAGGTCGGACCGGACACCTACGTGCGTGATGCCCTGCCCGGCAGCGAGGTCTTCCTGCGCATCCCCACCGGCGACGGCTTTGTCGATGGTGGCCCGGCCGCTGGCAACACCGGTACGGGCGTGCTGACCAACATCACCCGTGACGGCACTGACAACTGGAACGGGCAGGCCTTCAGCGTGCGCTTCACCGCTGCCGACACCTACGAGGTGTTGGATGCGGGCGGTACGGTGGTGGGCAATGGCACGATGAAGTCCGGCGATGATCTGGTGGTCAACGGTGTGCGCCTGCACATCGATGGCAAACCTGCCGCCGGTGACAGCTTCTCGGTCACCCCGTCCAGCAGTCGCGACATCTTCGGCACGCTGGATTCGCTGATCGGCGCGCTGGAAGCCGACACGGGAACGCCGCAGACCCTGGCCGTACAGCAGAACGCGCTGCAGAGCAGCCTGCGGGATGTCGCCCGGGCCGCCGAGCGGATGATCGACGCCCGCGCCTCCGGCGGCGCACAGCTGAAGGCGCTTGACAACGCCGCGGACATGCGTGAATCCAATGGCGTGACCCTGAAGACCACCCTGTCGCAGATGCGCGACCTGGACTACGCCGACGCGCTGAGCCAGTACCAGCTCGAGAATACTGCGCTGCAGGCCGCGCAGACCCTGTTCGCACAGATGCAGCAGATGTCGCTGTTCAACAAGCTCGGCTGAGCCGACGGGGCCTGGCCCCTTCACCGCTGAACCCCTCAAGGCCGCGATGCCCAGCATCGCGGCCTTTTTCGTTTGTGTTACCGGTGCGCGGTAGCGCCGGGCCACGCCCGGCGAAACACATCGCCCTTCAGCTTCGCGCACCAGCGCCGATACCTCCACTGGCGCCGTTCGGAACCACCCCGACCGCCCTTTCCGGGGCCCGCCCCGCCCTGGACCAGGGCAGGCCAAACCCCGGAAAAAGCAGCCCCACGCGACGAATTACGGCCCCGACGAAATTCCCGCCTAAAGGTTGTTGACAAAGCGCCGTTATTCATTTGGCAACGGCGAAGCACACAGCCAAACAAAAAAAACAGGCGGCGCTTCGTTTCATTCACCAACGGGTTCCATATAAGAGGAGACGACCCCATGGCACAGGTAATCAACACCAATACGATGTCGCTCAACGCTCAGCGCAACCTGAGCACCAGCGGCAACTCGCTGGCCACCACCATCCAGCGCCTGTCGTCTGGTTCGCGCATCAACAGCGCGAAGGACGACGCCGCCGGCCTGGCGATCTCGGAGCGCTTCGGCACCCAGATCCGCGGCCTGGACGTGGCCATCCGCAACGCCAACGACGGCATCTCGCTGGCCCAGGTCGCCGAAGGTTCGCTGAGCGAAGTCGGCAACAACCTGCAGCGCATCCGCGAACTGGCCGTGCAGGCCTCCAACGCCACCAACTCGGCCAGCGACCGCAAGGCGCTGCAGGCCGAAGTGACCCAGCTGGTTTCGGAAGTGGACCGCGTTGCCAAGCAGAGCGACTTCAACGGCACCAAGCTGCTGGACGGCAGCTTCACCAGCCAGCTGTTCCAGGTGGGCGCCAATGCCGGCCAGGCCATCGCGATCAACAGCGTGGTCAACGCCAAGGCCGATGCGCTGGGCGCGGTCAACTTCGCAAACGCCTTCGTTGGCACCGCGCTGGGCACCGACAAGGCTGCTGCGGACACCACCTACTCGCAGCTGCAGGTCATCGTGACCCCGCCGGGCGGCAGCGCCACCACGGTCAACATCGGCGATATCTCGGTCAAGGCCGGTGAATCGATCAGCGCCGCCACCGCCGCCGCGATCAACAACAAGATCGGCGAAACCGGCGTGCTGGCCAAGGTCGACGCCGGGGTGATCAGCCTCAGCTCGGTCAAGGATGGCCAGACCTTCACCCTGGGTACCGCGGGCCCCGCTTCCACGGTCACCGGTGCCGTCCCGACCGATCTGGCCAACGTCGGCCTGACCCAGTCCAGCACCAACGGCGGCACCCTGACCGGCGTCACCAGCACCTTCGTCAAGGACCTGGACGTCAGCAGCGCCGAGGGCGCGCAGAAAGCCCTGTCCATCGTCGACAAGGCACTGGAGTCGGTGAACAGCGTACGCGCCGACCTCGGCGCCATCCAGAACCGCTTCACCTCGGTGGTGGCCAATCTGCAGACCTCCTCGGAGAACCTGTCCGCTTCGCGCAGCCGCATCCGCGATACCGACTTCGCCAAGGAAACCGCTGAACTGACCCGCACGCAGATCCTGCAGCAGGCCGGCACGGCGATGCTGGCCCAGGCCAACCAGGTACCCCAGAACGTGCTCAGCCTGTTGCAGCGCTGACATGAGCCGCCCCCGAAGCACGTCGGGGGCGTCTAACCCAACTCACGTGCAACCGCTCAAGGACCTCTCCTCATGGCACAAGTCATCAACACCAACACGATGTCGTTGAATGCTCAGCGTAACCTGAGCACCAGCGGCGCCTCGCTGGCCACCACCATCCAGCGCCTGTCCTCCGGTTCGCGCATCAACAGCGCCAAGGATGACGCCGCCGGTCTGGCGATCTCCGAGCGCTTTGGCACTCAGATCCGCGGCACCGACGTGGCCATCCGCAACGCCAACGACGGCATTTCGCTGGCCCAGGTCGCCGAAGGTTCGCTGACCGAAATCGGCAACAACCTGCAGCGTGTCCGCGAGCTGTCGGTGCAGGCCGCCAACGCCACCAACTCCTCCAGCGACCGCAAGGCGCTGCAGGCCGAAGTGACCCAGCTGGTTTCGGAAATCGACCGCGTCGCCAAGCAGTCGGACTTCAACGGCACCAAGCTGCTGGACGGTTCGTTCTCCAGCCAGCTGTTCCAGGTCGGCGCCAATGCGGGCCAGGCCATCGCCATCGACAAGACCATCGATGCCAAGGCCAATGCCCTGGGCGGCGCGCAGTTCGCCACCGGCGCCCTGGCTGTCACCATCCCGGCTGACGGCACCACCGCTGCCAACATCACCGGCCTGTCGATCACCGACAGCAAGGGCAACGCTGTCACCTTCGCCGACCTGAAGGTCGAAGCCACCGGCACCGCCGCTGGCACCCAGAAGGCTGCAGCTACCGCCCTGTCAGCGGCGATCAACGCCAAGATCGGCGAAACCGGCGTCTATGCCGAAGTCAACACCGCCGGCACCGGCGTGGACCTGACCTCGGTCAAGGACAGTGTGGACAAGGACGGCGCCTTCAAGGGCTTCGCCGTGGCCGTCACCGGTGGCACCTTCACCGCTGGCCAGACTGCCCCGGCCGTGGCCGCCAAGCAGTTTGCCGACAAGATCGACGTGTCCACCGTGAAGGGTGCACAGCAGGCGATGGAAGTGGTCGACAAGGCCCTGGGTGCGATCAACAGCACCCGCGCTGACCTCGGTGCCATCCAGAACCGCTTCACCTCGGTCGTGGCCAACCTGCAGACCTCGTCGGAAAACCTGTCGGCGTCGCGTAGCCGCATCAAGGACACCGACTTCGCCAAGGAAACCGCCGAGCTGACCCGCACCCAGATCCTGCAGCAGGCCGGTACGGCCATGCTGGCCCAGGCCAACCAGGTGCCGCAGGGCGTGCTCAGCCTGCTGCGCTGATACGCACCTTGATCCATCTCCGGGCGCTGGCTGAGCCGGCGCCCGGATTCTGAAACTGAATCACGCTCCACCTCCGCCAAAGGAAAAAGCACCATGGCACAAGTCATCAACACCAACACCATGTCCCTGAATGCTCAGCGCAACCTGAGCACCAGCGGCGCCTCCCTGGCCACCACGATCCAGCGCCTGTCCTCGGGTTCGCGTATCAACAGCGCCAAGGACGACGCCGCCGGTCTGGCCATCTCCGAGCGTTTCGGCACCCAGATCCGCGGTACCGACGTGGCCATCCGCAACGCCAACGACGGCATCTCGCTGGCCCAGGTCGCCGAAGGTTCGCTGACCGAAATCGGCAACAACCTGCAGCGCGTCCGCGAGCTGTCGGTGCAGGCCGCCAACGCCACCAACTCCGCCAGCGACCGCAAGGCGCTGCAGGCCGAAGTGACCCAGCTGGTTTCGGAAATCGACCGCGTCGCCAAGCAGTCGGACTTCAACGGCACCAAGCTGCTGGACGGTTCGTTCTCCAGCCAGCTGTTCCAGGTCGGTGCAAATGCAGGCCAGGCCATCGCCATCGACAAGACCATCGATGCCAAGGCCAACGCCCTGGGCGGCGCGCAGTTCGCCACCGCCACCATCGATGCCGTGACCGGCGCTGACAACACCGACGTCGCCATTGCTGCCTTCACCATCACCGACAGCAAGGGCACCGTCGTCAACTTCGACAAGCTGGACGTGAAGAGCGTCGGCCTGGCTGCGGCCAACGAAGCCGCCGCCGGCAAGGCACTGGCCGCGCACATCAACGCCAAGATCGGTGAAACCGGCGTCTACGCCGAAACCGACGCGGCCGGTGAAGTGACCCTGACCTCGGTCAAGGACAGCGTCAATGACGCAGGTGTGGCAACCGCCTTCTCTTCGACCGTTGCGGGCTTCACCGCCGGTGCCGCTGCGACCAAGCAGTTCGCCGACAAGATCGACGTGTCCACCGTGAAGGGTGCGCAGCAGTCGATGGAAATCGTTGACAAGGCCCTGAGTGCGATCAACAGCACCCGTGCCGACCTCGGCGCGATCCAGAACCGCTTCACCTCGGTCGTGGCCAACCTGCAGACCTCGTCGGAAAACCTGTCGGCTTCGCGTAGCCGCATCAAGGACACCGACTTCGCCAAGGAAACCGCCGAACTGACCCGTACCCAGATCCTGCAGCAGGCCGGTACGGCCATGCTGGCCCAGGCAAACCAGGTACCGCAGGGCGTGCTCAGCCTGCTGCGCTGATCCACGGCAAGAAGGCGCCGCTACCGTCGGATCACACCGACGGTAGCGGCAACCAGAAGGACAAGGCCATCGCAGATGCCGGCCATGCCCGGCCCGGGTACACCCCGAACCGGCTTGGCATCGCCCGCCCCTGCGGACCTCTCTTTCAGCGCTGTACTCTTGACTGTACGTACCGGGTGGCTTCGTCTCCCCCCGATTGTCAGTAGCCTGATCCCTCCCCTACCTTGGGGGAGGGCTTTTTGCAGACTCCCGGCAGCCCGCGGTGAACATACCCGCACCCTGCCCCTACCCTCCTGCAACCGGCGTGCCAGAAACGCCTTGCGGGCAGTGGCACAGGACATGCATCAACGAAGTCCTCAAGACCCGGCGGCACAGGCCGCTATTTTCGTTGACAACGGCCCACCGCAAAGCGCGTGGTCCCGGCTACCAGGAGAAACGACGTGGCAGACTTTGGATACGGTGGCATTGGCTCGGGCCTGGATATTTCCGGCATGGTCAGCCAGTTGGTGGCAGCCGACCGCAAGCCGGCCGACAACGCACTGAACCTTCAGCAGTCCAAGGCAAAACTACAGCTCTCGTCTGTGGGCACCATCACCTCGGCCTTCGACAAGCTGAAGACCGCACTGACCGCATTGAAGGCGTCCACTGCCTTCGATACCCGCACCGTGACCGCCAGCAAGGGCGGCACCAACAGCACCGACGAGATCCTGACGGCAACGGTGGCGCTGTATGACGTGGGCACGACCAAAGCTGCCGCGTCCAATGGCACGCACAAGGTGAACGTGCTGGAACTGGCTACCGCGCACAAGCTGATTGCCGATACCTCGGTACCGAAGACCCAGATCTTTGCCGCCGGAACCTTGACGCTGACCGTTGGCGTGGGTGACAAGGCCAAGACCATGAACGTCGAGGTCGAGGAAGGCGACACGCTTACCACGGTCCGCAACAAGATCGATGCCGCCGGCCGCAAGGAAGGCGTGCAGGCCACGCTGATCAGCTCGGGCGACAACCAGTACCTGTCCATTGCCCAGGAAAAAACCGGCGCTGCCAACGCCATCAAGCTGGAGTATGCGGGAAGTGATCCGGGCCTGACCTCGCTGGTCGGCAGCCTGAAAGAGAACACCGCTGCCAAGGACGCCAAGCTGACCATCGACGGCGTGGAAGTGGTCAGTGCCAGCAACACCGTGGCTGACGCGGTGCCCGGCCTGACCCTGAACCTGAAGATGAAGGGTGAAAGCACGGTCACCATCAGCACCGATACGACTGCCGCCACCAAGGTGATGCAGGAGTTCGTGACTGCCTACAACGCGGCGCTGGCGGCCATCAACACCGAAACCGCCTACGACGCCAAGACCAAGGAAGCCGCCTCGCTGACCGGCGACGCGCAGATGCGTGGCGCCATGAGCCAGCTGCGCGCGCAGATGAGCAGCATCCTGAAGGATCTGTCAGCCGAAGGCCTGGACCCGAAGACGCTGGGCCTGCAGACGCGCGGCTACCCCAATGCCGACGGCAGCCTGGTGCTGGACACCACCAAGTTTGCCGCGGCACTGGCCAACCAGCCGGAGAAGATCCGCCAGGCCATTACCGGCGACACCGGCGGCGCCGGCAAGCTCTATACGATGGTCGACGGTTATGTCAGCACCACCGTGGGCAAGGAAGGCGCCTTCGTTTCGCGCACCAACAGCCTGAACAAGACGCTGACCGACATCGACAAGCGCCGCGCCGACCTGGACACCCGCATGGAAGGCGTCGCCGAGCGCTACAAAAAGCAGTTCCTGGCGCTGGACACCCTGATGGGCAAGCTGCAGCAGAGCAGCAGCGCCCTGTCGCAGCAGTTGGCCCAGCTGAGCGGCTGATTGCAGGCGAACGCGGCTCAAGTTTGGCCCCGTACGCACCGATAACAGAAGCATCAGCAATCACCGCAGTGCCGCCGGCACGGATCCTGACGATCCGTCGGCGGTACACAGCGCAAGGGAGAATCACGAATGTACGGTTCCAGCCGTCAATACGCCGAACAGTATCGCCAGGTGGGTGTGACCAGTGCGGTCGCCGATGCCGATCCGCACAAGCTGGTGGCACTGCTGCTGGCCGGTGCGCTGGAACGCGTGCGTCGTGCAATGGCCAGCCTTGAACGGGGCGACCAGGCTGGCAAGGGCAAGGCGATCGGCGAGGCCTGTGCGATCGTCGGCCACCTGAATGGTTCGCTCGACCATGAAGCCGGCGGCGAGATCGCCGGCAACCTGTCGTCCCTGTACGACTACGTGCTGCAGCGGCTGACCGAAGCGAACCTGCACAACGATCGCGTCGCCCTTGATGAATCGCTGCAGCTGTTGAGCGAGATCGACGGGGCGTGGAACGCGATTCCGCAGGAACAGCGCCGTCCGGCGGCGGTGGCGCCGTGAGCCTGAGCGATCTGCACGCGCAGCTGGACGCCTTTGAAAAGGCATTGAACGAAAATGCCTTCGAGCAGGCCGACAGCCTGCTGGACGGCCACGATGGCACCCTGCACGCCCTGCTCAGCCAACCGCTGACCGGTGCCAACCACGCCCCGCTGTCGGCACTGCTGGAACGCCAGCAGAGCCTGCTGGGCCTGCTGCGCCAGCGCCGCGACGCAGTAGCCGTGCAGCTGCAGGATGGCCAGCGTTCCCTTCGCGCAGCCCATGCATACCTGCAGGCAGAATCGCTGGCATGACCCTGCTGCCGACCACCTCGCTGCACCACCCGGCCGAAAGCGAGCTGTTCGACGAAACGCTCAGCTGCGAACTGGCCCTGCCCGCCGAGTTCCAGGCCGGCAGCGCGCTGGGCCGCACCGGCAATGCCGAAGCCCTGCTGCGCAGCCTGGCCCTGGTGGAAGACAGCAGGGTTGACGAGCACGAGGAACGCAGCGAGGCCACCCTGCAGCTGCAGCGCCTGGAAGCCAAGCTGGACCTGACCATGGTGCTGCTGGGCCGGCTGGTACGCCAGCAAGGGCACGACCTGCCCCTGCGCCCGGTCCGCTGGTCGCGCCGTGGCATCCGCCTGCAACTGGGCCCGCGCAGCGGCGCCAGCCCGGGCCAGGCCGGCGTCGTGCGCCTGCAGCCCAGCGATTGGCTGCCCGACCATATCGACCTGCCGGTGGAGGTGGTGGCCGAGGCCGCCGACGGCAGCGGCGGCCACTTCCTGTGGCTGCGCTTCAGTCATCTGGGCGATGGCCTGGAAATGGCCATGGAACGCCACCTTTTCCGTCTACACCGTCGACAGGTTGCCGAAGCGCGCCGGGCGCGCTGAACGCCGTCACCGTAGTGCGTGGCCGACGGGCCTTGGCGGGCCCGTTCAGCTAAGTTAAGGTGGACTCCCCTTACGGACCTGCTGCGTGCCTGTGCGAGTTCTCATCGTCGACGATCACACCCTGGTTCGCGCTGGCCTGGCGCGGCTGTTGCAGGGGTTTGCCGACGTGCAGCTGGTGGCCGAAGCCAGCAACGCCGAACAGGCGCTGCAGCTGGCCCTGCAGCATGCACCGGACGTGGTGCTGATGGACCTTTCTCTCCCCGGCCGCACCGGCCTGGAAGCGCTGAGCGACATCCGCCTGCGCGCACCCGGCACCCGGGTGGTGATGATGACCATGCATGACGATGCCGCCCATGTGCGCGATGCATTGGACCGCGGTGCCGTGGGTTTCGTGGTGAAGGATGCCGCGCCGCAGGAACTGGAACTGGCCCTGCGCGCCGCTCATGCCGGCCAGGTGTTCTTGAGCCCGCAGATCTCGGCCAAGATGCTGGCGCCCATGCTGGGCCGCGAAAAGCCCACCGGCATTGCCGCGCTGTCGCCCCGCCAGCGCGAGATCCTGCGCCAGATCGGCAAGGGCGAAAGCAACAAGGAAATCGCCGCCGACCTGGGCATCAGCGTGAAGACGGTGGAGACCCATCGCGCGCGCATGATGGAATCGCTGGGCTGCCGCCGCGCCAACGATCTGTTGCTGCTGGCCGCCCGCCACCAGCACGAGCTGGAGTAACGTCGACCGTTGGTCGACTGCACTGGTCCGGTAGAGTCGACCGTTGGTCGACTGCTCTTGGCGCGATAGTCGACTTACAGTCGACTCTACCCACCGCCCCGGGCGCCGGAATGCCGTCACCCTGACACGCAATGACGGGTTTCCACACACCAACGGCCCGGACGACCGTCCAGCGCCACCAGCAATCAACGATTTAGCCGCGGCCATCGTCAACTTCCCGCGCTTTCGTAGGGAATTCCCCTACAGCGTGTCGGGAACTCAACCAAGCGCCTCAGGAACCCCCCGATTCCGGACCTGCCGGATCAAAAGCAAGATGTGTTCCACAAGGCGCCGGGGAGCGGTGCCGGGGAACCACGATGAAGGCTGCACTCTCGACCCAGCTGGGCCAACAACTACACCTGACGCCGCAGCTGCTGCAGTCGATCCGCCTGCTGCAGCTCGATGGCCTGCACCTGGAACAGGAAATCCAACGCCTGCTTGATTCCAATCCGCTGCTGGAAATCGAAGAGGCCGAAGCGCCCGTTGCCGACGCCAGCGACGCCGCCGCCACCACCCTGGAAACGGCGGCCTTCGACGAGCTGCCCGAATCGTCCATGTGGGACGTGGCCGGCACCAGCTGGCAGGACGGCGATGATGACCGCATGGCGCGCATTGCCGCCGGTGAATCCAGCGATCCGCAGCTGCGCGTGCTGCAGCGCCTGGCACTGGACCTGGACGACCGTGGCCTGGCCATCGCCGCGTTCTGGCTGGAACACTGCGATGACGCCGGCTACCTGCAGGCCCCGCTGGCCCAGCTGCACCTGCTGGCCAGCGCCCAGTTCGATGTCGACGCCGCAGGCGTGGAAGCCATCCGCCAGCAGCTGCTGCACGGCGAACCGGCCGGCATGGCCGCGCAGGACCTGCGCGAATGCCTGCTGGCCCAGCTGTACAGCCTGCAGGGCCTGGTTCCGGGCCGTCACCTGGCCGGGCGCATTCTGGAAGGTGCGCTCGACGCCCTGGCCGCCCACGACTACCTGGCCCTGGCCCGCCAGCACGATGCCGAAGTGGACGACGTGCGCGAAGCGGTGCGCCTGATCCTGTCGCTGCAGCCGCGCCCGGGCGACAGCCTGCAGACCGACAGCAACGTGGCCGTGGTACCGGACGTGGTGGCCTGGCATGCCGACGAGCAGTGGAAGGTGGCGTTGAACCCGGCTACCAGCCGCCGCGTGTCGATCAACAGCCAGTACGAACAGGCCCTGGCCGACACCGCCGATGCTGCCCCTGCCCTGCGCGAAATGCTGCAGGAAGCCCGCTGGTTCAGCCGCGGCCTGTCCATGCGCTACGACACCCTGCTGCGCACCGCGCGGGTCATCGTCGAACGCCAGGCTGCCTTCCTGGTACGTGGCGACGAAGCCATGGCACCGCTGACCCTGAAGGAGGTGGCCGAAGAGATCGGCATGCACGAATCCACCGTTTCGCGCATCACCACCGGCAAGTACCTGCAGACCCCGCGCGGCACCTTCGAACTGAAGCACTTCTTCGCCGTGCGCCTGGAAGGCGCCAGCGTGTCCGGGCAGGCCGTGAAAGCCATGGTGCGCCGCCTGATCGACGCCGAACCGGCCGGTCGCCCGCTGGCCGACGAGGCCATCGCCGGCCTGCTGTCGCGACAGGGGGTGAACATTGCCCGCCGAACCGTCGCAAAATACCGCGAACAACTGGATATCGCTCCGGCCCGCGAACGGCGCCGGATCAGCGCCAGGCAACCCCAGCTGGCCCGGGTGGGCTGAAAAGGATGTTGGACATGAACAAGCTCACAGTGCTGCTGGTCGATGACCATGAAGGTTTCATCAACGCCGCCATGCGTCATTTCCGCAAGATCGACTGGCTGCAGATCGTTGGCAGCGCCGGTAACGGCCTGGAAGCGATCGAGCGCTCGGAAAGCCTGCGCCCGCAGGTGGTGCTGATGGATCTGGCCATGCCGGAAATGGGCGGCCTGCAGGCCACCCGCCTGATCAAATCGCAGGATGATGCCCCGTACATCGTGATTGCCAGCCACTTCGACGACGTCGAGCACCGCGAACACGCGCTGCGCGCCGGCGCCGACAACTTCGTCAGCAAGCTGTCCTATATCCAGGAAGTCATGCCGATCCTGGAAGGCCTCAGGGAGGATAGATCGTGAGCGAATCGCGCATCCTGGTACTGGACAACGATGCCGTGCGCGCCGAGCGCACCGTTGCCCTGCTGGAATTCATGGATTTCAACCCGCGCTGGGTCTCCGACGCGGCCGATTTCGACCTGGGCCGCCAGCGCCAGAACGACTGGATGGCGGTGATCGTCGGCAGCCTGGACGAAAGCCCCGCCAGCACCGCGCTGTACGCGTGGCTGGGCGGCAGCAGCCTGCCGCCGCCGGTGCTGCTGGCCGATGGCGATGCCGCCACGTTCGCCCACCAGCATGGCCTGCACGAAGCCAACATCTGGCCGCTGGAAGCGCCGCTGCGCCACGCGCAGATGGAAGCCCTGCTGCGCCGTGCCAGCCTGAAGCGGCTGGATGCCGAGCACCAGGCCGGCGCCGTGCAGGACCAGGGCCCGACCGGCACCGGCCCGGCGGTGACCACCCTGCGCACCATGATCGAACAGGTGGCCGCCTTCGACACCACCGTACTGGTGCTGGGCGAATCGGGCACCGGCAAGGAAGTCGTCTCACGCGCGATCCACCAGCGCTCGCCGCGCCGTGACGGCCCGTTCGTTGCGATCAACTGCGGCGCCATTCCGGCCGACCTGCTGGAAAGCGAACTGTTCGGCCACGAAAAGGGCGCCTTCACCGGCGCACTGACCGCGCGCAAGGGCCGTTTCGAAATGGCCGAGGGCGGCACCCTGCTGCTGGACGAAATCGGCGACATGAGCCTGCCGATGCAGGTGAAGCTGCTGCGCGTGCTGCAGGAACGCAGCTTCGAACGCGTGGGCGGCAACCAGACCATCCGCTGCAACGTGCGCGTGGTCGCCGCGACCCATCGCGATCTGGAAACCCGCATTGCCGAAGGCAAGTTCCGCGAGGATCTGTTCTACCGCCTGAACGTGTTCCCGATCGACGTACCGGCCCTGCGCGAACGCCGCGAAGACCTGCCTGCGCTGGTGGAAACCATCGCCGCGCAGCTGGCCCGCACCGGCCGTGGCGAAGTGCGCTTCACCCCTGAAGCCCTGCAGGCGCTGGCCGGCTACGAATGGCCGGGCAATGTGCGCGAACTGACCAATCTGGTCGAGCGCCTGGCCGTGCTGCACCCGGGCGGCTCGGTGCGCGTGCAGGACCTGCCGGCCCGCTACCGTGGCGACGCCGCGCTGGCCCCGGTGGCGCCTGCCCCCGCCCCGGCGGCGGTGGCCACAAGCGAGGACCGCCTGGACCTGCGCAGCTTCTCCTTCCACACCCCCGGCAGCGGCAGCCAGCCGGCACTGGAACACGGCATCGCAGTGAACCGCGCCAACGCCCCGGCAGCCCTGCCCGACGACGGCCTGGACCTGCGCAACCACATGGCCAACATCGAACTGGGCCTGATCAACGAAGCCCTGGAACGCACCCAGGGCGTGGTTGCCCACGCCGCCCAACTGCTGGGCCTGCGCCGCACCACCCTGGTGGAAAAGCTGCGCAAGTACGGCATCGAACGCGAACCGGCCGAACTGGCCAGCTGACCGCCGGCACCGGGGTCAGATCCCTCCCGAAGGGAGGGCTCTGACCCCGCGCGATCCCAGAGGGGTCGGAGCCCTTTCCGCTGGAAAGGGATCCGACCCTTTTGCATTTGCACGTTTTCCTAAAGACATCGGCATCGCACTGCGGACCATGGCAGGGACACCCTACGGAGGTTCCGCCATGCATCGTTCAGCAATACTCATCGCCCTGCTCTGCCCGACCCTGGCCACCGCCGCCAACTGCACCCTGCCCGCTACGCTGGACCAGCGCCAGTTCACCAACCTCAGCGATCCACTGTATGCGCCCGACAACCCGAACGCCGGGCGTATGGTGCAGGTCAGCTTCGGCACGAGCGCTTACACGCTCGATGTACTGGGCACCGATATCCGCATCGGCGGCAGCTACCGCTACCAGCGCCTGGCCCCGCACGCCGCGGAAATCCAGATGGTCGAAGCCCACCCCGACGGCCCAGCCCGCTACACCCTGCTGCTGACCTGCCTGACCCCGAACCAGGGCCGCTTCATCTACACCCAGCACGACGGCCCCATCGTGCCCCGGCAGCGCCAGAATTCCGGCCGCTGGACCCTGCAGCCCTAGGCCAGAAAACCGACGCCGGTTAAATGACACCACACCATCCACGCATGGCGTGGATCTACTGTGTCGACCAAGGTCGACACCTACCAGAGCACGATGCCGTTCCGACAGGCCGCAGAGAACTGTCGAAGGCGGGGTGGGTCCGGTTGCGGGGGTATCCGCGCCATGGATGGCGCGGCTAAGCCCCCATGGACGGGTTTACGGCGTCCCCCGCATCCGGACCCACCCCGCCATCCCCAGGAAACCAGCTTTTGACGTTGCTTCAGTCGAGCATGGCTCGACTCTACAGCGGGTGCAGGGCTGCAAGCCCCGCCAAGAACACACCCCCACCCTCACCACTCTGAATCAAAAACCGGTTTCGGCACGCCGCTTGCACTGCTTCCAGACGAACGCCCCCATCCCTGTTTCTGGAACCGTTGCAGATGTCCCACTCCGTCACTTCGATCCTTTCCCAGATCCGCTCCTATCAGACCCAGATGGGACAGCCCGCGCTCAACCCGCTGGCCGAAGCGCCGCGCAGCAATGCCCTGCCCAACGCGGTGCTGGATGCCCCGCAGGTGCAGCCGCCCAGCTTCACCGAAACCCTGCGCGGCGCCCTGTCCAGCGTGAACGACGCCCAGCAGACCTCCGGCGCCCTGGCCAAGGCCTTCGAAATGGGTGACCCCAGCGCCGACCTGGCCAAGGTCATGGTCGCCTCGCAGCAGTCCCAGATCGCCTTCCGCGCCACCGTGGAAGTCCGCAACCGTCTCGTCCAGGCCTACCAGGACGTGATGAACATGCCGCTGTAAGGATCCAACCGCATGGCACTGACGCTCTCCAAGGAATCCCTGAACGCCGAGAAGGCCGGGCAGTGGTTCGATCGGCTGCAAAGTCTGCAGATCACCCGCCGCCTGGGTCTGATGGCGATGATCGCCGTGGCGGTGGCGGCAGGCCTTGCCGTGTTCTTCTGGGCACAGAAGCCGGGCATGGTGCCGCTGTATACCGGCCTGGACCAGAAGGCCACCGCCGAAGCCACCGACCTGCTGCGCGCCGCACAGATTCCGTTCGAGCTGGATCCGGCCACCGGCGGCATCACCGTGCCGGAAAAGAACCTGCACGATGCGCGCCTGAAGCTGGCCGGTTCCGGCCTGACCGACAGTGGCAAGCTGGGTTTTGAACTGATGGAGCGCGATCCTGGCTTCGGCGTCAGCCAATTCGTGGAAAGCGCGCGCTACCAGCACGCGATGGAAACCGAGCTGTCGCGCACCATCAACACCCTGCGCCCGGTGCGCGATTCGCGCGTGCACCTGGCCATTCCCAAGCCCAGCGCCTTCACCCGCCAGCGTGACGTCGCCAGCGCCTCGGTCACCCTGGAACTGCGTGGCGGCCAGCAGCTGGAACGCAGCCAGGTCGATGCCATCGTGCACATGGTGGCCGCCAGCATTCCCGACCTGGCCCCGGAACGGGTGACCGTGGTCGACCAGAGCGGTCGCATGCTGAGCGTGAGCGACCCCAACAGCGAAGCGGCGGTCAATGCCGCCCAGTTCGAACAGGTGCGACGCCAGGAAACCTCGTTCAACCAGCGCATCCGCGAACTGCTGGAACCGATGACCGGCCCTGGCCGGGTGAATCCGGAAGTGAGCGTGGACATGGACTTCTCGGTGACCGAGGAGGCGCGCGAACTCTACAACGGTGAGCCGCAGAAGCTGCGCAGCGAGCAGATGAGCGAGAACACCAGCACCACGCCGGGCCCGCAGGGCGTGCCGGGCGCGACCAGCAACAGCCCGCCGGGCCAGCCGGCCGCACCGCCCACCGCGCAGACCCCGACCGAAAGCAGCAAGAACGCCACCCGCAATTACGAGCTGGACCGCACGCTGCAGCACACCCGCCAGCCGGCCGGCCGCATCAAGCGGGTGTCGGTGGCGGTGCTGGTGGACAACGTGCCGCGTGCCGGGGCCAATGGCAAAGTGACCCCGCAGCCGCTGTCGGCCGCCGAGCTGACCCGCGTGGAAGCGCTGGTGAAGCAGGCCGTGGGCTTCAACGCAGAACGCGGCGATACCGTGTCGGTGATGAACGCGCCGTTCGTGCGCGACACCACCCCGGTGGAAGGCCCGGCCTGGTGGGAACTGCCGTGGGTGCATGATGCCGGCCGCATGCTGCTGGGTGCCATCGTGGTGCTGGCGCTGCTGTTCGGCGTGCTGCGCCCTGCCCTGCGCGCCATCACCGGGCAGACCAAGAAGGACGACGACGCTGCACTGGAACCGCACAGCGCGGACGTGCAACTGGTGGATGACGATGGCACCCCGTTGCCGGCGCTGGGCGCCGACCGGGTCAGCCTGGGCGGGGCCGAAGCACTGGCCCTGCCGGTGGATTCATATGAGGAACGACTGCGGATGGCCCGTGAAGCCGTAAAGACCGACTCCAAGCGCGTGGCCCAGGTGGTCAAGGGTTGGGTGGCCAATGACTGAGGCACAACTGACCGGCGTGCAGCGCGCTGCCGTGCTGCTGTTGTCCCTGGGTGAACTGGATGCGGCCGAGGTGCTGCGTCATATGGAACCCAAGGAGGTGCAGAAGATCGGCATCGCCATGGCCACCATGACCGACATCACCCGCGAACAGGTGGAACGGGTGATGGACCAGTTCAGCCAGGAGCTGGGCTCGAAGACCTCGCTGGGCGTGGGTTCGGACGACTACATCCGCAACATGCTGGTGCAGGCGCTGGGCAGCGAGAAGGCCGGCAACCTGATCGACCGCATCCTGCTGGGCCGCAACACCACCGGCCTGGACGCGCTGAAGTGGATGGACCCGCGCGCGGTGGCCGACCTGGTGCGCAACGAGCACCCGCAGATCATCGCCATCGTGATGGCCCACCTGGAAACCGACCAGGCAGCCGATGCACTGAAGCTGCTGCCCGAACGTACCCGGGTGGACGTGCTGCTGCGCATCGCCACCCTGGACGGCATTCCGCCCAATGCGTTGAACGAACTGAACGAGATCATGGAACGCCAGTTCGCCGGCAACCAGAACCTGAAGTCGTCCAACATCGGCGGCGTGCAGTGCGCGGCCAACATCCTCAACTTCATGGACAGCGGCCAGGACCAGGCGATCCTGGGCGAGATCGCGCGCATCGACGCGCCGCTCAGCGGCCGCATCCAGGACCTGATGTTCGTATTCGACGATCTGGTGGATCTGGACGATCGCGAAATGCAGCTGGTGCTGCGCGAAGTCAGCGGCGAGCGCCTGGGCCTGGCCCTGCGCGGTGCCGACATCAAAGTGCGCGACAAGATCACTCGCAACATGTCCCAGCGCGCTGCCGAAATCCTGCTGGAAGACATGGAAGCGCGTGGCCCGGTGCGCCTGTCCGACGTGGAAGGCGCGCAGCGCGAGATCCTGGCCATCGTCAAGCGCATGGCTGATGAAGGCACGGTCACCATCGGCGGCAGCGCGGAGGCCATGCTGTGAGCAATGTCGTGCGCTGGCTCGCCCCGGACTTGCTGGCCCAGCCCGAACCCGAGCTGGAGCAGGAGGATGTGTTCGAACTGACCGAACCCGACCCGGATCACGAGCCGGAGCCGGTGCTGCAGCTGCCCACGCTGGAAGAGATCCAGGCGATCCAGGACAGCGCGGAAAAGGAAGGCTTTGCCCAGGGCCACAGCGATGGCTATGGCCAGGGCCAGGCCGAGGTGCGCCGCCTGGTCGCGCAGATCGAAGGCATCCTGGACAACTTCAGCCGCCCGCTGGTGCGTCTGGAAAATGAAGTAGTCGGCGCGCTGGGCGAGCTGGCCGTGCGCATTGCCGGCGCGCTGGTCGGCCGCGCCTACGAAGCCGACCCCGCCCTGCTGGCGCAGCTGGTGGGTGAAGCCGTGGACGCGGTGGGCGGCGCCACCCGCGAGGTGGAAGTGCGCCTGCACCCCGATGACATCGCCGCGCTGTCGCCGTTGCTGACCCTGTCACCGCAGCAGCGGCTGGTGCCCGACACCAGCCTGAGCCGCGGCGACCTGCGCGTGCACGCCGAAGCGGTGCGCGTGGATGGCACCCTGGAAGCACGCCTGCGCGGCGCCCTGGATGCGGTGATCCGCCAGACCGGAGCCAATGCATGAACACCGAACCGCACCTGCCGCCGCCGGCGGACTGGACCGTGGCCCGCAACCTGCGCCTGGCCGGCCGTCTGGACAGCCTGCGCGTGGACACCGCACACGGCCGCGGCCTGATCCGTGAGGGCGTGCTGCGCCGCGCGGTGGGCCTGACCCTGGAAGCGGTGGGCTGCGAGGCCCCGCTGGGCGCCAGCTGCAAAGTGGAAGTGGTCGATGGTGGCTGGGTGGATGCCGAAGTGGTCGGCTTCGCCGGCGAACGCACCTACCTGATGCCCAGCGCCGAGCTGCACGGCCTGCTGCCCAACGCACGGGTGGTGCCCTCGGCCCGCCGTGGCGGCGTGGAAGTGGGCGAAGGCCTGCTGGGCCGGGTAATCGACAGCGACGGCGTGCCGCTCGATGGCAAGGGCCCGATCCGTGCCGAAGGCCATGTCGGCATGGCCGGCGTGTCGATCAACCCGCTGGCGCGCGAACCTATCACTCAGCCGCTTGACGTGGGCGTGCGCGCGATCAATGCGCTGCTGCCGATCGGCCGTGGCCAGCGCGTGGGCCTGTTCGCCGGTTCCGGTGTCGGTAAG
Organism: Stenotrophomonas sp. ZAC14D2_NAIMI4_6; assembly: GCF_003086875.1. NCBI lineage: Bacteria > Pseudomonadati > Pseudomonadota > Gammaproteobacteria > Lysobacterales > Lysobacteraceae > Stenotrophomonas > Stenotrophomonas sp. ZAC14D2_NAIMI4_6. Next base: position 2,059,464 of record NZ_CP025996.1, on the reverse strand, counting down.
TCGACGCTGCTGGGCATGATGACCCGCTACACCGCCGCCGACGTGATCGTGGTCGGGCTGATCGGTGAACGTGGCCGCGAAGTACGCGATTTCGTTGAAACCACCCTGGGCGAAGAAGGCCTGCGCCGCGCGGTGGTGGTGGCCAGCCCGGCCGACCGCCCACCGCTGGCGCGCCTGCACGGCGCCTACCGCGCCACCGCCATTGCCGAATGGTTCCGCGACCAGGGCCTGAACGTGCTGCTGCTGATGGATTCGCTCACCCGCTTCGCCCAGGCCCAGCGCGAGATCGGCCTGTCGGTGGGTGAACCGCCCACCACCCGCGGCTACCCGCCGTCGGTGTTCGCCAAGCTGCCGGCGCTGGTGGAACGTGCCGGCAACGGCGCCAAGGGGCGCGGCTCGATCACTGCGTTCTACACCGTGCTGACCGAAGGCGATGACCCGCAGGACCCGATTGCCGACGCGGCACGCGCGATCCTGGACGGCCACATCCTGCTCTCGCGCCGGGTGGCCGACAGTGGCCTGTACCCGGCCATCGACGTGGAATCGTCGGTCAGCCGCGTGGTCACGGAAATCGCCGACGAGCCGTGGCGCCTGCGCATCCGCAAGTTGAAGCGCCTGGTGTCGGCCTACTCGGCCAACCGCGATCTGATCGCCATTGGCGCCTACCAGCGCGGCAACGATGCTGCGACCGACGAAGCACTGGAACGCTGGCCGGAAATCATGGAATTCCTCGGCCAGGACGTGGCCAAGGCCGCCGATCTTCCGCACAGCCAGGCCGCGCTGCAGCGCCTGGTGGAACAAGAGAACTAAGCCATGACACAGTCCAAGCGCATCGACCCGCTGCTTAAGCGGGCGCAGGAACACGAAGACGCGGTGGCCCGCGACCTGGCCGAGCGCCAGCGCGTGCTGGATACCCATCTGTCGCGGCTGGATGAACTGCGCCGCTATGCCGAGGAGTACGCAAACGCACAGATGGCCGCCACCAGCCCGGCACAGCTGCTCAACCGCCGTGCCTTCCTGGACCGCCTGGACAGCGCGGTGGAACAGCAGCAGCAGACCGTGAACGGCAACCGCGAGAAAGTGGAAGCCGAGCGCGCGCGCCTGATCCTGGCCAGCCGGGACAAGGCCGTGCTGGAACAGCTGGCCGCCAGCTACCGTGCACAGGAAAAGGTGGTGACCGACCGCCGCGACCAGCGCGAGATGGATGACATCGGCGCACGCCGCGCGCGCCTGGCGCAGGCCGCAGACCCGGACAGCGATCCGCAGGGAGGCCGCGCGTGATGCCCTCCCTGTTGACCGGCAACAGCACCGCCGCCGGCACCACCGGTTCCACCGGCAGCAGCTCGCGCAGCAGCCGCAGCGACGGCAGCAGCGGCAGCGGTTTCGACCAGATGCTGCAGGGCGGCGGCAATACGCCTGCGGCCAAGACCGCCAGCACCCCGTCGAAGCCGGCGAGCAAGGCGAGCAACGCCGACGCGGGCAACGCAGATGCGCGTACCCCGCCAGCCAGTTCAACCGATGCCACCGACCCCGATGCGGCAACGACCGAGGTGGCCGCCAGCACCACTGACACCCCCGCGCCGGCCACCGATAAGGACGCCGCGACCGACAGCGACGACGCGCCCTGGCCACCACTGGGCCTGGCCGGGCTGGCGCTGATGGTGGCGCCGGTCGCCGATCCCAGCGCGCCTGCATTGCCCACCGCCACGGGCACCGATGCCGACGCGCTGCCCAGCGCCGCGCCTGCGGCGCTTGCCACGCTGCCCGCCGCGGCCACCACCGCTACGCCGGCCACCGCGCCTGCGGCCACGGGCGTAGCCACCACCACTACCGCAGCGGATGCCGATGGCGAAGCCATCGAACTGCCGCTGCCCGGCACGGTGCTGGCACAGACCGCGCTGGATGGCGCAGACGATGCGGACAGCCTGTTCGGCAGCGATCGCAGCGTGACCGCACCATTGCAGGTGGCCCTGCCCGCCGCCCTGCAGGACCTGAAGGCCGCGTTGGCCAGCACGCCGGTGTTCAACGGCGAACCCACTCCCACCCCGGTGCTGGGCGATGATGGTTTCGACCAGGCCATCGGTGCACGCGTCAGTTGGCTGGCGGACCAGAAGATCGGCCACGCCCACATCACCCTGAACCCGGAAGACCTGGGCCCGGTGGACGTGCGCCTGCAGATGAACGGTGACAAGGTGCATGCCAGCTTCAGCAGCCCGCACGTGGATGTGCGCCAGGCGCTGGAAAGCAGCCTGCCGCGGCTGCGCGAACTGCTGGGCGAACAGGGCTTCCAGCTGGCCCACGCCGATGTGGGCCACCACAACAGCGGCGACGGCGGAACGTCGGGCCAGAGCACCGGCAGCGGCAACGGCCGGATCGGTGACGGAGAACCGTCGCTGGGCGACACCACGGTGTCGGCAGCGCAGCTGATCCGCCAGCGCGGATTGCTGGACGCCTACGCGTAACCGGTAGCGCCGGGCCATGCCCGGCGGCACCCCGATAGTCCGCCGGGCACGGCCCGGCGCTACCGACGGAATTCCGTCGCCGCTCTTCCCCGCCAGTGCGGCACACCCCTTGCATAGCCCTGTGAAGCAACCCCTGAGGAGCTTCACCCCGTGGCCGCAGCCGCTGACAAAACCAAGAAGACCGCCGACAAGGACAAGAGCGCCAAGCCGCGCAGTCCTCTGCTCATCACCGCCCTGGTGGCCGTCCTGGCCGCAGGTGCCGCCGGCGCCGGCGTCTGGTTCTTCACCCAGAGCAAGCACGAACCGGCCACCGCCGAAGCCCCGAAGAAGGGCGCCACCCCGGCCCCGGCCCAGTACTTCGCGCTGGAACCGGCCTTCGTGGTCAATCTGAACGGCCCCATTGATGGCCCGCGCTACCTGCAGGTGGAAGTGCAGCTGATGACCCGCGACGCCGCCGCGCTGGAGGCGATCAAGACCCATGCGCCGGCACTGCGCGCCAACCTGCTGATGCTGTTCTCGCAGGTCAGCCCCGAGCAGATTGCCGACGTGGCCGGCAAGCAGAAGCTGCAGGGCGAAGCGCTGGCCGCCGTGCAGAAAGTGCTGAAGGCCGAGACCGGCAGCAACGGCGCCGACGATCTGCTGTTCACCAGCTTCGTGACCCAGTAAGGGCCTACCGATGAATGACCTGCTGTCCCAGGATGAGATCGATGCCCTGCTGCATGGCGTGGACAGCGGCGCGGTCGAAACCGATCCGGAGCCGCCGTCCGGCGAAGCACGTTCCTACGACTTCGCCAGCCAGGACCGCATCATCCGCGGTCGCATGCCCACGCTGGAAATGGTGCACGAGCGTTTCGCCCGCCTGTGGCGCATCGGTCTGTTCAACCTGATCCGCCGCTCGGCCGAACTGTCCGTGCGCGGCATCGAGCTGATCAAGTTCAACGACTACATGCATTCGCTGTATGTGCCGACCAACCTGAACCTGATCCGCTTCAAGCCGCTGCGTGGCACCGGCCTGATCGTATTCGAGCCGACCCTGGTGTTCGCCATCGTCGACAACTTCTTCGGCGGCGACGGGCGCTACCCCACCCGCATCGAAGGCCGCGAATTCACCGCCACCGAAATGCGGGTGATCCACCTGCTGCTGAAGCAGACCTTCGCCGATCTGCGCGAAGCCTGGGCGCCGGTGATGGAAGTGGATTTCGAATACATCAATTCGGAAATCAATCCGCACTTCGCCAACATCGTCACCCCGCGCGAATACGTGGTGGTGTGCCGCCTGCACGTGGAACTGGACGGCGGTGGCGGCGATATCCACGTCACCCTGCCGTACTCGATGCTGGAACCGATCCGCGAACTGCTGGACGCCGGCATCCAGAGCGATCGCAACGATCGCGATGCCAGCTGGGGCGTGATGCTGCGCGAACAGCTCAACATCGCCGAAGTGACGCTGTCCAGCGTGCTGGCCAGCAAGCGCATGACCCTGCGTGACCTGACCCAGCTGAAGGTGGGCGACATCCTGCCGATCGAGCTGAACACCCAGGTGCCGCTGTGCGTTGAAAACATTCCCGTGTTCACCGGCGAATTCGGCATCGCCAACGGCATGAACGCCGTGAAAGTCACCGCTACCCATCCGCCGGGGACCCGCCCGCGCGTACCCGTCATCCAGGAAGACCCGCAATGAACGATATCGACGCCCTCGAACCGACCCCGGCCCAGTTTGGCAGCCTGCAGGCCGATGAAACCCAGGGTCCGGACCTGAACCTGGACGTGATCCTGGACGTGCCGGTGACGCTGTCGCTGGAAGTCGGCCGCGCCCGCCTGCCGATCCGCAACCTGCTGCAGCTCAACCAGGGCTCGGTGGTGGAACTGGAACGCGGCGCCGGCGAATCGCTGGACGTGTTCGTCAACGGCACCCTGATCGCCCACGGCGAAGTGGTGGTGATCAACGACCGCTTCGGCGTGCGCCTGACCGACGTGGTCAGCCCGAGCGAGCGGATCCGGAGACTGCGTTGAGCCTGCTGCTCGCCACCGCGCAGGCCGCTGCGAAGACAACGCCGCAGATCGGCCAGCATGCCGCCACCGCACCGAGCCTGTTCGGTGCGGTGCTGGCCCTGCTGGCCGTGCTGGCCCTGGTGATCGGCCTGGGCTGGCTTCTCAAGCGCCTGCCCGGCAGCGGCTTCCGCCCGGCCGAAGGCATGAAGCTGGTGGCCAGCCTGACCGTGGGCGCCAAGGAGCGCGTGGTGGTAGTGGAAGTGAACGGCCAGCAGCTGCTGCTGGGCGTCACCGCCGGCAGCATCAACACCCTCCACACCCTGTCCGAGCCCCTGCCGCCGCCGGCGCCGGTGCGCGTGCCGGACCTGAAGAACCTGCCGAATTTCGCCCAGCTGCTGCAACAGCGGCTGCGCAAGGACCCCTGACATGCGCGTGACCCGTTCCCGCTTCGCCACCCTGATGCCGTGGCTGATCCTGATCGCCCTGTGCCTGCTGCCCGCGCTGGCGTTTGCCGCGCCGGGCGCACCGCCGTCGCTGCCCGATGTAAACGTGGGCAAGATCGGCGGCGCGCCGGTCAGCCTGCCGCTGCAGACCCTGCTGCTGATGACGGCGATCACCCTGATCCCGTCGATGCTGCTGGTGCTGACTTCGTTCACCCGCATCATCATCGTGCTGGGCCTGCTGCGCCAGGCGCTGGGCACCGGGCAGACGCCGTCCAACCAGGTACTGCTGGGCCTGGCCCTGTTCCTGACCGCGATGATCATGCTGCCCACCTGGGACAAGGCGTGGAGCGCCGGCATGGCGCCGTACCTGAACGGTGATATCGACTTCCAGACCGCCTGGACGCTGACCACCCAGCCGCTGCGCGCCTTCATGCTGGCACAGATCCGCGAAACCGACCTGATGACCTTCGCAGGCATTGCCGGCCACGGCACCTATGCCAGCCCCGATGCGATTCCGTTCCCGGTGCTGGTGGCCTCGTTCGTCACCAGCGAGCTGAAGACTGCCTTCGAGATCGGCTTCCTGATCTTCATTCCGTTCGTGATCATCGATCTGGTGGTGGCCAGCGTGCTGATGTCGATGGGCATGATGATGCTGTCGCCGATGCTGGTGTCGGCGCCGTTCAAGATCCTGCTGTTCGTGCTGGTCGATGGCTGGGTGCTGACCGTGGGTACGTTGGCGGCCAGCTTCAATCCGGCTTGATTGCAGCAACAGCAGTCGAGCACAGCAGTCGAGCATGGCTCGACTCTACCCAAAGCAAATGGAACAACGATGTCTCCCGAACTTGCCCTGACTGAACTGCGTGGCGGCCTGATTACCGTGCTGTGGGTGGCCGGCCCGCTGCTGCTGACCGTGCTGGTGGTTGGCGTGGTGGTGGGCGTGGTGCAGGCCGCGACCCAGTTGAACGAGCCCACCATTGCCTTCGTGGCCAAGGCCGCGGCGCTGACCGCCGTATTGTTTGCGCTCGGCAGCCTGCTGATCGGCCACCTGGTCGAATTCACCACGCTGCTGTTCCAGCGCATTCCACACCTGATCGGCTAGGAACCGCGCCGCCATGGACGCCGCCACCCAGATGGCCGCCGACGGCCTGCAGGCCTTCGGCATGATCGGCACCGTGCTGTGGACACTGCTGCGTTTCGGCGCGGTGGCCATGGCCATGCCCATGGTCGGTACCCGCGCGGTGCCGGCCCGCGTGCGGGTAATGCTGGCGGCCACGCTGTCCATCGCGCTGGCCCCGCTGCTGCCGCCGGTACCGGACTGGGCCGGCTTCGACGCCGCCACCGTACTCACCATTGCCCGCGAACTGGCCATCGGTGTGTCCATCGGCTTCCTGCTGCGGCTGATCTTCGAAGCCGGCGCGCTGGCGGGCGAACTGGTCGCGCAGGGCACCGGCCTGGCCTTCGCGCAGATGAGCGATCCGCTGCGTGGCGGCACCTCGGGCGTGATCGGGCAGTGGTTCTACCTGCTGTTCGGCCTGCTGTTCTTCACCGCCAACGGGCACCTGGCGCTGATCTCGCTGGTGGTGGACAGCTACCGCGCGCTGCCCATCGGCGCGCCGCTGCCCGACCCGCATGCGTTCTTCAGCATCGCCCCCACCTTCCTGCTGACCGTGCTGCGCGGCGGCCTCACCCTGGCCATACCGCTGGTGGTGGCCATGCTGGCGGTCAACCTGGCCTTCGGTGTGCTGGCCCGCGCCGCGCCCGCACTGAACCCGATCCAGCTGGGCCTGCCGGTATCGCTGCTGCTGGGCCTGTTCCTGCTGGCCCTGCTGGCCGGTGAAATGGGCCCACCGGTGCAGCGCATGTTCGACGCTGCGTTCGAGGCCGCTGGCGCCGTCACTCAGTGAGAACTTCATCACATCTTGTTGATTGCCCTGCCCCCCCTGTAACGCGTTACAGTGAATGGGCGGCGACCAGGGGGACGCCGCGCGCGGCCCGCATTGTGTACGGCCGCTTGCCGTAGCCTTGCCCCACCGTAGTTTTTCCGTTGACAGGCAGGTCCGGGAGACTGACGAATGCTGGTAGGCACGTACAACCCATGGCTGGTGGCCACCTCGCTGCTGGTTGCCGTCATGGCTTCGTATACCGCCCTGGCCATGGCCGGGCGCACGGTGACTGCACCTGGCCGCGGTGCCACCTGGTGGTGGCGGCTGGGCGGCGGGTTTGCCATGGGGCTGGGCATCTGGTCCATGCACTTCATCGGCATGCTGGCCTTCGACCTGCCCATTCCGCTGGGCTACGACCTGCCCATCACCCTGGTGTCGCTGGCGCTGGCCATCGCCTCGTCGGTGTTCGCGCTGTGGCTGGTGTCACTGCAGACCCTGCCGCATGGCCGCCTGGCCGGCGGCGCGGTGCTGATGGGCACCGGCATTGCCAGCATGCACTACGTGGGCATGGCCGCGCTGCGCATGCAGCCGGGCATCGACTACCAGCCAGTGTGGCTGGCGCTGTCGCTGCTGGTGGCCGTGGCCGCATCGTGGACCGCGCTGTACGTGGCCTTCCGGCTGCGCGCACAGAACACCCGCAACGTTGATCGGTTGACCGCCGCCGGCCTGCTGGGCCTGGCCATCGTGGGCATGCATTACACCGGCATGGCCGCCGCCCGCTTCCCGGAAGGCAGCGTGTGTGGGGCCGCCGTTGGCGACGGCCTGCGCAGCACCTGGCTGGCGGTGATGGTGGTGGTGCTGACCGTGGCCATCCTGGCGGTGGTGCTGGTGGTGTCCTGGCTGGAACAGCGGGTGGAGGCGCAGCTGCTGCGGCTGCGTAATTCGCTGCTCAGCACCTCGCTCACCGACGCCCAGCAGGAACTGACCCAGGCCGCCCTGCACGACCCCCTTACCCGCCTGCCCAACCGCCTGCTGCTGCAGCGCCGGATCGTGCAGGCGCTGGCCGAGGCCGAACAGCGCGGCAGCCGCTTCGCGGTGATGTTCATGGATCTGGACGGCTTCAAGCAGGTGAACGATGCCTATGGCCACCAGGCCGGCGACGCCCTGCTGGTGGCCGTGGCCGAACGCACCCGCCAGCTGCTGCGGCCCAACGACATGCTGGCGCGGCTGGGCGGTGACGAGTTCGTGCTGGTGGTTCGCATCGAACACGATGAAGACCTGCCGACCCTGGCCCGGCGCATCCTGGAAGCGGTGGGCGGCGGCCCGCTGCTGCCCGACAACGAACTGCAGGTGACCGCCAGCATTGGCGTTGCCATTTGTCCCGACCACGCCGCCAGCGAACGCCAGTTGATGGCCTTTGCCGATGCGGCGATGTACCAGGCCAAGGAATCGGGCCGCAACGCCTTCGTGCTGTTCTCTGACTGGATGAACGACAGTGCCGAACAGCAGTTCCGGCTGCTGGCCGACCTGCGCCGGGCGATCGGTACCGACCAGTTGTTCCTGCACTACCAGCCGAAGATCCGCGTGGCCTCGCAGGCCGTGGCCGGCGCCGAGGCGCTGATCCGCTGGCGCCATCCCGAACAGGGCCTGATCCCGCCGGACCGCTTCATCCGCCTGGCCGAGCGCAGCGGTGCCATCCACGATATCGGTCGCTGGGCGCTGGAACAGGCCTGCCAGCAGCTGCGCCGCTGGCACGATGCCGGCCATGACGGCTGGTCGATGTCGGTGAACCTGTCGCCGGTGCAGTTCAGTTCGCCGCACCTGCTGCGCGATGTGGAAGACGTGATCGAACGCTACGCCATCACCCCGCGCCACCTGGTGCTGGAAATCACCGAAAGCACGGTGATGCGCGATACCGATACCAGCCTGCGCCTGCTGCAGAGCCTGTCGGCGCTTGGCGTGGGCATTTCCATCGATGATTTCGGCACCGGCTATTCCAGCCTGCTGTACCTCAAGCGCCTGCCGGCCACCGAGATCAAGATCGACCACGCCTTCGTGCGCGATCTGGAACACAGCCCGGAAGACGTGGTGATCGTCTCGGCCATCGTGGCCCTGGGCCACGCGCTGGACATGGACATCGTGGCCGAGGGCGTGGAAACCGCCCCCCAGCGCGCCTATCTGGAACGGCTGGGCTGTGATTACCTGCAGGGCTACCTGCTGGGGCGCCCGGTGGACCCGGCCCGCTTCATGCAGCTGCACGACCTGCCGCGGCCGCGGGTAGAGCTGGCCAACCCACCGCCGCGCTGACGCGTCCGCTCTGGTAGGTGCCAACCTTGGTTGACACTTCCCACCTCCGCCGGGCATGGCCCGGCGCTACCGCCCCGCTCTGGTAGGTGCCAACCTTGGTTGACACTTCCCACCTCCGCCGGGCATGGCCCGGCGCTGCCACCCCGCTCTGGTAGGTGCCAACCGCCCTGCTCTGGTAGGTGCCAACCTTGGTTGGCACATTCGCGCCCTTCCCGCGCTGGGAAGCCAGCCGCGGCCAGCGCGGCTGGCAATTGCCCGGCATGCGCAATACGCTTTCCCGGAACATCGGTGAATGGAGTATGCGTATGTCAGGGAAGAGTTCATTCGAAAGTCCGCGCTGGCACCGTGACCTGCTTCGCTTCCTGCCGCTGAAGAGCCAGTTCGTGCTGTCCGGCAATGTGCGAGATCTGCAGGCCGGCGAACTACAGCCCGGCCTGGTCACCGCGCAGGGCTTCAACCAGCACCTGTGCACCACCCTGCTCGACGAAGGCTTCAGCCACGTCCTCGGCTGGGACCCGCTGGCCGGCTTCCGCGTTCTGAGCCGCGCAGGCGCAGAGCCCACCGACGGCGATGCCTTGCTGCGCGAGCTGGGGCTGACCCCAGCCAACGGCGCCGCGCCGGCCGGCATCGACCTGCTTTCCGCCACCCTGCCACGCTTGGTCAGCCGAAGCGGCGATCCCATTGCGCTGATTGTCGATTTTGCCTCGCGCTTGACCGTACGCAGCGACAATCTCAGTGCCGCCGAACACCAGTTGTTCACCCAGGCCTTGGTGCTGGCCCACCAGGCCCGCAGCCGTCCGGCCACAGCGGCGCGCAGACCGTTCTTCAACAGCATTCTGTGGATCGTGGAGAAGGAAGGCGATCTGCCCGATTGGCTGGTGGTGGCCAACCCCCGCATCCGCGCAGTTTCCGTCGCAAAGCCCGACCAGCAGGTACGCCGCGCACTGGCGCCCGCCCTGCTGAAGGGTTTGGCCGGTGCGGCTACGGCCACGCCCGATGCCATGGCAAAAGCGGTCGATGCCTTTGTCACCGAAACCGAGGGCCTGCTGCTGCTGGACCTTACCGCCATCACGCAACTGGCCCGGGTCGAGAACGTGGGCATGGAACAGATCAGTGACGCGGTACGCCGCTACAAGATCGGCGTCACCGAAGACCCTTGGCTTCGCATCGACCGCCCGCGCATCCGTGCAGCGCAGGACTATGTGCAGCAGCGGGTGAAGGGCCAGGACCACGCCGTGACCCACATGCTGGACATCGTCAAGCGCGCGATGACCGGCGTCGGCGCGCGCCGCAAGGGCAACCGGCCACGCGGCGTGGCCTTCCTGGCCGGGCCCACCGGTGTCGGCAAGACCGAACTGGCCAAGACCGTCACCAGCCTGCTGTTTGGCGACGAGGGCGCGTACATCCGTTTCGACATGTCCGAGTTCAGTGCCGAGCACGCCGACCAGCGGCTGATTGGTGCCCCGCCCGGCTACGTGGGCTACGACGTTGGCGGCGAGCTGACCAATGCCATCCGCGAGAAGCCCTTCAGCGTGGTCCTGTTCGACGAGATCGAAAAGGCCCATCCGCGCATTCTCGACAAATTCCTGCAGATACTCGACGATGGTGTGCTCACCTCCGGTCGCGGCGACCGCGTTTATTTTTCCGAGGCGCTGATCGTCTTCACCTCCAATCTTGGCATCTATCGCCAGGGCGAACATGGTGAACGGGTGGCCAATGTGCTGCCCGGCGAAGCGTTCGAACAGGTGCAGGAAAAGGTCCACGCCGAGATCGACCGCCACTTCAAGCTGGTGCTGAACCGGCCGGAGATCCTGAACCGCATCGGCGAGAACATCATTGTTTTCGATTTCATCCGCGTTGAGGTCGCCGTGCAGATCTTCGAGCAGATGGTGGATGCCACCCTGCACGACCTGCATGCCCAGCAGTTGACGGTGACCCTGGCCGCAGAAGCGCGCGCCACGCTGCAGGCGCAGTGCCTGCAGGACCTGTCCAACGGCGGCCGCGGTATCCGCAACCAACTGGAGGCGCGTCTGCTGAACCCGCTGGCACGCAGCCTGTTCGACCAGGACGCGCAAGCCGGCGAGCACTTCGTCATCACCGCCGTGCAGCCTGGCGGGCTGGCCGTGGAACGGGCCTGAGCATGCAGGTCAGCCTGTCGCGCGTGCATTTCCCCATCACCACACTGGGGCCGGGCCACAGGCTGGGCATCTGGTTCCAGGGCTGCAGCATCCGCTGCCCCGGCTGCATATCGGCCGATACCTGGGGGCCGGGGCATCGCCGCATCGAGGTGGACGTGCTGCTTGAGCAGCTTGCACCGTGGTGGCAGCAGGCCGACGGGGTGACCATTTCCGGCGGCGAGCCGTTCGACCAGTTCGATGCACTCCTGGCCCTGTTGCGCGGCCTGCGCTCGCGCGGCCCGGGCGACATCCTGGTCTACAGCGGCCATGCGCTGGAAGCGTTGCAGGCGCCACTGCACCGTGCAGCAGGCCTGATCGACGGCCTGATGAGTGACCCCTACCTGGCGGATGCCGGGCAGACCCGCGCGTTGCGTGGAAGCGACAACCAGCGGTTGAGCCTGCTGACCGACCTTGGCCGTGATCGGCTGTCCGAGCTTGAGCGCCCGATCCTGCCCTCCGACAAGGTGCTGGACATCATGTTCGACGAGGACGGCAGCCTGTGGATGGCCGGCATCCCCCGACACAACGACCTGCTGCGCCTGCGCGGAATGCTGCGCGCGCAGGGTCATCACCTGCAGACCAGCGCGCACGCCCCCAGCGGCGAAGACGTGGAGTAACCGCATGATCCGATTCTGCCCCAACTGCCACACCGAACGCGGCCTGCATGAACTGTTCTGCGACGGTGCAATCGGCGCGCAGCCCTGCGGCTGGGACCTGGCAGGCGAGCCCATCCATGCTGATGGTTGGCGCCCGCGCACCGTGCGCACCCAGGATGAGGTCGCCGAAGCGCCGCACGACACGCGGGTGGAGGCCCACTGCAGCAACGGCCACGCACTGGAACCCGGCGACCTGCTGTGCCTGCAGTGTGGTGCCGAGCCCGCCCCCGCAGACGCAGGCGGCGCACCGTCCGTGGTCGAAGATGCCAGCGGCGGCGAAGCCGATACAGGCACCGGCGAAACGGTGATCGACCAGTGGCGGCTGCTGCGCCAGATCAGCAGCACCGATGGCATCCGCGAGCGTTACCACGCCGAGCATGCGCAGAGCGGACAGGTGGCGGTGCTCACCCTGTACCGCGCGGGCGCAGAGCCTGACCCTGCCGTCTATGATGTCATTCGACGGTTGCCGCGCGACCACGTGCCGGACATCATCGCGACCGGCCGTTGGGACGACCGTGCCTACGAGGTGGTGGAAATGCTGACCGGCGGCAGCCTGGCCGACCTCGGCAGCGTCATCGCCGATGGCGATGCCGTGCGCCACGTGGTGCGCGAGCTGGGCCAGGCCCTGCATGCGTTCAACGAAGCAGGCCTGCGCCACCGTGACCTGCGCCCGGCCAGCCTGTTGGTGCGCGCGCGCGCGCCGCTGGACATGGTCATCAGCGGCTTCGGCTCGGCGCGCTTGTCCGAATACGATCTGGACATCGTTTCGCCGCTTGAAACAAGCCGCTACATGGCACCCGAAGCCATCGCCGGGGGCGTCGCCGCCGCGTCGGACTGGTGGAGCCTGGGCATGATCCTGCTGGAGCAGCTGACCCAAGGCCGCTGCTTTGAAGGCACCCACGCCAACGCCTACCTGATCCACGTGCTGGCCAATGGTGTACCGATTCCGGCGGACATCGATCCTGACCTGCAGCTACTGCTGCGCGGCCTGCTGGTGCGTGACCGCCACCAGCGCTGGCAGTGGCCGGAGGTTTCGGCCTGGTTGGCCGGCCTTGCCGTCGCCGCGCCACCCTCGGCCACGCAGGAGCGTGACGAGGGAGACGGCGCCAGCCTGCGCCTGGGCGAACGACGCTTCCAGCGGCCTGCGCTCTTCGCCCTGCAGGCCGCACAGGCCGAGCACTGGAACGAGGCACGTGACAGCCTGTTGCGCGGCGTCATCGTCACCTGGGCCGACCAGGCCGGGCTTCCTCCCTCCACGGTGTCGGCACTGCGCCAGGTGGTCCAGCACGAAGGCGTGGAGGAGGATTTCCGGCTGATGCTGGCACTGAAGATCCTCAATCCGGAAATGCCGCTCATCCATCGCGGCAGCATCGTCACCCCGGGCTGGCTGCTGGAGAACCCGCTGGAAGGCTACCGCCTGATCAGCGGCTCGGTACCGGACCTGCTCGAACAGCTGCAGACCGATGCCTGGCTGTCGCGGCTGAAGCTGCGCGCACAGAACGTGCGACAGCGCGCGCTGCACCAGCAGATCGACCTCATTGAAGAGGTCCTGCGTGTGTACCTGCTGTCCACCTCGCGGGCACGCCTTGCCAGTCAATGGCAGGAGCGCCAGCGGTTGCTGCCGGATACGGACCACCCGGGACTGGCGAGCCTGGCCGAACGCCGGCTGGTGACCGAGGAAGACCTGATCGTGCTGCTCAGTGCGGCCATCGGGCAGTTCCGCTCGGTCGAGGCCATCGTCGCCGATGCCACCGCACTGGCGGCCAAGGCGGGCGTTCACGAATGGGATGCCGCCGCGGCCACCCTGCTGCTGCAGCACCCGCGCAGCGAGCTGTACCGAGCGATGGACGAACGCATCCTGGGCTTCGCCCGATGTGGCATGCCGGTCATCGACAGCTGGGCCGAGCAGTTCCGTCTGGAACGACGCATGCCGCTGGCGCGCGCCCTGGTGGTGCTGGCCGTTCCCGGCAGCCGCTGGCAGCAGCCGCAACGGCAGCAGTACGTTGCCCAGATCCTGGATTTCTTCGAGAAGAAGGTGGTCACCGCGGTCATGCGCGGACCGCTGGTGCGGATGAGCATCGGCAAGACCACTGCGCGGGTGGACATGCACGAGCTGGACAGCACGCGGCGCCCTGCCGCCGCCCTGCTCGACCACCTGATGCAGCGCAACGCGCGCGCCGTAGCAGCCGATCCGGAAGCCTTCGAGCGCAGCCCAGTGGTGGAACAGCGGCTGCGTTCGCTGTTGCGGCAGAGCACCCTGTACAAGCGCGATACCGGCATCGACGGCCTGTACCTGGGCTTCCCCTTCCTGCTCAGCCGCGATCCACGCAGCACTGCACGCGCACGCATCATTCCCCTGCTGCTGTGGCCGGTGCGACTGGAAATGGAACTGGCCCAGCACGGGTTGGCCAACCTCGCCTTCGACGGCGAGCGCGAGGAAGTGCGGATCAATCCAGCGCTGGAAAGCATCGTGGGTCCGGACGCGTTCCGTCGCTGGCAGACATCGGCCGATGAGCTGCTGGGCCGCTCGTCGCTGCGTGCCTCTGACGTGATGGATGCCTTCGGCATGCTGGCTCGTGTCCGCTCACGCAGCCTGACGGCACTGCCGGGCCCCGACGTGGTGGTCGATCCGGTGGGCGATGAGCTGGAATGTGCCGCCGTCCTGTTCCATGTCACCTTCATGGGCCAGGCGATTGGCGAGGACCTTCGCCAGTTGAAGGTGCTGCCCCCCAACGGCACGGGCCTGGAAACGGCCCTGCGCCTGGCGCCGCCTGCTGGCGATGCGGCAGCGGCCTCCGCTCCGGCCGAGCTGCAACGCTTCTTCACCGTGGCCAGCGACCCATCCCAGGAAGCGGCGGTCCTGCAGGCCCGGCAAGGTCCAGGCCTGTTGATCGAAGGGCCACCGGGCACCGGCAAGAGCCAGACGATCGTCAACATGGTGGCCGATGCCATCGGTCGTGGACGCAGCCTGTTGATCGTCTGCCAGAAGCACGCCGCCCTGGAAGTCGTGCACAAGCGCCTGGTTGCCGAAGGCCTGGACCAGCGCGTGGTGATGCTCAACGACGTGAACCGCGACCGTGAACCGGTGATCCGTTCCATCCGTGAGCAGTTGGAGCGCTTGTTCGCCGGGGGCAGTGGCGACCCGGACGGGCGCGCAGCGCGCGAGCGCACCGCCGCCCGTATCGAGGCGCTTGAGGGCGACCTGGATCGCTTCCAGCACAGCCTGCACCGCATCGATCCGCTCAGCCACCTCAGTTATCGCCAACTGCTGGGCGAACTGATCGAACTGGAAAGCGGCACGCCGCCCCTGGAATTCCCCGCGCTGCGACAACGCCTGGGCGCACTGGACATGGCCCAGCTCACCGCGCTGGAAGAGCAGTGCGCCCCGCTGGTGCGCTGGTGGCTTCCAGCGCGCTACGAAGACAGCCCGCTGGCGGACCTTCGCCCGTTTGCCGCCGACACCGCCACGCTGGACGCATTCGCCGAAAGCCTGCAGTCGTTCATGCAGGCCGAACAACAACGCAAGCAGACATTGGCTGAACACCCTGCCAGTTTCGAGATCGAGGACGCGGCGCCGTACCGGACCTGGATCGATGCGCATGTGACCACGTTGTTGGCCCTGCGCGACGAACAACGCCAGCGTCTGGCGCGTTGGCTGCCGCTGTTCCGCAGCGCCACCGCGGGCGAGCCGGTGGCGGGCGACCAACTTATCGTGCAGTTGCGGCGGGTCGAGCAACATCTCCGCGGCGCGCCCCACGGCAGTGCCCTGCCCGGCCTGTCGCCCGCGCTGGCCAGACGGGATGAAGCCGCCCTGCGCCAGCACGAACAGGACATTACCGAGGTGATGGGCCGTAGCCGCTGGTGGGCCCGGTTGAATCCACGCCACATCGTGCAGCGCGGCCGCCTCAACCGCCTGCTGCGCGACCATGGCAGCGCCACGTCTGGCGTGGGTCTGCCGGCCCTGCTGGGCGCCGTGCGCCTGGCGCTGCACATGAACCCGTTGCGCCACCAGTACAACAGCGCCCGTCTGGCGCTGGGACTGCCGGCGATGGGCGACGATGGCGATGCCGACCTGCTGCCACACCTGCAGCAGGACATCACCGGGCTGCTGGAGGTGCAGACACTGGCCCGCGCCGTGGCACAGTCGCCCCGCGCCCAGCAGACCGACACCGCCATGCTGACCGCCGACAAAGCCCAGTTGCAGGTGCTGCTGGATGATCTGGACGCCTCCCTGCTCAGGCACGCCGCACGCCAGGCCAGCCTGCGCCCCCTGGCGGTGCTCGACGACTGGCTCGACGAGCGGCTGGCCCAACAGTTGCGGCACAACGTCCTGCGCAACCTGGACAACCAGCTCGCGCTGGACCGTCTGCACGGCGCGCTGCCCAGCCTGGCGGCCTATCAGCAGTTCCGCGGCCGCGCCGGCCTGCTTGATGAAGCGGCCTGCCAGTTGCTGGCGCTGCTGCGCCAGCGTGAGGCGCAGTTGGATGCCTTGCCCATCGACCAGCTGGAAGGCGCCGTGCGCCGGCTGCTGAACCGCGAAGCCCGGCTTGGTTGGAAGCATCGTATCGAGCATGCCCTGCCCGAACTGCAGTTCAGCCAGGACGAAGCCCGCGCGAAGATCACGGCCCTGGCCGAGGCCGACCGGCAGATGCGCCGCCTTAACCGGGAACTGCTGGGCAGCCACTTGGACATGGCCGCGCTGGGCACCCGCAAGCAGTGGGAAGATGTTACCCGGCTGACCGGCCGCCGGTCGCGGCGCCTGCGCGAGTTCATCGAACTGGGCAGCGCGCTGGGCCTGATGCACCTGCGCCCGGTCTGGCTGATGAATCCGGATGTGGCCAGTCGTGTGCTGCCGCTGCAGGCCGGCCTGTTCGATACCGTGATCTACGACGAAGCCTCTCAGATGCCGGTCGAGTACGCGCTTCCCACCTTGTTCCGGGGCAAGGTCACCATTGTCAGCGGTGACGAAAAACAGATGCCGCCCACGGCCTTCTTCTCCAGCCGCGTGGAAAGCGATGAGGCCGAGATGTTCGATGGAGATGAACCGGACGCCGAGGCCGACGACGCCCAACGCGAGGCCTTCGAGGACGATTGGAACCGCCGCGAGATCAAGGACTGCCCAGACCTGCTGCAGTTGGCGCGTACCGTCCTGCCAAGCACGACCCTGCAGATCCACTACCGCTCGGCGTATCGCGAGCTGATCAGCTTCTCCAACGCGTCCTTCTACGGTAACCGCCTCAACGTGCCGGTACGCCACCCGCTGGCGCGCATCCAGCAGATCAAGCCGTTGCAGCTGATCCAGGTCGATGGTCTGTACCAGAACCAGACCAATGCACTGGAAGCCGAACGCGTGGTGGCCTACCTGCAGGACCTGTGGCAGGCGCCCCCGGCACAGCGCCCTTCGGTGGGCGTGGTGACCTTCAACCGCAAGCAGGCCGAGCTGATCGAGGACCAGATGGAACAGCGGGCCAGCGAGGACGAGCCCTTCCGCCTGGCCCTGCAGCAGGAGCGCGAGCGCATCGTGCAGGGCGAGGACATGTCGGTGTTCATCAAGAACGTGGAGAACGTGCAGGGTGACGAGCGCGACGTGATCGTGTTTTCCACCACTTTCGGCCGCAATGGCCAGGGTACGTTCCGGCGCAACTTCGGCGTGCTCGGCCAGACCGGCGGCGAGCGGCGGCTGAACGTGGCCGTCACCCGTGCCCGGCAGAAGGTGGTGATGATCACCTCGATGCCGATCAACGATGTGTCGGACCTGTTCGCGACCCAGCGCGCCCCCGCCAGCCCGCGCGACTACCTGCAGGGCTACCTGGCCTATGCCCGCGCCCTGTGTGCAGGGGAATTCGAGGCCGGCACGCGCCTGCTCGGCCGCCTGCAGACCGACCGCAGCCATGTTCCCACCGCCGCGCGCGGCGCGCAGGACGGGTTCGTCGCCATCGTGGGCGACTATCTGCGATCGCTGGGCTGGGCGGCCAATCCAGCCAACGAGGGCGATGCGTTCGGTCTGGATTTCGCCATTGAAGACCCGAGTACCGGCCTGTACGCCATCGGCATCGAATGCGATGCGCCCAGTCACGCCCTGCTGCAGCGCGCCCGCGCCCGGGAAATCTGGCGCCCGGCAGTACTGGGGCGCGCCATTCCCAGGCTGCACCGTGTGTCATCGCAGGGCTGGTACCACGACGGTGATGGCGAGCGTGCACGCTTGCGCCAGGCAGTGGAACAGGCCATGGGGCATGCCGACCCCTCCAGCAAACCCCTGCATGCGTCCAACCAGGAGGCGTCGGCATGAGTGGTCCGAAGGTGGTCCGCATCCAGTCCGAAGCCGAGCTGCGCGCCCTGCGCGAGGACATGCTACGCCTGCTTGAACGCGACGTGGAGCGCTGGCTGGAACGCGCCCACACGCTGCAGCCCCTGGAACAGACGCAGCGCACCGCCGTGTTGGCGCGCCGTGAGCGCCTGCGTGTGGCACTGACCATCAGTGACAACGCAGGCTATGCCCGCCAGGTGGAGGCCGAGCGAGCCTGGCTGCGCGCCGACCTGGACGAGCGCGAGGCGCATGCGATCGAACAGCGCATCGCCCAGCGCCAACGCAGCCGACGCCAGCAGGAGAATGCGGCGACGGTGCTCAACGCACTGCGCAGCGGCGGTCTGGCAGTGGATGCAGCGCTGTTGCAGGCCCTGACCCGGTTGGCGGAAGGCCGCACCGAAGCCGATGCAGAAGGCCTGTTGGCCCGCGCCACGCTGGCGCTTGCCGCAGACGTGCCGCGCGAGGCACTCAGCCCATCACAGCGCAACCTTGCCCAGGCGCTGCGTGAGGAGGGCCAGGAACGCAACGCGACCTGGCAGGCGCCGGCAGCCGAGCGTGACCCACGACTGCAGCGCATTGACCGGCACATTGCCGAGCTGCAGCTGCTGCAGGAAGCGGCACCGGCCGCTTCATTCGAGGACGCCCTGCGTGCGGCGGAGGCCGAGCCCAACACGCAACGGCGCAATCTGCTGCTGGACAGTCTGGTGCTGGATCTGGCCAACGCCGCTGCGACCTGCCGCCAGCAGCGCAGCCACCTCACCCATCTGCACGACCTGGCGCACCTGCTGGATACGCTGGACGGGGACAACCACCGCGAACTGCTGCGCCAGATTGCAGGCGCCGATGCCAGCGCGCCGGCTGCCCACCTGCAGGCCTTGGCCGCGTCATGCCAGCACGCCATCGATCACTACCACCAGGTGCGGGCCGCTGCGTCGCGTCGTGCCGTGCTGCTGGCCGGCCTGGCCGAACTGGGCTACGAGGTCCGCGAAGGCATGGCAACGGCCTGGTCCGACCAGGGGCGTGTGGTGCTGCGTCGACCGGCCAGCCCCGGCTACGGCGTGGAACTGGGCGGCAATGCCGGCAGCGGTCGGCTGCAGATCCGCGCCGTGGCGATGCACACCGAGCGCGACCGAAGCCGCGACCGCGACGTGGAAGCCATCTGGTGCGGCGATTTCTCGCGCCTCAAGGCACAGCTGCATGCGCAGGGCAGCGACCTGCAGATCGAGCGCGCGCTGGGCGTGGGCGAGGTACCGCTGAAGGAAGTGGAGGCCAGCCCCGAGCCCGCCCGCGTGCTGTCCGATTCCGCAAGCCGCCCCCGCCAGGCCTGATCCGCCGGGCATGGCCCGGCGCTCCCCCCCCTGCTCTGGTAGGTGCCAACCTTGGTTGGCACCCTCTCACCTCCGCCGCGCATGGCCCGGCGCTACCGCCCCTGCTCTGGTAGGTGCCAACCTTGGTTGGCACTTCTCACCCCGCCGGGCACGGCCCGGCGCTACCGCCATCTTCCGGTGGGTGCCATCCGCCGGGCATGGCCCGGCGCTACCACCCCTGCTCTGGCAGGTGCCAACCGCCCCCAACCTGGTGGGTGCCAACCTTGGTTGGCACCGCTCTGCCGTCACGGAACAGTTCTTGCACGCACCCCGGCACTCCCCGCCGTAGTGCACCGCGATGTCCGAAAACGAAGACGCAGGCGAAAAAACCGAACAACCAACAGAAAAACGCCTGCGCGACGCCCGTGAACAGGGCAACATCCCGCGTTCGCGCGAGCTGGCCACCGTGGCGGTGTTCGGCGCGGCAGTCATCGCCATCATGGCCACCAGCAGCTCCATTGCCGCCGGCGGCCATGCCTGGATGCGCGCCGCGCTCAGCCCCGAACCGGCCCTGTGGCAGAACCCGCAAGCCCTGTTCGGCCACTTCGGCTGGCTGTTCCTGCGCCTGATCCTGGCCTGCTGGCCGCTGCTGGTGGTCTGCTTCCTGGCCAGCTTCCTGTCCCCGCTGGTGATGGGCGGGCTGCGCTGGTCGAACAAATCGCTGATGCCCGACCCCAAACGGCTCAGCCCGATCGCCGGCCTGAAGCGCATGTGGGGTGCCGAGGCCGTGGCCGAGTTCACCAAGTCGCTGCTGCGCGTGGGCTTTGTCGGCGCCGCGGCCGCCCTGGTCTTTGCCAGCAGCTTCGATGCCCTGCGCGGGCTGCTGCACCAGCCGCTGGAATCGGCCATCGGCCACGGCCTGGCCTTCACCCTGAAGCTGCTGCTGGCCACCGCCGGCGCCATGCTGCTGCTGGGCGCCATCGATGCGCCTTACCAGCGCTGGAACTGGATGCGCAAGCTGAAGATGACCCGTGAAGAGCTGCGCCGGGAAATGAAGGAAAGCGAGGGCAGCCCCGAAGTGAAGGGGCGCATCCGCCAGCTGCAGCAGCAGATGGCCAACCGCCGCATGATGGAAGCGGTGCCCACCGCCGACGTGGTGGTGGTCAACCCCACCCACTACGCCGTGGCCCTGAAGTACGAAGGCAGCCGTATGAGTGCCCCCACCGTGGTCGCCCTGGGCGTGGACGAAACCGCCCTGCGCATCCGTGAAGTGGCCGACGGCAACAAGGTGGCCATCGTCTCGGCCCCGCCTTTGGCACGCGCCTTGTATCGGGAGGGTCAACTCGGCAAGGAAATTCCCGTGAGACTGTATTCAGCCGTCGCCCAGGTGCTGTCCTACGTCTACCAGCTGCGCAGCTGGCGGACCGGCCCGATGCCGTCCACTCCCCACATCGACGTGGATGAATTCGGCACTGGAGGCCGCCCATGAACGCCCAGACCTCTGGTTTCAACAGCCGCCGCGTGCTCGACATGATCCGCCAGGGTCTTGGCGCGCCGCTGATCGTGCTGGCCCTGCTGGCCATGGTGGTGGTACCGCTGGCCGCCCCGGTGCTCGATGCGCTGTTCACCTTCAACATCGCCATCTCGCTGATGGTGCTGCTGGCGGTGGTCTACGTGAAGCGCCCGCTGGATTTCACCATCTTCCCCATCGTGCTGCTGGTCACCACCATGCTGCGCCTGGCGCTGAACGTGGCCTCCACCCGCGTGATCCTGCTCAACGGCCAGAACGGCCACGAAGCGGCCGGCAAGGTGATCGCCGCCTTCGGCGAGTTCGTGATCGGTGGCAACTACGCGGTCGGCATCGTGGTCTTCGCAATCCTGACCATCATCAATTTCGTGGTCATCACCAAGGGTGCCGGCCGCGTTTCGGAAGTGACCGCCCGCTTCATCCTGGACGCCATGCCCGGCAAGCAGATGGCCATCGACGCCGATCTGAACGCCGGTTTGCTGACGCGTGAAGAGGCCAAGGCCCGCCGCGAGGAAGTTCGCGAAGAAGCCGACTTCTACGGTGCGATGGACGGCGCCAGCAAGTTCATCCGCGGCGATGCGATCGCCGGCATCCTGATTCTGTTCATCAACATGCTGGGCGGCCTGGCCGTGGGCGTGCTGCAACATGGCATGCCGTTCGGTGAAGCGGCGGCCACCTACACCCTGCTGTCCATCGGCGACGGCCTGGTAGCGCAGCTGCCGGCCCTGCTGGTATCCAGCGCCGTGGCCATGCTGGTCACCCGCGCCTCGCGTTCACAGGACATGGCCCAGGCCATGACCGGCCAGGTGTTTGGCCAGTACCGCGCGCTGGCCATCACCGCCGGCATCATCGGCCTGGTCGGCCTGGTGCCGGGCATGCCCAACGTCGCTTTCCTGACGCTGGCCGCCATTCTGGGCTTCATTGCCTGGAAGCTGTACCGCAAGACCCAGCTGCCGGCGGCCGACGCCGCCGCCAACGCTGCAGAGAACGGCGCGGTGAACGCGCTGGGCCGCCCTGCCGCGCCGGCAGCGACCGCCGAACTGAGCTGGGACGAACTGCGCCCGGTCGATCCGCTGGGTCTGGAAGTGGGCTATCGCCTGATTCCGCTGGTGGACAGCAACCAGGGCGGCGAATTGATGGCGCGCATCAAGGGCGTGCGCCGCAAGCTGACCCAGGATGTCGGCTTCCTGATTCCCTCGGTGCATATCCGCGACAACCTGGAACTGGCCGCCAACGCCTACCGCGTACTGGTGCACGGCGTGCCGGTGGCCACCGCCGAAATCCACCCCGACCGCGAACTGGCGCTGGACCCGGGCAGTGCGCTGGGCCCGCTGGATGGCATTGCCGGCAAGGACCCCGCCTTCGGCCTGGATGCCACCTGGATCCAGCCGCACCAGCGTGCACAGGCCGAAACCCTGGGCTACACCGTGGTCGACCCGGCCACCGTGGTCGCCACCCACCTGTCGCACCTGATCCGCGAGCATGCGCCGGAACTGCTGGGCCACGAAGAAGTGCAGCACCTGCTGGCCAACCTGGGCAAGAGCGCGCCCAAGCTCGTCGAAGATCTGACGCCCAAGGCGCTGCCGCTGTCGGCGGTGGTGCGCGTGCTGCAGAACCTGCTGATCGAACGCATTCCGATCCGCCAGCTGCGCAAGATCGCCGAAGCGCTGGTCGAGCACGCCCCGTCCAGCCAGGACCCGGCCACCCTTACCGCTGCCGTGCGCAACGCGCTGGGCCGCTTCATCGTGCAGGAGATCGCCGGAATGTCGGCGGAGCTGCCGGTGTTCACCCTCAACCCGCAATTGGAACGTGTCTTGCAGGAGTCCACGCAGGGCAACGGCGCCGCGCTGGAACCCGGACTCGCTGAGCGACTGCACCAGAGCCTGGCCGAATGTGTCAGCAAGCAGGAAGCCCGCAACGAGCCCGCGGTTGTGCTGGTACCGGGCCCGGTGCGCGCCGCGCTGGCCCGCCTGGTCCGCCACAGCGTTCCCTCGCTGTCGGTCCTGGCCTACAGCGAGGTGCCGGAGGACAAGCGCCTGAAGCTGGTCGGAACGATCAGCTGACGCCGCCCTCCGCAGCGCCAGAAAACAGACACCACTCTTCACTTGCAGCAACCGACAGATTCCAAGGGGAACCCGAACCGTGCAGACCACCGACCACCCGCGTTCTCCGACCGCCAATCCGCCGTCTTCGACCCGTGATCACAGCATGAAAATCAAACGCTTCGTCGCCGCCGACATGCGCTCGGCCATGAACCTGGTGCGCAAGGAACACGGGCCCGATGCCGTGATCCTGTCCAACCGCCGGATCGAAGAAGGCATCGAAATCGTGGCCGCCGCCCATTACGACGAAGGCGTGGTGCAGCGCGCACTGGATGCCTCGCGCCGCGATGTCGCGCCGCCGCCGGCACCGAAGCCGCGCACCGCCGCCGATGCCGTCATCGCCGCGGTCACCCGCCGCCGCAGCGCCACCCCGGCGCCGGAGCCGATCGCGGCCACCACCTCGGCCGTGGCGGCCCTGGCCCGCGCCGCCGTCGGTGCCACCGGCCGCACCCTGGACAGCGCCGACGAGATCGTGCCGACCCGCGGCAGCACCGGCTTCGCCGACACCCTGGCCCGCGCCAGCGTCAACGAACCGGCACTGCCGGAACAGATCTTCGCCCCGTTCGCCCAGGCCATCGTCGCCCCGCCGGCACCGGCCGCTGAGGCCGCTGCACCGGCCCCGATCAACCGCGCCCGCTTCCTGATCGATCCGCCGCACGACGAACCGCAGGACACTGCCGCCCTGCCGCCGCCGCTGCCGGTAGCAGCCGAAGCAACCACCGCAGCCGTGATCGCCGCCGAGCCGCCGATGGCCGCCGAGCAACCGTCCCCGGCACTGGCCGCAGCCGCGCCGCAGCCCGAACCGGCCCCGCAGCTGATGCCGGCGCCGGTGGTGACCGTGGTGGCCCAGGATGACGCCGAGATCCGCCAGCTGCGCCAGGAAGTGGCCGGCATGCGCCAGGTGATCGAGCGAGAGATGAACCGCTTCACCGACGAACGCCTGCGTGGCAACGCGGTGCGCGGTGCGGCGCTGGACCTGATGGACGAGTACGGCTTCGATGCCGGCCTGGCCCGCGACGTGGCCATGCAGATTCCGGCCGAGACCGAGGCCCACCGTGGCCGCGGCCTGATGCTGGGGCTGATCTCGCGCAAGCTGCCGATCGCCCCGGTCGATCCGCTGGAAGAAGGCGGTGTGATCGCCCTGGTCGGCCCCACCGGCGCCGGCAAGACCACCACCATCGCCAAGCTGGCCTCGCGCTTCGCCGAAAGCCACGCCGCCCGCGATGTGGCCCTGGTCACCACCGACACCCTCCGCGTGGGCGCCCGTGAACAGCTGTACGGCTACGGCCGCCAGCTCGGCATCGCGGTGCACGAAGCCAACAGCGGCACCGACCTGGACCAGCTGCTGGAACGCCTGAAGGACTACAAGCTGGTGCTGATCGACACCGCCGGCCTGGGCCCGCGCGACCGCGCGCTGGCCGCCCAGCTGCAGTGGCTGCGCGCCGCCCGCCAGGTGCGCACCCTGCTGGTGCTGCCGGCCAACACCAGCTTCGGCGACATGGACGAGGTGGTCCGCCGCTTCGGCGCGGCCAACCTGCAGGGCCTGGTGCTGAGCAAGCTGGACGAGACAGGCCGCTTCGGCAACGCCCTGTCGGTGGCCGTGGACCACCAGCTGCCGATCACCTGGGTGACCGATGGCCAGGACGTGCCGGACGACCTGCACCGTGCATCTGCAGCCAATCTTGTACTTCGCCTTGAAGATTTGCGCCGAGCGGCCGATATGCCCTGCAACCCGGAGTTGAACCATGCCGTCGCGTGAGTACGCCAAGCTGACCACCACCTTCCCGCTGACGGCCACCCGCAGCGAGCCGCTGGGCCCTGTGCGCACCATTGCGGTGACCGGCGGCAAGGGCGGCGTGGGCAAGACCAACGTGTCGGCCAACCTGGCCGTGGCGCTGGCGGGCATGGGCAAGCGCACCCTGTTGCTGGACGCCGACCTGGGCCTGGCCAACATCGACGTGATCCTGGGCCTGAACCCGACCTTCACCCTGGCCGATCTGGTGGCCGGCCGCTGCTCGCTGGACGATGTCATCATCGAAGGCCCCAACGGCGTGCTGGTGGTCCCGGCCGCGTCGGGCCGCCGGCACATGGCCGAACTGGCCCCGGCCGAGCACGTGGGCCTGGTCAACGTGTTCTCCGAACTGGAACGCGACCTGGACATCATGGTGGTGGACACCGCCGCCGGCATCAACGACGGCGTGCTGACCTTCTGCCAGGCCGCGCAGGACACCGTGGTGGTGGTCTGCGATGAGCCGGCCTCGATCACCGACGCCTACGCCCTGATCAAGGTGCTGTCGCGCGAACGTGGCGTGGACCGCATCCAGGTGGTGGCCAACATGGTGCGCGACCCCAACGAGGGCCGCGTGCTGTATGAAAAGCTGACCCGCGTCTGCGAGAAGTTCCTGGCCGATGTCTCGCTGAACTACCTGGGCTGCGTGCCGCAGGATGACTGGCTGCGCCTTTCGGTGCAGCGCCAGCAGCCGGTGGTGAAGGCCTACCCGTCCAGCCCGGCCGCGCTGGCGATCACCGAGATCGCCCGCCGCACCGCCCGCTGGCAGGCCCCGACCGAGCCGCGCGGTGGCGTTGAATTCTTCCTGGAACGCATCCTGAAGCAGCGCGGGGTGACCGCATGAAAGGCGCAGCCCAGTACAAAGAGGTGCAGCGCGCCTCGGCCACCGACGTGATCGTGCAGCACTCGGACCTGGTGCGGCGCATCGCCCACCACCTGGCCGCGCGCCTGCCGGCCAGCGTGGAAGTGGACGACCTGATCCAGGCCGGCATGATGGGTCTGATCGAGGCCTCGCGCAGCTACGACGCCGACCAGGGCGCTTCGTTTGAAACCTATGCCTCGATCCGCATCCGCGGCTCGATGATCGACGAGATCCGCCGCGGCGACTGGGTACCGCGTTCGGTACACCGCCGCGCCCGCGATGCCGCCGCCACCATCCGCCGCCTGGAACAGAGCAGCGGCCGCGCCGCCAGCGCTACCGAAGTGGCCGCCGCCATGGAGATGCCGCTGCCGGACTACCTGCGCCTGATGGAAGACGCCTCGCGCGGCCAGGTGCTGAGCCTGGAATCGCGCATCGAAGACCAGGGCGAGCTGGACACCATCGCCCAGGGCGGGCCCACCCCGCAGCAGGTGCTGGAGCGCGGCGAATTCGGGCGCGAGCTGGGCAAGGCCATCGGCCACCTGCCCGAACGCGAACAGCTGGTGCTCTCGCTCTACTACGAGCAGGAACTGAACCTGAAAGAGATCGGCGCGGTGCTCGGCGTGAGCGAATCGCGGGTCTGCCAGATCCATGGCCAGGCAGTGCTGCGCCTGCGTGGCCGACTGAAAGTCTTCGAGGCGGCCGACGCCGGCCTCGAGAATTGAACAACAAAGGAACTCTGCTTTGAACAAGAACATGCGCATCCTGATCGTTGACGACTTTTCGACCATGCGTCGCATCGTCAAGAACCTGCTGGGCGATCTGGGCTTCACCAATACCGCCGAAGCCGAGGACGGGCATGCTGCGTTGTCACTGCTGCAGAGCCAGCCCTTCGATTTCGTGGTGACCGACTGGAACATGCCGGTCATGACCGGCATCGAACTGCTCAAGGCCATCCGCGCCGACGCCAAGCTGAAGACCCTGCCGGTGCTGATGGTCACCGCCGAAGCCAAGCGCGAGCAGATCATCGAAGCGGCACAGAACGGGGTGAACGGCTACATCATCAAGCCGTTCACCGCGCAGACGCTGGAAGAAAAGCTGGGCAAGATCTTCGAACGCCTGGCGGCCAGCGCCTGATGGATACCACGGTCGACAAGAGCGCCCTGGCCCTGCGCCTGCAGGAAGCACTGGATGCACTGGATGCAGGCGATGAGAGCGCCTGGCGCCAGCGCATCGACAGCCTGGTAGCCGCACGCACCCAGCCGATGATGAGCGGCCTTTCGCGGCTGGCCCGTGAACTGGGCCAGGCCCTGGGCGAGCTGCCGACCGTGCCCGACGAAGCCGGCGAACTGGATGACGCCTGCGCGCGCCTGGACCACGTGGTGGCCATGACCGAACAGGCCACCCACCGCACCCTGGACCTGGCCGAAGAATGCCGCGCCCTGACCGAACAGCTGCGCGCCGATGGCCTGCAGCCCGGCCAGGACGTGCAGCTGGAGCGCATCCGCCACAACCTGACCGAGATCGCCCTGACCCAGAGCTACCAGGACCTGACCGGGCAGATCATCCGTCGCGTGGTCGGCATCGTCCGCCGCGTGCACGAAGGCTTCGGCGCGCTCGGCCTGCCGCCGGAACAGCATCGCACCGACCCGGAACTGGCCGGGCCGGCACTGAAGGGACTGGACCGCCACGCGGTCTCGCAGAACGACGCCGACGACCTGTTGTCGGACCTGGGGCTGTAAGCATGAGCGCGGTTGCCGACGACATCACTGCCGATTTCATCATCGAAGCACAGGAGATCCTCGATCGCCTGGGCGAACAGCTGGTGTCGCTGGAACAGGCACCGCAGGACAGCGAACAGCTCAATGCCGTGTTCCGCGGCTACCACACGCTGAAGGGCGGCGCCGGCTTCCTCGGCATCACCGCCATGGTCGAGCTGTGCCACGCCGCCGAAGAAGCACTGGGTTCGGCCCGTGCCGGCCAGGCCGTGCTGCAGTCGCACCACTTCGACGCGGCGCAGCAGTCGCTGGATTACCTGCAGTCCATGCTCGACGCCGTTTCATCGGGCACCGAGCCGGGTTACGCCCCGCCGGAACTGATCGCCCAGTTCGACGTGCATGGCGGCGCCGCACCTGCTGCCAGCACCACGGCGGCAGCCGCACCGGCTGCCGGCGGCAGCGACCTGATCACCGACGATGAGTTCGAAGCGCTGCTGGACCAGTTGCACGGCGGCGGCGCGCCCACGGCCGTGGCGCCGGCGAAGAAGGCCGACGACGGCCTGATCAGCGAAGACGAATTTGAAGCGTTGCTGGACCAGCTGCATGGCGGCGCCGCACCCGGCAGCAAGCCGGTGGCTGCAGCGCCGGTTCCGGCCCCGGCGCCGCGGCCGGCGGCGGCACCTGCCGCTGCGCCGGCCAAGCCCGCCGCGGCCAAGCCGCTGGCCGAAGCCGAGCACACCGTGCGCGTGGACACCAAGCGCCTGGACGCCATCGTCAACCTGATCGGCGAACTGGTGCTGTCACGAAACCGCCTGAAGACGCTGCGCACCCGCCTGCGCGATGAAGAGCTGGACCGTGCCGTGTCCACCCTGGATATCGCCACCGCGCGCCTGCAGTCGGCGGTCATGCGCACCCGCATGCAGCCGGTCGGCAAGGTGTTCTCGCGCTTCCCGAAGGTGGCCCGCGATGTGGCCCGTTCGCTGAAGAAGGAAGTCGATCTGGAACTGATCGGCGCCGAAACCGAACTGGACCGCAACCTGGTGGAAGCGCTGGCCGATCCGCTGGTGCACCTGGTGCGCAACGCCATCGACCATGGTGTGGAAATGCCGGACCTGCGCGAAGCACAGGGCAAGCCGCGCATGGGCCATGTGCGCCTGTCGGCACAGCAGGAAGGCGACTACGTCAGCATTGAAGTGCAGGACGACGGCGCCGGCATCGACCCGGAAAAGCTGCGCGCCAAGGCACGCGAGAAGGGCCTGATCGATCCAGAAGCCGCCGCCCGCCTGAGCAGCGAGGAATGCCTGCACCTGGTGTTCCTGCCTGGGTTCTCCACCAAGCAGCAGGTCACCGACATTTCCGGCCGCGGCGTGGGCATGGACGTGGTGCAGTCGCGCATCCGCGAACTGAGCGGGCAGATCCAGATCCAGTCCGAACTGGGTCGTGGCAGCCGCTTCCTGATCCGCGTGCCGCTCACCCTGGCCATCCTGCCGACCCTGCTGGTGCAGGCCGGCGAAGATGTCTACGCCCTGCCGCTGGCCCGCGTGATGGAAGTGCTGCATGCACCGCGCACCTCGCTGGGCTGGTTCGATGGCCGCGCCGTGCTCGACCGCCGCTCGCACACCCTGCCGCTGATCGACCTGCGGCAGTGGCTGGATGTCACCCCCGCCGCCTCCAGCCTGCTGACCATCGTGGTGCTGCAGGCCGGCGAGGCCCGTTTCGGGCTGGTGGTGGACCAGGTGCGTGGCCGCGAAGAAGTGGTCATCAAGCCGCTGCCCAAGGCGCTGCGCGGCCTGCGTGGCTACGCCGGTGCAACGCTGATCGGCGATGGCCGCATGGCCCTGATCCTGGACGTGGACGGGCTGAGATGAACCCGGCCGGGCGCTGCCCGGCACCCCGAAAACTGTGACTACCGTCTGTACACGCGCCACCGGTGTCTCAAGTCCCATTCACACACGCCGATACCGGACCCATGGATAGACTCAGCCTCATTGGACTTTTCCTTGCCCTGGCCTCACTGGTCGGCGGCAGCATCCTGAAGGGCGCCGGCCTGGCCTCGCTGTGGTCGCCGGCCGCCTTCGTGATCGTGATCGTCGGTACCGTGGCGGCCATCCTGCTGCACACCGCCCCGGCCGTGT
Organism: Stenotrophomonas sp. ZAC14D2_NAIMI4_6; assembly: GCF_003086875.1. Lineage (NCBI taxonomy): Bacteria > Pseudomonadati > Pseudomonadota > Gammaproteobacteria > Lysobacterales > Lysobacteraceae > Stenotrophomonas > Stenotrophomonas sp. ZAC14D2_NAIMI4_6. Next base: position 2,029,799 of record NZ_CP025996.1, on the reverse strand, counting down.
TCAAGCACGCCTTCAAGATCGTGCGCTGGGTCGTGCGCCCGCCGCACAGCGACCGTCGCGAACTGATCCAGCAGATCGTGGAATGGAGCAACATCGCCCGCCGCCAGGGCCTGCTGGGCCTGGAATCGCAGGTGGAAGCACAGCGCGATCCGTTCCTGCGCAAGGGCCTGCAGCTGCTGGTGGACGGCGTAGAGCCCGAATCGATCCGGCACATGCTGGAAATCGAACTGGGCAGCCAGGAGCACCAGGACCAGGCCGGCGCCAAGGTGTTCGAAGCCATGGGCATCTATGCGCCCACGCTGGGCATCATCGGTGCCGTGCTGGGCCTGATCGCGGTCATGAAGAACCTGGCCGACCCCAGCAAGCTGGGCCACGGCATCGCCGCCGCGTTCACCGCCACCATCTACGGCATCGCTTCGGCCAACCTGCTGTTCCTGCCTATCGCGGCCAAGCTGAAGGGCGTGATCGCCCACAACTCGCGCGACCGCGAAATGGTGATCGAAGGCCTGATCTCGATTGCCCAGGGCGAGAACCCGCGCAACATCGAAACCAACCTTTCCGGCTTCCTGCACTGACATGGCCCGCCGCAAGCACCACGAAGAGCACGCCAACCATGAAGCATGGGCGATCCCCTATGCCGATCTGATGACGTTGCTGCTGGCGTTCTTCGTCGTGATGTACGCCATTTCCTCGGTGAACGAGGGCAAGTACCGCATCATGGCCGATGCGCTTACCGATGCGTTCGGCGGCGCCCCGCGCACCATCAATCCGGTGCAGGTGGGCAACAAGCAGGTGCAGGGCGGCGGCTGGGACAGCCCCTCGGTCATCAAGTCCGGCACCAAGATCGGTCCGTCCGCGCCGGCCCCCTCGCACGACCCCACCCTGCTGCCGTCGATGGCCTCGCAGATGCGCATGCCGGTGTCGGTGCACAACCAGGAACAGATCGCCCGTGCCGAGCGCCAGCTCAATAGCATCGCCGACCGCCTGACCGCCGCACTGTCGCCGCTGATCGACCGCGGCATGATCAGCGTGCGCCGCACCGAACTGTGGATCGAGGTCGAGATCAACAGTGACATCCTGTTCCCCACCGGTTCGGCGGCACTGGACGTGCATGCGCGGCAGACCCTGGCCAGCCTGGCCGAGGTGCTGCGCGATGTGCCCAACAGCGTGCGCGTGGAAGGCCACACCGACAATATTCCGATTGCCACCGCCACCTTCCCGTCCAACTGGGAACTGTCGGCCGGTCGCGCCGCCAGCGTGGTCCACCTGTTCGCCGACCAGGGCGTGCAGCCTTCTCGCCTGGCCATGGTCGGCTACGGCCAGTTCCGCCCGCGCGATGCCAACGACAGCGCCCAGGGCCGCAACCGCAACCGCCGGGTGATGGTCATCATCCTGGCTGACACCAGCCACGCGGTGGACCCGCTGGGTGAACGCCTGAACGCCGCCACTGGCCAGAACGATGCCGCCGCACCTGCGGCCAGCACCGCCGCTGCGGCGACGGCACGCCCCCCTTCCCCCCTTGCACCGGTGCAGTTGCCGCCGGTGTCGGCAGGCAGCCATGTCGGCGCCGCCGTTCCCCCTGCAATGAAGGAGTAATCCGATGCGCATCTGGGCAGTCGCCAACCAGAAGGGCGGTGTCGGCAAGACCACCACCACCCTCGCCCTCGGTCGCGGCCTGGCCGCGCTCGGCCACCGGGTCCTGCTGATCGATCTGGATCCGCACGCCTCGCTCACCCGCGCCTTCGGCGTGCCGGTCGAGCCGGCGCCTGCCGGTGTACTGGAACTGTTCGGCGCACCGCCGGCCGATCTGGCAACGCTCAGCCACCCCAGCCCGATCACCGGCCTGGACTACGTCTGCGCGCAGGCCTCGCTGGCCACGCTGGAACGCCGCAGCGCCAACCAGCCCGGCCTGGGCCTGGCCCTGCAGAACGCGCTGGCCCGCCACCAGGGCCAGCACGATTACATCCTGCTGGACTGCGCGCCCACCCTGGGCCTGCTGATGATCAACGCACTGGCCGCGGCCGATCGCCTGATCATTCCCACCCAGGCCGAACCGCTGGCGCTGCACGGCCTGGACGGCATGGTGCGCACCGGTGAAATGGTCGAGCGCTCGCGCCGCCGCCCGCTGCCGATCTCGATCCTGCCGACCCTGTTCGACCGCCGCACCCGCGCGGGCAACGAATCGCTGCGCAGCATGCAGGACCGTCACGTCGGCCGCGTGTGGGAAGACGCCATCCCGCTGGACACCCGCATCAGCAACGCCGCCGGGCTGACCCTGCCCAGCGTGGGCGAGGACTACCCGGGCCGCGGCCTGGCCGCGTACCGCCGCGCCCTGAACTGGATCCTGGGCGAAGACGAGCGCGCACTGGAGCAGGCGGCATGAGCACCACCGGCGTGCTGGACGACTATCTGGACGAACTGCTGGGCGAAGCCATCGTGTCGCCGCCGGTTGCCTTCGCCGTGGCCGCCGAACGCGAGCCCACCCGGGACGATCTGCCGGCCGAAGTGATCTACGAAACCGAAGACACCGACGGTAGCGCCGGGCCACGCCCGGCGAGCGCAGCGGTGCCCGAACCCGCCGTCGCCGCTTCCGAACGCGAACCGACCTGGGACGACCTGCCGGCCGAAGTAATCTACGAAACCGAAGACGTTCCCGCTGTCGCCCAGACCGACAGCGCAGCGTTGGAGGCCGCCTTTGATGCTGTGGCCGTCGCCGCTCCCGAAGGCGAACCGACCTGGGGCGACCTACCGGCCGAAGTCGTCTACGAAACCGAAGACACCGACGGTAGCGCCGGGCCACGCCCGGCGAGCGCAGCGGTGCCCGAACCCGCCGTCGCCGCTCCCGAACGCGAGCCGACCTGGGACGACCTGCCGGACGAAGTGATCTACGAAACCGAAGACGTTGCGGCTGTCGCCCAGAGCGACAGCGCAGCGCTGGAGGCCGCCTTCGACGCCGTGGCCGTCGCCGCGACCGAACGCGAACCGACCTGGGACGACCTGCCGGACGAAGTGATCTACGAAACCGGAGACACCGACGGTGGCGCCGGGCCACGCGCGGCGAGCGCAGTGGCAGCCGAACTCGCTGCGGCGCCGGCCGGCCCTGAGCCCACCTGGGACGACCTGCCGGACGAAGTGATCTACGAAACCGACAGCGCTGACAGCCACGCCCTGGCCCACATCGACAGCCCTGCCCTGCAGGCCGCGTTCGAAGCTGCGGCAGAAGGTGAAACGGTGGCCGTGCCTGCCCCCGCCACGGTGGCACCGGCGCTCCCGGCCGCCGCCGCGCCCGTCGCAGCCCCGGTCGCCCGCGCCGCTGTGGCGCCGCCGCCGCGCGTGGCAGTGAACGCCCCGGCCGGCGCCCGCCCGTCCAGCTGGCAGGAACTGCAATCGCAGGCCCACCAGCCGGCCAGCAGCCCGCACCCGCAGGCCCGCCGCGCCGGCGAACGCACCTCGCGCTGGCTGCGCCTGCGCTGCGGCGTGCAGGCCTACGCACTGGAACTGCTGAAGGTGCAGGAAGTGGTGCTTCCCGTGCCCCTGCTGCCCCTGCGCGGCACCGCCGCCGCCATGCTGGGCATCATGAACCTGCGCGGCCAGGTGGTGCCGGTGATGGACCTGGGCCTGCACCTGGGCACCACCACCGCCGAAGACGACGCGCAGACGCGCATCGTGGTGCTGGAAGAGAACGGCGAGATCCTGGGCCTGCGCGTGTCGGCCGTGGAAGACGTGGCCAACCTCACCGATTCTCAGATTGAACCGCCCGACACCGCGCGCATCTGCCAGATTTCCAACGACCTGTTCCGCGGCGTAGCCCGCATTGGCCAACGGCCGATGATCCTGCTGGACGCGACCCGTCTGTTGGGGTGAAGCCCATCCACGCATGGCGTGGATCTACCGAACCTCATCCACGCATGGCGTGGATCTACACGCCGGCATCGCCCGGGGCGATCAACACCCTGATCCCCCGGTAGATCCACGCCACGCGTGGATACCCCTCCCCCCGAAACAATCCTAAAGAACCCCGCCGGTGTGCCGTTATGGATCTCGGAACCGTTTGTCCGGAGCAATCATGAGCACTGTCGAACTGGGTGATGATCTCGGCATCGAGAGCAGCACCGAGCTCAAGAACCGCCTTTCGCCCCTGGTGGCGGAAGCAGGCGAGCTGACCCTGGACGCAAGCCAGGTCGGCCGCATCCACACCGCCAGCGTGCAGGTGCTGTGCGCCTTCGTGCAGGCCCGCCGCGAGGCCGGGCTGGACACCGGCTTCCACGGTTGCACCGCAACCTTCCGTGACGCCGCACGCCTGTTGGGCGTCACCCAGGCCCTGGGCCTGGACGTACCCCATGACAACCTGAAATCTGTGGAGAACGCTGCATGAGCGCACGTATCTTGGTGGTGGACGATTCGGCGTCGATGCGCCAGATGGTTTCCTTCGCCCTTACCTCGGCCGGTTTTTCCGTCGAAGAAGCCGAAGACGGCGCCGTGGCCCTGGGCCGCGCCAAGGGCCAGCGCTTCAACGCGGTGGTCACCGACGTCAACATGCCGAACATGGATGGCATCAGCCTGATCCGTGAACTGCGCCAGCTGCCGGACTACAAGTTCACCCCGATGCTGATGCTGACCACCGAATCGGCTGCGGACAAGAAGTCCGAAGGCAAGGCCGCCGGCGCCACCGGCTGGCTGGTCAAGCCGTTCAACCCCGAACAGCTGGTCGCCACCGTACAGAAGGTGCTGGGCTGATCGCCCGGCACTGCTGAACCGCCCCTTCCCCACGTTTCCGGATTACCGCTGCCATGAGCATGGACCTGCAACGCTTCCACGCCACCTTCTTCGAGGAGAGCCGCGAAGGCCTCGACGCCATGGAGGCCGGGCTGCTTGCCCTGGAATCGGGGCAGCAGGATCCGGAAATCATCAATTCGGTGTTCCGTGCCGCCCATTCCATCAAGGGCGGCGCCGGCACCTTCGGCTTCGACACCATTGCCGGCCTGACCCACGTGCTGGAAACGCTGCTCGACGAGCTGCGTGCCGGCAAGCGAGCCCTGGAAGCCACGGCCGTGGACGCCATGCTGTCCTCGGTGGACGTGCTGCGTGCACTGCTGCGTGAAGCCGAACATGGCCAGGCCGCCGACCCGGCGTCGGTGGCCGCAGTGAAGGCCCGCCTGGAAGCGGTGCTGTCCGGGCAGGCTGCGGCCAGCGCCCCGGTAGCAGCGGCCGCCCCGGTCGATGACACCCCCGAGGCCTGGCAGATCGGCTTCACCCCGGCGCCGTCGCTGTTCATGAGCGGCAACGATCCGCTGCGCATCATCCGCGAGCTGGAACACCTGGGCTCGCTGCAGGTGGCCGCACGCATGGACCGCCTGCCGGGCTTTGCCCAGCTGGACCCGCTGGAAGCCCACCTGGCCTGGGACCTGGGCCTGGTCGGCAAGGTGCCGCGCAGCAAGATCGAAGACACCTTCGCCTGGGTACTGGACGACTGCGAACTGGATATCCGACCGGCCGCACCGCCCAGCCTGGCCACCCAGGCACCGCCGGCACCCGCCGCCACGGCGGCCGCTTCACCTGCACCTGCAGCCGCACCTGCTGCTGCCGCTGCAGCCACGCCGGCCGCTGCCGAAGCAGAGACCTCGATCCGCGTGAGCGTGGACAAGGTCGATGCCCTGATCAACCTGGTGGGCGAACTGGTCATCACCCAGGCCATGCTCAAGCAAGTGTCGCATGCCATCGACCCGGTGCATGCCGAACGTCTTTTCGCCGGCCTGGACCAGCTTGAACGCAATACCCGCGACCTGCAGGAAGCGGTGATCGGCGTGCGCATGCTGCCGGTGGACGCGGTGTTCCGCCGCTTCCCGCGCCTGGTGCGCGATCTGTCCAGCCGCCTGGGCAAGCAGGTGCGCCTGCGCACCATCGGCGAAGGTACCGAGCTGGACAAGGGCCTGATCGAAAAGATCGCCGACCCGCTGGTCCACCTGGTGCGCAACTCCATCGACCACGGTCTGGAAATGCCCGACGTGCGTCGCGGCGCCGGCAAGGACGAGACCGGCACCATCACCCTGGCCGCTTCGCACCAGGGTGGCCACATCGTCATCGAAGTCAGCGACGACGGCCGCGGCCTGAATCGCGACAAGATCCTGGCCAAGGCCCACGAGCGCGGCCTGAGCGTGCCGGACAACCCCACCGATTCGCAGGTCTGGGACCTGATCTTCCAGCCCGGCTTCTCCACCGCCGATGCAGTGACCGACCTGTCCGGCCGCGGCGTGGGCATGGACGTGGTCCGCCGCAACATCCAGGCGCTGGGTGGTGAAGTGCAGATCGAAAGCAGCCTGGGCAGCGGCACCCGCACGTTGATCCGCCTGCCGTTGACCCTGGCGATCCTGGACGGCATGACCGTGGCGGTGGCCGGCGAAACGCTGATCCTGCCGCTGGCCTACGTGCTGGAAGCGCTGCAGCCGCAGCCCGAAGACATCCGCAGCATGGCCGGCGAAGGCCGCGTGCTGCGCGTGCGCGGCGAATACCTGCCCATCCTGTCGCTCACCGAGTACTACGGCTACGGCAACCGTCGCGCCAACAGCGAATCGCTGGTGGTGGTGGTGGAAGGCGATGGCCAGAAAATCGCGCTGGAAGTGGACGAACTGGTCGGCCAGCAGCAGGTGGTGGTCAAGAACATCGAGAACAACTACCGCCGCATCGGTGGCGTATCGGGCGCCACCATCCTCGGCGATGGCCGCGTCGCCCTGATCGTGGACATCGGTGGCCTGGTGCGCTCGCTGCGCATGCCGCAGGCCGCCTGACCGCCCCCACATCGCCGTGCGTCACCCAACCGCCGCCCATCTGGGCGGCGGTTCTGTTTACGGGGCCAGACCCCCGGGGTCAGATCCCTTCGCAGAAAGGGCTCTGACCCCCGCACTGTGACACCGGTCGAACGCCTGGTTTCCCCCGCAACCATCCAATTACCCCAAAGCCCCCACGCCACAAGGCCTGCAGGCGCCCATCCCTACGCCAGCGAATGTGACATCCGTCCATAAAGTCCCCGCGCGCAGCGCCGCTATCTCGCTTTGACGGCTTTCACCGAACCCCCACCGGCACGACCGTTCCCTCCTGCAACCACCCCCTACGCCGCCGCACCCGCGCCGGCACCTGCCCATCCGGAGCACCCTGCATGAAGTGGTTCCACGATCTGCCCATCGCCCGCAAGCTGGCGGTGGGGTTCACCCTGACCACCCTGATGACCGTCATCCTGGGCGTGTTCGCCCTGGTGCGCCTGTCCGAAGCCAACGCGCAGCTGCGCGCCATGGCCACCAACGATATTCCGTCCGTGCAGTACCTGGGCGAAGTGCGCTCGCAGCTGGGCGAATTCCGCACCTACGAGCTGGCCCAGCTGAGCATGCTGGACAAGCCGGAAAAGGTGGCCGAGTACAACACGCGCATGGCCGACACCGCCAAGATCGTGCGCGAGCAGTTGGCCGCCTATGCCGCCCTGCCGTCGGGCGACAAGGAGCGCGCGCTGTACCAGCCGGTGCAGGCCGACGTGGATGCCTACTTCGCCGCCAACACAAAACTGCGTGACGCCGCCACCGCCGGTGACGCCGCGCTGGCCCAGCAGGTGTCCGACGAGCAGTCGCGCCCGCTGCGCCGCAAGGCCTTCGAAGACATGAAGGCGCTCAGCGCGTATCTCAGCTCGCAGATGCAGGGCAAGATCGACGCCGCCAACGCCACCCACCGCAACAGCCTGATCGCCATCATCAGCTGCATCGTGCTGCTGTCGCTGGTCGCCGCAGCCTTGGCCGTGGTCATCTCGCGCGCCGTCACCGGCCCGCTGGGCAAGGCCGTGCAGGCCATCCAGGCCGTCTCGCGCGGCGACCTGAGCGTGACCACCCAGGCCACCAGCAAGGACGAAGCCGGGCGCATGCTGGCCGCCACAAGCGAGATGACGGCCATGCTGCGGCGCTTCTCGGAACAGACCCAGCTGATGGCACAGATGCACGCCGGCCCGGATATCAGCCATCGCATTCCGGAAGATTTCCCCGGCGTGTACGGCCAGCTGGCCGGCGGCATCAACACCGTCATCTTCGAACACCTGGATGCCATCCGCGATGCCATCGACGTGCTGAACCAGTACGCCGCCGGCAACCTGACCGAAGATGCGCGCCGCCTGCCGGGCACCCGTGCCTTCCTGCACGAAGCCATGGATGCGGCCAAGTCCAGCCTGCTGGCCATCAACACGCAGATCCAGCAGCTGGCCAGCGCCGCCGCTGCGGGCGATTTCAGCCAGCGTGGCGACGCCGATCGCTTCGCGCATGACTTCCGCGCCATGATCGACAACCTGAACACCATGATGCAGGTGGCCGACGGCAACCTGGGCCAATTGTCCACCCTGCTGCAGGCCATCGCCGAAGGCGACCTGACCGCACGCATGGACGGCCAGTTCAACGGCGTGTTCGCCCGCATGCGTGACGATGCCAACACCACCGTCGCCCAGCTGACCCAGATCGTCGGCCAGATCCAGGCCAGCACTTCCAGCATCACCCTGGCCGCCGGCGAGATCGCCTCGGGTAACAGCGACCTGTCGCGCCGTACCGAACAGCAGGCCGCCAACCTGGAAGAAACCGCCGCCTCGATGGAGGAACTGACCTCCACCGTTCGCCAGAACGCCGAACACGCCCGCCAGGCCAACCAGCTCGCCATCGGCGCGCACGGCGTGGCTTCGCAGGGCGGCGAAGTGGTGGGCCAGGTGGTCACCACCATGTCGGCCATCGAAGCCTCGTCGAAGAAGATCGCCGAGATCATCAGCGTCATCGATGGCATCGCCTTCCAGACCAACATCCTGGCGCTGAACGCTGCGGTGGAAGCGGCACGTGCCGGCGAACAAGGCCGTGGTTTCGCCGTGGTCGCCAGCGAAGTGCGCACCCTCGCCCAGCGCTCGGCTGCCGCCGCCAAGGAGATCAAGGGCCTGATCGACGATTCGGTCGGCAAGGTCAACGAAGGCTCAGCGCTGGTGCACCAGGCGGGTGCGACCATGGGCGAGATCGTCGCCTCGGTGCAGCGCGTGACCGACATCATGGCCGAGATTTCCGCCGCTTCGCAGGAACAAAGCGCCGGCATCGAGCAGGTCAACCAGACCGTGGTGCAGATGGACGAAACCACCCAGCAGAACGCCGCGCTGGTGGAAGAAGCCACCGCTGCCGCACGCGCCATGGAAGACCAGGCCGCGCAGCTGGGTGAAGCGGTGGCACGCTTCCGCCTTGCCACCCCGGGCCTGTCCAGCGCACCGGTCCGTGTCACGGCGCCGGCGGTGTCTGCGCCGCGCAAGGCGGTCAGCGCACCGGTCGTGGCCGCGCCGCGTGCGCGCAAGGCGGCACCGCAGCCGGCCCTGGCCGGTGAAGGTGATTGGCAGGAGTTCTGAGGGCTGGCGCCGGGGTTTGCCCGGCGCCGGTGTTGTAGAGCCGAGCCATGCTCGGCTTCCCCGTGGAAAAGGCGCCGGGCAATCCCCGGCGCCGCGATGCGATCACCCTTCAGCTTCACGCCATACCGGCCGCTAACGAACTACGGCCCAACGCGTGCACGCCCATGTCCGCCCGCCCCACCGCCCCTGCGAAACCGGTTCGAGACTGGCGCCCGCTGGCCGGGGTGCTGCTGCTTTCGCTGTGGCTGGGCTGGACCCTGCCCCTGCTGTGGACGCAATCGCGCGCCGCGGCCCCTGAACCCGCCCGCTGGCGTGCCACCGATCTGCTGGCGCAGCTGCCGCATGATCTGGTGGCCGCCAGCGCCCAGCACCCCCTGTTGTTGCGCCTGCCCGACCGCTGCCCCTGCGATGGGCACGATGTACTGCCCAGCGGCAGCGCGGTGCAGACCAGCGCCCTGGCCCTGCCGTTCGATTGGCTGGTCCTGCACCAGCAGCAACTGGTCTATGCCGGCCCCGCCCGGCTCGACCCCGGCTGCGGCGGCGTCGGCCCTGCGGCCGCGCGCCTGGTGAACCATCTGCTGGCACAGCCGCAGGCAGCCGTGATCCTCGCCACCCCATGCCCATGCCTCAAGGAATAGTGCATGCACGCATCCCCTGCCCCCCAGGCAACGCCCGTCCGCGCCGGATCGCTGCCCTTCCTGCGCGCACTGTCCACCACCGCCGACCGCCTGTTCCTGGTCGTCACCGCCGGCCTGGTGCTGGCCTCGGTGGTGCTGGCCCTACGCAGTGGTGCCTGGGCGCCATGGCTGGGGGTCGCACTGCCGGCACTGCTGGTCACCACGCTGCAGGTCCACTGGCTGCCCGGCACCCGTCTCAGCCGCTGCACCGTGGCCCTGGCCTGGATGGTGCTGTCGGCCACGCTCATCCACCAGACCCACGGGCAGCTGGAAACGCACTTCACGGTGATCGTGCTGATCGCGCTGCTGCTGTACTACCGCGACTGGCTGCCGATCGTGGTGGCCGCCGGCGCCATTGCCGTCCATCACGTGCTGTTCTACGCACTGCAGGTGCAAGGCCTGCCCTACCCGGTGTTTGCGGCCGGCAGCGGGCTGGGCACCCTCGCCCTGCACGCCCTGTACGTAGTGGTTGAAGCCGGCCTGCTCAGCCTGATGGCCGTGCAGATGCGCCGTCAGTTGCTGCTGCTGGGCCACGACCCGCAGCAGCTGGCACAGCTGGCGCGCGGCCTGGCCGAAGACCAGCCGGTGCCCGAGCCCCTGCAGAACGCCCGTTTCCCGCCGGATTCTCTGGCGGCGGCACTGGTGCAGACCGGTGACCGCCTGCTGCAGCGGCGCGACAGCGAGCAGCAGACCACGCGCGAATCGCTGCGCATCCGCACCGCGCTGGACGATGTCACCACCCACGTGATGATCGCCGACCGCGACCGCAACATCGTGTTCGTGAACCGCCCGCTGCAGCACATGCTGGCCGCGGCCGAAGCGGACCTGCGCCGCGACCTGCCGCAGTTCAACGCCGCCGACCTGATTGGCCGCAGCATCGACATCTTCCATCGCAATCCTGCCCACCAGGCCCGGCTGCTGGACACGCTGACCGGCACCTGGCGCGCGCAGATCCGCGTCGGCGGCCGCAGCATGCGCCTGATCATCAATCCGATCATCGGCGACGACGGCCAGCGCCAGGGCTTCGTGGTGGAATGGGCCGACCGCACCAGCGAACTGCAGGTGGAAGAAGAGCTGGGGCGTATCGTTGAAGCGGCCGCCCAGGGCGACTTCAGCCAGCGCGTGGGCACTGCGGACAAGGACGGCTTCTTCCTGCAGCTGGCGCAGCGCCTGAACAGCCTGCTGGACGCCAGCGCGTACAGCATCGAGCAGATCTCGCAGCTGCTGGCGGCGCTGTCGCGCGGCGATCTGACCGCGCACATGCAGGGCGATTTCCACGGTGTGTACGCCCGCATCCGCGATGATGCCAACACCACCATCGCCCAGCTCACCGCCATCGTCGGCAGCATCCAGACCGCCTCGGGCAGCCTGACCGGTGCGGCCGCCGACCTGGCCCGCGGCAACGACCACCTGGCCGACCGCACCGAACAGCAGGCGGCCAGCCTGGAAGAGACCGCCGCCACGATGGAGGAGCTGACTGCCACCGTGCGCCAGAATGCCGAGCACGCACGCCAGGCCAACCAGCTGGCCAGCGGCGCCGCCGCCGTCGCCCACCAGGGCGGCGACGTGGTGGGCCAGGTGATCAGCACCATGGGCGCGATCCAGGCTGCATCACGAAAGATCGGCGACATCATCTCGGTCATCGATGGCATCGCCTTCCAGACCAACATCCTGGCCCTGAATGCCGCCGTGGAAGCGGCGCGTGCCGGCGAACAGGGCCGTGGCTTTGCCGTGGTGGCCAGCGAGGTACGCACCCTGGCCCAGCGCTCGGCCGCGGCCGCCAAGGAGATCAAGGGCCTGATCGACGATTCGGTTGGAAAAGTCGACGAAGGCTCCACCCTGGTGCGGCGCGCCGGCGACACCATGGGCGAGATCGTCGCCTCGGTGCAGCGGGTGACCGACATCATGGGCGAGATCTCGGCCGCCTCGCAGGAACAGAGCGCCGGCATCGAACAGGTCAACCAGAGCATCGCGCAGATGGATGCCAACACCCGCCAGAACGCCACGCTGGTGGAAGCCTCGGCGCATGCCACCCAGGGCATGGGTGAGCAGGCCACGGTGCTGGCGCAGGCGGTGGCACGCTTCCATCTGGACAACAGCCGCCACCTGCGCAGCGTCGAGCGGGTAACGCGGCCGGTGTCCCGCCTGCCCGGCTGACCACGGCAACGGGTTTGTCGGGCTACATATTTCCGGCGCGCGGCCGATACCCCCAGTAAGCCGCGCGCCAACACGCGCTGGCGCCCGCCCCAGACCCAAGATTCCATGTCCGACGGCCACGACATTGCATTGAGTGACACCCACGCGGCCGACGCCGCCGACGAGCGGTTCCTGGTTCGCAACCCCCGCCAGCTACGCCAGTTGCTGCGCTCGCTGATCGACCAGCGTTCCCTTATCAACGCCCATATCGACGGGCGCGATCGCTCCTTCCCCACGGCCCTGCTCGACCTCGACGAGGACGAGGACACCCTGCTGCTGGACGGCAGTCCGCAGGAGGCGTCCAACCGCGCCGCCGAACAGGCCGACCACCTGCTGTGCTTCGCCCAGCTGGAACGGGTGCTGGTGCGGTTCCGGCTGCAGGCCCTGGAGCGCGTGGACAACGATGGCCACGTTGCCTTCCGCGCCCACCTGCCCGAGGAGCTGGTGCATCTGCAGCGCCGCGAGCTGTACCGCCTGGAAACCCCCATCACCGACTCGCCGCAGCTGAGCCTGGCCGCCGGTGAAGCCGGTGCCGACGCACTGTCGATGCGCGTGGTGGATATCAGCGGCGGCGGCCTGGCCATCACCGTGCCCAGCGACTGTGCGCTGTTCACCCTGCAGAAACGCTACGCCGCCACCCTGTCCATGCCCGACGGCCCGGACCTGCCGATCAGCCTGGTGGTCTGCAACATGCTGCCGCAGCGCCAGCCCAACGGCATCGAAGTGAAGCGGATCGGCATGCGCTTCGACGACCTGCCGCGCGGCGGCGACAGCGCCATCCAGCGCTACATCTTCCGCATCGACCGCCAGCGCAAGGCGCGCCAGAACGGCGAGCTCTAAGGCGCCCGCCCCGGGGTCGGATCCCTTTCCTGCGGAAAGGGATCCGACCCCGCCGGCAGATCCACGCCATGCGTGGATGCCGCGAACCCCACCTAAAGTCCCCCGCCGCGGGGCCGATATCGAGGCTGACACCGGGACTACCGGCCGAACCAGGACCCTCGATGAACGACAAGACCAGCTCCACCGCCAGCGCCGGTGGCGAATTCCTCAGCTTCACCCTCGGCGCCGAGCACTACGGCGTTGACATCCTCAAGGTGCAGGAAATCCGCGGCTACGACGCGGTCACCCGCGTGCCCGACGCGCCGGATTACATCAAGGGCGTGATCAACCTGCGCGGCACCATCGTGCCGGTCATCGACCTGCGCCTGAAGCTGCGCCTGGAAAACGCGCGCTACGACGCCTTCACCGTGATGATCGTGCTGAACGTGGAAGACCGCGTGGTCGGCATCGTGGTGGACAGCGTCTCCGACGTCATTCCGCTGGCCGCCGAGCAGATCCGCCCGACCCCGGAATTCGGAGCCGCCGTGGACACCCGCTTCATTTCCGGCATCGGCACCCAGGACGACCGCATGCTCATCCTGCTGGACATCGAAACCCTGCTCGACAGCGCCGACATGGGCCAGGCGGCCCTGCCGGAAGACGCTGCCGCCTGAGCAGGCGGACTTTTTTCACACTTCGACAAAGGTCCCCTTCAGTTCCCCGTCAGCTTGCCGATAGGGGGACAGAAGCCGGGTGCGCAGGAGCGCATCAGCCCGGATCGACTGTCCACACCATCCCCGGAGAATCACCTCGATGAAGTCCCTGCTTGTGTTCGTTTCGGCTGCCCTGCTGGCCACCACTGCTGCTTCTGCCTTCGCCCAGTCGGCCGATATGATTCCGCCCGAACTGGCCCCGCGCCAGGTCGGCAAGGACGGCATGGTCTGCGGCAAGGTGGAAAAGGCCCGCTTCGCCGAAGGTTCCGAAGGCCAGCCGACCTTCCTGTACATGGGCGGCGCCTTCCCGCGCCACACCTTCTCGGCGCGCATCGCCGGCGAGAACCGCGGCAAGTTCAACTTCCCGCTGGAATCGCTGGAAGGCAAGACCGTCTGCGTGATCGGCAAGATCCAGCGCGACGCCTCGCGCGCTGAAATCGAAGTCAGCTCGCCGTCCAGCCTGAAGCTGGCCAACATCAAGTAATCCGCTGTCCGTCCTGCCACGCCGGCCGCCGGTCGGCGTGGTTGCTGCAAGCGGGCCCGATGCCCGCGCGCGTCTGCCTATGGAGATCGCAACGCCCATGCCGTGGATCAACAATCTGAAACTGATGCCGAAGCTGATGCTGACCTTCGGTGTCCTCCTGCTGGTGATGCTGCTGCAGGGCATCGTCGCCTATCGCGGCCTGCACTCGCTCAACAATGTCACCACCGAGCTGGCCGGCTCGCGCATGGAGAGCATCCGCCTGGCCGGCGAGATGCGCGGCATGATCGGCGAAATCCGCAACTCCGAATACCAGCAGCTGGTACGCGCCAGCGCCGAAGTGAAGGCCGATGCCCATGCGCGCGTGGCCGAGCTGCGCACCAACCTGGACAAGGCGATCAAGACCTATCCGGGGCTGATCGACAACCCGCAGCAGAAGAAGCTGTTCGAAACGTTCGCCAACGACTGGAAGGACGCCCTGACGTCCTACGACAGCGTGTCTGAAATGCTCGAACTGGACCTGCCGGACGACGCCATCGATACCTTCGTCGGCGAAACCCGCACCAAGCACCGCAAGGCCACCGCCTCGCTGGAAGCGCTGATTGCCGAAGACAACCGTCTGGCCCGCGCCGCCCGCGAAGAGGCATCGAGCACCTACTCGGCCTCGGCCGTGCTGATCGTCGTCGCCCTGCTGGGTGGCGCCGCACTGGGCCTGGTCCTGGTCTGGCTGTTCGCCCGCGCCCTGGTGGGCAGCGTGCGCGGTGCCGTCTCGGTCGCCAACGACGTGGCCGGCGGCAAGCTGGACGGCCATATCGATGTCAGCCGCCAGGACGAAGTGGGCGAGCTGATGCAGGCCATGCAGCGCATGCAGCGCGACCTGCGCGAGCGCATCGAGACCGATGCCGCCGTGGCCCGCGAGAACCTGCGTATCCGTACCGCCCTGGATTACAGCTCCACCGGCGTGTACCTGACCGACCCGAACAACACCATCGTTTACAGCAACCGCGCCCTGCAGCAGACCCTGTCGCAGTACCAGGACGAGCTGCGCCGCGACCTGCCCGACTTCGATGCCCAGGCCTCGCTGATCGGCAAGCCGGTGACCGTGCTGGAACACCGCGGCGAAATGGACCACACCCTGCTGGCCAACCTGAAGCAGCACGGCGTGGCCCGTCGCCCGATGCAGTACGGCGATGCGCAGTTCGCCCAGGTGGTGTCGACCATCCGCAACGAAGACGGCGATACCGTCGGCTACGTGGTGGAATGGCGTGACCGCACCCAGGAATCGCAGGTGGAAGCCGAAGTGGCGCGCGTGATCGCCCAGGCCGCCGCCGGTGACCTGTCCGGCCGCATCGACGCCGACGGCAAGGAAGGCTTCTTCCTGCAGCTGGCCCAGCAGATCAACGGCCTGCTGGACGCCAACGCCGGCAGCATCGAGCAGATTTCCGGCCTGCTGGCTGCTCTGTCGCAGGGTGACCTGACCGTGCGCATGCACGGCGACTACCAGGGCGTGTTCGCCCGCATGCGTGACGACGCCAACGCCACCGCCGCGCAGCTGAGCGAGATCGTCACCCGCATCAAGCAGTCCAGCCGTGCGATCAGCTCGGCCGCCGGCGAAATCGCCTCGGGCAACAGCGACCTGTCGCGCCGTACCGAACAGCAGGCCGCCAACCTGGAAGAAACCGCTGCATCGATGGAGGAACTGACCTCCACCGTGCGCCAGAACGCCGAACACGCACGCCAGGCCAACCAGCTGGCCATCGGTGCACACGGCGTTGCCTCGCAGGGCGGCGAAGTGGTCGGCCAGGTGGTCACCACCATGTCGGCCATCGAAGCCTCGTCGAAGAAGATTGCCGAAATCATCAGCGTCATCGATGGCATTGCCTTCCAGACCAACATCCTGGCGCTGAACGCTGCGGTGGAAGCCGCCCGCGCCGGCGAACAGGGCCGTGGCTTTGCCGTGGTCGCCAGCGAAGTGCGCACCCTGGCCCAGCGCTCGGCCGCTGCCGCCAAGGAGATCAAGGGCCTGATCGATGATTCGGTCGGCAAGGTCAACGACGGCTCGGCCCTGGTCCACAAGGCCGGCGCCACCATGGGCGAGATCGTCGCCTCGGTGCAGCGCGTGACCGACATCATGGCCGAGATTTCCGCCGCTTCGCAGGAACAGAGCGCCGGCATCGAACAGGTCAACCAGACCGTGGTGCAGATGGACGAAACCACCCAGCAGAATGCTGCGCTGGTGGAAGAAGCCACCGCTGCCGCGCGTGCCATGGAAGAACAGGCCGGCCACCTGAGCGAAGCCGTGTCGATCTTCGTGCTGGACGAAGCCGAAGCCGTGGCCGCCCCGCGCGCCCCGGCACCGCGTGCAGCAGCGCCGGCCGCACCGGTTGCAGCCGCTGCACCGGCCCGTCGCAGCACCGG
This sequence comes from Stenotrophomonas sp. ZAC14D2_NAIMI4_6, assembly GCF_003086875.1. Classification (NCBI taxonomy): domain Bacteria; kingdom Pseudomonadati; phylum Pseudomonadota; class Gammaproteobacteria; order Lysobacterales; family Lysobacteraceae; genus Stenotrophomonas; species Stenotrophomonas sp. ZAC14D2_NAIMI4_6. The sequence continues at coordinate 2,013,098 of NZ_CP025996.1, read as the reverse complement.
CGGTCGCCCAATGGCCACCGAACTGGCCGACGGCGACTGGCAGGAGTTCTGATCCCTGCCCGGGGTCGGGTCCCTTTTCCAAAGGAGAAGGGCTCTGACCCCCGCTTTCCGAAGACGCCCTGGCCCGTGCCGGGGCGTTTTCGTTTCCGGGGTATCCGTAGATCCAGCCAACGGCGAAGCCCCTCGGGGTGAACGCTCTCGTGCTGGGTTTCGTGGGGTGGCCGGGTGGGTGGGCCGCGCAGGGGACGCTGCAAGTACGTCCTTGTAAGCTCGTAGGCGCCATCCATGGCGCCTGCGCCCCTGCGCACCCCACCCACCGGGCCCCGGACAGTTCCCCGCGCGTCCACCCCGGATTGAAGAAAGAAGAGCAAGAGCAACAGCTGCACGCTGCGGGCCCTCTGGGGGGGTCAGAGCCCTTTTCCGCGGGAAAAGGGATCTGACCCCACTCACCCTGCATCCCGCCCCGGGGTCGGATCCCTTTTCCAACGGAAAAGGGCTCTGACCCCAGTTCCCCGCCCGATAGAAACAACGCGCTTGCCGTCCGCCGCCGCGATGCGTGAAGAGACGGGTCCGGGTGGGCAGGCGGAACCGCAGGCGCCAAGGACGGCGCCTTCGAGCTACATGGATGTGTTTGCACGCTGCGGGGTCAGAGCCCTTTTCCGCTGGAAAAGGGATCTGACCCCACTCACCCTGCATCCCACCCCAGGGGTCGGATCCCTTTTCCAACGGAAAAGGGCTCTGACCCCATTTCCCCACCCGATAACAACGAACGCTCTTGCCGTCCGCCTCCCTCCACGCAACAGAACAGCCGACCAACCGCCATTGCTGTTGCTGTTGCTGTTGCTGTTGCTGTTGCTGTTGCTTCTGCTGTTGCTTCAAACGCCTGCCGCAGGCAGCGAAGCAGCCGCCGGTGCAAGGGAACCTGAATGCGCTCATAGCGCCACCCTCAAATCTCCCCGCCCCCGGCCGATAACCGTTCTGTCACGGCCGGCCGCGCCGTCACCGGTACTGGCGCCGCCCGCCCGTCTCGACCTGGTCCCGCTTCATGAACCTCCTGCATCGCTGGCAACACTACTTCAGCAACCTTTCCGTCCGGCGCAAGCTCAACCTGCTCACGCTGATGATCGCGATCGGCGTGATCGCGCTGTCGGTGATCGCCGCCCGCATGCAGTACCTGGACCTGACCGAAACGCGCAAGGACACCCTGCGCACCCAGGTCGAACTGACCTACGGCGTGCTGGACCACTACAAGCGCCTGGCCGGCACCGGCGAACTGACCGAAGAGGCCGCCAAGGCCGCCGCGCTGCAGGCGCTGGAAGTCATGCGCGCCAACAACGATGCCGACTACTACAACGTGCTGGACACCCAGTACCGCGTGCTGATGCACCCGTTCGCGCCCAAGCGCGTAGGCACCGTGCAGAAGGATTACACCTCCGATGACGGCGTGCCGATCTACTACCTGCAGGTCGGCATGGCCCGCCTCGGCGGCGGCTACACCTACTACCAGACCACCAAGCCCGGCAAGGAAGGCCTGATCGACAAGATCACCTACGCCGGCATGTACGAACCCTGGAAGTGGGTGGTCACCACCGGCGTCTACATGGACGACGTGCAGAGCGACGCCTGGGCCTTCACCGGCATCATGGCGCTGTCCGGTGGCCTGATGGTGCTGATCGTGCTGGGCCTGAGCTGGATCATCGGCAACCGCATCGCCGTACCGCTGAAGCAGGCCACCGCGGTGGCCGAAGGCATTGCGCGCGGCAAGCTGGACAGCCATATCGGCCCGCAGCCGCACGACGAACCGGGCCGCCTGCTCGAATCGATGTCGCGCATGCAGCAGCAGCTGCACGCGGTCATCACCGCCCAGCGCGAAATGGCCCGCCGCCACGATGGCGGTGAACTCAGCTACCGCATCGACGCCGCCGCCTTCCCCGGCGAATACGGCCTGATGGTGCAGGAAACCAACACCCTGGTCGGCAGCCACGTGCAGACCCTGCACGATGTGCTGGACGTGGTGCAGCAGTACGCCGTGGGCGACCTCAGCCGCGACGTGGCGCGCTACCCCGGCGAAAAGGCCGCCATGACCATCACCGTCGATACGGTCAAGGCCAACCTGGGTCGCATCAACGCCGAAATCAAGCAGTTGGCCGCCGCCGCCGCCGCCGGTGATTTCAGCCAGCGTGGCGATGCCCAGCGCTTCAATCACGATTTCCGCGTGATGCTGGAAAACCTCAACGCCATGATGGCGGTCAGCGATGACAACCTGGGCAAGCTCTCGCAGCTGCTGTCGGCCATCGCCGAAGGCGACCTGACCACCCGCATGCACGGTGACTACCAGGGCGTGTTCGCCCGCATGCGCGACGATGCAAACAGCACCGTCGCGCAGCTGACCCAGATCGTCGGCCAGATCCAGGCCAGCACCTCCAGCATCACCCTGGCCGCCGGCGAAATCGCCTCGGGCAACAGCGATCTCTCGCGCCGCACCGAACAGCAGGCTGCCAACCTGGAAGAAACCGCTGCGTCGATGGAGGAACTGACCTCCACCGTGCGCCAGAACGCCGAACACGCCCGCCAGGCCAACCAGCTGGCCATCGGCGCGCACGGCGTGGCCTCGCAGGGCGGCGAAGTGGTCGGCCAGGTGGTCACCACCATGTCGGCCATCGAAGCGTCTTCGAAGAAGATCGCCGAGATCATCAGCGTGATCGATGGCATCGCCTTCCAGACCAACATCCTGGCCCTGAACGCTGCGGTGGAAGCCGCGCGTGCCGGCGAGCAGGGCCGTGGCTTTGCCGTGGTCGCCAGCGAAGTGCGTACCCTGGCGCAGCGCTCGGCTGCAGCGGCCAAGGAGATCAAGGGCCTGATCGACGACTCGGTCGGCAAGGTCAACGAAGGTTCGGCACTGGTCCACCAGGCCGGCGCCACCATGGGCGAGATCGTCGCCTCGGTGCAGCGCGTGACCGACATCATGGCCGAGATCTCCGCGGCGTCGCAGGAGCAGAGCGCCGGCATCGAGCAGGTCAACCAGACCGTGGTGCAGATGGACGAAACCACCCAGCAGAATGCCGCGCTGGTGGAAGAAGCCACCGCTGCCGCACGCGCCATGGAAGACCAGGCCGCGCAGCTGGCCGATGCAGTGGCCATCTTCCGCCTGGACAACCAGGTGTCGGCGGCGGTGAAGGCCGTGGCCGCCCGCGTCGCCCCGCCCGCGCACGCCATCGTGCGCGCCCCTGCCCGCCCGCAGGCCGTGCGCACCGCGGCACCGCGCACGCCTTCCAGCCCGGTCGCTTCCAGCGACGGTGACTGGCAGGAATTCTGATCCCCCGCGGCGGCTTCGGCCGCCGCCCACCCGATGGACACCTCCCCCGTGCAGAGCCCAACCCCCATCGTGACCGGCCCCCGCGAATTCGAATTCGCCGACCGTGATTTCCGCCGCGTCTGCGACCTGATCTACCAGCGCGTAGGCATCGCCCTGGCCCCCGCCAAGCGGGACATGGTCTACGGGCGCCTGTCGCGGCGCCTGCGCGCACTGGGCATGCGCAGCTTCCAGCAGTACCTGGACCATCTGGAACAGGGCGAAGGCGAGGAATGGCAGGCGTTCACCAACGCGCTCACCACCAACCTCACCTCGTTCTTCCGCGAGCCGCACCACTTCGACAAGCTGCGCGAAGAACTGCAGAAGCGCACCGGCCGCGGTCCGCTCCTGCTGTGGTCGTGCGCGGCGTCCACCGGTGAAGAGCCCTACTCCATGGCCATCACCGCGTGCGAGGCCTTCGGTACGCTGAAGCCGCCGGTGCGCATCATCGCCACCGACGTGGACACCCAGGTGCTGGCCACCGCCGGCCGCGGCGTCTACAACATCGACCGCGTGGCCAGCCTGGACCCGGACCTGCGCCGCCGGTACTTCCAGCGCGGCAGCGGCCCCAACGAAGGCCAGTGCCGCGTGCTGCCGGCCCTGCGCGAGCTGATCGAATATCGCCCGCTCAACCTGCTGGCACCGCGCTACGACGTGGGCGGTCCGTTCGACGCATTGTTCTGCCGCAACGTGATGATCTACTTCGACAAGCCGACCCAGCGCGCCATCCTGGGCCGGCTGGTGAACCATCTGGCCGACGATGGCCTGCTCTACACCGGGCATTCGGAAAACTATCTGCACGCGGCCGACCTGATCCAGCCGTGTGGCCGCACGCTGTACCGACGCGCACAGGGAGCCGGCGCATGAATGCATCACTGCGCACCGACGATGTGATGCGCTACCAGGACGCACGCTTCAAGACCGTGGCAGCCAAGCTGCTGCCCACCCAGTACCTGGTGGTGGACGACACCACCGCACTGACCACCACGCTGGGTTCCTGCGTGGCCGCCTGCCTGCGCGATCCGGTGCTGAAGATCGGCGGCATGAACCACTTCCTGCTGCCCGAAGGCAACGCCGGCGATGGCGCCCCCGCGCGCTATGGCAGCTACGCCATGGAACTGCTGATCAACGACATGCTCAAGCGCGGCGCCCACCGCAAGCGCATCGAAGCGAAGGTGTTCGGCGGCGCAAACGTGCTGAAGGGCTTCACCAGCAATCCGGTTGGCACCCGCAACGCCGAGTTCGTGCGCCAGTACCTGCAGGCCGAACACATTCCGATCATTGCCGAAGACCTGTGCGGCATCCATCCGCGCAAGATCTGGTTCTTCGCCGATACCGGCCGCGTGGTGGTGCAACGCCTGCCGCACGCGCACGAGGCCGAAGTGGCCGCCACCGAATCGGCCGTGCGTGCCCGCCTGTCCAAGGCCCCGGTCACCGGCGGCGTGGAGCTGTTCGAATGAACGCGCCCGGCAACGCCCCCTGCCGGGTACTGATCGTCGACGACTCTGCCGTGGTCCGGCAGATGCTCACCGAAATCCTGTCCAGCGATCCGGGCATCGACGTGGTCGGCACCGCCGCCGACCCGCTGCTGGCGCGCGAGAAGATCAAGCGCCTGGCCCCGGATGTGATCACCCTGGACGTGGAAATGCCACGCATGGACGGCCTGGCGTTCCTGGAAAACCTGATGCGCCTGCATCCGTTGCCGGTGGTGATGATTTCCTCGCTGACCGAGCGCGGCGCGGACACCACGCTGCAGGCGCTTGCACTGGGCGCGGTGGATTTCGTTTCCAAACCCAAGCTTGACGTGGCGCGTGGGCTGCAGGGCTACGCCGAGGAGATCATCGGCAAGGTCAAGATGGCCGCCCGTTCGCGGGTGCGACCGCTGGTGCGTGCGGCGGCGCCGAAGGTGCTGCTGGACGCGGCACCGTCGCTGCGCCCGGCCGCACCGCAGTTCCGCACCACCGACCGGCTGATTGCCATCGGCTCCTCGGCCGGCGGCACCGAAGCGCTGCGCGTGGTGCTGGAAGGCATGCCCGCCGACGCCCCGGCGGTGGTGATGACCCAGCACCTGCCGGCCAGCTTCAGCACCGCCTTCGCCGAACGCCTGGACCGCCATTCGGCCATGGCCGTGCGCGAAGCCAGCGATGGCGAAGCCGTGCTGCCGGGCCATGCCTACCTGCCGCCCGGCGGCAAGCACCTGCGCATCATCCGCGACGGTGCCCGCTGGCGCTGCCGCATCGACGACGGCCCGGCGGTGAACCGGCACAAGCCGGCCGTTGACGTGCTGTTCCGCTCGGTCGCGCAGAGTGCCGGTGGCAATGCCATCGGTGCCATCCTCACCGGCATGGGTGACGATGGCGCGCGCGGCCTGCTGGAAATGCGCCAGGCCGGCGCGCCCACGCTGGTGCAGGACGAGGCCACCAGTGTGGTCTGGGGCATGCCCGGCGCGGCGTTCAAGCTGGGCGCCGCCGAAGAGCAGGTGCCGCTGGAGCGCATCGCCGAGCGCCTGCTGGCGCTGGCCCGCGGCTGACCGCGCAGGCGTCTTCCGCCTCACAATTCAACGTCATCCACAGGCGGCCCGCTCAGGGCCGCCCGTGCTGTTCCACTTTCAAGGAGTTTCACCATGGCATTACGCCTGATTCCACTGCGCGGCGCGCTTGCCGCCGCGTGCCTGCTGCCGACACTCGCCAGCGGCACCGGTCGAACCGACGCCCCGCCAGCGGCACCCACACCTTCCCCCGCAGGCTGGACAGAGCACGTGGCGATCAGCGCCGGCGCCGGCCAGCACATCCACGATCACCACCCGGATGTCGTACTGCGCATCGTCACCCCCGAAGATGGCGAGCGCATCACCGGCGCGGCCAAGACCGGGCAGTTTGTACGCCAGGTCTTCGGCGCCAGCTCCACTACCCGGCTGGATCCCAAGCACCTGCGCGGGACCGATGTCCAGGCAGTACCCAGCCCAGCCATGGACCTCATGCCCAGCTTGTTCAATGACTGGCTGCAGCAGTACTTCACCCTGTTCCCCGGTGCGATTCCCCAGGGCCGCACGCTGTTGAAGGTAGAGGCGAATGAGTGGGCCCTGGTCTACCAGAAGCCCAAGGCAGGGCAACAGCTCTATCAGCTCAGCCACTTCACCCGCCTGCGCCTGCAGCAACCGGACGGCAGCACGGTGGACGCTGCGTACTGCAACGACCCCGGGCGCGAGGCCACGCTCGAACAATGGCAGGCCAACGACTACGCGCGACTGCGCGCCAGTGCCCGCGAACTGGCCGCCGCCTGCGTGCAGCGCTTTGTCAGCAAGCTGCCACAGTTCTTCCCGCAGCCGCTCCCCACTGCAGGCAGCGGTGACGGCACGGCACGCGTGCGGGTTTTCAACTCGGCAACAGAACGGGTCACCATGCTCGGCGATGCCTACTGCCTGGCCGACGGCAGCCGACGCTTCGATGACCCGCGTTGGCCCGCCTCCAGCAACGCCAATGCGCTGGACACCGAGGCGGGCAACCTCAGCCTCGGTATCGCAGAAACCGAAACCCTGCGCAGCCTGAAGTCGCCGAAGTACCGCGAATATGCGGTGCAGGCCGGGCAGCCGTTGATCTTCGACGCGGACGTGCGCCACCGCGGCGCGTTCTGCAGCGGCACGTTGGCGGTACAGATCGTGCCGGTTACCGGTGTGGATTACGAAGTGAAGATGGATATCGTCGGCCAGGTCTGCAGGTTGAACGTCCATAGCGTCGATGCCGAGGGTGTCCGGCTCGCGGTGCCGACCCGGCGTGCGCCGGAGACGTGCACGCGTCCTGACGTGGACTACACCACCCTCACAGCGGAGACCCCGCGCGAACCGCTGGACGCCATGGGCGTCTTTCTGTTCGCCGACAACACGTTGCAGGTGCAGCCTGCGGACAGGGACAGCCCCCCGCTGCAGCTGGCCGACGGTCCTGCCGATGCTGCGCGACTGCAGACGCTGTTGCAGCAGATGGTGGCCACGCCGGGAACCCGCGCCTGCGTGATCGTGCCTGCGCAGGATCACGCCAGCCCATTGAACACGCTGCTGCGCGACTACGTGCTCGAGCGTGGGGCGGCATTGCCTGGCCTGTGGGAGGCCGCCGAGACGGTCAATCAGGCGCGCCACGCAGCCCCGGCAGCACCGCTGGATCTGCAGGCCGCCGTGCAGCACTGCCAGACCCTGCCCCGTCTGGACTTCCGCGTGCAATAACCCATCGCCTGCGACGGTAGCGCTGGCCCAGAACTGACCGGACCGCAGCAACCGCTCGACAACACCTCGTTCGAATGCCGGCACCGGAAGGGCCGGCATGGCTGTTTCTGTTTCTCAAGGAGCTTGACCATGGCCCTGCGCCGCCTCCCCTCCCGAACCACGCTGCTGGCAGCGGCCCTGCTTGCACCGCTGCTGGCCACCGCGGCCACCCAGCCGGCATCTCCGCAGGCGCCCTCGCCCGCCACCGACGCTGCCGATGCGTGGAGCGAACGCGTGCAGATCCTCAGCGGTCCGGACACCGCCGCCAAGCCGCTGCACGCACCGGACGTGGCGCTGCGCATCGTCACCCCCGATGACAGCGAGGCACTGACGCCGAAGGGACTGTCCCTGCTGTTCAGTGGCAACGAGCCCGACTACGGCCGCCGCAACCAGCTGCCCGGCACCATCATCGAAGGCCAGGCCAGCCCGGCCATCACGCTGATGCCGAACGTGGCCAAGGCGCTGGTGGGCGGCTATTTCCGTTATGCGCCCGACGCACTACCGACCCAGACCAGCACCCTGCGCTTCAATGCCGAAACCTGGGCGCTGGTACACCAGGGCAACACCCGCAAGGATCCGCTGTACCGGCTCAACCACACCAGCACCATCCAGCAGCGCCGCGCCGATGGCAGCCTGGCCGAGATCATCCGCTGCAGCGACAGCGACGAACGCGCGACGTTGGGCACCTGGCAGGCCAACGACTACGCCCGGCTGAAGAGCGCCGCGCAGATGATCACCATGAAGTGCATCGAAAAGCTGATCAAGCGCATTCCGGCCATGTATCCGCGCCCGCTGGCGGCTGAAGATCTCAGCGCCTACGCCGGTGGTGTCGTGCCGCCGGCACGGGTGCGCGTGTACGCCGATTTCGGCCGGACCACCACCCTGCTTACCGATGCGTCGTGCCGCGACGACTACCGCGACCGCATCGACGTCAAGTACAACAATGCCGGTGACAAGGGCCTGCTCGGCATTCCCAGCACCGAAGCGCTGCGCAGCAAGCAGAGCCAACGGTTCTCCACGCTCAGTTACCAGGAATACGAAGTCCCAGGTGGCAAGCCGCTGATCTTCGAGGCGGCCTTTGATCCCAAGAGCGGCCTGTACTGCACGGGCACGCTGTCCGGCCAGTTCGTGCCCAAGCCGGGCCAGGACTATGAAGTGGAGTTTGAAGTGGCCGACAAGATGTGCCGGCTGCATGTCCGCCAGGTTCACGCCGATGGCAGCGTGACGCCGCAGCAGGCCCGACCCACCCCCACCATCTGCGAGCGCACGCGTGCGCCGGTGCGCATCGAGCCACGCCAGGAGATGCAGGTCCTGCTGTTCAACCCCGGCCAGCTGCAGATCCAGGACGCGAGCCAGGGCAGTGCCGCACAGCAGCTGCGTGACGAAGCAGGCAGCAGCGAAGCACTGCAGCAGATGCTGCAGCAGGCCAGCAGCACGCCCGGCACCCGCCTGTGCGTGGTGGCGCCGTCATCGGACTACAGCAGCGTGCTGCACGATGCCGTGCGCGACCGGGTGCTGGACGCGCCGCGGGTGCTGCCCAGCCTGTGGGAAGAGACCGCGTCGGTGAACCAGCGCCGTGGTGCCGCCGCCGATGCGCCGGTTGATATCACCGCCGCCGTCGAGCGCTGCAAGGCCTTCCCGATCAAGGAGTTCGCTGGGCAGTAAGCCGCAGCGCGCCCGTTCCGCTTTTCCAAGGAGTATCACCATGGCAGTACGCCCCGCTTGTCTCACCGCCGCGATCGCCGCCAGCCTGCTGCTATCCGCATCGGCCCATGCCAGCGACCCAGCACCCGCGTCCGACACCACCGCGGCAACCACCCTCGTGGCGACGCCCGAACCCGCGGCCGAACCGGCAACCGAGGCCATGCCGGAACCGGCCGCCGAGACTGTTGCTGCGCCGGTTGCGGCCGCCGTGCAGGACTACAGCAGCCTGCAGCGCATCAAGATCACCTCCGGGCTGGGCACCGGGCCCGACGGCAATCGCTACGGCGATCCGACCCTGCGCCTGGTGATGCGCGGTGACACCGCCGGCGCTACCGCCGCCAAGGTCGGTCTGTTTGCGCTGGGCACGTTGGCCGGCATCGGTGGCCAGACCAGCACCTTCAGCAAGAACAACGTGCGCGGCGACAGCATCGGTGCCGTGCCCAGCCCCGCGTTCGGGCTGTTGCCGGCGATGATCCGCGAACAGCTGGCGATCTACTTCGCCGCCCATCCCGGCGCCATCCCCAGCGACGAGCGCACCGTCGAAGCCAGCGCCGGCCAGTGGTCGCTGGTTTACCAGAAGCTCGGTGATGCGGACACGCCGTACGAGCTGCGCCACGACGCCACCATCGGCTTCCCGGTGGTGCGCAGGATGTTCCGCAGCGCAAGCGGCGGCCAGGGCGTGCACTGCCAGGACGAGGCACAGGTCGCCCCGCTGCAGGAATGGCAGGCCGACGACTATGCCAAGGCCAAGGCCGCCTCGCGCGACTTCGCCGAGGCCTGCATCGCCCGCTTCGTGGCCGAACTGCCGCGCCTGTTCCCCGACCATGGCGTGTTGCCGGAGACCGCCGCCGAACCGGAGCCGCCGGCAGACGCGCCGGCGGTAGCCGAAGACGCGACCGCCGTCACCCAGGCCTGACCCCAGCCCAGGGTCGGACCCCTTGCCGCAGGCAAGGGCTCTGACCCCGGGTGCATCGCGCGCGCCGCCATCCACGCATGGCGTGGATCTACTCGCCCCAGTACAGCCGCATCGGGTTGTCCACCAGCAGCCTGCGCTGCAACCCAGGCGTCGGCGCGATATGCGGAATCACGTCCACCAGATGGCCGTCGTCGGGCATGTGGTCCTTCATGTTCGGGTGCGGCCAGTCGGTCCCCCATAGCACCCGGTCCGGGAACTGCTGCACCAGGTGCCGGGCGAACGGCACCACATCGGCGTACCCGGGCGGCCCCACACGTGACAGCCGCTCGGGGCAGCTGACCTTGCTCCACACGTTGCCGTGCTCGGCCATCAGTCGCACGAAGCGCTGGAACTCCGGCCCATCCACCGGCTGGCTCACGTCGGGGCGGCCCATGTGGTCCACCACCACGGTGGTCGGCAACGTGGTGAAGAAACTCCAGCGCTCGGCCAGATCGGCCGCCTCAAAGTACACCACCACATGCCAGCCCAGCGGCGCGATGCGATCGATGATCGCGTGGTAATAGGCATCCGGCTTCGGATCGACCAGCCGGCGCACGAAGTTGAAGCGCACGCCCCGCACCCCAGCCGCATGCAGCTGCTGCAGCTCCTCATCGCTCACGCTGTCGCGCACCGTGGCCACGCCCCGGGCCAGGCCGTCGCTGGCCTGCAGCGCGTCCACCAGGGCACGGTTGTCGGCGCCATGGCAGGTGGCCTGCACGATCACGTTGCGGCTGAAGCCCAGGAAATCGCGCAGCGCGAACAGCTGCGCCTTGCCGGCGTCGCAAGGGGTGTACTTGCGTTCGGGCGCATACGGAAACACATCGCCCGGCCCGAACACATGACAGTGTGCATCCACCGCACCGGGCGGCGGCACGAACTGCGGCCGGCTCGGGTGGGCACAGTAATCCAGCCAGTCGGCATCTTTCTGGAATGCGGCCATCACAGCCCCCTGGCCTTCAGCTGGGCATCCAGCCGCGGGTAGACACGGCGCGCATTGCCTTCGAACACCTTGTAACGGTCCTGCGCCGAAATCGCCAGGGCATCGACGTAGCGGCGGGTGTCATCGAAGAAGTGGCCGGTCTGCGGGTCGATGCCGCGCACCGCGCCGACCATTTCCGAACCGAACAGGATGTTGTCGATGTCGATCACCTCGAACAGCAGGTCGATGCCCGGCTGGTGGTACACGCAGGTATCGAAGTACACGTTCTTCATCACATGCTCGGCCAGCGGCGGCTTGCCCAGCATGTCCGCCAGGCCACGGAAACGCCCCCAATGGTACGGCACGGCACCGCCGCCATGCGGGATGATGAAGCGCAGTGTCGGGAAGTCACGGAACAGATCACCCTGCAGGAACTGCATGAAGGCGGTGGTATCCGCGTTCAGGTAGTGCGCGCCGGTGGCGTGGAAGTTGGCATTGCAGCTGCCCGATACGTGCACCATCGCTGGCACGTCCAGTTCCACCATCTTTTCGAAGAACGGGTACCAGCTGCGATCGGTCAGCGGCAGGCCATCCCAATGGCCGCCGGAGGGATCGGGGTTGAGGTTGCAGCCGACGAAGCCGAGTTCGTTCACGCAGCGCTCCAGCTCGGCGATCGAACGGGCGATCGGCACCCCCGGCGACTGCGGCAGCTGGCACACACCGATGAACTGCTCGGGGTACAGCTGCACCACCCGCGCGATCAGGTCGTTGCAGCGGCGCGTCCATTCGGCGCTCACCTGTTCGTCGCCGATGTGGTGGGCCATGGTGCTGGCGCGCGGCGAGAAGATGGTCATGTCCGCACCGCGCTCGCGCAGCAGCCGAAGCTGGTTGGCCTCCACGCTGTCGCGCAGCTCGTCGTCGCTGATCGCGGGATAGACCGCCGCGGGCAGCGAGCGGTCATTGAAGTGGGCCACCTGTGCCTTGCGGAACGCGTCGTGGCCGGCCGGGGCCGTGGTGTAGTGGCCGTGGCAGTCGATGATCATGGGGGATCTCCTGGGGCGATGGATCACCAGCCGAACAGCTGGGCGAAGTGCACATCCACGCGCAGGCCGACAATCAGCGCATCGGGGATGTTGGTGGTGCGCGTGGGCGCGTAGATCGGGTCAGGGTTGATGACGTACTGCAGGTTCGGCATCAGCCGGATGCCTTTCTTCACCGCCCAGCCGTAGCTGAGCTCGGTGATGATCTCGTCGGCATGCGGAGCGCCGGTCCCACCATGGCGGCTGCGGCGGTCGCGCAAGAAGCCGATCTGCTCGTCGCTGAAATGCGTGTTGGAAACGAACAGGGCCAGGGTGTCCTGGTCGCGCCCGGCAAACGTGCCGGTCTTGACGAAGCCGGCCGACACGAAATGATCCACCGGCGCCTCGTTTCCGGTGTTCACGTACACCCGCCCGAACACGGCCAGGTTGCGCTTGCCCGCGCCGCGCCAGACGGTCTGGTCACCCATCGCGTACCACCCCATGCGCGCGCCCTCCTGCGCCGCGGTGGGCTTGCCGGTCAGCGCCGCCGAGTTGCCGTTGGCATCGAAGTACGGGCTCTTGCCACCATCGCTGTTGCGGTACATGCCCAGCCGGTACGTGCGCGGCAGGCGATCGTTGGCGAAGCTGGTCTGGTAGCCCACTTCGTAGGCACTGATCGTGCCGGTGCCCTCGCCTACCGAGAAATCCAGGCCGTTCTTGCCGGCCTCGTTCAGCGTATTGTTGTAATCGAACACGCCGGCCTGGGCGTACCAGCGATCATCCACGTCGTAGCGCACGATGCCCGCCCACGAAGAATTCGGATAGGCGGTGATGCCCAGGTCGGTGATCGCACCGTACGGGGTGAGGCACATCGCATTGCTCATGAACACACAGTTGAGCGGCGAGTTGTTGAAGTAGCTGTTCACCGGCGCGCGCCCGGCGGTGATGCTCAGGCCGTTGTCGAAGCGGTGGCGGACGGTCAGGCGGGTCAGGCGGCCGCCGGCCACGGGCCGCCAGGTCTGCTGCGCGCTGATCGAGTTGCCGATCTTCTCGCGTGCCAGGTTGCGCCCGGCGAACCACGCCCATTGGGCGTCAACCTCGGTACCGTGCACGCCGAAGAGTGTGTCCAGGTCGAACTTCGACTGGGCCATCACCCAGTACGAGCCTTCGGTGCCCTGTTCAACACCGCCCACCGGGTTGTGGGCCACGTTGCCGACCAGGTCCAGGGTCAGGTCGATGCCCTCGGGCACGCTGCGTTCAGCGGCGAAGGCCGGCGCGGCCAGCACACTGGCCAGCAGCAGGTACAGCGGGGTGCGCAGGAACTGCGACATGTTCTCTCCCTTCCCGGCGCCGCCGGCGCCAGGTTGTTGCATTCGATGGAGGCCACGCGCGGTGGCCGTCAGGGCTCAGGCCATGGCCTCAGGCAGGCTGTGCGCCCAGCAGACGCTGGCGCGTGCGGCGGGTGCCGATCTGCCCCGCCATGGTCTTTTCATCCAGCTTGCCTTCCCACTTGGCGATCACCAGCACCGCAATCGCGTTGCCGATCAGGTTCACGAAGGTCAGCCCTTCGGCCAGGATGCGGTGGATGCCCAGGATCAGGGCAATGCTGGCCACCGGAATGGTGCCGGTGGTGCCCAGGGTGGCGGCCAGCACCACGAATGCCGCGCCGGCCACGCCGGCCGCGCCCTTGGACGTCAGCAGCAGCACGGCGATCAGCCCCAGCTGGTGCCACACGGTCAGTTCGGTGTTGGTGGCCTGGGCCAGGAAGATCGCCACCGTGGTCAGGTACAGGCAGGTGCCATCCAGGTTGAACGAGTAGCCGGCGGGAATCACGAAACCGACCACCCCCTCCTCGCAGCCCAGCTTTTTCATCTTCTCGATCAGGCGCGGCAGCACGGTCTCGGTGCTGGTGGTGGCCGCCACGATGATGATCTCGTCGCGCAGGTAGCCCAGCAGGCGCCACAGGCTGGCCCCGGTCCACCAGCACACCGTGCCCAGCACGAGTACGGTGAACAGCCCGCAGACCACGAAGAACTCGATGATCAGCTCGCCCAGCGACAGCAGCGAGGCGGCACCGAACTGGCCCACGGTGAAAGCGATGGCGCCGAACGCACCGATGGGCGCCACATACATGATGTAGCCGATGATCTTGAACAGCGCGCCGGAGGCACTCTCGATCACGTCCATCACCGGCTTGCCGCGTTCACCGACGGCGGCCAGTGCCACGCCGAACAGCACCGCCACGAACAGCACCTGCAGCACATGCGCTTCAGTGAAGGCACTGACCAGCGTGTTGGGAATGATGGCCATGATGTAGGCCACGATCGACTGGTCGTGGGCAGTGTGCACGTAGCCCTGGATGCTGGCCATGTCGATGGTCGCCGCATCGATGTTCATGCCGGTGCCGGGCTGCCACAGATCCACCGCCACCAGACCGACGATCAGCGCCAGGATGGTGATCACCTCGAAGTAGATCAGCGACTTCAGCGCCAGGCGGCCCACGCTGCGCATGTCGCGCATGCCGGCAATGCCGTGCACCACGGTGACGAAGATGATCGGTCCGATCATCATCCGGATCAGCTTGATGAAGCCATCACCCAGCGGCTTCATCGCCGAGCCCAGGTCCGGCTGCAGCCAGCCCAGCAGAACGCCGATCACGGTGCCAGCCAACACCTGGAACCACAACTGGCCCAATATTCCAAAGCGGCCCGGCCGCTTCCCTACCACGGTCATAACAACCCTCCCAGGTCGCAGAGAATAGAAAGGCGGTGCCTGTTCAGTCGAACAGTTCGCCGTCGAACAGCTTCCGTGCGGTGCGCAGCATGGCCGCGCGGGCCACCTGGCCGTCCTCGTCCAGTTCAATCACGCAGGTGGTGGCCCCGCTGGGGTGCTCCACCGCCAGCGTCTGCACCTGCCCACCCGGCAGGCGGGCCAGGGCTTGGGCCGGTGATTCCGGCAACAGGCAGGCCGTGGCCACGGTCACCGCCCCCAGCACGCCGATGGAGGCGTGGCAGCGGTGCGGAATGAACGAGCGCACGCAGATTGCGCCGCCGTCGGCCGGCGCGGCCACCAGCATCATCTTCGGCACCGATTTTTCGGCCACCTCGCCCAGATTCATCTTCGGCCCGGCCTGCAGACGGATCGCCTCCAGCCGCGCTTTCAGTGCGTCGTCGGCATCCAGCGTGGCGCGGTCCTCATGCCCGCTGATGCCCAGATCGGAGGCCCGCAGCACCACGCAGGGCATGCCGTTGTCGATCAGGGTCACCTGCACGCCGTCAATCACATCCACCGGGTTGCCGGTCGGCAGCAGCGCGCCGCAGCTGGAACCGGCCGTGTCCTCGAACGCCAGCGGCACCGGCGCGGCAGTACC
Source organism: Stenotrophomonas sp. ZAC14D2_NAIMI4_6 (assembly GCF_003086875.1). Lineage (NCBI taxonomy): Bacteria > Pseudomonadati > Pseudomonadota > Gammaproteobacteria > Lysobacterales > Lysobacteraceae > Stenotrophomonas > Stenotrophomonas sp. ZAC14D2_NAIMI4_6. Next base: position 1,997,524 of record NZ_CP025996.1, on the reverse strand, counting down.
CGGCACGCCGTCGATGCGCGCGTCACCGGCATAGCTCACCCGGCCGGCGGGTGTCTGCACGCTGGCGGTGGCCAGGGTGCCGGTGTTGGCCATGAAGATGCGCACCCCGGTCACGCCATCGCGTGCCGGCACCAGCCCGCGTTCAATCGCGAACGGGCCCACGCCGGCCAGCATGTTGCCGCAGTTCTGCGCGTCGCTTACCAGCGCCTGGTCCACGAAGACCTGCAGGAACAGGTAATCAACATCGGCATCCTCGCGCTGCGAGGGCGATACGACCGCCACCTTCGAGGTGAGCGGGTCGCCGCCGCCCATGCCATCGATCTGCCGCACGTCAGGCGAACCATAGGCGCGCAGCAGGAAGGCATCGCGCGCGGCGCCGTCGGCCGGCAGGTCCTGGGCCAGGAAGAACCCGCCCTTGGACGTGCCACCGCGCATCCACATCGCGCGCACGCCCTTACTCATAGCGCAGGCCCTTGGCTGCCAGGCGCTCACGCATCGCGTAGATGTCCAGGCCCAGTTCGCCACGGGCCAGGCGCTCGCGCTTGTCGGCCTCGCGTGCTTCGCGGGCCTGCGCCTCGGCAGCCACCCGTGCCGCCTCGGCACGCGGCACGATGCAGACCCCATCGTCGTCGGCGATCACCACGTCACCCGCATTCACCAGGGCGCCACCACAGACCAGCGGCACGTTCACCGAACCCAGCGTTTCCTTCACCGTGCCCTGCGCATGGATCGCGCGGCTCCAGACCGGGAAGCCCATCGCGGTCAGCTCACGCACATCGCGCACCCCGGCATCGATCACCAGGCCGCGGCAACCGCGCGCCTGTGCCGAGGTGGCCAGCAGATCGCCGAAGTAGCCATCACTGCAGTCGCTGGTCGGCGCCACCACCAGGATGTCGCCCTCGCCAAGCTGCTCGATGGCCACATGCATCATCCAGTTGTCGCCCGGCGGCACCGACACGGTCACTGCGCTGCCCGCAATGCGCGCGCCGCTGTAGATCGGGCGCAGCCGCGGGTGCAGCAGGCCGCTGCGGCCCTGCGCCTCGTGCACGGTGGCCACGCCGGCCTCGGCCAGTGACTGGATCAGCGCCGGTGCGGCGCGCTCGATGCGGGTGATGACGCGGGACATCCATCCATCCTTCGTTGGCGATGGCGCAGTCTGTTCCGCGGCCCACAGCCCCTCAAGATCGTTTTTCGTCCATGTCATTCAATCTGGTTATAGTTGTGCCATGAACGCGCTGCCCGAGCTGAACCTGAAGCATCTGCACGCGCTGCTGGCGGTGCACACCCACGGCGGCATCAGCGCGGCGGCGCCGCACATCAATCTGTCCCAGCCGGCGCTCACCCAGGCCATCGCACGGCTGGAGCGGCAACTGGATGCAGCGCTGTTCGACCGGCAGCCCGGCGGCATGGTCGCCACCGAGGCCACGGTGCTGCTGGTGCCACGCATCGAGCGTGCCCTGGCCTACCTGGCCCGCGGCGTGCGCGCCGCCCGTCGCGCCGCACGGCTTCCGGCACTGGCCGCGGTAGAGCGCCGGCTGACCCTCAGCCAGCTGCGCGCACTCACTGCGGTCGACAGCGCCGGCAGCTTCACCCTGGCTGCAGCGCGCGCCGGTGTCTCGCAACCGGCCATGCATCGCGCCGTGCGCGATCTGGAAGCGGTGATCGAGGTGCCACTGCTGCAGCGGCGCGGCAAGGCATTGCTGGCCACGCCGGCCGCCACACGCCTGCTGCGCTGGGTGCGGCTGGCGCTGTCCGAACTGGCCACCGGCGTGGACGAGCTGGCCGCCCTGCGCGACCAGCATGGCGGGCGCCTGGCCATCGGGGTGATGCCGCTGGCCCGCGCACTGCTGCTGCCACAGGCACTGGCACGCTTCGCCCGGGCCTGGCCGGACGCCACCGTGAACGTGGTGGAAGGCCCGTTCTCGGAACTGCTGTCCGACCTGCGCCAAGGCAGCCTGGACCTGCTGGTGGGCGCCATGCGCGATCTCAGCGCGGTGCCCGACGTGGTGCAGGAAGGCCTGTTCGACGATGATCCGGTGATCGTGGGCCGCGCCGGTCATCCGCTGGCGGCACAGCAGCCGTGGCGCTTTGCGCAGCTGCTCGACTACCCCTGGGTGATCCCGGCCACCGGCGCACCGGTGCGCGCACGCTGGGAACGGATGTTCCGCGACAACGGCCACGAACCGCCAGTGCTGCGCATTGAATGTGGCTCGCTGGTGATCACCCGCGGGCTGCTGCTGGAAGACGACTGGCTGACCCTGATGTCACGCGACCAGTTCCTGATCGAACGCCAGACTGGCCTGCTGGCCGACCTGGGCCTGGCCGGTCAGGCCCTGCGCCGCCGCATCGGCCTGACCACCCGAGCCGACTGGCACCCGACGCGGCCGCAGCAGGCCTTCCTGCAGGTCTTCCGCGAGGTGTGCGCCGAACGCAGCAGCGATGGCCCTGACGCCTGGCCATTCCGCTATCGCTGAAGCCGCGTGGGGCGCCCTTGCCCACGCTCGGCTGCCCCATCGAGCCAACAAGTCGCCAAGCATCGACCAGGCTCCACAGTGTGCTTTGATGTCAGCACTGCACAAGGAATGCCGCGCATGATCAGAAGGAACTGGAAGGCCGCGCTGGCCGCCGCACTATTGTCACTGCCCCTGGTACCGGCCAACGCCAGCGGCGATCTGTTCTACTTCGAGGCCGGTCAGGGGGACGTGGTCTTTACGCTGATGCTGATCGGCCGTGAGGATCCCGGCGCGGTCGAGGTCAGCTGGAAAGGCCTGTCGATTCCGCAGCCTCCCAACGTGCAGCGCCGCTATTACATCGAATTCGACCGCGCCCGCCGCCAGGCCTATGTGCGTCCGCTCCGCCGCGACGGACTGCCATGGTTTGAAATGGACGTATCTGGAAAGCGCGGCAACGTGCTGATCGGCGGCCGTCGGCTGCAAGGCAACGCAGACTGGACCAGGCAGTAACGGGCTCCGCGCACAAAAAACCCCCGGCTCGCACCGGGGGTTCTTCGTTTACCGCATCAACCGATCAGCAGGATCAGGCAGCGACCGTCTTGGCCACGTCCTGGTACTCCTCGATCTGGTCGAAGTTCATGTAGCGGTAGATTTCCGCACCGCTCTTGGCGATCACGCCAATATCGGCCATGTACTCTTCCTTGGTCGGGATGCGACCCAGACGCGAGCAGATCGCGGCCAGTTCGGCCGAACCCAGGTACACGTTGGTGTTGCGGCCCAGACGGTTCGGGAAGTTGCGGGTCGAGGTCGACATCGCGGTGGAACCTTCGCGGATCTGCGCCTGGTTGCCCATGCACAGCGAGCAGCCCGGCATCTCCATGCGTGCGCCGGTGGCGCCGAAGGTGCCGTACACGCCTTCCTTGGTCAGCTCCGAAGCATCCATCTTGGTCGGCGGGGCCACCCACAGGCGGGTCGGCAGATCACGCTTGCCGTCCAGCAGCTTGGCCGCGGCGCGGAAGTGACCGATGTTGGTCATGCACGAACCGATGAACACTTCGTCGATCTTGGCGCCGGCCACTTCGGACAGGGTCTTCACGTCGTCCGGGTCGTTCGGGCAGGCCACGATCGGCTCGTGGATGTCGGCCAGGTCGATCTCGATGACGGCAGCGTATTCGGCGTCGGCATCCGGCTCCAGCAGCTCCGGGTTGGCCAGCCACGCTTCCATCTTTTCGATACGGCGCTGCAGCGAACGCGGATCCTGGTAACCCTCGGCAATCATCCACTTCAGCAGGGTGATGTTGCTGGTCAGGTACTCGATGATCGGTTCCTTGTTCAGGCGCACCGAGCAACCGGCAGCCGAACGTTCGGCCGACGCATCGGACAGTTCGAAGGCCTGTTCGACCTTCAGTTCCGGCAAACCTTCGATTTCCAGGATGCGACCGGAGAAGATGTTCTTCTTGCCGGCCTTGGCCACGGTCAGCAGGCCCGACTTGATGGCGTAGAGCGGAATGGCATTGACCAGGTCACGCAGGGTCACGCCCGGCTGCATCTGGCCCTTGAAGCGCACCAGCACCGACTCCGGCATGTCCAGCGGCATCACGCCGGTGGCGGCGGCGAAGGCGACCAGGCCCGAACCGGCCGGGAACGAAATGCCCACCGGGAAACGGGTGTGCGAGTCACCACCGGTACCGACGGTGTCCGGCAGCAGCATGCGGTTCAGCCAGCTGTGGATCACGCCGTCGCCCGGGCGCAGCGAGATGCCGCCACGGGTGGAGATGAACTCCGGCAGGGTGTGGTGGGTCTTCACGTCCACCGGCTTCGGGTAAGCGGCGGTGTGGCAGAACGACTGCATCACCAGGTCGGCCGAGAAGCCCAGGCAGGCCAGGTCCTTCAGCTCGTCGCGGGTCATCGGGCCGGTGGTGTCCTGCGAGCCGACCGAGGTCATCTTCGGTTCGCAGTAGGTGCCCGGGCGCATGCCCTGGCCTTCCGGCAGGCCACAGGCGCGGCCGACCATCTTCTGTGCCAGCGAGAAGCCCTTGCCGGTGTCGGCCGGCTGCACCGGCAGGCGGAACAGATCGGTCGGGGCCAGGCCCAGCGCTTCACGCGCCTTGCCGGTCAGGCCGCGGCCGATGATCAGCGGAATGCGGCCACCGGCGCGCACTTCGTCGAACAGTACTTCGGACTTGACCTGGAATTCGGCGATCACTTCGCCGTTCTTCAGCGCCTTGCCTTCGTACGGACGCAGCTCGACCACATCGCCGTGCTCCATCTTCGACACGTCCAGCTCGATCGGCAGTGCGCCGGCATCTTCCATGGTGTTGTAGAAGATCGGGGCGATCTTCGAACCCAGGCAGACGCCACCGGCGCGCTTGTTCGGGATGAACGGAATGTCATCGCCGGTCCACCACAGCACGCTGTTGGTGGCCGACTTGCGCGAAGAACCGGTACCGACCACGTCGCCCACGTAGGCAACCAGGTGGCCCTTGTCCTTCAGGTCCAGGATCTGCTGGATCGGACCGCGCTTGCCGTCTTCTTCCGGGGTGAACGGCGCGTCGTCGCGCTTGTTCTTCAGCATCGCCAGGGCGTGCATCGGAATGTCCGGGCGGGTGGTTGCATCCGGCGCCGGCGACAGGTCGTCGGTGTTGGTTTCGCCCGGCACCTTGAACACGGTGACGGTCAGGCTCTGCGGCACTTCCGGGTTGTTGGTGAACCACTCGGCATCGGCCCAGCTCTGCAGCACGGACTGCGCGTTGGCATTGCCAGCCTTGGCCTTTTCCTGCACATCGTGGAAGGCATCGAAGACCAGCAGGGTCTTCTTCAGGCCGTCAGCGGCGATGGTGCCAACGCTGGCGTCGTCCAGCAGCTGCACCAGCGGGGCCACGTTGTAACCGCCCAGCATGGTGCCCAGCAGTTCGGTGGCACGCTCGCGGCTGATCAGCGGGTTCTGCTCGCTGCCCAGCGCGATGGCGGCCAGGTACGAGGCCTTGACCTTGGCAGCGTCATCCACGCCGGCCGGCACGCGGTGGGTCAGCAGGTCGAGCAGGAACTCGGCCTCGCCCTGCGGCGGGTTCTTCAGCAGTTCGATGACATCGGCCGTCTGCTGCGCGCTCAGCGGCAGCGGCGGGATGCCAAGCGCAGCGCGCTCGGCGACGTGGTGGCGGTAGGCTTCCAACATGACAACTCCCGGGTAATGCGTAGGTTGAAAAAACAAAGTGGGCTCAGGCTTGCGGCACGATCAGCTTCAGGCCCTTGAAGTAGTCGCGGTAAAACGTGTCGTTCCAGGTGATCAGGCCGTCGCATTGCAGCAATGCGTGGGCGCCGACCATGAATTCGTCCAGGCTGCGGCGGCTGCCGCTGCGCTGGCGGTGGCGGCGGTGCATCTCGCCGGCGCGCAGGGCCGACTTGGCTTCCATCGGGTTGAAGTGCACGCCCATTTCTTCCAGCGCTTCAAGCACTTCGGCGCCGCCGCGCAGCGATGCGCAGACTTCGGCCAGGGTGGCACCGCAGACCACCACGCGGCCACCGACCAGGCTCTGCCGCAGGATCGCTTCCACCGCATCGGCCTGCGGGCCGTTGCTCAGCAGTTCCACCAGCACCGGTGAATCGACGGCAATCATCACGCCTTATTCCTCGTCGCGCACCGCGCGTACCGCCGATTCGGCCGACTCGAAGCCGTCCAGCGCGAACTTGCCGCGGGCGCGGGAGATCGCATCGTCCACGCTCTTGCGCAGGATGATACGGCTGCCGTCCAGCTCCACCTTCAACTGGGTGCCCTTGGTCAGGCCCAGGGCATCACGCACCGCCTTGGGCAGGGTGATCTGTCCGCGCTCTGCAACAGTGGCTTCCATCGGTAGGCCCTCTTCGGTATGCACAAATTATACATACTTTGCCGGGCATACTTCCACCCCGAACCCGGCCGGGCCCGCCCCGGCCCCTACAGCCGCAAAGGATCCGCCACATTCATGACATACGCCATACACCTGCCGCTGTAGTCTGGACCCGATGCCGCAGGCCGGCCCGCGCCCAGGTGAATGCGTTCATACTGGAGTGCACCGGGGCCAGCAGGCCCGCGGCGACCGCAAGCAGGCCCGTATACGCACGGGCCAGAGCAAGCCATCCGCAAGAGGAGTCATCCGCATGAGCGATTCGTTCTCCACCCGCAGCCAGCTCGATGTTGGCGGCAAGGCCTACGATTACTTCAGCCTGCCCAAGCTGGGCCAGCGCTTCGACATCTCCCACCTGCCCTATTCGATGAAGATCCTGCTGGAGAACCTGCTCCGGCACGAGGATGGTGGCGCCACCGTTGGGCCTGAGCACATCGAAGCGGTCGCCCGCTGGCAGCCCAGCGCCGAGCCGGACACCGAAATCGCCTTCATGCCCGCACGCGTGGTGCTGCAGGACTTCACCGGCGTGCCCTGCGTGGTCGACCTGGCCGCCATGCGCGACGCGGTGGTCAAGCTGGGCGGCAAGCCGGAACAGATCAACCCGCAGATCCCCTCCGAACTGGTCATCGACCACTCGGTGCAGGTGGATGTGTTCGGCAAGCCCGACGCGCTGGACTTGAACGGCAAGATCGAATTCCAGCGCAACCAGGAACGCTACGGCTTCCTGCGCTGGGGCCAGAAGGCGTTCGACAACTTCAAGGTGGTGCCGCCCAACACCGGCATCGTCCACCAGGTGAACCTGGAAAACCTGGCCCGCGTGGTGATGACCGCGCAGAAGGACGGTAAGGACGTGGCCTACCCCGATACCGTGTTCGGTACCGACAGCCACACCACCATGATCAATGGCATCGGCGTGCTCGGCTGGGGCGTGGGCGGCATCGAAGCCGAGGCGGCCATGCTCGGCCAGCCCTCGTCCATGCTGATTCCGCAGGTGGTCGGCTTCAAGCTGACCGGCAAGCTGCCCGAAGGCGCTACCGCCACCGACCTGGTGCTGACCGTCACCCAGATGCTGCGCAAGCTGGGCGTGGTCGGCAAGTTCGTCGAATTCTTCGGTGACGGCCTGCAGCACCTGCCGCTGGCCGACCGTGCCACCATCGGCAACATGGCCCCCGAATACGGCGCCACCTGCGGCATCTTCCCGATCGATCACGAATCGCTGAACTACCTGCGCCTGTCCGGCCGCAGCGAAGAACAGATCAACCTGGTCGAAGCCTATGCCAAGGCGCAGGGCCTGTGGCACGAACCGGGCAGCGCGCCGGCGCAGTACAGCACCACGCTGGAACTGGACATGGGCACGGTGAAGCCGTCGCTGGCCGGCCCCAAGCGCCCGCAGGACCGCGTGCTGCTGGAAGACGTGCAGAAGAACTACCGCGAAGCCCTGGTCGGCCTGACCGCCAACCGCGACCGCAAGGACGCGGCCATCGCCAACTTCACCAATGAAGGCGGCGGTACGGCGGTGGGCAACGAGCAACTGGCCAAGGGCCAGGCCGACATCGAGATCGAAGGCCGCAAGGTGCGGCTGAAGGATGGCGCGGTGGTCATCGCCGCCATCACCTCCTGCACCAACACGTCCAACCCGGCGGTGATGATCGGTGCCGGCCTGCTGGCGCGCAACGCGGCGGCCAAGGGCCTGAACCGCCAGCCGTGGGTGAAGACCTCGCTCGGCCCGGGCTCGCGCGTGGTTACCGATTACCTGGAAAAGGCCGGCGTGCTGAAGGAGCTGGAGAAGATCGGCTTCTACGTGGTCGGCTATGGCTGCACCACCTGCATCGGCAATTCCGGCCCGCTGCCGACCGAAGTCAGCGCCGGTATCGCCGCGGGCGACCTGGCGGTCACCTCGGTGCTGTCGGGCAACCGCAACTTCGAAGGCCGCGTGCACCCCGAAGTAAAGATGAACTACCTGGCCAGCCCGCCGCTGGTGGTGGCCTATGCAATCGCCGGCACCACCGACATCGACCTGACCACCGAACCGCTGGGCACCGGCAGCGATGGCCAGCCGGTGTACCTGCGCGACATCTGGCCCAGCAACAAGGAAATCGGCGATGTCATCGCCGCCACCCTGGGCCCGGACATGTTCAAGCAGAACTACGCCGACGTGTTCAAGGGCGACAGCCGCTGGAACACCATCGCCTCGCCGGACGGCAATCTGTACGAGTGGAGCGATGCTTCCACCTACATCAAGAACCCGCCCTACTTCGATGGCATGACCATGCAGACCGGCAGCATCGACGACGTGCACGGCGCACGCGTGATGGGCCTGTTCGGCGATTCGATCACCACCGACCACATCTCCCCGGCCGGCAACATCAAGAAGGATTCGCCTGCCGGCCGCTTCCTGCAGGAACGCGGTGTACAGCCGGCCGACTTCAACAGCTACGGCAGCCGCCGCGGCAACGACGATGTGATGGTGCGCGGCACCTTCGCCAACATCCGCATCAAGAACCTGATGTTCGGTGGCGAAGAAGGTGGCAACACCCTGTACTATCCCGCCGCTGGCGGCCAGCCGGAAAAGCTGGCCATCTACGATGCGGCGATGAAGTACAAGGCCGACAAGGTGCCGCTGGTGGTGCTGGCCGGCAAGGAATACGGCACCGGCTCGTCGCGCGACTGGGCGGCCAAGGGCACCCTGCTGCTGGGGGTGAAGGCCGTGGTTGCCGAAAGCTTCGAACGTATCCACCGTTCCAACCTGGTGGGCATGGGCGTGCTGCCGCTGCAGTTCCGCAACGGCGAGAACGCACAATCGCTGGGCCTGGACGGTTCGGAAGTGATCGACATCACCGGCCTGCAGGATGGCGCAAGCAAGCGCGCCACCGTTACCGCAACCAAGGCAGACGGCACCCAGAAGACCTTCGAAGTGTCGGTGATGCTGCTGACCCCGAAGGAGGTTGAGTACTTCCGCCACGGCGGCCTGCTGCAGTACGTGCTGCGCCAGCTCGCCAGCCGGTAATGTCCGCACTTCTGTAGAGTCGAGCTTGCTCGACTGATCCCAACGTGCCAACCAAGGTTGGCACCTACCAAGGCAACGGGCCGCCCTCTGTAGAGTCGAGCCATGCTCGACTGATCCCAACGTGCCAACCAAGGTTGGCACCTACCAAGGCAACGGGCCGCCCTCTGTAGAGTCGAGCCATGCTCGACTGATCCCAACGTGCCAACCAAGGTTGGCACCTACCAAGGCATGGCGTGCCAACCAAGGTTGGCACCTACCGGGGCATGGAGTGCCAACCAAGGTTGGCACCCACCAGGGCGTCAGCCGCTACGGCCGCACGCCATAGATCCGCCACGGGGCCGCCGTCGGCCCCACGTCGTACACCAGCCCGCGCAGCCCCTCTTCCATCACGGTCTCGCCCTCAGCGGCGCCGGTATTGACCACCGTCACCACCATCTCGAACGCCGGGTGCGGCGCCTGGCCAATGCGCGAACACACCACCCCACGATTCTCGTAGTGCACGACCGGGGTGAACCCGGGATCTTCGCAGTGCACGGCCACGAACCGGTAGCCCCGGTCCTCGCTGCTGCCCGGCATCAGCGCGCGGGCCGCGTACGACACCCGGCCCTGGCCGCCGGCGTAGGCCGGCACCTGTACCCGGAATTGGCCGGTGTCGCCGATCGCCAGCACCGGATAATCCAATTGCTGCATCGGTGGCGGCGTCTGCGCCATGGCCACGGCGGAACTACAGAACAGCAGGCAACTCACGACAATGCGCATCGCACTCTCCCTCACGGAACGGCCTGTGATGGTGCAGTACGGCGGCGTATGGCGTCTTTAGGAATGGGATGAAATAGCTGCCTCTAATTTTCATATTTATGATGTTTTTCATCATTCATGAAATTCGTCCACATCCGGTGTAGGCTGGCGCCACAGGTCACCCCTTCTGGAGCCCGCCATGCTTCACCTGCCCGTCCGCTTCGACCCCATCAACGAGCTGACCCACACCACCGCCTCGTCGGTGAAGGAACACTGGCGCAAGGTCATGCAGGAGGTCCGCGACCAGCGCATGGTGGTGGTCACCAACCATAACGAACCGCAGGCGGTCATCGTCTCCATCGAGCAGTACCGCGCCCTGCAGGCGCGCGTGGAGGCGCTGGAAGCCTCGCTTGAGGAGCTGCGCGACCAGGCCCCGGGCCTGGCTGAACTGCGTGCCGGCTTCGACCAGCGCCTGGCGGTACTGCAGCAGGCCCAGGCCGGCAGCAGCGCACGCGACCTGCTGCGCCGCCCCGCCCGCCTTGGCGGGCAGGTCAAGGCCGGCACCGGCCACTGATGGCGCGGCCATTCCTGTACGTCCTTGCCGGCGTCAATGGCGCCGGCAAGAGTTCGGTGGGCGGCCATGTGCTGCGCGAGGCCGGGCTGAACTGGTTCAACCCCGACACCTTCGCCCGCGATCTGCGCGGCATCACCGGGCTGTCGCAGGCCGAGGCCAATGCCCAGGCCTGGCAGGAAGGCGTCAACCGCATCCGCGATGCGCTGGACCGGCGCCGCAACCACGCCTTTGAAACCACCCTGGGCGGCAATTCAATCGCCGCCCTGCTGCATGAAGCCAGCCACAGCCACGATGTGCTGATGTGGTTCTGCGGCCTGTCCAGCCCGGAACAGCACATCGCCCGGGTCCAGGCCCGCGTGCGCTCGGGCGGGCACCCGATCAACGAAGCCGACATCCGACGCCGCTGGCCACTGGCGCAGCAGAACCTGATCCGGCTGATGCCGGTGCTGGCCCAGCTGCAGGTCTACGACAACAGCGCCGAAGCCGCCCCCGGCGAAGCCGTGCCCGACCCCCGGCTGCTACTGCAGATGGAAGATGGCCAGGTGCATTTCCCGCAGCCGGACGATCTGGCACAGCTTGCCGCCACCCCGGCCTGGGCCACGCCCCTGCTGGAAGCCGCATTGCGCCTGTGACCCAAGGGGTCGGATCCCTTTCCGAAGGAAAGGGCTCTGACTCCCATCCCAACGGCTCGTCGAGCAAGCTCGACGCTTCCAAAGCCCCCGCCAAGGGGTCGGATCCCTTTCCGAAGGAAAGGGCTCTGACCCCGACCCCAAAAGCTCGTCGAGCAAGCTCGACGCTACCAAAGCCCTCGCCAGGGGTCGGATCCCTTTCCAGGGGAAAGGGCTCTGACCCCGACCCCAAAAGCTCGTCGAGCAAGCTCGACGCTACCAAAGCCCTCGCCAGGGGTCGGATCCCTTTACAGGGGAAAGGGCTCAGACCCCGATCCCAAAGGCTCGTCGAGCAAGCTCGACGCCACCAGACCGCGCGATGACGCGGCCTTCACTTTTTATTGATTGGACGTTCAATCAATAACCCGCATACTGGTCGCCTTTCCCCCTACGCCACCCGGCCCATGCCCAAGAAAGGCATCGAACCCCTGCGCCGCCAACAGCTGATCGACGCCACCTTCCAGGTCATCCACGAGATCGGCCTGGCCGACGCCACCGTAGCCACCATCGCGCGCAAGGCAGGCCTGTCCACCGGCATCGTCGCCCACTACTTCGGCGACAAGGCCGGCCTGCTCAACGCCGCCATGCGGCAGATCCTGAGCCAGCTCAAGGATGCCTTCGCCCAGCACCGCGGGCAGGCCGCCACAGATCCGCGCTCACAACTGCGCGCACTGGTGGATGCGAACTTCGACCCCAGCCAGACCAGCGGGCCGGCCATGCGCGTCTGGCTGACCTTCTGGGCAGCCAGCATGCACCAGCCCGAACTGGCCCGACTGCAGCGCATCAACGACCAGCGCCTGTATTCCAACCTGGCCTACCAGTTCCACCGCAGCCTGCCGGCCGAACCCGCGCGCCAGGCCGCCCGCGGCCTTGCCGCACTCATCGACGGCCTGTGGCTGCGCGGCAGCCTGGTCGGCGGCCAGATCGACGGCGACAACGCCCGTCACATCGCCTACGCCTACATCGACTTCCAGTTGCAGGCCAACGCGCTATAAGCGCTGCAGGACCCTGCCCCTTCCAAGGAGTACCCCCATGCCCACCCTGCCCGTTCAACAGCTCTACATCCATGGCCGCCGGGTCGACGCCACCAGCGGCAAGACCTTCCAGACCGTGAACCCGGCCAACGGCCAGGTGCTGGCCGAGGTGCAGATTGCCAGCCAGGCCGATGTGGAGCGCGCCGTACGCAGCGCCAGCGAAGGCCAGCAGGCGTGGGCCGCGATGACCGCCATGGAACGCTCGCGCATCCTGCGCCGCGCGGTCGAGATCCTGCGCGAACGCAATGACGAGCTTGCCCATCTGGAAACCCTGGATACCGGCAAGGCGCTGGCCGAAACCACCACCGTGGACATCGTCACCGGCGCCGACGTGCTGGAGTACTACGCCGGCCTGGCCACGGCCATCGAAGGCATCCAGCTGCCGTTGCGCGAATCGAGCTTCTTCTACACCCGCCGCGAACCGCTGGGCGTGGTGGCCGGCATCGGCGCCTGGAACTACCCGATCCAGATCGCGCTGTGGAAATCGGCCCCGGCATTGGCCGCGGGCAACGCGATGGTGTTCAAGCCCTCCGAAGTGACCCCGCTGACCGCGCTGAAGCTGGCCGAGATTTACACCGAAGCCGGCGTGCCCGACGGTGTGTTCAACGTGCTGCAGGGCCCCGGTGGCGAGATCGGCAACTGGCTGACCGAACACCCGGTGATCGAGAAGATCTCCTTCACCGGCGGCGTGACCACCGGCAAGAAGGTGATGGCGGCCGCTGCGTCCTCGTCACTGAAAGAAGTGACCATGGAACTGGGCGGCAAGTCGCCGCTGCTGATCTGTCAGGACGCCAACCTGGACCGTGCCGCCGATATCGCGGTGATGGCCAACTTCTTCAGCTCCGGCCAGGTCTGCACCAACGGCACCCGCGTGTTCGTGCCGCGCGCCATGCTGGCAGCCTTCGAGGCGGCGGTGGTGCAGCGCGTGCAGCGCATCCGCATGGGCGACCCGACCGCCCAGGACACCAACTTCGGGCCGATGGTCAGCTTCCCGCACATGGACAACGTGCTGCGCTACATCGACAGCGGCAAGGCCGAAGGCGCCCGCCTGCTGACCGGTGGCGGCCGCGCCACCGAGGGTGCGCTGGCCGAGGGCGCGTACGTGCAGCCCACCGTGTTTTCCGACTGCCGCGACGACATGAAGATCGTGCGCGAGGAAATCTTCGGGCCAGTGATGAGCATCCTGGCCTACGACGATGAAGACGAAGCGGTGCGGCGCGCCAACGACACCCCGTTCGGCCTGGCCGCCGGCGTGGTCAGCGGCGATATCAGCCGCGCCCACCGCATCATCCACCGCCTGCAGGCCGGCATCTGCTGGATCAACACCTGGGGCGAATCGCCGGCCGAAATGCCGGTGGGCGGCTACAAGGAATCCGGCGTGGGCCGCGAGAACGGCCTGTCCACGCTGGGCCACTACACCCGCATCAAATCGGTCCAGGTGGAACTGGGCGACTTCGCCAGCGTGTTCTGAGCAGCGCGCCCCGACCGCAGGAGACAACCATGAGCACCACCCACGAGTACGACTACATCATCATCGGCGCCGGTTCGGCCGGCAACGTGCTGGCCACCCGCCTGACCGAAGACGCCGATGTGCGCGTTCTGCTGCTGGAAGCCGGCGGCCCCGACTACCGGCTCGATTTCCGCACGCAGATGCCGGCCGCACTGGCCTACCCGCTGCAGGGCAAGCGCTACAACTGGGCCTACAAGACCGACCCGGAGCCCTTCATGAACAACCGGCGCATGGACTGCGGCCGCGGCAAGGGCCTGGGCGGTTCCTCGCTGATCAACGGCATGTGCTACATCCGCGGCAACGCGATGGACTATGACAACTGGGCCAGCATGCCGGGCCTGGAAGACTGGACCTACCTGGACTGCCTGCCCTACTTCCGCAAGGCCGAAACCCGCGACATCGGGGCCAACGACTACCACGGCGACCAGGGCCCGCTGCAGGTCACCACGCCCAAGGCCGGCAACAACGAACTGTTCGCCGCCATGATCGAAGCCGGCGTGCAGGCCGGCTACCCGCGCACCGATGATCTGAACGGCTACCAGCAGGAAGGCTTCGGCCCGATGGACCGCACGGTCACCGCGAAGGGCCGCCGCTCCAGCACTGCGCGTGGCTACCTGGACCTGGCCAAGCCGCGCCCGAACCTGACCATCGTCACCCACGCGCTGACCGACCGCATCCTGTTCTCGGGCAAGCGCGCGGTGGGCGTGCAGTGGCTGTACAACGACCAGCCGCAGCGCGCCACCGCCCGCCGCGAGGTGCTGCTCTGCGGCGGCGCCATTGCTTCGCCGCAGATCCTGCAGCGCTCGGGCGTGGGCCCGGCCGACCTGCTGCGCAGCCTGGACATCGACCTGGTGCACCACCTGCCCGGCGTCGGCGCCAACCTGCAGGACCATCTGGAAATGTACCTGCAGTACGAATGCAAGAAGCCGGTATCGCTGGCGCCGGCGCTGAAGCTGTACAACCAGCCGGCCATCGGCGCGGAGTGGTTGTTCCTCGGCACCGGCATCGGTGCCAGCAACCAGTTCGAGGCCGGCGGCTTCATCCGCAGCGATGCCGAATTCGACTGGCCGAACCTGCAGTACCACTTCCTGCCAGTGGCCATCAATTACAACGGCTCCAACCCGATCAAGGCGCACAGCTTCCAGATGCACGTGGGCTCGATGCGTTCGCCCAGCCGCGGCCGCATCCACGTGCGTTCCAAGGACCCGCGCGAACATCCCAGCATCCTGTTCAACTACATGTCGCACGAGCAGGACTGGCGCGAATTCCGCGCTGCCATCCGCATCACCCGCGAGATCTTCGCGCAGCCGGCGCTGGCCCCCTACAGCGGCCGCGAGATTTCGCCCGGGCGCGAGCTGCAGACCGATGCGCAGATCGATGGCTTCGTGCGCGAGCATGCCGAGACCGCCTACCACCCCTCGTGCACCAACAAGATGGGCCACGCCGACGACCCGATGGCGGTGGTCGATGGCCAGGGCCGCGTGCATGGCCTGGACGGCCTGCGCATCGTCGATGCCTCGATCATGCCGCAGGTGGTGACCGGCAACCTCAACGCCCCGACCATCATGATGGCCGAGAAGCTGGCCGACGTGATCCGCGGCCGCCCCGCGCTGGCCCGCAGCACGGCCCCGTACTACCAGGCCAACGGCGCCCCGGTACGCCGCCAGCGCTGACGCGAATGCCACGCCCGTGCGCCCGGTAGGTGCCCACCTTGGTGGGCACGCGCCATCCCACCCAACGCCCGGTAGGTGCCCACCTTGGTGGGCACGCGCCAACCCATACCAACGCCCGGTAGGTGCCCACCTTGGTGGGCACGCGCCACACCATCGTGCCGACCAAGGTCGGCATCTCCCAGCCACCGGCGCACTAACCGTCACGCCCTCTTCGCGTTTTCCCTACGGAACGGTATGCTGCTGCGAGCGGTTCTGGCGGATACTGTCCGCGCCGCACCCATCACAACGATTCCTGGAGGGGGAATATGAGTCTGGATCGTCCCTGGCTGCAGAGCTATCCGAAAGGCGTTCCCGCCGAAATCGACGTCAACGAGTTCCATTCGGTAGCTTCGGTCTTCGACGCCTCCGTGGCGAAGTTCCGCGACCGCCCCGCCTACTCCAGTTTTGGCAAGGTGCTCACCTACGGTGAAACCGATGCCCTGGTCGAGCAGTTCGCGGCCTACCTGCTGGGCGAACTGAAGCTGAAAAAGGGCGACCGCGTTGCCCTGATGATGCCCAACTGCCTGCAGTACCCCATCGCGACCTTCGGCGTGCTGCGCGCCGGCCTCACCGTGGTCAACGTCAACCCGCTGTACACCGCCCGCGAGCTGAAGCATCAGCTGGTCGATGCCGGTGTCACCGCGCTGGTGGTCGTGGACAACTTCGGCGACACCGTGCAGCAGGTCATCGCCGAAACCCAGGTCAAGCAGGTCATCACCACCGGCCTGGGCGACCTGCTCGGCGCCAAGGGTGCGATCGTCAATTTCGTGCTGAAGTACGTCAAGAAGATGGTGCCCAACTACCATCTGAAGGGCGCCATCCGCTTCAAGCAGGCGCTCAAGCTGGGCAGCCGCCACACCCTGCCCAAGGTCGAGATCGGCCACGACGATGTGGCATTCCTGCAGTACACCGGCGGCACCACCGGCGTGGCCAAGGGCGCCATGCTGACCAACCGCAACCTGATCGCCAACATGCAGCAGGCCTCGGCCTGGATCGGCGCATCGGGCATCGAGCCGGGCAAGGAATGGATCATCACCGCCCTGCCGCTGTACCACATCTTCGCATTGACCGCGAACGGCCTGGTCTTCATGAAGTTCGGTGGCTGCAACCACCTGATCACCAACCCGCGCGACATGAAGGGCTTCGTCAAGGAGCTCAAGTCGGTGCGCTTCACCGCCATCACCGGCGTCAACACGCTGTTCAACGGTCTGCTGAACACCCCCGGCTTCGACACCGTGGACTTCTCATCGCTGAAGGTCACCCTGGGCGGCGGCATGGCCGTGCAGCGTGCGGTGGCCGAGCGCTGGAAGAAGGTGACCGGGGTGACCCTGGTGGAGGCCTATGGCCTGACCGAAACCTCGCCGGCCGCGTGCATCAACCCGCTGGACCTGAAGGAATACAACGGCGCCATCGGCCTGCCGATTCCGTCCACCGATGCCTGCATCAAGGACGACAACAGCAACACCCTGCCGCTGGGCGAAGTGGGCGAGCTGTGCATCAAGGGCCCGCAGGTGATGAAGGGCTACTGGCAGCGCCCGGACGAAACCCGCCAGGCCATCGACGCCGACGGCTGGCTGCACACCGGTGACATGGCGCGCATGGATGAGCAGGGCTTCTTCTACATCGTCGACCGCAAGAAAGACATGATCCTGGTGTCCGGCTTCAACGTGTACCCCAACGAAGTGGAAGACGTGATCGCGATGATGCCAGGCGTGCTGGAAGTGGCCGCCGTGGGCGTTCCGGACGAAAAGTCCGGCGAAGTGGTGAAGGTCGTGATCGTGAAGAAGGACCCGAACCTGACCGCCGAAATGGTCAAGGAACACGCCCGGGCCAACCTGACCGGCTACAAGCACCCCAGAATCGTAGAATTCCGAAAAGAGCTGCCGAAGACCAACGTCGGCAAGATCCTGCGCCGCGAGCTGCGCGATACGCCCGCCACGTAAGGCTTTCCACAGGTTTCAACGCCGCAAGGCCCGGGTCGGAAACGCCCCGGGCCTTTTCGCATGTGAAAGGCTGCACCCGTTGTAGCATCGCGTCGTGTGTGGACCGTTCGGCCCGCCGGCCACCACGTTTTCACGCGGGCCGCCTGCCGAGGACCCTTCCATGAGCACCATCGAAAAACTGCCGACCAGCGGTTCACCGTTTGCCACCATCCGTACCGAAGACAGCGACGACGGCGCTGCCCACTGGCTGTTCATGCATGCCGATGCGTCCACGGGCATCCGCCCGTGCTGCCGTAAGGACATGCTGGACGAAATGTGGAGCTACATGAACGCCATCACCCGCAGCCCGGCGCAGCGTCACAGCGGCCAACTGCGGCACTTCGTGCTGGCCTCCGACGCCATCGCCTACAACCTGGGCGGTGATCTGGACCTGTTCACCCGCCTGATCCGCGAAGGCAACCGCGACCTGCTGCTGACCTACGCCCAACGCTGCGTGGAAGGCGTGCACCACCTGCACACCGGCTTTGGCGGCGATGTGCGCTCGATCGCGCTGATCCAGGGTGATGCCCTGGGCGGCGGCCTGGAAATGGCCCTGGCCTGCCACACCATCGTGGCCGAGGAAGGCAGCGGCATGGGCCTGCCCGAAGTGCTGTTCGGGCTGTTCCCGGGCATGGGCGCGTACTCGTTCCTGTGCCGCCGCGTGGCCCCGCAGCTGGCCGAGAAGATCATCCTGGACGGCCGCATCTACAGTGCCGAGGAAATGCATGCGCTGGGGGTGGTGGACGTGCTGGTGAAGAAGGGCGAAGGCCGTGCCGCCGTGCAGGAGATGATCCGCCACCAGCAGCGCCTGCCGCAGTCGTACCTGGCCATGAACGCCGCACGCAACCTGGCCCAGGCGGTGAGCTACGACGAGCTGCTGGAAATCACCAAGGTCTGGGTGGATTCAGCGCTGGCACTGGGTGATCGCTCGCTGCGCACGATGGATCGCTTGATCAAGGCGCAGACGCGTCGTGCGTCGATGGATGCAGCCTGATTCCAGCCCTCCCCCTGCTGGCTTGGAGCCCGGCTGGCCACCGGGCTTTTTTTCGCGCGATCGCTACCCCGTAGAGTCGAGCTTGCTCGACTATCGACGGCAGTCGAGCAAGCTCGACTCTACGGAGCTGAGGCTCGACGCTACGGCGCGTCGTCGGCCGCGCCGCGCGCCTTGCGTTCGGCGCGTGCGTCCAGCGCCTGCCGGCCTTCCTTGATCGCCCCCTGCAGCACCGACAGTCGCGCCTGCCATTCGGCCTTCAACTGCCAATCGGCCATGCGCATCAGCTCACCGGCACGGTTGGCCGCGCGCACCAGCCCCAGGTTGCCGGACACACCCTTGATCGCATGCGACTGCTCGCGGAACTGGCCCCAGCGGCCGGCTTCGCCATCGGCCTCTGCCTTGCGCAGGCAGGCCTCGGCATCTTCCAGGCATTGGCGGATGAACTCACGCTCGAAGCCATCGCCCATGCCCAGTGATGCCAGTTCGTCCAGCACACCGGTATCGAGCACGCCATCGAGCTGTACCGGCGCACGCACCACCAGCGGCGCGGCATTCTTCAGGTTCGCGTTGTTGGCGATCTCCGCCAGCGTATCCAGCAGGCGCGCGGCCACCACGGGCTTGGCCAGGAAGGCATGTGCGCCGGCCTGTGTGCAGCGCTGGATCGCTTCGGGGGTGACATCGGCACTGAGCACCATCACCGGCGTGCGCGGGCCGCCACCGGATTGCATCACCCGCAGTTCCTTCAGCATGTCCAGGCCACTCATGCCGGGCATGTGCAGGTCGACGATGGCCGCATCGAATTCGCTCTCGGCCAGCGCATCGAGCACCGCTTCGCCGCCGTCCACGCACATCACCCGGTGGCCGGCCTTCTGCAGCAGGCGCTGCAGCACCATGCGATTGGCTTCGTGGTCGTCGGCCACCAGGATCTGCATGCTGCGCACGCGCGCACGGTGGCGCAGGAACGGATCGGCGAAGGCGATCACGTTGCCGCCCGGGCCGATGTCCTCGCCGGCGGCCACGCTGGGCACCAGGCCCGGCTCGACCGGCTGCGGCGGCGCGAACGGCAGTTCCACCCAGAAGTGACTGCCCTGCGGCGGGTTGTCCAGGTAGCCGATCTGCCCGTCCATGGCCTCGACCAGACCCTTGGCGATGGTGGTGCCCAGGCCGGTACCTTCGTGGCGGCGGGCCATGCTCACGTCGGCCTGCTCGAAGGCCTCGAACAGGCGCGGGCGCATGGCCACCGGCACGCCAATGCCGGTATCGATGATGTCAAAGCGCAGGCGCACCGCACCGTGGGTGTCGGCGTGCACCACGTTCACCCGGATCTCCACCCGGCCCTGGTCGGTGAACTTCACCGCGTTGCCGGCCAGGTTCAGCAGGATCTGCCGCAGGTGGCCCACGTCGCCCCGCAGGGTCTGCGGCACGGTCGCGGCCACCTTCACCCGGTAATCCAACCGCTTGGCCTTGGCCTGCGGCAACAGGATCAGCCCGATCGCCTGGATCACGTCGGACAGCACGAAATCCTCGGCCACCACGCGCAGCTTGCCGGCCTCGATGGCCGAGATGTCCAGCACTTCCTCCACCAGCGCCAGCAGGCTGCGGGAAGAGGCCTGGATGGTATTCAGGCACTCGCGCTGTTCTTCATCCAGGCGCGTGGTCGCCAACACTTCGGTCATGCCATTCAATCCATTGAGTGGGGTGCGGAATTCGTGACTCATGTTGGCCAGGAAGCGGCTCTTGGCCTCACTGGCCCGGCGCGCTTCGGCCATCGCATGGGTCAACTGACGCAGCAGCGTCGAAAAATACAGCGGTACCGCCGCCAGGCCCAGCCACAGGCCAATGGCCAGGCGCAGGTTCTGCTGCCAGTACGGGGTCAGCAGCGCGGTGGCGCCGAAGCTGACCATGGCCATCGCCACGGCCACGTAAAGATAGGTATTGCCAAAGCGCATGCCGTTACCGACGGTTACCCACATCACCACGATGTAGACCCACGACAGCGGCTCGCCCATCTGGATCATGCCAGCGGCGATCAACCCATAGTCGGCCAACATGCCCAGCACGCGGCGCGGGTCGGAGCGGCCAGGCCGCCACAGCAACCAGCCGAACGCCAGCAGCGACAGGCTCAGACCGGTCAGCACGATGGCCAGCACGCCCACGTACTGGTCATGCGGCAGGTCGAAACGCACGCTGGGCAGCAGCACGTAGCCCAGGATCAAGCTGATCAGCACGATGCGGACGATCTGCTGCCCATGCTCGCTGTCCTGCCGGTTCGACAGGCGCTGGCGCAGCCGCGACAGCAGCCGCTTCACGTGCCCATCCCCGGCCGCGCCGAGGCGGTGGAGTGCTCGGCGCAGATCTGTTCCAGCTGATTGCGCCCGCGCAGCAGCGCGTCCACGCAGCGCGGGTCGAACAGGCGCCCGCGCTGGGCGTACAGATAGGCCAGGGTCGCTTCGAAGGTCCACGCCTCTTTGTACGGGCGCGGCGAAATCAGCGCGTCGAACACATCGGCCACGGCCACGATGCGCGCCTCCAGCGGAATCGCGTCGCCCACCAGGCCGTCGGGATAGCCGCTGCCGTCGTAGCGCTCGTGGTGGCGCAGCGCGATCAGCGCACCCACCTGGATGAAGCGGTTCTGGCTGCCGCTCAGCAGTTCGTGGCCGATACGCGGGTGCCGGCGCATGATCGCCAGCTCGTCATCGGTCAGCTTGCCCTGCTTGAGCAGCACCGCATCGGGAATGGCGATCTTGCCCATGTCGTGCAGGGGCGCGGCCATCTCGATCAGCTTCACTTCGTCTTCGGGCAGGCCCAGCTGCTCGGCAATCAGCCCGGCCACGCGCGCCATGCGCTCAAGATAGGCACTGGTGCCGGCATCACGGAACTCGATCGCCCGCGCCAGCCGGGAAAGGGTTTCCCGCTCGCGCTCTTCCACCTCGTGCATGCTGGCCAGCAGGCGCTGCTCCAGCGACAGGGCACGTTGCTTCACGTTCTCGCTCTGCTGGCGCAGCTGCAGCAGGTTGTAGCAGCGCGCGCGCAGTTCACGCGGGCGGATCGGCTTGACCAGGAAATCGATCACCCCGGCTTCCAGTGCCGCCTGGCGGATCGGTTCATCGCCCACCACGGTGATCAGGATCACCGGAATGTCGCGATGCTTGGGCAGGCGGCGGAAGCGGCGGGCGAATTCCAGCCCGTCCATTTCCGGCATGCGGTAATCCAGCAGCAACAGATCGACCGGGTGCGCTTCGCACCAGGCCAGGGCCGTAAGCGGATCGCCAAAGTCGTACACGGACAGTTCTGGTGCGATGTCTTCAATGACATGCCGCAACATCGTCCGTGCAGAAGTCTGGTCGTCGACAATGACGATATTCAACGCGCTCTCTGCCTTCCTTCTCGACCACGCTGGAAACTCAGCCGGCGAGGATACTCCGCCGCTGTGCACACTGGCACCCTGCATCGGCCCCACTCCCGTCACGATGTCGCCGGTTCATGATCGTCATCACAATGTGAAGCCGGTCCTTCGCATTGCCTCCACCCCAGCCCCTGTTTGCCACAGGGGATGTCAAGGCGGTGCAATCACCATACGCCGTGTGCGGAAAGCGTCAATCGCGCCATCCCATTCCGGGACGGCGCGCACATGCAGAGTGCGAACCCGAGCTTAGTGCTCCGGACGCATGTATGGGAACAGCAGGACGTCAC
This sequence comes from Stenotrophomonas sp. ZAC14D2_NAIMI4_6, assembly GCF_003086875.1. Lineage (NCBI taxonomy): Bacteria > Pseudomonadati > Pseudomonadota > Gammaproteobacteria > Lysobacterales > Lysobacteraceae > Stenotrophomonas > Stenotrophomonas sp. ZAC14D2_NAIMI4_6. The sequence goes on along the minus strand of NZ_CP025996.1, from coordinate 1,975,275 downwards.
GGATCGAACTGCTGCCGGTCAGCAGCATCACCAGACGGTCCACGCCGATGCCCAGGCCGCCGGTCGGGGCCATACCGTACTCCAGCGCACGGATGTAGTCGGCGTCGTAGTGCATGGCCTCATCGTCGCCACCTTCCTTGGCGGCCACCTGCGCCTGGAAGCGCTGCGCCTGGTCTTCCGGGTCGTTCAACTCGGAGAAGCCGTTGGCCAGCTCCTTGCCGTTGATGAACAGCTCGAAGCGGTCGGTGTAGCCCGGGTCGTTGTCGTTGGCGCGGGCCAGCGGCGAAACCTCCACCGGGTGATCGGTGATGAAGGTCGGCTGGATCAGGGTGTGCTCGACGGTGGCCTCGAAGATTTCCAGCAGCAGCTTGCCCCAGCCGTAAGACGGCTTGACGCGGATCTTCAAGCGCTCGCAATGGCGCAGCAGGGCCTCGCGGTCGGTGCAGTCGGCCGCGGAAATTTCCGGGTTGTGGTGGCGCACCGCCTCGTCCATGCGCCAGCGGCGGAAGGCCGGGCCCAGGTCGATGTTGGCGCCGTCCCATTCCACCGTGGTGCCGCCGTTGACGGTCTGCGCCACATCGCGGATCACGCCCTCGGTCAGGTCCATGATCTCGTTGTACGTGGCATAGGCCTCGTACAGCTCCATCATGGTGAATTCCGGGTTGTGGCGGGTGCTGACGCCTTCGTTGCGGAAGTTGCGGTTGATCTCGTAGACCCGCTCCAGGCCGCCCACGGTCAGGCGCTTGAGGTACAGCTCCGGCGCCACGCGCAGGTACAGGTCCAGGTCCAGCGCGTTGTGGTGGGTGGTGAACGGCTTGGCCGCCGCGCCGCCGGGGATGTAATGCATCATCGGCGTTTCGACTTCCAGGAAGTCGCGGTTGTCCAGCCACGCACGCATGGCACGGATGATCTTCGAGCGCTTGATGAACACCGCGCGCGATTCCGGGGTCACGATCAGGTCGACGTAGCGCTGGCGGTAGCGCTGTTCCACGTCGGAAAGACCGTGCCACTTGTCCGGCAGCGGCCGCAGCGACTTGGTCAGCAGGCGGATCGATTCGGCCTTGACCGACAGTTCGCCGGTCTTGGTGCGGGTCAGGCCGCCTTCCACGGCGATGATGTCGCCCACGTCCCAGCCCTTGAAGGCGGTGTAGGCATCGCCCAGCACGGCGCCCTGCAGGAACAGCTGGATGCGGCCGGATTCGTCCTGGATCTGGGCGAAGCTGGCCTTGCCCATGATGCGCTTGGCCATCAGGCGGCCGGCCATCTTCACCGTGCGGCCGGTGGCTTCCAGCGCCTCGGCGGTCCACTGCTCGGCATCGGCAAATTCTTCCTGCAGGCGCCCGGCGAAGTCCTGGCGACGGAAATCGTTCGGGTACGCGATGCCCTGCCCACGCAGCGCTTTGAGTTTCTCACGGCGCTCGGCGATCAACTTGTTTTCGTCGACGGGGGGGGTATCGGTAGCTTCGCTCATGGATCTGCGGGAATCGTGTAGTGAGGGGGGATGCTGCGCCGGCACAGCCGGTTGCACAGCATACCAAAACCGCCCTGCCCCGGCCCCGGCAGCGCCCCCGCCCTGGTAGTCGCCAACCTTGGTTGGCGTTCCTCGCCCTGGTAGCCGCCAACCTTGGTTGGCGTTCCTCGCCCTGGTAGCCGCCAACCTTGGTTGGCGTTCCTCGCCCTGGTAGCCGCCAACCTTGGTTGGCGTTCTCTGTGTCGACCAAGGTCGACACCTACCAGTCCGCGGGGTCGACACCTACTAGTCCGCGGGGTCGACACCTACCAGATCCCGGGCGCCGGTAATCGTCAACCGTTCCCCGGAAACGCCTGCCGCAGCTCGTCCACCAGCACCCGCTGGTTTTCCGAGTAATCCACCGGCACCGATACCAGATGCACTCCGCCCTCGTTGAAGGCCGCTTCCAGGGTCGGAATGAACTGCTCGATGGCCGTCACCTCGTGGCCCTTGCAGCCATAGGCCTGCGCGTACTTCACGAAATCGGGGTTGCTGAAGGTCATGCCGTAGTCGGTGAAACCATCCACCGCCTGCTTCCAGCGGATCATGCCGTAGGCCCCATCGTTGAGGATCAGCACCACCAGGTTCAGGCCCAGCCGCCGCGCGGTTTCCAGCTCCTGGCTGTTCATCATGAAACCGCCATCGCCACACACCGCCAGCACCCGCCGCTGCGGATACAGGATCGACGCCATGATCGCCGACGGCAGGCCCGCGCCCATGGTCGCCAGCGCATTGTCCAGCAGCAGCGTATTGGCCACCTGGGTGCGGTAATTGCGCGCAAACCAGATCTTGTACATGCCGTTGTCCAGCGCCACGATGCCGTCCGGCGGCATCACCTGGCGCACGTCATGCACCAGCCGCTGCGGGGTGAAGCCCGGCTCCTCGGCACGGTCGGCCAGATGGTCCAGGATGGTCGCGCGCAGCGGCAACAGCGCATCGGCATGTGGCACCTGGCCTTCGATGCGATCAGCCAGCTGGGTCAGCGAGCGGCCGATGTCACCGATCACTTCCACCTGCGGGAAGTACACCTGCTCCACCGCCGCCTGCGAATAGCCGATATGGATGACCGTGGGGCCACCGGGACGCATCACGAACGGCGGCTTCTCGGTCACCTCGTGCCCGATGGTCACGATCACATCGGCCTGGTCGATGGCCATGTGCACGTAGTCGCGCTCGGTCAGCGCGGCCGTGCCCATGTACAGGCCCGAGCCGCCGGCCACCGCGCCCTTGCCCATCTGCGTGGTGAAGAACGGAATGCCCGCACGCAGCACGAAGGCCGACAGTGCCTCGCTGGACTGCGGCCGCGAGGCCGCCGAGGCGATCATCAGCAGCGGCCGCTTCGCCGCGCGGATGAGCTGCGCCGCCCGGTCCAGCGCTTCGGGGCTGGCAATGGGCCGATCCACCGCATGGGTGGGAATGAGCGATACCCCTTCCACCTCGGTGGCGGCGATGTCCTCGGGCAGCTCCAGCAGCACCGGGCCGGGGCGCTCTTCCTGGGCCACCCGGAAGGCCTCGCGCACGATGGTCGGGATCGTACGCGCCGACACGATCTGCCGCGCCAGCTTGGTCAGCGGCTTCATAGTGCTGACGATATCCACGATCTGGAACCGCGCCTGCTTGCTGGCCACGATGCCCTTCTGCCCGGTGATCATGATCACCGGCCATGCGCCCAGCAGCGCGTAGGCGGCGCCAGTGGTGAAGTTCAGCGCGCCCGGCCCCAGCGTGGCCAGGCACACGCCCGGCTTGCCGGTCAGGCGGCCGTAGGTGGCGGCCATGAACACCGCCGCCTGTTCGTGGCGGGTGATGACCAGCTCGATGCTGGAATGGCGCAGCGACTCGACCACGTCGAGGTTTTCTTCGCCGGGAATACCGAAAATACGCTCGACGCCTTCGTTCTCAAGTGCGGCGACAAGCAGATCTGAACCCTTGGACATCGGAATGCCGTCCTTTCGCTGGACTGTGGGGGGAATGGTTGCAGGTGGGGTGGGAGCCGGGTGTCAACGCTTGTCGAACCAGACCGTCTGCGCGTTGACGAATTCACGGATGCCGAAGTGCGAGAGCTCGCGGCCGAAGCCACTCTTCTTCACCCCGCCAATGGGCACGCGCGGGTCGGAGGCCGAGAAGCCGTTGACGAACACGCCACCGGTCTGCAGCCGGCGCGCCAGCTGCATGGCGCGCGCACGGTCGGCGCTCCACAGGTTGCCGCTCAGGCCGAACTCGCTCTGGTTGGCCAGTTCCACCGCATGGTCGGCATCGCGGGCGCGGCTGATCGAAGCCACCGGGCCGAAGGTTTCGGTATCGAAGGCCTGCATGCCGGGCTCGACGTCCACCAGCACCGTCGGCGCGTAGAAGGCACCGGGGCGATCCAATTGATGGCCACCCACCCGCAGCTGGGCACCGGCGTCCACCGACGCCTGCACCTGCGCATGCAGCTGGTCCAGCAGGTCCTGGCGGGCCATCGGGCCAATGCGGTTGCCCGGCTCGCGCCCATCGCCGATGGTCAGCGCCTGCACCTTCTGGCAGAACTGCGCGACGAAGCGGTCGTAGACCGCCTCTTCAACGATGATGCGCTTGCCGGCGATGCAGACCTGCCCGGTGTTCTGGAAGCGCGAAGCCACGGCCGCATCGACTGCAGCGTCCAGATCGGCGTCAGCCAGCACGATGAACGGGTCCGAGCCGCCCAGCTCCAGCACGACCTTCTTCAGCACCTGCCCCGCCTGGGCGGCGATGCTGCGGCCGGCGGCCACGCTGCCGGTCAGGGTGACGGCGGCAATGCGGTCGTCGGCAATCGCGGCACTGGTGCCGTCGCGGCTGATGTTGGCGGCGATGAACGTGCCCTCGGGCAGGCCGGCCTCACGCCAGGCGGCGTCGAGCAGCAGCGCGGTACCGACGATGTTCTCGGCCGGCTTCAGCAGGAAGCCATTGCCGCCCATCAGGATCGGCACCGCCGCGCGCATCACCTGCCAGTACGGGAAATTCCACGGCATGATGCCCAGCACCACGCCCAGCGGAAGGTAGGACACATAGGCCTGGTCGCCCGGCACCTGGGTCGGTTCATCGCGCAGGAACGGCGCGCCGTGGTCGGCGTACCAGTCGCACAGCACGGCGCATTTCTCGATCTCGGCCAGGGCTTCGGCCTGCACCTTGCCCATTTCGGCGGTGGCCAGCGCGGCCAGGGGTTCGCGGTCACGGCGCAGCACCGCGGCCATGCCGCGCAGGACGCCCGCGCGCTGTTCCAGGGTGTAGCCGCTCCAGGCGGCGAAGCCGGCCTGGCCGCGCTGCAGGATCGTTTCCAGTTCGGCGGCGCTGGCGAACGGGTGCTCGGCGATCACCTGGCCGGTGGCCGGGTCGCGGGAGGTGGCGGTGGTGGGGGCAGCGGACATGCAGGTCTCCTGTTGTCTCGACAGCGGGCGGGCAGCCCGTGTCCTGCACAGGAATGTGGACCTGTTCGAGGGCAGCAACAAGGCGCCTGCTTATCCTGTGACCTGCACTTACCTGTATAGGGGGGGTACGGCAGGGCTTGCAGCCCTGCACCTGCTGTAGAGTCGAGCCATGCTCGACTGAAGCAACAGCAACAGCGGGCATTCCGTGGGTTGGCGGGGCGGTGTCGGATTGCGGGGACGCCGCAAGTACGTCCCTGTAGGCTTGGCAGCCGCATCCATGTGGCTGACACCCCGCAATCCGACACCGCCCCACCTTCGACAGGTTCACGCGATCTGTCGGAACGGCATGGGGTCGGATCCCGTTGCTGCGCAACGGGCTCTGACCCCGGATCGATTTCTATGTTTGACAGATTCATCCACGCATGGCGCTCTGATCCGGTAGGTGTCGACCTTGGTCGACACGGATGAATCCATTCGATACCTGACAGATGTGTCGACCAAGGTCGACACCTACCAACAGCCGCGTGAACCTGTCGAAGGTGGGGCAGTGTCGGATTGCGGGGTGTCAGCCGCATGGATGCGGCTGCCAAGCCTACAAGGACGTACTTGCGGCGTCCCCGCAATCCGACACCGCCCCGCCCAACCACGGAAACCCGCTCTGGCTTTTGACGTTGATCGCAGCAGGTGCAGGGCTGCAAGCCCTGCCGAACACCCCCTACTTCCGCGGCAGGTAGGTCACCAGCGAAAGGTCATGCCGGCTCTCCGGCACCAGCGCCACGTACTGCAGGTCCAGCAACCCATGCACGGGGTGGTTCAGCTTCTTCGCACCCTCGTCGAAGCGACGTACATCGTGCTCCGGCCACCACAGCCGGAACTCCTCGCTGTGTGCAGCAAGGTCCTCGACCAGTGCCAGGAACGGCGCCTTGTCCGGCGCCTGCGCCATTGCTGCACGAAACCCGGCCAGCAGGCCACGGGTCATTTCTTCCCAGTTGAGAATCAACGTGCGGTACGGCGCGTACAGGAACATCAGCCGCAGCGTGTTGCGCTCGTGTGGCGGAAACTGGCTGTAATCCACGAACAGCTCGGCGATGGCCGGGTTCCAGGCCAGTATGTCGAAGCGCGTATTGCGCACGTAGGCCGGGATCGGCTGCATCGCCTCCACCAGCTGGCGCAGGCCGTCGGTCACGCTTTCGTCCGGCGATTCCAGTGGCACGCCATAGCCGGACAGCGCAAAGGCGTAGGCGCGCTCGTCGTCGCTCAGGCGCAGCACCTTGGCCAGGCGCTCCAGCACTTCCGGCGAGGCCCGCACTTCGCGGCCCTGTTCGATCCAGGTGTACCAGCTCACGCTGACCCCGATGGCCAGCGCCACTTCCTCGCGTTTCAGCCCCGGGGTACGCCGGCGCCCGGCCGGCAGGCCGAGCGTGGCGGGGTCGACACGGGCGCGGCAGGCTTTCAGGAAGCCGCCCAGTTCCTTGCGTTCACCTTCGCTGCGCATCATCGCCCCCCGTTGCAGGAGACGATGATATCCGCGCAGGCGCGCCGATCAGGCATCGATGCGCTTGGAACCCACGGCCAGACCGGCCTTCAGGCTGGCCTCGACGAACTCGTCCAGGTCGCCGTCCAGCACCTTCTGCGTGTCCGAACGTTCAATACCGGTGCGCAGGTCCTTGATACGGCTCTGGTCGAGCACGTAGTTGCGGATCTGACTGCCCCAACCGATGTCGGACTTGGTGGCTTCCACCGCATCCTTTTCGGCGTTGCGCTTCTGGATCTCCAGCTCATACAGCTTGGCGGCCAGCATCTTCATCGCGTTGTCGCGGTTCTGGTGCTGGCTGCGGCCGGTCTGGCAGGCCACAACGATGTTGGTCGGGATGTGGGTGATACGCACCGCCGACTCGGTCTTGTTCACGTGCTGGCCACCGGCACCGGACGAACGGTACACGTCGGTACGCAGATCGGCCGGGTTGATGGTGATATCGATGTTGTCATCGATTTCCGGCGACACGAACACCGAGGTGAAGCTGGTGTGGCGGCGGTTGTCCGAATCGAACGGCGACTTGCGCACCAAACGGTGCACGCCGGTCTCGGTCTTCAGCCAGCCATAGGCGTAATCGCCTTCCACGCGCAGGGTGGCCGACTTGATGCCCGCGACGTCGCCGCCGGACACTTCCATCAGCTCGGTCTTCCAACCGCGCGATTCACACCAGCGCAGGTACATGCGCAGCAGGATTTCGGCCCAGTCCTGGGCTTCGGTGCCACCGGCACCGGCCTGGATGTCGACGAAGGCCGCCGCATTGTCCATCTCGCCGGAGAACATGCGCTGGAATTCCAGCTTCTCCACGTGCGCCTGGTGCTTGTCCAGATCGGCGACCACGGCCAGGGCGGTGTCTTCGTCCTGTTCGGACTCAGCCAGTTCCAGCAGCTCGGTCGCGTCGGTCAGGCCGTCCAGCACCGAGGCGATGCCGCCCACGGTCTTTTCCAGACTGGAGCGCTCGCGGCCCAGATTCTGCGCGTACTCGGCGTTGTTCCAGACGTCGGGGCTTTCCAGCTCCCGCGTTACTTCTTCAAGACGCTCTTTCTTGGCGTCGTAGTCAAAGATACCCCCTGAGCGACACCACACGATCGGTCAGATCGGCGATGCGCTGGCGGACAGGATTCAGTTCGATCATGTCGGCGGTTATGCACTAAATAGATGACTGCATATGATACCGCAGCCCGCGGTTCCCAGCATGAGGCCCGCTCCCCCGCCCGCTCGCGCCGACGGCGACGCCGACCCGGGTCTTGGTAGAGTCGACTGTCAGTCGACTGCTCTCCGTTCAGGTTGTGAAGGAGCCCGCGCTGCGCGCGATAGTCGACTGACAGTCGACTCTACCCCCCGTGCGAAGCGCCCAGCGCCTGCCGCAGCAGCGGCAACTGCCGCCGGCTGCACGGCACCCCGGCCCCGTCGGCCATGTGCAGCAGGGCCTCGCCACCCTCCAGCGGCTCGATCGAGCGCAGCTGGTCGCGGTGGATCAGCCAGCTTCGGTGCGGCCGCAGGAACACGGCCGGGTCCAGCCGCTGCTCCAGCGCCGCCATGGTGATCCTCAGCGGGTAGTCATGCCCGCGCACGCGCAGGTTCACATAGTTGCCGGCCGCCTGGGCGTATTCCACATCGGCCGTGGCCACCAGGAATTCCTTGCCCAGCTTGCGCACCAGGAAGTGCTGCGGGCGCTCGACCGGCTCCACCGGCGGGCCTTCGTCGGGCGGCGCCAGCAGGTGCGCCTCGCCCTGCCGCTGGCGGCCGAACCAGGCCACGGCATGCACGGCGATCACCAGCAGGCTGTAGGTCTGCACGTCCTTGAAGAACTCGTAGAACCACTGTGCCGGCCAGTCGCCATAGACGTAGCGCTGGCCTGCCAGGGCGAAGGCCACCTTGCGCAGCAGCACCATCGCGCTGACATGCAGCAGCCACCAGGCGATGCCGCCCAGCACATAGAAGCCGATCCGGCGCCGCCAGGTATCGGCATGCAGCGGCCACCGGCGGGCCGCCGCCTGCAGCAGCATCAGCAGCCCCAGGGTTGCCAGCGCGCTGCTGAACTCCTCGATGGAGGTGCCCAGCCCGGCAAAAGGCTGCGCGTCACGCACCGCCCGCATCCACTGCGCCAGAACGTTGCCCGCGGCGGTACACAGGAACAGCAGCGACCAGAACATCACGTCCTTGCCGGGTCTATACGCCACCTGGGCGGTTGCAGCGGCACGTGCCGCCGGATCTCCATTTTCCATGCCGCCATTGTTGCCCATCCGCTCCCGCGCGCATCGGCCATTGGTCCCTGCAGCCCCGCCATTGGGCCCAGAACGCCCGCCACTGCGCCCTTTCAGCTGGTGCGGTGATGGTCAGCGGGCCAAGGTGCAGCATCCCCCTGATGCCCATCGCCATGCACCGACGCCACGATCTGGACACCCTGCGCATCGCCGCCTTCGCCCTGCTGATCCTCTACCACGCCGCCATGGCCTACGTGGCCGGCTGGGATTTCCACCTGAAGAGCGCCTACACCGCGCAGTGGCTGCAATGGCCGATGATCGCCCTCAATCGCTGGCGGATGCCGCTGCTGTTTGCCATCAGCGGCATCGCCCTGGGCCTGTCCCTGCCCGACCGGGGTCGCCTGCCGCATACCCTGCGCCGCTGCTGGCGCCTGCTGCTGCCGCTGCTGTTCGGCATCGTGGCGCTGGTCTCGCTGCAGGCGTACTGCGAGGCGCTGGACAAGGGCGACGTGGCGCCGGGGCTGGGACGGTTCCTGTGGCGCTACTGGCAGTTCCGGCCATGGCCGGGCGCGCACTTCACCGGTTCCCAGTACGGCTTCACCTGGAACCACCTGTGGTATCTGGCCTACCTGCTGCCCTACACCGTGCTGGCCGTGGTGCTGGCCAGCCTGCTGCGGCCGGTGGCCAAAGCGGTGCCGACCCTGAAAGTGGGTGACCGTCTGTTGGGGGCCGCGCTGCTGGTGCTCCCCGTGGCCTGGCTGGCCTGGGCGCTGCTGGTGCTGATGCCGCGTTGGCCGCCAACCCATGCGTTGCTGGACGACGTCTACGTGCACGCCGAGTCGCTGCCGCTGTTCCTGGGCGGCTTCCTGGCCGCGCGCTGGCAGCGCGGCTGGGACCTGCTGGTGCGCGGCCGGCGGCTGACCCTTGGCCTGGCCGTGCTCGGGCTGTGCTTGGAGTTGGGGATCCGCGCGCTGGCCCGACTGCCGGACGTGGGCAACGTTGATCCGTGGATTCTGGCGCTGCCATGGGCGCAGACCGAACGCGTCGGTCGGGCGCTCTACACCTGGTGCATGCTGCTGGCGCTGTTCGGCTGGGCCCGGGTGCTGTTGGCGCGCCCGTGGCCGGGCCAGGCCTATTGCCGCGAGGCGGTGTTCAGCTGGTACATCCTGCACCAGACCGTGTTGATCGTGCTGCTGTATGCGCTGCGACCGCTGCAGCTGGGCCCGTGGCTGGAACCGGCGCTGCTGGTGGCCGGCACCGTGGGTGGCTGCCTGTTGATCCACGAACTGTTGATCCGCCGCGTGCGTTGGCTGCGCCCCCTGTTCGGACTGCGCGCCCATCCGCTATCGTCGACCGCTGCACGCGTCGTACCGGCGCATTGAGGACAACGGATGTTCCAGACGCAATGGCACCTGTGGTTGCAGCAGACCTTCGACGCCAGCTGGATGTTGGCAGTGATGCAGTTCATCAGCCTGCTCGGCTACGAGCTGGGCTATACCGCGCTGATCCTGGTGTGCGCGTTCGGCGCGCGACTGCGCGCGGGCCTGTGCGTGATGCTGGCGGTGCTGCTGATGGCCTGCGCCACGCATGCGATCAAGCAGAGCGCCGCCCTGCCCCGTCCCTCCGACGTGGATGCGGCGGTACTGGACAAGGGCGAGCCTTCGCATCCGTTCGTGGTCGATGGCGGTGGCCGCACGTTCTGGTCGCTGCCCGATGCGCAGGCCACGGCGATGCTGCGCGCGCAGCCGCACGCCGACTATGGTTTCAACAGCGGCCACGTGGGCATCACCACCGCCGCCTGCGTCAGCCTGCTGCTGGCATTCGGCATTCGCCGGCGCTGGCTGCGTTGGGTGCTGGTGCTGGGTTGGCCGTTGTTGATGGCCATTTCGCGCATGTACCTGGGCCGGCACTTCCTGGCCGACGTGGTGGCCGGGTGGCTGATCGGGATCGGCGTGGCCGTGCTCGCCTGGCAGCTGATGCCAGGGCTGCGCGGGGCGCGGCGCTGGCAGCTGCCCGTACTGCTGGGCTTGGGCGTGGCGCTGGCAGGGGCTTCGTTGTGGACGCACCTGGTGCCGCTGGGCGAAGCCGCACGCCTGCTGGCACTCGCTCTGCTGGTGGCGTGGCTGCAATGGCGCGGCTGGCCGGTGGATCCGCAAGGCATCGTGCAACGCGTGCTGCGGGTCCTGGGTGTGGTGGTGATCTACCTGTTGGCGCGACCGTTGATTGAATGGCTGGCGTACCGCCTTCCGTTGCCCGACGCGCCGATTACCGAAGTGTTCTGGCATACCGTTGGCACGCTGTTGATCCTCGGCGGTGGCGTGGCGCTGGCGCGGTGGATTCCGCGCCAGCGGTAGATCCACGCCGTGCGTGGATGCGTGGCAGTGGGCTTTCTGCAGCCACGCATGGCGTGGCTCTACTGCACTTCGAATTCGCCTACCAGGATGGTCTCCGAGCGGTCCTTCAGGCGCAGCGTGACCCTCTGGTCCTTTTGCTGCGGCGTGCCCCAATGGGTGGTCAGGCGCAGCATCAGCGTGGTGGCGCCGGTCACCAGTTGCTGGCGACTGCCGAAGTAGTTGGCTTCCACCTTGTATTTCCCGGGCTTGGCGTTGCGCAGCGAGAATTGCTCGGGGCCGTATCCGCCGGTGAAGTCCTGCGACATCTGCCCGCCCTGCCAGGTCAGGCGGTTGCCGTAGTAGGCGCGCTCGCCGTTGGGGTCGGTCACCCACAGGTCCATGTCGCTGTTGTCGGCATCCCAGGCCAGCACCACGCGCAGGTCCAGCGGCATGGCCTGCAACAGGCGCGGATCGATGGCACGGGTATCCAGCGCCGGGCGGCTGCGGGCCACCAGGTTGGTCAGTTCGTCCAGTGCGATCAGGGCAACACCATTGAAACGGCTGTCCCAGCGGCGCACCACCACCTGGTACAGCGAGTCCAGTGCCTGCTGCGGCTTGCCGGCCGCTGCCAGAGCAAGGCCAAGATCGCGGAAGCTCTGCGGCTCTTCCTGGCCCATCGCCAGCACCTGCTCGAACACCGGCACGGCCAGCGCGGGGGCATCGGCCTGCATCAGTCGATAGCCGAGCACGCGCAGCAGGTGCCGATTGTCCAGCTCCATCTCGGCCAGGTTGGACAGCACACGCAGCGCCAGTTCGCGCTGACCCTGCTCCAGCAGCAGGTCGGCCACGTCGAGGAAGAACGCACTGCTGTCGGCGTGGGCATCGCGTTCGGCCAGGTAGCGGTCGTACAGCTGCGCGGGCGGGCCCTGGCGCAGGCGACGAGCCATCTCTGAATCAGGCTGCCAGGCCGCCAACCGGATGCCGAGCTGGCCATCGTTGGCCGGCGCGGCGGCATCCCCGGCATCAGCGGCCGCCACGGCCATCGCGTCCAGCGTCATTGCCTCGGCGGCCGGTGCCTGCCTGCGGGCCCGGGCCGGTGCCATCGGCGCCGGGGGCGGCGGAGGCGCTGCCGGTGCCGGTGCAGCCAGCAGGGCCATCGGCGCACTGGCCACGGCCTCGTTCTGCGCGATTTCCTTGGCATTGCCCGCAGTGGGCGGCGCGGTCTTCGGCCAACGGCGGTTCCACCACTGCTGGCGCTCCTTCCACTGCGCGGCCACCGCATCCAAGCGGCGGCGGTCCTCGGCCTGGCGATCTACCACCTGCTTTGCAAAACGGGCGTCATAGCCGGCACGCAGCGCGCCCGACGGACGGATGGCGTAGCGCAGGTAGTCGTCCAGCGTCTCCAGCACGATCAGCGAGGTGTCCGGCCCGACCAGGCCAAACTGCTGCGACAGGCGCTGCATCGCTTCGCGGTTGCTGCGCCGGTCCAGCGCCAGCTGCTGCAGCTGCGCTTGTGCCCACAGTCCCGCGAGCAGCGCGCCGTCATCACTGCGCGTGCTGGCCGGCAGAGCCTGCCAGTCACTGCCGGCAACGCGCACCCGCATCGGTACACCGTCGGCGGCCAGGCGTGCATGCAGCCACAACCAGCCCTGCGCTTCGCTGCGGCGATCGATCACCACGTCCTGCACGCCGCGCCCGGCATCGATCTGCACATCCAGCGGAGCCGACAGCAGTTCGCGCGCGGCTGCGTCCACGTCCGTTCCCAGCGCGACGAAACGCCCGGCATGGGCTGCGCTCCAACCGCGCAGGCGCGGGCTGTCGGTGCGGGCACCCGCGCTGCTGATCGAGAACAAACGCTGGCCCTCGGCCAATGCCGGCAGGGCCTCGGGCCCATAGGTCAGCAGGCCGTCACTGACCAGCAGGTATTCCTGCACGCCCGGCTGCGGCCGCCACTGAGCCAACGCACTGGCGCCGTCGGGCCGCACCGCCTGCAACGCCTGGCGCAGCGCACTCCAATCGCCCTTGCGGATACGGAAGTGGCGTTCGGGCTCGGGGCGGTCGCGCAGCACCGTCAGCACCACCGTGCCGTCGCCCATGGCGGCGAAGTAGCGGTCCAGCAGCGCGAACTCACGCGTGCGGTCACGCTGGCCCGCCGAACCCGAGCCATCCCAGAGCAGGCCGATCTCGCGCGGCAGCGTGCGCGGCGTGGTGCTTGTAGCCACCGGCAGCTGTGCCAGCAGGTAATGGCCGTCCTGCCAGTTGGCCACCTGCACCTGCGCACGGCGCGCCGCAGGCAGCGTCCACTGCAGCTGCGCCGGCAACTGCGCGCCGCGCCCCTGCCAATGCAGCTGACCCGCATCGATACGGAACGGTGCCGTGCCCACCGTCGCTTGGCCCGGCGCCTGCAGTTTCAGCTCAACCGATGCCGCACCCGCGGCGAACTGCAGTGGCAGCGCCCATTGCCAGCCGTTGCCGGCGTAAGCCAGCGGCTCGCGCACGACCAGCTGCACGCGGCGGCTGCCGCCGGCTGGCAGCGGATAGATGCGCAGGCGGAACTGGTTGCCGGCGGTCTGCTCCAGCAGGCCGGGGTCCACACCGCGCCGGGCGATATCTTCGAACACCTGGCGCCCCCGATCCTTGGGCACCGGCACCGCCTCGCGCAGTTCGCCATCGATGTCCAGCGCAAAGCCGCTGATCTGCTGGCCATCGGCCAAGGGGAACTGCAGCTCGCCTTCCAGCACGCGACGGTTCGGGTTGTGGAATTCCAGGGTGATGCGGGTCTGCGCGATACCGGCCTGCACTTCGCCTTCGATGCGCGCCTGGCGCAGCTGGATCGGCTGTTCGGCGGCTGGAGCAACCAACAGCGGAGTGCTGGGCTGAGGGCGCGCAATGCCGGGGGACTGCGCGTCTGCGGACCAGGCCGCCAGCACCAGCAGGATGAAGGGGACGCAGCGGGCAAGTGGCATGGCACGGCTCCAGTGGGATCGTGCAGGGTTCAACGCACCACCACGGCAGGTGGGGTTAGCGGTCGACCGTCGATGCATCCCGCCGGGCATGGCCCGGCGCTACCGCAGCGTGCGGCGCCCCTGGTAGCGCCGGGCCATGCCCGGCGGGCGCGAAGCGTGGCGCTCCGCCATCAGGCGGGCAGGCAATGCTCCACGATCAGCTGGATCGCGGTGCCGCCGCGGTAGTCATCGCAGGCCAGGCGGTAGGCCAGGTGCACATGGCGACCCGGCGCGTTGCCGTGCCAGCCGCCGAAATGGATGGCGTTGATCGTGCCGGGCAGCCCGGGCAGGCGCAGCTCGAGCTTCAGATGCCGCTCTTTCAGCACGCGCCAGTTTGCCACTTCGAAGTGGCCGTCGAACAGCGGCTCGGGAAAGCCCTGCCCCCAGGGCCCGGCCAGGCGCAGCGCATCGGCATGGCGGTGATCGAGTTCGTCCGCGGACAGTTCACCATCGCTGAGCACCTGCTGCTGCAGCGCGGCCGGATCCAGCAGTTCCTGCACGATGGCGACGAAGGCGGCCTCGAACGCGGGCAGGTGCTGCAGGCGCATGCTCAGGCCAGCGGCCATGGCGTGGCCACCGAAGCGCTCCACCAGCTCGGGATGGCGTGCATCGACCAGCGCCAGCGCGTCACGGATATGCAGGCCGGGGATGGAGCGCGCCGAACCGCGCAGGGTGTCCGCGCCTGGTTCGGCCGGTGCAAATGCAATCACCGGACGATGCAGGCGGTCCTTCATTTTCGACGCCACCAGGCCGACCACGCCGGGGTGCCACTCGGCGTCGAACAGGCATGCCGCGACCGGGCGCTGGCCCTGCTCGTGCAGCACCACGCGCGACAGCGCCTGCTCGGCGTCATCGGTCATCGACTGCTGCACCGCGCGCCGCTCGGCATTGATCTGTTCCAGGGTCTGGGCAATGTCGCGCGCCTGCCGCGGATCTTCGGTGAGCAGCAGTTCGATGCCCAAGCCCATGTCTTCCAGGCGACCGGCCGCATTGAGGCGCGGGCCCAACGCGAAGCCGATATCGGTGGAGGTCAGGCGTGCGGCGTCGCGTCCGCTGGCTTCGATCAGCGCCTTCAGGCCTACGCAACCCTGCCCGGCCCGCAGCCGGCGCAGGCCGGCGCTGACCAGCGCACGATTGTTGGCATCCAGTGCGACCAGATCGGCCACGGTGCCCACAGCCACTAGGTCCAGCAGCGTGGTCAGGTCCGGGCCCTTGCCATCGGCGAACACGCCGGCCTCGCGCATGCAGCGGCGCAGCGCCATCAGCACATAGAAGATGACGCCGACACCGGCCAGCGATTTGCTGGGGAAATCATCGCCCTGCAGGTTCGGATCGACGATGACATCGGCCGGCGGCAGCTGCGGGCCGGGCAGATGGTGGTCGGTGACCAGCACCTGCCAGCCGCGCGCCTTGGCGGCGTTGACACCGGCATGGCAGGCAATGCCGTGGTCCACGGTCACCAGCAGGTCCGGCTGCAGCGCCGCCAGTTCATCCACCAGCGACGGCGACAGGCCGTAACCATGCACCATGCGGTTGGGCACCGCGTGGAAGACGTGCTGCGCGCCCAGCATGCGCAGGCCGCGCACACCCACGGCGCAGGCGGTTGCCCCATCGCAGTCGAAATCGCCGACGACCAGGATGCGCTTGTCGTTGGCGATGGCATCGACCAGCAGGGCCACGGCCGCATCGATGCCGGTCAGCAGCTCGGGCGCATGCAGGTTGCCCAGTCGCGGCAGCGCCAGTTCCGGCGTGGTCGCGCCACGGCTGGCATACAGGCGGGCCAGCAGCGGCAGCGTATCGTCGGGCCACGCACCGGGCTGCACCGGCTCGCGGCGGCGGATCAGCGGGGTATCGGACACGGGCAGCGCAGCATCGGCGGCAAGGGACATCGGCATCGCCGGGTTGCAGAAGACGTCACCATGATAACGCGGGGTCAGAGCCCTCTGCAGGCAGAGGGCTCTGACCCCGTCGGAAGCATTTGGAATCGACCGCCATTTATTTCATGCTTATCGGCCCCGAAATGGATTTCTCTTCATGCGCCACACTTTGCTCCTGGCCCTCGCCCTCGCCCCGGCCGCCCACGCCGCCACGCCCGAGCCGAAGGCCGGCGTGTCGTTCGACCACAACGACTGGTCACTGGCCTGCGACAACACCCGCACCTGTCGCGCCGCCGGCTACAGCCCGGAAGAGCCCGGCAACCTGCTCAGCCTGATGCTGGAACGTGCGGGCGGCCCCGGTGCGCCGGTAGTGGCGCGCCTGCGCAATGGCGAGGACGGCGAAAGCCCCATGCCGACCGGCGCGCTGCGCCTGCGCCTGAATGGCAAGGACCTGGGCCCGGTGCGCGACACCGGTGATGGAGAGAAGATCCTGCTGCAGCAGGCCCAGACCGATGCGCTGGTCGCCGCCCTGCCCCGCCAGGCGCGCATCGAGATCGTCGATGGCAAGGGCAAGGCCTGGCCGATTTCCGACAGCGGCGCCACCGCGGTACTGCTGAAGATGGACGAGGCGCAGGGCCGGCTGGGCACGCCCGGCGCGCTGGTGCGTCGCGGTGACAAGGCCGAGGCCAGCGTGCCGGCCGCGCTGCCGATGCCGGTGGTGGTGCACGGCAAGCTGGCGCCGGCGCGCAGTGGCGATGCGGCGCTGGCCAAAGCCCCGGCGCTGCGCAAGGCGCTGCAGGCCAGCCTGCCGAACGCGGACGAATGCCGCCGCGTGAGCGAAGGCGAGCAGGACGAGATCGATATCGTGCGGCTGGACGGTTCGCATGTGCTGGCCAGCACCAGCTGCTTCATGGGCGCCTACAACTTCAGCAGCGGCTACTGGGTGGTGCAGGACAAGGCACCGTACCAGGCGCGCTTTGTCACCTCCGATGCAGAGGATTTCGACACCGACGACATGACCCTGCGCGGGCGGTTCCGTGGTCGCGGCATCGGCGATTGCTTCTCCGGCCACGATTGGGTGTGGGATGGCCAGCGTTTCGTGAAGACCAGCGCGTTCACCACCGGCCAGTGCCGTGGTGTAGCCGGTGGGCATTGGACGCTGCCGACGATCGTCAGCACGGTGAAGTGAGGCCGGCAGGGCGGCGCCCTGCCCGCCCTCTGTAGAGTCGAGCCATGCTCGACTGATCCCAACGTGCCAACCAAGGTTGGAACCTACCGGGGCGTGGCGTGCCAACCAAGGTTGGCACCTACCGGGGCGTGGCGTGCCAACCAAGGTTGGCACCTACCGGGGCGTGGCGTGCCAACCAAGGTTGGCACCTACCGGGGGCGTGGCGTGCCAACCAAGGTTGGCACCTACCGGAGCGTGGCGTGCCAACCAAGGTTGGCACGTACCGCATCAGGGGTCAGAGCCCGTTGCGCAGCAACGGGATCCGACCCCGCTCAGTCGTGCAGCTGGCGGGGTTTCTTCCAGAACTGCCAGCGCTGGCCGCGGTCGAGGCGGAACTGCAGGCCGTCTTCGAAATCCAGTACCAGCTGCTGCAGTTCGCTGCGACGCAGTGCCGCCAGCAGCGGAACAATCGCTTCGTTGCCCAGCTGCTGCAGCGAACGCAGTTGCCGCAGGTCCACCAAGGCATCCACGGCCTGCTCGCCGTCCACCGCCACACCGGCGGCCTGGGCCAGCCCCTGCAGCAGGGCGTCGCGACTGCGTACCTGCACGTGCTGGGTAGTCACCGACACCGGCATCACCCCGCCACCCCAGAACCACAGCGAGTTGATCGGCTGCTGACCCTGCGCGGCACGCTGCTGGTTCCAGGAATGGTTGTGCAGCAGCACCTGCGCCTCGGTCATCAGGGCGCGCCAGCGGCGACCGGCCGGCCCTTCGGGCAGGTGCGAGAACAGATCGTCGCCCAGCACATCGTCGGGACTGTCGAAGTCGGGCAGTTCAATGTCGATGGGCAGACGCAGGTACCAGCGCGCCGGGTCCGGCGCATCCAGCACGAAACCGGCATCGGCAAACAGCGGCTGCAGTACCGGCAGCAAGGCCAGGCTGTCGGCCAGCGTGGGCCGCAGTGTTTCGCCGTGCCCCATCATGCGCGCACCGTGCATGTCCGGCACCATGCAGGCCGGATCGGCGCGCAGCCAGCACGCACCGGCGGCATCGCCAACATCGCGCTGGCGGGTCAGTGCGGCCACCGGCCAGTGCGGCGCGGCCACGCTGAAATGGCGTTGCAGCTGGGCGCGTTCGCCCGCATCCAGCTGCACAGTGGTGGCGCGGCCCAGGGCGCGCGCCACCTCGTCAGGCAATGCAGCCGCCGCAAAGCGGCTGCGCGCCGGCAACAACAGGGTCGCCGTTGCCACCCGGTCAGTCCAGATAGCTGACGCTGACGATTTCGTACTCGCGCTGGCCGGCCGGGGCGTCGATCACGATCGAATCGCCTTCCAGCTTGCCGATCATCGCGCGGGCCACCGGCGAGGAAATGGCGATCAGGCCCAGCTTGATGTCCGCCTCCAGGTCACCAACGATCTGGTACTTCTTCTCTTCGTCGGTTTCCACGTCGGCCAGGGTCACGCTGGCGCCGAACACCACCTTCGAACCGGCGTTGAGCTTGCTCACGTCGATGATCTCGGCGTGCGACAGCTCACCTTCCAGCTGCTTGATGCGGCCTTCGATGAAGCCCTGTTCCTCGCGCGCGGCGTGGTACTCGGCGTTTTCCTTCAGGTCGCCGTGCTCACGCGCCTCGGCAATCGCAGCGATGACCTTCGGGCGCTTGACCGACTTCAGGTGGTCCAGTTCGTCGCGCAGCTTCTGCGCGCCCTTCATGGTGATGGGGGCTCTCATGCATTCAACTCCTTGTGCAGTTCCTGCAGCGACCAGACGGGGCCGGTGCCACGGAATTCCAGTGAATCCACCAGCGCCTTGGCGCCGGCAATGGTGGTCGAGTAGGTGACGCGGTGCTGCAGCGCCTCGCGACGGATCGAGAACGAGTCGTTGATCGCCGCACGGCCTTCGGTCGTGTTGACGATGTAGACGATCTCGCCGTTTTTGATCGAATCGACGATGTGCGGACGACCTTCCACCACCTTGTTGATGATTTCGCAGTCCATGCCGTGCTGCTGCAGCCACGCGGCGGTGCCACGGGTGGCCACCAGGCTGTAGCCACGCGCCAGCAGGGCCTTGGCCACCGGCAGCACGCGCTTCTTGTCCGGGTCACGCACCGAAACGAAGGCCTTGCCGATCGGCGGGGCCTTGATGCTGCCCGCCTCCTGCGCACGCGCGAAGGCGGCGTTGAAGGTGCGGCCCACGCCCATCACTTCACCGGTGGAGCGCATTTCCGGCCCCAGGATGGGATCGACGCCCTGGAACTTGGCGAACGGGAAGATCGCTTCCTTCACCGAGTAGTAGTCCGGCACGATCTCCTTGGTGGCGCCCTGCTCCTGCAGGGTCTTGCCGGCCATGCAGCGCGCGGCGATCTTGGCCAGCGCCATGCCGGTGGCCTTGGACACGAACGGCACGGTACGCGAGGCGCGCGGGTTCACTTCCAGCAGGTAGATGGTGTCATCACCGTCTTCGCTGGTCTGGATCGCGAACTGGGTGTTCATCAGGCCGACCACGTTCAGGGCCTTGGCCAGCTCCACCACCTGGCGGCGCAGCTCGGCCTGGGTCTTGGCCGACAGCGAGTACGGCGGCAGCGAGCAGGACGAGTCACCGGAGTGCACGCCGGCTTCTTCGATGTGCTCCATCACGCCGCCGATCAGGACGTTGCCATCCTTGTCGGCAATGATGTCCACGTCGCATTCCACGGCGTTGTCCAGGAAGCGGTCCAGCAGCACCGGCGAATCGTTGGACACCTTCACCGCGTCGCGCACGTAGCGGGCCAGGTCGGATTCGCCGTAGACGATTTCCATCGCGCGGCCGCCCAGCACGTAGCTCGGGCGCACCACCAGCGGGTAGCCGATCTCGCGGGCCAGCAGCAGGGCTTCCTGGTCGTTGCGGGCGATGCGGTTCGGCGGCTGCTTCAGGCCCAGCTTGTCCACCAGCTGCTGGAAGCGCTCGCGGTCTTCGGCCAGGTCGATCGAGTCCGGGCTGGTGCCGATCACCGGCACGCCGTTGGCTTCCAGCGCGCGCGCCAGCTTCAGCGGGGTCTGGCCGCCGTACTGCACGATCACGCCCTTGGGCTGTTCCAGCTCGACGATTTCCAGCACGTCTTCCAAGGTCAGCGGTTCGAAGTACAGGCGGTCGGAGGTGTCGTAGTCGGTCGACACGGTTTCCGGGTTGCAGTTGACCATGATGGTTTCATAGCCATCCTCGCGCAGCGCCAGTGCCGCGTGCACGCAGCAGTAGTCGAACTCGATGCCCTGGCCGATGCGGTTCGGGCCACCGCCCAGGATCATGATCTTGTCGCGGTTGGTCGGCGCGGCCTCGCACTCGTCCTCGTAGGTCGAGTACAGGTAGGCGGTGCCGGTGGAGAATTCACCGGCACAGGAGTCCACGCGCTTGTAGACCGGGCGCACCTTGTGCGCGCGACGCAGCGCGCGGATGGCCGCTTCGTTGGTACCGGTCAGCTGGGCCAGGCGCGCATCGGAGAAACCGGCACGCTTGAGCTTGCGCAGGCGCGCGGCGTCCAGCGCGTCGATGCCACCGGCAGCCACTTCGCCTTCGGCGGCGATGATCTCTTCGATCTGGTCCAGGAACCAATGGTCGATGAAGGACAGCGCGTAGATGTCTTCCACGCTCATGCCGGCGCGGAACGCATCGGCCACGTAGAACAGACGCTCCGGGCCCGGCGCCTTCAGCTCGCGGCGCAGGGTCTGCAGGTCATCTTCGCTGGTCAGGTCCAGCCCGGTCGGGTCGAAGCCGACCTTGCCGGTTTCCAGCCCACGCAGGGCCTTCTGCACCGATTCCTGGAAGGTGCGGCCCATGGCCATCACTTCACCGACCGACTTCATCTGGGTGGTCAGGCGCGCATCGGCCGCCGGGAACTTCTCGAAAGCGAAGCGCGGAATCTTGGTGACCACGTAGTCGATGGACGGCTCGAACGAGGCCGGGGTCAGGCCGCCGGTGATTTCGTTCTTCAGTTCGTCCAGGGTGTAACCCACGGCCAGCTTGGCGGCGACCTTGGCGATCGGGAAGCCGGTTGCCTTCGAGGCCAGCGCCGAGGAACGCGACACGCGCGGGTTCATTTCGATCACGACCACGCGGCCGGTCTTCGGGTTGATGCCGAACTGCACGTTCGAGCCACCGGTGTCCACGCCGATCTTGCGCAGCACGGCGATGGAGGCATCGCGCAGGCGCTGGTATTCCTTGTCGGTCAGGGTCTGTGCCGGGGCCACGGTGATCGAGTCACCGGTGTGCACGCCCATCGGGTCCAGGTTTTCGATCGAGCAGACGATGATGCAGTTGTCCGCGGTATCGCGGACCACTTCCATTTCGAATTCCTTCCAGCCCAGCACCGATTCTTCCACCAGCACTTCGGTGGTCGGCGACAGTTCCAGGCCACGGCTGACGATATCGACCAGTTCTTCGCGGTTGTAGGCGATGCCGCCACCGCTGCCGCCCAGGGTGAAGCTGGGGCGGATGATGGTCGGGTAGCCGACGCGGGTCTGGATCTCCAGCGCTTCGTCCAGGGTGTGGGCGACGGCTGCGGTCGGGCACTCCAGGCCGATCTCACCCATGGCCACGCGGAACAGCTCGCGGTCTTCGGCCATGCGGATCGCTTCGCGCTTGGCACCGATCAGTTCGACGTTGTACTTCTCCAGCACGCCGTTGTCGGCCAGGTCCAGCGCGCAGTTCAGCGCGGTCTGGCCACCCATGGTCGGCAGCAGCGCATCGGGCTTTTCCTTGGCGATGATCTTCTCGACCGTCTGCCAGTTGATCGGCTCGATGTAGACGGCGTCGGCCATCTCCGGGTCGGTCATGATGGTGGCCGGGTTGCTGTTGACCAGCACCACGCGGTAACCCTCGTCACGCAGGGCTTTGCAGGCCTGGGCGCCGGAATAGTCGAACTCACAGGCCTGGCCGATGACGATCGGGCCAGCACCGATGATGAGAATGGTCTTGAGGTCAGTGCGCTTGGGCATTTTCTTCTCTAAGTCAGTACAGCGTGACAAGGGGGAGTGATCGCACGCTGTCGATCAGGAAATTTCTTCGGGGTTCAGCGCAATCCGGCACTGGTCCTGCAGTCCTCGGGCCAGTTGCTCCGGCAGGTCACCGGGCATGGCCATTCGGCCAAAACTGGCCAGCAGGCGTCTGTACGCCGCACTGGCCATGAAGGCCTCGAAATCGGTCTGGTACGTTTCGCTGTTCACGTCGACGGGTTCAACGTCTGTCTCGGTCAACACGCCTTCAAGGGCCAGATAGCCTTTTCCAGACGGCGTTTCCAGGAAACGCGCCCATTCGGCTACGACACTGTCGCCATCGTCGCCAAGATGGTTGATCACCGATTGCCTGGCGTTGCCGAGCACGACCGCCTGCATGGCGCTGTGCGCGCACTGGCGATCGCTCTGCGGCAAACCATTCAGCGATGGCACTTCCGCCACCATCGCCTCCACCGCGGAAACCCACATCGATTCCTTGCCCAACGTCCGCAGCACATCCGCCACGGCGGCGTCAGTCGCCGGCGCCGCCGAAGCGATACCGGCAACGCACAGCAGCGGCAGCAGTGCGGCGTTGCGCATCAGGCCTTGGCCTCTTCCATCAGGGCCACGAAACGGTCGAACAGCGGGCCCACGTCGGTCGGGCCCGGCGAGGCTTCCGGATGGCCCTGGAACGAGAACGCCGGCACGTCGGTGCGGGCCACGCCCTGGTTGGTGCCGTCGAACAGCGAACGATGGGTCACCCGCAGGGTGGCCGGCAGGGTCGCTTCATCGATGGCGAAACCGTGGTTCTGCGAGGTGATCATCACCCGGCCGTTGTCCAGGTCCTGCACCGGGTGGTTGGCGCCGTGGTGGCCGTGGCCCATCTTCATGGTCTTCGCACCCGAGGCCAGGCCCAGCAGCTGGTGGCCCAGGCAGATGCCGAAGGTCGGGATCTTCACGTCGATGAAGGTCTTGATCGCTTCGATGGCGTAGTCGCACGGTTCCGGGTCACCCGGGCCGTTGGACAGGAACACGCCATCCGGCTTCAGCGCCAGCACGTCGGCCGCCGGGGTCTGCGCCGGCACCACGGTCACTTCGCAGCCGCGCTCGGCCAGCATGCGCAGGATGTTGGTCTTCACGCCGAAGTCGTAGGCCACGACCTTGAACCGGGCCGGCACGCTGACGAACGCGTTGGCGTCCAGGTCCAGCTGGCCTTCGGTCCAGGTGTAGGTCTTTTCGGTGGTGACCACCTTGGCCAGGTCCATGCCCTTCAGGCCCGGGAACTTGCGGGCGGCTTCCAGTGCCTTTTCCACGTCGATGTCACCGGCCATCAGCGCACCGTTCTGTGCGCCCTTCTCGCGCAGGATGCGGGTCAGCTTGCGGGTGTCGATGCCGGCGATGGCGACCACGCCGCGCTGGATCAGCCAGTCCTGCAGCGACACCTGGCTGCGCCAGTTGCTGGGACGGCGCGGCACGTCGCGCACGATCAGGCCGGCCGACCACACCTTGGACGCTTCATTGTCCTGGTCGGTCATGCCGGTGTTACCGATATGCGGATAGGTCAACGTGACCATCTGCCGGGCGTAGGACGGATCGGTCAGCACTTCCTGATAGCCGGTCATGGCGGTGTTGAACACCACTTCACCGACGGACAGGCCGGGCGCGCCTACGGATTCGCCCTCGAATACGGTGCCGTCTTCGAGGACGAGGATTGCGGCTTGGGTCACGGAATTCTCACTTTGGCTACCGAAGGGGGGCCGAAGTCACGCCTGCGCTTCACGGAAATCCGGTTGCAAAAAAGCGCGGACGTACGGTCTGGGACCGGTCCGGCTTTCGTGATTCGGCGAGTGCGAATTGTAGCGCCGCCGGGCCGCTGGCGCCAGCGCTTATATCGCTTTATGAACAGGCGATTGCGTATTCATTTCAATCCGGCGCCGTATGTGGGCCGGAGACGGGGTCGGATCCCTTTCCGCTGGAAAGGAATCCGACCCCGCGCGGTTCAGGCCCGCGGGGCGTCCAGCAGGTCGCGCACGCGGTAGCTGCCCGGCGCCCGGCCCTGCAGCTGACGGGCGGCAAACAGCGCGCCGCGGGCGAAGATGTCGCGGTTGGTGGCACGGTGCACCAGCTCGATACGCTCGCCCAGGCCGGTGAACTGCACCAGGTGCTCGCCGACGATATCGCCGGCCCGCAGGCTGGCGTAGTGCGGCTCCGCCCCGCCCCGCTGCGCGGCCGCACCCAGGGTCAGCGCCGTGCCCGACGGCGCATCCTTCTTCTGCGTGTGGTGCGATTCAATGATGTCGCAGTCCCAGCCGGCCAGCGCCTGCCCTGCCCGCTCCACCAGCTCGTCCAGCACTGCCACGCCCAGGCTGAAGTTGGAGGCCCAGACCAGTGGAATCTGGATGGCCGCAGCGTCAAGCGCCTGCCGCTGCGCGCTGGAAATGCCGGTGGTGCCCGACACCAGCCCGGCCCCGCGCTGCACGCACAGCGCCAGCATGGCGTCGAAGCCTTCCGGCAGGCTGAAATCAATGGCCACATCGAAGGCAGGCGCACCTGCCAGCTCACTGGCGGCGAAGAACGGCACGCCATCCACCACCCGCTGCGCCGGTGCGCGACCGGTGACGGCGGCAACGATCTGCAGCGTTTCAGGATGTTCGGCGGCCAAGCGCAACAAGGCCTGGCCCATGCGCCCGGAAGCGCCATGGATGAGCAATCGCAAGGGGGTCTGGTTCATGCAGGAAGGCTAGCGGCAGCGCCCCGACCCGTCCAGTAGATCCACGCCACGCGTGGATGCATTTCGAAATGCGTGCGAACAGCAGTCGAGCAAGCTCGACTCTACCGCTTCGTGGGGCCGCAGCTGTCGCAGCCGCCACAGGCACCACCGCCACCGCTGGCCGGCGGCGCGATCTTCCGCCCCAGCGCCTGCATCCAGCCCGGGCGTCCCGGCTTCAGCAACGCCAGCGCCACGCGGCCGCGCAGCTTGCGCGCCGCGCCCGGGAACTGCTTCTTCAGCACCACCCACGCACTGACCAGCACGGCCAGCGCGATGATGAGGTACTGGATCAGCAGCCCGGCGGTCATCAGCCGCCCCCCAGCGCCACGGTCACCTGGTAGGTGATCAGCGCCGCCACGTAGGCCGCAGCGAACAGGTACACGGTGGCAAAGCCCATCTGCTTCCACGAATTGGTTTCGCGCTTGATGGTGGCCAGGGTGGAAATGCACATGGGCGCATAGATGAACCAAACCAGCAGCGACAGACCGGTGGCCAGCGACCAGCCATCGCTCAGCAGCGGGGTCAGCGCCTGCGCTGCGGCATCGTCATCGGCGGCCGACAGCGCATACACGGTGGCCAGCGAAGACACCGCCACTTCGCGCGCGGCCATGCCCGGGATCAGCGCGATGCAGATCTGCCAGTTGAAGCCCAGCGGCGAGAAGATCGCCGTCATCGCATGGCCGATCTGCCCGGCGAAGCTGTAATCGATGGCCGGCATCGTCGCCCCTTCCGGCGCGCCGGGGAAGGACAGCAGGAACCACAGCAACACGGTCAGCGCCAGGATGATGCCGCCCACGCGCTTGAGGAAGATCATGCCGCGCTCGTACAGGCCCACGGCCAGGTCGCGCGGGTGCGGAATGCGGTAGGAAGGCAGTTCCAGCAGCAGCGGATGCTCGCTCTTGTCGCGGCGCCACTTCTTCATCACCCACGACATCACCAGCGCGCTGAGGATGCCGGCCACGTACAGGCCGAACAGCACCAGGCCCTGCTGGTTGAAGATGCCGACCTTGCCCTCGGGGATGAAGGCGCCGATCAGCAGCGCGTACACCGGCAGGCGCGCCGAGCAGGTCATCAGCGGCGCCACAAGGATGGTGGCCAGGCGGTCACGCGGGTCCTGGATGCTGCGGGTGGCCATGATGCCGGGCACGGCGCAGGCGAAGCTGGACAGCAGCGGAATGAACGAGCGCCCCGACAGGCCGGCGGCGGCCATCATGCGGTCCAGCAGGAACGCCGCGCGCGGCAGGTAGCCGGACTCTTCCAGGGCCAGGATGAAGGCGAACAGGATCAGGATCTGCGGCAGGAACACCACCACCCCGCCCACACCGGCAATGATGCCGTCGGTCAGCAGGCTGGTCAGCGGCCCGGCCGGCAGCGCGCCGGCAGCCAGCTCGCCCAGCCAGGCGAACCCGGCTTCGATGCCGTCCATCAGCGGGGTCGCCCAGGCAAACACTGCCTGGAAGATCAGGAACATCACCACCACCAGGGTGGCCAGGCCGAACACCGGGTGCAGCAGCCAGCGGTCCAGGGTGTCATCGATTTTCGCGGTGCGAGCAGGCATGCGCACGGCCGCCGACAGGATCTGGCGCACCTTGGCGTGGTAATCGATGCCGCCTTCCACGCCGGTCAGCGGCGCATCCAGGTGCGGCACCATGGCATCCAGCCGCTCGACCAGCGCGCGCGCGCCCTGCTTGCGCACCGCCACGGTTTCCACCACCGGCACGCCGATCTCGCGCTCCAGCACGGCCACATCGATCTGGATGCCACGGCGCTGCGCGGCATCGACCATGTTCAGCGCGATCACCATCGGCTTGCCCAGCTCGCGCAGTTCCAGCGCGAAGCGCAGGTGCAGGCGCAGGTTGGTGGCGTCGATCACGCACAGCAGCACGTCCGGCGCGGCCTCGCCCGGGTAGAAACCCCGGCACAGGTCGCGGGTGATCGCTTCATCCAGACTGGCCGGCTGCAGGCTGTACGCACCGGGCAGGTCGAGCACGGCAAACTCGCGCCCCGACGGCGCGCGCAGGCGACCTTCCTTCCTCTCGACGGTGACGCCGGTGTAGTTGGCCACCTTCTGCCGGCTGCCGGTCAGCTGGTTGAACAGCGCGGTCTTGCCGCTGTTGGGATTACCGACCAGCGCGATGCGCAGCGGGGTGGCGGAGGCGTTGCTGGTCATGCACGGCTTTCCTGGCGGGCGGCATCGATCACGACGCGCTTGGCTTCAGAGATACGCAGGGCGAAACGGGTGAAGCCGACCTGCACCAGCAGCGGCTCGCCCCCCACCGGCCCCTTGGCGACCAGACGCACCTCTTCGCCCTTGACGAAGCCCAGCTCGCGCAGGCGGCGGGCAATGGCATCGTTGGCGTGCAGGTCCTGCACGGAATCGACCACGGCCGGGGTGTGCAGGGGCAGTTCGGACAGCGTCATCTAGCGCGTTCTCTGCTGGATGTAAATGGTTCTCGATTCTAACATTCCCGCGTCGCGTCATGGCCCATGACCAATGGCCCGCTATGATCCATACAGGTATGAAGTGACCCTGGATTCCCATGAACGATGCTTTGCAGATCGAGCGCACCGGCGCCACCCTGACCCTCTGGCTGAACCGGCCGACCCTGCATAACGCCTTCGACGCCGGGCTGATCGCCCAGCTGACCACGGCGCTGGAGGACGCGGGCCGCGATGACGGGGTACGGGTGGTGGTGCTGGCCGGCCATGGCGCCTCGTTCTCGGCCGGCGCCGACCTGCAGTGGATGCGCGGCATGGCCGCGGCCAGCGAAGCGGAAAACCGCGACGACGCGCTGGCCCTGGCACGGCTGATGCGCACCTTGGACGAGCTGCCCAAGCCGACCTTGGCGCGGGTGCATGGCGCCGCCTTCGGTGGCGGCGTGGGCCTGGTGGCCTGCTGCGATATCGCTCTGGCCAGCACCAGCGCCCGCTTCGGCCTGACCGAAAGCCGGCTGGGGCTGCTGCCGGCGGTCATTTCACCCTACGTGATCCAGGCCATCGGCGCCCGCCAGGCGCGGCGCTGGTTCGCCACCGGCGAGCACTTCGACGCCGACACCGCCCTGCGCATCGGCCTGGTCCACCAACTGGTGGAACCGGACCGCCTGGACGACGCCCTGCAGCGCCAGTTGGCCCTGCTGGACAAGGCCGGCCCGATCGCCGCCGCGTCGGCCAAGCAGCTGGTCCGCCAGGTCTGCGAGAGCCGCGACCGCGACCGCCTGGACCATGACAATGCCAGCCTGATCGCCCGCCTGCGGGTGTCGGCCGAAGGCCAGGAGGGCTTGGGCGCCTTCCTGGACAAACGTGCGCCACACTGGGTCACCGAAGCCTGAGCTGTTTCCTGCACGCTACCCACACCGCGTGGCCGGTCATATGGGCGGCCTGCGTATCCCCTCTGGCAGCCGGAACAACCGGCCGCCCCGTTTCCCCAGGACCCGACGTGATCCGATTCCCGCTGCCCTGCCCCGCTGCTGCCGATGACACCCGCCCTGCGCTGGGCACTGCCGGGGCACGCGCATGAACGATTTCGTACGCATCGTCGAAGTCGGCCCGCGCGACGGGCTGCAGAACGAACAGCAGACCGTGTCCACCGCCGACAAGATCGCCCTGATCGATCGCCTGTCGGCCACCGGCCTGCGCAGCATCGAGGCCACCAGCTTCGTCAGCCCTCGCTGGGTACCGCAGCTGGCCGATGCGACCGAGGTCTTCACCGGCATCAGCCGCCGCCCCGGCGTGGCCTATCCGGTACTGGTGCCCAACGAGCAGGGCTATGACCGCGCCGTGGCGGCGGGCGCACAGGAAGTGGCGGTGTTCACCGCCGCATCGGAAACCTTCAACCGCAAGAACACCAATGCCGGCATCGACGAATCGCTGGCGCGCTTCCAGCCGATCCTGCGCCGCGCCCTGGTCGACGGCGTGCGCGTGCGCGGCTACGTGTCCACCGTGCTCGGCTGCCCCTACCAGGGCGAAGTGCCGCTGGCCGACGTGGTGTGGGTGGCCCGCGCACTGCATCGCATGGGCTGTTACGAAATCTCGCTGGGCGACACCATCGGCGTCGGCACCCCGCACAAGGCCCGCGCCATGCTGCAGGCGGTAGCCGCCGAAATTCCCATGTCCGCGCTGGCCGTGCACTTCCACGACACCTATGGCCAGGCCATCGCCAACATCGCCACCTGCCTGGAAGAAGGCGTGCGCGTGGTCGACAGCGCGGTGTCCGGCGCCGGCGGCTGCCCCTATGCCAAGGGTGCCAGCGGCAACGTGGCCAGCGAAGACGTGGTCTACCTGCTGCGCGGCCTGGGCCTGGAAAGCGGGGTGGATCTGGATGCGCTGGCCGCCACCGGCCGCTGGCTGGCCGGGCTGCTGGGCCGCACCACCGCCAGCCGCACCGGCCAGGCATTGGCGGCCACATGACCGCCCGCGGCCCGCGCGACCGTCCGGCCCTCGGCGAACCTTCCGCCGCAACCGACGTCGCCCTGGCCGCACTGGACAGCGCGCTGGCCGCCACCCCGCCGCCCGCGCAGGCCGCACTGCTGAAACAGGCCCGCCAGGCCCTGCTGGACGAGCGCCAGCGCGCCCAGGACCATCAATCGCGCTACACCGCCCTGTTCGACGCGGTGCCCGACCCGGTCAGCATTCTCAGTGCCGAAGGCGTGGTGCTGGATGTGAACCGGGCCGGCATCCAGGCCTATGACCGCCCGCGCGACGCCATCGTCGGCCAGCCGATCGAACTGCTGAACCCGGACCTGCCCAGCGACCATCTGGAACCGGTCTGGGAGGCATTGAACCGGGGCGACACCTACGTCATCGAAGTGACCAACATGCGCGGCGACGGCAGCCGCTTCCCGGTGGAAGTGCACTCGGCCGGCTTCAGTGACCGTGGCGAGCGCTGCATCGTGGCGGTGGCGCGCGACCTCAGTGGTCGCTGGCGCGCCGAATCGCGCTACCGGCTGCTGATGGAATCGATCGACAAGGGCGTGATCCTGTTTGATCGCAACCTCAACGCCCTGTCGGCCAACCCGGCCGCGCACCGCATCCTGGGCCTGGCCGGCGATGGCACCGGCCTGCATTCGCTGCTGGACCCCGAGGCCTGGATCGTGGTGGACGAACACGGCCAGCCACTGCCGGCCGCCATGTGGCCGACCAACCGCTGTTTCCAGGCCGGACGGGTGATCCGCAGCACCGTGATCGGCCTGTACCACCGCCCGCGCGGGCGCATGTTGTGGCTGTCGTGCACCAACGTGCCGGTGTTCAGCACTGGCTGCGACGAGGCCGGGCATGTGTATGCGATGTTCAGCGACATCACCGAACTGAAGCGCAACAGCCTGCTGTTCTCGCGCGCGCAGTCGCTGGCCCATATCGGCGGCTGGGAATGGGACCGCGGCCTGCAGCGCCTGTACTTGACCGACGAGGCCCGCCACATCGTCGGCCAGCCCAACGACGTGCAGGACATGCCCGACCTGCTGGACTGCCTGCGCAGCGATGACCGTGCGGCCCTGCAGCAGGCGCTGGCCGACACCATCGAACACCGCAGCAGCTTCGGCCTGGAACTGCAGGGGCAACGCCGCGATGGCCATTCGTTCTGGATCCGCATGATCGGCGAAGTCTCTACCGGCGATGTCGATGCCGCGCGCATCGCCGGCACCCTGCAGGACATCACCGAGCGCAAGCAGGCCGAGGAAACCCTTCGCGTGCAGGCGCGCACCGATCCGCTGACCGGCATCATGAACCGCGATGCGGTGCTGAGCGACCTGGAGGTGCGCATGGCCAGCCCCGGCCACGACCGGGTGGCGGTGCTGTACATCGACCTGGACCGCTTCAAGGTGGTCAACGACCTGCTGGGCCACAACGCCGGCGACGAGCTGCTGATCGAAGCCACCCAGCGCATCGCGCGCGCGATCGGCACTGAGGGCCTGCTGGCCCGGTTTGGCGGCGACGAGTTCCTGGTCATCTGCGATCTGCGCGACCAGCCCGACCAGGCCGAACAACTGGCCGAGCGCATCATCACCGCCTTCGTACCGCCCTTCCAGCTGGGCAGCGACGAGTTCCCGGTGACGGCCAGCATCGGCATTGCCTGCGCCCCGCAGGACGGCGACCGGCCGCAGCAGCTGATCCAGAATGCCGACACCGCCATGTACGAGTGCAAGCGCCGCACCCGCAACGGCTGGCAGGTGTTTTCGCAGGAACTGGCCGAGCGCCAGAACGACCGGCTGCAGATCGAAAGCCGCCTGCACAAGGCGCTGGATGGCGATGAGTTCCGCCTGGTCTACCAGCCCCAGGTGAACCTGCGCACCGGCGCCACCATCGGCTGCGAGGCGCTGATGCGCTGGCAGAACAGCCAGCTGGGGGAAATGCGCCCGGACCTGTTCATCCGCCATGCCGAACACACCGGCGACATCGTGCGCATCGGCCACTGGGCCCTGCGCGAGGCCTGCCGCCAGGTGCGGCAGTGGCGCGACGACGGCCTGGGCGTGTTGCGGGTGGCGGTGAACGTGTCCTACCGCCAGTTCACCGGTGACGACCTGGCGCGCAACGTGCGCAGCCTGCTGGACGAATTCGAACTGCCCGGTACCGCGCTGGAGCTGGAATTCACCGAGCGGGTGCTGATCGAGGACGCACCCGATACCCTGCGCACCTTCGCCCGCCTGCGCGAGATGGGGGTGATGCTGACCATCGACGATTTCGGCGAAGGCTACAGCGCACTGAACTACCTGCGCCGGCTGCCGATCCATGGTCTCAAGCTCAGCCAGCTGTTCGTGGAAGGCATTCCACGCAACCGCTCGGACGTGGCGGTGTGCGAGGCGGTCTGCGCGATCGCCCGCAGCCTGGGCCTGGGCGTGGTGGCCGAAGGCGTGGAAAACGAGGCCCAGCGGCAGTGCCTGCTCGACCTGGGGGTGACCGTGGGCCAGGGCTTCCTGTTCGCCCACGGCCTGGAGCCAGGCGAGTTCGAGCGCCACCTGGCCCGGTAGGTGCCAACTTTGGTTGGCACGATTCCCCGCCCGGTAGGTGCCAACCTTGGTTGGCACGATTCCCCGCCCGGTAGGTGCCAACCTTGGTTGGCACGATTTCCCGCCTGGTAGGTGCCAACCTTGGTTGGCACTGCTGGAACAGTCGAGCAAGCTCGACTCTACGTAGATCACCCTCCCACCCGCCTTTGCAGCACCGCACAACAGCGCACGCCGCACCTTCCGTTAGAATCGGCGGTTCTTGAACCTGCAGGACCGTGCAATGCAGCTGTCTTCCGTACGTGCCGTGATCACTGGCGGCGTTTCCGGCCTGGGCCTGGCCGTGGCCGAACACCTGGTCGCCCACGGCGGCAAGGTCGCCCTGTTCGATCTGAACGACGACAAGGGTGCGGCCGCGGTCGCCGCGCTGGGCGCCGACAAGGCCCGCTACTTCAACGTCAATGTCAGCGACGAAGCGGCCGTGGCCGCCGCCATCGACCAGGCACACGACTTCCTGGGCGGGCTGAACCTGGCCATGAACTGCGCCGGCATCCTCGGTGCCGGCCGCGTGCTGGGCAAGGAGGCACCGATGCCGCTGGCCAACTTCCAAGGCACGGTCATGGTCAACCTGGTGGGCAGCTTCAACGTGGCCAAGGCCGCCGCCAACCGCATGCAGCACAACCCGGCCGGCGATGACGGCGAACGCGGCCTGATCATCAACACCGCCAGCGTGGCCGCCTACGAAGGCCAGATCGGCCAGGCCGCCTACTCGGCCAGCAAGGGCGGCGTGGTCGCCATGACCCTGCCGATGGCCCGCGAACTGTCGCGCTTCGGTATCCGGGTGAACACCATCGCCCCCGGCGTGTTCTGGACGCCCATGGTGGACGGCATGCCCGAGGCCGTGCAGCAGTCGCTGGCCGCCTCGATCCCGTTCCCCTCGCGCCTGGGCAAGCCGGAAGACTTCGCCAGTCTGGTCGGCCACATCATCGGCAACACCTACCTCAATGGCGAGACCATCCGCCTGGACGGCGCTACCCGCCTCGCTCCGAAGTGATTCCCCCGGGCGCCGGGATGGCGCCCTCCCCCAACCGACCTAGAACACCATGAAAGCCAACGACATCAAGAAGGGCAACGTCGTCGAGTACAACAACGGCGTGTACCAGATCCGCGACATCGAACGCAGCTCGCCGCAGGGCCGCGGCGGCAACGTGCGCTTCCGTTTCATCATGTACAGCGTGCCGGGCGGCAACAAGCTCGATGCCAGCTTCGATGCCGATGACAACCTGGTCGAAGTGGAACTGCTGCGTCGCCAGTCCACCTATTCGTACAAGGATGGCGATGCCTTCGTGTTCCTGGATGACGAGGATTACACCCCGTACACCCTGGACGCCGATGTGATCGGCGACGACGCCGGCTACATCACCGACGGCCTGAACGGCATCTACGTGCAGGTGATCGACGAACTGCCGGTGGCGATCCAGCTGCCGCAGAACGTGACCCTGGAAGTGGTGGAAACCCCGCCGGAACTGAAGGGCGGCACCGCCACCAAGCGCCCGAAGCCGGCCAAGTTGAATACCGGCCTGGAAATCATGGTGCCGGAATACATCAGCAACGGCGAGCGCGTGCTGGTGAACACCACCACCGGCGAATTCGCCGGCCGCGCCGACTGAGCGCCCTGCGCCGGGCATGGCCCGGCGCTACCGCCGTTCGTAGAGTCGAGCTTGCTCGACTGCTCCAAGCGTGCCAACCAAGGTTGGCACCTACCAGGAATGGGCGCGGGCATGCTCGCGCGGCACCGCTTTTTGTAGAGTCGAGCTTGCTCGACTGCTCTTGCGGCAGAAGCAGTCGAGCAAGCTCGACTCTACGAAGCGGAGAAAGCCGTCGAGCAAGCTCGCCGCTACGGGGCGGGCGCGGCGAAGCGGCCGCAGCCGTGATACTGGCGGGTGCCCACGGTCAGCATGGCGGTGGCCTCGAAATCCTGCCCGCTCATGTCGTCCTGGCAGGGCGTGCGCTGGAAGCTGAGCTTGATATCGGTGCCATCGGTGGCCTTACCCACCCAGCCATCGGCACCTTCGGTCGGCGTCGGCACCTGGAAACGGCGCTGGCCATAATCCACTTCAACCTGCAGGCCCGGCGCCGGTCCGCCGACCACGGCCAGCCAGCCCGGCTCATTGCCGGTCGCGCGGAAAACAGGCTCGCTGCCTGCCGTCGTGCCCGATGCGGGCGCTTCCGGGGATGCACTGGAGGTGGGGCGCGCGGGCTGGCACGCGGCCAGCACGGCGGCGAGGGAGACGGCCATCAAGGCGGAAACTGCACGCATGGCGTGGCTCCTTGTCGCAACTACAGGAGCACTGACCCTACCATCGCGCGGTAAACGGGCACTGAAACCCGCCCCCATGCACTGACACACGGTTCAGGCAGGGTCACCCGCCGCTGCGGCCTGCTCGCGCAGGCGGGTAGACAACACGGCCAGGTTGGCATCGATCGCATCCATCTGCTGGCGTTGCTTCGGCGGCAGCTGCGCGCGCAACTGCAGGCGCAGCGCCTGCCAGGCCGGCACCGACTGCGCACTGGCCTGCGCGACCTCGCTGGCCAGTGCGGCCTGTTCGTCGTCCAGCGGCAGCCCGTAGCCCTGCCCCGGTAGCAGCGCACCTGGACGCAGCCAGTGCCCGCTCTGCTGCAGCAGGCTGCGCAGATCCGCAGTGGCCGCGCTGTCAGGTTCCGCCAGCAACCGCCGCTTCAGCACGTCGCGCGCGCGCAGCTCGGCCCGGCGCTGCGCCGCCTGTTCCAGCAACAGCAGAGCGGCGGTGGCGCGCATATCGCCACGCTGCAGCCAGGGCCCACGCTGTTCCGGCGCAAGCTTCAACCAGCCCGACACCGTGTCCGCCGGCAGATCGAGCTGCGTGGCCGCCACGGCGAACAGCTGCTGGTAATGGTCGCGCGCCGATGCGAAGTAGTAGCCCTGCGCCTGTGCCGATGCGCGGTCGGCCAGTACCGCTTCATCCAGCGCCTGCAAGCGCACCAGGCGCTTGCGCAGGCCGCGCGGCGTCAGCTGTGCCAGGCCCGCCTGGCCCAGGCGTGGCACGCCGGCCTGCAGCAGCTTGGCCGTTTCCACCGCGCAGTTGTTGCTGACGAAGAAATAGCGGCCGTCGTAGCTCCAGTGCACCTGCGCGGTCCGTTCCAGCAGACTGGCGATCTCGCCGCGGTCCAGCTGCAGCGGCAGTGACTGCAGGCCGCGCAGCTCCACCTTGGTGTACTCGTCCACCACCTGCTGCAGCGGCAGCACGAACAGGCGCGAGGGGTAGCCGCCGGTCAGGCCGCGCCAGTTGGAAATCTGCACATCCCCCACGAACGCGCGGAACGACAGCACGCGGTGGTAGGCCAGATCCAGACGGCAATCGGGGCCAGGCGCGCGGCCCGGGCGACAGATCACCAGGCGCAGCATGCTGTGGCCCCAGCGGCTCATCGGCTGCGCACTGCCCTCGGCAAACAGATAGTCCACCGCGTACACCCGCGCCGGGTCCAGGCGCAGCAGCGAGGCTGCACCCTCTTCATCGTCGGCCTGCAGCAGTGGCAGCTGCACCGGGCACTGCGGCTCGGGCAGCGACGGCGGCGCACCAAAGTGGGCGCGATACCACTGCGCCAGCGCCGGGCGGCGGCAGCCGAAATCTGCATCCAGCACGAAGTATTCGGCGTTCACCGCCAGGTACTCGGCCGCGCTGCGGCGCTCGTAGGCATCCGGGCTGCGATCAGTGAACGCGTTGTCACCCCGCCCCAGGTGCCAGGGCCGCCGCTGCCAGCCGGCCAGGTCACGCCAACGTGCGCTGCGTGACCATTGCCCGTCTGCGCGATCGGCCACGTGCACCAATTCGTGCACCAGCGCGCTGCGCCGCGCACGGCGTGCGCCCGGCGCACCGTCATCCAGCAGCGCGCGACGCAGCGCGATGCCGCCGGCAAATGCACGGCCATGCACGTTCGACGGCAGATCGGTACGCCAGCCCACCCGCACCTGCTCTGGCAGTGCCTGCAGCAGGCCGGCAGGCAGCAAGGCCTGCACATCGTCCAGGGTCTGCTGCGCGGTGTGCTGTTGCGCGGCGGTCAGTCCGGCCGGGTCAAGTTGCAGGCGGTCGGCGGCATGTGCGGCCGGCGCCACCAACCACGCCATCATGGCAATCCCGACCGCCACCGCAGCGCGCCAAGGTAGCGCCGGGCCATGCCCGGCGACGCTGCTGGCCGAGCTCATTGCGCCCGCATCAACGGGCCAGCAGTGCCCGCGCCAGTTCCAGATCGCTCTGCTGCTGCGCGCCGGCATCCTGTTCGCGCAGGTGCGCCAGCGCCGCCTGCAGGCGCGCACCACGGATCTGACCATCGGTGGCCACGAAGGCCGCCGCATCATCGCGCGCGGCCAGCACCACCTTGTCATCACCGGAGCTGCTGCCGGACGAACCGGACGAGGCGCCGGTGGCCGAACCGGCCGAGGTGCCGGCGAAGCTGGAAGCGAAGCCGACCAGCGGCAGGGACAGCAGGGCAAGCATCAGCGCGGATCGGATCATGGTGTGCGGTTCGCAGTGGGAATGGGTGAAGCGTAACGGCATCGTGAAGAAGATGTGCGACTCAGACGTCGAACAGCTTGCCGGGATTCAGCCGTGCTTCCGGATCGAAGGCGCGCTTGACCGCCTTCATCAACGCGATCTCGGCCGGGCGACGGGTGCTGTCCAGGTAACCCTTCTTGACCAGGCCAATGCCGTGCTCGGCGGAAATGCTGCCATCGAAGCGCGCCAGCACCTGCGCCAGCAGCTTGGTCACGTGCTCGCACTGCGTTACGAAATCGGCATCGCTGGTGTCATCGGGCTTGAGCACGTTGATATGCAGGTTGCCATCGCCGATATGGCCGAACCAGACCACGTCGAACTGCGGGTAGGCCTGGCCGATCAGCCCCTGGGTTTCGGCCAGGAACGCCGGCATGGCCGAAATGCGCACCGACACATCGTTCTTGTACGGCTTGTAGCGCGCCAGCGCTTCGGTGATGCCCTCGCGCAACCGCCACAGCTGGGCCGCCTGGGCATCGCTGGCACTGATCACGCCGTCGCTGACCCAGCCATTGCCCATGCAGTCTTCGAAGGCCGCCATCGCCGCGGCTTCCTGCGCCTCGTCGTTGGCCGCGAACTCGGTCACCACGTAGTACGGGTGTACTTCGTCGAACGGTGCCTGCGCCCCATGCGCCAGCACGTGTTCCAACGCCCGGTCGGTGAAGAATTCGAAGGCCTGCAGCTGCAGGCGCGCGCGGAACGCGGCGAACACCTGCATCAACACGTCGAAGCTGGGCACCGCCAGCAGCATCACGTTGCTGGCCGGCGGCGGGTCGGTCAGCTTCACGGTGGCCTCCACGATCACGCCCAGCGTGCCTTCCGAACCGATCAGCAGCTGGCGGAAGTCGTAACCGCTGGAGTTCTTGATAAGCCCCTTGTTGAGCTCCAGCAGCTCGCCGCTGGCGGTCACCACCTTCAGGCCAGCGATCCACTCGCGGGTGTTGCCATAACGGATCACGCGGATGCCACCGGCATTGGTGGCGATGTTGCCGCCGATCGAGCAGGAACCGCGCGCGGCAAAATCCACCGGGTAGATCAGGCCGTGTTCCAGCGCGGCGTTGTGCAGCGCTTCCAGCGGCATGCCGGCCTGCACCACCAGGGTACGGTCCACGGCATCGTAGGCCAGCGCCTTGTTCATGCGCTCCAGGCTGAGCACCAGCTCGCCGTTGGCCGCCACCGCGCCGCCAGACAGCCCCGTGCGGCCACCGGAGGGCACCACGGCCACGCCTTCGGCCGCGCACCAGCGCATCACCGCCTGCACCTCTTCCACCGTGGCCGGCAGCGCGATGACCAGCGGTGCCGGGGTCCAGCGCCGGGTCCAGTCGCGGCCGTAGTGTTCCAGGTCGGCGGGCTCGGTCTTCAGCTTCAGGCCGGGACAGGCCTGCTGCAGCGAGGCGATGCGGGAATCGGTCATGACGGTCCAGCGCGGTGCGTGAAGAACGGGCAAGCGTGCCAGCGGCGCGGGCGGGCGTCCAGTCCCGTCGGCACGCGGCAATAGGTTCGAATGCAACCAATTCCGCACTGCACCATGGCCGCGGTGATCTGGCATAGTGAGCGGCCCCTGTCCCACTGGCCGTGCCGTCCCATGTCGCCGAAGAAGACCTCGTTCCCCAAGCAGGATATCCGCGTGCTGTTGCTGGAGGGGGTCAGCCAGACCGCCGTGGAGGTGTTCACCGCCGCCGGCTACAGCCAGATCGAGGCCCACAGCAAGGCCCTGCCCGAAGACGAACTGAAGGCGCGCATCGCCGAGGCGCACATCGTCGGCATCCGATCGCGCAGCCAGCTCAGTGCCGAGGTGCTGGCCGAAGCCAAGCGCCTGATCGCGGTGGGCTGCTTCTGCATCGGCACCAACCAGGTGGACCTGGATGCGGCCGAGCTGGCCGGCATTCCGGTGTTCAACGCCCCCTATTCCAACACCCGCAGCGTGGCCGAACTGGTGATTGCCGAGGCGATCATGCTGACCCGCGGCATTCCGCAGAAGAACGCCGAATGCCATCGCGGCGGCTGGTCGAAGTCAGCCAGCGGCAGCCACGAGGTGCGCGGCAAGACCCTGGGCATCATCGGCTACGGCCATATCGGCACCCAGGTGGGCGTGCTGGCCGAATCGCTGGGCATGCAGGTGATCTTCCACGACGTGGAAACCAAGCTGGCGCTGGGCAATGCCCGCGCCGCGGCCAGCCTGGATGACCTGCTGGCGCGCGCCGACATCATCACCCTGCACGTGCCGGAAACCGCGTCCACGCAATGGATGATCGGCAGCACCGAGCTGGCCAAGATGCGCAAGGGCGCACACGTGATCAACGCCGCACGCGGCACCGTGGTCGATATCGATGCGCTGGATGCCGCCCTGGCCAGCGGCCACATTGGTGGCGCAGCGCTGGACGTGTTCCCGGTCGAGCCCAAGGGCAACGGCGATATCTTCGAATCGCCGCTCACCCGCCACGACAACGTGATCCTGACCCCGCACGTGGGCGGCAGCACCCTGGAAGCGCAGGACAACATCGGCGTGGAAGTGGCGGCCAAGCTGGTGCGCTACAGCGACAACGGCAGCACCCTGTCGGCGGTCAACTTCCCGGAAGTGACCCTGCCCGAGCATGCCGACAGTCTGCGCCTGCTGCACATCCACCAGAACGTGCCGGGCGTGCTGTCCAAGGTGAACGAGATTTTCTCGCGCCACAACGTGAACATCGACGGCCAGTTCCTGCGTACCGACCCGAAGGTGGGTTACGTGGTGATCGACATCACCGCCAGCGAAGAGCAGGCCAGCGCCGTGCGCGACGAGCTGGCCGCGATTGCGGGCACGTTGCGGACGCGCATTCTGTACTGAGCAAGGCGTCGCCGGGCATGCCCCGGTGGATTGCTTCCGGCATCGCGCCATCCACGCATGGCGTGGATCTACTGGCGTTTCGCGCGATCCCGCAGTAGATCCACGCCATGCGTGGATGGAACACCTCAGAACCTTACGGCGTGGAGGTTCTTGTAAAAGTCCCAATGGATCAGAACCCTGTCTTCCATCGACAGGAACAGCGTATCGACGAGATCCAGCTCCTCGGCATGAACCAGCCAGTCCTGCAGGCGGCTGCCCAGCGAAGGTACCGCCCCATCCACCTGGACAACCGTCAACGCAGCGTCGCTTGGCAAGCCAACAGCATCTGCAATGGCGCTCAACTCCTGCGCCAGCCGCTCCCGCCCCACCCCGGGGACCTCCAGGCGTGATGGCACGCGCTCCCAGTCGATGGATGTGATGACTGGCAATGCAGCCTTGATCATCGCAAGGGCAGCATCCTGCTTCGCCTCGCCACACGCATGAGCCGCAACAAACGCGGCACAGCCGTCCGAGAGCATCAACGCGCCAACCACCGGCGCGCCATGCGCTGCATCGATTCGTCCGATTCCGGGTCCGCGGCGACCTCGGCCACCGGCCGCCAGGCCAGCTCCAGCGATTCCTCGCTGAGTACGAAGGCCTCGCCACCCAGCGCGCGGATCACGAAACGCACGTCGTAGTGCCAATGCCCCGGCACGTCCTTGCGTTCGGGAATCCAGTGCTTGTCCAGGTCGAAGATGGCTGGGTCTTCCAGCACCAGGCCGGTCAGGCCCGACTCCTCCTCGCCTTCCTTCAGCGCCACGTGGGCCAGGTCGCGGTCGCCATCGGCATGCCCGCCCAGCTGCAGCCAACGCTGCAGCTTGCGGTGGTGGGTCAGCAGCACGCGCTGGCCATCGGCGCTGACCAGCCAGCAGCTGGCGGTGAAATGCCCGGCCAGGCGCTCGCGACGGAACGAATCTTCCGGATCGTCCAGCAATGTGCCGAATTCGGCAGCCAGCTCGCCGTGGGACGGCTCCCGGCCGCCATAGTCCTGCAGCAGGCTGCGCAGCCGATCATCAAGCACGGCAAGGGATTCGACGGATTCGTTCATGAATACGGGGCGACCTGGAAAACATCGGCCATTATCGCCGTTCATTGTTGCGATTGCGCTTGTGCGGTGGCTTCAGCTTTGGCTAAGGTACAGCGGGCCGTTCGCACGGCCTTCACCATTCCAGGCCGCCGGCAACGTATCGGCAGCCCTCCCAATCCGATCATCAGGAAAGTTCTGCATGCTGAAAGCTCTGTTGAGGGTCAAGCCGGTACAACCGGCCGGGCACGTCGATGCTGGCGAACCCATCGAAGGCAGCCTGGACGGCGAAGCCACGTTGAAACGGACCCTTACGGCTAAACACCTCATCCTGCTGGGCGTAGGTGCGGTGATCGGCGCAGGTATCTTCGTGCTCACCGGCCAGGCCGCGGCCAACCACGCCGGCCCGGCGGTGATGCTGTCGTTCGTGCTGGCCGGCTTCGCCTGTGCCTTGGCGGGCCTGTGCTACGCCGAGTTCGCCGCGATGATGCCGGTGTCCGGCAGCGCCTATTCCTATTCCTACGCCACCCTGGGCGAAGGCATGGCCTGGTTCATCGGCTGGTGCCTGGTGCTGGAATACCTGTTCGCCTCGGCGTCGGTGGCGGTGGGCTGGTCGGCCTACCTGATCAGCTTCATCACCACCACCCTGCACATGCCGTTCCCGGACCTGCTCAGCGCCGCGCCCATCGCCTGGACCGGCAGCGAATTCGTATCGTCGGGCAAGCTGTTCAACCTGCCGGCGGTGCTGATCGTGGCGGCCGTGTCGGGCCTGCTGTACGTGGGCGTCACCCAGTCCGCGTTCGTCAACGCGATCATCGTGGCGATCAAGGTCACCGTCATCTGCCTGTTCATCGGCATCGGCGCGGCCCATGTCGACCCGGCCAACTGGCAGCCGTTCATTCCGGAAAACACCGGCGTGCCGGGTGAGTTCGGCTGGAGTGGCATCTTCCGCGCGGCCACCATCGTGTTCTTCGCCTACATCGGCTTCGATGCGGTCTCCACCGCCGCCGGCGAAACCAAGGACCCGCAGCGCAACATGCCGATCGGCCTGCTCGGTTCGCTGGCAGTGTGCACCGTGGTCTACATCATCGTCTGTGCGGTGCTGACCGGCATGATGCCCTACCACCTGCTGGGCACCGACAAGCCGGTGGCTACCGCGCTGGAGCCCTACCCGACCCTGGCCTGGCTGAAGACCTTCGTCGAGATCGGCGCCATCGCCGGCCTGTCTTCGGTGGTGCTGGTGATGATGATGGGCCAGACCCGCATCGCCTACACGATCTCGCGCGACGGCCTGCTGCCGAAGTTCTTCGGCAAGGTGCATGCCCGCTTCCGCACGCCCTACTGGGCCACGATCGTGGTCGGCGTCATCGCTGCCGCGCTGGCCGGCCTGGTGCCGCTGAACGTGCTGGGCGAACTGGTGTCGATGGGCACCCTGCTGGCCTTCGCCACCGTCTGCATCGGCGTGCTGGTGCTGCGCTACAGCCGCCCGGAACTGCATCGCCCGTTCCGCGTGCCGGCGGTGTGGATCATCTGCCCGCTGGGTGCGGCCACCTGCCTGTTCCTGTTCTGGCAGGCGTTCGTGGTGCATTGGCACCTGTTCGTGGGTTGGACCGTGCTGGGCATGCTGATCTACCTGGGTTACGGCATGCGCAACAGCAAGCTGGCCAAGTCGCCCTGATCCCCCTACGGGCCGGCCCTGCGCCGGCCCGTCCGTTTTCCCCCGCGCCGCCTCGAATGGCGCTTCGACAAGACCGACACACATGTTCAAGCAACTGTGGGCCACCAAGCATCCGCATGCCGCCCATGAAGACGCCAACGGGCTGAGCCTGCGCCGCCACCTGGGTCCCTGGGGCCTGACCGCGCTGGGCATCGGCGCGGTGATCGGCGGCGGCATCTTCGTCATCACCGGCCAGGCCGCGGCCAACCACGCCGGCCCGGCCATCATGCTGTCGTTCGTGCTGGCCGCGATCTGCTGCGCGTTCTGCGCCTTGGCTTATGCCGAGTTCGCCGCGATGGTGCCGGTGTCCGGCAGCGCCTACACCTACACCTACGCCACCTTCGGTGAATTGTCGGCCTGGTTCATCGGCTGGATGCTGGTGCTGGAATACGGCGTGTCGGCCTCGGCAGTGGCGGTCAGCTGGACCGGCTACTTCCTCAGCTTCCTCAGCCAGTTCGACATCCATCTACCGGCCGCGCTGGTCAGCGCGCCGCTGG
Organism: Stenotrophomonas sp. ZAC14D2_NAIMI4_6; assembly: GCF_003086875.1. Taxonomy (NCBI): domain Bacteria; kingdom Pseudomonadati; phylum Pseudomonadota; class Gammaproteobacteria; order Lysobacterales; family Lysobacteraceae; genus Stenotrophomonas; species Stenotrophomonas sp. ZAC14D2_NAIMI4_6. The sequence goes on along the minus strand of NZ_CP025996.1, from coordinate 1,932,890 downwards.
ACGCACAGCTGCGCCCGACCGGCGCGATCGCCAACATTCCCGCCGCCATCCTGGTGCTGCTGCTCACCTGGCTGTGCTACGTGGGCATCAGCAAGTCCTCGGCGATGAACATGGCCATGGTCATCCTCAAGACCGGCCTGATCGTGCTGGTGATCGTGGTCGGCTGGAAGTACGTGGACACCAGCAACTGGACCCCGTTCATTCCGGCCAACGAAGGCCCGGGCAAGTACGGCATGGAAGGCGTGCTGCGCGGCGCGGCCATGGTGTTCTTCGCCTACATCGGCTTCGAGGCCGTGTCGGTGGCCGCGCAGGAATCGCACCGCCCGCAGCGCGACATGCCGATCGGCATGATGCTGTCGCTGGTGATCTGCACCGTGCTGTACATCGCCATGGCCGCAGTGATGACCGGCCTGGTGCCGTTCCAGCTGCTGGGCACCGACGAACCGGTGGTGACCGCCGTGGCCGCGCATCCGCAGCTGGGCTGGCTGCGCTGGGTGGTGGAAGTGGGCGCCCTGATCGGCCTGGCCTCGGTGGTGCTGGTGATGGTGATCGGCCAGCCGCGCATCTTCATGATCATGGGCCGCGATGGCCTGCTGCCGCCGGTGTTCACCAAGATCCACCCGAAGTACCGCACCCCGCACATCAATACGGTCATCACCGGCATCGGCATCGCGTTGCTGGCGGCGCTGTTCCCGCTGGATATCCTGGGCGAGCTGACCTCGATGGGTACGCTGATCGCCTTCGCCGCGGTGTGTGCCGGCGTGCTGATCCTGCGCCGCACCCAGCCGGACCTGCCGCGCCCGTTCCGCATTCCGGCGGCCTGGCTGGTCTGCAGCCTGGGCGTGATCAGCTGCCTGGCACTGCTGTCGGCGATGACGCTGCACAACTGGATGCTGATGGGCGTGTGGACCGTCGTCGGCTTCGTGATCTATTTCGGCTACGGCTTCAAGCACAGCCGCCTGCGGGGTAAGTGAGGTTTTGTTTTGCTTGCAGGGCCTGCGGCCCTGCAACCGCGCTTGAAGCCAGAGCAACGGCAAGAGCGGGTGTAATGGTTTGGCGGGGCGGGTTGGGTTCGCGGGGGACGCCGTGAATCCGTCCCTGGAGCAACTGTGTTGTGGGATGGGATTTTGGCCGTCTGGCAGACAGGCACGGCAAAGCCGGCTGCCGGCCGGCAGCCGCTGCCGTGCGCCCTGGGCTTGCCTCAAGCGGGGATCGGTCCGCTTTCATGAAAGCGGACCGATCCCCGCTTGAGGCAAGCCCAGGGCGCACGGCAGCGGCTGCCGGCCGGCAGCCGGCTTTGCCGTGCCTGTCTGCCAGACGGCCAAAATCCCATCCCACAACACAGTTGCTCCATGGATGGATTTACGGCGTGTCCCGCCAGCCCACCCCGCCCGGCCAACCCAGGGATTCAGAACGGCGACCCAGCCACGAGGGGCTCAGCCGTTGGCCGAATCCAGTAAAATCACCCGCATGAACGCCCCCACCTTTCCCTACGACACCGCGCGCCTGAGCGAACTGGCCCAGCTGCTGATCGACAACGTCCGCGAACTGGCCCAGGCCGGCTGGACCCCGGCCACCAGCAGCAACTTCTCCCACCGCCTGGACGACCGCCACGCCGCGATCACCGTCTCGGGCAAGGACAAGGGCCGCCTGATCGAGGACGACATCATGGTGGTGGATTTCGACGGCCAGGCCGTCGGCCGCCCGCTGCGCCCGTCCGCCGAAACCCTGCTGCACACCCAGCTGTACCGCCGCTTTCCCGAGGTGGGCTGCGTGCTGCACACCCACTCCCCGGTGCAGACCATCGCCTCGCGCCTGTACGCCCCGCAGGGCCATATCCGGGTGGAAGGCTACGAACTGCTGAAGGCCTTCGCCGGCAACAGCACCCACGAAATGGCCATCGACATCCCGGTGTTCGCCAACACCCAGGACATGAACGTGCTCTCGGCCCAGGTCGATGACCTGCTGGACCGCCAGCCGCTGTGGGGCTACCTGATCGACGGCCACGGCCTGTACGCCTGGGGCCGCGACATGGCCGAAGCCCGCCGCCACATGGAAGCCTTCGAGTTCCTGCTGCACTGCGAACTGGAACTGCGCAAGCTGCGCGGCTGAACCATCGCGCACAGGCACATGCCCATTGGCCATCTGGCCGCCGCCTGCACCCTGCTACCCTGTCTTTCCCCCGGAATGTTCAAGCTGCCGCCATGAGCCGACTGCGCATCTACGACGACACCCGCCCCGACTCGCCGCTGCTGGATACCCAGGACGGCGCGGTCATCGCTGCCGAACTGCAGAAGATCGGCGTTACCTTCGAGCGCTGGCAGGCCACCGCGCCGGTTGCCCCCGGCGCCAGCCAGGATGAGGTGTTCGCCGCCTACCGCGCCGACATCGACCGCCTGGTGGCCGAGCGCGGCTTCAAGAGCGTGGACGTGGCCTCGATCGCCCCGGACAACCCGAACCGCGCCGAACTGCGCAAGAAATTCCTCGACGAGCACTTCCACAAGGAAGACGAGGTGCGCTTCTTCGTCGCCGGCTCCGGCCTGTTCACCCTGCACGTGGGCGACAAGGTGTACGAGATCGAATGCGTGAAGGACGACCTGATCGCGGTGCCCGATGGCACCACGCACTGGTTCGACATGGGCGACGAGCCCAGCTTCGTGGCGATCCGTTTCTTCACCGAGCCGGATGGCTGGGTCGGTCATTTCACCGGCACCGACATCGCGCAGAAGTTCCCGCGTTACATTCCTACCCAGGCGTCCTGATCCATGCAGCCCCGCGTCATCCTGACCGACATCGAAGGCACCACCAGCAGCATTTCGTTCGTCAAGAACGTGCTGTTCCCCTACGCCCGCCAGGCCCTGCCGGCGTTCGTGGCCGAGCACGGCCAGCAACCGGAGATCCGCCGCTGGCTGGATGCGGTGGCCACCGAGATCGGCGGCGCCTGCCAGGACAGCCTGGTGGTGGAAACGCTGCAGGGCTGGATCGACCAGGACCGCAAGCACACCGCCCTGAAGGCGCTGCAGGGCGTGATCTGGGATACCGGCTACCGCCGCGGCGATTACACCGCGCACTTCTACCCCGAAGTGGCGCCGGTGCTGAAGGGCTGGCACGCCTCCGGCCTGCCGCTGTACGTGTATTCGTCCGGCTCGGTGCCAGCGCAGAAGCTGTTCTTCGGCTTCAGCGATGCTGGCGACCTCAGCCCGCTGGTGTCGGGCTGGTTCGATACCGAAGTGGGCGGCAAGCGTGAGGCCGACAGCTACCGCCGCATCGTGCAGTCCATTGGCGTGCCGGCCGGCGAGATCCTGTTCCTGTCCGATGTGGTGGAAGAGCTGGACGCCGCGCGCGAGGCCGGGCTGCAGACCCGCCTGATCGATCGCCTGGACGATTACCCGCTGCCGCGTACCGGCCAGGCCGCCAACGGCCACGAGCGGGTCGAGAATTTCCAGCAGATCCAGCTGTAACTGCAGGGGGTAGATGCCAACCTTGGTTGGCATGCTCTTGATGTGCCAACCAAGGTTGGCACCTACCAGAGCGGGATACGCCTGCCCAACGGTTTTCGGTAGATGCCAACCTTGGTTGGAATGTTCCTGGTGTGCCAACCAAGGTTGGCACCTACCAGAGCGGGATACGCCTGCCCAACGGTTTTCGGTAGATGCCAACCTTGGTTGGAATGTTCCTGGTGTGCCAACCAAGGTTGGCACCTACCAGAGCGGGGTACGCCTGCCCAACGGTTTTCGGTAGATGCCAACCTTGGTTGGCATGTTCCTGGTGTGCCAACCAAGGTTGGCACCTACCAAAGCGAGATTCGTCTGCCCAACGGTGATCGGTAGATGCCAACCTTGGTTGGCATGCTCTTGATGTGCCAACCAAGGTTGGCACCTACCAAAGCGGGGTGTAAGGTTGGCACCTACCACAGCGGGGTGCTCCGCTTTCAACGGTCGTTGAGGGTTTTCACCTGCAAGGCGCCACGCAGCGTCGCCAGATCCACCGGGCCGCGCACGGCGATGTCGCGCGTCTCGCCCGGTAGCAGATCCAGCAGGTTGTCTTCCACCTGCACATCCAGCGCACCGAAGTCGATCCAGGCGGCACGTACATACGCCTTGCTCTGCAGTCGTAGGCGGTAGTGATCGCCCTCGGTCTGCAGCGTGGCCCTCAGCGCCTGCGACGGCAGTGCCTGGTCCTTGGCTTCAACGAAGCCCACCACCTGCCGCGCACCGACCTTGCCATCCTGCAGCAGTTCGAACACCGCCACGGTGCGCGACGGGGCGGCGCCGGCCAGTAGTTCGGCATCACCGAAGTCGCCCACCGAGGTGACCCCGGCGGCAGCCAGAGTCACCGCCGCCTCGCGACGGCGCAGCACTTTCCCGTCCACATCCATCACCCGCAGCCGCCAACGCGCGTCCACTGCAGCGCCATCGTTGATCAGGCGCACGCGGGTGCTGCCTTCGTCACGCAGGGCCGCCAGGGTGACCGGCGCGAAGAAGCGACGCGCAGCGAAATGCAGTGCCTTCCAGCGCCCGAAGTAATCCACGCTGGACCACGATGCACCCGGCCAGACATCGTTGAGCTGCCAGTACAGCGAGCCCATGGTGTACGGCCGTGAAGCGCGATGATGCAGCGCCGCCAATGCAATGCCATCGGCCTGCATCACCTGGCTCAGGTAGACGAAGTCCGCGAAGTCCTTCGGCGTGCCGTAGCCCCGCTCGATGTACTGCAGCAGGCGGCTGTTGCCCTCGCCGGCCATGAACTTCTGGTGGGCGCGGATCACCGGGCTGTCGATGCGCTGTTCGGCGCGCGTGGCGATCTGGTCCACCGTTGCCAGCGACGGCCAGGCCTGCAGGCCGTACTCGGACATGAAGCGCGGCGTCTCCTGCAGGTACGCCTGCACCGGCAGCGCCGGATTGCCCCAGACCTGCCAGTAGTGCTTGTCGCCGCGGGTGGAATCGTTGGCTTTTTCGTCCAGATCATTGCTGGGCGAACTGGACCAGTACGGCACACCCAGCCCTTCCTCGCCCACCACCTGGCGCAGGTCGTTGCCGAACAGATCGACATAGCCCTGCCAGACCCGCGCGGCAAACGCCGGGTCGGCAGCCTTCAGGTCGCGGCCATGGCCCCAGTCCTTCCACGCGGTCTCTTCTTCGTTGTTGCCACACCACAGCACGATGCTGGGGTGGTGGCGCAGGCGCCGCACGTTGTCGCGCGCTTCGGCCACCACGCTGGCGCGGAACGCCGGATCGTAACCGGGCTGCATGCCACCGCCGAACATGAAGTCCTGCCAGACCAGCAGACCCAGCTCGTCGGCGATGTCAAAGAACGCGTCGTCCTCGTAGTACCCACCGCCCCAGTTGCGCAGCATGTTCATGTTGGCATCGCGCGCGGCGGTCAGCACCTGGCGCAGGCGCGCCACATCCACCCGCGCCGGGAACGCATCGAACGGAATGACGTTGGCGCCCTTGGCGAAAGTCTCCACGCCATTGATGACGAAGGCGAAACCCTGCCCGCCCTTCTCGTCCTTCTCGCGGCGCAGTTCCACCGTGCGCAGGCCGATGCGCTGCTCGCGCTGGAGTGTAGGGTCGCCGCCAGCGCCCAGCTGCGCGCGCACCGTGTAGCGGTCCTGCGCACCCTGCCCCACCGGCCACCAGCGCCGCGGATCAGCCAGCTCAACCGGAATCTCCACGCTGTTCTGGCCGGGCTGCAACAGCACCGGGCGCTGCACCGTGGCCACAACGCGGCCGTCGGGATCACGCACTTCCACGTCCACCCTGGCCGAGCCGGCGGCACTACCCTGCTCTACCTGCAGCAGCACGGCCAGCCGCGCCTGCTGCGCGTCCAAGGCATCGGTACGCACGGCCAGATCGGTCAGGCGGTGCGTGTCCCAGGCCTGCAGGTCGACACCACGCCAGACACCGGCGGTCACGTAACGCGGGCCCCAGTCCCAGCCGAAATGGTAGGCCGGCTTGCGTGCGAAGTTGCCGACCATCGCGTCCTTGGGCTCATCACCGTAGGGCGAGGGATAGTTGCCGGCAATCTTGTGCGGCATCGCCTGCACGCCCGGCAGCAGGGTGCGGATGGGCGAACGGAACACGATCTGCAGTTCATTGCCGCTGGGCCGCAGCCGCCCTTCCACGCGCGCGCGCCAGGTGCGGTGCGCATTGTCGGCGCGCAGCAGCGGCTTGCCGTTCAAACGCACCTCGGCATAGGTGTCCAGGCCGTCGAAACGCAGCTCGGCATGCGCCTTGGCCAGGGTCGCCGCGTCTACATCGAAGCGCGCGCGGTATTCCCAGGCGGCCAAGCCGATCCATTGCAGCTCGGCCTCCGGCGCGCCCACGTAGGGGTCGCGGATCAGCCCATGGGCCAGCAGGTCGGTGTGCACGCTGCCGGGTACGCGCGCCGTGCGCCACTGCTGCAGGCCGGGGTGCGCGGCGCCCTGCGCATCACCGGGCAGCATGCGGAATTCCCATTGCGCCGGCAGAGGCGCGGCCAGCGCGGGGAAGCTGCCAAACGTGAACAGCAGCAGGAGCAGACGGACAGCGAGAGGAAGACGGTGCACGTGCTGCTCCTGTTTTTCTGCCAGGCAGGGCCTGGCACTACTGCATTCGGGCGATGTTCAACGAACGACGTTCAGCACTTCGTAGCACGCGCCCATGGTGTGGTAATCCACCTTGCCGGCCGGGCTCTTTTCATTGCTGTACTTGCGATTGTCGGCATCCAGGATGCGGAACCACGCGCCGTACTGGTGGTCGACGAAGTGCTCCCACGAATACGCCCACAGCCGGTCGTACCACTGCCAGTAGCGGTCATCGCCGGTGCGCTGGGCCATCAGTGCGGCCGTAGCCAGGGTTTCGGCCTGCACCCAGAAGTACTTGTCGTCGTCGCAGACGAAGCTGTCGCCGCCGATCGGGGCACCGTCCATGCCCGGCTGGCGCCGCGATTCCGGCGCGAAACCGTAGTACAGGCCGCCACGCGCTTCATCCCAGCTGCGCTCGACCGCCACATCGAACAGGTGCTGGGCTGTGGGCACCAGCCAATCGGCCTGCACGTGGCGGTCCAGGATCAGCAGCAGCTTGGCCCATTCGGTCTGGTGGCCGGGCTGGAACCCCCACGGGCGGAACAGGTGCTTGGGATCGTCCAGGTTGTAGTTCCAGTCGATCTCCCAGTTCGTGTCGTAGTGTTCCCACACCAGCCCACCGGCCTTGGCGGCCTGGCGCCGGGTCATGTTGTCGGCCAGCTGCAGTGCGCGCTGCACATAGCGCTGCTCGCCACTGGCCTCGAACGCGGCCAGCATTGCCTCGCACATGTGCATGTTGGCGTTCTGCCCGCGGTAGCCGGTGAAGTTCCACTGGCCATCGGCTTCATCCTTGTACAGGCCGTGCTCGGCTTCCCAGAAGCGTGCTTCCAGCAGCTGCCAGGTTTCGTCCATCCACGCGCGGGCCTGTTCGATGCCGGCCTTCAGCGCGCAGCTGTAGGCCAGCAGCACGAATGCCACGCCATAGCAGTGGTTCATATCGTCTTCGACCTGGCCATCGCGCAGCGTCCAGGCGTAGCCGCCGGTGGACGGGTTGCGGTGCACCTCGCGCAGGTAGCGCACGCCATGTTCAACGGCCTCGCGGTACTCGGCATTACCGAATTCGCGGTAGGCCATGGCGTAGTTGAAGACGAAGCGGGTGCTGCTGACCAGGTGACGGTGGCCGGCGTCATAGACCGTGCCATCGTCCTGGAAGTAGTGGAAGAAGCCGCCGTTGGGGTCGATGCAGCGCGGGTGGTAGAACGCCATCGTGTCGGCGATGTGCGCGCGCAGGAACTCGGCCGAGCGGAACTGCGGAACGAAGCGGGAGGCGGTCTGGGTCATGCGGAAAGTTCCTGGGTCTGCAGCAGCTGCTGCACTTCATCGAGCGAGGGCATGGCCGCGAAGGCGCCCTTGCGGGTGACCGCCAGCGCACCGACAGCCGCGCCGAAGCGCAGCGTTTCGGTGATCGCCTGCGCGTCCTGGCAGAACGCGGCGAAGCCGGCGCCGGCACCGCCGCGCTCCAGCAGGCCCACCAGCACACCGCCCACGAAGGCATCGCCGGCGGCGGTGGTATCCACCGTGGCCACGCGGAAACTGGTGACCTGGCCCTGCTGCTCGCGGGTGTACCAGCGCAGCGTGGCGGCACCGTCGGTCACGATCACCCAGCGTGCCTGTGCGGCCAGCAGGCGCTGCAGCACGACCTGGTCACCGTCGGCGCCGTGCGGCGCGGCCAGGTAGTCCAGCTCTTCGCGCGAGAGCTTCACCAGGTCGGCACGCTCCAGCGCCTGCCACAGGCGTGGCGTGGGATCGGTGTCGGCCGGCCACAGCGCCGGGCGCAGGTTCAGGTCAAGGCTGACTACTGCACCGGCGGCGCGCGCACGCTCCATGCCGGCGAAGGTTGCCGCGGCAATGTCCGCTTCGGTCAGGCTGTTGGAACACACATGGAAACAGGCGGCGCTGTCGAAGCAGGCGCCCTGGAAATCGCTGTCACGGAACAGCAGGTCGGCCGCCGGCGGCCGGTAGAAGCTGAAGCTGCGCTCGCCGTGGGCGTCCAGCGCCACGAACGCCAGCGCGGTCTTGGCCGCATCGGTGCGCACGATGTAGTCGGTGCCCACGCGGTGCTCGGCCAGGCTGTCGGCCAGGAAGTCACCAAACATGTCCCGGCCCAGCATGCCCACGAACTGGGTCTGCGCGCCCAGCCGGGCAGCGGCCACGGCCACGTTGGCCGGCGCACCGCCGGCGTACTGCAGGAAGGCGCGCGGGGTGTCGGCCGAGGCCGGCGGCTGCGCTAGTAGATCGATCAAAATTTCGCCGAAGCAGACAATGGCACCCATTTCCGACTCAGCCTCCCTGCGGGCCGACGGCCGGCGGGCGCGAGCCCACCAGACCGTAGAAGATGATGTAGACGTAGCAGACCACCGGCAGCACGAAGCTCAGGTGCAGGCCGATGCGATCGGCCAGCATGCCCTGCAGCAGCGGAATGATCGCGCCACCGACGATGGCCATGATCAGCAGGCTGGAGGCCTTGTTGGTCAGCGGGCCCAGGCGTTCGATGGCCAGCGAGAAGATGGTCGGGAACATGATGGAATTGAACAGGCCGGTAGCCACGATGCCGTACAGCGCCACCTTGCCGCCCGAGCCCAGGGTGACCGCCAGCAGCACCACGTTGGCCAGCGCGAAGCCGGCCAGCAGGCGGCGCGGCGAGAACTTGGCCAGCAGCCAGGCGCCGGCGAAGCGGCCGACCATGGCGCAGCCCCAGTAGGCAGACACGTAATGGGTGGCCTGCTGTTCGCTCATGCCGCCGATTTCGGGCAGCGCCAGGTAGTTCACCATCAGGCTGCCGATGGACACTTCGGCGCCCACGTAGAAGAAGATGGCCAGCACGCCGAACAGCACGTGCGGCTGCTTCAACGCATCCAGCAGGGTGTGGTGGCTGCTGTCGGCCTGCTCGGTGGTTTCGGTCAGGCTGGGCAGGCGGAACAGGTAGACGAACACGGCCAGCAGCACCAGCGCGATGGCCAGGCCCACGTACGGGCCCTGCACCGACTGCGCTTCGGCAGTCCGGTAGGCCAGCTGCTCGGCCACCGGCATCGCCTTGATTTCGTCACCGCTCTTCACCGCAGTGCTCAGGATCAGGAAGCCGCCGAACAGCGGCGCCAGCGTGGTGCCCAGCGAGTTCAGCGCCTGCGCCAGGGTCAGGCGGCTGGAGGCGGTTTTTTCCGGGCCCAGCAGCGCCACGTACGGGTTGGCCGCCACCTGCAGCACGGTAATGCCGGTGGCCAGCACGAACAGCGAGGCCAGGAAGGCGTCATAGGTGCGCAGCGCGGCCGACGGCCAGAAGCCCAGCGCGCCCACACCGGCAATCAGCAGGCCGGCGATGATGCCCTTCTTGTAGCCCAACCGTGCCACCAGCCGACCGGCCGGCACCGACATCAGGAAGTACGCGCCGAAGAAGGTGAACTGCACCAGCATGGCGCGGGTGTAGTTCAGCTCGAACACGGCCTTCAGGTGCGGGATCAGCACATCGTTGAGGCTGGTCAGGAAGCCCCACATGAAGAAGATGGTGGTGGCCACCCACAGGGCCGCACGGGCATTCATCACCGGCGCCTGGCTGCTGTTGGATCCCGATGGACGGGGCGTTGCGGAAATCGGCATGCGGTTCGCGCCTCGATGCGCGTGTAGGTCGTTGGTACGTGGAAGGGAAAAGGTCGTGGAAAATCAGTTCGGCCGCGCGGCACTGCTCTCGCGCACGCGCAGCTGCACCGGGGCGACGGTGCGCCGCGGCGGTGCATCGGGATCATCCAGGCGTTGCAGCAGCAGCGCGGCGGCCTGACGGCCACGCTCGCGCGGGTCGGCGGTCAGGGTGGTCAACGGCGGCACCGCCACCGAGGCCTCGGAAATATCATCGAAACCGGTCACTGCGAAATCACCGCCGGGGCGGATGCCGCGGGAGTTCAGGCCCAGCATCAGGCCCAGCGCGACCGTGTCGTTGTAGCAGACCGCGGCACTGGGACGATGGCCGTCGGCGAACAGTTCATCGGTACGCGCGGCCGCTTCCAGGCGATTGGGCGCCGATTCGATCATCCAGCCCGGCGGCAGCGCCAGGCCCGCCTCGGCCAGGGCCTGCTGGAAGCCGGCGCGGCGCTGGTGGCAGGAACTGGAATCGGCATGGCCGCCGAAGAAGGCGATCTGTTGGTGGCCGCGCTCGATTAGGTGGCGGGTGGCCAGATAGGCGCCGTGCTGGTTGTCCAGGGTCAGGAAGTCCCAGTCGGCCCCTTCCAGTTCGCGGTTGAACAGCAGCACGTTGGCGTTGGCACCCAGCGCCTGCCGCAGCAGTGCGGCATCGCTGCCTTCGGCCGGCGACAGGATCAGTCCCGCCGGGGTGTGTTCCATCAGCGTGGACAGCACCGCCTGCTGGCGCTGCGGCGATTCGCCGGTGCTGCCCAGCAGGGTGACATACCCTCGCCCGCCCAATGCCTCGTCCACGCCCGAGGCAAATTCAGCGAAGAACGGGTTGGACAGATCGTTGATGACCAGCGCGATGCTGGTGGAGGTGCGCCGGCGCAGGTTGGCCGCCGCACGGTTGTAGACGTAGCGCTGGCGGCGCAGCTCGGCTTCCACCTTGGCCCGGGTATCGACATTGACCAGCGGACTGCCACGCAGCACCAGCGACACGGTGGCACGCGACACGCCGATCGCACGGGCGATGTCGGTCACCGTCACCGCCTTGCCGGAACGCTTGCTGGAAGTGCCGTCGTTGTCGTTCATCGCTGTACCGGGCTCCTCGGGAGGGTCAAGCCTAATGGATCGGAGGCCATTCGTGCCGTGCCGTTCGCTGGTTGGCCGCGAACGGCACGACGATGGCTCAGCGCAGCACGCTGCCTGGTGCAGCGCACCATGAGACCGGCAGGTCCTTCACTGCGGTACCCCAGCCTTCGGTCGGGGCCTGTGCATCCAGTGCGAACTGCAGGCGCGGGCCCTGCTGCAGCTGGTTCCAGTCCAGCCACACCGGGGCATGCGCGCGGCCATCCAGCTGCACGCCCTGCACGTACTGCAGGCGGCGGCCATCGGCGCCCGGCGCGTCGATGCGCAGCGTGCGTCCATTGCCCATGTCCACTTCCACCTTGGCAAAGCGCGGCGTGTGCAGCAGGAACTGGCCGCTGCCCGGCACCGCGGGATACACGCCGATGGCACTGAACAGGTACCAGGCCGACATCGTGCCCAGGTCGTCATTGCCGGTGACGCCGTTGGGTGCGTTGGTGAACAGCTGCTGCGCCGCGCGCAGCACGTTGGCGGTCTTCCAGGGCTGGCCGATCAGCGTGTACAGCCACGGCGCGTGCAGGTCCGGTTCGTTGTTGGGGTTGTAACGGAACTGGTTGTAGTAGCTGTACGGCCCCACCACCCATTCCTTGCGCGCGGCCGTCAGCGGATCGGCCTGCAGCGCATCCATCGCGAAGAAGGCATCCAGGCGGCGGCCGGCCTGCTCGCGGCCATCCATTGCTTCCACCAGGCCCGGCACGTCCTGCTGCGCCAGCCACTGGTACTGCCACGCGGTGCCTTCATGGAAGCCATGGTGCGAACGCGGGCTGTAATGGCCGTCGGCCGGGGTATACCACTGGCCGTCTTCGGTGCGCGGGCGCGGGAAGCCGGTGAAGCCGGTTTCGGCGTCACGCACCTGCGGGTCCCACACCTTGCGCCAGTTGCGGCCGCGCTCGCGCAGCGTCGCCGAATCCTGCGCATGGCCCAGGCCGTCGGCCATCTGCGAAAGCGCGCAGTCGGCCAGTGCGTATTCCAGCGTGGCCGAGCCACCATGGTGCGGGTCCACGTCCATGCCCTTGGACGGGAACGCGCGGTCATAGACCACGTAGCCCTTGTCCAGGTAGGTCGGGTTGCCGGAGCGGCCGGCCATCCGCGAGTTCAGCGGCGGCGTACCGAAGGCATTGCGGCGCAGCGCATCCCAGGCCTGCGATTCACGCCCCTTCAGCGCACCGAAGCGCCACAGGTCGACCATGAACGGGGTGACCGGATCGCCGGTCATGATGTTGGTTTCGAAGTTGGCATAGCCCCAGCGCGGCAGCCAGCCGCCCTGCTCGTCGATGGCCAGCAGGGTGCGGCCGATGTCACGCGCCACGTCCGGACGGGTCAGCGCCAGCCACTGGTTCTGCGCGCGGTAGGTATCCCACAGCGAGAAATACTCGTAGTAGGTCCAGCCATCGGCGCGGTGGATGCCATCGTCGTAGCCACGGTAGCGGCCATCGGCATCGCTGCCGGTGAGCGGCTGCAGCAGTGCGTGGTACAGCGCGCTGTAGAACACGGTGCGGTCATCGCCCGTGCCGCCCTGCACGCGCACCCGCGCCAGCTGCTCGCGCCAGTCCTTCTGCGAGAGCGCGCGCATGCGGTCGAAGCCGATCAGCGCACCGCCCTGCATGCCCTCGGCGCGCAGGTTGGTGCGTGCGCCTTCGGCGTCCACGTGCGAGATCGCACTGACCGCGGTAACCGACTGGCCCTTGGCCAGATCGAAGGTCAGCCAGGCGCCGTTCGGCTTCTGCTCGCCTTCCATGCTGTGCCGCGCATTGGGCAGGCCACCGGCCTCGCCCCAGGTGCCGTGTGCCTTGAACGGGCGATCGAATTCAACGCGGAACCAGGTGGTGTACTGGTGGCCGCCGCAGAAGCTCTTGGTGACCAGCTTGCCTTCCACCACCCGGTCGCCCACCACGTCCACCACGCTGCCGATCACCGAATGGCGCTCGTTGGCCTGGCCCACGTTCACCAGCACATGGCCATCGCCGCTGCGCTGGCTGAAGGTATAGCGCTCGGCCGCGGCGCGGGTGCGCGCGGTGGCTTCGGCGTCGATGCCGCCGTAGCTGGTCAGGCGCACCTTGTAATAGCCGGCCTGGCCAACTTCACCGTCGTGGGTGTAGTTGGCGGCGTAGGCCTTGTGGTCGAACTGCTTGGGGTTGGCGGTATCGAAATCGCCGCCCGGGCCGATGCTACCGGTCACCGGCAGGATGGAGACCTGGCCGCCCTGTTCCCAGCAGCCGGCGCCGGACAGGAAGGAATGGCCGAAGCCGCGGATCTTTTCGTCGTCGTAGCGCCAGCCGGAATAGTGGCTGCCGATCGGGCTGACCTGGATCAGGCCGAACGGTGCCGACGCGCCGGGGAAGGTGTTGCCGTCATCCTTGCTGCCGATGAAGGTGTTGACCTCGCGTTCGAGTGCGGCAGGTGCGGCCTGCAGCCAGGGCGTGATGGCCAGGGCCAGCAGGCAGGCGGCGCGGGCCAGCGGCCGCGGGGAGAGCGCCGGCAGGCGCAGGGGGGAACGACGGCGGGACAACCTGGTCACGGACAGGACTCCTTGGCGGCAGGGCGGCAGCGGGTGCCGGCCGCTGCGGCCGAACTCCCCGTTTCCATCGGTACAAATCCGCACCCCGGCGGATTTAGATCGATTGAAGTAGAACAGGGAGCGCCCGCCCATGCATTCTGCGCCGCAGCAAAAGAGGGGGGGGTCTTTTGCAGGGCCTGCGGCCCTGCACCTGCTGGGAGCCACGTCAACGTCAACGTCAAAGGCTGGCATTCCGTGGGATGGCGGGGTGGGCCCGGTTGAGGGGGACGCTGCAAGTACGTCCATGTAAGCTCGGTCGCCGCATCCATGCGGCTCACGCCCCCTCAACCGGACCCACCCCGCCTTCGACAGATTTCCGCGATCTGCCGGGAAGGCAGGGGTCGGATCCCGTTGCTGCGCAACGGGCTCCGACCCCAGATTGATTTCGATGTCTGACAGTCCACGCATGGCGTGGATCTACTGGCCGCCGGCCAACTGAATGAATCCATTCGATATCCGACAGATGTGTCGACCAAGGTCGACACCTACCAACAGCCGCACGGAACACCAGGCGCCGTTACCAACAGCCGCGGGAATCTGTCAGAGGCGGGGCGGTGTGGGCTTGCAGGACCGCAGGCGCCATGGATGGCGCCTACGAGCCTTATCTGATGGAAATCTGGCAGCGTAGGTGTCGAGAGCCGGCGTGGGCCGCCGTGTAAGCCTGGATCTCGACGATCGCCATGGAGCTTGGCGCCCACGCCGGATTCTCCCTTGATCCGCCCGAACAGTTGCTGGAGCTGGACACTCGAAGCGATAAGACTGGGCAAGCGGGGGAGCTCTC
>NZ_CP025996.1:1255829-1918208 GCF_003086875.1 Stenotrophomonas sp. ZAC14D2_NAIMI4_6 | reverse complement strand
TCATCCTCAACGCCCGCGTGCGCGACGCTGAAAGCGGACCGATCCCCGCTTGAGGCAAGCCCAGGGCGCACGGCAGCGGCTGCCGGCCGGCAGCCGGCTTTGCCGTGCCTGTCTGCCAGACGGCCAAAATCCCATCCCACAACACAGTTGCTCCAAGGATGGATTCACGGCGTGTCCTGCAAGCCCACACCGCCCCGCCAAGCCACGGATAGCCCGCTTTTGAAGTTGAAGTTGAAGTTGACGTTGCCCTGGCTTCCAGTAGGTGCAGGGCTGCAAGCCCTGCCGAACACCCCCCTCCCCTTTGCGCATGTAAACGATTCCAGTGTGTTTCAGCGAAACATCATTCGGCCGACACGTCCCTGCAATATTGCGCAGCAGCATGCGCAGACCCTCTGGCCATGCTAAAAATCGCCCCGCCATCGCTTAGATCGATCCAAGCGGATCCCATGGGATGGCCCGGCGTTGGGGACCGGCACAGGACGTACCCGAACAACAGCGCGCCGCCCAGGCAGCCGCGCGGCATCAGCAAAATCGGCACCGCAGATTAGATCGATTCAAGTTTCCGCGACAGTCACCGGATCAATCCATGAGAGAGGGAGAGATGGCAATCAAGCATTCAACTCGTACGCACGGCCGCGACGCCTTGTCGTTCGCCGTCGCACTGGCCCTGGCCGCAGCCGTCGCGCCGACCGGCGCCGCTGCCCAGCAGGCCAGCGCACAACCGACCACCGGCAGCGCCGACGCCACCACGCTGGACAGCGTGCAGGTCACCGGCTACCGCTATGCGATCGAGAAGAGCCTGCAGCAGAAGCGCGACGCCAACGCCGTGGTCGAAGTGATCACCGCCGAGGACGTCGGCAAGTTCCCCGACAAGAACGTTGCCGACTCGTTGCAGCGCGTGCCCGGCGTGGTCATCACCCGCGACGGTGGCGAAGGCAAGAGCGTCAGCGTGCGCGGCCTCGACCCCGACCTGACCTTGACCCAATTGAACGGCAACTACATCGCCACCTCCGAAACCAATGACGAGGCCAGCCGTTCGTTCAACTACACCCTGCTGCCGTCGAACATGCTGTCCAGCGCCGAGCTGTTCAAATCGCCGGAAGCACGCATTGACGAAGGCGGCATCGGCGGCACGGTCATCCTGCATACCCGCCGCCCGCTGGAGATGGAATCCAACTCCGGCTACGTGACCCTGGAAGGCGTCTCCTCCGACACCCACCAGGATGTCGACCCGCAGGCGTCGGCGCTGTACTCGTGGCACAGCAAGGACGAGCGCTTCGGTGTGCTGGTGGGCGTGACCCAGCAGAAGCGCACCAGCCGCACCATGGAGGTGACCACTGAGAACTACCAGTGGTACGGCACCGATGTCGATGCCCGTGATGTCAACGGCAACGCCCTCACCCAGGGCGGCATCAACTACTGGTGGGGCAACTCCGGCTTCAACGATCAGTTCGGGCGCAACTACAGCGACTTCTTCATGCCCACCTCGGTGAACTTCGCGGTGAAGGAAGAGAAGCGCGAGCGCAAGGGCGGCCAGCTGACCTTCCAGTTCAAGCCGGTCGACAACCTGACCCTGACCGCCAACTACTTCCGCTTCCAGCTGGACGGCGACTACACGCAGAACATGCTGAAAGTGCCCGAGTGGAACATGGCGCGCTACAACGGTGACGGCAACTGGGCCGGCGGCCGCCTGCTCAACGGCCTCAGCTTCGACCCCAGTGGCACCGTGGTTACCGGCGCACAGTTCGAAAAGCTGGCCGGCAAGACCTACTACTGCAGCGAAGACGAAGCCGCTGCCGCAGGCCTGGCCCCGGGCGGCTGGGGACCGGACGACTGCACCATTCCCACCCCGCAGCTGACCGGTGGCTACAGCCGCGAAAAGGCGCTCTCGCAGACCGCCGACCTGACCATCGACTGGGACATCAGCCCGCTGTGGAAGGCCTCCTTCAGCGGTGGCCGCACCTGGTCCGAGGGTGGACCGTCGATGAACTTCCGCATGTCGGCCAAGCCGCGCCGCCGCGTCAACGGCGTGTGGGAATCGGGCAACCAATACACCGCGTGGGACCTGACCGGTACCCCGTCGCTGACCGTCTCGCCGAACCTGCAGGAGGTGCTGATGAATGGCATCGCCGAGGTCGACACCGGTTCCACCGATTCGTCGTGGATGCAGACCGAGGTCGAGCAGAACCACTTCCAGGCCGATGTCACCAAGATGTTCGAAAGCGGCTGGCTGGACTCGATCCAGTTCGGCGCCAAGTACCGTGATGGCAAGGTCCACCGCAACACCGGCAACACCTACTGGGTGTGCCAGGGCGCCGACCCGGCCGACTATGACAGCCGCTACCAGGCGGGCTGTGACAACACTGCCGGCATCGCCCAGCCCGGCTTCTTCCTGTCCAACCCGATCAGCGGCATCGCCGGTGGCTTCAACGCGAATGTATTCCCGGGCATCAACTTCCCGTCGTACATCGACTACCTGAACTCCACCTACGGTTCGTCGCACAACCGCGTTGAGGACGATTTCGTCTACAACGTCAACGAGAAGATCTACTCCGGCTACTTCCAGGCCAACTTCCGTACCGAGCGCCTGCGCGGCAACGTCGGTGTGCGCGTGGTGCGCACCAAGCAGTTCGCCCAGTCCAGCGACTCGATCGAACGCTTCAACGATTACTTCCTGGACAACGCCTCCGGCGCGCCGATGTCCTGCGATGATCCGGCGGCGGCCGCCTTCCCGACCTATGGTTGCGAAAGCGGCTTCGTGCGCCTGCCCGATGCCCTGGCACGCGAGAAGAGCTACGAGCTGATCGGTTCGGACCGCACCTACACCGACGTGCTGCCCAGCTTCAACATTGCCTGGGACATCACCGACAACCTGGTGCTGCGTGGCGCCGCGTCGAAGGTGGTGGCACGGCCGAGCTACACCAGCATTGCCGCACCGGGCAGCCTGAGCTACTACAGCCCCGAGTACGTCAATGACCGCCGCGTTGCCGGCGGTGCACCGACCGAAGGCTGGGCCGGCAATGGCAGCAACAAGAACCTGGAAGCCTT
Organism: Stenotrophomonas sp. ZAC14D2_NAIMI4_6; assembly: GCF_003086875.1. Classification (NCBI taxonomy): domain Bacteria; kingdom Pseudomonadati; phylum Pseudomonadota; class Gammaproteobacteria; order Lysobacterales; family Lysobacteraceae; genus Stenotrophomonas; species Stenotrophomonas sp. ZAC14D2_NAIMI4_6. The sequence goes on along the minus strand of NZ_CP025996.1, from coordinate 1,915,160 downwards.
CGAAGCGACCCAGTACGACCTGGGCGTGGAGTGGTACTTCATGCCGGGCGCGGTCGCCGGCGTCGGCCTGTTCCGCAAGGACATCAGCAACTTCACCGTGCCGATCGTGCGTGACGTGCAGATGGAAGTCGGCGGCGAAATGGTGACGGTGCAGAACTACAGCACCCAGGCCAACGGCCGCGATGCAGTGTCGCAGGGCGTGGAACTGTACGGCCAGTACACCTTCGACTTCGGCCTGGGCGTGCAGGCCAACTACACCTACAACGACACCAACCTGGCCTCGATCGAGCTCAATGGCGAGAACCTGGGTGCATCGCCGCTGGTGGGCAGTGCCAAGAACCAGGCCAACCTGACGGTGTTCTACGAAACCGACCGGTTCCTGGCCCGCGCCTCGTACAACCGCCGTGGTGAAGTGGTCGGCGGCCTGGTCAACGGCATGACCCAGTACACCGAGCCGTACGACCAGCTGGATCTGAACGTGGCCTACAACTTCACCGAAGCGCTGACCTTCACCGCCTCGGTGCTCAATGCCACCAAGTCGGAACAGCGCGTCTACCTGGGCAACGACACCCAGTCGCGCCTGATCTCCAACCTGTATTCGGGCCGTCAGATCTACTTCGGCGCGACCTACAAGTTCTAAGCCCTGCCGGGGTCGGAGCCCTTCTGCGAAGGGATCCGACCCCGTTCAACGGTCCTCCACGGCAGCTGCGCTTTCACAGGTGGCTGCCGTTTTTATGCGCACCTTCGTCCAGCGCCTTGCGCAGTGCCGCCACCGTGGCGGTGCTGGTCTGGTGCCAATCCGGGTCGAGCCCGCGCAGCAGTGGGTTCTGGAACTGCATGGCCGAACGCCGCAGGCCCTTGGCCGATGCATGCAGTTCGCTGCAGCCGGTCAGCCGCGCGATCCTGGCGATGTTGGCCGGGCCGATGCCTGCGCCCGCCATCACGCAAATGCGCCCTGCCGCCTGCGCCACCAGCGCGGCCAGCATGCTGCTGCCGGCTTCGGCGCTCACCTGCCCGCCTGAACTGAGCACCCGCGTGCAGCCCAGGTCGATCACCTGTTGCAGGGCCGCGGGAAGATCGCGTGCGGCATCGAACGCGCGATGGAAGGTGACCTGCAACGGCCCCGCCGCCTGCACCAGTTCGCGGCACAGCGGCATGTCGATGCCACCGTGCACATCCAGCGCACCAATCACCACGCCATCGCAGCCCAGCGCACGGCACTGCGCGATGTCACGCAGCATCAGCTCGGTTTCCAGCGCGTCGTAATGGAAATCGCCCGGGCGCGGCCGCACCAGCACGAACAAGGGAATCTGCAGGCGCTCGCGTGCGATGGCGATGCTGGCGAACGACGGCGTGGTGCCGCCCTCGCCCAGGTTGTCGAACAGCTCGATGCGGTCGGCGCCACCGGCCTGCGCGGCCAGCGCAGATGCCAGTGAATTGCTGGCGATCTCCAGCGTCAGCGCGGCGCTCACGTCTGGCTGCTCGTGTAGATCGACGGCGAATCGCGCAGGTCGTCCTGGCGCTGGCCATCGCATACCGCATAGACGAAGCCGCGATGCAGCGCGTACGCGCCCACTTCGCCCTGCTTGTTCATTGCCAGGAAGCACACCTGCAGCGTGCGGCTGGCTTCGGGGCGCTTGCGCACCACCCGGTCGATCGCTTCACGGCAGGCCTGCGCAGGCGTGCGCCCCTGCCGCATCAGCTCGACGACCAGGAACGAGGCAGCGTTGCGGATCATCTCCTCGCCCACGCCCGAGGCGGTGGCGGCGCCCACTTCGTTGTCCACGTACAGGCCGGCACCGATGATCGGGCTGTCGCCTACGCGCCCGTGCAGCTTCCAAGCCATGCCGCTGGTGGTGCAGGCCCCGGCAAGATGCCCCTTGGCGTCCAGCGCCAGCATGCCGATGGTGTCGTGGTTGTCGCTGTTGCCGGGGATGCCACGGCGCTCGGCGTTGATCTGCGGCTGGTACTGCTCGGTCTTCAACCATTCGCGCCAGGCCGCCTCGGCCTGCGGGGTGAGCAGCCGCTTGCGCTCGAAGCCCTGCTGCACCGCGAACTGCTGGGCACCGTCACCCACCAGCAGTACATGCGGGCTGTTTTCCATCACCCTGCGCGCCACCGACACCGGGTGCGCGATGTCCACCAGGGCAGCCACCGCGCCGCAGCGGCCATCGCCATCCATGATGCTGGCATCCAGGCTCAATACCCCGTCGCGATCGGGGTTGCCGCAATGGCCGACGGTGGGATTGCACAGTTCGCTTTCGGCCCAGCGTGCGCCGGCTTCCACCGCGTCCAGCGCGCTGCCGCCCTGGCCCAGTACCTTCCACGCGGCCTGGTTGGCCGGCACGCCGAAGTCCCACGTTGAAACGACCTTCGCCCCGCCCTGGGTGCGCGCCTGCACACCCGGCAAGGCGGCCATGCCTGCGGCCAATGCACCGGCCTGCAGGAACTGCCTGCGATCCACCATGTTGCCCTCCCCTTGCAGAAAGCGATGCCGGCCGCGGGCCGGCTGCGTGATTCAGCCCCCGCGCGGCAGCCGCGCCGCGTGCCAGACGGCCGCGCCGAGCACGCCCAGCTGGCCATGTTCCACCCGCCACACCGGCACCTGGCGCAGCACATCGGCCAGCACGCCCTTGTTGAGGAAGCGCTCGCGGAAACGCCCGTCGGCCAGGAAATCCTGCACGTGGGCGGAAATGCCGCCGGCCAGGTACACCGAGCGCGCACCTACGGCAATGGCCGCATCGCCCGCCAGGCTGCCCAGCCACGCGCAGAACACCTGCAGGGTTTCCACCGCCACCGCATCCTCGCCACTGCGCGCGGCGCCGATCAGCGCTTCGGTGGTCGACCACTGCGGTGCAACCCCGCGCAGTTCGCACAGGCACGGGTACAGGTTCAGCAGCCCGCTGCCGGACAGCACCCGTTCGTTGTCCACGTGCGGCCAGCGCTGCAGCAGCTTGGCCAGCACCTGCAGTTCCAGCGCGGTGCCAGCCCCCAGCGCGGCGTGGCCCAGTTCACTGGCCAGCACCGGGCGGTCGCCATCGGCAAAGCGCAGCGCTGCGCCCAGGCCGGTGCCCGCGCCCAGCACCAGCGCCGGGAACGCCTGCGCCGGGTCGCCCGGGCCGTTCAGCGGCACCAGCGTTTCCGGCTGCAGGTAGGGCACGGCCAGCGCCACGGCCTCGAAATCGTTGATCAGCTGCAGTTCGCCCAGGCCCGACTGCGCGCGCGTGGCCGACAGCGAAACGGTCCACGGCAGGTTGGCGTTGATCAGCACATCGCCATCGAGCACGCCGGCAATGGCCACCACCGCGCTGTGCGCGGGCGGGTCCAGGCTGGCACTGAAGTCGGCCAGGATCGCTGCCAGGCTGGCGTGGTCGGCGCAGGCGTAGGTGCGGTAGCCGCCCAGGCGCGGGGTCTGGCCAGGCACCAGATGGGCCACCGCGACACGGGCGAAGGTGCCGCCCACATCGGCCACTACCACGCTGTGCGAAACGCCGGCGCCGCTGGCGTCGGAGGAAGACGGGTCTACTGCTGCGACGTTCACACGGGCCTGCTTGAATCGACGGATCGGCGTCGATTCTCGGGCATCCCAGCGGCTTTGCCAACGCTGCGGCAATGCCCCGCCCGGCAGCGTCTTACATGCCTTCCTGCTCGGCCACCTGCACGCCGTCCACCAGCACGCGCAGGCGCTGCGGACGGAAGCCGGCGAACAAGAGCGGCCGAGTGCGTTCCACCAGCACCTGGTGGCCGGCGATATGGCGCAGCCAGGACTGCACCAGCGAGAACGAAAAATGCGTGCCCGGGTGCAGCGGGTGCTGCACCCACACCGTTTCGCTGGCGCTGCGCAGCTGCATGGCACCACTGAACCAGTGGCGGCTGAGGGTGACCGGCGTGGTGCCGGCCATGAAGCGGATTTCCATGGCGCGTCCTTTCGTCGTGGCAACCGCCCGCCCGGTCAGGGCTGGGCGGTCTGCAGGCTGTAACTGGTGGTGGCGGTGAACACCGCACCGTCGGGCTGGGTGGAGCGTACCTCCACCTTGTGGCTGCCGACCGCCAGCCCGGTGGGCAGCGCGCCACGCCACAGGTGCGGCGAGGCGGTGGCTTCCGGCGAACGGTCATAGCCGCGCAGGGTGCTGGCCAGATCGTCGGCCACGTTTTCCACCAGCAGGCGCGGGTCGGGCTGGCTGACCTGCTTCATCGGCTGCCACGGGCCACCATCCACGCGGTACTCCACCACGCTGGCGTCCTCGCCCATGTACACGTTGGCGTAGACGCCCCATGCCGGGTAGGCGCCCTGGCGCAGCACCTTCGGCGCGTGCAGGCCGATCTGCTCGCTGGCCGGGGCGCCGGCCACGCGGTACTGCAGGCGGTAGCTGCCGTTGCCGGCCACATCCAGCAGCGCATAGCCCTTGGGCGTGCCATCGCTCATGGTGCTGTCCGGCACGCCGGCGGCATTCTTCACCCCGGACCAGAACGCGCCGCAGTTGGCGCCCACGTTGTATTCGTGCAGCGGCTTGTCGCCCTGCCAGCCTTCGGCCTTGCCGTGGTAGACGTGCTGCTGGGTGTGGCTGTGCCCGCTCAGCACCAGCACGTTGCGGAACGGCTTGAGCAGATCGAACAGGCGCTGGCGGTCGGCATGGCGGAAGGTCTCACGCCCCGGTGCCGCATCGAACAGCGGAATGTGCATGCCCAGCACCAGCAGGCGGTCCTTGTGCAGGCCCTTCAGGTACGCAGCCAGGAAGGCGAACTGGTCCTCGCGCAGGCCGCCCACATACTTCGGCTTGGCGTTGGGGTCGTACACCACATCGTCCAGGAACACGAAGCTGGCACCGCCCTCTTCCACCGCGTAGGTGTCCGGGCCGTAGATGTTGCGCCAGCTGTCCAACGAGTGGTCATCGTTGGCGGCGTCGAAATCCAGGTCGTGGTTGCCGGGCACATGGAACCACGGCACGCCCAGTTCGGTGGTCACCTTGTTGATGGCCGGGTACAGGGTCAGGTCGTCATTGACGATGTCACCCAGGGTGGTGCCCAGCCGCGCCTTGGTCTGCCCCACCAGCGGTTTGACGATCGACTGCTGGTAGTAGCCGATGTCCTGCGTGGTGGCGGTCTGCGAATCGGTGAACACCAGCATCTGGAAGCCGCGCCGGCTGTCGTGGCGATCGGCCTGCAGGGCGAAATCCCAACTGCGGGCGGCATCACCGGTGGCGGCGATGCCACCGTACTTCAGGGCCGGCGAGCCGTTGGGGCGGTAGTGCCGCCAGAACGACGGCAGTCCGTCGGCCGCCTTCGGGAAGGAATAGGCATCGGGCTTGATGACGAACACCGTCTGGCCATCGCGCACCGGCAGGCTGTAGCTGCCATCGGCGGCGGTCTTGACGATGGTTTCGCCGTTGGACACCTGCACGCCGGCCAGGCCGGGATCGGTGGCACCGCGCCCGGGCTTGCCGTCGCGCTCCAGGTAGACCTTGCCGCTCACCACGGTATCGGCGGCCCATGCCGGCGAAGTAAGCAACAGGCAGCACAGCCAGGCGGCAGGCAGTTTCATGGGGGCAGTCCGGGGGCAGAGAGACCCCCTATTGTAGGTGCGGACCGTTGGTCCGCACACCACTATCTGTCGCCCTTGTAGAGTCGAGCCATGCTCGACTGCATTGGCCACAACAGTCGAGCAAGCTCGACTCTACGGGTGGGTGCGGATCACCGGTGCCGCTGTTCCAGCACCGCCCGTGCATCATCCAGCGACAAGCCGCGCGCGCGCAGCAGCACCAGCAGGTGGTACAGCAGGTCAGCCGATTCCCCCAGTAATGCCTCATCGTCCTGGGCCACGGCGGCCAGCGCGGTCTCCACGCCCTCCTCGCCCACCTTCTGCGCGATGCGGCGAATTCCGCCCTCGAACAGCGAGGTGGTGTAGCTGCCCGGCGGTCGCTGCGCATCGCGCACGGCCACCAACTGGCCCAGGCCGCCCAGGAAATCCTTCGGCGCGCCGTCGAAACAGCTTTCCGCGCCGGTGTGGCAGGTCGGGCCGGCCGGGCGCGCCAGCACCAGCACGGTGTCGGCATCACAATCGACGCTGATCGACTGAACCGCCAGCACATGGCCGGACTGCTCGCCCTTGGTCCACAGGCGCTGCTTGCTGCGGCTGTAGAACGTCATGTGGCCGGTCACCTGGGTGATATGCAGCGATTCGGCATTCACATAGCCCAGCATCAGCACCTGCAGCGTATCGGCGTCCTGCACCACAGCCGGCAGCAGGCCATCGCCCTTGCCCCAGTCCAGGGTTTCCAACGCCTGCGGCGACGGGCGTACTTCAATAGACATCTCGAACCTCGATCTGTTGCTCGCGCAGGTAGCGCTTCAAATCTGCAATGGCAATGGCGCCGCTGTGGAACACGCTGGCGGCCAGTGCACCGTCCACGTCGGCCTGGTCGAAGGCCTGGGCGAAGTGCTCCATCGCACCGGCACCGCCGGAGGCAATCAGCGGCACGTTGCAGACTGCACGCGCCTGGCGCAGCTGCGCCACGTCGTAGCCACGGCGCACGCCGTCGCTGTCCATGCAGTTCAGCACGATTTCGCCGGCACCGCGGCGCTGCGCGTCCACGATCCAGTCCAGGGTGCGCAACGGCACCGCCTGGGTCTTGCTGGGATCACCGGTGAAGCGGCGCACGCGCCATTCGCCATCGGCCTCGCGCACCGAATCCACGCCGACCACCACGCACTGCACGCCGAACTCGTCGGCCAGTTCGGTGATCAGCTCGGGACGGCCCAGCGCCGGCGAGTTGATCGAGATCTTGTCGGCACCGGCAAACAGCACACGGCGCGCGGTTTCCACGCTGTCGATGCCACCGGCCACGCAGAACGGAATGTCGATCAGGCGCGCGATGCGCTCGATCCAGCCCACGTCCACCGAACGTGCTTCCGGGCTGGCGCCGATGTCATAAAACACCAGCTCGTCGGCGCCCTGGTCGCGGTAGCGCTGGGCCAGTTCGGCGATATCGCCCATGTCCACGTGGTCGCGGAAGCGCACGCCCTTGACCACGCGGCCATCGCGCACGTCCAGGCAGGGAATGATGCGGCGGCTCAACATGCCAGTGCCTCGCCCAGATCCATGCGCTGTTCCAGCAGGGCCTTGCCCAGGATTGCGCCACCACAGCCGGCCGCGCGCGCCTCGGCCACGTCGGCCACGCTGCGGATGCCACCGGACGCCTGTACGGCCACGCCCGGCAACAGCGCGGCAAGATGCGCGTACAGGCTGATGTTCGGACCGGCCAACATGCCATCGCGGGCGATGTCGGTGCACAGCAGGTGGGCCATGCCCGCCTGCGCATAACGCTGCGCCAATGCATCCAGGGTGACCCCGGCGTTCTCGGTCCAGCCATGGACCGGCAGCTGCCACTGGCCCTGCGCGTCCTGGCGCGCGTCCAGGGCGATGGTCAGGCGCTGCGGACCGAACTCGGCCAGCCAGCCGATCACCGTCTCCGGCTCGCGCACGGCCAGCGAACCGACCACCACGCGGCCGGCACCGGCATCGAGGATGCGCGCCACGTCGTCGCGGCCGCGCACGCCGCCACCGGTCTGCACCTGCAGCGACGTCTGCGCGCGTATCGCCGCCAGCAGGGGCGCCAGGGTGTAACCACCCGCTCGCGCCGCATCCAGATCGACCAGATGCATCCACTGCGCACCCTGCGCGGCAAAGGCCTGCGCGCGCGGCAGCGGATCGTCACCGTAGTGGGTTTCCTGCGCATAGTCGCCCTGGCGCAGCCGCACCACGCGGCCATCACGGATATCCAGCGCGGGGTAGACGGTGAAGCTCATGCAGCGGTGCCCTCAAGGAAATTGCGCAACATCTGCGATCCGGTCTCGCCGGAACGCTCGGGGTGGAACTGGGCGCCGAAGTACCGGCCCTGCTCCACCACGGCGGTAAACAGGCCGCCGTGATCGCAGGCGGCCACGGTGTGGGTGTTCAGCGGTGCCGCATAGCTGTGCACGAAGTACGCGCTGGCACGCTCGGGCACGCCCTGCAGCAGGGTCGATTCGCGCAGCGGCAGCAGCCGGTTCCAGCCCATGTGTGGCACGCGGATCCCGCACGCCGGCACCAGCTTGCGCACCACACCGGGAATCAGGCCCAGGGTGTCCACGCCCGCTTCTTCGGAACGTTCGAAGAGCAGCTGCATGCCCAGGCAGATACCCATCAGCGGCACTTCCAGGCGCCGCAGCGGTTCCACCAGGCCCTGCGCGTGCAGGCGCTGCATGCCCGGTGCGGCCGCGCCCACGCCAGGCAGGATCACCCGCTGCGCACCGGCCAGGCCCTCGGCATCACGCACCAGCCGCACCCGCGCGCCCAGGCGTTCCAGTGCGTAGCGCACCGAGCCCAGGTTGGCACCGCCGGCATCGATCAGCGCAACCTCGCTCACAGCGCCCCCTTGGTGCTGGGCAACGCCGTGCCCTGTCGGGCCAGCGCCGGGCGCAGCGCACGGGCCAACGCCTTGAAGCACGCCTCGACCTTGTGGTGGTCGTTGTCACCGCGCACCTGCAGGTTCAGGTTCAAACCGCTGGCATCGCACAGCGAACGGAAGAAGTGCGGCACCAGTTCGGTGGGCATGTCGCCCACGCGCTCGCGCTTGAACTCGCCTTCGAACACGAAGTACGGCCGGCCGCTGAAATCCAGCGCGGCGCTGGCCAGGGTCTCGTCCATCGGCAGGGTGAAGCCATAGCGGCCGATGCCGCGCTTGTCGCCCAGCGCTTCGCGCAGCGCCTGGCCCAGCGCCAGGCCGGTGTCCTCGATGGTGTGGTGCTCGTCGATGTGCAGGTCACCTTCGGCCCGGATGTCCAAAGCGAAACCGCCGTGCTTGCCGATCTGTTCCAGCATGTGGTCGAAGAACGGCAAGCCGGTGGCGATGTGCGCATCCCCGGCACGGTCCAGGTCCAGTTCAACGCGGATCTTCGTTTCCTTGGTGTTGCGCTGGACCACGGCGGTACGCGGCGCATCGGCCAGTGCGTGGGCGATGCCGGGCCAGTCCCACTCGCCGCCGAACTGCTCGGTACGCAGCTGGAAAGCGCGGATGTTGAGGTTATCGGCGAACTGCACGTCGGTGATGCGATCACCTACCATGGCCGAACGCGCCCAGTCGATGCTGCGGTCCTGCAGGTAGGCGGTCATGAGGCCGATGGCCGGCTTGCGCGTGGGCGCATTGTCCTGCGGCCAGCTGCAGTCGATCAGCACGTCACGGAACACGATGCCCTGGCTTGCGAAGATCTGCAGCATCAGGTCGTTGGGGCCATCGAAGCTGGCGCGCGGGTACGCGTCGCTGCCCAGGCCATCCTGGTTGGTGACGATGACGAACTGGTAGCCGGCATCGCGCAGCTTCAGCAGCGCCGGGATGACCTGCGGCACGAAGCGCAGCTTCTCGTACGCGTCGATCTGGAAGTCGGCCGGCTCCTCGATGAGGGTGCCGTCGCGATCGATGAACAGAATGGGGGTCATGCAGCGGCCCTCCGAGCCGACAGGGCCGCGAGCACGCGGTCGTTCTCTTCACGCGTGCCGATGCTGATGCGCAATGCATCGCCCAGCTGCGGCGCGGCGCGCTGGTCGCGCACCACCACGCCGGCCGCCAGCAGGGCGTCGAATGCGGCCTGCGCATCGCCAAAGCGCACCAGCAGGTAATTGCCCGACGAGGGGTACACGCGGCGCACGCCGGGCAGGCCCGGCAATGCCGCAAACAGGCGTTCGCGTTCGGCAATGACGGTGGCCACGCGCTCGGCGGTGCGTGCCAGCGCCGCCGGCTGCAGCGCCTGCACGGCCAGTTCCGCGCACGGCGTCGGCACCGGATACGGGGCCTGGCAACGACGCAGCACGGCAATCAATTCCGGCGCGGCAATCAGCGTGCCGATACGGGCCGCGGCCAGAGCATGCGCCTTGGACAGCGTGCGCAGCACCGCCACGTTGGCGTGCGCGGCCAGCAGCGTGGTGGCTGACGGGCGCTGTGCGAATTCCACGTAGGCCTCGTCCACCACCACCAGGGCCTGCCCACGCAACGCCGTGGCCACACGTTCGATCCCGGCCAGACTGATATCGCTGCCGGCCGGATTGGACGGTGCGCACAGGAACACTAGCTTGGCGCCCTGCTGCTGCGCGGCGCTGATGACAGCATCCAGATCGGCGTGCAGACCCTCGGCCGAATCCACCAGCGGCACGTCGATCAGGGCCGCGCCCTGCAGGCGCGCGCACACCGCGTACATGCCAAATACCGGCGAGGTAACCAGTACGCCGTCGCGGCCGGGCACGCACAGCGCACGCACCAGCAGATCGATGGCCTCGTCGCTGCCACGGCCGATCAGCAGCTGCTGCGGCTGCACGCCGTACAGCGCGGCCAGACCCTCGCGCAATGCCAGCGGTTGCGGTTCGGGATAGCGGCGGCTGCTGCCGGCGGTATCGGCAGGATTGGCCCAGGCCGACTCGTTGGCGTTCAGCCAGACATCGCCCTGCACGGCCGCGCTGCGCGCCGAGCTGTAGCCGGCGAAGACCTGCAGATCCGGGCGCACCAGCGCCAGTACGTCGTTCACCGCGCTCATGCGGCGGCCTCCATGCGCACGGCCACGGCGCGTTCGTGCGCGTCCAGGCCTTCGGCACTGGCGATGATGCGCGCGCAGCCACCAATCGCCGCCAGGCCGGCCGCGCTGGCGCTCTGCACGCTGATCAGGTTCTGGAAACTGGCCACGCTCACACCGCTGTAGGCACGCGCGGCACCGGCGGTGGGCAGCACGTGGTTGGTGCCACTGCAGTAATCGCCCAGCGCTTCCGGCGTGTAGTCGCCCAGGAACACCGAGCCTGCCGCCTGCACCTGATCCAGCCAGTCGCGCGGTTCACGCAGCGCCAGGATCAGGTGCTCGGGTGCGTAGCGGTTGCTGATGGCAAAGGCCTCGGCCAGCGCCTCGACGTGGATCAGGCGCGACGCCGACAGCGCCTGCCGCGCGATCTGCTGCCGCGGCAGCAATGCGACCTGGCGTTCCACTTCGGCTTCAACGGCCGCCAGCATGGCTGCGTCGTCGGTCAGCAGCAGCACCTGCGAATCGGGGCCGTGCTCGGCCTGCGAAAGCAGATCGGCGGCGACAAAGGCCGGGATCGCACCGGCATCGGCGATCACCAGCACTTCCGACGGGCCGGCCGGCATGTCGATGGCGGCTGCACCGTCCTGCGCCACCTGCTGCTTGGCCTCGGTCACGAAACTGTTGCCCGGCCCGAACAGCTTGTCGCAGGCCGGAATGCTGGCCGTGCCATAGGCCATCGCGGCGATGGCCTGGGCCCCGCCCAGCTTGAACACGCGCTGCACGCCGGTCAGGCGCGCGGCCACCAGCACGGCCGGATCGGCACTGCCGTCGGCGCGCGGCGGCGTGCACAGCACCACCTGCGGGCAGCCGGCCAATTGCGCCGGCACGCCCAGCATCAGCGCGGTGGACGGCAGCGGCGCACTGCCGGCGGGCACGTACAGCCCTACCCGGCCGATCGGCCGCAGCATGCGTTCGCAGACCACGCCCGGCGCAGTTTCCACCGCATAGCCCTGGCCCATGCCGGCCTGGTGGAAGCGGCCGATGCGCTCGGCGGCCTCGACCATGGCCTGGCGCAGCGCCGCCGGCACGGCCGCTTCAGCGGCGGCGAATTCGTCCTCGGATACTTCGAACGACGGCAGTTCCACACCGTCGAACCGGGCAGTGATGGCGCGCAGGCCGGCGTCACCTTCGGTGCGCACCTGCGCGATCAACGCAGCCACCGCATCGCGGGTCTGCTGGGCCACGGTCTGCACCGGGCGGGTCAGCGCCTCGCTGCGTGCGGCTTCATCAAGTTGCGACCAGATCAGACGATTCATGCCAGCGACCGCTCCACGCTCAACACCATCAGGCCCTGGGCGCCGGCGCGCTCCAGTTCTTCCATGCGCTGCCAGGTCAGCGGACCCGGGCACATGGTCTGCAGGCGCAATGCGCCCCCATCGGCAGGCAAACGCACCAGCGGCTCGGCATCGGCCAGCAGCTGGGCCAGCGCGTCCACCCGGTCTTCGCTGGCGCGGAACATCAACAGCTTGCGGTCCTGCTTCTGCACCACGCCATCCAGGCGGCGCAGCAGCATGCTGCGCAGGCCGGCGCGGGCATCGTCGGGCACGCGCACGGCACCGGCCAGCACGGCCTCGCTGTCCAGCAGGTTGTGCACGGGCGTGAGCTGGTTGGCACGCAGGGTGGCGCCGCTGGAAACCAGGTCGCAGATCAGGTCGGCAGTGCCCAGGCGCGGGGCGATTTCCACCGAACCGGACAGTTCCACCACCTGCGCATCCACGCCCTGCTCGCCCAGCCACTGCTTGAGGATGGCCGGGTAGCTGGTGGCGATGCGGGTGCCGGCCAGCTGCGCCGGACCGCTCCACTGCCACTCTTCGGGCACGGCCAGCATCAGCCGGCACTGGCCGAAGCCCAGCCCGCGCAGGGCCTGGTAGGCGTCGGGCAGGCCGATCTGGCGGCGTGCGGCGGCCTGTTCGTCCAGCTCGTTGCGGCCGACGATGCCCAGGTCGCACACGCCGTCGGCGATCAGGCCGGGAATGTCGTCGTCGCGCACCAGCAGCAGGTCCACCGGCAGCGATTCGCCGTAGCAGAACAGCTTGTCGCGGCTCTCGCGCCAGCTCAGGCCGCAGGCGCTGAGCAGGTTGCGGGCGGGTTCGGCCAGACGGCCGCTTTTCTGGATGGCGATGCGCAGCCGGTCACGTGCCGGCGCTGCCTGGGTTGCACTCATGGGGGAAGTCTCGAAGTTCGGAACGGGGCGCGGATCAGCGCGAAGCAAGGCGGTCGATGGCGGCGGCATAGCCTCGATGGCCATGCTCGAGCGTGCGTGCGACCCGTCCGGTGGTGGTCACGCTGACCCCGGTGCGTTCGTGGATCTCGCGGTAGGGCACGCCCTGCTGCAGCAGCGGCACGACCTTCCAGCGGTCGGCCATGGCTTCCAGCTCGGCGGGGGTGCACAGGTCACGCAGGAAGGCGGCGACCTCGTCGGGGGCGCGCAGGGCGGCAAAGGCCTGGGCCAGGGCGTCCAGGTCGGCCTGCGGGTCTTTGGCGGCAATGTCGGGGCGGGCTTTCACGGAGTCGATTTGGTGCATTAATGTAATAGCGCGTTAGTACGTTAACGCATTCTTCCGCAGTGCGTCAAATCTGGGGGAGGAGGTTGTGGGCAGGGCTGCGCCCTGCACCCGCTGTAGAGTCGAGCCATGCTCGACTGAAGCAACAGCAAAAGCTGGTTTCCTGGGGTTGGCGGGGTGGGTCCGGTTGAGGGGGACGGCGTAAATACGTCCATGTAGCCTCGGTCGCGCCATCCATGGCGCTCACGCCCCCTCAACCGGACTCACCCCGCCTTCGACAGTTGGCCGCGAGGTGTTGGAACGGCATGGGGTCGGATCCGTTTTCTGAAGGAAAACGGCTCTGACCCCGGAACGCGGCCGGGAAACAAAAACGCCCACCGGGTGGTGGGCGTTTGCTGGCGTGTCGGCGTGCGGCCAACCGGCCGTTACATCACCTTCGACTGTTCCAGCTCGACCTGCAGGGTGCTGGCCAGTTCGTCGCGCGAGACTTCGAACTGCTGCTCGCGCACCAGGTCCTTCACCGCCACCACGCCGCGCGCCAGTTCATCCTCGCCCGCCAGCACCACGAAGCGGATACCGGCCTTGGCCGCGTACTGGAACTGCTTGCCGATCTTCTTCGGCTCCATCTGCACTTCGGTGTTGATGCCACCGCTGCGCAGGCGGCGGGCGATGTCCAGCGACTGCGCCATGCCCTGCTCGTCCATCAGCGCCACCAGCGCCTGCACGCTGCTGGCTTCGATGCCGTCGATCAGGCCGGCTTCGCGCAGCTGCCAGAACAGGCGCGACAGGCCGATGGAAATGCCCACGCCCGGCAGCTTGGACTTGCTGTAGTGGCTGGCCAGGTCTTCGTAGCGGCCGCCCGAGCAGATCGAGCCGATCTGCGGGTGGTCGGTCAGCGTGGTTTCGTACACGGTGCCGGTGTAGTAATCCAGGCCACGGGCGATGGAGAAGTTCAGGCAGTACGCGCTTTCCGGCACGCCCAGCGCCTGCACCAGCTGCAGCACTTCGCGCAGTTCGGCCACGCCGGCGCGCAGGGTGTCCGACGATGCGGAATTGGTTTCCAGCGCCGCCAGCTGGGCCAGCGCATCGGCATGGCCCTGCGAACGCACCGCTACGAACGCCAGGATCTTCTCGACCTGTTCGGCCGGAATCCCGAAGCCCTCGCCCACCAGCGTATCGCGCACGTAATCGGCGCCGCGCTTGTCCAGCTTGTCCACTTCGCGCAGCACGGCCAGCTGGCGCTCGCCCTCGGCCACGCCCAGGCTTTCGAAGAAGCCGCGCATCAGCTTGCGGTTGTTCAACTGGATGCTGAAATCGCCGATGCGCAGTTCCGAGAACACCGCATGGATGACCGCCAGGACTTCAGCGTCGTAGCGCACGCTCAGGCTGTCCTTGCCGATCACATCGATGTCGCACTGGTAGAACTCGCGGAAGCGGCCACGCTGGGCACGTTCACCGCGGTACACGCGCTGCATCTGGTAGCGGCGGAACGGGAAGGTCAGTTCGTGTTCGTGCTCGGCCACGTAGCGGGCCAGCGGCACGGTCAGGTCGAAGCGCAGCGCCATTTCCGGCAGCGAACGGTCGCCCGATTCGGCCGCATTGGCCAGCGCACCGGTGGACTGCACGAAGTACACCTGGCGCTCGGTTTCGCCGCCGGACTTGGTCAGCAGCACATCGGACAGCTCGAACACCGGGGTTTCCACCGGCAGGAACCCGAAGCGCTCGTAGTTGCGGCGGATGACGTCCAGCATGCGCTGGAACGCAATCTGCTCGCGCGGCAGCAGTTCAAGGGTGCCGGGCGGGGTACGGGGCTTGATCACGGGGCGGAACTCCTGCAGGAACGGGAACGTGGGAGGGGGCGACATTCTAGCGCCCCGCATCGCTCAGGCGCCGATCAGGGGCCGTCTGGCCGCATGAAGTATCATAAGGCCCTCCCCCGCCCGCGATCTGCCCCTGCACCATGTCCCGGCCCGACGGCGCCCTGCCCGCTGATCCCTCTTCCGCTGCACCGTCCTGCACCACGCTGGACTGCCTGCACTGCTCGGTGCGGCATCTGGCGGTGTGCTCGGCGCTGTCGCCCGACGAGGTGCAGGCGCTGGAACAGGTTACGGTGTCGCAGCAGGTGGCCGTGGGCAGCACGCTGGCCCGCAGCGGTGAAGAACGCCTGCATGTCTATACATTGACTGCCGGTGCACTGCGTCTGGTGCGCACCCTGGCCGATGGCCGCCGCCAGATCAGCGGCTTCGTGCTGCCCGGCGATTACCTGGGCCTGAGTGGCAGCGACCACCACCGCTACGATATCGAAGCCATTGCGGACAGTCGCGTGTGCCGGGTGGCGATGCCGCAGATGCGCGCCCTGCGCGGGCGCTACCCGCATCTGGAACGCAAGCTGCTGCAGCGCGCCTGCCAGGAACTGGACGCCGCGCAGGACGCGGCGCTGGCCCTGGCCCGTCTGCAACCGGCAGAGAAGCTGGCCGATTTCCTGCTGCGCCTGGCCGCGCGCGAGGCCCGCCTGGGCGGCGACGGCCTGCGCGTGCAGCTGCCGATGGGCCGCGGCGATATTGCCGATCATCTGGGCCTGACCATGGAAACGGTCAGCCGCACCTTCACCAAGCTGCGCCAGCAGGGCCTGATCGCCCTGCCCCATCTGAACGTGGTGGAGATCCAGGACGAAGACGGCCTGCGTGCGCTGGCCGGTGACGGGCTGATGTAACCGCGGCCGCCGGGCATGGCCCGGCGCTACCCCCTTCGCCGACCTTCGGTAGCGCCGGGCCATGCCCGGCGGCGCTTGATCAACGCAACAACACCTCGCGCAACGCGTTGTAATCGGCCGGCAACGGATCGGCATGCGCCGGGCGCTGCAGCAGCGCATCCAACGCCGGTGGCACCGCCACCGCTTCACCGATCAACGGCTCCACCACCGCCTCGAACTTGGCCGGGTGCGCCGTGGCCACCACCGCCCAGTCACCCTTGGCACCACGCACGCGCAGATCGCGCAGCACCTTCACTGCCGTGGCCGTATGCGGGCAGAACAGTTCGCCATGGCTGGCATGTTCACTGGCAATGGTCGCGCGGATCGTCACATCGTCCACGCTGAACGCGCGGAACGCGGCGCGCAGTTCGGCGTCATCGTCGTTGTACAGCCAGCGCAGGCGCTCGAAATTGCTGGGGGCACCGACGTCCATGGCGTTGGCCACGGTGGCCACGCTGGCCTGTGGCTGGTACTGCCCGCCATTGAAGTAGGCCGGCAACACCGCATTGGCGTTGGTGGCCAGCACGATCTGCCCGATCGGCACACCCAGCGCCCTCGCCAGCACCGCCGCCATCGCATTGCCCAGGTTGCCGGTCGGCACCACCAGGTTCAGGCGACGCCCGCTCTGCGCGTGGTGCACCAGCGCGGCATGCGCGTAGTAGCTCATCTGCGGCAGCAGACGGCCCAGGCTGATGCTGTTGGCCGAACTGAGCGGCACCTGCGCCTGCAGCGCGGTGTCGGCCAGCGCCTGCTTGGCCATGGCCTGGCAATCATCGAACGACCCGGCCACGCGCAGTGCCTGGATGTTGTCACCGAAGCAGCCCAGCTGATGTGCCTGGCGCGGCGATACGCGGCCGTCGGGATACAGCACCACCACGCGCACGCCCGGCTGCTGGTGGAAGGCCGCGGCCACGGCCGCACCGGTGTCGCCGGACGTTGCCACCACGATGGTCAGATCGCGGCCCTTGCCGGCCTGCAGGCGCGACAAGGCACCGGCCAGGAAGCGTGCACCGATGTCCTTGAACGCAGCCGTGGGCCCATGGAACAGCTCCAGCACATGGTCGCCGTTGCCCAGCGCACGCAGCGGCACGGGGAAATCGAAGGCCTGTTGGCAGATCGCCGGCAGCGCATCGGCCAGTGCATCGCCGGCGAAGAACGGTGCCAGCAGATCGGTGGCGGTCTCAGCCAGCGACGCGCCGGCCTGCAGCACGCGCGGTGACGGCAGGCGCTCGGGCACGTACAGGCCGCCATCGGGAGCCAGCCCGGCGGCGATGGCCGCACTCAGGCCAACGGCGGGTGATTGGCCGCGGGTCGATACGAAATGCATCACATCGGTTTCCAGAAGGGGGGAAGGATTCAGCACAGGTGGGCTCCCGGGGCATCCAGCGGCGAGACCCAGGCCTCGCTGTCCAGGCCGGCGGCCGCAAACGCGGCACGCACCGGCGCCGCCGCGGCCCGCGCGCGGTCAGCATCGTCGAACCAGGCGAACACGCTGGGGCCGGCACCGGAAATGCCCGCGCCCATCGCCCCCGCCGCCAGTGCCGCCTCCTTGGCGGCATCGAAACCGGCGATCAGGCCGGCGCGCCGCGGCTCCACCAGCACATCGCGCAGGCCGGCCCGCACCAGCTCCGGATCACTGCGATGGCAACCGCTCAGTACCAGGGCCAGGTTGGCACTCTGCGCAACGAACTCGCCCAGGGCATAGCTGCCCTGCAGCGCCTGCCGCGCTCGCCGCGTTTCCAGCACGGCCTGCGGGTGCACCAGCAGGCTGTACCAACTGGCCGGCACCGGCACCGGCACCAAGCGGTCGGCGGTGCACAGCGCCAGCCCGCCCAGCAGCAGCGGGCCCACGTTGTCGCCGTGGCGGCCGCCACTGGCCACCGCTTCGCCATCCAGCGCATGCGGGTACAGCGCTGCGCGTGGCAGCGGCGAATCCAGCAACGCGTTGGCCGCCACCAGAGCGGCCACGCACGAGGCCGCCGAACCGCCCATGCCCGAGCCAAACGGAATGCCCTTGTCGATTTCGATGGCGAAGCCGAACTCCAGGCCCAACCCTTCACGCAGCGACATCAGCGCCGCGCCGGCAGTGTTGCCCGCTGCGTCCAAGGGCAATGCAACTTCGCTGCCGCGGATCGCATCGATGCGCACCAGCGGGTCGGCGATGCGGCGCACGGTTACCGTATCGCCCACCCCGGCAATGGCGTGGCCGAGGATGTCGAAGCCCACGGCCACGTTGGCCACCGAGCCCGGCGCGAATGCACGTGCGATCACAGCCGCGCTCCTTCACCGGCAGCCACCCGCAGCAGGTCGGCAAACACACCGGCAGCGGTCACTTCCGGACCAGCGCCCGGGCCCTGCACCACCAGCGGGTTGTCGCAGTAACGGCGGGTACGGAACTGCACCACGTTGTCGGTCAGCCGCAGGTTGGCAAAGGCGTGCTCGGCCGGCAGCTCCTGCAGGCCCACCGACGCACCATCTGCGCCCAGCCGCGCGACATAGCGCAGCACTGCCCCACGCTCGCGCGCGGCCTGCAGGCGGGCCAGCAGTTCTGCATCCGAGTCGCCCAGCCGCGACATGAATTCGTCCACGCTGCCCGCGCGCAGGGCCGCCGGCACCAGGCTTTCCACCTGCACCTGTTCCAGGCTGAGTGCGTGCCCGGCCTCGCGGGCCAGGATCACCAGTTTGCGCGCCACGTCCACGCCGGACAGGTCATCGCGCGGGTCCGGTTCGGTGTAGCCCATGGAACGCGCCCGCGCCACCAGTTCCGAGAACGGCTGGCTGCCGTCGAAACGGTTGAACAGCCAGGCCAGCGTGCCGGAGAAGATGCCTTCGATCGCCAGCACTTCATCGCCGGTGTCCACCAGGTCGCGCAGCGTGGTGATGACCGGAAGGCCCGCGCCCACCGTGGCTTCATAGCGGAAGCGCGCGCCACTGGCCGCGGCCGCCGCGCGGATGCGCTGGTAGCGCGCCAGCGGCCCGGCCCCGGCCTGTTTGTTCGGGGTGACCACGTGGATGCCGGCGGCCAGCCAGTCGGCATAGCGTTCGGCCACCTCGGCACTGCCGCTGCAGTCGATCACCACCGCATGCGGCAGGTGCGCGGCCAGCAGGTGTTCGGTGAAGGCATCCAGATCACTGGCCTGGCCGTTTTCCTGCAGCGCGGCACGCCAGTCAGCATGCAGCACCTCCGCTTCCAGGCGCATGCGCGACCGCGAAGCCAGCGCACGCACGCGCAGATCGACATTGGCCTTGGCCAGCAACTGCGGGCGCGCGGCCAACAGCTGGTCCAGCAAGGCTGCACCCACGTTGCCCGGACCGATCACGCCCACCGCGAAGGTCTGCGGCGACAGCCAGAACCCGGCATGCGCAGCGCGCAACGCACGCGGCGCATCGGCGCTGGACACGGCCACCGAGATATTGCGTTCGGACGAGCCCTGGGCGATGGCCAGGATGTTCACCTGGGCGCGGCCCAGCGCCTCGAACAGGCGCGCGGCCACGCCCGGCTGGCCGGCCATGCCGTCGCCCACCGCAGCCAGCACGCTCACTTCGTCGCTCACCTGCACCCGCTGCACCTGGCCCACCGACAGTTCGTGGGCAAACGCCTGCAGCAGCGCCTCGCGGCCGCGCGCCGCCTCGGCAGCGCGCACCACGCAGCAGATCGAATGTTCCGACGACCCCTGCGAGATCATCACCACCGACACATGCGCCTGGCGCAGCGCGGAAAACACGCGCTCGGCAGTACCCGGCACGCCCATCAGGCCGGTGCCTTCCAGGTTCAACAGGGCCAGGCCGGGGCTGAGCGTCAGCCCCTTCACCGGCCCACGCGGCGAGCGCTCGGCACTGATGCGCGTGCCTGGATGCAGCGGCTGGAAGGTGTTGCGGATGATGATCGGCATGCCCAGGCGTATTGCCGGCGACATCGTCTGCGGGTGTACTACCTTGGCGCCGAAGTAAGCCAGTTCGCAGGCTTCGTCGTAGCTCAGCGCTTCCAGCTGCACCGCCTCGGGCACCAGCCGTGGGTCGGCCGACAGCACGCCGTCCACATCCGTCCAGATATGCAGCTCATCGGCGTTGAACAAGGCGGCGAAGATCGCGCCGGAATAGTCGCTGCCGTTGCGGCCCAGGGTGGTGATGCGATCCTGGCGGTCACGTGCCACGAAACCGGTAGCCACCACCCGCGCCTGCGGGTGCTGCAGGCGCCAGTTGGCCAGCCGGTCGGCGCTGGCCTCCCAGTCCACGTCCACGCCCAGTTCGCCGTGGCCGACCACCAGCACGTCGCGCGCGTCCAGCACCGCGCAGTCCTCGCCCAGCGCCCGCAGGTGGCTGCCCAGCAACTGCGCGGAAAACACTTCGCCCAGGCCCTGCACGCGGTCCAGCACCTCGCGCGGCAGTTCGCCGATCACCGCCAGCGCGGCCAGCACATCGGCCAACTGGTCAAAGCGCGCGTCGATCCATTCCACCGTCTCGCCCACCTGCTCACCCAGCAGCGCCACGGCCGCGCCGCGGTGCCGCGCACGCACCGCATGCCAGGCATCGCGCCAGCCCGCGTCGCCGCGCGCGGCCAACTGGGCCAGTTCGATCAGCGCATCGGTCACGCCCTTCATGGCCGACACCACGGTGACCTGCAGTGCCTCGGGGCGGGCCAGCAGCAGACCGGCTACGTGGCGATAGCGCTCGGCATCGGCCACCGACGTGCCGCCGAATTTATGCACGACAGTGGAAGGCGCGGCCAGATCGAGGTGGGCAGCGGAATGGGCGGGGGCGATGGCGGACATGCAGACCTCATTGGGAGGCCCCGTCGCATGCAGGTGTCGAGTTTCCCCGCCACCTGGATGGTGCGGGGCCGTGGTTTTCGGGAGTTACACGAAGACGACGGGCCGCACCAGGGCAGTGGTGACGGTGGTGGTGGTAATGGTGGTAATGGCGACCGGCGCAGTCGAGCGGCCCGCAGTAGCGGGGGCGATCAGGCTGGCAAGGGCGGCATCGAGAACCATGGCGCACAGAAAACACCGTGCACTGGGGTGCTGTCAAGTGTTGCAGTGCAAAATATTCCTGCGGCGATCATCTGCCAACGTGCCGTCATTTGGTTGCATCTGTGACGAAGCGGCGATCAGGGCGCCCATGGCGCGCAATCACCCGGCATGTTCGGCGATCGCGCGCGGGGCGCGGTGTGCGTGCGCACACAACAACACCCCGGCCACCAGGCAGACGATGGCCAGCGCCTCCAGCAGGGTCGGCCAGCGCCATTGCCAGGCGAACGCGTACAGCAGCGCAAACAGTGTTTCGAACACGATCATCTGCCCGGTCAGGGTAAGCGGCAGCAGACGGCTGGCGCGGTTCCAGAAAGCATTGCCGATCAGCGAGGCAAACACCGCCACGCCGGCACTGATGCTCCAGAACAGCGTCCACTGCGCTGGGCTGTGCGCCGCGCTCTGGCCGGTGAACGCCATCGGCACCAGCAACAGGGCCAGGCCGCCGGTGGTCACGCCGGTCAGCATGGACCAGTCATGGCTGGAAAGATCGGGCCGCCGCGCCAGCCAGCGGCTGTTGCCCACCGAATACACCGCCCACGAGAACAGCGCACCAAACGCGCACACCAGGCCCAGCACGCGCTGCCGCCATGGCGTGGCCAGGTGTTCGGACATCAGCGCCTCCCAGCCCACCAGGATGACCCCGAGCACGCACAGCCCCAGCGCCGGCAACAACTGCTTCAGCGGCACCGCACCCTGCTCGCGCACACCCACCAGGGTCACCACCACGGGAATCAGCCCGACGATGAGCGAGGCCGCCGCACCACCGGCCCACTGCACGGCGGTAGCCAGCAGCAGGAAGTACACCAGGTTGCCAGCCAGGCTGAGCCAGAGCAGGCCCCGCCATTCGGCGCGGCCCAGTTTCGGTGCCAACCGCTTCCAGCGCGGCAGCAGCAGCACCAGGGCAATCAGGCCGTAGACCAGATAGCGGCCGGCCGACAGCTGCAGCGCATTGAACGAACGCAGCACGGCAGGGGCGAGGAAAACCACGCCCCACAGCGCGCCGGCGGCAACGCCATTGGCGATGCCCAGGGCCATCGGGTTGTTGCGCATGAACACATCGTCGGGGGAAGGACAGGCCGCGCAGTGTAGGCGGCGCCGTCGCGCGCGTCTTGACCGAGGCTACTGCCCCACCCAACGGCGGTTGCCCTCGCTTTTCGTAGCGTCGAGCTTGCTCGACGGCTGTTGCCCTGCTCTTCGTAGCGTCGAGCTTGCTCGACGGCGTTCCAGCAAGAGCCGTCGAGCAAGCTCGACGCTACCAAAGCCATTCGCCGCCCGTGTCCCGTCGTTCCGCCAAAAGGCCATGCCACCCGAGTCCGGGCAATTCGCCGCAGCCATTCGCCGCCCGTGTCATGGCGTTTCGCCGCAAGGCCACACCGCGGGAGTCAGGGCACCTCACCGCGCCGCCACGCAGCCGGAGTCATTCCGGTTTCCCGGCGCAGCGCACGGGTCAGCGCGCTCTGCTCCGAATATCCGGCGGCCAGCGCGATCTGGCTGATCGGCGCGGTACTGGTCAACAGCTGGTGCTTGGCCCAGCGCAACCGGTTGGCACTCAACCAGGCCTGCGGGCTGACCCCGAATTCACCCAGGAACAGCGCATGCAGGCGGCTTTCACTCACCCCGACAAACCCCGCCATGCGCGCCACCGGCCAGTGCTGGCCCGGTTCGCGCTGCACCGCCGCGCACAGGCCCTGCAGCCGCGCGCCACTGCCGGCCGGGGCGAACGCGTGCAACAGGTCCGGCAGCAGTTCCGGCACCGCCTGCCCTGCCTGCACATGGGCCAGGCGCTGGCGCAGGCGCTGCGGCAGGTGCAGCCAGCGTTGCCGGCACAGGTGCTCCTGGGTGGCATCGTCCAGCACGCCCGGGCCGCAATCAACGATCACGAAACCGTTCGGCCCCTGCGCCATCTGGTCATGCGCCTCGCCAGCGGCCACGAAGGCGCCCTGCAGCAGATCCAGCCGGCCGCCGTGGCCTTCCATCTCGAACTGCAGTTCGCCCTGCAGCGGCAGCACCCACTGCGCGTAGTCATGCCGGTCCAGGCCGGTGGCCTGGCCGTAGTGCCGCAGGTGGAAGATCGCGCCCATCGGCGCAGTGTGCGCGTGCCGCCGGGCGGCTGCAATGCTGTCATCGGCCCGTGCTATGGTCGGCGCCATCCACCTCCACCGGGATCGCACGATGAAGGAACGTCTGCTGCCGATCGCCTTGGCACTGTTTCTTGCCAGCCAGCCGCTCTCTGCCCTGCGAGCACAGGAAGTACGCACGCCGCCCGCGCCGCACTGCGTGGATGCCCGCAGCGTGCAGCAGGTCGAACAGGATTCCGAAGGGTCCATCGCCGTGCGCGATGGCCGCGACCGTGCCTTCCGCATCGACTTCCGCACTGCCTGCCCCGGTGTGAACCAGGCCGAAGCCCTGCGGCTGGAAGCGCCACAGGGCTGGGCCTGCGGCACACCCGGCGAACAGGTGGTGGTCGATGGCCGCCGTTGCGCGGTGAGCGCGGTCACGCCCATCGACAATCGCAGCTTCGCCCTCGCCGCGCGTGAAAGCAGCCGCCAGTTCGCCGATACCCTGCCTACGGTCACGGTGGAAGCCAAAGGCACGGCGCGCCGCACCGACGATCGCGGCCGACACACCTTCCAGACCTCATCGGCCGTCTGCTTTGCCACCCGCCACGTACGTGGCTGGAGCGAAACTCCCGAAGGCGTGGTGGTGGAAACCAACCCGCGCCGCAACGGTGGCCACCGCTATTACACGGTTGAACTGGCCAGCAGCTGCTCGATCCTGGCCGGCGCCACCGAGGTTGATTTCCAGTCCGGGTTCCAGAACGGGCTGATCTGCGGCAACCCGCGCGATCGCATCGTGCTGCAGCCGTCGGGCATCGAGAACGATGCCCGCTCCTATGGCCCGCGCTTTGCGCGTCCGGGCTGCGACATCCTGGCCGTCTACCCGAGCGACAGCAAAGGCCCCGCCGCGCCCTAGCCGTCGGTACCCAGGAACGCGAACGGCTTGCTGGGCTGGAAATGGGACAGCGCATCACCGGCGAAGGTGTTGCGCTGGTCCGGGCCCAGGTCCAGCTTCAGTACCGGCCCGGCGAAGTCGATCTTGTTCAGGTCCACCCAGAACGTATTGGGCGTGAGCGCCGACTCGAAGAAGTACAGACGCCGCTTGTGGTCGGCCACCGTGCGCCAGCGGGTGGACGAAATATTGGGCTCGCCCGGCGTGGTGATGCCGTAGGGCACCGATGCATTGCGGATCACGCTGAACACACTGGCCAGCGCCACCACCGGGTCTTCGGCTTTGGGAATGGCATTGATGTAGAACGAGGCACGCGCGAAGCGGTCGGCCGAACGGTTGGTTCCGGGCAGCATCACCGTGCCGCCGATCTGCTTCCAGTAAGCGTTCAGGGCCAGCTGCTCATCGAAGATGGGCGAGTTGGTCATCACCTGGTAGCGGCGGTCGTGGTGGATCACCTGGCGGCCGCCGATGTACTCGACGATGGCACTGTCACCGCTGGCATCGGACAGGGACAGGTGCAGCGTGGCCTGGCGATCTTCGCCGGGCACCTTGTCGGTCACGATGGAATACGGCTCGCGTTCCAGCGCGGCCACCGCCTCCTGTACAGTGGCGAAGTTGTCCAGCACGTACTGTGCCCACAGCGAAATGGCCAGGCCCGGCTTGTTGCTGCGGCTCTTGGGGTATTCCGATTCCACCAGCCACAGCAGGTTGGCCACCAGGCCCTTTTCGTTCATGCCATCGGTGGTGGACACGTCGTAGCCGGTCGCCACCACGCTGCCGTAGCGGGCCTTCCAGGCAATCGACTTCGGCCCGGCCTGGCCATTGCGTTCAATACCCCGTGGCAGCACGTACAGGTTGGTGGCCACATCCACCTTCCAGTCCATGGAGCGGGCGGTGATCACATCACCGTTGTCGCCCAGGTACACCGCGCGCGTACACGCCAGTGCCGGTGAAACCGCCGCTGCCAGCGCCATTGCCAGCATCGCCCTGCCCTGCCACTTCATGTGCGCCATGTCGTGCTCCATTCCCCGGGGATCAGCCGATGAAAGCGCGGCGCTTGTGACCTGCGGGTGAAGTGGTGCGCCTGGGACGGGTGTTACAGCGACGGCTGCACGATCTGCGCCAGCAGATCGATGGCGGTCGGGCCGCCGGCATCGCCTGCCAGCGTGCGCGCGAAACCGGACCAGTCACCGGCGGCCAACTGCCGCAGCAGCGAGGCCTCGACCGGCAGCACGCGCATCGACCAATAGGGAAACTGCCGCTGGCCCAGATGCCCGCGCGCCAGCTCCATCAGATCGTGGTGACTGCCCGCGCGCAGGATGCGTTCGTACACCGAATCGATGCCATCGGGCGGACCTTCGATGTACTGCAGGAAGCGCTGGCCATCGTTGAGCAGCACGCCGGTGACCCCCGCCATCTTGTTGAAGCGTGCCGCGTCGTCCACCAGCGCGTGCATGCGTTCAACCGGAAGATCTGCCTTTGCCTGGCTGACATAGGCGATGGCGCACAGTGGCATGGGGCGTCCTTGACCAAAGAGACACCCACCGTAGCAGTTGCGGACGGATGCGTCTCAATCGCCGCCGGAACTTGCTGAAGAATTCAGGAAACGGCGATGGCGCGCCCATCCACGCGACGCGGCAGGATCGCTTCGAACACCACCTGGCCCGCCTCGTTGCGTGCGGTCAACCGCCCGTGATGCGCGCGCACGAACTGATCGGCGATGTACAAGCCCAGCCCCAGGCCCTTGCTGGGATGGAAGCTGGCCTTGAACGGTTCGAACAGGCGCGGCAGCAGCGCCGCATCGATCTGCCCGGCATTGCGCACGCGCAGGGTGACCGTATGTGCGTCGCGGCCATCGACCTGCACCTGCACCGCCGAATCACCGCCATGGGTCAACGCGTTGCCGACCAGGTTCGCCGCGATCTGGCCCAGCCGATCCAGGTCGCCCTGCAGGCCGCTGTCGCCATCCTGTTCGAACTGCAGCCGGGCGCTGCCATGCGCGCTGCCGGCCTCGGCCAGCACGGCACGGGTCACCTCGGCCAGGTCACACGCCGCCGCATCCATGCGCAACCCGCCGGTGCGGATACGCGAGAAGTCCAGCAGCTGTTCCACCATGCGCGCCATGCGCACCGTGCTGGCCTCCAGGTGCTTCAGCGTCTGCTGCGCCGACGCGTTGTCGGCCGGCAGCTCCAGGCTCAGCTTGTCCGCGCACAGCAGGATGGCCGACAACGGCGTGCGCAGGTCGTGGGTCAACACCGCGGCCATGGTCTCGTTGAGTTTCAGCGCCCGCTCCAGCGCTTCATTGCGGGCCTTCAGCAACTGGCGTTGCTGGTAGAGCTCGATGAATACACTCACCTTGCTCAGGATCACCTGCGGCGCCACCGGCTTGTGCAGGAAATCCACCGCGCCGCTTTCATAGCCCTTGAACGCGCGCACCGGATCGTCGGGCGAGGCGGTCAGGAAGATGATCGGCACATCGCGGCTGCGCTGCGAACCGCGCATCAGCTCGGCCAGGGTGAACCCGTCGATCTCGGGCATGTGCACGTCCAGCAGCGCCAGCGCCACTTCGTGCTCCAGCAGCAGTTCCAGCGCCTGGGCGCCGGAACCGGCCAGCAGCAGGTTCACCCCGTCGCGGCGCAGCAGCGCCTGCATGGCCACCAGGTTCTGCGGCACGTCATCGACGATCAGCAGGTTGACCGGGGACTGCGTCGGGGCAGGCTCGGGCGGCAGCAGGTTCATGCGAAAACTTCCTTCAGGCGACAGCACAATGTTTCAAGGGACAGCACGGCGTCAGCGCCGGCGTGCTGCAGGGCGGAGGCCGGCATCATCGACGCTTCGGCCTCCTCGGGGCATTGCAGCCAGGCGCGGCCACCGGCGCTGCGCACCGCGGCCACGCCTTCGCTGCCATCACTGCTGGCCCCGGTCAGCAGTACCGCCAGCACACCCGCACCGAACACCGCCGCGGCGGATTCGAACAGCGGATCGATGGCCGGCCGCGAAAACAGCACCGGCTCATCCATCGACAGCGCCACGGCCTCGGTGTCTTCCACCAGCAGGTGGTAGTCCGGCGGCGCGAAGGTCACCGTACCCGGCTGCAGCGGCTGCTTGTCCTCGGCCTCGCGCAGGGCCACCACGCAGTACGGCGCCAGCACTTCGGCAATGCGGCTGCTGCGGTCACGCGGCAGATGCAGCACCACCAGCACCGGCACCGGCAGGCTGGCCGGCAGTGCGCCCAGCAGCTGCTGCAACGCCGCCACGCCACCCGCCGAAGCGCCCACCACCACCAGCGCCGGACGCGGCTCGGCCATCAGGCCACCTTCCGGTACAGGCGATGCTCGCGCGAGCAGACTTCGAACGCGCCATGGTGAATGCCAAACTGCAGCGATTCCTTGCTGCCCAGGCCCAGGAAGCCCCGGTGCACCAGCGCTTCGCGGAACAGCCCGACCGCACGGTCCTGCAGATCGCGGTTGAAATAGATCAGCACGTTGCGGCAGGACACCAGGTGTACTTCCGAAAACACGGTGTCGGTGGCCAGGCTGTGGTCGGCAAACACCACGTTGCGGCGCAGCTGGCGATCAAACACCGCGCCATCGTAGGCGGTGGCGTAGTAATCAGACAGTGAACCGGTGCCACCGGCGGCCAGGTAATTGCGGCTGAACTGCGCCAGGCGGTCGATGCCATAGGCACCAGCCTCGGCAGTGGCCAGTGCCTCCGGGTTGATATCGGTGGCGTAGACGATGCTGCGATCGAGCAGGCCTTCCTCGTGCAGCAGGATCGCCAGCGACCACACCTCCTCGCCCGTGCTGCAACCGGCCACCCACAGCTTCACCGACGGCCAGGTGCGCAGCACCGGCACCACCTGCTCGCGCAGTTCGCGGAAATACGCCGGGTCACGGAACATTTCCGAGACCTGCACGGTGAAGAACTGCATGGCCTGGGCGAACAGCTCCGGCTCGTGCAGCAGGCGGTGCTGGAGGTCCACCAGGCGCTCGCACTCATAGCGCTGCATGGCCTGGCGCACCCGCCGCCGCAGCGACGAGATGGCGTAGCTGCGGAAGTCGTAGTGGTAGCGCTGGTACAACGCTTCCAGCAACACTTTCAGTTCCAGGTCGAACAGCGCCTGTTCGTTCATTGCCGCGAGCACCACACACGGCACAGCGACACCAGCTTGTCCACGTCGATGGGCTTGGCGATGTAATCATTCGCGCCGGCCTGCAGGCAGCGCTCGCGGTCATCGGGCATGGCCTTGGCGGTCAGCGCGATGATCGGCAGGTCCTGCAGGTGCCGCTGCGCACGGATTTCGCGCATGGCAGTCAGGCCATCCTTCTCCGGCATCATGATGTCCATCAGCACCAGATCGACCTCGCGCTGGGCCAGGCGGTCCACCGCTTCCTGGCCGTTGCGCGCGATTTCCAGGCTCACGCCCAGCGGTTCCAGCACGCTGGACAGGGCGAAGATGTTGCGCACATCGTCCTCGGCCAGCAGCACGGTGCGCCCGTCCAGCACAGTGTCGCGGCGGCGTGCCTCGCGCAGCAGGCGCTGCTGGTCACTGGGCAGGCTCGCTTCCACGCTGTGCAGGAACAGGGTCACTTCATCCAGCAGGCGCTCGGGCGAACGCGCGCCCTTGATGATGATGCTCTTGGAATAGCGGCGCAGGCGCTGCTCGTCTTCGCGGCTGAGCGCGCGGCCGGTGTAGACGATCACCGGCGGGAAGCCGACGTCATCGTTGCCGGCCATGTGTTCCAGCAGGTCGTAGCCGCTGCCGTCGGGCAGGGCCAGGTCCATCACCATGCAATCGAAGGTGACCGTGCTCAGCTGCTGCAGCGCCTCGGCCTGGGTGCCCACGGCCACGATCTGCAGCTGGTCGCGGCCCAGCAGCAGTTCCAGGTTGTGGCGCAGGTCGCTGTCGTCTTCCACGATCAGCAGGCGGCGCACGTCGCGCTGGCTGGTCTGTTCCAGCTGCTCGATGGCCGCCACCAGGCGTTCGCGGGTGGTCGGCTTGATCGCAAAACCGATCGCGCCCAGCTCGCGCGCCACCTGGCTGCGATCCATCGCCGACACCACATGCACCGGAATATGGCGGGTGTCGGGATTGCGCTTCAGTCGTTCCAGCACGCTCAGGCCGGATACATCGGGCAGGCCGATGTCCAGCAGGATGCCATTGGGGCGCAGCTCGACGGCCAGTGCCAGCGCTTCTTCGGCCGTGGTGGCCACCACGCAGTCGAAGTCCAGTTCGTGGGCCAGCACCACCAGCGCTTCGGCGAAGGTGGCATCGTCTTCCACGGCCAGGATCAGCCGGCCGCCGTGGCGACGCTGGCCACGATCATCGGCCACGGTGCGCACCGGCGCGGCAGCGCCATGGGCAACCCCCAGCTGCGGCGCGGGCGCATGCACCGCAGCCGGCGCAGCGGCAATGGGCGCAACTTCAGCCGGCGCGTGCGGTACCGATTCGGCCACCGCGGGGGCGCCCTGCAGCGGCAGCTCCAGGATGAAGCAGCTGCCCCGCCCCGGTTCGCTGTCCACCTGGATATCGCCGCCCATGCGCTCGGCCAGGTCGCGCGAGATCGACAGGCCCAGGCCGGTGCCACCGTAGCGGCGGCGGGTGCTGCCATCGGCCTGGCGGAAGGCCTCGAAGATGGCCTGCAGCTGGTCGCGGGCGATGCCGATGCCACTGTCGGCCACTTCGAAACGCACCCGGCCATTGCCGCCGGCGCGCACGTGCAGGCTGACCTTACCGTGCTCGGTGAACTTCAGCGCATTGGCCAGCAGATTCTTCAGGATCTGCTGCAGGCGCTGGCTGTCGGCTACCAGCTGGGTCGGTGCCAGCGCATCGGCTTCGATCTGCAGGGCCAGGCCCTTCTGCCGTGCCATCGGTTCGAAGGTTTCGCGCAGGCGCTGCAGCACGCTGTCCACCACCACCACTTCGTCGGCCAGTTCGACATGGCCGGCTTCGATGCGCGACAGATCCAGGATGTCGTTGATCAACGCCAGCAGATCGTTGTTGGACGACAGGATGGCGCGCGCGTACTTCACCTGCTCCTCGGTCAGCGTGCCGTCCTTGTTATCGGCCAGCAGCTTGGCCAGGATCAGCGAGCTGTTCAGCGGCGTGCGCAGCTCGTGCGACATGTTGGCCAGGAATTCGGACTTGTAGCGCGAAGTGGCGGCCAGCTCGTTGCTGTTGCGCACCAGCTGCCCCTGTGCGACCAGCAGCGCCTGCTTCTGCGCTTCCAGTTCGTGGGTGCGCTCTTCCAGCTGCACGTTGCTCTGTTCCAGCTCGGCCTGCTGCTGCTCCAGGTGGCCCTGCGACTGCATCAGGCTGCGGCTCTGCTCTTCCAGCTCTTCGTTGGCCACGCGCAGTTCTTCCTGCTGCGCCTGCAGTTCCTCGCCCTGGCGCTGCGATTCCTCCAGCAGCACCACCAGCTGTGCACGCAGCATCGAGGCGCGCAGGGCCATGCCGATGGTTTCGCCACAGCGCTGCAGCAGTTCGGTGTCCAGCGCGGCCTGCTGGCCCGGGCTGGCGCGGCCCAGTTCGATCACGCCCACCAGGCTGCCATCGCTGCTGATCGGCGCCAGAATGCGCTCGCGCACGGCAATGCGGCCCAGGCTGGACTGCAGCTCCAGCGCCTGCGCGTCGCCACCACTGAGATGCAGCACCCGGCCATCGCGGGCTACCTGGCCGAGCAGGCCTTCCTGCAGGCCCACGGCGCTGGCAATGCCGGTGGGCAACGCGACCCCGCCGGTCAACTGCAGGCGGCCGCCTTCAAGGCGGTACAGCGCGCCCACCTGGGCCTGCAGCTGCACGGCCAGGCTGGACATGGCCGCCTCGGCAATCTGTTCCGGGCCCAGGTCGCCACGCAGGCTCAGGGCCACTGCATTCTCGGCTTCCTGCAGCCACAGCGCGCGCATGGCCTGGCGCCGGGCCTCGATGGCGCGCGACACGATCAGCGCGATCATCAGGAAGGCCACGCCGCCAATACTGCGGTTCACGAACGAGAACGCGGAATTGCTGCTGGCCGGCGCCACGTTGTAGCCGATGGCCAGCAACCCGCAGGCGATCACCGCCACCATGAACGGGACCCGCGCGCTGCGCTGGAACACCGTCACGCCCACGGCCATGAAGTAGGCCAGCCAGACCGCGTAGCCCAGCGGCACCACCAGTTCCATGGCGGCGGTTGCCGCAAGCAGCACGGCTGAAGCCGTCCAGACCCAGCGGTCACGCGTGGTTGCACCAGGACGCATACAGGTGGTTTCCAGTCGGCAAAAGGGGGATGAGGATACCCCGTGTCGCATTCAGCCGCATACGACGAATGGCACACGCCGCGCCTGCACATATCCTTCACGCTGCGCTGCCTAGGGTCTGCGCCCTTACAGGGGCTTTTTCTATTGACGTGGTCGCTGCCGCATTCACGGATTCCGCACTGACGGATCCCTCACGACAATTGCGATTGCTGATTGACAGCGTGCATGACCATGCGCTGTACCTGCTCGATCCCGACGGCATCATCTGCAGCTGGAACCCGGGCGCGCAGCGCATCAAGGGGTTTGCCGCCGAGGAAGTCGTCGGCACGCATTTCGGCCGCTTCTACCTGGACAAGGATCGCGACGCCGGTGAACCGCAGCGCCTGCTGCAGCTGGCCGCACGCGAGGGGCACCATGCCAGCGAGGGCTGGCGGCTGCGCAAGGACGGTTCTTCGTTCCGCGCCAGCATCGTGATCGAACCGGTGGTCGAACAAGGCCAGCTGCTGGGCTTCGTCAAGATCACCCGCGACATCACCGAAAGCTGGCAGGCCCAGCGCCTGCTGCGCGATGCCCAGCGCGCGCTGCGCCAGACCCAGCAGTTCGAGACCGTGGGCCGGCTCAGCCGCGGCCTGTCGCATGAATTCAACAACCTGCTGACCACCATCGGCAACGCCATCGACCTGGTCTCGCTGCGTGTGGGCCAGGACCCGCGCGCGCAGGAGCTGCTGGCCAGCGCCCAGGCGGCCACCGACCGTGGCGCCCTGCTGACCCGCCAGCTGCTGGCGTTCAGTTCCGGGCAGACCCTGGTACGCGACCGGGTGGACATCAATGCCTTGATCGGCGGCCAGTTGGACGCCCTGCGGCGCAGCTGCCCGCCCGGCATCGGCCTGGACACGTCCATGACCCTGGACCTGCCGCCGCTGTGCCTGGACCGGGCGCAGCTGGAAACCGCGCTGGCCAACCTGGTGGCCAACGCCGCCGAAGCCACCCCGCCCGGGGGCCGGGTGCGGGTGGCCACCGCACTGGAACGGCGTCTGGACCCCGATGCCGACCGGCACGTGGAGCGCGCATACGTTACCCTGCGTGTCCACGACGAGGGCCGTGGCATGGCGCCGGAGATCGCCGAGCGCGCCAGCGAGCCCTTCTTCACCACCAAGGACATTGGCAAAGGCAGCGGCCTGGGCCTGAGCCAGGTGTTCGGTTTCACCACCCAGAGCGGCGGTTTCGTCGACGTGGCCACCACCCCCGGTGTTGGCACGACGGTCAGCCTGCTGCTTCCTGCAATAGAGGACTCCACCCATGACCGATGACCCGATCCGCGTATTGATGGTGGAGGACCAGACCGATCTGCGCGAGATGATCGGCCTGGCCCTGCGCGATTTCGGCATCGACGTGGAAACCACCGCCGACGGTCACGAAGCGGTGGCGCTGCTGCAGAGCGGCACCCGTTTCGACGTGGTGTTCAGCGATATCAGCATGCCCAACGGCATGTCGGGCATCGAACTGAGCGAGCACGTGGCCCGCGACCAGCCGCACGCGCGCATGATCCTGTCCTCCGGCTACGCGCGCTCGCAGCTGCCGCCGCTGCCCGACCAGGTCGAGTTCCTGCCCAAGCCCTACCGCCTGCGCCAGCTGGTGGAACTGCTGCAGCAGCACTGATCCCGCAACGGCCCGGTAGAGTCGAGCTTGCTCGACTGCTCCTGGCTCCTGCCCCATCCGTCGAGCAAGCTCGACGCTACAAAAGCGCCTCGCGTCGCTCCGGCGTGCGGCCGATGTTCCGGGCGACCTCCGTCGAGCAAGCTCGACGCTACGCCGCGCCGGCGAACGTCTCGTGATTGAGGTCCACCCACCCCGTCCACATCAGCTGTATGCCAATGCACAGCAGCACGAACGCCACCAGCTGCTGCATCACCACCGCACCGGTCGGGCCCAGCCGCGTCACCAGAAAAATGGAATTACGCAGGATCAGATAGATCACGCCCACCACCAGCAGCGCCCCACCCACCGCCACGATCACACCCGACAGCAGATGCAGTGGCGTCACCGATTCCACGTGCGTACCCAGGGTGATGCACGCGGCAATGGTTCCCGGACCGGTGGTCAACGGGAACGTCAGCGGAAAGAAACTCTTGCCTTCCAGTTGCGCATCGGCAATCGCCTCGGCCTGCTCCTGCGCCGGGCTGGGCGGGTCGTCAGTACGCGCGCCGAGCATGCGCCAACCGGCGGCGGCCACCAGCAAGCCGCCACCGATACGCACCACCGGCAGGGAAATGCCGAACAACGACAGCACATAGGTGCCGACCAGCATCGCCAGCACGATCACCACGAAGCTGTTCACCGCGATCTGCCGCGCCAGCTTCTTGGCCATGGCGCGGCGGTTGCCCACCGTGGAAACGAAGATTGACGCCGTGCTGAGCGGATTGATGATCGGCAGCAGGGTGACCGGCACCAGGATCAGTTCACCGGCCAGGGTGACAAGCAGGGTGGGCAACTGCACGGGCGCCTCCGTGTGGCTGGGCGGTTACCAGCGCAGGAACAGGGTGACGCCGAAGATGATCAGCACCACGACCAGCACCAGCCACAGGCCGTGGCGCTGTCTCCAGGTGGGCTTGGGCGTACCAGGGGTATTCATGGCGGAAATCCTTGCGTGGAAGGGATGACCGCAGCGTGCTGGACGCCGTGTGCAGTGGGCGTGGAGACGGGTTGGGTACTTCAGAATGGGTAGGATTGAACGGCCGCACCGAGTCATATAGCTTTCAGGCTCAGCTGTCCCCTGAGGGTACATTCGTGAGCGGCATGAATCTGCTTGGATTGCTGTTGATGCTCGGCCAGGACGCTGCTCCGCCGACTACCGCCGACGTTTCCCAGAAAGAGATTGCTGTGGCTGCTGCGGAAGCGGTTGAATCAGCCAGAATCTATGCCAACTGCTCTGGCTGGTGGGATTTCCTGGCCACGCACGAGCGGGAAGCCGGGCGACCCGCGTCCGCCGAGCAGTTCAAGAACCTGGGAAATGGCGCACAGACTGCCGCATTGTGGCTGCATGGCCAGGCATATGCTCTGACCGCGACCAAGCCTGCCCGCTACAAGACGTGGTTACCACTCGTTGCGCCTTTACGGGAGGGCGCGGCCATCAGAGCCGCGGCCATGGCCGAACATGGGAAAATCGACTTGGTGCGATCTGAGCTGCAGCGATGTGAAACCTTGCTGGAGAGCCAGCAGCGAGCCATCGACAGCATCCGCAATGACACTGTTCAACAGGAACTGGATGCCGCCGGTTCGGGCGACTAGTCCGGGGCCATTGCGCAACGAGGCGGGTGCCCGGGCTTTTCTGCTGGACTAACCGTTGTGACGCAGGTGGATCAAGGGATACGGACGACCTTGCGAGTCACACGCTGAACGGCCGGTCTCGATGAACCCCATCCGCAGGTAGAAGCCAACCGCCTGGGCGTTCTGCTCGTTTACATCGGTCGTCAGTTGCTTGTGCGCAGACAATCCATGCAGCAACAGCTGTCGTCCAATGCCGGTGCCACGGACATCAGGATCGATGAACAGCGCTTCCATATGCGAACCGTCGATCAGCATGAAGCCGTACGGCCGATCATTCTGATCAACCGCCACGGTCATCGGCGCTTGGGGCAGGAAAGCGGCGACCTCGACATCAATCGCCTGGCGGTCCTCAGCTTGGAGAAAGCCGTGGGTCGCGTCAACCGAGCGACGCCACAGATCAACCAAGGCTGCGCCATCGTCGGCGCGCGAGGAACGCAGAATGTACATATGCCAGCTCAAGGTGCTTCGAATCTGGTGACCCCGGCCCGATTCGAACGGGCGACCTTCCCCTTAGGAGGGGGACGCTCTATCCAGCTGAGCTACGGGGCCATGCAGCCGCCAAGTTTACAGGCAAGCTCCCTGCCCTCCAAGCATTCAGTTTTCCCATCCCCATCCCACGCCCGCTGGCGCGCCGCACCATGGGTATCCGGGCGGCTCTGCTACCATCGGCGGTTCAGTCCGCTGCATCCCCCACCTGCCCGCGGCGGCGCCAACAACGTAACGAAATACAGGAGTCTGCATGTCTTCCGAGCTGCTCAAATCCCTTGGCCTGGACGCGATCAACGCCGGCACCTACCTGGGCAACGGGGAATGGTCCAACGCCAATGGCGGTGAGCTGATCACCCCGGTGAACCCGACCACCGGCGAGGCCATCGCGCAGGTACGCGCCACCACCGAATCCGAGTACGAAATCGTCATCGCCCGTGCGCAGGAAGCCTTCAAGGTTTGGCGCACCACCCCGGCCCCGCGCCGTGGCGAGGCCGTGCGCCTGTGCGGCGAAGCGCTGCGCAAGCACAAGGACGCGCTGGGTTCGCTGGTTGCGCTGGAAATGGGCAAGAGCAAGCCCGAAGGCGACGGCGAAGTGCAGGAAATGATCGACATCGCCGATTTCGCCGTGGGCCAGAGCCGCATGCTGTACGGCTACACCATGCATTCCGAGCGCCCCGGCCACCGCATGTACGAGCAGTACCACCCGCTGGGCCTGGTCGGCATCATCTCGGCCTTCAACTTCCCGGTGGCGGTGTGGAGCTGGAACGCCTTCCTGGCCGCCATCTGCGGTGATATCTGCATCTGGAAGCCGTCCAACAAGACCCCGCTGACCGCCATCGCCTCCATGCGCATCTGCAACGAAGCGCTGCGCGAAGCCGGTTTCCCGGACATCTTCTTCCTGGTCAACGACGCCGGCACCGCCCTGTCCGAGACCCTGGTGGACGACCGCCGCGTGCCGCTGATCAGCTTCACCGGCTCCACCCAGGTCGGCCGCACCGTGAATGAAAAGGTGGCCCGCCGCCTCGGCCGCTGCCTGCTGGAACTGGGCGGCAACAACGCCATCATCCTGGACGAAACCGCCGATCTGAAGCTGGCCGTGCCGGGCATCGTGTTCGGTGCGGTCGGTACCGCCGGCCAGCGCTGCACCACCACCCGCCGCCTGATCGTGCACCGCTCGATCTACGCCGATGTGCTGGCCACGCTGGTGAAGGCCTACAAGCAGGTGGAAGGCAAGATCGGCGACCCGACCGATGCCGCCAACCTGATGGGCCCGCTGAACAGCGAAGGCGCCGTGCAGCAGTTCCTGGATGCCATCGCCCAGGCCAAGGCCGCCGGCGGCACCATCGAAACCGGTGGCACCCGCATCGACCGCGCCGGCAACTTCGTGCTGCCGGCCATCGTGTCGGGCCTGAAGAACAGCGACGCGGTGGTACAGCACGAAACCTTCGCGCCCATCCTGTATGTCATGCCGTACGACAACATCGATGAAGCCATCGACATGCAGAACGGCGTGCCGCAGGGCCTGTCCTCGTCCATCTTCACCGCCAACCTGAAGACCGCCGAGAAGTTCCTGTCGGCCGCTGGCAGCGACTGCGGCATCGCCAACATCAACATCGGCACGTCCGGTGCGGAAATCGGCGGCGCCTTCGGTGGGGAGAAGGACACCGGCGGTGGTCGCGAATCTGGTTCGGATGCGTGGAAGGTCTACATGCGCCGCCAGACCAACACCATCAACTACTCCGATTCGCTGCCGCTGGCCCAGGGCATCAAGTTCGATCTGTGATGGCCAACGATTCGGCCATGGCCCAGGGTCGGATCCCCGCAGGGGCTCCGACCCTCGACCTCAGCGGCCGCCGGGTACTGATCGCCGGCGGCAGCAAGGGCATCGGCCGTGAACTGGCGCTGGCCTTTGCCGGCGCCGGTGCCCAGGTATCGGTCTGCGCGCGTGGCCAGGCCGGCCTGGATGCCCTGCAGGCCGACGCCCAGGCCCAAGGCACGCCGCTGCACACCGCCTCCGTCGATCTGGCCGTCCTCGACCAGATCGACGCCTGGCTGCACGGCGCCGCCGAGGCACTGGGCGGTATCGACGTGCTGGTGAACAACGCCACCGGCTACGGCATGGCCGACGATGAAGACGGCTGGGCAGCCAGCCTGCAGATCGACCTGATGGCGGCGGTGCGTGCCTCGCGGCTGGCCCAGCCGTGGCTGCGCGCCTCTGCAGATGCCTGCATCCTGAACCTGTCGTCCATTGCCGCGCAGCAACCGCGCCCGGGTGGCGCGCCGTATGCCGCGGCCAAGGCCGCGCTTTCGCACTACACCACCTCGCAGGCCCTGGCGCTGGCCCCGCACCGCATCCGTGTGAATGCCATCGCCCCCGGCTCGATCGAATTCGCCGACGGCCTGTGGGATCGCCGCCGCGTGGAAGACCCCGCGCTGTACCACGGCACCCTGGCCAAGATCCCGTTCGGCCGCTTCGGCCAGCCGCAGGAAATCGCCAACGCCGCCCTGTTCCTGTGCTCGCCGCTGGCACGCTGGATCACCGGCCACGTGCTCAACGTCGATGGCGGCCAAGTGCTGATGGGCTGACCTTGGCTCTGGTAGCTGCCAACCTTGGTTGGCAGTCCTGGCCCCCGGTAGCTGCCAACCTTGGTTGGCAGTCCTGCCCCCGGTAGCTGCCAACCTTGGTTGGCGATTCGCATCGACCAAGGTCGACGCCTACCAGAGCGATCCCCACCCCCGGTAGCTGCCAACCTTGGTTGGCGATTCGCATCGACCAAGGTCGACGCCTACCAGAGCGTTCCCCGGCGCCCTTGGGCTTGGCCACCCGCAGGCACTATCATGTGCACACTGCCAAGGAGGACCCCGATGAGCGTGGCACCCCGACAGACCAGCACCGTGGCCGTGCTCAGCCTGGTGCTGGGCATTGCAGGCTGGACCGTACTGCCGTTCGTGGCCAGCATCGTGGCCATCATTACCGGGCACATGGCCCGCGCCGAAATCCGCCGCCGCCCCACCGATCTGGAAGGCGATGGCCTGGCCCTGACCGGGCTGATCCTGGGCTGGTTGAACGTGGGCATGGTGCTGCTGGGCATCCTGGCCTTCATCGCTTTCTTCGGCGGCCTGGCCTGGCTGGCCGCCATGTCGAACTGACCGCCATGAGCGCTTCTGACAGCACCGAACGCTTCAGCAGCCGGGTAGCCGACTACGTGCGCTACCGGCCCGACTACCCCGCCGCCCTGATCGACTGGCTGCATGGCCCGATGGGCGTGCCCACCGCGGCCCTGGTGGCCGACATCGGCGCCGGCACCGGCATTTCCAGCCGCCAGTTCCTGGCCGCCGGCCACCCGCTGGTGGCGGTGGAACCCAATGCCGCCATGCGCGCCGCCGCCGAACAATGGCTGGCGCCGCAGTACCCGCAGTTCCGCGCCGTCGATGGCCGTGCCGAAGCCACCGGCCTGGCCGATGCCAGCGTGGATCTGGTGTCTGCCGCCCAGGCATTCCACTGGTTCGACACCGTAGCCGTGCGCGCCGAGTGGCAGCGCATCCTGCGCCCCGGCGGCCTGGCCCTGGTGTACTGGAACTCGCGCCTGCTCGACGCCAGCCCGTTCCTGGTCGGCTACGAGCAGTTGCTGCTGGACTTCGGCACCGACTACACCGCCGTGGCCGAGCGCTACCAGGACGATGCCACCATGCAGGCCTGGTTCGGCCCCGGCCTGCGCGGCTGGGTGCAGCTGCCCAACGTGCAGCATCTGGACCTGGACGCCCTGCGCGGCCGCCTGCTGTCGTCCTCGTATGCGCCGCAGGCCGGGCACCCGCGCCACGATGCCATGCTGGCCGCCTTGCAGGACCTGTTCGCCGCCCACGCCGTGGACGGCCAGGTCGCCTTTGAATATCAAACCCGAGCCTTCCTCGGCACGCTGGACTGAAACCACCGCATGTATTCGCTTGCCCGCCCCTTCCTGTTCTCGCTCGACGCCGAGCGCGCCCACGGCCTCGGCCTGTCCGCTCTGGACCTGGCCTACCGCACCGGCACCACGCCGCTGTTGGCCGCACGCATCGCGCCGATGCCCAGCACGGTGTTCGGGCTGACCTTCCCCAATCCGGTCGGCCTGGCCGCCGGCCTGGACAAGAACGGCGAGCACATCGATGCACTGTTCGCGCTCGGCTTCGGTTTCGTGGAAATCGGCACCATTACCCCGCGCCCGCAGGAAGGCAATCCGAAGCCGCGCCTGTTCCGCCTGCCCGCCCACAGCGCCATCATCAACCGCATGGGCTTCAACAATGCCGGCGTGGATGCGCTGGTGCGCAACGTGGAACGCGCGCGTGACCGCCGCGGCCTGCTTGGGATCAACATCGGCAAGAACAAGGACACCCCCAACGAACAGGCGGCCGACGATTACATCACCTGCCTGGACAAGGTGTATCCGCTGGCCGACTACATCACGGTGAACATTTCTTCGCCCAACACCGCCGGGCTGCGCGAGCTGCAGGAAGAAACCGCGCTGCGCCAGCTGGTGGCACAGCTGCGCGACCGCCAGGAAGCGCTGGCGGCGCAGCATGGCCGCCGCGTGCCGATGCTGGTGAAGGTGGCACCGGACCTGAGCGAGCGCGATATCGATGCCGCCGCACGCGTGCTGGGCGAACTGCAGGTGGACGGGGTGATCGCCACCAACACCACCATCGACCGCAGCCGCGTGGCCGGCGATCCGCTGGCCAACGAGGCCGGCGGCCTGTCCGGTGCGCCGGTGCTGGACCAGTCCACCCTGGTGCTGCGCCGCCTGCGCGCGCGCCTGCCCGAATCCATTCCGCTGGTCGGCGTGGGCGGCATCCTGTCCGGCGCCGATGCGGTGGCCAAGATGGCCGCCGGTGCGTCGCTGGTGCAGTGCTACAGCGGCCTGATCTACAAGGGCCCTGCGCTGGTGGCCGACTGCGTGGAAGCGATCCGTCGCCGCCGCGAGGCGCCCAGCCGTGGCGCGGTGGCACCGCTGTGAGCACCGCACCCTTGCGCTGGACCCTGACCGAGAACGCGCCGCTGCAGACGCTGAATACCTTCCATGTGCAGGCCACGGCGGCGCAGCTGCTGGAACTGCACGACCCGGCCCTGCTGCCCGACGTGCTGGCCCTGCCCAGCGTTGCCGGCGGCCCGCTGCTGGTGCTGGGCAGTGGCAGCAACGTGCTGATCGCCGACGATCTGCCCGGCACCGTGCTGGTGTTCGGCAACCGCGATATCAGCTTCCT
Source organism: Stenotrophomonas sp. ZAC14D2_NAIMI4_6 (assembly GCF_003086875.1). Taxonomy (NCBI): domain Bacteria; kingdom Pseudomonadati; phylum Pseudomonadota; class Gammaproteobacteria; order Lysobacterales; family Lysobacteraceae; genus Stenotrophomonas; species Stenotrophomonas sp. ZAC14D2_NAIMI4_6. The sequence goes on along the minus strand of NZ_CP025996.1, from coordinate 1,874,973 downwards.
GGAACACCGCGCCGACCATGCGGTCATCCGCGCCGGTGCCGGTGTGCCCTGGCACGGGCTGGTGATGTGGTCGCTGCAGAATGGCCTGTCCGGGCTGGAAAACCTGGCGCTGATTCCCGGCACCGCCGGTGCCGCGCCGATCCAGAACATTGGTGCCTACGGCGCGCAGGTGGGCGAATTCATCCAGGCCGTTGAAGCCTGGGATTGCCAGGACCAGGCCTGGGTGCGGCTGGACAACGAACAGTGCGGCTTCGGCTACCGCGACAGCGTGTTCAAGCAGCAGGCCGATCGCTACCTGATCACCGCCATCGAACTGAAGCTGCCGCTGCTGCACGATCTGCGCATGGATTACGCCGGCATCCGCGAGGAACTGCAGGCACAGGGCGTGGAACTGCCCAGCGCGGTGGACGTGGCCAACGCGGTCATCGCGATCCGCCGCCGCAAGCTGCCCGACCCGGGTGTGCTGGGCAATGCCGGCAGCTTCTTCAAGAACCCGGTGCTGCCGCTGGAACAGACCGAGGTGCTGCTGCAGCACTTCCCCGAGCTTCCGGTGTTCCCGGCCGAGCGCGAGGACCAGCGCAAGGTGTCGGCGGCGTGGATGATCGACGCCTGCGGCTGGAAGGGCTTCCGCGAAGGCGATGCCGGCGTGGCCGCCAGCCATGCACTGGTGCTGGTGAACCACGGCAATGCCAGCGGTGCTGAACTGCTGGCCTTGGCCCGGCGCATTTCCGCCTCGGTGCTGGAAAAATTCGGCGTGCCCATTGAACCGGAACCGCGCCTGCTCGGCGCCCAGTGGTGAACACCGCCGTGCAGGGCCCGGCCGCCGCCCCGTTGCGGGCGGCACTGCTGATGCTGGGCAGCACCCTGGCGTTCGGGCTGATGGCCGTGGCGATCCGCTACGCCACCCGCTACGTGCCCACCCAGGAAGTGGCCTTCTTCCGTAATGCCTTCGGTCTGCTGGCGCTGCTGCCCATGCTGCTGCGCCCTGGCCGCGCGCCGCTGAAAACCCAGCAGCTACCGCGCTATTTCCTGCGCAGTGCCATCGGCCTGGCCTCGATGCTGTGCGCCTTCTGGGCGCTGGGCCACCTGCCGCTGGCGCAGGCGGTATCGCTGTCCTATTCCACGCCGTTGTTCGTCACCATTGCCGCGGTGCTGTGGCTGGGCGAGATCGTGCGCGTGCGCCGCTGGGCGGCGGTGGTGATCGGCTTCATCGGCGTGCTGGTGATCGTGCGGCCCGGCACCGCCGGCTTTTCCGCAGGCAGCCTGGTGGCCGTGGCCGCCGCCCTGCTCGGCTCGCTGGTGGCGATCCAGATCAAGCAACTCACCCGCGTGGACAGCGCCGATACGGTGGTGCTCTACACCTACGTGTTCTGGGTGCCGCTGTCGTTGGTCCCGGCGTTGTTCGTCTGGGTATGGCCCACCGGCATGGCTTGGGTGTGGCTGGTGGCCACCGGCGTGATGGGCACCGTGGGCCAGCTGCTGTGGACCCGCGCGCTACGCCTGGGTGAAGTCTCGGCACTCACTCCGATCAGTTTCCTGCAACTGCCGCTGGTGACCCTGTGCGGCTGGCTGCTGTTTGGCGAAACCATCGACCGCTGGACCCTGATCGGCGCCGGCATCATCCTGGCCGCCAACGCCTACATCGCCCACCGCGAAGCCGTACTGGCCCGCCGCGCCCGCGCGCCTGCCCCGTAGAGTCGAGCTTGCTCGACTGCTCTTTGTAGAGTCGAGCCATGCTCGACTGAATTGCCGAACGCAGTCGAGCATGGCTCGACTCTACAACACACGGCAGTCGAGCATGGCTCGACTCTACAGAACGCAGCACGCCACCCGGTACGCGCGCTCGGCCGCATCCACCACATTCCCCGGCGCGAACTGCTCGCCCAGGAAATGCAGCGCCTGCCGCCGCTGCTGCACCGCACGTCCCTGCGCCTGCGCCCCCAGCAGCATCTGCTGGAACTCGATCAGGTCCTGCAGCACGCGCACATGCCGGTACCAGGCAATCCATCGCGCATCGCCCAGATCTTCCCCATAGCCTTCCACGAAACCCTGCGGGCGCTCACGCCCCCACCGGCCGCCCACCGCGCCGCCCACGAACATCAGGTCGCGCTCGCGCGGGGACAGCGCCAGGCCATCCCAGTCGATCAGATGCAGTCGGCCAGCCGTATCCATCAACAGATTGCCGGCATGCAGATCGGTATGGCACACCCGCAGTTCTGCACGCTGGTCCTGCAGGCCCTGCTGAAGTTCCTCGGCGCGTGCATGCAGCTGCGCAATGCGCGCACGCTGTTGCTGCCACAGCGCCAGGAACGCCTCCCCCCAACGGTCCGTGGCGGTTGGCAGCGCACCGGGCTGCTGCAGCCACTGCCCCACCGTCAGCAGCGCGTCGGTATCCAGCGCAACCTGCGGCAGCGCGCTCGCCATCGCCTCCGGCAGTCGCGCTTGGTGCAGGCAACGCAGCACGCGGCCCAGCTGCTGCCACTGCGCCGAACTCAGCGGTGCCTCGAAACCCGATTGCCCTTCAATGTAGGGAAACAGCGTGAACTGCAGGCCCCAGCGCTGTGCCGACGCGGCACCGGCCAGCGTGGGCCACGGCGCCACGATTTCCTCGATGCCCAGCGTGCCGCGCAACCAGTGCAGGCTGTCCCACACTGCCGGGTTCACCTGGTAACGGCGGCACTTCAGCCACCACTGCGCATTGCGCGCATCAATGCGGTACACCGCCGCATGGGCATCGGCGCCCACCGCGCGCGACACCACCGCCGTGGGCGTGATGCCATAGGACTGCTGCAGGACTTCCCCGATCTGCGGCACCGTTGCAAGTGACATGAACACCCGACTGCGTGGAGGGCACGCCCACTATCGCAGACACGCTTTACAGCGCGCAGGCAAACCGGTCACATCTTTGGCCAGCTGCGACAAAACAGCGCAGCGTCACGTCACTTCGCGTAGTGCCCCAGGAACATCGCCACGGCCGATTCGGCCACCCGCGTACGCTCGGCTGCGGCCAACGGCGGCTGCCCCAGCGTCACCTGCGGCCAGAACGCAAAGCCTTTCACCAGGCCCTGCAACTGCTGGTCGGCGAATTCCGGATCGACCTCGCGCAAGCGACCATCGGCCACCGCAGCGCGCACCCATGCACTCACCCCGCCCTCTTTTTCGCCCATGCGGCAGACGATGGCCTGCGCGCGTTCGGGCGAATGGATGATCTCGGCCATCGCCACCCGTGCCAGGTCAATGAAGTTGGGGTCGCCCAGCAGCTCCAGTTTCTTCGCCAGCAACTGCAGCAACTGCGCCTGCAGCGGCTGGTCGGCGCGGTAGGGCACGTCCACGCTCGCCACGCTGCTTTCCCACAGCTCTTCCAGGATCAGCGCGAACAGTTCTTCCTTGCTGGGGAAATGGTTGTAGACCGTGCGCTTGGACACCCCGGCGGCCGCCGCGATGCGGTCCATGCTGGTCGCCTCGTAGCCCGCCGCGCGGAACTCTTCCACCGCCGCGCCCACGATGGCTTCGCGTTTGCGATCGGTCAGGCGTTGCGGGGCACGGGACATGGCGTTACCAGGAATCTGAACGGACGCCGACATTTTACACCGGCCAGTGTACTTTCCTGAAATCGGAAACTACACTGTGCAGTGTACCCAGCGGACGTCCCCGATGAAGCGCCTGCTCCTTGTCCTCCTGCTTGGAACCCTTGCCGTGACCGCTTATACGTTCTGCAAATCCTGGTCCCTGCCCGACTTCCCCGACTCGCCGCAGTACCGCGACGGCAAGTTCCGCAACGTCCTGCCCAAGCCGGCCATGGGCCTGCGTGATGGTCTGGAGATCTGGTGGACCTTCCTGTTCAACAAGCCCAAGGGCACCGTGCCCACGCAGCCTATTCCGGTGCAACCACTGGACCGCGCCACGCTCGACACCGCGCCCGATCGCAGCCTGTTCCGCCTGGGCCATTCCACCCTCCTGCTGAAGCTGCGCGGCCAGTACTGGCTGACCGACCCGGTGTTCTCCGAACGCGCCTCGCCGGTGCAGTGGATGGGCCCGGCACGCTTCCACGCACCGCCCATCAGCATCGACGAACTGCCGCCCATCGCCGGCGTCATCCTGTCGCACAACCACTACGACCACCTGGACCATGCCGCCGTGCTCGCGCTTGCGGGCAAGACCACGCGCTTCATCGCGCCGCTGGGCGTGGGCGACCAGTTGATCGCCTGGGGCATCGATGCAGCCAAGGTGGAACAGCTGGACTGGTGGCAGAGCACCACCGCTGGCGGCCTGCGCCTGACCGCCACCCCGGGCCAGCATTTTTCCGGTCGTGGCCTGGGCGACAGCGACCGCAGCCTGTGGGCGTCGTGGGTCATCCAGGATGACGACTTCCGCATTTTCTTCAGCGGCGACACCGGCTACTTCGATGGCTTCAAGGCCATTGGTGAAAAGTACGGCCCGTTCGATCTGACCATGATCGAAACCGGCGCCTACGACGAACGCTGGGCCTTCGTACACATGCAGCCCGAACAGACCCTGCAGGCGCACCTGGATCTGCGCGGCAAGTGGCTGCTGCCGATCCACAACGGCACCTTCGACCTGGCCCTGCACGACTGGCAGCAACCGTTCGAACGCATCACCGCCCTGGCCGCTGCCCACAACGTCCCCGTCGCCACCCCGATCATGGGCGAAGCCCTGGACATGCAGGCCCCCACGCCCGGCACCCGCTGGTGGGAATCCCCCCGATAACCCCGGCCGGTAGGTGCCAACCTTGGTTGGCACGCCTTCTACCGCCGCCGTTGCTGCTCCTTGTCCACGTTTACCTGGGCGGCCGCGGCAGCCAGTTCCAGCAGTTCTCTGCTGACCTTCTGGCTACCGCGCGCCTGCAGCCACGCAAGAATGTCAGCCAAGTGCCAGATGGATGCGCTGCCTTCATGCACGGGTGCAGGGAAGGTGTGCGGGTGTGACAGCAGCAATTTGCGCATGTTCTGCCGCGACATGCCCAGCAGATCTGCCACATCGGTCAGCCCCACCAGATCGGGGCTGACTTCAATCAGCTCAGCACCCGGCACCGCGGCCCGTACATCGGCAAGTGCCGATGAGACGGCGTCCTGAGCGCTGGCGGCCTGTCGGCAGAACTCAAGCGCCAACCGACCTGGTCGGCCGATGCCCAGCAATGCATCGTCGCAACCCGCTTCAGCCAGTTGCCGCTCCAACTCGCCGGCATCTGCACCAGCATCAGGCAGACGGAATTTCAGAATGAAGGTGAACTCGGTCATGGATACAACCCTTCGGGGCAGGCAGGTGCGTCATTGCTCACGGATGCAGTTCTCCACAACACGGCGCAGCGCCCTGGCGTGGTTCGCGGGATTGCGCGGCGTGCTCCAGATGCTGACGACACAGAATTCGCCGCAGCGGCACTCCTTGTCGTTGTAGGGGCAGTAAATCCTCCCCCACGCATGGCTGCCACCGATACGTAACCACCAACCACGCTCTTCCGCAAAACGCAGCGCGGTCTCAATGTCTTTGTCTGGATGGCGCGAACGGGGCATTCCTTTCCCTCGGAGTCTGGAGCCAGCTGGATTGGTTGTCAAGTGACAACCCATTCTGTGTGCGAACACCGCGATCAACCGTACGCGTTCTCCAGTACCGATCCAGAGGCACCCACGACACAGCGGTAGGTGCCAACCTTGGTTGGCACGCATTCCCCCAGCCATACCCACCCACATACTGCGATGCGTCATGTAACCGCTTACATCCCTTGCTAGCGTAGCCCTGCCCGTTCCCGGGCCGTGCTCATGTGAGGCCTTCGCAATGACGCTCTGCGCCGACCGCTGCACCACTCCCCCGCCGCACCGGCGCCTCGCCCAGGCACTGCTGCTGCCCACCCTGGCACTGGCGGCGGCGGTCAGCGCACAGAACCTGCCACCGCGCGCGCAATGGCAGGCCAGCGCCTCATCGCAGCAGGTGCCAGCGATGGCGATCGGCCACCTGATCGACAACGATCCGAAGACGGTGACCGGTGGCGCGTTCAGCCCCGGCCATTGGTTCCAGATCGATCTGGGCAAACCGGCAATGCTGGCAGGCGCGCGCCTCACCTGGGATGTCTCCAACCCCGAAGCCTATTCGCTGCAGACCTCGCTCGATGGCACCCACTGGCAGACGGCCTACGTCATGGCCGATTCGCTGGGCGGCATCGAGACCCTGTACTTCGCGCCCCGCCAGGCCCGCTACCTGCGCCTGGCCAGCCCACAGCGCACGTCCGACTGGGGCGTGTCGATCTTCGAAATGGAACCGCTCGACACCGCGCTCAGTGCGCGGGTAACCGGGCTGGATGCCATCCAATCCGCTGCGCTATGGCAGGGCGGCGGCACGATTGCCCTACCCGCCGGCAAGGACGGCGCCCACACGCTCGACATCATCCTGCCCCGCGCGCAGCCCAGCACCGGGCTGGCGGTGGACTGGGCCAGCGTACACGGCGCCGCACGCCTGCAGGCACAGGACTCGCAAGGTCGTTGGCACGAGCTGGCGCGCGATGCCCAGGCCGCCACGCGGCAGCAGAGTTGGCTGGCAGCCGATGCACCGATCGACCTGCAGGCGCTGCGGCTGACCGTAGAAGGCGATGCACCGCAGATCAAACGCATCCGCCTGCTCGGCCCGAAGGCCGTGATGACGCCGATGAAGCGTTACCAGATCGCCGCCAGCGGCGCGCAGCGCGCGTTGTTCCCTGCCTCGCTGCACATGCAGCAGACGTACTGGACGGCCGTGGGCGTGCACGCGGGCCGGCAGAAATCCATCTTCGACGAATATGGCAACATCGAGGCCTTCAAGGGCGCGCCGCTGGTTCAACCGATCTGGCGCAGCGCCGATGGCCGCGCCGCCGCCGCCGCCGGACACCCGGTGCAGCACGCGCTTCGCGATGGCTGGAAGCCGATGCCATCGGCCACCTGGTCGCCGCAGCCGGGGCTGGAACTGCGCAGCGAGGCCTTCGCCATCGAGCGCGACGGTCAGCCGGTCACCTTCGTGCGGCATCGTCTGCACAACACCGGCACTACAGCGATCGAAGGCACGCTGAGCTTGGCCGTGCGACCGATGCAGATGAACCCGCCGTGGCAGAACGGCGGCCTGTCGCCGATCCGCGAGGTGGCCGTTGCAGGCAACGCCGTGCGCGTGAACGGCCGCATCCTGCTGCAGTCACTCACCAGCGTAGATGCCGCAGGCAGCGCGCCGTTCGGCAACGAGGGCGACACCGAAATCACCGCGGCTATCGCCAGCGGACAACTGCCTGCAGCGAAACAGGCCAGCGATGCCGCCGGCCTGGCCGCGGCGGCGCTGAGCTATCACATCCGCCTGGCCCCCGGTACCAGCGAAGCCGTCGTGGTGGCCTTCCCGCTGGGCACCGCCAACGCTGATGCCAATGGCGTGCTGCCCCAGGCACCGCCCCTGGACCTGGCATCGCTGCCACCCGACGCCGACACGGCCTTCGAGACACTCGCCAGCCGCGCCTCCAACGATTGGCAGGCACGGCTGGGCCAGGTGGGCCTGCGCCTGCCCGATCCTTCGCTGGTGGACATGCTGCGCGCGCAGGCCGCTTACATGCTGATCAACCAGACCGGTCCGGCCATGCAGCCCGGCCCACGCAACTACAACCGTTCCTTCATCCGCGATGGCATGGCGACCTCGGCCGTGCTGCTGCGCATGGGCGAAGCCAAGGTCGCGCGCGACTACCTGGCCTGGTACAGCGAACACGGCGTGCATGACAACGGCCTGGTGTCCCCCATCCTCAATGACGATGGCAGCGTGAACACCGGCTTCGGCTCGGACATCGAGTACGACAGCCAGGGCCAGTACATCACCCTGGTGGCCGACGTCGCACGGCTGGATGGCGGGCCGGAAAGCGTGCGCGCCTATCTGCCCAAGGTGAAGGCCGCGCTGCACTTCCTGCAGGAACTGCGCGAGCGCACCCTGGTGCCGGGCTACATGGCCGACCAGCCGTCGCCGGAGCGCTTTGCCGGCATTCTTGCTCCGTCGATCAGCCACGAAGGCTACCCCTCACCGACCCACAGCTACTGGGACGACTACTGGGGTCTCAAGGGCTGGCATGATGGTGCGTGGCTGGCCGAATCGCTGGGCGACCATGAAACCGCAACGTGGGCGCGCGAACAGTACACGGCGCTGTATGACGCCCTGCATGCCTCGATCCGCGCGACCATGGCATGGAAGGGCATCGACTTCATTCCGTCCTCGGCAGACCTGGGCGACGGCGACCCGACCGGTGTGTCCATCGCACTGGACCCCACCGGCGCGCAGAGCGTGCTGCCCGCCGAGGCCCTGCGCACCACCTTCGCCCGCTACCTGGACGATGTGCGCAAGCGCAACCAGCCCGGTGCGCTGTATGCCTATACGCCGTATGAAATCCGCAACGTGCTGAGTTACGTACACTTGGGCCAGCCCGAAGCAGCCGACGAACTGCTGCAGGGCCTGCTGCACGATCGCCGGCCGCTGCAGTGGCAGGTGCTGGCGGAAGTAGTGCATTCGCGGCTGCGCTTCCCGCGCTACCTGGGCGACATGCCGCACACCTGGATCGGCGCCGAGTACGGCCGTACCCTGTTCGGCATGCTGTTGCGCGAAGACGACGACGGGCTGTCACTGCTGCCGGGGGCGCCCCCTTCCTGGGTGGCGGGTGAAGGCCTGGCCGTGGACCGCCTGCCCACCGCCTATGGCACGCTGCAGATGCAGGCCCGGCAGCGCGATGGCCGCCTGACGGTGTCGCTGGGCAAAGGACTGCGCAAGGGCACGCCCGTACGCGTGTGGTGGCCCAGCCGCACCCTGCCGAAGGACGTACGCGTGGATGGGCGAGCGGTATCGAACTTCGACAAAGATGGCGTGCTGCTGGCGAAACCGTTCAAGACGCTTGAGGCGCGTTGGCCGTGACTCGGGTAGGTGCCAACCTTGGTTGGCACGCCCTGCCTTGGTAGGTGCCAACCTTGGTTGGCACGTTTTGCCTTGGTAGGTGCCAACCTTGGTTGGCACGCCCTGCGTCGACCAAGGTCGACGCCTACCAAAGCACAGACCGCCCGCGATCCCGTAGGTGCCAACCTTGGTTGGCACGCCCTGCGCCGACCAAGGTCGACGCCTACCAAAGCACAGTCCCCTCGCATTCCGGTGGGTGCCAACCGTGGTTGGCACGCGTGCCTCAAAACCCCGGCAACCCCGGCGGGTTGGTCTGCGACTGCGGCACCGCTTCCTCAGCCAGGTTCCAACGCTGCAGCGCCTGCGCATACGTGCCGCTTTGAATCTGCGTGTTCAACGCCTGGGTAATCGCATCGGCCAACCCGCTTCCCTTGCGCGTGGTTGCCGAAATCGCCGCCGAATCCGGCCAGCCGCCGGGGAACAGCCCCACCCGCCGCACCTTGCCATCGCGCGCCGAATAGGCGCCGGTCGCGTTCGGTTCAAACGACACATCGGCGCGCCCGGTAATCACCGCCAAGCGCCCCACCACCGCATCATCGAAATACTGGTACTCCACCGGCTTCAAGCCCGCGGCAATATTCTGCTGGTCCCAGTGCCGCAGAATCTGGTCCTGGTTGGTGCTGGCCCCCACCACCACTTTCAGCCCCGCCACATCGGCAGGTTTTTCGATCTTCTGGATCGGTCCGTCGGTGCGCGTGTAGATGCCAAGCAGGTCAAACCGATAACTGGAAAAATCGAACTTCTTCTTGCGCTCCTCGGTCACCGTCACGTTCGACAGCACCGCATCGTACTTGCCCGATTCCAGCCCCAGCGGCCAGTCGGCCCACGCTACCGGCACCAGCACCAGCTTCAGGCCCAGGCCGTCGGCAATCAGCTGCGCGATGTCCGGCTCCACGCCAATCACCCGTTTGCTGTCGGCACCATAGTCGGCCAACGGCAGCTGCGCCGGGTGGGTGGCCACGGTCAGCACGCCCGGGGTCACGAAACGGTAGTCGGGCGGCAGCAGCGCCTGCGCCTTGGGGTCCGGCGTGCCGCGCAGCACCGGGGCGTCGGCACCGGCCAAGGTAACGCTGGCGGCCGGCACAGGCGCCGGTGCCTGCCGCACGCGCGAATAGACGATGCCGGCAATGCCGATCACCAGCACACCCACAACCAGCAACGTGCTGCGCGAAGGACGACGGTGTGATGCAGGGCTCATAGGGTCGCTCGAAAGGGTTACAGGGTCTTGGCCAGGAAATCGGCGGTGCGTTGCTGGCGCGGGCGCTCGAACAGCGCCTCGGGCGTGCCCTGCTCGATTACCCGGCCCTGGTCCATCATCACTACGTGGTCGGCCACGCGGCGGGCGAAAGATAGTTCATGGGTCACAATCACCAGGGTGGTCCCCGAGCGCGCCAGTTCCTCGATCACACTCAGCACTTCGGCCACCAGCTCCGGGTCCAGTGCCGAAGTCGGTTCATCGAACAGCAGCACCTTCGGCTGCAGCGCCAGCGCGCGCGCAATCGCGATGCGCTGCTGCTGGCCGCCGGACAACTGCCGCGGGAACGCATCGGCCTTGTCGGCCAGCCCCACCCGCTGCAGCAACGTACGTGCCTGCTGCTCGGCCTGCACGCGCGACACTCCGCGTACCGCGATCGGCGCTTCCATGATGTTTTCCAGCGCGGTCAGGTGCGGGAACAGGTTGAAGCCCTGGAACACCATGCCGACCTCGGCGCGGCGGCGGCGGATTTCACGCTCGGGCAGTTCGTACAGGGTGTCACCCTCGCGGCGGTAGCCGATCAGCTGCCCGGCCACGCTCACATAGCCACTGTCGGCGCGCTCCAGATGGTTGATCAGCCGCAGCAGCGTGGATTTTCCAGCGCCCGAAGGACCAATCAGCACCGTCACGCTGCCCGCGCGCAGGTCCAGGCTCACATCGTCCAGCACCACCTGCTCATCAAATACTTTGCCCACGCCGTGCAGGGTCACCGCCGCGCCCTGCCCGGCTTCCACCGGCACCGCCACGCGTGGGCGATCACCATCCCCGGGCACAGCAGCGCGCGCACGCGGCACCTCAGACACCCGCGATACGCTGCGCTCGCGCTGCAGCTGGCCACGCGCAAAGCGCTGCTCCACCCGCCGCTGCAGCAGCGACAACACGGTCAGGATCACCAGGTACCAGACCGTGGCCACCATCAGCAGCGGCACCACTTCCAGGTTGCGGCGGTAGATCACCTGCACGGTGTAGAACAGCTCGGGCAGTGCCAGCACATAAACCACCGAGGTGCTCTTGGCCAGCCCGATCACATCGTTGAAGGCGGCCGGCAGGATCGAGCGCATCGCCTGCGGCAGGATGATGCGGCGCACCTGGCGCCCGCGTGGCAGGCCCAGTGCGGCCGCCGCTTCATACTGACCATGGTCCACCGACAGAATGCCACCCCGGATCACCTCGGCCGAAAACGCTGCCTGGTTCAAGGTCAGGCCCAACACCGCCGCGGTGAACACGCCGATCAGCTGCGTGGTCGGGTAGGAGAACAGGCTGATGCCGGTGAAGGGCACGCCCAGTTCAATGGTGCTGTACAGGTAACCCAGGTTGTTCAGCAGCAACAACAGCACCAGCAGCGGGATCGAACGGAACAGCCACACATAGCCCCACGACACCGCCGCCAGCAACGGCGAGCCGGATACCCGGGCCAGCGCCAGCAGCGTGCCCAGCGCAAAGCCCAGCCCGGTGCCCAGTGCGGTCAGCAGCAGCGTGCGCCCCAGTCCTTCCAGCACGGGTTTGGCGAAGAACCATTCGGCGAACGTGCCCCAGCCCCAGCGCGGGTTGCCCAGCACCGACTGCAGGCCGATCAGGATCAGCGCCAACGCCAGCAGCGTGCCCACCACCTGCAGCGGGTGCCGCGCGGGTACGATCTTCAATGCCGGTGCAACGGCAGCGCGCGTGGCCAGTCCTTCCAGCGCGGTCGAAGGCGTGCTCATGCATGCACCGCCTGGCGTGCGGCAACCACCGCGCCTGCACCCGGCTGCGGCGCGCGCAACCTCTTTTCGAACGGCAGATGCGCAATGGTTTCCGGGTCGGCGTGCAGGTCGAACAGCGCCGTGTAGCCGTGGCTCAGGTACAGGCCCACGGCCTCGGGCTGGCGGAAGCCGGTGGTCAGGAACACGCGCCGGTAGCCTTGGCGTGCGGCCTGCTCTTCCAGTTCCTGCAGCACCCGCCGCGCAATGCCCTGGCGGCGCAGGCCGGGCAGCGTCCAGATGCGCTTGAATTCGGCGGTGTCGGCATCGCGGTGCGGCATGAAGGCGCCACCGGAAATGGCCACGCCGTCGCGCAGCAGCAGTACGAACGCGCCCACCGGCGCGGCAAACGCCTGCGCGGGGTAGCGCTGCAGTTCCTCGCGGGCGCTGCCGCCAATGCGCCGCCGCACATCGGCGTAGCGGCTGTCGTATTCCTGTTCCAGCCCATCGAACAGCGGCCGTGCCAGCGGATCGTCCACGCCGGTGTACAGGAAGCGCTCGTTCTCAAACACCGTACTCATGCTGCCTCCTCCACCAGGTAGTGCTCGGCCAGCCGCGCCCACAGGCTGGCGGCCGGCGCAATGGCTGCATCGTTGAAGACGTAGCGCGGGCTGTGCAGCGAGGCGCTGTCACCGTTGCCGACGAAGATGAAGCTGCCCGGCCGCGCCTGCAGCAGGAAGGCGAAATCCTCGCTGGCCGTGCGCGGTGCGAAGTCGGCCACCACCTGCCCGCGGCCAAACGCCTGCACCGCAAGATCACGCACCAGCGCGGTCTGCTCGGCGTGGTTGATCACGCTGGGGAAGCCGCGCGGGAAGGAAATCTCCGCGCGCGCGCCGAATGCCGAAGCGGTCTGCTCTGCAATCTCGATCACCCGCCGCCGCAGGGTGTCGCGCACCTCCGGCAGGTAGGCGCGCACGGTCAGGGTCAGTTCCACCGCATCGGGAATCACGTTGGCCGCCTGACCACCGTGGATCGAGCCCACGGTCACCACGCCCATCTGTCGCGGGTCGACATTGCGCGACACCACGCTCTGCAGCGCGGTCACGATATGCGCTGCGGCCAGGATCGGGTCCACGCTGCCCTGCGGCTCGGCGCCGTGGCCGCCCTTGCCGATCACCTTCAGCCGCGCCCAATCCACCGATGCCATCGCCGGGCCATCCACGAAGCCGAAATGCCCCACCGGCACGCCCGGCCAGTTGTGCAGGCCGTAGATCGCATCCACCGGGAAGCGCTCGAACAGGCCGTCGTCGATCATCTTCGAGGCCCCCGAACCGGTTTCTTCGGCCGGCTGGAACACCAGGTGCAGGGTGCCGCTGAAGCGCCCATGGTGGGCCAGGTAATGCGCCGCCGACAGCAGGATGGCGGTGTGGCCATCGTGGCCGCACGCATGCATCAGGCCTTCGTTCTGGCTGGCATACGCCAGCCCGGATTCCTCGGCAATCGGCAAGGCATCCATGTCCGCGCGCAGGCCCAGCCGGCGCGTGCCGTTGCCACGCTGCAGCGTACCGACCACGCCGGTGCCGCCCACGCCGGTGGTCACCGCATAGCCCCAGTGCTGCAGCAGCTCGGCTACGCGGGCGCTGGTGCGGTGTTCCTCGAACGCCAGTTCCGGGTGGCGGTGCAGGTCGTGGCGAATGGCGATGGCCTCGGCAGCGCGTGCCGCGATCTCCGGCAGCACGCCGGTCGCTGCGGAAACGCGCTGAGGGTGGCCCGGCGCTACCGAAATGTCTCCGCTCATCGCCCTACCCCACCTTCCTCGCTGGCGCGGCATCGACCGCATGGCGGCTGGCCTTGTACGGCAAGCCCAGGTTGTCGCGCAGGGTCTGCCCCTGCAGTTCCCGCTGGTGGTAACCCCGCGCCTGCAGGATCGGCAACACCAGGTTCACGAAGTCATCCAGCCCTTCGCGCTGCGCGGCAAAGCCCAGGATGAAGCCATCACTGGCACCGGCATCGAACCAGCGGATCAGTTCGTCGGCCACCTGTTCGGGCGTACCAATGAAGTTCGGCCGTGGGCTCACCGCCTGCAGCGCCACCTGGCGCAGGGTCAGGCCCTGGGTGCGCGCATCCTGTTTGATGCGGTCGGTGGTGGAGCGGAACGAATTGCTGCCCACCTCGCCCAGCTCCGGGAACGGCGCATCCGGGTCGTACTGGCTGAAATCGTGATGGTCGAAAAAGCGCCCCAGGTAGGCCAGCGCATCGTCCAGCCCCGCCAATGCGGCAATGGCCTGGTACTTGGCCTCGGCCTCTTCGGCGGTGCGCCCCACGATCGGGCCGATGCCCGGAAAGATCTTCACCTCCGCCGCGCTGCGGCCATGGGCAATGGCCGAATTCTTCACCTTCTGGGTGAAGGCGCGGGTTTCCTCCAGCGACGGCGAATGGGTGAACACCGCATCGGCATACTTGCCCGCCAGTGCAATGCCATCGTCGGAAGAGCCGGCCTGGAAGATCACCGGCTGGCCCTGCGGCGAGCGCTGGATGTTCAGCGGTCCTTCCACCTGGAAGAAGCGCCCCTTGTGGTCCAGGCGGCGGAATTTCTCCGGTGCGAAGAACACGCCGCTGTCGCGCTCGCGCACGAACGCATCGTCATCCCAGGAATCCCACAGCCCCTGCACCACTTCCAGGTACTCATCGGCAATCTGGTAGCGCAGCGCATGTTCCGGGTGCGGGCGGCCGTAGTTGCGGCCCGACCCCTCCAGCGGCGAGGTCACCACGTTCCAGCCGGCGCGGCCGCCGCTGAGCAGATCCAGCGAAGCAAACTGGCGCGCCACCGTAAACGGATCGCTGTATGAGGTGGACAAGGTCCCCGCCAGGCCGATCTTCTTCGTCGCCGTAGCCAGCGCAGACAGCAACGAGATCGGCTCGAATCGATTGAGGAAGTGCGGAATGGATTTTTCGTTGATGTACAGGCCATCGGCTACGAAGCCGAAGGCAATGCCGTTGTCTTCGGCAGTGCGCGCAATGTCGATGTAGAACTGCAGGTTCACGCTGGCATCGGCCGGGTTCGATGCGTGCTTCCACGCATGCATGTGGCTGCCAGGGCCCTGCAGCATGATGCCGAACGGAATGGGACGCGGGGTCGTGCTCATGGGGGAATCTCCTGCAGGTCAGGCCACCGCCGCGCGCGGTGCGGGCGACAGCAGTTCAAGGGAGGTCAGGCGCGCATCCATATCGGCCACCGGCGCGTCCAGGATGAATTCGCCCACGCCGAAACGGCGGTGCAGCGCGTCCAGTTCTGCGCGTACGTGCGCGGCATCGCCGGACAGCACGCTGGGCCGGGTTTCCTCGATACGGAACTCGGCCACACCCACCTGACGGGCGTACTCGGCTGCCGCTTCCGGGCTCGGCAGGTTCACCGTCTGCCCCGGCGCCAGGTGCAGCTTGTACACGCGCAGCGCGCCGATATGCCGCGCCGCCGCTTCGGCAGTAGGCGCAGCGAAGGCCACCGTGGCCAGCAACGGCGGCTGCGTGGACAGCGCGCGGTAGGCCTCGAACGCCGCTTCAATGTGCTGCGGGTCGCCGTCGAAGTGCGCCGCGTAGACGAAGCGCCAACCCAGTTCGGCGGCCTGGCGTGCACTGTGTGGGCTGGCGCCCAGCAGAAAGCGTTCGGGTGCGGCCTGCGGTACCGGCCGTGCCTGCGCATCCTCGCGGGTGCCGGCCAGATAGCCCTCCAGATCGCGCAGCTGCTGGTCGAAATCGGCGAAGGCCGGGCGCCCCGCCGCCAGCGCCGCGGTCGAGGCCGGCAGGCCGCCGGGGGCCTTGCCCACGCCCAGATCCACCCGGCCCGGCGCCAGCGCCGCCAGCAGGTTGAAGTTCTCCGCCACCTTGTACGGCGCGTAGTGGCGCAGCATCACCCCGCCGCTGCCAATGCGGATGCGCCGCGTCTGCGCCAGCACCCAGGCCGCCAGTACTTCCGGCGCCGGGCTGGCGAGGGTGGGCGCAGCGTGGTGTTCGGCAAACCAATAGCGGTGGTAACCCAACTGCTCGGCGCGCTGCGCCAACTGCAGGCTGTTGCGCAGCGCCTGCTCCGGCGTTGCGCCCTCGGCCACCGGGCTCTTGTCCAATACGCTTATCTGGTAGCTCATGCGCGCGTCCTCGCTCAGGGGTGGGCCACGGGAATGCCCAGTAGGGCATTCAGCGCCGCCAGAATCGGCTCGGCACCCGACACCACCTGGCGGTCCTGGTGCGCGCCACTGGCGTGTTCGCTATGCACGCCCTGCGGCAGCACCAGCTTGGGCAGCGACTGGTCCTGCTCGCCAATTTCGGCAATCACCTCACGGCGCGGCCGGGCGAACCCGATCCGGCGCACGTCCAGCTGGTCATCCAGACCGTCAATGCTGGACAGCGCACCTTCCAGCAGCAGGCTGTGCCGGCAGAAGAAACGTTGGCCGGGCAGCTGGCCATCCTCGAACTGGCGATCCAGCAGGAACAGGATGGGCTTGGGGAATGCGTCTACCGCCACAGTGAAGTCCTCATCAGGTGCGGCGTGATCCTGCCGCGTCACCTTCGATGCTAGAGAGACCGAGCGCCGCCACTGCGCCAGTGCGCGACAATCGGCGGTCAGATCCGGCCATGCAGATGCGTGTTGGCCATAAGCACAGTGCTGCGCGTCATGGCCATCACGGGCGATGTCAGGCAATGCGGCGCAACGCCACCGGCAGCGCCACGCCCTGCGCCGCCAGATGCCCGCCGGCCCGCTCGGCAGCCAGCGCAATGCGCGCCTGCAGCGCCGTGCTGTTGATCAGCTCGCCATCGAAATCGGCAGGCGTGGCATACACCCCGATCGGCAACGTGTGCGCCTGCAGGAAACTGAACAACGGCCGCAGCTGGTGATCGATCACCAGCGCATGGCGCTCGCTGCCGCCGGTGGCGGCCAGCAGCACCGGCGTATCCACCAGCGCTTCCAGCCCGATGAAGTCCACCAGGTGCTTGAACAGACCCGGGTACGAGCCGCGATAGACCGGCGCGGCTACCACCAGCAGGTCAGCCGCTTCGATGGTCTGCAGCGCCTGCTCCACCGCAGGCGCGGCCTCATCGCGCGACAGCGCCTGGCCCAGCGAGCGCGCGATCGGCGCCAGCTCCACCCACTCCACCCGCGCCTGCACCCGCTGCTGCAGCGCATCCAGCAGATGCCGCACCAGCAACGACGTACGCGATGTCGCCGACCCCGTCGGCGAGCCCACCAATGCCACCACGTTCACCACAGAAGACATAGAAACCCCCGCTTTACGCGCTCTTGTAGAGTCGAGCCACGCTCGACTGCCTTACACCTCAGAACCGATAGTTCACCCGCCCGTACCACACCGCGCCTACCGTGCTCAGCACATCACCGGTATCCCAGGTGGTTTCAATGCTGGCCACGTCGGTGGCGCTGCGCGCGTACTCGGGCACCTTGCGGGTGCGCTTGTCGAACACGTTGTTCACCCCCAGCGCGGCGCTCCAGCCCGCGCCCAGCTCCACCGCACCGGAAATGTTGGTCACCAGCACCGGCGGCTGCGTGTAGGCCACGCCGTTGTTCAGGCGCTTGATCGGCCCGTAGTAGGTGAAGTCCAGGTTCGAGCGCCAGCGCCCGTTCTGCCAGCCCAGCCCCGCCACCTGGGTGTACTGCGGGGTGCGGTAGCGCAGCGCGTATTCGCTGGAACGGGTGAGCAGGTTGATGTTGGGCAGGCCCTGCAGCGCCGCCGGAATCGCACTCACCTTCTGGATGGTGGTGCGGCCCACGTTGGCCGCGTACGTCCAGCGCAGCTTGCCCCACGCCGTGTCCTGGTTTGCTTCCAGGGTCAGCTCCACGCCGCGCGTGCGGGTGTCGCCCACGTTGGTGAAGTAGCTGGCGTAGAACGCATCGCCGGGCAGAATGCTGATCCCGGCCGTACCCAGCAGCGCGTCAATGGTGTTCTTCTGCGCGGCGGTCAGCACGGTGCCGCTGTTGTCGGTGATGCGCGCCGGGTCCTGTGCGTTGTAGCCAATCTGGCTGGACTGCCCCAGCTGCCCGCGGATATCGATCTGGTACGCGTCCACCGCCAGATGGAAGCCCGGGCTCGGGTCCCAGGTCACGCCCAGGCTGTAGTTGGTGGCCTTTTCCGGCTTCAGCGGCGTCGCACCCAGCGCAACGGCAGCCGGCGAGCCAACCTGCGCCACCAGCGTGGTGCCGCACGGGCAGCTGCCGGTGGCCTGGTAGAACTGCGCACCCAGGCTGGGCGCATGGAAGCCATTGCTGACCGTGGCGCGCACGCCCAGCGCATCGGTGAAGTCGAAGCGCGTGGTCAGCCGCCCGGTGGACACCGTGCCGAAATCAGAGTGGTCTTCCCAACGCGCGGCCGCATCCAGGTACCAGCGCGAAGTGATGTTGGTGGCTGCACCGGCGTACACCGCCTTGCTGTTGCGCGTGGCCTTCACCGCATCGGCGGTGGAATAGCCCACGAACGCCGCTGCCCCGAAGCCGGTATAGGACTCCCACTGGCCGGCGCCACGTTCGTACTGTTCGTGCTGGTACTCGGCACCGGCACTCACTTCCAGCGGCGACGCAAAGGCCGCCACCTCGAATCCACGGCGCAGGTCCAGATTGGCGATGCCCTGCTGGTAGTCCAGCTTGCCGTCGTAGAAATCGGTGGGCGAGCCGGGGTATGGCAGCGAATAGTTCACCGAGTTGCGCGTGTAGGTGCGCACCGTGTTGCGGTTGCCGGTCAGGCTGGCGTCGTAGTCCCAGCCCGCAAGCTGGCCCTTCACCCCGGCTGTGCCCGTGTACTGCTTCTCCTTGGTTTCCAGCACCGGCAGGAAGCCATCGGGAAACACACTCAGCACGCCCGGCGCTTTGTAGGTAGTGAAGATGGTGGCCGGCAGGCGGAAGTTCTGGATTGCCTGCGCCGTGCGGTCACTGGCCGTGGCATTGGCATAGAACTGCGCGCTCTCGCCCAGGCCGTGCCCCACGTTCACCGCGAAGGCCTTCAAGGCGTAGGACGGCGAACTGAGGATGGTGTTGGCCTCGGCATCGCGCGTGGCCTCGGCCGGGTTCGGCGATGCGCCGGCCGGTAGACGGTTGTTCGGGCGCAGCGCCACCAGGTTGCCATTGGCATCCACTGCCGGGTAGCTCAGGTAGCCATCGATATAGCGCCGGGTGCGAATAGCATGGTGCTGGCGCGTGGTTTCGCCAGACAGATTGATGAAACCATCCTCGCCCCAGGGCAGGCCCACATTGGCGCGCACGCTGGTGCGGGTGCCATCGCCATCGAAGCTCTGCCCGCTTTCCACCGACACATCGCCGCCGTGCGCCTGCGACTTCAGGATCACGTTGATCACACCGGTAATGGCGTCAGAACCGTAGATGGCCGACGCGCCGTCGCGCAGCACCTCCACATGGTCGATGGCCGACACCGGAATGAGCGCCAGATCGGCCCAGGCGTGGCCGGGGTAGCCGCCGCCGTTGGCACCACTCACATAGGCGCTGGCATTGCGGCGCTTGCCGTTCACCAGCACCAGCGTGTAGCCCGGCGACAGATTGCGCAGCTGGTAGCCGCGAATCAGGCTTTCCTGGTCGCTCTGGTAGCCACCAATCTGGCTGAGCGACGGCAGGCTGCGCTGCAGCGCTTCCAGCAGATTGGCCTGGCCGGTGGAGGCCAGATCCTCGGCCGAGATCACATCGATGGGGGTGGAACTGTTCTTCACCGTGCGCGTGCTGGTGCGCGAACCGGTCACCACCACCGCATCCAGCGTGGACGCAGCCAGGTTGGCCGAGGTGGCGCTGGCCGTGCTGGCCGGTGCATCGGCATCGGCGGCGTGGGCAGGTGCAGCGGCCAGCGTGGCCGCGATCAGAACCGCAAGGGTATTCAGGACAGGCGTGTGGGCGGCAGGCATGGGGGCTCTTGGGGGTGGGCCGGAGACACACCTCCATTCAAGAGCCCCCGCCCGCCACGCAACAGGCGAAATCGCGTCACCCAACCGTCATATCGCGCCAGCCACATGACCGCTGGTAATGACCTTACGCAGCCGGGGTCGGATCCCTTTCCGCAGGAAAGGGCTCTGACCCCACACGCCATCCCACACACCCCATCGGGGTCAGAGCCCTTCCTGTGGAAGGGATCTGACCCCAACTCACTGCACCCGTCCGGGGTCGGATCCCTTTCCGCAGGAAAGGGCTCTGACCCCTACTCCATATGCCAGCACGGCATCACCACATGCCCGCGCATCCCTGCGCTTACCGCCGCGCCTCGCTAGCATCACCCCATGCCCAGCGAACCCGCCGCCCCCACTGTTGCCATCGTGGCCTGCCACGGCCAGGGGCTGTTCGAATTCGGCTGTGCCGTCGGTCTGTTCGCGCCCATCCGCCCGGAACTGGGCGTGGCCTGGTACCGCACCCAGGTGTGCGCCGGCGAACCCGGTGCGCTGCGCATGCTCGGCAATGCGCAGGTGCAGCTGCCCTACACGCTCGATGCGGTGGAAGATGCCGACATCATCGTCATTCCCGGTTGGCGCGAACCCAGCGAGCGCCCCCCTCAGGCGCTGCTCGATGCGCTCATCCGTGCCCACGCGCGCGGCGCACGCATCACCAGCATCTGCTCCGGCGCGTTCGTGCTGGCCTGGGCCGGCCTGCTCGATGGCCGCCAGGCCACCACGCACTGGCGGCTGACCGACACGCTCGCCCGCGAGTTCCCGCGCGTGCACGTGCGCGACGACGTGCTCTACGTCGATACCGGCGACATCATCACCTCGGCTGGTTCGGCCACCGGCATGGACATGATGCTGCACATGGTGCGCAAGGATTACGGCGCGCGCGTGGCCAACCTGGTGGCCGAGCGGCTGGTGCTGGCACCGTGGCGTGATGCCGAACGCAGCCAACGGGTCAGTCGGGCCATTCCCAATGGCGAACCCACGCGGCTGGCCAAACTGATGGAATGGATGCGCCGCAATATCCGCGATGCACATTCGCTGGCCAGCCTGGCCGAACAGGCCGCACTGAGCCAGCGCACCCTGCAGCGGCAGTTCCTGGAAGCCACCGGCTTGTCGCCCATCGATTGGCTCATCCGCGAGCGCGTGGCGTTTGCCCGCGAACTGCTGGAAACCACCGACCGGCCATTGCAATGGGTGGCCGAACAGGCCGGGTTCGGTTCGCAGGAATCGTTCCGCCGACACTTCCGTGGGCTGGTCGATGCCAGCCCAACGGAATACCGCAGCCAGCATCGTGGGACGGTCAGTGCGGATCGGCTGGTGGGGTGCTGATTACCGCACGCCAACGCGGGTAGCTCGCGAACGAATCCGCCAGCATTGCGCAGCGAACCCGACCACGAACACCACTGCGCAGCACAACAGTACCTGCAGCACGACCGGTGCCAACGGCGCAGCCGCAATCGGGTGCCCCACCGGCAAACGGGTAAGTGTTTCATTGGTGCCCGGCACCAACGACAGCAGGAAGCTGAAGGACAACGCGAACGTTGAAAGATACGGCGCCAGACGCCCCAACACGCGCAGGCGTCCCGCCAGAACGCCGCCAAAGGCGATCAGCAGCACGATCACCCCAAACGCATGGCCCGGGTTCAGCCCACCCGTACTGGATACGGTGAATGCCGTCGCCACTGACAGCACCAGACCGGCCAGATAGAGCTTGCCTGAGCGAGTGGACGGGTCGATCGCGCGATGGCGGATAAAGCTGTAAAGCCCGGCCAGGACAGGAATCAGGCTGACGGCCGTATGGATTGCGCCGAGGGTGGAAAGAGGGTGTGCCATGAGGAACTCCGGACTCTATGTAAACCTACTAGTAGGTAGGCTTGATGGACAAAAGAAAGGCCTGCGCTGCCGCAGGCCCACCACACAACACTCAGGCTGCCGCGCTTACCCGCGCGATAGCCAGGCGCGCCAGCGTCGCGAACGTGGCCGCGTCACCAAAGCCACGCGCGGCCAGCATCGCGCCATGCACCGACGACATGAAGGCCTTCGCCTCGTCGGCCGCCGCGCCTTGCAGGCGCAGTTGCCCCTGCGCCGCGCCTTTTTCCAGGGTGAGGGTCAGCCACCCGCTCAGATCTTCGAAATGGCCGCGTACTTCATCGGCGATCTCTGTCGGAATCAACGGCGCCTCGGCCGCCAACATCGCGCAGATGCAGAACGACGACGTACCGCCGGCAATACAACTGGACCAGTAATCCACGTAAGCGTTCAGTTCCTTCAGCGGATCGCCCAACTGCCGGTCCAGCAGCGCCAGACCTTCGCGGGCTTCTGCCCGGTACAGCACCACCACCGTGCGCACCAGGTCCGCCTTGCTGGGGAAGTGGTGGTGGATGCTGGCCTTGCTGATGTTCACCCGCGCCGACACGTCGGCATAGCTGAAACCGTTGTAGCCACCGGCTTCCAACAGGGATCGGGCCTGGGCCAGGATTTCCAGCGCTTTCAGGGAGAGCTGTTCTTTCATGGCGCTTAACCTACTAGTTGGTAGGCCATGTCGTCAAGTGGGCCGCTGCGCTCGCCGGGCGTGGCCCGGCGCTACCGGTGCGTAGTGGGTAGCGCACCGCCATGCACGGCCGCCCCTCAATGCGACGACACAAACACCGCACCCTCCACCGGCGCGGGCAGCGCGAAACTGCGCCGCATGCGTGCCACTTCGGCAGCTGGCGGCAACCCGAACAGCCGCTTGAACTCGCGGTTGAACTGCGAGGGGCTGGCATAGCCCACCGCCAGCGATGCCGCTTCTGCAGTCATCACCTGCCGCAGCATCAGCAGCCGCGCCTGGTGCAGCCGGGTGGACTTCACGTACTGCATGGGCGAAGTGCCGGTAATGCTGCGGAAATGCTCGTGGAAGGTGGCTACGCTCATTTCGGCCTCGGCGGCCAGCGCATCCACATCCAGCGCAGTGGAGTACGCGGCGTGGATATGCCGCAGCGCCTTGCCGATGCGCCCGAAGCGCCCGCGCATTGCCAACGCTTCGCGCATGGCCGCGCCCTGCGCGCCGGTCAGCACGCGGAAATACAGTTCGCGCACCAGCGATGCTCCCAGCACATCTGCTTCCAGCGGGTCGGCCAAGGCCTCCAGCAGACGCAGCACGGTGGCCTGCAGGGCGCCCTGCATCGGGCTGGCCATCATGCTCTGCGCAGGCGCTGCGCTGCTGCCCGCGCGCTCGCCCAGTTCAATCAGCAGGTCGGCGGCCAACTGCAGGTCCAGGTGCAGGTAGATCGCCAGCAGCGGCGTTTCGGCGGTGGCCTCGGTTTCCATGGTGAACGGCACCGGCACCGACACGGCCAGATAGTGCTGCGGGTCGTACTGGTAAACCTGCCCACCCAGGTAGCCGCGCTTCACGCCCTGGCAGACGATCACGATGCCCGGGTCGTACAGCACCGGCGTGCGCGCCAGCGGCCGGTCCGAACGCAGCAGCCGCACACTGGGCAGCGCGGTCAGCGTGTAGCCCTCGTCCACGGCCAGCGCCTGCAGCAGCTCCACCATGCGCGCCTGCG
The DNA here is from genome assembly GCF_003086875.1 of Stenotrophomonas sp. ZAC14D2_NAIMI4_6. Classification (NCBI taxonomy): domain Bacteria; kingdom Pseudomonadati; phylum Pseudomonadota; class Gammaproteobacteria; order Lysobacterales; family Lysobacteraceae; genus Stenotrophomonas; species Stenotrophomonas sp. ZAC14D2_NAIMI4_6. The sequence goes on along the minus strand of NZ_CP025996.1, from coordinate 1,851,598 downwards.
CCTGCGGCTGGGTCGGCTCATCGCGCGACATCGCGCCCTCGTAGAAATAGGCAAGAACGGACGAAGCTTAGGCCTGGGCGATGCCGGGCTCAAGCACTAACGTGCAAGCTCCCTCACACGAGCCCTCCGCCATGACAGCATCCCGCCTCTTCCTCATCACCGGTGTCAGCAGCGGCTTCGGCCGTGCCCTGGCCCAGCAGGCGCTGGTGGCCGGCCACCGCGTGGTCGGCACCGTGCGAAGCGCCGCGGCGTGCAGCGACTTCGAAACCCTCGCCCCCGGCCGTGCGTTCGGGCGCCTGCTGGACGTCACCGATGCACAGGCCATCGACGCGCTGATCAGCGCCATCGAGACCGAAATCGGCGCCATCGATGTGCTGGTCAACAACGCCGGCTACGGCCACGAAGGCATCCTGGAAGAATCCACGCTGGACGAACTGCGCCACCAGTTCGAGGTGAACGTGTTCGGCCCGGCCGCGCTGATCAAGGCCGTGCTGCCCCACATGCGCGCGCGCCGCCGTGGCCACATCCTCAACATCACCTCCATGGGCGGCTTCATCACCATGCCTGGCATCGCCTGGTACTGCGGCAGCAAGTTCGCGCTGGAAGGCATCAGCGAAGTGCTGGGCAAGGAAGTGGCCGCGTTCGGCATCCACGTCACGGCGGTGGCGCCCGGTTCGTTCCGCACCGATTGGGCCGGTCGCTCCATGGTGCGTGCACCACGTGCAATCGACGATTACGACGCACTGTTCGACCCCATCCGCAACGCGCGCGAGGCCAAGAGCGGCCAGCAACTGGGCGATCCGGTGAAGGCCGCGCAGGCCATGCTGCAGGTGATCGACAGCCCCACCCCGCCCAGCCAGCTGCTGCTGGGCAGCGATGCCCTGCACCTGGTGCGCGGCAAGCTGCAGGCCATGGCCCAGCGTATCGACCAGTGGGAAGCGCTGAGCCGATCCACCGACAGCCCGGTTTGAACTGAATACGGGGCGCCGTTGACATGCAGGCAATTGCCTGCCTATTCTCAGCTCCATGGACGGCCCACGCCGTGGGCCGCCCTCCTACCGGAGGACGCTGAGATGGTCAAGATCGCGCACCGCGTTGGTATCAAGGCACCCGTCGCACAGGTCTACCAGGCCCTGGCCACCCCGCAGGGCGTCGCCGCCTGGTGGACCGAGGAAACCACCGGCGACCGGCACCCGGGCGGCACGCTGCACCTACGCTTCACCGCCCATGGCGAAGAACGCGGCGTCATGCAGATGAAACTGCAGGAACTGCAGCCAGACACCCTGGTGCTGTGGGAAGTGCTGGCCGGACCGCCGGAATGGATCGGCACCCACATCCGTTTCGCCCTGCGCCAGGAAGGTGAGTACAGCATCGTGCTGTTCACCCACGAAGGCTGGAGCGAGCGCGCCGAATTTACCCGGCACTGCAGCACCAAGTGGGCCATGTTCCTGATGAGCCTGAAATCCCTGCTGGAAACCGGCAGCGGCCAACCCAGCCCACGCGACATCAAGATTGACGAGTGGAACTGACCCACCGCATGGATGCAGACAAGGTTTTCAAAGCCCTGGCCGACCCCACGCGCCGCACCCTGTTGGACCGGCTGTGTGCGCAGAACGGCCAGACCCTGGGCCAGCTATGCGACCACCTGCAGATGACCCGGCAGTCGGCCACCCAACATCTGGGCCTGCTGGAAGACGCCAACCTGATCAGCACCGTGCGCCGTGGCCGGGAAAAACTGCACTTCATCAACCCGGTGCCGCTGCATGACGTCTACGAGCGCTGGGTACGCAAGTTCGAGCAGCAGCGGCTGACCCTGCTGCATGACCTGAAACGCGAACTGGAAGGAGAATGACCATGCCCACCGAGGCCACCCGCTTCATCCACGTGATCTACATCGCGTCCACACCGCAGAAGGTGTTCGATGCCATCACCCGCCCGGAAGTCGCGCGCACCTACTGGGGTCACGAAAACGTATCGGACTGGCAGCCCGGTTCGCGCTGGCAGCATGTGCGCGCCAACGATGCACGCACGGTCGAACTGGTCGGCGAGGTGGTGGAAAGCACCCCACCCTCGCGCCTGGTGATCACCTGGGCGGCGGCATCGCAGGCAGATAATCCTGCCAGCTACAGCCGGGTGACGTTCGATATCGTGCCCTATGAAGACATGGTGCGGCTGACCGTTACCCACGACGACCTGGAGCCCGGCAGTGGCATGGATACCGGCATCCGCCAGGGCTGGCCAATCGTGCTGTCCAGCCTGAAATCGCTGCTGGAAACCGGCACCGGCCTGGATGTGTTTGCCAAGCCGAAGGGGTGACCCTACGCCGCTACGCCCCCACCACGGATCCCGCCACGCGGCACACCAGCATCGTGGCGGCCAGCGCCCCGGCGAAGGCGAACAGCCAGCTCATCTCGGCGTTGAGCAGTCGCTTGCCCGCCTCATCCAACAGACCGGCATCGCGGCGGCGAACCTGACGGTAGAGCAGCAGCATGCAGACCGCCATCAATACCAGCAGCGGCAACCACGCGAACAGCAGCATGTTCAGTTGGCCGGCAAACGCAGGGCTTACGCTGAAACGGCTGACCCAGCCAGCGAAGGCGCGCTGGTTGTCCAACGGCAGGAACACGAACAAGACAAGCGCCATGCCTAGCACGTACAGCACGGCATGACGCAGCCGCAACAACCACGGCCAACGCACGTCGGCGTACGGCGATGCCACGTTGGCGCCCAGTTGAAATGAACCGGGCCTGCGCCCGGCTTCACCCTCGCGCACGTAATGCCAGATGCCGCGCTGTATGCCCCGATGCAGCACCGGTAGCAGCACCAAGGCGCAGAACCCCACCAGTACGGTGTTCAGTGCCAGCGCGCCACCGTCCTGCCGGTCGCCGAACAGCAGGGCCAGGCCGAACCACGCGGCAAAGAACACGGTCATGCCGACCACGAACAGCACGGCCGCGACCAACAGGCGGCGCCCTGGCTTCGCGGTCATTCAGGCATGCAGCCCAGTGCTGTACTGCTGGTCCTTCGTGGCAACCTCCTGTGGCGCCCTGTTTGCTTCAACGTTGAATCACGTGGACGAACATGCCCACCAGCATCAGCAACGCCACCGCCAAGGCGATATAGGGCGCGGTTGAAAACAGCTTCAGCAGCAGGTCAACGCCCGTGGTGCGCTTGCGCCCGCCAACGTGCTGATCCAGCACGCTATACAGGCCGACGAAGCTGGCCTTGTCCTCCTCGTCGGGTGCGTTGAAGTCGCGCCAGGTCAGCAGGCCGCAGTAACGACCCGTGGCAGAATCCAGCCGCAGCACATGGCCGCCGCGGCGGTTGATGAACGGGTACGCGTTGTAGCTGCGAATTGCCGAGAACGGTGAAGCGAACAGCGTGCGCTCACCCTGGCGGATCGCAATGGCGCCCGGGGACAGCTCTATATCAATCAGGTAGGTGCCATGGCGCACGATCAGGTAGTTCACCCCACCCACCATCGAAAGCGTGGCGATCAGGAAAGCGGTCTGCGCGGATGTGTGCTGGATGGCATAGGCGCACGGCACGATGACCGACAGCGGCACCACCACCGCGATCAGATTGATCAGCAGGGTTTTCCAGGCTACCTGTCTTACGGTCAGCGTTTCCATTCGCGGTCCTTCGCTGGTGGGGGAAACGGGGTCGGCGCGAACAACCAGCGGCCGGTGGGGGCATGCTAATCGGAAATGGGGTGGCAAGTGCAGGGGCTGGTGGTGACGCCTTTGGCTTGGCCGAACTCGGGGACATCATCCAGCACGCCCCTACCCCAGCTCGGGCATTCCGGCCGGGCGCAGAAGCCGCAGGAAGCAACCCGTCCTACATGGATAGAATCCCATGAAGGCCAACAGCGCGCCCGGGGAGGAAACGATGCCGTTCGTCAACGAGTACATTTCACCGGAGGATTCGGCCACGTACCGCCTGGCCGAGATTGATGCCGAGGTCATCGGCGGGAACAAGTCGCACGACTGGACCGTCGACCGCGACCAGGACATCTATCTGCGCAATCTTGCAAACGGGCGTGAACAGGAGTTTCGTCATCAGGGCCACTGGACGTTCTATTGGAAGGGAGCCGTGCTGACGATCCGGTTGGATCTGCTGGATGGCAAGGGGAAACCAGGACATCCCGGATGGTCGCATTGGCGACTTGTCTCTCTGAACGGAAGCAATGGCTTGCCGCTAGCGCTCAAGCGGCAGAAGCAGGCAATTCTGGATGATCTGAAGAGGGCGCTGGTGGCGTACAAGGACGGCGGCGTTTTCTCAAAGAATACCGACTACACCATCACCTTGGAGCTTGGAGATGAGTGCGTGCTATGAGCGCACCGTTCAATGGCACAGGAATCCGCTGACAACGCCAAGGAGCACTCTTTAACGAGGACACGATGCCATTTGTCAACGAGTACATTTCACCGGAGGATTCGGCCAGATATCACTTGGCCGAGATTGACGCCAGCTTCAGAAGCGGGGGAGTTTCCCGTCAGTGGACCATCGATCGCGAGCAGGACATCTATCTCAGGATCCTGTCGCGGGGCATTGAGGCGGAGACAAATCATGAAAGCGTGTGGTCGTTCTACTGGAAAGGAACGCTACTGACGGTCCGCTTGGACCTGTTGGGTGGGAACGGAAAGCCAGGAGAACCAGGGTGGTCGCATTGGCTACTGGTCAGACTGAACGGGACCAATGGCTTGCCACCGACACTTGGCCCATACAAGCAATCGGTCATAGAGAGCCTTAAGCAAGCTCTGTTGGCATACAAGGACGCTGGGGTACTTTCGGGCAACACGGACTACACCGTTACCTTGGATATTGGCAGGGAGTGCGTGCTGTAAGCGCACCCGTCAATAGCGCACGCATCCACTGACAACGGACGATCACGCCACTGACTGAGGTAGCGACAAACTTCGCCCAACCCAATCAACCAAGCACCCTGTGGGGCGATGGATTGAGTATGAGCATACTCATTCATGCATGCTGCCCTTGGCTCATAGCACCCAGCGGGAGCATCAGCTGGCGATGGAACAGCAGCGAAACCAGGATGGCCCCAGCGGCCGTGCTGGCCCGAGCTTCGGCTAAGCGGCTCACGGCAGTCGCGACCGCCAGCGTGCAAGCTACGCTGGCATGTCGTGTGAAGACCTGCCCACGCGCCCCCTGCCCCCGGCTTGTAACCTGAGGCCCTACCAACTGCCTGGGGCGCAGGGTGAACGCATCGATCCAGCGGGTGAACCTGCAACGGCTGATCCTGGCGCTTGCCGCGCTCTCGGCCCTGGTCATGCTGGGCAATGCGGTCTGGGCCAGCTACCAGGTGCAGCGCCAGCAGCTGCTTGAAAAGAGCCTGGAAGCCAACCGGGTGTACGCGCACTCGCTGGCGCAGTCCACGCAGCACTTCGTGCTGAACGCGCAGCAGCAGCTGGCGGTCGGCGCCGAACGCCTCAGCCGCAATGCCGCCCAGACCGCGGCGCACGACGATGAAGTGGAACGGGTCAAGCTGCAGACCGATGCCTTCAACAGCGTCATCTCGGTCGATGCGCAGGGCGTTGTGGTGGGTAGCTCACCGGCCCTGCCCGAGCTGCAGGGCAAGGCCCTCACCAGTGCGGCCAACCGGCAGGCGCTGCAGCAGCGGGTACCAATGGTCAGCGATCCGTTCGTTGCCCACACCGGCAACCTGGTGGTCACCCTCTCCCACCCCGTGTTCAACGCCGACGGCGACTACGCCGGCTACATCACCGCGTCCATCCACCTGCGCGACCCCAACGTGCTGCACAGCCTGCTCGGCACCCATCCCTACGACGATGGTTCGTACCTGTACGTGGTCAGCCGCGATGGCACCGTGCTCTACCACCCCGACCCGGACCGCGTCGGCCAGGCCGCCACCCGCAATGCCGCCGTGGAGGCACTCAGCCAGGGCCGCGCCGGCGCATTGCACTCACACAACCGCCACGGCGTGCCGATGCTGGCCGGCTTCGCGCCGGTGCCCGCGGCCGGCTGGGGCATCGTCGCCCAGCGCCCAACCGATGCGGCCGTGGCCCCCATGGGCAGCCTGACGGCCACGGTGCTGCGCAATGCCGCGCCGCTGGGGCTGCTGACCCTGCTGCTGATCTGGCTGTGCTCGCGGCGCATCGCCTCGCCGTTGCAGGAACTGGCCCGGCACGCACAGGACCAGGATGTCGGCGCCGCCATCACTCAGGTCAAGGCGGTCAATTCCTGGTACCACGAAGCCGCCCAGCTCAAGCAGGCCGTGCTGGTCAGCTTCCGCAACCTCAACGAACGTATCGGGCTGCTGGACAAGGCGGCCCTCACCGATCCCCTCACCCAGCTGCTCAACCGGCGCGGGCTGGAACGCGCGCTCAGCGCACTGAATGCCTCGGGCGTGACATTCGGGGTCATCACCCTGGACGTGGACCACTTCAAGGATGTCAACGACCAGCACGGCCACGAGACCGGCGACCAGGTGCTGGCCGGCATCGCCCAGTGCATGCGTGCCAACGCGCGCCCGCAGGACGTGCTGTGCCGTTTGGGCGGTGAGGAGTTCCTCGCCCTGCTGCCCGAGGTCAGCGCAGACGCCGCCCTGCAGGTGGCCGAGCGCCTGCGCAGCGTGATCGAGGCGCACGCCTTCCCCTTCGTCGGGCACGTCACCATTTCAGCCGGCGTCAGCCACTTCCCTGAAACCCAGGCCGACGCAGACCTGGTCATCCGCCAGGCCGACAAGGCGCTGTACCGCGCCAAGCACGGCGGCCGCAACCGCGCCGTGCTGTACCGGCGTCGCAGCCAGCGGCGCGAAAACCCGTCTTGACGCGATGCTTGCCGTTTCTGCACAACGGCACCGCCCCACACCTGCAACCCTGTCATCACCGCCGTGCCGCCTGCACGGCACTGCTTCGGCTCTATGGCGCCCCTGTTCAACCGGAACACGCACATGGCCCCTACCCGTACCGAAGAACGCATGTCGACGCTGGGCAGCCTGGACGTCCTGGACGACGCCGCGGGCGCCTCGCTGGATCGGCTGACCGACCTGGCGGCGCGCACCTTCCGCACGCCGGTGGCCTTCGTATCGCTCATTGAAGAAGACCGCCAGCGGCTGATATCACGCCAAGGCCTGGACGTGGCCGAATCGCATATCCGCGATTCCATCTGCGCCCACACCATCGGCTCCAAAGCCGGCCTGGTCATCAACGATCTGCGGGTGGATCCGCGTTTTTCCAGCCTGCCGCTGGTGGCCGGGCCGCCGCACCTGCGCTTCTATGCCGGTACGCCACTGGTGGCCGCCAACGGTGTACCCATCGGTGCGCTGTGCGTGATGGACAGCGTGCCCCGGCAGTTTTCCGCCGATGACCGCCGGCAACTGCAGACGCTGGGCATGGCGGTGATGAACGAATTGGAGCTGCGCACCCTCAGCGGCCGTCGCGATCCGGTCAGTGGCCTGCCCAACCGCCACCAGTTCGCCATCGATTACGCCGCGCGCGCGGTGCGCACGCCGGGCCAGCCGTGCTTCGCGGTAATGATCGACATCCTGGATCTACCGCGCGCCCACGAGGCCGGCCAGGTGCTGGGCATGGTGCCGCTGGAAGCACTGATCCGCCGTGCCGGGGTACGCCTCAACCTGGCCCTCGACGGCGTGGCCCAGGTCTACCACGTGGGCGCCACCCGCTTCGCCTTCGTGGTGGAACTGCCCGCGCGCGAGGCCATCGAACGCCTGGTTCACCTGCTGCACGACGATCTCATCCGCCCGTTGATGGCGGCATCGGTTCCGCTGGCGCCGCAGTTCCATGCCGGCCTGTGCGAGGCCGCCCTGGGCCGTGACAGTGCCGACGATGTGCTGCGCAAGATGATGATCGCGCTCGGCTCGGCCCTTGCCAGCCAGGTTACCTGCTGCTGGTACTCGCCCAGCCGCGATGAACGCCTGCAGCGCAGCTACCGTCTGGCCACCGACGGCCAGCAGGCGCTGCAGCAGGACCAGTTCCACCTGGTCTACCAGCCGCGCTTCCGCGCCCATGATCTCGCCCCGGTCGCGGCCGAAGTGCTGTTGCGCTGGAACCACCCGCAGCTGGGCGCGGTCAGCCCGGCCGAGTTCATTCCCGTATTCGAGCGCACCACGCTGATGGATGGCGTTACCGCCTGGGTGCTGGAACACGCCTTCAGCCAGCTGGCGCAATGGCGGCGCGAAGGCCTCAGCCTCAGCCTCACCCTGTCCATCAACCTGTCTGCGCGCGATGTGTCCCGCAAGGGCATGGCCGATGCCTTCATTTCCGCGCTGCTGTGCAAGGGGCTGTCCTGCAGCGATGTGGAAATCGAGATCACCGAGGGCGAATGGCTGCGTGCGGATTCGCTGCCCGGCGAACAACTGCAGCACCTGGCCGCGGCCGGCGTGCGCGTGGCCATCGATGATTTCGGCAGTGGCTACAGCAACTTCGGCTACCTCACCGAACTGCCCATCCACACCATCAAGCTGGACAAGTCGATGATCAACGACCTGCCCACCGATAGGCGTGCCCAGTTGAAGGTACAGGCGGTCATCAGCCTGGCCCACGGCCTGGGTTACAACACCGTGGGCGAAGGCGCCGAGACGCCGGAACAGGTGGCCCTGCTGCAGGCCTATGGCTGCGATGAAATCCAGGGGTTTGCCCTGTCCCGCCCGATCAGCGCGGCAGATCTGGCCCGGCAGCTGGAAGCGGCGCCCTACGCCCAGACCTGACGCCCGCCGGGCACATGCCCAGCAGAAGCTGAATGTGCGCCTCGGCCTTCATCTGTCGCGCACACAATCGGGCATTCCGGCACGGCATGATTGCCGCGCATCAGCAGCGCCCCTTCCCCCGGATTTCCCTTGCAGCCGCATTCCCCTTTGGCCGGTCAACCGGCCCCGTTGTCGCATGACTTTTTCGAATTCCTGGCGGTACGCGCAGGTGAGCAGTGGTTTGCCGTGGACGTGCAGGCCGCTGTCGAGATCCGTGGCCCTGAAACCTTCAGCCGCGCACGCGGCGAAGGCCGCCCCACCATTACCGTGCGCGAAGAAGCACTGAGGGTGGTCGACCTGCGCCGCCTCAGCGGGCTGGCTGCGTTCGGGAACACCTGCCCGGCGATGCTGCTTGTGCAGGCAAGCGCAGCGGTGCTGGCCTTGGCCGTGGATGAAGTGGGCGAAATCGAAAGCGTCCCGCGCGAGCGGGTGCGGGCGGTCAATCCGCTGGGGTTTGTGTTTTGCAGCCAGAGCATTGCGATGCCCGACAACGGCCAGATTCCGCTGATCGACCCGGTGTTGTTGATTGCCGCGTGATCGCGCCGCCGGGCATGGCCCGGCGCTACCCTACCGCGCCCGCAACGCCCTCCGGTAGCGCCGGGCCATGCCCGGCGAGTTACACCGCGTCCAGAATAATCTGCGGCAACCGCGCAATCGCCCGCGAAAACACCGCCGGCGCATCCATGCCGCGCGCCACCACCAGCGCGCCGTGCAGTTCCACCAGCATCTGCTCGGCCAGCAGCTCGGCCTCGTCATCAGCCACACCGTGCTGCCGCGCCACATCCGCCAGCGCCGCCTGCAAACGGTGGAACGTCGATGCAATTGCATCGCCGCAGCCGTTCTGCACGCCACGCGGCGGCGACAGCATGTTCAATAGGCACGACTGCCGGCCGTGGTCGTACATCGCGTCCATCGCCGCAACGAAACGCGCCAGTTTGTCCGCCACCGGGGCATCGCCGGCCAGCACCGGGAAGATCTCCGCATCCAGCACGCGCCCCACCTGGGCAAGCACTTCCTGCGCCATTTCTTCTTTCCCATTCGGGAAGCGGTGGTACAGGCTGGATTTCTTCAGGCCGGTCGCCTCGGCAATCACTGCCAGCGACGCGCCCTCATAGCCAACGTCCTTGAACGTCAGCGCCAAGCGGTCCAGCAGGGCCGCGTCATCAATTTTCCTGACCTGGGGCATGGGTCACCTCCTGCCTGAACGATAACCGACCGTTCGGTCCAATTCAAGCTTGACGTGGACCGATCGTTCGGATTCAATTCAGCCCGTACCGACCGTTCGGTACATTTCGTCTCAACTATCCCAAGGAACCCGCCATGTCCCGTATCGCCCTCGTCACCCCCGAAACCGCCACCCCGGCCCAGCAGCCGCTGCTGGAACAGACCAAGGCCAAGTTCGGCAAGCTGCCCATCATCATGACGGCGCTGGCCAACTCCCCGGCCACCATGAACAGCTATCTGGCCCTGTTCCAGAACCTCACCGACGGCCGTTTCAGCAAGCAGCTGGCGCGCAAGATCGGCCTGGCCATTGGCGAAGAAAACGGCTGCGAATACTGCATCTCCCTGCTGGCCGCCATCGCCAAGCTGCAGAAGCTCACCGAGGAAGACATCGAACTGGCCCGCAACGGCAAGTCCACCGACCCGAAGGAACAGGCGCTGCTCGACTTCGTGCTGCTGCTGGTGCGCCACAAGGGCGACGTAACCGATGAAGAACTGCAGGCCGTGCGCGCCGCGGGCTGGGGCGATGAGGACATCGTGGAAGTGTTCGGCCACCTGGCGCTGAACTTCATCACCAACTACCTGTGGAAGGTCGGCCGCAACGACGTCGACTTCCCGATCCTGCGCCTGTTCGACCAGGGCAAGATCTCGCGCGGCAGCAGCCACGCGTTCCAGCAGGTCGCCTGAGGAACCCACACCATGAACACCCCTGCCCGTCTGGCAACCGGCCTTGCCGGTGCCCTCGCCGTTGCCTCTGCCCACGCCGCCGCGCCGGCCGTCACCTTCCACTACGCCCAGGTGGACGACGTGCGCGTGTTCTACCGCGAAGCCGGCGACCCGAAGGCGCCCACCGTGCTGTTGCTGCACGGCCTGCCCTCCTCGTCCTTCATGTACCGCGAACTGATCCCCATGCTGGCCGACCGCTACCACGTGATCGCCCCGGACCTGCCGGGCTTCGGCTTCACCGAAGCGCCGCCGCGCGAAAAGTACGCCTACACCTTCGCCAACCTGGCCACCACCATCGACCGCTTCACTGAAGTGATCGGCATCGATCGCTACGCCATCCAGGTGTTCGACTACGGCGCACCGGTCGGCTGGCGCCTGGCCACCGCGCACCCGGAACGCATCACCGCCATCGTTTCGCAGAATGGCAATGCCTATGAAGAAGGCCTGGGCGAACTGTGGGCGCCGATCAAGCGCTACTGGAGCGCACCGACCGCGGCCAACCGCGATGCACTGCGCAGCATGTTCACTCCGGAAGGCATCCAGTGGCAGTACACCCACGGCGCGCCCGATGCGCTGCGCATCGCGCCGGAAACCTACACGCTGGACAACGAGCGTCTGGCGCGGCCGGGCAATCTGGATATCCAGCTGGACCTGATCCTGGATTACCGCACCAACGTGGCGATGTACCCGCAGCTGCATGCGTACTTCCGCGACCGCACGCCGCCGCTGCTGGCAGTGTGGGGGCGCAATGATGCGATCTTCATTCCGGCCGGTGCGGAGGCGTTCAAGCGCGATCTGCCGAAGGCGGAGGTGCATTTCTACGATACCGGGCATTTCGCGCTGGAAAGCCATGTGCAGGAGATCGGGCCGGTGATCCGCGCGTTCCTGGATGCGAACCTGTAAGAAGCGCGCCGCATGACGCATTCGGCACGTTCAACGGGCCGGATGCGTCACTCCACTTCATGCGTTGTGTTTGGCGCGCCCTCGTGTGGAATGACCGACACAACTATTCCTAAGCGGAAAACGTCACGTATTCCCGAGCATTGCGCGCTGTTTGCGTCATTTCAGGGCGCACTAACCCCGCCTGCGGCACGGGCGAGCGCTCTCGTGTCGCATGTGCCACTGATCGTCCATGCGACAATCGTTTCCGCTCTCTCGATGCATCTACACGTTTCGGATTTTTCTGATTGAAGCGAGCGTGCACGCGTAGACAACATGGCGTGCCACCGACAACGGGTGGCCGGGCATGCAAACCCGAGACAGAAGTTGTTTACGCTTGCCCGTCGGCACCGTCCTTAACCGGTGCCGGCGGGCAATCCGTCGGCCGTCTATGGCGGGCGGTGCGTGGGGGTCTTCGGACCCGCCGGTCTATGGCAACTGTCTGTCCCGGTTTGCAGCCACGTACCGTCCGCCCCCCCGCCTTGCGCGGGTGGCGCTGCTGTGTCTCTGCCACGGAAGCCGACGCCATGACCGCACCGAACGCCCTGCCCTTCAGCGCCCCCGCTGATTCCATCAACGACGACGAAAACCCCGCGCCCGACCTCAGCACCCTGCTCGGCTGCCTCGACCGTATCCGCACGGGCGAAGGCGCCGACGGCCAACCCTGGCCCGAAACCCACCTGCCCCTTGGCCGCCGCATGGCCCTGGCCCGCATCGACCGCGCCGCCGCCGGTCTGCTCACCGTGGCCGAAGTGCTGCACGCCGCAGAGCGCTGCCGCGCCGTGGCCACACCCGATCGGCACCTGAGCGAAGGCGTGGTCGATGGCCTGTTCCTGGCCTGCCGCAGCCTGGCCGAACTGGTCTGCCAGGACATCCGGCCGCGCGGATGATCAGCGTCGTTCTCCGCTTCCAGATTGCCAAACACCACCACACCGATTATCAGCTTGCCTATCTGCAGCTGGTCGAGTTGCTGCAGCGCTTTCCCGGCAGCGACACCTGGTACTGCGAGGTAAATGCCCCCGGCCAAGTACCGCTGCGGCTGGACGATGCGCCCGCCGTGCTGCACCGCCTGCGGGTACGCGCGGAACTGGCGCCCGTGCGCACGTTCAGTGCATCGCTGTTGAACCGGCCAACCGGCCAACGCGTGCCCGGGCTGATCAATATGGATTACAGCCCGGGCGTCGGCACCATGACCGTGGTCGTCAACCGGCCCGCCGATGTACAGGCCAACCCCACCCGCTGGATCGCCGGCATCATGCTGGCGGTGCTGGAAAGCGAATTGGGCACCCGCTACGCATTTGCCGACGTTTACGACCGGCTGAATGGTCGGTTCGTGAATTACCACGATGCCTGCGCAAGCTACCCGGGGCGGCACTGCCTGGGGTGGATGGCGTACGTGCGCCGGGCCGTGCGCGCGGCGGAGTTACCACAGGCCGCATTGATTCTGCCCGCGCCGGGGGGATCGATTGTGGTGTCGGTGGATGGGGCGTTCAAGCTGGCCGACAAGAAGCATGTGCGGGTGGCGAACGTGTTGGAGATGCGGATGTATGAGTTGGGGTTGCTGCCGGTGTTCTAGCTGGATGGGACGTTGGGTCTATCGTGATTGCAGAAAGGCAGGGTTACTTGCACACCGCTACCGGCCTTCCCTGCCAGACCGCCGACGCAGGCGGCAGCGTTTCAGTCGCTCCGCCATTCGAGCTTTGCGCGCCGTCGAGATGGGTTACATGCAGTCCGCTGGCGTTCCGCTGCACAGCGATCGACTCGGTGTTCCCATGCATCAGCACTAAAGTGTCGCCCCGTGGCTTGATCTTCATGACCTCAGGGGCGGTCGCTTCGCCCTCGTATCGCTGTACGACGGCATATCCGCCATCCGCACCTCCAACGAACGAAATCTCCAGCCCGAGTAGGTCGCCGGATTCGGGGTGCATGCAGACGTTTGAGTAGGTGGGCGCACCCTTCGGCGCGCCCTTGCCCACTGCGACGTCAGGTAAGAGCGCCAATGCCAGAGTAAGAATGCATGGAATCTTTGGGCCGATCATCTGCGGGTCTCCATTTCTCAAGGCGCGAACGTGGTGGGCGTATGGGAGTACACGAGATTTCAGCGTTAGCCGGTGGCTAGCGCGCCGTCCAACCTCCATCCATCGGCAGTGCCGTACCCGTAATCTGCGCCGCGGCGTCCGAGGCCAGGAACACCACCATGTCCCCCAGCTGCTCCGGCGTCACGAACTGCAGCGAAGGCTGCTTCTCGGCCAGCAGCTCCCGTGCGGCGGCCTCCTGATCGGTCCCTTCCCGCTCCGCCAGCGCGGTGATCTGCTGCTCTACCAGCGCCGTGCGCACCCAACCTGGGCAGATGGCGTTGGCGGTGATGCCGGTGCCCGCGTTCTCCAGGGCCGTTACCTTGGTAAACCCGACCACGCCGTGCTTGGCCGCCACGTAGGCCGACTTGTTCACCGATCCCACCAGCCCGTGCACCGACGCAATGTTGATGAGGCGGCCCGATCCCTGCTGCTTCATGTGCGGCAAGGCCGCAGCGGTTGCATGGAACACTGCGGATAGATTCAGCGCCAGAATCGCATCCCACTTCGTTACCGGGAATTCCTCGATCGACGCCGTGTGCTGGATGCCCGCGTTGTTCACCAGGATGTCGATGCGGCCCATCGTTGCCACGGCACGGGTAATCATTTCCCGCACCGCCTCGCCGCGGGAAAGGTCAGCACCGTCGTGCGCCACCCGCACTCCGAACTCCGTCTCCAAGCCGGAGCGGATGCGCTCGATCTCTGTCGCATCGCCGAAGCCATTGAGCACGATGTTGGCCCCCTGCCGCGCCAACGCGGTGGCGATGCCAAGACCGATACCGCTGGTGGAGCCGGTGACTAACGCGACCTTTCCACTGAACATGGGGAGACTCCTTGGGACGGAGCCACAGTGTAGATCCACGCCAAGCGTGGATGCTCTTCACGCATGCCCAACAGATCCTATCGATCCGGCTACGAAACAGCCCCGAAGGCCACCACCCCTCGCCCGCGTGGCAAATGGAAATGGACCGGCCAACCGGCCAATGGGTGGGGGACGCCGGGTGTCTACGACAACCTGGCCGGTCCATTGACTCATGCAGGGGCGTCCGCATACTGGATGCAACGCCTCATTCAGCAGGAAGGATTTGCAGCCATGTCCCAGTCCTCCCCGCCGGTTCCCGGAGAGCTTCGCGAAATGCTCAAAGACTATCCGGAGCACATCGAAAGGCTGCAAGAGGCACTCAATCGATCCGCTGAGCGATCCCGGCAAGCTTCGCTGATCCCTTTCGACGATGCGATATCTGCATTGGAAGGAAGGCTGGCTACGTTCATCATCGAAGCACGCGATGAGCTTGCGAGCGCCGAAGCGTCAGGGGATGCCAGAGCAATTGCGGATGCAGCTGAAAAGGAAAGACTGATGCTTAGAGCACGCCTGCAGCGTCAGTGGATAGGGGATGAGTCCATTCATGCTTATTTTCAGGAGTTCGAGCCTTGAGCGAACCCAGTTGGGACTTGCCAGCTGAGGCCCATTCCAAGGTTCTTCTGGAGAAGGTGCTGGCGGCAAGCGGCTTGAATAGTGCCGGCCCACTAGGGCCATCGCGCCCCCCGGTGTCGCAAATGGCATTGGACCACCCAGGGTAGGTGGCAATACTCTCGACCCAGCAAGCAAGAACCTCAAGGTGACCGCCATGGCTCTAACCGCCCCACCGGTACCGGCGAAGCTCCGGGAACTGCTAAAGGACTATCCGGAGCACATCAAACAGCTGCAGGAGGCTCTCATTTCAGTGAGCGACGGGCGACAGAATTACGCCCCTCCGTTTGAGGCTGCTGTCTGGCTGTTGGAAGACTGCCTTACCGCCTTCAAGAGAGAAGCCCGCGCTGAAATAGACGCCGCTGTTGCAGCAGGCGACTCGCAGGCGCTTGAACGAGCCAAAGAAAAAGAACGGCTGATGTCCTTTGCCAGGTCCAGCAACATTGGCCTGGCAAATCTCAGCGAGCTGCACGCCTACTTTGACGCCAACATCAGGTAACGCTGATGCCCTCCGGTGCACTGAACGACAGTAGATCCACCCATGCGTGGATGCTCTCCCCATCGCGCCCCGTCGAAGAACACGACCCAAAGGACAGCAACCAGCGAGCACAGATCGACTCCAGCAACCGAACAGTCCCTTACCCACGGGCCGCCCTACTTCAACCGCTCCATCAACCGCGGCCCCACCTCCAGCGCCGAAGCCGGGTTCTGGCCAGTAATCAGCTCGAGGCCCACCACCACATGCCCAGTCCACGGCGTGGTATTGCTGCTGAACTCTGCACCTGCCAGCTGCAATGACCTGCCCCCGGTTTCCTGGTCTGTTCCTGGCACAGCCTACGGACCCCTTAATGGATGCCAGTAATGCCCATGTCCCCTCCCCCAATCCCTACAAAGCTTCGTGAAATGCTCAAAGACTACCCGGAGCATATCGAGCGATTGCAGCAAGTCCTAAATCGATCAGCTGAACGCTCTCTGGAGGCTCCATTGATGCCGTTTGACGACGCGATCAATGCACTGGCGGGCCGACTGGAATCATTCATTATCGAAGCGCGCACCGAGCTCGCGGACGCCAAGGCATCGGGAGACCCGCAGGCAATTGAACGCGTCTCGGAGAAAGAGCGACTGATGTCGTTTGCCCGATCCAGCAACATAGGCATGGCCAATCTCAGCGAGTTGCGCGCCTACGTTGATGCAAACATGGGCTAAGACTGGACCGGCCAGACTTCCGTAGAAACTCACGAGCGCAAAGTACTACGGTGAGCGCGGGATCCGGTCCATATGGGACCATGAAAATTCAAGGGAAGCAGAAGAGGAGAAGAGGGATTTCGAGCAAAAGCATCCGCAGCTCGTAGAGATCATCAACAGTAGAAAGGGCCCTGCGAAAGATCCACGGTAAGAAGCCGCCCTACTTCAACCGCTCCACCAACCGCTGCCCCACTTCCAACGCCGAAGCCGGGTTCTGCCCGGTAATCAGCTCGCGGTCCACCACCACATGCCCGGTCCACGGCGTGGTGTTGCTGCTGAACTTTGCACCCGCCCGCTGCAACGCCGTCTGCGGGTAGAACTTCATCTCACCGCCGCCCAGCATCGGCTTGGCCTGCTCTTCTTCCTGGTTGCTGATCACCGTCATCTGGTAGCCGCTGTAGATCCACTTCGGCGTGGCCGGCATCGCACCGGTGTCCATCGTCGCCACGAAACCCGCCGCATCCGGCAGCGTGGACAGCAGCGCGATCGGCCCGTGGCAGACCAGCGCGGTGGTCTTGTTGCGCAGGTGGAAGTCGGCCAGCAAGCGGCCCAACGCCGGGCTCTTCAGCAGGTCCTGCATAGGCGCGTGGCCACCGGGAATGTAGACCGCATCGAAACGCGCGTAACCCTGCTGCTCGATGCGCGCCAGGCTGACCACCGGCGAGGCGGTCGGCGAGGTCAGCGCCAGCTTCTCCAGCAACTCCTTGTGCAGCGTCAGCTGCGCCGCATCGTTGCCGAAGTACGCCGGCGTCACCGAGGACGCATCCACCGTCGGTGCCCGCCCCTGCGGCGTGGCGAAGGTCACTTCGTGGCCGGCGTCCAGCAGCAGCTTGACCGGCTGCATCAGCTCGTTGAGATAGAAGCCGGTGGACAGCACCTTGTCATCCTTCAGGTCCAGGTGGTTTTCGTCGGACAGCACTACCAGCACGTTGGCGGCGTGGGCGCCGCTTGCGGCCAGCGTCAGGGCGAGTGCAGCTGCCAGGCGGGTCATCAGGTTCATGGGGTAGCTCCTGTGGGAATGGCCGCCACTTTATTCATCGCTCAGACGGCGATAAATTGGCCTAACCACAAAAGACCTGTTCCCTGGAGAGCCAAATGAGCCGCAAGTTCGACTACCTGGGCGATGTGGAGGTGTTCCTGGCGGTGGTCGAGCACGGCTCGTTCACCGCCGGCGCCGTGGCGCTGTCCACCACGCCCTCGGTGCTGAGCCGCGCGGTCACCCGGCTGGAAGCGCGGCTGGGCCGGCAGCTGCTCCAGCGGACCACCCGCCGCTTGGGCCTGACCGACGCCGGGCGCCTCTATCTAGAACAGGTGCGCACCGCCTTCGGCCTGCTGGACGACGCTGAGCGCGACGTGCTGGCCCAGGACGGTGCGCTGGCCGGCCGCGTGCGCCTGAGCGTGCCCACCACCTATGGCCACTACCGGCTGCCGCCCGTGCTGGCGCGCTTTGCGCAGCAGTACCCCCAGGTACAGGTGGAACTGAACATCACCAACCGCAATGTGGACCTAGTGGCTGAGGGCTTCGACCTGGCTATTCGGCTGGGGCAGCTGCCGGAAAGCGGGCTGGTGGGGCGGAAGCTGGAGGATGCGGCGCTACTGCTGGTGGCTTCGCCGGAGTACCTCGAGCGCCGGGGTACGCCGCAGGCGCTGGAAGACCTGGAGCAGCACCTGTGTCTGCCGTTTGTGATGCCGCGTACTGGCCGGTTGGCGCCGTGGGTGTTTCGGGATGGCGGGCGGGATGTGGACTGGCTGCCGCGTTCGTCGATTGAGACTTCTGACGATGTGCTGGGCGTGGTGTCACTGGCCGAACAGGGGATTGGGATTTGCCAGAGCTATGAGTTCATCGTGCGCGAGCGGATGCAGCATGGGGAGTTGGTGGAGGTGTTGCCGCAGCTGCGAGGGAGATCGCGACCGTTCTCGGTGATCTATGCGCCGCATCGTCGGCAGTCGGCGGCGGCAAGGGCGATGATTGAGTTGCTGGTGGGGAATGCTGAGGGATTCCACGTCAGTGCTGCTTGAAGACGCGTTGCTTGCTCAAAGCATCGGATCTGAAGCGACAATCGGGCACTGCGGCTGAGCTATTACCCTTGTGGTCCGCGGTGGGCCGAATGGGCTTTACTGCGTTGCTCAACAAAGCTAATCCTCATCAACTCCATTGATCATGTAAACACTTAAAAACCTCGCAGGTATCGTGTTTTAGCCAAGAATGGAGAAACCGATCTCGACCTGAAAATCAGGCAATCATGTTCCCGCGACTTCCGTTAGAGATGCTTCAGGAAATCATGAACAGCGACGACTCCACTGCAACTATCAATTGAGCTTGAGGAAACAACTACTGCCTCTAGCCGCGCGCTCCTGCTAGCATTGCAGATATCCGCAACGGGGGGAGATGGATGCAAACAAAGCTGTCACGATGGATGTCTTCGTTTCGGAAGACTCGAGGCGCAAGTCCTTGGGTGTACGGGGTACCTGCTTTACTATCTGGCGTGGCGTTGGCGACTCTTTTTGCGCTCGGACCGCTCGTCCAAGCCGTCGTAGTCGCTCTCCTTTCTGGAGAATCATCATCGCTTTACGACAGTGAGAACGTTGGCCAGCTCGTTAATTTCAGCTCATTCTGGTCAACGGCCCTATGGCCCCCCTATTTGGCAGGCGGCATTTTCTCGTCAATCGCAATGCTACTAGCGTCCACGAAGAGGACAGTGCTTGCCTCCGGAACGGTTGCAATTGGCTTATCGCTCACCGCCATAGACTTGTCGTCAGGCGCACTAGACGGATTGTTGGCCTCGGTGCTCTGCAACTTCGCAGCTGGAGGAATCCTCGCGACTTTGACATTGGTTCTCATTCTCGACGACCGAATAGCCCGGCACCTAGCAAATGGAAATGAGAGAGTTGAGCGAATAATCTGGCTATTTTTACCGTCGGCAGGCTATTTTTCCCTTGCAGGAGTTCTTTTCCTGTCCCTAGGATTCTTGACGAGAATGCCTACAACCCCGGTCAGCTTCCGCCTCGAACCCTCTCTAAATGGCTATTACGTCACAAAGAGCGAGAAAGCTTGTCAATCAAAAAGTCACGATGAATCGAGGCAATGCGATTCAGATGAAAGAGAAGAAAGCAGAAATTTTGCACTACTAGGGAAATTCAGCGAGGCAGAGGGCGGTAGAACGAAATTCCTTGGCGGCGGAGACGGCCTAAAGATCGCGTGGTCGACAAACATCAGGGCTTCCACAAGGGGTTCTGTTTGGGTAACGCAAGGTTGCGTAGCAGAGGACGCCGACTACAGAAAAGTCCTCAAATCAACCCCAATTTACTCCGGTGACCTCAGCGCACTTGACATCAGCGTTGACGAGGGATTGACTGAATTTCGCATCATTGATCCGGATTCGACCGCCGTCACCGTCTCTGACGATAACGTTGCGCAATTTTGGATCAACCCGTCGCGCGATGACCCTGAGAAAATTGACGTTAGTAGATTCCTTGGAGATGGAATCATTACTTTCGATGATAAATTTAGCAAGACGACGTTCTCCCTCGGACTCTTCTCCCTAACTGGCAACAAACAGGGATCCCCAGTAAAGACGCGCAGCGCCACCTACTCAATCAATGGTGATAACGAGATAACAATAAAATTCAGCATGGCCTCAGAGATGATTGAAGCAACTGCTGCTATTACATGCGAAAGTCTGGAGGCGGCACAGAATGCTGAGCACATAACTGCGAAGGCCAAAGTTCCATACATAGGCCTCCTCGTGTCTCTAGATGCCCCTAAGCAACTCAGCCTTGAGGAGGCAGGTAAACACAGCTACGTCACCGTTTCTGGAGCAAATGGCTGGATACAGAGCACTGGTTACCGAAAAGATCAGTTCCATGAGGCAGTTACAGGGGGCAATTTTTCCCAGATTTCTCTCATTGGGGTTGTGAAAGATCTAGCTGTCGATGGACAGGCTGTGTCCACGGGACCGACGAGCACGCTACAGCTAAGCGGAAAAATGTTCACGCGCACCGATGGCCCCGCCTTGCTCATTGAGGGTGGCGCCGACTATTTCATTCTTAACGGGAAGAGACTTAGTAGTACGAGATGGGAACGGCTCGATCCAGGCATAAGAATTCCAATAATTCTGGGAGTTCCGACCGCAGTGTATTTTATCTTGCGTTTCGCAGGCGCCACATTACGGCGACCAACTCTCGTGGTCTGGAGGCTTCCGAGAACGCTCAGCAAGTCGAAATCAAAATCCCGCTACCGCCGTAGAGCTGCACGCTTCCGCTGAAGAAGCGAACACTAAAAAATTGCTCGCCCCTCACAAGACGAGGGCGCCTCTCGGCGCCCTCGTTCTCTCAACTCACTCCCACTCAATAGTAGCGGGCGGCTTCCCCGAGATGTCATAAACCACCCGCGACACCCCCCGCAACTCATTGATGATCCGGTTGCTCACCGTACCCAGGAACTCATACGGCAGATGCGCCCAATGCGCGGTCATGAAGTCAATCGTCTCCACGGCCCGCAGCGCAATCACCCACTCATAAGCGCGCGCATCGCCCACCACGCCCACCGACTTCACCGGCAGGAACACGGCAAACGCCTGGCTGGTCTTGTCGTACAGATCCGCCTTGCGCAGCTCATCAATGAAGATGGCATCGGCCTTGGCCAGCAGCTCGGCGTATTCGCGCTTCACTTCGCCCAGGATACGCACGCCCAGGCCCGGGCCCGGGAACGGATGGCGGTAGACCATGGTGCGCGGCAGGCCCAGCTCAACGCCCAGGCGGCGCACTTCGTCCTTGAACAGCTCGCGCAGCGGCTCCACCAGGCCCAGCTTCATGTGCTCCGGCAGGCCGCCCACGTTGTGGTGGCTCTTGATCACGTGCGCCTTGCCGGTCTTGCTGCCGGCCGACTCGATCACGTCGGGGTAGATGGTGCCCTGCGCCAGCCACTTGGCGTTCTTCAGCTTGTTCGACTCTTCATCGAAGATCTCAACGAACAGGTTGCCGATGATCTTGCGCTTGGCTTCCGGGTCGCTCACGCCTTCCAGCGCAGCGAAGTAACGGTCGGCAGCATTCACACGCACGACCTTTACGCCCATGTGCTCGGCAAACATCGCCATCACCTGGTCGCCTTCCTGCCAGCGCAGCAGGCCGGTATCCACGAACACGCAGGTCAGCTTCTCGCCGATGGCCTTGTGCAGCAACGCAGCCACGACGGACGAATCGACGCCGCCGGACAGGCCCAGGATCACTTCGTCATCGCCCACTTGATCTCTTACGCGGGCGATCTGGTCGTCGATGATGTTGGCGGCGGTCCACAGGGTCTGGCAACCGCACACATCCACCACGAAGCGGCGCAGCAGCGCCTGGCCCTGCAGGGTGTGGGTCACTTCCGGGTGGAACTGCACGCCGTACCAGCGCTTTTCTTCGTTGGCCATGGCGGCCACCGGAATGCGGTCGGTGGTGGCGGTGATGGTGAAGCCCGGCGGCGCAACGGAGACGTGGTCGCCGTGGCTCATCCAGACATTCAGCTTCGGCTCGCCGCCGTGGTCGCTCAGGCCCTTGAACAGTGCATCCGGGTTGATCACGTTCACTTCGGCGTGGCCGAATTCGCGCTGGTCAGCGGCTTCGGTGGCACCACCCAGCTGCGCGGCCAGGGTCTGCATGCCGTAGCAGATGCCGAAGATCGGCAGGCCGCTGTCGAACACTTCCTGCGGCGCGGCCGGGGCGCCCGGCAGCGTGGTCGATTCCGGGCCACCGGACAGGATGATGCCCTTGGCGCCAAACGCCGCGATCTCGGCCGGGTTGTGGTCCCAGGCCCAGATTTCGCAGTAGACGCCCAGCTCGCGGATGCGGCGGGCGATCAGCTGCGTGTACTGCGCGCCGAAATCGAGGATCAGGATCTTGTCGTTATGGATGTTGGTCATGGCGCCCTGGCAATGCAGTAGGGAAAACGAAACTTCGAATGCTTTTTTCAACGGCAGATAGAGAAAGAGGAACGGGAATCAGCTTCCTCGTTCCTCTTTGCCCGGCCCGCGTCAGGCGCGGTAGTTCGGCGGTTCCTTGGTGATCGTCACGTCGTGGACGTGGCTCTCACGCTGGCCGGCGCCGCTGATCTTCACGAACTTGGGCTTGGTGCGCATGTCGTCGATGGTGGCGCAGCCCACGTAGCCCATGGTGGCGCGCAGGCCGCCCATCAGCTGGTGGATGATGCCGCCCACCGGGCCGCGGTACGGCACGCGGCCTTCAATGCCTTCCGGCACCAGCTTGTCGGCGGTGGCGGCGTCCTGGAAGTAGCGGTCCTTCGACCCCTTTTCCATGGCGGCCAGCGAACCCATACCGCGGTAGCTCTTGTACGAACGGCCCTGGTACAGCTCGGTCTCGCCCGGCGATTCCTCGGTACCGGCCAGCAGGCCACCGACCATGATGGTCGAGGCACCGGCGGCCAGCGCCTTGCCGATGTCGCCCGAATAGCGGATGCCACCATCGGCGATCAGCGGGATGCGGTCCTGCAGCGCTTCGGCCACCAGATCGATGGCGGTCACCTGCGGCACGCCCACGCCGGCGACGACGCGCGTGGTGCAGATCGAGCCCGGGCCGATGCCCACCTTCACTGCGTCCGCGCCGCTGTCCAGCAGCGCCAGTGCGGCTTCGCCGGTGCAGATGTTGCCACCGATGACCTGCACGTGCGGGAAGTTCTTCTTCACCCAGGCCACGCGGTCCAGCACGCCCTGCGAGTGGCCGTGCGCGGTATCGACCACGATCACGTCCACGCCGGCGGCGACCAGCGCTTCCACGCGGCGATCGGTATCGCCACCCACGCCGACGGCAGCGCCGACCAGCAGACGGGTCGACAGATCCTTGGCAGCGTTGGGGAAGTCGGTGTTCTTCTGGATGTCCTTCACGGTGATCAGGCCACGCAGGGCGAAATCATCGTTGACCACCAGCACCTTTTCGATGCGGTTGCGGTGCAGCAGCTGCAGCACCTCATCGCTGGCGGCGCCTTCCTTGACCGTGACCAGGCGATCCTTCTTGGTCATGATGTGGCGGACCGGATCGTCCAGCTCGGTTTCAAAGCGCATATCGCGGTGGGTCACGATACCGGCTAGCAGGCCGTCGCTGCCCACCACCGGCACGCCGGAGATGTTGTGCGCCTGGGTCAGGGCCAGCACGTCGCGGATGGTGGTTTCCGGACCGACAGTGATCGGGTCGCGGATGACACCGGCCTCGAACTTCTTGACCTTGGCCACTTCCGCGGCCTGCTGTTCCAGGCTGAGATTCTTGTGGATGATGCCCATGCCGCCGAGCTGGGCCATGGCGATGGCCAGGCGGGCTTCGGTGACGGTATCCATGGCTGCAGACAGGATCGGAAGCTTCAGCTTCAGGTCGCGAGTCAACCGCGTTTCGAGGTTGACGTCCTTGGGCAGGATGGTCGAATGAGCGGGGACGAGCGAGACGTCGTCGTAAGTGAGTGCTTCAGCCTGGATGCGCAGCATCGGCATACCCGAGATGTGGGGAAGCGCGACATTTTACCCCTTTTTCACGCCCGATGGGAGGGGGTGGATGCGACGCAGTGTCGCGCGGGCAACGACCGGTTCAGGGGCCATCCGGGCCGCGGAATCACCCCCAACCGGAACCGCGCGTGATCAACCCAACCGGAAAACCGCCTTTGGTAGGTGCCAACCTTGGTTGGCACAAACCGGCAGACGCCCTCACCCCATCTGGGGCCTGGATGCCGGACAGGTCGCGCCACCCCCGGAAATCCGCCTTAGTAGGTGCCAACCTTGGTTGGCACAAACCAGCAGACGCCCTGACCCCATCTGGGCCCAGACGCCGGACAGAGCGTGCCAACCAAGGTTGGCACCTACCAGAAGCGGGTCATGCAGCCCGCCGCACCGTCCGGGAAACCGCCTTTGGTAGGTGCCAACCTTGGTTGGCACAAACCTGCAGACGCCCTCACCCCATCTGGGGTCCAAATGATGGACAAATCGTGCCAACCAAGGTTGGCACCTACCAGGAGCGGGACATCGGCATGTCTCTGGCATCGTGCCGACCAACGGTCGGCACCCACCAACGGCGGATATCCCCAACCGCAGGTCAGCTCGAGGCTTCCGCCGCTTCCAACGTGTTCTGCATCAACGTGGCCACGGTCATCGGGCCCACGCCACCCGGCACCGGGGTGATCCAGCTCGCGCGCTCGGCGGCGGCTTCAAACCCGACGTCACCCACCAACCGGCCGTCATCCAACCGGTTGATGCCCACGTCGATCACCACAGCGCCCGGCTTCACCCATTCACCCGGCACGATGCCCGGGCGGCCCACGGCCACCACCAGGATGTCGGCGTTGCGCACGGCCTGTTCCAGCACGTCCTTGGGGGTGAACTTGTGGCAGCTGGTCACGGTGCAGCCGGCAATCAGCAGCTCCAGGCCCATCGGCCGGCCCACGTGGTTGCTCACGCCCACGATGGTGGCGTTGCGGCCGCGCACCGGCTGGTCGGTGTGGCCCAGCAGCGTGGTGATGCCGCGCGGGGTGCACGGGCGCAGGCCGAATTCACGCAGGGCCAGGTGGCCGACGTTTTCCGGGTGGAAGCCGTCCACGTCCTTGCGCGGGTCGATGCGCTGGATCAGCCGGCGCGCGTCCGGGATGCCCGGCAGCGGCAGCTGGATCAGGATGCCGTTGATCTTCGGGTCGGCATTCAGCTGGTCAATCAGGTCCAGCAGCTCGGCCTCGGTGGTGCCGGCCGGCAGATCGTAGTCATAGGCTTCAATGCCGACCTTTTCCGCCGCACGGCGCTTGTTGCGCACGTACACGGTCGAGGCCGGGTCTCCGCCCACCAGCACCACGGCCAGGCCCGGGCGGCTGCCACCGGCGGCCACGCGGGCGTCAACGCGCACCTTCAAGCTGTCGAGCAGATCCTCGGCAATACGGCGGCCATCGAGGATGCGGGCAGGAGGCGTTGCGACGGAATCGTTCATCGAATGCGGGGGCAGGCGGCGGCGGGGACGCTATTGTCCCTGATTCAGGCCCCCTCGCCCACCGCAGGATGCGGCCAGGAAGGGGTCGGATCCCTTTGCCACAGGCAAAGGGCTCTGACCCCGCAAGCTGCGGAGTCTACGAGGCCTGGGGTCAGAGCCCTTTCCGTTGGAAAGGGATCTGACCCCGGGGCGCATGGGGTCGGATCCCTTTGCCGCAGGCAAAGGGCTCTGACCCCTCCCCCCTCACTCCTCTTCTTCTTCCGGCACCTGGTCGGCATTCAACGTGCGCGCCTTGCGCTTGGGTGCGGTGAACGGCGTCGGGGTCGGCACGCCTGGCAGTGCGCTGCCGAACACCATGTGCGCACCGGCACGCAGGCTGCCGCCGGCCATTTCCAGCTCGAAACGCTCGGCATCGCGCTCGCGGATCTGCTGCGCGATTTCCTGGGCGTCCTCTTCTTCGGCACCCAGTTCCATCAGCGCGGCCTGGCCGAACAGCAAGGCCGATTCGAAGGTTTCGCGAATCTGGAAGTCGACGCCGGCATGGATCAACCGCAGCGAGTGCTCGCGGTCGAACGAGCGCACCAGCAGCTTGGCCTGCGGGAATTCGTGCGCCACCAATTCCACGATGCGGTCGGCGTCTTCGGCGTTGTTCACGCATACCGCAATCGCACGCGCGGTGGCCGCGCCGGAGGCGTGCAGCACGTCAAGACGCGTGCCGTCGCCGTAATAGATCTTGAAACCGAAGCGCTCGGCGTTGTGGATCATGTCCACGTCGTTGTCGATGATGGTCACGTCCACGTCGCGGGCCAGCAGCGACTGGCTGGCGACCTGGCCGAAGCGGCCGAAGCCGATCAGCAGCACGCTGCCGGACAGGCCGTCGGCGGTGTCCACGCCTTCCAGGCTGACTTCCGGCTTGGGCGCCACGCGCTTGTAGACCAGCACCACCAGCGGGGTCAGTGCCATCGACAGCACCACCACGGCGGTGAAGTTGGCATTGATGTCCATGTTGATGACGCCGGCGCTGGCGGCGGCACTGAACAGTACGAAGGCGAACTCGCCGCCCTGCGCCATCAGCACGCCACGGTCCAGCGCCTGGGCGTGGTCGCTGCCCATCAGGCGCGCCACCACGTAGATGCACAGGGCCTTGGCGGCCATCAGCGCCAGCACCAGGCCGACGATCAGCGGCCAGTTGCCGGCCACCACGCCCAAGTCCAGCGCCATGCCCACGCTCAGGAAGAACAGGCCCAGCAGGATGCCGCGGAACGGTTCGATGTCCGCTTCGATCTGGTGGCGGAAGGTCGATTCGCTCAGCAGCACGCCGGCCAGGAACGCACCCATCGCCATCGACAGGCCCGACAGCTGCATCAGCAACGCCGCGCCCAGCACCACCAGCAGCGCGGCGGCGGTCATCACTTCACGCGCCTTGGCTTCGGCCAGCAGGCGGAACAGTGGGTTCAGCAGGAAGCGGCCGACCAGCACCAGGCCGATGATGGCGCCGGCGCCGATGGCCACCGACAACCAGCGCGAGCCCTCCCCGTCGGCGCTGCCCGCGCTGGGCGCCATCCACGCCACCAGGGCCAGCAGCGGCACGATCAGCAGGTCTTCGAACAGCAGGATGGAGACGATCTTCTGCCCCGACGGCAGCGCGATGTCGCCGCGCTCGGCCAGCAGCTGCATCACCACCGCGGTGGAGGTCAGCACGAAACCAGTGGCGCCGATGAAAGCGACCTGCCAGGGCAGCCCGAACAGCTTGGCGATGCTGGTCAGCACCAGCGCGCAGGTGACGATCTGCAGCGTGCCCAGCCCGAAGATTTCCTTGCGCAGGCTCCACAGGTGCGAGGGCCGCATTTCCAGGCCGATGACGAACAGGAACATCACCACGCCCAGTTCGGCGGTGTGCAGGATCGCCTGCGGGTCGGAGAACCACCCGAGCCCGAACGGGCCGATGGCCAGACCGGCGGTGAAATAGCCCAGTACCGAGCCCAGGCCCAGCCTGCGGAACAGCGGCACCATGACCACCGCTGCGCCCAACAGGGCGACGACCTTGACCAGTTCGCTGGTCGCTGCTTCTACCGCCATGCGGTGTGTTCCCCAGATGCGTTGATGGGGTCAACGATAGGGGAAGTTGGTGGACGGCAATAGCATGTGCGTTGCGTTTGATTGTGCCGAAAACGGAACGATGGCGGAATCAATACCCATCATCGTTCCATTGTAGAGTCGAGCCATGCTCGACTGCTCTGCGCGGTGAAGCCAAAGGCAGTCGAGCATGGCTCGACTCTACAGTCACCCGCCCCGGCAGAACGCGGCGTAATCGATATACCCGGGGAACACCACACCCGGCGCACACACCGGGCACGTCGGGTCCGGCGCGATGCGGCTTTCCCGGAACCGCAGCCCCAGCGCATCGAACCGCAGCAACCGCCCGACCAGCGGCTCGCCAATGCCCAGCAGCAGCTTCAGCACCTCGGTGGCCTGCAGCACCCCGGCTAGGCCGGGCAGCACGCCCAGCACACCGGCCTCGGCACAGTTCGGCGCGAACTCCGGCGGTGGCGGTTCCGGGAACAGGCAGCGATAGCACGGCGCCACGCCACGCTGGCGGCCGGCGTCAAACACGCTTACCTGGCCGTCGAAGCGCTCGATGGCCGCATACACCAGCGGCACGGCGTGCTTGATGCAGGCGTCGTTGAGCAGATAGCGCAGCGGGAAGTTGTCCGATCCATCCAACACCACGTCCACGCCCTGCAGCAGGCGATCGATGTTTTCGGACGTGACCCGCTCGCGCACGGCGTCCACGTCGATGGTCGGATTCAGCGCCAGCAGACGCTCGCGCGCCGATTCAACCTTGGCTTGGCCGACGCTGGCTTCGGTATGCACGATCTGCCGCTGCAGGTTGCTGCGCTCCACATGGTCGTGGTCGACCAGGCGCAGATGCCCTACCCCGGCCGCGGCCAGATAGAAGCTGGCCGGTGCGCCCAGACCGCCGGCGCCGAGCACCAGCACGCGCGCCTGCTGCAGGCGACGCTGGCCGGCCTCGCCCACCTGCGGCAGCAGCAGGTGGCGCGAATAGCGGTCGTAGAAATCTTGATCAGCCGCGGAGAGCAACGGTTGCACCAGCGGCAACGCCTGTTCGCGCCAGGCCACGGTGCCGCCCGTCACGGAAGCGATGTTCGAATAGCCCGCCGCGATCAGCGCCTGGGCCGCATCGGCCGAACGCTTGCCGGTCTGGCAGATCAGCAGGATTTCCTGATTTGGCGCGGGCAGGTGTGCGGCCGGCTCGGCCAGCAGATCTTCCTTGGCCACGCCACGCGCGCCCTCGGCCATGCCACCGGCACGTTCGTGCGCGTTGCGCACATCGATCAGCACCGCGCCATGGGCCAGGCGCGCGTGCGCCTGCTGCGGAGAACGCTCGGGAATGCTCATGGCGGCATTATCGCGCAGACCCCAGCGCGGTAGAGTCGACCGTTGGTCGACTGCTTTCCGCCAAATGCCAGAACCCCGCGCTGCGCGCGGTAGTCGACTGACAGTCGACTCTACCCCGGTCTGCTTTTCCCGTCGGCTTCCGCACCCGGCTCCACCCCGTCGCGGCGTTCAAACAAAAAAGGCGGCCCTGCGGCCGCCTTTTCATGAATCACTTGCCCTTGACGTGCTTCATCAAGCGCCGCTTGGCCTTGACCTGCCGCTCGGTGAGGACGTTCTTCTTGCCCTCGTACGGGTTGGTACCCTCGCGGAAGATGAAGCTCACCGGGGTGCCGATCAGCTTGAAGCGCTTGCGGAAGAAATTTTCCAGATAGCGCTTGTACGATTCCTGCAGCTCCTTCAGGCGCGTGCCGTGCACGATGAAGGTGGGCGGGTTGGAACCGGCCGGGTGCACGTAACGCAGCTTGGAGACATGGCCGCGGATGGTCGGCGGCGGGTTGGTCTCGTACGCCACTTCCAGCGCCTTGTTCACTTCGCTGGTGGTGAAGGTCTTGTTCGCCGATTCGTGCGCGCGGTGCACGGCGCGGAACAGTTCGCGCAGGCCCGAGCCATGCTTGGCCGAGATGCGCACCGATTCGGCCCACGGCACGAAGCCCAGCTTCAGCGATAGCAGGGTTTCGGCCTGCTCGCGCTGGTACTCGGTCAGGCCATCCCACTTGTTGATGGCGATCACCAGCGCACGGCCGGCATCGAGCACGGCGCCCAGCACGGTGGCGTCCTGATCGGTCACACCTTCGGTGGCATCCAGCATCAGCACGGCCACCTGGCACTGCTCGATGGACTGCATGGTCTTGACCACCGAGAACTTCTCGACCACCTCGTCCACGCGCGAACGGCGGCGCAGGCCGGCGGTGTCGATCAGGCGGTAGTCGCGGCCGTCACGCTCCAGGTCCACCGCGATCGAATCGCGGGTGGTGCCCGGCACGTCCGAGGCGATCATGCGCTCTTCGCCCAGGATGCGGTTCACCAGGGTCGACTTGCCCACGTTGGGGCGGCCGACGAAGGCGATGCGGATGCGGTTCGGGTCGTTGTCCAGCTCTTCGCCGCTGCCTTCTTCGGGCAGGCGCTGGATCACTTCATCCAGCAGATCGTCCAGACCTTGGCGATGGGCGGCCGATACGGTCAGCATTTCGCCGAAGCCATAGCGGGCGAATTCCGAACGCACGTTGTCCTCGTCGGTGCCGTCGATCTTGTTGATCAGCAGCAGCGTCGGGCGCGAGAGCTTGCGCAGCCAGGCCAGGATCTCATCGTCCATGGCCGAGGTACCCTCACGGGCATCCACCACGAACAGGATCAGATCGGCTTCGGCCGCGGCGGCACGGGCCTGGCGCGTGGTCGCGCCAGCCAGGCCTTCTTCTTCTTCGGCAATACCGCCGGTGTCGACCACCAGGAAGTGGTTGTCTTCATCCAGGCGGCACACGCCGTAGTTGCGATCGCGGGTGACGCCGGGCTGGTCATGGACCAGGGCGTCACGGGTGCGGGTCAACGCATTGAAAATGGTTGACTTGCCGACATTCGGCCGTCCAACCAGGGCGACCAAAGGCAGCATCGCGATTACTCCGTATTAATTTGCCAACCGGAAGGCGGTCAGCTTGCCATCAACGTTCTGCACCAGCAGCAATCCGTCGGCCACGATTGGCTGGGCCAGCAGGGCGTCACCGCCGCTCTTGGCCCGCGCCGCCAGTGCGCCATCGGACGTCTGCAGCCAGTGCAGGTATCCCTTGTAGTCACCCACCACCACGTAATCGCCCTGCAGGGCCGGGCCGGTGAGCGAGCGACGGGCCAGTGCGGTCTGCGACCACATGGCAGCGCCACTGGTCTTGTCCAGGCCGAACACCCCGCCCTTGTTGTCGGTTACGAACACATTGCCCGAAGACACCGCCACACCACCGGCACCGCCGTGGTCACGCGCCCACAGCGGGCGACCGGTCGGGCCTTCGATGGCCATGGTCTGGTTCTTGAAGCTGCTGACGAACAGCGTGTTGCCTTCCAGCACCGGGGCGCCATCGACGTCGGCCATGCGCTCCAGCTCGGTACGGCCTTCGCCGCTGGCCAGGCTCTGGTCCCACAGGGTGCGGCCGTCCTGCATGGCCAGCGCGGACACGGCGCCGTCATCCTTGCCGATGAACAGCACGCCCGGGCCGGTGACCACCGGCGCGTTGCCGCGCACGGTCAGGGCGGGCAGTTCGCTGGGGTTGAACCACTTCTGGGTGCCGTTGCCAGCATCGAAGGCGGTCACCCGGCCGTCGTTGCTGCGCACGAACACCAGGCCGTTGGCCACGGCCGGGGCGGCAATGACTTCGTTGGGCACGCGGGCGCGCCACTTTTCGCTGCCATCGTTGATGTCCAGGGCAATGACCTGGCCGTCCAGCGTGCCGATCACCACCAGGTTTTCACCCACGCCGGGGCCGCCGGACAGGCGCAGCTTCGGCTTCTTCTTTTCCTTGGTCGGTTCCCAGGTCCAGACCTTCTTGCCGGTCTGCAGGTCGATGGCGTGCACGCCGCCGGTAATGGCCGCGGCGAACACGTGGCCATTGGCCACCACCGGGCCCTGGCGCACGCCAATGCGCTGCTCGCCCTTGCCCAGGTTCACCGACCAGGCCTTGTTGACCTTCACGGTCGGCTCGAACTTCACCAGCTCGGCCGGTTCCTGCGCCTTCTTGGCGGCGGCATCCTTACCGGCGAACCAGCCCTTCATGGTGCTGCAGCCGGACAGCGCCATACCGAGCAGCAGCACGGAAGCGACGCGCGTGATCATGACCTTCTGACTCATCAAACCGACTCCGCAGGGGCGGCGACGGTGCCGCCAGCGTCCATAACCTTGGTTTCCAGCAGGCGCCGCTGCGGCGCTGCCACGTCCAGCGTTCTCAGCGCCTTCTCATACTGTTCGCGCGCGGCATCGCGCTTGCCCTGGGCCAGCAGCGCATCGCCGTGGATTTCCAGGCTGCTGCTGTCGGTGGCACTGCCCAGCAGCTTGATCGCCTCATCGCTCTTGCCGGTAGCCACCAGCAGGCGCGCCACGCGCTGGTCGACCACGCGCTGCAGGTCGCCTTCAACCTTGACCGCGCGCAGGGTGGCCAGCGCTTCTTCGTTCTTGCCCGCGTCTACCTGGGCCTTGGCCAGCTGCAGGGCGGCCAGATCGCCGTAGATGCTGGACGGGCCAGCCTCCAGCGCCTTCACCGCCTTGGCGGCGTCGTCCAGCTTGTTCTGTTCCAGGCCGACCAGGGCTTTCTGGTATTCGACATTGGCCGTGGCCAGCTTGCCGCCCTGTTGCTGCTGCCACCACTGCCAGCCGGCAATGGCACCGATGGCGATGACTACGCCACCGATGATGCTGGCGCCATTGCTCCGCAGCCAGCTGCGGACGCGTTCACTTTGTTCGTGCTCGTCGAGCAGATCGTCGATCGCCATGCGTACTCTCGCCCCGCCCATCGGGAGGGACCATTGGGATTATCGAAGGTGGTGAAACCGCGTCTCAGTGTGAAACCGGGACAACGGAGCCTTCAGAGGATACCTGAAAGCGGGCCACGTTGGCTCGCTGGTAGGGGCTCAGATCGACGATAGCGCCGTTCTGCTGAACCTGCACCGCCGAGGCATTGCCCAGGGTGACGCGGGTTACCTGGCCGGGGGTGAAGCTGCGGCGCTCGCCGGCCTTGATCAGGGCCTTCTCGACCGTGCCGCCATCGGGGCCGGCAATATCCACCCAGCTGTCGCCACTGAACTGCATGTCCAGGTTGGCGGCGGCCGGCGCAGCGGCCGGGGCCGGGCGCGGCACCGGGGTGAGCGAGGCCACGTACGGCGCGGCCGGCTTGGCAGCCGGGGCGGCCACCGGCGCGCTGGCCACGGCGGCATCGCTGCCTGCCATCGGCGGGGTGACCGGCACGGCGGCCGGGATGGCATCCAGCGAGGCGGTGCTGGGCGCCGACGGGGTGCCATCGAAGTGGCCGCGGGTGGCGAACCACACCGGCACCGCCAGCACGGCGGTAATGCCGACGTACAGCGCACGGCGGCCGAGGTTTTCGGCAATGCGGCGCGCACGCGGGGTATGGGTATGGCTGACCAGGGTGGGCGGTACCACCGGCCCCACCTGGGCCTGTTCCAGCAGCTGGCTGATATCCACGTTCAGCAGGCGCGCATAGCTGCGCAGCTGGCCGCGCACGAACACCGGCGCACCCAGCTTCTGCCATTGCTCTTCTTCCAGGGACTTCACCACCTGGACGGGCATGCGCAGGCGCGTGCCAACGTCTTCAAGGGTCAGCCCGGCCGCCTCGCGGGCCTGGCGCAGGCGGGTGCCGCAGCCGGCCGCAGTATCGAGAGCGCTCACAGTCTGGTCATCAATCACAATGCATCAACCCTGGAGTTTAGGAGCCCGCATCCTGCGGAAATTCCTGTCGAATGCGCTGCAGATAACGATCAGATGCCGCCTGATCGCCCAGTCGCGCTTCGATGTCAGACGCAAGTTGTAACACGGAACGCGTGGCCGGTGCAGCCGCAATCCTACGTTCGGCGAAGGCCCGCGCGGCCATGTACTGGCCCTGGCGGAAGCTGAGCTGGGCCATCGCTTCCAGCGCCACCGGGTTCTGCGGGGCGTGCTGCAGCGAGGTCCGCAGGTCGCGTTCGGCACGCTCGACCTGGCCGGCATCGAGCGCACAGCCCCCGGCGTTGGCCAGTGCCGCGGCGGGGGTGGCATAGCCCGGCGCCTGCAGGGCGCGGTCGAACCAGACCAGCGATTCGGCGGCCTGGCCGTGCTGGCACAGCCAGGCGGCGTAGTTGTTCAGCACATCGCCGCGCTGCGGGGCCAGTTCGGCGGCGCGGCGGAAGCCTTCACCGGCCTGCTGCTGGCGGCCACGGCGGTCGTCCACCCCGGCCTGCAGCATCAGCGCATCCACGCCATTGGGCTGGATCTTCAGCGCCTGCCGGGTCTTGCGCTCGGCTTCGTCCAGGTTGCCGACCTGCAGGTCACGGGCAGCCAACGCCAGCATGTCGTCGTACTTGAACTGCTGGCGCACGTTGGGGTCGTCGCGCACGGTGTGCACCGGGGCCACGCCGCCGGGGCCGATGGGAATTTCAGAAGTGGTGGTACAGCCGCTGGCAGCCACTGCCAGCATGCCTGCGAACAGGGCCGGCAACCGGCGGTCAGGCCGCTGCATCACTCCCCTTCCCTGCCTGCAGCGTCTTGTTGAACTCTGCCTGGCGGCGCGTGCGGTCCATCACCTGGCCCTTCAACTGGCCACAGGCCGCGTCGATGTCGTCGCCACGGGTGCGGCGGACCATGGTCAGCACGTTGCTGTCCAGCAGGATCTTCTGGAAGGCGCGGATATGCGCTTCTTCGGACCGCTCGTAGCGGGTGCCCGGGAACGGGTTGAACGGGATCAGGTTGACTTTGCCCGAGTCCCGGGCCTGCACCGCGTTGTCGAACTGGTGCATCAGGCGGGCCAGCTCGCGCGCATGCTCGGGCTTGTCGTTGATGCCCTTCATCAGGGTGTACTCGAAGGTGACCGACTCGCGGCGCTTGTTGGCGCGCAGGTAGCGGGCACACGAGGCCATCAGCTCGGCAATCGGGTACTTCTTGTTCAGCGGCACCAGCGTTTCGCGCAGCGCGTCATTCGGCGCATGCAGGGAAACGGCCAGCGACACGTCGCTTTCGGCGGACAGGCGATCGATCTGCGGGACCAGCCCGGAGGTCGAAAGCGTCACGCGCTTGTTGGCCAGGCCGTAGCCCAGGTCGTCGCGCATCACGCTCATGGCGCGCACGACGTTGTCGAAATTCATCAACGGCTCGCCCATGCCCATCATCACCACGTTGGTGAGGCGGCGCATCTGGTGCGGCACATTGCCCAGGTGGCGCGCGGCCACCCACACCTGGCCGATGATCTCGGCGGTGGTCAGGTTGCGGTTGAAGCCCTGGGTCGCGGTGGAGCAGAACGTGCAGTTCAGGCCGCAACCGACCTGCGAGGACACGCACAGCGTGCCGCGGGTCTTGTCGGGGATGTACACGGTCTCGATGGCGTTCTTGCCATCCACGCCCATCGCCAGCAGCCACTTGTGGGTGCCGTCGGCGGAGGGCTTGTCGAACACGATGTTGGGAACAACGACCTCGGCATGGGCCTGCAGCTTGGCGCGCAGGACCTTGCCGAGATCGGTCATTTCATCGAAATCGGTGACGTAGCGATGGTGGATCCACTTCATCACCTGATGGGCACGGAATTTCTTTTCGCCGAGTTTTTCGACGAAAAACTGTTCCAGGCCCGCGCGATCGAGGTCGAGCAGGTTCTGCTTGCCAGCCGTGGGTGCCGACTTGGGCAGCGGCTGGATGGCGGGGGACTGTACGACCTCGTTCACGGCATCACTCTCAGCGCGAAACGACTTCGGTGGCGGCGAAGAAGTAGGCCACTTCAATGGCGGCGTTCTCGACCGAGTCCGAGCCGTGGGCGGCGTTGGCATCGATGGAATCGGCGAAGTCGGCGCGGATGGTGCCCGGCGCAGCGTCCTTCGGGTTGGTGGCGCCCAGCAGGTCGCGGTGGGCCAGGACGGCGTTCTCGCCTTCCAGGGCCTGGATCATCACCGGGCCGGAGATCATGAACTCGACCAGCGCGTTGAAGAACGGACGCTCGCGGTGCACGGCGTAGAAGCCTTCGGCTTCACGGCGCGACAGCTGCTTGTACTTGGCGGCCACGACCTTCAGGCCGGCCTTCTCGAAGCGGGCGTAGATTTCGCCGATGACGTTCTTGGCAACGGCGTCCGGCTTGATGATCGAAAGGGTGCGCTCCAGCGCCATGGGATGTCTCCAATGGAATCGGGCCGCTGATGGCCCGAAGGGTAACATGAAAAAAACCCGCGTCGGGACGCGGGCTTAGCCTGATAAACGTGCGCGGATTGTAAAAGATCCCGCGTAGTAGTGCCAGCCCATGGCTGGCAGCCGCGCGGCCGCCCGGGGTCAGACCCCCGCAGGGGCTCTGACCCCCTTCCCCAGCCCGGCCAGGGGTCACACCCCAGGGGTCAGATCCCCGCAGGGGCTCTGACCCCACCACGACCCGCCCGGCCATGGGGTCGGAGCCCCTACGGGGATCCGACCCCATTCCCCGCCTCCCCGCGGGTGAACGCCCTCTAACTCGCCCGGCAGATTTGCTGCACTGCAAAATGCCATACGCCCCCGTCTGGTCCTAGTATCAAACAATCGTTTGATTAAGGTCCGCCGCCCCATGGCCAAACCCGCCCACTTCTCGACCAAGGACCGGATCCTCGGTGCTGCCGAGGAGCTGTTCGCCCAGCACGGGTTCGCCGGCACGTCCCTGCGCCAGGTCACCAGCCAGGCCGATGTGAACATCGCGGCGGTGAACTACCACTTCGGCTCCAAGGAAAACCTGGTCAACGAGGTATTCCGCCGCCGCATGGACGAAATGACCGCCGCGCGCCTGGCCCAGCTGGAGCGCGCCCGCAGCGAACACCCCGGCCAGCTGCGCCCGGTGCTGGCCGCCTTCGTGGAACCGGCGCTGGCCATGGCCCAGGACCGCCAGAGCGGCGGCGCCTTCGTGCGCGTGATCGCCCGCGCCTACGCCGAAAAGAACGACAACCTGCGCAAGTTCCTGTCCGACCACTACGGCCACGTGCTGCGCGCGTTCGGCAAGGCCATTGCCGAATGCGTGCCCGGCCTGAGCAAGGAAGAGCTGTACTGGCGGCTGGATTTCCTGGCCGGCTCGCTCACCTACGCCATGGCCGACTTCGGGCTGATCAAGCGACCCGCCGGTGTCACCGAAGCGGCGCATCGTGCCCATGCCGCCCACGAACTGATCCATTTCGCCGAAGCCGGGTTCCGCGCCGCCGCACGCGACAGCGCCCTGCCCGCTTCCATTGATTCCACCCAGTAACTGCTGACCAACAAAGGCCCTACACCATGTCCAATTCCCTGCTAGTCCGCCGCGCCGCCGTGCTGGGTGCCGGCGTCATGGGTGCCCAGATCGCCGCCCACCTGACCAACGCCGGCGTCGATACCGTGCTGTTCGACCTGCCTGCCAAGGAAGGTCCGGCCGATGGCATCGTGCTGAAGGCAATCGCCAACCTGGGCAAGCTGAGCCCGGCGCCGCTGGCCAGCAAGTCGCTGGCTGAAGCCATTACCCCGGGCAACTACGAAACCAGCCTGGAACAGCTGAAGGACTGCGACCTGATCATCGAGGCCATTGCCGAGCGCATGGACTGGAAGCAGGACCTGTACAAGAAGATCGCCCCGTTCGTGGCCGACCACGCGGTGCTGGCCTCCAATACCTCGGGCCTGGGCATCAACAAGCTGGCCGACGTGCTGCCCGAGCAGCTGCGCCACCGCTTCTGCGGCGTGCACTTCTTCAACCCGCCGCGCTACATGCACCTGGCCGAACTGATTCCGGCCACCACCACCGACAAGGCGGTGCTGGAAGGCCTGGAAGCCTTCCTGGTCACCACCCTGGGCAAGGGCGTGGTGTACGCCAAGGACACCCCGAACTTCATCGGCAACCGCATCGGCGTGTTCTCGATCCTGTCCACCATCCACCACACCCAGCAGTTCGGCCTGGGCTTCGATGAAGTGGACGGCCTGACCGGCCCGCTGGTGGGTCGCCCGAAGTCGGCCACCTACCGCACCTCCGACGTGGTCGGCCTGGACACCATGGCCCACGTCATCAAGACCATGGGCGACACCCTGCCGAATGACCCATGGCATGAATTCTTCAAGTCGCCGAAGTGGCTGGACGCGCTGATTGCCAAGGGCGCGCTGGGCCAGAAGACCGGCGCCGGCATCTTCCGCAAGGTCGGCAAGGACATCGTGGTGCTGGACCTGGAAAAGCAGGACTACCGCGCCGCCGATCGCACTGCTGCCCCGGAAGTGGTCGAGATCCTGAAGATCAAAAACCCGGCCGAAAAGTTCGCCAAGCTGCGCGAGAGCCAGCACCCGCAGGCGCAGTTCCTGTGGGCGACCTTCCGCGACCTGTTCCACTACAGCGCCTACCACCTGGCCGATATCGCCGAAACCGCGCGCGACGTCGACCTGGCCATCCGCTGGGGCTACGGCTGGTCGCTGGGCCCGTTCGAAACCTGGCAGGCCGCTGGCTGGAAGCAGGTGGCGCAGTGGATTGCCGATGACATCGTGGCCGGCAAGAGCATGAGCAGCGCCCCGCTGCCGGATTGGGTGTTCGATGGCCGCGACGGCGTGCACGCCGCCGAGGGCAGCTACAGCCCGTCGCGCAACGCCAAGCTGCCGCGCTCGTCGCTGCCGGTGTACCAGCGCCAGCGCTTCCCCGATCCGCTGCTGGGCGAGCAGTTCGCGCCGGGCGAGACCGTGTTCGAGAACGACGGCCTGCGCATGTGGCACGACGGTGATGGCATTGCCGTGGTCAGCTTCAAGACCAAGATGAACACCGTTTCCGACCAGGTGCTCGATGGCCTGCAGGAATGCGTCAGCCGCGCCGAGAAGGATTTCCAGGGCCTGGTGATCTGGCAGCAGAAGGAGCCCTTCTCCGCAGGTGCCGATCTGGCCGGTGCCCTGGGCCTGCTGCAGGCTGGCAAGGTCGACCAGTTCGAAGAAATGGTCGCCAACTTCCAGCGCACCAGCCAGCGCATCAAGTACTCGCTGGTGCCGGTGGTGGCGGCCGTGCGCGGCCTGGCCCTGGGTGGCGGCTGCGAGTTCCAGATGCACAGCGCCAAGACCGTGGCCTTCCTGGAAAGCTACATCGGCCTGGTCGAGGCCGGCGTGGGCCTGCTGCCGGCCGGTGGCGGCCTGAAGGAACTGGCCGTGCGCGCCTCGCAGGCGGCCGGTCCGGGCGGTGATGTCTTCGCCGAACTGAAGAAGACCTTCGAGACCGTGGCGATGGCCAAGGTGTCCAACTCGGCGGTCAACGCCCAGGAACTGGGCCTGCTGCGCAGCACGGACAAGGTCGTGTTCAACAGCTACGAGGCGCTGTACATCGCCAAGGCCGAAGCGCGTGCACTGGCCGAAGCCGGTTACCGTCCGCCGCTGCCGGCACGCCGCATCCAGGTGGCCGGTGACGTGGGCATCGCCACCTTCAAGATGATGCTGGTCAACATGCTGGAAGGCCGTTTCATCAGCCCGTACGACTACGAGATCGCCGAGCGCATCGCCACCGTGCTCTGCGGCGGCAAGGTCGACCGCGGCACCCTGGTGGACGAAGAGTGGCTGCTGACCCTGGAACGCAAGCATTTCGTTGAACTGGCCCAGCAGGAAAAGACCCAGGCCCGCATCGCGCACATGCTGAAGACCGGCAAGCCGCTGCGTAACTGATTACCTGCTTCTGGTAGGTGCCCACCTTGGTGGGCACACCTCCGCCTCTGGTAGGTGCCCACCT
Source organism: Stenotrophomonas sp. ZAC14D2_NAIMI4_6 (assembly GCF_003086875.1). Lineage (NCBI taxonomy): Bacteria > Pseudomonadati > Pseudomonadota > Gammaproteobacteria > Lysobacterales > Lysobacteraceae > Stenotrophomonas > Stenotrophomonas sp. ZAC14D2_NAIMI4_6. The sequence goes on along the minus strand of NZ_CP025996.1, from coordinate 1,812,415 downwards.
TGGTGGGCACACCTCCGCCTCTGGTAGGTGCCCACCTTGGTGGGCACACCCTGATGTGGCAGTCGAGCATGGCTCGACTCTACAAATCCTATTCAAGAGATCACTGCAATGACCAAGCAAATCCAGGACGCCTACATCGTCGCCGCCACCCGTACCCCGGTGGGCAAGGCGCCCAAGGGCATGTTCCGCAACACCCGCCCCGACGACATGCTTGCGCACGTGCTGCGCAGCGTCGTCGCCCAGGCCCCGGGCGTGGACGTGAACCGCATCGATGACGCCATCATCGGCTGCGCCATGCCCGAAGCCGAGCAAGGCATGAACGTGGCGCGCATCGGCGTGCTGCTGGCCGGCCTGCCCAATACCATCGCCGCACAGACCGTGAACCGCTTCTGCTCGTCCGGCCTGCAGGCCGTGGCGCAGGCTGCCGATGCGATCCGCCTGGGCAACGCCGACCTGATGCTGGCCGGCGGCACCGAATCGATGTCGATGGTGCCGATGATGGGCAACAAGATCGCGATGGCACCGAGCGTGTTCGACAACGACCACGTGGCCATTGCCTACGGCATGGGCATCACCGCCGAGAAGGTGGCCGAGGAGTGGAAGGTCTCGCGCGAAGAGCAGGACGCCTTCGCCCTGGCCTCGCACCAGAAGGCCATGGCCGCCATCCAGAACGGCGAGTTCAAGGATGAGATCAGCCCGTACGAAATCGTGTCGCACCTGCCGGACCTGGCCGATGGCCAGCGCATCATCACCCGCAACAAGATTGCCGACACCGACGAAGGCCCGCGCCCGGATTCTTCGGCTGAAGGCCTGGCCAAGCTGCGCCCGGTGTTCCGCAACGGCCAGTTCGGCGGCACCGTCACCGCCGGCAACTCGTCGCAGATGAGCGATGGCGCCGGCGCGGTGCTGCTGGCTTCGGAACAGGCGATCAAGGATTACGGCCTGACCCCGCTGGCCCGCTTCGTCAGCTTCTCGGTGGCCGGCGTGCGCCCGGAAGTGATGGGCATCGGCCCGATCGCCGCGATTCCGAAGGCACTGAAGCAGGCTGGCCTGACCCAGGACCAGCTGGACTGGATCGAACTGAACGAAGCCTTCGCCGCGCAGTCGCTGGCGGTGATCCGCGATTGCGGCCTGGACCCGAGCAAGGTGAACCCGCTGGGCGGCGCGATCGCCCTGGGCCACCCGCTGGGTGCGACCGGCGCGATCCGAACCGCCACCCTGCTGCACGGCCTGCGCCGTCGCCAGCAGAAGTACGGCATGGTGACCATGTGCATCGGCACCGGCATGGGCGCCGCGGGCATTTTCGAAGCGCTGTAACCCCGCTTTGTAGAGTCGAGCCACGCTCGACTGGTGCATGAAAAGCAGTCGAGCATGGCTCGACTCTACCGGGGTCAGATCCACGAAAAAAGGCAGCCAATGGCTGCCTTTTTTTGCTTTTGCCCCTGCCCTTGATTCCGCCCTTCCCGTTCGCGCGCGCAGGAAACCTGGCAGGCGGGATGGGTGGGCCGTTGCAGGACCGCTGGCGCCATGGATGGCGCCAACGAGCCCCCATGGACGGGTTTACGGCGTGTCCTGCAAAGGCCCACCCATCCCGCCCATCACGTATCAATCAAGGCGCCGCGAACGGAGCGCCTGATAAACCCTTACTCCGCCAGCATCGCTGCCAGCTTCTCGCGGGCCGGGCCGGCCAGCTTCGGGTTGTCCAGCGCGAAGCGGATCGTCGCTTCCACCAGGCCCAGGTGCGTACCGCAGTCGAAACGCGTGCCCTCGAAGCGGTAGGCATCCACCGGCTCCTGCGCCAGCAGCGCGGCAATCGCATCGGTCAGCTGGATCTCGCCACCGGCACCACTGCCGGTCTGTTCCAGCAGCTCGAAGATCTTCGGGCTCAGCACGTAGCGCCCCACCACTGCCAGATCGCTCGGCGCGTCTTCCGGCTTGGGCTTTTCCACGATCTGCGAAATGCGGCCCTTGCGGCCATCAAACGCCTCGGTGGCGACGATGCCGTAGCTGGCGGTCTTCTCGTGCGGCACGTCTTCCACCGCAATCACGCTGGCACCGCTGGCTTCGTTCAGATCGGCCATCTGCTTCAGCGCACCGGCGCCGCGGTTCCAGATCAGATCGTCGGGCAGCAGCACGGCGAAGGGCTCATCGCCGATCACCGCCTTGGCGCACAGCACTGCATGGCCCAGGCCCAGTGCCTCGGCCTGGGTGACGAAGATCGCACGCACGCCTTCGGGCAGCACGTGGCGGATCAGCTCCAGCTGTTCCTGCTTGCCGGCACGCTCCAGCTTCTGTTCCAGCTCGTAGGCCTTGTCGAAGTAATCGGCCACGGCGTGCTTGTAGCGGTTGGTGATGAACACCAGGGTGTCACAGCCCGCCTCGATCGCCTCGTCCACCGCATACTGGATGAGGGGCCGATCGATGATCGGCAGCATTTCCTTGGGAACCGTCTTGGTGGCGGGCAGGAAACGGGTGCCCAGGCCTGCCACCGGGAAAACTGCCTTGCGAATGCGCTTGCTCATTAGTGCCTGCTGGCCTCTCGTGCGGGGAATGGCACGACTTTAGCGGACGAGATGTAAGCGTCCTGTTCGATTGGCGAGAATTCGGGCATGGTCGCGAACAGGATTTCCTGGATGGCGCCAGTGTCATAGCTCACCGTTGCCTCGCGCAGCTTCGGCACGTTGCCCAGCACCAGATCACGCGAGAAGGTACGCACGCCGGCCTCCAGCACCTTCGGGTGCGAGGTCGGTCGGTAGTCTTCGTCGGAATAGAACAGCGTCTCGTGCAGCTTCTCGCCCGGGCGCAGGCCGGTGTAGATGATCGGAATATCCTTGTACGGCTGCTTGCCGGCCAGGCGGATCATCTGTTCAGCCAGCACGCGGATCGGCACCGGCTCGCCCATGTCCAGGGTGTAGATGGCACCGTGCGATGCCGACGCGGCCGCCTGCAGGATCAGCTGGCAGGCCTCGGGAATGGTCATGAAGTAACGGGTCACTTCCGGATCGGTCACCGTGACCGGGCCGCCGCGCAGGATCTGTTCGCGGAACAGCGGCACCACGCTGCCGGCCGAGGCCAGCACATTGCCGAAGCGCACGGTCACGAAACGGGTGTGCGTGGACTTCTGGTCCAGGCTCTGGCAGATCATTTCCGCATAGCGCTTGCTGGCACCCAGCGCATTGACCGGGTCGACCGCCTTGTCGGTGGAAATGAACACGAAATGCTCCACGCGCGCTTCCAGGCAGGCGCGTGCCACGTTTTCAGTCGCCAGGATGTTGTTGCGCACGGCTTCGCGCAGCTGCCGTTCCAGCACCGGCACGTGCTTGTAGGCGGCGGCATGGAAGGCGGTATCGACCGGGTGCAGCGACAGCGCATGGCGCATCACCGCCGGGTCGCCACAGTCGCCCAGCACGGCCTCCACTTCGATATCGGGGAAGCTGCGGCGCAGCTCGCCTTCGATGGTCAGCAGCAGCAGCTCGCTGATTTCCACCAGAACGATGCGGCCGGCGCCATGGCGCGCGCACTGGCGGCACAGTTCCGAACCGATGGAACCACCGGCGCCGGTGACCATGACGGTACGCCCGCCCAGCCAACCGCGGATCAGGTTCCAGTCCGGCATGATCGGCTTGCGACCCAGCAGGTCCTCGATCGCCACTTCCTTCAACTGGCCCGGCAGCGACTGGCCCTGCAGGATGTCGCTCAGCTTGGGCACGGTGCGGAACGGCACGCCGGTGCTTTCGCAGATGGCGACCACGCGCTGCATGCCCACCGCATCGAGCGAGGGAATGGCGATGACCAGCAGCTTGGCCGCGCTTTCGCGCACCACCGCCGGGGCATCGTCCAGGGTGCCCAGGATCGGCAGGCCCTGCAGCTTGGCGCCACGCAGGTGCGGGGCGTCATCGAGCAGGCCCACCGGTTCGAAGTTGCCCGAACGGCGCAGGTCGCGCACCAGCGTTTCAGCGGCCTGGCCGGCGCCCAGGATCAGCACCCGGCGCGCGGTCGAATCGGACTGCAGCGACTGGTAGTCCTTCCATGCGCGGTACAGCAGGCGCGGCGCACCCAGCAGGGCCGACAGTGCGAAGGGATAGATGACCAGCACCGACATGGGCACGCCGTTGAAGCGCTTCCAGGCCAGCACCAGCACGATGGCGACCAGGCCGATGAAGCTGGCCTTGAAGATGTTCAGCAGGTCGCTGACGCTGGCGAAACGCCACAGGCCGCGGTACAGGCCCACGCGCCAGAACACGATGCCCTGCAGGGCCAGCACCAGGGTGGTGTCGACATTCCACAGCGGCAGCGCCGGGGCGTCGGCCAGGATCGAGTAGCGACCGGCATGCAGCAACTGCCAGCAGGCCCAGACCATGAACAGGTCGTGGCAGACGATGGCCGTGCGCGGCAAAAGACCGAGGATTCTGTCCCGCCAAGGTGAAGACATATTTCGCTTAATTCCTTATCGATTGCGCAATCCATTGCGCAGGAGGAGCCAGAGCAGAGTCAGCGCGGCAAACCACGCGACCGCTACGACAGCCTCCCACCTCGGCTGCAAGCTGGAGCAAACATTGAACACTGTAATACTGAACAGGCCCAAAACAAAGTACATCCCTGTGACCTGTGCGTGGCTGGCTCCTGCCTGCACTGCACGCTGGTAGACATGCTGGGTGTGGGGTTCCATCCAGCGTTGCCCGGAGAGCATGCGCGCCAACAGTGTGAAGCCTGCGTCCACAAGGAAAGGTGAAATCGGCACCAGCAGCAGCATCCACTGGATGTTGGTCTTCAGGCTGGCGATGGCCAATACGACTGACACCGCATAGCCCAGGGCGCCGCTGCCGACATCGCCCATGAAGATCTTCGCCTTGGGGAAATTGAACGGCAGGAAACCCAGGCAGGCCAGGCCCAGGGCAATGGCGGCCAATGAATAGGGCCATGGCAGCACCGGCGCCAGCCCCAGCGCGGCGATCACCGCCTGGCTGCTGGCGATGCCGTTGATGCCGTCCATGAAGTTCCAGATGTTGATGAGCGAGGTGGTGAAGAACAGCACCAGCGCGGCCAGCAACCAGCTGCCGCCATGCAGCTTCACCAGCCCGGCCAACAGCGCGGCGGCGACCACGTGCACGCACAGACGGCGCACCGCCGGCAGCGGGCGATGGTCATCCCACCAGCCGATGCCGGCCACCAGCACCAGGCCCAGGCTGGCGACCAGCACACTGCCTGCGGCGTCGGGCCAGGCCCACATCGCGGCACCTGCGGCCACCAACAGACTGATGACGATGGCGATGCCGCCACCGCGCGGGGTGGCCACGCTATGGCTGCGGCGTTCGCCCGGCTGGTCCAGCAGTTGCCGGCGCAGGGCGTAGCCCCGCGCGGCCCACGTCAATCCGGCGCTGAGCAGGGCCAGGCCCAGCAGCGCACCCATCACCAGCCACGGCATGGCTCAGAGCACCGCGTAGTTCAGCAGCGGCTTCACGGTGCCCCACTCCTTGCAGCTCGGGCACTGCCAGTGGTGGGTACGCGCACCGAAGCCGCAGCGCGTGCAGCGGTAGGCCGGGTTGCGCACCAGCAACTGATCGGTGATGTGCTTCAGATCGTGCAGGGTGGCGGTGGAATCGGCGCCCTCGGCCAGGGTCAGATCGATCAGCGCCGATTCGCCACGCACCGACGGGCGGTCCTTCAACTGGCGGCCCAGGTAGGCACGCGCCGGGGCCACGCCTTCCTGCTCTTCCATCAGGCGGGTGAGCGCCAGCACCGGGGCGATGCCACGGTAGTGCTCTGTCATTTCCGACAGGAACGCGCGGGCACCGCCGAGGTCACCCACCTTGCGGTAGTTCTCCATCAGCGCCGGCAGCAGCTCGGGCAGGTATTCGGGGTCGTTGCGGGCGGCGCGTTCGAACGCACGCACGGCGGCTTCGGCATTGCCGGCATCCGTTTCCAGACGGCCTTCAATGATGCCGGCGCGCACCGACATGGCATCGGCCTGGTAGGCGCGGGCGATGGCCGCCCTCGCCTCGTCCAGCTTGCCGGCACCACGGAAGCGCTCGGCCAGCTCGCACTCGAACTGACCGATCAGCTTGCCCATCGGCTCGCCGGTCACGTCTTCGAAGCGGGTGGCGTTGTCGATCGCCTTTTCCCAATCGCGCTCGGCCTGGTAGATGCCGATCAGGTGCTTGAGCGCCTGCGGTGCGCGCTGGTCCAGCTGCGCCAGTTCGGTGAACACGGTTTCGGCACGGTCCAGCAGGCCGGACTTCATGTAGTCCTCGCCCAGTGCCAGCAGCGCCTGCACGCGCTGCGCGTCGCTCAGGTCGTTGCGGTTCACCAGGCCCTGGTGCAGGCGGATGGCACGGTCCACTTCGCCGCGGCGGCGGAACAGATGGCCCAGCGCGACCTGGGTCTCGAAGGTTTCCTTGTCCAGTTCGGCGATATGCAGGAACAGTTCGATGGCCTTGTCCGGCTGCTCGTTCAGCAGGTAGTTCAGGCCACGGAAATAGGTACTGGACAGGCGGCTGACCTGATTGTCACCGTGGCGTTGACCGCCACGCCGGCCGATTACCCAGCCTGCAACAGCAGCCAGCGGCACGAACAGGAAAAACCAGAACCACTCGGTGACGAAATCCATCTTCGATCAGCGTCCATCAAAAGATTGGGGGGAAGTAACCGGGGCCGACGTTGCGGCCACCGACTTGTTGGCGCGGCGCAGCTGGCTGTAGAGCGGAACGACCACGCTTACCAGCACCAGCCCGGCACCGACAACCACGCCGACCAGCAGTGCGGCGATCAACGCCACGCCAACCGACGTATGCAACTGGGTGAACAACAGGTTGATCGACATGTCGGTCATGTTGACCGCGCCGATGATCAGGCCAAGGATCAGGACTGCCAGCAGCACCAGCAGACGGAAAACCTTCATGCGACAGCTCCAATGGCAGGAGCCTGTAGCTTATCCGACTGGCGGGAAAAATCGCACGTCGTCGCGCGACAGGACCTTCAGGCCGGATCGGCGTCCAGCGGCAGCACGCTGCTGACCCGCTCGCGCAGTTCCTTGCCCGGCTTGAAATGGGGAACGTGCTTGCCCGGCAGGGCCACCGATTCGCCGGTCTTCGGGTTGCGACCCAGGCGCGGCGGCCGGTAGTGCAGCGAGAAGCTGCCAAAGCCACGTATTTCGATGCGATCCCCGGCAGAGAGGGAACCGCCCATCATTTCCAGCAACGACTTCACCGCCAGATCGACATCATCGGCCTTCAGGTGCGCCTGGCGGCGCGCAAGGATTTCGATCAGTTCGGATTTGGTCATCGCCGGCTCACATCAGGGGTCACTCAGCCTGAAACGGCCCGGGCAATGCCCGGGCCGTCCAGGAAACAACGAACAGCTACAGGCCGATATTACTCGGACTTGTTGCCGTTCAGCTGTGCACGCAGCAGCGCGCCCAGCTGGGTGGTGCCGCTGGAAGCCGAAGAGGACTGGTATTCCTCCAGCACTTCGCGCATTTCAGCGTCGTCCTTGGCCTTGATCGACAGCTGCAGGGTGCGGCCCTTGCGGTCCATGCCCACGAACTTGGCTTCGACCTTGTCGCCGACCTTCAGGTGCTGGGTGGCGTCGTCAACGCGCTCGTTGGCGATGTCGCGTGCCGAGACGTAACCTTCGATGCCGTCAGCCAGCTCGATGATCGCGCCCTTGGCGTCGACTTCCTTCACCACGCCTTCGACCTTGGAGCCCTTCGGATTGGCAGCCATGTACTGGCCGAACGGATCCTGCTCCAGCTGCTTCACGCCCAGGGAGATGCGCTCGCGTTCCGGATCGACGGCCAGGACAACGGCGTCCAGGGTGTCGCCCTTCTTGAAGTTGCGAACGACGTCTTCGCCGGTGGTGTTCCAGCTGATGTCGGACAGGTGGACCAGGCCGTCGATGCCGCCGTCCAGGCCGATGAAGATGCCGAAGTCGGTGATCGACTTGATCTGGCCCGACACCTTGTCACCCTTCTTGTGGGTGGCAGCGAAGGTTTCCCACGGATTGGCGGCAACCTGCTTCATGCCCAGCGAGATACGACGACGCTCTTCATCGACGTCCAGCACCATCACTTCGACTTCGTCACCAACCTGCACAACCTTGGACGGGTTGACGTTCTTGTTGGTCCAATCCATCTCGGAGACGTGCACCAGGCCTTCGACGCCCGGCTCGATCTCAACGAACGCGCCGTAATCGGTGACGTTGGAGACCTTGCCGAAGACGCGGCTGTTGGCCGGGTAACGACGGGCGATGTTATCCCACGGATCTTCGCCCAGCTGCTTCAGGCCCAGCGAAACGCGGTTGCGCTCGCGGTCGAACTTCAGCACGCGCACGTCCAGCTCGTCGCCGACGTTGACGACTTCGGACGGATGGCGCACGCGCTTCCATGCCATGTCGGTGATATGCAGCAGGCCGTCGATACCGCCCAGGTCCACGAACGCGCCGTAATCGGTCAGGTTCTTGACGACACCCTTCAGGATCGCGCCTTCCTGCAGCTTGTCCATCAGCTGCTCGCGCTCTTCCGAGTGCTCGCTTTCGACGACAGCGCGGCGCGAGACCACGACGTTGTTACGCTTGCGGTCCAGCTTGATGAGCTTGAATTCCAGCTCCTTGCCTTCCAGGTAGGCCGGATCGCGCACCGGGCGCACATCGACCAGGGAACCCGGCAGGAAGGCGCGGACATCCTTGATGTCCACGGTGAAACCACCCTTGACCTTGCCGCTGATGCGGCCGGTGATGGTTTCGTTCTTTTCCAACGCTTCTTCCAGCTCGTCCCACACCATCGCGCGCTTGGCCTTCTCGCGCGACAGGACGGTTTCGCCGAAGCCGTTCTCGATCGAGTCGAGGGCGACCTTGACGATGTCGCCTTCGGCGACGTCGATTTCGCCAGCGTCGTTACGGAACTGTTCGATCGGCACGATGCCTTCGGACTTCAGGCCAGCGTTGATCACCACGACGTCGCCGCGGACTTCAACAACGGTACCGCTGACGATGGCGCCCGGCTTCAGCTTGGCCAGGTTGGCCTGGCTGGCTTCAAACAGTTCGGCAAATGATTCGGTCATTAGATTTACTCTGTTGGACACATGGGTCGGTGGCGTCCCCTTCAGGGGAATGGCGACCGCCCGCCTGTTGGTCGACCCCGGAAACGCAGGTCGTGTGTAGTAGGAAAACCGCCACGCATCATTGCGCGACGGAGCTTGTACAGCACTGCATTGCGCGACCACCACCGGTGTTGCTGGCAGTGCTCCTGCGCGAACGGATCAGGCAGCCGGAACCGGAAGCAGATCCATCACTCTGGCAACGACATCTGCGATGCCGATGCCTGTGGTGTCGATGAGGACGGCATCGTCTGCCGGCTTCAGGGGCGCCACGGTACGCTGAGCATCACGGGCGTCGCGGGCCATGATCTCGCGCAGGAGGTCATCAAAGCTAACAGAAACCCCCTTGTCTTTCAACTGCTTATGCCGGCGCTCGGCGCGCTCCTCGGCACTGGCGGTCAGGAACACCTTGTAGGGGGCGTCGGCGAAGATGACCGTGCCCATGTCGCGGCCGTCGGCGACCAGGCCCGGCAGCTCCCTGAATGCGCGCTGGCGTTCCTTCAGCGCCGAACGCACCTCGGGAATGGCGGCAATGGCCGAGGCCAGCGCACCGGTGGTCTCCAGGCGCAGCTCGTCGGTGGCATCGGTGCCGTTCACCAGCACGCGCATGGCGTCGCCCTGTTCAACAAACTGAACGCGGGTGTCGAAGGTGCAGCGCACCAGGGCCGAGGCGTCGGAGGTGTCGATATCGGCCCAGCTGGCGGCCACGCCCACCGCCCGGTACAGCGCGCCCGAATCCAGGTAATGCCAGCCCATGCGGCGCGCCACGATGCGGCTGATGGTACCCTTGCCAGCCCCGGACGGGCCGTCGATGGTCAGGACGGGAGCGAGTGGATTCATGGGGGTCCTTGCGCGTGTGAAGGGGCCATTCTAGCCCCTGCCAGACGCCCTGCGCGGCGACTTTCGTGCAACCACTTGAAACCACGGAGAAAAGCCCGGTAGAATGGCGGGCTTGAACGAGCGTCAACTGCCGATTGTCTTTCGCATATCGCGGCCACGCTCCACCCGAACAACTACTGTTTACGCCGAGGTATGCCATGAAAGTCCTGTCCTCCCTGAAGTCGGCGAAGGCCCGTCACCGTGACTGCAAGGTCGTGCGTCGTCGTGGCAAGATCTTCGTCATCTGCAAGTCGAACCCGCGTTTCAAGGCGCGTCAGCGCTAAGCCTTCCGGCCTTCGGGCCCAGGCTGCCCCACGCGGGGCGACCCGATGCAAAAAACCGCCTTCGGGCGGTTTTTTGTTTATGCGGCTTTTTTCCGCCGTTTTTGCTGTAATCGCCTTTCTTGACCACTGGGGAGTAGTTCGAGATGAAGCGTTACCTGTCCACCCTGGCCGTACTGGCCACCCTGGCCGCCGCCACGCCGGCGCTGGCCGACACCCTGCTGATCGACCGCGCCCGTGAAAAGCCGGCCACCGCCCTGCCCGTCCGCGGCCAGAGCATGCAGCAGGTGCAGTCGCAGTTCGGCGCGCCGAGCGAGCAGTTGCAGCCGCGCGGCGGCCAGAAGCGCCAGTGGCCGACCATCCACCGCTGGGTCTACCCGCAGTTCACCGTCTACTTTGAAAAGCAGAAGGTGATCGATGTGGTGGCCAACCAGGCCGACCCGAACGAAATCGGCCCGAAACCGCCGATCCGTTGATCCCCCACCCCGCCCGTGGCGGGCCCGTGTAGCGAGACCATGAACCAGAACCTTCGTTTTCCTGCCGAATGGGAAGCCCAGAGCGGCGTCCTGATTGCCTGGCCCACCGCCGACACCGACTGGGCCGACCGCTTGGGCCAGGTGGAAGAGACCTACATCGCCTTGGTTGCGGCCATCACCCGCTTCCAGCCGGTGCTGATCTGCGTGGCCGATGACGATGTGGAGACCTATGCCGAAATGCGGCTGCGCTCCAACCGCATCGACATGGACAAGGTGCGCTTCACCACGGCGGCCTACGACGATACCTGGCTGCGCGATTCGGGCCCGATCACCCTGCGCCGCGCCGACGGCGGCTTCCAGCTGCTGGACTTCCGCTTCACCGGCTGGGGCGGCAAGTTCGACGCCACCCTGGACGACCAGCTGGTGGGCGTGCTGGACCAGGCCGGTGTGTTCAACGATGCACCGGTGCGCAGCATTCCGTTCGCGCTGGAAGGCGGCGGCATTGAAACCGATGGTGAAGGCACCCTGCTGACCACCTGGAAGTGCCTGCACGAACGCCACCCGGACCGCGACCGCGAAAGCCTGAGCGCCGACCTGGCCAACTGGCTGCAGCAGGACCGCGTGCTGTGGCTGGACCATGGTTACCTGGAAGGCGATGACACCGACGCCCACATCGATACCTTGGCCCGCTTCGCCTCGCCTGACAGCATCGTCTACCAGGCCTGCGACGACCAGAGCGATTCGCACTACGCCGAACTGCAGGCGATGGGCAACGAACTGGCCGCGCTGCGCACCAAGGACGGCAAGCCGTACCGCCTGTTCCCGCTGCCGTGGGCGCAGCCGGTGATCGACGAAGGCCGCCGCCTGGCCGCGTCGTACGCCAACTACCTGATCGTCAATGGTGCGGTGCTGATGCCGGCCTACGGCGATCCGGCCGACGACCTGGCCCGCGACGTGCTGGCCCTGGCCCACCCGGGCCGCGAGATCGTGCAGGTGCCCTGCCGCTCGCTGATCTGGCAGAACGGCAGCCTGCACTGCATCACCATGCAGTTGCCGCAGGGCCTGCTGAAGGCCTGATGCAACATCGCCGGGCCCCGCGCCCGGCACCGCCTTTGTAGAGTCGAGCCATGCTCGACTGGCTTTTGACGTAATCCGCGCGAAGAGTCAGTCGAGCATGGCTCGACTCTACAAAGGCGGCCCATTCAGCGGCCAACACGCCGCGGCGCGCCATCCGCGCTAACATGCAGGTTTTCCCCCGCAGGAACGCCCCGCATGAACTCGCGCAGCCCCCTTACCGTCGCCCTGATCCAGGAGCGCAACCACGGCGATGCCGCCGCCAATCTGGCGGTGATCGAAGCGCGTGTGGCCGAGGCGGCTGCGCAGGGCGCGAAACTGGTGCTGCTGCAGGAACTGCACAACGGCCCGTACTTCTGCCAGCACGAATCGGTGGACGAGTTCGACCTGGCCGAGCCGATTCCCGGCCCCAGCACCGAACGCCTGGGCGCGCTGGCCAAGAAGCATGGCGTGGTGCTGGTCGGCTCGCTGTTCGAGCGCCGCGCCGCCGGCCTGTACCACAACACCGCCGTGGTGTTCGAAAAGGACGGCACCCTGCTGGGCAAGTACCGCAAGATGCACATCCCCGATGACCCGGGCTTCTACGAGAAGTTCTACTTCACCCCGGGCGACATCGGCTTCAAGCCGATCGATACCTCGGTGGGCCGCCTGGGCGTGCTGGTGTGCTGGGACCAGTGGTACCCGGAAGCGGCGCGCCTGATGGCGCTGGCCGGTGCCGAACTGCTGCTCTACCCCACCGCCATCGGCTGGGACCCGGACGATGTGCAGGATGAAAAGACCCGCCAGCGCGACGCCTGGGTGCTGAGCCACCGCGGCCATGCCGTGGCCAACGGCCTGCCCGTGCTCAGCTGCAACCGCGTGGGCCATGAGGCCTCGCCGCTGGGCGCGTCGGGCATCCAGTTCTGGGGCAACAGCCACGTGCTGGGCCCGCAGGGTGAGTTCCTGGCCGAGGCCGGTACCGACGCCACCGTGCTGGTGTGCGACGTGGACCTGCAGCGCAGCGAGCACGTGCGTCGCATCTGGCCGTTCCTGCGTGACCGTCGCATCGATGCGTACGGTGATCTGCTGAAGCGCTACATCGACTGATCCGGAGACCCGGCATGGCCGTCCTCATCCGTGATGCCGGCCCGGCCGACATTGCTGCGATCACCGCGATCTACGCGGTGGAAGTGACCGATTTCGTCAACACCTACGAGTACGACATTCCGGATGCGGCCGAGATGCTGCGCCGCATGCGCGACATCATCGACCGCGGCTTCCCCTATCTGGTGGCCGAGATCGACGGCCAGGTGGCCGGCTATGCCTACGCCAACACCTACCGCACCCGCGTGGCCTACCAGTGGACCGTGGAAAATTCGGTCTATGTCGATGCAGGCTTCCAGGGCAACGGCGTGGGTACGCGCCTGCTGCAGGCGCTGATCGATGCCTGCACCGCGCGCGGCTACCGGCAGATGGTGGCGGTGATCGGCGAACCCACCAACACTGCCTCCATCAAGCTGCACGAACGCTTCGGCTTCCACCTGGTGGGCGTGTTCCAGGGCCTGGGCCGCAAGCACGGCCGCTGGCTGGACACCGTGCAGATGCAGCGCGCGCTCGGCGACGGCGCCGACACCGCCCCTTCCAATGAATGACCCCATGACTGAAACCCTTCCCGAAACCGGCGACGATCTGTTTGCCGGTCAGCCGGTGCGCGTTGTCGAGCGCGACGGCGTGCGCTACACCCTGCTGGGCACCGCCCACGTTTCCCACGCCAGCGTGGAGGCCGTGGAAAAGGCCATCGACAGCGGCCGCTTCGATGCGGTGGCGGTGGAACTGGACCCGCAGCGCCTGCAGGCACTGAGCGATCCGGACACGCTGGCCAAGCTGGACCTGGTGGAAGTGATCCGCAAGGGACGCGTGGCCCTGTTCGCCGCCAACCTGGCCTTGTCGGCCTACCAGCGCCGCCTGGCCGAACAGCTGGGCATCGAACCCGGCGCCGAGCTGAAGCGTGCAGTGGACCTGGCACGCGAGCGCAACCTGCCGGTGCACCTGATCGACCGCGAAGTGGGCCTGACCTTCCGCCGCGCCTCGCAGCGCCTGGGCTTCTTCGGCAAGCTGAAGCTGGTGGCCGGGCTCGGCGCCGGTCTGTTCTCGTCCGAAGAAGTGGGCGAGAACGAGATCGAGAAGCTGAAGCAGGGCGACATGCTGGAATCGAGCTTCGGCGAGTTCGCCAGCGAAAGCCCGGCGCTGTACGAAACCATCATCGGCGAGCGCGACCGCTACATGGCCACCCGCCTGCGCGAGGAACACACCCCGCTGCAGCGCGAGGTGCTGGCCGTGGTCGGCGCCGGCCACCTGGCCGGCCTGGCGCGCTACCTGGAAACCGACAACGACGCACCGGCAGCGCTGCGTGCCGAGCTGGAAGCGATGCCGAAGAAGCGCAACATTCCCTGGTTCACCCTGGCCATCCTGGCCATCGTGGTGACCGGCATTGGCGTGGGCTTCTACCGCGGCGGGCTGGGCGTGGGCACCGAACTGCTGGCCACCTGGGCGATGTACACCGGCGGCCTGGCGGGCCTGGGCTGCCTGCTGGCCGGCAGCCACCCGCTGAGCATCCTGACCGCGATCGTGGTGGCACCGTTCAAGCCGTTCCGCCTGAGCATTCCCACCGGCGCGTTCTCGGCGCTGGTGGAAGCGCGCCTGCGCAAGCCGGCCTACGAGGATTTCCTGAAGCTGCGCGACGACGCGCAGAGCCTGAAGGGCTGGTACCGCAACCGGGTAACCCGGGTGGTGCTGACCTTCATGCTGACCAACCTGGGCAGCATGCTGGGCCTGTGGCTGACCGCCGGCCGGGTGTGGGGCAAGGTGGCAGGCTGAAACCAGGGCCTGCACTGCAGGCCTACGCGTTGAGGAGACGATTGAGCAATGGATGCATATGAAGCGCTGATGCGCGATGGCTACGTGGTGGTTCGCCAGGCGATCGCACCGGCACTGGTGGAAGACATCAACCAGCGCATCGCGCGGTTCAAGCAGCGCAACGCGAAAGCGGTGACGCGCAACCTGGATGACCACCAGCGCCTGTACCGGATCGTCAACCTGCACCTGGTGGTGGATGCGATGACCGCGCTGCTGACCGACAACGCGGCCATCGATGTCTGCGACCGCTTCTTCGGTGAGCCCACTACCCTCTACACCAGCCTGTACTACGAGCGCGGATCGGAGCAGTCGCTGCACCGCGACACGCCCGTGTTCTGCACCTCGCCGGGCGAGCGCTACATGGGTGTGTGGACGGCGCTGGACGCGGTGGATGACAGCAATGGCCCACTGCGCGTGGTGCCGGGCAGCCACCTGCTGCCGCCCATCGACCTGCATGCACTGCGAAAGAAAGTGTTCGGTGACGGCCCGGTCAGCCCCATGGCCGGGGAAGGTTGGGCGGGCTACCAGGATGCGGTCGCGCGCCAGTGCGAGGAAGCCGGATTGCAGGCGCAGGCGGTGCATGTGCAGCCGGGCGATGTGATTGTCTGGCACCCGCAGCTGTTCCATGGCGGTGCGCCGCACCCGTCGGCCGGTACCCGCCGCAGCGTGGTGATGCACGTAACGCCCAAGTCGATGCCGGTGGGCCACATGGACGTGTTCTACGGCCAGACCGCGCTGCCTGAAAAGGCTCCGTGGCGTTACTACCGCCGTGGCCAGCGCGAGATCGCGCGGTTCGGCCATGTCGATTTCGGTCACGAGTACACGCGCCGGACCTGGTTCCTGCGCAAGGCCTGATCGGCCCCGGAAAAAAGGGGGAGACCGCCCCACTACGACCGGTCTCCCCCCACCACTACACACGGTGTTGCCGCCATTGGCGGTAGTCGAGCAAGCTCGACGCTACGCAGCGGTGGCCGCGGTTTTGTCGAGGCCGCGGGCGCGGCGGATCAGGCGTACGGCGGCGTTGCGCAGGTCGTCCAGCAGGGCGTAGATCGTGGGCAGGAACAGCAGGCTGACCACGGTGGAGAACGCCAGGCCGCCGGCAATCGCGCGCGCCATCGGGGCGTATTCCGGTCCATCGCCGAACATCTGCGTGTTGGTCAGCGAGATCGGCACCATCGCCAGGATCGCCGTGCCCATGGTCATCATGATCGGGCGCAGGCGCTCGCGTGAGCCTTCCACCAATGCCTGGGTGCGGCCCATGCCGCCACGCCGCAGGTTGTTGATGTGTTCGATCATCACGATGCCGTTGTTCACCACCACGCCCATCAGCACCAGGATGCCGATGAAGGACATGATGCCGAACGAGGTGCCGGTGATCCAGAACAGCCAGAACACGCCGAAGATCGAGAACAGCACGCCGCTCATGATCGCCGCCGGGAACAGCAGCGATTCAAACACCGCGGCCATCACCACGTAGATCATCACCAGCGCGATGAGCAGGTTGAACACCATCTGCTGCATGGCTTCATCGTCGTTGCCGTAGTCGCCGCCGTCGAAGCTGTAGCCATAGCCGGCCGGGAAGTTCATCGGCTTGAGCACGGCCTCGATCGCCTTGCGGCCATCGGGTGCGGTGATCTTCTCGGCCAGGTTGGCCTTGATGGTGAGCGTGGTCTGGCGGTTGGTGCGGCCGATCTGGGTGGCCGACGAACCCACATCCACGCTGACCAGGCTCAACAGCGGCACGCTGCGGCCATCGCCGGTGCGCACGCTGAAGCCGGCCAGGTCTTCCGGGCTGCTCTGTTCAGCACCGGCGAAACGCACCCAGACCGGCACTTCGTTGTCGCCACGCCGGAACTCGCGCATGGGTGCGCCACGCAGGGCCAGGCCGACGAAGCTGGCCACCTGTTCGGCGTTGAAGCCGAAGGCCGCGGCACGTTCGCGGTCGACGTGGACCTTCAGCTCGCCACCCTTCTCGCCGTTGTCGATGCGCACGTCGCGCAGCTCACTGCGCTGTGCCAGCAACGGCAGCACTTCCTGGCCGATCTCCTGCAGCAGGGTGCTGGAATCACCCACCAGCTGCACCTGCACGCCCTGGTTGCCACCGCCGCCGCCATCGCCGCCCTGGTTGCCGACGAAGTAATCGGTACGAGCGGATTTGGGCAGCCCCTTGCGGATCTCTTCCTGCAGCGCCTTGATGTCCTTGGCGTGCTTCTCGTCCAGGGTGACCACGGTGGAGCTGCCTTCCTGTTCGCTGTACCAGGAATACACCTGCTGCACGTGCAGGCGCTCGCGGTTCTCTTCGATCCAGGCTTCCACGCGGCCCACTTCCTCGGACATCTGCCGGTAGGTATACGCGCCCTTCCACATGTAGCCGATGAAGATGTCCTTGCCACCCTCGCCGCCAAACATGTCCACCTTGGTCAGCTTCATCGGCACCAGGCTGACCAGCACCACCAGCACGATGCCCAGCAGGCTCCAGCCACGGTGGCGCAGCGACCAGTCCAGCAGCTGCGCGTAACGGTGCTGCAGGCGCGCGATCACGCCGGTCTGCGAATGCACCAGCTTGGGCGTGGCCATGCGCGCGGACAGCATGGGAATCAGGCTGACGGCCACCAGCCACGAGGCCAGCAGCGAGACCGAGATGGTGATCGCGATCTGCGCCATGAAGATGCTGATGTTGTTGGTTTCGCCAAACAGGTTGGGCACGAACACGATGCAGTGGCACAGGGTGCCGGCGCTGAGCGCGATGGCCACGTTGCGGGTGCCGATGATCGAGGCCAGCCGCGGCTGCCCGGGCATGCGCTCGCGTTCCTGGTAGATGCTTTCCACCACCACCACGGCGTTGTCCACCAGCATGCCCACCGCCAGCAGCAGGCCCATCATGGTCAGGATGTTCAGGGTGACCCCGGCGAAGTACATGAAGCCCAGGGTGATGGTGAAACAGATCGGAATGGCCAGGGTGACCATCAGCGTCGACGGCCAGTGGCGCAGGAAGAAGAACAGCACGGTGACCGACAGGATCAGGCCGACCGCACCGGCTTCGGCCAGTTCCAGCAGCGAGGACGTGACCGCCTTGCCCTGGTTGTCGATCACCTTGATCTGCACATCGCGCATGGAATCCTGCGCGCGGATCGCTTCCACTTCGGCCAGCGCCGCGCGCGAAACTTCCACCAGGTTCGCACTGCGCTCCTTGTAGATGTCCAGGCCCACCGCCGGGTTGCCGTCCAGCCGGCGGCCGTAGTTCATGCGCGCCGGCTTCAGGCGCACATCGGCGATATCGCCCAGGCGCAGGCCGGTGGCATTGATCACCAGGTCGCGCATTTCCTGCAGGTCGGTGATCTCACCCACCGGCTGCACGCGCACGCGCTGGCCGTTGTCGTCGATCTGCCCGGCCGAGATCGAGAAGTTCAGCGTGCGCAGGCGCTCGCTCAATTCGTTGATGCTCAGCCCATGGGCGTTCAGCCGGTTCGGGTCGATGGCGATCTCGACCTCGTTCGGCGGCGCGCCGGTGATGTCCACGCGGGCCACGCCGGGAATGCGTTCGATGCGCCGCTTGAACTCGCGGTCCAGCATGTCATACGCGGTGGTCAGGTCGGTGGTGCTGGCCAGGCGTACCTTCAGCACCGGCTGGTCGCTGCTGGACCACTTGAACACGTTGTAGCGCTGCAGATCGTCGGGCAGGTCGCTGCGGATCGCATCGATGCGTTCGCGCGCGTCGGACGCGGCAATGGCGATGTCGCGGTCCCAATCGCTGAACTCGATGAAGATCGACGCCGCCTCGGCGGTGGCCGACGAGCGCATGCGCTTGATGCCGGTCATGGTCGCCAGTGACTCTTCCACCGGGCGGATGATGGTGCGCTCCACCTCTTCCGGCGTGGAGCCGGTGTAGGGAATCTGCACGAACAGGAACGGCGCGGAGATATCCGGCAGCGCTTCCAGCGGCAACCGGAACGAGGCGATCAGGCCGACCACCACCAGCGACACGAAACACATGATGGTGGTGACCGGGCGACGGATGGAAAACTCGGCAACGCTCATGCCGGTTCCTCCGCGCCCGCCGCGCTGCCGGTGGCGCCGTGCAGGCCTTCACCGGCGTGCTTGCGGCCGCGTTCGCGGTAGTAGGCATCGCCGCGGCGGTCCATCAGGTCGTACACCACCGGAATGACCAGCAGGGTGAGCAGGGTGGACACCAGCAGGCCGCCGATCACGGTGATGGCCATCGGCGCGCGCACCTCGGCGCCCTCGCCCATCGCCACCGCCAGCGGCAGGAAGCCGAACAGCGTGCACAAGGTGGTCATGATGATCGGCCGCAGGCGCGAGCGTGCCCCTTCCACCAGTGCTTCGTGCTTGGCCACGCCGGCTTCGCGCAGCTGGTTCACCTTGTCGATCAGGATGATCGCGTTCTTAGTGACCAGGCCGACCAGCAGGATCAGGCCGATGAACACCACCACCGAAATGGGTTTGCCGGTCAGCATCAGCGCCAGGATCGCGCCGACCAGCGCCAGCGGAATGGTGAACAGGATGACGAACGGGTGCAGCAGCGATTCGAACTGCGAGGCCATCACCAGGTAGACCAGGAAGATGGCCAGGCCGAAGGCGAAGATGAGCGAGGTGGCGGCCTGCGCCAGCTCTTCGCCCTGCCCGCCGATATGCAGGCCCACGCCGGCACCCAGCGGCTGTTCGGCCACCATCTGCTGCACTTCGCGCATGGCCGCGCCCAGATCGATGTCGCGCAGGTTGGCCGAGACCACCGCCACGCGGGTCTGGTCGGCGCGGTGGATCTCGCTGGGGCCACTGGTGGCGATGACGTCGGCCACCGCATCCAGGGTGACCGGACGGGTGCTGCCCGGATTGACGATCAGCCGGCGGATGCTGTCCACGCTGGCGCGGTCGCCTTCCTGGGCACGCACCAGCACGTCGATCTTGCGGTCGCGGAAGCTGTAGCGCGTGGCCACGTCGCCGCGCACCTTCTTCACCACCACATCGGCGATCTGGCGGGTGGTCAGGCCCAGCGCACCGGCGCGTTCCTGGTCGAAGCGGATCTGGATTTCCGGGAAGCCCTCTTCCACGGTGGATTTGACGTCGGCGTAGTGCGCGTTGCCACGCAGCAGCGCGGCCAGGCGCTGGCCGGCCACTTCCAGGGTGGCCATGTCCTGCCCGCGCAGCTCGATTTCCAGCGGCGTGGAGAAACTGAACAAGGCCGGCCGCGCGAAGTCGACCTGCGCGCCCGGGTGCTGGCCCATGCTGTCACGCAGGCGCTCGGTGATCTCCGCTTCGGTCTTCGCGTTGCCGCCACCGGCCATCACCACGGTCAGCTTGCCGATGTTCTCACCGCTTTCGGTGGGGCTGGCATCCAGCCGGGTGCCGCTGCCGCTGACGCCGTACAGCGAGGCCACGCCCTGGCTCTGGCCATGGGCCAGCTGCAGTTCGCGCACCAGCGCATCGGTCTGCTTCAGCGGCGTGCCGGCGGGCAGCTTCACGGTCATTTCGAAGCGGTCCTGGGCCAGCTGCGGAATCAGGTCCGCGCCCAGCATCGGCACCATGGCCATGGTGGCCACGAAGGCCAGCCCGGCCAGGCCCAGCACCTTGCCCGGATGGGCCAGGGCATTGGGCAGCAGGCGCAGGTAACCGCGCTCGGCGCCGGCATAGGGCTTCATGGCGATATCGCTGGCCTTGCGCATGACCGGGCCGACCACGGCCACGATGCCGCGCCACACGCGCACCACCAGCCAGGCCAGGGCGAAGAAGCTCCAGCGCACGCTGGCCACGAACCCGCGACGGCCCAGCGCGACCGGCTTCTGCCAGCGGCTGTCCGGCCGCCACGCGTCGGCGCCGGGTTCTTCCGGGAAGGCCAGCGGCGGGCGGCCTTTCAGCGAGCTGAGCATCGGGATCAGGGTCATCGACACCAGCAGCGAAATGGCAATGGCGATGGCCACGGTCAGCGCCTGATCGCGGAACAGCTGGCCGGCAATGCCATCGACGAACACCAGCGGCAGGAACACGGCGATGGTGGTCAGGGTGGAGGCCACCACCGCCATGCTCACTTCACGGGTGCCGACGATGGCCGCCTGCAGGATGCCCAGGCCACGTTCGCGCGCCTTGGCGATGCTTTCCAGCACCACGATCGAGTCGTCCACCACCAGGCCGGTGGCCAGGGCCAGACCGCCCAGCGACATCACGTTCAAGCTCAGGCCAAGCTGGCCCATGAAGAAGAACGTGGCGATGATCGACACCGGCAGCGACAGGCTGATGACGAAGGTGGACCAGCCATCGCGCAGGAACAGGAAGATGATGAGGATGGCCAGCAGGCCACCGATCACCGCGTCCTTTTTGACATCGGCAATGGCGTGTTCGATGAAGCGCGACTGGTCCTCGATGGTGGTCAGTTCGGCGTCGGACGGGAAGGTGCTCTTGATCTGTTCCAGGCGCGTGCGCAGGGCCTGCGCGGTGGCAACGGTGTTCGCATCGCCTTCCTTGTAGATGGCCAGCTCGACCGATTCCTTGCCGCCCAGGCGGATGATCGCTTCGCGTTCCTTGTAGCCCTGGCGCACGGTGGCCACGTCTTTCAGGCGCACCGGCACACCATTGGCGACCACGCTGGAGTTGCCCGAAGAGGCACTCTGCGCGGCCGACGCAGCGGCAACGGCGGCCGCCGAGCCGGTGGACGCGGCGATGGTGAACATCTGCTGCAGGGCCGAATCGGCCGCACTGCCGTTGGACGACTGGGTGGTGACCAGCAGGTTGCGGATCTCCTCCAGATCGGCGAACTGATTGACGGTACGCACCAGGAAGCGCTGCGAGCCTTCCTCCAGGCGGCCGCCGGAGATGTTGATGTTCTCTTCCTTCAACCGCTTGATGACGGTATCGATGGGCAGGTTGAGCTGGGCCAGCTTCTGCTGGTCGATGTCGACCTGGATCTCATCTTCCAGACCGCCGCCCACCTTCACCGCGGCCACGCCGGTCACCGGTTCCAGCTTCTTCTTCAGGTCTTCGTCGGCATAGCGGCGCAGGCCGGTCAGTTCGCGGATCGCGTCTTCATCGCTGGCCGGCGCGGCCTTGGTCGACAGCACCAGGCGCATGATCGGTTCGGTGGACGGATTGAAGCGCAGCAGCACCGGCGCCTTGGCCTCCAGCGGCAGGTTCAGCGCTTCCATCTTGTCGCGCACTTCCAGGCTGGCCTGGTCCATGTTGGTGCCCCAGGCGAACTCGAGCACCACATCGCTCTGCCCGGTGCGCGAGACCGACTTCAGCTTGCGCAGGTTCTTGACCACGCCCACCGCTTCTTCCACCGGCTGGCTGATCAGGCTTTCGATTTCGGTGGGTGCCGCGCCGGTGTATTCGGTGCGCACGGTGAGCGTGGGATAGCTCAGGTCCGGCAGCAGGTTCACCTTCAGGTTGCCCAGCGCGATCAGGCCGAACAGCAGCAGGGTGACCGTGCACATGGCGATGGTGACGCGGCGGCGGGTGGCGAATTCCACCAGGCCGCCGCGCATGCCGGAGGCGGCGCCGTCGCTCGCCGGCGAGGCACCGTGGTCGTGGCCCGGGGCGGTCATTGCTGGCTCCCGGCCTTGTCTGCGGGCTTGGCCGCGGCCACCGTGGCCGGCTTGGCCTTGGCCTTGGCGTTGGGATCGGCGATGACCTGCACAGCAGTACCGTCGCGCAGTGCCACCTTGCCGGCCGTGACCACCTGGTCACCGGCGGCCAGGCCTTCGCGGATTTCCACCCACGGACCTTCGGCGTAGCCCAGCTTCACCGGTACGCGGGCGACCTTGCCGGCGCGCACGCGGAACACCGCCGGTTCGCCATCGTCCAGCAGCGACAGGCGCGGCACCACCAGTGCGTCGGCGCGCTGGTCGTAGTCGATGCGGATGCGGCCGAACATGCCCGGCTGCAGGGCGTGCGCGGCGCCATCGAAGGCACTGACCACGCGGAAGGTGCCGCTGCCCGAATCGACCACCGGTGCGATGCGGTCCACCGTGCCGGTGAAGCTCTGCCCCGGCAGCGCATCGGCCGACAGCGTGACCGGCTGGCCGGCACGCAGGGTGGCCAGTTCGCGCTCGGGCACGTTCAGCGTGGCCTCCAGCCGCGAGTTGTCGACGATGCGGAAGATGGGCGTGTTGATCTGTACGAAGTTGCCGGTCTTGATCGAGCGCGAAGCGATGACGCCGGAGATCGGCGCCACCACCGTGGTGTAGGACAGTTCCAGCGTGGCCAGGCGGTACTGGGCGCGCATGTTTTCCAGGTCGTAGCGCAGCTGGTCCACGTCGGCGGCGCTGACCATCTGCTGTCCCACCAGCTTCTGGGCGCGCTGGTAGTTGTTTTCCAGCTTGCGCAGCTGCGCTTCGCTCTGCGCCACGGCCAGGCGGGCGCGATCGGGGTCCAGCCGCACCAGCGGCTGGCCGGCGGAAACCCGCTGGCCCTCTTCCACCAGCACCGCCAGCGCCACGCCGGAGGTCTTGGCCACCACCTGCGATTCGGCGCGCGGTTCCAGCGCAGCCGTGCCGGTGTAGCTGGCGGCCACGGCACGATGGCTGGCCACGGCCACTTCCACCGGTACCGCATCGACCTTCTTCTCGTCCTTGGTTTCGGCCTTGGCCTCGTTGTTGGGCCCGGCGGCACAGCCACTCAGCAGCAGGGAGGTGGTGAGCAGCAGCGCGGCAGCACAGGTTGCGCTGCGGCGGCCCGGCAGCAAGTTGGAGTACGACATCGTCAGGTCCCTGGAAGATGCGTGGACGGGGGTGTGGACAGGTGTGCTACCAAAGTAATGCACCACTTCACGGCCACACCATATCCCAAAGGTCATGGTGCCTTCACGCCGCTGGTCGGACCGCCCCCATTTCAGCTAGATGAAACCTGCGGCTATACTCGGGACCGTTCCGTACCCCACGCCGGAACGACCAGACCCGAATCCCGGAAACGACATCATGCGCCCGCAGCCGCTCGCCGCTTGTCTCGCTCTGGCCGTCCTCCTGCCCCTTGGGGCCGCCGCACAGCCCGCTCCTGCTTCTGCACCTGCCACACCCGCACCGGCCCCGGCACCTGCCGCCACGCCGGCGCCTGCCGCGCCCAGCGGCAATTTCGACAATGGCCGGGTGCTGGCCTACACCTGCCAGGGGTGCCATGGCATCACCGGCTACAAGAACGCCTACCCCAGTTACCGGGTGCCCAAGATCGGTGGCCAGAGCCAGCAGTACCTGACCCAGGCCCTGACCGAATACCGCCAGGGCAAGCGTCGGCATCCGACGATGCAGGCGCAGTCGATGAGCTTCAGCGAACAGGAGATCGCCGATCTCGCTGTTTACCTGTCCACCGTCAAGTAAGGCCCGCCCATGTCGAAAGCCGCGCATCCCGTGCGTCACGCCATCGCCCTGTCCGTCGCCCTGCTGCTGGCCGCCTGTTCGCAGTCGCAGGTGGAAAACAGCGAAAAATCCGCCGCCGACCCTGGCCATGCCAGTGGCGAGCACGGCTCGTCATCGTCGGCCGGCCTGCCGGCCGGGCGCGAAGCCGCCGGCGAAGCCCGCGCCAAGGTGAAGGGCAAGGCCACCAACCAGAGCTGCATCGATTGCCATGGTGCCGACGGCAACGCGCCGATCGACCCGACCTACCCCAAGCTGGGCGGCCAGTACGGCGATTACCTGGCGCATGCGCTGCAGGCCTACCGCGCCGGCGACCGCGAACATGCCCTGATGACGCCGCAGGCCAAAGACCTGAGCGATCAGGACATTGCGGATCTGGCGGCGTACTTCGGCAGCCGGACCAGCCAGCTGCGGGATCTGCACGGGGTGAAATGACCCCGCCATCCACGCATGGCGTGGATCTACCGGGCACCGGCGTTGGTAGGTGCGGACCTTGGTCCGCACGAATCCCGCCATCCACGCATGGCGTGGATCGACCGGGCACCGGCGTTGGTAGGTGCGGACCTTGGTCCGCACGAACCCCAGGCGATCAGCCTTCCAGCTCTTCCCAGCGCGCGTACGCAGCGTCCAGCTCGGCCTGCACCTTGGCCAGCTGCTGGGTGTGGGCGGTCACTTCGGCGCTGCTGCGGGTGTAGAACGAGGGATCGTTCATGGCCGCAGTCAGGCCTTCCACATCGCCTTCCAGCTTTTCGATCGTCTTGGGCAGCTGCTCCAGCTCGCGCGCTTCCTTGTAGCTGAGCTTGCGCTTGGCGGCGGCCGGTTCTGCAGCGGCCGGTGCCGGAGCGACGGCCGGCGCCAGCTTGGCCACCACCGGTGCCACCGGGCTGCTGATGCTGGCCGCGTAGCGCTGCCAGTCGCTGTAACCGCCCACGTATTCGCCAATCACACCATCGCCTTCCATCACCAGCGTGGAGGTCACCACGTTGTCGATGAAATCACGGTCGTGGCTGACCAGCAGCAGCGTGCCGGTGTATTCGCCCAGCAGCTCTTCCAGCAGCTCCAGGGTTTCCACGTCCAGGTCGTTGGTCGGTTCGTCCATCACCAGCAGGTTGGACGGCTGCGCGAACAGCTTGGCCAGCAGCAGGCGGTTGCGCTCGCCGCCGGACAGGCGGGTGATCGGCGCACGCGCGCGCTCGGGGGTGAACATGAAGTCCTGCAGGTAGGCATGCACGTGCTTGCGCTTGCCATTGAATTCGAGGAAATCGCGGCCTTCGGCCACGTTCTCGATCGCGCTCCAGTCTTCGCGCAGCACCGCACGGTACTGGTCGAAGTAGGCAATCTGCAGGTTGGTGCCGGCGTTGACTTCGCCCTTGGCCGGCTGCAGCTCACCCAGCAGCAACTTCAGCAGTGTGGTCTTGCCGCTGCCGTTGGGGCCGATCAGGCCGATGCGGTCGCCGCGCAGGATGGTGGTGGTGAAGTCACGGACCATGGTGCGCTCGCCGAAGGCGAACGAAATGTCCTTGACGTCGATGACCTTCTTGCCGGAGCTGACGCCCTGGGCGGCTTCCATCTTGACGTTACCGCTGAGGTCGCGGCGCTGCGAGCGCTCGGTGCGCATCGCCTTCAGGCGGCGCACGCGGCCTTCGTCGCGGGTGCGGCGGGCCTTGATGCCCTGGCGGATCCAGACTTCTTCCTGCGCCAGCAGCTTGTCGAAGCGGGCGTTTTCCTGCGCCTGCGCGTTCAGGCGTTCCTCGCGGCGGCGCTCGTAGTTGGCCCAGTCGCCCGGCCAGCTGGTGACCTGGCCGCGGTCGATTTCGACGATGCGGGTGGCCAGCGCGCGCAGGAAGCGGCGGTCATGGGTGACGAACACCACGCTGCCGCTCCAGCCCTTCAGGAAGGCTTCGAGCCAGTCGATGGCTTCGATGTCCAGGTGGTTGGTCGGTTCGTCCAGCAGCAGCACATCCGGGCTGGACACCAGCGCGCGGGCCAGCAGCACGCGGCGCTTCATGCCGCCGGACAGGCGGCCGAATTCGGCTTCGCCGTCCAGGTCGAGCTTGGTCAGGGTTTCGCTGACGCGCTGGTCCAGGCCCCAGCCGTTGGCGGCATCGATCTTGGCCTGCACGTTGCCCAGCGCTTCGCCGTCGAATTCCTCGGCATGGCTGAGGTGGTGGAATTCGGCCAGCCACTGGCCCAGTTCGCCCAGGCCGTCGGCCACGACGTCGAACACCGAACCGGCGGCGCCATGCGGCACTTCCTGTTCCAGGCGGGTGACGCGCACGCCCTGCTGCACGCGCACTTCGCCGTCATCGGGCTTGTGGTCGCCGGACAGCAGCTTGAGCAGGGTGGATTTGCCGGCGCCGTTGCGGCCGATCAGGGCGATGCGTTCGCCCGGCTCGATCGACAGTTCGGCCTTTTCCAGCAACAACGGGCCGCCGACGCTGAAGTCGACGTTCTGCAGAGTAATCAGAGGCATCCCCATAGTGTAAGGGTTGGGGAGGTCAGCCGGAATCTCGGCGGGTAGCGTCGACGGGTAAAGTCGACTGTCAGTCGACTGCTCTCTGACGCCCGCGCTGCCCGCGATAGTCGACCAACGGTCTACGCTACCGCCCCGGCTCCGGCAGCTTGCGGCGCTCGATCGGGGCGGGGCTCAGCGTGCAGCCTTGATCTTTCTGACCTCAGGGGTCAGGGCAAAGCAGTCGTCGAATGGCTCCCCCTCCAGCGCCCAGTACTCGATCAGGGCGTGGTGCTCGTGACGATCCTGACTCAGCGCGGCGAGTACGGCGGCAATGCTGCGATCATCCGGCCTGGCACCCGCGCCAAGCAGATCATTGCTTACGTCCAGGGCCAGGGTCATCAGCGCATGCCGGACGTCCGGCGGATAGCCGCTGTCGTGATATGCCGCCAGGTACCGGTCCAACCAGGCGTCGGTCCGATACGGGTCGGGCAGTTCGTAGGCCCAGTCCTGGCTATGGCTGTCAGCGGGTGGCAGGCCCAGGTCGCGGCTGAGTCTCTCTATCGCTCGCATGATCCGTTCGGGTTGCCAATACGCGGTGGCAGGGTTGCATCCCCCAGCAACGCCTGCAACCCCGGCAGCCAATGCTTGCCGGGGTGGCGTACCAGCCACAGGGTGCGCTGCAGGGCCGGTAGCGGAGTCTCCAGCACCTGCAGGCGGCCCAGCGCCAGCGGCTCTTCCACTGCGTGGCGCGACAGGCAGGCCACCCCCAGCCCGGCGATGGCAGCCTGCTTGATGGCTTCGGTGTTGCCCAACTGCAGGGTCTGGGCGAAACAGTGCAGGTGCGGCAGCAGGGCCTGCTCCACCGCTTCGCGGGTGCCGGAACCGGGCTCGCGCAGCAGCCAGCGGGCGGCGCGCAGTTCGTCCAGCGACCAGCGCGCGGGGGCGTCTGCGGCAGCAACGATCACCAGCGGGTCCTGCTGCCACGGCGTTACCTGCAGGCCGCGCTCGTGGCACGGGCCTTCGATCAGGCCAGCGTCCACGTCCAGCCGCTGCACGGCGGCAACCACGCCGGCGCTGTTGTCGATGCGCAGGTCGACTTCGGCCTGCGGGGCCTGCCGAAGCAAGGCCGCAATGCGTGCGGGCAGCAGGTAGTTGCCGATGGTCGTGCTGGCGGCCAGCACCAGGCGCAGCGGTGCGCCCCGCCCCGGCGTGCCGCCTGCCGCCAGGTGGCGTTCCAGGTCGGCGGCGTTCGCCAACAGGGTGCGGGCCGGTTCCAGCAGTGCCCTGCCATGCCCGTTCAGCACCAGGCGACGGCCGATGCGGTCGAACAACGGCGTACCGAAGTGCGCTTCCAGCTCCTGCAGGGCCGCGCTGCTGGCCGATTGCGAGAGGGCGATCGCCTGCCCGGCGGCCGTGGTGCTGCCGTGGTCGGCAATGGCGACGAAGACCTGTAGCTGGCGCAGGGTCAGGCGCATGCGATTACCTGCTTGATAGGTAGTTTTCACCCATAGTATTCGTTTTACAGGTAGGCCGCGCGGGCGCAGGCTGAGCGCACCTCCTCCATGCCCGCCCGCCATGAACGCCCCTGCCCTGACTCCCTGGTCCCTGCCCGCTCTGCGCCAGCGCTGGCAGCCGCGCCTTCCCGGCCTGCTGCTGGTGGGTCTGCTGGCCGGGGCGTCGCTGTACCTGGCCGAGCTGCCGTGGCTGCAGGCGCATGGCCTGAGCGCGCTGACCGTGGCCATCGTGGCCGGCATCGTGGTCGGCAACACCTTTTACCCGCGACTGGCCCCCGCCAGCGCAGCCGGCGTCGGCTTTTCCAAGCATTGGCTGTTGCGCGCGGGCATCGTGCTGTACGGACTGCGCCTGACCTTCCAGGACATTGGCCAGGTGGGCGTGGCCGGCGTACTGATGGATGCGCTGGTGGTGGCCAGCACCTTCGGCCTGGCCTGTTGGCTGGGCGTGCGCGTGTTCAGGATGGAGCGCGAAGCGGCGATGCTGATCGGTGCCGGCAGCGCGATCTGCGGCGCGGCGGCGGTCATGGCCGCCGAACCCGTGGTGCGCGGGCGCGCCGCGCAGGTGACCGTGGCGGTGTCGACGGTGGTGGTGTTCGGCACGCTGGCCATGTTCTTGTACCCGGCCCTGTTTGCGCTGGCGCAGTCGCATGGCTGGCTGGCCATGGACGCGCGCCAGTACGGGCTGTTCACCGGTGCCACCGTGCACGAGGTGGCGCAGGTGGTGGCCGCCGGGCGCGCGGTGAGCGAGGCCGCCGCCGATACCGCCGTGATCACCAAGATGGTGCGGGTGATGCTGCTGGCGCCGTTCCTGGTGGGGCTGTCGCTGTGGCTGGCGCGCGGCGGCAAGGCGGCTGGTGAAGGCACGGCCCCGCGCATCGTGGTGCCGTGGTTCGCGTTCGGGTTCGTGGCGGTGGCCGGTTTCAATTCGCTGCATGTGCTGCCGGCAGGTTTGCAGGCCGGGCTGGTGCAGCTGGATACGGTGCTGCTGGCGATGGCGATGGCCGCGCTGGGCCTGACCACCCATGTGTCTGCACTGCGCCAGGCCGGGCTGAAGCCGCTGCTGCTGGCGCTGGTGCTGTTTGCGTGGCTGCTGCTGGGTGGGTTGGCGATCCACCAGGGCGTGCTGGCGGTGCGGGGCTGAGCAGGAGCGTGCCGACCAAGGTCGGCACCCGCCAGTAGCAACTGTCTTGTCAGGGGCTGCCGAGGGCCACCTCGGCGTCCCGCTTGCGGGCATTGAGGATCACCAGCATTTTGCGCATGACCGCAACGAGGGCCACCTTGCTCGCCTTACCCTTGGCGAATCCGGCGTGGGGACCCAAGCTACTTCACGGTCGCAAGACCTGGATCCACACGGTCGCCCACGCCGGGCTCTCGGCACCCAAGGTGCCAGATCGGCAAGAGATAAGATCCACGCCATGCGTGGATGACCGCCGCACCACGGGCGCTTGGCCGCAGACAGGTACAATGCGCCATGACTGACTTTTCGACCCTGCCGCTGAGCCCGGCCCTGCAGCCCGGCCTGGACGCCCTCGGCTACACCACGCTTACGCCGATCCAGGCGCAGAGCCTGCCCGCCATCCTGGACCGCCGCGATGTGATCGCACAGGCGCCGACCGGCAGCGGCAAGACCGCCGCCTTCGGCCTGGGCCTGCTGCAGGCCATCGACCCCAGCCTGATCCGCGTGCAGGCGCTGGTGCTGTGCCCGACCCGCGAACTGGCCGACCAGGTCGGCAAGCAGATCCGCAAGCTGGCCACCGGCATTCCCAACCTGAAGCTGCTGACCCTGGTCGGTGGCGTGCCGCTGGGCCCGCAGCTGGCATCGCTGGAAGGCCACGACCCGCATGTGGTGGTCGGCACGCCCGGCCGCGTGCAGGAACTGGCCCGCAAGCGCGCACTGAACCTGGGCGCGGTGCGCACGCTGGTGCTGGACGAAGCCGACCGCATGCTGGACATGGGCTTTGAAGAACCCATCCGCGAGATCGCCGGCCGCACCCACAAGGATCGCCAGAGCCTGCTGTTCTCGGCCACCTTCCCCGACAGCATCCGCGCCATCGCCCGCGACCTGCTGCGCGATGCGGTGGAAGTCACCGTGGAAGGCGCCGACCAGGCCCCGGCCATCCGCCACCTGTTCTGCGAAGTGGAACCGGCGCACCGGCAGAAGGCGCTGGCCGGCCTGCTGCTGAAGTACACGCCGGAATCGGCGGTGGTGTTCTGCAACACCCGCAAGGACGTGGACGAAGTGGCCAACTCGCTGCAGCAGTTCGGCTTCTCCGCACTCGCCCTGCATGGCGACATGGAACAGCGCGACCGCGAGGAAGTCCTGCTGCGTCTGGCCAACCGCAGTTGCAACGTGCTGGTGGCCAGTGACGTGGCCGCCCGTGGTCTGGACGTGGAAGAACTGGCGGCGGTGATCAACTACGAGCTGCCGACCGACGTGGAGAGCTACCAGCACCGCGTGGGCCGTACCGGCCGTGCCGGTGCCAGCGGTCTGGCGATCAGCCTGGTGGCAGGCCGCGAGAAGACCCGTGCCGAGGCGATCGAAGCACAGATGGGCCAGCCGCTGGATTGGCAGAAGACCCCGCTGGCGACATCGCGCCCGCCCGAGCTGCCGCAGGCGGCCATGCGCACGCTGCGCATCGATGGCGGCAAGACTGACAAGCTGCGCCCCGGCGACATCCTGGGTGCGCTGACCGGCGATGCCGGCCTGTCGGGCAAGCACATCGGCAAGATCGCGATCTTCCCCACCCGCTCGTACGTGGCCATCGCCCGCGAACAGGTGAACAAGGCGGTGGCGAAGCTGGAAGCCGGCAAGATCAAGGGCCGCCGCTTCCGCGTGCGGATGATGTGATCGGGTAGGCGCCACAGTGGTCCGGTAGGCGCCAACCTTGGTTGGCGCTCCACAGATCGCGCGAGCAGCAGTGCCAACCAAGGTTGGCACCTACCAAAGCAGATCACCGCCATCTGGTAGTTGCCAACCGGTGCCAACCGGAGCGAATCACCGCGATCTGGTAGTGGCCAACCTTGGTTGGCGCTCCACAGGTCGCTCGAGCAGCAGTGCCAACCAAGGTTGGCACCTACCAAAGCAGATCACCGCCATCTGGTAGTGGCCAACCGGTGCCAACCAGAGCGAATCACCGTGGTCTGGTAGTCGCCAACCTTGGTTGGCGCTCCACAGGTCGCGCGAGCAGCAGTGCCAACCAAGGTTGGCACCTACCAAAGCAGGCGGCACCTGCGGGATCGGGCTCCCCGCTCAGAACACCAGTTCGGTGTGCAGCGGCAGATCAGCTTCCCAGCGGCCACGGCCACCCAGGCCGTCCAGTTCCACCAGCACGCCGGCGCCGACCACGTCCACGC
This sequence comes from Stenotrophomonas sp. ZAC14D2_NAIMI4_6, assembly GCF_003086875.1. NCBI lineage: Bacteria > Pseudomonadati > Pseudomonadota > Gammaproteobacteria > Lysobacterales > Lysobacteraceae > Stenotrophomonas > Stenotrophomonas sp. ZAC14D2_NAIMI4_6. The sequence goes on along the minus strand of NZ_CP025996.1, from coordinate 1,781,039 downwards.
CCAGGCGGCGCACCAGCGACAGCGCGGCGACCAAGGTGCCGCCGGTGGCCAGCACGTCATCGATGATGGCCACGCGCGCACCGGCGTGCAGCGCATCGGCGTGCACTTCAATGCAGTCGCTGCGGTATTCCAGCGTGTATTCCTCGCGCAGCACCTTGCCCGGCAGCTTGCCCGGCTTGCGCACCGGCACGAAGCCCACGCCCAGTTCCAGCGCCATGGCCGCGCCCAGGATGAAACCGCGAGATTCGATACCGACCACCGCATCCAGCTTCTGGTCGCGCCAACGATCGGCCATGGCCGTGATCGCGCCGCGGAAGTCTTCGCCGTGCGCGAGCAGCGGCATGATGTCCTTGAACAGGATGCCGGGCTTGGGGAAATCAGCGATATCGCGCAGGCGCGAGGCCCAGGCGGGGACGGCCACGGTGGCGTCGGTCATTGCAGCTACCAGCTTGTATGGCGGCATAGGGTAACCGGTTCGCCTGAACGCTGCCCGTTCCCGGCATGGGCGCGCCGCAACGTTCCATTCGTGGCCCGCCCGAACTCACGCCAAAATCGCACACACGTGCGATAATCGCCCTAACCGGCCATTCACTCCGCCTGCGCCATAAGCAGGTCACTGCCTGCCCGCCCGCTGGACGGCCCGCAGCCAGGGATGCCGAACGGTCCCCGCCACGCTTGGCGCGCGCGGGCCTTCCCCCACGGCCGTGGGGTTTTTCGATACGAGGTTCATGCAACGTGGACGAGACGACGAAAGTTCCGGCCCTGTGCCGGGTGCTGCTGGTTCTGCTCGGCATTCTGGTGGCACTGTTCGGCCTGGCCCTGCTGGTCGGCGGTGTACGCCTGGCCCTGCTGGGAGGTAGTTGGTATTTCCTGCTGATGGGTCTGGCATCGGCGCTGGCCGGTGCCCTGCTGCTGGCGCGCCGCCCGGCCGGTGCGCTGCTGTACGGCGCCGCCTTCGTGGCCACCGTGGTGTGGGCACTGGTCGATGCCGGCTGGAATTTCTGGCCGCTGGTCTCGCGCCTGGTGATGCCGGCGGTGCTGGCCCTGCTGGTGGCGTTGGCCTGGCCGCTGCTGCGGCGCAGCCGTGGCGCAGGGGCCGGCCGCGGTGCCTACGGCGTTGCCGCCGTGCTGCTGGTGGGCCTGCTGGCCACCGCGGTGTCGGCCTTCCAGCCGCGCCCGGTCGTGTCCGCCGCCGGCGATGTGCCGCCGGTAGTGCCGGTGGCCAAGGGCAGCGAGCAGCGTGACTGGATGCATTGGGGCAACACCACCGCCGGCACCCGCTTCGCCGCGCTGGACCAGATCACCCCCGACAACGTGCAGCAGCTGCAGGTGGCCTGGACCGCGCGCACCGGCGATGTACCGGAAAGCAACGGCTTCGGTGCCGAAGACCAGAACACCCCGCTGCAGATCGGCGACACCCTGTACCTGTGCACTCCGCACAACCAGGTGATCGCCATCGATGCCGATTCGGGCACGCAGCGCTGGGCCTTCGATCCCAAGGCCACTGCACCGAACTGGCAGCGCTGCCGCGGCCTTGGCTACTTCGACAGCAGCACCGCCGTCGCCGCGCCCGCCGCCACGGTCGAGCCGTCCGCACCGGCCCCCAGCGTCGCCGCTGCAGCAGGCCAGCCGGCAATCTGCGAAAAGCGCATCCTGATGACCTCCATCGATGCTCGTCTGTTCGCGCTGGATGCCAAGACCGGCGCGCTCTGCCAGGATTTCGGCAGCAACGGCGTGGTCGACCTGAAGGTGGGCATGGGCGAGATCAAGCCCGGCTTCTACACCCTGACCGCCGCACCGCTGGTGGCCGGTGACCTGATCGTGGTGGGCGGCCGCGTGGCCGACAACATCGAGGTGGGCGAACCGTCCGGCGTGGTGCGCGCGTACAACGTGCGTACCGGCGCGCTGGCCTGGGTCTGGGACCTGTCCAAGGAAACCCCGGACGTGCCGCTGGATCCGTCGATCCACTACACCCGCGCCACGCCGAACGTGTGGACCTCGATGGCCTACGATCCGCAGCTGGGTCTGGTCTACCTGCCCACCGGCAACACCACGCCGGACCAGTGGGCCGGCGAGCGCACCCCGCAGGACGACAAGTACAGCTCGGCCGTGGTCGCGCTGGACGTGGCCACCGGCAAGGAGCGCTGGGTCTACCAGACCGTGCGCCATGACCTGTGGGATTACGACCTGCCCGCGCAGCCGACCCTGACCGACGTGCCCGACGGCAAGGGCGGCACGCTGCCGGCCCTGCTGCAGATCACCAAGGCCGGCCAGATCTTCATGCTGAACCGCCAGACCGGCCAGCCGATCACCGAAGTGCGCGAGATTCCCGCGCCGCAGGGCAACGCCCAGGGCGAGCGCTACGCCGCCACCCAGCCGCTGTCGGTGGGCCTGCCGCAGATCGGCGCGCAGACGCTGACCGAATCGGACATGTGGGGCGCCACGCCGATCGACCAGATGCTGTGCCGCATCCAGTTCAAGCAGTTCCGCTACGACGGCATGTACACCCCGCCGGGCGAAGACCTGGCCCTGCAGTGGCCCGGTTCGCTGGGCGGCATGAACTGGGGCAGCGCCTCGGTCGACCCGACCACCGGCTACCTGTTCGTGAACGACATGCGCCTGGGCCTGTGGACCAAGCTGATTCCGCGTGCGCAGATGACCAGCGGCGATGGTGGCGTGGAAATGGGCGCCGCTTCGCAGACCGGCACGCCGTATGGCTCGCTGCGCGACCGCTTCCTGTCCAAGCTGGGCATTCCCTGCCAGCAGCCGCCGTTCGGCACGATGTCGGCCATCAACCTGGCCACCCACAAGCTGGTCTGGCAGGTGCCGGTGGGCACGGTGCAGGACACCGGGCCGATGGGCATCAAGATGCACCTGCCCATTCCGATCGGCATGCCGACGCTGGGCGGTTCGCTGGCCACGCAGTCGGGCCTGCTGTTCTTCGCCGGCACCCAGGATTACTACCTGCGTGCCTATGACAGCCGCAGCGGCAAGGAGGTCTGGAAGGCCCGCATGCCGGTGGGCAGCCAGGGCACGCCGATGACCTATGTCTCGCCGAAGACCGGCCGCCAGTACGTGGTGATTTCCGCCGGTGGCGCGCGCCAGTCGCCGGACCGCGGCGATTACGTGATCGCCTACGCGCTGCCGCAGAGCAAGTGAACCGTGCCCACGCCGTGGCCCGTCGTGGCCACGGCGTGCGGGTACCGATCCAGCTGCCCAGCGCTTACCATGCAGGGCTTACGTAGATGAAACCGGTTGCCATGCCTGCTGTTCCTCCCAGCCGCCGCCCCAAGCGTTCCCCGGCCCCGCCACAGGAGCGCGGGCTGGCCCATGAGTTGATGCAGCAGATCCAGGGCAACCAGGGCGATCCGGATTTCATGACCTCGCTCGGCCGCGGCCTGGCCGTGCTGAGCGTGTTTTCGCAGCATCCGCGCGAAGTGACCATGTCACAGATCAGCAGCGACACCGGCATCTCGCGTGCGGCGGTGCGCCGCGTGCTGTACACGCTGGAAAAGCTGGGCTATGTGGGCGAACAGGGCCGCGGCTATGTGCTGCTGCCGCGCGTGCTGGGGCTGGGCGGCGCCTACGTGGCGTCCTCGTCGATGACCGCCGCCGCGCAACCGGTGCTGGATGCACTGCGCGACGACGTGCACGAATCGTGTTCGCTGGGCGTGCTCGATGGCGACGACATCCTGTACATCGCGCGTGCCGAGACCGTGCGCATCATGTCCATCGGCCTGCGCGCGGGCAGCCGCCTGCCGGCGTACTGCACCTCGATGGGCCGGGTGCTGCTGGCGGCCCTGCCGCGCGACACGCTGGAAGGCTATCTGGAACGCACGCCCCTGCGCCCGCGCACCGAGCGCACGATCACCCGCATGGATGATTTCCTGGAAACGCTGGAGAAGGTCCGCCGCGAAGGCGTTTCACTGGTGGACCAGGAGCTGGAGATCGGCCTGCGTTCGATCGCCGTGCCGGTACGTTCGCGCAGTGGCGAGGTGATTGCCGCGTTGAACATCGGCACCCAGGCCGGCCGCGTGAACCTGGGCGTGATGCAGTCGCAGTTGCTGCCGCGCCTGCGCGAAGCCGCGCAGCAGCTGGGGTCGTTGCTGCATTGAGCCAAGCCCCGGGGTCGGATCCCTTTCCGCAGGAAAGGGCTCTGACCCCAGTCGTGAGTGGGGTCAGAGCCCTTTGCGTTGCAAAGGGATCCGACCCCGATCTCATTCGGCCGCCTGCTCTTCCAGGATCGGCTTGGCCAGCGCGAAGGCGTGGTTGGCCGCAGGCACGCCGCAGTAGATGGCGGCCTGCAGCAGCACTTCCTTGATCTCTTCCGGCGTGACGCCATTGTTGCGTGCCGCGCGGATATGCAGCTTGAACTCTTCGTCGTGGCCCAGTGCCACCATCATCACGATGGTCAGCAGCGAGCGGGTGTGCCGCGGCAGGCCGTCACGGGTCCACACCGTGCCCCATGCCGTGCGGGTGATGAATTCCTGGAATTCAGTGGTGAAGTCCGTGCGCGCCTGCAGCGAGCGTTCCACATGGGCTTCGCCCAGCACCTGGCGGCGTACGGCCAAGCCGGCTTCGTAGCGTTCCTGTTCGTCCATCGTCGTCTACCTGTGCAAGTGTCAGTGCGTGGCCTGCGCAAGATGCGCGGCCAATGCAGCGGTGAAGGCCTGCGGTGATTCCAGGTTGCAGATATGCCGGCCGGCCACCTGCGCATACGCGCCTTGCGCAGCACCGCTGGCAATGGCCTGCAGATCGGCCGGCACGCAGACCGGGTCGTCATCGCCGGCGATGGCCAGCAGCGGCACCTGGATGCGTGCCAGCACCTCGCGGAAGTCGGCCGTGCCCACCGCGTTGCAGCAGCCCACGTAGCCTTCCACCGACGTGGCCAGGAAGCGCTGCAGGATGTCTTCCACCTGGCTGGCATGGGTCTGTGCGAAGCCGGCCGTGAACCAGCGCTCGCGCGTGCCATCGACCAGCGGCAGCAGGCCGTCGTGCTGCACCTGGGCGATGCGCGCCTGCCAGCTTTCGTCGCTGCCGATCTTCGCGGCGGTGGCAGCCACGGTGAGCGTGCGCAGGCGGTTGCCGGCATGCACGCCCAGCCACTGGCCGGTCAGCCCGCCGATGGACAGCCCGCAGAAGTGGCTGCGCTCGATGCCCAGGTGATCCCACAACGCCAGCACGTCGGCGCCCAGCTCGACCACGCTGTACAGGCCCGGCGGCGCGCTGGACTGGCCATGGCCGCGGCGGTCATAGCGCAGGATGCGGTACTGCGCAGACAGCGCCTGCGCCTGCGGCGCCCACATGCCCAGGTCGGTGCCCAGCGAGTTGCAGAAGGTCAGCCAGGGGCCGTCTTCACGGCCCTCGGTCTGGAAGTGCAGGCGATGCTGCGGAAGCTCGAGAAACGGCATGCTGGCTCCAGCGAAGTACGTGGGGATCAGGCGCGTGCAAGCACGCGGTCGATCCAGGTATCGGCCATGCCGCGCCAACTGTCGGCGGCGAACAAGGCATCGAGTTGTTCAGCGGAAAGCTGCGCGGTCACCTCGGGCATCTGCGCCAGCACCGCACGCAGGTGCTGCGATTGGCCCAGTGCGCGCTGCGCGGCCTGTTCCACCAGCGCGTGCGCGGCGGCCTTGCCGATGCGCTCGCCCAGGGTGACCGCTACGGCTTCGGCATAGAGCAGGCCGCCATGGCTGTCCAGGTGCTGCAGCATGCGCGCGCGATCCAGTTGCAGGCCCTGCACCACCACGGTGACCTGGGCCAGGCTGCCGGCACACAGGCGCACGATCTCCGGCACGGTTTCCCATTCGGCATGCCACTGCCCGGCCGCACGTTCGTGCGGTTGCGGCATGGCGCTGTACAGCGTGGACAGCAGGCCCGGCACACGGGTGGCAGCGGCAATGGCCGCCACGCAGCCCACCGGGTTGCGCTTGTGCGGCATGGCCGACGATCCGCCCTTGCCCTCGCCTGCCGGTTCGAACGCCTCGGCCACTTCGGACTGCATCAACAGCACGATGTCGGTGGCGATCTTGCCCAGGCTGCCGGTCAGCAATGCGAACGCACTGCCCAGCTCGGCCACGCGATCACGTGCGGTGTGCCAGGGCAGTGCCGGCACCGGCAACTGCAGTTCCTCGCCCAGTGCCTGGGCAACGTCCAGGCCACGGTGTTGCAGCGAAGCCAGGGTGCCGGCGGCACCACCGAACTGCAGCACCAGGGTGTCTTCGCCCAGGGCCAGCAGACGGCGCTGGCTACGTTGCAGGGCATCGAGCCAGCCGGCGGCCTTCAGCCCGAAGGTGACCGGAACCGCCTGCTGCAACAAGGTGCGGCCCGGCAGGCCGGTACCGCGCTCGGCGTCGGCCAGCTGCGCAAGCGCCGTACACAGCGTCTGCAGGCGCGACAGCACGTGCTCACGCGCGGCGCGCAACTGCAGCACCGCACCGGTGTCGATGATGTCCTGGCTGGTCGCGCCCCAGTGCACCCAGCGCGCCGCCTCGGCGTCGTTGGCCTTGACCTGCGCGGTCAGTGCCTTCACCAGCGGGATGGCCGGGTTGCCGGACAACGCGGTGGCGGCCGACAGCGCGCTCACATCGTAATGGGCTGCATTGCAGGCCGCCTCGATGGGGGCCATCGCCGCCTGCGGAATCACCCCGCAGCGCGCCTGTGCGCGGGCCAGCGCGGCTTCCACATCCAACATGGCCTGCAGCCGTGCCGCATCGGTGAACGCCACGTCCACGGCAGGCTCGCCGAACAGGCCGCCAAGCAGCGAAGGAGTCGGGTTCATCAAAGTAGATCCTTCCGGGGTTGCCCCAGCTTACCCGCGCCGGCCGTGACCGGCGTGGGCAAGCGACAGCCCAGGCGTTCAGTAGGCAAAGAACACGGTCTCGTCGGGGCCCTGCATGCGCACGTCCCAGTGGTATACGCCCTGGCCCTGCGCCTGCGCGACCAGGGTGTGGCGGCGCTCGGCCGGCACCAGCGCCAGGATGGCATCGTCGCCATTGCTGGCTTCGTCACTGAAGTAGATGCGGCCGCGGGTGGCCTGCAGCAGGCCGCGCATGAACACCAGCACCACCAGGTGCGGGGCCTGCGCTTCACCGCGCAGCCCCGGCACGCGGCCCGGCTTGACGGTGCTGAAGGCAAAGCGCCCCTGGTCGTCGGTCGGCACCCGGCCCCAGCCATCGAAGCTGGGATCGTGGTCGTCGCGGCGCGGGTCTTCGGCATGCGCGTAGATGCCCTGTGCGTCGGCCTGCCAGATTTCCAGCACGGCATCGGACACCGGCACGCCCTCGCCATCGAACACCTGGCCCTGCACCTGCACACGCTCGCCCTGCGCCTGCGCCGGTGCGATCTCGACGCGGTACAGCGGTTCCAGGCCCAAACGGTAGTACGGGCCGACGGTCTGCCACGGAGTGGATTGGAAGCTCATGGTCTTACTCCCACACGGTCATCTTGCGACCGCGCAATACGATGTCGAAACGATAGCCCAGCGCGAATTCATTCGCGGTGGTTTCCCAGTCGAACGAGGACACCATGCGCTCGCGGGCCTTGGCGTCATCCACGCAGTTGTAGATCGGATCGAACGCCAGCAGCGGGTCGTTGGGGAAGTACATCTGGGTGACCAGGCGCTGGCCGATGCCTTCGCCGTGCAGCGAGAAGTGGATGTGCGCCGGGCGCCAGGCGTTGTAGTGGTTGCGCCACGGGTACGCGCCCGGCTTGATGGTGGTGAAGCGGTAGCGGCCTTCGCTGTCGGTCAACACCTGGCCGGTGCCCTTGAAGTTCGGGTCCAGCGGCGCGTCGTGCTGATCGCCCTTGTGCAGGTAGCGCCCGGCGGCGTTGCACTGCCACACCTCGACCACCGAATTGCGCACCGGCCGCCCGTTCTCGTCCAGCACGCGGCCACTGACGATGATGCGCTCACCCAGCGGCTGGCCGGGGAAGCCAGCGGTCAGATCGGCAGCATGCGCGCCCAGGGTGATGCGGTTGATGCTCGGCCCCGTCACTTCGGAAAGGGTGACCGGAATGGCAATCGGATCGGTGCCCGGGCCGCGCTTGGCGGTACTGGCATACGGCAGGTGGATGCGCGGCGGCTGGCTGCCGGGATACGGCTTGCGGTAGCCGCGCAGGTCGGTGGGATCGCTCATGGCGTACTCCTGTTGGCGAGCGGCCCGAGGGCCGCGGCTGTCATGCTGGTTACGGGCAGATTATGGAATGCGAGGGGGTCACACGCGCTCGATGGCCAGGGCCACGCCCTGCCCCACGCCGATGCACATGGTGGCCAGGCCACGGCGGCCGCCGCTGGCTTCAAGTTGGCGCAGCAGAGTCAGCGCCAGGCGCGCGCCGCTCATGCCCAGCGGATGGCCCAGCGCAATGGCGCCGCCGTTGGGATTCACGTGAGCGGCATCGTCGGCCAGACCCAGCTGGCGCATGCAGGCCAGGCCCTGCGAGGCGAAGGCTTCGTTCAGTTCGATGGCATCGAAATCGGTGATCGACAGGCCCAGCCGTGCCATCAGCTTCTGGCTGGCCGGCACCGGGCCCATGCCCATGATGGCCGGCTCCACGCCCGCGCTGGCGAAGCCGAGGATGCGCGCGCGCGGGGTCAGCCCCAGCGCCTTGACCTGTGCGCCCGAGGCCAGCAGCAGTGCCGCCGCGCCATCGTTGATGCCCGACGCATTGCCGGCGGTCACCGTGCCCGGCTGGCGGAACAGCGGCTTCAGTTTGGCCAGTGCTTCGGCGGTGGTATCGCCACGCGGGTGTTCATCGCGGTCGACGGTCACGGTCTCGCCGCGCTTGCGGCCCGGCACATCCACCGCCACGATCTCGCCGTCGAAGAAGCCACGCGCCTGCGCTGCGGCGGTGCGCTGCTGGCTGCGCAGGGCGAACGCATCCTGGTCGTCGCGGCTGATGCCGTAGCGCTCGGCCACGTTCTCGGCGGTCTGGCCCATCGTTTCCACGCCATGCAGTTCGCGCAGGCGCGGGTTGATGAAGCGCCAGCCCATGGTGGTGTCTTCGATCTGCTGGTCGCGGGCGAACGGCGAGGCCGCCTTGCCCATCACGAACGGTGCGCGCGACATCGATTCGACGCCGCCAGCGATGGCCAGGCCCAGCTCGCCCGCAGCGATTCCACGCGCCACGGTACCGATCGCATCCAGCCCCGAACCACACAGGCGGTTGATCGTGCTGCCCGGCACGCTTACCGGCAGGCCGGCCAGCAGCAGGCTCATGCGCGCCACGTTGCGGTTGTCTTCGCCGGCCTGGTTGGCGCAGCCCAGGTAGACATCCTCGACCAACGCCGGGTCCAGCTGCGGGTGGCGCGCCAGCAGGGCCTTCAGCGGAATCGCGCCCAGGTCATCGGCGCGAACGCCGGACAGCGCGCCGCCGTAGCGGCCGATCGGGGTGCGGATGCCATCGACGATGTAGGTCTCGTGCAGGCTCATCTCAGGCTCCTTCGGCCAGTGCCAGCGGCAGGCCGGTCAGTTCACGCAGTTGTGCGATGTCCATGCCTTCCACCATTTCCAGCACGGTGGCGCCGTCGGGGCCGAGGTCGAACACCGCCACATCGGTATACACGCGCGATACGCAGCGCAGGCCGGTAAGCGGGTAGCTGCAGTCGGCCACCAGCTTGCTTTCACCCTTCTTGGTGAACAGGTCCATCATCACGAAGACCTGCTTGGCACCGATGGCCAGATCCATGGCGCCACCCACGGCAGGAATGGCGTCGGCCGCACCGGTACTCCAGTTGGCCAGATCACCGTGTACCGACACCTGGAAGGCGCCCAGCACGCAGATGTCCAGGTGGCCACCACGCATCATCGCGAACGAGTCGGCATGGTGGAAATAGCAACCCCCGGTGAGCAGGGTGACCGGCTGCTTGCCGGCATTGATCAGGTCCGGATCTTCGTGGCCGGGCGCCGGCGCCGGGCCCATGCCCAGCAGGCCGTTTTCCGACTGCAGGAAGATTTCCTTGTCGGCCGGCAGGAAGTTGGCCACCGTGGTCGGCAGGCCGATGCCCAGGTTCACGTAGGCACCTTCGGGAATATCGCGGGCCACGCGCGCGGCCATCTGTTCGCGGCTGAGCTTGTTCATGCCTGTACTCCTGCTGCGGCCACCGGCACTACGCGCTGCACGAAGATGCCGGGCGTCACCACCGCTTCCGGGTCCAGTTCGCCCAGCGCCACCACCTCACGTACCTGCACGATCGCGCAGCGTGCGGCCATCGCCATCAGCGGGCCGAAGTTGCGCGCAGTCTTGCGGTAGACCAGGTTGCCCCAGCGGTCGCCGCGGTCGGCCTTGATCAGCGCGAAGTCGGCATGCAGCGGATATTCCAGCACGTAGTGGCGGCCGTCGATCTCGCGCGTTTCCTTGCCCTGGGCAAGTTCGGTGCCGTAACCGGTGGGAGTGAAGATAGCGCCCAGACCGGAACCGGCCGCGTGGATGCGCGCGGCCAGGTTGCCCTGCGGCACCAGTTCCAGCTCGATTTCACCGGCGCGGTAGGCCGCATCGAAATGCTGCGAATCGGACTGGCGCGGGAACGAACAGACGATGCGGCGCACGCGCTTGTGCTTGATCAGCGCGGCCAGGCCGGTATCGCCGTTGCCCGCATTGTTGTTGATGATGGTCAGCTCGCGCGCGCCCTGCGCGATCAGCGCATCGATCAGCTCGTCGGGCATGCCCGCGGTACCGAAGCCACCGATCATCACGGTGGCCCCATCGTGGATATCGGCCACCGCTGCTTCGGCGCTGGCCACGGTCTTGTCGATCACTGCATTGCTCCTTGCCCTGCCCTTCGCTGGTACCTACCAGCGCGGCGCACGGCCACTGCGACGGGAAAACATGACGCGGACATGGTGCGCACAGGCCCCTGCCCGGTCAATCCGATATTCGGCCATTCAATCCGATAATCGCACATTGCCTGCATGGCTCCGGAAGGCGGTTCAACGCCGGTTCTGGCCCACGCCCACGCGCAGCCCCAGGCACGCCCAGGCGGCCAGCAGCAGCGGCAGCGCGCACAGCACATACAGCGCCGACGGCGGCCACTGGCCATCCACCAGCACGCCCACGGTAAGCGGCGACAGAATGGCGCCGACCCGGCCGATGCCGATCGCCCAACCCAGGCCGGTGGTGCGCACCTGTGCGGCGAACACCACCGGTGCGGCGGCGTACAGCCCTGCCATGGCAGCAAACAGCGCGGCACCAATCACGAAGGCCAACGGGAAGGCCACGTTCAACTGCGTGTTGAACGCAGCAAAGCCCAGCATCGCCACCATCGCCAGCAGCAGCGCGCCGGCGGTCAGGCGGGACAGCGACCAGCGCGAGGCCAGCCAGCCGAACAGGCTGCCGCCGACGATGCCGCCCAGGTTCAGCAGCACGCCACCGGTAATGCCCTGCTGCGCCGAAACACCTGCAGATACCAGCAGCTTCGGGGTCCAGCTCAGCACGAAGTAGAACGCGAACATATGCAGGAAGAACGCCAGCGCGATCAGCAGCGCGACACGGCGCAGATCACCCACGAACAGCGCGGCGTAGCCCTGCGGCTGGCCATCGCGCACCGGTGCCGGCGGCAATGCCTGCAGCGCCGGCATCTGCATGCGCGACAGCAGCGCGTTCAAGCGCGGCAGCGCATCGGCCGGGCGCCGTGCCACCAGGAAATCCAGCGATTCGGGCAGGCACTTGAGCACCAGCGGGATGCACAGCAGCGAGGCACCCGCGCCGATCAGGAACACGCTGTGCCAGGACCAGTGCTGCAGCATCCACGCCGCCAGCACGCCACCGGCAGTGGCGCCAATGGGATAACCGGTTGCCTGCAGGGCCACGGCGGTGCTGCGCCACTTGGCGTTGGCATACTCGGCGGTGATCACCCCTACACCGGCCAGCATGCCGCCAATGCCGATGCCGGTGAACACGCGCAGCGCGCCCAGCTGCCAGGCGTTGCCGGCCAGCGCCGACAGTGCCATGCCCGTGGTCAGGATCAGCAGGCAGCACACGATCATCGGCCGCCGGCCCCAGCGGTCAGCCAGCGGCGCCAGCAGGAACGAGCCCAGCGCCATGCCGACCAGGCCGGCACTGAGCATCAGCCCCAGCACCTTGCCCGACAGTTCCCAGTCCGCCGACACGTGCGGCGCAGTGAAGGCCATGACCATCACGTCGAAGCCATCGAGCATGTTCAGCAGCACGCAGATGGCGATGGCGGTCCACTGGAAGGGACTCATCCGTTCCAGGACGAGCGGCGGTGCAGCGGCGGAGGCGTGGCTCATGGTGCGGTTTCCTGCAACAGCGTGAAGCGGCGGAACATCCGGCGTGGTGGTCTCAGCGACCGGCCTGGCTGGAAGCGTGGATGACCTGCAGGACGTCCTGCAGTTGTTCGACTTCAACCTGGCCCGGCGCCGACGGCGTGCCGATCATGCCGAAGGTCAGCGCCTGGCCGAAGGTTTCCCCGGCCAGTCGCGAGACCACGCCGGTGCCGCCCATCGACATGGTCAGCAGCGGCTTGTCACTGCGCTGGCGTACCTGCCAGGTGGCGTCCAGCAGGGCCAGCACATCGCCGGCGTCGCGCGGCATCACCGCGATCTTCAGCACGTCCGCGCCCATCGCCTGCTGCTTCAGCAGGCGCGCGACGATCTCCTCGCGCGGCGGCGTGGCCTGGAAATCGTGGTTGGACATCACCACCTTCACCCCCGCCTTGTGCGCCTGCTGCACCAGCGCCTGCACTACGTTCGGGTCGTGGAACATTTCCACATCGATCAACTGGGCAAAGCCACCGCGCAGCAGCGTGGCGTACAGCGCGCCGTAGTCGCGGTCACTGATCGCCTTCGCACCGCCTTCGGCCTTGGTACGGAAGGTGACGATCATCGGCTTGCCGCCCAGCGTGGCCTGGATGCGCTTGCCCAGCGCCACCAGCTTGCTGCCATCGGTGGCGATATCCAGGTAATCGATGCGCCATTCGGCCAGGTCGGTGTGCGTGCTGGCGGCGATGGCCGCGGCCTGCTGCAGGGCGAGTTCGGCACTGGCACCGGTAATCGGCACGATGGTGCGTGGACTGCCCTCGCCGATGCGCAGCGAGCCCACCTGCAGCACCGCCGGCGGCGGTGCGGCCAGGGCCAACACGGGGGCGGTGCACAGCGCACCGGCGAGGACAAGGGAGGCAAACGGAATACGCATGGCAGTCACCAGGGCGTGGAAGGAGCGCGCGACCATCAGAAGGTCACCTTGGCCTGGACACCCACGGCCCAGGCGTTGTCGGTGCCGCTGTAATTGAACGTGCCGGGATTGACGATGTACTGCACGTCGGGGCGGATCATCAGCCACGGGTTGACCTGGAAGCTGTAGGACAGTTCGAACAGCTCCTCGGCCTGGCTCAGGTTGTACAGCGGCGAATCCACCGGCACGCCACCGGCGGCCAGCGAGGCGCGGCGCGCATCCACCAGACGGTCGTTGATATCGGCGCCCACGTAACCCAGCGCGATGCTGTCCTGCGCGCGCGAACCGATGCCCTGGTACACGCCACCCACTGCATACCAGCGCTTGATCTGCGCGGTATCGGCGTCGGACACCATGTACTGCGCGAAGGCCGTCAGGCCGCGGCTGGGGTCGGCCGACTCCTGGGTCAGGCGCTGCTCGGCCAGCACGTAGGCGCCGTGGCGGCCGGTGGTGGGCGAGGTATCCAGGCCGCGCTGGTCCACGCGCGAGGTGTCGTAGTAGCCGCCAAACTTGTAGACGCCGGCGTAGCGGCTGCCCTTGGCCGGGGTCCAGGTCACTTCCACCGGGAACAGCGAACCGGTGGTGCCGGAGGCGAACGGGCGGAACGCATTGCGTTCGATGTTGCCACCCAGGTTCGGGTTCACCTGGAACCAGCCGGTGCGCACGTTCAGCGCCGGGCTGACCTGCTGCGCCACTTCACCGCCCCAGCGCGCCACCGGGTAGTTGTACCAGCCGCTGTTGCCGGACATCGCCAGCGGGTGCGCGCAGAACGCCGCGTTGACGAAATGGGTCAGCAGGCTGTGCAGGCCGAACTGGTTGCCCATCGCGTAGTAGCCCAGCTTGTAGTACGACTGGCCACCGTTGAAGGTCTGGTCGTAGCTCAGTTCGGTCAGCCGCGTGTACTGGCCGCCGTAGGCTTCCTGGATCGGGAAGCGGTTGCCGACCAGATCGGCCGAGGTACTGCGGCCACGCCGGTCGTTGAGCGTGAAGTGGAAGGCACCGCCGTCCCAGCCGGCCAGCTTGCCCATGTCCAGGTCCATGCCCACGCGCACCTGCTGCGCATAGCGGGCGCCGGTTTCACCGTAGCCACCATCCACCACGCCCATGGCCTCGCCCACGTAGTCGCCGCGGAAGGCAATGCCGCGCTCGTACAGATCGGTGCGGGTACCGCCCCAGTCGCCGGTGAGCGTCTTGCCCGCGTAGCGATTGCTGGATTGCGCGCTGGCGACGGCCGGCAGCAGGGCCATCGCGGCCAGTACGGTCAGGGAAACAGGCTTTGCAGGAATCATGGTCAGGGTCTCGGAAAGGTGATCAGCGCAGCGACAGCGGCGCGCTCAGGGGGGACGTGGCGCCCTGCGGCGAGGTGACCGTGGCGGTCACACCGCCCAGATCCGCAGCATCGGCGCCATTGCCCAAGGGGAAGGTGAAGGTGCCGTTGCCCTGGCTGTCGGTACGCGCCTGCACGGTGCCCAGCACGCGCTCGGCTTCGCTGCCGTTGGCCGCACGGTTGCCGAACACTTCCACCTGGTAGTGGCTGTCCGGCTGGCCGTGGAAGCTGCCGGTCACGGCGCGCTGTGCGCCCTTGCCCTGCACGGCCACCAGTTGCGGCGCCGCCTGGCCCAGGTTGGCCAGCGGCTGGCAATCGGCCTGGCCGGCGGCGGTGCAGATGCGCGCACGTTTGGCCGGATCGTTGTCCACGCCGCGCCCGCGCGAGCCGACGAAGCTGGCATGTTCCAGCCCCGGCACACCGAACACGATGGCGCCGCGCGGCTGGCCCTTCACGCAGGCACCGCCGGCTTCGCAACGCTCGATCGGCAGACCGTTGCCGAAGATGCGGTTGGCGGTGAAGCGGTTGGGTGCACTGACCGGCTGCGGGCGCACGCCAATGCCGATGCCGTTGCCGGTGATGGTGTTGCCATCGACCACGTTGCCGCTGCCGGTGATGCTGAGCCCGATCGAGTTGCCGGTGAAGGTGTTGGCCGCGATGTAGTTGCGGTTGCCCCAGTTGATCTGCAGGCCATCGGAGTAATCGACGAAGCGGTTGTGCACCACGCTGTTGTCGTTGCCCCACAGGATTTCGATGCCCTGCGACGGTTCCGGGTTGGCCTTGGTGGACTGGAACAGGTTGTCGGCCACCAGGTTCCAGGCCGCGCCGCGGGTCAGTTCCAGGCCGTCGCCGTTGTCCAGGAACACGTTGCGCACGATGCGGTTGTGCACCGTGGTGGTGGCGGTGGACTGGCCCTTGCCATCATCGCCGGTGAGCATGATGCCGGCACCGCCCTTGTTGGCAACGATGCGGTTGTCATGGATTTCGCTGTGGCTGGCGCGGTTGATCAGCACGCCGATGCAGAAGTTGCGGATCTCCAGGCCGGTCAGTTCAACGCCCTGGGTATCGCGCAGCACCAGGCCTGGCAGCGTGGTGGTGCGCACATTGGTGCCGGACTGGCCCGGCTCGGCACCCGGGCAGGCATCGGTGCCGGTGCCGGTCACGTAGGCCGAGCCATCGATGGCCACGAACTGGCCGTCGCGCGCCCACGGCGTGCCGACGATCTGCACCGGGCCCTTGATTTCCGGCAGCGGCGAGGCCGGCTTGATCACGTACGGCGCCGCGCCCACCGCATCGATTTCAATGCGGTAGCGGCCCGGCGTCGCATTGGCGGTGTTGATGGCCCAGCGCAGCGAGCCGGCGTTGCTGTCGTCGGCGTAGCGATCGACACGCAGCACCTGCAGCGCTTCACGCGGGGGTTCGGCTTGGTAGGCCAGCGCCAGCGACGGCAGCAGGGCAAGCAGGGACAGGGAAACGATAGACAGACGATGGCACATGCGATCACTCCGCACAGGTGAAAGAGATCCAACGGTCTTCCCCTGCACCTGGCTTCAGCACCGTGACCGATGCTGCCCTCGCCCCGCCAGGGGTGGATCGCTTGGACTGCTATGAAACTGCGGAAGTGAAATTAGGTTTATCGCACTGCACCATTCAAGTGCGGTAATCGACTGCGCGTGCGAATATCGCACTGAATAGGTAATACGTTGGTTGTAGGGGGGTTCTTTGCAGGGCTTGCAGCCCTGCACCTGCCCAATGCAACGGCAACGGCGAAAGCAACAGCCACAGCAACAGCAACAGCGGCATTCCGTGGGATGGCGGGGCGGTGTCGGATTGCGGGGACGCCGCAAGTACGTCCTTGTAGGCTTGGCAGCCGCATCCATGCGGCTGACACCCCGCAATCCGACACCGCCCCACCTTCGACAGTTTCCCGCGATCTGCAGGAAGGGCGTTCTGCTCTGGTGGGTGTCGACCTTGGTCGACACGGATGAATTCGTTCGATATCTGAAAGATGTGTCGACCAATGTCGACACCTACCAACAGCCGCGTGTTGTTGGAACGGCGTTCTGCTCTGGCGGGTGTCGACCTTGGTCGACACCTACCAACAGCCGGCGCCGACCCCGGAATTGCTTCGGCATGCGTCAGTAGATCCACGCCATGCGTGGATGATTCATTCGATATCTGAAAGATGTGTCGACCAAGGTCGACACCTACCAACAGCCGCGCGGGACAATTGGCGCAGATACCAACAGCCGCGTGAATCTGTCGAAGGCGGGGCGGTGTCGGATTGCGGGGTGTCAGCCGCATGGATGCGGCTGCCAAGCCTACAAGGACGTACTTGCGGCGTCCCCGCAATCCGACACCGCCCCACCATCCCACCGATACCCAGCTTTTGACGTTGCCGTTGCATTGCGCGGGTGCAGGGCTGCAAGCCCTGCAAAAGACTCCCCTACGAACTGCAGGACAGCATCGAGCAGCCGGCGCGGTGCTCGGCCCAGGCCGGCCGCTTGCCTGCGTAATGTTCCAGCCCCGGCCGCTGCGTATACGGATCGCGCAGCACCTCCTGCAGCGCATGCACGCCCCCCAGGTCGCCCTGCTCGGCGCGATCGATGGCCTCCTGCGCCAGCCAGTTGCGCAGCACATACAGCGGATTGGCTGCCGCCATCTTCGCCTGCCGCGCTTCGGCCGACAGCGGGTCCACACGCAACCGCGCCGCGTAGTCCTGCAGCCACTGCTGCAACGGCGCCTGCACCGCCTGCCGGCGTGCCTGGTCGTAATACACATCGCCCAGTGCGGCCACGTCCGGCGCGGCCACATCCACGCCCATCAACGCGCGCCACGCCAGGGTCATGTCCATGCCGCCTTCCTGCAGCAACTGTTGCCAGCGCAGGTACAGCTGCAGGTCTTCGTCGTCAGCCGCCGCCAGCCCCAGCTTGGCCGCTGCATCGCGCCGGGTGCATGCCACGAAGGTGGACTGGAACGCGGCCAATCCGGCCTGCAGCGGCTGCACATCGGCGAACAACGGCGACAGTGCCTGCGCCAGCCGGTTGAGATTCCAGTACGCCACCTGCGGCTGGGTGCCGAAGCGGTAGCGGCGGCCTTGCGCGTCGGTGGTGTTGGGCGTCCAGTCCGGGTCGTAATCCTCCACCCAGCCGTACGGGCCGTAATCGATGGTCAGGCCGAGCACGGACAGGTTGTCGGTGTTCATCACTCCATGCACGAAGCCGACGCGCATCCAGTGCGCCATCAGCTCGGCGGTGCGCACGGCAATCTGCGCGAACCAGTCGCCGTACAGCGCCTCCCCTTCCCCCTGCAGCTCAGGGAAATCGCGGGCAATGCAGACGTCGGCCAGCTGCTTCAGCAGGGTGGTCTCACCGCGCGAGGCAGGCAGTTCGAACGTACCGAAGCGCATGAACGACGGCGCCACGCGGCAGACAATCGCGCCGGGCTCGGCGCGCGGGTGGCCGTCGTAGAACATGTCGCGTACCACGTCCTCGCCGGTGCCGACCAGTGACAGCGCACGCGTGGTCGGCACGCCCAGGTGATGCATGGCTTCGCTGCACAGGAATTCGCGGATGGACGAGCGCAGCACGGCGCGTCCATCGGCGCCGCGCGAATAGGGCGTGGGCCCGGCGCCCTTCAACTGCAGCTCCCAATGGCGCCCGTCGGCGGCCACCAGCTCACCCAGCGATATCGCACGCCCGTCGCCCAGCTGCCCGGCCCAATGACCGAACTGGTGTCCACCGTAGTTGGCCGCCCACGGCTGCATGCCGTCGTACAGCGCGTTGCCGCCGAAGACCTGGGCGAAGTCGGCGCCCTGCACGTCGGCGGCGTCGAAGCCAAGCAACGCGGCAACCTGCGGCGACCAGGCCAGCACGGTCGGCGCCGCGACCGGGGTCGGCAGCACCGACGACCAGGCCGCCTCGCGCACCTCGCGGCGGCGTGGGCCGGTTTCGGGGTCGCCCGGCAGGGCAGTCAGCAAGCGGTTGTCGAAACGGGGGGCGTGGGTATCCATGCCAGCAGGATGGGGGCGGTCGGCCCCGGCCTCAATCGCCGCGCAGGGCCTGCAGTGCGCCGCCGTGGGCCTCGGCGCGCTGGTAGGCCGGGCGCTGGCCGATGCGTTCCAGGAAGCCCCGCAACGCCGGCTTGTCGTCCAGCCCGCCGCCACGGGCGGCCGCGGCCTGGATCGGGAAGCTCATCTGGATGTCGGCCGCACTGAACCGTTCACCGGCGAACCACGGGCTTTCGGCCAGGCGCCGCTCCATCCAGTCCAGATGCAGGCGACGCTGCGGGCCGATGAAGCTGCGCTCGGCCTTGTCGGCGATGCTGCGTGCAATCGGCCGGGCAAAGAACGGCATCGGCGCACTGCGGATGCGCCCGACCACCAGGGTCAGCAGCAGCGGCGGCATGGCCGACCCTTCGGCGTAATGCAGCCAGTAGCGATAGGCGATGCGCTCGGCACTGTCGGCCGGCACCGGCGACGGCGACAGCACGCGCTGGGTGTCGTAGCGGTCGACCAGGTAGTCCAGGATCGCGCCGGATTCGGCCAGCACCAGGTCACCGTCCTGCAGCACCGGCGCCTTGCCCAGCGGATGGATCTGCCGAAGCTCCGGCGGCGCCAGCAGCGTCTTCGGATCGCGCGGGTAGCGCCGCAGTTCGTAGTCCAGCCCCAGTTCTTCCAGCATCCACAGCACGCGCAGCGAACGCGAGTTTTCCAGGTGGTGGACGATGCGCATGCGGAAACTCCTGAGGGACATGACGAATTGTAGAGTCGAGCCATGCTCGACTGCTTTCACGCTGCAGTCGAGCATGGCTCGACTCTACAAAAGCAAAAAAAAACGCCGGAAGCTTTCGCTTCCGGCGTTCTGGCTACCAAACGGTAGCAGACGGATTAGACCGCCTGCACCTGGTCAGCCTGCATACCCTTCTGGCCCTGGACGGCGATGAAGGTAACCTTCTGGCCTTCCTGCAGGGTCTTGAAGCCGGTGCCCTGGATGGCACGGAAGTGCACGAACAGGTCCGGGCCGCTTTCCGGGGTGATGAAGCCGAAGCCCTTGGCGTCGTTGAACCACTTGACGGTGCCGGTCTGACGATCAGACATTTGACTAACTCCTGAAACACATGTTGAAAAAATCGCAGCCACCGGGAATCGGGGCCGAGACTGAGTTGCAGGCGTTGGTAAAGCGGATCGATGAGCGGATCGTGAGATCAACTGCACCAGGCCACGATTCACGGTGACCCTAGCAAACACAGTGGATCGAACGATACGCGTGTTTTCAGCAAAAAGCGATAGCCCCGGCATTCAGCGGCAGAGCCCCGCCCGCTAGGCGTGACAAGGGCTGGGCCCAGATCAGGGCTAAACCCGAGTCCCTATTCAGGTTTTTCCTACCCTACACTGGGCTGATGACTGAAGCTGAAACCCCCGCTGAACACGCCCGCCCACGCATCTGGGTCGATGCCGATGCCTGCCCGACGGTCATTCGCGACATCCTTTTCCGGGCCGCCGAACGGGTCGGCCTGGAGCTGACCCTGGTTGCCAACCAGTGGCTGCGCACCCCGCCCTCGCGCTGGATCCGCTCGCTGCAGGTGCCGCAGGGCCTGGACGTGGCCGACAGCGCCATCGTCGAACGGGTGGCCGCCGGTGACCTGGTGGTCACCCAGGACATCCCGCTGGCGGCGCTGGTACTGGATAAGAAGGCCGTGGCGCTGAACCCGCGCGGCCAGCTGTACACCGCCAACAACATGGCCGAGCGCCTGTCCATGCGCAATTTCATGGAGGAACTGCGCGGTGCGGGCGTGCAGACCGGTGGCCCACCGCCGCTGGGCGCGCGCGACCGCCAGCTGTTCGCCGCGGAACTGGATCGCTGGCTGGCCCGGATCAAGCCACGGTGATCAAGCCACGGTGACCCGGCCGCGCTGATCAGGCGCCCGGCACCGGGTCGGCCGGCCAGCGCAGCGAGCGCTCGCTGCGGAACACACGCGGCTCCCCGCTGAGTGGATCCTGGAAGGCCAGGGCCCGCGCCAGCAGTTGCAGCGGCGGCGCCTGCAGCGGATCGGCCGACGGCTGCAGCTGTGGATACAGGTCATCGCCCAGGATCGGCGCCCCCAGCGCGGCCATGTGCACGCGCAGCTGGTGCTTGCGCCCGGTCTGCGGGCGCAGCCGGTAGTGCCACACCGCGCCATCGTCGGCGATCACCTCCACCTGCGTGCGCGCATTCGCCTCGCCCGCCACTTCGGCCATGCGGAAGAAGGGCTCACCCGGCACGATCCGGCTCAACCGCTGCTGTGGGAACGGCAGGCCAGGCAGGGCCGGCGCCAGTGCTTCGTAGATCTTTTCGATGCGCCGTTCACGGAACAGGCGCTGGTAGGCGTCGCGTGAATCGGGCCGCTGCGAGAACAGCACCAGCCCGGCGGTCAGCCGATCCAGCCGATGCAGGGGCACCAGGTCGGGATTGCCGGTGCGTGCCACCAGGCGCGCCAACAGGGTCTCGCGCACATAGCCCCCGGCCGGGGTGACCGGCAGATAGTGCGGCTTGTCGGCCACCAGCAGGTGCGCGTCCTGGTACAGCACCGTCTCGCTGAACGGAATGACCGGCTCGTCGCTGACTTCGCGGAAGTAGACGATCTCCAGCCCGACCTGCCACGGCTGGTCGGCCGCCAGCGCCCTGCCCTGCGCATCCTGCACCCGCCCACGCGCGAAGCGGTCCAGCCACTGGCCTCGATCAATGCGCGGAAAGCGCGCGCACAGGCCGTCCAGCAGGGTCGGCCAGTCACCGGGGGGCAGCTGCAGGCGGCTGGGCAGGCTCATCGAACACACACGCAGGAAAGACCGGGCCAGAGTGCCACCGTTGACACCGCGCAGACACCCCTGCCACGGACACCCCGCCAGCAAACCTCTATCATGGGCGGTCTTTGCCCCCGGAACGCCCATGGCCCTCACCGCCACCATCCGCAAGGCCGAACTGCAGATCAGCGACATGGATCGCGGCTACTACGCGACCCACAACCTGACCCTTGCCCAGCACCCGTCCGAAACCGACGAGCGCCTGATGGTGCGCCTGCTGGCCTTCGCCCTGAACGCCGATGACCGCCTGGAGTTCGGCCGCGGCCTGAGCACCGACGACGAGCCGGACCTGTGGCAGCACGACTACACCGGCGACATCCTGCAGTGGATCGACCTGGGCCACCCCGACGAATCGCGCATCCGCAAGGCCAGCAACCGCAGCCGTTCGGTGCAGGTGATGAACTACGGCGGCAACGCGTCCGATATCTGGTGGAACAAGCAGGGCAAGGGCCTGGCCCGTTTCGACAACCTGTCGGTGGTCGACCTGGATGGCGCCTTCGTTGAACAGTGGGGCCAGCAGATCCAGCGCGCCATGCGTTTCAGCGTGCTCATCCAGGACGGCGAAGTGCAGATCCTCAACGACCAGATCCAGCTGGACGTGATTCCCAGCTGGCGCAAGCGCGCCAAGGCATGAGCATTACCCGCTGCGACGTGGTGGTCATCGGCGCCGGTGCCGCCGGGCTGATGACCGCGCTCACCGCCGGCCGCCGCGGGCGCCAGGTGCAGGTGCTGGACCACGCCAACAAGGTCGGCAAGAAGATCCTGATGTCCGGCGGCGGGCGCTGCAACTTCACCAACACCGGCACCACCCCGGCCAACTTCCTGTCGGCCAACCCGCATTTCTGCAAATCGGCGCTGGCCCGCTATTCGCCGTGGCACTTCATCGACATGGTGGAGAAGCACGGCATCGCCTATCACGAAAAGGAACTGGGCCAGCTGTTCTGCGATGTCTCATCGAAGCTGATCGTGAAGATGCTGGTGGAGGAATGCCAGGCCGCGGGCGCGCAGATCCGCACCCAGTGCAGCATCGAGCGCATCGAACACGCCAGCGATGGCTTCCGCGTGCACACCACGCAGGGGCTGTTCCATTGCGCGTCGCTGGTGGTGGCTACCGGCGGGCTGTCCATTCCCAGCCTGGGCGCCACCGGTTTCGGCTACGAACTGGCCCGCCAGTTCGGCCACAACGTGCTGCCCACCCGCGCCGGCCTGGTGCCGCTCACCCTCAGCGGCAAGCACCAGGAACGCCTGGCCGAGCTGAGCGGGGTGGCCCTGCCGGTGCAGGCGCACTGCAATGGCAAGAGCTTCCAGAACTTCATGCTGCTCACCCATCGTGGCGTCAGCGGGCCGGCCATCCTGCAGATCTCCTCGTTCTGGCAGCCCGGCGACACCCTGGAGATCGACCTGCTGCCCGGCCAGGACGCCGGCGAGTGGCTGCGGCAGATGAAGCGCGAGCGCCCTGCCGCCGAACTGCGCACGGTGCTGGGCGAGGTACTGCCCAAGCGGCTGGCGCAGCGCCTGTGCGAGCACTGGCTGCCGGACCGGCCGGTGCGCCAGCTCGACGAACCGGTGCTGCGCCAGGCCGCGCAGGTGCTGGGCGCGTTCCCGCTGGTGGCCAGCGGCACCGAAGGCTACCGCACCGCCGAAGTCACCCTGGGCGGGGTGGATACGGCCGAAGTGTCGTCTTCCACGTTCGAATCCAAGCGCGTGCCCGGCCTGCATTTCGTCGGCGAGGTGTTGGATGTGACCGGCTGGCTGGGCGGTTACAACTTCCAGTGGGCGTGGGCCAGCGGTCACGCCGCCGGCAGCGTGGTGTGAACCGCATCGCCGTTCGGTGCTCGGCCGGGGCCAGCGCATGGACGTGCCGCCGCGCATCGTGTATCTAGGTTCGCAGATTGGGGAGCAGTGCATGCAGAACGCGAACGACATCACCATCCGCCTGCTGATCGTGGACGACAGCGGCGAAAACGCAGAAGCCATCGTCAGCACCCTGCGCAACAGCGGCATTGCCGTTCGCCCGTGGCGCCCACAGGATTCGGCCGAACTGTCACAGGTGCTGGCCAGCCAGGCCATCGATCTGGTGCTGGCCTCGCCGTCGCAGGGCATCCCCCTGCCACTGGTGGCCCAGCACATTGCCGCCAGCGGCAAGGATATTCCGCTGGTGCTGCTGGCCGACCGCATCGACGAAGACGAACTGGTGCAGGCCAGCAGCAACGGCGTGCGGGCCCTGGCCCTGCGCCAGCGCAACGAGCACCTGCTGGCCGTGGTGCGTGACCAGTGGGTGGATCTGCAGGCACGCCGCGGCCTGCGCCGCATCGAAGCACAGATGCGCGAGACCGAACGCCGCTGCGACGCGCTCATCGCCTCGTCCCGCGACCCCATCGCCTACGTGCATGAAGGCATGCACATCCGCGCCAACGACGCCTACCTGGGCATGTTCGGCTACGACGAATTCGACGATATCGAAGGCATCTCGCTGCTGGACATGGTGGCCGCACAGCACGTGGATGGCTTCAAGCAGCTACTGAAATCACTCAGCCGCGGCGAAGCACCGCCCCCGCAGTACCAGCTGGATGCCCGCCACCAGGACGGCAGCGCATTCCCGGCCACCATGGAATTCACCGCCGCCACCTATGAAGGCGAGGCCTGCCTGCAGGTGGTGTTCCGCCGCCGCCTGGAACTGGACACCGAACTGGCGCGCGAAGTGGAAGACCTGCGCCAGCGCGACCAGGTCACCGGCCTGCTCAACCGCCCCACCTTCATGCTGCAGGTGGAAGATGCGGTGGCCCAGGCCGGCCGCAGCGAAGGCCAGTTCGGCCTGCTGCTGGTCGAGCCGGACCACTACGCCCGCCTGATCCCCGATATCGGCCTGGACTCGGCCGACACCCTGATCGGCGCCCTGGCCGGGCTGCTGGCCGAGGTGGTGGGTGACCAGGCGCAGCTGGCGCGCTTCGGCGAACACAGCTTTGCGGTGCTGCAGTCGGGCCCGTATGCGCAGACCGAAGCGCTGGCCGAACGCATCCGCGCCGCCTATGCCGCGCATGTGTTCAGCATTGGTGCGCGCTCGGCCACGGTCACGGTCAGCGTGGGTGGCGTGCAGGTGGGCGAAAAAATCGCCAGCATCGGCCAGGTGCTGGCCCGCGCCAGCGAATGCACACAGGCCGCCGCCGCGCTGGGCAATACCTGCCGCATCTTCGACCCGGCCGCTGCCGACCGTGTGGAGGAAGAACGCGTGCAGCGCTGGGTGGCGCGCATCCGCGAAGCCCTGGCCGGTGAAGGCTTCCAGCTGCACTACCAGCCAGTGCTGAATCTGCAGGGTGAATCGCTGGAACTGTACGAGGCCTACCTGCGCCTGGAACACAACGGCGAGCTGCTCAGCCCCACGGCCTTCCTCGGCATTGCCGAAGAACATGGCCTGCTGGCCGACATCAACCGCTGGGTGGTGTCGCGCGCGATCAGCGTGCTCGGCGCGCGCGCGCGCGAGGGCCATGCCACGCAGATGCTGGTGAAGGTGACGCCCGAATCCTTCGATGACCCGAAGATGATCGCCACCCTGCGCCGCGAACTGCAGGCCCACGGCGTGCCAGGCGAACGGCTGTGGCTGCACGCGCCCGAGGCCAAGGTGTTCACCCATCTGCGCGCCGCACAGCAGTTCCTGGCCGAAGTTGCCCCGCTGGGCTGCCGCATCGGCCTGGAGCAGTTCGGTTCGGGGCTGGATTCGTTCCAGCTGCTGGCGCACTTCCAGCCGCAGGTGCTGAAGCTGGACCGCAGCTTCACCAGCGACCTGGTGTCGACCCGCGAGAACATCGATCTGATCAGCCAGATCACCGCGCGTGCGCAGGAAGCCGGCATCCGCACCGTCGCCGAGTTCGTCAGCGACGCCAATTCCATGACCCTGTTGTTCAGTGCGGGCGTGGATTACGTGCAGGGTGATTTCGTCGGCCCTGCCCTGCCGGTCATGAACTTCGAGTTCGGCTGAGCGGCATGCGCCGGGCCGCAGATCGGCACCGGTAGCGCCGGGCCATGCCCGGCGAGCGCAGCGGCATTCAAGGCATCCGCCGGGCCATGCCCGGCGTTACCTCGGTTCTCAGGTCAGATCGACCAGGTTGGCGATCTTCACGTCCGGATTGACGTCGGCCTCGTAGTCCACGCCTTCCACGCCAAACCCGAACAGGCGCAGGAAATCGGCCTTGTAGCCGGCCAGATCACTGATCTCGTACAGGTTCTCGTTGGTCACCTGCGGCCACAGTTCCAGCACCTTGCCCTGCACTTCCGGCGCCATTTCCTTGTAGTCGGCACGCAGGCGGCCTTCCTCGTCCACCAGCGCAACCTTGCGCCCCTGGCCATCGACCAGATCGTGGCGCAGGCGGTCGACGGCCACGCCGTCAGCCTTGCCGCCGTACAGGATGTCGTACAGCACATCGAGCTGCTCGATGCAGCCTTCGTGCGTACCCTGCGCCTTCATCACCTTGAACAGCAGCGACAGGTACAGCGGCATGGTCGGAATGGCCGAGCTGGCCTGGGTCACCACGGCCTTGAGCACCGACACGCGGGCGTCGCCACCGATCCTGGCCAGCGTTTCGCGCAGGCCCAGCACCTTGTTGTCCAGGTCCTTCTTGGCGGCACCAATCGAGCCGTTCCAGTAGATGGCCTGGGTGATCTCCTCGCCCACGTAGGTGAAGGCGGTGGTGGTGCAGCCATCGGCCAGCACGCCGGCATCGGCCAGCGCGTCGATCCACATCTGCCAGTCTTCGCCGCCCATCACCGCAACGGTGCCGGCAATCTCTTCCGGGGTGGCCGGCTGCAGGGTGGTTTCGGTGATCACTTCCTTGTCGGTGTCCAGGCCACGCAGGGTGATCTGTTCGCCGATCGGCTTCAGCGTGGAGCTGATGATCTCACCGGTCTTGGGGTGCTTGCGGCGCGGCGCGGCCAGGCTGTAGACCACCTGGTCGACCTGGCCCAGGTCGGCCTTGATCATCTCGATGGTCTTGGCCTTCACTTCATCGGAGAAGGCATCGCCGTTGATGCTCTTGGCGTACAGGCCGGCTTCGTCGGCGTACTTGTGGAAGGCGGCCGAGTTGTACCAGCCGGCGGTGCCCGGCTTGGTTTCGCTGCCCGGGCGTTCGAAGAAGATACCCAGGGTGGCCGCGCCGCTGCCGAAGGCGGCGGTGATGCGTGCCGCCAGGCCATAGCCGGTCGATGCGCCGATGACCAGCACGCGCTTGGGGCCGTTCTGGATGGGCGGGCGGGCGCGGATGTAGTCGATCTGCTGCTTGACCGCGGCCTCGCAGCCGGTCGGATGGGTGGTGACGCAGATGAAGCCGCGGACGCGCGGTTTGATGACCATGGATACCTCGGGTTGGCAGATGCGGCGCACGCGGGCGCACGCGAACCGCAGGATCGTAGTGCGCGGGGGACGATTGCACAACCGACGCAGGCGTAGGGTGGGGTTTCTCTTTTGCAGGGCTTGCAGCCCTGCACCTGCCGTGGATCAACATCAACGTCAAAAGCGGGCGATCCGTGGGTTGGCGGGGTGGGTCCGGTTGCGGGGGACGCCGCAAGTACGTCCATGTAGGCTTGGCCGCGGCATCCATGCCGCGGACACCCCCGCAACCGGACCCACCCCGACTTCGACAGTTGGCCGCGACCTGTCGGAACGGCGTTCTGGCTTGGTCGAGACAGGGGTCGGATCCCGTTGCTCCGCAACGGGCTCTGACCCCAGGCGGATCTCGATATCTGACAGATGTGTCGACCGAGGTCGACACCTACCAACAACCTGTCGGAGCAGCGCTCTGCTCTGGTAGGTGTCGACCTTGGTCGACACAGTAGAGCCACGCCATGCGTGGATGATTCGTTCGATATCTGAACGATGTGTCGACCAAGGTCGACACCTACCAACAGCCGCGCGGAACAACAGGCGCCGTTACCAACAGCCGCGTGAACCTGTCAGAGGCGGGGCGGTGTGGGTGGGCAGGACCACAGGCGCCATGGATGGCGCCTACGAGCCTACAGGGACGTACTTGCGGCGTGTCCTGCCCACCCACCCCACACCGCCCCGCCATTCCACGGACACCGAGCTTTTGACGTTGCTTCAGTCGAGCATGGCTCGACTCTACAGAGGTGCAGGGCTGCAAGCCCTGCCCACAAAAAACCCCGCTTGCGCGGGGTTCTCTGTGTGCTGCGTGCCGTAAGGATTACGGGCGACGCTCCAGGGCTTCGATGTCCTTGGCCTTGGGCAGCAGGTCCTGCTTGCTTACGCGCAGGAAACCGATCGTCAGCATCGGCACGGCCACCAGGATCGAGGACAGCACCACGATCACCGCACCGATCATGTGCGTCTCGGCCAGGCCTTCCATCGAGCTGCCGCCATACAGGTACAGCGCCAGCGCCGACAGGAAGAACATCACCGCGGTGATCACCGTACGCGACAGCGTCTGGTTGATCGAACGGTTCAGCACTTCCATCGGCTCCACGCGCAGGCTGCGGAAGTTCTCTCGCACGCGGTCGAAGACCACGATGATGTCGTTGATCGCAAAACCCATCACCGACAGCAGGCCGGCCAGCACCGTCAGGTCGAATTCGCGACCCAGCAGCGACACGTAGGCCACGGTGACCAGCAGGTCGAACAGCGCCACGATGCTGGCGGTGACGGCGAACTTCCACTCGAAGCGCACGGCGATGTAGATCAGGAAGCCGGCCAGCATGAAGATGGTGGCGTACAGGCCATTCATCGCCAGGTCCTTGCCGATCTGCGGACCGACAAATTCATTGCGCAGCACGGTGGCCTGGTTGTCGGCCGAAGAGACCGCCTTGACCACGGCGGCCGCGGTGGCCTTGTCTTCAGCCGACGCGCCACCGGTACCCGGGGCGTGCTCGCCGTGCGGCGCAAGGCGGATCAGAAGGTCGGTGTTGCCACCCACGCTCTGCACCTGCGCGCCGTCGAAGCCGTTCTGCTCCAGCTTGGTACGGACGTCCTCGACGTCCACCGCTTTGTCGAAGCGGGCTTCGATCAGGGTGCCGCCGGTGAAGTCCAGTGCGTAGTTGAAGCCCTTCACACCGATGATGGCGATCGAGGCAATGAACACGGCGATCGTGACGACCATGGCGACATGGCGCCACCGCATGAAGTCGATCTTGGTGTCGTTCGGGAGGATGTGCAGCGGAAACAGTTTCATTGTGCGTGTCGTCCCGTCAGATGGCCACGTTCTGGAGCTTCTTGCGACCGCCGTAGATCAGCGTCGCCAGCGCGCGCGACACGGTGATCGCGGTGAACATGGAGGCGAAAATACCGATGATCATGGTCAGCGCGAAGCCCTTCAGCGGGCCGGTGCCGAAGGCGAACAGGGCCACGCCCACGATCAGGCCGGTCAGGTTGGCGTCCAGGATGGTGCCCGAGGCGCGGTCGTAACCGGTCACGATGGCGGTCTTGCCCGGCACACCGGCACGCAGTTCCTCGCGGATGCGCTCGTTGATCAGCACGTTGGCGTCCACCGACAGGCCCACCGACAGCGCCAGACCGGCGAAGCCCGGCAGGGTCATGGTGGCACCGAACAGCGACATCACCGCCACCACGATCAGCAGGTTGAACAGCATCGCGATGGAGGTGATCAGGCCGAACACGCGGTAGTAGATGCTGAAGAACACCAGGGTGAACAGGAAGGCGTAGACCACCGCGGTGATACCGTTCTTCACGTTCTCGGCGCCCAGGCTGGGGCCGACCACGCGCTCTTCCACGAAGTCCATCGGCGCAGCCAGCGAGCCCGACTTCAGCAGCTTGGCCAGGTCTTCGGCTTCCTTCTTCTGCAGACCTGTGGTCTGGAAGTTCTTGCCGAACACACCGTTGATGTTGGCCACCGAGATCACTTCCTCGTTGACCTTGAAGCCACGCACTTCCTGGCCATCAACCACGGTCACCGTCGGCACGCGCTCGGTGTAGACCACGGCCATCGGCTTGTTCACGTTGGCGCTGGTGAAGTCGAACATGCGCTGGCCGCCGACATTGTTCAGCGTCACGCTGACCGCCGGCGAACCACTGGTCGAATCGGTCACCGCCTGCGCGGCCACCATCTGGTCGCCGGTGACGATCACGCGCTTGTTCAGCAGGATCGGGCCACGGCCATCACGCTGCTGGTAGACCTTGGCTTCCGGCGGAATGCGGCCCGAAGCGATGGCGTCCTGCGCGTTGCCTTCCACCACCGCACGGTATTCCAGGGTGGCGGTGGCACCGATCATGCGCTTGGCTTCGGCGGTGTCCTGCACGCCGGGCAGCTGCACGACCACGCGGTCAGCACCCTGGCGCTGGATGATCGGCTCGGCCACGCCCAGCTGGTTCACGCGGTTGCGCAGGGTGTTGATGTTCTGCTCGATCGCGCCGTTGGCGATCTGCGCGATCTCCGCGTCCGGCACGGTCACGGTGATGCGGTTGCCAGAAACGTCATAACCCAGGGTCGGCTGCGCGGTGCCCAGCGCCACGCGGGCACGGCTGGCCGCATCGGCGCCAGCCGACGGGCTCAGGTTGGCCACGATGGTGTTGTCAGCGCGGCGTTCCACCGACTGGTAGGCGATGCGCGCATCACGCAGGGTGCTGCGCACGTCTTCGGTGTAGGCATCCAGGCGCTTTTCCAGCGCGGCCTTCTGGTCGACCTGCAGCACGAAGTGCACGCCGCCCTGCAGGTCCAGGCCCAGCACCATCGGGCGACCGCCCAGGTTGGCCAGCCAGTCCGGCACGGTGGAGGCCAGGTTCAGGGCCACGGTGTAGTTCTCGCCCACGCTGTCGCGCAGCGCATCGCTGGCGGCCGACTGCGTCTTCAGGTCCGGCAGGCGGACGATCAGGCTTTCCCCTTCCTTCTCCGCGCCGATCGTGTTGATGCCGGCCTTCTTCAGGTCGGCCAGCACACGGTCGCGCAGCGCATCGTCAACCTGCCCGCCACGGTTGGCGGTGATCTGGATGGCCGGGTCCTTCTGGTAGATGTTGGGCAGCGCGTACAGGGTGCTGAGCGCCAGTACGATCAGGATGACGACGTACTTCCAGCGTGGAAATTCGAGCATTGCTTGGGTCCCGCGCGGCGCCATCCCCGGCGCCGCGGTTGTGCATCGGAAAGGGAGTGGCTTACTTGGCCGAGTTCAGGGTACCGGCCGGCAGCACGTTGCCGACAGCGCCCTTCTGCACGCGGATGCGCACGTTGTCAGCCACTTCGATGGTGATGAAGTTGTCGCCGATGTCGGTGACCACGCCGGCGATGCCGCCGTTGGTCAGCACTTCGTCGCCACGCTTGATCTTTTCCAGCATGGCCTTGTGCTCCTTCTGCCGCTTCATCTGCGGGCGGATCATCAGGAAGTACATGATGGCGATCAGGATGATCGGGAACAGCAGCGTGGTCAGGCCCATGCCCTGCGGTTGGCCGCCGGCGGCCTGGGCGTGGGCGGCGGGAATCAGGAAGGCAAGCAGGTTCATCGTTGGTCCTTTGGTTGGGCGGCGCTCCCGTCCGTTCACGGGCGGGGGTGTCGACCGCGGATCTGGGTCAGCCTTGAAGTATGCCACGGCCCCGGACGTTCGTCCTTGGGCCGTTCGGCAGGGGTACCACGGGGTTACAGCGGGGGCGCCACCGCCCCACGGGCCGCATAGAAGGACTCGCGGAAGGCCTGGAAGGTTCCCGCCTCGATGGCCGCGCGGATGTCGGCCATCAGTTTTTCGTAGTAGAACAGGTTGTGCAGGGTGCCCAGCATGGGCGCCAGCATCTCGTTGCAGCGGTCCAGGTGGCGCAGGTACGAGCGGGTGTAGCCGCCGGTGCAGGCCACGCAGCCGCAGCCCGGCTCGATCGGGTCCATGTCGCGGGCGTACTGCGAATTGCGGATGCGTACGGTGCCGAACGAGGTGAAATAGTGGCCGTTGCGGGCGTTGCGGGTCGGCATCACGCAGTCGAACATGTCCACGCCGCGGACCACGCCTTCCACCAGGTCTTCCGGCCGGCCCACGCCCATCAGGTAGCGCGGGCGGTCGCTGGGCAGCTCCGGGTCCAGGTGGTCCAGCATGGCATTGCGTTCGTGTTCCGGCTCGCCCACGGCCAGGCCGCCAATGGCGTAGCCGTCGAAGCCGATGGCCTGCAGGGCGTCGGCCGAGCGGCTGCGCAGGTCGGTATGCACCCCACCCTGCACGATGCCGAACAGTGCCGCGTCGTTGCCCAGCTCGTCGTGGGCGTTGCGGCTGCGCTGGGCCCAGCGCAGGCTCAGCTCCATCGAACGGCGCGCCACCTCTTCGGTGGCCGGGTACGGGGTGCACTCGTCGAAGATCATCACCACGTCCGAATCGAGCACCTTCTGGATCTTCATGCTCTCTTCCGGGCCCAGGAACACGCGGGCACCGTCGGTGGGCGAGGCGAAGGTCACGCCCTGCTCGGTGATCTTGCGGCGGTGGGCCAGCGAGAACACCTGGAAGCCACCCGAATCGGTCAGGATCGGGCCGTCCCAGCGGCAGAAGCCGTGCAGGCCGCCGTGGTCGGCGATGATGTCCAGGCCCGGGCGCAGGTACAGGTGGAAGGTGTTGCCGAGGATGATCTCGGCGCCCAGCGCACGCACCTGATCCGGCAGGATGCCCTTGACCGAGCCATAGGTACCCACCGGCATGAACGCCGGGGTTTCCACCGTGCCACGCGGGAAGGTCAGGCGGCCACGGCGGGCACGGCCGTCACGGGTCTGGAGCTGGAACTGCAGTCGGGACATGGAGCGGTCATTCAGGCAAATAGTTGCCTATTGTCTCCCATCCGGGCGTGCGCACCAAGGTGCGCACCTACCGCGGGTGGTTCGGGGCGTGCGCACCAAGGTGCGCACCTACCTTGGGTGGTTCGGGGCGTGCGCACCAACGGTGCGCACCCACCACGGATGGATCGTCAGCCCGCCTGCGGGAACAGCAGCATCGCGTCGCCGTAGCTGAAGAAGCGGTAGCGCTGCTCGATCGCGTGCTGGTAGGCCTCGAACACCCGCTCACGGCCGGCGAAGGCCGAAATCATCATCAGCAGCGTGCTTTCGGGCAGGTGGAAGTTGGTCACCATCGCATCGACGCTGCGGATGCGGTAACCCGGGGTGATGAAGATCTGGGTCTCGCCGGCGAACGGCAGCAGCTCGCCGTCACGCATCGCACTTTCCAGCGCGCGCACCACGGTGGTGCCCACGCCGATCAGCCGGCCACCGGCCTCGCGCGTGCGCCGCACCTGCTGCACCAGTTCGGCGCCCACGTTCAGCCACTCGCGGTGCATCACGTGGTCCTTCAGGTCATCCACCCGCACCGGCTGGAAGGTACCGGCGCCCACATGCAGGGTCACGTGGCCGAACGCCACGCCCTTGTCCTTCAGTGCGCCCAGCAGGGCCTCATCGAAATGCAGGCCGGCGGTCGGTGCGGCCACGGCGCCCACTTCGCGGGCGAACACAGTCTGGTAGCGCTCGCGGTCATCCTGGCCCGGTTCGCGCTGGATGTACGGCGGCAGCGGCAGCCGGCCGGCATGCAGCAGCCACTGCTCCAGCGATTCGGGCACATGGAACTGCAGCAGGTAGAACTCGCCATCGCGGCCCAGCACTTCGGCCTCGCCGCCGGCGTCCAGGGCAATGCGGCTGCCGGCCTTGGGCGACTTGCTGGCGCCCACCTGGGCCCGCACCTGCTGGCCGCCCAGCAGGCGCTCGATCAGGATCTCCACCCGCCCGCCGCTGGCCTTCTGCCCGAACAGGCGCGCCGGAATCACCCGGGTATCGTTGAACACCAGCAGATCGCCCGGCTGCAGCAGCGACGGCAGGTCGCGCACCTGCACATCGGTGAAGGCGGCGGGCGCCGGCGGCACCACCATCAGGCGGCTGGCCGAACGCTCGGCCAACGGCGCCTGGGCAATCAGTTCGGCCGGCAGGTCGTAATGGAAATCGGACTTCTTCAAGGCGGTGGCGGCATCAGGTCGACAATGGCGCGCATTGTACGTCCAGCATCGGCCAGGCAGCGCGCATCGTGGCGAACGTCGGGCATTATGCTGCTATGCAGCAGGTTTCTGCGGGGTTATCGCGCAAAAAAACAAGTGCTAGCATCGGGAAGGAAGTCCGCTGCACGAGCCTGCCCCAAAGCGCGCGTGATGACGCGCGTTCTGCATTTTCAGGCCCGTGTGAACCATCGTTTCAGGAGATCTGCAATGAGCTTCATCGAACGTCTTGCCCCCCTGCGCACCCAGCCCGGCACCCGCCTGACCACCGGCCTGGACGATGCCACCCTGACCGCCCTGGCCGACCGCCACCCGCAGCTGGTTGCCGCGGTGGACGCCGCCGCAGCGGAATTCGCGCGCGTGCAGGGCGAACTGGGGCCGCTGCTGGCACAGGACGAGCAGGCCCAGATCGAGGCCATGCAGGACGGCTTCGTGAACTTCTATGCAGACGATGCGGTGACCCCGTACGTGGCGCTGGCCGCACGCGGCCCGTGGGTGGTCACCCTGAAGGGCGCGGTGCTGTACGACGCTGGCGGCTACGGCATGCTCGGCTTCGGCCACACCCCCGATGCCGTGCTGGAAGCGATGGCGCGGCCGCAGGTGATGGCCAACATCATGACCCCCAGCCTGTCGCAGCAGCGCTTCATTACCGCCCTGCGCGCCGAAGTCGGTCACCGCCGTGGCGGCTGCCCCTATGCCCGTTTCATGTGCCTGAATTCCGGCTCGGAAGCGGTCGGCCTGGCCGCGCGCATCGCCGATGTGAACGCCAAGCTGCAGACCGACCCGGGTGCGCGCCACGCCGGTGCCGCGATCAAGCGGGTGGTCGTCAAGGGCAGCTTCCACGGGCGCACCGACCGCCCGGCGCTGTATTCCGATTCCAGCCGCAAGACCTACCTGCAGCACCTGGCCAGCTACCGCGGCGAGGATTCGGTGATCACCGTAGCGCCCTATGACGAGGCCGCCCTGCGCCAGGTCTTCGACGATGCCGCGCGCAACCAGTGGTTCATCGAAGCGGTGTTCCTGGAGCCGGTGATGGGTGAAGGCGACCCGGGCCGCTCGGTGCCGCCGGCCTTCTATGCCCTGGCCCGCGAACTGACCCGTGCCCACGGCAGCCTGCTGCTGCTCGATTCGATCCAGGCCGGCCTGCGCGCCCATGGCGTGCTGTCGGTGGTCGATTACCCCGGCTTCGAAGGCCTGGACCCGCCGGACATGGAAACCTATTCCAAGGCACTGAACGCGGCCCAGTACCCGCTGTCGGTGCTGGCAGTGACCGAACACGCCGCCCAGCTGTACCGCAAGGGCATCTACGGCAACACCATGACCAGCAACCCGCGGGCGCTGGACGTGGCCTGCGCCACCCTGGCCCAGCTGACCCCGCAGGTGCGCGCCAACATCGCCGAACGCGGCGCCGAAGCGGTGCGCAAGCTGGAGCAGCTGAAGAACGAGCTGGGCGGGCTGATCACCAAGGTGCAGGGCACCGGCCTGCTGTTCTCGTGCGAGCTGGCCCCGCAGTTCAAGTGCTATGGCGCCCAGTCCACCGAGGAATGGCTGCGCCAGCACGGCATCAACGTGATCCACGGCGGCGAGAACTCGCTGCGCTTCACCCCGCACTTCGGCATGGACAGCGACGAGCTGGACCTGCTGGTGGGCATGGTCGGCCGCGCCCTGCGTGAAGGCCCGCGCCGCCAGCAGGCCGCCGCCGCCTGATCTGTAGAGTCGAGCCATGCTCGACTGCGCCGTTGCCGCCAGCCTTGGTAGAGTCGAGCTTGCTCGACTGGCTTTTGCCGATATCCGGACGAAACGCAGTCGAGCAAGCTCGACTCTACGAAGCACGACGGACAGCGCGCAGTCGGGCACAACCCCGCCCGAGGCCTCATAATCACGACACACCCCGCCCGCAACCGCTGAACCGGTTGCCGGCGGGGCGTTTTCGTTTCCGCATCAAGAGACAGGCACACCATGAAGTCGATCTGCGTCTACTGTGGCTCCAACGCCGGCAGCAAGCCGGCCTATACCGAACGCGCCATTGCGCTGGGCGACCGCATCGCCCGTGACGGCATGCGCCTGGTGTATGGCGGCGGCAACGTCGGCCTGATGGGCACCGTGGCCAATGCAGTGCTGGCCGCCGGCGGCGAAGTGACCGGCGTGATTCCGCGCCAGCTGGCCGACTGGGAAGTGGCCCACCGTGGCCTGACCGAACTGGAAATCGTCGGCTCCATGCACGAGCGCAAGTCGCGCATGTTCGATCTGTCCGACGGCTTCGTCGCCCTGCCCGGCGGCTTCGGCACCATGGAAGAAATCTTCGAAATGCTGACCTGGCGCCAGCTGGGCATCGGCAACAAGCCCTGCGCCTTCCTGGACGTGGACGGCTTTTACGCGCCGCTGATCGGCATGATCGATCGCATGGTCGAAGAGCGCTTCCTGCACCCGGAACAGCGCCAGGACCTGTGGTACGGCTCGGACATCGAGGAAATGCTGGTCTGGATGAAGAACTACCAACCGGCCCAGGCCTCGAAGTGGATCGACGAAAAGCGCCGCGCCGCGCTGCGTTGATGCACCCGCGCGCGGCGGCTCAGGCCACCGCGCGCGTCCACGGCGCCGGGCGCCCCAGCAGGTAGCCCTGGCCGTAGTCGCAGCCCAGCTCCAGCAGGCTCTGCCGCTGCGGCTCGGTCTCAATGCCTTCGCCGATGGTTTCAATGCCCAGCGTGCGCGCCAGCGACAGCACGCCTTCCACCAGCGCGCGCGTGCTCTGCGCTTCCGGCCCGTGCAGGCCGGCAATGAAGCTCTGGTCGATTTTCAGCGTGCTGATCGGGAACCGGTGCAGGTAGGACAGCGCCGAGAAGCCGGTACCGAAATCGTCCAGCTGCACCTGGATGCCGCGCTCGCGCAGGCCCTTCAGCGTGCGCAGCGTATGCGGGCCATCGTCCAGCAACGCCACTTCGGTGATCTCCAGGCGCAGGCGCCGCGGATCGGCATCGCAGGCTTCCAGCAGGCCGAACAGGCGCGCACTGAAATCGGCCGAGCGGAAATGCCGCGGTGACACGTTCACCGACACATAGCCGCGGCCGCCATCGGCCAGGCCGGCGATCACCTGTTCGTAGATCAGCCAGTCAACCTGTTCGATCAGGCCGCTTTCTTCGCCCAGCTCCAGGAATGCACCGGGCAGCAGCAGGCCACGGCGCTCGTGCTGCCAGCGCAGCAACGCCTCATGGCCGACCACTTCGCCATCGGCCAGGCGCACGATGGGCTGGTAGAACGGCACGAAATCGCGGTTGTTGATCGCCCGCCGCAGGTCCGCTTCCAGGTCCAGGCTGCGCATGGCCTGCTCGCGCATGTCCTCGTCGAAGATCGCACAGCGGTCGTGGCCCTGCGCCTTGGCGCGGTACATGGCCGCATCGGCGTCGCGCAGCAGCTCTTCACCGGTGCGGTAGTGGCTGTTCCACAGCGCAATGCCCAGGCTGCCGGACGGGAACAGCTCGCGCCCGGCAATCCAGACCGATTCCTGCAGCGCCAGCAGCAGCCGCTGGCCGAACTCCAGGGCCTGCGAAAGGCCGCTGGGGCATTCCAGCAGCACGGCGAATTCGTCGCCGCCCAGCCGCGCCACCACATCGTTGTCACCGGCCATGGAGACGATGCGCTTGGCCACTTCCACCAGCATGCGGTCGCCCGCAGCGTGGCCGATGCTGTCGTTCACCAGCTTGAAGCGATCCAGGTCCAGGAACAGCACCGCGAACACCGGGCCACCCTCGCGCCGCGCACGCGCCAGCGCGTCCTGCAGGCGGTCCAGCAGGTGCAGGCGGTTGGGCAGGCCGGTCAGGGCATCGTGCATGGCCTGGTGGGTCAGCCGCTGCTCCGCGCGCAGGCGCTCGGCAATCTGGCCCAGCAGTTTGTCGTTCACCTCGGCCAGTTCGCGGGTGCGCTCTTCCACGCGCTTTTCCAGCTCGGCGTGGGCCAGCCGCAGGTTCTGCTGGTCGCGCTGACGGGCCAGCCCGGTGCCGATGTTCTGCGCCACGAAGGTCAGCAGGCGCTGGTCGTGCACGCTGAAGGAGATCTGCGCGCTGTAGCTCTGCACCACGATGGCGCCCACTACTTCGTCATCGCGCAGCAGCGGTACGCCCAGCCAGCACTGCGAACGCGCGCCGTGCTCGCGCACCTCGCCGGCGTCGAGCAGCGCATCGATCTGCGCGCGCGAGGCCAGCAGCGGGCAGCGGTGGCGCACCACGTACTCGGTCAGGCCGTGGCTGAAGGCGCGCGGTGCCCGGCTGGCGTTGTGCTCGTCCACCGAATAGACGAAATCCAGGCCATTGCCGCGGGCGTTGACCAGCGCGATGTAGAAATTGCGCGCATCCAGCAGGCGCCCCACCACCCCGTGCACCTGGCCGTAGAACTGGGCAAGGCTCTCGGCGGACATGGCCAGTTCGGCAATGTTGTACAGCGCGGTCTGCAGCTGCTCGGCGCGGCGGCGCTCGGCCACTTCATCCTGCAGGCTGCGGTTGGCCCGCTGCAGTTCCAGGGTGCGGCGCTCCACCTGCTGTTCCAGCCGCACCTGCGCCTGGCGCCGGTCCATCGCGGTCTGCACGTGCTGGGCGACGAAACCCAGCAGCGCGCGCTCGGCCTCGCCATAGCGCGCACCGGCTTCGTAGCTCTGCACCACGATGGCGCCGCAGACCCGGCCGTCGCGCAGCATCGGCACGCCCAGCCAGTCCTCGCTTTCCGGCCCGCGCTGCGGGTCGTATTCCAGCCCGCCCACCTGCGCCAACAGGACGCGCGAGGGGCCACTGAGCGGCCGCCCATGCTGCAGCAGCGCCACCGTCAGGCTGTGCGGCATGTCATCGGCGGCATAGCCGCGTGCCGGATCGGCTACGAAATCGTCCAGCTGGTCGGCGAAGTACAGGAAGCGGATCTGCCGGCGCACATCGTCGTATTCCACGATGTAGCAGTTCTCGGCATACATCAGCGATCCCAGCACGCCGTGTACGTGGCGCAGCATTTCGCCCATTTCCAGATCGGCACCGGCCAGGTCGGCAATCTGGAACAGCGCCTGCTGCAGGCGCTCGGCCTGTTCCAGCGCGCGGATCTGCCCGGCCTGGCGGCCGCGCTGCAGGGCCAGTTCCATCGACTGCCGCGCCATGTCCCACCACGCCGGTGCGGGATCGGCGCCCTGCACCTGCAAGCGCAACTGCGCGC
Source organism: Stenotrophomonas sp. ZAC14D2_NAIMI4_6 (assembly GCF_003086875.1). Lineage (NCBI taxonomy): Bacteria > Pseudomonadati > Pseudomonadota > Gammaproteobacteria > Lysobacterales > Lysobacteraceae > Stenotrophomonas > Stenotrophomonas sp. ZAC14D2_NAIMI4_6. The sequence continues at coordinate 1,742,542 of NZ_CP025996.1, read as the reverse complement.
CGTCGTGGTCCCACTGCTGGCAGCCGGCATCGACCGCGCAGGGCGACGACCACAGCACCGCCCCGGCCCCGCCACCGGCCGGCCAAGCATCCTGGCCGCGGCCCAGCTGCGGGTCGTCCCAGCCCACGCGCACGCTGGCTTCCGCTGGCAGCAGCGCATGCAGCGCGCGCACCAGCGCCGTGCTCAGCACGGCCTCGTGTGGTGATTGCGGCTGCACGCGTTCGGCTTGCATGGACAAAATCACGTTCTCTTGGCACTGCAACGCAGCGCCTCCCCTGAGTCACCGAGCATAGCGCGCCACCGGGGGGGAAATGGAAGCCCAACAACCCCGATTCGCATGGCGGGCCGTTATTGCGTGCACCTTCGAACGCAATGCGCCCTTTGAACGCTGCCCTGCCCCTGCCTGCCACCGGCTATGCGCCACCGCCCGCAGCGCTTACTCTGTGCAGCGTGGACGCCGCCGCCCTGCCAACCGACGAAGCCTTGATGCTGGCCTGGGCCGGTGGCGACCTGCATGCGTTCGAAAGCCTGTATGCGCGGCATCGCAAGCGCCTGTTCGGTTTCCTGCTGCGGCAACTGCGCGACAACGCGCTGGCCGAGGAGATCTTCCAGGACGTCTGGCAGCGGGTGATCAGCGCGCGCGCCGGCTGGCAGCCTGATGCCGCATTCAGCACGTGGCTGTTCCGCATCGCCCACAACCGGCTGAACGATCATTGGCGCGCGGCGCGACACCGGCCCGCCGCACCGGCCGATGCCGACCTGCGCCTGGCTGCACTGGAAGACGGGCACACGCCGGAAGCTGAACTGTCTGAATTCGAGCAGCGCCGGCGCATCCAGCGCGCGATGGAAGACCTGCCGCCGGAACAGCGCGAAGTGCTGCAACTGCGGCTGGAACAGGAACTGAGCCTGGAGGAGATCGGCCAGATCACCGGCGTTGGCCGGGAGACTGTGAAATCGCGGCTGCGCTATGCGATGGACAAGCTGCGTGCGGGACTGAACGCATGAACCGAGACGATCCACTGACCCCGGAAGAACGCGCACTGGCCGGCCTGCTGGGGCGCCGCAGCGAACAGGCGCCGCCGGCATCGCTGGACGCGACCATCCTGGCCGCCGCACGCGCCGCGGTGCAGGATACGGCGCCCCCTGCACAGGGCGCGGCCGCAACGCCGCGGCCGGTTGATCGGGCCCGGCGTACGCGCAAGGGTGGGCGCTGGCCGGCGGTGTTCGGCATCGCCGCCTCGACCGTGCTGGCCGTGGGCATCGCCTGGCAGATACGGCCGGAACCCCCTGCGCCACCGCCGATGGAAGCCACTGCGCCGGCCCAGGCCGAACATGCAGCCGCAGACGCCGCAGCAGCTGCGCCCGCAGCCGAGCCTGCGGTGGTCGGCCGCGCCGCCGAACCGGCGACCCTGCCGCCCCCGCCACCGGCCCAGGCCGCGCCTGCACCGCAGAGGGCGCAGCGCGCGCCCCCGCCGGCAGCACCCGAACCGCAACCGGCGGCCGCAGCGGTGGCCAAAAATGTTGTTGCGCCACCGGCACCGCCAGCACCTCCGGCACCGCCCGCGCCCGTCGCGTACGCCGCGCCCGCGCCTGCAACGGAAGCCGTCGCAGCGGACAGCGCCGACATGGCCACAGAAGCAGCACCGGCAGCCGCCGCACGCCAACAGCAGCGCGAAGCACCGGCCGCCTTCAAGGCCAGCCCGGCGCCGGCCAGTGCGCCCGCCGCCCGCGCGCCCGGGGTGATGCTGCGCCGCTCCAGCGATGCCGGGCTGAGCGCACAGGACGTACACGCCGAAGTACTGGCCGATGCGAAACTGCCGCGCCGGCAGTGGCTGCAGAAGATCCGCGAGCGCCGCGATGCCGGCCAGCGCGACCTGGCCCGCATCAGCCTGGAGCGCTACCTGCAGCAGTACCCGGAATCGCGCCTGCCCAAGGACCTGCGCCCGCTGCTGGACGACTGAGGCAAGCAGGCAGCAACGCCGTAGAATGCGTGCAATGCCCGATACCCTCGCCCAGCCCGTCAGCCATACGCTGGAGATCAAGCACAGCCGTTTCACCGCCCATGCCGCGCCCATCGACGGTGCCGCGGCGGCGTTGGCGTTCCTGCAGCAGGTCGCCGTGGCCGACGCCACCCACAACTGCTGGGCCTACCGGCACGGCCAGGATTACCGGTCCAGCGATGATGGCGAGCCCGCCGGCACAGCCGGTCGGCCGATCCTGGCCGCCATTGATGGCCAGGGCTTTGATCGGGTGGTGGTGGTGGTCACGCGCTGGTACGGCGGCATCAAACTGGGCGCCGGCGGCCTGGTACGCGCCTATGGCGGTACTGCCGCAGAATGCCTGCGCACCGCGCCACGCCAGCCCCTGGTGGAACTGGCACGGCTGCAACTGGCCGCCGCTTTCGAGGATCTGGGCGCCCTGCACGCTGCCCTGCCCGCGCACGGGGCCGAAAAACGCGATGAACAGTTCGACAGCCACGGTGTGCGGCTGCGGGTGGAATTGCCCGCAGAGCAGGTGGAAGCATTGAAAACGCGCCTGCGCGACGCCACCCGTGATCGTATCCGCATCTACAACGACGACCTGCATGACTGACAAGGACGACGCCACCGCCTCGACCCCGCCGCTGCGCCGCCTGGGCAGCCTGCGCACGCTGTGGCCCTTCGTGCGTCGCCACCGCGGCCTGTTCAGTGCCTGGCTGGTGGCGCTGGCCATCTCCTCGGCGGCCACGCTCAGCCTGCCGCCGGCGGTCAAGCAGATGATCGACCATGGCTTCAGCAGCGGCGGCCAGATCAACCGCGCCTTCGCCCTGTTGATGCTGGTGGCCGTGGTGATGGCTTTGGCCACCGCCGCCCGCTTCTACTTCGTATCGCTGCTGGGCGAAAAAGTGGTGGCCGACCTGCGCAGCAAGCTGTACGCACACCTGATCCAGCTGGGCGCCGGTTTCCACGACCGCAGCCGCAGCGGCGAACTGGTCTCGCGGCTGACCGCCGACAGCGAGCTGCTGCGCAGCGTGGTCGGCTCCACCATGTCCGTCGCCCTGCGCAGCAGCGTGACCGTGGTCGGCAGCCTGGGCATGCTGTTCGTCACCAGCCCACGGCTGGCCGCATGGTCACTGCTGGGCATTCCGCTGGCGGTGCTGCCGATCATCATCGGCGCACGCAAGCTGCGCACGGTGGCGCGCAACAGCCAGGACCGCATTGCCGATGCCAACAGCCTGGCCAGCGAAACCCTGGGCGCGGTGCGCACTGTGCAGGCGCATGCACGCGAGCCATACGAACGCGGCCGCTTCGACCACGCCCTGGCCGATGCCATCGGTGCCGCGCGCCGGCGCATCGGTGCGCAGTCGCTGGTCACCGCCAGCGCCATCCTGCTGATCTTCGGTGCCATCGTCGGTGTGCTGTGGCTCGGCGCCCACGACGTCATCGCCGGCCGCCTCAGCGCCGGCACCCTGGGCCAGTTCGTGCTGTATGCCCTGATCGGTGGCGGTTCGGTGGGCGCGCTGGCCGAAGTGTGGAACGAACTGCAGCGCGCCGCCGGTGGCATGGGCCGCATCGGCGAGCTGCTGCAGGAAGACATCGAAATCCGCGCGCCCGCGCAGCCGCGTGCCTTGCCGCAGCCGCTGCGCGGCGAGATCCAGTTCGACGATGTGGTGTTCCACTACCCGCAGCGCCCCGACCAGGCCGCACTGGACCACTTCAGCCTGCACGTTCGCCCCGGCGAAACCGTGGCCCTGGTCGGTCCCTCCGGCGCCGGCAAGAGTACGGTGCTGTCGATGCTGCTGCGCTTCCACGATCCCGAACAGGGCCGCGTCTGCGTGGACGGCATCGACGTGCGTGAGACCGACCCGGCCGCGCTGCGCGCGCAGTTGGCACTGGTGCCGCAGCAGCCCACGCTGTTCGCCGCCAGCGCACGCGACAACATCCGTTACGGCCGCCTGCAGGCCAGCGATGCCGAGGTGGAAGACGCCGCCCGCGCCGCCGAAGCCGATGCCTTCCTGCGCGCCCTGCCGCAGGGTTACGACAGCGAACTGGGCGAGCGCGGTGCCCGCCTTTCCGGCGGCCAGCAGCAGCGCGTGGCCATTGCCCGTGCGTTGTTGAAGGACGCACCGATCCTGCTGCTGGACGAAGCCACCAGCGCGCTGGACGCGCAGAGCGAACATGGCGTACAGCAGGCACTGGAACGCCTGATGGCCGGGCGGACCACGCTGGTGATCGCACATCGCCTGGCCACCGTGCTCAAGGCCGATCGCATCGTGGTGATGGACCACGGCCGCATCGTGGCCGAAGGCACCCATGCGCAGCTGCTGGCCGAAGGCGGCCTGTACGCTGAACTGGCGCGCCTGCAGTTCATCGATTGATGACGCCCCGCTAACGCGGGGCAGCCCACGCTGGCGTCGCAGCGAACCGGCTGCAGACAGGAGCTGGGCGATGTCGTTCCGTCAGTTTCCCGCCGTGGACAGCCACGGCGAAACCCATGTCATCATCGAATTCAAGTCCGACGCCGATGGCAGCGGGCATGCGTCCGAGGCCACCCCGCGCTACGAACTGGACGATGGCCGGCACTTGGTGCGCAACGGCCGCGAATTCACCACCACCGGTGGCGAACTGCACCTGACGATCTGATCGGCCCGCCCGGCATGGCCCGATCACCGGTAGGTGTCGACCTCAACGGTAGGTGTCGACCTCAACGGTAGGTGTCGACCTTGGTCGACACAGGGCCTCGGTCGAGCAGGCTCGATGCTACAAAAAGGTGTGGCCAATTTTTCACCAATCGTCTTGACAGCATTGCCTGCCAAGGGCTGCGCGCGGTTATCCACACCTTTACGCAGAAACCATCCACATCCCCTGTGGATGAATGCAACTAGTCCAGCACCCGGCCGATGCCACTGGCATCGACGTCCGCCGCCGCCAGGGCGATGGCAGCGGCATCACTGCCGGCCACGAAGCCGATGCGGAAGTGCACTTCGCCGGCCGGCGTGCGCGAGGAATGGATCGACGCCAGGCTGATGCCATGCTGCTCGAAGACGTTCAGCAGCTCGCGCAGTGAACCGGGGCGGTCTTCCGGCAGGTGTACCGACAGCGCGTTGCGCTCGGTCAGGTCGGCCAGCAGGTAACCCACCCGTTCGAAGGTGTAGTTGCCCGCCGCCAGCGCGGGCTCGCCGAAGGCCGCGTGGTTGGCCGCCAGCGACTGCTCGCGGAACGCACTGCGCGCCGCATCGTCGCCCTGCCCCACCTGCACCTGCAGGCGCTGCAGATGACCGACCAGCTTTTCCAGCATCGGCGCCACATACGGGTTGCTGAACTGGATGTCCTCGTAGATGGACGGGTTCAACGACAGGATGCGCGAAATGATTGCCGTATCCAGTTCGAAGGACGCCGAGCGGTACGGCATCATCGCGGCCAGGTCACCCAACTGCGGCTGGTACTCGCGCAGCACGCCGGCCTGGGCCAGGTGGGTGGCATGCACCATCGCCTGCACCAGCGCCATCATCTGGTCGTGGTGCTGCGGCGTGGCGCGCACGCATTCGGCCTGCAGGGCGCTGCACAGCGCATCCACCCACGGCTGCCACTGCTGCAGCCGCGCCTCGCAGACCACCATCACCCGGCCTTTCAGCGTGGGCGCCTTCGGCGGCGCGGTCATCGGGTGCAGCCCGACCACCTCGGCCTGCGAGGCCAGCATGGCCTGTACCGGTGCTTCCTTCACCGAGGTCACGTCCAGCCACAGCCGCCCAGCCTCGCGCCCGCCCGACTGTTCCACGTAGCGGGCAATCAGCGCCGGCGTATGCCGGATCGGTGCGGAGAACACCAGCACATCGGCCTGTGCCAGCAACTGCTCCGGCGAATGTGAGCTGGGGTCGGCCGGGTCATGGCCGATCACCTGCAGCTGCATGTGCCGCTGGAAGAAACGGCTGAGCCAGCGCCCGTAGGCGCCGGCGCTGCCAACGATGCCGACCGTGCGCGGCGTGCGTGCCTGCGAAGCGGTCATGCCAGCCGTTCGGCCTGGAAGCGGGCGCCGTCGGCCAGCGCGGCCGGGGCCGCTGCGATCACATCGAATTCCTCGAAGCCCTGCGCCAGCGTCGCTTCCAACGCCGCATGGGTGCCGGCCACGGCACGCGAGATCGCCTGCTGCATCGATTCCCCACGCAGCAGGAACGACACGACCAGGGCCATCAGCACATCGCCGGTGCCAGCCACATCCACCGGCAGCAGCGGCGAGGTCCAGCGCCAGGTCTCCTCGCGGCCCACGGCCAGGGTGACCAGTTCGCCCGGGTTGCCGCCCACACTATGCGCGATCACCCAGTGCGGGCCGCGATCAAGCAGCGTGCGTGCGGCGGCGATGGCATCGGCCTCGGCCAAGGCGGGCATGCCGGTCAAGCGGTTCAGCTCGAAGGCATTGGGCGTGACCAGCCAGGCGTGCGGCAGCAGCCGTTCGGCGAAGATGGCTTCCAGCCCCGGCTCCACGTAGGGACCGGTATGGGTATCGCCGATCACCGGGTCCAGGCAGTAGCGCAGTTGCGGGCAGGCCGGCAGCAGGGTGTCCAGCCAGTCGGCGAACGCCGCGCCATTGTCGGCGCTGCCAAAGTAGCCGGACACCAGCATCTTCGCCCGTTGCGGCAGGCCACGTTCGGCGGCGCCGCGCAGCAGGTCGGCGAACCAGTCGGTGGGCAGCACACGGCCGCGCGTGGTGTCGTAGAACGGCGCGTTGCTGAGCAGGACGGTCGGCACTTCGGCCACGCGCAGGCCCAGCGCACGCATCGGCGGCACCGCGGCGCTGTTGCCGGCGTGGCCGTAGACCAGTTGCGACTGGACCGAGATGACATCGATCGGCGAGGGCCCGTCGGGCCGCTGGCGACGACCGTGGAGCAAGTGGTTTTCGAGGGATTCGCTCATCCCCGCATTCTACGCCCAAGGGAGTTTTCGGCAGGGCTTGCAGCCCTGCACCCCTGTAGAGTCGAGCCATGCTCGACTGAAGCAACGGCAACGGCAACATTGCGTGGGATGGCGGGTCGGTGTGGGTGGGCAGGACACGCCGTGAATCCATCCATGGAGGCTCGTAGGCGCCTTGCTCGCGCGCGCAATCCTGCGCGCCCGGCAAGACCGGGGTTGGGCGTCCTGCCCAACCCGCCCGAGGCATGCCTCGGGCCCATGGCGCCTGCGGTCCTGCCCACCCACACCGCCCCACCTCTGACAGTCCCCCGCAGCTGTTGGTAGGTGTCGACCTTGGTCGACACAGTAGATCCACGCCATGCGTGGATGAAATCTGTCAAATATCGACATTCAAAATGGGGTCGGAGCCCGTTACGCAGCAACGGGATCCGACCCCGTGTGGTTCCAACAGATCGCGGCAATCTGTCGAAGGCGGGGCGGTGTCGGATTGCGGGGTGTCAGCGGCATGGATGCCGCTGCCAAGCCTACAAGGGTGAGGGCGCTTTGCTTGCGAAGCACTGCTTCGCAAGCGCCCGAACGCACAGCCGCCAGCGGCTGGGCCGGGCCCCGGAGGGGGACTTGCGGCGTCCCCGCAATCCGACACCGCCCCGCCTACCCACCGGAAACCCGCTTTTGACGTTGACGTTGCTTCAGTCGAGCATGGCTCGACTCTACAGCAGGTGCAGGGCTGCAAGCCCTGCAGACCAACACCCCCCTCAGTGTGCAGCCGGCCGCGACGGTGGCAGCCAGGCCGCGACGATGCCCAGCAGCGGCAGGAACGCGGTCAACTGGTAGACGAACTCAATGCTGGTCTTGTCCGCCAGCAGGCCCAGCACCGCTGCACCCAGCCCGCCCATGCCGAAGGCAAAACCGAAGAACAACCCCGACACCATGCCGATCCGGTGCGGCATCATTTCCTGCGCGTAGACCACGATGGCCGAGAACGCCGACGACAGCACGAAACCGATCAGCACCGCCAGCACCGTGGTCCACAGCAGATCGGCATGCGGCAACGCCAACGCGAACGGCGCCACGCCCAGGATCGAGGCCCAGATGATCGGCTTGCGGCCAATGCGGTCACCCAGTGGCCCGCCCAGGAAGCCACCAGCCGCCGATGCCACCAGGAACGCGAACAGATGCAGCTGCGCCTGCGCCACCGGAATGCCGAAGTGGTGGATCAGATAGAAGGTGAAGTAGCTGCCGATGCTGGCCATGTAGAAGTACTTGCTGAAGATCAGCACCAGCAGGATGGCCATCACCCGCGCCACCGTGCGCCGGGGATGACGCGGGGCGACCGTGCCCTGCCCGGCCGGCCGCGGCGTACCCAGGTGCAGCGCGTACCAGCGGCTGACATAGGTCAGCAGGGCAATGCCGATCAGCGCCGCGCCGGCAAACCACGATGCGGCGTGCTGGCCGTACGGCACGATCACCGCCGCGGCGATCAGCGGGCCCAGCGCGGTACCGAAATTGCCGCCGACCTGGAACACCGATTGCGCGAAGCCATGGCGGCCACCCGAAGCCAGGCGCGCGATGCGTGAGGCTTCCGGGTGGAAGATGGCCGAGCCGACGCCCACCAGCGCCGCGGCCAGCAGCACCATGGCGTAGTTCGGTGCGAAACCCAGCAGCAGCATGCCGCACAGGGTCGAGGCCATGCCGATCGGCAGCGAATACGGCGCCGGCTTGCGGTCGGTGGCAAGGCCCACCAGCGGCTGGAAGATCGACGCGGTCAGCTGGTAGGTGAGCGTGATCAGGCCGATCTGGGTGAAGCTGAGATTGAAACCGCCCTTGATGACCGGATAGATGGCCAGGATCAGCGACTGCATCATGTCGTTGACCACATGGGAGGTGGAAATCGCCGCCAGCACGCCCGGGGACGTGCTGCGGGTGCGTGGAACCGGGGAAGCCAAGCTGGACATGGTGCGCAGTCAGGATGGGGGCGAGCCACGCATGCTACGGTGCCCGTCCCTTCCCTTCCGCCGCGTTCTGGTCATGCCATATCGCAAAAAGGACACGCCCTGCGCGATCCGGGAGTCCGCGCCCTGGAACGAGGTGCCCGGCCACCGGCCGGTGACCTGCCGGGTGAAGGACTACCCCGCCGGCACCCGGGTGTCGCCGCACCGGCATCGCCGCCACCAGCTGGTGTATGCCATGTCGGGCCTGATGGTGGTGCGCTCGGAAGTGGGCCGCTGGGTGGTGCCGTCCACCCGCGCGATCTGGATGCCGGCCGGCATGGCGCACGGGGTGGACTGCATTGCCGACGTACACATGCGCAGCCTGTATATCGATCCTGCCTTCGCCCCGCAGCTGGCCACCGAACCGTTCGCGGTGCAGGTGGCGCCACTGCTGCGCGAACTGCTGCACGCGGCCAGCCAGATCCAGGGCGAGCACGAAGACGACAGCCGCGATGGCCGCGTGGTGCGCCTGCTGCTGGACGAGCTGCATCGCATGGATGTGCTGCCGCTGCACCTGCCAACGCCGGCCGACCCGCGCCTGCAGCGCATCTGCCAGCACATCCAGAAGCACCCCGGCGACGAGGCCACGCTGCAGGACTGGGCGCAGGCGCTGGCGGTGGACGTGAAAACCATCCAGCGCCATTTCGCCAGCGAGCTGGGCATGACCTTCGGCCAATGGCGGCAGCAGGCCCGCCTGCTGGCGGCGATGGAGCGCTTGGCGGTGGGCGAAAAGGTGATCGATGTGGCGCTGGCGATGGGCTATGACAGTCCCAGCGCGTTCACCAGCATGTTCAAGCGGCAGCTGGGGCAGACGCCGGCGGCGTTTTTCCGTTGATTCCTCGAACCACATCCACGCATGGCGTGGATCTACCAGAGAACAGTCCCCCTGGTAGCGCCGGGCCATGCCCGGCGGAATGCGTGCGATGTCCACAAACAGAAACGCCGGGCATGGCCCGGCGTTACCGTTCACCGTCTGCGGTGAAACCTCAGGACGTCATCCGGTCCCAGAAGCCCTTTACACCGTCCATGAAGGTGGCCGACTTCGGCGAGTGCTTGCGTGCGTCCTCACCGTTGAAGGTCGCCTCGAACTGCTCCAGCAGCTTGCGCTGGTCAGCGGTCAGGTTCACCGGGGTTTCCACCACTACGCGGCAGTACAGGTCGCCTTCGCTGCGGCTGCGCACCGAACGCACGCCCTTGCCGCGCAGGCGGAACAGCTTGCCGGTCTGGGTTTCGGCCGGAATGCGGATTTCCGCTTCGCCGCCCAGGGTAGCCACGCGCACGGTATCGCCCAGCGCGGCCTGCGAAATGCGGATCGGCACTTCGCAGTGCAGGTCGTCACCGTCGCGCTGGAAGATCGCATGCTCGCGCACGCGCACTTCCACGTACAGATCGCCCGGCGGCGTACCGGCCGGACCGGCCTCACCTTCGCCGGACAGGCGGATACGGTCGCCGGTGTCGACACCGGCCGGCACCTTCACCGACAGCACCTTGTCTTCTTCCACCCGGCCGTTGCCGTGGCAGGTCTTGCAGGGCTTGGCGATGATCTGGCCACGGCCGTTGCAGTTGTGGCAGGCCTGCTGCATGGCGAAGATGCCGCGCTGGATGCGCACCTGGCCACGGCCATGGCAGACGTTGCAGGTCTCGACCTTGCCGTCTTCCGAACCACTGCCATCGCAGTCACCGCATTCGGCCAGGGTCGGAATCTCGATGCGGCGCTCAACGCCACGCACCGCTTCTTCCAGGTCCAGTTCCATCACGTAGCCGATGTCGGCACCGCGACGGGCCTGGCGCGGGCCCGCGCCGCCGCCACCAAAAATATTGCCGAAGATATCGCCGAAGATATCGTTCATGTCCGGGCCGCCCGGACCACCGCCACCGCCCATGCCGTGCTCGAACGCGGCGTGGCCGTGGGCATCGTACATGCGGCGCTTGTTGCCGTCGGACAGCGTTTCGTAGGCTTCCTTGCACTCCTTGAAGGAGGCTTCGGCCGCCGCATCACCCGGGTTGCGGTCCGGATGGAATTTCATCGCGCAACGACGGTAGGCCTTCTTCAGCTCTTCGTCGGTGGCGGTGCGGGCAACGCCCAGCACTTCGTAGTAATCGCGCTTGCTCATAGGGTGAATCAGCTTCCGGAAAGTCGGGATTCGTCAAAGCGGAAGAGCGGAACCAGGTCCGCTCTTGCGTCGGGCGCCCCGACACGCCGGGTGGCGGTCAGGACCCTGATGCGACAACGGGACGCTGCCAGGCAGCGCCCCGTGTCGGTCCGGATCAGGACTTCTTGTCGTCCTTGACTTCGGTGAACTCAGCGTCCACCACGTCATCCTGCGCCTTGCCTGCATTGCCGGCGTCGGCACCCGGGGCACCGCCCTGGTCAGCCGAAGCAGCAGCGAACAGCGCCTGGCCGGCTTCTTCCAGCACCTTCGACTTGGCTTCGATCTGTGCCTTGTCGTCGCCCTTCATCGCGGTTTCCAGATCGGCCAGGGCTGCTTCCACCTTGCCGATGACATCGCCGCCCACCTTGCTGCCGTGCTCGGTGATGGCGCTGCGGGTGCCGTGGATCAGGGCATCAGCCTGGTTACGGGCCTGCACCAGTTCCTGGAACTTCTTGTCTTCTTCGCGGTTGGCTTCGGCATCGGCCACCATGCGCGCGATTTCTTCCTCGGACAGACCCGAACCGGCCTTGATCTCGACCTTCTGTTCCTTGTTGGTCTTCTTGTCCTTGGCCGACACGTGCAGGATGCCGTTGGCGTCGATGTCGAAGGACACTTCCACCTGCGGCAGGCCGCGCGGGGCCGGCTCGATGCCGGACAGGTCGAACTTGGCCAGCGACTTGTTGAAGCGGGCCTGTTCGCGCTCACCCTGCAGCACGTGCACGGTCACGGCCGACTGGTTGTCTTCGGCGGTGGAGAACACCTGCGAAGCCTTGGTCGGGATGGTGGTGTTCTTTTCGATGATCTTGGTGAACACGCCGCCCATGGTTTCGATGCCCAGCGACAGCGGGGTCACGTCCAGCAGCAGCACGTCCTTCACGTCGCCGCCCAGCACGCCGCCCTGGATCGCCGCACCCAGTGCCACGGCTTCGTCCGGGTTGACGTCCTTGCGCGGTTCCTTGCCGAAGAACTCGGTCACCGCCTGCTGCACCTTCGGCATGCGGGTCTGGCCACCGACCAGGATCACTTCGCTGATGTCGCTCGAACGCAGGCCGGCATCGTTCAGGGCCACGCGGCACGGCTCGATCGACTTCTTGATCAGGTCTTCCACCAGCGCTTCCAGCTTGGCGCGGGTCAGCTTGATGTTCAGGTGCTTCGGACCCGAGGCGTCGGCCGTGACGTACGGCAGGTTCACTTCGGTCTGCTGGGCGCTGGACAACTCGATCTTGGCGCGCTCGGCAGCATCCTTCAGGCGCTGCAGGGCCAGCGGATCCTTGCGCAGGTCGATGCCCTGGTCCTTGTTGAACTCTTCAACCAAGTACTCGATGACGCGGTTGTCGAAGTCTTCGCCGCCCAGGAAGGTGTCGCCGTTGGTGGCCAGCACTTCGAACTGCTTTTCACCATCGACGTTGGCGATTTCGATCACCGAGACGTCGAAGGTGCCGCCGCCCAGGTCGTACACCACGATCTTGCGATCCTTGTTGTCACCCTTGTCCAGGCCATAGGCCAGCGCGGCCGCGGTCGGCTCGTTGATGATGCGCTTGACGTCCAGGCCGGCGATGCGGCCGGCGTCCTTGGTCGCCTGGCGCTGGCTGTCGTTGAAGTAGGCCGGCACGGTGATGACCGCTTCGGTGACCTTCTCACCGAGGAAGTCCTCGGCGGTCTTCTTCATCTTTTCCAGCACCTTGGCCGAGATTTCCTGCGGGGCCATCTTCTTGCCGTCGCTGGTGGCCACCCAGGCATCACCATTGTCATGGGCCAGGATGCTGTACGGGACGTGCGCGATGTCCTTCTGCACTTCGGCGTCGGTGAACTTGCGGCCGATCAGGCGCTTCACCGCGTAGAAGGTGTTCTTGGGGTTGGTCACGGCCTGGCGCTTGGCCGAGGCACCGACCAGCACTTCGCTGTCCTTGGTGTAGGCGACGATCGACGGGGTGGTGCGATCGCCTTCCGAATTCTCGATGACGCGGGCCTTGCCGCCGTCCATGATCGCCACGCACGAGTTGGTGGTGCCGAGGTCGATACCAATGATCTTGCCCATGGGGGAGACTCCTGAAGAATGCTTGTTGGGTTCAGTCCGGCCGGTGTGCCGGTGGATGAATGGGATGTGGGGGAGGCTCGTGGAACATTCAAGCCATCCCCCGAACGCTGTGTTCAACCGTTCAAGGTACGCCGGGCATGGCCCGGCGCTACCGATCCCAGGCGGGTAGCGCCGGGCCCTGCCCGGCGGCCGTTCGCCCGGGACGCCGGGTCAGTCGGCGGCCACCACCACCAGCGCCGGCCGCAGCAGGCGCTCGTTCAGCAGGTAGCCCTTCTGGAACACGGTAACCACGCTGCCGGGGGCGGCGCCGGGGGTCGGCACCTGGCTGATGGCCTGGTGGTGTTCCGGGTTGAACGGCTGGCCGGTCGGGTCCAGCAGGACCAGGCCATTGTCGGCGGCGACCTTCAGCAGCTGCTTGTAGGTCAGCTCCAGGCCCTCGCGCAGCGGATGGGCGTCATCGCCAGCGGCCTTCAGGCCGGCATCCAGGCTGTCGAACACCGGCAGCAGCTCGCCCAGCAGCTTTTCGTTGGCGAACTTGCGGGCCTGCTCGATGTCGCGGGCCACGCGCTTGCGCTGGTTGTCCAGGTCGGCGCGTTCACGCAGGGCGTCGGCCTTGATCTGCTCGATCTCGGCGCGCAGGCGCTCGGTTTCGTCACTCACGCCGGCAGCAGCCGCTGCATCGGCCGCGCTCTGCTGGGATTCGATATCGGGGTTTTCGTGGTTCATGTCTGGGTCCCTGGCGGTCACAGCCCGCCTCCACCCACCCTAGTGTGGGCGGGATGCTGCGTTTCAAGCGTCGGATGTGCCCGGCGTTCGCCCGGACGGCGAAAAGGCCGCGCCCAGCACGTCGGCGGTGGCCTGCACCAGCGGAATCATGCGGTCGTAGGCCATGCGCTTGGGCCCGATCACCCCCAGCACGCCCAGTACCTGGCCGTTGGCGGTATAGGGCGCGGTGACCAGCGAGACACCCTGCAGCGGCATCATGCCGGTCTCTTCGCCAATGAAGATGCGCACGCCCGGGGCCTGGATGGTCCGTTCCAGCAACTGCAGGATCTCGCGCTTGCTGGAAAACAGCTCGAACAGTTCGCGCAGCCGTTCCAGGTCGGACAGGTCCTGCACCCCCATCAGCCGGGTCTGCCCGGCCACCAGCATGTCGTCGGCCGGCGGCTGCAGGGCCTGCTCGGCCAGCTCGATGCTGTGCGCCAGCAGCTGCTCCAGCTCGGAACGGGCATCGCGCAGCTCCAGCAGCAGGCGGGTGCGGATCTCGGCCAGCGGCAGGCCGGCGAAATGCGCGTTCAGGTAATTGGCGACCTGTTCCAGCTGGCCCGGGGCGAAGTCCTGGCGGGTCTCGATCACCCGGTTCTGCACTTCATTGTCGGCAAACACCAGGATGGCCAGCACCCTGCGCCCGTCCAGGGCCACGAAATCGATCTGCCGGAAGGCGAACTGCTCGCGCCGCGGGGCACTGACCACGCCGACGAAATGGCTCATGGCCGACAGCAGCTCCGAGGCGCTGCCCAGCAGGGCCTGGGTGCTGCCGCCGCCGGCCAGCTCCAGGCGCAGCCGGGCAAGCTCGCCCTCGCCCGGCGGCTGCATCTGCAGCAGGCTGTCGACGAACACCCGGTAGCCGTGGGCGGTTGGAATGCGCCCGGCCGAGGTATGCGGCGAGGCCAGCAGGCCCAGGTCTTCCAGGTCGCCCAGGATGTTGCGGATGGTGGCCGGACTGACTTCCAGCCCGGCCACGCGCGCCAGCGTCTGCGAGCCCACCGGCTCGCCGTCCTGGATGTAACGCGCGATGAGCGTACGCAGCAGATGGCGCGCGCGCGGGGCTAGCTGGTCGGCGGAACCGTGCATGGAATCAACCTGTGAGACACGGACACTAGATAATGGCGGCGCAGCACCTTGGCAAGTCATTGGACCACCCGGCCGCACATGCTAGCGTTGCGCGGCTGCAGACACCCCATTACCCATGCTCAGACATCTTTCGATCAAGGATTTCGCCGTCGTCCGCGCCACCGAACTGGAATTCGGGCCCGGCATGACTGTCGTTTCAGGCGAGACCGGCGCCGGCAAGTCGCTGATGGTCGACGCACTGGGCTTCCTGTCCGGCCTGCGCGCCGACAGCGGCGTGGTCCGCCACGGCGCCGCCCGCGCCGAGCTGTCGGCCGAATTCGCCCTGGACCAGCTGCAGGCCGCCCGCCAGTGGCTGGCCGACAACGAGCTGGACGACGACGAGCAATGCCAGCTGCGCCGGGTCATCCGCGCCGATGGCGGCTCGCGCGCCTGGATCAACGGCCGCCCGGTCACCCTGGCGCAGCTGGGCGATCTGGCCGCGCACCTGGTGGAAATCCACGGCCAGCACGAACAGCAGGCGCTGCTGGCGCGGCCGTCGCAGCTGGCCCTGCTGGACGCCTTCGCCAACAACGAAGAGGCCCGCCGCCAGGTGCGCCGTACCGCTGCTGCCTGGCAGGCGCTGGTGGACGAATCGCTGGCGCTGTCGCAACAGGGCGACGTGAGCGACCGCATCGGCTTCCTGGAACACCAGCTGCGCGAACTGGACCGCGAGGACCTGGAACCGGAATCGATTGCCGCCCTCGGCGCCAGCCACCGCCGCCAGGCCCATGCCAGCGCCCTGCTTACCGCCTGCCAGGCTGCCAGCAACCAGCTCAACGGCGACGACGGCAGTTCCGCGCTGGACCTGCTGCAGCAGGTGCGCCACGACCTGTCGCGCCTGATAGAACACGACGCGCGCCTGGGCGAGGTGGACGGCCTGATCGAAAACGCCTCGATCCAGCTGCACGAAGCCCTGTCGCTGCTGGACCGGGTGCATGACGACCTGGACGCCGACCCGGAACAGTTCGAAGAGAACGAGCGCCGCCTGGGCCGCCTGCACGACCTGGCGCGCAAGCACCGGGTGCCGATGGACGAGCTGGGCGCGCAGCGCGAGCGCATGCATGCCGAAGTGGAACAGCTGCGCGGCGCCGACGAGCGCCTGCAGCGCCTGGCCGGCGAGATCGACAAGGCCGTGGCCGCCTGGCGGGTGCAGGCCGAGGTACTGACCGCCAGCCGGCGCAAGGCGGCCGCCGAACTGTCGGCCACCACCACCGGCATCATTGCCGAGCTGGGCATGGGCGGCGGCCAGTTCCTGATCGAGCTGGAACCGCAGGACGCCGGCAAGCCCGACCCGCAGGGCGCCGAGCGCGTCGAATTCCTGGTTGCCGCCAACGCCGGCCAGCCGCCGCGCGCCCTGCGCAAGGTGGCCTCCGGTGGTGAACTGTCGCGCATCTCGCTGGCGATCGAAGTGGCCGCGCTGGATCTGGACGCGGTGCCGACCATGGTGTTCGACGAAGTGGATTCGGGCATTGGCGGCGCCGTGGCCGACATCGTCGGCCAGAAGCTGCGCGCACTGGGCGAGAAGCGCCAGGTGCTGTGCGTCACCCACCTGCCGCAGGTCGCTTCCAAGGGCCACGCCCATTACCGGGTCAGCAAGGCGCCGGTGGAAGGCATGACCCAGAGCGCGGTGGAGAAGCTGGACACCAAGGCCCGCGAGGAAGAACTGGCGCGCATGCTGGGCGGGGTGGAAGTGAGCAAGGAAGCACGCGCGGCCGCGCGCAAGCTGTTGGTCGCGTCGAGCTTGCTCGACTGAGCACGCGCATCCACGCATGGCGTGGATCTACGGGGTGCCAAGTCTGTAGAGTCGAGCCATGCTCGACTGCTTCTGGCGTCAGACCAAGAGCAGTCGAGCATGGCTCGACTCAACCAAGCCGGGGTCACGCCAAGGGTTTGGCCAGATCCACGTGTTCCACCAGGAAATCCAGCAGCGCGCGCACCCGCAGCGGCAGGTAGCCGCCCTGCCCCACGAACACGGCGTGCACTTCTTCCAGATCACCGGGATTGGCGTCTTCCAGCACCGGCAGCAGGCGCCCGGCAGCCAGGTCGTCGCGTACTTGGAAGGCCGCCAGCCGCGCCATGCCCAGACCGCCCAGCACCAGCTGGCGCAGCGCGTCGCCATTGCCGGCGCGCAGGTTGCCCTGGGTCGGCACCCGCACCTGTTGGCCGTCGTGCAGCAGCGGCCAGCCCTGCAACGTCCGCGCATGGCCGATATCCAGCCGGTTGTGTGACAGCAACGCATCGGCGTCGGCAGGCAGGCCGTGCCGGGCCGCATAGGACGGCGCTGCCACGATCATCATCCGCGTCGCGCCCAGCTGCCGCGCCACCAGACTGGAGCTCTTCAGCGGCCCGGCGCGCACGGCCACATCGGTGCGCTGTTCCAGCAGATCGATCACCTCGTCATTCAGGCTCAGGTCCACCCCCACCTGCGGGTGCGCCTGCAGGAACGCCGGCAGCAGCGGCAGCAGGAAATGGCGCCCGAACGGCACGTTGGAATTCAGCCGCAGCCGCCCACGCGGTTCGGCATGGGCGCTGGCGCAGCGTTCGGCCTCTTCCAGGTCGGCCAGCACGCGCAGCCCGCGCTCGTAGAAGCTGCAGCCTTCCGGGGTCAACTGCAGTTGCCGGGTGGAGCGCTGCAGCAGGCGCGTGCCCAGCCGTTGTTCCAGCCGCGCCACCAGCTTGCTGACCGCCGAAGGCGTCATGTCCAGGCTGCGCGCGGCGGCGGAAAAGCCCCCGGTCTCGATCACCCGCACGAACACTTCCAGTTCGCCGGATCGGTTGATGTCGGGGCGCGCCATGGTGAATCCTGTTCACAGATGATTGTCCGTGCGCAGTCTAGTTCACAGGTGGCGCAACGGCCACGCTGGCTATCCCTTCCGAGGACGCCTGCCATGCGCCGTTACCTGCTTGCCGCCACCGCCCTGCTGCCGCTTTCCGCCCACGCGGGCCCCGCCCAGCCCCATTGGGTGGCCAGTTGGCAGGCCAGCCCGCAGCCGGTTTGGGGCGAGGACTTCCTGTTCCCCACCCTCATTCCGGCCAGCCTGCACGACCAGACCTTCCGCCAGACACTGCGCCTCAGCCTGGGCGGCAGCGCACTGCGGGTGCGCCTGAGCAATGCCCACGGCCGCCAGCCGCTGCGGATCGACCGGGCCAGCGTGGCCAGCCAGCCCGGCGCGACGCCGTTGCCGCTGGCCTTCGATGGGCAACCCGATGTCGTGATCGGCCCCGGCCAGGACCGGTTGAGCGACCCGCTGCCAGTGATCACCGCCGATCAGCAGGCACTGCAGGTGAGCGTGTACGTGGCTGGGCCGACGCCGCTGCAGACCTTCCACTGGGACGGCCGACAGACCAGCTGGATCGCCCCCGGCAACCAGAGTCTGGCCAGCGCCCTGCATGGCGCCAGCACCACCACCGCGCGCCTGTTCGTGAGCGGCATCGAGGTCGCGGCCCCGTCCGCGGCACGCAGCGTGGTGGTGATCGGCGACTCGATCACCGACGGGGCCACCGCCAGCCTGGACGCTGACCAGCGCTGGACTGACCATCTGGCCGCGCGCCTGGCGCCGCACGGGGTGGCCGTGGTCAATGCGGGAATCTCCGGGGGGCGCCTGCTGCGTGATGGCATGGGGCTGTCCGCCCTCGCCCGCTTCCAGCGCGATGTGCTGGACCTGCCCGGCACCGCCAGCGTGATCGTGCTGATCGGCATCAACGACATCAGTTGGCCGGGCACCGCCTTCGCCCGCGACCAGCCCCGGCCGGCGCTGGCCGACCTGCAGGCCGGCTACCGCGCCCTGGCGCAACGGGCCCATGCGCGCGGCGTGCACGTCATTGGCGCCACCCTGCCACCGTTTGCCGGCGCGCTGCCGGGCACCCCGCTGCAGGACTACTACCAGCCGGACAAGGACGCGCTGCGTCAGCAGCTGAACGCCTGGCTGCGCACCGACAGCCCATTCGATGCGGTGATCGACCTGGACGCCGCCCTGCGCGACCCGGCGCAACCGTCACGGCTGGCCGCAGCCTACGATTCGGGCGACCACCTGCACCCCGGTGATGCCGGCAACCGGGCCATGGCCGAGGCGGTGGATCTGGGCGTTCTGACAGAACCCTCCACGCATGGGGGGACGGGGGTCAGAGCCCTTTCCTGGCGGAAAGGGATCTGACCCCGGGGTCGGATCCCCTTGCGCCAGCAAGGGGCTCTGACCCCAGCAACGAAAAACCCCGGGCCAGGCCCGGGGTCTTCGCACATCACAGCAGGCGGGAAACCGTTACTTGCGCTTCTTGCGCACGTACAGCACCAGCGAATGCTCTTCCAGTTCGTAGCCATGCTCGGCCGCGATCTTGCGCTGCAGCTCTTCGATTTCGTGGCTTTCGAACTCGATGATCTTGCCGCTGTCCACATCGACCATGTGGTCGTGGTGGCCGCCGCGGTCCAGCTCGTAGACGGCCTGGCCGCCTTCGAAGTTGTGCTTCAGCACCAGGCCGGCGGCCTCGAACTGGGTCAGCACCCGGTACACCGTGGCCAGGCCGATCTCGTCGCCGTGCTCCAGCAGCTGGCGGTAGATGTCTTCGGCGGTCATGTGGTGCTGGGCGTTGCGCTGCTCGAGCAGCGCCAGGATCCGCATCCGCGGATGGGTCACCTTCAGGCCGACTTTGCGCAGGTCGTGGGTTTCCATAGGTCTCCGTTCATTGGCGATTTAGCGCCAGCTGCCTCGGATTGGGTCGCGGTGGCACGCCGGGAGTGTATCATCGGTTCGATTTCCCCAAACGCCCTTTCCGATGCGCAATCTCCTGCTGGTCGCCACCATCGCTCTGTCCACCACCGGGTGCGGCATCATCTACAAGCAACCGATCTACCAGGGCAACCTGATCCGCGAGGACGCCGTTGCCAAGCTGCAGGTCGGCCAGAGCAAGCAGCAGGTGAATGCGCTGCTGGGCACGCCCTCGGTGCCCGATCCCTTCCACGCCCAGCGCTGGGACTACACCTCCAGCGAGCGCGTGAACCGCCTCGGCCGTACCGAAGTGAAGAACTTCACCGTGTACTTCGAAAACGACGTGGTCACCCGTTGGGAAGGCGATTACTTCCCGGCCAACGACAAGGCCCTGGCCCAGCAGACTGTGCGCCAGTTCGGCCGCAACCTGCCGAAGGACAAGAAGAAGGGCCGCTGAGCCCCGCTTCGCCGCGCCGCCTGAAGGTGGCGCGGTTCAGTCGCCGCGTGCGCGCTTGCGCCGGTTGTCCTTGGGGTCGGCCAGCAGCGGGCGCAGCAGTTCCACCCGGTCGCCGTCGTGCAGCACCTGCTGCGGGCGGGCCAGCACGCCATGCACGGCCAGCGCCGGGCAGTCGGCACTGCCTTCCAGCGCGGCGGCAGCGACCGCATCGGCCACGGTGGCGCCCTCTTCCAGTTGCAGCCGGCGCGCCAGCACGCGCTGCGGCCAGGCCAGCACCACCTCGACCTCGATCATCGCTCAGCCCTCGTCGGCCACGCGCACGAAATCGTTGACCATGCGATCGGCCAGCCCCTGGAAGCCGATGGCCAGCGCCGGCCCCAGCAGGCGTGAGCTGGGTTCGAATTCCAGGGTCAGGGTCACCTTGCAGGCATCCTCGGCCAGGGCATGGAACTCCCAGCGGCCGTGCAGCTGCTTGAACGGGCCGTCGCGCAGCTGCATATCAATGCTGTGCGGGCGCTGCAGGGTGTTTTCGGTCTGGAACCAGGTGCTGAACGAGCCCAGGCCCAGGTCCAGGCGGGCCACCAGCCGGTCCTCGCCTTGTTCCAGGATGCGGGCATCGGAACACCAGCGGAAGCGGCGCGGATAGGCCTGCACGTCGTTGACGAGATCGAACATGCGGGCGGAGGAATGTTCGACCAGGGCGCTGCGGCGGATAGTAGGCATAAAGAAGGAACGTCTCGGCAATCGACCGGGCGGGCCCGAATCGGAGACAATACGGAAATGAGCAAGAACAGCGGCAAGGATAAAGCAAAGAACGCGACGGCCAACAAGACCATCGCGTTGAACAAGCGTGCCCGCCACGAGTACCACATCGAAGAGCGCTTCGAGGCGGGCCTGGCCCTGCAGGGCTGGGAGGTGAAGTCGATCCGCGCCGGGCGCGGCAACATCATCGACGCCTACGCCTACGTGAAGCAGGGCGAGATCTTCCTGATCGGCGCGCAGATCACCCCGTTGATCCAGGCCTCGACCCACGTGGTGGCCAACGACCGCCGCGAGCGCAAGCTGCTGCTGCACCGGAGCGAGATCGACAAGCTGGTCGGCAAGGTCGAGCGCGATGGCTACACGATCGTGCCCACCGCCATGTACTGGAGCAAGAACAAGATCAAGCTGGAAGTGGCGCTGGCCAAGGGCAAGCAGACCCACGACAAGCGCGATGCCGCCAAGGACCGCGACTGGGCCATCGAAAAGCAGCGCGTCATGCGCCGCGGCAACCGCGACGCCTGAAGCACCGCCCCGCACCGGTAGAGCCGAGCCATGCTCGGCTGCCCTGCTTGGTAGAGTCGAGCTTGCTCGACTGCCCTGCTTCGTAGAGTCGAGCTTGCTCGACTGCCCTGCTTCGTAGAGTCGAGCTTGCTCGACTGCTGTTGCCTGCCTTCGTAGAGTCGAGCTTGCTCGACTGCTGTTGCCTCGCTTCGTAGAGTCGAGCTTGCTCGACTGTCGCGGACCGATCAGTCGAGCAAGCTCGACTCTACCCAGGGCGTGGATCAGTCGAGCAAGCTCGACTCTACCCACCGCCCCGGTCACCCGGCCAGCATGCCCCGCCCGCCCAGGCGCGGCGCCAGCGCTGCATGCATCACCGCCAGGTGCATCACCACCGCCAGTTCCGGCGCATGGCGATCATCACCGGCGCGCCACTGCTGGGCCAGGCGCGCCGCGTCGGCCGGCAGCAGCGACAGCAGCTGCGCATCATCCAGCGCATCGGCCGCACCCTGCAGCTGCCGCGCGGTCTGCCGCGACTGCCACACATGCACGCCCATGCTCAGGCTGGCCAGCGACATCAGGGTCAGCGCCAGCCCGTGCTCGAACCATTGTGCCAGCACGTCCGGCCCCCACAGCAGCGCCGCCAGCACGGCCAGCGCCGGCAACCGCCAGCCCAGCCAGTGCATGCGCCCGCGCTGCGGCCAATGCACCACCACCGCACTGGCCACCAGCGCCGCCGCGGCCGTGGCCGGCAACTCACTCAGCCAGGTGGCCGCCAGCAGCATCGCCATGACCGCCCACACCCAGGCCGGCGGCACCGCCCGGCGCTGGTAGTCGGCGCCCACCGGCCCGACCAGTTGTCGCAGGCTGCGCTGTTGCTTGGCTTCGGTCACCCACTGTCTCCGTGTCGATCCTGGCTCGGATGGTCGCTGCCAGTGTGTCGCAATTTCGTGCCAGGGAAGTTAGCAATCCGCTATGACAAAGGCTCTACAACCTGTTGCGGATTGAAAAACCGGCGAAGGTGACGGTTCAGCATTTTTGCCGTAGCATTACAGGCGTTGGGCAGGCCTGTGCCGTGGCAACACGGAACCGGCCTTGTACCTTGCAGCACTGTAGAAACCGGGGGTGCATTGGTTTCGACGGGGGTTGTGAAGTCGCCTGGCGCATGCCGAGGGGGTAGCTTTCCTCGTAAATCCAGCTGCAAAACTCTAGTTGCCAACGACGACAACTACGCTCTGGCCGCTTAAGGCCTAAGCCTCGAAACCGCTTGTGTCCATGCTCGCGGTGTAGAGTCACTATCATGGAATCGCGCTGGGCGGCTGCCTGTCAGTCCGGCACTAGAACACAACAGGCTGGTCCCCGGGTGCGCTTTGCACACCGTGCTGCTCGGGGGCGAGATCCAACGGTGAGCTAAGCATGTAGTGCTGGGGATGGAGTGCCTTCGGACGGCGGTTCAATTCCGCCCACCTCCACCATCTGTATGGCCTGTCGAGGCCGCAAGAAGCCGGATCTCCTACCAAGGGGTTCCGGCTTTTTTGTTGCCGTTTTCCTGCGCGCGGTGACAGTCCCCCCATGCCTGCCGCACACTGCAGAACCAACGGCCACACGCCCTGCCCGGCCACCCCAGAAGGATCTGCAATGAACCTCCGCCTGCCCACCCTGCTGCTCGCTCTGGCCACTGGCGCTACCGCTACCACCACCGCCACCGCCGCCCCCGCCGCCAAGCCCACCGCTGCCCTGGAAACCCTGCTGGCCTGCCGGCCCGGTTCCGATTTCACCCAGGCCCAGGCCGAACAGGCGCTGCGCTCGGCCGGGCTGACCCCGGTTCCGGGCGGTGTGTTCCAGCCCAAGGGCGGCAAGGTGGCGCTGCTGGGCGGCAGCGTGACCAGTGCCGATGTCAGCGTGATTGCCGGCGGGCAGAAGAGCATCCATGTGTACCTGCAGGGCATCACCGCCGCGCAGGTCGGCCGCAGCCTGTCGGTCACCACGGTGAACGACGATGCCGACAGCGAAGCGCCCTCCTACATCCGCAGGGTCGATGCACGCCACACCCAGCACGTGGGCGCGGCCGACGATTACGAGGGCTATTCGGCCGCGGTCAGCTGCCAGATCTCGCCGTAACCCTGCGCGGCACGGCGCCTACAGCCAGCGCCGCACCTGGCTGCGGAATGCCTCGTAGCGGGCACCAAAGCGCGCGGCCAGCGCGCGTTCTTCCGGCACGATCTGCAGGCGGGTGATCCAGGCCACGAACAGCGGCACCACCAGCAGCGCCAGCGCGTTGCGCAGCAGCAGCATCGCGCCCAGCAGCACCAGCGCCTGGCCCAGGTACATGGGGTTGCGGCTGTAGCGATAGATCCCGCTGGTCACCAGCACCGTGGTCGAAGTCGGCCGCAGTGGGTTCACCGTGGTGCGCACGCGGCCGAAGGTCCACTTCGGCAGCAGGTTCAGCAGCAGGCCCAGCACGCCGATGGAAACCGCTGCCCAGGCCGGCACCGGCAGCGGCCACCGGGCCAGCAGGCCGCCCAGCGCCCAGCCCGCCAGGCCGCACAGCAGCATGACCAGCGGGGGCGGAATGCGGGTTTCCAGCAGGTGCATCGGCATCCCCGGGTGTAAGCGCAAGGCCCGCAGTGTCACACACGCCACCACTTTCTTCCGCGTTGACGCCGCTCCGGCTAGAGTGGCGCCACTGCGCAGGAGGACCGCATGGCATTACCCGGTTTCACCGTCGTTCGCCACATGGCGCTGGCCGCCACCGCCCTGCTGCTGCTGAGTGGCTGCGCCACGCTTCGCCAGTTCGGCCCGTCGGTGCAGGTGGGCACGGTCACCCCGGGCCAGTACATCGCGCTGAAGCGCGGTGACATCCTGACCAGCGGCAAGCTGAGTGCGGCTACCTGGGAAACCCTGCGCGTGGCCGGGCTGGATGAAACCGCGTGCGCCAAGCCGGGGCCGGCCTGCATCGAGGCGATGGAAGCCAGCATCGTGGTGCGCGAGGAGGACAAGCGTTCCAGCCTGGCCGAACTATGGCTGCAGTATGCGATGAGCCTGCCCGCGCCCAAGCGCGAATCGCCGGCCGCGGCACGTGCGGCGACGCCGACGCAGCCGCTGGCCCCGCTCGATGCCGGTTTCCAGCCGCGGCTGGATGCGTGGATGCAGGTGGCCCGCCAGGCCTACGCGTATCTGTTCTTCACCGAGCGCACCGCCAACCAGCGCGGCTTCGAAGACCGCCAGACCCAGGTGCGCGATTACTACAACCTGGCCGTGCAGGAAGCATCGGTGATGCTGTTCGAGGTGTATTCGCGCGGCGACGCCGGCAGCGACCGTTCTCGCCTGCAGGTGGGGCCGTGGACCTTCGTGCTGGCCCCCGATGCCGACGGTGCCACCCAGGACGGCCGACAACTGGTCGAGCTGGTGCCGGCCGCGTCGATGTCCTTCACCGGCACCCTGCGCAGCGTGCACCGCCGCGATGGCTTCGGTGCCGAGCTGGTGGCGGTGATGGCCGACCCCACGGAGCAGCCTGCCGCGCCAGCGCCCGCGCCGGGCAGCCCGCAGGCGGCCGCCGCCGCGACCGTGCGCGACTGGAGCGAGATGCCCTCGCCGTCGATGACGGTGCTGCTGCGCTTTGCCGGCGCCAACCTCTGGGAAGTGCTGCACGACAACGCGCCCACGCTGGAAATCCACGACCCCTACCAGGTGTCCGAAGTGCAGCTGCACGGCGAACAGGTGCCGCTGGCAGCCAACTTCACCGCCGGCTACGCGCTGTGGCTGGCGCGCTCCAATTTCAGCCGGCAGTCGCTGCGCTCGCTGTTCGGCGGCAAGGGCGGCATCGAGCGCCCGCATCTGTTCATGATGCAGCCGTTCGACCCGGACCGGCGCGTGCTGCTGATGATCCACGGCCTGGCCAGCAGCCCCGAAGCGTGGGTGAACGTGGCCAACGAACTGATGCGCGACGAAGAGATCCGTCGCGACTTCCAGATCTGGCAGTTCTACTACCCCACCAACATGCCGATCGCGCTCAGCCACGATGCGATCCGCCACACGCTGGACGATGTGCTGGCGCACTTCGATCCGGCCGGCAAGGATATGGCTTCGCACGACATGGTGGTGGTCGCGCACAGCATGGGCGGGGTGATCTCGCGGCTGTTGGTTTCTTCGTCCGGCGACCATCTGGTGCAGACCCTGCTGGACACTGCGCAGATGTCGCCGGTGCAGCGCGAACTGCTGCGCACGCGCGGCGCACCGCTGCTGAACTTCCAGCCGGAACCGGAGATTTCGCGGGTGGTGTTCATCGCCACCCCGCACCGTGGCACCGATGTGGCCGGCACGCGCCTGGGCCGATGGATCGGCAAGTTCGTGCGCCTGCCGTTGACCGTGCTGGAAGACGTGGCCAGCCTGGCCAACGACGGCCAGATCGAACGCAACGATGACAAGCACGGTTACCGCATGAACAGCATCCAGAACCTGGACAAGGACGATGCGTTCATCAAGGCGGTGGCCGACCTGCCGATGGCGCCGAAGGTGCGCTATCACTCCATCATTGCCCGCTCCAGTGCGCAGGGCCCGCTGCAGGACAGCAGCGATGGTCTGGTGCCCTATTGGAGCTCGCACCTGCCGCATGCGCGGTCTGAAAAGGTGATCGTGTCCGGCCACAGCGTGCAGGAAGCGACACCGGCCATCGTCGAGCTGCGGCGCATCCTGCACGAGGACATGCAGGCGCACGACGCGCCACGCGACTGAGGCCCCTGCCGGCCGCCAGCGGCCACACCCGGCATATCCGCGGGGTGCCATCCGTGCGATCCTCTGGAATCGTTTTCATGGAATGGAGGGATTCCACGATGTTGCAGCACGTCCGCCGCACCGCGCTCTGCGCGCTGTTGGCCCTGGCCCTGCCGGCCGCCGCCTGGGCTGCCAGCCCGGCACCCCTGAAAGTCATGTCGTTCAATGTGCGCACGCCGGCCGATACCGAGCCGGGCAAGCGCTGGCCGGACCGCCGCGATGCGATGGTCAAGGTCATCCTGGAGGCCCACCCGGCGGTGATCGGCACCCAGGAACTGGTGCCCGAACAGGCCAGCTACCTGGCCGAGCACCTGCCCGGCTACCGCTGGTTCGGCAAGGGCCGCCGCGGCGGCGACGGCGACGAGCACATGGGCGTGTTCTACGACAGCAAGGTGCTCGCGATCGAGCAGTCCGGCGACTTCTGGCTGTCGGACACCCCGGACGTAGCGGGCAGCATCACCTGGGGCAACCTGTACCCGCGCATGGTCACCTGGGCGCTGTTCCGTCGCCTGGACGACGGCCGCCGCTTCTACTTCATGGACACCCACCTGCCCTACCGCGACGAGGATGAGCCGCGCCGGCAGAAAGGCGCCGAGCTGATCGCCCAGCGCGTAGCCGGCCTGCCGGCGGATCTGCCAGTGGTGCTGACCGGCGACTTCAACAGCGAACCGGGCAGCGGCACCTACCAGGCCTTCACCCGCGTGCTGCAGGACACCCGCACCCAGGTGGCCGCTCCGAAGGGGCCGCGCAAGACCTTCCATGATTTCACCGGTAAGGCCACCACGCAGCTGGACTGGGTGCTGGTGCGCGGCTTCCACGCGCGCAGCTTCACCACCGACGACCGCCGCATCGGCGGCGTGCTGCCCTCGGACCACTTCCCGCTGGTGGTGGAACTGGACTGGCCGACACCCTGACCGATACGCCCTCTGCTCAGGGCGGGGGGCGCTTGTCCAACAGACGGAACAGCGCCTGGTGCTGGTCGCGCGCCTGGAAGATGCGTGCGGCCACCGCCAGGAATAGGGCCACGCAGATCAGGCCGACGCCGAGCATGGAATCGGGCAGGCGCATGAAACCCACGGCGCCGGTCAGCGCGGCCAGCACCATCAGCACCACCACCGCCACCGACAGCCCTGCGCCAGGCAGGCCGGGATCGCCAAACAGCATCCGCTGGGTGGATCGCTTTTCGTCACGCATCGCCGGTCCTTGCTGGGGGGGTGTCCCACTAGGTACACCGCGCAGGCAGATTCCGGCAGAGTCAGAAACGACATGGCGCCGACAGGCGTTGCCGCCAGACCGTGCAGCGCGCGGGCATCACGCCGCCAGCCACGCTGGATACGACGTGATGCCCTTGCCTGCTGTCAGCGGCTGGCCACCGCCGGTTGCGGCGCCTGCCCCCAACCGCCCAGTGCCTTGTAGACACCGACCACGCTGACATTCACTTCCGCCTCGGCTGCGGCCAGCGCATCGTCGGCGGCCAACTGGGTGCGCTGCGCATCCAGCAGGGTCAGGAAGTCTTCCGAACCTTCGCGGAAGCGGATCTGCGCCAGCGATTCGGCACGTCGTGCCGCCTGCGCCTGCTCGACCACGATCGCCAGACGCGCCTGCTGCTTGGAATAGCGGGTCAGCGCGTTTTCGGTGTCTTCCAGGGCCAGCAGCACCGCCTGTTCGTACTGCGCCGCCACGCCTTCGGCTTCGGCCTTGCTGGCACGCAGGCGCGCCTTCACCGTGCCGAAGTCGAATGCAGCCCAGCTGATCGACGGGGTGAGCGACCACGCCTTGTTGTTGCCGTTGACCAGGCCGCTGGCATCGCCGCCGAGGAAACCGACGAAGCCGGACAGCGACAGGCGTGGGAACAGATCGGCGGTGGCCACGCCGACCCGGGCAGTGGCAGCAGCCAGGCGGCGTTCGGCCATGCGCACGTCGGCACGCTGGCGCAGCAGCTCGCGGGTATCGCCCAGCGGCAGCGCCTTGGCGAATGCCGGCACGTCATGCGGGGCCAGCATCGCGGTCAGCACTTCCGGGCGCTGGCCCAGCAGTACGGCCAGGCGATTGCGCGACTGTGCTTCGGCCACTTCCAGCAGCGGAATGTCGGCCTCGATCGCCTTCAGGCGCGCACGGCTGCTCTGCACGTCCAGTTCGCTGCCGGCGCCCAATTCCCAGCGTGCTTCGGTCAGCTTCTGCGTATCGCGCAGGTTTTCCAGCGTGTGCTGGGCCACCGCGATGCGCTTCTGGGTGCCACGCAGTTCGAAGTAGTTGCGCGCAACTTCGGCCGCCACCAGCACCTGCGCGTCGGCCAGGTTGGCCTGCTCGGCGCCCAGGTCGGCACGCGCGGCTTCGGCGGCGCGGCGCTTGCGACCGAACAGGTCCAGTTCCCAGCCGGCATCGAAGCCGAGCTGGTAGCTTTCGCTGAACACCCGCTCGCCACCCTGCTGTGCATCGGGCTGCTTGCGGCGGTCGTAGCTGCCACCGGCGGTGACATGCGGGGCCTGGTCGAAGCGGCTTTCCACGAACACTGCGCGGGCCTGGCTGACGCGGGCCACGGCCACGCGCAGGTCCAGGTTGTCCGACAGGGCGCCGTGGACGAGCTCTTCCAGTACCGGATCGTCAAACTGCGCCCACCAGCTGGCCACCGGCGCGGCCGTGCTGAACACCGTCTGCTGCGCGCTCTGCAGGGCCACCGGTTCCTGCACCGGTGCCTTGTAGTTGGGGCCGACGGTCACGCAGCCGGCCAGCACCAGGCTGGACACGGCGGCGGCCAAGGTACGGATCACCACGGCAGCACCTCGCCGAGGTAGGTGAAGCTGCCGCTGGCGCCGGCCTCGCCGATCAACGCCATTTCCACGCTGGAACGGGCGCCTTCGCTGATTTCGATTTCGCCGTTGCCACCGTTCATGTCGGTCTTCACGTAACCGGGGTGCACGGTGTTGACCTTGATCGGCGTGTTGCGCAGCTCGTAGGCCAGGGCCAGGGTCCAGCTGTTCACCGCTGCCTTGGAAGCGTTGTAGGCGGGAATCTTGAAATCGTAGATACCCGAGTTCGGGTCGGCATGCAGGGTCTGCGACCCGAGCATGCTGGACACGTTGACGATGCGGCCCGACTTGGCCTGCTTGACCAGCGGCAGGAAGGCCTGGGTAACGGCCACCAGCGCATATACGTTGGTGTCGAAGGTGCGGCGCCAGGTATCGAGCGACTGCTCGGACGGCGCCTGCGCCGGGTTTTCGATCATGATGCCGGCGTTGTTCACCAGGATGTCCAGGCGACCGTGGCGCTGGCGCACCTGTTCGGCGGCTTCGGCAATGCTGGCCGCATCGGTCACGTCCAGCTGGATGGCTTCCACCGGCAGGCCTTCGGCCTGCAGCTGCAACGCCTGTTCCACCGCCGTTTCTCGCTTGCGACCGGCCAGCAGCGTGTGCACGCCGGCCTGCGCCAGCTGGCGCACGGTTTCCAGGCCGATGCCGCGGGTGGCGCCGGTAACCAGGGCAATCTTGTTCTGATGGGTGTTCATGGGGTCATGCCTCGATAGGGGAAAGCGGGCGCCGGCACCGGGCCGGCGCAATCGCTGTTTTCCAGGTCAGTGATGGATGGTCGGTTCGCCGTGCTGCACCAGCTGGCCACCGCCGTTGCGGGTGACGAACTTGCGCAGGGCGACGTAGAACACGGGGGTCAGGAACAGGCCGAACAGGGTCACGCCCAGCATGCCGGCGAACACGGTGATGCCGGTAACCGAGCGTACCTCGGCACCTGCGCCATGCGACAGCACCAGCGGCACGGTGCCGGCGATGAAGGCGATGGAGGTCATCACGATCGGGCGCAGGCGCAGGCGGCAGGCTTCCAGGGCGGCCTCGACAATGCCCTTGCCGCCCATTTCCAGCTCGCGGGCGAACTCGACGATCAGAATCGCGTTCTTGCACGCCAGGCCCATCAGCACCACCAGGCCCACCTGCACGAACACGTTGTTGTCACCGCCGGTCAGCCACACGCCGAACAGGGCCGACAGCAGGGTCATCGGTACGATCAGGATCACCGCCAGCGGCAGCGACCAGCTTTCGTACAGCGCAGCCAGCACCAGGAAGGCCAGCATGATCGCCACCGGGAAGACGATGAAGGCGGCCTTGCCCTGGGTTGCCTGCTGGTAGCTCAGGTCGGTCCATTCGGTGGTCATGCCCACCGGCAGCACCTTGCCGGCGATCTCGGTCAGCTTGTTCATGGCTTCGGCCGAGGACAGCACGCGCGGGTCGGCTTCACCGGCCAGGTCGGCGGCCGGGTAGCCGTTGAAGCGCAGCACCGGGTCCGGGCCGTAGGTCTGCTTCACGGTGACCATCGAACCGATCGGCACCATCTCGCCACGGTCGTTGCGGGTACGCAGCTTGCCGATGTCTTCCACGCTTTCACGGAACGGACCATCGGCCTGGGCGATCACCTGCCAGGTACGGCCGAACTGGTTGAAGTCGTTCACGTAGGCCGAGCCCAGGTAGGTCTGCAGGGTGTCGAACAGCTCGGTGAGCTGCACGCCCTGCGCCTTGGCCTTCACCCGGTCAACTTCCGCATCCAGCTGCGGCACGTTGGCCTGGTAGCTGGTGATCGGGAACGCCATGCCCGGGGTCTGTGCCACTGCACCCTGCATCGACTGCACCGCATTCTGCAGGGCGCCATAGCCCAGGTTGCCGCGGTCTTCGATGAACATCTGGTAGCCGTTGCCGTTGCCCAGGCCGAGGATCGGCGGCGGCATCATCGAGAACGCGAAGCCTTCCTGCAGGCCGGCGATCTTCTGGTTGATCTCGGCATTGATCTGCGCGGCGGTACGGCCGTGGCGCTCGTTGAACGGCTTGAGCGGGATGAAGGCCACGCCGGTGTTGGGCGTGTTGGTGAACTGCAGCGCGTTCAGACCCGGGAACGAGATGGTGTGGGCCACGCCATCGGTTTCCTGGGCGATCTTGGCGACCTTGCGCAGCATTTCATCGGTACGCGCGATCGACGAGCCTTCCGGGAGCTTCACACCGGCAATCAGGTACAGCTTGTCCTGGGTGGGAATGAAGCCCGGCGGCACCAGCTTGAAGATCACACCGGTACCCACCAGCAGGATCGCGTAGACCACGAACACCGCACCACGACGGCCGAGGATCTTCGAAACGCCACGCTCGTACTTTTCCGAGCTGGACTTGAAGAAGCGGTTGAACGGGCGGAACACCCAGCCGAACAGACGGTCGATCAGGCGGCTCGGGGCGTCCTTGGGCGCACCGTGCGGCTTCAGCAGGCGCGCGGCCAGCGCCGGCGACAGGGTGAGCGAGTTGATGGCCGAGATGACCGTGGAGATGGCGATGGTGACGGCAAACTGCTTGTAAAACTGGCCGGTGACACCGGACAGGAAGGCCATCGGCACGAACACCGCGCACAGCACCAGCGCAATAGCGATGATCGGCCCGGACACTTCGCGCATGGCCTGGTGCGCCGCCGCGGTGGGCGACAGGCCTTCTTCGATGTTGCGTTCAACGTTTTCCACGACCACGATCGCATCGTCCACCACGATGCCGATCGCCAGCACCAGACCGAACAGGCTGAGCGTGTTGATCGAGAAGCCCAGCAGGTACAGCGCAGCGAACGTACCCACCACCGACACCGGCACGGCGATCAGCGGAATGATCGACGCGCGCCAGGTCTGCAGGAACAGGATCACCACCAGCACCACCAGGGCGATGGCTTCCAGCAGCGTGGACACCACGGCCTTGATCGAATCGCGCACGAAGATGGTGGTGTCATACACCGCTTCGTACTTCACGTCGGCCGGGAACGTCTTCTGCATCTCGTCCATGGTGCCGATCACAGCATCACGGATTTCCAGCGCGTTGGCGCCGGGCGACTGGAAGATGCCGATGCCTACCGCGTTCTTGCCATCCAGCTGCGAACGCAGGGTGTAATCGCCGGCGCCCAGTTCCAGGCGGGCCACATCGGACAGGCGCACGATTTCGCCATCGGTGCCGCTCTTGAGCACGATGTCGCCGAATTCCTGCTCGCTCTTCAGTCGGCCCTGCGCGTTGATCAGGGTCAGGAACTGGCTGTTGGGCAGCGGTTCGGCACCGAGCTGGCCGGCCGAGACCTGCACGTTCTGTTCGCGCATGGCGGCCACCACGTCGCTGGCGGTCAGGCCGCGCGCGGCCACCTTGTCCGGGTCCAGCCAGGCGCGCATGGCGTAGTCACCGCCACCGAAGATCTGCGCATCACCCACGCCCTGGATGCGTGCCAGCGCGTCCTTCACGTGCAGGCGAGCGTAGTTGCGCAGGTACAGCGTGTCGTACTTGCCATTGGGCGAGGTCAGGTGCACCACCATCAGGAAGGTGGGCGACTGCTTCTGCGTGGTCACGCCCTGCCGGCGCACGTCTTCGGGCAGGCGCGCCTGCGCCTGGGCCACGCGGTTCTGCACCTTCACCGCCGCTTCGTCCGGGTCGGTGCCCGGGCGGAAGGTGATGGTCATCTGCAGCACGCCGTCCGAACCGGCCACCGACTTGAGGTACATCATGCCCTCGACGCCGTTGATCGCTTCTTCCAGCGGGGTGGCCACGGTTTCAGCAATGACCTTGGGGTTGGCGCCCGGGTAGACCGTGCGCACGACCACCGAGGGCGGCACCACTTCGGGGTACTCGCCGATCGGCAGGATGGGGATCGAGATCAGGCCAGCGGCGAAGATCACGATCGACAGCACCGCCGCGAAGATCGGCCTGTCGATGAAGAAACGGGAAAAGTCCATGGAGGAATTCCTGGGAAATGCCGCCGACGGGCAACAGCCATCCTGCCCCTCGTCGAAATGACGAAGGCAGGGACGGCTGCCGCAGGCGCCGGCAGCTAGAGGGAAACGCGAATCAGTGCTTCAGTGCGGCGGTCGCATCGCGGCCCGGTGCGGGGGCCGGTTGCGGCTGCATCGCCACCGCCTTGGCCTGCACCGGCATGCCCGGCATGAAGACCTTCTGCACGCCGTCGATGATCACCTTGTCACCGGCGGCCAGACCGTCTTCGACGATGCGCAGGCCTTCGGCGGTGCGGCCCAGGCGGACATCGCGCCGCTGCGCCTTGCCGTCCTTGTCGACCACGTACACGTACTTGCGGTCCTGGTCGGTCAGCACTGCCTTGTCATCGATCAGGCGGGCTTCGAACTGGCCGCTGCCCAGCAGCTGCACACGCGCGAACAGGCCCGGGGTGAACTGGCGGTCTGCATTGTCCAGCAGCGCACGCACGCGGATGGTGCCGGTGCTGCGGGTGACCTGGTTGTCGAGGAAATCGACCTTGCCGCTGTGCGGGTAGCCGTCTTCGCCGGACAGGCCGACCTTCACCGGCAGTTCGCTGTCGCGCTCGCTCGGGCGCTGGCCGTTGCGGGCCATCTGGGTGTAGCGCAGGAAGGTGCTTTCGTCGGCATCGAAGTAGACGAACACCGTGTCCAGCGACACCAGCGTGGTCAGCACGCTGGCGCTGTCGCCGGCGGTCACCAGGTTGCCGGCGGTGACCATCGCGCGGCCGGCACGGCCATCGATGGGTGCACGCACCTTGGTGAACTCCAGGTTCAGGCGTGCCGCATCCAGTGCGGCCTGTGCAGCCTGCACGGCGGCGCCGGACTGGTCCGCAGCAGCGCGACGCTGTTCGGCGGTTTCGGTGGAAATGGCCTGCTGTTCGGCCAAGCGCTTGGCGCGCTCGGATTCGCTGCGCGCCAGGCTGGCCTGGGTGCGGGCGCGGGCCAGTTCGGCGGCGGCGCGATCGTACTCGGCCTGGTAGCTGCGGGCGTCGATGGTGAACAGGACAGCGCCCTTCTTCACTTCTTCGCCTTCGACATAGTTGACCTTGTCGATGTAGCCGGACACGCGCGGACGCAGCTCGACGCTCTGCACGGCTTCAACGCGGCCGCTGAATTCGTCCCACTGGCTGACCTGCTTGACCAGTACCGGCGCGGCGCTGACCTGCGGCGGCGGCGGTGCACCGGCCTCTTCGGCATGACCGCCACTGCAGGCGGCCAGCACCGCCGCGGCAAGAATGGAGACACCGGCCATCGCCAGGCGATGACCGATACGGTGTGGAGGGGTGTTGGGGGAAGTCATGGCATGCATCCGTACGGAAGGGGTGGTGGTTCGGTGACGTGTTCGTTTTCTGGCGGCGTAGCCTGCGACCTCAACGTTGGTTGAGGTCAAGCAACGCCTGCGGTGTCGCGCCACAGCGGTGGCAGGTCCAGGTTCAACAGACCGCGCGGCAGTTCGGCATCACTGCTGTCACAGCGGACGATGGCGCGGTTGTCGCGGCAGCCGTCGAGCAGGGACACCACGCGGCGGCCAACCAGCAGCGAGCTGGGCCATTCGATGCAGGCGTTGGCCGCATTGCTGGGGGTACAGACCGGATTGCCGACCTCCAGCATCTGCGCGCGCACGCCCATCGCCTGCGCTTCCTGGTGCACCACCTGCGCGTACATGCGCAGCGCTGCGGTGGTGATGGAGGTTTCGCCGTAGCCGGCCCATGGCTTGGCACCGGCCGGACTGCCGATCAGCACATAGCGGCGCGCGTGCGGGTTGTCCTGCAGCAGCGGCAACAGATGGCGCGCGGCGTGCACGTGCGGCATCAGGTCGGCCTGCAGCGCGCCCAGCAGCGCGTCACCGCTGCGCGCCGTAACCCGGCCACGGTTGTACGGGCCGCCCATGGCCGCCACCACGGCGGCCAGCGGACGCGGGCGCTGCGCCACGCGCTCGGCCACGGTGCGCGCCGACGCATCGTCGCTGAGCGAGCCGAGCATCGTCTGCAGGCCCGGCTCATCGGCGAACTGTTCGTGCAGTGCTGCCAGGCGGCCGGGATCGCGGCCGACCACCAGCACCGGGCTACCGGCCTCCAGCAGCGCACCGACCACGCCCTGGCCGACCGCGCCGGTGCCGCCGAGGACCAGGACCTCGGGGGTCAGAATCCCATTCACGGGACATTTCCTCCCAAATCCGGGATAGTCCCAATTCGACGCAGGCGATCCCCCTGGCGCGGGGCCAGGCGGATGGAACCGCCACGCTGCTGACGCAGGGGCGCGGTAAACTCCCGGAAATCCTTGTGTACCAAGGAACTCGGGCGGACTTCCACGGTCATCGCCTGGTCCAGGGTGTCCTGGCCGGCAAGCCGGAAGCGGGCAAGAATGTTGCGCAGGCTCATGGCGGACGGGCTCCAATCAACGAATGGCGCCACGATAGACCTCAAACCTTTACTTGATTAGTCCGGATTAAGGGGAATAATCATCCCGTCTCCGGTCCAATCGTTCTGTCACGATATCCCCGTCCCCGGCGTCCAGGATCCCGATCATGTCCCACGATCTCAATGAAACCCTGATCTTCGTCAAGGTGGTCGAGCAAGGCAGCTTCATCGCCGCCGCCAAGTCGCTCGGCCTGCCCAAGACCACGGTCAGCCGCAAGGTGCAGGAGCTGGAAACGCGCCTGGGCGCGCGCCTGCTGCACCGGACCACGCGCCGCCTCGGCCTGACCGAAGCCGGTTCGATCTACCACGAGCACTGCCAGCGCATCGCGCGCGAACTGGAAGAAGCCGAGAGCGCGGTCAGCCAGTTGCAGTCGGGCCCGCGTGGCTGGCTGCGTTTCACCGTGCCCTACTCGATCGGCATCACCTGGATCGCACCGCTGCTGGGCCAGTTCCATGCGCAGTACCCGGAAATCCGCCTGGACATGCACATGGGCAACGAGAAGCTGGACCTGATTGCAGGCGAAGCCGACCTGGCCCTGCGCGTGGGTGCCCTGCCCGATTCCAACCTGGTGGCCCGCAAGCTGGGCAGCCTGCGCACCCAGGTGTTCGCCAGCCCGGCCTACATTGAACGTTATGGCGAACCGCTGCACCCGGAAGAACTGCAGTTCCACCGCATCCTGGCGATGCGCAAGCCGCACCACACCGGTAATTCGCCGCGCTTCACCTGGCAGCTGGGCGAGAACGGCGGCGAGCTGCGCGACTTCCCGGTCACCCCGCTGATGACCGCCAACGACATGTCGGCGCTCAATGGTGCGCTGGTGTGCGGCGAAGGGCTGCTGCTGACCGGCGATGTGATGGCCAAGCCCTTCGTTGAATCGGGCATGGTGCGCCGCGTGCTGGCCGGCTGGACCGGCCCGGAAGTGGACTTCAATGCGGTGTTCGCCGGCGGCCGCCTGGTGTCGCCGAAGGTACGCGCCTTCGTCGATTTCCTGGTGGAAAAGCTCAACTTCGATGCCAACTACATGCTGGCCCAGTGCCCGGCCGCGAAGCTGGCGCAACGGCAGCAGGAGAAGGAAGACGCCGCGCTGGAAAGCAGCGGCAAGCGGATTCTGGAGAAGGTGACGGCCGCGGCGTGACGGGTGGTCGTCATCCTGGACCGCCTTTTGTAGAGTCGAGCCATGCTCGACTGCTTCGAAGCGTGCCGACCAAGGTCGGCACCTACCCGCAGCCGGGGCCGGTGGGCTCCAGGGTGTGCCGAGCATGGCTCGGCACCTACCCGCAGCCGGGGCCGGTGGGCTCCAGGGTGTGCCGAGCATGGCTCGGCACCTACCCGCAGCCGGGGCCGGTGGGCTCCAGGGTGTGCCGAGCATGGCTCGGCACCTACAAAAAATGCCGCCTGTAAGGGCGGCATTTTTGTTCCGGCTTCGCCGGAACAGCAGTAACGCTGCGCGTTACTGCTTCAACGGAATCACGCGGATTTCCACGCGGCGGTTCTGCGCGCGGCCGGCGTCGGTGCTGTTGTCGGCAATCGGGTAGGCCTTGCCGGCACCCAGAGTTTCGATACGCACCTGCTGCACGCCCTGGCCTACCAGGTACTGCGCCACCGAATCGGCACGTTCCTTCGACAGGCGGTTGTTCACCGCATCGCTGCCGATGCTGTCGGTATGGCCGACCACTTCGATCATGGTCTGGTTGTACTCGTTCAGCGTGCTGGCAACACCGTTGAGCGAGCTGTAGAACTGCGGCTTCAGCGCCGACTTGCCGAAATCGAAGGTGATGCCATCGGGCAGGTTCAGGGTGATGTTGTCGCCCTGGCGCTGCACGTCGATGCCGGTGTTGGCGGTGCGCTCACGCAGCGCGCGTTCCTGGCGGTCCTGGTAGTTGCCGATGGCGGCGCCGCTGAGCGCGCCGATGCCCGCGCCGATCAAGGCATGCTGGCGGCGTTCGGTGGCGCTGTTGCCGGTCAGCAGGCCGGCCGCCACACCCACGGCGGTGCCGATCAGCGCGCCACGACCGGTGCGGTTCTGCTGCTCGGTCGGATTGCCGTACTGATCGCTCTGCACGTAGGAGCCGCCGGTGGCGCACGCACTCAGCGCGGCGGCAGTCATCAGGGCCAGTGCGACGTTGCGGGTGGTGTTGCGGATCATGGGTGGTCTCCTTGGATGCCGGCCGATGCGGCGTGCGAACGCTCAGGAGGATATACACGCCGGCGCGATGCCGGGATGATGAATGTGAAGGCCGGACGTGCTGCATTCAGCTTTCTGACCCGGCCTTCATCCAGCCTCTTTACGCCCCGCCCGTGCTTCGGTAGGCGGCCAGCGCGGCATCGCGACCGACCGCCAGGTCGACCAGCGGCGTGCGCGGGTAGCCGGGCGCTTTCTCGGCCAGCAGTTGCGGGTGCTGCCACGGGGCAAAGCGCGCCTTCACCGGCAGCGCCGCCAGTTCCGGTACCCAGCGGCTGATATAGCGCGCCTGCGGATCGAATTTCTCGGCCTGGGTCACCGGGTTGAACACGCGGAAGTACGGCGCCGCATCGGCACCGGTGCCGGCCACCCACTGCCAGCCCATCGTGTTGTTGGCCAGGTCCGCATCGACCAGAGTGTCCCAGAACCAGCGTGCGCCGTGCAGCCAATGCGCGCGCAGGTGCTTGCACAGGTAGCTGGCCACGATCATGCGCACGCGGTTGTGCATGTAGCCGGTGTGCCACAGTTCGCGCAGGCCGGCATCGACGATCGGCACGCCGGTGTTGCCACGCTGCCAGTCGTGCAGCTGCGCGGCGCTGGGATTGGCCCACGGGAAGCGGTCGAAACGCGGATTGAGATTGTCGGTGGGCGTCTTCGGGAAGTGGTGCAGCAGGTGGTAAGCGAAGTCGCGCCAGCCCAGCTGGCGCAGGTAGCCATCGATATCGGCGTCGGTGCCGGCGCTGCGCAGGGCCTCCAGCGCGTGGGCGATGCGCCACGGTGCGATCTCACCGAAATGCAGGTGCGGCGACATGCGCGAGGTGCCCACGCGATCAGGCAGGTCACGCTGCTCGCGGTAGCCACGCAGCGCGCCATCTTCGAACACCGACAGCGCTTCCAGCGCACCGGCTTCGCCCGGCTGCCAGTGCTCCCAGAAGCCGCTGTCCCAGTCCAGCGTGGGCGCCAGCTGCAGCGCGTCCAGCGCAAGACCTTGTACTGCGTGCGCCGGCAGTCGCTGCGGCGCGGCCTGCAGCGCGGGTAGGCGCCAGTGGCTGAGCACGTTGCGCCAGTACGGGGTGAACACCTTGTACGGCTGGCCCTGCTGGGTGGCGATATCCCACGGTTCGAACAACAGGCTGCCATTGCAGCTCTGCGCATCGATGCCCTGCTCGCGCAGCGTGCGCTTGATGGTGGCATCACGCGGCTGGGTGGCCGGCTCGTACTTGCGGTTCCAGTACACCGCTTCGGCGCCGGTCTGCTCGATCAGCGCCTGCAGTTCGGCCAGGCTGTCGCCGGCGCGCAGCACCAGTGCGGAACCGCGCGCACGCAGATCGGCATCCAGCGCCGCCAGCGAACGGTGGCGCCAGGCATCGGACGCGGCACCCGGCATCCACTCGCCCTCTTCCTGCGGCGCATGGATGTAGACCGGCACCACGTCATGCCCGGCATCGCGTGCGGCCTGCAGGGCCGGATTGTCCTGCAGCCGCAGATCGCGGCGGAACCATACCAACGCTACCGACACGTGCATCGCCTTCGTTCTGAGTGCCGCACATGATAGCCAGCGACAGTGAAGGCCGTGCGCGCGGCGCGGTCTGCTAGGCTAGCCCGCCCGCCAGTGGAACGTTGCATGCAGGATCTACGTGACCGGTTCACCGTGTTTGGGCCGTTGCAGGCGCAGGATGAAAACCATTGGCAGGGACCGTTCCCGCTGCCGGCGGTCGTGGCCCGCTTCTACGCGCAGGTCGGGCCCTTGGGCATCGAGATCAATGCCAAGGTCGGCCATGCCGGCATCACCATTCCTGGGCTTGAGGTCTGGATTCCACCGTTGCAGCGCCTGTGGAGCCACCAGGCCGGTTATCGCTGGCATGGCATCAGCGGCGAACCGATCGAGGACTGGCCTTCGAACTGGCTGGTGATTGCCGACCTTGGCGCCGACCCCTTCATCCTGGACATGGACGATGGCCGCATTCTGTTTGCCCAGCATGGGCGCGGGCACTGGGACGCCGGTGTGTTCCTGGATGACCTGCGGACCCTGATGGCCGCGCTGGCCGCCGCCGGTGCGGTGTATCTGCAAGCCGGCGATGATCTCTACAACGATGACGACGAGGGCGGCATCCGCGCCGAGCACCAGGAGACAGCCGTGCAGGCGGTGGCCCAGGTGCTGGGCGACCGCCTGCAGGCCGAGTCGTTCATCGAGACGCTGCAGGGCTGAATCCACGCATGGCGTGGATCTACTTTTCGAAACGCTGCATCGCCTCGCTGATCACCGCCCGGGCCTCGGCCGCGTTGCCCCAGCCATTGAGCTGCACCGGATTGCGCCCGGCGGGCAGGTCTTTGTAGACACGGAAGAAGGCTTCGATGCGCTGCCGCTCGATCTCGGGCAGATCGGCCAGGTCGCGGATGTTGGCGTAGCTGGGGTCCACCTTGTCGGTGGGCACGCCGATCACCTTTTCGTCATGCTCACCGTTGTCGATCATCTTCAGGTAGCCGATCGGACGGAAGCGCACGATCACGCCAGGATGCAGCGGCTCGCGGGTCAGCACCAGGGCGTCCAGCGGGTCGTTGTCACCGGCCAGGGTGCGCGGCATCGAACCATAGTTGGCCGGATAGGCCACCGGCATCGACTGGAACCGGTCCACATGGACCAGCCCGTCTTCCTTGATCTCGTACTTGGTGAAGCTGCCGGCGGGGATCTCCACCGCCAGGTTCACTTCCTGCGGGGCCTGCTTCGGCTGCGCGGCCAGGAACGGGTGCAGTACGGCTTCGGCAGCGGTGGCAGCCCCTGCCACCAGCAGCACGGCTGCGGCGAGGGCGGCCACCGGCACGAAACGTCGGGATGCGATCATCGTTGGTTCCTCATTCCCAGCAGCGGTCAGCGCGACCCTTGGCAGTCTGCGCACGCGGGCATGCACGCGGGGTGATGCGCCCCTGCTGCAGCTCCACCTTCTGCGTGCTGCCATCGGCAGCGCGGCGCAGTTCGAAGGCGTCGTACAGACGGCCGGTGACCGTGCGGGCTTCGTAACGCAGCTTCTGCGGATCAACGCGCAGCACCTGGAACAGCTGGGTGTCTTCGGCCACCGGGTCCATGGTCTGTTTCGCCTCGTCCGACAGCCGGTACTGCTTCGGCCCGGCCACGGTCACCACGTACTGCGGCGTAGCCGCCTGGCCTTCGCCACGACGGCCATAGGTGTGGTCATGGCCCTGCAGCACCAGATCCACCTTGTGGCGACGGATCACCGGCTGCAGCACCTCCTGCAGTGCGGCGTTCTGGCGGCCTTCGCGCGGCGAATAGAACGGCTGGTGCAGCAGGACGATCGTCCACGCGCGCGGGTTGCTGCTCAGTACGGTGTCCAGCCACTGCGCCTGCGCCTGTGCGGTGCCCAGGTCCAGCGCCGAGGTGCCATCGAGCACCACCACGCGCACGTCCTGCACGTCGAACCAGTAGGTGCTGGTATCGGCCGCTGCCACACCGTTGCCCGGCAGCGCGAAGGTGACCGGCCAGTGGCGGCCCAGCACACGGCGTTCCTGCGGCGTGTCTTCGAATTCCTCGAAGTATTCGTGGTTGCCGATGGCCGGCGCCACCAGCGTTTCCTGCGCCAGCCAGCCGGTGGCGGCGAACCATTCGCCCCACTCGCTATCGTCGGCGCCGTCGCCACCGCTGACCAGGTCGCCGGCGAACAGGCTGATCCGTGCATCGGGCGCGGCCTTCTGCGCGGCACGCACCACGCGGCTGACATGGCTCAGGTTCTTGTTCTGGGTATCACCGAAGTACAGCAGGGTCAGCGGCTGTCCCGCTGTACCTGCGGTGCGCAGCTGGTTCCATGCACTCCAGCCGCCATTGCCCTGCACGCGGTAGACATACAGCGTATCCGGCTGCAGCCCTTCCACCTGCACGCGGTGGTGGTGGGACAGGCCGTTCTCGCTCTGCAGCGTCTGCGTGCTCGCACGCAGCTGGCGCACGCCCTCGATGGCCGGCGAATCACCGGCCACTGCCACTTCCAGCAGCGGCGACTGCACGCTGCCGTCGGTACGCCAGGCCACCGCGAATGCGTGCGCCGGATCGGCCGAAGGCGATGCCACGATGCGGTCCGGCAGTGGCGTGGCCGCGTAGTGGCGGCTGCCCTGCGGAACCTGGGTATTGGGCTCGGCTGCCGCGCCCGCCAGCAGCGGCGCGGCCAGCAACAGGGCGACAGTCAGTGCGCGCATGCAACGACCGCTCATGCGCCACACTCCAGCGGCAGCGAAAGCTGCTTGGCGATGGCCTGCCAATCGAAGGCGACGACGCCCTGGTCGTCATGCACCGCATACAACGCGCCATGCGGGAAGCGAGGCGTGGGCTGCTGCATCATCCAGATGCCATCGGTGTTGGCCACCGTATTGCCCTGGAACGCGCCGACCGGCTTCAAGGTATGGCGGTCGAACAGATGGAACACACTGCGCTGCTTGCCCTGCTCGGTGGTGATCCACCAACCGTCCTTGCCGCAGGTGCGCAGCATCACGCCTTCGGCCTGCGCCTTGAACACATCGCGACCGAAGGTGGTGCCGGTGAAGCGGCCGGCCAGGGTATAGACCTTGAATTCGCTGGCGTAGCTTTCGTCTTCTTCGGCAACCAACAGGCGGTCGTTGGCCGGGTCGCCCCAGATCGATTCGACCACGCGCAGCGCACCGGCCTCGCTGGTATCGCCGATGCTGGCGGCCAGGGTGGCTTCAAGCTTGGCGCCATCGCGGTTGACGTGGTATTGGCGCACGCGCTTGTCCAGTTCGGCCAGCGGCGGCAGGATGTCCTTGCCCTGCGCGTCCTCGCCGTTGTCCCACGAATCGGTGACGTACACGCTGTAGCCGTCGGCCCGCTTGTCCACCCACAGGCCGTAGGGCTTGCGCAGATCCTGCACACCGAACACGGCCAGCGGGGTGAAATCGGGCAGCGAGAACACCTGCACGCGGTGGTTGTCACGCTCCACGATCCACAGCAGGTCATCGGTCACCGAAATGCCATTGGGGCGATCGAACTGACCCAGTGCGGTGCCGCTGCTGCCGACATCGCGCAGGTGCTTGCCGCTGCTGCCATCGTAGACCACCAGCTTGTCGGTGGCCTTGGCGGTGGCGATCAGCCAGGTCGCGCCGTCGGGCGCCTGCCAGCTGGCGGGCGAATCGATGTTGTCGGCCGGGGTCATCGGGGTCAGGAAGGCCTCGGCGATGGTCGCCACGGCCCGGGGTGCATCGGCGCCAACGCTGGCCTGTGCGGAGGCGGAGCTGCCCGCATCCGGCGACGGTGCCGGGGTGCAGCCGGCGGCCAGGCAGGCGACCAGCGCGGCCGCCAGCAGGTTCATGCCGCGCGCCATCACAGGGCCACCTTCAGGCCGACGGCGTAGGTGCGGCCATACTCTTCCAGCTGCAGGGTGCGCGAACGCGTGCCCTGGTACAGCTCCAGCGGCTTGTCCAGCAGGTTCTGCGCTTCGAAGTACATGCTGATGCGCGGGGTGAACTTGTAGTCCAGCGAGAAGTCCAGCTGGGTGTTGGGTGCCACGTAGATGTCGAACGCGCGGCCCTTGCCGATGCTGTCCAGGTATTCGCTGCGGTACACCGCGGCCAGGCGCGTGCTCAGACCATACTTTTCATAGCCGATGTGGGCGCTGTACACGTGCTTGGATGCGCGCGGCAGCATGAAGTCCTCATCGGCACGGTCTGCAATGCCGGCGTCGAATTCGGTGTCCAGCCAGGTGCCGCTGGCACCGACCAGCAGGCCATCCAGCGCGCCCGGCAGGAACGACAGCTGCTGCTGCCAGTTCAGTTCGGCGCCACGCACGGTGGCCTTGCGGCCGTTGATCGGCTGGGTCACGTCGAAGCCACCGTAGGCCGGGTCGTTGGTGCGCACGGTTTCCACGATGTAGCCGTCGATGGACTTGTGGAACAGGCCCAGCGAGACGATGCCGGTGGTGCCCAGGTACTTCTCCACCGACAGGTCGATGTTCTTCGACTCGTACGGATCCAGTTCCGGGTTGCCCAGGCGCACTTCTTCATCGCCACGGCTGTACCCCACACGCGGGGAGACATCGCCGAAGGACGGGCGCGCGACGGTCTTGTTGGCCGAGGCACGCAACACCCAGTCGTCGGCCGCGTCGTAGCGCAGGTGCAGGCCCGGCAGCACGTTGGTGTAGCTGCTGTTGGCCACGCGCGGAGTGACCGTGAAGCTGCGCCCATTGGCGGCCACGTCCACCTGGTTGCCGATGGCCTGGAAGCGCGTGCTTTCCACGCGCACGCCACCGATCACGCGCAGCGCACCGATGTCCCAGGTGCCCATGGCGTAGCTGGCGAAGATGTCTTCGCTGGCCACGTAGTCTTCTTCCAGCGAGGTCATCGCATTGCCGCCGACATCCTGCGGACGGGCGCTGTACTGGCCGCCGTTGGCCGCCCAATAGGCGCGCATCGCGTCCGAGCTCATGCCATCGCCCAGGTTGCCGTGGCGGTGCTCGGGCGAACCGGTGGTCCAGCTCGACAGGGCCACCTTCGGGCCGACGCGCAGTTCGCGCTCGTCCACGTTAACGTCGCGGTCGCGCCAACGACCCAGCAGACCGAACTTGATGCTGCTGCTGTCGCCGTCGAATCGCACGTTCACCTGCGCGCTGTGTTCCTTGTCGTTCACCTGCTTGGGCGAGAGCACGAAGCGGTCGAAGGCGTAGTTGCCGTTGTCCAGCCACTGCGGGTTGTCGAAGGTGTAGGTCGGCAGACGGCTGCGCTGGTCGAGCGTGCCGTTGAAATCGTCGCCGTCCAGGCTGAAACGCGCTTCCATTTCATCGTTCACCCGTTCTTCGGTGCGGGTGTAGCCCACCTTGTAATCGACCACGGCGTTGGTGAAGGTGTTCTCGCCGCCCAGGCTGGCGGCGAAGGTGTTTTCTTCCTTGGTGCGGTAACGCATGCGCTTGTCGATCGCATCGCCGGGCATGTCGTCCAGGCGGTACTGGTCGGTACCGGTGCGGACCATGTCGGCATCGTCGAAGTTGAAGATCACCCGCTGGCGGGTCTCGGCATCATCGAACTGGCTGTACAGCGTGCGCAGGTAGTACTTGCTGTACTCGCTGGGGCGCCAGTCCAGGTTGAGGTTGGCGCCGATGCGCTTGCGCTCGATCTCGTACTTGCGGTGCTGCAGGTTGATCGCGGTGACGTCACCGGGTGCGGCATCGTCCTCGCCGTCGTACTCCACTTCGCTGTTGTCCGATTCGAACGTGCGCTTCTGGTAGTTCACGCCCAGCGCCACGCCGAAGGTATCGGCGAACACTTCGCTGTAGTTGAAGGCCGCCTTGGGGCTGGTTTCACGGGACAGCTGCTGGTGGCTGGCTTCAATCTTGCCGCGCAGGCTGCGGCCATCGCGGTCGAAGGCCGAGGCCGATTCGACCAGCACCGCACCACCAATGGCATCACCCGGCATGTCCGG
Organism: Stenotrophomonas sp. ZAC14D2_NAIMI4_6; assembly: GCF_003086875.1. NCBI lineage: Bacteria > Pseudomonadati > Pseudomonadota > Gammaproteobacteria > Lysobacterales > Lysobacteraceae > Stenotrophomonas > Stenotrophomonas sp. ZAC14D2_NAIMI4_6. Next base: position 1,697,577 of record NZ_CP025996.1, on the reverse strand, counting down.
GGTAGGCGACTTGACCACGCGCAGGCGTTCGGTCGAATCGGACGGAATCACGTCCAGCGGTGCGGCGCGGCTGGAATCTTCCGGCGTGCCCACGGCGATGCCATCCACGCTGACGCTGTTGAGGTTGGCGTCCAGGCCGCGGATGACCACGAAACGGCCTTCGCCCTGGTCGCGGGTCACGCTGACGCCCGGCAGGCGCTGCAGCGATTCGGCCACGTTCTTGTCCGGGTACTGGCCCAGCGCATCGGAGGAGACCGCATCTTCGATCGCGTTGCTGCTGCGCTTCAGATCGACGGCACGCACCTGCGATTCCAGCTGGGCGCGCACTTCGATGCGGTCCAGGTCGACCGCATCGGCGGCAACCGCGCCGGCACCGGCCACGACCTGCTGCCCGGCAGCGTGCAGCGGCGCTGCAGCCCCCATCGCCAGAGTCAGGGTGATGGCCATGGCCAGCGGAGTCTTGATATGCACGTTGAAGCCCCGTTCCTGTTAAGAATGGGTCTGCACGGTATGTCCGCAAGGTTGCACGGTCGTGACATGCCGGTGCAGCCGGCGGCATCCGGCGTTTGGGTTCGGACCGGCGTTCCGGCAAAATGGAGCCCTCTCCCAGACCCCCTTTCCGACCATGAAGATCGTCGAAGTGCGCCACCCGCTGGTGCAGCACAAGATCGGCCTGATGCGCAACGCTGCGCTCAGCACCAAGGATTTCCGCGAACTGGCCAACGAGCTGGGCACCCTGCTGGCCTATGAGGCCACCGCCGACCTGGACACCGAACCGCACACCCTGCCCGGCTGGGCCGGCCCGGTCACCGTGCAGCGCATCGCCGGCGCCAAGATCACCGTGGTGCCGATCCTGCGCGCCGGCCTGGGCATGCTCAGCGGCGTGCTGTCGCTCATTCCGGCCGCGCGCGTGAGCGTGGTCGGCCTGCAGCGCGACGAAGAAACCCTGCAGCCGGTGCCCTACTTCGAGCGCCTCACCGGCCGCCTGGAAGAGCGCGACGCGCTGATCCTGGACCCGATGCTGGCCACCGGCGGCACCCTGATCGCCACCATCGACATGCTCAAGCGTGCCGGTGCGCGCCGCATCAAGGGCATTTTCCTGGTGGCCGCACCGGAAGGCATCGAGGCAGTGAAGGCGGTACATCCGGACGTGGAGATCTACACCGCCGCGATCGATGCCCATCTGAATGAAAAGGGCTACATCCTGCCCGGCCTGGGCGATGCCGGCGACCGCATTTTCGGTACCCGCGTGGCGTGATCCACCCCAGGGGTCGGATCCCTTTCGCAGAAAGGGCTCTGACCCCGATGCGCGGATGCATCCCGCGCCAGTCGAGCAAGCTCGACTCTACGACCCCACTGCTCAACCCAGCGCGCGGGCCTTCAGTTCGCCCTGCTCATGCAGGGTCACGAAACGGCCTTTTTCGTCGCGCCCCAGCTGGGCCAGTGCCACCTGCGGGTCGTGGGTGAAGAACAGATGGACGTTGCGCGCCAGCTTGTCTTCCAGGAACTGGCGCTTTTCGTCGATCAGCAGTTCGGCATTACGGTCGTAACCCATGGTGATCGGCACGTGCACCCAGGAGCGCCCGGGAATCAGATCGGCACAGAACACCACGCCGCCGTGCGGTGCCTGGTCAGCGTGCGCATGGCCGACGATCTCGGCCAGCATCAACCCCGGCGTGTGGCCGTCGCTGTAGCTGAAGCGCACGCTGCGGCCCAGCACCTGCGAATATTCGCCCTCCACCACTTCCAACCGACCGCTGGCCTGCAGCAGCGCGGGCAGTTCGGCGATGAAGCTGGCCCGATCGCGCGGATGCGGCTGCAAGGCCCGTTGCCAGTGCTGCGCACCAACCACGAAGGTGGCATTGGGGAACAGCAGTTCCGGGCCACGGCCTTCGGTCCACGGCGCCAGCAGGCCGCCGGCATGATCGAAATGCAGGTGGCTGAGCACCACCACGTCGATATCTTCGTGTTCGAAACCGGCTTCGCGCAGCGAATCAATCAGCACATGCCGGCTTTCCTGCACGCCGTAGCGTTCGCGCATGCGCGGGTCGAAGAAGGCGCCGATGCCGGTTTCAAACAACACCGTCTTGCCTTCCAGCGGACTGGCCAGCAGCGCACGGCAGGCCAGCTCAATGCGATTGAGCTCGTCCGGAGCCGCCCATTTTTCCCACAACGCGCGCGGCGCGTTGCCGAACATCGCCCCGCCATCCAGGCGCTGCGAGTTTCCACGAATTGACCAGAGTTTCATGTCGCGATTATCAAACGGCTGCCGTTAAATAATCGCTAGCCGGAAAATGGAAAACCCCACCGGACGGCGGGGTTCGGGGGTTGCGCATTCGCCGGGCGTGGCCCGGCGCCAGCGGCAATTCAATGCGCCGGTACGACCTGGGCACTGCCCACCGGGTTGCGCGGATCACTGCCGCCGAACAGCTTGTTGGCCTTGCGGTCCCATTCCACGGTCTGCAGGTTGCCCCAGACGTGGCTCGAACCGCGGCCACCGGCGGCGACGTCGCCCGGCAGGTCGATCTTGTGGCCCATCGCCTGCAGCTGCTTCACCGTGTCGGCGTCGAAGGCAGCGCTCTCGGCCTCGATCAGGTCGGGCAGCCACTGGTGGTGGTAGCGCGGCAGCGCAGCGACCTGCTGTGCGTCCAGGCCGGCGTCATAGCCGAGGATGCCCAGCAGCACCATGGTGATGATGCGGCTGCCACCAGGCGTACCGAGCACGACCACCTTGTCGCTGTTTTCCATGAAGGTGGGCGTCATCGAGCTGAGCATGCGCTTGCCCGGCTTCGGTGCGTTGGCCGCATAGCCCATCACACCGAAGGCATTGGGGGTGCCCGGCTTCAGCGCGAAGTCGTCCATTTCATTGTTCAGCAGCACGCCGGTGCCCTTGGGAATCAGGCCCGAGCCGTACAGCAGGTTCACCGTCTGGGTGGCGCCCACGCGGTTGCCATCGCGGTCGATGATCGAGAAATGAGTGGTTTCGTCATCTTCCAGCGGGGTCGGGTTGCCCGACAGCAGGTCGCTGGGGGTGGCCTTCTCCGGGTGGATGGTCGCGCGCAGGCCCTGGGCGTAGTCCTTGCTGGTCAGCACCTTCTGCGGAATCTGCACGAAATCCGGGTCGCCCAGGAAGAAGGTGCGGTCGCGGTAGGCGCGGCGCATGGCTTCCACCACCAGGTGGGTACGGTGCGCGGCATCCATCTGCTTGATGTCCCAGCCTTCCAGGATCTGCAGCATGCTGGCCAGGGCGATGCCGCCGGACGATGGCGGCGGCGCGGTGGTGATCTTCCAGCCGTTGTAGTCGAACACAATCGGCTCGCGCAGCTTGACCTGGTAGCCGGCCAGCTCATCGGCGGTCCACTTGCCACCGGCCTGCTTCACCCCTTCCAGCAGCAGCTTGCCGGTCTGGCCCTTGTAGAAGCCATCACGACCGCCGGCCGCCAGGCGTTCCAGGGTCTGTGCCAGTTCGGGCTGCTTGAACAGATCGCCGGTGGCGATCGGCTTGCCATTGCGCAGGTAGACCTCGCGCGTGCCGGGGAAACGCTCCATCACTTCACGGCGCGAGGCGTAGCCCTTGGCCATGCGCTCGTACACCGGGAAGCCGTCGCGGGCGATGCGGATGGCCGGCTGCAGCGAGGTGGCCAGCGGCAGCTTGCCGTGCTTGGACGACAGTTCCACCAGCGCGGCCGGCAGGCCCGGAATGCCCGCCGACCAGGGCCCGTTCACAGAGCGGTCGCGGTCCAGGTTGCCCTGCTTGTCCAGGAATGCCTGCGGCGTGGCCGCGGCCGGCGCGGTTTCGCGCGCGTCCAGCATCACGTCCTTGCCGGTGGCCGCGTCGTGCAGCAGGAAGAAGCCACCCCCGCCGAGGCCGGAGCTGATCGGTTCAACCACCGCCAGCGTGGACGACACCGCCACGGCCGCGTCGAAGGCGTTGCCGCCCTGGGCCAGGATGTCGATGCCGGCCTGGGTGGCCAGCGCATGGCCACTGGCCACGGCCACCCCATCGGGGCGCTCGGCGCGGGCGGGGGTCTGGGCAGGGCTTTCAGCCCAAGCCTGGGGGGCCAGCAGCAGGCCAAGCAGCAACAGGGGGCGGACGATCAGCTTCATTCGGATGGGGGCTCCGCATAGAGTTCGGGATGATCGTTCTGCAACTGGCGCAGCTTGGCCAGCAGCTGGACTTCCGTTTCCACGATATCCGGGTCCGGGTCGATGCATTCGACCGGGCAGACGACCACGCACTGGGGTTCGTCGAAATGACCCACGCATTCGGTACAGCGTGCGGGATCGATCACGTAGATGGTTTCACCCATCGAAATGGCCTGGTTCGGGCAGGCCGGCTCGCATACGTCGCAGTTGACGCAGAGCTCATTGATTTTCAGCGACATGGCGATACTCCTCGCCCGCGCCTTGGGACAAGGACCGGCACGCGCGGGCGCGCGCACCGGTCAGTTCATCGGCCGCACCCCTTGCAGGATGCCGCCCGGGCCACGCCGCAGCGTGGCCGCCACGGCTCGGTCTTACTTGGCTTCGACGAAAATGTACTCGGCGCCGGTCGGCTGCACGGCAGCCTGCACGCGGGCATTGTCGGCCGACTGGCCGATGAAGACGACGCGCACGCCCTTCATCGAATCCGCCGACACGTCCTTGAACACGGCCTGGATCATGTCAGCCATCTTGCCCGAGGCCGACGAACCGAAGGCCAGCATGTTGCCCGGCTGCACGCCACGGGCCACGGCCTGGGTCGCGCTTTCGGTCTGGCGCTCGTACTTGGCCTGGAAGTCCGGGTCCGATTCCGGCGAGAGGTAGTACAGGAACGGGCTGTTGCTGATGTTGCCCATGTTCTGGATGGCCACTTCCTGCAGGTACTTCTTCCAGCCTGCATCGTCGTCCTTGGCCGGAGCGACCAGGGCCTGCTTGGCCTCTTCGACCGGAGCAGCCTCTTCCTTCTTGCAAGCGGTGAAGGCCAGGGCAAACGAGGCGATCAGCATCGCGCGCATGGTGGTGTTCATGGGTTTCCTCCCGAGATGGTGCGTGTTGGTGTACGTAATGGGGGTGCGTGGTACTACAGGAACGGCCGCTTGGCAGCGGTTACGACTGTGCCGCCTTCGCTTCGCGGACCTTGCGCAGCGCTTCGAGCACGGCGGCCGGCACGAAGCCGGACACGTCGCCACCCAGGCGCGCGATCTCGCGGACAAGCGAGGACGAAATGAAGCTGTGCTGTTCGGCCGGGGTCAGGAACAGGGTCTCGACCTCGGGAATCAGGTGGCGGTTCATGCTGGCCATCTGGAATTCGTACTCGAAATCGGACACCGCGCGCAGGCCGCGCAGCAGCACCCCGCCCTGCACCGAGCGTACGAAATGGGCCAGCAGGGTATCGAAGCCGATGACCTCGACATTGCCATGGTGGCCCAGGGCGCCCCGGGCCAGCTGCACGCGCTGCTCCAGCGGCAGCGCCGGCCCCTTGGACGGGCTCTGCGCCACGCCCACCACGACCTTTTCAAACAGCGGCGCGGCCCGGCTCACCAGATCGATGTGACCATTGGTGATGGGGTCGAACGTGCCGGGGTAGACGGCAATGCGGCGGTTGGCCACGGTCATGGGCGGTTGCAGATGTTCAGATGAGGTCAAAGTGTAGCAGCGGCGCGGCGGTACAGGGCAAAGCGGACTTCGCGGGTGGCGCCCTCGCGGTGCAGCAGCCATTCCGGCGGCAGTACTGGTACATGGCCGGCCGGCGATTCCAGGTACAGCCAGGCATCGGCAGCCAGGTGCCGCGGCAGCTGGGCCAGCACGTCCTGCCACAGGCCATCGGCGAACGGCGGGTCGATGAACACCAGGTCGGCCTGCTGGGCCGGCGCGCCCTGCAGCCAGCGCAGGGCATCGGCCTGGACCACGGTGATCTGGTCGGTGGCCTGCAGCTTGGCCACTGCGGCGGACAGGTTGCGCCCCAGCTGGGCATCGCGCTCGACCAGGGTGGCGTGGGCGGCGCCGCGCGAGACGGCCTCCAGGCCTAGCGCGCCGCTGCCGGCAAACAGATCCAGCACACGGGCACCGGCTAGCCTGGGCATCAGCCAGTTGAACAGGGTTTCACGCACGCGATCGCTGCTGGGCCGCAGGCCCGGCAGGGTCGGCACCGGCAGGCGGGTATTGCGCCAGCGCCCACCAATGATGCGGACCTGACCATCATTGCCCCCACGGCCGCTCACCGGCGCCCCCGCAGGGGGTAGTTCAAGAAATTCAGCATGGCGGGAATTGTAGTTCGGCCGGGCGGCGCCCGGGTACGCGCCAACGCATACGCGCTGTCGCTCCCACGCTTCGCTGCGCGAAACGTGGGCCCCCCTTACCAACTCCCACACCCCCGCCGCTTCGCGGCCGCCCCCTGACTCAGGGGGCTCTGCCCCAGACGCGATCCCGTGGGTCGGATCCCGTTGCTCCGCAACGGGCTCCGACCCCAGTTCTATATCGGTATCTGACAGATTTCATCCACGCATGGCGTGGATCTACCGTGTTGACCAAGGTCGACACCTACCAACAGCCGCGGGGGACTGTCAGAGGTGGGGCGGTGTGGGTGGGCAGGACCGCAGGCGCCATGGATGGCGCCTACGAGCCCCCATGGACGGGTTTACGGCGTGTCCTGCCCACCCACACCGCCCCGCCATCCCACGGATAGCCCGCTGTTGCTCTTGCTTCGGCTGTTGCATTTGCCTCGGCAGGTGCAGGGCGCAGCCCTGCCCGACCAACCCCTTGATTTCGGGACAATCAGCCATACCCCTTGGGCCAGGCCGCACGCGCTGGCGCGGCATTGCACACGGAGCCCTATCGATGACCGAGACCCCCCAGACCGAAACCCTTGGCTTCCAGACCGAGGTCAAGCAGCTGCTGCAGCTGATGATCCACTCGCTGTACTCGAACAAGGAAATCTTCCTGCGCGAGCTGGTCTCCAACGCCGCCGACGCCGCCGACAAGCTGCGCTTCGAGGCCCTGACCCAGCCGGCCCTGCTGGAAGGTGACAGCGAGCTGCGCGTGCGCGTCAGCTTCGACGCCGCCGCCCACACCATCACCATCGAAGACAACGGCATCGGCATGAGCCGCGCCGAAGCCATTGCCCACCTGGGTACGATTGCAAAATCCGGCACCGGCGACTTCCTGCGCCAGCTGTCCGGCGACCAGAAGAAGGATTCGCAGCTGATCGGCCAGTTCGGCGTCGGCTTCTACAGCGCCTTCATCGTCGCCGACGAAGTGGAAGTGACCTCGCGCCGCGCCGGCCTGGCCGCAGGCGAAGGCGTGCGCTGGACCTCGCGCGGCGAAGGCGATTTCGAAGTCGCCACCGTCGACAAGGCCGAGCGCGGTACCCGCATCGTGCTGCACCTGAAGGACGGCGAGCATGACTTCGCCGACGGCTGGCGCCTGCGCAGCATCCTGAAGAAGTATTCGGACCACATCGGCCTGCCGATCCAGATGCCGAAGGAAGGCGAAGAAGGCGCCGCGCTTGAATGGGAAACCGTCAACCGCGCCAGCGCGCTGTGGACCCGCCCGCGCACCGAGATCAGCGACGCCGAGTACACCGAGTTCTACAAGCACGTGGCGCACGACCACAGCGATCCGCTGGCCTGGAGCCACAACAAGGTCGAAGGCAAGCTGGAATACACCTCGCTGCTGTACGTGCCCGGCCGCGCGCCGTTCGACCTGTACCACCGCGACGCGCCCAAGGGCCTGAAGCTGTACGTGCAGCGCGTGTTCGTGATGGACCAGGCCGAGCAGTTCCTGCCGCTGTACCTGCGCTTCATCAAGGGCGTGGTCGATTCCAACGATCTTTCGCTGAACGTGTCGCGCGAAATCCTGCAGTCCGGCCCGGTCATCGATTCGATGAAGGCGGCGCTGACCAAGCGCTCGCTGGACATGCTGGACAAGCTGGCCACCGACAAGCCCGAACAGTACGCCAGCTTCTGGAAGGAATTCGGCCAGGTGCTGAAGGAAGGCCCGGCCGAGGACTACAACAACCGCGAGAAGGTGGCCGGCCTGCTGCGCTTCGCCTCCACCCGTGGCGAGGCCGATGCACAGAGCGTGTCGCTGGCCGATTACATCGCGCGCATGGCCGAAGGCCAGGACAAGATCTACTACCTGACCGGCGAGAGCTACAGCCAGGTACGCAACAGCCCGCACCTGGAAGTGTTCCGCAAGAAGGGCGTGGAAGTGCTGCTGCTGACCGATCGTATCGACGAGTGGCTGATGGGCTACCTGACCGATTTCGACGGCAAGGGCTTCGTCGATATCGCCCGTGGCGACCTGGACCTGGGCGCGCTGGAAAGCGAGGCCGACAAGCAGGAACAGGAAGCGGCCGCCAAGGACAAGCAGGCCCTGGTGGAGCGGCTGAAGACGGTGCTGGGCGATGACGTGGCCGAAGTGCGCGTGTCGCACCGCCTGACCGATTCACCGGCGGTGCTGGCCATCGGCGAACAGGACCTGGGCCTGCAGATGCGCCAGATCCTGGAAGCCAGCGGGCAGAAGGTGCCCGACAGCAAGCCGGTGCTGGAGATCAATCCGGGCCACCCGCTGATCGCCAAGCTGGATGCCGAAGCCGATGGTGCACGCTTTGACGATCTGGGCCGGGTGCTGTTCGACCAGGCCGCGCTGGCCGCCGGTGACAGCCTGAAGGACCCGGGCGCCTATGTGGCCCGCCTGAACAAGCTGCTGCTGGAACTGTCGGCCTGACCGACGCGGTTGCCGCCGGGCACGGCCCGGCGCAACCGCGCTTTGGTAGGTGCCAACCTTGGTTGGCATGCCTGCTCTGGTAGGTGCCAACCTTGGTTGGCACACCAAATGCGTGTCAACCAAGGTTGACACCTACCAGGGCGGGTCGGGTGTGCCAACCAACGGTTGGCACCCACCGGGGCGGCGGTTGCCGCCTACCAAAGCAGGTCGGCTCAGGCGTTACGATCCAGCAGGGTGCCCAGCATCTGGTCCTGGCGGCGCACCAGCGCGGCGTTGGCAGCGAAGGCCACCACCTCGGTTTTCGCCGCCAGCAGGTCGCCCAGCGGCGCGCTGGGATCGGGCTCGGTGGTGGTCACCACGGTCTCCACCCCACCCTGCTCCATCGCGCTGCGCTGCACCTGCAGCCGTTGCGCATCCGGGGTCGCCAGATTGGCCACGTTGTGCGCGGCCACCTGCACGCCCTGCTGGGCGGCGCGCATGCCGGAAAGAGCGGTTCCCATCACGCTGTTCATGTTGGCCTCCGGGCCGCCCAACGCAGCCCTCCGTACCCGTTAGCGGCCGGGCGGCCGCAACCTTCAGTCCACATCGGCCCGACAGGCCCGAGTGGTAGCATATCCCCCTGATTTCAGCGCCTTTTGCCAATGCTCAGTTTTTTCCGCCGCAAGAAGCCCCAGGACGCCGCCGCACCGGACGCGCCCAAGACCCAGCACTACTCGGCTGAAGAGCTGGCGGCGGCGTTCCCGTCTGCCGCCCCGGCCGAAGAAGCGCCCACCGCTGCGGTGGCCGAAGCCGAAGCCGTAGCACCTGCACCGGCACCGCAACTGGCCGCAGAACCGGCCCCGGTGCCGGCGCCCGTCGCCGAAGCACCCGCCGTGCAGGCTGCACAGCCCGCTGCGCAGCCGGTCATCGCCGCCGAGGACGTACAGGCCGAAGCGCTGGCCGCCGCTGCCGTACTGGCGCCGCTGGCCCCGGTCGTTCCGGCCGAAGAGCCGGTCGCCCCGGCCGCCGACCTGCCGGCCCTGGTGGATGCCCCGCCGGCCCCGGCCGGCAAGCCGGGCTGGCGCGAGCGCCTGCGCAACAGCGTCATCGCCCGCAGCTTCGGCGGCCTGTTCTCGCGCAACCCCAAGCTCGACGACGATCTGCTGGACGAGCTGGAAACCGCCCTGATCACCGCCGACGTCGGCGTGGGTGCCACCACCGATCTGGTGGAAGGCCTGCGCAAGCGCATGAAGTCGCGCGAATTCGCCGATGCCAACGCCCTGCTGGCCGCCCTGCGCAGCGAGCTGATCGCGATCCTGCAGCCGGTGGCGCAGCCGCTGGTGATCGACCGCAATGCCAAACCGTTCGTCGTGCTCACCGTCGGCGTCAACGGCGTCGGCAAGACCACCACCATCGGCAAGTTGGCCAAGCGCTTCAAGGACGACGGCCACAGTCTGATGCTGGCCGCCGGCGATACCTTCCGTGCCGCCGCGGTGGCGCAGCTGCAGGCCTGGGGCGAGCGCAACGGCGTGGCCGTGGTCGCCCAGGGGCAGAACGCCGATGCCGCCTCGGTGGCCTACGACGCGCTGCAGGCCGGCAAGGCCCGTGGCACCTCGGTGCTGATTGCCGACACTGCCGGCCGCCTGCATACCCAATCCGGCCTGATGAACGAGCTGGGCAAGATCCGCCGCGTGCTGGGCAAGATCGATGAATCCGCCCCGCACGAAGTGCTGATGGTGATCGACGGCACCACCGGCCAGAACGCGCTCTCGCAGCTGCGCCAGTTCAATGCAGCGGTGAAGGTGACCGGCCTGGTGGTGACCAAGCTGGACGGCACGGCCAAGGGCGGCGTGGTGTTCGCGCTGGCCCGCGAGTTCGGCATTCCGATCCGCTTCGCCGGCATTGGCGAGCGCCCGGAAGACCTGCGCGTGTTCGATCCGGAAGCGTTCGTCGACGCGCTGCTGCCTGAAGCACTGGGCGCCTGATACACCGTGCAGCCACGCATGGCGTGGCTCTACTGCAATTCGGTAGAGCCACCCCACGGGTGGCTGCCTTCCCCGGAACACACATGCCCCGCCAGCCGCACGCCAGCGCCGACACCGCCCTACACGATCGCTTCGTCGGTCGCCTGCTGCACTGGTTCGACACCCACGGCCGCCACGACCTGCCCTGGCAGCATCCGCGCAGCCCGTACCGGGTCTGGCTGTCGGAAATCATGCTGCAGCAGACCCAGGTGGCCACGGTCATCCCGTACTTCCATCGCTTCCTGCAGCACTTCCCGACCCTGCCCGACCTGGCCGCCGCCAGCAACGATGCGGTGATGGCGCAGTGGGCCGGGCTGGGCTACTACGCCCGCGCGCGCAACCTGCATGCCGCGGCCAAGCGCTGCGTGGAACTGCACGACGGCGACCTGCCGCGAAATTTCGATGCGCTGCATGCCCTGCCCGGCATCGGTCGCAGCACCGCCGGCGCGATCCTCAGCCAGGCCTGGAACGACCCGTTCGCCATCCTCGACGGCAACGTCAAGCGCGTCCTCAGCCGTTACCACGGCATCGAAGGCTTTCCCGGCCTGCCGGCCATCGAGAAGCAGTTGTGGGCGCTGGCCCAGGATCATGTCCGCCACGTGCCCGCAGGCCGCATGGCCGATTACACCCAGGCGCAGATGGATCTGGGCGCGACGGTCTGCAGCCGGGCCAAGCCTGCCTGCGTGATCTGCCCGCTGCAGGACGACTGCGTGGCCCGCCGCGAGGGTCGTACCGCCGAACTGCCCACCGCCAAGCCCAGCAAGACCCTGCCCGAGCGCGAAGCGGTGGCCCTGCTGCTGCGCGATGCGCGCCAGCGCGTGCTGCTGCAGAAGCGCCCGGACACCGGCATCTGGGCCCAGCTGTGGACCCTTCCGCAGGCCGACGCCGGCAGCGAACTGCAGGACTGGTTCGACGCCAACGTCGACGGTTCGCTGGAAGATGCCGAAGAACTGCCACTGCTGCAGCACACCTTCAGCCACTACAGGCTGCACCTGCAGGTATTGTCGCGACAGGTGCGCGGCCTGCGCGTGGAAGAGCCCACGCTGCGCTGGGTGGCCGCCGAAGAACTGCCAGCGCTGGGTCTGCCGGCACCGATCCGCAAGCTGCTGGATGGCGCCAGCCCCAAGGCGCCGAAACGAAAGACCCCGAAATCCCGCAACTACGAGTAACCACCATGCCCCGAACCATCTTCTGCCAGTACGAACAACGCGATGCCGAGGGCCTGGACTTCGTGCCCTACCCCGGTGAGCTGGGCCAGCGCGTGTTCAACCACATCGGCAAACCGGCGTGGACGGCATGGCTGGCGCACCAGACCATGCTGATCAATGAAAACCGGCTGTCGCCGCGCAAGCCGGAGCATCGCGCGATGCTGGAGGCGGAACTGGTGAAGTTCCTGTTCGAGAAGGACGCCGAAAAGCCGGCCGGGTTCACTCCCGAAGCCTGAGCCGGGTTCCGCCGGGCATGGCCCGGCGCTACCGGTTATTTCGCGGGTTCTTCGCGTTCCTGCACCTGCGCCTGGCGCATTTCCTTTTCCTCCGCACGCAGTGCCTTCACATCCAGCTTGCGGATGGTCTTGATGAAGCACGGCATGCGCGGGCCACCGGTAGGATCGCGCACCAGCACCTTGTCGAACGGCGCGCTGACCCGGCCCATGTGGCTGGTCAGGCCAATGGCCGGGGCAAAGGACAGATCCGGGCAGGGCCCGGTCAGTTCCAGCAGATAGGCCTCGCTGGGCTTGGTCCAGACCGCCAGCGCACTGTCACCCAGTTCGGTCCAGCCATTGAGCGTGCCGAAGAACTGCATGTCCTTCTGCGGCGCGCCAGCGTGGGCGCGATAGAGATCCAGGCGCTCGGCACTGCTCAGCCGACCGGTGGTGGCACAGGCGGCCAGGGCCAGGCACAGCCCAACCAGCAACACGGGGGTCTTCATCGGCATCTCCTCGGGGAAGTGCGCACATCATGCGCCCCGCCGGGCAACGCCGGCGAGACGATCAGCCGCCCGATTCAGCCGCTGGTCGGCGAGCCCCGCCCGCACCCCGCCTTGGTAGGTGCCCACCTTGGTGGGCACACCCCGCCCCGGTAGGTGCCCACCTTGGTGGGCACACCCAAACACCACTCAAACTTCGGCGTGCGCCAGCGCGTGCAGCCGCCCTTCGCGCAGCTCCAGCACCCGGTCCAGGCGCCGGGCCAGGCTGCGGTCGTGGGTCACCAGCACCAGGCTGGTATGGCGCGCGCGGTTCAGTTCCAGCATCAGCTCGAACACCGTCGCCGCCGTGCGGTCATCCAGATTGCCGGTCGGTTCGTCACCCAGCACGCAGGCGGGGTGGTTCACCAGTGCGCGTGCGACCGCCGCACGCTGGCGCTCGCCACCGGACAGCTCGCCCGGCTTGTGGTCCAGGCGATGGCCAAGGCCAACGGCCTCCAGCAGCGCGGTGGCGCGCGAGCTGGCTTCGGCCACTGGGGTACCGGCCAGCATCACCGGCATCATCACGTTTTCCAGCGCAGTGAATTCGGGCAACAGATGATGGAACTGGTAGACGAAGCCCAGCGCCTGGTTGCGCAGCAGGCCACGGGCGGTGTCTGACAGCGCCGACATGCGCTGGCCGGTCACGTACACCTCGCCGGCACTGGGCACGTCCAGCCCGCCCAGCAGGTGCAGCAGGGTGCTCTTGCCGGCGCCGGAAGCACCGATGATCGCCACGGTCTCGCCGGCGTTCACCCGTAGGTCCAGGCCGTCGAACACCGGGGTCTGCATGCGGCCTTCGGCGTAGGTCTTGCCCAGCGCCTCGGCACGGATCACTTCATCGCCGCGGTTGACGATCTTATTCATAGCGCAGGGCCTCGGCCGGCTGGGTGCGTGCGGCCCGCCAAGCGGGGTACAGGGTGGCCAGGAAACTCATCAGCAGCGCGATCAGGGTGATCGCCACGATGTCGCCGGTCTGCATGTCGGTGGGCAGGCCGGTGATGTAGTACACGTCTTCCGGCAGCAGCTTCACGTTGAACACCGATTCGATCGCGCCCAGGATGCGTTCCAGGTTCAGGGTCAGGGTGATGCCGCCGATCAGACCGGCCAGGGTGCCGAAGATGCCGATCAGCGAGCCCTGCACCATGAACACCTGCATCACCCCGCCCGGGGTCAGGCCCAGCGTGCGCAGGATCGCGATGTCCGCCTGCTTGTCGGTCACCAGCATCACCTGCGAGGACACCAGGTTGAACGCGCCCATGGCGATGATCAGCGAGAGCAGGATGCCCATCACCACTTTTTCCATGCGCAGCGAGTGGTACAGGTTGGCGTTCTGCTGGGTCCAGTCGCTGACCCGGTACGCGCCACCCAGGTTCTGCGCCAGGTCCACGCCCACTTCCAGCGAACGGTCCATGTCGTGCAGCTTCAGGCGCACGCCGGTGGCGCCGTCACTGCGCAGCACGCGCTGCAGATCCTGCATGTTGGCAAAGCCGACGCCGCGGTCCACTTCGTTGTAGCCGGCCTCGAAGATGCCGCTGACCGTGAAGCGTTTCATGCGCGGTACCGCACCAGCGGGCGTGCCCTGCACTTCGGCGAAGGTGACCAGCACCTGGTCGCCCACGTCCACGCCCAGCCAGATCGCCAGCTCCTTGCCCAGCAGCAGGTTGAAGCTGCCCGGCTTCAGGCTGTCATAGCTGCCCTTGACCACCTTCTGGTCGATCACCGATACCTTCGGTTCCAGCGCCGGGTCGATGCCCTGCACGATGGCACCCTGCACGCGCGGGCCGCTGATCATCGACTGGATCTCGATGTACGGCGCGGCGCCGGCCACGCGCGGGTCCTTGCTGGCCACGTCCACCACCCGCATCCAGTCGGGCATCGGCTCGCCGTCACGGCTGATGGTGGTGTGGGCGGTCATCTGCAGCAGGCGGCTGCGGATTTCCTTCTGGAAACCGCTCATGACCGCCAGGGTGGTGATCAGCACCGTAACGCCGAGCGCAATGCCCAGGATCGATGCCATCGAGATGAAGGAGATGAAGCCGTTGCGGCGCTTGGCGCGCAGGTAGCGCAGGCCGATGGCCACGGGGATTGGTTTGAACATGCAGGCACGCCGGTCAATTCAGCTTATGGTGCCACCGACCGGGGCCGACGGGAAACCGCTCGTGCTGCCACGGCCAGTCGCAGTTCACGTCGCTGCGCGCGATCCAGCACATCCGGCCAGAACAGCAGGTGCCGGCGCCGGCCCTGCTGCCGCCAGCGCAGCAGCAGCCACGGCCCTCGTTCCACCAGCCCGGGGCTGTCGATATCCTGCCCGGCCACCTGCAGCGGTGCTGGCAGCGAAGGCAGCAACAGCACGCGCCGCGGCCGGCACAGGCGCCAGAGCAGTTCAGCCAGGCCCGCCGCCCACACCGCCGCCAGCACTGGCCAGTACAGCGCCGGCGACAGTGCCGATGCCTGCAGCAGCCAGGGGGCGGCGATCAGCACTGCCAGCTGCGCTGCGCCCTGAAGGCGCGAGGGGCGCCACTCAAGCCTTGAGGGCGAGGATCTTCTGCATGAGCGGAATGGCATGGGCATGCGGGCAGGCCTCGTAGCCCATGAACCAGCGCCACAACTTATCGTCCTCGCACTCGAGCAGGAACAGGAAAACCTCGCGCTCTTCGGTCGGCGCAGTGCCCCATTCGCGGTCCAGGTAGCGCTCGAACAGCTGGTCCAGTTCGCGCATGCCGCGGCGGCAGCGCCAGCGCAGCTTCTTCAGCAGGACGTCTTCTTCCATCGTGTTTCTCCAGATACAGCAAAGCCACGCATGGCGTGGCTCTACTGGGGGGCACAACCACGCATGGCGTGGCTCTACCGGGTACCGCCAGCCTGTATCAGGCGCGGCGTTCCATCATCAGCTTCTTGATCTCGGCAATCGCCAGCGCCGGGTTCAGGCCCTTCGGGCAGGTGCGGGCGCAGTTCATGATGGTGTGGCAGCGGTAAAGCTTGAACGGATCTTCCAGGTCGTCCAGGCGCGCACCGGTGTCTTCATCGCGCGAGTCGATGATCCAGCGGTAGGCCTGCAGCAGGATCGCCGGGCCCAGGTAACGCTCACCGTTCCACCAGTAGCTGGGGCAGCTGGTCGAGCAGCAGGCGCACAGGATGCACTCGTACAGGCCGTCCAGCTTCTTGCGGTCTTCCGGCGACTGCAGGCGCTCACGGTCCGGCGGTGCCGGGGTCTGGGTACGGATCCACGGCTTGATCGAGGCGTACTGCGCGTAGAAGTGGGTCAGATCCGGAACCAGATCCTTCACCACGTTCATGTGCGGCAGCGGGTAGATCGGCACTTCCTTCTTGCCGCAGTCCGCGATGGCGCGGGTGCAGGCCAGCGTATTGGTGCCGTCGATGTTCATCGCGCACGAACCGCAGATACCTTCGCGGCACGAGCGGCGGAAGGTCAGGGTCGGGTCGATCTCGTTCTTGATCTTGATCAGCGCGTCCAGGACCATCGGGCCGCAGGCGTCCAGATCGATCTCATAGGTGTCGGTGCGCGGATTGCTGTCGTCGTCCGGACTCCAGCGGTAGATCTTGAAGGTGCGCACGTTCTTGCCGCCGGTCTTGGCGGGGAAGTGCTGGCCCTTCGTGATCTTGGAATTCTTGGGGAGTGAAAACTCGGCCATGGCTGCTCTCGTTGGCTCAGGCGGCCCGCGCCCGTGGGCGCGGATTGCATGGTAGGCGGGGTCGGATCAGTACACGCGCGGCTTCGGCGGCACCACGGACACGTCGTCGGTCAACGTGTACATGTGCACCGGGCGGTAATCGAAGCTGCACTTGCCCTTCTCGTCCACGCTGACCAGGGTGTGCTTCTGCCAATTGACGTCGTCGCGATCGGGATAGTCCTCGTGCGCATGCGCGCCGCGGCTTTCCTTGCGCTGTTCGGCCGAATTGATCGTCGCCACCGCGTTCAGCAGCAGGTTGTTCAGTTCGTACGTCTCGATCAGGTCCGAGTTCCAGACCAGCGAACGGTCGGAAACCTTCACGTCCTGGAACGAATCGAACACCTTGGCCATCTTCTCGCAGCCTTCCTTCAGGCTTTCGCTGGTGCGGAACACCGCGGCGTCGGCCTGCATGGTGCGCTGCATGCGGTCACGGATGACCGAGGTCGGCGTATCACCATTGGCGTGGCGCAGCTTGTCCAGCAGGCCCAGCGCCTTGTCGCAGGCATCGGCCGGCAGCGGCTTGTGCGCAGCGCCCGGCTTGATGGTCTCGGCGCAGCGGTTGGCCACGGCGCGACCGAACACCACCAGGTCCAGCAGCGAGTTCGAGCCCAGGCGGTTGGCACCGTGCACCGACACGCAGGCGGCTTCGCCGATCGCGTACAGGCCCGGCACCACCGAATCGGGGTTGTCGCCGACCTTGCGCACCACTTCACCGTGGAAGTTGGTCGGAATGCCGCCCATGTTGTAGTGCACGGTCGGGATGACCGGGATCGGCTGCTTGTGCACGTCCACGCCGGCGAAGATGCGGGCGCTTTCGGCGATACCCGGCAGCTTCTCGTCGATCACGCCCGGGCCCAGGTGGGTCAGGTCGAGCAGGATGTGATCCTTGTGCTCGCCGACGCCGCGGCCTTCGCGGATTTCGATGGTCATCGAACGGCTGACCACGTCGCGCGAGGCCAGATCCTTGTAGTGCGGTGCGTAGCGTTCCATGAAGCGCTCGCCCGAGCTGTTGCGCAGGATGCCGCCTTCACCGCGGACACCCTCGGTGATCAGGCAGCCGGCGCCGTAGATGCCGGTCGGGTGGAACTGCACGAACTCCATGTCCTGCATGGCGATGCCGGCACGCATGGCCAGGCCGCCACCGTCGCCGGTGCAGGTGTGCGCCGAGGTGGCGCTGAAGTACGCACGGCCGTAGCCGCCGGTGGCCAGCACCACGCCCTGGGCGCGGAACAGGTGCAGCGTGCCGTCGGACATGTCCAGGGCCAGCACGCCACGGCACACGCCTTCGTCATCGAAGATCAGGTCGAGTGCGAAGTACTCGATCATGAAGCGTGCATCGTGCTTCAGCGACTGCTGGTACAGGGTGTGCAGCATGGCGTGGCCGGTACGGTCGGCCGCCGCGCAGGTACGCTGCGCCGCCGGGCCTTCACCGTACTTGGTGGTCATGCCACCGAAAGGACGCTGGTAGATCTTGCCTTCGGCGGTACGGCTGAACGGCACGCCGTAGTGTTCCAGCTCGATGATGGCCGGAATGGCCTCGCGGCACATGTATTCGATGGCGTCCTGGTCGCCCAGCCAGTCCGACCCCTTGATGGTGTCGAAGAAGTGGTAGCGCCAATCGTCTTCGCCCATGTTGGCCAGCGCGGCGGAAATACCACCCTGCGCGGCGACGGTGTGCGAACGGGTCGGGAACACCTTGGTCAGACACACGGTCTGCAGGCCCTTGGCGGCCAGGCCGAACGTGGCGCGCAGGCCGGCGCCGCCGGCGCCCACCACGACCATGTCGTACTTGTGTTCAGTAATCTTGTAAGCGGACATCTAATCTGGATTCCTGTCTTGTGCCTGGGCTCAGGCGACGCCGAGGGCGATGCGGCCCACCGCAAACACGCTGACGATCATGCCGAGCACGGCCACGAACTTCACGAAGGTCTGCAGCACCAGGGCCAGCAGCGATTCGTGGATGTAATCTTCCAGCACCACCTGCAGGCCCAGCTGGGCGTGCCAGAACATGGCGATGAGCAGGCCGATCAGCGGCACCGCGTTCCACGGCTTGGCGATGGCGGCAGTGGCGGTCACGTAATCAGCACCGGCCAGGCGCACCACGAACACCAGGAACCACACGCCCAGCACCACCAGGGCGGCGGCGGTCAGGCGCTGGTGCACGAAGTGTTCGGTACCGGTCTTGGCCGAACCCAGGCCGCGCACGGTCTTCAGCGGGGTACGGAACTTGTTCGGCTTGTTCATGCGGCACCTCCCAGCAGCACGTAGACCCACACCAGCGCGGTGATCACCAGGCTGCCGAAGACCGAGATCCAGCTGCTGCGCACGAAGGCAGGAATGCTGAAACCAATGGCGAAGTCCTGCACGATGTGGCGGATGCCATTGCACAGGTGGTAGGCGAACGACCATGTCCACGCGAACAGGAACACGCGGCCATACCAGGCCCCGGCATGGCCGGTGTAGCAGTTCCAGGATTCGGGCCCCATCATCAGGGCCAGAAGGCCCGCAGCGATGATGAGGGCACCAACAGACAGAAAGACGCCAGTGGCTCGATGCAGGATCGAGGTGGCCATCTGAATCTGCCAGCGATACACCTGAAGGTGCGGGGAAAGTGGGCGTTGTCTGGTCGCCATTCGCTGGGCTCGTTGTCTCGGCTGGGCGGCACGCGGCCGCGTTGGCTCAATGCTGATCAGAAATCGATGCAGCGTCCGTTTTTCTCCCAATCGCCGTACCGCACCGGATCAAGTCCGCCGCGGCCGCCGAATTCCTCTTCAACCTTTTCCGGTTCCACAGGCACAGGTGCCGCGGGGACCAGCGGGGCTTCAGTTTCGGCGTCGGGAGTGGGGGTTGTTTGGCCTATCATGTTCGGTCTCGCAACGCACAAATTTTAGACCTCGTTCACGTGCCTGACAACCTGCCCCCTGCTTTCGTCGCATATCCGCACCTTCCGGGCCACCAGCTGGTGAGCCTGCAGGGTGCCGATGCGGCCGCGTTCGCCCACGCCCAGTTCAGCAGCGACGTGACCGCCCTGCCCCTGCTGCACTGGCAATGGAGCGCCTGGCTGAGCGCCAAAGGTCGCACCCTGGCGGTGTTCCAGCTGCTGCGGCTGGCCGAAGACTACGTAATGCTGGTGCTGGCTGACGGCGACGCGGATGCGATTGCGTCGCAACTGCAACGCTTTGTGTTCCGGCGCAAGGTGAAGGTGCAGGTGCGCACGGATCTGGCGGTGACCGGCGCCTTCACTGCGCCCGAGGCCGCCAGCGGCGCAGCGATTGCCCTGGCCGAAGGCGCGGACTGGGAACTGGACCTGGGCAGTGATGCACTGCCGCGCACCCTGCGTATCGGCGCGCCCGACGCAGCGGCCACGGAAGCCGACGCCGCCACGGACACCTTCGCCCTGGCCTGGCGCCAGGCCGATCTGCGCTTCGGCCTGCCGCGCCTGGATGCCAGCCAGCGCGAGGTGTGGACGCCGCAGCAACTGGGGCTGGACCGGCTGAACGGGTACAGCGTGAAGAAGGGCTGCTATCCGGGCCAGGAAATCGTGGCCCGCACCCATTTCCTGGGCAAGGCCAAGCGTGCGGTGCAGCTGCTGCACACCGCCGCAGCGGCGCAGGCCGGTGACACGGTGCAGCAGGACGGCGCGGCGCTGGGCACCCTGGCCAGCGTGGCCGCAGACCTGGCACTGGCGGTGCTGCCGCTGGAAACCAGCGATGGTGAACTGCAGGTCGGCGGCGTGGCCGCGCAGCGCGTGCCGCTACTGGACGGCCTGGCGCGCTGAACCCAGTCGCGGGTGCGGACCTGGACTGGTGGGTGCGGACCTTGGTCCGCACTGCTTCTGCTGGCATCCCATCCACGCATGGCGTGGATCTACGGGGCCCTCGCCTCATCCACGCATGGCGTGGATCTACGGCGGCCCTGCCCTGGTAGGTGCGGACCTTGGTCCGCACGCCGACCAAGCATCCTTACAGGCGTGCGCCGGTTTCTGCGCTGAAGAAGTGCAGCCCCTGCGGGTGGATTGCCACGCGGATCTCCTCGCCCACCGCCGGCAGCGCCTGCGGCGCCACGCGCATGGTCAGCGCATGCTGGCCACTGCTGAGGTTCACGAAGATCTCGTTGCCAACCGGCTCGATGCCCTCGATGCGCGCGCTGAAGGCATGCGCATCATCGGCGGCCGCCGGCTGCAGATGCTCCGGACGCACGCCCACGGCGATCGACTTCTGCAGCCACGCCGGATCGATGGTGGCCTGGCCCAGCGGCGCGCGCCACGCACCGTCCACCACGCTTACGCCACCGGCGTCGCCCTGCAGCGTGCCGCGCAGCACGTTCATTGCCGGGCTGCCCAGGAAGCCGGCCACGAACAGGTTGGCCGGACGGTCGTACAGCGCCATCGGCGTGTCGATCTGCTGGATGATGCCGTCCTTGAGCACCACGATGCGCTGGCCCAGGGTCATCGCTTCCACCTGGTCGTGGGTCACGTAGATCATGGTGGTGCCCAGCTTGCGATGCAGCTGCGCGATTTCGGTACGCACGCTGTGGCGCAGCTTGGCGTCCAGGTTGGACAGCGGTTCGTCCAGCAGGAACACCGCCGGCTCGCGCACCAGGGCGCGCCCCAGGGCCACGCGCTGGCGCTGGCCACCGGACATCGCCTTGGGCAGCTTGTCCATCATCTCGGTCAGGCCCAGCGTCTGCGCCGCCTCGGCGATGCGCTTGTCGATGGTCGCCTTGTCATGGCCGCGCAGCTTCAGGCCGAAGGCCAGATTCTCGGCCACGGTCATGTGCGGGTACAGCGCGTAGCTCTGGAACACCATCGCGATGTCGCGATCCTTAGGCGCCACGTCATTGACCACCCGGTCACCAATGGTGAGCGTGCCGCCGCTGATTTCCTCCAGGCCCGCCACCATCCGCAGCAGCGTCGACTTGCCGCAGCCGGACGGCCCGACCAGCACCATCAGTTCGCCGTCGGCCACCTCGAAGGTGGCGTCCTTCACTGCGACCTGGCCGTTGTCGTAGACCTTGCGCACACCCTGCAACTGCACTTTTGCCATATCACTCTATCCAGTCCGCCCGGTGCCGGGCTGTCATTGGGGACTGCCTTCGGCCCTCCCGATGGCAGTGATGATTGCGCGGTCGCCGCATGACGGCGAGCACTGCAATCGAATACAGTTGCCCATTCTGCCATGTAAACGTTTTCACGTGGCACTATCCGATGGTCGGCGCGCACCGACCTGCAACAGCGGCCAATCGAAAGCGGGCCGTTGCGGTGGTTTCGAATGGAACGGTTGCCCGGATGCCCGGAAAACCGCCCCCAACGAACCTCGGACAGACAGTAGCGCGGATGTCCCCTGAACCCAGCCATGAAGCGATTGACAACGATGTCACCCGGATCTGAAACTCGAGCGATGCACGACACCCTCTTCCTGTTTGGTGCCACAGGTGATCTGGCCCAGCGCTACCTGTTCCCTTCGCTGCTGCGCCTGCTCGGCGACGGCCTGCTGCCGGAGGATTTCCGCATCCGTGCGCTGGCCCTGTCCGGCCACGACACCGAAGCCTTCCATGACATCCTGCGCCCGCGCCTGCAGCAGGCCATGCCCATGGCCAGCCAGGACGACATCGCCGGCCTGCTGCGCCGCATCGACTACCGCTCGGTGGACCTGCGCGACGTGGACTCGGTGGCCGCCGCCGTGTCCGACCTGGTGCACCGCCGCTGCGTGAGCTACCTGGCCATTCCGCCGGGCCTGTACATCTCCACCTGCGAAGGCCTGGCCAAGGGCGGCGCACTGGCATCGCCGGCACGCCTGATGCTGGAAAAGCCGATCGGCAGCGACAGCGAAAGCGCCGAGGAGATCATCAGCACCATCGGCCAGTGGATCGACGAAGACCGCGTGTTCCGCCTGGACCACTACCTGGGCAAGGCCGCGGTGCAGAACCTGATCGCCCTGCGCTT
Organism: Stenotrophomonas sp. ZAC14D2_NAIMI4_6; assembly: GCF_003086875.1. NCBI lineage: Bacteria > Pseudomonadati > Pseudomonadota > Gammaproteobacteria > Lysobacterales > Lysobacteraceae > Stenotrophomonas > Stenotrophomonas sp. ZAC14D2_NAIMI4_6. The sequence goes on along the minus strand of NZ_CP025996.1, from coordinate 1,675,264 downwards.
CGGCAACACGCTGCTGGAAGCAGTGTGGAACCGCAACTACATCGAATCGGTGCACATCCTGGTGGCCGAAAGCGAAGGCGTGGACGGCCGCGACGCCTACTACGCCCGCTCCGGCGCGCTGCGTGACATGGTGCAGAGCCACATCCTGCAGCTGCTGTGCATGGTGGCGATGGAACCGCCGGCTTCGCTGGAAGCCGACCGCATCCGCGACGAAAAGGTGAAGGTGCTGCGCGCCCTGCGCCCGCTGGATGCCAAGCACGCCGCGCGTGACAGCATCCGCGGCCGCTACACCGCCGGCAGCATCAACGGCCAACCGGCCCAGGCCTACCAGCCGCCGGAAGGCAGCGACGTGGAAACCTTCGCCGGTGTCACCGCGCACATCGACAACTGGCGCTGGAGCGGCGTGCCCTTCCACCTGGTTACCGGCAAGCGCCTGCCCGAGCGCACCACCCGCGTGGTGGTCACCCTGAAGCCAGTCACCCATTGGCTGTTCGAGCGCCCGCAGCGTGCGCAGGCCGCGCCGAACCGCCTGGTGTTCCAGCTGCAGCCGCAGGAAAACATCGAACTGGGCCTGATGAGCAGCCTGGCCGGCCCGGAATGGGGCGCGCTGGAACTGCACCCGCTGGAACTGGAACTGTCGGTGCCGACCGGCCTGCACCGTCGCATCGCCTACGAACGCCTGTTCCTGGATGCCTTCAATGGCAACCACACCCTGTTCGTGCGCGATGACGAAGTACGCGCCGCCTGGGCCTGGATCGACAGCGTGGCCGACGCCTGGAAGGACGCCAAGCTGCCGCTGGAACCCTACCCGGCCGGCCAATGGGGCCCGAGCAGCGCAACCGAGTTCCTGCCGCAGGGCGTGGATGCTCCCGACAGCGGAGCGTCGGCATGAGTGCCCCCAGCCAGCCGGTGCTGGTGGCCGATATCGGCGGCACCAACGCCCGCTTCGCCCTGGCCGACACCTCGCAGGACGCGCCGCTGCTGAAGGACAGCATCCGCGAATACGCGGTGGCCGAGTTCCCGTCGCTGGGCGATGCCGCGCGCCATTACCTGGAACAGGCCGGCGCCAGCGCCCGCCGCGGCGTGTTCGCCGTGGCCGGCCGGGTGGACGGCGACGAAGCCCGCATCACCAACCACCCGTGGGTGATCTCGCGCAGCCGCACCGCGGCCATGCTCGGCTTCGACGAACTGCACCTGATCAACGATTTCGCCGCGCAGGCCATGGCCGTAGCGCTGCTGCAGCCGCATGACGTGGTGCAGATCGGCGGCGCGCAATGGACCCCGGCCGCACCGGGCCAGCCGCGCAACTACGGTGTCATCGGCCCGGGCACCGGACTGGGCGTGGGCGGCCTGCTGGTGCGCCACGGCCGCAGCTACCCGCTGGAAACCGAAGGCGGCCATGTCAGCTTCCCGCCGGGCACGCCCGAGGAGATCCGCATCCTGGAGATCCTGTCCGAACAGTTCGGCCGCGTTTCCAACGAACGCCTGATCTGCGGCCCGGGCCTGGTCAACATCCACCGCGCCGTGTGCGAAATGGCCGGCTTCGATCCGGGCCAGCTGCAACCGGCCGATGTCACCGCGCGCGCCGCCCTGGGCGACCCGCAGGCGATGCGCACCGTGGATGTGTTCTGCGCGGTGTTCGGCGCCATTGCCGGCGATCTGGTGCTGGTGCAGGGCGCCTGGGACGGCGTATTCCTGACCGGCGGCCTGGTGCCGAAGATGCTCGATTCGCTGCAGCATTCCGGCTTCCGCCAGCGCTTCGAACACAAGGGCCGGTTCTCTTCCATCATGGGCCGGGTGCCGTCGCTGGCGATCATGCACCCCTGCCCCGGCCTGCTGGGCGCTGCCGCCTACGCAGCCGACGCCGAACGCGATGCCCCTGGAGTTGCTGCATGAGCCCGATCTTCCACGACGACCGCATTGATTTCGTCCAGCACGCCGATGCCGACGCCTGGATCGAAACGGTGGCCGCCGAGATGGCCCAGGCCATCAACCATGACATCAACGACGTGGGCCGTGCCCGCATCCTGCTGTCCGGTGGCACCACTCCGGCGCCGGTGTACCAGGCGCTGGCCGAACTGGACGTGCATTGGGACCGGGTGGAAGTGAGCTTGGCCGATGAGCGCTGGCTGTCGCCGCAGGATCGCGACAGCAATGCCTGGCTGGTGCGCGAGCACCTGCTCAAGCGTGCCGAAGGCGCGCACTTCGACCCGCTGGTGCGGGTGGGCAAGCCGCTGCCCGAATGCGTGTACACCGCCAACCTGCAGGCCCAGCACAGCCAGGCGCCGACCGTGGTGGCCCTGGGCATGGGCAACGACGGCCATACCGCGTCGCTGTTCCCGGGTTCGAAGGACCTGACCCGCGCACTGGAAAGCACCCTGCCCTACGCGGCGCTGGATGCCACCGGCTGCCCGGGCTCGAACCAGTGGCCGCTGCGCATCACCCTGACCCCGCGCGGGCTGGGCCAGTGCCGCCAGCGCCTGCTGCTGCTGCGCGGCAAGCAGAAGCTGCAGGTGCTGCGCCAGGCCCTGGACAGCAACGACCCGCAGCTGTACCCGATCCTTTCTGCGATCAACCTGGACGGCGCGCGCCTGCGCGTCCACTGGGCTGATTGATGTCGGCGGCGGCACCACGGTGCCGCCTGTCACTCGCCACCTTGAATGCCGGTAGCCAATGAGCCTCCATCCGCAACTGCAAGCCATCACCGAGCGTGTCATCCGCCGCAGCGCCGCGTCCCGCGCCGCCTACCTGGCCGCGATCGACGCCTCGCTGCGTGACGGCCCGTTCCGCAGCCGCCTGAGCTGCGGCAACCTCGCCCACGGCTTCGCCGCCTGTGGCGGCACGGACAAGAGCCGCCTGCGCGGCGGCGTCACCGCCAACCTGGGCATCATCACCGCGTACAACGACATGTTGTCGGCGCACCAGCCGTTCGAGACCTACCCCGAGCAGATCCGCCAGATCGCCCGCGAACTGGGCGCGACCGCGCAGGTGGCCGGTGCCGTGCCGGCCATGTGTGACGGCGTCACCCAGGGCCGCGGCGGCATGGAACTGTCGCTGTTCTCGCGCGATGTGATCGCCCAGGCGACCGCGATCGGCCTGAGCCACGACATGTTCGACACCACCGTCTACCTTGGTGTGTGCGACAAGATCGTGCCGGGCCTGCTGATCGGCGCGCTGGCCTTCGGCCACCTGCCGGCGGTGTTCGTGCCGGCCGGCCCGATGACCCCGGGCATTCCGAACAAGCAGAAGGCCGAAGTGCGCGAGCGCTACGCCGCCGGCGAAGCCACCCGCGAGGAGCTGCTGGAAGCCGAATCGGCGTCGTACCACGGCGCCGGCACCTGCACGTTCTACGGCACCGCCAATTCCAACCAGGTGCTGCTGGAAGCGATGGGCGTGCAGCTGCCGGGGGCGTCGTTCGTGAACCCCGGCACGCCGCTGCGCGATGCGCTGACCCGCGAAGCCACAGAGCGCGCACTGGACATCACCGCGCTGGGCGACGATTTCCGTCCGCTGGGCCGCATCATCGACGAGCGCGCCATCATCAACGCGGTCATCGCGCTGATGGCCACCGGCGGTTCGACCAACCACACCATCCACTGGATCGCCGTGGCCCGCGCGGCCGGCATCGTGCTGACCTGGGACGATTTCGACGAACTGTCGCAGCTGATTCCGCTGCTGGCACGCGTCTATCCGAACGGCGAAGCCGACGTGAACCGCTTCGCCGCCGCCGGTGGCCCGGCCTTCGTGTTCGGTGAACTGATCAAGGCCGGGCTGATGCACGGCGATCTGGTCAGCGTGGCGCGCGGCGGCATGGCCGACTACGCGCGCGAACCGCAGCTGCGCGATGGCCAGCTGGTCTACCTGCCGGGGCTGGAACGCAGCGCCGACGACGAGGTGGTGCGCGGCGTGGACAACCCGTTCGAGAGCCAGGGCGGCCTGCGCCTGCTGCGCGGCAACCTGGGCAAGTCGCTGATCAAACTGTCGGCGGTGAAGCCGCAGTACCGCACCATCGAGGCTCCGGCCGTGGTGGTCGATGCGCCGCAGGTGCTGAACAAGCTGCACGCCGCGGGCATGCTGCCGCAGGATTTCGTGGCGGTGGTGCGTTACCAGGGCCCGCGTGCGAACGGCATGCCGGAACTGCATTCGCTGGCGCCGTTGCTGGGCCTGCTGCAGAACCAGGGGCGGCGCGTGGCGCTGGTTACCGACGGCCGTCTGTCGGGTGCGTCGGGCAAGATTCCGGCGGCCATCCACGTGACGCCGGAAGCGGCGCGCGGGGGTCCGCTGGGCAAGGTGCGCGAGGGCGACATGATCCGTCTGGACGGCGAGGCCGGCACGCTGGAAGTGCTGGTGGATGCGGCCGAATGGGCGGCGCGTACGCTGGCGCCCAATACGGCGCCGGCGGCCAACGACATGGGCCGCAATCTGTTTGCGATCAATCGCCGGGTGGTCGGGCCTGCGGACCAGGGCGCGATTTCGATTTCGTGTGGTCCGGCGGCGGCCGATGGTGGGCCGTGGGATTACGACGCGGAGTACGAGCTGGGGCACGATGCGGCCGCTGCGGCGGCGCCGCATGAGGCGAAGGACGCCTGAGTTTTTGAAAGAGCGCTGCGGGTTCGCGTTGGCGGTCAGTGTCCTGGTTGAGGCGGCGGATAGCCCCCACCAGGACACGCCGTGAACCCATCCATGGGGGCTCGTAGGCGCCTTGCTCGTGTGCGCAATCCTGCGCACACGGCAAGACCGGGGTTGGGCGTCCTGCCCAACCCGCCCGAGGCATGCCTCGGGCCCATGGCGCCTGCGGTCCTGGTGGGGGCTATCCGCCGCCTCCGGACAGTTGGCTGGCGCCCTCGCGCCGCGAAGTGATCACTGAAAAGCACAAACAAGAGCAAGGGCAAAAGCATGGGTATCGAGCAACATCAGGTTAAGGCGGCGGAGATGCTGCGGGCGGCGGGTATTCTGCCGGTGGTGACGATTCATACGCTGGAGCAGGCGCGGGCGGTCAGTGCGGCGCTGCTGGAGGGCGGCCTGCCGGCCATCGAGTTGACCCTGCGTACGCCGGTGGCGATGGAAGCGCTGGCCATGCTCAAGCGCGAACTGCCCGATGTGGTGGTCGGTGCCGGTACGGTGCTGACCGTGGAGCAGATGCAGCAGGCCATCGATGCCGGTGCGGATTTCCTGGTCACTCCGGGTACGCCGCCGGTGCTGGCCGATGCGTTGGCGGCGGCGCCGCTGCCGGTAGTACCGGGTGCGGCCACGCCCACCGAGCTGCTGTCGCTCTACGCGCGCGGCTTCCGCGTCTGCAAGCTGTTCCCGGCCACGGCCGTGGGTGGCCTGGCGATGATCAAGGGTCTGGCTGGGCCGGTGGCTGACCTGAAGCTGTGCCCCACCGGTGGCATCACCGAAAACACCGCCGCCGAATACCTGGAGCAGAAGAATGTGGTCTGCATCGGTGGTTCGTGGATGGTGCCGGGCAACTGGATCACCGATGGCCAGTGGGACAAGGTGCGCGAAAGCGCCGCCCAGGCCGCGAAGATCGTCAAGCGCGTCCGCAGCCACTGAAGAACGACGGGGTCAGAGCCCTTTCCCGCCGGGAAAGGGATCCGACCCCGGGGTCCGCTGTCCCCAGGCCACGAGCGTGCAACGCGCGCGACCCGCTCCCGCTCCTCCTTCTTCATTCCGCGGTGGCGGCGCACGGAAACTATCCGTGGCCCTGCGGAGGGATTGCGCAGGGGCGTGAGCGCCATGGATGGCGCGACCGAGCCTCCAGGGATGGATTCACGGCGTCCCCTGCACAACCCATCCGCCCGGCCAACCCCAGAATCCAACCGCACCACCACCGCGAGGGGCTGCGCCGTTGGCTGGAATTCTTACAGCGGCCGTGCCGGATCCACCAGCCCGTACTGGCTGGCCATGCGCGCCAGCGCGATGTTGTCGTGGATACCCATCTTCTCGAACAGGCGCGCCTTGTGCGTGTTCACCGTCTTCGCGCTCAGGCTCAGGCGCCGGGCGATGTCTTCCTGGCGCAGGCCCTGGGTCAGCAGCAGGGCCACTTCCAGTTCGCGCGGCGACAGCGTATCGAACGGCGAGGCGTTGCCTTCCACCGTGGACAGCGCCAGGTTCTGCGCGATGCTGGTGCCCAGGTAGCGGCGACCGCCGGCCACGTCGCGCACCGCGCGCAGCAGTTCCTGCGCATCGCAGCCCTTGCCGATGTAACCGGCCGCGCCAGCCTCGAGCAGGCGCTTGGGCAGCGGCCCATCTTCCAGCACCGATACGATCACTACGCGCGTGGCGCGGTGGCTGCGCACGATGCGCTCGGTTACCTCCATGCCACTGACACCGGGCAGGTGCAGGTCGCACAGCACCACGTCCGGCAGCAGCTGGCGGACCTCACGCAGGGCGTCCTCGCCGGTCTCGGCTTCGCCCACGACCTCGATGTCGGGTTCCCCCGACAGGATCATTTTCATCCCGGTGCGGACCAGCGCGTGGTCATCCACCAGGTAGACTCGAATCGTCATCCACGTCCCTCTTCGAATGCGGCCATCGGGGGCCAAGCTAGGCGTGCGCCATGGCACATCGCAAGCGCGGAAACTGCGCAAAAACGGCGTTCTGCCTTGCGCATCACATTCTTCACGCGCCGATTCCGTCCCTGGCCCCGTAAAACCCCCGACATCGAAACTACACATCCATTGCGCGGCGTCCCAAACGGGACAACCGCGTCAATCCCCTGTTGCGATCGCTTCGCTGGCCCTCGCTGGCGGCGAACCGTGACGCCGCCAAGGATGCCGGCGACGGAACATGACCAGATAGCACCCTACCACCCAAACGAGCGCGGCACACCATCCGGCCAGGATGTCCGAGGGATAGTGCACGCCCAGATAGACCCGGGACACGCTCACCAGCAGGCTGAACGCGGGGGCCAGCACCAGTACCGGCCAGCGCCAGCGGGTGTTCCAGGCCAGCAGCACCAGGGTCATTGCCAGGGTCATCGAGCCCATCGCGTGGCCGCTGGGGAAGCTGAATGTCGATTCCGGCGCGATCGATTCCCACAGACTGGGGCGGTCACGCTGGAAGAACTGCTTGCTGCCCATGTTCAGCAGCGCCGAGCCGACGAAGCACACCGCCACGAAGGTCGCTTCGCGCCAGCGCCGCCGCCAGGCCAGTGCGCCCACGATCAGCACGTCGGCGGGAATCAGGAACCATTCGTAGCCCAGCCGCGACAGCAGCACGAAGAACGTGTCCAATGCCGGCGAGTGCAGGCCGTGCATCTGCCACAGCAACGGCGCATCGAAATGGAACGATTCGAACTCGTGCACCTCGTCGGCCAGCGCTACGAAGCCGGCCAGCGGCAGCAGCACGCCGGCAAACAGCAGCAGCAGGCGCCAGGCATTGCGCGCCATCCAGTGGCGGAAACCGGACGCCGGCTCCGGCGCGGCCAGGATGACGGGCTTATCCTGCGCTTCGGACATAGGTACGTTCGACGTACTCGTCGATCAGGGCAACGAACTCCTGGGCGATGTTGTCGCCGCGCAGGGTCACCTTCTTCTCGCCATCGACGAACACCGGTGCGGCCGGCGTCTCACCGGTACCCGGCAGCGAAATGCCGATGTTGGCGTGGCGCGACTCGCCCGGGCCGTTCACGATGCAGCCCATCACCGCCAGGGTCATGTTCTCCGCACCCGGGTGGTGGATCTTCCACAGCGGCATCTTCTCGCGCACGTGGTTCTGCACCACCTTGGCCAGTTCCTGGAAGAATTCGGAGGTGGTACGGCCACAGCCCGGGCACGCGGTCACCAGCGGGGTGAAGGCGCGCTGGCCGGTGGTCTGAAGCAGTTCCTGGGCGACGATCACTTCCTGCGTACGCGACTGCCCCGGTTCGGGGGTCAGCGAAATGCGGATGGTGTCACCGATACCTTCCTGCAGCAGCACGCTCAGCGCCGCGGCCGAGGCCACGATGCCCTTGCTGCCGATGCCGGCTTCGGTCAGGCCCAGGTGCAGGGCGAAATCCGAGCGCTGGGCCAGGTCGCGGTACACCGCGATCAGTTCCTGCACGCCGCTCACCTTGGCCGACAGCACGATGCGATCGCGCGGCAGGCCCAGTTCCACGGCCTGTTCGGCCGAATCCAGCGCCGAGCGGATCAGAGCTTCGCGCAGCACGCGGCCGGCGTCCCAGGGCTGTTCGCGATGGTTGTTCTCGTCCATCAGCTTCGCCGCCAGCGCCTGGTCCAGCGAACCCCAGTTGGCACCGATGCGCACCGGCTTGTTGTAGCGCACGGCGAATTCGATCAACTGCGCGAACTGCAGGTCTTTCTTCTTGCCGAAGCCGACGTTGCCCGGGTTGATGCGGTACTTGGCCAGCGCTTCGGCGCAGGCCGGCTCGGCGGTCAACAGCTGGTGGCCGTTGTAGTGGAAATCGCCGATCAGCGGCACGTCGATGCCCATCATCGCCAGCTTGTCGACGATGCGCGGAATGGCCGCGGCCGCTTCAACCGTGTTGACGGTCAGGCGCACCATTTCCGACCCGGCACGCCACAGCTCGGCCACCTGTTTGGCGGTGGACGCCACGTCGGAGGTGTCGGTGTTGGTCATCGACTGCACCACCACCGGCTTGCCGCCGCCTACAGTGACCCCGCCGATCTGGACGGCATGGGTCTGGCGGCGCGGCCAGGCGGTGGCATCGGAGGGGGGCGTGGGGCGGGTGACGGCGTCGTGCATGCGGCCATTCTACCGCCCGCCCCTGCATTCGGGGTGGGTCGCATTCAGCGGCCAGCGCGTCTGCGGCCGATTGTCGCAGGCAGCCCGTGCGATGAACGCATACGATGGGCAGGCATGACCGGACCCGACGCCCCGTTCCTTCGTACCCTGTGCAGCCTGCGCTGGCTGGCCGTGGCCGGCCAGGCGGCCACCATCCTGGTCGCCACCTGGGTGCTGGGCCTGCCGTTGCCGCAGCAGCCCCTGTGGGCGGGCGTGGCCGTGCTGGCCGTGTTCAACCTGTACACCCAGCTGCGCCCGGAAGCGGGCGATACCGCCCCGCTGACCGCGTTCGGGCACATCCTGGTGGACGTGATCATCCTGACCTGGATGGTCGGCTGGAGCGGCGGCATCGCCAACCCCTTCGGCTCGCTGTTCCTGATCCTGATCGCGCTGGCCGCCTTCGCCCTGCCCCGCCGCTGGGCGCTGGCGGTGGCCGGCGCCTGCCTGCTGGGCTACGCCGCCAGCGGTGTGTTCGGCCAACCCCTGCCCGCCGGCTACTTCCGCGCGCTGGACCTGAACCGCTGGGGCGTGGTGGCCAATTTCCTGCTGTCTGCGGCGGTCGTGCTGACCTTTTCCACCCGCCTGGCGACGGCCCTGCGCCAGCGCGAACTGGAACTGTCGGCGCTGCGCGAGCGCTTCGCCCGCAACGAAGGCATCGTCGCCCTGGCCACCCATGCCGCCTCGGTCGCCCACGAACTGAACACCCCGCTGGCGACCATGACCCTGCTGGCCGATGACGTAGCCGAGCGCAGCGAAGAGCCGGAAGTGCGCGAGGATATGGAAACCCTGCGCGAACTGCTGGTGCAGTGTCGTGAGCGCGTGCTGGCGCTGGCCGCGCCGGCATCCACCGACGGCCCCGGTCGCGGCCATTCCAGCGCGCAGCAGGTGCTGGAACAGTGGCGGCTGGTGCGGCCGACCATCGACCTGCACCGCAACGACGACGCGCCACTGCGGCTGCCGCTCGATCCCGGCGTGGGCCACCTGCTGATGGTGCTGCTGAACAACGCCGCCGATGCGGGCGAACAGGCCGGGCGCCCGCGCGTGGACCTGGACCTGCGCATCGAAGGCGACGACCTGATCGGCGAAGTGCGCGACTACGGACACGGCTTCAATGCCCGTGCCGCCGTGCTGCCGGGCCGATTGTTCGGCAGCAGCAAGAGTGAAGGCATGGGCGTGGGTCTGGCCCTGTCCCATGCCACCATCGAACGCCTGCAGGGCGAGATGTGGATGCGCCCGGCCCAGGGGGCCGGCAGCCGCGTCGGCTTCCGCCTGCCGCTGGCCCCACGCGAGGACACCCCATGAACGCCTCAACCCTTGGCCTGCTGGTCGACGACGACGAACTCTACCTGCGCACCCTGCAGCGCAGCCTGGCCCGCAAGGGCCTGGAAACGCAGACCGCACAGGATGCGGCCAGCGCGCTGATGCTGGCACGCCAGCACCCGCCTGCATTCGCCCTGATCGACCTGAAGCTGGGCAACGATTCGGGCCTGGCCCTGATCCAGCCGCTGCGCGCGCTGCGTGCAGACATGCGCATCCTGCTGGTGACCGGTTACGCCAGCATCGCCACGGCGGTGGAAGCGATCAAGCTGGGCGCCGACGATTACCTGCCCAAGCCGGCCACGGTGCCGATGATCCTGCGCGCCCTTGGCGAAGAAGACGATGGCCCGGCCGATGACGGCGAAATGGAAGTGCCCGATGCGATGACGCCGATCAGCCGCCTGCAGTGGGAACACATCCAGCAGGCCATGCACGAGACCGGTGGCAATGTGTCGGCCGCGGCGCGGCTGCTGGGCATGCACCGGCGTTCGCTGCAGCGCAAGCTGGCCAAGCGGCCGAGCCCGGAGCGCGACCCGAGCCGTTGATGCGGGGTCGCGTCCGCCGGGCATGGCCCGGCGCTACCGGAGCTGCGCCAGGATCTCGCGGGTCATCGGATCGGCAATCGCCACATCCTCGCCCTGCAGCGCCGGCAACAGGCCATTGGCCAGCTGCTTGCCCAGCTCGACGCCGAACTGGTCGAAGGCGTTGATGTTCCAGATCACCGACTGCACGTACACCGCGTGCTCGTACATGGCGATCAGCGCACCCAGCGCCTGCGGAGTCAGTGCATCGAGCAGGATCAGGGTGCTCGGGCGGCCACCGGGATAGTCGCGGTGCGGATCGTCGCTGGCCTGGCCGTTGGCCAGCGCTTCGGTCTGCGCCAGCAGGTTGGCCAGCAACGCCTGGTGGTTCACCGTGTAGGGATCGTCGTTGCGCACGCAGCCGATGAAATCGGCCGGAATGATGCTGGTGCCCTGGTGCAGCGCCTGGAAGAAGCTGTGCTGCACATCGGTGCCTGCCCCGCCCCACCACACCGGCACGGTGTCGGTGGTGACCGGCTGGCCGTCGCGCTGCACGCGCTTGCCCAGGCTTTCCATCACCAGCTGCTGCAGGTAGGCCGGCAGCAGCGCCAGGCGCTGGTCGTAGGTCATCACCGCGTGGGTGGCACACCCCAGCAGGTTGCGGTTCCAGATATCGGTCAGCGCATGCAGCACCGGCAGGTTGCGCTCCAGCGGCGCGTCCAGCGCATGCGCATCCATCTGCGCGGCACCGTCCAGCAGCTGCTCGAAACGCTCGAAACCAATGGCCAGCGCAATCGGGAAGCCGACCGCCGACCACAGCGAGTAACGCCCGCCCACCCAGTCCCACATCGGCAGCACGCGCTCGGCGGCGATGGCGAAGGCCTTGGCGGCACGCTCGGGGTTGGCGCTGACCGCGTACAGGCGATCGCTGCCGCCCAACCAGTCATGCAGGATCTGCCCGTTGAGCAGCGTTTCCTGGGTACCGAAGGTCTTGGAAATCAGGATGCCGGCGGTGGTGGCCGGGTCCAGCGTGGCCAGCGTGCGCTGCATGGCGGCGCCGTCCACGTTCGACACGAAATGCACGCGCAGGCGCGCGCCGCTGACCGGACGCAGCGCGTCGGCCACCAGGCGCGGGCCCAGATCGGAACCGCCGATGCCGACGCTGACCACATCGGTCACGCCGCTGTCTTCCAGCGCGCGCACCAGTACGCCCATGCGCTGGCGGATGCCGCGCGCGGTGGCATAGGCCTCGGCCGCCACCGGCGCATCCACGCCGTCACCGCGCAGCGCGGTATGCAGCGCCGCGCGGCCTTCGGTCAGGTTCACCTGTTCGCCGCGGAACAGGCGGGCGATGGCCGCGCCGACATCGCGCTCAGCGGCCAGCGCCAGCAGCGCCTGCAACGCAGCGGCATCGTACTTCTGCCGCGCGAAGTTGACATACAACGGACCGACCCGCAGCGCCAGGTCCTGCACGCGGCCCGGTTCGGCGGCCAGCAGGCTGGGAATGCTTGCGCCCTTCAGGCGCTGGGCGTGGGAATGCAGCGAGTCGAATCCGTTGTTCGTTGTCATGCGGCCTGGGTCGGGATCGTGTCGTTGGTGTGGGAGATCTGGTTGTTGCCGTCCACGTACACCAGCTTCGGCTTGAAGCTGTCCGCTTCCTGCTCGGTCATGCTGGCGAAGGCAGCGATGATGATGATGTCACCGACCTGCACGTGGCGTGCAGCGCCACCATTGAGCGACACCACGCCGCTGCCGGCTTCGGCACGGATGGCGTAGGTCGAGAAGCGCGCACCGTTGGTCACGTCCCAGATGTGCACCTGCTCGAACTCGCGGATGCCCGTGGCAGCCAGCAGGTTGTCATCGATGGCGATGGAACCTTCGTAGTTCAGCTCGGAATGGGTGACGGTGGCGCGGTGGATCTTGGTCTTCAGCAGGGACAGGTGCATGGCACGGCACAACGCAAAGGAAAGTGCGGATTCTAGCACCCGCGTGGCGCCGGGCAGCAGGGCGGGCAACTTGTTCAGGTAGCAGGCTGGAAGTGGGGTCAGAGCCCTTTCCCACCGGGAAAGGGATCCGACCCCGCAGACATCAGAATTCCAGGTTGTCGATCAACCGGGTGCTGCCCAGGCGGGCGGCAATCAGCGCCACCCGGCCGCCGCCGTCGAAGGTCGGTTCGGCCAGCTCCGGCGTGCGCAGCACCGCGTAGTCGACCTGGAAGCCGGCAGCCTGCAGTGCGGCGGTGGCATCGGCTTCGATCTGCGCCCGCGTGTGCCCGGCCACGTAGCCTTCGCGCATGCCCAGCAGGGTGCGGTGGATCGTGGTGGCCAGTGGTCGCTGCTGCGCATCCAGGTACTGGTTGCGCGAGCTCTTGGCCAGGCCATCGTCGTCACGCACGATCTCGGCACCGACGATCTGGATCGGGAAGGACAGCTCGGCCACCATCTGCTTGATCACCGCCAGCTGCTGGTAGTCCTTGCGGCCGAACACGGCCACGTCCGGCTGCACCTGCAGGAACAGGCGCGCCACCACCGTGCAGACGCCATCGAAGTGGCCCGGGCGGCTGGCGCCCTCCAGCACTTCGCTCACGCCGGGGGCGTGCATCTGCGTGGTCTTGTCCACGCCCAGCGGGTACATCGCCTCGACGCTGGGCAGCCACACCGCATCGCAACCGACCTGCTCCAGCCCGGCCACGTCGGCCTCGGGCGTGCGCGGGTAGCGGCTGAAATCTTCGTTCGGCCCGAACTGGGTCGGGTTGACGAAGATGCTGGCCACCACTTTGTCGGCGTACTGCCGGGCCAGGGCCACCAGCGAATGGTGCCCCCCGTGCAGGTTGCCCATGGTCGGCACCAGCGCCACGCGCAGGCCCTGCTGCTTCCACTGGGCGATCTCTTCGCGCAGTGCGCCAAGTTCGTTGAAGGTCTGGATCATTGGGCGTAGGCGTGCTGTTCGTCGGGGAAGCTGCCGTCGCGCACGGCGTCGGCGTAGGCGCGGGTGGCACCGGCCACCGAACCGCCTTCGGCCAGGAAGTCCTTGACGAACTTCGGGCGGCGGTGGCCGCTGTCCAGGCCGATGAAATCGTGCAGCACCAGCACCTGGCCATCGCAGTGCGGGCCGGCACCGATGCCGATGGTCGGTACGTCCACTGCGGCGGTCACTTCAGCCGCCACCGGCGTCGGCATGCATTCGAGCACGATCAGGGTGGCACCGGCGGCGGCCACGGCCTTGGCGTCTTCCACCAGCTGGCGCGCGGCATCGCCACGGCCCTGGATCTTGAAGCCGCCCAGGCGCAGCACCGACTGCGGGGTCAGGCCCAGGTGCGAACACACCGGAATCTCGCGCTCCACCAGGTAGCGCACGATGTCGACCTTGAAGCCGGCGCCTTCGATCTTGACCATCTCGGCACCGGCCTGCAGCAGCTGCAGCGAGGCGTCCAACGCACGTTCCGGGGTGGCATCGGCGCCGAACGGCAGGTCAGCCACCAGCAGCGCCCGCTGCAGTACGCGCGACACCGCACGGGTGTGGTAGACCATGTCCGCCACGGTCACCGGCAGGGTGGAATCGTGGCCCTGCACGACCATGCCCAGCGAATCGCCGATCAGGATCAGGTCCACGCCATTGGCGTCGAAAGTGCGGGCAAAGCCTGCGTCGTAGGCGGTCAACATGACCAGCTTCTGGCCATTGCGCTTGGCTTCGGCCAGCGCGGGTACGGTCCAGGGCTTGCTGTCTGCGTGGGTGCTCATGTGCTGATAACCGGGGGAGATAACCCGGGCATTATCACCCTATCGGCGCGATCCCGCAGGCATCGACCCGCATCACTGCGTCCTGCACGCTGCCATGGCCGGGAATGGTCAGTTCCGGCGCGATTTCAGCCAGCGGCACCAGCACGAAGGCGCGCTGGTGCAGGTACGGGTGCGGCACCTGCAGCGCAGGCGCGTCCACGGTCTGCTGGCCGTAAAGGAGCAGGTCCAGATCCAGCGCGCGCGGGCCCCAGTGCACGGCCGGGTCGCGCACCCGGCCGAACCGCTGCTCCAGCGCCAGCAGGGCCTGCAGCAGGTCCAGCGGCGCCAGCGCGGTATCCACGGCCGCCACCGCATTGACGAACGGCGGCTGGTCTTCGTTGCCCCAGGCCGGCGTGGCGTACAGCCGCGACGCCCGCTGCAGGCGGGTGCCGGCCAGCGTGTCCAGCGCGGCAATCGCCGCGCGGACCGTGCCCGCCGCATCGCCCAGGTTGGCACCCAGGCCTATCCATGCAACGGCCATGACTTACTCGGCGGCGCCGCCCGGGCCACCGCTGCGACGGCGGCGACGGCGACGCTTGCGCGGCGCCCCGCCCTCTTCGTCGCCGCCCTCGGCGTGCATGGCATCGAGCGAGTGTTCCAGCTCGTTGCCCGACTGCGCCTGCGCCTCGCGCCAGAACAGCACGTCGGCTTCGTGCTCGGCCGAGGCCACCTGACGCAGCGACAGGAAATCGAAGGCCGCACGGAAGCGCGGATGGGTCAGCGTGCGGAACACGCGCTTGCGCTGGCGCGAACTGAAGCGCGACTGCAGCAGCCAGATTTCCTGCATCGGCAGCGAGAACCGGCGCGGCAGGGCGATGGTGCTCAGCTGCTGCACCGTGACCCGGTCGGCGGCGCGCCGCTGCGCTTCTTCCGGGGCCACGCCCTGCTTGAGCAGGGTGGCCTGGGCGCGGCAGTAGGCCGGCCACAGCAGCAGCGCGAACAGGAACGCCGGCGAGACCGGTTCGTCGTTGGCCACGCGCGCATCGGTGTTGGCCAGGCCTTCCACCAGCATGCGGCGCAACGCACCGGTGCGGTTCGACTTCAGCGCCTTGGCGCTTTCCGGGAACAGCACGTCCAGCAGGCCGTAGCGCTCCAGCCCTTCGAAACTGGCCACGCCGTGCCCGGACAGGAACAGCTTCAGCACCTCTTCGAACAGGCGTGCCGGGGCCGCTTCGTTGAGCAGGCCAGCCAGCTGCGGGATCGGCGCGGCGGTGCCCTCTTCGATCTGGAAACCGAGCTTGGCGGCCAGGCGCACCGCGCGCAGCATGCGCACGGGGTCTTCGCGGTAACGCTGTTCGGGATCGCCGATCAGCTTCATCAGGCGTGCCTGCACGTCCTCGAAGCCGCCGACGTAATCGCGCACCGAGAAATCCTCGATGGCGTAGTACAGGGCGTTGCAGGTGAAATCGCGGCGCACGGCGTCGTCTTCGATGGTGCCGTAGACGTTGTCGCGCACCAGCATGCCGTTTTCCATTTCGCGGTCGCCGCTGCCGTCATCGCTGTTGGCACGGAAGGTGGCAACTTCGATGATCTCGCGGCCGAAGACCACGTGGGCAAGGCGGAAACGGCGGCCGATCAGGCGGCAGTTGCGGAACAACTGCTTGACCTGTTCGGGCGTGGCGTCGGTGGCCACGTCGAAATCCTTGGGTTGGCCATTGACCAGCAGGTCGCGCACTGCGCCGCCCACGAGGTAGGCGCCGAAACCGGCATCGCGCAGGCGATAAAGCACGCGCAGGGCGTTCGGGCTGATCTCCTTGCGGGAGATCGTGTGCTGGTCGCGCGGAATGACGCGCAGGCTGAACGGAGATGGAGCAGGGGAAATGATGTTGGCGCTTCCGGTTGAAGTTTCGGGATTGCCCATTGGCATCGAGGTACCTATACTACCGCTCCTGCCTCGGCAGCGACATACATGCTCCCTTCGTCTAGTGGTTAGGACGTGGCCCTCTCAAGGCTAAAACAGGGGTTCGAGTCCCCTAGGGAGCACCAGTCGCCGCAGCAGGAACCGAAAAAGCCCGCCAATGTGCGGGCTTTTCTGTTTTCCGGGGTTCACTGCTCCGGACGCTTGGTCGATGTAGCGCCTGCCTGTTGCTGCGTTCGAGGGGGCGGGCCACCCTGGCCTGGACACGCCAAAGCCCATCCATGGTGCTCGGTGGCGCCATCCCTGGCGCCAACGGTCCAGGCCAGGGTGGCCCGCCCCCTCCTGACAGTTTCCCGCGGCGGCGGCAAGAACAGCCCCGCTCCTCCGCAGCCCATTCAATCCCGACGCGCAGACCTGCGTCCGCCCCCCATGTGTCGAAAGGCGGCTTGCCTGCCCCCTCCCCCACGTAGCCGGGAGGCGCGAACGCAGCGCCTCCGAAGCCAAAGCCCGTCAGCCTTCCATCTGCTCCAGTTCCTTCCCCTTGGTTTCGCGGACGTAGCGCACCACGAAGAAGATGGAGAGGAAGGCGGCCACGGTGTAGATGCCGTATGCGCCGGCCAGGCCGATGCCGGCCAGCAGCATCGGGAAGGTGACGGTGATGGCGAAGTTCGATGTCCACTGCGCCGCACCAGCCACGGCCAGCGCCGAGCCGCGGATCTGGTTCGGGAACATTTCGCCCAGCATCACCCACATCACCGGGCCCCAGGACATGTTGAAGAACACCACGTAGACGTTGGCCGCCACCAGCGCCAGCCGGCCCATGCCGTCGGACAACTGCAGGCGCCCGTCCACCAGGCTGCCACTGGCGAACGCCACCACCATCAGCGCCAGCGACACCGCCATGCCCACCGAGCCGATCCACAGCAGCGGCTTGCGGCCGATCCGATCGATCAGCAGCACCGTCACCAGGCAGGCGCCGATGCTGAGCGCGCCGGACAGCACGTTGATCAGCAGCGCGTCGTTTTCCGAGAAGCCCACCGCCTGCCACAGCACGGCCCCGTAGTAGAACACCACGTTGATGCCCACCAGCTGCTGCAGCACCGCCAAGCCGATGCCCACCCAGACGATGCCACGCAGCTTGCCGCTGGCCTTGTCCTTCAGGTCGGCAAACGTCGGCCGGTGCTGGTCCTGGGCCAGGCTGCCCTCGATCTCGCCGCGCTTCACCCGTGCTTCGGCCGGCCCGTACAGGCGGGCCAGCACCGCTTCGGCCTGTGCGTGCCGGCCCTTGGCCACCAGGAAGCGCGGGCTCTCGGGAATGGTCAGCAACAGCACCAGGAACAGCAGCGAGGGAATGGCCTGCATCCAGAACATCCAACGCCAAGCCTCCTGCCCCAGCCACAGCGGCTCGGTGGACGCACCGGCCGCGCGCGCCAGCAGGTAGTTGCTCAGGAAGGCGGCAAACAGCCCGCTGATGATCGCCATCTGCTGCACCGTGGCCAGCTTGCCGCGATAGCGCGCCGAGGCCACTTCGGCAATGTAGGCCGGCGACATCACGCTGGCTGCGCCCACCGCGAAACCGCCGACCATGCGCGCGGCCACGAACAGCCACGATGCATGGGCTGCGCCCGCACCCAGCGCCGACAGCAGGAACAGCACCGCCGAAATGATCAGCACGCTGCGGCGGCCCAGCAGGTCACCCAGGCGCCCGGCCACGAAGGCACCGATGGCGCAGCCCAGCAGCATCGAGGCCACCTCGAAGCCCAGCGCGGCCTCGCTGGAATTGAATGCCTGGCGCAGGCCATCGACCGTACCGTTGATCACCCCGCTGTCGAAGCCGAACAGGAAGCCACCGAGGGTGGCCACGCAGCTGATCAGAACGATGAAAGCGGTGTTTTCGCCGCGGCTGCCGGCGCTTGCAGGAATCGCTGTGGACATGGGTTCATCCGCGAAGGGAAAGGGCCTGCCGCTCAGCGCAGCAGGTACTGGTTCAGCAGGTTCTCATAGGCTTCCTGCCGTCCGCTACGCTGGCGCAGCTCGCCGCTCTGTTCGGCCAGCGCGCACAGCGCATCCAGGCCCAGCTGGCCGGCCGCGAAGGCTTGGCCCGGGCCCTGGTCGAAGCTGGCGTAGCGCTCGCGCCGCCACTGTTCCAGCGGCGACTGCTGCAGCAGCGCATGGGCCACTTCCAGCCCGCGGGCGAAGGCGTCCATGCCGCCGATATGGGCCAGGAACAGATCCTGCGGGTCGGTCGATTCGCGCCGCACCTTGGCATCGAAGTTCAGCCCGCCGTGGCCCAGCCCGCCCTGCCGCAGCACCACCAGCATCGCCCCGACGGTGTCGTACAGGTCGGTCGGGAACTGGTCGGTATCCCAGCCATTCTGCGGATTGCCCCGGTTCGCATCGATGCTGCCCAGCAGCCCGGCATCGGCCGCCACCTGCAGGTCATGCGCGAAGGTGTGGCCGGACAGCGTGGCGTGGTTGGCTTCGATGTTCAGTTTGAAGTCCGCATCCAGGCCATGCTGGCGCAGGAAGCCGACCACGGTGGCGCTGTCGAAATCGTACTGGTGGTGCATCGGCTCCATCGGCTTGGGCTCGATCAGGAACGTGCCTTCGAAGCCGATGCTGCGGCCGTGATCGCGTGCCGCTGCCAGGAACCGCGCCAGGTGGGCCTGCTCACGCTTCATGTCGGTGTTCAGCAGGCAGGCATAGCCTTCGCGGCCGCCCCAGAACACGTAGTTGCTGCCGCCCAGGGCCACCGTGGCTTCCAGCGCGGCCTTGACCTGCACGGCGGCGCGCGCCACCACGGCGAAGTCCGGATTGGTCGCCGCACCATTCATGTAGCGCGGGTGCGAGAACAGGTTGGCCGTGCCCCACAGCAGCTTCATGCCGGTCTGCTGCTGGCGCTGTCCGGCCAGGTCCACCATGTGCGCCAGGTTGGCGCGGTACTCACCGATGTCGTCGGCGTCGGGCGCCAGGTCCACGTCGTGGAAGCACCAGTACGGCACGCCCAGCTTGGTGAAGAACTCGAAGGCGGCATCGCAGCGCGCTTCGGCCCGGGCCAGCGGCGTATCGCCCTGGTCCCAGGGGTAGGCACGGGTGCCCGGCCCGAACGGGTCCTGGCCGGCGCCACAGAAACTGTGCCAGTAGGCCACGGCGAAACGCAGGTGCTCGGCCATGCTGCGCCCGCCGATCTGCCGCTGCGCGTCATAGACTTTGAAGGCCAGGGGATTGTCGGAGTCGCGGCCCTCGAAGGGGATGCGACCGATGCCGGGGAAGTACTCACGCTGACCAACATGGAACGGGGTTGCCATGGACGATGCTTCCTTCTTCGGGATCAGGGCAGGCGCTGCTGAAACAACGGCGTCAGTGCCTGCAGGTGGTGGGCGAAACGCTGGTAACCGGCCTGGTACAGGGCGCCGCGCGCGGCATCGGGCTGCGCAGCCTGGGCGGCATCGAACTGCAGGTGCTCATCGACCAGATCGGCCAGTGCCCCGCCCTGCCCCTCGCACAGCCACAGCGCCTGCAGTGCAGCGCCGAACGCGGCGCCTTCGGCCTGCGCGGGCACGACCACGGGCAGTTGGAACAGATCGGCGATCATCTGCCGCCAGCCGGGGCTGTTGGCGCCGCCGCCCGTCAGCACCAGGCGCTGGCCCTGCAGCCCGCCCTCGACCAAGGCGTCGTAGCCCAGGCGCAGGCTGTAGCTGGCCCCTTCCATCGCGGCGCGATAGAGGTTGGCCGGGCCCAGGTTGTGCAGGTCCAGCCCATGCAGGGCGCCGCGCGCCAGCGGCAGGTCCGGGCTGCGTTCGCCATTGAAGAACGGCAGCATCACCAGCCCGTCGGCGCCGGGCGCGCTCTGCGCCAGCAGGTCTTCGCACTGCGCGGGCGACTGCCCCAGCAGCGCGGCCGCCTGGCCGGTGGCCACCGTGCAGTTCATCGTGCAGATCAAGGGCAGCCAGCCACCGTCAGAGGCGCAGAACGCGGCCCAGCGTGCCTGCGGATCGATGCGCGGCGTGGCGCTCCAGCCAAACAGGGTGCCCGACGTGCCCAGGCTCATGCTCAGCCGCCCTTCGCGCACCGCGCCGGTGCCGATGGCCGCCATCATGTTGTCGCCACCGCCGACCGCCACGCGGGTGTTCGCAGGCAGGCCCAGCAGCGCCGCCACCGCGGGCAGCAGGGCGAACCCCTGGTCGGGCGCGACCAGCGGCGGCAGCAGTCCGGCCAGATCGCGCCGCTCATCGGTGGCCGCCAGCATCGGCGCCGACCAGCTGCGCCGGCGCACATCCAGCCAGCCGGTACCGGAGGCATCGCCGGCCTCCATGAAGCGCTGCCCGGTCAGCCACAGATTCAGGTAATCATGGGGCAGCGCGATGCCGTCCAGTGCTGCATCGACCTCCGGCCGGTGCTGGCGGGTCCAGCGCAGCTTGGAGGCGGTGTAACCCACGCGCAGGTCATTGCCGGCTTCGGCAATGCAGGCCGCCACCCCGCCCATGGCCGACACGATCTGTGCGCACTGCTCGCTGCTGCTGGTGTCGCACCACAACTTCACCGGCCCCAGCGCGCGGTTGTCCGCGCCCAGCGGTACGAAGCCATGCTGCTGGCCGGAAACGGCAAGCCCGCGCACCCGCGCGCGCAGGCTGCCCGGCAACGCCTGGATGGCCTGCACCAGCGCCTGCACCCAATCGGCTGCGTTCTGCTCGCGCCCGCCGTCGTCGGTGGCGGTCAGCGACAACGGCCGCGCCTGCTGCGCCAGCACCTGCCGCGCCTGCGCGTCGTAGGCCAGTACCTTCACACTCTGGGTGCCGGCATCGATGCCCAGATACACGCTCATGCCCTGCCCTTCGCTGCGATCCGCACTGTCACCCGCCAGATGTCCACCGATGGACATCGAGTCTGCCGGGGCCGTCAGCGGCTTGGCAATGTGCACTGCGGCAAAGCGGGCTGCCATCCCTGCGGTCGCAGCAGGCAGCGACCGGGCAATCGCTGCGTTCAAGCACGCCGAAGCGTGCAACGGCAGCGCGCGCGGTCAACCTGTTCTAGAATTGTGCGCTTGAAGACGGATCTGCCTCCCCCCTTATGCCCTTTGTCGTCACCGAAAACTGCATCAAGTGCAAACACACCGATTGCGTGGAAGTGTGCCCCGTGGATTGTTTCCACGAAGGCCCGAACTTCCTGGTGATCGACCCGGACGAGTGCATCGACTGCACCCTCTGTGAGCCGGAGTGCCCGGTCAACGCGATCTTCCCCGAAGACGATGTGCCCGCCGGCCAGGAAGTGTTCGTGGGCCTGAATGCCGAGCTGGCGCGTGAGTGGCCGATGCTGACCGTGCGCAAGGACCCGCCCGCCGATGCCGGCGACTGGGACGGCAAGCCGGACAAGCTGAAGCTGCTGGAGCGCTGAGGCGCCAGCGGTTGCAAGGAAAAAGGGCGCCATTGGCGCCCTTTTTCATGGCGGGGTACCACCCTCCGCCCTGGTGGGTGCCAACCTTGGTTGGCACCGGAGCGTCAACCAAGGTTGACGCCTACCTCCGCAAGGCATGGCCCGGCGCTTACTGGGCCAGCTTGGCCTTCAGTGCGGCGATCAGCTTCACCGGCGCTTCGGCGGTGGCCGGAAGGCCACGCGGATCGACGGCCGAAATGTATGCGCCGGCATCGACGGCCACCACGCGCACCAGGAAGTTGCTGCCTTCATAGGCCACGTCGTACGAGCCCAGCAGCTGCGCACGGGTCGCGATGGTCACACCTTCCAGGCCTTCCAGCGCAGTGCCGACCTTGGTGAAGGCCTCATCCTTGCTGCCCGGCACGATGAAGCCGGTGTTGTTGGCAGCCGGCGCCGCAGCAGCGGCCGGTGCAGCCGGCGCAACCGCGGCGGCCTGCTGCGCGGCCGGAGCCAGCGCCGGCATCTGGTTGCTGCCAGCACCGGTCGGCAGGTTCAGGTCCGGCGGCACTTCCAGCGGACGCATTTCAGGGGCCAGGGCGTAGTCGCCCTTGGCGCCGCGCTTGAAGCAACCGGTGGTACCGGCGGCAACGGCGACGGCAAGCAGGGCGTAGGACAGCACGCGGACAGTGGAAACGGATTGACGCATGTGGATCTCCTGGATCAGGCCACGACGACAGGTCAGTGGCTGGAAAGGGCTTCAAGGGCGGCAATGTCGCCGGCAAGGTGGTCGGCGGCAGGCGCGTGCTCGGCCGACAGCGGCAGCAGCGGCAGGCGCAGATCGTGGCCGATGCCGATCCGGCGCAGCAGCGCCTTCACCGGAATCGGGTTGGGCTCGACGCCACAGAAATCGTGGAACGGCTGCAGGCGGCCATCCCACGATTCGGTCGCTTCATGGTCGTGGGCGGCAGCCAGCGCGCACATGCGGCGGTAGGCACCCGGCAGCGCGTTGGAGCCGACCGAGACCAGGCCATCCATGCCGGCCTGGATCGAGCGGGCAGCGGTGCCGTCATCGCCGCTCAACACGGCGAAATCCGGGGCCGACAGCGCCAGCAGCGCCTGCACCCGGCCGGTGTCGCCCACCGCTTCCTTGATGCCGACGATGTTCGGATGGCGGGCCAGTTCGGCCACGGTCTCCGGCAGCATGTCGCAGCCGGTACGGCCGGGCACGTTGTACAGCACCACCGGCAGGCCACCGTGGTCGGCCACGGCACGGTAGTGCGCGATCAGGCCGGCCTGGGTCGGGCGCACGTACGGCGGCGTGACCACCAGCGCATGGCTGGCGCCCAGGGCAGCGGCGCGGCGGGTCTGTTCGATGGTTTTGGCGGTTCCAGACAGGCCGGTACCGGCCAGGACCGGAATGCGCCCGCCGATGCGCTCGACCGCGCTGGCCAGCAGCTGGTCGTATTCGGCATCGGACAGGGTGGCGGCTTCGCCGGTGGAGCCAGCGACGACAACGCCCTGGACGCCCGCCTCCAGCTGCAGGTGCAGCAGGCGCTGCCAACCGTCGGGATCGAGGGAGCCGTCGGCCCGGAACGGGGTCGCCAGCGCGGTGATGAGGCCGGAAAGGGACAAGGACGTGCTGCTCTTGGCTGGGAAGGGAAACGCCCGCCATTACTGGGCGGGGGCGACCTGAATGTTACTTGCGGCGCGAAACCACGGGCAAGTATGCTGGACACCGGTGGATTCCCGCCCCCCGGCGGGCATTCAGACTCACCCCAAGCATTACCCGGAATCGCCTTGACCGACACCACCCCGCGCCCCGCGCCGAGCGAAAACCACCTCCTGATCAACGCCTATACGACGCATCCGGAGTCCCCCCTGCTGTCTGTCACCCGCCGCATCGCCGACAGTGGCTGCAATCTGGTCGACGCCCGCCTGGCCACCGTTGGACGCGATGTCTCGGTGACCGCGCTGGCCACCGGCTCCTGGGATTCGGTGGCCAAGCTGGAAGCCATGCTGACCCGGCTGGAGCGCGAGGAAGGCCTGAAGCTGGTCTGGTACCGCACCGCCGCCAAGCAGGCGCAGTCCAACCTGCTGCCCTACATCGTGGAAGTAATCGCCGCCGACAAGCCGGGCATCCTGTTCCAGCTGGCCGATTTCTTCGACCGCCAGGGCATCACCATCGAGAACCTGCAGAGCACCCGCTACCGCGCCATGCAGACCGGCGCTGAAATGTTCAGCGCGCAGGTGACCATCGGCGTTCCGGCCAACATGCACATCGCCGCGCTGCGCGATGACTTCCTTGAATTCTGCGACCACTTGAACCTGGACGCGATCATGGACCCGATGAAATTCTGATTCTTCGCGCGCCTCTCACGGGCGCGTGGCGTTTCATGCAATTGTCGTAGAAACAACCCAGGCTCGACAGAAGGACCTCATGAACAACGGCGATACCCTGGACAGCACCACCCTTTCCCTGCCGCTGGCCCTGTCCGGCGGCCACCACGCCACCCTCGGCGACTACGCCGGCCAGTGGCTGGTGCTGTACTTCTACCCCAAGGACAGCACCCCGGGCTGCACCACCGAAGGCATCGACTTCAACGCGCTGCTGCCCGAATTCAAGAAGGCCGGCGCGGTCGTGCTCGGCGTCTCCCGCGATTCGGTGAAGTCGCACGACAACTTCTGCGCCAAGCAGGGTTTCAACTTCCCGCTGGTCAGCGATGGCGATGAAGCCCTGTGCAGCGCCTTCGACGTGATCAAGCTGAAGAACATGTACGGCAAGCAGGTACGTGGCATCGAGCGCAGCACCTTCCTGATTTCACCCGACAGTCGTATCGTGCAGGCATGGCGCAAGGTCAAGGTTGCTGGCCACGCCGATGCCGTCCTCGCCGAACTCAAGGCCGCCCAAACCAAGTGAGTCCCATCGCCCACTCTGTCCGCCACCACCCTGCCCTGCAGGCTGTGGTGGTTTTTCCCTGTCCGTAACCAGGAAACGACGATGACCCGAGGCAAGCGCATCTACGTGCTGGATACCAACGTGCTGATGCACGATCCCACCGCGCTGTTCAAGTTCGAGGAACACGACGTCTACCTGCCCATGCAGGTGATCGAGGAGCTGGACAACGGCAAGAAGGGAACCTCCGAAGCAAGCCGCAACGCCCGCCAGGTAAGCCGCTTCCTCAACGAGCTGGTGCAGGAATCGGGCCTGGACAACCTGGCCGACGGCATTCCGCTGCAGCGCCCGAACGGGCTGCAGCTGCGTGGCAAGCAGAGCGCCGGCAAGCTGCGCTTCCAGACCAGCCACTTCGACGCCGGCAAGAGCTTTGGCAAGGTCATTCCGGACAACGCGATCCTCGGCGCGATCCTGGCGCTGAAGGAAGAGACCCCGGACCTGCCGGTGGTGTTCGTTTCCAAGGACATCAACCTGCGCATCAAGGCGGCCATCGCCGGCATCGTGTCCGAGGACTACGAGAACGATCGCGCGCTGGACGATTTCAGCCTGCTGTACACCGGCGCCACCGAGCTGCCCGAAGACTTCTGGAAGCGCCACGGCGAAGACCTGCGCAGCTGGAGCGACAAGGGCCGCACCCATTACGAAATCCAGGCGCAGGATGGCGAGGAGTGGTATCCGAACCAGTACGTCTACCTGCCCGGCGAAGACGAAGTGGAACTGCGCGTCAGTCGCGTGGTGGGCGATGGCAAGGTGGTGCTGTCGCTGGTCGATGACTTCCGCCACGGCAGCCACGCCGTGTGGGGCATCAGCGCGCGCAACCGCGAGCAGAATTTCGCACTGAACGCGCTGATGGACCCGGAGATCGATTTCGTCACCCTGCTGGGCACCGCCGGCACCGGCAAGACCCTGCTGGCGCTGGCCGCCGGCCTTGCCCAGACCATGGACCAGCAGCGCTACCGCGAAATCATCATGACCCGCGCCACGGTGAGCGTGGGCGAGGACATCGGCTTCCTGCCCGGCACCGAAGAAGAAAAGATGACGCCGTGGATGGGCGCGCTGACCGACAACCTGGAAGTGCTCACGCACAACCAGGAAGGCGGCACCTGGGGCCGCCAGGCCACCAACGACCTGCTGGCCAGCCGCATCAAGATCCGCTCGATGAACTTCATGCGCGGCCGCACCTTCCTGTCACGTTATCTGATCCTGGACGAGGCGCAGAACCTCACCCCCAAGCAGATGAAGACCCTGATCACCCGCGCCGGCCCCGGCACCAAGATCGTCTGCCTGGGCAACGTCGAACAGATCGACACCCCGTACCTGACCGAGACCACCTCGGGCCTGACCTACGCGGTGGACCGCTTCAAGAACTGGCCGCACAGCGCACACATCACCCTGCGCCGTGGCGAGCGTTCGCGCCTGGCCGATTACGCTTCGGAGGTGTTGTGAACCGTTGCACCCGCCTGTTGCTGCCCACGGTGGCGATCGCCCTCGCCACCGCACTCGGCGCCTGCACCACCACGCGCGGGCCGGCCAGCGTGCCCACCGCCGAACGCACCGGCCAATCGTGGGTGGTCACCCGCCCGGTCATCGCCGCGCAGGTGCTGGACACCTGCTCGCGGCCCAGCCCCGGTCGCGAGGCCGGTCGGGTCACGGGTTACTGGGCGCCCAGCCGGCAGCAGGTGGACCAGCTGGAGGCGAAACTGCCCTCGCTGGAAGCACAGGTGCCGCACGTACTGGATTTCGACCGCCAGTACGTGGGCATTGAAAGCGCGGGGCAGCGGCTGATCTACATCAACGCGTTCCATCTGCCCGACGATGGCAGCGTGAATCCGGCCCGCGAAGCGATCCGCGTGTGCGATGGCGGTCGCCAGTTCTGGGGCGCGCTGTTCGACCCGGCCAGCAACACCTTCAGCGACCTGCAGTTCAACGGCGGCAAGCTGTCCTCGCCCTGAGGCGGCGGCATGGGAATCCGCCTGCCCACCTGGGTCTGGATCGGCGCGGTCGCGCTCTCCTGCGTGGCCGGCATGGTCAACGTGGTTGGCTTCCTGGGCTTCGAGCACCAGGCGGTCAGCCACATGACCGGTAGCACCAGCCAGCTGGGCATGGCATTGGCGCAGGGCGACTGGCGTGCGGTGGGTCATCTGTGGGGCCTGCTGATCGCCTTCTCGTTGGGCGCCATGCTCAGCGGCCTGTTGATCCAGGACAGCACCCTGCAGCTGGGCCGCCGCTACGGCGTGGCGCTGGCGATCGAATCGATGTTGCTGCTGGTGGCCATTCCGCTGTTTGAGCAGCAGCAGATCTGGGGCGCACTGGCTGCGGCCATGGCCTGCGGCCTGCAGAACGCCATGGCCACCACGTTCAGTGGCGCGGTGGTGCGCACCACGCATCTGAGCGGCATGTTCACCGACCTGGGCATCGGCCTGGGCCATCTGCTGCGTGGCCTGCCGCTGCAACTGCGGCGACTGACCCTGAGCGGCCTGATCATCAGCGGCTTCCTGGCCGGCGGGGTGATCGGCGCCTGGCTGTTCATGCGCTGGCAGTACGACGCACTGCTGGCCCCAGCGCTGCTGACCGGCCTGACCGGCATCGTCTACGTGGTGTACCAGCAATGGGCGCGCTGGCGGCATTGATGGTGCCCGGGGTCAGATCCCTCTCCGGCGGAGAGGGCTCTGACCCCGGCTTGCGGCAGTCGAGCAAGCTCGACTCTACCCGCACCCGCTGGACCACGGCACAATCGACGGATGAGCCCCTCTACACCCGTTTCCGCCCTGACCATCGCCGGCTCCGATTCCGGCGGCGGCGCCGGCATCCAGGCCGATCTGAAAGCCTTTGCCGCCCACCGCGTGCACGGCCTGTCGGTGATCGCGGCACTGACCGCGCAGAACACCCGCGGGGTGACCGCAGTGCATGTTCCGCCGGTCCACTTCCTGCGCGCGCAGCTGGACGCCTGCTTCGATGATTTCGACATCCACGCGGTGAAACTCGGCATGCTGGCCAATGCCGAGGTGATCAACGCAGTGGCCGAGGTACTTGAACAGCGCCGCCCCGCCCATGTGGTGCTGGACCCGGTGATGGTCGCCACCAGCGGCGCGCGCCTGCTGGAAGACAGCGCGCTGCAGGCACTGCGCGAACGCCTGATTCCGCTGGCCACGCTGATCACCCCGAACACCCCCGAAGCCGAACTGCTGGTCGGCCACCGCATCGGCAATGCCGCGCAGGCAGAACAGGCGGCGGCGGCACTGCTGGACCTGGGCGCCGGCGCGGTGCTGCTCAAGGGCGGCCATCTGCAGGAAGGCAACCGCGTGGTCGATCGTTACTTCGACGGTGTCAGCAGCGAAGAATTCATCCATGCGCGATTGCCGCTGGATGCACACGGCACCGGCTGTACGCTGGCCTCGGCCATCGCCGCGCAGCTGTGCAACGGCCTGAGCCTGGGCAACGCCTGCGAAGCGGGCATCGACTACGTGGCGCGCGGGCTGCAGCAGGGCTATGCCCCCGGCCGCAGCGAGGTACTGGTACTGGACCACTTCGGCGCGGCGCCGCACGCATGAGCGCTACTCAACGCACGTTCGCCGTGCATAGCGGCGATGGCCACCAGTACGAGATCATCGCCTGCGTGCCGCCGCAGCCACTGGCCCGCCTGCTGTGGCTGCCGGCGCTGGGCGTGGCCGCGCGCCATTACCTGCCGCTGGCGCAGGCGCTGGCCGCACGCGGCATCGCCGTCTACCTGCACGAGTGGCGTGGCAATGGCAGCAGCTCGCTGCGCCCCTCCAGGAAGGTGGACTGGGGCTACCGCGAGATTCTCGAACAGGATCTGCCGGCCAGCCAGGCCGTGCTGGAGCGCGACGACAACGAAGCGACGCTGGTGCCCTGGATCATCGGCGGCCACAGCCTGGGCGGGCAGCTGGCCTGCGTGCATGCGGGCCGCGTGCCGGATCGCTTCCAGCACCTGTGGCTGGCAGCCAGCGGCACACCGTTCTGGCGCGCCTTCCCGGCCCCGCGCAGGTGGCTGCTGCCGCTGTTCTACCGTTTCCTGCCCTGGATCGCGCGCCGCCAGGGCGTACTGCACGGCCGCCGCCTCGGCTTTGGCGGCACCGAAGCACGCGGGCTGATCGCCGACTGGGCGCGGGTGGGCCTGAACAACCGCTACGCCGCCGTTGGCATGGCCGAAGATCTGGAGGCACAGCTGGCGCGCATCCACGGCACCGCGCAGGCGGTGCTGATGGCCGATGACTGGTTCGCCCCGCTGGGTTCGATGCAGGCGCTGCTGGCCAAGCTGCCGAATGTGGCCTCACGCGTGCGCGTGCTGTCCGCGCAGGAACTGGGTACGCGTGCCGATCACTTCGCCTGGATGAAGGCCCCGGACGCTGTGGCGGAAAGCTTTTTCATTCAGTTGAATGAAAATTTTCACAAAAGCGTTGACGTCGGGCGCCGACATCCGCATAATTCCGCTCCTGTCGCAGGGCGCCCGTAGCTCAGTTGGATAGAGTACCTGGCTACGAACCAGGCGGTCGGGAGTTCGAATCTCTCCGGGCGCACCACTCGACAGGCTTCCGGCATCCGCCGCTGGAAGATGCAGTAAAATGATGTAACAAATTGATTGTGTACCGCGCGCCCGTAGCTCAGTTGGATAGAGTACCTGGCTACGAACCAGGCGGTCGGGAGTTCGAATCTCTCCGGGCGCACCACACACGATCAACACAACAAGTTTATGTAATTGGCGCCCGTAGCTCAGTTGGATAGAGTACCTGGCTACGAACCAGGCGGTCGGGAGTTCGAATCTCTCCGGGCGCACCATTACACCGAAACAGCAGGCCTCGGCCTGCTGTTTTTTTATGTGTGTTTTCTGCAGGGCTGCGCCCTGCACCTGCTCAATGCAACGTCAACGCCAACGTCAGGAGCGTGTATTCCGCGGGATGGCGGCGCAGTGTCGGATTGCGGGGACGCCGTAAACCCTTCCTGAAATGACACCCCGCAATCCGACACTCCCCCACCCCGACAGATTCCCGCGATCTGTTGGAACGGCGTTCTGCTCTGGTGTGTCGACCAAGGTCGACACCTACCAATAGCAGGCACGGGGTCGGATCCCGTTGCGACGCAACGGGCTCTGACCCCAGATTCGTATCGCTATCTGACAGATTTCATCCACGCATGGCGTGGATCTACCGTGTCGACCAAGGTCGACACCTACCAACAGCAGCGGGGAGCCGTCAGAGGCGGGGCGGTGTCGGATTGCGGGGTGTCAGCCGCATGGATGCGGCTGCCAAGCCTACAGGGACGTACTTGCGGCGTCCCCGCAATCCGACACCGCCCCGCCACCCCACGGATATCCAGCTTTTGCTTTTGCTTTTGCCGTTGCCTTGAGCAGGTGCAGGGCGCAGCCCTGCAGACCACCCCCATCCACGCATGGCGTGGATCTACCCCATTGCCTGCCACCACTGCGCCAGCAACTCCGGCCTGCGCAGCCGTTCGCGCCACCAGCGCAGGGCCGCGCCGTCCTCGCCGGTGCGCCAGGCCAGCCAGAAGGTCTCTTCCGCCTTGGGCTCCTCCACCTCGCGGATCACCAGCTCGCCGCGCGCTACCGCCGCGCGCGCGCACGGCTCGGGCAGGAAACCGAATCCCAACCCCTGGCATTGCAGCTTCAGCTTGCTGGCCATGTCCGGCACCGTCAGGATCTCCTGCCCCATCAGCAGGCCCACGGTGCGCGGCAGCAGACGCCGCGCGGAATCGGACACCGCAATGGCGCAATGCTCGGCCAGATGCTCTCGACCCAGTACGCCCGGCACCTGCGCCAGCGGATGATCCGGCGCCACCGCAAACACGAAATCCACGCTGCCCAGCGGCTCCACCACATAGCCACCGCCGCTGGGCCCCTCGCCCGCCGCCCCCACCAGCAGGTCGGCGCGCCGGTCCAGCAGCGCCTCCCACGTGCCGGACAGCGCCTCGCCGAACAGCCGCAGGCGCGTCGGCGCCTCGATACTGCGGAATGCGGCGATATCCGGGCCCAGCAGCCAGGTCGGGAACATCGAATCCACCGCCAGGCTCAGCTCCGCCTCCCAGCCCGACGCCACCCGGCGCACCCGCAGCTCCAGCTCGCGGGCCGCACGCAACAGGTGCCGGCCCTCGTCCAGCAAGGCGCGCCCGGCCTCGGTCAGCTCGGCGCGCGGGCCCACCCGGTCGAACAACTGCACGCCCAGGTCTTCCTCCAGCTTGGCCACCGTGTAGGAAATGGTGGACGGCACCTTGTGCAGGGCCTTGCCGGCCCCGGCAAACGAGCCGCGGCGGTCGATGGCGTCCAGGATCTGCAGGGCATCGAGGCTGATCTTGAGCATTCGAAATTTTCGATGATGGCTGTCAAAACTATCCGTTTTTCAAACCCGCGGCGCAAGCAGATACTTCTCTCCAACGGGGAAACACAGCGGCCACCGGCCCACCCCGCCCCATCGAAACCATCGAACAAGGAGAATCATCATGCTGCAGATCCGCAAGAGCGCTACCCGTGGCCTGGCCGAGCATGGCTGGCTGTCGTCCCGCCACACCTTCTCCTTTGCCAGCTACTACGACCCGCGCTACGTTAGCTTCGGCCCGCTGCGGGTCATCAACGAAGACAAGGTGATCGGCGGCCAGGGCTTCGGCACCCACAGCCACAGCAACATGGAAATCATTTCCTACGTGCTGGGCGGCGCACTGGAGCACAAGGACTCGATGGGTACCGGCTCGGTGCTGCGCTACGGCGACGTGCAGGTGATGAGCGCCGGCAGCGGCGTCAGCCACAGTGAGTTCAACCACTCGGCCACCGATCCGGTGCACTTCCTGCAGATCTGGGTGTTCCCGGACCGCGAGAACATCGAGCCGTCCTACCGCGAGACCCACTTCGCGCCGGAGAGCAAGCGCGGCCAGCTGCGCCTGATCGCCTCGCCCGATGGTGCCGACGGTTCGCTGCGCATCCAGCAGGACGCCCGCATCTTCGCCACCATCCTGGACGGCGAGCAGAAGCTGCACCATGCGCTGGCCAGCGGCCGTGGCGCTTACGTGCAGGTGGCCCGTGGCCAGCTGCAGGTGAACGGCATCACCCTGGAAGCCGGCGATGCCCTGCAGGTCAGCGACGAAGCGCAGCTGACCCTGGAAAACGGCAACGACGCTGAAGTGCTGGTGTTCGACCTGCCGCTGTAAAGCACGGAAACCTGCGGTGCCGCGTGGCACCGCAGGTTCGGCGGTTCACGCCCGCCAATACGCTTGTGCCGGCAGGCGCGGCGCCGGACAGGTCGCCGCCGGATGCTGAGCGTCGCGCGCCATCCAGTCGTCCACCACCCCGGCCAGCAGGTCCAGGCGCAGCGGCAGGGTGATGTGGTCCTCGCCGCGCATTTCGATGTAATGCGCGCGCGGATTGGCCTGGGCCAGTTCGCGGCCCTGGCTGACCGGAATGTGCTGGTCGCCCTGGCCGTGCAGCAGCAGCACACAGGCACGGGTATCGGCCAGGGCGCGGGCCACGTCCACCTGGTCCAGGTCCAGATCCAGGCGCTGCCCGGCGGCGGCCACCACCTGATCGATATCCTGGCCGCCGTAACGCCAGCGGGCATAGCCGGCGATCATCTGCGCCTTCAGCCCTTCCGGCTGCAGCGCCATCAGGTGCGGAATCATCGTGCGGATGGCCACACCCGCATTGGCGAACGACTCCATCGCCACCACGCCCTCGACCTGGTCACCCAGCTTGTCCGCCGCGAACAGCGCGGTGGCCGCACCGTAGGACACCCCGAACAGGTACAGCGGGCCGCGTATCTCGCCGCGCGCGCGCAGTTCGGCGATCACGTCCACTACATCGTCAGACTCGTAGGTGCCATAGCCGGAGGGCCCCGCCCCCGATTGGCCATGGTTGCGCAGGTCCAGGGTCACCACCCGATAACCCTGCCCGGCCAGCTGCAGCGACCACGGCAGCATCGAATCACCGTTCATCATCCAGCCGTGCAGCAGCACCACGGTGCCGCGCGGCGCCTGTGCGCGGAACGGATGCGGCAGCGCAAGGCTCAGGCCGGTATCCAGCGGCAGGCCATTCTGGTGGTGCTGCGGCAGGTAGTGGTAGCGGGCACCGTAGTCGCCCGGATCGAACACCCGCCAGAAGATCGGTACGCCCTCGCGGCCACGGGCGAAACCATGGCGGGTGGGTAATGCGGCAATGGCCGCCTGCAGGCGCGGCTGGTCCAGCAGGGTCGAGACCCCACCCGGCGCGACCAGACGGTCGCTGAGCGAGGTGGAACCGGCATTGATCGAGGAGGAGCATGCAGCCAGCCACAGGCCGGCGCACGCCAGCAGGAGCAGCAGCAGGCGCTTCATGGGCATCAAGGGAAAGGGACGACAGCGCGACAGGCTATCTGCGTCACGGCGTGTCATCTATCGCACTGTCATGACGAGTTGATGACAACCCAGCCACGGTTCAGCCCCCCACTCTGCCCCACAGCCGCGCTGTGACCGCCGCCGCAGTGCCATCGAACCTGCGTCTTCACGTCACCCCCATGTCATTGGCGCTGCCGACACTCCCGGGCTTTCCCACCGAAGGTCCGCTCTCAATGCCCATGCGTGCATCGTTCCCCCGCCTGTCCCTGCTGGCCCTGCTGATCGCCCCCGCCCTGGATGCCATGGCCGCAGCGCCTGCGGCCGACGCCGATACCGCCAGCACCGATGCGCGCACCCTGGACCAGGTACAGGTGATCGGCCAGGCCACCAGCTACGCCAAGACCGCGGTCAGTGCCGAAACCCTGAACCGGCAGATGGCGATGAGCAGCGTGAACGATGCATTGAACGAGGTGCCGGGCGTGGTGGTCAGCGAAGCCGATGCCACCGGCTCGTCGGTCTGGGGCACGCAGATCAGCATGCGCGGCTTTGTCACCAACCGCGATACCCAGCAGATCGGCACCACCATCGACGGCCTGCCCAACGGTGGCTCCGGCTACGGCGGCGGTTCGCTGGCCAACCGCTACATCGACACGCTGGATCTGGAAACGGTGGAAGTCAGCCAGGGCACGGCCGATATTTCCTCGCGTTCCAACGAAGCACTCGGCGGCACGCTCAACTTCCTCACCAGCGACCCGCTGCACGACAGCCGCCTGCGCTTCGTGGTCGGCGCCGGTGACAACGACGCCCGCAAGTACTACGTGCGCTACGACACGGGCCTGCTGGGCGGGCACACCCGCGCCTGGATCAGCGCCTCGTCGGCCGAAGTGAACGACTGGATCGACGGCACCGGCCACGCCAGCAACGACCATATCGCCGGCAAGTTCATCACCGAACTGGATCGCTGGACCCTGACCGGCTACCTGTCCTACAACGACGCCGACGAGCCGGAGTACACCAGCGTCACCCCGCAGGGCTTCGCCACCCAGCCCGACCGCGACAACCTGGTCGGCACCCTCACCGGCATTCCCTACCTGGACCAGAACTACCGTTCCGGCTCGCGCGCGCTGCGCGAGAACACCTTCGGCTACCTGCGCGCCGCATTCGACGGCGGCAATGGTTTCAAGGCCACGATGGCGGCCTACGGCCACCGCATGCAGGGCCGCGGCGACTGGCTGCCACCCTACCTGGCCGATGTCAGCGCCGACGGCATCGGCCGCCCGGAATCGGAATACCTGGGCGGCCGCACCGTATACGGCGGCGGCAACCTGGGCCAGATCTACTTCGTGAACCCCGATGGCAGCGCGGCCCAGCCGATTGCTGGCTGCACGCCGCGCGCCGGCTTCAGCGCCGAGTACGATCCGAACTGCTATGCCGGCAACGTGCTGGGCGCGCAGTCCTACCGCCACACCCACTACGACAACGACCGCATGGGCGTGACCGCAGACGTGGAATGGCGGCAGACCTTCGGCAGCGTTGACAACACGATCCGAGGAGGTCTGTGGGTGGAGAAGCTGGACCGTACGGCGCGCCGCGACTGGCACCGCCTGCTCAGCGTCGGGCAGAACATCGGCTTCGACCACCAGCCGTACTGGGTGCAGTTCGACGACCGTTACAAGGTCGATGAGCAGATGTACTACATCGAGGATGTGGCGCGCTTCGGCCCGTTCAGCGCCCGCCTGGGCGTGAAGCAGTTCTTCGTCGACCAGTCGCGCCGGCGCACCATCGGTGCCAACGAACAGGTCAGCAGCGACTCGAAGTCCGACCCGCTGCTGTCCACCGGCTTCACCTGGGCCCCCGGCCCGGAAGGCATGGAGCTGTTCGCCGGCTTCTCGCAGAACTTCGCGGCCATCCCGTCCGGGGTGCTGGGCGAGACCGACCCGCAGCGCTTCCGCAACGTGGAACCGGAAACCGCCGACAACATCGAACTGGGCCTGCGCATCAGCCGCTGGCCGCTGACCGCATCGGTCACCCTGTACAACATCCGCTTCGACAACCGCATCGTCTACCTGCCGGCCGGCCTGGTCAGTGGCATCGACTACCTGGACGAGACCGATGGCGTGTATGAGAACTTCGGCGGCGTGGAAAGCAATGGTCTGGAAGCCGCATTCGGCTACGGCTGGGACAATGGCTGGCGGGTCAACGCGGCCTACACCTACAACCGCTCCACCTATCTGGGCAGCGGCGACGCCACCCGCGATACCGAACTGGGCATCGTGGACGGCGCCAAGGTGATCGGCCAAGCGGAAAACACCCTGGTGCTGTCGGCCGACTGGCAGGGCACGAACTGGAACTTCGGCCTGTCCGGGCGCTACCTGGGCAGCCGCTACCTGGATGCGGCCAACGTCAACAAGCTGCCCTCGGCCACCGTCTTCAACGCCAACATCGGCTTCGACCTGCAGGGCCTGTCGCCGCGCCTGAAGGGCATGGGCGCCAACCTGGTGGTGAGCAACCTGACCGACAAGCGGTATCTTGCAGGGGTGGATGGTCGCGATTCCGCCTTCATCGGCGCGGCGCGTACCGTAGGCATCTCTTTCCGTGTGGATCTGTGAGCAAGCCCGTGACTGATATCGGCCGACGCCGGTTGTTGCAGGCCGGCGTGGCTGCCGGCCTTTCCCCGCTGCTGCCCAGCATTGCCCGGGCCGCAGCGATCGCCCCGGCGGCGCATACGCGCAGCCTGCAGGACCTGCAGCACATCGTGGTGTTCATGCAGGAAAACCGCTCGTTCGACCACTACTTCGGCACCCTGCCCGGCGTGCGCGGTTTCGGTGATCGGTTCGTGGCGCCGGCACCGCCGCTGGCCGATGCCGAGGGGCCGCGCACGCTGTGGCTGCAACCCGATGCCGACGGCCACCGGGCGATCGCGCCCTTCGCCCTGGATACGGCCCGGCACTTCGGCTACATGCGCGTGGAAGGCACCCCGCACACCTGGCCCGATGCGCAGCGCGCCTGGGACCACGGGCGCATGGCGCGCTGGCCCCAGGCCAAGCAGAACCACTCGATGGGCTACTTCCAGCGGACCGACCTGCCGTTCCAGTTCGCCCTGGCCGAAGCGTTCACCGTCTGCGATGCCTACCACTGCGCCATGCAGGCGGGCACCAACCCGAATCGCGTGTTTCTGTGGACCGGCCACAACGATGCCTTTGCACGGGCCGGTGGCCCGGTCATCGCCAATTCCCACGACAACTTCCCCGAGTACGGCGGCCACGCGCAGTCGTATCACTGGGCCAGCTACGTGGAACGCCTGCAGCAGGCCGGCGTGTCCTGGCAGATCTACCAGGACATGGACGACAACTTCACCGACAACCCGCTGGCCGGCTTCGAAGCGTTCCGCCAGGCCTACCGCGGCGCTGAAGGACACGACCCGGAGCTGCGCCGCCGTGCGGTCAGCAGCCGCGGGCTGGCGCAGCTGCGCCAGGATGTGATCGACGGGACGTTGCCGCAGGTCAGCTTCATCATTGCCGACGCCGCCGGCAGCGAGCATCCCGGACCGTCCAGCCCCGCCCAGGGCGCGGCCTACACCGCGCGCGTGCTCGATGCACTTACCGCCGATCCTGATGTGTGGAGCCGTACCGCGCTGCTGCTGATGTTCGACGAGAACGACGGCTTCTTCGACCACATGCCGCCGCCGGCACCGCCCTCGGCGCAGGGCGATGGCTGGGCCGGCGCTTCTGCGGTCAGCACCGAAGGCGAATACCACCTGCACCCGGCACCGGGCGATGAGAAGTACGACGACGCCGAACTGCGTGGCCGCCCTTATGGAATGGGTCCGCGCGTGCCCCTGTACGTGATTTCGCCGTGGAGCCGTGGGGGTTGGGTCGACTCGCAGGTGTACGACCACACCTCGGTGCTGCGCCTGATCGAGCGACGCTTCGGCGTGGCCTGCCCGGACATCTCACCGTGGCGGCGTGCGGTCAGTGGCGATCTGGTCAACGCGTTCGACTTCGCCCAGCGCGATACCCGGCCGTTCGTGCGCGCCCTGCCCGATGTCAGCGCGGTGGCCGCGCGCGCCGCCACGCTGCCCGGGCGTACCGTGCCGGCATTGCCGGACGATCTGCAGCCTGCTCAACAGGAACGCGGCGTGCGTCCGGCGCGTGCGCTGCCCTATCGACCGCAGGTGCAGGTGCAAACGCGCGATACCGACAGCATCACGCTGGCGCTGTCGTGCGAAGGCGCTGCTGCCGTGCTGCACGTGTACGACCGGCTGCGGCTGGAGCAGATTCCGCGGCGCTATACGCTGCTGCCGGGGCACCCGTTGCAGGACCACTGGCCGCTGGATGCACAGGGGCGCTACGACCTGTGGGTGCTGGGTCCAAACGGCTTCCATCGCCACTTCCAGGGAAATGCGAGTGCGCCTGCGCTGCAGGCGTGGGTGCAGCACAGCGACGCCAAGCTGTACCTGTCGTTGCGCAATCCGGGCACCACTGCGCAGACGGTCCGCGTGAGCGCCGGTGCCTACGCAGGCCACATGCCGGAACAGACGCTGTCGCTGGCCGCCGGTACCGAACAGGTGCTGGACTGGAATGCCGCACCTACTGCGGGCTGGTATGACCTGCACCTGCAGGCCGGTGAACAGCAGCTGCGCCTGGCCGGTCGCGCCGAAGATGGTCGCCCCGGCAGCAGCGACCCGGCGATGGGCAGCCAGCCGCTGCGCCTCGAGCACGGCTGAATCCCTGCGCGGGCACGCGGCGCCTGCCCTGCGCGAGCGTTCGCTCAGGGCAGGCGCCGGAACAGGTTGGTCTGCAGGATCGGCGTGCCCTCGTGGGTGTAGAACGCCTTGGTCTCGGTCATCGTCGACGGGTCGGCCGCGATCGTGTAGATGCGCGTGGACGCGGGGGCGCCATGGTCGACCAGCTGCATCACCAAGGTGGAGGGCGATGGCAGCTTGAGGTTGGCCTGGTCGGCGCCGTAGGTGCCCGACAGCGGGCCCGGCGTGCCATCCAGCGACAGGGTGCCGTCGGACTTCATGGTCTTGCCATCGTGCAGCACGATGTCCACGTGCGAGCTCCAGCGGCCGCCACCGGCATCCTTGAATTCCAGCACCACCTGCTTCGGACGCTGCGCTTCCGGCAGTGCCGACGTGGAGATGTCCAGCGACCAGCGGCCCAGCAGTGGCGACGGGGAAGCATCGGCAGCGGAAGCGGCACCGGCCTGCAGTGACAGCGCGGACAGCAGCACAGCGGACAACAGCTTCATGCAAGGCTCCGTTCGAGTGAATAAGGATCTGCGGCAACGCGTGCGCACACTGGAACACATTTTCACCCAG
This sequence comes from Stenotrophomonas sp. ZAC14D2_NAIMI4_6, assembly GCF_003086875.1. Lineage (NCBI taxonomy): Bacteria > Pseudomonadati > Pseudomonadota > Gammaproteobacteria > Lysobacterales > Lysobacteraceae > Stenotrophomonas > Stenotrophomonas sp. ZAC14D2_NAIMI4_6. The sequence continues at coordinate 1,637,061 of NZ_CP025996.1, read as the reverse complement.
CCGCCTGTTCACGCTCGCCCTGGGCGCGACGTCAGCCGTTCCAGCCCAGCCCGCGCGGCTCACTGCTGAACCCTGCCGCGCGCAGGGCGTCCACGGCGAGGCCGCGGTGGACCGGTTCGGCATTGATCCGCTGCAGCGTGAAGGACAGCCGCCGACCGCGCCGCAGGCCGACAGCCAGCGCCTGTGCCGCCGCCGTCCAGCGCACTGCAGCGTCGGCGTCGGTGTCATCGATCCAACTGGACAGCTGGCGGCCCCCTTGCGGCAGGTACAGCTGCAGCCGACCTTCACCGATCACCACCAGCGCACCGGCGCGTCGCACCGGCCTCGACCCGGCCAGGGCCTGCGGCCACGGCAACAGGCTGCCGAACGGGTTGGCTGGATCCAGCGCGGACAGCGCAACCCATCCGCCAGCGCCGCCCGCACGCTCGGCACAGGCACGCAGGTGGTCGATGTCTGCGCGCTGGGCGAACTGGGCACCGCCCATCCCCTGCACGAAGCGCCCGCGCAGCAGCTGGCCTGCGTCCTCCATGCTGCGCAGCACCGGCCGCAGTGCCGGGAAGCCGCCGGCCACGGCCTCGCTCATCGCCGCGCTGCGGGTGAGCACCGTGTAGCGGTCCAGCAGCGCCTCGGTCTGCGCCAGCGCACGCACCGTGTCATTGGCCCGCTCCTGTGGCAGCAGCGACCAGCGCCCGGCCAGCGTCGGCCCCGCGCTGCTGGCCAGGGCCAGTCCCGCGGTGCCCGTCGCCAGGGGTGCGAAGGCAAGGTCACGGCGGCGGCGGGACACGGACATCGGCCGCGCCCGCGCCGGGCGCACGCCGTCGAGCGCGCGCAGCGGTGCCCACAGGTCACTGCTGATCTGCCCGCGCCATGCCAGCTGCCACAGCGCCGTCTGGAAATCCTCGCCTGCACTGCCTGCATCGGCGGGATGCGGCTGTACCTGCATCGCCAGTTGCCGGGCGAAGAACGCACCGCCTGCAGCCAGCACCTGCAGGATGGCCTGCTGCATCGGCGATGGGATGGCATCGCTGTCCATGAGCGGCAGGGTTTCGGCCGCGTGGTCCCGCAGGTGCAGCGATACCCGTCCATCATCGTCGCCCAGGCGGCCGTGGCCGGCCCAGAGCACCGTGCCGGTGGCCAGCAGTTCATCCAGCAGCGCAGGCGTGTAACCGGGCACCCGCGCAGGCAGCACCTGCTGCTCCCACAGCGATGCCGGCAGTGGCAGGCCCGCCAGTTGTCCAATCACCTGCAGCACGGCCTCACTGTCGCTGCCAGGCGTGGCCTTCGGCAGCACGCCCTGCCCTTCCAGCAATACGCCCACGTAGGCTTCCACTGGTACCGGCCGCGTTGCCGCGCGGGCGGCCTGCAGCGAGCGCAGCCGCAACCGCTGCAGCACATCGGCGGCCACCCATTCATGGGCCGCGCGCGGCGAAGGCGGTGCGGCATTGTCGGCCGGCTGGCGACGATCAAGGCCGAAGCGACCACGGATGATCCGACCCTGCTCCTGCAACACCTGCAGCGCGTCATCCACCACCGCCACGCCCAATCCGAAACGGGCCGCCACGCTGCCGCTGCTGAAGGGCCCAGCGTGGCGCGCGTGCCGGCCAAGCAGGTCACCCAGTGGATCCACTACCGATGCCAGGAATACCCCGGCAATGTCCGCTGGCGGTTCGATCCCGAGGGCATCGCGCAGCCGCGCGGCGTCCTCCACCGCTGCCCACTGTTCAACACCGGCAATGGTCACGCGGATGGCACGCCCAGCAGCCTGCAACGCCTGCAGCCAGGCCGCCACCTGCGTGGGTTCGGCGCTGCGCTGCGCGATGTCGCTGGCCGGCAATGGGCCAAGCTCGCGCAGCAGGTCGGCCACGCCTTCGATGCCACGCGCGTGGCGGGGCGGGTCCAAGCGCTGCAGTTCACGGGCGACGGTGGCCACCACCTCATCGTCCAGCAGCTCACCGAGGTCGACCTGGCCCAGCAGCTCGGCGAGCAGGCCACTGTCAAGCGACAGCACCGATGCGCGTCGTTCAGCCAGGGGCACGTCGGCTTCGTACATGAACTCGGCGACATAGCCGAACAACAGGTCCGCCGCGAAGGGCGACGGCACGGCGGTCTCCACCTCGACCACCTGGACCTGGCCGGCCTGCACGCGCAGCATCAGCGCATCCAGCGCGTCCAGGTCGTAGACATCCTGCAGGCATTCGCGCGCGGTCTCGACCAGGATGGGGAAACCCTCGTGGCCACGCGCGATCTCCAGCAACTGCCCCGCACGCAGGCGCTGCTGCCACAACGGCGAGCGCTTGCCCGGCGTGCGGCGCGGCAGCAGCAGGGCACGCGAGGCGCACTCACGGAAACGGGCGGCGAACAGAGCCGAGGCGGTGACCGACAGCGTGATGGTGTGGCGCAGGCTGGCCGCGTCGAACAGAAAGACGTCCGCGCCCGGCGCAGCGCCGCTGCGGTCAGGGATGCGCACGATGATGCCATCGTCGCTGGCCACCACGGCCGGGTCGATGCCCGCCTGCTCGCGCAGCCGCGCGGCTACCGCCAAGGCCCAGGGGTCGTGCACGCGACGCCCGTAGGGCGAGTGCAGCATGACCCGCCAATCGCCCAGTTCATCACGGCAGCGCTCGACCACCAGGCGCAGGTCGGTCGGCAGCACGCCGGTCGCCTGCTGCTGCTCGGCAACAAGCGCCAGCATGTTGCCGATCGCATTGTCGTCCAAGCCACGCCCGCGCAGCCGGGCCAGCAGCGCCGGTGACGGCTCGCCAGCGGCGCGCGGATCGTCTTCCAGTTCGGCAAGGAACGCGCCGGTGGCCTGCCCCAGCTCGGCCGGGCGCCCCATGCCCTCGCCACGCCAGAACGGCAGCCGCGCCGAGCGCCCGGGTGCGGGCGTCACCACGACCTGGTCGAGGGTGATCTGGTCGATGCGCCAGGACGTGGCGCCAAGGGTGATGACATCGTTCACCCGCGACTCGTGCACCATCTCCTCGTCCAGCTCGCCCACCCGACGCGAGCCGGCCTGCTCCTCGCCCTCGGGCAGTACCACCGCGTACATGCCGCGGTCCGGAATCGTGCCGCCACTGGTGACCGCCAACTGCCGGGCGCCGGGGCGCGCGGTCAACGTGCCTGTCTTCCGGTCCCACACCAGGCGGGGGCGGAAGCCCGCGAATTCGTCGGACGGATAGCGCCCGGCCAGCATGTCCAGCACCGCGTCGAAGGCACTGCGGGGCAGCGTGCGGTAAGGCGCGGCGCGGCAGACCCGTGCAAACCAGGCCTCTGCATCGAGTGGCTCCATCGCCACCGCGGCAACGGTCTGCTGGGCCAGCACATCAAGCGGGTTGCGCGGTGGATCGATGGCTTCGATGCGACCCTCCAGCATGCTGTCCACCACCACGGCGGCATCGACCAGGTCACGTCGCGTGCGCGGGTAGAGCAGGCCGCGCGACATACCGCCCACCTGGTGTCCCGCACGCCCCACCCGCTGCAGTGCACTGGATACCGACGGCGGCGCCGCAACCTGGATGACCAGATCCACCAGGCCCATGTCGATGCCCAGCTCGAGGCTGGACGTCGCTACGACGCAGCGCAGTTCACCCGTCTTCAGCGCCTGCTCGATGGCGGCGCGCTGCTCCTTGGACACCGAGCCGTGGTGCGAGCGCGCGATCACCGCGTCGGGCGCAGTGACGCGGTTCACCGTGCTGCCGGTAAATGATCCGTACGCGGTTGCGGCCGCACCTTCGGTGTCGCCCGCGTTTCCCGCGCTCGTGCGCTCGGCATGCAGCTCGTTGAGCCGCGCGGTGAGCCGTTCGGCCACGCCGCGCGAATTGGCAAAGACGATCGTTGAGCGATGCTGCATCACGTTATCGAGGATGCTGGCCTCCACGTGCGGCCAGATCGACCCCACGCGTGTGCCGGCCCCTCGCCCTTGCGCCGGGCCGTGCATGGCCAGGTCGGTCATGTCCTCCACCGGCACCACGATCTTCAGCTGCAACTGCCGCTGCGAAGGCGGCTGCACCACCTGCACCGGGCGATCGCCGCCGAGGAAGGCGGCCACGCCCTGCACCGGGCGCACCGTGGCAGACAGGCCGATGCGCTGTGCGGGCACCTGCAGCAAGGCGTCCAGCCGTTCCAGGCTGAGGGCCAGGTGCGAGCCTCGCTTGCCGCCGGCCACGGCATGGATCTCATCGAGGATGACCGTATGCACATCGCGCAGGATCTCCCGCGCCTGTGAGGTCAGCATCAGGTACAGCGACTCGGGCGTGGTGATCAGGATGTCCGGCGGACGCCGCAGCAGCCGCGCGCGGTCGCTGCTGCTGGTATCGCCGGTGCGCATGGCCACGGTAAGCGCAACGGCCGGGTCGCCGCGTTCACTGCGGCGCGCACTGATGCCGTGCAGCGGCACCTGCAGGTTGCGCTGCACATCGCTGCCCAGCGCCTTGATCGGCGACAGGTACAGCACGCGCGTGCGCGCCACGGGCCTGGCCGCAGGGTCGCGGCGCGCATCGCCATCGCGTTCGGCGAACACCTGGTCGATCGCATGCAGGAAGGCCGCCAGCGTCTTTCCCGACCCGGTGGGCGCGACCACCAGCGTGTGCTGGCCTGCGGCGATCGATGCCCACGCCTGGTCCTGCACCGGTGTCGATGCCGCGAACGTGGAACCGAACCAGTCACGCGTGGCGGGATGGAAGTTCTGCAGGGAATCCAAGGCAGGTACGGTCGCCATGTTCGACGGTTCGATGATACGGCGAAGCTGCACAACGCCGTGAAGACCGATGTGGCCCCGGGCGGGCCGCAACGGTCGAGACAGGCATGCGACAGACAGATGCACGCAGAGAAACGCGCACAACGAAAAACGCCCGCAGATCGAAAATCTGCGGGCGCTTTCTTGTATCTGGCGGAGCGAGAGGGATTCGAACCCTCGATAGAGCTTTTGACCCTATACTCCCTTAGCAGGGGAGCCCCTTCAGCCACTCGGGCATCGCTCCGGGGTTTTTACCGCGTCTGGTGCGTTGCACCTCAGCGGGGCGTGAATCATAACGTTAATCACGCGCGAAGGTAAAGCTTTATTCCGCAGAATTTTCGTTGCCGGTGCTGCCGGCTTCGTCACCGCGCTGGATGCGCTGGTAGATCTCTTCGCGATGCACGGCAACGTCCTTCGGCGCGGTAATGCCGATGCGCACCTGGTTGCCCTTGACGCCCAGCACAGTGACGCTGACCGAGTCACCGATCATCAGGGTTTCGCCAACGCGGCGAGTGAGGATCAACATTTTTGTAAGTCTCCATGGAACCGTGTGGAAGGGTATCCCCCACCGGCTTGACGCTCCGTCAAGAAACGTCCCCACGACAAAGGGAAAAGATTCCGCAATGGTACCGTCAGCCGTCCCGCTCCTACAAGGAGGGGGACGGCCGGGCATTCATCACAGGCGGGGGCTGACCCATTCGACGACCGCGGCCAGCGCGGTAGCAAGGGCGGGCCCGTCCTCGCCACCACCCTGGGCGAGGTCCGGGCGTCCGCCGCCCTTGCCCCCGATCTGACCGGCGATATGGGACAACAGTTCCCCGGCCTTGACCTTGCCCATTGCACTGCCGTTCACACCGGCAACCAGGGCGGCCTTGCCGTCCTGGGCGCCGGCCAGCACGATCACCGCGTCACCCAGCTGCTGCTTCAGGCGGTCGATGGCATCACGCAGGGCCTTGGCATCGAAGCCCTCCAGGCGGGCGGCCAGGACCTTCACCCCGGCCACTTCGACGGCCTGGCTGGACAGGTCGGCGGTGGCGCCGGCGGCAACCTTGGCCTTCACTGCCTCCAGTTCGCGTTCCAGCTGCTTCTGGCGCTGGCCCAGCGCGCGGATCTTCTCGACCACGTCGGCGGCGCTGCCGCCCAGCAGTTCGGCCGCCTCGGCCAGGCGGGCCTCTTCGGCATCCACGTAGTCCAGCGCGCCCTGCCCGGTCACGGCCTCGATGCGACGCACGCCGGCCGAGACACCGCCTTCAGAGGTGATCTTGAACAGACCGATATCGCCGGTGCGGCCGACATGGGTACCGCCACACAGTTCGGTGGAGTAGTCGCCCATCTTCAGCACGCGTACGTTCTCGCCGTACTTCTCGCCGAACAGCGCCATCGCACCGAAATCCAGCGCTTCCTGCATGCCCATGTTGTGCACTTCGGCGGCGTTGTTGGCACGCACCTGCTGGTTGACCTTGCGCTCGATGATCGCCAGTTCCTCGGCCGTGATCGGCTGGAAATGCGAGAAATCGAAGCGCAAGCGGTCCGGCGCCACCAGCGAGCCCTTCTGCTGCACGTGGGTGCCCAGCACTTCGCGCAGGGCGGCATGCAGCAGGTGGGTGGCCGAGTGGTTGAGGATGGTGGCGCCACGGCGCTCGCCATCGACCTGGCCCGACAGCACGTCGCCCACCTTCAGGCCGCCTTCGGCCAAGGTGCCGACGTGACCGTGGAACTGGCCGGCGAACTTCTGCGTGTCGGTCACGTCCAGGCGCACGCCGGCGCCGCTCAGCACGCCGGTATCGCCTACCTGGCCGCCGGATTCAGCATAGAACGGGGTCTTGTCGGTGATCACGATGACCGCATCGCCGGCATCGGCCGCAGCCACCGGGCGGCCGTCCTTGAGCACGGCCAGCACGGTCAGGCCGTCGGCCTGCAGGCGGTCGTAGCCCAGGAACACGGTCGGGGTGAGCGTGGCCACCAGCTCGGCCGGCAGGGTCACGCCGCCGCCGAACTTGCCGGCCGCGCGCGCCGTCTCGCGCTGCTGTTCCATGGCCGCATCGAAACCGGCGATGTCCACGGTCAGTTCGCGCTCGCGGGCGATGTCCTGGGTCAGGTCCAGCGGGAAGCCGTAGGTGTCGTACAGGCGGAACGCGTCCACGCCGGGAATGACGCCGTTGCCGGCCTTGGCGGCCACGTCCTCGAAGATCTTCATGCCGGCGTCGAGGGTTTCGGCGAAACGCTCCTCTTCGGCCTGCAGGGCGCGGGTGACGGTGTCCACCGCCGCCGGCAGTTCCGGGTAGGCCTCGCCCATCTGCTCGACCAGGGTCGGCACCAGCTTGCTGAAGAACGGCTGGCGCACGCCCAGCATCCAGCCGTGGCGCAGGGCGCGACGGATGATGCGGCGCAGGACATAGCCGCGGCCTTCATTGGACGGCAGCACGCCATCGACGATCAGGAACGAACAGGCGCGGATGTGATCGGCGATCACCCGCAGCGACTTGTTTTCCAGATCGGCCGTGCCGGTCAGCTCGCTGGCCTTGCGGATCAGCGCCTGGAACAGGTCGATCTCGTAGTTGGTGTGCACGTGCTGCAGGATCGCCGCCAGGCGCTCCAGGCCCATGCCGGTGTCCACGCACGGCGCCGGCAGCGGCACCAGGGTGCCGTCGGGCTGGCGGTCGAACTGCATGAAGACCAGGTTCCAGATCTCGATGAAGCGGTCGCCGTCTTCATCCGGCGAACCCGGGGGGCCACCGGCGATATGGTCGCCATGGTCGTAGAAGATCTCGGTGCACGGGCCGCAGGGGCCGGTGTCGGCCATCTGCCAGAAGTTGTCCGAGGCGAACGGGGCACCCTTGTTGTCGCCGATGCGCACGATGCGCTCTTCCGGAATGCCGACCATGTCGCGCCACAGCGCATAGGCTTCGTCGTCGGTCTGGTAGACGGTAACCAGCAGGCGCTCGGCCGGCAGCTTCCAGACCTGGGTCAGCAGTTCCCAGGCCCACGCAATGGCGTCTTTCTTGAAGTAGTCACCGAAGGACCAGTTGCCCAGCATTTCAAAGAAGGTGTGGTGGCGCGCGGTGTAGCCCACCTGGTCCAGGTCGTTGTGCTTGCCGCCGGCACGCAGGCAGCGCTGCACGTCGGCCGCGCGCACGTAGCTGCGCTTTTCCGCGCCAAGGAACACGTCCTTGAACTGCACCATGCCGGAATTGGTGAACAGCAGGGTCGGATCGTTGCCCGGCACCAGCGGCGCGGAGGGCACGATGGTGTGGCCTTTGCCCTTGAAGAATTCAAGGAAATCGCTGCGGATCTGGGAAGTCGTGAATTTGGCGGATGCGTTCATTGGGGGCTGGCAGTCTGCGGGCCGGCGACCCTGCACCGCCGGCCGCACTGGCCGGGGTCGCGACGGACCGCCGAAAACCTAAAGGGTAGCAGGCCCGGCGCCGCCAGTCTCAGTCATCCGGGTCGAAGCGGGTGGCGCGGCGGATGGTGTCGCCGTCGAAGCCCCGCCGGGCCAGCAGATCGGCCGCCTTGCGGCGCTGGGCCAGGTCCTGCGGGCCGCCCTCGCCGAAGCGGCGGCGGACCAGGTCGCGGGCGTTTTCCTGCCAATCGCCTTCGTAGCTGTCCATGGCGGCGCTGATGGCCGCACTGTCCAGGCCATGGGTTCCCAGTTCGGCGCGCACGTGGATCGGGCCATAACCGGTGTTGGCGCGCATGCGCACCAGATTCTCGGCAAAGCGGGTGTCGTCCTGCCAGCCAGCCTCGGTCAGCTTGGCCACGGCGGCCTGCGCGGCCTCGTCTTCGATCCCGCGCGCGGTCAGCTTGCGGGTCAATTCCTTTCGCGAATGCTCACGCCGCACCAGCAGGCCCAGGGCGCGCTGCACCGGCGTCTGCTCGCGGGGCCGGCGCTTGCGGCCGGTGGGGACGTCGTCAGCGTCGGACATCGGTTACTCCAAGGGTGGCGCCGTTCCTGGCACCCAGCCCATCCGTGGGCGATTCGAACCTGCGGGACAGGGCAACGTCACTGACGGCGCCGCCCTGCCCCACAGCAAGACTTACTCGTCGTCGCCGTCGTCGTCGCCTTCTTCGCGCGCCGCTTCGGCCGGCTGGAACTTCTCGCGCAGTTCGGCTTCCAGCTTGGCAGCCACGGACGGGTTGTCGCGCAGATAGCCGCGGGCGTTGTCCTTGCCCTGGCCGATACGCTCTTCGCCGTAGCTGTACCAGGCGCCGGCCTTCTCGACCAGCTTGGCGTCCACGCCCATGTCGATCAGTTCGCCCTCGCGGCTGATGCCCTCGCCGTACAGGATTTCCGTGATGACCTGCTTGAACGGCGGTGCCAGCTTGTTCTTGACGACCTTGATCTTGGTCTGGTTGCCGATGATCTCGTCGCCCTTCTTGATCGCACCGATGCGGCGGATATCCAGACGGACCGAGGCGTAGAACTTCAGCGCGTTGCCGCCGGTGGTGGTTTCCGGACTCTGGCCCGGCATCATCACGCCGATCTTCATGCGCAGCTGGTTGATGAAGATCACCAGCGTGTTGGAACGCTTGATGTTGCCGGTCAGCTTGCGCAGGGCCTGGCTCATCAGGCGGGCCTGCAGGCCCGGCAGCTGATCGCCCATTTCGCCTTCGATTTCGGCCTTCGGAGTCAGCGCGGCAACCGAGTCGATCACCAGGATGTCCACCGACCCCGAACGCACCAGCATGTCGGCGATTTCCAGCGCCTGCTCACCGGTATCGGGCTGCGACAGCAGCAGGTCGTCCACGTTCACGCCCAGCTTGCCGGCGTAGATCGGGTCCAGGGCGTGCTCGGCGTCGATGAAGGCAGCGGTGCCGCCCATCTTCTGGCATTCGGCAATGGCCTGCAGGGTCAGGGTGGTCTTGCCCGACGATTCCGGACCATAGATTTCAACGACACGGCCCTTCGGCAGACCGCCGATGCCCAGTGCGATGTCGAGCATCAGCGAACCGGTCGGGATGGCTTCGACGGGCTCGACCACGCGGTCGCCCATGCGCATCACCGAGCCCTTGCCGAACTGCTTCTCGATCTGGCCCAGAGCAGCAGCCAAGGCGCGCTTCTTGTTCTCGTCCATCGTATTGGTCCTTGCAGAGGTCATGTCGTTGGGGGTGCTGTCTTTGGGGGTCTTCTTTGCCATGGGTTCACTTTAAGTCGGACGTATCGCACAGGCTGAGATTCTGCCCGGCGCTCTGAAAAGAATTATCGGACATCCGTACCAACCTCAGTGGAACCAGAGAATCGCCACAAAAGACCGCGGGGAATTGCGCTGTGGAACGGGTCAACGGTTGGGCCGCAGCAGGCCGCAGTACAGGCCCTCGATGGCGAAGTCCTGGTCGGGCAGGACCTCGATCGGCTTGTAGTCGGGGTTGCGCGGCAGCAGACGGATGCGGTCCTTGGCGATCTTCAGCAGCTTGACGGTGATCTCGTCATCGATGCGGGCCACCACGATCTGCCCGGAATGGGCATCGCGGGTGCGGTGCACACCGATCAGGTCGCCGTCGAAGATGCCTTCGTCGATCATCGAATCGCCCTGCACCTTCAGCAGGTAGTCCGGCGCGGGCGAGAAGAACACCCGGTCCAGCACCACGAAATCGTCCGAGCCGATGTCGGCGCCGATCGGCAGACCGGCTGCGACCCGACCCAGCACCGGCAGTCGCAGCACGCTGTCGGGCAGCCCCGGCTCGGCCAGCTTCTGGAGCGGCGGCGCCTGTACCAGGCGGATGCCGCGGGCCTGGCCCGGGATGCGGCGGATCGCCCCGGCCTGCTCCAGCGCTTCCAGGTGGTACTGGGCCGCGCGGACGCCCTTGAAGCCGAAGGCGCGTGCGATTTCAGTCTGCGACGGCGGTGCGCCATCGCTCTCGATACGCTCGGCGATCAACTGCAGGATCGCCTGCTGGGTGTCGGTCAGGTCCATGGTTAGTAGTATTACTACTAATATCGGCTACCGCAAGTGCCGGGTGCGACACGGCGGCGGGGCATGGACCAGCAGGCAACGGCAAGGGCAAGGGCAGCCGACTGACAGTCGGCTCTACCGGATCGGCTCTACCGGAATCGCGCAGGTTACGTGTGCTTGCCGCTGCGCCAGATCGAGAACAGGATCCACACCCCGCAGAACCCGGCGCCGACGAAGCCGCACACCCCCAGCGCCAGCAGCCAGCGGCTGGAGATGCCGCCCACGCTGTGCATGACGATGGACGAGCCGATGATCAGCGCGGCGGTGACGATGCCCATTACCAGCCGGTTGGCGGCCCGGTTCACCTGGTCGCCGAAGCCCTGCAGGGCGCTGGTCTCCACCTTCAGCTGCAGGCGGCCGCGGCGCGCCGCCTGGACCAGCTTGCGCAGGTCACGCGGCAGTTCTCCGGCCAGGTCGATCATGCTCTGCAGGGAGCGCCGGCCGCGCTTGATCAGCGCCCGAGGCGCGTAGCGCTGCAGCACCACGCGCTCCAGGAACGGGCGCGCGGCGCTGGCCATGTCGAATTCCGGATCGAGCTGCCGGCCCATGCCCTCCAGGGTCAGGAAGGCCTTGATCATCAGCGCCAGGTCGGCCGGCAGGGTCAGGCTGTAGCTGCGCAGCAGCTGGGTGATGTCGCCCAGCATCAGGCCGATGCGCAGGTCCTTCAGCGGCACCCCGCGGTACTGGTCGACGAACTGGCTGATGTCGTGCTGCAGCCGGTTTTCATCCACCTCCACGCCACCGGCCCAGTCCAGCAGCACGTCGGCCACGCCCTGCGGATCTTGTTCCACCAGGCCGTGCAGCAGCTGCGCGACCTGGAATCGGCGCACCTCGGACAAGGCGCCAACCATGCCGAAGTCGATCACTCCGATACGGCCATCGCGCAGGTAGATGATGTTGCCCGGGTGCGGATCGGCATGGAAGCTGCCGTCCTCGAGCACCATCTTCAGGACGATATCGGCCCCCCGGCGCGCCAGCGTACGCCGGTCCAGGCCGGCGGCATCCACAGCCGCCAGGTCACGGCCGGGAATGCCGTCCACGAAGTCCTGCACGTTCAGGCTTTCGCAGGTCCACTGCCAGTGCACCGAGGGAACCAGGATGTCGTCGCGCCCCTGGAAATTGCGGGCGATGCGCTCGGCGTTGCGGCACTCGGCGGCGAAGTCGAGTTCGCGGCGCAGCGATACGGTGAACTGCTGCACGACCTCGGCCGGCCGGTAGCGGCGCAGGTCTGGAAGGCGCGCTTCCACGATCTCGGCCAGGCGCGCCAGCAGTCGCAGGTCGGCTTCGACCACGTCACGGATGCCGGGCCGGCGCACTTTCAACACCACCTCGCTGCCGTCATGCAGGCGCGCCCGGTGTGCCTGGGCCAGCGAGGCGGCCGCCATCGGCGTTTCATCCAGGAAAGCGAACACCTGCGCCGGCGGCGCCCCCAGGTCGGCCTCCAGTTGTTCGCGGATGGCCGCGTACGGCAGCGCGGGCACGGCGTTCTGCAGTTCGGACAGCTCGGCGATCCAGTCCGGCGGCAGCAGGTCCACGCGGGTGGCCAGCACCTGGCCCAGTTTCACGAAGGTCGGCCCCAGATCCTGCAAGGCGCTGCGCACGCGCACCGGCGCGGTCATGCGCAGCATCTGCTGGCCTTCCTCGTTCCAGTGCAGCAGGCGGCCGGCGCGCTCCAGCACGCTGGCCAGGCCGATGCGGCGCACCACATCACCGAATCCATAGCGGATCAGGACGGCCGCGATTTCCTGCAGCCGGCCCAGGTCACGGACTGTGCCCAGTGTTTCCCACATCGCTGACGCCTCCGGTCATGTACCGGGCCAGCATGTCACAGCTGGGCGTCGATACCGCGCAATGCGGCCGCAACGGTCTGCCGGCGGATGGCGTCGCGGTCGCCATCGAACTGGAACAATTCCGCATGCGCATAGCCGCCGCGGCGCTTCCAGCCGATCCAGACACTGCCCACCGGCTTGTCCGCGCTCCCACCGCCCGGGCCGGCAATGCCGGTGACCGCCACGGCGATGCCCGCCCCGGAATTGACCAGCGCGCCGGACACCATTTCAAGCACCGTTTCGCGGCTGACCGCACCGGACTGCTCCAGCGTCTGCGCGCGCACCCCCAGCAGCCGCTGCTTGGCCTCGTAGCTGTAGACCACCATGCCGCAGTCGAAGAACGCCGACGAACCGGCGATATCGGTCATGCACTTGGCGATCCAGCCGCCACTGCAGCTTTCGGCGGTGACCAGTTGCAGCGCGGCGTGCTGCAGGCGCTGCCCAAGCGCGGCGGCCTGGGCGTTCAGATCGGCATCGGTGGGAATGGACATCGGCAGGGTTCGCGGAAACGACGGCACGTTGTACCGCAGATCCGCTCCGCTGTCCCGCCGCATCAGTGGTCGTGGTGCAGGTAACGGGCCTGGGCCGGCAGGCGCAGGCTGACCAGAAAAGCCACCACCATCATCACCGTGACATACCAGAAGAACAGCTGCTCATGGCCCAGCTGCTTCAGCCCCAGCGCGGCGTACTCGGCGCTGCCACCGAACACGGCGTTGCCGATGGCGTAGGCCAGGCCCACGCCCAGTGCGCGCACCTGCGGTGGGAACATTTCGGCTTTCACGATGCCCGAGATGGACGTGTAGAAACTGACGATGGCCAACGCCAGCACGATCAGCCCGAAGGCCGCCCACGGGCTGGTGACGTGCTGCAGGGTAATCAGGATCGGCACGGTGGTGAGCGCACCGAGCGCACCGAACAGCATCATGCTGGTGCGACGGCCGATGCGGTCGGAGAGCATGCCGAACAGCGGCTGCATGCACATGTACAGGAACAATGCCCCGGTCATCACGTAACTGGCGGTCTTGATCGGCAGGTGCACCGTGTTCACCAGGAACTTCTGCATGTAGGTGGTGAAGGTGTAGAAGATCAGCGAGCCGCCGGCGGTATAGCCGAGCACGGTGAAGAAAGCCGCCTTGTGGTCGCGGAACAGCGCGCCCAGCGTGCCGGCGTCCTTGTCATCGCGGCTCGATTCGCTCTGGGTCTCGTGCAGTGTTCGCCGCAGCAGCAGCGCGACCACGGCAGCGACGGCACCCAGCACGAATGGAATGCGCCAGCCCCAGGCACGGATCTCGGCCTCGCTCAGCACCGATTCCATGATGACGATCACCAGCACGGCCAGCAGCTGGCCGCCGATCAGGGTGACGTACTGGAACGAAGAGAAGAATCCGCGCTGGCCGCGCAGCGCGACTTCGCTCATGTAGGTGGCCGTGGTGCCGTACTCGCCGCCCACCGACAGGCCCTGGATCAGGCGCGCCACCAGCAGCAGCACCGGCGCCAGCGCACCGATGGTCGCGTAGGTCGGCAGGCAGGCCACCATCAGCGAACCACCGCACATCATGCTGACCGAGATCAGCAGCGATTTCTTGCGCCCCAGGCGGTCGGCAATGCGACCGAACAGCCAGCCGCCGATCGGCCGCATCAGGAAGCCGGCGGCGAACACGCCAGCCGTGTTGAGCAGCTGCACGGTGGGATTGGAGGCGGGGAAGAAGGCGCCCGCGAAGTAGATCGCACAGAACGCGTAGACGTAGAAGTCGAACCATTCCACCAGGTTGCCGGACGAGGCCGACATGATGGCGAAGACGCGATGGCGCTTCTCCGCAGCGGTGTACTGGGGCAGATCGACGGCCGGGGCCTGCGACATGGGGAACTCCGAAGGGGGCCGTGGGGGCCGACCTTCGGATCATCCTCCCGCCGTGTGCAAGACGGTGTGCAGCATCAGGCGGCTGGCGTGCGGTAATCGGCCGGTTGTGCGACGGGGTCGGATCCCGAAAGGCGAAGGGGTCGAATCCCGTTGCAACGCAACGGGCTCCGACCCCACGCGCCGGCATCACCACTCCGGCAGTTTTTCCGGCAGCAACGCACGGATCGGCGCGCCATCGGCGCTGGCCGCCAGTTTCTCGGCCTCGGCGATCGGCAGATCGACCTGCAGCAGCCAGCCGTCTTCATCGGCCTGCTCGCTGCGGATCACTTCCAGCTGGTGCAGGCGTGCGCGCAGGCGCCCCGCACTGGGTGGCAGGCGCAGCTCGCCGGTCACGTGCTGCAGGCCCAGGCGGCGGCCCAGCACGGTCTGCAGCAGCTCCAGGCCCTGGCCGTCACGCGCCGAGATCCAGACCCGCTCGCGACGGGCCTCGTCGGGCACGCCGTCCTGGCCGTCATGGCGCACCTGCGCGCCGTCGATGCGGTCGATCTTGTTGAACACCAGCAACTGCGGCAGGTCGCCGGCACCCACCGCAGCCAGCACCTCGTCCACCTGGGCGATGCGCTCTTCGCGGTGCGGATCGGCGGCATCGACGATATGCAGCAGGAAATCGGCCTCACGCGCCTCGGACAGGGTGGAGCGGAACGCCGCCACCAGATCATGCGGCAGGTCGCGCACGAAGCCCACGGTGTCGGCCAGCACCACGTTGCCACCGGGCACCGCAATGCGCCGCACGGTGGGATCCAGGGTGGCGAACAGCTGGTCGGCCGCGTACGCCTCGGCACCGGTCAGCGCGTTGAACAGCGTGGACTTGCCGGCGTTGGTGTAGCCCACCAGGGCCACGCGCGGCAGTTCGCTGCGCACGCGTGCGCGGCGCATCTGGGTGCGCTGCACTTCCACCTTTTCCAACCGCTTCTGCAGCTGTTCCACCCGCTTCTGCAGCAGGCGGCGGTCGGTTTCCAGCTGGGTTTCACCCGGGCCACGCAGGCCGATCGAACCGCCGCGCTGGCGCTCCAGGTGGGTCCAGCCGCGCACCAGCCGCGTGGCGATATGCCGCAGCTGGGCCAGCTCGACCTGCAGCTTGCCTTCGTGGCTGTGCGCACGCTGGGCGAAGATGTCCAGGATCAGACCGGTACGGTCGATCACCCGGCGTTCCAGGAAGCGTTCCAGGTTGCGTTCCTGGCCAGGGCTGAGTGCGTGGTTGACCAGGATCAGGTCGGCGCCGGTGGCCTCCACCGCCGCCTTGATCTCATCCAGCTTGCCGCTGCCGATCAGGGTGGACGGATTGGGGCGATCCAGGCGCGCGGTGATGGTGGCAGCGATGCTGGCCCCGGCCGAGCGGGCCAGATCGCCGAATTCTTCCAGCACATCCTCTTCCAGCTTGCCGAAGTGGGGCTGGATCAGCAGGGCGTGTTCGCCCCGTTTCGAGCGGTCAAACATTCACCGCTCCGTTGTTACTCGTCTGCTTCATCACCCGCCTGACCATTTTCACCCGACTGCACGTAGCCGCCACCCGGGCCGACCTTGACGTTGCGTGCCGGCACCACCGTGGAGATGGCGTGCTTGTAGACCATCTGGCTGACGGTGTTGCGCAGCAGGACCACGAACTGATCGAACGATTCGATCGTGCCCTGCAGCTTGATACCGTTGACCAGGTACACCGAAACCGGCACGCGTTCGCGCCGCAGTGCGTTCAGGAAAGGATCCTGCAGCGATTGCCCCTTGGACATTGCATACTCCTGATTATTGTTCTTATTGGATTGCCGGCGCTGGCTGCGGCCCCCGAGCCGCACGCCGGCCCATGATGGTACACGGCCAGCGGCCGTTCAGCGTGCGACGAAGGTCGCGACTGCGTCGGACAGCCGCTGTTGGTCGATATGGGGGTCGAACCAGCGGGCATCAAGCTCGCCGCGCAGCCAGGTCAGCTGGCGCTTGGCCAGCTGGCGGGTGGCGAAGATGCCCTTGTCACGGAACCCGGCGGCACTGCCCTGCCCGTCCAGGAATTCCCAGGCCTGGCGGTAACCGACCGCCCTGACCGCCGGCAGGTCCAGCGGCGCGGCCACGGCAGCCATCTGCGGCAGGGCGCGCAGGGCGCGCACCTCGTCCAGGAACCCCTGCGCCAGCATGGTGTCGAAACGCGCTTCGATGCGCTGGTGCAGCACTGCCCGCTCGCGCGGGGCCAGGATCAGCTTCAGGGTCCGCACCGGCAGCGGCGCGACACCGCGCTGGCGCTGCAGTTCAGTAATCGGCGTGCCGGTCAGCCGGTACACCTCCAGCGCCCGCTGGATGCGCTGCGGGTCGGTGGCATGGATGCGCGACGCCGCAGCCGGGTCGACCGCCGCCAGGTCGTTGTGCAGGGCCGCCCAGCCACGCTCGGCCGCCTCTGCTGCCAGCGCTTCGCGCATGCCGGGATCGGCTTCCGGCATCGGCGAAAGACCTTCCAGCAGCGCCCGGAAGTACAGCCCGGTGCCACCGGCGAGGATCGGCATGCGGCCACGGGCGACGATGTCGGCCACCACGCGGCCGGCGTCGGCGGCGAACTCGGCGGCCGAATAGGTCTGCCAGGGATCACGCAGGTCCAGCAGATGGTGCGGCGCCTGCGCGCGTTCGGCGGCGTCCGGCTTGGCCGAGCCGATATCCAGGCCGCGGTAGACCAGCGCCGAATCGACACTGACGATCTCGCCGTTCAACTGCTTGGCCAGGGCGATCGCGGTAGCGGTCTTGCCGCTGGCGGTCGGCCCCATCACGGCGATCGCCAGCGGTCGCCGGTCGGCGGCCATCAGTCTTCGTCCGGCCAGCGGATCGCCGCGGTGGCGGCCACGCGCGGGGCGGGCACGGCCTCGACCGCCTGCCAGATCTTCAAGGCGTCGACCGTGGCGGCCACGTCGTGCACGCGCACGATGCGCGCACCGCGCTGCACCGCGATCAGGTGCGCGGCCACCGACGCTGCGACACGCTCGGTTGGCACCTGCCGCCCGGTCAGCTCGCCCAGGCTGCGCTTGCGCGACAGGCCGGCCAGCATCGGCACGCCCAGTTCCAGAAAGCGCTCGGAACGGGCCAGCAGAGTCATGTTGTGCGCAGTGGTCTTGCCGAAGCCGAAGCCGAGGTCGATGACCAGGTGTTTCTTGGCGATGCCGGCCATTTCAGCGGCGAACAGGCGCTGCACCAGGAAGCCGTGTACCTCGGCCACCACGTCGTCGTAGTGCGGTTCGGCCTGCATGTTGCCGGGCTCGCCCTGCATGTGCATCAGCACCACCGGCACGCCCGCGGCGGCGGCGGCTTCCAGCGCGCCTTCCTGGCGCAGGCCGTAGATGTCGTTGATCATGCCCGCGCCAGCGGCCACGGCCGCACGCATCACTTCCGGCTTGAAGGTGTCGATGCTGATCGGCACCTGGGTGCGGGCCGCGAGCTGTTCGATGACCGGCACGACGCGCTGCAGCTCTTCGTCGATCGACACCGGGGCGGCGCCCGGGCGGGTGGATTCACCGCCGATATCGAGCAGGTCGGCGCCCTGCTCCACCAGCTTCAGGCCATGGGCGACCGCCGCGTCGGTGCTGTCATGTGCGCCGCCGTCGGAGAACGAATCGGGGGTTACATTGACGATGCCCATGACCTGGGCGCGATCCAGGCGCAGGATGCGGCCGGCGCAATCGAGCTGGGGCGAGATATCGAACATGAGCGATCCTGCGGGTAACGGCGTTTAGTTTAGTTCGGCAGGGCTGCGCCCTGCACCCTTGTAGAGTCGAGCCGTGCTCGACTGAAACAACATCAAAAGCCGAAGCAACAGCAGCAGCGGGTTTGCTTCGGGATGGCGGGGTGGGTCCGGTTGCGGGGGACGGCGCAAGTACGTCCATGTAGCCTCGGTCGCGCCGTCCATGGCGCTCACGCCCCCGCAACCGGACCCACCCCGCCTTCGACAGCTTCCCGCGATCTGTCGGAACGGCACGGGGTCGGATCCCGTTGCTGCGCAACGGGATCCGACCCCAAATGAAGATCGATATCGGACAGATTCATCCACGCATGGCGTGGATCTACCGTGTCGACCAAGGTCGACACCTACCAACAGCACACGGAATCTGTCAGAAGTGGGGCGGTGTCCCACGGAATGCACGCTTTTGACGTTGACGTTGACGTTGACGTTGAGCGGGTGCAGGGCGCAGCCCTGCCGGGAAACCCTCAGCGCGGGCGGCGGCGTTTGCGGTCGACGTACAGGGTCTTGATGACGCTCAGCACGATACCCACGCCAATGCCGACACCGCAGCCGAGCAACAGGTTGTCCAGGGTCAGCCCGACCACGACACCGACGATGGTGGCGATGACCATTTCAACGGTGTGGGAGATCGGCTGCGGCGGGGGAATGGACATGCGGGCTCCAGCGAAAGACAGGGGTGCGGGTGTAGCGCGGAAACAACGAGGCCGGGTTGCCCCGGCCTCGTCTGCGATCAGCATTGGCGGGCCGTCAGTGCGACTCGGCCGGGCCGGCAATCGGCGGCAGCGGACGGGCGTCGCCGCCCTTGTCGTTGCTGCCGCCATCCTTGTTGGACTTGTTCCAGCCCATCGGCGGCGGCGGATCGCGGCCTTCCATGATCGCGTCGATCTGCGGCGCGTCGATGGTTTCGTACTGCAGCAGCAGCTGCGACATCGCGTGCAGCTTGTCCAGGTTGGCCGTCATCAGCTCGGTGGTACGCGCGTAGGCCTCGTCCAGGATGTTGCGCACTTCCTCGTCGATGCGGCGGGCGGTGTCGTTGGACACGCTCTTGTGCTGGGTGACCGAACGGCCCAAGAACACCTCGTCGTCCTCTTCGCCATAGGCGATCGGGCCGAGCTGGTCGGACAGGCCCCACTTGGTGACCATGTTGCGGGCCATCTTGGTGGCGCGCTCGATGTCGTTGGAGGCACCGGTGGTGACCTTGTCGGCACCGAAGATCAGCTCCTCGGCCACGCGACCACCGTACAGCGAGCACAGCTGCGACTTGATCGCCACGCGGTTCATCGAATAGCGGTCGCCTTCCGGCAGGTACATGGTCACACCCAGCGCACGGCCGCGCGGAATGATGGTGACCTTGTAGACCGGATCATGCTCGGGCACCAGGCGACCGACGATGGCGTGGCCGGCTTCGTGGTACGCGGTGAGGGTCTTCTCTTCCTCGCTCATGGCCATCGAGCGGCGCTCGGCGCCCATCAGGATCTTGTCGCGGGCACGGTCGAAGTGGTCCATGCGGACTTCCTTCTCGTTGCCACGCGCGGCGAACAGCGCCGCTTCGTTGCACAGGTTGGCCAGGTCGGCACCGGAGAAGCCCGGGGTACCGCGCGCGATCACCATCGGCTCGACGTCATCGGCCAGCGGCAGCTTGCGCATGTGCACCTTCAGGATGTGCTCGCGGCCCTTCACATCCGGCAGGCCGACCACGACCTGGCGGTCGAAACGGCCCGGGCGCAGCAGCGCCGGGTCCAGCACGTCCGGACGGTTGGTCGCGGCGATCACGATCACGCCTTCGCCACCTTCGAAACCGTCCATCTCGACAAGCAGCTGGTTCAGGGTCTGCTCGCGTTCGTCATGACCGCCGCCCAGGCCGGCACCACGGTGGCGACCGACGGCGTCGATTTCATCGATGAAGATGATGCACGGGGCGTGCTTCTTGGCCTGCTCGAACATGTCGCGCACGCGGCTGGCGCCGACGCCGACGAACATTTCCACGAAATCCGAACCGGAGATCGAGAAGAACGGCACCTTGGCTTCGCCGGCGATGGCCTTGGCCAGCAGTGTCTTGCCGGTACCGGGCGGACCGACCATCAGCACGCCGCGCGGAATCTTGCCGCCCAGCTTGGTGAACTTGGACGGATCACGCAGGAAGTCGACGAGCTCGCCCACTTCTTCCTTGGCTTCATCGCAGCCAGCAACGTCGGCGAAGGTGACCTTGATCTGGTCTTCGCCCTGCAGCTTGGCGCGCGACTTGCCGAAGGACATGGCGCCCTTGGCACCACCGCCACCGCCCTGCATCTGGCGCATGATGAACAGCCAGAAGCCGATGATCAGGATGACCGGCAGGAAGTTCATCAGGATGGCCGCGAAGGAAATGCCGCTGGACGGCTGTTCCTGCACGATGTCCACGTTCTTGGTACGCAGCACGTTGATCAGGTCGCGATCAGCCGGTGCCGACACCGTACCGGTCTGGCCGCCACGGGTGGTGTAGGTGATTTCGTTGGTCAGGCCGCGCGAATCGCCGCCGAAGGTGACCTTCTGCACGTTGCCGCTGTCCACCTGGTCCAGGAACTGCGAATACGATGTGGCCTGCGCCCCGGCCCCGGAGGACTTGGGCGAGAAGCTCTGGAAGACCACCATCAGCACGACGGCGACGACCACCCATAGCAGGAGGTTCTTGGTCAAGTCGTTCATCCTCATTGGCTCCAGCGTTCCTCTTTCAGTGCGGGCATTGCGTTGGGGTCGAGCTTACGGGTCGAGCTTACTTCATGTGGGCGCGTTTTCCCTGACCCAAGGCGTAGACCTCGGGGGAACGCTTGCGCGAGGCTTCCGGCTTGCGGATGGAGACCTTGTCGTACCGACGGCGCATTTCACGCACGTAGTCATCGAAGCCTTCGCCCTGGAACAGCTTGATCAGGAACGCCCCACCGGTCTTCAGGTGGTTGTCGGCGAAATCCAGGGCCAGCTCTGCCAGGTGCATCATCCGCGGCTGGTCGACCGCGCCTACACCACTCTTATTGGGGGCCATGTCCGACAGCACAAGGTCTACCGGCTGATCGCCCAGCATGGCCTCGAACTGCGATAGGACGGTTTCTTCCCTGAAGTCACCGTGAAGGAACTCCACCCCGGCCAGCGGCGGCATGTCCAGGATGTCCAGGGCCAGCACGCGGCCGGTGTCGCCAATCTGTCTCCGCACCTGCTGAGACCAGCCGCCCGGGGCGGCGCCGAGATCGACCACGACCATGTGCGGCTTCAGCAGCCGGTCACGTTCGAGCAGCTCTTCGAGCTTGTAGGCGGCACGCGAGCGCATGCCTTCGGCCTGCGCCTTCTTCACGAAGGGGTCGGAGAAGTGTTCCTTGAGCCAGCGCTGGCTGCTTTTGCTGCGGGTAGCCATTGGAAATAGGGGGTTACGGGGTCGTCATGATACCCTGATCACCCCATTCAACCGTGTTTTCTGCATGCCCATCGCCCTGACCGCTTCCCAGACCCGTTTCCTGCGCGGCCAAGCCCACGATCTGAAGGCACTGCTGCAGACCGGCGGCAAGGGCATCACGCCCGCGTTCATCGCCGAGCTGAACGAGGTGCTGGAGCGCCACGAACTGGTGAAAGTGAAGGTGGCCGCTGAAGATCGCGACGCCCGCGACGTGATGATCGGCGAGATCGTCGAAGCGACCGAAGCCGCGCTGGTGCAGCGTATCGGCCACGTGGCCGTGCTCTACCGCCCGAGCAAGGAACAGCGACAGATCGTGCTTCCGCGCGGCTGATCGCCCTGCCCCATGCAGCTGAACCACGAACCGCCTGATTACGCTTACAGCCTGCGCGCGGCCGATGGCCGCTCGGCGCGGGTGAACGACCAGTCGCTGTCCAGCAGCTTCTTCCTGACGCCTGAACAGTTGGCAACGAACTGGCCGGTAGTGCGCGCTGCCGATCTGCAGGTGGCCGACCTGGAACCGATCCTGGCCCTGGGCCCGGCGCTGATCGTGCTGGGTACCGGCGATCGCCAGGTATTCCCGCCGGCCGTGGTGATGGCCGCCTGCCTGTCGCGCGGCATCGGCCTGGAAGTGATGAACAATCCGGCCGCCGCGCGCACGTTCAATATTCTTGCCGGCGAAGGCCGCAAGGTCGCCGCGGCCTTCATCCTGGAAGGTTGAGCCGGTAGCCGCCGGGCGTGGCCCGGATCAGATCGCGATACCCACAGCGCCCGAGCCGATGCTCGGGCGCTTTCGTGTGGGCGCGAAGCGCCGCCGGGCATGGCCCGGCGCTACCCGTATCTGCCCGCGCTAGCGCGCCGGCAGATACTGCTGCGGGTCGACCGGCTTGCCGTTGTAACGAATCTCGAAGTGCAGCATGTCGCGGTTCGCACCGGTGCGGCCCATTTCCGCGATCTGCTCGCCGGCCTTCACGTTCTGCCCTTCGTTCACCAGGCGCTTGCGGTTGTGGCCATACGCCGACAGCCACTGGTCACTGTGCTTGATGATGATCAGCTCGCCGTAGCCCACCAGGCCTGCGCCGGAGTACACCACCACGCCGTTGGCAGATGCGCGCACCGGGGCCCCGCTGCTGCCTGCAATGTCGACGCCCTGCTTGGTGGCATCGCCCGCCACATAGCGCCCCACCACCGCACCGTCGGCCGGCCAGCGCCAGGCAATGCTGCTCTTCACCGGTGTAGCCGGCGCGGTGCTCGGCGCCGTCGAAGGCGTGCTGCCACTGCCGGTGGCCGGGCGCGGCGCGGTGACCACCGTGGTGGGTGCGCGGCCGCTGCCGGCACCCTGCGGATACAGGCGGATGACCTGGCCCGGATAGATCTGCGACGGGTTGTCCAGCCGGTTCCAGGCAATCAGGTCGGCCGGGGTGATGTCGTGGATGCGCGCGAGTGCGTAGATGGTGTCGCCCTTGCGCACGACCACGGTCTGCCCCGGCTTGGGCACCGAGGTCTTGGGCGTACTGGCTGCTGCACCGCTGCCACCGGGGCGGACCACCGTGGCGGTGCCACAGGCAGCCAGCGAGGAAACCAGCAATGCCAGCGCGCCGATACGCACGCCCTTGCCCAGACCATTTGCATTCATGCGAACTTCGACCTCCATACAAGCCAGGCAACCAGCACCACCACCAGCGCGGTGGCGATCCAGCCCAGCGGTTCAATCCAGCGCCGCAGCGCGGCTTCCGCGCGCGGGCCGCCAATGCGGATCACGGCGGCCAGAACGTACACACGCTTGCCGCGACCGATCAGCATGCTCAACAGATACTGCGGCATGGGCACACCGACGATACCCGATGCCCACGTGAAGACCTTCATCGGGATGGGCATGAAGCCACCCAGCACCAGGAAGGTGAACACCGCCCAGGGCGACTCGGCCATCTTGGCCTGCACCGTGGCGATACCATCTTCGATGGCCGGCAGCATGCCCAGCATCTCGAACAGCGGCTTCACCGCCTCGAAGGCGTAGTGGCCCAGGGCGTAACCGATCACCGCGCCCACCATCGAGCCGGCCAGGCTGAGGGTGGCAAACCACCAGCCGCGCTTGGGCTGGGCCACGCACATCGGCGCCAGCATCACTTCCGGCATGACCGGGAAGATGATGGCTTCGAAAAAACTCAAGACGGTCAGATAGGTCGGCGCGCGTTCGTGCGCCGCCCATTTCATCGCCCGCTCGTACAGCGGTCCGAAAATCTTCATGCAACCCTGCTCCCTGGATTCAGTCGAGCATGCCGGACAGCAGCGGCACGAAGGTGACCGGTGCCAGCACGCGTTGTTCGATGCTGCCGTCGGCCTTGCGGTCGAGCTGTACCAGCGATTGCCCACCGGGGCCGCCGACCGGCGCCACCAGGCGCCCCCCCACGGCCAACTGCTCGACCAGCGCATCGACCAGCGCCGGTGCGGCTGCGGTGACCACCACGGCGTCGTACGGGCCGTGCTCGGCCCAGCCCACCCGGCCGTCGTCATGCTTGGTGCGGATGTTCATGCCCAGCGCGCGGAAGCGCTTGCGCGCCTGCCGCAGCAGATCGCCGATGCGTTCGACCGTGTAGACCTCAAGGCCGACGGCGCCGAGTACGGCGGCCTGGTAGCCCGAGCCGGTGCCCACTTCCAGCACCGTCTTCGGTGCAACCTGCAGCACCGCTTCGGTCATCCGCGCCACCACCCAGGGCTGGGAAATGGTCTGGCCATGGCCGATCGGCAGCGCGGTGTCCTCATAGGCACGCGAGGCCAGGGCTTCATCGATGAACAGATGGCGCGGCACGATGCGGATGGCATTGAGCGTGGCCTCGTCGGCAATGCCGGCCTCGCGCAGGCGATCGACCAGGCGGTCGCGCACGCGCTGCGAAGTCATGCCGATCCCCACGGCTTCCGGCTGCAGGCGCAGGCGCGGGCTCATGCCGGCTGGTCCAGCGCGGCGCTCAGGCCACCGACCCAGCTGGCCACCTTCTCCAGTGCCTGGTAGCGGGTCAGGTCGACCTGGATGGGGGTGATCGAAATATGGCCGGTGCGCACCGCGTGGAAATCGGTACCGGGACCGGAGTCCTGCTCGCGACCGGCCGGACCGATCCAGTACACCTCGTTGCCGCGCGGATCTTTCTGCGCGATGCACCCTTCGGCGCGGTGGCGGTTGCCCAGGCGGGTCACTTCGAAGCCCTTCACCTCGCCCCACGGCAGGTCAGGCACGTTCACGTTCAGAATGGTGTCGGCCGGCAGCGGGTCGGCCTTCAGCCGGGCCACGATCTCCACGGCCGCACGCGCCGCGGTTTCGAAATGCTTCGGGTCATGGTTGCGGCTGACCAGCGAGACCGCCACTGCCGGCAGCCCCAGGAACCGCCCTTCCATGGCCGCCGATACCGTGCCGGAGTAGATGACATCGTCGCCGAGGTTGGCGGCATTGTTGATGCCCGACACGACGATATCCGGTTCGAACTCGAGCAGGCCGGTCAGCGCCAGATGCACGCAGTCGGTGGGCGTGCCCGCCACCGAGACGGTGTAGTGGTCGATGCGCTTGAGCCGGATCGGCAGATCCAGCGTCAGTGAATTGCTGGCACCGGACCGGTCGCGATCGGGGGCAACCACCGTGACTTCATGCCCGGCGTCGCGCAGCACCTGCGCCAGCATCCGGATGCCTGCAGCGTCTACGCCGTCGTCGTTGCTGACCAGGATGCGCATGTTCGATTCAACCGCTTGATTTTCCAAGAATTCGATTCCATCACCTTGCCGCGTGGGCGGGACCGGCAGCCGCCCCCTCGGGAACCGGCGATCTCGCAAGTGCGCCCACTATTGTGCCGCAAGCGGGGCGCGGGTCCTACCCTGCCGGCGGTCACGGAAGCGCTTGAAAGGCCGTAGGCACCGCATCACCGGCGGTTTACCCTGTGCACATGTCGCACCCAGAAGATGAAGACCCCGCCGCACTGTTCCGCGCGGCCATCGGCGAAGTCACCCCGCTGCGCAAGGATGCCGAACCGGCGCCGGCCGCGCCACGGCCGAAACCGCGCGCCCGCATGGCCGAACGCGACGAGCAGGAAGCGGCCGGGGAGTTCGCCCGGCTGCTGCGCGACAGCAGCCCGCTGGAGGCGGGCGATACCGCCAGCTACCGGCGTGACACGCTGCCGCCGCGCATGTTCCAGCGGCTCAAGCGCGGCCAGTATTCGGTGCAGGACGAACTGGACCTGCACGGCGCGACTGCCGCGCAGGCCGAAGTGCTGCTGCGCCAGTTCCTGCTGGAAGCGCATGCGCATGAGTTCGGCTGCGTGCGCATCATCCACGGCAAGGGGCTGCAGTCTGACGGCGGCGCGCCGGTGCTGAAGAACCTGGTGGACCGCCTGCTGCGACTGCGCAACGATGTGCTGGCGTTTCATTCGGCGCCGCCCGGACAGGGCGGCACCGGTGCGGTGCTGGTGTTGTTGGCGCGGCGGTGAGGCATTCATCCACGCATGGCGTGGATCTACCGGGCGGTGAGGCATGCATCCACGCCAAGCGTGGATGCGCCGCACCGCCGGGTCCTCACCCCTGCGAGGCGTCCTCCACCGGACCCAGCTCATGCAGCACTGCAGTGGCGTAGCAGCCCGGTGGCAGCGCAAAGGAAAGTTCGAGCACGTCTTCGGCCAGCCACTGGTGCTGCAGCAACGCTGGGCGCAGGCGCAACGCGCGCCGCTCCTGCTTCAGGCGCGCATCTTCCAGCCCCGCACGCAGTGCCTTGGATTCTTCATCGTCCAGCGCGCCCAGTTCCAGCGCGCGCGCGGCATCGGTACTGCGCAGCTCGCCCTCGCCCCACAACGGCGCGCTGGGATGGATGTCGAACCGTGCCAGGCGGTCAGCCAACGCATCGGTGTACGGCTCCGGACCGAACACGCTGCGGCTCCCATCGAGCATCCACACCTCACCCTGCAGCGGCTGATCCCAGCTGCCCTGCTCCACCCGGGCAGCCAGCACCCGGTTGAACAGCGCCGAACGGGCAGCCGACAGCAGCAGCGAGCGCTGGTCCTTGCGCATGCGGCGGCCGCCGAACATGGCCAGGGCCGCCGGCACGTTGCCACCGTCGCGACCAAAACGCTGTTCGCCGAACCAGTTGGGCAGGCCGCGGCTGGCGATCTGCTGCAGGCGTTCGCTGATCGCGGGGGCATCGCCCTGCACATCGCGCAGGACCAGCTTGAAGCGATTGCCGGCCAGGGCGCCGCGCTGCAGCTTGCGGTTGTGCCAGGTGACGTCGAGCACCTCGATCTCATCGCTGGCCAGTGCGGCCAGGTCAGGCGCCACCCGCTTGGGCAGGTGCACGCTGAAGCGCTGGGTGGTGACCGCGTGGCGGTCCTTCATGCCGGCATAGCTGACCGCCATTTCCGGCAGGCCGGCCCACGCCGCCAGCAGCTTGGCCACGTGCACCGTGTTGGCGCCGCGCTTGCGGATGTGCAGCAGCAGGTGCTCGCCCTCGCCCGTGGCCTCGAAGGCCGGCAGTTCGTCCACCTGGAAATCTTCCGGCGTGCTGCGGATGCGGGCGCGCAGCAACGGCGCACCGAACGCCAACGGCACCGGAATCATGCGGCCACCAGCAGCACCGCCGCCTGCGCGGCGATGCCTTCGCCACGCCCGGTGAAGCCCAGCTTCTCCGAGGTGGTGGCCTTCACGCTGACCGCGTCCAGGGGCAGCTGCAACAGGCCGCCGATGCGCTCACGCATGGCCAGCGCATGCGGACCGACCTTGGGGCTTTCGCAGATGACGGTGATGTCGGTGTTGCCGACCCGCCAGCCGCGCTCGCGCAGCAGGCTGTCGCAGTGGCGCACGAAGTCGCTGCTGTCGGCACCCTTCCAGCGGTCGTCGCTGGGCGGGAAGTGCTGGCCGATGTCGCCCAGCGCAAGCGCGCCCAGCATCGCATCGCACAGCGCGTGCAGGATCACGTCGCCATCGCTGTGGGCCAGCACGCCGCAGCTGTGCGGCACGCTCACGCCGCCAAGCATGATGTGGTCGCCTTCACCGAAGGCATGGACGTCATAGCCCTGGCCGATACGGACGGGCGGGAACGGAGCGGTGCTCATGGATGCAACCCTTGCAGCAGGGCCGCGCGGTCACTCAACCGGCGCGGCGGGAAAGTACGAATTCGAAACGGTCCAGGTCGGCCGGCGTGGTGATCTTGAAGTTGTCCTCGCTGCCTTCCACCAGCAGCGGGCGGTGGCCCTGGCGTTCCATGGCCATGGCCTCGTCGGTCACCTCGACATCGGCAGCGGCGGCATCGGCCAGCGCGCGGGCCAGCTGGTGGCGACGGAACAGCTGTGGGGTGAGCGCGCGCCACAGGCGTGCGCGCGGCTCGGTGGCATCGATGCCACCATCGTCGCCGGCACGCTTCAAGGTGTCGCGCACCGGCGCAGCCAGGATGGCACCGACCGGGTCGGCGCGCCCCACTTCCAGCAGCCGGCCCAGATCGGCCGGCGACAGGTTCGGGCGCGCGGCATCGTGCACCAGCACGAATTCATCGGCGCGCACGCTGTCGGGCAACGCCTGCAGTCCGGCCAGCACCGACGCGGCGCGGGTGGCGCCGCCGATGCAGGTCAGCACCGGCTTGCCGGCGAACTCTGTCCAGCCCGGCCAGTCGGCATCGTCCGGGCCCAGCACGACCATCACGCCGGCCACCGCCGGATGCGCCAGCAGCGCATCCAGGGTGTGGGCCAGCAGGATCCTGCCGCCTGCCTGCAGGTACTGCTTGGGCAGCGGCGCGCCGAAGCGGGTGCCGCGGCCCGCCGCTGGCACCACCACCCAGATGGCCGGGCTCATGGCACGTCCGCCGCGTGGTCGCCGGTCTGTGCAGCCACCGGCGCAGCCGCCGGCGGACGCGAGGCAGCATCCTCCACCACGCGGTAGAACTTCTCGCCGGGCTTGATCATGCCCAGCTCGCTGCGCGCACGTTCTTCGATGGCGGCCTGGCCTTCCTTCAGGTCCTTCACTTCGGCAGCCAGCGCATCGTTGCGCTGCTGCAGACCTTCGTTGTCCCGTTCCTGGTTGGCGACCTGGGCTTCGAGCATCATCACTTCACCCGAATTGCCCGGGCCGAACCAGAAACGGTACTGCAGCCATGCCAGCAGCAGGGCCAGCACCAGCAGCAGCCAGCGCCAATCGCGCATGGGCTCAGCGCTTCAGCGAAACGAACGCGTCACGACCGGCGTAACGCGCGCCGGCACCGAGGGCTTCCTCGATGCGCAGCAGCTGGTTGTACTTGGCCACGCGATCGCTGCGGCACAGCGAACCGGTCTTGATCTGGGTCGCGGTGGTGGCAACGGAGATATCGGCGATGGTGGTGTCTTCGGTTTCGCCCGAACGGTGCGAGACCACCGCGGCGTAGCCGGCACGGTCGGCCATGGCGATCGCTTCCAGGGTTTCGCTGAGCGTACCGATCTGGTTGACCTTGATCAGGATCGCGTTGGCGGTGCCCGAATCGATGCCTTCCTGGAAGATGCGCGGATTGGTGACGAACAGATCGTCGCCCACCAGCTGCACCTGCTTGCCGATGCGGTCGGTCAGCAGCTTCCAGCCGGCCCAGTCGTTCTCGGCCAGGCCATCTTCAATCGTGATGATCGGGTACTGCGCGGCCCAGTCGGCCAGGAAGTCGACGAACTGCTCGGAGGTCAGGCGCTTGTTCTCGCCCACCAGGTTGTACTTGCCGTTCTCGAAGAATTCGCTGGAGGCCACGTCCAGGCCCAGCAGCACGTCTTCACCGGCGGTGTAGCCGGCCTTGCCGATGGCTTCCAGGATGGTGTCCAGCGCTTCGACGTTGCTGCGGAAGTCCGGCGCGAAGCCGCCTTCGTCGCCCACGGCGGTGCTCAGGCCATGGCCCTTCAGCACCGACTTCAGCGAATGGAAGATTTCGGTGCCGGCGCGCAGCGCTTCGGAGAACGAGGTGAAGCCAACCGGCAGCACCATGAATTCCTGGAAGTCGACATTGTTGTCGGCATGCGCACCGCCGTTGATGATGTTCATCATCGGCACCGGCAGCGACGGCGTGGCGCCGGTCTTGCCGGCCAGGTACTGCCACAGCGCCTGCTTGCTGGAAGCGGCGGCAGCATGCGCGGCAGCCATGGAAACACCCAGCAGCGCGTTGGCGCCCAGGCGACCCTTGTTCTCGGTGCCGTCCAGATCGATCAGGCGACGGTCCAGGCCGGCCTGGTCGGTGGCTTCGAAGCCCTTCAGCGCGTTGGCGATGGCGCCATTGACGTTGTCGACGGCCTTGCGTACGCCCTTGCCCAGGTAACGGGTCTTGTCGCCGTCACGCAGCTCCACCGCTTCCTTGGTGCCGGTCGAGGCGCCGGAGGGGACTGCGGCACGACCGAACGAACCGTCCTCCAGGATGACTTCGGCTTCCAGCGTGGGGTTGCCACGGCTGTCGAGGATTTCACGGGCGTGGATGCTGCGGATCGTACTCATGGTCGGGCCGGTTACCTGTAAGGAGAGGAGGCGACAAAACGAATGCCGCGTGATTATCCCCGGCTGCCCGCCGCTTGCCAAATGGTGTCGCCGATCACGACCGGATCCTGGCTCTGCGCCAGCATCGGCACGGCCACGATCATGCCCAGCAGGGCCAGCAGCAACGCCGCCACCGCGGCCATGCCACGCCCACGCCGCAGGCGCCACGCCAGCACCGAAGCGACGCCACTGCCCAGCGCGGACACTGCCAGCACGCCGATGGCCGCAAACAGGGCCACCTGTACCGATTCCAGCGCATGGCTGCCATCGCCAGGTGAACCGATGGCCGACAGAAACACCAGCAGGCCTGCGCCCAGGGCCGCCCAGGCCAGCACGGCCAGGCCGAGCGCACACAGGCCCCAGGGCCACGGCCGGCGCGAAGCGGGCGCGGAAGATGTTGGATTCATGAAGTGAATGGGCTCCCCGCCCGGGTGAGGATCACAGCTGGGCCAGCACGACCCCGCCAAGCAGCAGCGCCAGAGCAAGCAACAGCAGGCCTGCCAGCATGGCCGCGCCACGCGCACGACGCAGGCGCCAGCCCAGCACGGTAGTGACCGCGCTCAACACGCACGACACGGCCGCCGTGTTCAGGCAGGCCCAGCCCATCGTGTGCTGCCAGCGCGGCGCGGCACCGTCGCCGGGCATGCGCATGCTTCCCGCCGCCAGCAGCACGGCATAGGCCAGCGCCGCCCACATCAGCACGCCGAAGGCCACGGCCACCCAGCCCCACGGCCACTGCCGCCAGTGCCGCCGGCGACGCTGGGCTTCCAGCGCCGCCCACGGATCCAGACTCACGCGAAGCGCGAGAAACCGTGCTTCTTGGTCACCGCATCGAGCTCCATCAGGGTCTCGAGCAGCGCTTCCATCTGGTCCAGCGGCCACGCATTGGGACCGTCGGACAGCGCCTTGGACGGGTCCGGATGGGTTTCGGCGAACAGGCCGGAAATGCCCACGGCCACGGCAGCGCGCGCCAGCACCGGCACGTGTTCACGCTGGCCACCGGAACTGGTGCCCTGCCCGCCCGGCAGCTGCACCGAATGGGTGGCGTCGAACACCACCGGGCAGCCGGTGTCGCGCATCACCGCCAGCGAACGCATGTCGCTGACCAGGTTGTTGTAGCCGAAGCTGGCGCCACGCTCGCAGACCATGATCTGCTCGTTGCCCGTGGACTTGGCCTTCTCAACGACCGGCTTCATGTCCCACGGCGCCAGGAACTGGCCCTTCTTGATGTTGACCGGCTTGCCGGCGGCGCACACCTTGCGGATGAAATCGGTCTGGCGGACCAGGAATGCCGGGGTCTGCAGCACGTCCACCACCGAGGCCACTTCGTCCATCGGGGTGTATTCATGCACGTCGGTCAGCACCGGCACGCCGATCTGCTTCTTCACTTCGGCCAGCACCTTCAGGCCTTCTTCCATGCCCGGGCCGCGGAACGCGGTGCCCGAGGTACGGTTGGCCTTGTCGAAGCTCGACTTGAAGATGAAGTTGACGCCAAGCTTGTCGGTGATTTCCTTCAGCTTGCCGGCGGTATCGAGCTGCAGCTGCATCGACTCGATCACGCAGGGTCCAGCGATCAGGAACAGGGGCTGGTCCAGCCCAACCTCGAATCCACACAGTTTCATGGCGTTTCCTTGTTGGTCCGCGCGCCGTACAAGCCAGCGCGCTGGGGTTGAAGCATGCAGGATGGGGGCCGCAACCCCCATTCACAAGTCAGGCGCGGGCTTCGGCCAGCAGCGCGCCGCCGGCCTTGCGCTCACGCGCGGCACGGATGAAGCCGATGAACAGCGGGTGGCCGTCGCGCGGCGTGGACAGGAATTCCGGGTGCGCCTGGCAGGCCAGGAACCACGGGTGCGCATCGCGCGGCAGTTCCACCACTTCCACCAGGGTGTCGTCCATCGACTTGCCCGAGATCACCAGGCCGGCATCTTCCAGCTGGGTGCGGTAGCGGTTGTTGAACTCGTAGCGGTGGCGATGGCGCTCGGCCACCACGTCCTTGCCGTACAGCTCGCGGGCCAGGGTGCCCGGCTTCAGGCGCTGTTCCTGCAGGCCCAGGCGCATGGTGCCGCCCAGGTCGCTCTTGTCGTCGCGCTTTTCGACATCACCGGTGGCGGTGCGCCATTCGGTGATCAGGCCGATCACCGGGTCCGGCGACTGGCGGTCGTTCTCGGTGCTGTTGGCCTGCTCCAGGCCCAGCACGTGGCGTGCGTAGTCAACCACGGCGGCCTGCATGCCGTAGCAGATGCCGAAGTACGGCACGCTGTTCTGGCGCGCGAACTGCGAGGTCAGTACCTTGCCTTCGAAGCCACGGTCACCGAAGCCGCCCGGCACCAGAATGCCGTCGACGTCGGCCAGGGCGGCCATGTCGGTGCCTTCCAGGTCCTGCGCTTCCAACCACTTCAGGTTGACCTTGGTGCGCTGGCGCAGGCCACCATGCTTGAGCGCTTCACCCACCGACTTGTAGGCGTCCTGGTGGTCGACGTACTTGCCGACCACGGCGATGGTCACTTCGTCCAGCGGGTGCAGGGTGGCATCGACGGCGTCTTCCCACATCGACAGGTCCACCGGGCCGGCCTTGTCGGCCAGCTTCAGCTGGTTCACCACGATCTCGTCCAGGCCCTGCGCGTGCAGGCCCGAGGGAATGCGATAGAGCACGTCCACGTCCGGCACGCTGATGACGGCGCGTTCGGAGACGTTGGTGAACTGGGCGATCTTGCGGCGCTCCGAATCGGGCACGGCCTGCTCGGAACGGCACAGCAGCACGTCCGGCTGGATGCCGATCGAGCGCAGTTCCTTCACCGAATGCTGGGTCGGCTTGGTCTTCAGCTCACCGGCAGCGCCGATGTAGGGCACCAGGGTGAGGTGCATGAACAGGGCCTTCTCCGGGCCACGCTCGGTGCGCACCTGGCGGATGGCCTCCAGGAACGGCAGCGATTCGATGTCGCCCACCGTGCCGCCGATCTCGACCAGGGCCACGTCGTAGCCCTCGGTGGCTTCGTCGATGCAGCGGCGGATCTCGTCGGTGATGTGCGGAATGACCTGCACGGTCGCGCCCAGGTAGTCGCCGCGGCGCTCCTTGCGGATCACGTTCTCGTAGATGCGACCGGTGGTGACCGAGTTCTTGCGGCTCAGGCGGGTGCGCACGAAACGCTCGTAATGGCCCAGGTCGAGGTCGGTCTCGGCGCCATCGTCGGTGACGTAGACCTCGCCGTGCTGGAACGGGCTCATGGTGCCCGGGTCCACGTTGATGTACGGGTCGAGCTTCATCATCGTGACCTTCAGGCCACGCGCTTCAAGAATGGCGGCCAGCGACGCAGCGGCAATGCCTTTGCCGAGCGAGGACACCACGCCGCCGGTTACGAAAATCAAGGGAGTCATGGCTGCAAGCATCCTGTCTGGAAATGGAAAACGGCAGCACCACGCCTGCCCGGGGGGCAGACAGGGTGCAGAGAGGGGGTTTTCCGGTTCGCTGGGACAGCGAGGGAGGTGCGGACCTGGCCGGCGGCAGGCGCCGGGCGGGAACCTTCGTGCGAGGTCGGGGCGGCCGTGCCGGCCATTTCGACCGTCACCTGCGACCCGCATTGCTGGAGGCCAGACCTGGCCCTTCCAGCCCATTCGCAAAGGGTGGACACGCACTTACTCCCGGAAAGCCATAGTTTACAGATAGAGGGCCGCCAACCCAAGGGGCAGATGGCGGCAAGGGCAAAAGAAAACGCCCCGCAATGCGGGGCGTTCAGGAACAGAACCCTTGTACCAAGGGGCTTGGGGGCGGAAGCCTTAACGCTTCTTCCGCGCTTCCTCTTCTTCTTCCTGCTGCGGGACCGGCTGGCCCTTGGCCTTCATTTCGGCATTGGCCTGGGCCCGGCGCTTGGCCTTGGCATCGGCTTCGGACTGCGCAGCCTTGTCGGCCTGGTCGTTCTGCTGCGGGGCCGGCTGGCCGGCGTTCTGCGCCATCACCAGGGGCACGGCAACGGCGGCGGCGGCCAGGATCGCAATGGTCAGCAACTTCTTCATGGAGTCCTCCTCGCGGTATCGCTTCGACATGGGGGTGCCGGCGTCTGGATTCCAGCGATGCCCATTTTACCCCCTTGTGGCGGCCGAGGCTGAACCGCAGGCGTGCAAAATCGCGTTCCAGACCGCACACTTGCGCGTCGCTCCAAGCTTCCGAACATAGATGAACGCCCGCTATAACGCCGCCGATATTGAAGTCCTGTCCGGCCTTGACCCGGTCAAGCGCCGTCCCGGCATGTATACCGACACCGCGCGCCCGAACCATCTGGCGCAGGAAGTGATCGACAACTCGGTGGACGAGGCGCTGGCCGGCCATGCCCGCTCCATCGAGATCACCCTGTACAAGGATGGCAGCGTGGAAGTCAGCGATGACGGCCGCGGCATGCCGGTGGACATCCACCCGGAAGAAAAGATTCCCGGCGTGGAGCTGATCCTGACCCGCCTGCATGCGGGCGGCAAGTTCAGCAACAACAACTACACCTTCTCCGGCGGCCTGCACGGCGTGGGCGTGAGCGTGGTCAACGCGCTGTCCACCCTGGTGGAAGTGCACATCAAGCGCGAAGGCGCCGAGCACCGCATCACCTTCCGCAACGGCGACCGCGCCACCCCGCTGGAAGTGGTCGGCACGGTGGGCAAGAAGAACACCGGTACCCGCGTGCGCTTCTGGCCCGACCCGAAGTACTTCGATACGCCCAAGTTCGCCGTGCGCGCGCTCAAGCACCTGCTGCGCGCCAAGGCCGTGCTGTGCCCGGGCCTGACCGTGAAGCTGACCGACGAGACCACCGGCGAAGTCGATACCTGGTACTACGAAGACGGCCTGCGCGATTACCTGAAGCTGGAACTGGGCGAGCGCGAATCGCTGCCGGCCGACCTGTTCGTGGGCAACCTGAAGAAGGACACCGAAGTGGTGGACTGGGCCGTGGCCTGGCTGCCGGAAGGGGAGCTGGTGCAGGAAAGCTACGTCAACCTGATTCCCACCGCCCAGCACGGCACCCACGTGAACGGCCTGCGTACCGGCCTGACCGAGGCGCTGCGCGAGTTCTGCGATTTCCGCAACCTGCTGCCGCGCGGCGTCAAGCTGGCCCCGGAAGACGTGTGGGACCGCGTGTCCTTCGTGCTGTCGCTGAAGATGACCGACCCGCAGTTCAGCGGCCAGACCAAGGAACGCCTGTCCTCGCGCCAGGCCGCCGGCTTCGTCGAAGGCGCCGCCCACGATGCCTTCAGCCTGCTGCTGAACCAGAACGTGGAGCTGGGCGAAAAGATCGCGCAGATCGCCATCGAACGCGCCAGTGCGCGCCTGAAGACCGAAAAGCTGGTGGTGCGCAAGAAGGTCACCCAGGGCCCTGCCCTGCCCGGCAAGCTGGCCGACTGCATCAGCCAGGACCTGTCGCGCACCGAACTGTTCCTGGTGGAAGGTGATTCGGCAGGCGGCAGTGCCAAGCAGGCGCGCGACAAGGATTTCCAGGCGATCATGCCGCTGCGTGGCAAGATCCTGAACACTTGGGAAGTGTCGTCCAACAGCGTGCTGGCCTCGGAAGAAGTGCACAACCTGGCCATCGCCATCGGCTGTGACCCGGGCAAGGATGACATCAGCGGCCTGCGCTACGGCAAGGTGGTGATCCTGGCCGACGCCGACTCCGATGGCCTGCACATCGCCACCCTGCTGACCGCGCTGTTCCTTAAGCACTTCCCGGCGCTGGTCGATGCCGGCCACGTGTTCGTGGCGATGCCGCCGCTGTTCCGCATCGACGTGGGCAAGCAGGTGTTTTACGCGCTGGACGAGGAAGAGAAGCGTTCCATGCTGGACAAGATCGAGCGCGAGAAGATCAAGGGCGCGGTGAACGTGACCCGCTTCAAGGGCCTGGGTGAAATGAATCCGCCGCAGCTGCGTGAATCCACCATCCACCCCGATACGCGCCGGTTGGTGCAGTTGACCGTGGACGATGGCGAGCAGACCCGCTCGCTGATGGACATGCTGCTGGCCAAGAAGCGCGCGAGCGATCGCAAGGGCTGGCTGGAAAGCAAGGGCGACCTGGCTTCGCTGGAAGCCTGATTCCAGCGCGGGGTCGGATCCGGTTGCGCAGCAACGGGCTCCGACCCCTGCTTCCTGGCGATGGGGTCAGAACCCTTTCCTGCGGAAAGGGATCCGACCCCGCCCTTCCGCCGCCATCGGCAAAGCCGGCAGCGCGATAATGCGCGTTCACCCGCGCGGACCACTGTATTGCCCAGCCACTCGCTGCTGTTCCCGGGCCTGCCGCTGCACAGCGCACGCCTGGTCCTGAGCCCGATCCGCCGCGACGACGCCGCCGCGCTCTACGCCCTGCAGTCCGATGCCGAAGTGATGCGCTGGTGGAACCACCCGGCCTGGACCCGCCCGGCCGAAGCGCGTGCGCAGATAGACGATGACCTGGCCGCACAGGCCACCGGCACCCAGCTGAAGCTGGCCGTGCGCGAATCGATCGATGGCCCGCTGCTGGGCATCTGCGTGGTGTTCGCACTGGACCGTGATGCGCAGCGGGCCGAGATTGGCTACCTGCTGGCACCGGCGCAGCAGGGCCAGGGCTACATGCATGAAGCGCTGCAGCGGCTGCTGGATTACCTGTTCCAGACACTGCGGCTGCATCGCGTGGAAGCCGAGCTCGATCCGCGCAATGCGCCCTCGGCGCACGTGCTGGAACGACTGGGCTTCGCCCGCGAAGGCCTGCTGCGGCAGCGCTGGCGCATCCAGGGCGAACTGGCCGATTCGGTGGTGTACGGCCTGCTGGCCGACGACGACCGCGCCCCGCGACCGGCTTGACCTAATCTGGCCGCAACCTTGGCCGCAACGGCGTGCGCGGCCGGGCCATGCCTTTGGACACATACCGCGCGCGGCGTGGCGACCTAGCATCGCAGTCCCCTTCCGCTACCGCTCTGGTGCCATGAAGTTCCTGCTGCACACTGCCGCGCTCTGCGTCGGCCTGCTTGTTGCCCCTGCCAGCGCCCTGGCGGCGCCTGCTGCCGACGCCGCCGAAACCAAGGCCCCTGCCACCGAAGCTGCGGCCCTGCCCGCCGATGCGTCGGTGCGGCAGAGCATGCGCCTGGGCGGTCGCACGCTGGATTACACCGCCAGCGTCGGCACCCTGCCGGTACGCGATGACAAGGGCAAGGTGATTGCCGATGTGGTGTTCACCGCCTACACGATGCCCGGCAAGGACCGCCCGGTCACCTTCGCCCTCAACGGCGGCCCCGGCGCATCGTCGGTGTACCTCAACCTGGGTGCGATCGGCCCGAAGGTGGTCACCTTCGGTTCGGAAGGCGACAGTGCATCGGCACCGGCCACCCTGCATGACAACCCCGGCACCTGGCTGGACTTCACCGACCTGGTGTTCATCGATCCGGTGGGCACCGGCTTCAGCCGCGCGCGCATCGGCGACGACGAGGCGAAGAAGCAGCTGTACACCCCCAGCGCCGACGTCGAGTACCTGTCACGCACCATCTACGACTGGCTGCTGCGCAACCAGCGCATGGGCTCGCGCAAGTACCTGACCGGTGAAAGTTACGGTGGCTACCGCGGCCCGCGCATCACCCACTACCTGCAGACCCGGCTGGGCGTGGCGATGAACGGCCTGGTACTGGTGTCGCCCTACCTGAGCCCGACCCTGGAAGACAACGCCGATGTCTCGCCGATGGCGTGGATGCAGACCCTGCCCTCCATTGCCGCCGCGCACCTGGAACGCCAGGGCAAGCTGACCGATGCGGCCATGCGCGAGGTGGTCGAATACACCCGCGGCGACTATGCCACCGCGCTGATGAAGGGCCGCAGCGATCCGCAGGCCACCGAAGCGATGCTGCGCAGGGTGAGCGAGCTGACCGGGCTGGACCCGCAGTTCGTGCGCCGTGCCGGTGGTCGACTGGAAACGCAGGCGTACCTGCGCGAAGTGTTCCGTGACAAGGGCACGCTGGGCAGCCGCTACGATTCCAACGTGACCGCGTTCGATCCGTTCCCGAATGATCCTGAGCAGCGCGCCAACGACCCGCTGCTGGACAGCATCATCGCGCCGACCACCACGGCCATGGTCGACTTCGTGACCCGCGTGGTGGGCTGGAAGGTGGATGCGCGCTACCAGGCACTGAACTACGAGGTGAACCGGCTGTGGGACCGCAATGGCGACCTGCGCCAGGGGGCGGTGACCCAGCTGCGCCAGGCGGTGGCGATCGACCCGCACCTGCAGGTGCTGATCGTGCATGGCTGGAACGATCTGTCGTGCCCGTTCATGGGTTCGATCCTGACGGTGGACCAGATGCCGACGATGGGCAGCAACCCGGACCGGGTGCAGGTGCGCAGCTATCCGGGCGGGCACATGTTCTACAGCCGGGCGGACAGCCAGGCCGCGTTCCGTCGCGATGTGCAGGCCCTGTTCCAGCGCAACTGAGTGGGTTCCGGCCGGGCCTGCGGCCCGGCACCCGCTGAAGGCAACGGCAACGGCAAAAGCCTGCATCTCGGGGGGGGGCGGGATGGGGTGGGCAGGCGGGGGACGGCAAAAACCGCTCCTGCGTGCCTCGTAGAGCGCCATCCATGGCGCTCTGCGCCCCCGCCTGCCCACCCCACCCCGCCGCTGACAGGTTCATGGCGCTGCTGGTGGGTGCCGACCGTCTGCTGTTGGTGGGTGCCGACCGTTGGTCGGCACGGGCTCTGACCCTGGTTCTGCTCTGGTAGGTGTCGACCTTGGTCGACACGATGGGTGCAGGAGAATGGTTTCGCCCATGAAAAAGCCCGCCGGAATCCGGCGGGCTTTTTCTGTTTCCGGGGGTCAGATCCATGTCCCGCAGGGAAAGGGCTCTGACCCTCAGGCTGCCGGCATCAGGTCCAGCCGGCCAGCTCGAACAGCTTCAGGATCAGGTACGCACAGCCACCGGCTGCCGGGATGGTCAGGATCCAGGCCCAGACGATGCGTTCGATCACGCCGAACTTCAGCGAACGCGGGTTCTTGGCAAAGCCCACGCCCATGATCGCGGTGGAGATGCTGTGGGTGGTCGAGACCGGCATGCCGAAGTGGGCGGCCAGGGTCAGGATGGTGGCCGAGCTGGTCTCCGCGGCGAAGCCGTGGATCGGGTGCAGCTTGACCATCTTGTGGCCCAGGGTCTTGATGATCTTCCAGCCGCCCGAGGCGGTACCGGCAGCCATCACCACCGCACAGGTCAGCACAATCCACATGGCAATGCCGTCGCCGGCGCTGGCATCGGGGTGCATGAAGGCCAGCCACGACGGCAGGTTGTCCAGCGCGCCGGTGGCTTCAGCGCCGATCAGGGTCATGGCGATGATGCCCATGGTCTTCTGCGCGTCGTTGTGGCCGTGGGCGAAGCCCATGTAGGCCGCCGAGGCGATCTGCGCCTTGCCGAAGAACGCGTTGACGATGCGCGGACGGGCCAGGCGGCCGATGGCACCGCCGATCTTGGCCAGGCCGGCGATCAGGCCCCACAGCAGCACCATCACCACGATGCCCAGCAGGAAGCCGGCGATCGGCGAGGTGATCATCGGCACGAACACCTTCCACAGCAGGCCCTTGTTCTGCGCCCAGCTGCCCAGGCGCTCGGACCAGATCAGCGCATCCCAGTTGTTGTGGGCGGCCGCCAGGCCGGCGCCGCACAGGCCGCCGATCAGCGCGTGCGAGGACGAGGACGGCAGGCCCTTCCACCAGGTGATCAGGTTCCAGATGATGCCGCCCAGCAGGGCGCACAGGATCACCTGCGGGGTGACATCGACCACGTTGGTGTTGAGCAGGCCCGAGGCGATGGTCAGCGCCACCGCGGTACCGGTCAGCGCGCCGATGAGGTTCATGAAGGCGGCCAGCATCACCGCCCAGCCGGGCGAGAGCACCTTGGTCGCCACCACGGTGGCAATGGAATTGGCGGTGTCGTGGAAGCCGTTGATGAACTCGAAGACGAGCGCGGCCAGGATCACCACCAGGACAAGGGTCAACATGCGGCGGCGTCCGTCAGCTGTTCTTCAACACGATCTGGTACGCCACCACGCCGGCCTCGCGGCAACGGTCGATGGCCTTTTCCAGGATCTCGAAGAATTCCTTCAGCAGGAACATCTGCAGGTTGTCCAGGCGACCGGAGTAGATGTCGCGGTACAGCTCCAGCATCAGGCGGTCGGCTTCGTTTTCCAGCGAACGCAGCTTCTCGTTCAGCGCGGTCATGCGGTCCAGGTTCATGTGGCGCAGGTCGGCCACCATTTCCACGACCACACCGGCGGCCTGTTCCAGCATCGCCGCGCGCGGCGCGAAGTCGATGTGTTCCAGGTGGGTGGTGGCCAGCGAATAGCGATCGGCGAACTTCTCGATCTGCTTGGGAATCTTGTACAGGGCCGAGCCCAGCGCTTCGATGTCTTCGCGCTCGATGGGGGTCATGAAGCTGTCCACCAGCGCCTGGCTGATCTTGTCCGACGCCGCGCGCTCGCGCAGGCGGGCCAGCTTGAAGGCGTCCAGCGCCGGCTGGCGGTCGGCCTCGCGCAGCATGGAATGCAGCGCCTTGGCGGCATCGTTGGCCGCGACGGCAGCCTCATCAAGCAGGGTGTAGAACTGTTTGCCGGAACCGAAAATGGTCTGCAGAGAGAACATTGAGAAACCTGTCAGCCGTCGCGGGAAGGACGGCACCAGAGGGAATTATGACGGCTAGATGACCATCACGGGTATACCCGCCCGCTTCGGGGGGTGGAAAACCCCCAACCTGAACAGGCAGTTGCCATCCCGCCACGCCCCTTTGCTAAGATGCCAGCGCGCCCCCGGGCGCACCTTATGGACGACGACCCTTATCCCCCCGCGCCGCGCCGGACCCCGTTCCTGAGCGCCAGCCGCCACCGCAAGCACCCGCCCTCCCTGCCACCAACCGGGGACGACGCCCGTGTTTGAGATCCTGATTGTCCTGGCCCTGATTGTCTTCAACGGCTTTTTCGCCATGTCCGAAATGTCGGTCATGACCTCGCGCAAGAGCCGCCTGAAGCAGATGGCCAGCACCTCCAAGCGCGCAGCCAAGGCGCTTGAACTGTCCGAGAAGCCCGAGAATTTCCTGTCCACCGTCCAGATCGGCATCACCCTGGGCGGCATCCTGACCGGCGTCTACGGTGGTGAAGCCATTGGCAGCAGCATCGCCCACCACCTGCAGGCGATGTTCCCCTCCCTGGCCGACCCCATCACCCTGTTTGGTGAGCCGCAGTCGCTGGCCAATCTCATTGGCAAGACGCTGGCCGTCGCGCTGATCACCTTCCTGACCCTGATCTTCGGCGAGCTGGTGCCCAAGCGCCTGGCCATCACCCGTTCCGAAGACATTGCCGGCATGGTGGCCCTGCCGATGGGCTGGCTGGCCCGCATCGCATTCCCGGCGGTCTGGCTGCTGTCCCATTCGACCCGTCTGGTGCTGCGCCTGCTGGGCCTGGGCAAGGACGAAGCTGCCTCGGTCACCGAAGAAGAAATCCGCATGCTGGTGGCCGAGAGCCACGAAGCCGGCGTGATCGACGCCCACGAGCGCGACATGATGAACCGCGTGATGCGCCTGGGTGACCGCACCGCCGACAGCCTGATGACCCCGCGCAACCGCATTGCCTGGCTGGACACCCAGGCCGGCCTGGAGCGCAACCTGGAAATCATGGCCGAGCACGAGTTCTCGCGCTATCCGGTGTTCCGCGACAACGACCAGGACGTGGTCGGCGTGCTGGAACTGAAATCGCTGGCCACCCGCATGGCACGTGGCGACAACGCGCTGTTCCAGACCCTGCGCGAGGCGCTGTATGTGTCCGAGTCGACCCATGCGATGAAGCTGCTGGAAATCTTCCGCGAGGAACAGCAGTCGATGGCGCTGGTGGTGGACGAATACGGTGAAATCCAGGGCCTGGTGACCATCAGCGACTTGATGGGTGCGGTGGTCGGCCGCCTGCAGGCGGTGGAGAACGCCGACGAGGATGCGCTGGTGGTGACCCGCGAAGACGGCTCGCTGCTGGTGGATGGTTCGTTGCCGATCGAGGACCTGCGCGAACTGATCGGCAGCAACGAGCTGCCCGATGCCGAGGAAGGCGATTACTACACGCTGGCCGGCATGTGCATCCACTACTTCGGCCGCATCCCGCATGCGGGCGAGTACTTCGATTGGGCTGGCTGGCGCTTTGAAGTCGTCGACCTGGACGGTGCCCGCGTGGACAAGCTGCTGCTGCGCACCCTGTCGGACGAGCAGGCCGATGAGCTCACCGCCTGACCCAGGCCACGGCGCGGGCGACGAGCGCCCGAGCTATCGCAACGAGGGCATCCGCACCCTGCTGGCGATGTTCGAATTCGGTGATCCGGCCCAGCACATGAAGCTGGGCCAGATCCTGCAGGACCTGCAGCAGAGCGCGTTCGGCGTATTCCTGTTCGTGGCCATCCTGCCGGCCTTCATCCCCATCCCGGGGCTGGGCGGCGCGGTCAGCGGGCCGCTGGTCATCCTGATCGGGCTGCAGATGCTGTTCTGCATGCGCAAGCCCTGGCTGCCGGGCTTCATCGCCCGCCGCGGGCCCCGCCGCGGCACCATGCACCGGTTCCTGGACCGCATCGATCGGCCGCTGCGACGGCTGGACCGCATGCTGAAGCCGCGCATGCCGCAGTGTGTGGCGCCAGCGCCGGCACACGCCTTCACCGGTCTGCTGCTGGTCCTGCTGGGGCTGCTGCTGTCGCTGCCGATCCCGTTCACCAACTACCTGTTCGGGTTCCAGCTGCTGCTGTTCTCGCTGGCGTTGCTGGAACGCGATGGCGCGCTGATGCTGTTCAACTGGATTGGCGGCGTGGTGGCGGTGGCCTTCTTCGGTTTCAGTTCCGGCCAGCTGGTCGGTTACACCGCCGACCTGTTCCAGCGCTGGTTCTGAGCGCCGGAGACGCCGCATCCACGCATGGCGTGGATCTACCCGCCCCGTGGCGCCGGGCCATGCGTGGATGGAACGGCCCGGCGGGGTGCCTCACCGCAGATCAATGAACCCGTTATCGCCCAACTGCGACGGATCATCCTGCACTGCCGACAACACGAAGCTCAACGCCTTGCCCAGCAGCGTGCCTGGGCCTTCCCAGTACTCGGCGCTCTCCGCACGTACCTGGATCAGGCGCAGGTTCGGATCATCCTTGCCGCCAGGGAAGAACAGCTTCATCGCCGGCGACCACAGCGCCTCGATTCGCGCCCGGTCATCGACGATGCGCGCCCGCCCGGACACCGACACATAGGTGTTCTTCGACGTCGAGGCATAGGCCACGTTGACCCGCGGGTTCAAGGCGATCTCGGCCACCTTGGGGCTGTCGGCGGCGGTGGCGAACCACAGGTCGCCGTCGAAATCGACCTGCTGGGTGCCCAGCGGCCGGCTGTACAGCCGACCGTCCACGCCGGTGGTGGTGAACATCGCCACCTCCACGTCCTTGATCAATTCGGACAACTGGGCGATGTGCTCGGCACGGGTATCGGTCATGGAAGGGGCTCCGGAATCAGGAGCCCCCATCAGAGCGCGTCGCCCTGCAATGCGCCGTGACGCAAACGTTCAGCCGGCGTGGCGGGCGTGCCAGGCCTGCATGGTCAGTTCGAACGAACGCAGGCGCGCGCGGTGGTCGTACAGGTTGGCGGTCAGCAGCAGTTCGTCCGGCGCGTGGCGGTCGACGAAGGCGGCGATACCCTCGCCCACCTGCTGCGCATCGCCCAGCACGGTGCAGGCCAGGGCGCGTTCCACACCCAGCTTTTCATGCGGCTCCCAGAAGCTGTCGATGTCGTCGATCGGCGCGGGAATGCGGCCCGGGCGGCCCCGGCGCAGATTGACGAAGCTCTGCTGCTGGCTGGTGAACAGCCGGCGCGACTCGGCTTCGCTGTCGCTGGCCACGACGTTCAGCGCCAGCATGGCGTGCGGCTGCTTCAGCGTGGCCGAGGGCCGGAACTCACGGCGGTAGACGGCCAGCGCTTCATCCATCGCATCGGGCGCGAAGTGCGAGGCGAACGCGTA
Source organism: Stenotrophomonas sp. ZAC14D2_NAIMI4_6 (assembly GCF_003086875.1). NCBI lineage: Bacteria > Pseudomonadati > Pseudomonadota > Gammaproteobacteria > Lysobacterales > Lysobacteraceae > Stenotrophomonas > Stenotrophomonas sp. ZAC14D2_NAIMI4_6. The sequence continues at coordinate 1,593,006 of NZ_CP025996.1, read as the reverse complement.
CGGCAGCCCCATGGAGGCGGCCAGGCGCGCACCGAACAGGCTGGAACCGAGGATCCAGGTCGGCACCCGCAGACCGCCGCCGGGCACTGCCTGCACCGCCTGCCCGGCCTGCACCGGTTCGAAGTAATGCAGCACTTCGCGCACGTCCTGCGGGAACTGGTCGGCACTGTCGAAATACCGGCGCAGTGCACGCGCAGTGGGCTGGTCGGTGCCCGGCGCACGGCCCAGGCCCAGATCGATGCGGTCCGGGTACAGCGACGCCAGCGTGCCGAACTGCTCGGCCACCTGCAGCGGCGCGTGGTTGGGCAGCATGATGCCGCCGGCGCCGACGCGGATGCGCCGCGTGCCTCCGGCCACGTGGCCGATCAGCACCGCGGTGGCGGCGCTGGCGATGCCCGGCATGTTGTGGTGTTCGGCCAGCCAGTAGCGGCGGTAGCCCAGCGCATCGGCATGCTGGGCCAGTTCCAGCATGTTGGCGAAGGCGGCGGTGGTATCACTGCCCTCGCAGACCGGGGCCAGGTCGAGGATCGACAACGGGATCATCAGGGGGTTTTCCGTCACAGGATTCCCCATGCATGGGGTCGCGACGGCGCCACGGCCAGTGACGGTGGCGGAATGCTGATTCCTGCCGGACCGGTTCAGCGCGCGCCGGGCAGGTCCCGGCGCGACCTCAAGGGCGGATCAGAACGCGCTGGGGCGCGGCTCGGGCAGCGGCTGGTCGACCAGCGGTTTCAACTCGGCATCCAGCGCCACGCGCTCGTCGAAGACGAAGCAGCGACCCTCATAGCCTTCGCCACCGACCTCCTCGAAGTAGCCCAGGATGCCGCCATCGAGCTGCAGGACATTGTCCATGCCATCGTTGACCATCCACAGCGCCGCCTTTTCGCAACGGATGCCCCCGGTGCAGAAGCTCACCACCGTGCTGTCCTGCAGCGCCTGCCGATGCGGCGCCAGCGCTTCAGGCAGATCGGTGAACTTCTCGATGGGCAGCACCAGTGCATCCTTGAAGGTGCCATGGGCCACCTCCTGCAGGTTGCGCGTATCGAGCATCACCACCGGCTTGCCGGCATCGTCGTGGCCCTGGCGCAGCCAGCGCTGCACCGTGGCCGGATCGACCGCCGGCGCACGCGGGTACGCCAGCGGCTGGCCATCGTCGCGCCGGAAGCTGATGATCTCGTCCTTCACCTTGGCCTTGAGCCGCGCGAACGGCTGGTGTTCGCTGAAGCTGGTCTTGACCCGCATGTCGGCAAAGCGCGCATCGGCGTGCAGTTCCGCGTAGAAGCCCTGCACCGCCTGCGGCGCCCCGGCCAGGAACAGGTTCAGCCCCTCGCCCGCCACCAGGATCGTGCCACGCAGCGCCGCCGCCTCGGCACGCGCCAGCAGCTGGTCGCACAGGGCCTGGGGGGCGTCGATGACGGCGAAATGGTAGGCAGCGGTATTGGCGATCATTCCGCCATTTTACCGCCAGACCGCCCCAGGATCAGATTTACCCGTTCATCCACGCATGGCGTGGATCCACTGTGTCGACCAAGGTCGACACCTACCAACAGCCGAGTGAACCTGTCAGAGGCGGGGCGGTGGGGGCAGGCGGGGGCGCAGAGCGCCATGGATGGCGCTCTACGAGGCACGCAGGAGCAGCTCTTGCCGTCCCCCGCCTGCCCCCACCGCCCTGCCCGTTCACGGAAAACCCGCTTTTGACGTTTACGTTGACGTTGCTTCGGCGGGTGCCGGGTGCAACCCGGCCGCAACAGCCCCCTACCCCCGCAGCAGCATGAACGGCAGCAGCACCAGCGCCGCCGCACCCGCCATCCCCATCAGCACCAGCACCACGAACAGTGGCCGCCGCCGCAGCAGGCTGCCGAAGGTTTCGGCCGTGCCATCGCGCAGCGCCTGCTCGCGCTCGGCACGGATGCGCGGCGCCCGCTCGGCCTGGTAATCGGCCATCAGGGCCTTGGCGCGCGGCTGGTCCGCATCATCGCGCAGCCACAGGCCGCCATTGGAAATGCCCCAGGGGCTGGGTTCGGTGCGATACCAGGCGATGCCGTGCTGGTCCAGCAGGGCGCACACATCGGCGTACTCGTCGTCGCCGACATTGCGCAGGTTGAGCAGAAGTTTGGCCATGCCACCATGATACCCGGCACCGATGCGCTACCCTTGCCGCCCGCGAACACCCTACGGAGACGCCCGATGCGCCGCCTGCTGCTTCCCCTGCTGCTGTCCCTTGTTGCCGCCGGTTGTTCGTCCGAACCCGCCGGCCCGCCCCCGGGCGGCACCCTGACCACCTTCGAACGCATCGATACCCAGGTGGGAACCGGCGCCGAAGCCGTGCCCGGGCAGAAAGTAACCGTGCACTACACCGGCTGGATCTACGACAACCGCACCGAGAACAAGCACGGCAAGACCTTCGACAGCTCGGTCGGTCGCGGCCAGCCCTTCGTCTTCGCGCTCGGCGCCGGCCAGGTCATCCGTGGCTGGGACGAAGGCGTGGCCGGCATGAAGGTAGGCGGCAAGCGCACCCTGATGATCCCGCCGGAGTATGGCTATGGCGACCGTGGCGTCGGCCCGATCCCGGCCGGCTCTTCGCTGGTGTTCGACGTCGAGCTGCTCGATGTCCAACCCTGATCTGCAACCGCCGCGCCGCGTCGCCGTGGTCGGCGGCGGCCCGGCTGGCCTGTTCGCCGCCGAGCGCCTGCGCGCGGCCGGCTTGGAGGTCGATCTGTACGAGGCCAAGGGCTCGCCCGGCCGCAAGTTCCTGATTGCCGGCAAGGGCGGGCTGAACCTGACCCATTCCGACGAACGGCCGTTGTTCGACAGCCGTTACCGCGAACACAGCGCCGCCGTGGGTGACTGGCTGGACGGCTTCGATGCACAGGCGCTGCGCGACTGGGCCGCGGGGTTCGGCGTGGACACCTACGTCGGCAGTTCCGGCCGGGTGTTCCCGGTGGACCGCAAGGCGGCCCCGCTGCTGCGCGGCTGGGTACGGCGCCTGAAGGAACAGGGCGTGCGCCTGCACGTCAATCATCGCTGGACCGGCTGGGCCGATGACGGTGCCCTGCAGTTCGCCAACGAACACGGCGAGGTGCGCGTACACGCCGATGCCACGGTACTGGCCCTGGGCGGCGGCAGCTGGCCGCAGCTGGGCAGCGATGGCGCCTGGGTGGCGCCACTGCAGGCGCGCGGCGTGGATGTCGCGCCGCTGCAGTCGGCCAACTGTGGATTCGACGTGGACTGGAGCCCGCATTTCGTCCAGCGCCATGCCGGCGCCCCGCTCAAGCCGGTGGTGGCCCACTGGACCGATCTGCAGGGTCGGCCGCAATCGCTGCAGGGTGAGTGCGTGGCCAGCAGCTATGGCATCGAAGGCAGCCTGGTCTACGCGCTGGCTGCCGATCTGCGCGACACCATCAACCGCGATGGCCACGCCGTGCTGGCGCTGGATCTTGTACCCGGCCGCGACGAGGCGCGCCTGCTGGCCGACCTGTCACGGCCACGCAAAGGCCGCAGCTTCGGTGAACACCTGCGCCGCCAGGCCGGCCTGGATGCGGTGAAGGCTGCGCTGGTGTTCGAGCACCTGGGCAAGGACGCAGGCAACGATCTGCCGGCCGTGGCAGCAACGCTCAAGCGACTGCCCCTGCGTCTGCTGCGGCCGCGACCGATGGCCGAAGTGATCAGCACCGCCGGCGGTGTGCGGCTGCAGGCCATGGACAACCAGCTGATGCTCAGTGCCCTGCCCGGCGTGTTCTGCGCCGGCGAGATGCTGGACTGGGAAGCGCCGACCGGCGGCTACCTGCTGACCGCGTGCTACGCCAGCGGGTTGCGCGCCGCTGAAGGCGTGGTGGCGTGGCTGGCAGCGCGCTGACCCGGCGTTTGTAGAGTCGAGCTTGCTCGACTGATGGAAAAACAGTCGAGCATGGCTCGACTCTACAAGGAAAAGCAGTCGAGCATGGCTCGACTCTACAAGGGCGGAAAAGCAGTCGATCAAGCTCGACTCTACACGGGGCGGTGCATGCGCACCGAGGCCAGGGCTACGCCGCTGGGGTGCGGGTACAGCTCCTCCCGGTCGGCCACGAAGCCCTGCCGCTGGTAGAACGCTACGGCGTTCAACGAGGCCGACAGCACCACCTCACGGGTGGGATCGGCCATCGCCAGCAACCGCTGCATCAGCGCCTGGCCAATACCTTGCCCGCCGCGGCCGGGATCCACGAACAACGCGTCGACCTCGTTGGCGTCGCTGTCGAACACGCCAAACCCCAGCAATGTGCCCTGCGCATCCTCAGCGACCACGCAGCCGCCCTGCCCCAGCAGCCGCGCATACTGCGACGGTGGCGGCGAGGTCGACCACGGTGCAATCACCTCGGGCGGATAGTGGCTGCTGCAGGTCTCCCGCACGCAGCGGGTGCGCAGCGCCCACAGCGTGGCTACATCATCGGTGGTGCCGGTTCTGAACTGCATGGCATGTCCTTGTAGAGTCGAGCCATGCTCGACTGCATTGCGATCAATAAAAGCAGTCGAGCAAGCTCGACTCTACAACCGCGGTTACCGCGATTTGCTGGCGCGCAGCGCCTGGATGCGTGCCGGCGGCTGGAACGAGTCGCTGCGTGCATCGGCCCAGAACGCGTGGAATACCGCGTGATCGGGCACTTTGTGCAGCAGCTCGCCCGGTTCCAGATAGCGGTACAGCGTGGCCAGCGAACGGATCTCGACCGGCGACACGCGACGCAGGATGTGCTCCGGCCCCAACTCTGCCGGGTCATTCAACCCAGCAGCACACAGCAGTTCCTTCAACGCGTGCAGCGTGTGCTCGTGGTAGCTGTACACGCGCGTGGCCTTGTCCGGTGCATCCAGGTGCTTCCAGCGCGCCGGGTTCTGGGTGGCGATGCCGGTCGGGCATTTGTCGGTGTGGCAGCTCAGGGACTGGATGCAGCCCAGCGCGAACATGAAGCCGCGGCCGGCGTTGCACCAGTCCGCGCCCAGCGCAATGGTGCGCGCGATGTCGAACGCGCTGGTGATCTTGCCGGCCGCACCAATGCGGATGTGTTCGCGCAGGTCCAGCCCAACCAACGTGTTGTGCACCAGCAGCAGCGCTTCGTGCATGGGCACGCCCACGTGATCGACGAACTCGGCCGGTGCCGCGCCGGTGCCGCCCTCGGCGCCGTCCACCACGATGAAATCAGGGCGTAGGCCGGTTTCGTGCATGGCCTTGGCGATGCCGAACCATTCCCAGGGATGGCCGATGGCCAGCTTGAAGCCCACCGGCTTGCCGCCGGACAGCTCGCGCAGGCGGGCAACGAACTGCAGCAGTTCCACCGGTGTGGAAAACGCCGAATGGCGCGAAGGTGACACACAGTCCACGCCCATCGGCACGCCGCGGGTGGCGGAAATCTCAGCGGTGACCTTCGGTGCCGGCAACACGCCGCCGTGTCCGGGCTTGGCGCCCTGGGACAGCTTGATCTCGATCATCTTCACCTGATCGTGGGTGGCGTTGGCGACGAAGCGCTCTTCGCTGAAGCTGCCCTTCTCGTCGCGGCAGCCGAAATAGCCCGAACCGATCTCCCAGACCAGGTCCCCGCCCATTTCGCGGTGGTAGGGCGAAATCGAACCTTCGCCGGTGTCGTGGTAGAAGCCACCGCGGCGGGCACCGTCGTTCAGCGCGCGGATCGCGTTGGCCGACAGCGATCCGAAGCTCATCGCCGAAATATTGAACACGCTGGCCGAATAGGGCTTCGCACAGGTCGGTCCGATCAGCACGCGAAAATCATGCTTGCCGATCGTGGTCGGTGCCAGCGAGTGGTTGATCCACTCGTAATCCACCGCGTAGGTGCTGCGCAGGGTGCCGAACGGCACCGTGTCCATTTCATTCTTGGCGCGCTGGTAGATCAGCGCGCGCTGCTGGCGCGAGAACGGCACGTCTTCCAGGTCGCTCTGCACGAAGTACTGGCGGATCTCCGGGCCGATCGATTCAAGCCCGTAACGGAAATGGGCCATGACCGGGTAATTGCGGCGCAGCGTGCTGCGCTTCTGCAGCAGGTCCCAGCAGCCCAGCGCCACCATCGCCGCGGACAGGCCAACGCCCCAGTACCAGGCGGGCCAGAGTGTCGCCAGCCACAAACTGACCGGAAGCATCAGGATGGCGAGCACGAAGACAATGTAGCGGTGCATGGCGTTCCTCGGTTGCAACTGGCCCCGAGTCTACCCCGCCACGGGTGTACGCCCGCTAGAGGCGATCATCAACCACGCTGCGCGGCCAGGCAGACTTCACGTCGTAGACCAGCCCGCCGGGCACCAGCAGCGCGCGGATCTGCCCCTCGTCCAACGCGGTGAAGGCGGCGTGCGCCACCGCCAGCACCACGGCGTCATAGACGCCCTGCTGCGGCTGCTGCAACCACTGCACGCCGGTGTCGGCCAGTGCCGCCGGCCCCACCCAGGGGTCGCTCGCATCCACCTGTGCGCCACTTTCCTGCAGCCGCTGCGCCAGCTCCAGCGCACGACTGTTGCGCAGGTCCGGGCACTCTTCCTTGAAGGTCACGCCCAGCACCAGGATGCGCGACTGCGCCGGGCTGCGCCCCCGCTCGGCCAGCATTGCCAGCACCCGCGCGGCCACATGTTCGCCCACCCGGTTGTTGACCTGGCGGGCGGTGTGGATCAGATCGGGGTGGTAGCCCACGCTCTCGGATTTATGCAGCAGGTAGTACGGGTCCACGCCGATGCAATGCCCACCGACCAGGCCTGGCCGGAACGGCAGGAAATTCCACTTGCTGCCCGCCGCGTCAAGTACATCCTGGGTATCGATGCCCAGGCGGTCGAAGATCAGTGCAAGCTCGTTCACCAGGGCGATGTTGACGTCGCGCTGGATGTTCTCCACCACTTTGGCCGCCTCGGCCACGCGCATCGAGGGCGCCGGGAAGGTGCCCGCGCGGATGATCTGCCGGTACAGCCCATCGATCACCGCCGCCACTTCCGGCGTCGAACCGGAGGTGATCTTGCGGATGTCCGCCAGCCGCCGCGCGCGATCGCCGGGACTGACCCGTTCCGGGCTGTACCCGCAGTAGAAGTCTTCGTTGAAGCGCAGGCCCGAGCCCTGCTCCAGCAGCGGTACGCACACTTCCTCGGTGGTGCCGGGGTAGACGGTGGATTCGTAGACCACCACGTCGCCAGGGCGCAGATGGCTGGCGATCAGGCGCGTGGCCGAGCGCAGCGGCTCCAGGTCCGGCTGCTCGTAGGCATCGATCGGAGTCGGCACGGTCACGATGTACACATTGCAGGCATCAAGCTGCGCCGGGTCACTGCTGTAGCGCAGCTGGGTGGCCGTGGCCAGCTCGTCGGGTTCCATTTCCAGGGTGTGGTCCTGGCCGCCACGAAGCTCGGCGATCCGCGCTTCATCGATGTCATAGCCCAGCGTCGGCAGATGCTGGCCGAAGGCCACCGCCAGTGGCAGGCCGACATAACCCAGGCCGATCACGGCCGGCGCAGGCGCCAGCGCCGCGCTGATCGGCGCGCTCAAGCGCAATACCCCATGGGCATCATCAAGGTGCAAGGGCTCATCCGGGCATCCGCAGGCGTTCAAACATGCGTACAAGAGTAACGGCCATGGGCGCTGCAGGTCACGCCCGCGTGCGTCCCGGCCCTAGCCCAGGCTGACCGCGGCCGGCTCCAGTTCCCCATGTCCGCCCATCCACGAACGCAGCAGCAGCGCGAAGCCGTTGCCTGGCCAATGCGGATCGTTGTCGAAGCCATGCCAGGGCGCTGCCACGATGCTGGCCAGCGCACCCGGTTCGATCATGCGGTTGGCCATGGTCCAGCGCGGGAACCAGCGCGCCTGCAGGGGCCCTGCGGCCAGTTCGGTCAGGCAGGCATGGCGGCGCGCATTGAAGATGCGCGCGTGTACCGACGCCAGGCCATCACGCGGGCCTTCGGCGTACTGCAGGAAACGGGTGCCGTCGTACATCAGCACACCGGTGACCCCGGCCATGCGGTTGAACGCGGTGGCATCGGCCAGCAAGGCGTCCAGCGCAGGCAGGTCCAGCCCTTCGCAGGCCGTACTGACGTAGGCGAACGCGTGCAACGACATGGCCCATCCCCCCCTGGTGGATGAATGGGACTATGCCACGAAGCGGGCGTACTGCCTACGACCGCTATTCCGGCGGCGCTTCCACCTGATAGCCACGCTGCTGCAGCGCCTGCAGGTAGCCCTCGCCCAGCAGCAGGCTGACCGGCACGGTGGCGAAGGTGGCCGCATGCTTCTGCAGCGCGTTGTCCACGCCCTGCAGCCAGCGCTGGCGTACCTGCTCGGGCAGATTGCTCCAGCCGCGACGGCGCACGAAGGCCGACTCCTGCAGCACTTCGCGGCAGGTCTGCGCCATGGCCGAGCCGGACAGCCGGCGCAACGCTGCCACATCGCCCAGCGCCCAGGCATTGGCACGCTCACGCAGCACCGGGGCCTGGAATTCGACCGTATCAAGCGTGCGCTCGAAACAGGCGCGGTCATCCACCTCGGTCACCTGCAGTTCCTTCAGCGTGGCCCGCGCATCGTCGATCTTCAGGGTGACCTTCAGTGCCTCCGGCTGCAGGTCGCGCGCCTTGTAGAGCCGCTGCAGCGCCTTGTCCACCTGCCGGCCATCGCGCAACCCATTACGCTTCAGGAACGCCTGGTACAGACGACCGGACGCCACCAGCGGGCGCTCCTTCTCGACGCCGCGATCGCTGCCCAGGTAGGTCTGCTTGAGCTGCAGCCAGCGCGCGTAGGTCGGTGGCGACAGGACCTGCTGCAGCGTGCGCCCCTGCGGATCGCGCGCGCTGCGGCGTGCCAGGGGCAGCAGGGTCAGGCCCTTCAGCAGCCCCACCTGCGCATCGACCTTGAAGCCCGGTTCGCCCAGCACGTGATCGACCCCGGCGATGGTGCGCTCGACTTCGTCCGGTCGCCATTCCACGCCCGCCGGCAAGGGCGAAACCGTGCCCAGTATCCACAGCACATGTCCCTGCGGCGCGGTCACTTTCCACAGTCCGGGGCCGGGCTGCTCGCCGGTCACCTGCACGGTGGCCATGTCCACCACGCCATCGGCCGGCAGCGGGCGCTGCTGCGCGCCCAACGGAGCCGTTGCCAGCAGCAGCACCGACAGCCCCAGAACCATCCTTCGCATGCGCCGTCGTGCCATGTCGCCCTTCCTGTGTGCGTTGGCGGACTGTAGCGGGGCGCGCACGGCGCTGCGTAAAAGCCGCGTTAGCCGCTGCCGACCAGGTCGATTCGGCTACAATCGGCGCGCGCTGCAGGCCCGGATGGCGAAACTGGTAGACGCATCGGACTTAAAATCCGCCGGGGGCAACCCCATGCCGGTTCGATTCCGGCTCCGGGCACCACCCAGGTCAACCAAGGATTCCCATGCACAGGATGTGCCTGCTGTTGTTGCTGGCGCTTGCTCCCAGCGCGCGCGCCGCCACGCCGGTCTACAGCGACCTGGGCGACTGGCAACTGACCTGCGACAACCGCAATGACTGCGTGGCCGTAGCCCGCGCGGTGGGCTATGCCGGCCATCTGCGCATCAGCCGCGCGGGCGGACTGCGCAGCGTGCCGCAGCTTGAACTGTTCGCGCCGGGCATTTCCGCGCCGCACTGGCAGGTCGATGGTGAGACCCCCGTCTTCGACGATCCCGGCCGTGTCCTGGCGCCAGGGCACCAGCAATGGACCGGCATGGCGGCGGTACGCGCTCGCCTGCAGAGCCTGCACGGCGGCCACGTATTGAATTACGGTGCGCAGGACAGCGAATCCATATCCCTGAGCGGGGTGGACGCGCTGCTGCAGGCCTTCGACCGTGCGCAGGGGCGCAGCGGCACCGACGATGGGCTGCTGCCCGGAAACGCTCCGGCGCAGGCACACCCGCGCGACGCCCTGCCCACTCTGTCGACGCCGGCGCTTGCCCAGCGGGTGCTGTCGGCAACCGCGCGCGCGAACCTCATCGCCGCTCTGCGCAGGCTGCAGGCACCGGCATTGGCCCAGCTGCAGTGCGATGCGGACGATGACAGCCTGTCCCGCGCGCACGACGACGCTTGGGCGATCGACGCCACGCACGATCTGGTGTTCATCGGCTGCCAGGCCGGCATGTACAACGCCAACGTGGTGGCCTTCGTGGTCGCCGACGGTCAGTTGCCGCAAACGCGGCCACTGCGACTGGAGGTGGCCGACGCCCCGGCAGTGAGCGACGAAGCATCCGGCTTCGTGCTGCCGCGGCTGGGCTGGCCACGCTTCGATGCCGCCCATGGCCGCCTGGCCGAAACCACCCTGTTCCGCGGCGTCGCCGATTGCGGCCACGCGGCCAGCTGGCGCTGGGATGGCAGGCAGTTCCAGATCGAGACCCTGCAGCTGCAGCGCAACTGCATCGGCGGCGAGCCCGGTGACTGGCCGCTGCTGTGGCGCAGCGTGGGCGGCCCGACCAATGCGGCCCGCCAGTACGGCCCGCTGCGGGCCGAATGACGTAATCGCTCAGATCGCCCGCGAGTAACGCGGTTGCTGCTGCGCGCGCAGGTAGGGGTCGAAACACATCGCCAGCAACCGCAGCAGTGGCCGGCCCGACTCGGTGGCGCGCACCACGCCATCGCGGTACTCGGCCAGTCCGTCGCCCTGCAGCCGCTGCACGGCCTGCAGGTCCTCGGCGAAGTACTGCTCGAAATCCACAGCGTGGCGCTGCCCCAGCACTGCCCCATCCACTTCGCCCTGGCACATCAGCTGCTGGATCAGCTCGGCACGCAGCTGGTCATCGGCGCTTAGGGCCACGCCGCGCCAGACCGGCAGCTGGCCCTGGTCCACGGCCGCTTCCCACGCCGGCAGTTCGCGCGGGTTCTGGCTGTAGGTGGCGCCCACATGGCTGATCGCACTCACGCCCAGGCCCAGCAGATCGGTATCGGCATGGGTGGTGTAGCCCATGAAATTGCGGTGCAGCTGCCCGGCACGCTGGGCGCGCGACAGGTCTTCTTCGGGCAGGGCGAAGTGGTCCATGCCGATGTACTGGTAGCCGGCAGCGGACAAGCGCTCCACCGCCAGGCCCAGCAACGCCAGCTTGTCCTCCGGCGACGGCAACCGGCCCTCGTCGATCTGCCGCTGCGCGCGGAACAGATGCGGCAGATGCGCGTAGCCGTACACCGCCAGCCGATCCGGGCGCAGTGCCAGCACCAGTTCCAGCGTGCGCCCGAAGCCTTCCAGACTCTGCCCGGGCAGGCCGTAGATCAGGTCCACGTTCACCGAGCGCATGCCGTTGTCACGGCAGGCCCGCAGGATGTCCAGGGTCTGCCGCACGCCCTGCACGCGGTTGATCGACTCCTGCACCTGAGGGTCGAAATCCTGCACGCCCAGGCTGGCGCGGTTGAAGCCCAGCCGGGCCAGCAACGCCACGTCGCCCACATCGATGAAGCGCGGGTCCAGTTCGATGGAGAAATCGCGATGGGTCGATTCGCTGAAGTCGAAGCGTCTGCGCAGCCCTTCCACCAGCGTGGTCATGGCCTCGGCATCGAGGAAGTTCGGGGTGCCGCCGCCCAGGTGCAGCTGGATCACCTCGCGACCGTCGGCGAACTGCGGCGCCAGCAGGTCTGCCTCGGCCAGCACGCGCGCCACGTAGCTGTGGCCGCGGCTGCGGTCACGCGTGATGATCCGGTTGCAGCCGCAGTAGAAGCAGGGGCTGCTGCAGTACGGCACGTGCACGTACAGCGACAGCGCGCGCGCCAGCGGGTTGCTGTCGGCGATGGCCTGGCGCAGCGCGGACGCATCGAAGCCGTCGTGGAAGTGCGGCGCGGTGGGGTACGAGGTATAGCGCGGCCCGGGCCGGTCATGCCGGCGCAGCAGGTCGGGGTCGAAGGTCCAGGCCAGGCCGCCGGCGGCGGGAGAGAACGTGTCCATGGGCCCAGCATCGCCCTGCCCCGGGCGGCACGCCTTGACCCAGATCAATCGCGGCCGGGAACACTCAGGACCGGCAGGCCCACCTGCGGCCAGCGCAGCATCTGGTAGCGGCGCCAGAAGGTATCGGCGATGCGCGCGGCCACGTCGTCGGCCAGCGCCTGCATCGGCGGGTTCCCGCATTCGGCCGTGGTCTGCCGGAACAGCACCAGCCAGCGGTCGAACAGATCCTTGTCCAGGGCGATGGCCATGTGTTTGGACATCGGCGAGCCCTTGAAACGGCGCGTGCCGCGCAGCATGGCCGACCAGAAATCGACCAGCTGTTCCAGGTGTGCCGGCCAATCGTGCACATGCCCGCCGAACACCGGGCCCAAGCGGTCTTCCTGGCGCACCCGCGCGTAGAAATCGTGGACGAGTCGGGTCACCTCGGCTTCGCTGCACAGCTCCAGCGACGCGGTGGGAATTTCAGGCGGGGACGTTGCGTTCATGCAGGGGCACCAGAAGCGTTGCAGCAGTGTGGTGCCAGCCTTCACCGCCACCGTTGATCCAGATCAATGTCGGCGCCGGGCACCGCGCATAGGCTGACGCGCTTGCAGGACCCACGCCCCGCGCATGCCGCGCCCGCCTCGGCGAAGTATACGCGGCGCCCACCACCCCGAGCCCGCACGCACATGAACACACCGCATTCCAGCCGCCGCCAGCGGTTGATCCAGCACTGGGGCGCGATCCTGTGGCCCAGCTTCGTCGCCGCCGGCCTGGCCAGCGTGATCTTCTTCGCCTTCGTCGACCCGCTGCGGCTGCAAGCCATCAGCTTTCCTGGCACGCCCATCAGCCGTGAACTGGGCTACAGCGTGGGCTTTTTCATGTTCTGGTCGGTCACCGCGCTGGCCAGTGCGGTGACCGGATACCTGCTGCGTCCCATGGCAGAGGACGACGACGAGCTGCCGCTGGGATGAGCGCGCCCGTCCGCTCCCGCCACTGGCACTGGCGCGGCCCCCTGCGGGTGGGCCTGCTGGCGCTGTTCTACGCCCTGCCGTGGCTGCAGTGGAATGGGCGCCAGGCGCTGCTGCTGGATCTGACCGCGCGCCGCTTCGACCTGTTCGGCTGGACCCTGTGGCCCGATGACGTCGGGGTGCTGCTGGGCCTGCTGGCGGTGGCGGCCGTCGCGTTGGCCCTGTTGACCCACTTGGCCGGGCGGGTCTGGTGTGGCCATGCCTGCCCGCAGACGCTGTGGTCGGCGGCCTTCGACACGCTGGCGCGGGCGGCCAAGCGCGCCCTGCCGGCGTCGCTTGCGGCTCCGGCCACGCAGACGGCGTGGCTGCTGTTGTCGCTGTGGACCGGGTTGACCTTCGTGGGTCTGTTCAGCCCGATCCGCGCGCTGCTGGCGGCCGCCCCGCACGCCGGCTGGAGCGGCTGGGAGACGTTCTGGGTGCTGTTCTATGCGGCCGCCACCTGGGGCAACGCGGGCTTCCTGCGCGAACAGGTGTGTCGTTCGTTGTGCCCGTTCGCACGGATGCAGCCGCTGCTGACCGATCCCGATACCCCGCGCATGCTGTACGACGCGCCGCGCGGCGAACCCCGCGGCCTGCGTCCGGCCGGGCTGGGCGGTGTGCTGGAACGGGGTCGCGGCGTGTTGGATCCGACCACGGCACAGGACTACGTATTCCGCGCCGCGCATCCGCTGCTGGCCGGGCCGCTGCCGTCCTTCCCGGATGATCGCCTGGGCGACTGCCTGGATTGCGCGGCCTGCGTGGCCGCCTGCCCGATGCAACTAGACGTCCGCCACGGCCCCCAGGCCGACTGCCTGGCCTGTGGCGCCTGCCTGGATGCCTGTGCCGAGCAGCAGCAGAACGCGGGTTTCGGCGCCGCGCTGGTGCGCTACTGCAGCCCACAGACCATGGCAGGCCAGCCACGACGCTGGTGGCGACCACGCACGCTGGGGCTGCTGGCCATGCTGCTGGCGCTGTTGGGATGTGGTGCCTGGCGGTTGCTGTGAATCAGCGCGTGCGATCGGCGTCCGGCGGCACCAGCTGGGCGCGGCGGACGATGCCGAGCTGTTCGATGATCAGCGCCATTTCGTTGGTCACTTCGGTGCGGGCGGTGCCCTGCGGCACCAGCCGGTTGAGCACCTGCTGGTAGGTATCCCAGAACGCGGGGCCGCATCCGTGTCTGTGGTAGCTGGCTTCCAGTTCGCGGCGTACCCGTTCAGCCAAGCCATGCATGCCGTATTCCATACGACCTCCGTTGGACTTGTTCTGCATCAGTGACGGACGACCACTTGTGATCCTGCTGCTGCCACTCCCGGCCTTCACAACCGGTTGATGCCAATTAGTCACAATTTTCACGACAGGTCAATTACAAGCCGCACGTTTTTCGATTGAAATTATTAATGATTCATGCTGCGACGTGTGCGCGCCAACCGGTCCATAGGCGACAGATCGCCCGCGCGATGGGTCGGGCAGCCAATCAGAAGGCACGGTTCGATTGAATTTCCCTATTTTGTTAAGCGTACTTAGCGTTTTCTGCAGCCCGAGGTGATCGCGCCATACCCTGTCGCAAATCAGACGTTTTCGCCCTCAGGGCTCCGGTTGGCCGGGAACAGATGCGGGTAGCGCTGCTGCAGGATGTAGCGCCGCAGCGGCGGTATGGGGAAGTCCCGCGGCCATTGGGACACCGCAGAACGACTGACACCAAAGAATCGGGCCAGTTCTGCGTCGGTGCGGAACCCCAGCCGGTGGCGGACCTGTCGTTTGTTCCAGAAGTCGGGCATGCGCTGCTCCATTCATCAATCGGCCCGATGGTGCGCCAAGGATTCTTCGGCATCCACGCGTTAAGCTGGCTTGCATAGATGAATACTCTTGGACAACGACTCGCCGCCGCCATGAAGGACGCCGGGCACCCCCGCCCGGCCGACCTGGCCCGCGCCGCCGATACCACCACGGCCACGATCAGCAACTGGCTCAACGACCACGTCAAACCCGGCCACGTGAAGGCCGAGCAGCTGTTCCGCATTGCCGATGCGGTGAAGCTTGACCCACGCGAACTGCTGCTGGGCCCGGAAGGCCGCGGCGTGGGCGAGCACGGCACGGCGTACATGTACATGCCCAGCGAGGCCTATCTGGATGTCTGGCAGACGGCCTGCGAAATCGTCGCGCGCCTGTTGGAGCAGCGCGGCCTGACCGTTGATTACCGCCGCCGCGCCGCACTGGAACTGATGGCACACGATCTGCTGATGGAAGGCCTGCACCGCACGAAGGTGGCACGGGTGGTGGTGACCTCGCTGCCCTGACGCCATCGGCACTGGTAGCATGCGTGTCGATGGGGATGGGGCTCCCCGACAACCGCCAGATGGCTGATGGCTCCTGCCGTACAACGAACCGGCGTTCGTTGATGGCAGGCCTGTGCCCGCCATCGCCCACGCCTCCGCACCGGTGCAGCACAGACGAGGCCTGCCATGCAGACAATGAACAATTATTTCCTGGTTTTCCTGGGCGGTGGCGCCGGCGCCTGCCTGCGCCATGCGTGCAACCTGCTGGGCGCACGGGTGGCGGCCAGCAGCGGCTGGCCCTGGTCCACGTTCCTGGTGAACCTGAGCGGCGCCGTGCTGATGGGCGTGGTGGTGGAGGCCTTCGCGCTGCGCCACGGGGCATCGCCGCAGCTGCGGCTGCTGCTGGCCACCGGCGTGCTGGGCGGGTATACGACGTTTTCGACCTATGCGCTGGAAATCGGCCTACTGCTGCAGCGCGGACAGCACGGCCTGGCCGCCCTGTATGCGGGCGGCTCGGTGGCACTGGGCGTGGCCGGCCTGTTTGCCGGCATGAAACTGAGCCGGCTGCTGCTGGGCTGAGGCCTAGGCCGCGCGCGCTTGCCCGCGCCACTGCCGGGGCGACTGCCCGGTGTGTGCCTTGAAGGCGCGCGACAGGGCCGCCTCGCTGCCGTAGCCCACTTCGTCGGCAATGATCTTCAACGGCCGCCCCTGGCGCAGCGCCTGCTGCGCAAGGCCCACCCGCCAGCCCTGCAGGTAGTGGCCCGGCGTGGTGCCCATCGCCTCGCGGAAACTGGCCGCAAACACGCTGCGCGACATGCCGGCCACGTCAGCCAGGGTTTCCAGCGTCCAGGCCTGGGCCGGTGCCTCGTGCATCGCCACCAGCGCAAGCCGCAGCCGCGGGTGGCCGAGGCCGGCGAACAGGCCACCGCGCATCTCGCCGCCTTCCATCAGCTGGCGCAGCACCTGGATCATCACCACCTCGAACAAGCGGTTGACCATGGCCGTGCGGCCGCAGCGCTGCTCGAAGGCCTCCTCGAACAGCAGCTCCAGCGCGGTGCCACCGCCGTGCAGATCGGCCAGCGGCATGCACAGGAAGTCAGGAAGCGCGGCACTGATCGGGTTCAACCGCCCGCCCTCGAAGGACAGGTTGGCGCAGGCCATGTCCGCCCCCTGCTGCGGGTCGGTGTGGAAGCGATGCGGCATCGGTCGCGGGTACAGCAGCAGGCTGGGCGCGTCGATCTGCAGCGTCTGTTGGCCGTGGCTGACCTGCAGCGGCCCGCGCCGGACCAGATGCAGCTGGCCCAGCTCATCCTCGCCCTGCAGGCTGTTGATGCCGCACAGCGCGCCGGCGTGGAAGACCGAGGCGGTGACCGCGAAGCGGTCAAGCAGAATGGCAAGACGATCGACCATGGACAGACTCCGGATCAAGCATTGCGATGCTATATACGACAAATCGTATCGGAAACGGCCTGTTCGCGCTGGGCACTGGTTCGCGCGCAGGGGCGACGCTATACAGGCACCACCCCATCACGCACGGAGGCACCGATGTCGATCCGGACCCTGCTGGCCAGCCTGCCGTTGCTGCTGGCCTCGACGTTCAGCCAGGCCGCAGACCCGCCATCGATCACCCAGCTGCAGTGGTTGAGTGGCTGCTGGCAACTGCAGGGTGCGCCCAGCGGATCGGGCGAGCAGTGGTCAAGCCTGGCCGGCGGCACCCTGCTGGGCAGCAGCCGCACCCTGCGCGACGGGCAGACGGTGGCGTTTGAATTCATGCAGCTGCGCCAGCACGACAACGGGCGCCTGGTATTCACCGCCCTGCCCAACGGCCGCGATGCAACCGACTTCATCGCCACACGGGTGGACGCAGACAACGCGGTGTTCGAGAACCGCGACAATGATTTTCCGCAGCGCATCCACTACCGCCGCGTGGACGCGCAGCACCTGCTGGCACGCATCGACATCGCCCGTGACGAACCCGGCAGGGCCATCGACTTCCCGATGCAGCGCGTGGCCTGCGCCGACGGCGCGACCGCAGGCACCGCGCGCAGTCTGAACGGCGTGCTGCAGGGCGCCCCCTGGCGGCTGGACGTTCCCGCCGCATGGAACGGCGAACTGGTGATGCTCGCCCACGGCTATGAGCCCAAGGGGGTGCCGCGGCCAACACCGATGCCCGCCAATGACGCCACGGCGGCTCTGACCGGCGCGGGGTTTGCCGTGGCGCAGAGTGCCTACGCCTCGCAGGGCTGGGCCGTTGCCGATGCGATTGCCGACACCGAACGTCTGCGCCGCCAAGTGCTGGCGCAGTTGCCGGGGCTGCGGCACACCTGGCTGCTGGGCTTTTCCATGGGCGGCGCGGTGACCTTGGCCACCCTTGAACGCACGCCGCAGGGCTACGACGGCGGCGTGGCGCTGTGCGGCGCCAACCTGCCCGGCGAGGTACTGGCCAACGATCTGCTGACCACCCTCGTCGCGTTCGACTATTTCTTCGGCCAAGCCGAGGGCCTGCCGCGTGGCGGATTGCTGGCTGCCGAAACCGCCGCCCTGCCGCAGGCGACGCTGTACCAGGGCATCGCCACCGCGTTGCAGGGCGATGCGGACGCCGCCGCGTTGTTGGCCACACGCCTGCAGGTGCAGCCCGATGCGCTGGCGGGCACGATCAGCCTGCATGCGCTGGTGCTGCACGAGCTGATCGAACGTGCCGGCGGCATGCCGGTGGGCAACGTCGCGGTGCGCTACAGCGGCTTCGGCGATGACGCCGCATTCAATGCCGGCGTCGCACGCGTGCGTGCCGCGCCTGCCGCACAGCGCTACGTGCGCGGACCGCTGGCCCTGACCGGCGCGCTGCAACGACCGGTGGCACTGCAGTTCAACGTGGGCGACCCGACCATCGTGCCGCGCATGCAGGCGGTGTATCCGCAGTTGGCAACGCGCGCCGGGGCGACTGCGCGACTGCGGCAGTTGCCAGCAGCAGGGGAAGGCCACTGCGGCTTCAGCGATGCACAGGTACTGCAGGCCCTGCAGACGGTGCGCGCCGTGGTCGTCCCCGCCGCCCTGCACGGCGAAGGCGCCGCGCTACGATAGAGCGTTTCCTCATGCTGCTGCAGCGATGGCCTTTTTCGAACGACTGAGCGATACCCGCTACCTGCCCACCGCCCACACCAGCGGCGCGTGGAACATCCACGAGCAGCACATCGCACCGGCGATCGGCCTGCTGGCCCACCACATCGAGCGCGATGCCGCCGCGCGCGGACATGGCTTCGTGATCGGGCGCCTGTCCTACGACATCCTGGGCACGATTCCGATCGACGCGATGGACGCGCGCGTGGAAGTCCTGCGTGGCGGTCGCACCATCGAACTGGTGGAAGCCACGCTGCTGCACGACGGTCGGGCCGCACTGCGCGCGCGCGCCTGGCTGCTGCGCCCGAACGCGACCGGCGCCATCGCCGGAACGCCGATTGCGCCCCTGCCCTCGGCCGAGACCATGCCGGCGTGGGATCCGGCCAACGTGTGGCCGGGCGGTTTCATCCAGAACGTGCAGGTCCGCCGCCTGGACCACGGGCCCGGCCGCGCGCAGTACTGGGCACGGGCACTACAGCCGCTGCTGGCCGACGAGCCGGTGAGTGCGCTGGCGCGCGCGGCCACCCTGTTCGATCTGTCCAACGGCATGGCCGTGCGCGCCGACCCGAATGACATTGCCTTCCCCAACCTGGACCTGACCGCGCATCTGTTCGCGCTGCCGCAGGGCGAGTGGCTGGGCTTCGATACGTCGGTATCGTTCGGACCACAGGGCATCGGTTTGACCAGTACCGTGCTGCACGACATGCACGGCCCGATCGGCAGCATCGGCCAGGTGCTGACCGTGCGGCCGTGATTCCCGCAGTACTCAGCCGCCCAGCGTCCCCATGGTGAAGATGTAGCCGGACCGCATCAGGAAATCGCGCATGCGCAGTTCAGCGGTGCGCGGCGATGCCAGGTCTGCCGGCGCGTACAGCGCATAGACGGTGCCGTGGCCTTCGTTGCGTTCGCGCCGCACCCCGCAGTGGCGGGTTCCCGCGGCCGTCACCCAGCCATCCTTCAACTGGTCGGGCCCGATCGACTGCCCGTTCTTCAGCCGGAACGTGAGCCAGCGGACATCGGCAATCGGCTGTTTCATGCGCAGTCCCCCGCGCGGTGCCCTTCGGTGTTCATGTGCTTGCCTGCCATCGCCGCTCCTGACTACCTGGACCCCGACCATAGCGCCATGGCATGTCTTGGCGGTTTGAGACTGGGCCGGCGCCCGCGGGCTCAGCGGGCGGCGCTGGTGGGCTGGCTGTACTTGTCGTGGACTTCCTTTTCGCGGTCGCGGCGCGCGGCCGAACAGCGATCACGTGCGGCCGACATCTGCCCATCGGCGGCACTGCGTTCGGCGCTGAGCGACTGCTGCAGGCTGGAGATCTGCGCGCGGATGCCGGCATCGGCGGTGGCACCGGCCAGGCTGTCGCTGGTGGCGGCCAATTGGCGATTCAGATCGGCGACCTGGCGGCTGACCGCCTGCGAGCGTGCGTCCAACGGACCGTAGACGCGTGACTGCTCGCTCTGCAGGCAGTTGCGCTCGGCAATCCCGGCATCCGTCAACTCCGTGGTGCGATACACCGCCGAGCGATTGGCCGCTTCACCGGCGGTTTCAGTCGCCGCGCGGTTCGAACGCAGCTTCACCGGTTCGGCGCCCTTGCCGCAGGGGTCCTGCGAATAGACCGTTTCGCCGGACGCGCCCTTGCACTTGTACACCTGCGCCGACGCCCACGGCGCAGCCATCAGCAGTGCAACACCCAGGACGACCTTCAACATCGCGTGCATGGCAGACCTCCTGTCCACGGGCCGCGTGGCCCAACGACGCTACGCTACGCCGGCGGCGGGCCGGCGGCAAATGTGAACGATGCAGCCCGATCACACCGTTGCCGCGCGCGCCACGACGTTGCGCTGGAACAGACCATCGGCCAGCGTCTGGATCTGCGCACGCAGCGCCAGCCACTGCAGCCACTGCGGCGGAATGCCGGCCATGCCGTGGAAGGCACCGGCGAGCTGCCCCGCCACTGCAGCGGTGGTGTCGGCGTCGTCCCCCAGATTGGCGGCTTCCAGCACCACCGCAGCGAAATCATCGTGCTGCGCGAAGCACCACAACGCCGCTTCCAGACTGTCCACCACGTAACCGCTGCCACGGATCTGCCCGCGACTGCGCGGGCGGTAGCCACCGGCGGCGATGTCGCGCAGGCGCTCGCCCTCTACGGCCACGTCGCGCAGATCCAGCACCTGCGCCTTGCTGGCACCGGCCAGTGCCCGCTGCAGCGCGACCGCGAAGAGGCGGCACGCATCCAGGCATTCGCGCGCAGCGTGGGTGGTGCGCGAGCTCAGTTCGGCCATGGCCGGCAGTTCCGGCAGACCGGCGTAGCGCAGCACCACCGGTGCCAGGCGCATGATCGAACCATTGCCGGCACTGCGCGGATCGTCGTTGCCGGCCAGCGGCTGACCGGTCAGGAGGAACTGATCAAGCGCCGAACGCGTGGCCATGCCGATATCGAAGCATTCGCCGGTCGCGCTCCAGTAGCCGTGCCGATACCAGTTCGCATAGCGGTTCATCTGGTCGCGTGCATCGAAGTCATCACAGCGCAGCAGGCTTTCGGCCAGGCACATGGCCATGGACGTGTCGTCGGTCCATTGCCCGCGCTGCAGATTGAACGGACCGCCGCCCACCATGTCGGTGAGGGGCGTGAAGCTGCCGCGCGGCTTGAATTCCACGGTGGTGCCAACGGCATCACCGCAGGCAAGGCCCAGCAGCGCGCCGCGGAAGTTGTCGATCGGATTCATCGGTTCAGTGTACGCCGCGGTGGTGCGGCGGCACTGAGCGCTACAACACACTGCTGCGAGCGGCGAACACGCGCGACGCAAAAAAAAAGCCCGGACCGGAGTCAGGGCTTTTCATCTGGAGGCCTCAAGCGGAATCGAACCGCTGTAAACGGATTTGCAATCCGGTGCATAGCCACTCTGCCATGAGGCCAACGTACCGCTACCAGGGGGTGGCCCTGATATGACAAAACCCCGTGATGGGGCTCTGTCGGAACATGGAGCGGGAAACGAGACTCGAACTCGCGACCTCAACCTTGGCAAGGTTGCGCTCTACCAACTGAGCTATTCCCGCGTAAGCCGTGATGATACCGGAAGACCGGGAACCACACCAGCGATTTGACGCTTGTTTTCACTTTTCTGACTGCGCGAAAAGCCTTGCGGCCCAACGTGCCCCGCCCTGCCAGGGCGGGAGAAAAACAAGGCCCCTTGTGGGGGCCTCATCGAATCTGGAGCGGGAAACGAGACTCGAACTCGCGACCTCAACCTTGGCAAGGTTGCGCTCTACCAACTGAGCTATTCCCGCAGATTCCGTTCGACCTGCGTCGAAGGAGCGCTATTGTGTCCAAATTCCTTCACGCCGTCAACAGTCTTCACGCACCCATGTTCACACGTCCCGTCCTGTTCACCACACTGCTGGCCAGCCTGCTCTGGCTGGTCCTGCTGGCCCTGCTGATCTCGGCCGGCTACACGCCCGACTACTGGCAACTGCGCCATCTGGAAGACGGTGCGACCCTGCCCTACCCCGCCACTGCGGTGGCGTGGTTCGCATTGTCCGGTGCGGGGGTATTGGCGCTGCTTGTCGTAATCGCCCGCCCCTGGCTGTTTCGTGGCCTGTGGTGGCGGTTGCTGATCGCACTGCTGCCGGTGCTGGCGTGGTCGCTGTTGTGGGCGGCCGGGGCCATGCATCAGCCACCAGTACAAGGCGCGCACCTGCTGTGGTTGCTGGTGCTGGATCTGGCGTTGCTGCTGGCGCTGCTGGGCATCTGCGTGGTCACGCTGTGCAGGGCCGTTGGCAGACGCCGGGCGAAAACGAAAAACGCCCCCGTCAGGGAGCGTTCTTCTTGAATCTGGAGCGGGAAACGAGACTCGAACTCGCGACCTCAACCTTGGCAAGGTTGCGCTCTACCAACTGAGCTATTCCCGCTTGGGAGGCGAAATAATACTGGTTCTGCGCAGGACGTCAAGCGTTTTTCTGCATCTGGCACGCAAACATCGGCAGCGCTGTCGCATACGAAAAACGCCCCCTGTCGGGAGCGTCTTTCTTGAATCTGGAGCGGGAAACGAGACTCGAACTCGCGACCTCAACCTTGGCAAGGTTGCGCTCTACCAACTGAGCTATTCCCGCTTGGGAGGCGAAATTCTACCGGTTCTGTGAATGGCGTCAAGCGATTTTTTCGGGTGGATTTCAGCGCGATTCGGCATCGCGTATCCACGCCATGCGTGGATGGAGGCACGCCTGGGGTCAACAGATCCACGCCATGCGTGGATGGCTGCAACCGTGGGGTCAGAGCCCTTTCCTGCGGAAAGGGATCCGACCCCGGGGCTCAGTTACCCAGCTTCTTCTGCCGCGAGCGCTCGCGTGCGGCGCGCTCGTCTTCGCGCAGGCTGGGCCATGCGGCGTGCAGGTACTGCAGGCCCGACCACAGGGTCAGCACGGCGGCGATGGCCAGGGTCCAATCACCGATATGGAATACCGGCGGCCCCATCCAGATATCTTCCACCGGCACGTTCGGCGCCACCGAGTACAGCAGGCACAGCAGCGCAACCATCTGCGCGGTGGTCTTGACCTTGCCGATCATCGCCACCCGCACTTTGGCGCGCTGCCCCAGTTCGGCCATCCACTCGCGCAGTGCCGACACCGCGATCTCGCGGCCGACGATCACCGCCGCCCAGAATGCCATCCACGGCGTGGGGTGGCCCTGCACGATCAGGAACAGCGCCACGGCCACCATCAGCTTGTCCGCCACCGGATCGAGGAAGGCGCCGAACGCCGATTCCAGGCCATAACGGCGCGCAATCCAGCCGTCCAGCCAGTCGGTGATCGCGGCCAGGCCGAAGATCGCCGCGGACGCAAAGTTGGTCCAGGTGTAGGGCAGGTAGAACACCAGCACCAGCACCGGGATCATCACGATCCGCAACAACGTCAGCCAGGTGGGCAGGGTCAACTTCATGCGGCTTGCTTCTCTCTCTATTCGGCCGCGTCCGGCGTGGCCAACCCGTGCAGGTTAGCGTAGATGCGCGCCGCGAGGGCGTCATTGATGCCTTCCACCTTGGCGATTTCCGCTTCACCGGCGGCTTTCAGCCCGACCAGCCCGCCGAAATGCTTGAGCAGGCTGGCGCGTCGGCGGGGGCCGATACCGGGAATGTCTTCCAGCTTGCTGGTCATGCGCGCCTTCTGCCGCCGCCCGCGGTGGCCGGTAATGGCGAACCGGTGCGCCTCGTCGCGCACCTGCTGGATGAACTGCAGGGCGGGATTGGCGGCACCGGGGCGCAGTTCGCGGCCGTCGGGCATCACCAGTGCTTCGTGGCCGGCGCGGCGCTCCACGCCCTTGGCCACGCCCACCAGCAGCACCCCTTCCACGCCCAGGTCGGCCAGCGCGGCCTGCGCCTGCGCCAGCTGGCCGGCACCGCCGTCGATCAGCAGCACATCCGGCAGTACCCCCTGCTCTTCCACCGCGCGGCGGAAACGGCGGTCGATGGCCTGGTGCATGGCGGCGTAGTCATCGCCCGGTTCGATGCCGCTGATGTTGAAGCGGCGGTACTGCGCACGCACCGGGCCGGCCGCATCGAACACCACGCACGAGGCCACGGTCGCCTCGCCCATGGTGTGGCTGATATCGAAGCACTCCACCCGCTTGACCGGTTCGGCCAGGCCCAGCATTTCACGCAGGGCATCGCTGCGCGCATGCTGCGCATTGCGGCTGTTGAGTTCGGTGGCCAGGGTCAGCTGCGCATTGCGGCTGGCAAGCTCCACATAGCCCGCGCGCTCGCCGCGCACGTTCCACTTCAACTGCACCTTGCGCTCGGCCGAGGCCGACAGCGCCGCCACCAGCAGATCGGCATCGGGAATCTCGCGGTCGAGCAGGATCTCGCGCGGCGGTTCGAACTCGATGTAGTACTGCGACACGAAGGCCGCCAGCACTTCTTCCGGGCTCTCTTCGCCGTTGGTGCGCGGGAAGAACGGGCGCGTGCCCAGGTTGCGGCCATCACGGAACGCCAGCAGCAGCACGCAGGCCTGCGAGCCCTGCATGGCCACGGCCAGCACGTCCAGGTCGGCAGCACGGCCGTCCACGTATTGCCGGGTCTGCATGCTGCGCAGCGAGGCGATCAGATCGCGCAGGCGCGCGGCCTGTTCGAACTCCAGCGCCTCGCTGGCCTGCTGCATCTGCTCCCCCAGTTCGCGGGTCAGCTCATCGCTCTTGCCTTCCAGGAACAGCGCCGCGCGACGCACCGATTCGGCATATTCGTTGGCCGGCACCAGATCCACGCACGGCGCGCTGCAGCGACCGATCTGGTACTGCAGGCAGGGCCGGGAGCGGTTGCGGAACACGCTGTCTTCGCAACTGCGCAGCTTGAACAGCTTGTGCATCAGGTTCAGCGTTTCGCGCACCGCAGTGACGCCCGGGTACGGACCGAAGTAGCGCCCGGGAATGGCGCGCGGGCCGCGATGCAGGGCGATGCGCGGCCAGTCTTCGCGGGTCAGCAGCACGTGCGGGTAGGTCTTGTCGTCGCGCAGGGACACGTTGTAGCGCGGCGACAGCGATTTGATCAGCTGGTTTTCCAGCAGCAGCGCTTCGGCTTCCGAGCGCGTGACCGTCACGTCCATGCGCGCGATCTGCGACAGCATCGACATGATGCGCGCATTCTTCGGGCTGCCGTTGAAGTAGCTGCCGACGCGGTTGCGCAGCGCGCGCGCCTTGCCCACGTACAGCAGCGTGTCGTCGGCGGCGTACATGCGGTAGACGCCGGGCGCAGTACTCAACTGGCCCGCGAAGGCCTTGCCGTCGAAGGCCGGGGCAGACGCGGAACTCATTCGTTGATCGGCACTTCGCTCAGCACGCCGCTGTCTGGATCGAAGCGCAACACGGCGTGGCCGTCGGTTTCGGCAATCCACACTGCGCCGGCACCCACCGCCAGCCCGGCCGGGCCCTGCAGGCGGCGCGGCAGCGGCTGGGTCACCAGTTCACCGCCGCCCAGGCGCAGCGTGCGCAGGCGGCCGTTGCCGGTGTCGGCAATCCACAGCAGCGGCGCATCGGGGCTGAGCGCGATCGCCTGCGGGAACTGCAGGCTGGCCTGCGCGCGCGGGCCATCGTCATCGCCGAAGCGCCAGGCGCCCTGCCCGATCAGGGTCTGCACCAGGTCGCCGCGCAGCTGCAGCGCACGGATCGATGAGCCCAGCGCGTCGGCCACGTACAGCACCTGCTGCACCACCGCCACCGCCGTGGGCTGGGCAAATGCCGCCAGATGGCCGCTGCCATCGCGCTCGTCGATGGCACCGCTGCCGGCGCGCCACTGCAGGCTGCGCAGGCCCAGGTGGAAACTCCACAGGCGGTTGTCGCCGGCCATGGCGATGTGCAGCTGGTTGTCGGCGATGGCCAGCCCCACCGGGTGGTCCAGTGACACCTGGCGGGCCTGCGCCACCGGGCCCTCCACCGGTGCACCGGGGCGGCCGTTGCCACACACGGTGTCGACCTGGCCGGTCATCAGGTTGATGCGGCGCACGGCGTGGTTGCCGGTGTCGGCCACGTAGAGTGAATCGCGCTCCAAGGCCAGGCCCTGCGGGCGGTGGAAGGCCGCCTCGGCCAGGTTGCCGTCCATGAAATCGGCAGTGCCCAGGCCGAACTGACGCAGCACGCGCCCGCCATGGCTGCATTCGAGGATGCGGTGGTGGCCGCTGTCGGCGATGTACAGCCGCTCCTGGCTGACCGCCAGCCCCAGCGGGAAGCGCAGCGGGTGCCGCGGTTCGGGCTGCAGTTCGCTGCCGCCGCGCGGCGGCGCGGCCGGCGCGCCCTCGCACAGCGCATTGAGCGCCCGTTCCAGCTCGCCCGGTGCGCCCATGCCCACCAGCCGTTGCTGCTCGCGCCCCTGCGCGTCCAGCAGCACCAGGGTCGGCCACGCGGTTACGCCGAACCGGCGCCAGCCGTCCCAGTCGGCATCCAGCAGGGCCGGCATCACCAGCCCCTGCCGGCGCAGCAGCTTCAATGCGGCAGGCGCTTCACGCTCGAAATCGAAGCGCGGCACCTGCAGCACCAGCGGCTGCAGCTTGCCGGGATTGCGCGACAGCCATTGGCCGAACTCGGCCAGCCGCTGCGCACTCCACGCCGAGGCGGCGTTGACGAACAACAGCGCGACCGGCCGACCGCGCAGCTCGGTCAGGGTGCAGGGCGCGGCATTGAGCCACGTGGCGAATTCCGGCAGGTCCGGGACGGGCTGGACGTTCATGGCTCGATTATGCCGGAGTCGGCGTCATGCAACAGTCGTGCCACGACAGATTTCGCCGCGTCATCGACCATCGTCCAGACCTGTTCGAAGTGATCCTGGCCGCCGGTGTAGGGGTCGGGAATGGCGCCACCGCGCAGTCCGGCCCACGGCAGGTACAGCGCAAGGCGGTCCCTGCCCGGTGCATCCGCCAGGCGCCCGGCATCGCGCAGATTGGCCTCATCGGCGCACAACACCCAATCAAAGCGGTCGAAATCGGCGGCCTGCAGCTGGCGTGCGCGCAGGCCGCTGATGTCCACGCCATGGCGTGCCGCGCAGGCGATCGCACGCCGGTCCGGCGGCTCGCCAACATGCCAGTCACCGGTGCCGGCCGAATCCACCTGCACCCTCCCCGCCAGGGGCGAGGCCTGCAGGCGCGCGCGCAGCGCCCCTTCGGCCATCGGCGAGCGGCAGATGTTGCCCAGGCAGACCAGCAGCAGCTTCATCGGCCGCCCATGGCCTGCAGGCGTGCCTCGGCGCGTTCCAGGTCTTCAGGCGTATCGATGCCCGGCGGGAACGCTTCGGGCGAGATCGCCACGCTGATCGCATGGCCGGCCTCCAGCACACGCAGCTGCTCCAGCGCTTCCACCTGCTCCAGCTGGCCCGGCGGCATCGCCGCGAACTGCTGCAGGAACCCGGCGCGGTAACCATAGATGCCGATATGGCGCAGCCAGCGATGGCCGTCCGGCAACACCTCGCGGCTGCACGCGAAGCCGTCGCGGTGCCAGGCGATCGGCGCGCGGCTGAAGTACATGGCCTCGTTACGCACGTTGCGCACCAGCTTCACCACGTTCGGATCGAACAGGGTATGGGCGTCTTCCACGGCCGTGGCCAGGGTCGACATCGGCGCATCACCTTCGACCAGCGCCTGGGCCACCGCGCGGATGCCTGTGGCCGGCGCAAACGGTTCGTCGCCCTGCAGGTTGACCACCACGGTGTCATCGGCCCAGCCGGCAATGCGCGCGCACTCGGCCAGGCGGTCGGTACCGGAGGCGTGGCTGCTGGCGGTCATCGCCACCTTCACCTCAGCCAGCCCGGCAAGCGCGTCGGCAATGCGGGTGTCATCGGTGGCGACCCAGACCTCGCGCGCACCGGCCTGCAGCGCGCGGTGCGCCACGTGCAGCACCAGCGGTTCGCCGCCCAGCAGCCGCAGTGGCTTGCCGGGCAGCCGCGACGCGGCATAGCGGGCGGGAATGGCAACGACGAAATCATTCATGCAGGCAGTACTCGGCAGGCGCGATACAGCAGGAATGCGGCCGGCAACGCGCAGATGCAAGCGTCCGGCGGCCGCTCAGTTCGGGCGCAGCTTGTCCAGGCGATCGGTCAGGGCCACCCAGAACGCCGCAGGCAGATCGGCGCGCAGCGGCACCGCAAAGTGCCAGTCGTTGCCGAAGGCCCGGCACTTCACCGCGTCTTTTTCGGTCATCAGCACCGGCAACTGGCTGCCGAAGGACAGGTCCTGCGGCTGGTACACCTGGTGGTCGGCGAACGCGTGCGGCACCACGCCGATGCCGCGCGCGCGCAGCATGTCGAAGAAGCGCTGCGGGTGCGCGATGCCGGCCACCGCATGCACGCGCTGCCCGGCAAACGAGGACAGCGGTCGACTGCGCCCGCCCGGCAGCGGCTGCGCGCTGTCGATCTGCAGGGCCATCGGCCACTGGCCGAACCCACAGGCCTGCGCGGCCGCGGCCGCATCGGCCTGGCCCAGGTTGACCACGCGGAAATCGCAATGCTCGGCGCGGCTGACCGGCTCGCGCAACGGCCCGGCCGGGATCATCCGGCCGTTGCCATAGCGGCGCTGTGCGTCCACGACTTCGATCTCGATGTCACGTGCCAACCGGTAATGCTGCAGACCGTCGTCACAGACGATCACGTTGCAGCCGGCGTCCACCAGCGCCTTGCCCGCGGCCACGCGGTCGCTGTCCACGCGCACGGGAACGCCGGTTTTCCAGGCGATCAGCACCGGTTCGTCACCGCCCAGTGCGGTGGACGTATCGGCGTCCACCCAGCGCGCGGTGCCGGCGTCGTCGCGGCCATAGCCACGGCTGGCCACGCCCGGCTTCCAGCCGGCCTCGCGCAGGCGGTTGACCAGTTCGATCGTCAGCGGCGTCTTGCCGGTGCCGCCCGCGGTGATGTTGCCGACCACGATGACCGGGACCGGCAGCGCATGGCGCTTGCGCCAGCCACGGCGGTACAGCTGCCGGCGCAGGCCGGCAATGCCGGCGTAGACCGGTGCCAGCAGGCGCATCGGCCACGGCACCGGGCTGCCGTCGTACCAGTACGCGGGGGTCTGGGTGCCCTTTGCAGCCATCAGTCCTGCCTGTCGCGGAACTGCATGCTGTGCAGGTGCTGGTACAACCCGCCCATGGCCAGCAGTTCCTGGTGGGTGCCGCGTTCGACGATACGGCCATGATCCATCACCAGCACCTGGTCGGCGTGTTCGATGGTGGACAGGCGGTGCGCGATCACGAGCGTGGTGCGCTCGGGCATCAGGCGCTGCAGCGCATCCTGCACCAGGCGTTCGGATTCGTTGTCCAGCGCCGCGGTTGCCTCGTCCAGGATCAGGATCGGGGCATCGCGCAGGATCGCGCGGGCAATGGCCAGGCGCTGGCGCTGGCCGCCGGACAGCAGCGCACCGTTCTCGCCCACCGGCGTCTGCAGCTGCTGCGGCATGCGCGCGATGAACTCCCAGGCATTGGCCGCTTCGGCCGCGGCCCGGATCTGTTCGTCGGTCGCATCCATGCCGTAGGCGATGTTGGCGGCGATGGTGTCATCGAACAGCATGACCTTCTGCCCGACCATGGCCACCTGCCGGCGCAGGTCGGACAGCGGGTACTCGTCCAGCGGCACCCCGTCGAGTGCGATGACGCCGCCGCTGGGCTCGTAGAAGCGCGGCACCAGCCGGATCAGGCTGGTCTTGCCGCTGCCGGACCGGCCGACGATGGCGGTCACCGTCCCCGGCCTGGCCACGAAGCTGATGTCGTCCAGGGCGATGCCGCTGTCTTCGCGGTAGCGCAGCATCACGTGGTCGAACGACAGTTCGCCACGCACGCGCTGCACGCGGGTGGTGCCGGTATCACGCTCCACCGGCATGTCGATGATGCCGAACAGGCGTTCGGCGGCGGCCACGCCACGCGAGATCGACGTCTGCACGCTGGTCAACCGGCGCAGCGAAGGAATGATGGCCATCATCGAGGTCATCAGGCCCATGAACTGACCCGCGTTGAGCTTGCCGGCCAGGGCCTCGCGGGTGGACACCCAGACGATCACCGCCAACGCCAGCGCGGCCAGGAACTGGACCACGCTGGAGGCGGCCGCACGGGTCACTTCCACCTTCATGTTCAGCGCCAGCATGCGGTTGGCCAGGCGCGAGTAGCGGCTGATCTCGTGCTGCTGGGTGCCGTGCACCTTCACTTCCTGCTGCGCGGCCAGGGACTGCTCGGCGGTCTGCGCCATGGTGCCCATGCCGTCCTGGATGCCGCGGCTGATGCGCCGGTAGCGCTTGCCGACGTAGGACACGATGGCGCCGATCAGCGGCACCACCAGCAGCATCGCCAGGGTCACCTTCACGCTCATCTGCAGCATCACCACCAGCATGGCGATGATGGTCAGGGTGTCGGCCACCATGGTCTTCAACGCATCGGCGCTGGCCTGGGTGACCTGCTCGGTGTCGAAGTTCAGGCGGCTGACCATCACCGGCGTGGCTTCGCTATCGAAGTGCGAGGACGGCAGGTGCAGGTACTTGTCCAGCACCTGCTCACGCAGGTCACGGACCACGCTGCGGCCAGTCTTGGCCAGCGTGTAATCGCTGACCCAGGTCGCCAGGCTGCGCATCAGGAACAGGCCAAGGATGGTCAGCGGCAGCACGACGGCAGCGCGCGGCTGCGGGTCGACAAAGCCCTCGTTGACCAGCGGCTCCATCAGCTTGGTGAAGTGGTACCCGGCCAGGGCCTCGACCACCATCGCGATGACGGCGGCCACCATGAACACCCAGTAAGCCCGGGTATAGCCGAGCAGGCGTTTGTAGATCGGCCACACTGGCGCGTGTTTGGAACTCATGGACGCACCTCTGGCGCTGTTGCGATTGCGATACGGCGGAAGCCGAGCTGGCCCAGCGCATCCTGCGCGGTGACCACGGCCTGGTAGGGAGTGCGCGCGTCGGCGCGCAGCAGCACGGTCTGCTGGCGGTCGCTGCCGGCAACGGCGGCGATGGTCTGCTTGACCGATTCCACGTCGCTGCGCAGCACTTCCTGGTCGTTGATGAAGTAACGCCCTTCGGCGTTGATCAGCACGCTCAGCGAACGCGGCGGCTCGGGGTTCTGCTGGTCGCTGGCCGTCGGCAGCTGCACCTGCAGGGTCGAGCGCGCATCGAAGGTGGTGGTGACCACGAAGAAGATGATCAGCACCAGGATGACGTCGATCAGCGGCACCAGGTCGATGTGCGGCTCATCCTGGGATCGGTCGTTGCCGATGCGCATCGATCAGGCCTTGGCCGTGGCAGGCGCTGCGGCGCGCGCAACCGGGGCCGGGTTCATCACCCCCGGGCGACCATCGAGCGTGTCCAGCAGGGCACTGGCCTCCTGCTCCATCTCCACCACGTAGCCGTGGATGCGGCCTTTGAAGTAGCGATGGAACATCAGCGCCGGAATGGCCACGATCATGCCGGTGGCGGTGCAGACCAGCGCCTTGCCGATACCACCGGCGAGCTGGTTCACATCGCCCACGCCGTGGTCGAGGATGCCCAGGAACATCTGGATCATGCCGATGACGGTACCCAGCAGGCCCAGCAGCGGGCCGGCCGAGGCGATGGTGCCCAGCGCATTGAGGAAACGTTCCATGCGATGCACCAGGTGGCGGCCGGTGTCTTCGATGCGCTCGCGGATCTGGTCGCGCGGGCGGTTGCGGGCTTCCAGCGCGGCCGCCAGCAGGGCGCCCAGCGGCGAGTTGGCGCGCAGGGTCTGCAGGTGGGCCGGGTCGAGCTTGCCGCGTGCGGCCCAGTTGCGCACTTCCTGGCCCAGGCCAGGCGGCAGCACCTCGTTACGCCGCAGGGACCAGAAACGCTCCAGGACGATTGCCAAAGCCAGTACGCCCAACAGCAGCAGCGGCACCATCGGCCAGCCACCGGCCTTGACCAGTTCCCACACGTTTCAACCCTCCGGCCCATCGGCCGCTTGTTCGATCGACGATAGGATAGCAGCCGACCGTGCCCGCCCAGCGGCATCCCACCACCGGGCTGCGTGGACCCGCTGTTCGCGCACCTGCAGGCCTTGTGCGCCAAGCCATACGCGGATCGCGCCGGTGTCGGCGGTGACCAGCACTTCAGCGCCCGCTGCGCGCCAGCGCTGCACTACGTCACGTTTCGGGTGGCCAAAGCGGTTCTGGTGGCCGGCCGAGACCAGCGCCAGGCGGGGCTGCACCGCCGCCACCCAGGCCGGGCTGGAGCTGCCGCCACTGCCGTGGTGCGGCACCAGCACCACCTCGGCGCGCAGGCGGCGCGGGCGCTCCTGCAGCAGCCGCTGTTCGGCGCTGCGGCCGATATCGCCCGGCAACAGCACGGCCCCGTGGGCGCCGGCAATGCGCAGCACGCAGCTGGCTTCATTGCCATCCGCGACCGCGGTGCGGCCGGGGTGCAGCACCTGGAAATCGACCCCGTCCCACTGCCAGCGCAGGCCCTGCCGGCAGAAGGCCAGGGCGCCGGGCGGCGCCTGCCCGGGCGGGGCCAGCACCTGCAGCCCCGGCACCTGTCGGCGCAGAGCTGGCAGCCCGCCGGCGTGATCCAGGTGATCGTGGCTGAGCAGCAGAAGCCGTGGCGGTGCCTGCCCCAGCGCGCGTACGGCCGGCATCAGCACCCGCTCCGCTGCCTCGGCGCCCCCGGGCGGCCCGGCGTCGTACCACAACGCATGGGTGGCCGTTCTCACCAGCACCGCGGCGCCCTGCCCCACATCGTGCACCAGCAGCTCAACCTCGCCGTGGCGCGGCGCCGGCGCCGCTGGCCAGAGCAGCGGCAGGCACAACACGCCACCGGCCAGCAGGCCGCCACTGCCGCGCGGCAGCAGCCACCAGAACACCCCCGCCACCGCCGCCGGCAGTGCCCAGCGTGGCGCTTCGGCTAGCCACCACATGGCCTGTGGCTGCGCCGCCAGCGGCTGCAACGCCTGCCAGCTGAGTTCGAACAACCACGCCGCCGCCCGCCACGGCCAGCGCCCCGCGCCGTCATGCACGGCGTGCAGCGCGGTACCGGCCAGCGCGACCGGCACCACCACCAGACTCCACCAGGGAATGATCGGCAAGTTCAGCAGGGGCCCCCAGCGCGCGGTGCCGCCGAACAGCGCGACCGCCAGCGGCAGCAGCGCGACGCTGGCCACGCCCTGCCCCGCCAGCGCGGTGCGCACGTGCTGCCACAGCCCATGCGGGCGTTGCTGCGGCAGGCACCACAACAGCCACAGGACGCCTCCGAAACTGAGCCAGAAGCCGGCCGACAGGATCGACAACGGTGCCGGCAGCACCATCAGCAGCGCGGCCAGGGCCAGGCATTGCGGCACCGATACCGCCCGCCGCGCCACCCGGGCCAGCGCCACCACCGCAATCATCAGGGCCGTGCGCACCGTCGGCAGCTCGGCACCGGCCAACAGCGTGTAGCCGCCCGCCGCCAGCGCCGCCGCGAGGGCGGCCGCCTGCGGGCGTGGCACATGGACCGCCAGCGGCGCCCACAGCCGCCACGACATTGCACACAGCAACGCACCGAAGCCGGCCACCAGCCCCACATGGAAGCCGGATATCGCAATGAGGTGGGTCAGGCCCAGGGCACGCAAGTGCTCCCAGTCGGAATCGGTCAGCCCGCGGGTATCGCCCAGCACCAGCGCCTGCACGAAGCGCGCCGAGGGGCGCCCGACCTGGGTGGCAATGGCATCGCTGCAGGATTCGCGCCATGCCAGCAGGCCGTGGGCCGGCCGCAGCAGCCGGGGTTGCCGCTGCTGCTGCACGCTGGCGCTGCCCGCGAGTCCCTGCAGCAGTGCATGGCGCTCACCGTCGAAGCCGCCGGGATTGATGCGCGAACGCGGCGCCCTTACCCGCAACGCCAGCTGCCACTGCGCGCCGGCGCGCACGGCATGGCGCTGCTCCGCGGCAGCGCCGCCGTTGCGCGCCTCGGCCCCTTTCAGCGCAGACCAGCGCACCTGCAGCCGACGGCCACGCAGCGCAGGCAGGCCATCGGCGTGCGCGACCTGCAGCGTAAAGCGGGTGTGGTCGCGGGCATGGGTCGGCAGATCGACCACCCGACCGCGCACCTGCACCACCTGCGCCGCAGCACCTGGCGGCCACTGCTGCTGCAGCGCTGCATGGCCGTGGCAGGTTGCCCAGCCGAGCCCGAACACGGCGGCCGCCACCACCCGGCCGCGCCAGCGCAGCAGCCAGCCCGGCAACGCCACCACCACCAGCAACATGCCCAGCCACACCGGCAGCAGAGCCGACGCAGCACTACAGGCCAGCACCCCCAGCACCAGCGCGGCGGCGCAGCCGGGGCCAAGGCAGGCAGACGGGGGCACGGTCGCGGCCATGCCCCCAGCCTGCAGGCTTGCGGCCCGCAACGGCCATCAGCCGACGCCGTGCTGCGCCGTCAGCGTTCGCTTCGGCGTGACGCCCCGCGGTGGAAGTTCACCCGGAACCGCGCGCCGCCGCCCGGCGCTTCCCCCACGCTCACGCTGCCGCCATGGTGCTGCACGATTTCCTTCACCAGGTGCAGGCCCAGGCCACTGCCGTTGCCAGCCGCTCGCAGGCGATGGAACGGCTCGAAGATCGCTTCGCGATCGCCCACCGGCACCCCTGCGCCCTGGTCGCTGACATCCAGCAGGCCCTGCGGGTCCACCCGCACGCAGATGGTGCCGCGACCGCCGCCGTGCACGATGGCGTTGTGCACCAGGTTGGCGATCACCCGGCCCAGCGCCAGCCCGTCGCCCTGGATCCACACCGGGGTGTCGGGCGCATCCACTTCGAAGCCATAGCCGGCCCCCACCACCAGCGGCGCCAGTTCGGCCGCCGCTTCCCTCACCAGGTGCGCCAGATCCAGCCGCTGCAGTGCGGTCGTGTTGCGATCCAGCCGCTGCAGGTCCAGCAGATGTTCGGCGACATTGCCCAGGCGCGCCACATCGGTCAGCAGCTGCGATTTCAGTTCGCCCTGCGGCAGCTGCGAAAGACGCGCCTGCACCACCGCGATCGGCACGCGCAGCTCGTGGGCGGCATCGGCCAGGAATTTGTCACGTGCGGCATAGCCCTGCTGCACCTTGTCGATGGCATCGTTGAAGGCTTCGACCAGGGGCGCGATTTCGGTGGACACCAGCTGCGCATCCAGGCGCGCGCCGGGCTGGCCCACATCCAGCTCCTTGGCCTGCTGCGCGGAACGACGCACGCCGCGCATGGCGCGGTGGATCACGGTAGGCATCACCAGCAGGGTGACCACGATCAGCGGCAGGAAGAACCACAGCCCGATCAGCCGCAGCACCATCAGGGCGCCGTCGACCAGGCCGCCTTTGGGCGCGCCGCCAACCATCACCGTGATGCGCCGGCCTTCGTCGTAGCGGATCATCACCCGCGCCACATCCAGGTAGGGCGGCACCAGCGAACCCAGTTCGGTCGCGCCCAGCGTCGGCAGGCGCGCCAGCAACGGCGCATGCACGCTGGGCACCTTGCCACGTTCCAGCCACGCGCCGCGGTCATCCACCGCAGCGAACCACAGGTTGCCGCCCGCACGCGCATCGACCTTCTGCCAGCGGGCTTCGTCCAGCTGCAGGCGGCCATCCACGCTGCGCAGCGCATCGGCCACGTCCTCGGCCATGAACATGTCCATGCCCCAGGTGTCCTTGTCACCCCAGGTGATGATCAGCGCGGCCACGGCGAACAGCACGGTGAAGGCCTGCGCCAGGAACAGCCGCCAGGCCAGGCCCAGGGTGATCGAACGGATCTGCCGGGCCATCTCAGACCTCCGCCAGCAGATAACCGACGCCGCGGATCACGTGGATTTCCACGCCCGCCCCGGCCTGCTGCAGCGCCTTGCGCAGCTTGGAGATATGCGCGTCCAGCGCATTGGACTGGATCTCGTCATCGAAGCCGTACACCGCCGCTTCCAGCGCGCTGCGGGTGACGGTGCGCCCCTGGCGCATGGCCAGTGCCTGCAGCACCAGCACCTGGCGCCGCGGCAGCGCCAGCAGCTGGCCATCGACCTCGGCCTGCAGCGATTCGAAGTCGAATGCCAGCCGGCCCAGCACCAGGCGCGGAGTCACCATGGCCGTCGGCCGCCGCGATACCGCGCGGATGCGCGCCATCAGTTCTTCGATGGCGACCGGCTTGACCAGGTAATCGTCGGCACCGACGTCCAGCCCTTCCACCTTGTCCGACAGCGCGCCCTTGGCGGTCAGCATGATCACCGGCAAATTGGGGCGCAGCGCGCGGGCGGTGGCGACGAAGGCCACGCCATCGCCATCGGGCAGCTGCCGGTCCAGCAGCAGCAGCTGGTGTACCGGTTCGCGCAGGGCCAGTGCCGCCTCGGCCAGGCTGCCGACCACGTCGGCGACCACGCCCTGCCGCTCCAGCCCGCTCTGCAGGGCACGGGACAGATCGGGATCGTCTTCGACCAGAAGGATGCGCATCGGAAGCTCGGTGGCGGAAATCGCTGCCGATGATAGTGCCTGTGGCGGCACCGCGACGTGCGCGTCGCGTCCACCGGCCGCGCAATGTTCCGACAATGTTGGCGGCGCAGCATGGGGGCTTGTTCCCTGCCAGATCCTCCCTCGATGTCCCTGCGTTCCCCTGCCCTGCTGCGCCCCCTGCTGTGCACCGTCGCTCTCTCCACGCCGCTGCTGGCAACCGCCCAGGACCAGGAGGCCGCACCGGGCGTGCAGGCCGGCATCACCATCGGTGCGACCACCGGTGCGTACGCGCACTACGATGACAAGCCGCTGGTGGTGCCGGCGCTGGCATGGCAGGGCAAGCGCTTCTTCGCCAGCCCCGGCTCGCTGGGCATGCACCTGTACAAGGCCGATGGCCTGCGGGTATCGGCGGTGGTCACGCCTTACACGCTGCGCTTCAAGACCGACGATGTGAACGATGCG
Source organism: Stenotrophomonas sp. ZAC14D2_NAIMI4_6 (assembly GCF_003086875.1). Classification (NCBI taxonomy): domain Bacteria; kingdom Pseudomonadati; phylum Pseudomonadota; class Gammaproteobacteria; order Lysobacterales; family Lysobacteraceae; genus Stenotrophomonas; species Stenotrophomonas sp. ZAC14D2_NAIMI4_6. The sequence continues at coordinate 1,556,399 of NZ_CP025996.1, read as the reverse complement.
CAGCTGCGCCGCCTGCACAGCCGGCAGATGTCGGCCATGGCCGGCGTCAATGCCGAGTACAAGGCGGATTGGGGCATCGTGGGTGCCAGCGTGCAGCGCGAAGTCAGCGGCCACGGCGGCGGCATGGAATCGAACCTGCACTACAGCTACCCGATCCAGGCCGGCCGTTTCACCTGGGTGCCGCGGGTGGGCGTGGTGCATTCCAGTGCGCGCCTGCTGGACTACTACTACGGCATTTCCAACGAAGAAGCCCTGCGTTCGGGCCTGGCCGCCTACCGCCCTGGCAGCGCCACCTCGCCCAGCCTGCAGATCGCGGTCAGCACGCCGCTGGGCAACAAATGGCGGGCCACCGGCGTGGTCGCCAACCAGTGGTTCGGCGATGCGGTGAAAGACAGCCCCATGACCCGCGATGGCAGCCAGACCTCCGCGTTCATTTCATTGATGCGCGCCTTCTAGCCCGCGCATTCATTGCCCAGAAGGACCTTGCATGGCCGCCGCCAGCCCCCTCCCTGACGCACACGCGATCCTGCGCGCCCCCGACCTGGACAGCGCCGAGCGCGTGTACCTGGGCCTGCTGCCGGACCTGGCCCACGTGGACGCACTCACCCGCCATGCGCTGGGTGCGTCGCGGGCAGCCGATGCCGCCGCACGCGGCTATGTGCTGTCAATGACACTGGTGGGGCTGCGCCTGCAGGAACTGGAGATGGACGAGCCGTGTGCCAGCGCGCACCGCCAGGCCACGCTGCACAGCCTGCGCCAGGCGTTCGCTGCTGCCTGAGCGCGCGATGGGGGCGGTCCGGGCATCCCTGGCCCCGGATTCATCCTCGACCCATGCGCTTGGCACGCGGTTTTCCGCGCTTCGTCGCATGCCGCTACCGGCCGCCGTGCGCCGGTGACAGGCTGGGCTCCCTTTCCGGAGCACCGTGCCATGCCGATGCTTGCCCTGCTTCTGCTGTATGCCGCCGTGCTCGGTGGCGACGAAACGCTGCCGGTGGCGCACGTGCAGGTACGCCTTGGCCAGGACAGCGTGCTGTGCTGGGAACGCGATACCGCCCAGCGCACGCGCTCGCTGGGCCTGTGGCGGCAGACCGACAGCGGCTGGCAGCTGCAGCATCGCCTGCGCGTCAGCAGCGCACGCATGCTCTCTTCATCGCAATGAGGGTCGCGGTTCATCCGCTGCGGCGCCGATGATGCAAGCATGGGCGCCTGTCGAAAGGATGCGCCATGACCCTGTCTTCTTTCATCCGCGCGGGCCTGATGCTGACGTGCGTGCTGCTTGCAGGCTGCTGCCCGTTCGGCAGCGAGATTCGCTCCCGCCCCACGTTCATCAATCCAGGCGTGTCGCCGGCAACATCGCGCGCCCAGGTGGCCGCCTGTGATCGCCAGGGCGCACGCCTGCGCAGCGAGCTGGAACGTCGCTTCGTCGTCACCACGCGCGCGCAGTGTGCGCTGCCGCAGCCCTTCGCCGACTACACGATCGTGAACGCCGCCGGCCAGACCCTGCCGCCTGACGAGGCCGCCGAGCGGCGTGCCAGCCATGTGCAGCGCATGTGTGCGGACCCGGTGCGTACCGACAAGGAACTGGCCGCGCTGTGCCCGGACTGCCGGGCCCGGGCTGACGATCAGGTGGCGCAGTGCCGCACGGAAAAGGGCATCGTGCGCAGCTCGAAGCCGGTGCGGATGTGCAGCATGATCCGTTTCTAGCCGGGCTGCAGAAACGAAAACGCCGGCCCAGGGCCGGCGTTCGGGATTTCCACCGCTGCACCGGCAGTGCCGGGAGCCGGGTGGTGGGCGGTACAGGGTTCGAACCTGTGACCCCTACCATGTCAAGGTAGTGCTCTACCGCTGAGCTAACCGCCCAATGAATCTGCATGTCTGGACTGAAAAACCCGGCTTGCCGGCCGGGTTTGTCTTTCTCACGACAGCCCCTTGCCAGGGACTTCGTGGTGGGCGGTACAGGGTTCGAACCTGTGACCCCTACCATGTCAAGGTAGTGCTCTACCGCTGAGCTAACCGCCCGTTTTTCCTGCATTTCCGCGATTGCGTCGGTGCAGGCCGCGTATATTACGGATGCCGGCGCGCCAGCGCAATAGTTTTGTGAAGGCAACCGACGTTGGCCCGTTCAGCCAAGGCTGGCTTCCTTCAGCTGCCGGATCTGGTCACGCACACGCGCGGCATCCTCGAACTCCAGATCCTTGGCGTGCTGGTACATCTGTTGTTCCAGCGCCTTCAGGCGTGAAGCCAGCTGGGCCGGGCTGAGCGAACGATAGTCCGCAGTCGGCTCGGCCACGCCGCCACGGGCCTTGCCCTTGCCCTTGCGCGCTTCCTTCTCGGCGGCATCCGAACGCGCACCTTCCAGCACGTCGGTGATCGGCCGGGCCACCGAACGCGGCACGATGCCGTGTTCTTCGTTGTACTCGACCTGCTTGGCCCGGCGGCGGTCGGTCTCGTCGATCGCTGCCTGCATGGAACGGGTGATCTTGTCGGCGTACAGGATCGCCTTGCCGCGCACGTTGCGCGCGGCGCGGCCGATGGTCTGGATCAGCGAGCCGGTCGAACGCAGGAAGCCTTCCTTGTCCGCGTCCAGGATCGCCACCAGCGACACCTCGGGCATGTCCAGGCCTTCGCGCAGCAGGTTGATGCCCACCAGCACGTCGAACTTACCCAGGCGCAGGTCGCGGATGATCTCCACGCGCTCGACGGTATCCACGTCCGAATGCAGGTAGCGCACGCGGATGCCATGCTCGGTCAGGTACTCGGTCAGATTTTCGGCCATGCGCTTGGTCAGCGTGGTGACCAGCACGCGATCGCCCGCCTTGATGCGCTCGTTGGCCTCGCTCATCAGGTCGTCGACCTGGGTGCCGACCGGGCGGATTTCCACCACCGGATCGATCAGGCCGGTCGGGCGCACCACCAGTTCGGTGATCTCATCGGCCGACTCGCGCAGCTCGTACGGGCCCGGCGTGGCCGAGACGTAGATGCTGCGCGGGCAGCGCGCTTCCCATTCCTCGAAGCGCAGCGGCCGGTTGTCCAGCGCCGAAGGCAGGCGGAAGCCGAACTCGACCAGGGTTTCCTTGCGCGACCGGTCACCCTTGAACATGGCACCGATCTGCGGAATGGTCACGTGCGATTCGTCGATCACCAGCAGCGCATCCGGCGGCAGGTAATCAAACAGCGTCGGTGGCGGCTCGCCGGCATTCTTGCCGGTCAGGTGCCGCGAGTAGTTTTCGATGCCGTTGCAGAAGCCCACCTCGGCCATCATTTCGATGTCGAACTGGGTGCGCTGTGCCAGGCGCTGGGCTTCGACCAGCTTGTTCTGCGCGTACAGCTGCTCCAGCCGCTCCTTCAGCTCGACCTTGATGGTTTCCACCGCCGCCAGCACGCGCTCGCGGGTGGTGGCGTAGTGGGTCTTCGGGTACACGGTGAAGCGCTGCAGGTTGCGCATCGTCTCGCCGGTAAGCGGATCGAACATCGTGATCTTCTCGACCTCGCCATCGAACAGCTCGATGCGCAGGGCCTCGCTGTCCGACTCGGCCGGAAACACATCGATCACTTCGCCGCGCACGCGGAAGGTACCGCGCTGCAGTTCGTACTCGTTGCGCGTGTACTGCAGCTGGGTCAGGTGGTTGATCAGGTCGCGCTGGTCGATGCGCTCACCCTTGGACAGGATCAGGCGCAGTGACAGGTAGTCTTCCGGCGCGCCCAGGCCGTAAATGGCCGACACCGTGGCGACCACGATCGCATCCGGGCGCGACAGCAGGGTCTTGGTGGCGGCAAGGCGCATCTGCTCGATGTGCTCGTTGATCGAACTGTCCTTCTCGATGAAGGTGTCCGACGAGGGCACGTACGCTTCGGGCTGGTAGTAATCGTAATAGCTGACGAAATACTCCACCGCGTTGTGCGGGAAGAACGCCTTGAACTCACCATACAGCTGCGCCGCCAGCGTCTTGTTCGGCGCCATGATCAGCGTCGGCTTCTGCACGTTCTGGATGACGTTGGCGATGGTGTAGGTCTTGCCCGAACCGGTGACGCCCAGCAGGGTCTGCTTGGCGATGCCGGCCTGGAAATTGTCGGTCAGCTTCGCGATGGCATCGGGCTGGTCGCCAGCCGGCGAATAGGGCGAAACGAGTTGAAAGCTGTCGCTCATGGTGCTGCCAGATCCCAGGAACCCGCAGTATACCGGCCACTCCAGTGACGACCGGTTGAACCAGAACCCGATTCAGGCAGCGGCAAAACCCGATGGTGCCGCGCCGGCGGCGGGCGGAGGCTGGTGCCCTGCCCGCTGCTGGAGTCCGCCTGATGCTCTCCCCTGCCCCCGGCCACACCCTGGCCGAACTGCTGCTGGCCATGGCGGTGCTGGCGATCCTGGCCTGCCTGGCGGCGCCGCCGTTCGCCGGCCTGCTCGATCGCCTGCGCGCCGACCAGCTGCGCATGCAGCTGCACACGGCGCTGAACCAGGCCCGCAGCACGGCGCTTACCCACCGCCGCTCCGTGCTGGCCTGCCCTAGTAGCGACGGCCTGCAGTGCGGGCAGGACTGGAGCCAGGGCTGGCTGCTGCGCGCCGAACAACCACGGCCGGATGAGGCCGATCCGGCACCACCACTGGCCGCGCGCCAGCTTCAGAGCCATTCCTCATTGCAGGCCTTCAGCACGCACGGTCGCCCGCACATCGTGTTTCGTGCCAGCGGGCGCAGCGCGGGCAGCAATGCGCGCATCCGCGTCTGCCAGCGCGGCCTGACGCAGGCCGAAGTGGTGGTGAGCAATACCGGGCGTGTGCGCTCGCTGCGCAGCGCGTCGCCGGAACCCTGCTGAAGCACGCGGATGGCGGACGCAGAAAAGCAGAAGCCGCGATTTCTCGCGGCTTCTGCAGGATCTGGCGCCCGAAGTTGGACTCGAACCAACGACCCCCTGATTAACAGTCAAGTGCTCTAACCGGCTGAGCTATTCGGGCGGGGAGGCGCATTCTAGTAGCTGCTGCGCGCCGATGCAACACCCCTGCGCGAAATCACCAGCAACCGGCCACCGCACTGGCGCTCGGTGTCTTCACATTGGCCTGGTTCACCGTCATCGTGCCGCACTTGTCCTTGGCCTGCGCGCCCTGCGGCGCCGCCGTCAGGGTGAACGTGCCCTGCGCGGCCTGGATGCTGATCGTGTACTGCGCCGTACCACCTTCGCGCGGCGACTGGATGCTGGTGGTGCCGTTGCTGAAACGGAAGTTGGCGTAGGTGTTGTTGGTGGTGTGCGAACGCTCGGCCATCTGCGCGTATTCCACCATGTCCGCCTTGGCCTGCGCACGCCTCGACTTGCGGATCTGGTCGGTGTACGAGGGATAGGCCACCGCCGCCAGGATCGCCACCACGGCCACCGTGATCATCAGTTCGATCAGGGTGAAGCCGCGGACCTGGCCCATTGCGCGGATTGCTTTGAGTGACATCGCAGGAATCTCCGTTACTGGATCTGGCGCCAGGACTGGCGGCCACAGGGATACGGCACGTACAGCGGCTGCGCGCCGGACACATTGACCACCATCCAGCAGCCCGCACCGGCCGGCACCGTCGGCACACCCGAGCCGTCGTTCGGATTGGTCGGCGGCTGCAGGCGCGGCACCACCGATACGCCCACATCCTTGATCGGCGCGGTGCCCGGCGAGTTCAACGACATGGCAGCCGTGCCGGCGGCGGCGGAGGTACCGGTGGGAGAACCCACCCGCACGCCGGACAGCGCACCGGCACCGCTGCGTGGACTCAGCCCGAACAGCCAGTTCGCACCCGACGTGCTGCAGCCGCTGGTGACTTCCACCGGTGCGTAGGTGGGAATGAACAGGATGCCCGAGGCCAGCTCCGGGTAGCCCACCGCGCGTTCGCCGGCAGGAAGATCGACGTACCAGCCCAGTGACGAGGTAGGCGCGGTACCCACCTGCAGCGTACGCGAACCACTGGTGGTGACCACCGCGTTCGGGGTCAGGTTGGCACGCGTGAGCGTGGTGGTGACCGCACCGTTCACCACATCGTTGAAGCCATACAGGCTCTGGATCTGGGTGGACGAGATCGGCAGGGTGTCATCGTTGAAGGAGAAGCTGCCGGTACCGAACATCACCAGCACGCCGCCGCGTTCACCCGATGCCACCTGCAGGCCGCCGGTGATCGGCTGGCGGTAGGTCTGCCCGTTCTGCACGAAGGTGCCGGTGGTGAACACAGGCACGGTGACCGAAGTGGCGGTGGAGGTCAGGTCGAACTTCCACACCGCGCCCTTCAGGTCGGCCGCGTAGACGGTATCGGCGTAGCCGTCGCGCACGCGGCTCGGCTTGTTGGTGACCGGGTCGATGGTCAGGTTGTTCACCCGATCCACCACCACGATGTTGCCCAGGCCATTGCTCCCGGCGATGGTGGAATTGGGCTCTCCCGCTTCGATCATGCGGATGGTCGGCGTACCGGTGCCGATGTCGACCACGAACAGCACGGCCTTGCCACTGGCGCTGGAATAGCCATTGCCGAAGATCGCCTTCCAGCTGACGCTGCCATCGGCCGCGCGCACCGGAACGATGACCGGCTTGCCCAGCACGTGGCCGATGTTGGCCCGCACCGTGGCATCACCGGCCAGATCGTTGATTTCCCACAGGCGGTTGCCCGCCGCGAAGCTGCCCGGTGTGGTCACGTCCAGCGCGAACACGCCGCGCCCGCCGGCGCCGGTGGTGCCGACCAGGGTGGTGTGCCAGCCACCACCGTAGAAGGTATCACCCACGGTCAGCGGACCATCGACGAAGTACTTGTGCACAAACGGCTGGGCGTTCTTCTTGGTCGGGTCGTAAGGCAGCAGCAGGTTGCCCATGTGCCCGTACGAGGTGGCCGGAATGTAACCGAACAGCTCACGACCACCATTGCCGCCGACCGTGCCCGCTGCGTCCATGCCGCCGTCGAACGCATGCAGCATGCCGTCGTTGGCACCGGCATAGACCACGTAGCGGTTGTTGGTGCGCTTGCTGGTCAGGTAGTTGGTATAGCTCGTGCCCAGGGTGCCGCCCAGCGCGCGGTAGCCGAAGTCGTCCACCGGTGCACTGATGACCGGCGTGGAGTTGACGATGTCGCCCAGCGGCGTGGTGCGATCACGCAGCTTGCCACCGTTGCGGACTTCACCACTGCTCTCGCCCAGCAGGTAATTGGCTGCACTGGTGGCATCGGCACCCAGCGCCGCCAGGTTCGCGGAGGTACAGATCGACTGCGCCGGATACAGCGTGCTGGACAGGTTGCAGAGCCCGGCCAGGGTAACCGTGGTACCGCTGAACTTGCGCACGCTGCTGCCGTCGTTGAAGAACACATTGCGCGCGGCCGCGGCAGGCATCTGCGCACTGGCTTCCCAGCGCGTGGTGTACTGCGCCTCGCGGGTGGTGGGGTTCACCGACACGCTGCTCGCGGTCAGCTTGCTGTACCAGTCGGTGCCGTTGTTCTGTACGTCGTACATCGGGGTGACGGTCAGCGAACCGGTACCGATGCGCGCGCCACTGAGTGCGAACGTACCCGACGGCGTCTGCCCCGACCCCACCGCCGACAGCACCCGGCGCATGGCCTCGGTCACGTCCGACGGGGTCTTGGCATTGATGAACTCACCGCGGCTGTTGATGGCGGCGTGCCACAGCTCGTCGATCACGCGACCATCGTCATCGGTCAGCGGGTCGCCATTGGCGTTCCAGTTCGGCGGGTTGGCATACGGGTCATCGGTGGCGGCCTGGTTGACCTCGTAGATCAGGCCCTGCGCGCCCAGGGTGACGCCGTAGAAGTTCATGTGCAGGTTGGTCTGGCAGTCCAGTCGCTTCCAGTCAGGCGAGGACTGGCTGAGCGTGCTGCACTGATCCGGCACCGGGACCAGGCCGGTGGGGAAACTGGCACCCGTGCGCAGCGGGGTGGAGCCACCGGCGTAGTACGACGCGGCGATGTCGGCAATGGTGTTGCTGTAGCCATCGGCGAACGGCTGGGTCGGGAAGAACTTGCCGCCGGCGCTGTCGGCGTTGCCATAGCCGCTGGCCGAGTTGCCCACGTTGGTATAGCCGTCGGTGAACAGCATGCCGCCGTTCTTCTGGCAGGCGCGGATGACCGGTGCGCCAGCGTCGGTACGCCGGAACTGCTCGCCCAGGTAAGCCACGGCCTGCCGGTTCGGGGTACCGCCATTGGGCTTGAGCCGGTAGATCTGCCCGAACAGGTCCGAGCGCTGCGAGGTGACGTCGTACATGGTCACGTTGTTGCGGGCATTGATGGTGAAATAGCCCACGCGCATGTTGTCCACGCCCACCATGGCGTGCGAGGACGAGCCGACCATCGACAGGATGCGGTTGCGGTGATATTGGAACCAGTTGGCGAAGTTGCGCTGCGCGTTGGCCAGGTCGGCCGTATTGGCGCCGTAGTTCTCCGGCAGGATCTGGTAGCGACGCATGTTGCAGCCCGGGCCGCAGGCATTGCTGATCAGCGGGCGGTTGGCGTCGCCGGTGAGGTAGCCGGCCGGCGCGGCCTGGTCGGCCGGCAGGTAGAAGGTGGCCGGTACATAGGCGATCTGCACCGTGCAGTCCGCACGCACCAGCACGTCACTGCCCAGATTGGTCCAGACGTTGCCCGAACTGGCCAGGCCGTTGCCATTGTTGTTGTTGCTGTTGCAGGTGCGCCCGTTCGACCGGTAGCGGGTACCGGCCGGAATGGTCATGCCGGTGACGAACTGGAACGCCTCGCCATTGACCTGGCGCGAGGACAGGTCGTACACGGTGTTGTAACCGGTAGTGAAATCACTGCCGTAGACGGTCGGGTCACGCGGATCAACGCGTGCCGCAGAGAACGTGGCGTTCGGCCAGAGCATGTTGCCGCCGCTGTCACGCACCGGCAGGCTCCACGGCTCGTAGGTCACGGCCGGGTTGTAGTAGCTGGCGTTGTAGGTGGGCGAACGGGCAAAACCAAACGCATCGATCGGCGGGATCGCGCGGCCCGGCGAATACGAGGTGTTGAAGTTCGAGTGCGGGAACAGGTACAGGTAGCAGTCGGTGGAGTTGTTGCCACAGGCTTCGCCCACGTTGTAGAACACGCCGGCCGAACTGAAGAAGCTGCTGCCGTTCCACTGCATGCGACCATCGCCACCACGGAAGATCCGCTCGAAGGTCATCGAGTTGGAATCGTCCACGGCCATGATGAAGGCCGGCGGGATCGAGGTGGTGTTGTTCAGCGGCGCCTGGGCAAGGGCGCCCTGCCCCTGCGCGGCAAACAGGCTGTAGGCGAAGTAGCCACCCACGCCGAGCACGGCGAAGGCAGACGCGGCGATGATCCGGGAAGTGCGACGGGACATGCCGGCGGCCTCAGAGCTTGAAGATGGAATCGACCGACGCCGTGGACGAGGAGTCCGTCGCGGTATCGGTAGCGAAAGTGGTGATCTGGTAGATGGGCGTGACCGGATCCAGCGGCTTGCCCATCGACAGCGAACCGCCGCCGATCACGCAGGTATCGATGCGGCGCACGTTCACCGCCTGCACGGTGGTCAGCGCGCGGTCGCGGCCCCAGCCCACCGGATCGAAGGCGATATCGCAGTTGTCCTGGATATCGCTGGCCACCAGCGGTGCATCGGCAGCGGCGGCGGTGCGGTTTGCGATGGCTTCCACCGCGCGTTCGCTGCGCCGGGTCACGCCTTCGGCATTCTGGAAGGCGATATTGGTAGCCAGGTAGTTGGACGCCATCTTTTCCTGCATGCCTGCCACCTGCATGCCGGCAATGCCGATCAGCGCCAGCAGGATCAGCATGATCAGCGCGACGTACAACACGGCACCGCGCTGCTGGCGGGGCATCGGACGGATGCGGGCTCGAGCGTTCATGGCATCAGTTCCCGAAGAGGCGGTTACGCAGGGCAATGGTGGATTCGTAGGCGGCGCGGTAGCGCGCGTCGTTCGGCGTGGACGGCGCGAAGCCAACGCCGAGCATGCGCGGGTAGCGCAGCGCATCGGTGGCCGCTTCGGCCTGCGAGGGCTGCGGGCTGCGCGCCAGGATGCCGACCTGCACCTGGCCCACGCGCCGCCACTGCGCCGCTGCCGCTGCGTTGGTGCCGGTGGACACGCCGCTGGCAATGGCCACGGTGGTGATGTTGCCGGTGGGCGGGGTGGTGCTGGTGATGGCCGCAGTGCTGTCCAGGCCGAACAGCAGCTGCAGGTTCTCGATGCCTTCCACCAGTTCTTCGGCGGCGGCGTAGCCGTCGGCACCGTCCGAGCGCGCACGCATCAGCGCCGGTTCGCCGGTGGTACCGGAGGTACCCACGAAATACACCACCGATTCGGCGCGGTAGATCATGGTCTGGCCGGTGGGCTGCACGGTGTAGCGGTCCAGGTTGGCGCCGCTGGCGGTGACCTGGCCTTCAACGTAGGTGCCCTTGAACACGTTCACATGGCTGCAGTCGGCCACGCCGAACAGCGTGGGCGCGGTCACGCCACCTTCCAGCAGGCGCTTGCCGAGAGTGCCGTCGAAGCCGACCACGCTGTTGGCGCCGGGCGCCAGCGCGGTGACCGGTACGCCTTCGGCGGCCAGATAGCGCAGCACCAGCACATCACTGCCATCGCGCGGCTTGAGTGCACTGATCGAACTCGGCAGGCCCGTCACCGCCGGCCAGCTGCCACCGACGGTCAGGCTGGTGCCTGGCCCGGTGCCCGGGGCCTCATAGCCCTGGATGCTGACGCTGAAATCCAGCGGATGGCCCGAACCGGTGGCGGCGCCGGTGTTGATGGTCGGGTCGCCCTCGCCCTTCACGAAATGCGCCTGGTCGTTCACGCAACCGAAGTGGCCGGCCATGCGGATGTCGCGCTGCAGGAACTCCAGCGCGAAGCGACCGTTTTCCTGTGCGCGTGCATTGCCTTCGGCCAGCCGCGAGGCGGTGCGCGAGGCGATGAACACCTGCACCACGCCCAGCATCAGCACCAGGCCGATGACCATGGCCACCATCATTTCGATCAGCGACAGACCGGCGGCGTGGCGGCGGGAGGACAGGTGCGCGCTCACAGCTGCGATACCAGGGTGAAGGTGGTGCGGGCGTTGGGATCCTGCGGATCCCAGCGCTGGTCGCCCCAGGCGATGCCCACCGTGACCCGGCCGTTGGCGTTGAGCACGGTGGCGCTGGCGCCCTCGCCCAGCGACTGCACCACCTGGCACTGCCAGCGGGTGATGTTGCTGGCCACGCCCTGGTCGGCGCCGAGCACGCGGGTGCACGAACTGGCGCTGACCGAGTTGGCCGCGAAGCTGGCGCCGGTGTACCAGCCCGCCTGGTAGCGGTTGCTGCGCATCTGGTCCAGCAGGTCGTAGGCCAGGTTGGTGGCCTGGGTGCGGTAGTTGGCGCTCTGCACGAAGCGCACGTTCATGGTCTGCAGCAGGGCGAAGCCCAGCAGGCCGAAGCCGAGGATCAGGATGGCGATCAGCACTTCCAGCAGGCTGAAGCCGGCCTGGCGCCGCGAGAACGAGGGAAGACGACGGCTCATTGGCAGGCGGCCTTGGTGGAGGTGATCTGGCCTGCCGCGTTGACGGACAGGGTACGGCGCTGGGGATCGCTGCCGCATTTCACTGGCTGCAGGGTGATCTGCTGGGTGGCGGCCGCGCGGCGGCGACCGCGGGCATCGAAGGCGACTTCGGCCGCCGGGCCGGTGACGGTGACCGAATCGGAGGTGACCGAGACGAAGCGCAGCACGCCCTCGTTGGCGCCCTTGCTGCCGTTGCCGTCCACGTCGGCCCAGGCCAGCATGCCCGAGCGCCAGGCGCCATCGCAGCTGCTGCCGTCGGAGCTGCCGCAGACCCCGCCGCCGCGCTTGTTGCGCACGGCCTCGCTGCGGGCCAACGACAACAGGCCGGTCATTTCATTGCCGGCCGAGGCGATGCGGTTGGAACGGATGGTGCTCTGGAAACTCGGAAACGCAATGGTGCCGAGAATGGCGACCACCGCGATGGTGACCATCAACTCGACCAGCGTGAAGCCGTTGGACCGGCGCAGTTTCATTGGACGCTCCCCAGCGTGTTGGTTGCCACGATGGCGCAGCCACCGGCCGCCGGCAAGCGGCGGCAGGATGAACGGTCAGTTCCGGGCGATGGGCGTCAAAGGGTTGACACGCCAGCGTGCCGGACGGGGGTCAGAGCCCCTGCGGGGATCCGACCCCGGATCGGTGCAATGGGGTCGGATCCCCGCAGGGGCTCCGACCCCGGCCGGTCAGGCCAGCACCTGGTAGCAGGGCTGGTATTCGCCGGAGATCTTCATCCGGCGCTGGTCCACGAACGCGCGCAGCAGCGCGTCCAGGGCCTGCATCATGTCGGCGTCGCCATGGATCTGGAACGGACCGAACTCCTCGATGCGGCGCATGCCGTCTTCCTTCACGTTGCCGGCCACGATGCCCGAGAAAGCCCGGCGCAGGTCGGCTGCCAGCGCGTGCGGGGCACGGCCGTGGTGCAGGTCCAGCGCAGCCATCGCTTCGTGGGTCGGCACGAACGGCTGCTGGTACTCCCACGGAATCTCGATGGACCAGTTGAAGAAGAACGAATCCTTCTGCGCCAGGCGGTACTCGCGCACCTGCTTGATGCCGCTGGCCATCTTCTTGGCCACGGCCACCGGGTCGCCGATGATAATCTCGTAACGGTCGGCAGCGGCATCGCCCAGGGTCAGGCGGATGAAGCGGTCGATCTGCTCGAAGTACGGCGCAGCCACGGTCGGGCCGGTCAGGATCAGCGGGAACGGCAGGTCCTTGTTTTCCTCGCGCAGCAGGATGCCCAGCAGGTACAGGATCTCTTCGGCGGTTCCGACGCCACCGGCGAACACGATGATGCCGTGGCCGATGCGGACGAAGGCCTCCAGGCGCTTCTCGATGTCCGGCATGATGACCAGGTGGTTGACGATCGGGTTCGGCGACTCGGCCGCGATGATGCCCGGCTCGGTCAGGCCGATGTAGCGGGTGACCGTCTTGCGCTGCTTGGCATGGGCGATGGTGGCGCCCTTCATCGGGCCCTTCATGGCGCCCGGGCCGCAGCCGGTGCAGATGTCCAGGCCGCGCAGGCCCAGCTCGTAGCCCACCTGCTTGGTGTACAGGTACTCGTCGCGGCCGATCGAATGGCCGCCCCAGCAGACCACCAGGTTCGGGTCGCCCGGGTTGAGGATGCGCGCGTTGCGCAGCAGGCCGAACACAGCGTTGGTGATGCCTTCGGACGATTCCAGCTCGGCCGCGTAGGCCGGGCCCATCTCGATGGCCATGTAGGCCAGGTCACGCACCACCGCGAACAGCAGCTCGGCCACGCCGCGGATGATCTCGCCGTCGACGAAGGCCATCGCCGGGGCGTTGACCAGGTCGATGCGCACGCCGCGATCCTGCTGCGCCACCTGGATGTCGAAATCGGGGTAGAGATCACGCGCGGCGCGCGGATCGTCCGAGGCACTGCCACTGGTCAGCACGGCCAGTGCGCAGCGGCGCAACAGCTCGTGCATGCCGCCGCCGGAGGCATCGCGCAGGCGCGCCACTTCGGCGCGCGACAACACATCCAGCCCACCACGCGGGTAGATCCGCGCATCCTGCACCGGCAGCGCACGGGCTGCCTTTTCGTTCGTGGTCATATCCAACTTTTCGCTTCCTTCAAGGTTTCCGACTGTACTGCCGCCCCCTTAAAAAGCAAAACGGCCGGGAAACCCGACCGTTGGATGCGTGCTGACCGCGTTCACCGTTGCTGGGACCGCCGTTGCGGCGATGGCGCCGCGCACGTGTCTGGATGCTACGCCGAAGCCAAACGCCCCGCAAGCACTTTCGACTGAACGGAAAACGGCCGGGTTTCCCCGGCCGTTTCCGTGTGCAGCAACTACGTCAGTTCATCAGAACTGGTAGCGGAAGCCCAGCTGCAGCGACCACTGCGAGACACCGACGTCGAAGCCGTCTGCGTCTGCGTTGGCCACGGTCGGGGTGTCCGCGCCGCGGTAGTTGTACACGTACTTGCCCTGGTACATGCCCTGCAGGGTGGCCACACGGCTGTCGGCGAAGAAGCCGTAGTCGTAGATGTTGCCCCACTTCTTGTTCAGCATGTTGCCGATGTTCTGCACGTCCAGCCAGATCTCCGACTTGTGGCCCTTCATGAAGCCCGGCAGCTGCTGGCTGATGCGCAGGTCGAAGGTGTTGATCCAGCCGGTACGGAACTGGTTGGCACCCGGCGTGGTGCCGGCGTACTTGGCCAGATCCGGGTTGGCGGCCAGCCATGCGAAGAAGTTCTTTTCCATGGCCGCATCGGCGGTGAACTGGCCATTGGCTGCCAGCGTACCGAACAGCACGTCGCCCGGGCCCTTCGGCACGTAGAACAGGTCGTTGGCGCTACGGCCGTCGCCATTGGCATCGTTGACGAAGACGTAGCTGTACGGACGACCGCTACGGCCTTCGTACACCAGGCCGACCTTGGTTTCGTAATCGCCGAAGAACTTGTGCTTCCAGTTCAGCGAACCCGACAGGCGGTCACGGATCTGGTAGCGCGAGGTGTTCTCGATTTCGGTGTTGGCGTCGAAGGCGTACTGGTAGTTCCAACCCGAGCTGGCGGTGGAGCTGGTCAGCGAGCCGACTTCGGTCGCATCGGTGTAGGTGTAGCCGATGTTCCAGGACCAGTCACTGGTATCCGACCACGGCTTGCTCAGCGACGCGGTGAACTGCGAAGTGCGGCCCTTGTCGGTGTTGGTGATCAGGTAGACGTTGTTGTAGTTGGCACGGTTGCGGCCAAAACGGGCGTCGCCCGAGGTCCAGGCGCCGTTCTTGCTGGCGCTGTAGAACATGTCACGACCATCCGGACCCTGGTACTGCACCGGACCCAGGTTCAGGTTCTGGTAGTACAGGCCGTCCTTGACCTTGGTGACCAGCAGTTCGGCCGAGGCCACGATGCCGTACCACGGGGTTTCGTGGTCGAAGGCCAGGTTGGCCTTGTAGGTCGACGGCATGCGGAAGTCATTGCCGACGAAGTTGACGTTCTGCACGGCCGAACCTGCGCCCGCCGGAACCGGCTGGCTGTCCTTGTCCGGGCTGAAGACCAGGGTCGGATCGTAAACGGTGCGGTTGTAGACGCTGGTGTTGAAACCGGTCGCCGAGTAGCTGTTGCTCAGCCACACCTGCGGGGAATCACCCTGGAACAGGCCCACGCCGCCGCGCAGCTGGGTCGGGCGCTCGGTGTCGAAGGTGTAGTTGAAACCGAAGCGCGGCTGGACCAGGAACTTGTTGTTCAGGACCTTGCTGTTGTTGTAACCGAAGAAGGTCGAGGCCGGTGCGTTGTAGGCCGGTGCCGGGCTGGTGTCCGGACGGTCAGCGCGCAGACCCAGGGTCAGGGTCAGGTTGCTGTTGACGTACCAGGTGTCCTGCACGAACAGGGCCAGGTTGCTGTACTTGTAGTCAGCGGCGATCGAACCAGCGCTGCGCTCCGGGGCGTAGTCGTAGGTGCTCCAGATACCGTTGGCGAAGTTGTTCAGGCCATAGAAGGTATAGGTGCCCCACGAGTTGGCGCCGTAGTAGTTGTAGATGTCATTGGTGTCGTAGGAGGCACCGAACTTGACGTCGTGGTCACCCAGGGTCAGGGTGCCGGCGGCGTAGTAGTTCCACGCCTTGGTCTCGAGGATGTTGTCCTGCGAGTTGACTTCCGTACCCAGGTACAGCGAGTCACCCGACGGCGCAGCCTGGGTGCCGCCGAAGTAGATGCGGATGCTGGGCGCGTTGGTGTTGACGGCACGGATGGCCGAGTACTCGCGGTACGAAGCCTTCAGTTCGGTCGAGAAGTTGTCGGTCCAGTCACTGAAGACCTGGGCAACGTAGCTTTCGTTGGTCTTGTTGTGCTGGTACCAGTACGAGTTCAGCGAAGCCGAGCTGGTGGTCATGCCGTTGATGCGCAGCTTGCTCTGGTCGATCTTGCTGTAGCGCACGCTGGCACGGTGGTTGTCGCTGATGTTCCAGTCCAGCTTCAGCGCGTACTCTTCCATGTTCGTGTCGCCATTGCTTTCCAGGCCACCGGCGTCGATGCCGTAGCCCTGGGCAATTTCCTGCGCACGGGTCACGTCCGCCAGGGTGAACTGGCCATTGGCCTTGCCCAGCGGCGTGGTCGACAGGTCAGCACCCGGTGCGGCCTGTTCGAACTTTTCGTAGTTGGCGAAGAAGAACAACTTGTCCTTGACGATCGGGCCGCCCAGGGTCATGCCGTAGGTCTTTTCCTTGGTGAAACCATTGAAGGGCTGGCCTTCCGGGTTGTCACCGAACCAGTCGCCGTCACGGTAGGTGCCGTAGACCGAACCGTGGAATTCATTGGTACCGGACTTGGTGACCGCGTTGACGGTGGCACCGGCGGCGGCAGCGATGCTGACGTCGTAGTTGGACAGGTTGATGTCCAGCGCTTCGATGGCTTCCATGGCGACCGGCTGGCGGCGGGTCGGCATGTTGTTGCCTTCCAGGCCGAAGGTGTCGCTGGCCGACACGCCGTCGATGTTCACCGAGTTGTAGCGCGGGTTCTGGCCACCGGCCGAGATCGAGCCCGAGGCGCGATCAATGAAGGTGACGCGCGGATCCAGACGCATCAGATCCTGGATGTTGCCGCCGATGGACGGCGCAACTTCGATCTGCTGCTGGCTGAGGTTGGTGCCCGAGCCCATCTTGGTGGCGCTGAACACTTCCGAGCCGCCGCCGACAGCGGTGACCTGCACGGTGTCCAGGTTGGTCGCGCCGGCCAGGTCACCGGCCAGGGTGGCGTTGATGGTGCCGGTCTGGTTCACGCCCAGGTAGACGCCATCTTCGGTCTTGGTGCCTTCACCCGGCTTGGTGATGGTGATGGTGTACGGACCGCCCACGCGCAGGCCGCGCGCGTTGTAGCGACCGGCCGCGTCGGTGGTCGCACGCGAGACGGTGCCCGACTCACTGTGGGTGATGGTGACTTCAGCGCCGGCAACGGGCTGGCCGCTGCGGGACACGACCTGGCCGCCGACACCGGCAGAGGTGCTCTGGGCGAAGGCGGGGGCGGCGGCAAGTGCAGCCACGAGACCAAGGGTGAGCTTGGACATCCGGAGTGGGTGGGTCATTTTTCGGTAGCCTCGATGCGAGTTGGCGATGGCGGAAAAAAAGCGCATCCAAACAGCCTTGCGGGCGGCTGCTCGGAGATTTATCTGGGGTTCCCTACCGTGAACGGCAGCTGCCGCAACGGTTAACACTAGATTAACACGCTATCCGATGAATGTGACGGTTGTGCGACAAACGGCACCGGATCGCAACGCTATCGTGACGGAATCTTCATTCCGGCCTGTCGCTTGCTTAACGGGATAGTGTGTCCGCGCGGGCGTCAAGCACCTGACCCCGCCAGGGGTGGCCGGCGGCGGACAGCAGCGCGACCGCGGCCTCGGCTGCCGTTTCCGGCCCTACCGCGCTTGCGTCCTGGTCGATCGAGTAGGCACGGGCGCGCAGCGCCGTGCGCAGGGGGCCGGGGTACAGCCCTGCCACCCGCACCGGGCCCTTGGCCAGTTCATCGTGCAGGCTGGCGATCAACCCGCGCAGCCCATGCTGGGCCACGCCATAGCCACCCCAGTAGGCCTGCCCTACCCGCTCAGGCGCATCCACGGCGAACACCAGGGCGGCATCCTCGCGCTGGCGCAGCAGGGGCAGGCAGGCCTGGGCCAGCCAGGCCGGTGCGGTGAGGGTGACATGCACGGCGCGGGCGAAACTGGCCGGGTCGGCCAGTTCAAACGGGGTCAGGCCGGGGAAATGCGCGGCGCACACCAGCACCCCGTCCAGGCGACCCAGCTCGCGGCCGATGGCCTGCGCCAGGTCGGCGTAGTCGTCGGGGCTGGCCCCTTCCAGATCCAGCGGATACAGCAGCGGCTCGGGGCCGACGGCCTGCACCTGGGCATAGACCCGGTCCAGGCGGCGCGGCTTGCGCCCCAGCAGGACCACTGTTGCACCGGCCCGGGCGGCAGCGACTGCGGCGGCACTGCCCAGCCCTCCGCCGGCGCCGGCCACCAGCACTACGCGGTCCCGCAGGGGACGGCCGTCGAGCGCCGTATCGGTCGACGTCGACGGCCAGGCACTCATCCCTGGGTGGCCTCTTCGACGATGCGCTTGAGCTCGCCGGCCTCGAACAGTTCCATGATGATGTCGCAGCCGCCGATCAGCTCGCCGTTGATGAATAACTGCGGGAAGGTGGGCAGGTTGGAGAAGCGCGGCAGGTTGGCGCGGATCTCCGGCTCTTCGAGCACGTTGACGGTGCGCAGGGACACGGCGCCCGCGGCCATCAGGGCCTGCACGGCGCGGCTGGAAAAGCCGCACATCGGGTATTGCGGGGTGCCTTTCATGAACAGCACGAGCGGGTAACGATCCACCTCGGCCTGGATTTGCTGCATTACCGCCACACCTCACTCCTTGCTTCGCCGGACAAACCGACCGCGGTGGTCGGCTAGACTGCCCACGGTAGCCGCCATTGTATGCCGATGGTACCGGCTGCCACCGCTCCCTGACCACGAACCTGTCCATGTCTGTCGAACTGCCTGCCCTGCCCTACCTTCCCGGCTCCCTGCAGCCGCACCTGTCGGCCACCACCGTGGAACTGCACCACGGCCGCCACCATCGCGCCTACGTGGACGCGGTGAACGCCGCCATTGCCGGCACCGAATGGGAAGAGGCCACGCTGGATGACATCGTGCGCCAGACCCAGGGCGCGTTGTTCGACGCCGCCGCCCAGGCCTGGAACCACGGCTTCTACTGGCAATGCCTGCGCCCGCGCGGCGGCGGCGAACCGCAGGGGCGCCTGGGCGAGCTGGTGAAGCGCCAGTTTGGCGATGCGCAGCGCCTGCGCGAGGAATTCAACCGCGCAGCGCTGGGCCTGTTCGGCTCGGGCTGGGCCTGGCTGGTGCAGCACCCTGGCGGGCAACTGGGCATCCAGGTCACCCGCAATGGCGGCACGCCCCTGACCGGCGACAGCACGCCACTGCTGTGCTGCGACCTGTGGGAACACGCCTACTACACCGACTACCAGAACGAGCGCGCGCGCTATCTGGACGGGTTCTGGCAGCTGGCGAACTGGGAATTCGCCGAAAGCCAGCTGCGCTGAGGCGGACCGCCGGGCATGGCCCGGCGACGCCGCACGCCTCACGCGTTCTCGTGCGCGGCCACTGCATCCATCACCCGCGCCGAATAGACCAGCGCGGCGCCGGCATTGAGCGACACCGCCACACCCAGCGCCTCGGCAATCTCTTCGCGGCTGGCGCCCTGCTTCAGCGCCGCATCCACGTGCACGGTGATGCAGCCGTCGCAGCGGGTGGTGACCGCCACTGCCAGCGCGATCAACTCGCGGGTCTTCGCATCCAGGTGGTTGGTCTGCGCGCCGGCATTGGCCAGCGTCGCGTAGCCCTTCAGGGTGTCGGGCGAGAGCTTGCCGATCTCGCCGATGCGGCCCTTCAGTTCCTTGCGGTAAGCGTTCCAGTCGAGCATGGCGGTGACTCCGGGGAAAGGAGCCCCACGCTACCACCGCAGGGGTTGCGCCGATGCGTACACCGGCGCGCCACAATGTTGCAGCGCTGCGCCCGCCTCAGCGGTTGCGCAGCGCGTGTACCGCCGGGGCGACCTGCGCCTGGCGGTCCAGTTCCAGCCCGACCTGCTCCAGGGCATCGGCCAGGGCATCGGCCTGGTCGTCGCGCAGCGTGGCATGGCCCACCTTGCGGCCATCACGCGGCTGCTTGCCGTAATCGTGCCAATGGCCGCTGGCCTGGCCCAGCACCGGTGCCGGATCGGGCATGGCGCCCAGCCAGTTCAGCATGCAGGCATGGCCGAGCATGCGGGTGCTGCCCAGCGGCAGGCCCAGCACGGCACGCAGGTGGTTCTCGAACTGCGAGGTCTCGCTGCCTTCGATGGTCCAGTGCCCGGAATTGTGCACGCGCGGCGCCATCTCGTTGGCCAGCAGTTCGCCATCGCGGCAGAACAGTTCCAGGGCGAACACGCCCACATACTGCAGGTGGTCGGCCACGCGGCGCGCGTAGCCAATGGCAGCTTCGTGCTCGGCTGCGGAAAGCACGGCCGGGGCCACGCTGGCCGACAGCACGCCATCGACATGCCAGTTGCCGGTGACCGGCCAGGCCTGGAAGCTGCCATCGCGGCCACGCACGGCCACCACGCTCACTTCGCGTTGGAAGGCAACGAAGCCTTCCAGGATCAGCCCGGTGCGCTCGACCTGCGCGCCCAGCGCATCCCAAGCGGCGTCGATGTCGGCCGCGCTGCGCAGACGGAACTGGCCCTTGCCGTCGTAGCCCAGGCGGCGGGTCTTGAGGATGCACGGCAGACCGAACTCGGCGGCCTTCGCGGCCAGCTCGTCACGGCTGCGGATATCGGCAAAGGCAGGCAGCGGAATGCCCAGTTGCTGGAACAGGGTCTTCTCGCTCAGCCGGTCCTGGGCCACCGCCAGCGCGGCCGGCGGCGGGTAGACCGGCACGCGGTCGGCCAGGAACTGCGCACTGTCGGCCGGCACGTTCTCGAAATCGAAGGTGACCACATCCACCTTGGCGGCGAACGCGGCCAGCGCCTGGCGGTCGTCGAAGGCGGCGACGGTGAGTGGCGCCAACGGCCCACTGCAGGCGTCGGCCGCCGGATCGAACAGTTCAAAGCGCAGGCCCAGCGGCGCACCGGCCAGGACCATCATGCGGGCGAGCTGGCCGCCGCCCAGGATGCCGACGGTCAGGTTCATTGGCGCGGGTCGTCGTGGGCCATCACGTCTTCGGTCTGGCGGGTGCGGAACGCCTCCAGCGCCTGGCCGATGGCCGGCTGGTCGCTGGCCAGCATGGCCGCGGCGAACAGCGCGGCATTGGAGGCGCCCGCATTGCCGATGGCGAAGGTGGCCACCGGAATGCCGGCCGGCATCTGCACGATCGACAGCAGCGAATCCATGCCGTTCAAGGCCTTGGACTGCACCGGCACGCCCAGCACCGGCACCGCGGTCTTGGCCGCGATCATGCCCGGCAGGTGGGCAGCACCGCCGGCACCGGCGATGATCGCGCGCAGGCCGCGCGGGCCGGCTTCTTCGGCATAGCTGAACAACACGTCCGGCGTGCGGTGGGCCGAAACCACCTTCACTTCGAACGGAACACCCAGGGCTTCAAGCTTCTGGGCCGCGTGCTGCATGGTTTCCCAATCGGAGCGGGAACCCATGACGATGCCGACGAGCGGCGTGATCGGGTTGGGGGTCATTGGCCGTCACCTACCTTAAAGACGTATTCTAGCCGTCTTCCACGCAAGACGAAGAACCATGGATCGCAAGCTGCTTGACCTGCTGGTGTCGCCCGATACCCGCCAGCCCCTGTCCCTGCTGGATGGCAAGGGCCTGGAAGCCCTCAACAAGGCCATTTCCGCCGGTGCGGTGAACAAGGCCGATGGCAACCCGCTGGCCCAGCCGCTGCGCGAGGCCCTGGTGACCCGCGACCGCAAGCAGGTGTTCCGGGTAGACGACGGCATTCCGGTACTGCTGGCCGAAGAGGCCATCCCGACCGCGCAGATCGCCGACTTCCCCGCCGCATGAGTACCCTGCCGACGCCGGATGCGGCCCTCGTCGCGGCCGATGTCGCCCGCGCGTTGGCCGAGGATCTGGGCAGCGGTGACGTCACCGCCGCCCTGCTGCCTGACCAGCCGGACAGCGCCTACCTGCTGTGCAAGCAGGATGCGGTGATCTGCGGCCGGCCGTGGTTCGACGCCACCCATCGCGCGCTCGATCCGCAGGTCCGCATCGACTGGCAGGTGGACGAAGGCGCGGTGGTCAAGGCCGGCACCGTGTTGGCCCTGCTGAAGGGCCGCAGCCGCAGCCTGGTCAGCGCCGAGCGCACCTCGCTGAATTTCCTGCAGACCCTGTCCGGCACCGCCACCACCACCGCCCGCCACGTGGCGGCCGTGGCCGGCACCGGCACGCGCATTCTCGATACCCGCAAGACCCTGCCCGGCCTGCGCCTGGCGCAGAAGTACGCGGTGCGCTGCGGCGGGGGCGACAACCACCGCTTCGGCCTGTACGACACGGTGATGCTGAAGGAAAACCACATCCGCGCCGCCGGCTCGCTGCCGGCCGCGGTGGCGGCCGCACGCCAGCAGTGGCCGCAGTTGCCGCTGGTGGTGGAAGTGGAAGACCTGGAACAGCTGCAGCAGGCCCTGCAGACCGGCTGCGAGCGCATCCTGCTGGATGATTTCAGCGCCGACCTGCGGCGCGAGGCCGTGCGCATCACCGCCGGCCGCATTCCACTGGAAGTATCAGGCAGCGTGGGCCTGGACGGCCTGCGCGCCATTGCAGAAGACGGCGTCGACTGCATTTCCATTGGCGGCCTGACCAAGCATGTGCAGGCGATCGATCTGTCACTGAAGCTGGGCCCGCCGCCGCGCTGAGGCCTGGCATGGGGTCAGATCCCTTTCCCATGGGAAAGGGATCTGACCCCGTTCTCACACCCTGCGTTCACGACGGCACTGCGACGCTGCGGCCATCCGCTACAGGAGCCGCGCATGCGCCGGATGCTGTTGCCTGCCTGCCTGCTGCTGGCCGCCGCGCCGCTGTCGGCCGCCGCCGCCGAAGCCTGCGACGTGCCACCCCGCTATGGCCTGAGTCCGCTGGCGATCTCCATCCGCAACGCGGCCTGCAACGAACACCGGCTGTGGTACCGCGCCTTCATCGACCGCGAAGGCCGTGCGGCCAGCCTCACCGTCACCGAGGCCGAGAGCGGCTACCTGGCCGACAACGGCCTGGTGGCCTGGCGGCGCGTGGCCGCCTACTGGCGTGACAGCGGCACCTTGAACGCGATGGGCAGCATCGACGGCGCCAGCAGCTGCCTGGCACCCCTGGGGGTGCGCTACACCGACAGCGACTGCCGCGCCTTCCTGGTCGACAACCCGTGGTCGGCCGCCTTCATTTCCTGGGTGATGGTGCGCGCCGGGGTGCCCGGCTTCACCACCTCGCCGCGCCACATCGACTACATCCGCGCTGCCTACCAGGCCGGCCCGGCCGGCAGCCCGTACCGGCTGCTGGACCCGGCCACCGCCAAGCCCGCCCCCGGCGACATGCTGTGCTTCCTGCGCGACCGCAGCAGCACCCTCAGCTACAGCGGGCTGGTGCAGGCACTGGGCAACGGCTCGGTGGGCCACTGGAAATCGCATTGCGAAGTCGTGGTGGCGGCCAACCTGGGCGGCGACCAGACCCTGTACCTGGTGGGCGGCAACGTGATGAACACCGTGGCCATGCGCCTGCTGCAACTGGATCGCAGCGGGCGCATCCAGCTGCCGCCGGCACGCTCGCATGACACCACCGGCATCGACCCCAGCTGCACGCCGGGGCGCGAAGACGAGTGCAGCTTCAATCGACAGGATTGGGCGGCGCTGCTGCAGCTGAATGTAGCGGCCCCGTTGCCGGCACAACCGGCGTTGTCGCCACTGCCTGTGCAGGCGGCGCCGAGCCGCTGAGTGGCACCAGCCTGCAGCGCCCCTCGCCCTGCGCCGGGGGCTGTGCAGGAAACCGATCCTGCGGCAGCACCTGCACCGGCGTGGTCACCACCATGCCGTCGTCGTAGTGCAGTTCGACGAACGAAGCGCTCCAGCCGCGCGTTGGCACGGCCAGTGGTGGCGACACCCCGCCCTGGTCGTTGAGTTCAAGCTCGGCCGATTCATACGCGATGCCGCAGGCGCGGCGGAAATCGCGCGCGTGCGGGTTGTGCGCCTGCCACAGCAGCGCGCGGCGCGGCCGTTCGCCCTGCGCCCGCACCTGCAACTGGCCCTCTTCGGCGTTCCACTGCGAATCGATCTGCGGCAACCCCCTGCCGGTGCGCCAGCGGCGCAGCGTCGGCAGCAGCGCATCGGCGGTGAAGCGGCGGATGCCGCCGTGATCGCTGTTCGGCGCCATGCGCAGGGCCGTCGGTCCCTGCAGCGCGCGCAGATAGTGCGACGTCGCATCCGGCGGAAAGAAATCGTCGCCGCTGGCGTTGACCAGCAGCTTGGGCAGGGCCAGCCGTGCTGCCCGTGGCCCGTCCAGGTGCGTGTACGGGTCCACGATGCGCATCAGATCTGCGAAGCCGTCGGTACCGATCTCGGCGGTGATGCCGTGGTCGACATACGGTTGCAGCGCGATCGGCCAGCGCCCGGCGTGCACGCTGCGGATGTGCGGTGCCAGTGCCTGCCAGTGCATGTCGATCACGAACGGTGCCAGGTGGCTGACCCGATCGTCCACCAGCGGCAGCAGCCAGGTGATCCAGCCGCGCTTGGACGCGCCGGTGACGATATAGGACGGGCGTTGAACCGCTGGCAGCTCGCGGTCGGCCAGATCCAGCGCGCGCACTGCGGCTTCCGTCATCGGTACGTGCAGGGGCCAATGCGCGGGGCGCGCCGGGTCGTCCAGATAGCGGCGCCAGGTGGCAGCCACCAGATCATCTTCGGTGCGCAGCGCGGTGTCCCCCGGCAACGCCATGGCCTGCGGCGGCACATCGGCAAGCGACACCACCGCCATGCCCAGCGTGCGCACCAGCGTTTCCAGCACCTCGGCCGGCAGGTCGGTGGCCGCTCCGGCCGGGCGCCCGCCGCCGTCATGGGCCACGCCATTGTTGATGACCAGCAGGGCCGGACCGGGTTGCGGCGCATCGGGCTGAAGCACCTCCACCCGATGGCGCCAGGTCGCCCCCTGCTGCCGGTCAGGCCAGCGCTGCGACTGCAGCGTGAACTGACGCCGCTGGCCACCCGGGAAGGACGAGGTTGCGCCCCGAGCGTACAACAGGGCCTGCCCTGGCTGCGGCTCCGCACCGACGGCACCTTCTGCGGACGATGCGCATGCCGCGCCCATCAGCATCACCATCACCACCGTCCTCGCTCTGTGCATTCGCCGCCTCGCCGCCTGTAGGAAAGCACCGACCCTGCCCGTGTGGCGGCGGCGCTTCGAGAGGCAATGGCGACAGCGTTGTCAGCGCGGTGTCCAGCGATGCAGTCGCTGGCCGGCCCACGGCCGCTTTCAGCCCGGAAACGTCACGGTGCTTGATCCCGGCCCGCTTCGCCGCCATCTTGGCTGCATCGACTTCAGACATTCCACGCCATGCCCACCCTGCTGTTGTTGCTGATCGTTGGCGGTATCGTCTATTTCTTCTGGAACGCGGCGCGTTCGGCCGCCGAGCGCGCGGTGGAACTGGGTCGCAATGCCTGCCGTGCCGCCGACGTGCAGTGGCTGGACCAGGCGGTGCATGCCACCGGCCTGCGCCTGTCGCGCGGCGAGGATGGCCGGCTCGGTTTCGAGCGCACCTTCAAGTTCGAGTATTCCTACGATGGCATCGATCGCCATGTCGGGCGCATGGTGCTGCGCGGCGACCAGCTCATCTCGTTCACTGGGCCGGGCGCGGCGCGGATCAGCAGGATCCGCGCGGATGTGGATGAGGCCGAGGATGTGTAGGCGGTAGCGCCGGGCTGTGCCGACCAACGGTCGGCACCCACATTTATTTGACCACGCGCAGGGTCGGTCGGCCCTTCGGCGGCGGGTTGGACGGCGGCGTGTCGTCCGGCGGGGTGTCGCCCTCGTGCAGCGGCTCGTCACTGGCAGCGGTCGCTTCGGCACCGGGAATATCGTCCGGCAGTGCCATGCCCTGCCCGGTTTCGCGCGCGTACACCGCCAGCACCGCGCTGATCGGTACCTGCACCGGGTAGCTGGTGCCGGAGAAGCGCGCCGAGAAGCTCACCATCTCGTTGTCGATCATCAGCCGCACCACCGCACGCTCGGCGATGTTCAGCACCACGCGCCCGTCCTTCACGGCCGAAGGCGGCACCTGCACGCCGGGCACGCCGGCGTCGACCAGGATATGCGGGGTCAGCTGGTTGTCGTTGATCCATTCCACCAGGGCCCGCAGCAGGTACGGGCGGTGGCTGGTCATGTGGAAGAAGTCGTCGGTCATGCGTGAAGTGTACGCGCACGACGCCCCTGTCGGGGCGCATCACGGCACGCCGGTGGGCGTGCAGACGGGAACTGCGGCAATCGCCTAGACCGGCAGGTCGCGCAGCTTCTTTTCCTGATCGGTCAGGCTGCGCACGAACCCGGGGTGGCGGAAGATACGGTTGCCATAGTCTTCGATGGCCTTGCCATCCTTGGGCAGCGGCACGTCCAGCGACTGCAGGCGCCAGATGATGGGCGCCATCGCGCAGTCGGCCAGGCTCATTTCCGGGTTCAGGAAGAACTTGCTGGCCTTGAACAGCGGCAGCGATGCGGTCAGCAGTTCCTTCAGGCGCTTGCGGCCAGCTTCGGCCTGGGTCTTGTTGCCCAGCTGGATGGCCTGCACCTGCGGCACCCAGTCGTGCTCGATGCGCAGCATGGCCAGGCGGATGCGGGCACGCGACAGCGGATCGACCGGCATCAGCGGCGGATGCGGGTAGCGCTCATCCAGGTACTCACTGACCACCGAGGCGGCGTACAGCACCAGTTCGCGCTCTACCAGGGTGGGCACCGAGTGGTAGGGATTGAGATCGATCAAGTCTTCCGGCGGGTTCTGCGGATCGACCGGCACGAAATCATAGGTCACGCCCTTGGCCGCCAGGACCAGACGCACCCGATGGCACAGGACATCGTCGTTCGAGGAAAACAGCGTCAGTGTATTGCGCATGCGTACGCTCGCCGCCATCAAAGGCTCTCCCACGACAGGAGACCGCCTGCCGTACCGGCGCCACCAGCCCCTTGCCGGTGGTCGACTCCTGCCCGAGTGTGCAACCGGGCATCACAAAAGCCAATAGGCTTGAGGCAATGCCTCGCCCGGCTCAATGCACGTCCTTCCAGTATTCCTTCTTCAGCAGATACAGCAGGAAGGTCAGCAGGGCCAGGAACAGGATCACCCATACACCCAGCTGCTGGCGCTTCAGCGCGGCAGGTTCGCCAGCGTATTCCAGGAAGTTGGTGATGTCGCGCACGGCCTGGTCGTACTGCCCGGCATCCACGCTGCCGGGGCTGTCGATGCGCAGGCCGGTGACCGGCGGGTCCATGCCCGGCGCTTCGGCCTTGCCATGCACCGCGTGCTGCAGCCCCTGCATTTCCCACAGCGGGTTGGGCATGGAGGCATTGGGGAACACGGTGTTGTTCCAGCCCAGCGGACGGCTGCTGTCCAGGTAGAAGGACTTCAGGTAGGTGTAGATCCAGTCGCTGCCACGCACGCGGGCGATCAGGCTGAGATCGGGCGGCATCTTGCCGAACCATTTCTCCGCCTGCTCCTTGGGCATCGCCACCGGCACCGGATCGCCGATGGCCGAACCGGTGAAGTTGAGGTTGTTCATCACCTCTTCCTCACTCAGGCCCAGGTCCTGGCCCATGCGCGAATAGCGCAGGTACTTCAGCGCGTGGCAGCCGGAACAGTAGTTCATGTACAACTGCGCGCCGCGCTGCAGCGACGCGCGGTCACCCAGATCGTTGCCGGCCTGCAGCAGTTTGGCGCCACCTTCGGCGGCGTGGGCCAGGCTGCTGCCCAGCACCAAGGCGGCCACCAGGGCCAACCGGACAATCCAGCGCTCAGTCATGCGTGGTCACCCTTTCCGGTACCGGCTTGGTCTTGTCCAGCCTTGTCCATAGCGGCATGGTGATGAAGAACGCGAAGTACAGGAAGGTCAGCACCCGCCCGACATAGGTCTCGTGCGCGTCGGTGCCTGGGCCGGAGCCGATCACCCCCAGCCACACGAAGCACACGGCGAACACTCCCAGCAGCACCTTCGACAGCAGACCGCGGTAGCGGTAGGACTTGACCCGCGCGCGGTCCAGCCACGGCACCAGGAACAGGATCGCGATGGCCGAGAACATCACCAGCACGCCGCCCAGCTTGTTGGGCACCACGCGCAACATGGCGTAGTACGGGGTGTAGTACCAGACCGGCTTGATGTGTTCGGGCGTGACCAGCCGGTTGGCTTCGGTGAAGTTGTCGTGTTCCAGGAACAGCCCACCGAAGGCCGGGGCGAAGAAGATGATGAAGGCGGCGATGACCAACAGGAAGCCCACGCCGACGCCATCCTTCAACGTGTAGTACGGGTGGAACGGAATGCCATCGGCCGGCGCGTTCGGCGACCAGCGGTTGCCCTTGGGCCCCTTTTTGATCTCCACGCCGTCGGGGTTGTTAGAGCCCACTTCGTGCAGCGCGCCCAGGTGCAGCACCACCAGCAGCAGCAGCACCAGCGGCAGGGCGATCACGTGCAGGGCGAAGAAGCGGTTCAGCGTGGCATCGCTGGGCAGGTAGTCGCCCATGATCCATTCGGTCAGGCCGTTGCCGATGACCGGGATGGCGCCGAACAGCGAGATGATGACCTTGGCGCCCCAGAACGACATCTGGCCCCAGGGCAGCACGTAGCCCATGAAGGCTTCGGCCATCAGCACCAGGTAGATCAGCATGCCCAGGATCCACACCAGTTCGCGCGGCTTCTGGTAACTGCCGTACAGCAGGCCGCGGAACATGTGCAGGTAGACCACGATGAAGAACAGCGAGGCCCCGGTGGAATGCATGTAGCGGATCAGCCAGCCCCATTCCACATCACGCATGATGTATTCGATGGAGGCGAACGCTTCGGCGGCGTTCGTCTTGTAGTGCATGGTCAGGAAGATGCCGGTGACGATCTGGTTGACCAGGATCAGCAGCGCCAGCGAACCGAAGTAGTACCAGATGTTGAAGTTCTTCGGCGCGTAGTATTCGCTGACATGCTTGCGGTAGACCGGCATCAGGCCGGGCGCGCGCGCATTGACCCAGTCGGCCACGCCGCTGGCGGTACGGCTGAGGATGTTGCTCATCAGGCAGCCCCCTGCGGATCGACACCGATGATGACGGTGTTGTCGTCCTGGTAGTGGTGCGGTGGCACCAGCAGGTTGATCGGCGCCGGCACGTCCTTGAACACGCGGCCGGACATGTCGAAGCGCGACTTGTGGCAGGGGCAGAAATAGCCGCCCTTCCACTGCGGATCGTAGGGTTCAGGGCGGATCTCGGCGACCATTTCCGGCGAACAGCCCAGGTGCGTGCACAGCCCGACCAGCACCGAGATTTCCGGTTTGATCGAACGCAGCTCGGGGTTCTGCTTCAGCACGTACTCGGGCTGCTGGTCCTTCTCGCCCGATTCGGGATCCTTCAGGCGGCCATCGAGCCCATGCAGCGCATCCAGGATGGCCTTGGAGCGCTTGACGATCCAGATCGGCTGGCCGCGCCACTCCACGATCAGGCGTTGGCCTTCCTGCAGCGCGCTGATGTCGGCCACCACCGGTGCGCCGGCAAGCTTGGCACGGGCACTGGGGTTCCAGGACTTGATGAAAGGAACAGCGGTGAAGCCGACGCCGACGGCACCCACCACGGCAGTGGTGGCAGTAAGAAAACGCCGACGTCCGGTGTTGACTGGATCGTATACCCCATCGTTGGCCATCCGGCACTCCGATATTGATTAGGTAGCTTTAAGGCTGCCAGCGGATCCGGTGGGGGCCAGAGCCGCATTGAATCGTGGTCGAGTGTAGCGGAACCGTCGCGCGCCACACAACGCGGTGCAACAAAATCTTGAACGTGTGCCGACAGCCCGCCGGCACCTACTGCTTTGTCAATGCCGTGCGGTAGCGATCGGCCAGCTGGCCGACCCGGCGCACGTAGTACTGGGTTTCACTGTACGGGGGGACGCCGCCATGGCGGTCGACCGCACCCTCGCCGGCGTTGTAGCCGGCGGCGGCCAGGGTCAGGTCGCCGTTGAAGCGCTTCAGCAGCCACGCCAGGTACTGCACGCCGCCACGGATGTTCTGGCTGGCATCGTAGGAATCGGCGACACCGAAGCGCGCCGCGGTGGGCGGCATCAGCTGCATCAGCCCCTGTGCCCCGGCGCGGCTGAGCGCGGTGGGGTTGTAGGCCGATTCGGCATGGATGATCGCGCGCACGATGGCTTCTTCCACGCCGAACTCACGTGCGGCCGAGGCGATCTCGGTCTGGAACGAGGTCGTGTTGAGCCGCACGCTGCCGAAATCGACGCGCGGATTGACCCCGCAGGCGTAGCAGCGTTCGATGAAGCTGTAGCGGATGGTCCGCACCGGCCCCAGGTTGGCCACCTGCGCTGGCCGCGCACTGGTGTAGTGGCGAACCCCGTCCTTCATGTACGAATAGACCTGGCCACTGACCGTGCGGCCCGCACGCGGTGTGGCCACAGGTGCTGTGCTGGGGGCGACTGCCGGGCTGGCGGCACTGGCGGCCACGGCGACCGGATTGCGCTCGGCGCTGGCCACCGCCACCGGTGCGGCGGCAGGCGTAGGCGTGGGCGTGGGCGTGGGCGCTGGCGTGACCGGGCGTGTTGGACGACTGGGCTGACGCGTGTAGCTGATGGTGGTGCAGCGCGCACCGGCCACCCGCTTGCTGACATAGCTGGTGACCCCGTCAGCGCCTTCGCACTTGTACAGGGTGCCGGCGCTGGCCGGCGCAGCGGTCAGCGCAGCGATGATGATCGCCGTTATCCCCAGTCTCCCCTTCATGGGCGCGAGTGTCCCAGCTTCGCCGGGCCTTGCCAAGCGCCACGGCTCAGTCCGTGACCGTCGGCACAGCCAGCAGCTGGCTCAACCCGCCCAACCGCTCGGCCAGTTCCTGCCGAAGCGTTTCCGGGGTGGTCCACAGCGCCAGCGGCAGGCGGTCCAAGCTGAGGATCTGCGCCAGCATCATGCCCCGACTCTCGGCCCCCATGCGCAGCAGGCAGTGCCGTGGCCCATCGGCCTCCAGCACCCCGCACCAGGGCGGAATGCGACTTTCAAGCTCGGCCTGGCTGCCGGCCAGGCGCAGGGTGGCCTGCAGGGCGAACGGCGCCTGGCTGACGGCCTGGCGCACCATCACGTCCGGCGGCGCCGGTGTGCGTCGATGCAGGCCGGGTTCGGCCAGCGCCTGCACCGCCCCCATCCGGTCCACCCGCAGGGTGCGCCAGTCCTGCCGCCCCAGGTCCCAGGCCAGCAGGTACCAGCGCCGGCCGTAGTTCACCAGGTGCTGGGCCTCGACCTGGCGCTGGGTGACCACGTCCTGTGCGCTGCGGTACTCGAAGGCCAGCCGCGAGGCCTGCCGGCAGTGCTGGGCCAGCCGCCCCAGCAGGCGCGCGTCGGTGGCTGGCAGCTCGTTCAGCGTGGCGGTGGCGGCGTGTACTTCACCGGCCTGCTGGCGGCGCCGGGTCGGCACCAGGGGGTCGAGCTTGGACAGCAGGCCGCGCGCGGTGTCGTCGATGCCGGACACCGTGGCCGAGGCCGCACGCAGGGCAATGGCCAGGGTGGTCGCCTCTTCCTCATCCAGCAGCATCGGCAGCACCGGGGCGCCTGAGCCCAACCGGTAGCCGCCGCCGACCCCGGCCGAGGCCTGTACCGGGTAGCCCAGCTCGCGCAGGCGCTCGATGTCGCGGCGGATGCTGCGCCGGTCCACGCCCATGCGCTCGGCCAGCTCGGCGCCCGACCAGTGGCGTCGGGCCTGCAGCAGGGCGATCAGGCGCAGCAGTCGATGGGCGGTATGGCGCATGAAGGATCAAGGACAGAAGTCGTCCGCGATTGTGCCCCAGCATGGCCCCACGGTTCACCCCTCTTACTGCAAGGAGCACGACCATGTCCTCACGCCTGATCACCCTCTACCACGCCGCCCGTTCACGCTCGAGCGGCGCCGTGGCCCTGCTGGAAGCGCTGGGGGCGGACTACCGCCTGCACGTGCTGGACCTGAAGGCCGGCGCCAACCTGGCCCCGGCCTACCTGGCCATCAACCCGATGGG
This sequence comes from Stenotrophomonas sp. ZAC14D2_NAIMI4_6, assembly GCF_003086875.1. NCBI lineage: Bacteria > Pseudomonadati > Pseudomonadota > Gammaproteobacteria > Lysobacterales > Lysobacteraceae > Stenotrophomonas > Stenotrophomonas sp. ZAC14D2_NAIMI4_6. The sequence goes on along the minus strand of NZ_CP025996.1, from coordinate 1,524,685 downwards.
CAAGGTGCCGGCCATCGTCCATGGCGGTGCGCTGGTGACCGAACAGGTGGCCATCTATCTGTACCTGGCCGACCTGTACCCCGAAGCCGGGCTGGCGCCGCCGATCGGCGATGCCCTGCGTGGCCCCTACCTGCGCTGGATGGCCTTCTACGGGGCCTGCTTCGAACCGGCGATGATCGACCGCGCGATGCACCGCGACCCGCCGCCGCACGCGTTCTCGCCCTACAACGACGCCGACACCGTGCTGGAGGTGATCGAGGCCCAGCTGGCGCAGGGGCCGTACCTGCTGGGTGACATCATGAGTGCCGCCGACGTGCTGTGGGGCAACGCGCTGCAGTGGACCACCGCGTTCGGCCTGGTGAAGCCGGCGCCGGCCACGGCCGCGTTCATCGCCCGCATGGCGGAACTGACCGCGTTTGATCGCTCGCGGCAGATCGACGCGGAGCTGGTGGCGGCCTGACGGGGGTAGATCCACGCCATGCGTGGATGCCCCGCCCGCCGCGCCTGCGGGATGGAATGCAGCCAGGCATGGCCTGGCTCTACTGGGACGGCGGGCTGCGTGGAACGTGGGTCGCGGCGCATCCGGCATTCCGGCGGGCGGTGCGGGATACGGGTAGAATTGCCGCCTTTCCCGCCACCCGAATGGATTAAGCGCCATGACCGGGACGCCAGACGTCTTTCCGCCCGCCGCCCCGGGCGGCACCCCGCTCGTTGCCCTGCCCACTGGTCCGCGCAAGCCCGACCAGGTGAAAGGCAAGCTCTACATCAAGACCCACGGTTGCCAGATGAACGAGTACGACTCGGCCAAGATGGCCGACGTGCTTGCCGCCAGCGATGGCCTGGAACTGACCGACCGCCCGGAAGACGCCGACGTCATCCTGGTCAACACCTGCTCCATCCGCGAAAAGGCGCAGGAGAAGGTGTTCAGCCAGCTGGGCGTATGGAAGGGCCTGAAGAACAAGGGCCGCGAGGTCATCATCGGCGTGGGTGGCTGCGTGGCGTCGCAGGAAGGCGAAGCGATCATCAAGCGCGCGCCGTTCGTCGATCTGGTGTTCGGCCCGCAGACCCTGCACCGCCTGCCCGAACTGATCCGCGCCCGCCGCGAACAGCAGCGCCCGCAGGTGGACATCAGCTTCCCCGAGATCGAGAAGTTCGACCGCATGCCCGAACCGCGCGCCGAAGGTGCGTCTGCGTTCGTATCGATCATGGAAGGCTGTTCCAAGTACTGCTCGTTCTGCGTGGTGCCCTACACCCGCGGCACCGAGGTCAGCCGCCCGTTCGAGGACGTGGTGGTGGAAGTGGCCCAACTGGCCGCGCAGGGCGTGCGCGAGATCAACCTGCTCGGCCAGAACGTCAACGCCTACCGTGGCCCCTATGGCGATGGTGAGTTCGCCGACCTGGGTCTGCTGATCCGCACCATCGCCGAGATCGACGGCGTTGGCCGCATCCGCTTCACCACCTCGCACCCGCTGGAGTTCAGCGATTCGCTGGTCGATGCGTTCCGCGATGTGCCGCAGCTGGCCAACTTCCTGCACCTGCCGGTGCAGGCCGGCAGCGACCGCGTGCTGTCGGCGATGAAGCGCGGCTATACCGCGCTGGAATTCAAGTCGAAGATCCGCAAGCTGCGCGCGGTGCGCCCGGACATCTCGATCAGCTCGGACTTCATCGTCGGTTTCCCCGGCGAGACCGATGCCGATTTCGAAAAGACCATGAAGCTGATCGAAGACATCGGCTTCGACCACAGCTTCTCCTTCATCTATTCGCGCCGCCCGGGCACGCCGGCGGCCGACCTGGAGGACACGATCAGCGATGCGGAGAAGCACGCGCGCCTGTCGCGCCTGCAGGAACGCATCAATGCGCACGCGGCCAGCATCTCCGAAAAGATGGTCGGCACGGTGCAGACCGTGTTGGTGGAAGGTCCGTCGCGCAAGAACCCGAACGAGTTGACCGGCAAGACCGAGAACATGCGCTCGGTGAACTTCCCGGCGCCGGCGCGCCTGATCGGCCAGTTCGTGGATGTGGTGATTACCGAAGCGCTGACCAATTCGCTGCGTGCGCGGGTGGTGGCGGAATAAGGTCGTGCCGACCAACGGTCGGCACCCACCGGGGCCCCATCGATGGGGTCAGAGCCCCTTCGGGGATCTGACCCCGTCGTTGCCTGGCACATTTTTCACCAGCGCTTCACAAGCGTTGCGGGGTGGGCACCGCACCCACTTGTCCACAGCTTTCTGCGGCGCCGATCCACACCCGGTGTGGAGAACTGTCGCCCCGCCCATCCGCGCGCTACCCTTGTCTTCCCTGACCCACCGCGGTGGACGGCGAACCCGCCCCACCCTCTGCAATGAAAAGCATCGAGCATCGAGATTTCACCCTGTCGCCGGAAGACACCGAGCGACTGGCCAACCTGTCCGGCCCCTTCGATGGGCACCTGCGCCAGATCGAGCTGAAGCTCGGCGTGGAGATCGCCAACCGCGGCTTCGTGTTCCGCATCAGCGGCCGCGACGAAGCCACCGCCGAAGCACAGAAGCTGATTGAAGCGCTGTACGCCGAGACGGCCGAGACCACCTTCGACAACCACGCCATCCATCTGCGCCTGGCCAAGGCCAACCTGGACCAGATTGCCGAGCGCGCGTACGAAGCGCAGGAGGTGGCGATCAAGGTCAAGCGTGGCACCGTGCGTGGCCGCGGCGCCAACCAGGCCCGCTACCTGCACCAGATCACCACCCACGACATCAACTTCGGCATCGGCCCGGCCGGTACTGGCAAGACCTTCCTGGCCGTGGCCAGTGCGGTGGAAGCGCTGAACGAATCGCGCGTGCAGCGGCTGATCCTGGTGCGCCCGGCGGTGGAAGCCGGCGAGAAGCTCGGCTTCCTGCCCGGCGACCTGTCACAGAAGGTCGATCCCTACCTGCGCCCGCTGTACGACGCCCTGTACGAAATGCTGGGCGTGGAAAAAGTGGTCAAGCTGCTGGAAAAGAACGTGATCGAGATCGCGCCGCTGGCCTACATGCGCGGGCGCACGCTGAACGATGCGTTCGTGATCCTGGACGAGGCGCAGAACACCACCATCGAACAGATGAAGATGTTCCTGACCCGCCTGGGCTTTGGCTCCACTGCGGTGGTGACCGGCGACCTGACCCAGACCGACCTGCCCAAGCACGTGAAGTCGGGCCTGCGCGATGCCATCGACGTGCTGCGTGATGTCGACGGCGTCAGCTTCACCTTCTTCGAAGCGCGCGACGTGGTGCGCCACCCGCTGGTGGCCCGCATCGTCAGTGCCTACGACCGCCGCGACCTGCACCAGATCCAACCCGGAGCCACCCCATGACCAAAGGTCCCGTGCGACTGGATGTCGCCATCAGCTATGCGCTGCCCCGCACCGGCCTGCCGGCCGCCGTCAGTTTCCGCAAATGGGTGGCGGCGGCACTGAAGGGCCGCATCCGCGAAGCCGACCTGGCCATCCGCGTGGTCGATGCCAAGGAAGGGCAGTCACTGAACCGCCATTACCGTGGCAAGGATTACGCCACCAATGTGCTCAGCTTCCCCGCAGAGCTGCCCGAAGGCCTGCCCAAGGGGGTGAAGTTCCCGTTGCTGGGTGACCTGGTGATCTGCGCACCGGTGGTGGCGCGCGAGGCCGACGAACAGGGCAAGGCGCTGAACGCGCACTACGCGCACCTGACCGTGCACGGCGTGCTGCACCTGCTGGGCTGGGACCACGAAGACGACAAGGAAGCCGAGGCGATGGAACAGCTGGAGCGCGAGATTCTGGCCGAGCTGGGCATCGAGGATCCCTACGCCGGCGAGCGCTGAGCCGCCGATCGCGCTACCCTGCAGCGGCAACCCCCCCGGAGACAAGGATGATGATGGGCGACATGGGGCCGTTCCTGGCCGGAAGTGCGATCTTTGCCCTGCTGCTGGTCGTGGCCGCCAACGTGCTGCGCCGGGTCAGTGCCCGCCACCCGGATGGACAGCACTGGCTGCTGCGTACGCTGGCCCTGGTCTGCCCGGCCAGCCTGCTGGCCGCTGTGGTGCTGGGCAATGTGGGGCCGCATCTGCTGGGCGGTCCGGGACCGGCCAGCAGTACGCCCACGCTGTGGGCCACGTCGATGGTGCTGGTCCTGATCGGCGCGTTCTCCGCGCCGGTGTGCTGGCGCGTGGTGCTGCAGCATCGCCTGGGGCGGGCCAGCAGCAGCCTGTCGTTCTTCCACGCCACGCGTACCCAGCTGTGCGCGCTGTTCGTGCTTGCCGCGGTCTACGTAACCGCGGTCAAGCGGATCGACGCCGCAGATGTGCCGGCCTGGCTGCTGCAGCCGGGTGTACTGCAGATCGCACTGAGCCAGATGATGCAACTGGTCCATCTGGCCATGGTCGCGGTCATGCTGACCCTGCCCCTGATGGCACTGCGCGCGTTGGCGCGGCGTACGCTGCGGCGTGCGCAGACCCTGCTGGGCCGCGCGCCGCAGGGCTGAGACCTGCGGACATGACGGGGTCCGGCCGCTACCATGGCCGGGCATCCTCCATCGCGGACCCTCTGCCTGTGCTGCTGCGTACTGCCCTGCCCCTGCTGCTTGCCTCTGTTGCCGCCACCGCCTCGGCGGCACCGCTGGACCTGCCCGCACTGATCGAATGCCGCCAGGGCGTGGCCGACCATGCCGCCCTGGCGCCGCTGCTGGCCGACCCGTTGAAGGCCGTGGCCAACGGCCTGCAGCCGCTGCCGCAGGCCAACCAGTTCATGACCGAGTTCCGCCTGGCCAACCCGATCACCGTGTTCGGGCAGCAGACCGACCATATCGCGGTGGCCGGGGCCAGCGTGATGGCCGTGCTGGACCAGGCCGACCCGCACCCGCTGGCCACCCGCCTGGCGCTGGAAACCGGTTACGACCAGGGCGGCAAGTTCATGGCCGGCCGCGAAGTGGTCAGCCGCGATGTCATCGACCCGAAGACCGGCGAGGCGCAGATCGAATCGATCATCCTGAGCGTGTCCACGGTGGCCAGCCACCCCGGCCGGACCCTGGCCGGCTGCACCTACAGCCTGGACCTGCCGGCCGAAGACGAGGCCCCCGGCGACGCAGCCAGCGGTCACTGAAAGGCCCCCACATCCTGCTAGACTGGGGCCAACGCCCGGGTTTCCGGGTGCCCTTTTTCCAGAGATGTCTGAAGACGACAGTAGTAGCTCCCCGCAGGAGCCCAATGAAAAGAAGCGCGGCTGGCTGGAACGCCTGACGGCCGCCTTCTCCGGCGAACCCCACACCCGCGACGAGCTGGTGGCCGTGCTGCACACCGCACAGGACGAAGGGCTGATCGCCGCCGATACCCTGAAGATGATGGAAGGCGCCATTTCGGTGGCCGAGTTGACCGTGGGCGACGTGATGATCTCGCGTTCGCAGATGGTCTCGCTGCCTGTCGAGGCGCCCTTCCTGGAACTGATGAAGCAGGTGGTCGAATCCGGCCATTCGCGCTTCCCGGTGCACGGCGAGAACAAGGACGACATCCTTGGCATCCTGCTGGCCAAGGACCTGCTGCGCGGCGTGGTGGCCGACAACGGCCCGGCCAACGTGCGCGAACTGCTGCGGCCGGCGGTGCTGATTCCCGAGGCCAAGAAGCTCAACGTGCTGTTGAAGGAATTCCGCCTGTCGCGTAACCACATGGCGATGGTGGTGGACGAATACGGCGGCGTGGCCGGTCTGGTCACCATCGAAGACGTGCTGGAACAGATCGTCGGCGAGATCGACGACGAGCACGATGAAGCCGAAGACCCCTCGGCGCAGATCGCCATCCAGGCCGATGGCCAGTACGTGGTGGACGCGCTGACCCCGATCGGCGATTTCAACGAGCGCTTTGGTGCCACGTTCTCTGATGAGGACTACGACACCATCGGCGGCCTGGTGACCGAGGCCGTGGGCCACCTGCCGGAAGTGGGCGACGAGCTGGCGCTGGACCGCTTCATGTTCCGCGTGGCGCGTGCCGACGCGCGCCGGGTGCAGGCTTTCCATGTGACCGTGCTGCCGCCGGACGCGCAGGACGACGCTTGAAGCGCCGCGGCCTGTTGATGCTGGCATGGCTGGCGCTGTGCACGCTGGCCCTGGCACTGCCAGGGTCGGCCTTCGCGCAGGCCGCCGCGGTTGCCGAGGCGGCTGCGGACGCAGCGCCGCCGCGTATCGGCGTGGTGACCATGCAGCCGGGCACGGTGTTCTTCGAACGCTTCGGCCACGACGCCATCGTGGTGCTGGACCCGGTCAGTGGCGCGGCCACGTCCTACAACTTCGGCTATTTCGATCCGTCCGAACAGGATTTCATCAGCCGCTTCGTGCGTGGCGAGATGATGTACTACCTGGTGGCGCTGCCGCTGCAGCAGGACCTGTCCTACTACGACGAAACCGGACGCGGGGCCAGCGTGCAGTGGCTGGACCTGCGCCCGGACCAGGCGCGGGCCCTGGCCGATGGCCTGGCCGAGCGGGCCAAGCCGGAAAACGCGCGCTACCACTACGATTACTACACCGCCAACTGCGCCACCATGGTGCGCGACACCCTGGACAAGGCCCTGGGTGGCGGCCTGCATGCGCAGCTGTCGGGGCGCTCGCGCGGCAACACTTACCGCAGTGAATCGGTGCGCCTGGCCTCGCCGGCACCGTGGATGTGGCTGGGCTTCGACATCGGCCTGGGTCCGTTTGCCGACCAGCCGCTGTCGCGCTGGCAGGAAGCGTTCGTGCCGATGCGCCTGGCCGATGCCCTGCGCCAGGTACGCAATAGTGATGGCCGCCCGCTGGTGCAGAGCGAGCAGGAACTGCTGCCGCACCGCATTGCCGCCGAACCGAAGGAATCGCCGCGGCGCTGGTGGCCGTGGCTGCTGTGTGGCCTGCTGGCCGCCGCAGGCATCGTGGCCCTGCGCCAGCGCCCGCGCCTGCTGGCCGGCCTGGCCCTGCCGCTGTGGCTGCTGTGCACGATTGCCGGCGGCCTGCTGGTGTTCCTGTGGGGCTTCAGCATCCACTACGCCGCCTGGGCCAACCGCAACCTGCTGCTGCTGTCGCCGCTGGCGGTGCTGCTGATGCCCGGCGCCATCGCCCTGCTGCGCAGGCGCGTGCCGGGTCGCGTGTTCAGCGTGGTGCTGTGGCTGCTGGCCGTACAGTCGGTAGCCGCACTGGTACTGCACTGGCTCAGCCTGCAGGCGCAGTACAACGTGCAGTGGATCGTCCTGCTGCTGCCGGTGCATGTGGCCCTGGCCTGGGTGCTGGGGCGTCGTCCTCACTTGTCCCACACGGCGCAGTGACGCACGATGGCGGGCATGTCATTGCCCGCCCCTGCTTCCACGGCCGCTTCGGCCAATCCTGCCTGTGTCATCAACTGCGTTCACTACGATGACCAGGGCATCCGCCACGACATCAGCCTGGATGCGATCAGCGATGTGATCGCCAGTGGCAACGGCTTCGTCTGGGTGGGTCTGTACGATCCGGCCGACGCCGTGCTGCTGAAACTGCAGGAAGAATTCTGCCTGCATGACCTGGCCATCGAGGACGCACGCAACGCGCACCAGCGGCCCAAGGTCGAGGCCTACGGCAATTCCCTGTTCGTGGTGGTGACCACCGCGCAGATGGTGGACGAGCGCATCCAGTACGGCGAAACCCATGCCTTCCTGGGCCCGCGCTTCCTGGTGACCGTGCGCCATGGTGCGTCGCTGTCCTACGCACCGGTGCGCGCCCGCGTGGAGCGCGAGCCGCAGTTGCTGAAGATGGGCCCCTCGTACTGCCTGTATGCGGTGACCGACTTCGTGGTGGACAACTACCTGCCCATCACCAATCGCTTCCGCGACACGCTGGAGCTGTTGGAGAAGGACATCTTCGCCGAGAGCTACAAGCGCAGCACGGTGGTGCGGCTGTACGAACTCAAGCGCGAACTGAACAAGATGCGCATGGCCGTGGCGCCGCTGCAGGATGTGCTGGCGCAGCTGCGCCGTTACCAGGGCGATCTGATTCCCGACGAAGTGAAGCTGTATGTGCGCGACGTGCACGACCACGCCGTGCGCATCAGCGATGTGATCGACACCCTGCGCGAAATGCTGGGCACCGCGCTGAGCGTGAACCTGTCGCTGGTGACGCTGGCGCAGGGCGAGACGGTGAAGCGGCTGGGTGCATGGGCAGCGCTGCTGGCCGCGCCGACGCTGATCACCAGCTGGTATGGCATGAACTTCAGCCACATGCCCGAGTTGAACCAGCCGTGGGCCTACCCGTTGATGATCGTCGGCGTGGGCGCGGTGTGCGTGGGGCTGTACCGCTTGTTCAAGCGCGCCAAATGGTTGTGACCCGCATTTCGTAGAGTCGAGCTTGCTCGACTGCTGTTCGCAAGGCAGTCGAGCATGGCTCGACTCTACAAGCAAGGCGGTCGAGCATGGCTCGACTCTACAAGCAAGGCGGTCGAGCATGGCTCGACTCTACAAGGGCGCAACAGCAGTCGAGCAAGCTCGACTCTACAGAAGCGGGGTATCAGGCCACGTAGACGGTCTTGATGTTCATGAACTCATGGATGCCGTGGTCGGCCAGTTCGCGGCCGAAACCGGATTGCTTGCTGCCGCCGAACGGAAGCCGCGCATCGCTCTTGACGATGGCATTGACGAAGGCGGCGCCGCATTCCATGCGCTGGGCGAAGGATTCGCCGCGCACCGGATCGCGCGTCCACACGCTGCCGCCCAGGCCGAAACGGGTGTCGTTGGCCACGCGCAATGCCTCGTCCTCGTCGGTCACGCGGATCACCGCCGCCACCGGCCCGAACAGTTCCTCGTCGTAGGCCGGCATGCCCGGGCCCACCTGGTCCAGCACGGTGGCCGGGTAGCCCGCGTGCGTGCCTGCAATCGGTTCGCCGCCCAACAAAACGCGGGCGCCCTTGGCCACGCTGGCCTGCACCTGCTTGTGCAGCTCATCGCGCAGGTCGGCGCGCGCCATCGGCGCCAGCGTTGTGCCGCGCGCATCGGGATCGCCGTACTGCCGCTCCCCCGCTGCTTCCACGAAGCGGCGGGTGAACTCGTCGGCCACGGCATCCACCACGATGAAGCGCTTGGCCGCGATGCAGGTCTGGCCGCTGTTGTCGAAGCGCGACTTCACTGCCGCCGCCACCGCCTTGTCCAGGTCGGCATCATCGAGCACCACGAACGCATCGCTGCCGCCCAGTTCCATCACCGATTTCTTCAGCTGGCTGCCGGCATTGGAGGCGATGGAGCGCCCTGCCCGCTCGCTGCCGGTCAGGGTAACGGCCTTGACCCGCGCATCGCGCAGTACCTCGGCGGCCTGGTCGTTGTCGATGTGCAGCACGTCGAACACACCGTCCGGCAGGCCGCCGTCACGGCACACCGCCAGGATCAGGTCGGCGCACTGCGGCACGTTGCTGGCGTGCTTGAGCAGGGCTACGTTACCGGCCATGAACGCCGGCGCCAGGAAACGGAACACCTGCCAGATCGGAAAGTTCCACGGCATCACCGCGAACACGCAGCCGATCGGCTCGTAGCGCACGTAGCTGCGCTGTGCTTCGGTGTCGATCAGCTGCGGCTTCAGATAATCCGCGGCGTGGTCGGCGTAGAACTCGCAGGCCGCAGCGCACTTGTCCACCTCGGCCAGCGCCTCGGCCTTGAGCTTGCCCATCTCGTGGGTCATCGCCTGCTGCAGGTCGTCGCGGCGGCTGCGCAGCTGCGCGGCGATCTGGCGCAGGATGGCGCCGCGTTCCTGCAGCGACCGCTGGGCCCAGCCGCGGAAGGCATCGGCGGCGGCCTGCAGGCGCTGCTCGATATCGGCAGCGCCCATCAGTTCATGGCGGTAGGTCACCTGGCCGGTGGCCGGATCGACGATCTCGACGGTCATGGGGGGGTCTCCATCAGGGTGACCCCCATTGTGCGCCGCCGCCCGTGAGCCGGGCGTGGCTGCGGCCTCAGCCGTTGTCCTGGCGGGCCAGCTGCAGGTCGCGCTGGCGGCGCTTTTCCGCACGCGCATTGATGTACCAGCCAATCACCGCAGCAATCGACACCGCCGACACCAGCAGCGTGGCCAGTGCATTGATCTTCGGGCTGATGCCCATGCGCACCGAGGCAAACACCTTCATCGGCAGCGTGGTCGAACCGGGCGTGGCCACGAAGCTGGCCACCACCACGTCATCCAGCGACAGGGTGAAGGCCAGCAGCCAGCCGGCCACCAGCGCCGGGGCGATGATCGGCAGGGTGATGCGGGTGAACACGGTCAGTCGGCTGGCGCCCAGGTCCATCGCCGCTTCTTCCAGCGACAGATCCATTTCCTGCAGGCGCGAGGACACCACCACGGTGACGAAGCACAGGGTGAAGGTGACGTGCGCGATCCAGATGGTGGCCAGGCCACGGGCCGGGAAGCCGGGAATGGCGCCCATCGAGGCCAGCAGGGCCATCAGCGAGAACCCCAGGATGACATCGGGCATGACCAGCGGCGCAGTGACCAGCGCACCGAACACCGGCTTGCCACGGAAGCGCTTGAAGCGGGTCATCACCATCGCTGCCAGGGTGCCCAGCACGGTGGCGGTACAGGCGGTCCAGAACGCCACCACCAGGCTGGTCCACATCGCCTCCATCAGCGCGCGGTCGGCGAACAGATCGCCGTAGGCGCGGGTGGAGAACCCGGCCCAGACCATCGCCAGCCGCGAGCTGTTGAACGAATAGAACATCAACAACAGGATCGGCAGGTACAGGAAGGCGAAGCCGAGCAGCAGCACGCCCAGCCCCAGGCCCTTGGCGGTACGCGGGCTCATGCCTGCTTCCCTTCCAGCAGGCGCTGCTGGGAACGGTTGAACCACAGGATCGGCACCAGCAGCAGCACGATCATCGCCACCGCCATGGCCGAGGCACCGGGCCAGTTGCGGTTGTTGAAGAACTCGTTCCACAGCTGGCGGCCGACCATCAGGGTTTCCGAGCCGCCCAGCATCTCCGGAATCACGAATTCACCCACCGCCGGAATCATCACCAGCATGCAGCCGGCGATGATGCCCGCCTTCGACAACGGCAGGGTGATGCGCAGGAACGCCTGCCAGGGTTTGGCGCCCAGGTCGTAGGCCGCTTCCAGCAGGCGGTGGTCATGCTTGACCAGGTTGGCGTACAGCGGCAGCACCATGAACGGCAGGTAGCAGTAGACGATGCCGATGTAGGCTGCGGTCGGGGTATCGATCAGCTGCAGCTTGGGCAGGCCCATGCTGGTCATCAGCGATTGCAGGCCGGTGAACTGCAGGAACTGGTCGAGCAGGCCGTTGCGGTCCAGGATCGCCTTCCAGGCGTACACGCGGATCAGGAACGAGGTCCACGACGGCAGCACCACCAGCATCATCGCCACGTTGCGGGCGGCCGGCGACAGGCGGGCGATGGCATAGGCCATCGGATAGCCGATCAGCAGGGTGAGGAAGGTGGAGATCGCCGCGATCTTGATCGAACTGAGAAAGGCCTGGGCATAGATCGAATCGCGGAACAGCGCCAGGTAGTTTTCCAGGTTCAGCTTCAGCGAGAACGCGCCGTCGACATACTGCAGCAGCCAGGTATACGGCGGCGAGCCGACCCGGCTGTGCGAGAAACTGATCATCAGCACGATCAGGAACGGCACCGCGAAGAACAGCAGCAGCCACAGGTAGGGAATACCGATGACCGTGGCACGCGTGCCCGGCAGCCAGCGCTTCAGGCCTGCCGCGCTCATGAGGTCAGCACCACGCCGTCGTTGTCGCGCCAGTGCACCCAGACCTGATCGCCCCAGGTCAGGCCATCGCTGGCCCAGCGCTGCGAGTTGGCGAAGTTGGCCAGCACCTTGGCACCACTGGGCAGGCGCACGTGGTAGACCGAGTGACTGCCGAAGTAGGCGATGTCCTCGATGACGCCCTGTGCTTTGTTGGTGTGCCCTTCCGGCTCGTCCTTGCCGATCATCACCTTTTCCGGGCGCAGCGCGAACGCGACCGGCTGCCCTTCGTAACAAGTGATGCCGTGGGCGATGTAGACCGGCGCCGGGAACAGCGGCGAGCGCACGGTCACGTACTCGGGAAGATCTTCGTCGATCACCCCGTCAAACAGGTTCACCGAGCCGATGAAGCCGGCCACGAAGCGGTTGGCCGGCTGTTCGTAGACCTCGTCGGGCTTGCCGACCTGCTGGATCCAGCCGGCATCCATCACCGCGATGCGGGTGGCCATGGTCATGGCCTCTTCCTGGTCGTGGGTGACCATCACGCAGGTCACGCCCGACGATTCGATGATGCTGACCAGTTCCAGCTGCATCTGCGAGCGCAGCTTCTTGTCCAGCGCGCCCATCGGTTCGTCCAGCAGCAACAGCTTGGGCCCCTTGGCCAGCGACCGCGCCAGCGCCACGCGCTGCTGCTGGCCGCCGGACAACTGGTGCGGCTTGCGCTTGCCCAGGTGGCCCATCTGCACCAGCTCCAGCATCTCGCCCACGCGCCTGGCGATGGCAGCCTTGTCCAGGCCGTCCTGCTTCAGGCCGAAAGCGATGTTCTGTTCCACCGTCATGTGCGGGAACAGCGCGTAGGACTGGAACATCATGTTGACCGGCCGCTGGTACGGCGGCAGCGCGTCCAGGCGCTGGCCATCCAGGGTGATGCTGCCCTTGGTGGGGGTTTCAAAGCCGCCCAGGCAGCGCAGCAGGGTCGATTTGCCACTGCCCGATCCGCCGAGCAGGGCGAAGATCTCGCCCTTGCGCACGTCCAGGTTGACGTCGTCGACGGCGATGAAGCCATCGAATTCCTTGCGCAGATCACGAATGGACAGATAGTCGGGCGCGCTGGCCGTATCAACGGCGGCGGCTTCCGGCTGGGCTTCAACGGGCATGGGGGCTCCGGGAGCGGGCGGTGGACAGCGGCGGCCATTCTACCGGCCGGGGGGCGATGGCGGTATGACGGGGTGTGGCGGGCGGCGGGAAACATCAACGCACGGCCACCGGCGGCGCTTCCTGCCAGCCCAGGCCCAGGCTCTTCTGCAGCGCCACGTAGCGCACCAGCAGCTGCAGGCGCGCCTGCGCGGCACCGTCCTGGGCCTGCAGGCGCTGGCGCTGCACGTCCAGCAGGTCGATCTGCGAGGTCGCCCCGGCCTGGCGCCGCTGGGTCATCAGGGCCAACGAGCGCTCGGCCGAGGCCTGCGCCCGTTCGCTGGCCTGCAGCTGCTCGCGTGCCGCGCCGAAACGGGCCAGCGCGGTGTTGGCGTCCTGCAGGGCCGCCAGCACGCTGCTTTCGTAGGCTGCCAGGCGCGCCTGGTTGCCGGCGCGGGCCTGCGCCACCCGTGCCTTGTTCACCCCGAAATCGAACAGCGACCAGCGCAGGAACGGGGCGACGATCGTGGCCGCCGAATCCCGTCCCAGGTCCGATGCCGAGGTCGCGCCGGCGCCGATGGTGCCCAGCAGGGTCACCTGCGGGAAATACGCGGACAAGGCCTGGCCGATCTGCGCGGACGAGGCGGCCAACTCGCGCTCGGCCTTGCGCACGTCGGGCCGGCGCTGGATCAGCGCCCCTGCGTCGTCCACCGGCACGTTGGCGGGCAGTCGCGGCAGCGGCTGGTCGACGGCCAGACGTGCGTCCAGCGCGCCGGGCTCGCGCCCCACCATCAGCGCCAGTACATCGCGTGCTTCATCGGCCTGGGCGCGCAGCGGCGGCAGCGCGGCCTGCTGCTGTTGCAGCTGTGCCTGCGCGCGCTCGACCTGCAGGTCCGAATCGGCGCCGCGCTGGCGACGTTGCCGGGTCAGTTGCAGGCCCTGCTCGGCCGCACGCAGGTTGTCTTCGGCCAAGGCGATGCGTTCGCGACTGCTGCGGAAGCCCAGGTAGACCTGGGCCAGCTCGGCGGCCAGCTGCACCTGCGCGTCGGCCAGCGCGGCGGCATTGGCCTCGGCCTCGGCGGCGGCCTGCTCGGCCGCACGGCGGCGGCGCCCGAACAGGTCCAGTTCCCAGCTGGCATCGAAGCCGGCCACGTACAGTTCGGTGTCCAGATTGAGATCGGCAAACTGCTGGCGCAGCTGCGCGGCTTCCTGTGGGCGGCCGTTGGCTTCGGCCACGCCGGCAATGTTCTCGCCCAGCCCGCGCACGCTGTTTTCCAGCGAATCGGGCGCCTTGATGTTGGCGTAGCCGGCGGCGGCGCCGACCGATGGCAGCTGTTCTGCACGGCGCTGGCGCTGCAGCGCGCGCGAGGCCAGCAGCTTGGCCTGCGCGGCACGCAGGTCGGGGCTGTTGCGCAGCGCCTCGTCCACCAGCTGGTCCAGCAGCGGATCATGCAACGCACGCCACCATTGGCTGGGCGGCGAGGCAGGCTGCACCCCTGCCTGTGGCGCGCGGTGCAGCTGTGCCTGCGCGGTGGCAGCACCGGCCAGCTCGGGCTTCACGTAATCGGGCCCCAGCATGCAGCCGGCCAGCAGCAGCGGCAGCAGCGCCGGGCACAGGTGTCGCAGGCGGAAAGGAACGGGCAAGGAAGTCGAAGTCATCAGTGCATGGCCAGGGGAACGCCCTTGGGCAGGGGCTTGAGCAGGAACACCAGGGGAAAGGTGAGCACCACGATCAGGCCGAAGATCCAGAACAGATCGTTGTAGGCCATCACCATCGCCTGCATCTGCACGGTCTGCGCCAGTACGGCCACGGCCTGGCCGGCATCGCCCAGCTGCTGGCCATAGGCGTGCAGCGCGTCCTGGGCCACGGTGGAATTGGCGGTGACGCTGCTGCCGATGGCGTCCACGTGCAGGGTGGTACGGCGCTCCTGGAAGGTGGAAATGATCGCCAGGCCGATCGAGCCGCCGAGGTTGCGCGCAGCATTGAACAGGCCCGAGGCATCGCTGGTGTATTCGCGCGGCACCGAAGTGATGGCGGCCTGGTTCAGCGCCATCATCGCCAGCGCCAGCCCGCAGCCCTGCAGCAGCTGGCCGACCACGAAGTGCGGGCCGATGCTGTCCGGGCTCAGGCCCAGGTTGACGAAACAGGCCGCTGCAAAGCACAGCATGCCGCCGAACACCATGATGCGCACATCCACCGTTTCCAGCATCTTCGGCATCAACGGCATCAGCAGGATGGTCGGCAGGCCGGCCAGCAGCAGCACGTAGCCGGCCTGTTCGGTGTTGTAGCCGGCGATGATCGCCAGGAACTGCGGGATCATGTACATCACCCCGAACAGGATCATGCCGACCGCCATCACCATCACGAACACGGCGCCGAAGCTGCGCTGGAACAGGATGTTGAGGCGGATGACCGGCGTCTTGCTGGTGAACTGCGAGACCGCCAGCAGGGCAAAGCCGAGCAGCGAGACGATGCTGAGCACCACGATCAGGGTGGATTCGAACCAGCGCTCGCGCTGGCCATCTTCCAGCACCACGGTCAGCGCGGACAGGCCGGCAGTCATGCCCAGGATGCCCAGCCAGTCGGCGCGCAGCAGGCCGCCCCAGTCCGATTTCTCGTGCGGCAGTCCGAGCAGCAGCAGCGCGACCAGTCCGGCACAGATCGGCACGTTGATGAAGAATGCGTAGTGCCAGCTGACGTTCTCGGTCAGCCAGCCGCCCAGCAGTGGCCCGATCACCGGGCCGAGGATGACGGTCATGCCGAACAGGGCAGTGCCCAGCGGCTGCTGCTGCGGCGGCAGGCGGGTGCCGACGATGGTCAGCGCGGTGGGAATCAAGGCGCCACCGGCGAAGCCCTGCCCTACGCGTCCGGCAATCATCATCGGCAGCGAATCGGCCAGCCCGCACATCACCGAGAACGCGGTGAACAGCGTGGCGCAGATCAACAGGAAGGTGCGCAGACCGAGCGTGCGCACGAACCAGCCGGTCAGCGGAATCATCACGATTTCCGAGACCAGGAAGGCGGTGGAGATCCAGGTGCCTTCGGTGCCACTGGCGCCGACCTCGCCCTGGATGGTGGGCAGTGCCGCGTTGACGATGGAGATATCCAGCGTGGCCATGAACGAGCCGATGGTGCCGGCGGCCACGGCCAGCCACGCTGCGGCGTCGGCCTTGCCTTCCGCAGCGGGTGCGGCGGGTGCGGTTGCAGCGTTCATCGCGCGCCGCGAGCCTCGGCTTCGTCGCGGCTGCGCTCGGCATCGTCCTTCGCGCTGCGGGTGTCCACGGTCACCTCCACCGACATGCCCGGCACCAGCACCTTGCGTGCTTCGGCACCGGCATCCACGCGGATGCGCACCGGCACGCGCTGCACGACCTTGGTGAAGTTGCCCGTGGCGTTCTGCGGTGGCAGCAACGCGAACTGCGAACCGGTGCCTGGCGAGATGCTTTCCACCGTGCCCTTCAGGGTGGTGCCCGGCAGCGCATCGACCTTGATCTCGGCCGGTTGCCCGGCACGCATCAGGCCCACCTGGGTTTCCTTGAAGTTGGCGCTGAGGTACAGCGCGGACACCGGCACTACGGTCATGGTGCGGGTACCGGCGGCCACGAACTGGCCCACCTGCACGGTCTTGTTGCCAACGCGGCCGTCGATGCGCGCGCGCAGTTCGGTGTCTTCGAAGGCCACCCGGGCCTGGGCGGCGTCGGCCTGGGCCTGCTTCAGCCCGGCTTCGGCCTGTGCGCGCTGGGCCTGGCTGGCTTCGATCTGGCTCTGCGCGCCGGCAATCTGCGCCTTGGCTGCATCGTGCTGCGCCTGTGCGCGTTCCAGGTCATGGCGCAGGCTTTCCACGTGTTCATGGGTGTCGGCACCGCTGGCGGCCAGCGGTGTGAAACGGGCCAGTTCGGCGCGGGCGAAGCGCAGCGAGGCGCTGGCGGCCACCAGTTGCGTGCGCGCCTGCAGCAGGCTGGACTGCTGGCCCTGCACGCCGGCGGTGGCGGCGGCGATATCGGCCTGGCGCACGGCGATCACCGCTTCGGCCTGGTCCAGGGTGGCGCGGTAGGTGCGCGGGTCGATGCGCAGCAGCGGTTGCCCGGCCTTCACCCATTGGTTGTCCTGCACCAGGACGTCGGTGACGTAGCCGTTGATGCGCGGGGCGACGGCGACGGCGTCGGCCTGCAGGTAGGCGTTGTTGGTGTCCTGCAGGTAGCGGCCTACGCGCAGGTGGTAGATCAGCCAGATGATCAGTGCGATGGCGACCACGATGCCGATGATCGCCAGGGTCCAGCGGACCTTGGGATTCTTCAGGGGCGAGGGTTTGTCCTCGCTGGCCGAGGGGGGCGGGTCGGTGGGAGCGTCTTCGCGCGGGGGCTGGTCGGTCATCGTCTCGTCGTGGCGGTGGTCAGTGCCATACGGGACGGTAGGGGAAGGAGTGCGGAGGTGAGGTGAAAGCGTTTGTCGCTTGCCGGTGTGGGTTTCCTGTGTGGCAGGGGCCAAAGCCGGGGGCTTGGCCAGGACACGCGGTGAACCCATCCATGGGGCTCGTAGGCGCCATCCCTGGGGCCTGCGGTCCTGGCCAAGCCTCCGGCTTTGGCCCCTGCCCTCACGCATTCCGGCGGCGGACAGGAGGTCAACGGCAGGGCAGAAGCAAAAAAAAACGGAGGCCGTTGGCCTCCGTTTTTTCTATCTGGTGGGGGCCGACCGTTGGTCGGCCCTATCAGAATGCGTGCCGACCAACGGTCGGTACTTACTTGCCGGTCTTCACTTCGGTCCACAGGCGGGTGTAGAGCTTGTCGGTTTCCGGGGTGTTGATCGAGTAGGTGAACATCTTCGCGGCGACGTCGGCCGGGGGGTAGATGGTCGGGTCGGTGCGGATCGCTTCGTCCACCAGCGGGGTGGCGGCGGTCACCGGGTTGGCGTAGTGAATGAAGTTGGTGTTGGCTGCGGCAACCTTCGGTTCCAGCAGGTAGTTGATGAAGGCGTAGGCGGCTTCGGGGTGCTTGGCGTCCTTGGGGATGGCCAGCATGTCGAACCACTGCGGGGCGCCTTCCTTGGGGATCGAATAGGCCACGTGCACGCCGTTGCTGGCTTCTTCGGCGCGGTCGCGGGCCTGGATGATGTCACCCGACCAGCCCACCACCAGGCAAGTGCCGCCGTTGGCCAGCGAGCCCACGTACTGCGAGGAGTGGAAGTTCTGCACGTACGGGCGGATCGACTTCAGCAGGTCGGCGGCCTTCTGCAGTTCGGCCGGGTCACCGCTGTGCGGGTCCAGGCCCAGGTAATGCAGGGCGATCGGGATCATGTCGGCCGGCGTGTCCAGGATGGTCACGCCGCAGTCCTTCATCTTCGCGATGTTTTCCGGCTTGAAAATGAGGTCCCAGCTGTTGGCGATGTCGGCGCTGCCGCCGAAACGCTCCTTCAGCATGTCCACGTTGTAGCCGATGCCGGTGGTGCCGATCATGTACGGCACGCCGTACTTGTTGTCCGGGTCCTGGGTGGCGATGCGCTGCATCACCGACGGGTCCAGGTTGGCCAAGTTCGGAATCTTGCTCTTGTCCAAAGGCAGGAACACGCCGGCCTGGATCTGGCGGCCGAAGAAGTTCAGCGTGGGCACCACTACGTCGTAGCCGCTGTTGCCGCCCAGCAGCTTGGTTTCGACCATCTCGTCGCTGTCGAACACATCGTAGGTGACCTTGGTCCCGCTCTCCTTCTCGAAGTTGGGGATGGTGTCTTCGGCGATGTAGTCGCTGTAGTTGTAGACGTTCAGGACCTTGCTGTCCTGCGCGCCACCGTTGCCACCGCCGCCACAGGCGGCGAGCAAGGCGGAGGCCAGGCCGAGCGTGAGGATACGCAGCTTCATCGGGTGCTCCAGAATGCGGGTGGGGGGCCGGCCGGGCCGGCGACGGGTGCCAGCCTACCCCCCGGCGGCTCATTCATCAATTGCAGGTCTTCACACGTTCAACAGCAGGAACTCACGCTCCCAGGAGCTGATCACCCGGAAAAAGGTCTCGTATTCCTTGCGCTTGACCGAGATGTAGGCGCGGCAGAAGCGCTCGCCCAGCAGGGCCTGCAGCTCACTGCACTGTTCCAGCCCATCCAGCGCTTCGCCCAGCGAGCGCGGCAGGTTGTAGCCCAGCTCCTTGGCGCTGCCGGTCACCGGCGCGTCCGGGGCCAGCCGCTCGCGGATACCGAGCAGGCCGCAGGCCAGGGTCGCGGCCATCGCCAGGTAAGGGTTGGCATCGGAACCGGCGAAGCGGCTTTCCACCCGCATGTTCTCCGGCGTGTCCAGCGGCACGCGCAGACCGCAGGTGCGGTTGTCATAGCCCCAGTGCACGTTGCTGGGCGAGACTTCGCCGAACACCAGGCGACGGTAGGAATTGACGTTGGGGGCAAAGAAGGCCATCGCCTGCGGCACGTACTTCTGCAGGCCGCCCAGATAGTGGCCGAATACCGGGCTGAACTCACCTTCGGCGTGGGTTTCGCCGGCGAACACGTTGCTGCCGTCGCTCACCCGCACCAGGCTCTGGTGGATGTGCATCGCACTGCCCGGTTCGTTCTCCATCGGCTTGGCCAGGAAGGTGGCGTACACGCCGTGGCGCATGGCCGCCTCGCGCATGGTGCGCTTGAACAGGAATACCTGGTCGGCCAGGTCCATCGCGTCGGCATGGGTGAAGTTGACCTCCAGCTGCGCCGCGCCGGATTCGTGGATCAAGGTGTCCACGTCCAGCTTCATGGCATCGGCGTAGTCGTACATCAGGTCGAGGATGGGATCGAATTCGTTCACCGCATCGATCGAGTACGACTGCCGCGCCGTTTCCGGGCGCCCGGAGCGGCCGGCCGGCGGCAGCAGCGGGAAGTCCGGGTCGGTGTTCTTCTGCACCAGGAAGAATTCCAGTTCCGGTGCCACCACCGGGCGCAGGCCCAGTTCGGCATAGGCGGCCAGCACGCGGCGCAGTACGTTGCGCGGGGCCAGCTCGTGCGGCTCGCCGCTCTTGGTGTAACAGTCATGGATGACCTGCGCGGTGGCATCGGCCGCCCACGGCACCATGCGCACCGTGTCCGGGTCCGGGCGCAGCATCATGTCCGAGTCCGACGGCGAGGTCAGGTCGTAGTAGTCATCGGGAAATTCGCCGGTGACGGTGGTGGCGAAGATGCCCTCGGGCAGGCGCGTGCCGTAGTCGTGCGAGAACTTGTCGGCGGGAATGATCTTGCCGCGCGCGTTGCCGGTGATGTCCGGCACCAGGCATTCCACTTCGGTGATGCGCCGTTCCTTCAGCCAGCGCAGCAGGCTGCTTTCCTGCGGCTCGGGGGGCGTGGCCGTCTTGCGCGGGCGCGGTCGGGAACTCATCGGGCATCCAGTCGTTTCTGTTGGTACTGACGGCAAGCTTGGCCGAAAGCACGGAAAATAGCGTGATAGAACGGCGTCTGCGTGACACGCCACTCCGGGTGCCACTGTACGCCCAGCACGAAGCGGTGGTGGCCACTGCGTGCGGCTTCGACCAGACCATCGCTGGCGGTGGCCTCGACCTGCAACGCCGGTGCCAGCCGCGCAATGCCCTGCCCGTGCACCGAATTGACCCGCGCCGTGTCGCCGCCGTGCCACTGTGAAAGCCAGCCGCCGGCGACCAGTTGCACGCTGTGCGCCGGCCCGTACTGCACCTCGACCGGGGCCAGCGGATCTTCACGATGGTCGGCCAGGCCCGGCACGGCATGTACCTGCGGGTGCAGGCTTCCGCCCAGGCTGACATTCAGTTCCTGGAAGCCGCGGCAGACCGCCAGCACCGGCAGGTCCAGCGCAAGGGCGGCCGGCAGCAGCGCGAACGCGTTGGCATCGCGCGCCGGGTCATGCGGGTTTCCCGGCCAGGTGCGCCCGCCTTCGTAATGTTGCGGCTCGATGTTGCTGACCGCGCCGGTCAGCAGCAGCCCATCCAGATCCTGCAGCCAGTCTGCGGCAGGCAACGGCGGTTGCAGGCTGGGCAGCAGCCACGGCGTCACCTCGGCGGCGTCCACCAGCGCGCGGACGTATTTTTCGCCGGCCACCGCGAAACGATGGTGGCCCATGACGGTGCTGTCGGTGGGCAGGCCCACCGCGGGCAGGCGGCGCATGCAGGACTCCTTGGCGTGCCTGCACGGTACCTGCGCCGCGACCACGGCGGCAAGCCGCCGCCATCACGTCCACGGGCACGCCGCTGGGCGAAACTACCCGCGTGAACAGCGCCTCCCCTGCCCCGTCCGAACCGCCCACCGCGCGCCTGCGAGGAACGCTGTGAGCGCGGCCTTCCCGCCCAGCTGGTATGCGGCCAGCCTGCCCGAGCCGTCGCCACTGCCGCCCCTGCAGGGCCAGATACGGGCCGACGTGGCGGTACTGGGCGCCGGCTACACCGGCTTGACCGCCGCGCTGGAACTGGCCGCGCGCGGCTACCGGGTGGTGGTGCTGGAAGCGCAGCGGATCGGCTGGGGGGCGTCGGGCCGCAACGGCGGCCAGGCGCTGGTGGGCTACGGCTGCGAAGTGGACACGCTGGAGCGCGAGGTCGGCCGCGCCGACGCCCGCCTGCTGTTCGACTGGTCACGCGAGGCCGTGCAGGCCATGCGCCGGCGCATCGATCGCCATGCCATTGATTGCCACTGGGTGGAAGGCCACGCCAGCGTGGCCATCCGCGCCCGCCACGAGCGCGACCTGCGGGGGCATTGCGAACACCTGCAGCGCCACTACGACTACCCCATGCAATGGTGGGACCGCCCCACCCTTGCCGCCCAATTGGATAGCCCGCGCTACCGCGCGGCCATGTTCGACCCGCTCAGCGCCCACCTGCACCCGCTGGCCTATGCACGCGGCCTGGCCGACGCGGCGCGTGCGGCCGGGGTGGTCATCCACGAACGCTCACCGGTGGTGCGGCTGCAGCGCGGATCGGCGCCGGCCCTGCACACGGCCGCCGGCAGCGTGCACGCCCGCCATCTGGTGGTGGCGGGCAACGCGCTGCTGCAGGGCCTGTTGCCCGACCTGGAGCGCCGCATCATGCCGGTCGGCACCTACGTGGGCGCCAGCGCACCGCTGGGCGCCGAACGCGCGCGCGCATTGATCGCCAACAACATGGCGGTGGCAGACACCGCCTGGGCGCTGGACTACTTCCGCCTCAGCCACGACCACCGCCTGCTGTTCGGCGGCCGCGCCAGCTATTCGGCGCTGCCACCGCCGGGCCTGCGCGGGGTGATGCAGCGGCGCATGCACCAGGTCTTCCCACAGCTGGCCGATGTTGGCCTGGAACAGGTCTGGGGCGGCTTCGTGGACATCACCCGCAACCGCGCCCCGCACTGGGGCCGGCTGGACCCCACCCTGTACTTCGCGCAGGGCTTTTCCGGCCACGGCGTGGCCGCGGCCGGGCTGGCCGGCGAGGTGATCGCCGCGGCGATCGCCGGCCAAAGCGAACGCCTGGACGTGTACCAGCGCCTGCACCACGCCCCCTTCCCCGGCGGGCGCCTGCTGCGTACCCCGCTGCTGGTGGCGGCCATGTCCTGGTACAAGCTGCGCGATGCCCTGTGGTAACCGCCTGATGTGAAAGTGTGAACCCGGTCAGCACCGGCGGCCCGCAGTGGGCACCGGCCGCCCCGGCACGCCGGTTGCAGGCAATTGCAAGCGTCCGCGTCAGCCGATACTGTCGCGGACTGGGGCCAGGTGCGATGCCTGGGTGGCGCTTACGCGCAGCAGCAAGGGAGGCTTGCGATTGAACTGGTGGACGAATGGAATTCGCCTGGATGTGCGTATCCGGCCGGCGGGGCTTGCTCTGGCGGCGCTGTATGCGCTTGCCTGCTGGGCCACCCGGCAGATTTCGCTGGACCAGTTCTACCTGCCGGCCGGCATCCGCGTGGCCGCGCTGCTGCTGTGCCCACCCCGGCTGTGGGGCTATCTGATCCTGGGCGAATACGCCTACTTCGCGCAGATGCGCTACCCCATGGTCGACCGCTATGGCCTGCCGTGGGTGGTGCTGGCATCGGCCTGCCTGATACCGGCGGTCGCCCTGGTGGTGGGCCTGCACCGTCGTCGCCTGGCCACGGCCGGTGAAGGCTGGGTGCTGTCCATCGCCGCGTGGGCCGCGCTGGCCACCGCGGTACTGAAGCTGGGCCTGGCCCATCTGCTGTGGCCCACCCCGCCGTCCGATCCGGTGCTGGGCACCGCCGTGCGCTACGTGCTGGGCGACTACATCGCCATCATCACCGTGGTACCGCTGGCCCTGCTGTGGTCGCAGCGCAGTGCGGGCCATGACTGGTCCAGCTGGCGGCAGTGGCCGACGCTGGCATCGCTGGCAGCCCTGCTGCTGCTGGGCGGCACGGCAATCTGGGCCGGCGCCAGTTCCGATCCGGCCAAGACCAGCCTGCAGCTGCTGATGGCCCTGCCTGCGGTGGCTCTGACCTGCATGCACGGCTGGCGTGGCGCGGCGGTGGCCGTGCCGCTGTTGAACATGCTGATCAGCGTGGGCACGCCCAGCAGTGGCCTGCCCGGCTCGTTCGACGAGCGCACCTTCATGACCGTGCAGATCGTGGCGGTGGCCGGTACCGCGCTGCTGGCACTGGGCTCGCGCATCAGCCAGCACTACCACCAGTACGCGCACCACGACCAGGCCGGTCGGCAGGCCGCCGACTTTTCCCGCAACGCGCACATCGCCAACGAAATGGACCTGCGCCAGCGTGCGTTGGCGCTGCGCCGGATTGCCGATGACATTGAAGCATCGCTGGGCGAGACCGCCGAACTGCTGAAGCTGCACGGCCACCACGAACCCGCGCGGCAACTGCTGGGCACCGCGACGAGCCATTCACGACAGTTCCGCGAGCTGACCAGCATGGTCTACCCGGCCGAGCTGGAGCAGCTGGGGCTGTACCTGGCCCTGCAGGCCAGCGGCATCCACCAGGCCTGGGACGCGACAGATCGCCTGGGCCGTCACCAGCTGCAGGGCGACCCCTGCCAGTTGAACCTGGGCCTGCAGTTGGCCACCTACCGCACCCTGGCCGAGGCCGTGTCGCTGCTGCTGAACGGCGAGCGTGGGCAGATCCAGGTGCGCGCACGCTGCGGCCGACGCGGCGCGCAGCGCGGAATCGTAGTAACGGTGGGTCTGCTGGACCGCCACCGTACGCTGTCGGAGGAAACCATGGCGCTGGCGCGGCGCCGGCTGAGCGCGCGGGCCATCGCCTACGGCGGCCGCGTGGACTGCCGTGGCAACCGCATCCGCATGCTGCTGCTGGATTCACCGGCACAGGTGGAACAGGACGCCCCGCTGCGGGCACGGCTGGCGCCGCACGGCCTGGGTTGAGCGCAGCAACGACCGGCCCCGCATGCAGCAGGGCCGGTCATGCACCGTGCTTACTGGCCTTCGCCCGGCAGTTCCACCGACCAGATCGCATCGGCGCCCTTGCCGTAGACCACCAGCGAGAACTCGGCGCGGCGGTACACCACCTGGCGCGATGCGTTGGCTGGAATCACCAGACGCTGCGAGGGCAACGAGGTCTTCGCCGGCGACTTGCCGGCCGGCAGGGTCCAGAACACGTTGTCCAGCGTGCCGACGATCAGCTTCACCTGACCGGTCAGGTCATTCACCTGGAAATAGGTGATGCCATCGCGCTGGAACCCATAGACCTGCCAGGCCGGATCCTGGCTCAGGTTCAGTGCGGCGGGCAGCGCTTCGCCCAGACCACTCTTGGCCAGCTGGATACCATTGCCGTCGCTGGGGCAGCAGGCGGCTGCAGCAATCATCGGCGTGGACAGCAGCGCAGCCGCTGCAATTGCGATACGCATACGGGAAAAACGCACGGGCAACCCCCTTGTGGATTGAATGTTGATGGGCGGCCAGGCACTGCCGCGTTCGCCTGGCACAACCGGTGTGCATCGGCGCGGGCACCGGCGGTGCCCAGGAACTCCGAGGGCCCCCGGCCAGGACGGTCGGGTAGCGGCACCGAGCATACCGGTCCGGGGCCAGCGCAGCCATGTGCCGCCCCCGCTGCCACCGGCCACCCTGGGCTAAAGTTTCGGCTGCAACGGCCGCTACCCCGGCCAAGCCCTCCCACGTGAGCCACCGCACCATGCCCGTCCTGCCGCAGGTCGTTGTCGATGGCGACCTGGCCGATCCCCTGCCGCAGCGGATCCTGCTGGTGGAAAATTCACGTGCGTTCACCGGCATGCTGCGCGAGGCGATCGAACAGCGCCTGGAGCTGCCTGTGGTGGTGGCGTCCACCCTGGCCGAGGCCGGCCGCCTGCTGAGCGAGGAAGACGGCTGGTTCCTGGTACTGACCGGACTGGTGCTGGCCGATGGTGACCGCGATGCGGTGGTCGAGTTCTTCCTGAAGCGCGATCTGCCCACCGTGGTGGTCAGCGGCGTGTATGACGAAGACCTGCGCAAGCGCGTGCTGCAGCAGCAGATCATCGACTATGTGCTGAAGAACACCCCGGGCAGCATCGATTACCTGGTCTGGCTGGTACAGCGGCTGGAGCGCAACCGGCGCATCGCCGCGCTGGTGGTGGACGATTCGCCATCCGCACGGGGTTATGCAGCCGCGCTGCTGCGCATGTACGGCCATGAAGTGTACGAAGCAGCCGATGGCAACGAGGGCCTGGCCGCCATCGAGGCCCATCCGGCCATCCGCCTGGCGGTAGTGGACCAGGAAATGCCGGGCATGCAGGGCGTGGAATTCACCCGCCGCCTGCGTACCCTGCGCTCGCGCGACAAGGTGGCGGTGATCGGTATTTCCGGCAACACCGACGCCTCGTTGATCCCGCGCTTCCTGAAGAACGGCGCCAACGATTTCCTGCGCAAGCCATTCTCGCGCGAAGAATTCTTCTGCCGCGTCTCGCAGAACGTGGACCAGCTGGAACTGATCGGTACCCTGCAGGATCTGGCCACCCGTGATTTCCTCACCGGCCTGCCCAACCGCCGCTGTTTTCTGGAACAGAGCCAGCGCCAGCTGCCGCAACTGCAGCTGCATGGCCAGAGCGTGGCGGTGGCGATGATCGACATCGACCACTTCAAGCACATCAACGATACCTACGGCCACGAAGCCGGCGACGATGCCCTGCGCGCCGTCGCCCGCGCGGTGGGCGACCATGCGCGCAGCCAGGACCTGATCGCACGCTTTGGTGGCGAAGAGTTCTGCCTGCTGGTGCCGGACATGGAACAGGACGAAGCGCTGCAGTACTTCGAGGAACTGCGCCAGCGCATCGCCGCGCTGCAGGTGGATATCGGCACCGCCACCCTGCGCATGACCGTCAGCATTGGCCTGTGCTGCCTGCAGCCGCAGCGCGATTCGCTGCACCGGCTGATTTCCGAAGCCGACCGCCAGCTGTACCTGGCCAAGGCCGGCGGCCGCAACCGGGTCAGCAGCACCACGGTGGCACCGCCGCAGCGCGCGCGTGAGCCTGCTTTATCCTGACACGCATGCTTTGATCCAGATCAACGCCGCCTGCCGGGCGCGCGCCTACAGTCGCACCCGACATCAGCATGAAGGGGGGCGCACGGATGGCACTACTGCTCTGGCAGGACGATCTGAACACGGGCATCGATGTGATCGACCAGCAGCATCGTCGCATCGTGGAAATGCTCAACCACCTGCACGTAGCGCAGTCCAGCCTGCAGCGGGTGGCGGTGGCCGAGGTGATCGACGAGGTGGTGGACTACACCATGTCCCACTTCGCGTTCGAAGAGGAATTGATGGAGGAAGCGGGCTACCCGTTCTGCGCGGCGCACAAGCGCGTGCATGAAATCTTCATCAAGCGCGTGGCCGAGTACCGGTTGCGTTTCCAGGCTGGCGAGGATGTCAGCGACGAGCTGCGCACCATGCTCTCGCGCTGGTTGTTCAACCACATCCGTGGCGACGACCAGGCCTATGCCGAGCAGGTGAAGGCGCACTTGAACCAGTTCACCCGCGAGCACCAGAGCGGCGGTTGGCTGGGCCGCACGCTCAAGCGCATCTTCGGCTGACGGCCGTCAACGACCGCGCCGGTGCAGCGCCACCAGCGCGCACAGCGTGGCCACCGCGGTCAGGCACAGGTAGTAGCCCACCGCCACCAGTCCGAAGCGTTCGGCCAGCCAGGTGGCCAGATACGGTGCCGGCGCCGCGCCCAGGATGCCGGCCAGGTTGAACGACAGCGAGGCGCCGGTGTAGCGCACCTCCACCGGATAGATCTCAGCCAGGAAGGTGCCGCAGGGGCCGTAGGTCAGGCCCATCAGGAACAGCCCCAGGCACAGGAAGGTGAGCACCAGCCACGGGCTGTGCGCCTGGAACAGCGGCGCGAACAGCACACCGAAGCCCAGGATCAGCACGCTGGCGATGATCATCGTGCGGCGCGTGCCCCAGCGGTCGCCATAGCGCGCCGACAACGGGATGCCAATGGCGAAGAACAGCATGGCCACCATCTGCATCAGCAGGAACTGCTCGCGGCTGTAGCCCAGCACCGCGGTGCCGTGGCCCAGGCTGAACACCGTCATCAGGTAGAACAGCACGAAGGTGGCAAAGGCGCCCAGCGTGCCCAGCAGCATGGGTACGGCATGGTGGCGCAGCACGGTCCACATCGGCAGGCGCACCGGCGCCTTGCGATCCAGTGCCTTCTGGAAATCCGGCGTTTCGTGGATCTTCAACCGTACCCACAGCCCCAGCGTGACCAGCAGCGCGCTGGCCACGAACGGAATGCGCCAGCCCCACTGCAGGAAATCCTGCTGACTGAGCCAGCGCCCCAACAGCAGGAAAATACCCGCCGACAACAGGAACCCCAGCGGCGCACCCAGCTGCGGGAACATGCCGTACCAGGCGCGCTTGCCCGGCGGTGCGTTCTCGGTGGCCAGCAGCACCGCCCCGCCCCATTCGCCGCCCAGCCCCAGGCCCTGGCCGAAACGGCACAGGGCCAGCAGTGCCGGCGCCCATAGCCCGATCTGCGCATGGGTCGGCAGCAGGCCGATAGCGACAGTTGACAGCCCCATGGTCAGCAGCGCCGCCACCAGCGTGGCCTTGCGACCGATGCGGTCGCCGAAGTGGCCGAACACTGCCGAGCCCACCGGCCGCGCGATGAAGGCCACCGCGAAGGTCGCCAGCGACTGCAGCAGGGCCGCCTGGTCGCTGCTTTCCGGGAAGAACAGGTGCGGGAACACCAGCACCGCTGCGGTGGCATAGATGTAGAAATCGAAGAATTCGATGGTGGTGCCGATCAGGCTGGCCAGCAGCACACGGCGGGGCGAATTCACGGGGGCTGCAGCAGTGGAGAGCGTGGACATCGGCGAGGCGTGGAAGGTGGACCGACCGATTCTGCCACGCGCGGACGCCCTGACGAGACGATGGTTTCAGCCGACACCAAGACAACGGAATTTTTCTGGCCGGGCGTTACGCTGCGCCACCGGTTACTGCATGGATCAGCGCACGTTGCCGGTAGAGTCGAGCCTGCTCGACTGCCGTGCCGTTGTAGAGTCGAGCTTGCTCGACTGCCGTGCCGTTGTAGAGTCGAGCTTGCTCGACTGCCGTTCGCGAAGAGCAGTCGAGCATGGCTCGACTCTACAGAAAGCGAAGAGCGGTCGAGCATGGCTCGACTCTACAGAAAGCGAAGAGCAGTCGAGCAAGCTCGACTCTACAACTGGATCCAGGTGGCCTTGATCTCGCTGTACTTGTCGAAGGCATGCAGCGATTTGTCGCGGCCATTTCCCGATTGCTTGTAGCCGCCAAACGGCGCGGTCATGTCTCCGCCATCCCAGCCATTCACCCACACGCTGCCCGCGCGCAACTGGCGGGCCACGCGGTGGGCGCGGCACAGATCGCGCGTCCACAACCCTGCGGCCAGCCCATAGCGACTGTCATTGGCCAGGCGCACGGCCTCGGCTTCGCCGTCGAAACCCAACACTGCCAGCACCGGCCCGAACACTTCTTCGCGGGCCAGCGCCTGTTCCGGCCGCACCTGGTCGAACACGGTGGGCTGCACGTAGCATCCGCCCGCCTCGACCTGCGCGCGTTGCCCACCCAACAGCAGGCGCGCACCGTCGGCCTCGGCGCGGGCGATATCGGCCAGCACTTTTTCCACGTGCGCCGCATCCACCAGCGCGCCCATCGGCGCGTCCGCTTCCAGCGGATGCCGCGGCTGCATGTGCCGCGCGTACGCCAGCACCTGGTGCACGAAATCATCACGGATCGAGCGCTCCACCAACAGGCGCGCGCCCGCCGTGCAGACCTCACCCTGATTGAAGAAGATGCCCTGCGCCACGCCCTTGGCCGCGGCATCCAGATCCGGTGCATCGGCAAAGACCAGGTGCGGGCTCTTGCCACCGCACTCCAGCCAGACCCGTTTCAGGTTGGAACGCCCGGCGTACTGCAGCAGCCGGGCGCCGGTGGCGGTGGAACCGGTGAAGGCCAGCACGTCCACGCCCATGTGCAGGGCCAGCGGTTCGCCCACGCGTTCGCCATGGCCCGGCAGCACGTTCAGCACACCGTCCGGCAGCCCGGCTTCGGCGGCCAGCGCGGCCAGCCGCAGCGCGCTCAACGGTGAACGTTCGGACGGCTTCAGCACCACCGAATTGCCCATCGCCAGTGCCGGCGCGATCTTCCAGCAGGCCATCAGCAGCGGGAAATTCCACGGCACGATGGCGCCCACCACACCGGCAGGCTCGCGACTGACCAGGCCCAGTTCGTGCGGCCCGGTGGGCGCTATCCCGCCGTACAGCTTGTCCACCGCCTCGGCCGTCCAAGCGAGGCAGCGCACCACGCCAGGCAGGTCGATGCGCCGCGCATCGCGCACCGGCTTGCCCATGTCCAGGGTTTCCAGCAGGGCCAGTTCGTCGGCATGGTGTTCCACCAGCGCGGCAAGCGCCTGCAACACGCGCTTGCGATGGGAGGGACTGGCCTGCGACCAGTGGCCCGCATCGAACGCGCGGCGCGCGGCCAGTACCGCACGGTCCACATCGTGTGCATCGCAGTCGGCCACCGGGCCCAGCACGCGCCCATCGATGGGGCTGATGCAGTCGAAGCGGGCGCCGCTGGCCGCGTCCACGTAGCGGCCATCGATGAAGGCCTGCGATGGCAGGGTCAGCTGACCGGCCAGTGCCTGCCAACGGCTGCGGTCGGGGAAGTCGGCCATGTCCGGTTCCGGGTGGAGAACTGCCCCGGTTATACCGCCACGCCCGCATTCCGCCCGTGAGCGGACATCGCGCCCACCGGCTGCGCTACAGTCAGCGCAACGGACCCGACGGAGGCGGCATGAAGAATCCCGCGATCGACCCGCACGCGCTGGCGACCCAGCGCCCCGAATCGCTCGATGCGTACTGGATGCCGTTCACCGCCAACCGTCAGTACAAGGGTGCGCCACGCATGCTGGTGCGCGCGGCCGGCATGCACTACGAAGATGTGGACGGGCGCAGCATCCTCGATGGCACGGCCGGCCTGTGGTGCTGCAACGCCGGCCACGCCCGTCCCGGCATCATCAAGGCCATCGCCGACCAGGCCGCCACGCTGGACTACGCGCCCGGCTTCCAGATGGGTTCACCGCCGGCCTTCGCCCTGGCCCAGCGCCTGGCCGCACTGGCCCCGGCCAGCCTGAACCATGTGTTCCTGACCAGTTCCGGCTCGGAAGCGGTGGATACCGCGATGAAGATCGTGCTGGCCCACCATCGGCTGCGCGGCGAAGGCCAGCGCACCCGCTTCATCAGCCGCGAAAAGGGCTACCACGGGGTGGGTTTCGGCGGCATGGCGCTGGGCGGACTGCCCAACAACCGCAAACAGTTCGGCCTGCAACTGGGCGGCGTGGACTACCTGCGGCACACCCTGGACCTGGAGCGCAACGCCTTCAGCAAGGGCCTGCCGCGGCAGGGTGCCGAACTGGCCGATGACCTGGAACGGCTGGTCGCCCTGCACGACCCGTCCACCATTGCCGCGGTGTTCGTCGAGCCGGTGGCCGGCTCGGCCGGGGTGATCCTGCCCGCCCCCGGCTACCTGCAGCGCCTGCGCGAGATCTGCGACCAGCACGGCATCCTGCTGGTGTTCGACGAAGTGATCACCGGCTTTGGGCGGGTCGGCATGCCCTTCGCAGCACAGCGCTTCGGGGTCACCCCGGACCTGCTGACCTTCGCCAAGGGCGCCAGCAACGGCGCCGTGCCGCTGGGCGGGGTGCTGGTCAGCGACAGCGTGCATGCCAGCTTCATGCAGGGCCCGGCGCAGGCGATCGAACTGTTCCATGGCTATACGTACTCGGGCCACCCGTTGGCCTGCGCCGCGGCGCTGGCTACGCTGGACATCTACGCCGAAGAACGGCTGTTCGAGCGCGCCATCGAGCTGGGCGAGTATTGGCAGGAACGCCTGCACGCGCTGCAGGGCCTGCCCAACGTGATCGACATCCGCAACTTCGGCCTGGTCGGTGCGGTGGAGCTGGCGCCGCGCCGCGATGCTCCCGGCAGCCGCGGCTACGAGGTGTTCCGGCGCTGCTTCCACGATGGCCGGCTGCTGGTGCGCTGCACCGGCGACATCATCGCGCTGTCACCGCCGCTGATCGTGGACAAGCCACAGATCGACCAGATCACCGGCATCCTGGGCGAGATGATCCGGGCCACCGCCTGAGCCGGGGCCGGACCGGGCGAGCGGGTACAATGGTCGGTTCCGCTCCTGCCTGTTGCCGTGCCCATGGATATCGTCGTCAAAGAAGAATTGAAGGCCTACATCGACCCGCTGACCGCCGACGAGCATGACGCGCTGGAGCGCAGCATCCTGGCCGAAGGCTGCCGCGATGCGCTGGTGCTGTGGGGCGATGTGCTGGTGGACGGCCACAACCGCTTTGGCATCTGCCAGAAACACGGCCTGCCGTTCAACACCGTGCAGAACACCCGCTTCCAGAGCATGGAAGACGTACACCTGTGGATGATCGAGCAGCACCTGGGCCGCCGCAGCGTGTCCGACTTCCAGCGCGGTGTGCTGGCCTTGCGCAAGCGTGACATCCTGTCCGCACGCAAGCAGGTGGAACAGGCGCAGCTGCAGCGCGAAAGCGATGGCACGGCCGACCCGGCCGACGACGCGGGCGAAGACAGCCCGCCGTGGGAACCGGCACCGAAGGTCAGCCGCGCGGAACTGGCCCGCGAAGCCAAGCTGAGCACCAGCCAGGTGGGCATGATCGAGCGCATCCACGCCCAGGCCGCGGCTGAAGTGGTAGAGGCAGTGAAGGCCGGGGTGATTTCGATCAGCGCGGCCGCCGCCGTGGCCGACCTGCCGGAAGAAGAGCAGCGCGCGGCTGCGGCCGGTGGCAAGGACGAGCTGAAGCAGGCCGCCAAGCGCGTGCGCGAATCCAAACGCAAGCTGCGCGCGCCGAAGCCCGAACCGGCCGAGATGGATTTCGAAGAGCCCAGCGACGACGAGGTGGCCAGCCGCGATGCCGAGGTGCTGTCGGCGCTGGAGCAGTTGGGCGAAGACGCGCCGGCACTGCGCCGCCGGGTGGTGGCGCTGACCCGCGAGAACGACACCCTGCGCGCGCAGCTGGCCGCACTGCGAAAGCAGCTGGAAGCCCTGTGATCGGCTGGCGCCGGGTCCTGCCCGGCGCCACCGTTGCGTTGGCGTCATCCGGTGCCGGTTAGACTGCGGCCATGACGTCTGCCATCGATCCGCGTCGCGCCCAGCTGCGGCGCCTGAAAGCCCTGGCCCTGGGCCTGCTGCTGCTGATGCTGGCCGGTTTCGCGGTCAGCCACTGGCAGGGTGAACGGGGCATCTGGGCCTGGGTGTCGGCCTTCTGCGAAGCCGCCGCGGTGGGCGCACTTGCAGACTGGTTCGCGGTGGTCGCGCTGTTCCGGCGGCCGATGGGGCTGCCCATTCCGCATACCGCCATCATTCCGCGCAGCAAGGAACGCATCGGCGACAGTCTGGCGCTGTTCGTGCGCGACCAGTTCCTGGAACCGGGCGTGCTGCTGGCCCGCCTGCAGGTGTTCGACCCGGCCGGCCGCCTGGGCAGTTGGCTGGCCGAACCCGAACGCGCGCGCATGCTGGCCGACATGGCCCGTGGCTGGGCCCTGCAGGCGCTGGATTTCTTCGATGAAGGCGCGGTGCGCCGGCAGCTGCATGGCTTCGTGGTGCAGCAGCTGCGGCAGTGGAACGCGGCGGCCACTGCCGGCGAACTGCTGGCCCTGCTGACCGCCGACGGCCGCCACCAGCGCGTGCTGGACGAAGGCCTGCAGCGGTTGGGCCGCTGGCTGGAACAGCCGGAAGTAAAAGAACGCGCCTCGCAGCTGATCGTGCGCTACATCCAACGCGAATGGCCCACGCTGTCCAGCACGGTGAACTGGGTGAAGCCGATCGACGAGATCGGCGACAGCCTGGCCGAGCGCTTGGCGCGGGCGGTGCTGGAGGAACTGCAGCAGGTACTGGCCGAGCCGCAGCATCCGCTGCGCCAGGATTACGAAACCTGGCTGCAGAACTACGTACAGCGCCTGCGCGATGATCCGGCGCTGGCCGAGCGCATCGAACAGCTGAAGCAGGAAATGATCGACCACCCTGCCCTGCAGGAGTACGTGCAGGGCCTTTGGTCGCGCATCCACGCCACGCTGCGCGCCGACCTGCAGCGCGACGATTCGGCGCTGGTGGGGCATCTGCAGCGCAGCCTGGCGTCGCTGGGGCAGACCCTGCAGGCCGACCCGGCCCTGCGCGATGCGCTGAACCAGCATCTGCTGGAAGGTGCGCAGCGCCTGACCGGGCGCCTGCGCGAAGGGGTGACCAGCCACATCGCGCAGACGGTGAAGGGCTGGGACGAGCGCCACCTGGTGGAACAGCTGGAACTGAGCGTGGGCCGCGACCTGCAGTTCATCCGTTTCAACGGCACCCTGGTGGGCGGGCTGATCGGGTTGTTGCTGCATGCCGCGACGGTGGTATTCCGGTTCTGAGGGGGGCGACAGGGCGGCGCCCTGTACCCGTGTAGAGTCGAGCCATGCTCGACTGAAGCAACGTCAAAAGCTGGCATTCCGTGGGATGGCGGGGTGGGTCCGGTTGCGGGGGACGCTGCAAGTCCCCCTCCGGGGCCCGGCCCAGCCGCTGGCGGCTGTGCGTTCGGGCGCTTGCGAAGCAGTGCTTCGCAAGCAAAGCGCCCTCACCCATGTAGGCTCGGTCGCCGCATCCATGCGGCTCACGCCCCCGCAACCGGCCCCACCCCGCCTTCGACAGTTTCCCGCGATCTGTCGGAACGGCACGGGGTCGGATCCCGTTGCGCAGCAACGGGCTCTGACCCCAGCTGTGGTGGATGGCGCAGGCGTATTGCGCGACGGGGGTCACACTCCGTATGCTCCCGCGCCATGTGGGCCAGGGTGGCCCACGGGGGGATCCATGCAAAGGATGTTGGTTCTGCTGCCGCTGCTGCTGGCGGCCGGTGAGGCGTGCGCGCAGCGCGTGTACAAGTGCAACGACGGTGGCCGCACGATCTACCAGAGCACGCCCTGCCCGGCCGGGCAGGATACCGGGGTGACCCGACCGATCGTGCGTGACCCGAAACTGAGCTGGCAGGAGGCCGAGCGCGTGGACCGCGAGCTGCGCGTTGCGCGGCGCGAACTGCAGGCCAATGCCGGCCGTGGTGCCGCGCCGGTGACCGGCACGGTGATCGAGGCGGCCAGCAATGCCGAAGCCTGCGACAAGGCCCGCACGCGCCGCGAGCTGGCCGAGTGGTTCGGTTCGCGCACGCCCGCGCGCCAGCTCAACGACGACGTCACCCGCAGCTGCGCTTCACGCTGAAGCGCGGCCACGCCGCGGCGCGCGCGTACACACTTGATTAACGAAATGCGAATGCCTATCATTTACTGATCGGTTGTACGCTCAGCCACCCGGCGCCCCCACCGCGCTTCCGCCCGTGTACATCCCCGGCTCCTCGTGCGCCGACGGCCCTGGCCGTCAGCGCGTGGCGATGGGAGATGCCTCGGGTCGCGCGATTCCGCGCGGGCGCCCCCACGCATGGATTCCATCGCTGATGTTTTTCTCCTGCATGGAATCGCACTGCATGTCCCGACCGAACGTTCCCGTTGTTTCCCCATTGGCGCTGGCGCTGGCCATGCTGTTCTGCGCGCCGCTGGCCCACGCCGATGCGCCGGCCGATGCCGATGCGCGCACGCTGGACACGGTGAAGGTGACCGCCGATGGCGAGATCCAGAACAGCTACACGGTGAAGAACACCCGCAGTGCAACCAAGCTGGACCTGTCGTTGCGCGAGACGCCGCAGTCGGTCACGGTCATCACCCGCCAGCGCCTGGACGACATGGGGCTGTTCTCGCTGTCCGATGTGATGGGCCAGGTGACCGGCGTCACCGTGTCGGTCACCGACAGCGAGCGCATCAACTATGTCTCGCGCGGCTACACCATCGAGAACTTCCAGATCGATGGCATGCTCAACACCTTCGGTGGCTCGATCAAGACCAACACCGACAACGTGATCTACGAGCGCATCGAAGTGATCCGAGGCGCCACCGGCCTGACCACCGGTGCCGGCGATCCGTCGGGCACCATCAGCATGGTGCGCAAGCGCCCGACCGACACCGTGCAGATGGGCGCCAACCTGATCCTGGGCCGCTGGGGCAACCAGCGCATGGAAGTCGACCTGGGCGGCCCGATCGCCTGGGACGGCCGCATCCGTGCGCGCGTGGTCGCCGCCAAGCAGCAGAGCGATTCGTTCCGCGATGTCTACAAGCTCGACAAGGACGTGTTCTACGGCATCGTGCAGGCCGACCTGACCGACAGCACCCTGTTCGAACTGGGTTACGAATACCAGTCGCCGCGCACCACCGGCGTGACCTGGGGCGTGGTGCCGTACTGGGGCGCCGATGGCAACCCGGCCAACCTGCCGCGCTCGACCAACCTGTCGGCGTCGTGGAGCAGCTGGCCGATGGTGGAAAAGACCACCTTCGCCCGCCTGGAACAGCAGCTGGGCAATGGCTGGTCGCTGAAGGGCAACGTGACCCATGCCGTGCGCGATACCGACGGCAGCGTCTGGTACGGCGCGGCCGGCAATCCGCGCCCGGACGGCACCGGCGTGACCGCCTATGTCTCGCACTTCAACGAACACAGCACCATGGACGTGTTCGACGTGAATGTCGGCGGCCCGTTCCAGCTGTTCGGGCGCGAGCATGAACTGGTGTTCGGCCTGGGCCAGGCGGTGCGCAAGGGCGAATCGGAGGCGACCTCGTTCGATACCAGCGCACCGGGCTACATGCAGGTTGCCGACTGGCGCCACTGGACCGGTGACGTGCCGGTGCTGCCGGTCACCCGCTACGGCCGCCTGGCCTCGGAAAACGAGCTGCGCCAGCGCGCCGCGTACGTGGCCGCGCGCCTGCGCCTGGCCGACCCGCTGCTGGCCGTGGTCGGCGCCCGCTACGGCAGCTGGGAAACGCGCCAGTGGGCCTACGGCTACGATGCCAATGGCAACCGCAACCGCACCACCCGCACCACCCGCACCGGCTACAAGCCCGATGACACCCTGACCCCGTACGCCGGCCTGGTCTACGACTTCAACGACATCTTCAGCGGCTACGTCAGCTACACCGACATCTTCAAGCCGCAGAACTACCGCGACCGCAACGGCAACTACCTGAAGCCGGTGGTCGGCGACATGTACGAAGCCGGCGTGAAGGCCGAGTTCTTCGGCGGCCTGCTCAATGCCTCGGCCGCGGTGTTTGAAGGCAAGCAGGACAACGTGGCCGAGATCGATGATTCGGTGCCGCTGAACTCGCTGCCCGACGGTGGCCAGGCCTACCGCTCCACCGGCAAGGGCAACAAGGTGAAGGGCTGGGAAATCGAAACCCAGGGCAGCATCGGCGAGCAGTGGAACGTGTCGGCGGGCTTCGCCCATACCAAGATCCGCAACGCCGCCGGCGTGCTGCAGCGGACCACCACCCCGCAGGACACCTTCCGCCTCAACGCCAGCTGGCGCCCCGGCGGTGCCGACAGCCGCTTCTGGCTGGGCGGCGGCGTGACCTGGCAGAGCAGCATCTGGAACAACAGCACCAAGCCGGTCGCCACCGGTGGCACGCAGAGCGCACGCATCACCCAGGACGCGTTCTATCTGCTGAACCTGGGCGGTGGCTACCGCTTCAACGAGAACTTCAGTGCGCAGGTGAACGTCAACAACCTGCTGGACAAGAAGTATTACAACAACGTCGGTTTCTACAACGGCGTGTACTGGGGCGAACCGCGCAACGTCACCATGACCCTGCGCTGGAAGCTCTGATGACCTGATGGATGGTGCCGGTTCTGCGACCGGCACCCGGCCAGGGATGGCCCCCCCGGCGCACTTCGGTGCGCCGGCCTTCTTTCAACCAACCTGCAGGATTGCCGTGGATCGCTCGCCCGCTATTGCCAGCTCCCGCCTCAGCACCTTCTTCGCCAGCCCACGCTGGGGTGTGCTGTCCCGTTCGCTGGCCGCCATCTTCGGCGGCTACGCGCTGGCGTCGGTCACCAGTGTGTTCTGCGTGGTCGCCCTGCCCGGCGCGCGCGGGCAGACCGTGCTGACCGGCATGATGCTGGGCATCCTGATGGCCGCCTGCGCCGCGCTGTGGGCATTTGCCACGCGCAGCGCGCTGCGCGCCTGGGTCGGCATCCTGCTGCCCACCCTGCTGATGGCCGCGATCGCGCGCCTGCTGGGGGCCTGGGCATGAAGAACGGATTCCGCCAATCGATGGCCTGGCTGCATACCTGGACCGGCCTGCTGGTGGGCTGGCTGCTGCTGCTGATCTTCATGGCCGGCACCGCCAGCTACTACCGCGAAGAAATAAGCCGCTGGATGCGCCCGGAACTGCCCAGCGCGCGGGTCAGCACCGACGTGGCCGCGCAGCGCGCCGTCGATTACCTGCAGGCCAACGCCGGCAATGCCGAGATGTGGTACGTAACGCTGCCGCAGCCGCGCAACCCGGCCATGAGCACCTTCTGGCGCGTGCCCGCCGACCAGGCCGACCCGGCCAAGGGCCGTCGCGGCGCGTTCGGCGATGCCACCCTGGACCCCAACACCGGCAACGAACTGAAGGCGCGCGAAACCCGCGGCGGTGACTTCTTCTACCGCCTGCATTTCGACCTGCACTACATTCCGGTGTACTGGGCGCGCTACCTGGTCGGCTTCTGCGCGATGTTCATGCTGGTGGCGATCATCACCGGGGTGATCACCCACAAGAAAATCTTCAAGGACTTCTTCACCTTCCGCAAGGACAAGGGCCTGCGCTCGTGGCTGGATTTCCACAACGTGAGCGCGGTGATGGCGCTGCCGTACCACGCCATGATCACCTACACCGGCATCGTCACGCTGATGATCATGTACCTGCCGTGGGGGGTGAAGGTGGCCTACCCGCAGGATGAGGACAAGTTCTTCGCCGAAGCGTTCGGTGGCATGGCCGAGGTCAGCGAGCCGGCCCAGGGCAAGGCCGCACCGGTGGACATCGCGCGCCTGCTCGACAGCGCCCGCGCGCACTGGCACGGCGTCGAAGTGGCTGGCTTCACCATTTCCAACCCCGGTGCGGGCAATGCGGTGATCGACATCCGCCAGCGTGATGGCAAGCGCCTGTCCATCGACACCCCGTCGCTGCGCTACGACATGGTCAACGGCACGCTGCTGCAGGAAAGCCCGCCTTCCGGCGGTGCCACCGCCACCCGCGGTGTGCTGTACGGCCTGCACCTGGCGCGCTTTGCCGATTGGGGCCTGCGCGCCCTGTTCTTCCTCTCCGGCCTGACCGGCTGCCTGATGGTGGCCAGCGGCGTGGTGCTGTGGGCGGTGAAGGAACGGCCCAAGCATGCCAAGAGTGGCCGCATCGGTTTCGGCCTGCGCCTGGTCGATGCGCTGAACATCGGCGCGGTGGCCGGCCTGCCGATTGCCTTCGCGGCCTACTTCTGGGGCAACCGCTTGCTGCCGCTGGAACTGGCCGAACGCTCCAGCGCCGAAGCCAACGTGTTCTTCTACGCCTGGGGCGCGGCGCTGCTGGCCGCCTTCATCTGGCCCAAGCGGATGATGTGGGCCTGGCAGCTGTACCTGGGTGCAGCGTTGTTCGCACTGGTGCCGGTGGTCAATGCACTGACCACCCACGCGCACCTGGGCGTAACGCTGGGCAACGGTGACTGGGTGTTGGCCGGCTTCGATCTGTCGATGCTTGCCTTCGGCGCGATGCTGGCCCTGTGTGGCTGGCGCATGCAGCGCTGGACGCCGCCGTTGAGCGCGGCCGAGAAGAAGAAACGCGCGGCGGCGGCAGCGGCAACCAAGGCGCCGGTTGCGGCGACCGAAGTGGAGGCTGGCGCATGATGCTGCTGGCCCTGACCCTGTCGTTCGCTGCGTTCACCGCGCTGTCGCTGGCAATGGAAAAACACCAGCAGGACCTGCATGGGAAGGCCGCGGCGGCACCGGCACGGCGCACGCAATGGCGCGTGCTGGGCTGGGCGCTGCTGGTGGTGGCCTTCGCCCTGTGCGTGGTCGACCACGGCTGGGCCATGGGCCCGGTGCTGTGGCTGGGTGCGCTGACCCTGGCCGGCGTGCCGCTGGCCTTCGGCCTGTACCCGTACCGCCCGCAGTGGATCGCACCGCTGGCCATCGCCCTGCCGCTGCTGGGCCTGCTGGTGGCGCTGCTGTAACCGCACGTGGGGTCGGATCCCCTGCGCACAGCGCGGGGGCTCTGACCCCATAGACGGCGCCATCCACGCATGGCGTGGATCTACTGGCCACAAGGGTCCCTGCAAGGCGCAGTCGAGCAAGGCTCGACTCTACAGAAGCCGGTTCCGATGGGCTCCGCGATCATCCTGGGGTCGGATCCCGTGCGCGCAGCGCAGGGGCTCCGAGCCCAAGCGGGGGCTCACCCCACCCGCTTCAGTTCCCACGCACGGTGGATGCGTGCATTGCGCTCGAAGTCCGGACCAATCGTGCGCGCGGTGATCTCGCGGCACTGGGCGAATTCGGCAATGGCGTTCTCTTCCAGCTTGAAGCGGCGGAAGTTGTTGGAGAAATACAGCACGCCGCCCGGCGCCAGCCGCGCCACGGCCGCACGCAGCAGCTTCAACTGCTCGCGCTGCACGTCGAAGTCATCGGCGCGGGCCGAGTTGGAGAACGTCGGCGGGTCACAGAAGATCACGTCGTACTGGCCACGATCGCCTTCCAGCCAGGCCATGGCGTCGGCCTGCACCAGCAGGTGCTGGTTGCCGCCCTGCCCGTTCAGCGCCAGGTTGTCGTAGCACCACTGCAGGTAGGTGGCCGACAGATCCACGCTGGTGGTGCTGGCCGCACCGGCCACGGCGGCCTGTACGCTGGCCACGCCGGTGTAGCAGAACAGGTTGAGGAAGCGCTTGCCACGCACCTGCTCGGCCATCATGCGGCGCAGCGGGCGGTGGTCCAGGAACAGGCCGGTATCGAGATAATCGAACAGGTTCACCTGCAGCAGCGCGTTGTTCTCGCGCACCACGATGAACTCATCGCGCTGCTCGAAGCGACCGTACTTGCTGCCGCCCTTGCCGCGCTCGCGCGACTTCATCGATACCTGTTCCGGCGGCACGCCGAACACCTCGCGCGCGGCGGCCAGCAGTTCGTTGCGGCGGCGGCGCACGTCGTTTTCCGGAATGGCCGCCGGTGCCGCGTATTCCTGCACATGCAGGAAGGTGCGGCGCTGGCCACCGTCTTCTTCGTAGACGTCGATGGCGGCCGCGTACTCGGGCAGGTCGGCATCGTAGGCGCGGAAGCAGGTGATGTCCTCGCGCGCGCGCCAGCTCTTGAACTTCTTCAGGTTCTTGCGCAGGCGGTTGGCCACCATCTGCGCGCCTTCGCTCAGCTCGCGCGGCTGCGCCGGGTCACGGCCCGGTACGGCAATCGGGTCGCAGACGATAAGCGCGCATTCCAGCGCACCGTTGAACATCTGGTACTTCTTGGACGCACGCAGGCCGGTGGCGAAGGCCAGTTCATCGTTGCCACACAGCAGGCTGGCGCGCCACTGCGGCACCGCCTTCTGCAGGGCGTTGCCCAGCGCGCGGTACAGGGCCGGGTCGGCGGCCAGGCGCTCGTCGTACGGCGGGTTGCAGACCACCGCGCCGATCTCCTGTTCCGGCGCGGCCAGGTGGGCCACGTCGGCACGGGTGAAGCGGATGGCATGGGACACGCCGGCCACTTCGGCGTTCTCGCGCGCGGCCTGGATCGCCATCGGGTCGATGTCACTGCCGTGGATGACCGGCTTCAAGGCGGCCAGGCCGGCCGCTTCGCGGTCGCGTGCTTCGGTCTGGATCGCCTTCCAGGCCGCCTTGTCGAAGCCCAGCCAACGGCTGGGCGGCAGGCTGCCGTGGCGCATCAGGCCGGGGGCGACGTCGGCGGCCATCAGCGCGCCTTCGATCAGCAGGGTGCCACTGCCGCACATCGGATCCAGCAAGCCACCGCCGGCGGCGTGCAGGCGCGGCCACTGCGCGCGCAGCAGCAGCGCGGCAGCCAGGTTTTCCTTCAGCGGTGCCTCGTGGGCGGCACCACGCCAGCCACGGCGGTGCAGCGGGCCACCGCCCAGATCGATCGACAGCGACGCACGGCCCTTGCGCAGCGACAGGTTCACGCGCACATCGGGCAGATCGGTGTTCACCGACGGCCGTTCCAGGCCTTCATCGCGCATGCGGTCGACGATGGCGTCCTTGATGCGCTGCGCGGCAAAGCGCGCGTGGGTGATCTTGTCGCCGGACACGTGCGCGTCCACCGCCAGGGTCATCTCCGGCTTGATGTGCTCGTGCCACGGCAGGGCGCGCACGCCGTCATACAGGGCCTGCTCGTCCGGGCAGTCGAACTCGTCGATCGGCCACAGCACGCGGCTGGCCAGGCGCGACCACATCACGATGCGCAGGGCCTGCGCCAGCTCGCCTTCGGCGTTGACGCCGGCGATGGTGGCGGTGGCCTTGCCAAGGCCCAGGGCCGACAGTTCGTCGGCAAGCAGGTATTCCAGGCCCTTGGCGCAGGAGACGAAGAATTTCACGGGATCGGTTCGCAGGTGGACGGGCGCGGCGCGAGCGCCAGGCCTTTCGGAAGGGAGGGCCGCGGAAACGGCCAGCAGGCCCGCGCCGGCGGCGGCGGGGCTGCCATTGTAGTCAATGCGGGCGCGCGCGCCGTGCGCCCGGGCTTCACAGCTGCCGCAGCAGGCGCTCGAAGGCCTGTGCGGAGGCCTCCACGTGATGTTCCAGGCGGTGGCCATCGTCCACCAGCAGCAGCTGCGCCGAGCGCGCCTGCGCCCAGGCGATCACCCCGGTGGCCGGCACCACGTCATCGTGCCAGGCCTGGACCACGCTGGTCGGCACGGCGGCGGCGTCCAGTGCCGGCATCGGACCCATGGTGGTGGGCGGCACCATCAGGAACAGGCCGGCCACCGGCACCTGCAGCGAGGCGATGGCGGAGATGTAGGCGCCCAGGCTGGAGCCGGCCAGTACCACCGGCCCCTGCGCGGCGGCCGCGGCGGCCCGTTCCACCAGGCGCTGCAGGCGGGTACGCACGTCGCCCACGCGGCTGACCTCGCTCATGGCGTCCAGGTCGGTGTAGTCGGGGCGCTCGTGGGACCAGCCCAGGCGCTGGGCGACTTCGGCCAGCGCGGTGACCTTGGTCGCCTCCGGGCCGCTCTCGAAGCCGTGGGACAGGATGCAGTGGCCGCGGCTCATGCGCACACGCCCGCGAAGCGGTTCGAGGTCGATCGGGAAGGCAGGTTCATCGTGCAATGCTAGCATCGCCGCATGCCCAACCCGCTCCTGCCCGGCCTGCAGCTGCAGCCGCTGCCCTACCACGACCGCCTGCCCCTGCGTGACCCGGCCAGCCTGCGCATGGTGGTCATCCACTGCACCGAACTGCCGGACCTGGCCATGGCCCGTGAGTACGGTGAGCGCGTGCTGTATGACAGTGGCGCCGGCAACAGCGGCCATTTCTACATCGATCGCGACGGCAGCGTGGTGCAGTACGTGGCGCCCGAACGCATCGCCCACCACGTGCGCGGCATGAACGCGGACACGGTGGGCATTGAACTGGTCAATACCGGGCGTTACCCGGACTGGTTCGACAGCCGTCACCAGGCGATGGACGAGCCGTATGCCGAGGCGCAGCTGCAGGCGCTGGAGGCCCTGCTGCAGGCACTGGTGGCACGCTATCCGTCGCTGCGGCAGATTGCCGGGCATGACCAGCTGGATCTGGAACAGGTACCGGCCAGCGATGATCCAAGGCTGACGGTGGCGCGCAAGCGCGATCCCGGCCCGTTGTTCCCCTGGGCACGGGTGCTGGCGAAGGTGCCGCTGCAGGGGCTGGGGGAGTAGCTGGCAGGGCTGCGCCCTACCCCCTGTAGAGTCGAGCCATGCTCGACTGGAGCAACGTCAAAAGCCTGCTTTCCGTGGAATGGCGAGGTGGGTCCACCTCGCCTTCGACAGTTTCCCGCGTGCTGTCGGAACGGCACGGGGTCAGAGCCCGTTGCTACGCAACGGGCTCTGACCCCTGATTGGGGGTCGAATCGATTGAAGAATGCGGTTGTAGAGTCGAGCGTTGCTCGACTGCGCTTCACACGGATTCCAACCAATGGGGTCCGAGCCGTTTCCCGTCGGGAAACGGATCCGACCCCGTGCTGTCACGCGCCGGTGGCGACTGGGCGGCTGCTGTCGCTTACCCAGCCGCTCCAGGAGTCGGAGTAAAGGCGCGCGCCGCTCAGGCCGGCGCTTTCCATCGCCAGCAGCAGGTGGCAGGCGGTCACGCCCGAGCCGCACATCAGCACCACCCGCTGCGGGTCCTGGTTGCCAATCACGCTCTGCAGTTCGGCGCGCAGTTCCTGCGCATCGCGCAGGCGACCGTCGGCCACGTTCAGGGCGAAGGGGCGGTTGACCGCACCGGGCACATGCCCGGCCACCGGATCCAAGGGCTCCACTTCACCGCGGAAGCGCTCGCCGGCACGGGCGTCCACCAGCCAGCCAGGGGCGTGCTTCAGGCGCGCGGCGATCTCATCAGCGCTGGCCACCTGGGTGCTGTCGAAGCGTCCCGGATAGGGCGGCTGGGCGGCGACTTCGCTGCGCCCGGTCACCACCGGCTGGCCGGCCGCCAGCCAGGCCGCCATGCCGCCGTCGAGCACGGCCACGCGGCTGTGCCCGATCAAGCGAAGCAGCCACCACAGGCGCGCGGCAGCCATGCTGCCATCGCTGCCGTCGTACACCACCACCTGGGTTTCGGGGGTGATGCCCCACTGCCCCAGCGTTGCGGCGAAGGCATCGCTGTCCGGCAGGGGGTGGCGGCCGTGGCCGCTGCGGCCCAGGTCGGACAGATCGTGGTTCAGATCGGCGTACACCGCACCGGGAATATGGCCGGCGGCGTACTGCCCTGCCCCGGCCTGCGGGTCGGCCAACGATGCACGTGCATCGACCACGCGCACGGCGGTGCTGGCAGTGGCGCGGGCATCGACCACGCGGATGGATTCGCCCAGTGCAGCGGCCAGGCGGGGCACATCGACCAGGGTGGTCCACGTCGTGTCGTTCGGCGTCATGTCACTTGCTCCAGGCGGCGGCGCAGGTTGTAGAGAATGGCGGCCGTGGCGCCCCAGATCCGATGCCCGGGCCAGCCGTATTCCAGCACGTGGCGCACGCGCCCACGATGGTTGATTTCGACCTGGTGCAGGTTGTCCGGCGCCATCAGGTAATCCAGCGGCACTTCGAATACTTCGGCCACTTCACTGGGCTGTGCCACCGGCACGAAGTCCGGATCGATCACCGCCACCACCGGGGTGACCCGGTAACCGGTAATGGTGACGAACGGGTCCAGGTAGCCGAGCGCCTGTACTTGGGTGGGCGCCAGCGCGATCTCTTCCTGACTTTCGCGCAGCGCAGCCGCCAGTGCGTCGCGGTCATCCGGTTCGGTGCGCCCACCGGGAAAACCAACCTGGCCGCCATGCTGGCGCAGGGTTTCGGTGCGGCGGGTCAGGATCACCTGCGCGCCATTGGCACGCGGCACGATGCCGGCCAGCACGGCCGCCTCCACCGCCGGGCCCGGCGGCAGCAGGTCGATCAGTTCGCTGCGGTTCCAGCCATCGCCCTGCGGCGGCTCGGCCAGCGGGTGCAGCG
This sequence comes from Stenotrophomonas sp. ZAC14D2_NAIMI4_6, assembly GCF_003086875.1. Taxonomy (NCBI): domain Bacteria; kingdom Pseudomonadati; phylum Pseudomonadota; class Gammaproteobacteria; order Lysobacterales; family Lysobacteraceae; genus Stenotrophomonas; species Stenotrophomonas sp. ZAC14D2_NAIMI4_6. The sequence continues at coordinate 1,479,886 of NZ_CP025996.1, read as the reverse complement.
CGCGCAGCAGGCGTTCGTGGTCGGCCAGCGAGCCTCGCAGGGAGTGCTGCAGTTGTTCGCGCAGCGGCAGCAGCCGATGCAGCACGTGGTCGCGTTCGGCGTCGCTCATCGACGACCACCGCGCGATTTCATCGAGGGTCCGCCCGCAACCGGTACAGTGCCGGGCCAGGTCCAGCTTGCACACGCCGATGCAGGGGCTTGCGACAACACGCGACGTTTCTTCCATAGTTTGCACCCCTGCAACAGTAGCGCGAATGGCCATGTTTGGGGCGGCGTCGGCCACCGTGTGGCGCACAAATGAAAACGCGCCGGTGGAAGCCACCGGCGCGTTCGGTTCACTACTTCGATTTACTTGACGCTGACCAGCTTCACTTCGAACTGCACCGCCACGTTCGGCGGGAAGCCGGTACGCGGGTCGGCGCCGTACGCCTGGTCCGGCGGCAGGGTGATTTCCCACTTCGAGCCTGCCGGCATCTGCAGCAGGGTCTCGCGCATGGCCTTCATTTCGACTTCGCTGACCTTGATCGACGGAATCTGCTGGGCCGGACGCGCTTCGGTCGGACGCTGGCCGAACGGATACGGGCCGGCCACTTCCAGCTGCACGGTGCTGGCCTGGGTCGGCTTGGCGCCCTTGCCGGCTTCGATCACGCGGTACTGCACACCGCTCGGCAGCGACTGCACGCCCGCCTTGGCCTTGTTGGCCGCAACGAACTGGTCGCTCTTGGTCTTGTTTTCGGCAGCAGCCTTTTCGTACTCGGCCTTGGCAGCCTGGGCACGGCCCTGCTCGCGCTTCTGGAACGCTTCAACGGCCGGCTTCAGCTGGTCGGCGGTGATCGCCGGCTGCTTCTTGGCGTAGGCGTCCTGCAGACCCTTCACCACCGAGTTGATGTCCAGCTGCTCACCGCGGGCGGTCAGCTCTGCCAGGTTGTTGCCGTAGTCGTAACCGAAGTAGTAGCTCAGCTTGCCCTTTTCGGACGAAACGTCCTGGGCGAAGGCATTGCCCGTCAGGGCCAGGGCCGCGACGGCGACCGCGATAGAACGCAACTTCATCAAACAGTTCTCCAGGGGTGGTAACTCAGGGACGTTCTGCGCCGCCCTGAGGCGACGGGTTAGGATAGCGGCCATAAGGTGGAACCGCCACTGACCACGCAGGCTATGACCTGTCTGCGTTTCAAGAGTTCAATCTCACTTTTTTTTAACGTTTCAGGAGTCTTCCGTGGCCCCAGCCCCCGCCGAGCACCCCGTGACCGTGGCCGACGACGGTGCCGTCCGCACCCTCACCGTGCAGCGCCCGGAGAAGCTCAATGCACTGAACGCGGCCACCCTGCAGGCTTTGGCGCAGGCGTTCAGCGCCGCGGCGGCCGAGCCTTCGGTGCGGGTGGTGGTGCTGACCGGGGCCGGCCCCAAGGCCTTCGTGGCCGGGGCGGATATCGCGGAAATGAACACGCTCAGTGCGGTTCAGGGACGTGACTTCTCGCTGTTGGGCCAGCAGCTGATGCGGCAGATCGAGCGCATGCCCAAGCCGGTGATCGCCCGGGTGAACGGGTTCGCACTGGGCGGCGGGCTGGAACTGGCCATGGCCTGCCACCTGCGCATCGCGGCCGATACGGCCAAGGTCGGCCAGCCGGAGATCAACCTGGGGCTGATTCCCGGTTTCGGCGGCAGCCAGCGCCTGCTGCGCCTGTGCGGCCGCGCCGCCACCCTGGAACTGTGCCTGCTGGGCACCCCCATCGACGCCGCCCGTGCGCTGGCGCTGGGCATCGTCAACGAAGTGGTGCCCACCGATGCGCTGGACGCCCGCGTGCAGGCCGTGGCGCGGCAACTGGCGCAGTCGGCGCCACTGGCCCTGCGTGGCCTGCTGGACGCGGTACACGTGGGGGGCGAATGCAGCCTGGAATCCGGTCTGGAATACGAGAGCGCGCAGTTCGGCCTGCTGTTCGCCACCGAGGACATGCGCGAAGGCACCAGCGCGTTCCTGCAGCGCCGCCCGCCGGCCTTCCAGAACCGCTGACGTCATGACATCCCGACCCAACCCCGTGCAGCTGTTTGCCCGGGTCCAGGCAGACGATCTCGATGGCGCGCTGCAGGCAGGCCTGATGGACTACGTGGCCAGCACAGACGATGCGCGCCTGTTGCCCGACCACCCCGAACTTGCGCAGCGCCTGCTGCACGCCCAGCAACAGCTGCAGCGTGCCTGGGCCGCACGCGAGCGCTATCGCGACCGTGCCGTGCGCCTGGCCCGCCGCGAAGCCGAGCGCGATGCCCGGCGCATGCCGGCACCGGCGCCGGACGTGAAACCCGCCCTGCCCTCCGCCGCGGCCGCCATCCTGGCCCGGGCCAAGGCACGCGCGGCAGGCAAGGAACAGTAATGGCCACCGCGAAGAAGACCCCGCGCGCACCGGCGCGCCGCGGCAGCGTGATGCCGCGTGCCGACGTGGTGGAAATGTTCACCCGCCTGCGCGAACTCAATCCGCACCCGAAGACCGAGCTGGAATACAGCACGCCCTTCGAGCTGCTGGTGGCGGTGGCGCTGTCCGCGCAGGCCACCGACGTGGGCGTGAACAAGGCCACCCGCCGCCTGTTTCCGGTGGCCAATACGCCAGCGGCGATGCTGGCACTGGGCGAGGAAGGCCTGAAGAAGTACATCGCCACGATTGGTCTGTTCAACGCCAAGGCGAAGAACGTGATCGCCACCTGCGCGATCCTGCTGGAAAAGCATGGCGGCGAAGTGCCGCGCGATCGCGACGCACTGGAAGCCCTGCCCGGCGTGGGCCGCAAGACCGCCAACGTGGTGCTCAACACCGCGTTCGGCGAACCGGTGATGGCAGTGGACACGCACATCTTCCGGGTGGCCAACCGCACCGGGCTGGCCCCGGGCAAGAACGTGCGCGAAGTCGAGGACCGTCTGGTGAAGGCCATTCCGGCCGAGTTCCTGCTCGATGCGCACCACTGGCTGATCCTGCACGGGCGCTATGTGTGCAAGGCACGCAAACCGGATTGCCCGGGCTGCGTGATTGCCGATCTGTGCCGGTTCAAGGAAAAAACCGCGGCGTAGGCGGGAGGGCCAGGGTCGGATCCCTTTCGCAGAAAGGGCTCTGACCCGCCACCGAAAAGCATCCACGCGTGGCGCGGATCTACTGCAATCGGGGCGCAACCGCAGCGTCACACGCAAGCGTTTACATCGGCAGGCCCTGCCGTGGCGGGGCGTGTACTTGTGCGTGAACTGTCACATTTACGCAATCTTCACCTTCTAGCCTGCGCGCATCTTCCCACCTGCCTGCAAGGCTCCTTCCCATGAAACTGCATCACCAACTCCTGACGGTGGCCGTGGCTGCTGCGCTGTATGTGCCGGCTGCCCACGCTGAAGTCGCCATCGATGTGATCGGCGGTTCGGAAATCACCTTCGAAGGCCTGGTCCAGGCCGACGGCAACTGGTTCGACAATGACGTCGTGGACCTCAACGGCGGTGACGCCGGCAACGGCAAGGACAGCGAATTCGAACTGCGCCGCGCCGAGCTGGTGCTGAAGGGCAAGGGCCCGGGCAATGTGGAATGGGTGGTCGGCTACGACGCCAAGGCCGACAAGTTCCTGGACACCAACGTGAAGTACAAGCTGGCCGGCAACAGCAGCCACTTCCTGCAGCTGGGCCAGTTCAAGCAGCCCAACAGCCTGGAAGAACTGTCCAGCACCAAGAACAACGACTTCATTTCCAAGGCCGCAGTGACCAACACCTACGCCGTCGCCCGCCGTCTGGGTGGTGCGTACAGCTACGGCCAGGACAACTGGTCGGTCACCGCCAGCGCCTTCGGTCGCGAGCTGACCCGCAACCTGGCCCACGGCAGCGGCTACGGCGCACGCGGTACCTGGGCGCCGATCAACGACAAGGGCCAGGTGCTGCACTTCGGCCTGAGCTATGTGGACTACGACGCCGACGCCGACACCCTGCGCGTGCGTGCCCGTCCCAACGCCGATCTGGCCACCGCGCGCCTGGTCGACAGCGGCAACATGACCGACACCGACCGCGTCAGCACCGTCGGCGCCGAAGCCATGTACTTCCAGGGCCCGTTCAAGGCCCAGGCCGAGTACTACAGCAGCAAGGCCAAGCGCTATGACCACGACAACTACACCAGCGACGGCTACTACGTCAGCGGCGTGTGGAACGTGACCGGCGAAACCTGGAGCTACAAGGGCGGCACCCCGGGCACCGGCCTGCCGGACAACCCGGCCAGCGGCCAGTGGCAGCTGGGCGTGCGCTACGACCACATGGATCTGAACGACGGCAACCTGCGTGCCAACCCGGTGGCCGGCCGTCCGCCGATCGTCGATGGCGTGCTGGGCGGCAAGATGGACATCTGGACCGTCGGCGCCAACTGGTACTGGCGTTCGAACTTCAAGCTGATGCTGAACTACGTGATGGTGGACAGCAAGAAGTACAGCTCCAGCGCCCGCGGCTTCGTCAATGACGATCCGAACATCCTGGAAGCCCGCGCCCAGTTCTTCTGGTAAGCGGCGAGCGCTGCGGCGCCCGCGCTGCGCGTACCCAAGGCACGGCTTCGGCCGTGCCTTTTCTTGTTGCGGCCACCGCCACCCACGCTGTCATGGATGCGTCATGTGACAGACGCCGGGGTGTCACGCAACCGTTATGGAATGTGCACCGAAACGTCGGGCAGCCGCCCTTCGACCACCCCAGGAGTCTCTCCCGTGATCCACGCCTTCAAGTCGCGCGCCGCTGTCGCCATCCTGGCCGCATCGTCCGTGTTTGCCGCCAATGCCGCCGATGTGACCGGCGCGGGCGCATCGTTCATCTACCCGGTCATGTCCAAGTGGTCGGCCGACTACAGCGGCGCCACCGGCAAGAAGGTGAACTACCAGTCGATCGGTTCGGGCGGCGGCATTGCCCAGATCAAGGCGGCCACCGTGGACTTCGGCTCGTCCGATGCCCCGCTGAAGCCGGAAGAACTGGCGGCCGCTGGCCTGGCCCAGTTCCCGTCGGTGATCGGCGGCGTGGTGCCGGTGATCAACGTGGCCGGTGTTGCCCCGGGCGCGCTGAAGCTGGACGGCCCGACCCTGGCCAACATCTTCCTGGGCAAGATCAAGACCTGGAACGACCCGGCCATCGCTGCCCTGAACAGCGGCCTGACCCTGCCCAACGCCAAGATCACCATCGTCCACCGTTCGGACGGCTCGGGCACCACCTTCAACTTCGTCAACTACCTGTCCAAGGTCAGCCCGGAGTGGAAGAGCAAGGTCGGTGAAGGCACCTCGGTACAGTGGCCGGCCGGCATCGGCGGCAAGGGCAACGAAGGCGTGGCCGCCTACGTGAAGCAGATCAAGGGCGGCATCGGCTACGTCGAACTGTCCTACGCGCTGCAGAACAAGATGTCCTACGCAGCGATGAAGAACGCCGCCGGCAAGATCGTGCAGCCGTCCGACGCCTCGTTCTCGGCCGCTGCCGCCAGCGCCGACTGGGCCAGCGCCAAGGACTTCTACCTGGTCATGACCAACGCCCCGGGCGCCGAAGCGTGGCCGATCACCGCCACCAACTTCATCCTGGTGCGCAAGCAGCCCAAGAACGTGGCCGGCGCGAAGGCCACCCAGGAATTCTTCCGCTGGGTCTACAAGAACGGTGATGCACAGGCCAAGCAGCTGGACTACGTGCCGCTGCCGGACACCCTGGTCAAGCAGATCGAAACCTACTGGACCCAGAACCTGAAGTACTGAGTGGCGTAGCAAGGCGTTCCCCCGCAGGAACGGGGGCCGGCGGGTCCTCTCTCCCCCGCCGGCCCCAACGGGCGCTGGACCTTCGGGTCCGGCGCCTTTCTGTTTGTGGGCCCGGGTGTTTGTAGAGTCGAGCCATGCTCGACTGCGCTCGGGCGGCAGGGTCGTAGAGTCGAGCTTGCTCGACTGCCCTGGATGTTCAGTCGAGCAAGCTCGACTCTACAAAGGCTGCGCCCGCGCAATATGCGGGCCGCTGGCCCTCCCACGGCGGCCGCGCAACCCGTGAAACCCCCGTCAGAACGTGATGTCCGACACCTCTGTCATGGACGTCATACGGTTGTAACAAAAACATCATTTCATAGCCGCATCCGCCGACGGTGTCGGCTCTACCCCGCTATGGAGTGACCATGAAACTGCACTCGGCCGGCCTCGCCGCCCTTTCCCTGGCCATCGCCCTGGGCCTGTCGGCCTGCGGTGGCGACAAGCAGGCCGCGCAGCAGCCGGCCGCCGACAGCGCCGCCGCCCCGGCCGCTGCCGGCGACAAGGTGACCGCTGAAGTGTCCGGCGCCGGCGCCTCGTTCATCTTCCCGCTGGTGTCCAAGTGGTCGGCTGACTACAACACCGCCACCGGCGCCAAGATCAACTACCAGTCCATCGGTTCGGGTGGCGGCATCGCCCAGATCAAGGCCGGCACCGTCGATTTCGGTTCCTCCGACAAGCCGCTGAGCAGCGACGAGCTGGCCCAGGCTGGCCTGGCGCAGTTCCCGTCGGCCATCGGCGGCGTGGTGCCGGTCGTCAACATCGAAGGCCTGGAAGCCGGCAAGCTGCGCCTGACCGGCGCCCTGCTGGCCGACATCTTCCTGGGCAAGGTCAAGACCTGGAACGACCCGGCCATCGCCGCCGCCAACCCGGGCGTGACCCTGCCGGACGGCAAGATCACCATCGTCCACCGTTCGGACGGTTCGGGCACCACCTTCAACTTCTCCAACTACCTGTCCAAGGTCAGCCCGGAGTGGAAGACCAAGGTCGGCGAAGGCACCTCGGTGCAGTGGCCGGACGGCGTCGGTGGCAAGGGCAACGAAGGCGTTGCCTCCTACGTGAAGCAGATCAAGGGCTCCATCGGCTACGTCGAGCTGGCCTACGCCCTGCAGAACGCCATGCCCTACACCGCCCTGCAGAACGCCGCCGGCACCTGGGTGCAGCCGAACGCTGAAACCTTCGCCGCCGCTGCTGCCAGCGCCGACTGGGCCAGCGCCAAGGACTTCAACCTGGTCATCACCAACGCCCCGGGCGAGCAGGCGTGGCCGATCACCGCCACCAACTTCATGCTGATGCAGAAGAAACCGAAGGACGCCAAGCGCAACCAGGACACCCTGGCCTTCTTCAAGTGGGCCTTCGAGAACGGCCAGACCCAGGCCAACGAGCTGCATTACGTGCCGCTGCCGGCCGAACTGACCAAGCAGATCGAGGCCTACTGGGGCACCGAGCTGAAGTGATGGACCCGACGGTGCCCGCCCCGCGCGGGCACCGTCACTTCCACGTCGTGCCGCCCCCTTTCCTGGCCCTGCCGTCCCCATGAATGCCATCGCCCAGCCTGTAGCAGCCCCGTCCACGCGCGATGCGCGTGATGCCCGCAACGACAAACTGTTCCGATGGGTGCTGGTCGGCACCGTCATCTTCGTCCTGATCGCCCTGGCCTGCGCCGCGCTGTCCATGCTGTGGGGCGGCCGCCATGCCCTGCAGATGCAGGGCCTGAGCTTCTTCTTCTCCTCCGACTGGAATCCGGTCGAAAACAAGTTCGGCGCCCTCGCCCCGATCTACGGCACCCTGGTCACCGCGTTCATCGCGATGGTCATCGCCGTGCCGGTCAGCTTCGGCATCGCCTTCTTCCTCACCGAAGTCGCGCCGCGCTGGCTGCGTGGTCCGGTCGGCACCGCCATCGAACTGCTGGCGGGCATTCCCTCGATCATCTACGGCATGTGGGGCCTGTTCGTGCTGGTACCGGTGATGACCGAGTACGTCACCCCGTTCCTCAACGAAACCCTGGGCGAATGGCCGATCATCGGGCCGATGTTCCAGGGCCCGCCGCTGGGCATCGGCATGCTCACCGCCGGCTTCGTGCTGGCCATCATGGTCATCCCGTTCATTTCCTCGGTGATGCGCGAGGTGTTCCTGACCGTGCCGACCCGCCTGAAGGAATCGGCCTACGCGCTGGGGTCCACCAAGTGGGAAGTGAGCTGGGACATCGTCCTGCCCTACACCCGCTCGGCCGTCATCGGCGGCGTCTTCCTCGGCCTCGGCCGTGCCCTGGGCGAGACGATGGCCGTGGCCTTCGTGATCGGCAACAGCGTGCGCCTGTCGCCGTCGCTGCTGGAACCGGGCACCACCATCGCCGCGCTGATCGCCAACGATTTCGGCGAAGCCACTGAAACCTACCGCTCGGCGCTGCTGCTGCTCGGCTTCGTCCTGTTCATCGTCACCTTCGTCGTGCTGGCCATCGCCCGCCTGATGCTGATGCGCCTGTCCCGCAAGGAGGGCAACTGATGTCCACCACCGCTGACTCCCTGTACCTGCGCCGCCGCATCGGCAACGTCATCGCCATCACGCTGTCCTGCGCCACCGCCCTGTTCGGCCTGTTCTTCCTGGGCTGGATCCTGTTCACCCTGGCCTCCAAGGGCCTGGCCGGCATCAATCTTGATCTGTTCACCAAGATGACGCCGCCGCCGATGCAGGAAGGCGGCCTGGCCAATGCCTTCTTCGGCAGCGCGGTGATGTGTGCGCTGGCGATCGGCATCGGCACCCCGCTGGGCGTGCTGGCCGGCACCTGGCTGGCCGAGTACGGCAACGCCCGCAAGGCCGGCACCGTGGTCCGCTTCGTCAACGACATCCTGTTGTCGGCACCGTCCATCGTGCTGGGCCTGTTCGTCTACACCCTGTACGTGATGCAGACCGGCGGCAACTTCTCTGCCTTCGCAGGTGCCCTGTCGCTGGCCTTCATCGTGCTGCCGGTGGTGGTGCGCACCACCGACGAGATGCTGCGCCTGGTGCCTTCGCAGATGCGCGAAGCGGCCCTGTCGCTGGGCATCCCGCAGTGGAAGGTGATCGTGCAGGTGCTGTACCGCAGTGCGTCGGCCGGCATCATCACCGGCATCCTGCTGGCGCTGGCCCGCATTTCCGGCGAAACCGCACCGCTGCTGTTCACCGCCTTCGGCAACCAGTACTGGAACAACAACATCTTCCAGCCGATGGCTTCGGTGCCGGTGGTGATGAACCAGTTCGCCGGCAGCCCGTATGAATCCTGGCAGGTGCTGGCCTGGGCCGGTGCCCTGGTGCTGACTGTCTTCGTGTTGCTGGTCAGCCTTGCCGCCCGCGGCATCCTGCTGCGCAACCGTATCTCCCATGACTGACCTTTCCGTGGATAACGCCATGAACGACCTCTCCAACGCCGTGCCCATGCAGCGCATCGCGGTGCCGGCCTCGCACGAGAACCTGCACACGCCGTCGCCGGTCAAGCTGGCCGCGCGTGGTCTGGACTTCTATTACGACAAGTTCCACGCCCTGAAGGGCATCAACCTGGAGATTCCGGAAAAGCGCGTGACCGCGCTGATCGGCCCCTCCGGTTGCGGCAAGTCGACCCTGCTGCGCATCTTCAACCGCATCTACGCGCTGTACCCGAAGCTGGAAGCGCGTGGCGAGGTGCTGCTGGACGGCGAGAACATCCTCTCGCCGAAGTACCCGATGAACCGCCTGCGCAGCAAGGTCGGCATGGTGTTCCAGAAGCCGGTGCCGTTCCCGATGACCATCTTCGAGAACGTGGCCTACGGCATCCGCCACCACGAGAAGCTGAGCAAGGCCGACATGGCCGACCGCGTGGAACAGGCCCTGCGCCAGGGCGCGCTGTGGGACGAAGTGAAAGACAAGCTCAACCAGAGCGCGCTGGGCCTGTCCGGCGGCCAGCAGCAGCGTCTGTGCATCGCCCGTGCCGTGGCCCTGCGCCCGTCGGTGCTGCTGCTGGACGAGCCGACCTCGGCGCTGGACCCGATTTCCACCAGCCGCATCGAACAGCTGGTGGAAGAACTCAAGCACGAGTACACCATCGTCATCGTCACCCACAACATGCAGCAGGCCGCGCGCGTGTCTGACTACACCGCCTTCATGTACCTGGGCGACCTGATCGAACACGACCGCACCGAAGTGATCTTCTCGCAGCCGTCGCAACGGCAGACCGAGGACTACATCACCGGTCGTTTTGGCTGAATCGTCGATCGAATCACAGACAACGTCAGTCGAGCATGGCTCGACTCTACCGAGCGGAACAACCATGAATCTTCCCAACGACCATATCGTCAAGAGCTACGACGAAGAGCAGCAGCGCCTGGTGGCCGAAATCGTGCGCATGGGCGAGATGGCCGTCGCCCAGCTCGAAGCGTCGATGGACGTGATCGAGAAGCGCGATGAGAACGCCGCCCATCGCATCATCGCCAACGATGAAGCCATCGATGCACTGGAACAGCAGATCAGCCACGACGTGATGCGCCTGGCCCTGCGTGGCCCGATGGCCCGCGACCTGCGCGAGATCCTGGCCGGCCTGCGCATTCCGGCCGACATCGAGCGCATTGGCGACTACGCCGCCAACGTGGCCAAGCGTTCCATCGCGCTGGGCAAGGTGCCGCCGCTGCCGCAGATCCAGGGCCTGCGTGCCCTCGGTCGCTTGGCCGCGCAGCAGGTGCGCCGCGCCATCGCCGCCTACCGCGACAACGATGCCGACGCCGCGCTGGAACTGCGCCAGGACGACGCCCGCCTGGACGCGCAATACACCGCGCTGTTCCGCGAGCTGCTGACCTACATGATGGAAGACCCGCGCAACATCACCCCGTGCACGCACCTGCTGTTCATGGCCAAGAACCTGGAACGCGTAGGCGACCACGCCACCAACATCGCCGAGAACGTGTGGTTCCTGGTGCATGGCGAACAGCCGCTGCCGCCGCGTGAAAAGCGCGACGAGACCTCCAGCACCGACGCAATCTGATCCCGCACTGCAACACTGAAGTGGGGTCCAAGGGGCCGCTGTCCATGTGACAGCGGCTTTTTTTTGGCGGGTTTCCCGGCGGCCCATCCACGCATGGCGTGGATCTACCGCCGCCCACGCCATGCGTGGATGCCCCGTGCCCCACCGCCCGGTAGATCCACGCCATGCGTGGATGGGGGGCAGCGCCCTTTCCTGCGGAAAGGGATCCGACCCCGGCCTCCCGCACGGGTGGACCGACGCCACTCCTCACGAAAATTTTAGCTTTCGGCGAAGATTCCTTGAGTAGGATCGCTGCACCATCGTTTCACCCCGGGCAGCCGCCCACCACCCAAGGAGTACGACCGATGAGCAGTTCCAACAAGACCCTGTCCCTGCTGACCGCCACTGCCCTGGCCGCAGGCCTGGGCGTGACTGCCAGTGCTTCGGCCCTGAGCATGACCGACCTTGCCCAGGGCTATCTGGTGGCCGGCCAGGCTGCCAAATCCGGCGATGCCAAGGCCACCGACGCCAAGGCGGCCGATGCCGCCAAGCACGCCGAGGGCAAGTGCGGCGCGGACGGCAAGAGCGCCGAAGGCAAGTGCGGCGGTGACAAGGGCAAGGCCGCTGCCGGTAGCGCTGCCGACAGCAAGGCCAAGACCGAGGCCGGCAAGAAGGCGGCCGAAGGCAAGTGCGGCGAAGGCAAGTGCGGTGGCAAGCACTGACGCTGCGGCCAGCGTCGTCCACCCACGGTTGCCGCTGCCCGCGGCAGCCGTCGGGTTGGGCCTGCGGCGGGCGCTGCTGCAGGACCTGCGCGATGCCCCGGCCGGCGATTTCGATTTCCTGGAGTGCGCGCCGGAAAACTGGATCAACGTGGGCGGCCCTGCCGGCGAGGCGTTGGATGAACTGGCCCGGCGCCATCCACTGAGCTGCCACGGCCTGTCCTTGTCGCTGGGTGGCAGTGCTGCGCTGGACACCCAGCTGCTGCAGCAGGTCGGCCGTTTCCTCGAGCGCCACCGCGTGCCGCTGTACAGCGAGCACTTGAGCTACTGCAGCGACGAGGGCCAGTTGTACGACCTGCTGCCGATCCCCTTCACCGATGAAGCGGTACGCCATACCGCCGCCCGCATTGCCCACGTGCAGGACATCCTGGGCCGCCGCATCGCGGTGGAAAACGTGTCCTATTACCTGGCTCCGCAGCCGGCGATGGATGAGCTGGCCTTCACCAACGCCGTGCTGGCCGAGGCCGACTGCGACCTGCTGCTGGACGTCAACAACGTGTACGTCAATGCGTGCAACCATGGCTACGATGCCGACGCGTTCATTGCAGGCCTGCCGGCGCAGCGCATCGTCTGCCTGCACGTGGCCGGTCATCTGGACGAGGCTCCGGACCTGAAGATCGATACCCACGGCAGCGCGGTGATCGACCCGGTGTGGGCGCTGCTGGAACGCAGCTACGCCCGCTTCGGCCCGCGCCCCACCCTGCTGGAGCGCGACTTCAACTTCCCGCCCTATGCCGAACTGCTGGGCGAACTGCACACCATCCGCCGCCTGCAGGCCCGCCATGCGGGAGCTGCACATGGCTGACGCTCCAACCACCCTGCGCGCGCAGCAGCACGCGCTCACCGCGCACCTGCGCGACCCGCAGCACGTGCCCGCGCCCACCGATCTGGATCCACGACGGGTAGCGGTATACCAGCGGTTGCTGTTCAACAACCTGCTGGGCCTGCTCGGCAATGGCTTCCCGGTCTGCGTGCGCCTGCTCGGCGAACCGGCCTGGGCCGATCTGGTGCGGCACTACTTCGCCCACCATCACGCGCGCACACCGCTGTTCACCGCGGTGGCGGCCGAGTTCGTGCAATGGCTGCAGGCGCAGCCGCAGCTGCCCCACCCCGCGCTGGCCGAGCTGGCGCACTACGAATGGGTGGAAACCGAGCTTTACCAGCGCACGGCCGAGCCGCTGCCACCGGCCAGCGGCATTGACCCGATGCAGGTGCCGCTGCGCTGCTCCGCACTGGCCTGGCCGCTGCTGTACGCCTGGCCGGTACACCGGCTGGGTAGCGATGATGCCCCTGCCGAAGTGCCCGCCGAACCCACCGGGCTGCTGGTCCGCCGCGATGCCGACGGTGCGGTGCGCTTCGCCCAGCTCAGCCCGTTGGCCGCACATCTGCTGATGCTGATCGCCGAGGCGCCAGGCGCTACCGGCCAGCAGCACCTGCAGCAACTGGCCCGCCTGCACCAGCTCGACGCCGGTGCATTGATCGAACCTGGCACACATCTGCTGCAGCAGTTCCTGCAGGCCGGGGTGATCGGCCCCCTGCCCACCGTGGCCTGATCCACCCAAGGAGATTCCCCGATGAAAACCTCGCCCCTGGCTGCCCTGCGCGGCCAGCTGGACCGCTGCGGCCCGTGGTTGGCCCCGCTGGGCCTGCGCCTGCTGCTGGCCTGGGAGTATTTCGAATCCGGCCGCGAGAAGCTGCAGGGCCAGAACTGGTTCGCCGAGCTGCAGCAGGCCTTCCCGTTTCCGTTCGACCAGCTGCCGGCCAGCGTGAACTGGCAGCTGGCGACCTGGTTTGAACTGGTCGGCGCGGCCTGCCTGCTGTTCGGCCTTGGCACCCGCTTCGCCGCGGCCAGCCTGCTGGTGCTGACCGCGGTTGCCACCTACGCCGTGCACTGGCCAATGCACTGGAATTCCCTGGCAGACCTGGCCATGGGCTATGCGATCAGCGACCAGGGCTTTGGCAACTTCAAACTGCCGGTGCTGTTCATGGCCATGCTGCTGCCGCTGCTGTTCAGCGGTGCGGGACGGTTGAGCCTGGATGCGTGGATGGCACGCTGGGGCGCCACGGATCGGTAGGTGCCAACCAAGGTTGGCACGCGGTGTGCCAACCTTGGTTGGCACCTACCGGAATCCGGGTCGGCCAGGTCGCACACGTTACACGCCGATACGCACCGAAACCGCAGAAACGGCGGATTTAATCGCCTATTCATGAAAAAAATCCGATGCTGGATCCGTGGCCTCGACGACCACGTCCTTCCCCCGGAGTTGCCCCATGAAGCGCCTGATTGCCGCCACCCTTTCGCTGACCCTGCTGGCCACCGCCATCTCGCCCGCCATGGCCGCACCCTACGGCGCCGGTGGCCGCGACGACCACCATGGCCACAAGGATCACCACGACGACCGTCGCGATCCGCCGCGTCGCGGCCACAAGCTCGCCCACGACCATCGCGGCGAGTACGTGCGCGATTACCGCCACCATGGCCTGCATGCCCCGGCCCGCGGCCAGGAATGGCGCAAGGTGGACGGCCGCTACGTGCTGATTGCCGTGGCCACCGGCGTCATCGCCGACGTGGTGCTGGCACGTCGCTGACCTGTCCGCAGCGTCCCGGTCACGCACTGCGTGGCCGGGCGCTCAGGGTCGCTCTGCTAGAATCCGCGCATGAATGACCCCACCCCCGCACCTGACGCCGCCCCTGTTTCCGTAGCACCGCCGGCGCAGCGCGCGATGTCGCAACGCTTCCGCGGCTTCCTGCCGGTGGTGGTGGACGTGGAAACCGGCGGCTTCGACAGCCAGCGCAATGCGCTGCTGGAAATCGCCGCCGTGCCGATCGAGATGGACGAGAACGGCCTGCTCTACCCCGGCCAGACCGCCAGCGCGCACGTGGTTCCGGCCGAAGGCCTGGAGATCGATCCGAAGTCGCTGGAAGTGACCGGCATCATCCTGGACCACCCTTTCCGCCTGGCCAAGGAAGAAAAGGCCGCGCTGGACCACATCTTCACCCCGGTGCGCGCAGCCATGAAGAAGTACGGCTGCCAGCGCGCGATCCTGGTGGGCCACAACGCGCATTTCGACCTCGGCTTCGTCAACGCCGCGGTGGCCCGCACCGGCCACAAGCGCAATCCGTTCCATCCCTTCAGCGTGTTCGACACCGTCACCCTGGCCGGCATCGCCTACGGGCAGACCGTGCTGGCACGCGCGGCCAATGCCGCCGGGCTGGGCTGGGATGCCAACGAAGCGCACAGCGCGGTGTATGACACCGAACAGACCGCCCGGCTGTTCTGCACCATCGCCAACGCCTGGCCGCGATAAACAGCCAACGGCGGCGCCCCTCGCGGCGCGCCCGGCCACGGACAGTTTCCTGTCCCGCCACGGAAACATCAGAAAAACGAAGTGCAGTAGCAACTGTCTTGTCAGGGGCTGCCGAGGGCCACCTCGGCGTCCCGCTTGCGGGCATTGAGGATCACCAGCATTTTGCGCATGACCGCAACGAGGGCCACCTTGCTCGCCTTACCCTTGGCTTGAATCCGGCGTGGGGACCCAAGCTACTTCACGGTCGCAAGACCTGGATCCACACGGTCGCCCACGCCGGGCTCTCGGCACCCAAGGTGCCAGATCGGCAAGAGATAAGATCCACGCCATGCGTGGATGAATGCATCGGTCGTGCGGACCAACGGTCCGCACCCATCGCCCACCGGGCTGTGGATGGGCATCAACCGATGCTGGTGCGGTCGCGGCCGTCGCTCTTGGCGCGGTAGAGCGCGCGGTCGGCGCGCTGGTACAGCAGTGCCGGCGTGCGGTCGTCCGCCGCCAGTTCCACCAGGCCGGCACTGAAGGTCACCCGCAGCGCGGGCACGCCTGCCCAGTCGGCATGGTCGTGGAACAGGCCGCGCAGGCGCGCGCACAGCTGCGCGGCTTCTTCCAGGCGGGTGTCGTTGAGCAGCAGCGCAAACTCTTCACCACCGGTACGCGCCGGCAGGTCGGAATCGCGGCTGGCGGCGGCAATCAACTGCGCCACTTCCACCAGCACGGCATCGCCGATGCTGTGGCTGTAGGTGTCATTCACGTCCTTGAAGTGGTCGATGTCCAGCACCACCAGGCACATCGGGTGGCCGCTGCGCTGCGCACGGGCGAAGTCACGCGCGAGCGTTTCATCGAAACCACGGCGGTTGGCCAGGCCGGTCAGCGCATCCTCGCGCGCCTGCCGTTCGAATGCTTCGGCCTGCCGCGCCAGGCGCTCGGCCAGCTCGGTCTTTTCCTGGTTCAGCGCCTGCAGGTGCACGGTCTGCGCCTGCAGGTCGAAGGTGGCCTCATCCACGCGCTGGGCCAGGCGCAGGTTGCTGGAGCGGTAGCGCTGCAGCAGGAACCGGT
This sequence comes from Stenotrophomonas sp. ZAC14D2_NAIMI4_6, assembly GCF_003086875.1. NCBI lineage: Bacteria > Pseudomonadati > Pseudomonadota > Gammaproteobacteria > Lysobacterales > Lysobacteraceae > Stenotrophomonas > Stenotrophomonas sp. ZAC14D2_NAIMI4_6. Next base: position 1,464,013 of record NZ_CP025996.1, on the reverse strand, counting down.
ACAGGGCCACCAGCCCGGCAATCAACAGCAGCGCGATCAATGCCTGCACGCTGTGCCGCTGCCACCAGAACGGCTGCACGCTGAAACTCCAGACCGCTTCCTGCTGGCCCCAGGCGCCGCCGGGATGCGCGGCCGACACATGCAGGGTGTAATCCCCCGGCGGCAGGCCGATGAATTCGACGCTGCGCTGGGCGCCGCGTTCCACCCAGCCATGGTCCAGCCCTTCCAGCCGCGTGCGGTAGCGGATGCGGTCGGACATCAGGTAACTCAGGCCAACGAAGCTGACCGCCAGCCGGCGCCCGCCCGGAATGGAATTGTGGTCGGTGCCTTCCCAGTGCACCGGCACGCCATCCACCTGCACGCTCTCGATGGCGGCAGGCGGCGCCGGGCGCTCGCGGAAGCGCTGCAGGCGCTGCGGGTCGACCGTGCTCAGGCCGCCGGCAGTCACCACCCAGAAGGTGCCGTCCTGGCGCAGGATCGCCGACGGACCGGAACTGCCGTTGGCCTGCGCGTTGGCCATGCCATCGATCTCGTTGTAGCGCTCCACCGACACCCGCGGCGCGCGACCATCGGCCACCGCGTTGAGCGTGGCCATGTCGGTCCGCAGCACGCCGCGGTTGCTGCTTACCCAGACATTGCCCAGGCGGTCGGGCACCAGCTGGAACACCGTATCCACCGGCATGCCCTGTTCCAGCCCCACGCGCGACAGGCGCCCGCCCTGCCAGCGGTACAGGCCGCGGTCGCTGCTGATCCACATGGCTTCGCCGATCTGGCGGAAGCCGAACACACTGCGGCCGCCGCCCAGCGCGGTCAGGTCGATGCGCTGCACCTTGCCGCCGCGCAGTACATGGATGCCGTCGATCGTGCCGATCCACAGATTGCCCTGGTGGTCGTGCTCCAGCGCCGTGATCAGGCCGCTGGGCATGCCCGGCACGCGTGACACCTGCACACGGCTGCCCTCGATGGAGACCACGCCCTTCTGCGTGCCGGCCCACACCACGCCGTCGGCGCCTACGCTGATCGCGCGGATGTTGCCGCCGGGCATGCCATCGGCCGCATCGTAGTTGTGCCGCAGCTGGCCCTGCGCATCCAGCCGGTACACGCCGTCGCCGAAGGTCCCCACCCACAGGTCGCCGTCGGGCCCCTGCGCCAGACTCAGCACCGACGGCGCCTTGCCGCCGCGGTTGTGCAGCGGCATGGCACGGAAGTGCCCATCATCGGTCTGCACGTCCAGGCCACTGGCACTGCCCACCCACAGGCGGCGGTCGCGGTCCTCGAACACCGTGCGCACGTAATCGCCGCTCAGGCCGTCGCGTTCGGTGTAACTGCTGAACAAGGTTTCGCGCAGCCGGTACAGGCCGCCATTGGCGCCCACCCAGATGCTGCCTTCGGCATCCTCGCGCAGGCTGACCACGCGCCCGCCCGGCAGGTTCAGGCCGGCCGGCAGGCGCTCCATGCCGTGCGCGGAAATGCGCAGCAGGCCCTGGTTCTCGGTGCCCAGCCAGATATCGCCATGGCGGTCCTGCAGCATGGCCGTCATGTGCAGCTGGCCGGGCAGGCGGTGTACCAGCACCAGGCGGTCATCTTCCACCCGGTACAGGCGCTCACCGGCCACGATCCACAGCGCACCATCGGGCGCCCGGTACGGCCAGGACAGGCCACTGCCCACGCCCCAGCCCGGCGGCGCGCGCTTCATGTCGCCGTCTGTGTCGCGCAGCAGCAGGCCGTCCAGCGTGCCGATCCACACCCGGTCCTGGGCGTCCACCACCAGCTTGGTGAAGCTCATCGCCACCGGCAGGCCCGGCGGCGGGGTCTCGAACACCATGCCGCCGTCGGGGGTCAGGTAGCCCAGGCCCTTGCCTTCGTACAGCAGCCACAGGCGGCCCTGGCTGTCCATCTGCATGGCCTGGATCAGCACCTGCGGGCTGTTCGGCCCGTGCTCCCAGACCCGCCAGCGGCCATCGCCAGAGCGGTAGCTGACGTTGCCGCGCGAATCGCTGATCCACAGGCCGCCCTGCCGATCGACGTAGAGCGCGCCGATGCCATTGTCCGGCAGCCCCGGTCGGGTGCTGCGGTCGAAGACGGTGAAATCCAGCCCGTTGTAGCGCACCAGCCCTTCCCAGGTGGCGAACCACAGGTGCCCTTCCGGGGTCTGCGCGATGTCGCGCAGCGAGTTGTGCGGAAGCCCGTTGCGCGAGGTCCACACATCAATGGCGTAATCGCGCAGCGGCGGCGCGCCGTCCTGGGCCGCGGCCAGTGGCGGCGCCAGAGCCAGCAGCAGGCACAGCAAGGCCCACCGCAGCAGCGGTGCGATCCAGGTTCCCGGGTGGCGCCCCGCCAGGCGCCTGCCAGCCCCCTTTCCGCCCATTACCGCAGGGGCAACGGCCAGGTGCGGTTGCCCGGGCAGGCAACAGGCAGCAACGGGGTCAGCTGGGCGGCACGGGGCCGCACGCCGGCACGAACGGGCTGGGTCATCGGTCAAGCGCTGGGAAGTTGACGCGAATGATAGGGCAAACACCCCCTTCGGCGTCACCGCAGCCCCGGCGCCCGGCCGTGATGTCATCCACGCATGGCGTGGATCTACTGGCGCGCCTGGGTGCTGGCCGGCCAGTGCACCACGGCCTCCAGGCCGCCGGCCGGCCGGTTGCGCAGCCACAGGCGGCCGCCATCCTTTTCGGCCAGGGCACGGGCGATGGTCAGACCCAGCCCGGCGCCGCCGGTTTCGCGCGAGCGCGACGTCTCCACCCGCACGAACGGGTCGAACACCGCTTCCAGCTGGTCGTCGGCCAGGCCGGGGCCATCGTCGGCCACCACCACGGTGATGCCCTCATTATCGCGTTCCACCCTTACCCGCACCCGCTGCGCGTACATCACCGCGTTGTCCACCAGGTTGGAGAACAACCGGTGCATGGCCAGCGGGCGCAGCATCAGCACCGCCCCGCTGCGGCCCTGGAAGGCCACGTCGGCACCGCCCTCGGCGGTGTCCTCGACAATGCTTTCCAGCAGCGAATCCAGGTCCAGGGCGGCGCGCTGCTCGGAACTCTCGGCGCTGCGCGCCAGTTCCAGGCCTTCGCGCACCAGCGCCTGCATGGCGGCCAGGTCGCCGATCAGGCGTTCGCGCAGGGCTTCGTCGCCCACGTTTTCCAGGCGCAGGCGCAGCCGGGTCAGCGGCGTCTGCAGGTCGTGGGTGATCGCCGCCAGCATCTGCGTGCGCTCGGCCAGGTGCCGCTGCAGGCGCTGCTGCATGGCGTTGAAGGCCTCGGCGGCGCGCTGCACCTCGCGCGGGCCGCGCAGCGGCAGCGGTGCACGCTGCAGATCGTCGCCCAGTTCTTCGGCAGCCGACGCCAGTTCCTGCAGCGGCTTGCTGGACATGCGCGCCACGATATAGGCCAGCACGCCGATGGCCAGCACCAGCAGGGTCAGGAACAGCGGATCGACCGCCAGGATGCCGTTGTGCGCCACGGCCGGCGAATCCAGTGCCAGCTTCAGCAGGGTGCCGTCGCTCAGCGTCACATCCACCGCCCGGCACTTGGGCGGAATGAAGGACGGATCGCGCTCGCGCGGCGGACGTCGATGACCATTCGGCGGCGGCGGTGGCGGCAGGAATTCCTGCAGGCGGGGAATGCAGGAACGGAACGAGGTGAAGTGCACATGCGCGCGCGCCACCGGTCCGGCGCGGTCATCGAGCACCTGCATCAACGCGGTGTCCTGCCGGCCCAGGCGCGCATCCGGCGGCAACGAACGCACACTCGGCCCGCCGGTCTCCAGCAGCCGCTCGCGCAGCTCCGGGTTGCCGTCGAGCATGTTCACGTAGCCCTGCAGGCGATCGGCCACGCGGTTCAGGTTCTGCCGCTCGAATTCCTGCTGGCGCTTCGAAGAGGCCAGCATGGTCGCACCGATCGCGGCCACCGCCATGCCCAGCAGCAGGATCACGAACAGCCGTCCCACCATCGAGGACAGGAAGTGGCGCAGGCGCTGCATCGTGGTTATTCCATCTGCACCGACGAGGCCAGCACGTAGCCTTCGTTGCGCACGGTCTTGATCAGGCCATCCGGACCGCCATCGTCGGCCAGCTTGTTGCGCAGGCGGCTGACCTGCAGGTCGATCGCCCGGTCCTGCGCTTCATAGTTGCGGCCACTGCTCAGCGCCACCAGCTGTTCGCGCGACAGCACCTTGTTGGCATGGGCGATGAACACACGCAGCAGACGGAATTCGGCGCCGGACAGCACCACCACGCGGCCATCGGGGTCCACCAGGTGGCGGTGCTCCAGGTCGAACACCCAGCGCGAGAAACGCGCGCGGCGCACGGCCAGCGGCTCCAGGTTGGCCGGCAATGCTTCGGTCCGGCGCAGCACGTTGCGGATGCGCGCCAGCAGCTCGCGCGGTTCGAACGGCTTGGCCAGGTAATCGTCGGCGCCCATTTCCAGGCCCAGCACGCGGTCGATCGGCTCGGCACGCGCGGTCAGCATGATCACCGGTGTGTTGGACCGTGCGCGCAGGTCGCGGCACAGGGTCAGGCCGTCTTCGCGCGGCAGGTTCAGGTCCAGCACGATCAGGTCTACGTGCTCGCGGTCCAGCAGCTGGCGCATGCTGGTGCCGTCGGCGGCGGTGCTGACCAGATAGCCGGCCTTGCCCAGCTGTTCGGCCAGCAGGGTGCGGATGTCGTTGTCGTCGTCGACGATCAGCAGTCGATGCATCGGGGTTTCGGTCTCCATGTGGCGATTTTCCCGTGTCGGGAGCTGAACCGCATCCTGGCCATTGCGTAGCACTGTATCCACGGCGGGGCCGGATACCTGTGGTTACGCACTCTGCCCGACAGTGTTACATACAGACACACCCCGAGGATTGAGCGCGGCCTCGTCGGCTCTTCACAATGCCTGCCAACGCCGCCCCGCGGCCCCCAGAGTGAAGCCCCCGACGTGATCTCCCGCCTGTTGCCCGCGACCCGGAAAGGTCGCCTGATGCTGATCGCCGTGCTTGTCCTGATCGCTGCCGTGGCCGCCTGGTGGCTGCTGCGCAAGCCGGCCGCACCGGCCCTGGCCACCACCGCGGTCAGCCGTGGCGATATCGAACAGACCGTGGAAGCCACCGGGGTGATCGATGCCTACAAGCTGGTCAGCGTGGGTGCCCAGGCCTCGGGCCAGATCAAATCGCTGAAGGTGCAGCTGGGCGACACGGTGAAGGAAGGTGACCTGATTGCCGAGATCGATGCCACCACCCAGCAGAACCAGGTGCTCAATGCCCAGGCATCGCTGGACCAGGTGATCGCCCAGCGCGCCGTGCAGCAGGCCACCCTGCGCCAGGCCGAGCTGGATTTCGCCCGGCAGAAGCAGATGCTGGCCGCCGAAGCCACCTCGCGCCAGGAATACGATGCCGCCGAAGCCACGCTTAAGACGGCCCGCGCGCAGCTGCAATCCTACGAGGCGCAGATCAAGGGCCGCGAAACCGAACTGGGCACCGCCCGCGCCAACCTGGCCTACACCCGCATCACCGCGCCGATGGATGGCACCGTGGTGGCCGTGGTGGCCGAAGAAGGCCGCACCGTGAACGCCAACCAGACCGCGCCGACCATCGTGATGCTGGCGCGGCTGGACGTGGTGACCGTGAACGCCGAAGTGTCCGAGGCCGATGTGGTGAAGATCAAGGCCGGCATGCCGGTGTATTTCACCACCCTGGGCGATCCGGACCGCAAGTACCACGCCACGCTGCGGCAGATCAATCCGGCGCCGTCATCCATCGCCAATGAAAGCTCGTCCAGCTCCAGCAGTTCGTCCAGTTCCAGCTCCAGCAGCGCGGTGTACTACAACGCCCTGTTCGACGTGGAAAACCCCGACGGCACCCTGCGCATCGACATGACCGCGCAGGTCTCGGTGCTGCTGAACCAGGCCAAGGGCGCGCTGCTGGTTCCGGCCGTGGCGCTGGGCCCGAAGACCCGCGATGGCCAGCGCATGGTGCGCGTGGTGGGCGAAAACGGCCAGCCGCAACCGCGCAAGGTGAAGGTGGGCATCAGCAATGGCGCCAGCGCGCAGATCCTGTCCGGGCTGGAAGAAGGCGAACGTGTGGTGGTGGGTGAAGCCAGCGCCGCGGCGGCCAGCAGCGGCAACAGCAACCGCGGCGGCGGCATGCGCATGGGCCCGCCCGGTGGCATGGGGCCGCGCCGATGAGCCACGGCGCCCCCCTGCTGCGCCTGCGGGATCTGCGCCGCGAATTTCCCGCCGGCGACGAAACCATCGCCGTGCTGCGCGATGTCAACGTGGATATCCATGCCGGTGAAATGGTGGCCATCGTTGGCCAGTCCGGCTCGGGCAAGTCCACCCTGATGAACATCCTGGGCTGCCTGGACCGTCCCACCCGTGGCAGCTACCAGGTGGCCGGCCGCGAGACCGGCAACATGGAACCGGACGCGCTGGCCGAACTGCGCCGCGAACATTTCGGCTTCATCTTCCAGCGCTACCACCTGCTGGGCGACCTGGACGCGCGCGGCAACGTGGAAGTGCCGGCCGTCTACGCCGGCAGCCCCGGCCCGGTGCGCAACGCCCGTGCAGAACAACTGCTGCAGCGCCTGGGCCTGGGCGACCGCATGCACCACAAGCCCGGCCAGCTTTCCGGTGGCCAGCAGCAGCGCGTATCGATCGCCCGCGCCCTGATGAACGGTGGCGAGGTGATCCTGGCCGACGAACCGACCGGCGCGCTGGACACGAAATCCGGCGAAGAAGTGATGGCCATCCTCGGCGAGCTGCACGCCGAAGGCCACACCATCATCATCGTCACCCACGACATGAGCGTGGCCGAGCACGCCCAGCGCATCATCGAGATCCGCGACGGTGAAATCATCGCCGACCGCGCCAACCCGAAGGCGCCCAGCCATCGGGCGCAGCGCGAAGCGAGCATCGGCGTGGCCCACGGCAGCAACTGGCGCGCCGCACGCGACCGCTTCACCGAAGCCTTCCGCATGGCCCTGCTGGCCATGAACGCGCACCGCCTGCGCACCTTCCTGACCATGCTCGGCATCATCATCGGCATCGCCTCGGTGGTCTCGGTGGTGGCCCTGGGCAACGGTTCGCAGCAGCAGATCCTGCAGAACATCAGCGCGCTGGGCACCAACACCATCGACGTCTACCCCGGTCGCGGGTTTGGTGACATGCGCTCGGCGCGGGTGCAGACCCTGAAGGCCACCGACGCCGACGCACTGGCCACCCAGAGCTACGTGGACAGCGCCACGCCCAGCGTGTCGACCTCGGTCACCGCGCGCTACCGCAACCAGTCGGCCACCGCGCAGATCAGTGGCGTGGGCGACCAGTACTTCCGGGTGAAGGGCATCACCCTGCTCAGCGGCAGCTTCTTCGACACCGATGCGGTGAAGGGCCTGGCGCAGGAAGCGGTGATCGACGAGAACACCAAGACCCAGTTCTTCCCCGACAGCGACCCGATCGGCCAGGTAATCCTGCTCGGCAACGTGCCGGTTCGCGTGGTGGGCGTGGCCAAGAAGCAGAGTTTCGGCTTTGGCGGCAGCACCAGCCTGGGCGTGTTCGTGCCCTACACCACGGTGATGTCGCGCATGCTGGGGCAGAGCCACGTGTCCAGCATCACCGTGCGGGTGAATGACGAAACGCCGATGGATGCCGCGCAGGAGGCCATCACCCGCCTGCTGACGCTGCGCCATGGCACCGAGGATTTCTTCCTGAGCAACAGCGCGGAAATCCGCGAGACCATCGAGCAGACCACCCGCACCATGACCCTGCTGATCGGCGCCATCGCCGCCATCGCGCTGCTGGTGGGCGGCATCGGGGTGATGAACATCATGCTGGTGTCGGTGACCGAGCGCACCCGCGAGATCGGCGTGCGCATGGCCGTGGGCGCGCGGCAGAGCGACATCCGCCAGCAGTTCCTGATCGAAGCGGTACTGGTCTGCCTGCTCGGCGGCCTGCTCGGCGTGGGCCTGGCACTGTTGCTGGGCGCGCTGATCGGACGCTTCTCCAGTGATTTCCAGGTGCTGTTCTCCACCGCCTCGATCGTGGCCGCGTTCGCCTGCTCCACCCTGATCGGCGTGGCCTTTGGATTCCTGCCGGCACGCAGTGCCGCCCAGCTCGACCCGGTGGAGGCACTGGCCCGCGAATGAAGATGATGATGACCCGACTGCCCTTCCCTGCCCCCACCCGCCTGCTGCTGGCTGGCGCCGTGCTGCTGGCCCTGTCCGGCTGCGCATCGGTGGGCCGCTACCCCACCCAGGATCCCGAAGTGGCTGCCACCTGGGGCCGCGGCGATGCCTCCCTCAACGCACCCGCCGACGCCCCGCGCAGCAGCCTGGATACGCCCAGCCGCGATATCCGCCAGGACACCTGGTGGCAGGGGTTCGGCGATGAACGCCTGGACCGGCTGGTGGCACGCGCACTGCAGGCCAACAGTGACCTGGGCGCCGCCGGGCTGGCCGTGCAGCGCGCGCGCCTGCAGGCCGGGCTGGCCAGCAATGCGCTGTGGCCGCAGCCGTCCTCGTCGGGCGTAAGTGGCAGCGGCAGCCGCGCCACCGACCAGGCCGACGACTGGAGCCGCAGCTATTCCACCGGCGTGTCGCTGGGCTGGGAAATCGACCTGTGGGGACGCCTGCGCACCCAGCGCGACATCGCCCGCTGGGAAGCCCAGGCCAGCGAGGAAGACCGGCAGAACACCGCACTGCTGCTGATCGGCGACACCATCACCCAGTACTGGACCCTGGCCTATCTGAACCAGTCCATCGGCAGCGGCCAGGCCAACCTGGAGCGCCTGCAGCGCACCCGCGACCTGGTGCAGGCGCGCTTCGACGCCGGTGCGGTATCGCGGCTGGAAGTGCGCCAGGCAGAGCAGAACCTGCAGTCGCAGCGCTCGGCGCAGAGCGCGCTGGAACAGCAGCGGGTGGAAGTACGCAATGCGCTGACCGTGCTGCTGGATGGCACGCCGTGGCCGCAGCAGGACGAACCGCAGAACCTGGACGATGCACGCAGCCCGGCCATTGCCGAAGGCCTGCCGGCCGATCTGCTGGGCCGCCGCCCCGACCTGCGCGCGGCCGAGCTGCGCCTGCGCAACAGCCTGAAGACCATCAAGGTCACGGCCACCCAGTACTACCCCGCGCTCAGCCTGACCGGCAGCGTGGGTTCCAGCGCCACGTCACTGGGTGATGTGCTGCGCAACCCGGTGGCCACGCTGGGCGCGGGCCTGTCGCTGCCGTTCCTGAACCTGCAGCGGGCGCAGCTGGATACCGACATTGCCGGCACCGCCTACCAGATCGACGCCACCAACTTCCGCAAGACGCTGTACACGGCACTGTCTGAAGTGGACAACGCGCTGTCGGCACGCGAACAGCTGGCACGCCAGGTCGAAGCCTCGCAGGCCTCGTACGACCAGGCGGTGGAAGTGGAACGCGCGCAGGAAGTGCGCTACCGGGTGGGTGCCACCGATCTGCGCACCTGGCTGGAAGCGCAGCAGACCCGGCGCGATGCCGAACTGTCGCTGGCGCGCGTGCGGCAGAGCCAGTTGAACAACGACGTCACCCTGTTCAAGGCACTGGGCGGCAGCGCGGGGTGACGCGGCAGGAGCGCCAACCAAGGTTGGCGCCTACCAGGTAGGTGTCGACCTTGGTCGACACGGCACATGGGAAGGGGTCAGAGCCCTTTTCCAGGGAAAAGGGATCCAATCCCGCGCTCAACCGCGCTGGCGCACGGCCTCGAACAGGCTGACGCCGGCGGCCACCGACACGTTCAGGCTCTCGATCTCGCCCGGCATCGGAATCTTCACCAGGCCATCGCAGTTCTCGCGGGTCAGGCGGCGCAGGCCGTCGGCCTCACCGCCCAGCACCAGCGCGATGTTGCCCTTCAGGTCCAGGTCGTACAGCGAAGCGGTGGCTTCGCCGGCCAGGCCGTAGATCCACACGCCCTGCTTCTGCAGGTCCTTCAGGCAGCGCGACAGGTTGGTCACCGCCACCACCGGAATGCGGTCGGCGGCGCCGGCCGAGGTCTTGCGCACGGTGGCGTTCACCGTGGCCGACTTGTCCTTGGGAATGATGACCGCCGTGGCACCGGACGCTGCAGCCGAGCGCAGGCAGGCGCCCAGGTTGTGCGGGTCCTGCACCTCGTCCAGCACCAGCAGCAGGGCCTTGCCCTCGGCAGCGGTCACCAGGCCTTCCAGCTCGTTCTCACTGTAGGTGCGGGCAGCGGCGTAGCGCGCGGCCACGCCCTGGTGGCGCACCGAACCGCCCACGCCATCCAGCGCCTGGCTGTTGACCTTGCGCACGTCGATGCCCTTGCGGCGGGCGTTCTCTTCGATTTCGGTCAGGCGCGGGTTCTTCGCACCGGCCTCGACCAGCACTTCGCGGACGTTGTCGGCGTCGTTCTCGATGGAGGAGGCGACGGCGTTGACGCCGACAATCCACTGGCTGTTCTTGCTCATGCGGGCGAGGACCGGAAAGGGGGTGGCTATGGTAGAGCATCGGCGGCGGCCGCGCTGCGTGCCCGCCGGGCATGGCCCGGCGCTACCCGCCGTTCATCCTTCGGCTGAACGGCTGCGCGCGGGCCAGTGCGGGGTGTCGTGGTCGGGGTGCTGGTGGGACACGATCGTGGCCAGGAACTCCAGCGCGGCCACGTCCTCCTCGGTGCGCCGCGCCGGCAACCGGGCCAGATCATCCACGAAGGGCAGCTTGCGCTCGGCCCCGTACTGGATGGTCGGTGGCAACCGCTCGGGCTGGTCGAACGCCCCGGCCGCCACCGCCATGCCATCGGGCGCCTCGTAGGTGAGCGGCGTGCCGCAGTCGGCGCAGAACCCACGCTGCACCACGTTGGAGGACTGGAAATGGCGCGGCTGTCCGCGGGTCCAGGCGAACTGTGCGCCGCGTACCGAAACCAGCGGCGCGTAGTAGGCACCGAAGGCTTTCTGGCACATGCGGCAATGGCAGATCGAGCTGTCGGTCAGTTGGCCGCGCACCTGGAAGCGGATCGCGCCGCATTGGCAGCCGCCGCTGTATTCGGGATGGCCCTGCATGGTGGGTTCCTCGGAAATGTCGTGCCAACCAAGGTTGGCACCTACCGGGTGAGGGGTGTGCCAACCAAGGTTGGCACCTACCGGGCGGGGTGGGTGCCGACCGTTGGTCGGCACACCCTTCAATATTTCTCTTTCTTGCGCTTGGCCGGCTTGCCACGCTCGGGCAACGGCGGCAGGCCGTCACCTTCGTCCTCGCCCTTGTGCTCGACCAGGCGGAAGTCGATCTTGCGCTCTTCCATGCTGGCCTTCAGCACCAGGATGCGAACGCGGTCACCCAGCCGGTAGCTGGCGCCACGGCGCTCGCCGCTCAGCGTTTTCCGGGTCGCGTCGAACTTGTAGTAATCCTGCGGCAGCTGGGTCACGTGGACCAGGCCCTGCACCTTGGAATCGTCCAGTTCCACGAACAGGCCGAAGCTGGTCACGCCGCTGATCACGCCGTCGAACTGGCCGCCCACGTGCTTTTCCATCCACGCCGCGCGGTAACGCTCGTCCACTTCGCGCTCGGCTTCGTCGGCACGGCGCTCGCGTTCGGAGCACTGCAGAGCCAGCGCAGCCATCTCGCGGGCGTTGTAGGTGAAGGTGTCCTGCGGCTTGCCGGACAGCGCGTGCTTGATCGCACGGTGTACCAGCAGATCGGGGTAGCGGCGGATCGGCGAGGTGAAGTGCGCGTACGCCTCCAGCGCCAGGCCGAAGTGACCGTGGTTGTCCGGGCTGTAGATGGCCAGGCTCTGGCTGCGCAGCAGCACCGATTCCAGCAGCGTGGCATCGGGGCGGTCGCGGATCTTCTTCAGCAGCTTGGTGTAGTCGCCCGGGCGCACCTTCGACCACGGCGGCAGGCTCAGCTTGAACTCCTTGAGGAATTCCAGCAGGTCGGCGTACTTGGTTTCCGGCGGCTTTTCGTGGATGCGGTACGGCGCCGGCACGTGGCGCGACAACAGGTACCTGGCCGCCTCCACATTGGCGGCAATCATGCATTCCTCGATCAGCTTGTGCGCATCGTTGCGCACCAGCATGCCGGCCTGGGTCACTTCGCCGCGGTTGTCCAGCACGAAGCGCACTTCGCTGCTTTCGAACTCGATGGCACCGCGCTTGGCACGCGCCTTGGCCAGCACCTTGTACAGCTGGTGCAGGCGCTGCACCTGCGGCAGCAGTTCGCCCATCCAAGCCTTGGTATCGGCATCGTCCTCGCCCACCGCCTTCCACACCTGGGTGTAGGTCAGGCGCGCGTGCGAGTTCATCACTGCTTCGTAGAAGCGCGACTGGCTGACCACGCCGTCACGGTCGATCTGCATGTCGCAGACGAAGCACATGCGGTCGACCTTGGGCATCAGCGAGCAGATGCCGTTGGACAACGTCTCCGGCAGCATCGGCACCACGAAGCCCGGGAAATACACCGACGTGGCGCGCTTCTGCGCTTCCTCGTCCAGCGGCGTGCCGGGGCGCACGTAGTTGGACACATCGGCGATGGCCACCACCAGACGGAATCCGTCGGCATTCGGTTCGCAGTACACCGCGTCGTCGAAGTCCTTGGCGTCCTCGCCATCGATGGTGACCAGCGGCGTGCTGCGCAGATCGACGCGGTTGCCGATCATCGCCGGCTCGACCACCAGCGGCACCGAGGCGGCTTCGTCCAGCACTTCCTGCGGGAACTCGAACGGCAGTTCGTGGCCGTGGATGGCCGTTTCCACCACCAGCGAAGCGGTCAGCTTGTCGCCGAGCACGGCGATGATGCGGCCGATCGGCGGGCGGCGGCTGTCCGGTGCCTGGGTCAGTTCGCAGACCACCAGCTGGCCATCGCGCGCGCCACCGGTCTGGTCCGGCGGTACCTGCACGTTGCGCTGGATGCGCTTGTCATCGGGCACCACGTAGTTGATGCCCATTTCAATGCTGAAGCGACCGATCAGGCGGGTCATGCCGCGCTCGAGCACGCGGGCGATGCTGCCTTCGCGGCGGCCGCGGTGGTCGATGCCGGTCACCCGCGCCAGCACCTTGTCACCGTGCATGACCTTGCGCATTTCATAGGGCGGCAGGAACAGATCGTCGCCACCCTCGACCGGGCGCAGGAAGCCGAACCCTTCCGGGTTGGCGATCACCACGCCGGTGACCAGGTTCAGCGTCTGGATCGGCGCGAAGCCACCGCGGCGGTTCTGCACCAGTTGGCCATCGCGCACCATCGCGCCCAGCCGGCGCGACAGCGCCTCGGCACGATCGGCGGCGGTCAGCCCCAGGCGTGCGCCCAGTTCTTCGGCGGTCTGCGGCCCTTCGCAACGCTCCAGCAGGGCCAGGATGGCCTCGCGGCTGGCAATGGGTTGTTCATACTTTTCGGCTTCGCGGGCCGCATAGGGATCGTCGATCACCTTGCCGGCCGGCGGCAGCTTGCGGCCTGGGGCCGGGCCCGGGGCGGCGGCATCGGCGCTGCGGCCCTTGCGGCCGCGCGGCGGTGCACCGCCTTCATTCAATTCCGGGAACCAGCCCGGCAACGGCTTGCCCGGCTTGGCGGTGCGGGCTGCGCCCGCCTTGGCACCCTTGGTCGGGGCCTGGCTGCGGGACTTGCTCCCGCCCTTGCTTGGTTTTTTGGTAGTCATCGCCCTACATGGTAGCCGTTGCAGGCGTGCACAGCGGGTCAGCGGCCACGTTTGCAGGCGGGCGTGAAATTTTTGGGCGAAAGCGTTGACAGCCTGCCGATTCATCTTCACAATTGCGCCTCTGGAACGCCCAGGTGGCGGAATTGGTAGACGCACTAGTTTCAGGTACTAGCGGGTAAAACCGTGGAGGTTCGAGTCCTCTCCTGGGCACCAACGAAAAAACTCCTCGCTTCGGCGGGGATTTTTTTTGCCTGCGATCCGGCGATCTGGCCCCAAGGTCAGAGCCCCTTTCGCAAGCGAAACGGGATCCAACCCCGGGGCTGCAAAAGGTGTTGACACCCCCGTAACAACACCCCATAATCTCGCTCCTCGACGCCCAGGTGGCGGAATTGGTAGACGCACTAGTTTCAGGTACTAGCGGGTAAAACCGTGGAGGTTCGAGTCCTCTCCTGGGCACCACGTCGAGAATGAAAAAGACCCGCGAAAGCGGGTTTTTTCATGCCCGCGATCCGGGCCACGCCGACCCGTAGAGTCGAGCTTGCTCGACTGCACCGACCTGTAGAGTCGAGCCATGCTCGACTGATTCCATGTAGGGCAGTCGAGCATGGCTCGACTCTACAAAAACGGACCGTCAGAACAACGGCCGCAGCACCAGTTCCAGCCCCAGCAGCAACAGGAACCCCAGGAAGCACGCGCGGAACACCCGTGCGCTGATGCGCTGCCGGATCACCTGCCCCAGCCACATGCCCGCCAGCGCCGGCACCACCGCCAACGCGCTCATTCCCAGCTGCTGCACGCCAAAGGCGCCATGCAGCACCAGGCCCGTGGTCAGCGAAATTGTCGATACGGTGAACGCCAGGCCCAGCGCCTGCACCAGTTCGTCGCGCTGCAGGCCCAGCGACTGCAGGTAAGGCACCGCCGGCATCACGAATACACCGGTGGCACCGGTCACCACGCCGGAAATCGCCCCGACCAGCGGCCCCAGCCAGCGCTCGCGCCGCTGCGGTACATGGAATACCGGCGCAACCAGTGCGTACAGCGCATAGACCACCAATGCCACGCCCAGCGCCATGCGCGAAAGATCGCGGTCCACCCGCACCAGCAGCGCCGCCGAGCCCAGCGTCACCACCACCACCGCCAGCATCATCGGCCACAGCCGCCGCACGGTATGGCCCAGCGATGGGCCGGACAACAACTGCCAGGCATTGGTCACGAAGGTGGGAATGAACAGCATCGATGCGGCCGCCACCGGCGACAGCGCGCCGCCCAACAAGCCCATCGCCACCGTCGGCAGCCCCATGCCGGTCACGCCCTTGACCACGCCGGCCAGCACGAACACCACCACCAGCAACCCATAGAAGTACATCGTCTCGTTCATGCCGCCATTGGAGCGGCCGCGGCAACGGCGCACAATGCGGCTTTGCGGCCCCACCCTTCGGACCAGCCGAAGGCACCTCCCCTGCCGAGGTCATTCCCATGCGACTGGACATTGCCGATCTGCGCCTGTTCCTGGCCGTCGCCGACGCGGGCAGCATCACCGCCGGTGCGGCACAGGCCAACCTGGCCCTGGCGTCGGCCAGTGAACGCCTGCGCGCCATCGAAGCCGATGCCGGCAGCACGCTGCTGGACAGGCATCCACGCGGGGTAAGCCTGACCGAAGCCGGTGCCGCTCTCGCCCACCATGCGCGACTGATCGTGCAGCAGCAGGCGCAGCTGCGCGGCGAGCTGCAGGCATTCGCACAGGGCGCGCGCGGCACCCTGCACCTGTATGCCAATACCGCTGCGCTGACCAACTACCTGCCCGCGCGCCTGGCACCGTGGCTGGCCCAACGGCCGCGGCTGCGGGTGGAACTGCACGAGCGCACCAGCAACGAAGTCGTGCGCGCACTCCGCGCCGGACAGGCCGAGGCCGGCATCATCAGCGACGCCGTGCCGGCCGAGGGACTGCAGCGCCATGTGGTGGCCGAAGATCCGCTGGTGATGCTGCTGCCGGGCCACCACCGTTTCGCCCAGCGCCGCAGCGTGTCCTTCGCCGATGTGCTGGGTGAAACCTTCGTCGCGCTGGCCGACGGCAATGCCCTGCAGACCTACATCGAAGAACTGGCCGCTGCCGCCGGTCGCGTGCTGGATGTGCGCATCCGCATGAAAACCTTCGAGGGCCTGTGCACGATGGTCGGCCACGGCATCGGCGTGGGCATCATGCCGCGCACGCTGGCCCGGCAGCACCGGCGCAGCACCGGCACCGTTGCCGTTCCACTGGAAGATGGCTGGGCGCAGCGCCGTCTCTGCGTGTGCATTGCCGATGCGCAGGCATTGTCGGCACCGATGCGCAGCCTGCTGCAGCACCTGGGCGTTCGCACTGAAAAATAAGTGTGAAATTGTGTTGACACATCGGCGTGCTTACCGCACAATTTCTCTCCTGAGTCGCCCAGGTGGCGGAATTGGTAGACGCACTAGTTTCAGGTACTAGCGGGTAAAACCGTGGAGGTTCGAGTCCTCTCCTGGGCACCATGACTCAAGATGATCAAACCCGCGAAAGCGGGTTTTTTCGTTTCAGCAGCTTGAGGATGCCGACGTTGCCGTCAGCGCCGGCAAGCGCCTTGCCGCTGCATCCGCAGTCGGATCAGTTCTATCGCGCAGAGCCCCACTGACAGCCCGAGAGCGGTCGCCAGTGAAGGCAGCCCTGCGCCTCGGAACCCGATGAAGTCCAGCGCAGGAGAAATGGCCTCGGCGACGACGGCGTAGACCGCAAGCAGGCAACTCGCGAAGCCCAGCGCTGGCCTTTGCGCCCGGCGCCCGCACAGGACCAGGCACAAGGCAACACAGAGCAGACCCGCCTCCACGGTAAGCAAGCGCAAAGCACCTGCCTGAATGACCGGAAGCACCGCCACCGCGGCGGGCAACATCAGTCCGAGCGCGGGAACGAACAGACCGCGCAAGCCATACAATGCGGGCTGACAGGCATCCAGCGCATCCAAGGCACGGATTTCACGCCCTCCATCCTTGGCAGCGCCTGCCAGCACCGATGCCAAGGCGAGCAGAACGGCCATGGGTGTACCTGCGCTGTCCACGCAGCTCAACAGCGCAGCCGCCGCCAACAGCCAACCCCAGGACGACCGGCGCCGGTACCAATGGGCAAACTGCCAGACAACCCGCCACAGACGAACGTTCCCAGCTGCCAGCACCGGCGCCACCGGCTGTGCGGGTGCGACGGTCTGATGGCGTGCATGCACATACCGGCGCGGGCGCCCCCTTGCCTGCACCTGCACCCGCATCCACCGCCAACACGACAGGAACAGTGCTCCGGCAAGACCCAGCATTGCGCCAAGCATGCTGAGCCGGGCACAGGCCAAGTCCGAGATGCCTGAGAGCTGATGCCATTGCACCGTGCCAACGCCAAGCCGCGTGGTGAACCCCAATGTCATCGGCCCCGTCGCGGACACGGCACCGTTGATCAATCCGATGCCGAAGGCGTCGAAAATGTGCAGCATCGTAAGCTGCAGGAGAAGCAACCACGCGCAGATCACAACCAGCACCCGCCCCAGCGAATTCATCGGCACCAGCGCGTCCAGCACGATCACCACCACCAGCGCCACCGACACAACCACGGCGCCGAGCAGCAGCGACATGCCCACTACCGGCCAAGCGGGAAACTGGTCGTACTTGAAGTACGCCAACACTCCCATGCACAGGCACGACAGGAGCAAGAAGCACACCGCAATGCCAGTGCCTCCAAGCAGATTGCCCGCCACACCCAGTACCGGCCTGAGGGGGGCACAGTAAAGAACCCGGTACGCACCTTGGGCACGCTCGATCGCGGGGGCTCCGCCGATCATGAATATCAGGAACGGAAACAGGAACACGCCCCACAGCACGGTGGCCAGCACCATCGCGGTGTCGGCTGTCATGACTACCGCTTGATTGCCGACGAGCAGCAGCGAATATCCCGCCCCGTGGCCGGGCACCAGTGCCGCACAGAACACCAGAACGAGGCCCGCACTCAGTAGACTGCGATGGTCCCTGTAACGCGCACGGAACGTGCCGCAACTCCATACCCAAAGCGAGACCCATTGAGATCGCAACGCCATAGCGCTCATATCCCCTGAATCACAAGCCGATCGCCTTCCAGACGCAACCGTGCCGAGAGCCTGGCGGCGCAACTGGAAGGGAAGTCATGATCGGTGAAGACAATGATGCGCTCAGCGGCCTCTGCAACGAGAATCGAGTACATGGTCTGACGTGAGACGGCATCCACACCCGCGGTCGGCTCATCCAGGATGCAGGCACGCGTTGGCGCCTGCAACGCATACGCGAACCCAAGCCGTTGCAGCATACCCACACTGTACTGCTCGCAGCGGCGGTAGGCGTCCCCCATCAGTCCAACCCGGGCCAGCCAGAACTGCGCACTCTGCTCCGCGTCGTGTCGGCCGATGCCGCGCAACCGCAGGAAATGCACCAGCAGCTCGGAACCCGTCATGTGCCCATAGCAGGGAAAACTCTGGGGCATATAGGATGCCATCGATAGAAACTGGCGTCGTTTGGAAATGGAGTTGATGCCATCAAGTGACACCGCCCCGGACATAGAGCGGCGCAAACCGAACATGCAGTCAAACAGCGTCGATTTGCCTGCACCGTTGGCCCCTTCCAGCAGATAGAGTCCGGCACCCAAGGCCAGGGTACCGGTGCGGACCATGCGACCACCGGCGTCAAACGCCATCTCCTCGAAAATGAGTTCGCCCTTCATCACGCAACTGCCTCGACACCGAACGTCGGCGACAGGCCCCGGGATCGTTCCACGCGGGCAGCACCCGACTCGATGATCACCACTTGATCGGCACATCTGGCCATCGCCTCGGAGTGGGTGACCGCCACGATGGTGACCCGTCCCTTCATCGCTTCCAGCAATGCCAATACACCAGACTCCGACTCGGCATCAAGCGAAGCCGTTGCCTCATCCAGCAACAATACCGACGGGTTGCGCGCCAAGGCCCTGGCAAGCGCGATCCGCTGCTGCTGGCCACGTGACAGGTTCCGTGCGCCTTCCGAAATTTCGTACTCAAGGGTGTTTGCGGGTGCGATGAACTCACTCAGGTGCGCTCGCGCTGCTGCATCCCGCACCTCGTCATCTGTGAGATCCAGCTGCCCGAAGCGTATGTTGTCAGCGATGGTTCCGGCAATGACGCAAGGATGCTGCGGCACGATCACCATCCCGCCGGCACCGGGGCGCGCACCGACAGACACGACCCCCATCGTCGGCTGGGTAACCCCGGCCAGCAACGAAGCCAGCGTGCTCTTGCCCACTCCACTCTTGCCGATGATGGCGGTAAAAGAGCCCGGAGCAACTGAAAACGAGAGGTTCCGCAACACCGGGATCGCACTTCCAGGGAACTGGAAACCGACCCCGACCACGTTGATCGCACCCTCCACCACATCATTTCGGGCGTCTGCACCAATTGCCGGGGCGACGCTTGTGTCCGACAGCAACGGATTGGCTTTGAGGACCGCTGCAGCCCGCCTCAGCTTTCCCGCATTCCCGTTGAGACGACCGGCTGCCGTGATGGCGATGTACATGAAGGCAAGAAGTGAGATCAGACTGGCACTGCTGATTGAGCCTGCAACGACCTTGCGCGCGCCCAGCCAGACAATCACACCCAACGACAGCGTAAACGCCACCTGCGCCACAGGTGTCGCCAACGCCATCAGACGCAGGTTTCGACCAACCGCCCGATTGGCCACCGCCAGCGATGCAGTGAAACGGCCAAGGAAGAAGTCCTGCGCCGCAAAGGCCTGAATGGCAAACAACCCCGAGGACGCCTCGGTGAAAACCGCGGTGTAGCGCGAACGCAACTCCTGAATCTGCAGCCCACCTGCGGTCACCCGCCCATAAAGCGCCCACATGATCCAGGCATTGATGCCCATGCACGCCACGCAGACCAGCGCCATGGTGATGTCAATCACCGCTATCGCACATAGAGCACCTGCAAAAAGCAGGCTGTTCCGCAGTGACACGGTCAGGTTGGTGGATAGCCCTGCCTGGATCACCGACACGTCTGAAATCAGGCGCGACACGCTTCGTTCGTGCGAACTCAGCGAATCAATCGGGCGCCGCATCAGAGCCTCGAAGAAGCGGCGGCGTAGCGAAAAGGCGATCCGTTCAGAAGCCACCATCGAGGTATAGGTGAAGATGGATGCCACTACACCTTGTACTACCAACAGTACACCCAACATGGCGATAGATGGCCAGACCGCATCGATGGAAGCTCCCACATTGGAAGTGTCGATGCGCGCTGCCACGTCGCCGAGAAGCTTTGGTGCCACCAGGATCAGTGCGCTCGCCAACAGAATCAGCAGGATCGACAGGGCGTACAACCGCCATTGTTGGCTGGCCAGTCGCACCAGCGCGAGATGCGCGTTCATGCAGCACCCCGCAGGGGCAGCGGTCGCAGGCCCGCGTCCTGGACGGCGAGTGCGTGCACCGTGAATGGGAGGTGGAACTGGAGATCCAGATCATCCGGGATGACGTTCTTCTTGTTCAGCATGTTCACATGGCCGTAGCTGCCATTGGACCGCCGCTGTAGCCGGATGAACTCAATGCCGATATCCAAATAGTCGGAGCGGCAACCGCAGTGAAGAAGCGCACACAGCAGTGTGCAGGCGGTATCGAATCGATACTTCCGCAGATCAGACAGGGCAATCAATGCCAGGCACTCGGCAAGGTCCGGATCAAGCCGATGCGGTTGGGCCATCAGCTCGTACGCATAGGCAACAAGCTGAGGAGGGGCCCATTGCAGAACCTCAACCGCATCCGGAGACAGGGGTAGCTGCGATGACACCTCGACGCGAGGCGCTGACAGCAGCGACTCGATATACCGCGCGCGCCCCGAGTGCGGCCCGGGCACTCGCGCGAACTGCGCCGCGATTTCGCCGCGCGCGCGCGCAATGCCCGCCCAATGTGACCGCACGGGAAGCGCAGCGGCTACACGCAGGACCATCGCCGGGTCCAGCGCATCCAGGATCGCGCCCTGGTCCGTGCACAGATAGTGATCGAGCGCTGCCAGCGCAGCACTGGAGAGCGCGCCCGCTCCGCCCCCAGCCGCAAGCGCCCTTCGTTCGAGATAGAGAAGCCCCAGCGTAGCCGAGAAGGACGATGCGACAAGCCGCGTATCCCGCGAAACTGCGGACGCGTGCTCGAGCAGATAGCGCACAGTGGCTTCTTCATCCGAAAGAGCGAAATCCTGAACCTGATTCATACCCGTTGCTCCGATTCCATGCACCTGATGCAGGCAATGCTTGCCTGTAGACGAAGACCAAGCTGTGCCATTGCGGCAAACTCTTCATCCTGCGGGCGCGCCTGCTGAAGGGGGACCAGCTCACCGGTCCTTGCCGAATGATTCACGCAGGCCACAACGGCAGCGTACGCTGCCGCGCGCAGTGCTGGCGGCGCGCCCAGCATTCCGGCCAGCGATCGCAACGTAGCCACCCATGCGACAGCCCCTTCCCGCAGGGCCTCGTACAACATCACAGATCCCCACCGCACCGGGAAGCAGCCGGCATCAACCACCCGCTCCTGAACCAACGCGTCGAGCCTGACCAGCGTCAGGATGTCGCCCTCACCGTAGTAGCCGTGCAACAGACGGCTGTCCAGAACAGTGCTGGCCACCGCGCGCTTGCTCCATGGATCAGGTGGCTCGTCCCGCCCCAGTGGCGATGCCAGGTTCGCGTCCAATGACAGCCGCGCCAGCGGGCTCATTTCACAACGCGCAAGACAGCCGTGGAAGATGGCGTCCACGGCACGACGATCCAGCAGGCTGAAATCCGGCCGGGATGCAGCCAGCCGCACCATCGCCGAGAGTGACGATGAATGATCGCGCTTGGCTGATGCGTAGTCATGCAGCCGCCCATTACGCAACAGTGTCAGTACGCGCGCGGCGAACAACTCGCGCAGCCGTACCAGCGCATCTGATCGCCCAGCCAGAATGAGATACTGAGCAACCACGCCGACGCTGGCCAAGACGGATTCACAGTGATGCTCCCCCAGGTCGTCAAGCAGCTCACGCGACTGCAGTTCGCAGAGGTCGACCAGTGACAGGATGCCCATCCTTACTCCCCGCGCAAACCAAGCAGAATGGAGGCCACCAAAGTGGTGTGATAGACCTCAAGGAACTTGGCGCTACCACAGGCGGCGCGCTCGATCGATCGGGTGGAAGACGGAACACACCCGTCCGGCGCCATCCCCGCCAGGATCTTCGCCATTGCCGCAGTACACAGCCGCTGCTCGAAGCCGTTGAGTGAAAGGCGGCAGATTCGAACACAGATCAGAAGCTCACCCAGTACATCATTGTTGTCACCGCGCAGCAGCATGGCGACCAGGACCATCAAGGTCCGCCGCAGACGCCCATCGGCTACGCCTGACGTGAGCGGGTCCAGCTCGATCGCGCCCATGTCGGTAAGGTAGAAAAGCGCATGTGTCAGCGAGTAGATGTCATTGACCGTATAGCTGCATGGGTTCTTTCCCAGACCGAACGCGGTCAGCGCAAAACCTGCATCGAGCGCACCACGATCGCCATCCGACACGACCTTGGACATCATGTAGTGATAGTCCATGTCGCGAAAGGGAATGCGCAGAACGGAATGGAAATATCCGCTGGCGCGCGCGCGCAGGAACTGCGCGCGGAGACCGGGTATCGGCACCGCGTGCAGGTCAAGTAGATCCATGGCCATGGCAACGCAGACCGATGAGGACGGGTCTTCGGCCATCAGCGCCTCCCACTCGAACTCACGCGCCGCCCGCAGCGTACGCTGCTCCAACGCGATGAATTCAGGTGACGCGAGCCCCAGCCGGTGCAGGATCAGAACGAGGTATATCAGTTCACAGAGTGGCTTGGAACGCCACGCCAGCGTGTCCTTGTCCTCGCGGTAGTGGTGCGCGGGAAAGTACGGCTGATAGTTCTCTATGTGCTTCAGATGCCAGTCAAGTGTACGCGCCAGCCGGGTCGGCTCTACCTGCTCTACGATGATGCAGTTCACTTCACATCCCTGTTCAGCGTGTTGCGGATGCCGAGCGGGGGCGGCGCCCCCACTCGGCAGGGGTATTAATCGGGGTCGTGCACGATGAACGTGAAGTTCGAGTTGGTGATGATGGTGACGCTCGGGGTGGCGTCATCGATGTCCTCGATCTCCACGGCGGCCAGCGCATCGGATTCGTAGTTGAAATTGATCATGGTTCTTCCTTGTGATTTGAATGAAGAGACGGAAAGAAGGTCTTGCGACCTTGCCTTCTTACTCCGGGTCCCGGGTGATGAAGATGAGGTTCTCGCCTACGATGACGGCCTGGCTCGGCGCGGCGATGTCGGCTTCCATTGCTTCTGCGTCGGTGAAGGAAATGGCAGTACTGTCTTCCAGGAAATTCATCATTGAATGTATCTCTGTCCATGGTTCAATCCGGAACGGCTCCGGCAGCCAATCGTTGAATCAATGTGCTGATTCAAGCGAATTCTTCGCACCCCAGCCTGCATGCGGCCACGCATTGTCTGCTCCTGCGCTCAATGCGCGCTTGAAGGCGCGACCATCACTACAAACAGCCTTTGGCCAGTGATGGAATTCAGACTGTGCCCAGCTGCTTTTTGAAGCACGGCTTAACGTGTGTCAATACGATTTCAGATCGAGCGCATGGGCATTGGCTGCCCTTCAATAGGCTCAATCCATTGACTATCAGTAGCTTGCGTCAGCATGTGCGTAGTGCGAGACACAGATGGTCAGAGTTGCTCACCCAGCGGACGCCAAGGCGGGCGGGCGGATTGTTTGAACTGATCGCGGATTCTCGTCTCGGTGAGCTGGCTGAGGCACTCTTCCGCCTGCCGTCTTGACTAAGCTGCAGCGGAGCGATATTTCTGTTCACCTCGCTTTTCATGGATGGAAGGTAGGTCATGCATTTTTCAAGGAGGGTGCGGATAGCCCGCCTCAGCGCGGGAATGACGCAGCAGGCGCTGGCGCAGCGACTGTGCGTGACACGAACCGCGATCGCGAACTGGGAAGGCACTGCACGAGGGCGACCTGCAACGGACCGCATACTGCGTCTTGCAGTGGTTACCGGCGTGTCATTCGAATGGCTGGCCACTGGGCGTGGAGCCCCTGGAGTGGTGGAGCCGGACGCAGCGCCTCCGGCCGAGGTCGAGATGATCCACGATCCACTGGAAATGCGCGTTCTGCATGCATTTCGATCGCTGCCTCAGCAGGAGCTGCTGCGAGCTGTCCATTGGATGGAACGTCGGTGCGGCCTGTCGAATGTGGGCACCTGAACAGCGCTCATGGCTGATGGCCGATGTGCGGCGAGTCCCGCACGCACGTGCCCGGCCCGTGCGCTACGCCACGCCCAAGAGAACGCCAAGAAAAAACCCGCCATGCGGCGGGTTCTTTCATGTTACGAATCGCACGATCAATGGCCGCCAGCAGACGCGGCACCGGCACCGGCGCCAAACGGCGGCTTGGCCAGCCACAGGAACGCGATGATCGCCAGGAAGGTCCAACCCAGCAGGTAGAAGATGTCGTTGAACGCCATCTGCGAGGCCTGGTGGTTGATCATGTTGTTGAGCACCGCGGCGCCATGCTGCAGGTCGCCCTGCCCCATCGCGGTCACCTGGTCCTGCATGCCCGGCTGGTAGGCCGAGATGTGTTCGGTCAGGTCGGCGTGGTGCACCTGGGTACGCCGCGCCCACAACCACGTGGTCAACGATGCGGCGAAGCTGCCACCCAAGGTACGCAGGAAGGTGGCCAGGCCAGAGCCCGCCGCGATCTCGCGACCGTCCAGGTCCGACAGCAGGATCTGCAGCACCGGCATGAAGAACAGCGCCACGCCAATACCCATGATCAGCTGCACGCCGGCCACGTGTGCGTAGTCCACCTGCAGGTTGAAGTCCGAGCGCATGAAGCTGGTGAAGGACAGGAACACGAACGCAAACGACGCGATCATCCGCATGTCGAAGCGCGAGGCGTACTTGCCAACGAACGGGGTCATGATCACCGGCAGGATGCCGATCGGCGCCGTGGCCAGGCCCGCCCAGATGGCGGTGTAGCCCATGTCACGCTGCAGCCATTGCGGGATCAGCAGCGACACGCTGAAGAACGCCGCGTAGGCCACCACCATCGCCAGCGTACCGGCGCGGAAGTTGCGGTGACGGAACAGCTTCAGGTCGACGATCGGGTCCTTGTCGGTCAGTTCCCAGATCAGGAACACCGCCAACGCCACCACCGCCACGCAGGCCAGCACTACGATCTTGGTCGACGCGAACCAGTCTTCGTCGTTGCCCAGATCCAGCACCAGCTGCAGCGCGCCCACACCGATCACCAGGGTGACCAGGCCGACGTAGTCCATCTTCGGCTTTTCAATCTGCTCCGGGCGGCCCTTCAACTGGTTGCCCACCACCAGCGCGGCGAAGATGCCCAGCGGCACGTTGATCAGGAAGATCCATTCCCAACTGTAGTTGTCGGTGATCCAGCCGCCCAGGATCGGGCCGCAGATCGGCGCCACCACGGTGATCATCGCCAGCAGGGCAAGCGCCTGCCCACGTTTCTCGCGTGGATAGATCGACACCAGCAGCGACTGGGTGATCGGGTACATCGGGCCGGCCACGAAGCCCTGCAGGGCACGCGATACCACCAGCATGCCCATGCTCTGCGCCAGGCCGCACAGCAGCGAGGTGATGACGAAGGCCAGCGTGGCCCAGATGAACAGCTTGCGCTCACCGAAGCGACGGCTGAGCCAACCGGTCAGCGGCAGCGCGATGGCCGTGCTGACCGCGAACGAGGTGATGACCCAGGTAGCCTGCTGCGAACTGGCGCCCAGGTTACCGGCGATGGTGGGCAGCGAAACGTTGGCGATGGTGGTGTCGAGCACCTGCATGAACGAGGCCATCGCCAGGCCCACGGTGCACAGGGCCACGCTGGGCGGCAGGAATCCGGCGGCCGCACCCGGCGCCGCCGGTGCGCCCGGCGTTCCGGGCGCGGCTGGAGCTTGTGCGGACATGGCCGACCTCAGCTCGCCTTGGCCTGCTGCGGCAGGTTGCCCTGGATGATCGTATGGATCACCTCGTCGGCATCGTGCAACTGCTTGGCATACACATCGGTGTCGAACACGGTGCCCTTGGCGGCAGCGGTCGGCAGCACTTCACCCTTCTGGTCGCGCAGGCTCACTTCGGCCTTCATCGACAGGCCAATGCGCAGCGGGTGTTCGGCCAGCTGCTTGGCATCGATGGCAATGCGCACCGGCACGCGCTGCACGATCTTGATCCAGTTGCCGCTGGCATTCTGCGCCGGCAGCAGTGAGAACGCCGAACCGGTGCCCAGGCCCAGGCTCTGGATGCGGCCGGTGTACTTCACATCACCGGCATACAGGTCCGACTTCAGCTCCACTTCCTGGCCCAGGCGCATGTGGCGCAGCTGGGTTTCCTTGAAGTTCGCTTCCACCCACATCTGCTCGGTCGGCACCACGGCCATCAGGGCATTGCCCGGCTGCACGCGCTGGCCCACCTGCACCGAACGACGGGCAACGTAGCCGGTCACCGGCGCAACGATGCCGGCGCGGGCGTTGTTGAGGAAGGCCTGGCGCAGCTGCGCGGCGGCCGCCTGCACGTCCGGCTGGGTGGCGATCACGGTGTCATCGACCAGCGCGCGGTTGCGCTCGACGGTCTCGCGCGAACCGGCCACGGCCGCTTCGGCGGCGGCCAGCTCGTCGCGGGCGTGGGCCAGTTCTTCGTTGGAAATGGCGCCGGTGGCGGCCAGGTCCTTGCGGCGGGCGAAGTCTTCGCGCACGCGCTTCAGGGTCACCTGGCGGGCGTTCAAGTCCGCCTGGGCACCTTCCACGCTGCGGTACAGGCCACGGGTCTGGCGCACGGTCTTGGCCAGGTTGGCTTCGGCCTGCTGCAGCGCCACCGAGGTGTCGGCCGGATCCAGCTGCACCAGCAGCTGGCCGCGCTCCACGCGCATGCCGTCATCGGCATTGATGGCGACCACGGTGCCGGGCACCAGCGGGGTGATCTGCACCAGGTTGCCCTGCACGTAGGCGTCGTCGGTTTCTTCGAACCAGCGACCGAACATGAAGTACCACAGCGCCAGTGCCGCAAGCAGCAGCACGACGATCACGAACAGGCCGCGCAGCAGGTTGCCGCGGCGGTTGGGGGCGGCGGGTGCCGCAGGAGTCTGGGTCTGGCTCATGGCAGGAATCTTCAGGAATGCGAGGAATCGGAATGGGAGGCGACCGGTGCGCGGTCGGCGTCGCTGGGCTGGAAACCACCACCCAGCGCCTTGCTCAGGCGCACCGAGGTCTGCACCTGCTGCGACTGCAGGCCGGCCAGCTGCTGCTGCGACTGCAGCAGGGTGGACTGCGCGCTCAGCACGTCCAGGTAGCTGCCGATGCCGGCGCGGTAGCGCTGCTGGGCGATATCGAAGGCGGCACGGGCGGTATCCACCGCCTGCTGCTGCGACTGCGCCTGCTGGCCCAGCGAGCGCACCGCGTTGACCTGGTCGGCCACGTCGCGCAGCGCATCCAGCACGGCCTGGTTGTAGTTGGCCACGGCCAGGTCGTACTGCGCATCGGTGTTGGCCAGGTTCGCGCGCAGCTTGCCGCCTTCGAAGATCGGCAGGCTCAGCGCCGGGCCGATGTAAGCGAAGGTGGAACTGCTCTGCAGCAGGTCACCCACGTTCGGCGCCACCACGCCGGCCAGCGCGGTCAGGTTGAAGCTCGGGTAGAACTTGGTCTTGGCCACCTTGATCTGCTTGTCGGCCGCTTCCACGCGCCAGCGCGCGGCGACGATGTCCGGGCGACGGCCCAGCAGCTCGCTGGGCAGCACGCCCGGCAACTGCAGGGCGAGCGGGTTCAGCGGCTGCGGGCGTTCGATCGACAGGCCACGGTCCGGGCCCTTGCCGACCAGCGCGGCCAGTGCGGTGCGGCCGGCGTCGATACGCTGCTGGGCGGCCTGCAGCTGCTGCTGCGCGGCCGGCACGCGGGCCTCGGCCTGGCGCACCTGCAGGTCGCTGTCGATGCCGGCGCGGCGGCGCTGGCGGGTCAGCTCCAGCGACTTCTGCGAACGCGCCAGTTCTTCCTCGGCCACATCGTTGAGCTGCCACGCATAGGCCAGTTCGGCGTAGGCCTGGGCAATGCCGGTGGACAGGTTCAGGCGTGCCGCCTGCGCGTCGACGGTGGCCGCGTGTGCGCCATCCACGGCCGCTTCCCAGGCGGCGCGCTTGCCGCCCCACAGGTCGATGCCGTAGCTGAAATCGAAGGCGACCTGGCCGCTGCCGCCGTAATGGCCGCCCACTTCATCGCCCACCATCGATTCGGGCAGGCGCACACCGGTGTAGCCACCGGACACCGACAGGCTGGGCAGGCGATCAGCACGTGCGGTGCCGACCTGCGACTGGGCCTGGCGCAGGCGCGCGTCGGCCGCGTCCAGACTGGGGTGGCTGGCCAGCCCTTCGGCAATCAGCGCATCCAGCTGCGCGTCACCGAAGGCCTTCCACCAGTCCTGGGCGGGGAAGCCGGCCGCGCTCAGGTCGCTGTCGGCCAGGGTGCGTTCGCTGTGCAGGCTGTCCACGTCCAGGACGTGGCCCTGCGGGGTCAGGCCGCGGCTGCTGGCGCAGGCGGCCAGGGCCAGGGCCAGCGCAGATACCAGCAGCGCACGCCCGGACCGGCGGAGAGTAAGGGACGGGATCGGGTTCATGGGGTCGTCAGGGAATCGCGGATACGGGTCAGGAGGGACAACAACAGCGCGCGTTCGTCAGCGGACAGATCGCGCAGGGCGAAATCCATCACCGCGTCGCCGCGCTTCTGCAGCCGTGCCCACAGGGCGCGGCCTTCATCGGTCAGCACGATCTGCAGCGCCCGGCGGTCCTGCGCATGCGGCTCGCGGCGCACGCAGCCCAGCGCTTCCAGCTTGTCCAGCAGGCGGGTCACCGCGCTGGGCACCTGGTCGATGGCCTGGGCCAGTTCGTTGGCCGTGCACGGGGCCATGCGCGCCAGCAGCTTCAGGCCGATGTAATGGGTGAAGCCGATGCCGAGGTCTTCTTCGGCCATGGACGCATCGAGCTGGCGGACCAGGCCGTCGCGCACCTGGCGCAGCAGCAGGCCAAAGCTGGGGGGGCCGAAGCCGGCCGGGGTCGTGGGAGGACAGATCATGGGAGAGCATTTTCTTCCAAAAAAAATATTTCTCAATGGAAATATTCGATCTGGCATCAAATGCTGTGTTGCAG
The DNA here is from genome assembly GCF_003086875.1 of Stenotrophomonas sp. ZAC14D2_NAIMI4_6. NCBI lineage: Bacteria > Pseudomonadati > Pseudomonadota > Gammaproteobacteria > Lysobacterales > Lysobacteraceae > Stenotrophomonas > Stenotrophomonas sp. ZAC14D2_NAIMI4_6. The sequence goes on along the minus strand of NZ_CP025996.1, from coordinate 1,435,178 downwards.
CAATGGGCTGGATTCGATGAAGGCGCACACCTTAATGGGCCTCTTGGCTGGCCCGGTAGTACAATCCAGCCAATGAATGTCACATTCCAGCCACCCCCGGCGCGCGTGAACGCCGGTGAACCGGGCCCACCCACCCTGCTGCGCGAGGTGGCGCTGGACTGGTTCGAGCGCAACGATGGCCCGCCGATCATCGCCTTCCGCTTCGACAGCCCACAGGGCCTGGCCCGTGAAGTGGACTGGCACCACCATGCGCGGGCGCAGCTGATCTGCGTGGAACGCGGCCTGCTGACCACCCGCACCTCGCACGGCACCTGGTCGCTGGCGCCGGGTTCGGCCGGCTGGATGCCGCCGCTGGAAGCCCACACGGTCAGCCTGGACGGGCCGATGCGCGGCTGGGGCATGGCCCTGGCCGCGCCCCTGTGCAGCGACCTGCCCGCCGACCCCTGCGTGCTGGGCTTGTCACGGCTGGCCCAGGCGGTGGCCGAGCGCATCTGTGAGTGGCCGCTGGAATACGAAGGCAGCGAGGACCGCCGCCACATCATCCAGGTCATGCTGGATGAGATCCGCAACGCGCCCCGCCAGCGCATGCACCTGCCCATGCCGCGTGACCGGCGCTTGCTGAAGATCGCCTCGCAGCTGCTGGCCGAACCGTCCGACGAGCGCAGCCTGGCCGACTGGGCACACTGGGCCGGGCTGTCGCCGCGCAGCCTGACCCGGCACTTCCGCGACGAGACCACCCTCAGCTTCGCCCAGTGGCGGCAGCAGGCGCGGCTGGCCGAGGCCCTGCGCCGGCTGAGCGAGGGCCACAGCGTGGCCGATATCGCCCACGCACTGGGTTTCAGCAGCGCCAGCGCCTTCGTCACCGTGTTCCGCCGCCACTTCGGCCTGCCCCCCGGGCGCTACCTGGCGCGGGTCGGCAATGGCCTGGAATCGACCCTGGACCCCGCGCGCGGCTTGGCATCCCCCGCCGCATCCGGATAATCAGCGTATTGAGAGCGCCGACCGCCGTCTTCGCCTCCCGACATAGGTAACAACGCCGCATGACCGAACTTGCCCGCCCCGTGTTCCACGGTTTCGAACAACTGCCGCTGCGCGAGTACGCCGAACGCGCTTACCTCGACTACTCCATGTACGTGGTCCTGGACCGCGCCCTGCCGTTCATCGGCGACGGCCTGAAGCCGGTGCAGCGCCGCATCATCTATTCGATGAGCGAGCTGGGCCTGAACGCCGCGTCCAAGCCGAAGAAGTCCGCGCGTACCGTCGGTGACGTCATCGGTAAGTACCACCCGCACGGCGACAGCGCCTGCTACGAAGCACTGGTGCTGATGGCCCAGCCGTTCTCGTACCGCTACCCGCTGATCGAAGGCCAGGGCAACTTCGGTTCCAGCGACGACCCGAAGTCGTTCGCGGCCATGCGCTACACCGAATCCAAGCTGACCCCGATCGCCGAAGTGCTGCTGGGCGAGCTGGGCCAGGGCACCACCGACTGGGCGCCGAACTTCGACGGCACGCTGCAGGAACCGACCTGGATGCCGGCGCGGCTGCCGCACCTGCTGTTGAACGGCACCACCGGCATTGCCGTGGGCATGGCCACCGACGTGCCGCCGCACAACCTCAACGAGATCGTCAGCGCCCTGCTGCACCTGCTGGACGATCCCGACGCCAGCGTGCGCGACCTGTGCGAACACGTGAAGGGCCCGGACTATCCGTCCAACGCCGAGATCATCACCGCGGCCAACGACCTGCGCAACATGTACGAAACCGGCAACGGCAGCGTGCGTGCACGTGCGACCTTCACCAAGGAAGCCAACAACATCGTGGTGACCGCGCTGCCGTTCCAGGTGTCGCCGTCGAAGGTGATCGAACAGATCGCCGCGCAGATGCGCGCCAAGAAGCTGCCGTGGCTGGAAGACATCCGCGATGAATCCGACCACGCCAACCCGGTGCGCGTGGTGCTGGTGCCGCGTTCCAACCGCGTGGACGCCGAACAGCTGATGGGCCACCTGTTCGCCACCACCGACATGGAGCGCAGCTACCGCGTAAACCTGAACGTGATCGGCCTGGACGGGCGTCCGCAGGTGAAGAACCTGAAGACCCTGCTGAGCGAGTGGCTGGCATTCCGCAGCAGCACCGTCACCCGCCGCCTGCAGCACCGCCTGCAGAAGGTCGAGCGCCGCCTGCACCTGTTGGAAGGCCTGCTGGTGGCGTTCCTGAACCTGGACGAGGTGATCCACATCATCCGTACCGAGGACGAACCGAAGGCGGCGCTGATCGCGCGCTTCGGGCTGTCCGAAGACCAGGCCGAGTACATCCTGGAAACCAAGCTGAAGCAGCTGGCCCGCCTGGAAGAAATGAAGATCCGCGGCGAGCAGGACGAGCTGGCCAAGGAACGCGAGAAGATCCTCAGCATCCTGGACAGCAAGGCCAAGCTGAAGAAGCTGATCCGCGACGAGCTGCAGGCCGATGCCAAGAAGTTCGGCGACGCGCGCCGTTCGCCGCTGGTGCAGCGCCAGGCCGCGCAGGCCATCGACGAAACCGAGCTGGTGCCCAGCGAGCCGATGACCGTGGTGCTGTCGGAGAAGGGCTGGATCCGAGCCGCCAAGGGCCACGACGTCGATGCGTCCGCCCTGTCCTACCGCGATGGCGACGCCCTGCAGGGCGCCGTGCGCGCACGCAGCACCCAGCAGGTCGCGTTCCTGGACAGCGAAGGCCGCGCCTATTCCACGCCGGTGCATACCCTGCCCTCGGCGCGCGGCAATGGTGAACCGCTCACCGGCCGCTTCTCGCCGGCGCCGGGCACCAGCTTCGTCACCTTGGCCAGCGCCGAACCGGACACCCGCTTCGTGCTGGCGTCCACCCACGGCTACGGCTTCGTCACCCGCTTCGAGAACCTGATCGGCCGCAACAAGGCCGGCAAGGCCATGCTGAACCTGTCGGCCGGCTCGTCGGTACTGACCCCGGCGGTGGTGGCCAACGTGGCCACCGACCGCATCGTGGCGGTCACCAGCTCGGGCAACCTGCTGGCGATCACCGCCAGCGACCTGCCGGAACTGGACAAGGGCAAGGGCAACAAGATCATCGAGATCCCCAAGGCCAAGCTCGCCACCGAACGCGTGGTGGCCGTGGTGGCCATCAGCCCGGGGCAGACCCTGCAGGTGCGCAGTGGCCAGCGCACCATGGGCCTGAAGTTCAACGAACTGGAAGCCTACCTGGGCGCCCGCGCCACCCGCGGCCACCTGCTGCCGCGCGGCTGGCAGAAGGTCGAAGGCCTGTCGGTCGAGTAACGCGCACGGGGTCGGATCCCTTTCCACGGGAAAGGGCTCTGACCCCGGCCCCGGCCACCGCGCCGCTTCGGTAGGTGTCAACCTTGGTTGACACGCCCCGGCGGCCAGCAGACACGAAAAAGCCGGGGCATTCCCCGGCTATTTCGTTTGTCGGCTGGCGGGCGGCGGAGCGGCTGGCTGGCGAAAGCGGGCGCGCGATGCTCCAGTGCTGGCGGGCGACAGAACGTTGTAGAGTCGAGCCATGCTCGACTCGGATCCAACAGCAGCCGAGCATGGCTCGGCTCTACATGAAGCGAAGCAGCCGGGCATGGCCCGGCGCCACCTGCGGATCAATGCGCCGGGGCGCCGCCGCTTTCGATCTTGCTCAGCTGGTACAGCTCCAGGCCGATGCGCTTGATCAGACCCAGCTGCTGTTCCAGCCACCAGGCGTGGTCTTCTTCGGTGTCCTTCAGCTGTGCCAGCAGGATGTCGCGGCTGACGTAATCGCCGTTCTCCTCGCACAGCTTCATGCCGGCCGCCAGGTTGTTGCGCACGGCGTACTCGGTGTCCAGGTCCTTCTGCAGCATCTCTTCCACGGTCTTGCCCGGCTCGCTGGCGTGCGGGCGCATGTCCGGGTCGCCACCCAGGAACAGGATGCGGCGCAGCAGGGCATCGGCGTGCTGGGTTTCCTCTTCCATCTCGTGGTTCAGGCGTTCGTACAGCGCGAACAGGCCCTGGTCCTCGTAGCGGCGGGAATGGATGAAGTACTGGTCGCGGGCAGCAAGTTCGCCGCGCAGCAGTTCCTTCAGGCAGGCGATGACGTCCGGATTGCCTTTCATGGGGGGAGCTCCTGTGAATCGATGGCGCCCATGGTGCCCCATCTGAAATCACGGTGATCTAATCAGAATCAGTCGCAGTTGCGCTCGCGATGCGGCCGGTCACCGGCTGTGGCTAGAATCGGGGTTCACCTGCTCACGGGCCCTGTCCATGCGTCGTTGGCTGCTGCGGTTGTTGTGGTGTGTGCTGGCCCTGGTGGTACTGGCCAGCCTGGCGATCTGGCTGCTGCTGCGCGGCAGCCTGGCCGAGCTGGACGGCGAACGTGCCCTGCCGGGCCTGTCCGCGGCCGTCAGCGTGGAGCGCGACGCGCGGGGCGTGGTCACCATCACCGCGGGCAACCAGACCGACGCCATGCGCGCACTGGGCCGCGTGCACGCGCAGGAGCGTTACTTCGAAATGGACCTGATGCGGCGCAGTGCCGCCGGCGAGCTGTCTGCCCTGTTCGGGCCGGCGGCCATCGAGGCCGACAAGCGCATGCGCGTGCATCGCCTGCGCGCGCGCACCGACGCCCATCTTGCGCAGGCGCTGGGCAGCCAGCCGGCCGTGGTGCAGGCCTACGTGGCCGGCGTGAACGAAGGGCTGGCCGCGCTGCCGGTGCGGCCGTGGGCCTACCTGCTGCTGCGCCAGGCGCCACAGCCCTGGCAGGCAAGCGACAGCGTGCTGGCCGGGCTGGCCATGTATGCCGACCTGCAGGACCCGGCCAACCAGAACGAACTGGCGCTGGCGCGCATCCGCGCGGCGGTGCCGCCGGCGCTGTACGCGCTGCTGGCCCACGACGGCAGCCAGTGGGATGCACCGCTGCTGGGCGAACCGCGCGGCAACGCGGCCCTGCCCGATGCCACCCAGCTGGACCTGCGCACGCTTGCCGCCGTGCCCGCCACCGGCGCGGCGGACGCCGATGCCGTGGGCAGCAACAACTTCGCCGTGGATGGCACGCTGACCCGCGACGGCCGCGCCATCGTGGCCGACGACATGCATCTGGGCCTGCGCGCGCCGGCGCTCTGGTTCCGCGTGCGGCTGCGCTATCCCGATCCCGGTGCACCGGGCGGCCGGGTCGACATCAGCGGCTTCTCGCTGCCGGGCGTGCCGGCGGTGATCGTGGGCAGCAACGGCCACGTGGCCTGGGGCTTCACCAACAGCTACATCGACACCGCCGACTTCCGCCGCGAACCGGCCGATGCGGCCGTGACCGTGCACGAAGAACGCATCGACGTGGCTGGGCAGGCGCCGGTCCGCTTCCCGGTGCGCGAAAGCGCCTGGGGGCCGATCGTGCACACCCATGCAGACGGCAGCGGCGACGCGCTGCGCTGGGTCGCGCAGCTGCCGGGTGCGGTGCGCATGGATTTCGCCGATATGGCCCGCGCTGGCACGCTGCAGCAGGCGCTGCAGGTGGCCGACCACGCCGGCATTCCGGCGCAGAACCTGGTCATTGCCGATCGCAGCGGGCGTATCGCCTGGCGCCTGGTGGGCGCGCGGCCCGACCGCGGCCTGGGCTGCCTGCCACAGGGATTCAACGACAACCTGGACACGCCCGACTGCGCGCCCTGGGGCATCCGCAGCGATGCCGCTCCGGCGCTGATCGACCCGCCTGAGCATCGGCTGTGGACCGCCAACAGCCGGGTAGTGGATGAGCAGCGACTGGCCACCGTCGGCAATGGCGGCTACGACCTGGGCGCACGGGGCCAGCAGATCCGCGACCTGCTGGTCGCGCGCGATCGCTTCGACGAACACGCGCTGCTGGCCATCCAGCTGGATGATCGGGCGGTATTCCTGCAGCGCTGGTGGGCGCTGCTGCAGGAGGTGACCGCCGCCAGCAACGATCCTGCGCTGCAGCGGCTGCATGCGTCCAACGCGCACTGGGATGGCCGCGCATCGGTGGATTCAGTCAGCTATCGCATCACCCGCGGCTTCCGCGGCAAGGTGCTCGATGCCGTGGAAGGCGCCCTGCTGGCACCGGCCAAGGCGCAGCTGGGCGATGACTTCCTGCCGCCACGGCTGGCGCAGCTGGAAGGCGTGGTCTGGCCGATGCTGGAACAGCGCCCGGCGAATCTGCTGCCGCCGGGCGTGGCCAGCTGGGATGACCTGCTGGCCACGGCCGCACGCGAACTGGAGGCCGACCTGTCGCAGCAAGGGCCGCTGCAGGAGCGCACCTGGGGCGAACGCAACACCGCGGCGATCTGCCAGCCGGTGGCGCGCGCCCTGCCCGCCTTCGCTCAGCGCTGGCTGTGCATGCCAGCCGATCCGCTGCCCGGCGACCGTGACATGCCGCGCGTGCAGGGGCCGAACTTCGGCGCATCGCAGCGCATGGTGGTGTCGCCCGGTCACGAAGCCGACGGCATCGTGCACATGCCCGGCGGGCAGAGCGGGCACCCGCTGTCACCGTACTGGGGCGCCGGCCACGAAGACTGGGTACACGGCCGCCCGACCCCGTTCCTGCCGGGCCCCGCGCAGCACACCATGACCCTGGTGCCAGCCAGGTAACCGTAGCGTCGAGCTTGCTCGACTGCTTTGAACGTAGCGTCGAGCTTGCTCGACTGCTTTGAACGTAGAGTCGAGCTTGCTCGACTGCTTTTGTTGTAGAGCCGAGCCATGCTCGGCTGGTTCTGGTTCAGTCGAGCAAGCTCGACTCTACAAGAGCGGAAGTCGAGCATGGCTCGACTCTACAAAAGCTACCGCGCGGTGCGGCGGCGCTCGATCAGGTTCAGCAGTGGCCCGGTCATCGCGGTGGTCACCAGCGCCATGATCACCAGCACCGCGAACAAGCGATCGCCCAGCAGGCCCAGTTCGTAGCCCAGGTTCAGCACGATCAGCTCCATCAAGCCGCGGGTGTTCATCAGCGCGCCCAGGCGCCAGGCCTCGCGGCTGGGCATGCCGGTGCTGCGCGCGGCACTGAAGGTGCCCAGCAGCTTGCCCGCCGTGGCCACCGCAATCACCACCACGCACAGCAGGATGTCCTGGGTCTGCAGCGCATCGGCGCGCATGCGCAGGCCGGTCATGGCGAAGAACAGCGGCAGCAGCAGGGTCACCGCGAACGGTTCCACCCGCGCCATCAGCAGGTGCCGCAGCTGCTCGTTGGACGACACCGCCACGCCGGCGGCGAACGCACCGAACAAGGCATGGATACCCAGCATTTCGGTCACCAGCGCGCTGGCCAGGGCCAGCAGCAGGATGCCCAGCAACCAGCGCCCCTCGCGCCCGGCAACAATCTGCTGGCGCGCGAACCAGGGCTTCACCACGCCCAGCATGATCGCCACGAACAGCACCACGCACACCAGGTTCAGGCTGGCCGTCAGCCAGCCGGTGGCCTGCGCGGCAGCCACGATCAATGCCAGCAGGCACCACGCCGTGGCATCGCCCAGTGCAGCGCAGGCAATGGCGGTCTGCCCCAGCGGGCTGTGGGTGATGCCGCGGTCGGCCAGGATGCGCAGCAGCACCGGGAAAGCGGTGATGCTCATCGACACGCCCACGAACAGCGCGAAGGCGGTGAAGCCCACGCCCTGCGGCCCATGCTGCGGGTACAGCCATACCGCCAGCAGCACACCCAGCACGAACGGCACGGCAATGCCGGCGTGGCTGACGGTGAACGCAAAACGGCGGCGCCCGCGCAGTGCGCCCAGGTCCAGTTCGGCACCGGCCACCAGCAGGAACATCAACACGCCCAACTGGCTGAGCATGCCCAGCGGCCCCAGCGACGCGGCCGGGAACAGCAGGCCATGGACCTGCGGCAGCAGACTGCCCAGCAGCAGCGGCCCCATCATCAGGCCGGCCGCCATTTCACCGATCACCGCCGGTTGCCCCAGGCGCTTGAGCAGCGCGCCGGCCCCCTTGGCCACCAGCAGCAGCACCAGCAGCTGCAGCAGGAACAGCCCCAGCGGCGAGGTCAGGTGATGGGCCCAATCGGCGCCGACCACGGCTTCGGCCTTGGCCGCCGCCACAGGCACGCCCGGGCCGGCATAGCGGGCCAGCAACAGGCCGGCCAGCAGCGGAAGCGCGGCCCAGGCCAGGTAGCGCCACCCCCATTTCATCGGCGGCGCGTGGCCTCCGTTCTGTACGTCCATGAACATTCCCCAATGCGCAGGGGGCCGATGATACTTGCTTGCGCCGGGCATGGCCCGGCGCTACCGGTCATCGCTCAGGCCAGGGCCTGTTCGTGCACGCCGGCGATGGCGCGGCCGGACGGATCGGCGGCCGCGGCGAAGCTGGCATCCCAGGCGATGGCCGCCGGCGACGAACAGGCAATCGACTTGCCGCCCGGCACGGTTTCCGCGGCGGCATGGCTGGGGAAGAACTGCTCGAACAGGTGGCGGTAGTAGTACGCCTCCTTGGTCTGCGGCGGGTTGTGCGGGAAGCGCTTGTCGGCGGCCGCCAGCACGCGGTCGCTCACCTGCGCTTCGGCATGCGCCTTCAGCCCGTCGATCCAGCCGTAACCCACGCCATCGCTGAACTGCTCCTTCTGCCGCCACAGGATGCTGTCGGGCAGGTAGCCATCGAAGGCCTCGCGCAGTACCGCCTTCTCGATGCGGCGGCCACCGAAACCGGCGCCGACCATCTTGTGGGCGGCATCGAAGCGCATCGCCACGTCCAGGAACTGGCGGTCCAGGAATGGCACGCGCGGCTCCACGCCCCAGGCCATCATCGACTTGTTGGCACGCAGGCAGTCGTAGTTGTGCAGGGCATCGAGCTTGCGCACCAGTTCCTGGTGGAATTCGCGCGCATCGGGTGCCTTGTGGAAGTACAGGTAGCCGCCGAAGATCTCGTCGCTGCCTTCGCCGGACAGCACCATCTTCACCCCCATCGCCTTGATCCGCCGTGCCAGCAGGAACATCGGGGTGGATGCGCGGATGGTGGTCACATCGTAGGTTTCGATGTGGCGGATCACTTCCGGCAGTACGTCCAGGCCTTCTTCGAAGGTGTATTCGAAACCGTGGTGCACGGTGCCCAGCGCTTCGGCGGCCACCGCGGCGGCGGCCAGGTCCGGCGATCCCTGCAGGCCGATGGCGAAGGAGTGCAGGCGCGGCCACCAGGCTTCACTCTGGCCGCCATCTTCGATGCGGCGGCGGGCAAACCGTGCGGCCACCGCCGCCACCAGCGACGAATCCAGGCCACCGGACAACAGCACGCCGTAGGGCACATCGCTCATCAGCTGGCGTTCCACCGCCTGTTCGAAGGCCTGGCGCAGCTCGGCCAGGTCGGCCTGGCGCCCTTCCACATCGGCGTAGTCGCGCCACGGCTGCTGGTAATAGCGGACCAGTTCGCCGCTGGCGCTGTCGTAGTAATGGCCCGGCGGGAACTGCGCCACGTCAGCACAGGTGTCCACCAGCGCCTTCATTTCCGAGGCCACGCGCAAGCGGCCCTGGGCATCGTGGCCCCAGTACAGCGGCACCACGCCGATCGGATCGCGGGCGACCAGCACGCGACCGGCATCGCGGTCCCACAGGGCAAAGGCAAAGATGCCGTTGATCTGCTCCAGCCACTGCGCCGGCGCACCGCCCTGGCGGTACAGCGCGTTGATCACCTCGCAGTCCGAACCGGTCTGGAAGTCGTAGGGCTGGGTCAGGCCCGCCTTCAGCGCCTGGTGGTTGTAGATTTCGCCGTTCACCGCCAGCGCCAGCTGCCCTTCCGCCGACAGCAGCGGCTGCGAACCGCCGGCCGGATCGACGATGGCCAGGCGTTCGTGCACCAGCAGTGCGCCTTCGTCCAGGTATACCCCGCTCCAGTCCGGGCCGCGGTGGCGCTGCCGCTGCGACAGTTCCAGCGCGTGGCGGCGCAGGGCGGGAAGATCGTCACCGGCCTGCAGGCCGAAGATGCCGAAGATCGAACACATGGGAGGGCTCCTGTTGTGGGGGATTACACGGGGGGAAGGTGTTCGACCGGCCAACCAGGCCCGGGCAGGCTGCGCCCGGGCACAAAAAAACCCGCATCGACCGATGCGGGTTTTCTGGTGTCCGGGCGTATGAAGCTGTCTATCTACCCAGGGCGCAGTCCCGCATCGGCCGCGCACGATTATTCGTGCGCAGATTATTGCGGTTGGTATTGACGGCGGTGGCCAGGCGGATCGACATGGGATTGAAGCTACCCCGCTTTCCGCGGCCGTGCAACAGTTGCGTCGGCAACCAGTGCAGGCCGCAGACAGCGCCACAACGGCATACTGCGGCCCCGCCATTGATCGATCACTGGAATGCCACACCGCATTGGACGCCCCCTGCCCCACCTGTTTGCTCTGGCCTGTGCGCTGGCCCTGGGCGCCTGTAGCAGCCCAGCGCCGCGCACGCCGCCCGCACTGGCCGCGAGCTGGGAACGCGAGGCCGCCGATGGCCGCTTCGAGAGCGCTTTCAGCGCCGCCGAGTACTTCGAGGTGCGCAATGACCCACGTGCGCTGGACCTGTACACCCGGGCGGCCGCCGCGCAGCCGTGGACGTTCCAAAACACGCGGGCCGAAGCAGCGCTGGGGCGGATCTGGAGCGAGGGCACGCTGCGCCACGGCACGGCGCCCGACGTGGTCACCGCGCCGCCCATCCGCGCGTCGTGGCGACGTGGCGAGCGCTGGTATCTGGCCGCCGCCCAGCATGGCAATCCCTATGCATTCGCCGACCTGGCCCAGACCTACCGGCAGCGTGGCGACGCCGCGCAGGCGCTGCGCTGGGACCTGCGGCAGATGGTCTACAAGCGCCTGCCCTCACGCTCATCCGGACTGCCGGCCGCACTGGCAACGCAGGACGGCACGCCGCACCCGCAGCTGGTGAGGCTGCAGCGGCGCGCTGCCCGTGGCGATGCCGATGCCCAGGTGGACCTGGGCGCGGCGCTGGAGCGCGGCGTCGGCCTGCCGCGTGATCCCGCGCGGGCGCTGCAGCTGTACCAGCAGGCCGGCGAGCATGGCCATGTCTTTGGCCAGTACTTCGCCGGCCTGCTGCTGGGCCGCGGCGCACCGGGCGTACCGCGCGACCGCGATGCCGCCGCGGCCTGGTTCGCGCGTGCCGAAGCACAGCGCTTCTACATGGCCGCACCGTCGTACTGGCAGCGCGCAGTGGAGCCGCCGATGTTCAACTTTTCGGAATAGAGACGGCGCTGTGCACGGCCAAGCCGGCATCACAAGACTGCCCCTGCGCCGCAGAGTTGGCGAGAATGCACCTTGGCTTGAAACAACGGCAGTACACATGGCCCAGGCTCGTTTCCACGGCGAAACCATCGACCGCGCGCGCATGCAGGCGATTGTCGCCGCCCATCCGCGCGCGGCGCGCTTCGAGGAATGTTCGTTCGAGCACGGCGATTTTTCCCGCCTGGACATGGACGGGTTCCAGTTCGACCACTGTGCAGTGGCCGGTTCGCAGTGGCTGGCGGCCTCGCTGGAGGAAACGCAGTGGAGCCGCTGCCGTGGTGCCGCTGTCGATTTCACTTCGGCCCAGCTGAGCGATTCGCGCTTTGAACACTGCGATCTGAACAACAGTCACTGGCGCCGCTCGACGCTGTCGTCGGTGCAGTTCCTGGGCTGCAAGCTGACCGGCGCGCAGCTGCAGGAAGCCGGTGGCTGGCTGCTGTCGTTCCGCGATTGCCTGCTGGTCAGCGCCGACCTGCGCGGGCTGTCATTCCGCAAGGCGCCGTTGTGCGGCAATGATTTTTCCGAAGCCGATGTCTCCGGCTGCGACTTCCGCGATGCGGTGTTCGAGGGCGGCAGCCTGCGCAACGTGCAGGCACGACTGGCGCGCTTCGATGGTGCCGACCTGCGTGATACCGATATCAGCGGGCTGAACGTGATGGACGCCAAACACTTCCGCAAGGCGCGCATCTCGCATGCGCAGGCCGCTGCGGCGATGGCCGCGTTCGGCTTGATCGTGGGGTGACTTGACCCGGGTGTGACACCAGGCCGGCGCCCGCCAACGGGCACCGGCCAGTGCAGGCGTTGGATCAGGCCAGCAGTCGTTCCAGCAGGCGCTGGTACAGCCCGGGCAATGCGTCCAGTTCGTCCACGCGTACGTTCTCGTCCACCTGGTGGATGCTGGCATTCACCGGCCCCACTTCGATGCACTGTGCGCCCAGCGGCGCGATGAAACGTGCATCCGAGGTACCGCCACCGGTGCTTTCTTCCGGCGCCCGGCCGATGTGCTCGGCCAGCACCGCACGCGCGGTGGCGCGCAGGGTGCCTTCAGGGGTGTAGAACGGCTCGCCGCTGCGGTGCCACTTCAGGCTGTACTGCAGGCCGTGGCGGTCCAGCAGCGCGCTGATCTCTGCTTCCAGCTTCGGCGCGTCCCAGTGCGGGTTGTAGCGGATGTTGAAATCCACCTCCAGCACGCCGGGAATCACGTTGTTGGCACCGGTACCGGCGTGGATGTTGGAGATCTGCAGGCTGGTCGGCGGGAAGCTCTCATAGCCCTCGTCCCAGCGCCGCGCACTGAGTTCGGCCAGCGCCGGTGCGGCCTGGTGGATCGGGTTGCGCGCCTTGTCCGGGTAGGCCACGTGGCCCTGCACGCCCTGCACCTGCAGCTTTGCCGACAGGCTGCCGCGTCGGCCGACACGCAGCAGGTCGCCCAGGGTGTTGGTGGACGACGGTTCGCCGGTGATGCACCAGTCGATGCGCTGCCCGCGTTCGGCGAACAGACGCGCGACGTGGCGCACGCCATCGATGGCATCGCCTTCCTCATCGCTGGTCAGCAGCACGGCCAGCGTGCCGGGATGGTCGGGGTGGGCGGCAACGAACTGCTCGGCGGCCACCACGAACGCGGCCACGCTGCCCTTCATGTCGGCCGCGCCGCGCCCGTACAGCACACCGTCGCGGATCTGCGGCACGAACGGATCGCTCTGCCAGGCCTCGCGCGGGCCCGGCGGCACCACGTCGGTGTGGCCCAGCAGCACCAGCACCGGCGCGCCGCTGCCGTGGGTGGCCCACAGGTTGTCGACCTCGCCCAGGCGCAGGTGCTCGCAGTGGAAGCCGGCGGCGGCCAGGCGATCGCCCAGCAGCGCCTGGCAACCGGCGTCGTCGGGGGTGACCGACGGCCGCGCGATCAGCTCGCAGGCCAGGTCCAGGACGGCGCTCACGCGCCGCCCACGCCGAAGCGCGCCTTGAAGCCGTTGTCACTGAAGCCCTGGCTGACCGTGCCGTCGGCGGTGACCACCAGCGGACGTTTGATCAGCTGCGGGTATTCGCGCAGCAGCAGCTTCCACTCGGCGTCCGATTCGGCCGCCTTGCGGTTGTCCGGCAACTGCCGCCAGGTGGTGGACGACTTGTTGACCATCGCGGCCAGGCCGCCCAGCTGCGCGGCCCATTCCAGCAGCGTTTCCGGGCTGGGCTTGTTGTCGCGGTAGTCAACGAAGGTGTACGCCACGCCGAAGCGGTCCAGCCACTTGGTGGCCTTCTTGCAGGTGTCGCAGTTCTTCAGGCCGTAGACGGTGGTGGTCATGCAGGCGCCCCGCTCAGTCGGCCAGGCCGCGCAGCAGATCGTTCACGCTGGTCTTGCTGCGGGTCTTGGCATCGACCTGCTTGACGATCACCGCGCAGTACAGCGAGTGGGTGCCATCCTTGCTGGGCAGCGAACCGGACACCACCACGCTGTACGGCGGAATGTAGCCGTAGGTGATTTCGCCGGTGGCGCGGTTGTAGATGCGGGTGCTCTGGCTGAGGAACACGCCCATGCCGATCACGCTGTGGTGGCCGACCACCACGCCTTCCACCACTTCCGAACGCGCACCGATGAAGCAGTGGTCTTCGATGATGGTCGGGCTGGCCTGCAGCGGTTCCAGCACGCCGCCGATGCCGGCGCCGCCGGACAGGTGGCAGTGCTGGCCGATCTGCGCGCAGGAGCCCACGGTGGCCCAGGTATCGACCATGGTGCCTTCGCCCACGTAGGCGCCGATGTTGGTGAAGCTCGGCATCAGCACCACGTCCTTGCCGAAGTAGGTGCCACGGCGGGCAATCGCACCGGGCACCACGCGCACGCCGGCGCGGCGGAACTTCGCTTCGTCATAACCGGCAAAGCGCGATTCCACCTTGTCCCAGAACGGCGCCGGGCGGGCATCGACCACGGCCATGTCGTTCACGCGGAAATACAGCAGCACGGCCTTCTTCAGCCATTCGTTGACCTTCCAGCCACCCTGCCCGTCGGGCTCGGCCACGCGGAATTCGCCCGTTTCCAGGCCATCGATCACGCGGTTCACCAGCGGCCGGGTCGAGCCTTCCAGCTCGTGCAGGGTCAGCGTGGCGCGGCGCTCGAAGGCGCTCTCGATGCCGAACTTCAGTTCTTCCACGCCCGGCACCTGCGGCTTGCGCAGCGACTTGCGGGCAATGGTTTCGGCGCGTGCAACTTCGGCGCTCTTGGCCGGGGCCTTCTTCACCGCCGGCTTCTTTGCCGCCGGCGTTTTCACCGCCGCCTTCTTCGCCGGTGCAGCAGTTTTCCTGGCGGCCGTCGCGGCGGCAGCGGTTTTCTTCGGCGCTGCGCCCTTGGCGGTGGCGGCGGTCTTCTTGGCGGGCTTGGTGGCCATCAGGCGGTGTCTCCGGCGTTTCGATCAGGGTCCAGGCAGGCCAGCATCGCGTCATGCAGCTGCTGCCGGGCAGGTTCAGTCAGGGGGAGGTCGTGTTCGTCACTGATCACGAAGGTGTCTTCGGCGCGTTCGCCGAACGTGGCAATGCGTGCGTCATGCACACGCAGACCCTGGTTGCGCAGCACGAACGCCACGTCGGCCAGCAGGCCGGGGCGGTCGGGGGCAACCAGGGCGAAACGGGTGGCACCGGGTTCGTCGCGGAACTCGATGCGCGGAGCAAAACGGAAGTGGCGCAGCTGCCGCGGCACGGCCCGGCGCGAGGGCCGCAGGCGGGTCAGATCGCCGCCCAGCGCCTCGCGCAGTGCCACTTCCAGATTGGCGCTGCTGCCATCGGCAAAGCTGTCGGCCGGGCTCACTTCGAAAGTATCGAAGATGGTGTCGGACGGGCCGTCCAGCACGCGCGCGCGGTGGATGCCGTAGCCCTTGCGGTCCAGGGTCATCACGATGGCGGCGAACAGACCGTCGCGGTCGGGCGAGTGCACGAACACTTCCAGCGCGGGGTCATCGACGCTGATCCGGCGCACCTTCACCAGGGTGTGGCCCTGCTTGATCGGCACCAGTGCCGCCGCCTGCCAGGCCAGCTGTTCCGGGCGCAGGCGCATGAAGCCTTCATCGGGCATCACCGCGAACTGGCGGTCGATGGTGGCATCGTCGTAACCGCGCTCGCGCACCAGCGCGCGCACGCTGTCGCGCGCTTCGGCCACGCGCTCGGCGGCCGGCATCGGGTGTTCCAGGCCATCACGCAGCGCGCGCCGGGTGGCGAAGTAGAGATCGGCCAGCAGCCGGTCCTTCCACGCATTCCACAGCTTGGGGCTGGTGCCGGCAATGTCGGCGCAGGTCAGCAGGTACAGGTAATCCAGACGGTCGCGGCTGCCCACCAGGGTGGCGAAGCGATGGATCACCACCGGATCGGCGATGTCCTGCTTCTGCGCGGTCACCGACATGCGCAGGTGCTGTTCCACCAGCCAGGCCACCAGTTCGGTATCGCTGCCGCTCAGCGCATGGGCATGGCAGAACGCGCGCGCATCGACCGCACCCAGTTCGGAATGGTCGCCGCCGCGGCCCTTGGCAATGTCGTGGAACAGGCCCGCCAGCAGCAGCAGTTCCGGCTTGCGCAGGCGCGGCCAGACTTCGTGGGCGATGGAAAAACGCTCGTCGGCGCGGCTGCTGGCAAACAGGCCGATGTTGCGCAGGACCATCAGCGTGTGCTGGTCGACGGTGTAGACATGGAACAGGTCGAACTGCATGCGCCCGCTGACCTGGGCGAAGGCCGGAATCCACTGCCCCAGCACGCCCAGCCGGGCCATGCGCGAAAGGGTTTCGACCGGCCGCTGGCCGCGCAGCAGGGCCATGAACTGTTCGCGCGCATCGGCATCGGCCTGGTCGTAGGCCGGCAGCAGTGGCAGCGATTCGGCCAGCGCACGCGCGGTCAGCGAATGCAGGCCACGCACCTGCGGGTTGTTGGCCCACCCGGCAAACAGGGCGAACACCTGGCCGACATCACCGCACGGCCAGTCGGCGTCGTTGGCGGCCAGGTAGCCGCGGCGCAGGGAAAAACCAACGGTCAGCGGTTCCGGCTGCGCTTCGCCATCGAACTGTTCCTCGAAGCGCTGCAGCAGGCGGTCGCTGATACGCCGCACCACCGATGCGGCGCGGTAGAAGCCCTGCATCATCTTCTCGACGCCCAGATTCTCGGCGTCGTCTTCGAAGCCCAGGCGCGCGGCCAGGGTCTTCTGGTAATCGAAGCGCAGGCGCTCTTCGGGGCGCCGTGCCACCAGGTGCAGGCCAAAGCGCAGGCGCGCCAGCACCGCACGTTCGCGCTTCAGCGCGGCGGCTTCATCGGCGCCCAGGTGGCCCAGGCCCACCAGCGCTTCCAGATCGCGCACGCCGAACGCGCGCAGCGCCATCCAGCCCAGCGTGTTCAGATCGCGCAGGCCGCCGGGGCCGTCTTTCAGGTCCGGCTCCAGGTTGTCGGCGGTATCGCCGAAGCGCTCGTGGCGGCCGCGCAGTTCGTCCAGCTTGGCCAGGAAGAAGGCGCGCGCCGGCCACAGTTCGCGATCGTCCACGGCTGCACGCAGCGCGCGGCGCGCACCGTCGTCGGCCAGAATCGGGCGGGCCTCGATCAAGGCGGTCAGCACGGTCTGATCGGCGGCCGCTTCGCGGCACTGGGCGGCCGAACGCACGGCGTGGCTGACCGCCAGGCCGCAGTCCCACAACAGGGCGAACAGCCGCGACAGCGCCGCTTCGTGCGCCAGCTGCGCCGACGTTTCACCGAACACCAGCAGATCGATGTCCGAGCGCGGGAACAATTCGCCGCGCCCGTAGCCGCCCACTGCGAAGAGGGACAGGCCGCTGTCGGCCGGCAGGCAGCGCTGCCAGGCCAGGCGGATCAGGTGATCGGCCGCGCGCGCGCGCAGCGCGATCAGGCGCTCGATGTTGTCGCCCTGGTCGAAGCGCCGGTACAGCCGAGCATCGGCCTGCTGCAGCGCCTGCCGTGCGGCAGACGCCCATTCGGGATCGTCAAGCGAATCGGCCGGCGCGTCCAGCAGTGAACCCGCCGGCAGCATGGTCAGGAGACCTGCGATTCGCCGGGCGACAGGGTCAGCACGTCCACGCCGGTCTCGGTGACCGCGATCATGTGCTCCCACTGCGCCGACAGCTTGCGGTCCTTGGTCACCACGGTCCAGCCATCGGGCAGCACCTTGTTGTAGCGGGTGCCCTCGTTGATCATCGGCTCGATGGTGAAGGTCATGCCCGGCTGCAGCACCAGGCCCTGGCCCGGGCGGCCGTAATGCACCACCTGCGGTTCATCGTGGTAGACCTTGCCGATGCCATGGCCGCAGTACTCGCGCACCACGCTGAAACGCTCGCCTTCGGCATAGCTCTGGATGGCATGGCCGATATCGCCCAGGGTGGCCCCCGGACGCACGGCGCGGATGCCGCGCCACATGGCTTCGTAGGTGGCTTCCACCAGGCGGCGGGCCATCACCGACGGCGTGCCAACGAAATACATGCGGCTGGTGTCGCCGTGCCAGCCATCCTTGATGACGGTCACGTCGATGTTGATGATGTCGCCGTCCTTCAGCACCTTCCCTTCGCTGGGGATGCCGTGGCAGATGACATTGTTGACCGAGGTGCACACGGTCTTGGGGAAGCCGCGGTAGCCGACGTTGGCCGGAGTGGCGCCCTGCACGTTCACGATGTGGTCGTGGCAGATGCGGTCCAGTTCCTCGGTGGTGACACCGGGCTTGACGTGGGGGGTGACGATGTCGAGCACTTCGCTGGCCAGGCGGCCGGCGATGCGCATCATCTCGATTTCCTGCGGGGTTTTCAGATTCACGCTCATGGCACCCATTATCGCCGATCCAGCCGCAATCTGAACGAACGCCACCCAACTGAGGGTCTGGCCAATGCACGGTTCCGGCAAGGAATGTGAAAACGTGATGCGCTTCGCCTTTTGCCACGCATTTTTCTCACGAAATACAGACACTTAGTGCTTTACCTCTGAGGACACTGACGTCAGCGCGGTGCCCCCGCACCGCCCTCGCCCTGTTCAACAGACCTTCGGGTCAGGGAGGTTGTCCATGCGATCCGCAGCCCGTTCCACCCTGCCATGGGCCTTGGCCCTGCTGCTGGCCGGCCCCGCCGCCGCGGCCGATACCACCACCTTCAACGTGACCCTCATCGTCACCAAGGCCTGCACCATCACGGCCGCCGCCGCCACCAACGTGGATTTCGGCACCGCCGCCTCCACCACGGCCACGCCGACCAACGGCCAGGGCACGGTCACCGCCCAGTGCTCGGCCCTGACCCCGTACACCATCTCGCTGAACGCCGGCGCCAATGCCGGTACCGCCAACGACGTCACCACCCGGCGCATGAAGAACACTGACGCCACGGTGACGGCCAACAACTACGTGGGCTACCAGCTCTACCGCGATGCAGCGCACACCCTGGTCTGGGGTGCCACGTCCGGCACCAACACCCAGGCCGGCATCGGCACCGGCCTGGCCCAGCCGTACACGGTGTATGGCCAGATCGGCAACCTGAGCACCAACAACGCCTCCGCCGGTAACTACCTGGATACCGTCACCGCCACGATCACCTACTGACGGGTGGTGCCGATGAACCCGATCCGCCCGTGGTACGCCATCGGCGCGGCGCTGCTGCTCGCCCTTGCGCTGCTGGCGCCGGCCCGCGCCGCCACCAGCCTGCAGGTCGCCCCGACCACCCTGCAGCTGGATGCACGCCAGCGCGCCGGCGAACTGTGGCTGACCAACAGTGGCACCGCGCCGGTGAAACTGCAGGTGCGCGTGTTCCGCTGGGTGCAGCAGGACGGCCAGGAGCAGCTGCTGCCCACCGAAGACCTGCTGGCCACCCCGCCCATGCAGGAACTGGCCGCCGGCCAACAGCAGCTGGTGCGGGTGATGCGCCCGGACAACCTGCCGCCGGACGCGCCGCAGTACTTCCGCCTGATCGTGGACGAAGTGCCGGACCTGGCCCGTCGTGCCAGCGGCATGCAGTTCGTCCTGCGCTATTCCATTCCGGTGTTCATCCTGCCGCCTTCGCCCGGCCGGCTGAAGCCACAGCTGCAGGCAAGGCTGGTACGCCTGGACGACGGCCGCGACGGGGTGGAAGTGCGCAACAGCGGCACGGCCCATGCGCAGATCGCCGATCTTGCGCTGGGCAGCGCCGACCGTCCGCGCATCGTCCACCCGGGCCTGCTGGGCTATGTGCTGCCCGGGCAGGTGATGCGCTGGCCGCTGGAACGCACGGCGATCGACCGCGACAACGACCAGATTTCGGCCAAGCTCAATGGCGCGCCCAAGCAGACGCCCCTGCCCCCCACACCGGCTCGCTGAGGCGCTGGTGAGCGCGCTGCTGGGCATGGCACTGGTTCCCACGGCCGCCTCGGCGGCCGACGTCTCCGGTGTTGCTGCCGATGCCCTGCTGCCGCCGCCCACGCCGCTTACCGCGCAGCAGACCCTGTACCTGGCGGTGGTGCTGAACAGCACGCCGCGCGGCCTGCTGCCCTTCACCGAAACCGGCGGGCGCCTGCAGGCCAGCCCCGAGGTGCTGCGCCAGCTCGGCTTCAGTGCGCCCGGGCAGGCACCAGTCTTCCTGGACCAGATCAGCGGCGTGGTGGTGCGCTATGACGCCCAGCAGCAGACCCTGGCCCTGGACGTGCCGCTGGAACAGCTGACCCTGCCCACCACCGTGCTCAGCCGGCCGCAGGCGCGCCCCGAAGTGAGCGCCGCCGCGCCGGGCGTGCTGCTGAACTACGATCTGTATGGCAGCCACGTGGATGGGCGCGGCAACCTGACCTTGACCTCGGAAACCCGGGTCTTCGGCATCGGCCGCGGCACGTTCGAGAACACCGCGGTGACCCGCCGCTACCAGCGCAGCGAGGACCGCCGCTGGCACAGTGAAAGCGTGCGCCTGGACACCCGCTGGACCCTGGATTTCCCCGACCAGGCGCTGAGCCTGGAAGTGGGCGACTTCTACAGCGGCTTCGTTGACTGGTCCCGCCAGGTCCGCCTGGGCGGCCTGCAGATCGGCCGCAACTACGGCCTGCAGCCCTACCGCGTGCTTACCCCCACGCCATCGTTCCTGGGCCAGGCCGTGGTGCCTTCAACCGTCGAGCTGTATGTGGACGGCCTGCGCCAGTACAGCGGCCAGGTGCCGGTGGGGCCGTTCCAGCTGGCGGCACAGCCAGGCATCAGCGGCAACGGCAACGCCCAGGTGGTGCTGACCGATGCCTTCGGCCGCATGCAGACCCTGGATTTCAGCTTCTATGGCACCCAGCAGCTGCTGGCCAAGGGCCTGTCCGACTGGTCGCTGGGCGTGGGCCGGCTGCGCGAGAGCTTCGGCGAGGCATCCTTCGCCTATGACGACCGCACCGTGGCCAGTGCCAGTTGGCGCGGCGGCCTGAGCGACCGTTTCACCGGCGAGGCGCATGCCGAGGGCGGCGGCGGCCTGGCCCAGGCCGGCCTGGGCGGCTGGTGGCAGATCGGCAGCGTGGGCGTGGTCAATGCCGCCTATGCACGCAGCCGCTACCAGGGCCTGCGCGGCGGCCAATGGGCCGTGGGCTACAGCTGGAACAACCGGCGCTTCAACCTGAACCTGCGCAGCGTGCGCAGCCACGGCGACTACCGCGACCTGGGCGCGCTGCAGGGCAGCCTGCCGCCCAGCATCAGCGAACAGGCCACCGCCGGCATCGACCTGGCCCAGCTGGGCACCCTGAGCGCCAGCTACCTGCGGCTGCGCTACCCCGACGGCGACGACAACCGCTACGCCAGCCTGTTCTGGTCGCGCAGCTGGAGCCCGCGCTGGTCGGCCTACCTGTCGCTGAACCAGAACCTGGACCGCAGCAACGACCGCAGCGTGTATCTGTCCCTGACCGCCACCCTGGGCAACAACCGCCAGGCCAGCCTGTCCGCCCAGCGCAACGGCGGCGCACAGGCCTGGGTGGCCGACATCACCCAACCGGTGCCGGGCGACGGCAGCGCTGGCGGCATGGGCTGGCGCGCACAGCTGCGGCAGGGCGATGACGGCCTGGGCGGCCTGGCCGAGGTGGGCGTGCTCACCAACGTCGGCCGCTATGCGCTGGGCGCCTCGCGCCAGAGCGGGCTGAATTTCGCCTACGGCAGCGCCAGCGGCAGCGTGGTCTGGATGGATGGCCACAGCTTCGCCACCCGCGAGGTGGCCGACGCGTTTGCGGTGGTCAGCACCAATGGCGTGGGCGGGGTGCCGGTGCGGCTGGAAAACCGCCTGATCGGGGTGACCGACGACCGTGGCCTGCTGCTGGTCAGCCCGCTGCTGTCGTGGCAACGCAACCGGGTGTCGATCGATACGCTGGATCTGCCGCAGGACATGCGCGCCGATCGCATTGAGGACTGGGTGACGCCGCCACAGGGTGCCGGCACCGGGGTCACCTTCAACCTGCGCGCGCGCCCCTCCCTGCGGCTGACCCTGCAGGATGCGGCCGGGCAGCCGCTGGACGTCGGCAGCGAAGTGCAGCTGCCGGACGGGCGCCAGGCTACGGTGGGCTACGACGGCCTGCTGTACCTGGAAGACGTGGCCCCCGGCAGCGTGCTGCAGGTCACCACCAACGAGGGCGCGTGCAGCGTGCGGATACCCGATGCGCCCAACGTGCAGGCCGCCGGCGCCACGCCGCGCCCCACGCCGTTGCGCTGCCTGCCGGGCGCGGCGCCATGAAGGGGCTGCTGGCGCTGCTGCTGATGGCCGCCAGCCTGTGCCTGGCCGCACCGGCCTGGGCCACCGCCACCTGTACCGCCACGGCCAACCCCACCCTGCCCTTCAACAACGTCAACAGCGGCGCCGCCGCGCCCAGTACCGGCACCCTCAACATCACCGTGAACTGCACCACCGCCGCACTGAGCCTGCTGGCCACCACCGGGGTGCGGGTCTGCGTGGGCATCGGCGCCGGCAGTGGCGGCGGCACCCCGGCCAGCGGGCGCACCATGACCACCAGCAGCGGCGACAGCCTGAACTTCCAGATCTACAACAACGCCAGCTACAGCCAGGCCACCGGCCTGCTGCCGCGTGGCACCCCGCCGGCACAGGAACTGACCATGACCTACAACGTGCCCCTGCTGACTGGCGGCAGCGGCGCGCAGAGCACCCAGCTGTTCGCGCAGATACCGGCCAACCAGACCCTGGCATCGGGCAACTACAGCAGCAGCTTCAGTGGCGCCAACGTGGTGCTGACCTGGGCCTGGAACGAAGTGCTGCTGGGCACCGCCACCGTGCCGGCCACCTGCAACGGCGGCGCCACCGGCACCAACAGTGCCAGCGCTGCGTTCAGCTTCACCGCTACCGCCACGGTGCTGCCGCAGTGCGGCAGCTATGTCACCACGGCCATGAATTTCGGCAACGTCACCGGCAGCATCGCCGCCAATATCGACCAGACCGCGCGGCTGACCCTGACCTGCCTGAAGAACACCGCCTACCAGGTGAGCCTGGACAACGGCCAGAACAACCCCACCGGCACCAGTACCCGGCGCATGCGCACCACCGTGGCCGGCAGCAACTATTATCTGGGCTACGAGCTGTACCGCGATGCCGGCCGCAGCCAACGCTGGGGCAACACCCTCACCGTGGATACCGTGGGCGGGGTCGGCACCGGCGCGGCCCAGCAGCTGACCATCTACGGACGGGTGCCACCGGTGGCGGGCCAGCCGCCGGCCGGTACCTACAGCGATGTGATCAACGTGACCATCACCTACTGATCGCCGCCCGATCCCCGCCCGGCCGGGGCCATTTGCCCCGCGCCCCTGCATCTGGCTATAATCCTCCGGATGCCCTGCCGCCCCGTGCGCGGGGCACCGTCCACACCGGACGTCACCGGTGAATCCACACCTGCTGCCCCCATCCGTGCCGGGGTGCTCCGCAAGGAGTTCGGCCACGGAGGCAACAGGGAAGCCCAACCCCGGAACCGATCGCGTTTCCACGCGTCCCGCACACTATTACCGCGGGCGGAAATGCAGGTTCCCCATCAGGAGTATTGCAATGCCCCAGGTCACCATGCGTCAGATGCTGGAAGCCGGCGTCCACTTCGGCCACCAGACCCGCTACTGGAACCCCAAGATGGCTCCGTACATCTTCGGCGCCCGCGGCAAGATCCACATCATCAACCTGGAAAAGACCGTCCCGCTGTTCAACGACGCGATGAACTTCATCTCGTCGGTGGCCCAGAAGCGCGGCACCGTCCTGTTCCTGGGCACCAAGCGCAGCGCCCGCGAAACCATCCGTGAAGAAGCCGAGCGTTGCGGCATGCCGTTCATGAACCAGCGTTGGCTGGGCGGCACCCTGACCAACTTCCGTACCGTCAAGCAGTCGGTTGCCCGCCTGAAGGAACTGGAAGCCGGTGAAACCGACGGCACCTTCGAGAAGCTGGTCAAGCACGAAGTGCTGGGCCTGCGTCGCGAGCGCGACAAGCTGGAAGCCTCGCTGGGCGGCATCAAGGACATGAACCGTCTGCCGGACGCCATCTTCGTGATCGACATCGGCCACGAAGACATCGCGATCAAGGAAGCCAAGAAGCTGGGCATCCCGGTCATCGCCGTGGTCGACACCAACTACAACCCGGAACTGGTGGACTACGCCATCCCGGGCAACGACGACGCCATCCGCGCTGTGCAGCTGTACGCCCGCGCCGCTGCCGACGCCGTGCTGGAAGGCAAGGCTGCTGCTCCGCACGCTGCTTCGGTGCGTGAAGAAGAGTTCGCCGACGCCGCTGCTGCCGAAGGCGAAGACAAGGCCGCCCGCCGCGCTCCGGCGAAGAAGGCTGCCAAGAAGGGCGACGACGCCCAGGCCTGATCCAGGCCCCGGGGTGGACGCCCGGCGTCCACCCTCCCTGCGCGCAGCCCTTGGCGCGTGACAGGACCGTGTCACACGGGCCGGCCACCATGCCGGCCCAACCCCTTTCTTTCGTGAGGAAATCCCGTGGAAATCACTGCTTCCCTGGTCAAGGAACTGCGCGAGCGCACCGGCGCCGGCATGATGGAATGCAAGAAGGCGCTGACCGAAGCCGGCGGCGACATCGACGCCGCTGCTGAAGCCCTGCGCAAGTCCGGCGCTGCCAAGGCCGACAAGAAGGCTGACCGCGTGGCTGCCGAAGGTCGTCTGGGCCTGGCCCAGGACGGCGGCAAGGCCGTGCTGGTCGAAGTCAACTCGGAAACCGACTTCGTCGCCAACGACATCAACTTCAAGAACTTCGTCGACGCCGTCGCCGCTGCCGCCCTGGCCGCTGGCGCCACCGACGTCGAAGCCGTGAAGGCTGCCAAGCTGGCCGACGGCCGCACCGTGGAAGAAGCCCGCGCTACCGCCGTGCAGACCCTGGGTGAAAACATCCAGATCCGCCGCCTGGTCAAGGTCGACACCACCGGCAACATCGGTGCCTACGTGCACACCAACGGCAAGGTCGGCGTGCTGGTCGACCTGATCGGCGGCGACGTCGAGCTGGCCCGTGGTCTGGCCATGCACGTGGCTGCGCTGAAGCCGCCGCACAACAAGGCTGCCGACGTTCCGGCCGACTTCGTTGAGAAGGAAAAGGAAATCGAACTGGCGAAGATGTCCGAGAAGGACAAGTCCAAGCCGGCCGACATCCTGGAAAAGATCATCAGCGGCAAGATCAACAAGATCGTCAGCGAAGTGACCCTGTACGGCCAGACCTACGTGCTGGGCGAAACCACCGTCGAGCAGGTGGTCAAGGCCGCCGGCGCCGACGTGGCGGGCTTCCAGCTGCTGATCGTGGGCGAAGGCATCGAGAAGGTGGTGGAAGACTACGCCGCCGAAGTTGCCAAGGCCATGCAGGTCTGATTCCAGCCCACCGGCTGCGAGCTGACCAAGAGGAGCCGCGGGAAACCGCGGCTCTTTTTTTTTGCCTGCGGCACCTGTGAAGCCATGGCTGCACACCACGGGTGCGCACTCACGTGCCAGATACCTTTGCGTTGTTTGCGATTCAAGCCGATACTCGGCACAGGGGAATTCGCAGTCGCATAGCAGGAACGAAAAACGCAAACTGTGATGCATTCCTAAGTATTCTTGTCCTAATGGAATTTGACGATCCGACATGCCTCCTGAGCTGACTGCTGCCCTGGCGCTGTGCCGCAACCTGCCCTCGCCTCCCGGTATTGCCCTGCGCATCATCGAACTGGCGCAGGACCCGGAAGCGGACATCGCCACCGCCGCCGACATCATCGCCATCGACATGGCGCTGAGTGCTCGCATGCTGCGCATTGCCAACTCGCCCCTGTACGCCAGCCGCCGCCGCATCGAGAACCTCGGCCAGGCGCTGACCATGCTGGGGCTGAACGCCACCATCAGCCTTGCGCTGGGCTTCACCGTCACCCAGGGCCTGACCGCCGGCGGCGGCGCCGACCACGACCTGCGCCAGCGCGCGTGGAAGCGCAGCATCCTCAGCGCCCTGGCCGCCAGCCAGCTGGGCCAGGCCCGCGGCCTGCGCCGGCTGGAAGAGCTGATGCTGGCTGGGCTGCTGCAGGACATGGGCGTGCTGTGCCTGGCCCAGGCCGAATCCGAACGCTACCTGCCGCTGCTGCGCGAAGCGCAGGACAACCCCGACCTGGTCGCACGCGAGCGCCAGGCACTGGGCTGCAGCCATGCCGACGTGGGCGCGTGGGTGGCCGAGGAATGGGGCCTGCCGCGCTACCTGGTGGACAGCATCCGCCACAGCGAAGATGCCGAAGCGGCAAGCACCCCGTTCCAGGCCTGCGTGCAGCTGTCCGGTGCGGTGGCCGATATCTGGCTGGACAGCGATGCCGACGCCGCGCGCGAACGCGCCCTGCACCAGGTGCATGACCAGCTGCAGCTGGACAGCGCCCGCTTCGACCAGGTGCTGGCGCGCATGAGCGACGCCCTGCCCGACATCGCCAGCCTGTTTGAAACCGGCCTGAGCTCGCCGCAGCGCGTGCGTGAACTGATCGACCACGCACAGGAACTGACCACCCTGCGCAACCTGCGCGAAATGCAGGATGCCGAACAGGCGCGCCGCCGCGCCGACGAATTCGAGGCCCGGGCCAAGCGCCTGGCCGACCAGGCCCACCGCGATGCGCTGACCGGCGTGCTCAACCGCCGCCAGCTGGAAGCCGTGCTCGAGCAGGAATTCCTGCGCGCCGGCCGCCACGGCTGGCCGCTGTCGGTGGCCTTCATCGACCTGGATGACTTCAAGAAGATCAACGACGCCCACGGCCACCTGACCGGCGACGAAGTGCTGCGCGCCTTCGCCGCCAAGCTGCAGGGCCAGCTGCGCAACAGCGACACGGTCGCCCGCTTCGGCGGCGAGGAGTTCGTGGCGCTGCTGCCCAACACCAGCGAAGCGATGGCCCTGGACGTGATCCGCCGGGTGCTGGCGAACATCGTGGCCACCCCGATGACCGAAGCCGAAAGCGGGCCCCTGTTCGTGACCTTCTCCGCCGGCGTGGCCACCCAGGGCGGCTACGAGCGCTTTGCCACCGTGCAGGACCTGCTGCGCGCGGCCGATGACGTGCTGTACCGCTCCAAGAACCTGGGCCGCAACCGGGTCATCGCCCGCTCGCCCGGCGAACTGGGGCATGATGAGCTGTCGGCGACTGCAGGCCTCGAGCTTGGCTGAATGGATCCCCTGGCCCGGGCCGGGGGATCACGCCAAATCGCGCCGCAGCGCACAAAACGCTTTGGCCGCGCGCTGCATGCGCGTAGAATCGCCCGCGATTTCCACGCACCCGAGGTCCTCATGTCCAAGCTCGCCTATCGCCGCATCCTTCTGAAACTGTCCGGGGAGGCGCTGATGGGAGATGAGGACTACGGCATCGACCCGAAGATCATCAACCGCCTGGCCCGTGAAGTGATCGAGGCCCAGCAGGCCGGTGCCGAAGTGGCCCTGGTGATCGGCGGCGGCAACATCTTCCGTGGCGCCGGCCTGGCCGCAGGCGGCATGGACCGGGTCACCGGTGACCAGATGGGCATGCTGGCCACGGTCATCAACGCCCTGGCCATGCAGGACGCGCTGGAAAAGCTGGGCGCCAAGGCCCGCGTGATGAGCGCCATCAAGATCAACGACGTGTGCGAGGACTACATCCGCCGCCGCGCCATCCGCCACCTGGAAAAGGGCCGTCTGGTGATCTTCGCCGCCGGCGTCGGCAGCCCGTTCTTCACCACCGATTCGGGCGCCGCCCTGCGCGCCATCGAGATCGGCGCCGACCTGCTGCTGAAGGCAACCAAGGTCGATGGCGTTTACGACAAGGACCCGAACAAGTACAGCGACGCGGTGCGCTTTGACAGCCTGAGCTACGACGAAGTGATCCGTCGCGGCCTGGAAGTGATGGATACCGCCGCCTTCGCCCTGGCCCGCGACAGCGACCTGCCGATGCGCGTGTTCGACATGGGCCAGCCGGGCGAACTGCTGAAGATCCTCAACGGCGCCAACATCGGCACCCTGGTGCAGGGCCGCGACCCGGCCTGAGCCTGAGCGGCAACCGGGCCCCGGGCCGATCCAGGCCCGGCAGCGTCCCGTATTCGCCTATAATCGCCCGATTCCAGTTACATCCAGGACCCGGGCGATGCTCAACGACATCAAGAACAACGCGCAGACGCGCATGGCCAAGAGCATCGACGCTCTGAAGCACACCCTCACCTCCATCCGCACCGGCCGCGCCACGCCGGCCCTGCTGGACCGCGTGACGGTCAATGCCTACGGCAATGCCAGCACCCCGCTGAACCAGGTCGCGTCCATTTCCAATGCCGACGCCCACTCCCTGCTGGTCACGCCCTTCGACAAGAGCATGATCAAGGAGATCGAGAAGGGCCTGTACAACGCCGAGTTCACCCCGAACACCCTGGGCACCGCGATCCGCATCAACATGCCGCCGCCGACCGAAGAGCGTCGCAAGGAACTGGCCAAGCAGGTGCAGAAGGAAGGCGAAGGCGCCAAGATCGCCATCCGCAACATCCGCCAGGATGCGAACAAGGAAATCGCCAAGCTGGTCAAGGACAAGGCGATCAGCGAAGACGAAAAGAAGCGCGGCGAAGACGACATCCAGAAGCTGACCGACAGCAACATCAAGGATGTCGACAAAGTCGTGGCCGACAAGGAAAAGGAACTGCTGTCGGTCTGAAGTCGATGCCTTCAGTCCCGCCACCTCTGCCGGCCGCCCTGCCCCGCCACGTTGCCATCATCATGGATGGCAACGGGCGCTGGGCACAGCAGCGCCGTCGTCCGCGCGTCATCGGCCACCGCGCCGGCGCCCGCGCGGTCAACCGCACCATCGAGCGCTGCCTTGAACTGGGCATTCCGGCGCTGACCCTGTTCGCGTTTTCCAGCGAGAACTGGGGCCGGCCGCAGGACGAAGTCGATGCCCTGATGAAGCTCTTCCTTGGCGCGCTCGATCGCGAAGTGGACGAGCTGCATCGGCGCGGCGTGCGCGTGCGCTTCATCGGCGAACGCGAGCGCTTCGGCGCCGGCCTGGTCAGCCGCATGCAGCTGGCCGAACAACGCACCGCCGACAACACCACCCTGACCCTGTCCATCGCCGCCAGCTACGGCGGGCGCCAGGACATCGCCCGTGCCGCCCGCGCACTGGCGGTGGAAGTGGCCGCCGGCCGCCTGTTGCCCGAGCAGATCGACGAATCGCTGCTGGGCCGCCAGGTCGCCCTGGCCGACCTGCCGCCGCCGGATCTGTTCATCCGTACCGGTGGCGATACCCGGATCAGCAATTTCCTGCTGTGGCAGCTGGCGTATACCGAGCTGTGGTTCACCGAAGCGCTGTGGCCGGATTTCGACGCCGCCCTGCTGCAACAGGCGCTGGACGCCTATGCCAGCCGTGAGCGCCGCTTCGGCCTGACCAGCGCCCAGATCGCCGCCATGGCCACCGAGACGTCCAACCCATGACCAAGACCCGAGTCCTCGCCGCGCTGATCATGGCGCCGGTCGCCATCGCCGCGATCCTGCTGCTGCCCACGCAGTGGCTGGCCGCCGCCGCGGCCGCTGTATTCCTTGTTGGGCTGTGGGAATGGCTGAAGCTGGCCGACGTGGAAGACACCCTGGCCCGTACCGTGCTGCTGGTGCTGAACCTGCTGCTGATGGTGCTGCTGGTCTGGGCCGATGCAGGCAGCCTGGTGCTGTACCAGATCGCCACCCTGGTGGGCGTGGGCTGGTGGCTGTGCGCCCTGCTGTGGCTGCGCTTCTACCAGTTCGGCGCGCAGCCGGGCAGCCCGGCCCGCATCCTGAAGCTGCTGGCCGGCACCCTGGCCATCGTGCCGTCGTGGGCGGCGCTGGTGCTCATCCACGCCGGCGGCGATGTCGATGCCACGCGCAGCGGCAACGGCCACCTGTGGCTGTTTGCCGCGCTGGCCCTGGTCTGGGCCGCCGATTCCGGCGCTTACTTCGCCGGCCGCCGCTTCGGCAAGCACAAGCTGGCCCCGCGCATCAGCCCCAACAAGACCTGGGAAGGCCTGCTGGGCGGGCTGGTGGCCGGCGTGGCCGTGGCCGTCGGCCTGGGCCTGCTGGCCGGGGTCGACACCGCCCACCTGCCGGGCCTGCTGGTCACCGCCGTGGTGGCCGTGTTCGCCTCGGTGCTGGGCGATCTGTACGAAAGCCTGATCAAGCGCCACGCCGGTGCCAAGGATTCGGGCCACCTCATTCCGGGCCACGGCGGCGTGCTGGACCGCATCGACGGTGTGCTGGCCGCCCTGCCGGTGTTCGCGCTGGGCAAGGAAATCTTCGGGTTCTGACCATGGACGTTGCTGCACACCCCCGCCGGGTCGCCGTGTTCGGCGCCACCGGTTCCATCGGCGCCTCCACGCTGGACGTGATCGCCCGCCATCCGCAGCAGTACCAGGCCACCGTGCTGGCCGCCGGCCGCCAGGTAGAGGCGCTGCTGGCGCTGTGCCGGGTGCACCGCCCGGCGCACGCGGTCATTGCCGATGAGACCCTGTTCGCGCCGCTGCGCGACGGCCTGCGCGAGGCCGGCCTGGCCACCGAAGCGCACGCCGGTGCCGCCGCCCTGGACCAGCTGGCCGCCAGCGACGCCTGCGACACCGTGGTGGCCGCCATCGTCGGCGCCGCCGGGCTGTCCTCGACCCTGGCCGCCGCCGCGGCGGGCAAGCGCATCCTGCTGGCCAACAAGGAATCGCTGGTGCTGGCCGGCGAACTGCTGACCCGCACCGCCGACCAGGCCGGCGCCGAAATCATCCCCATCGACAGCGAACACAGCGCCATCTTCCAGTGCCTGCGCTCGCGCGATGCCAGCCTGGACGGCGCCGGTGTGCGCCGCATCCTGCTGACCGCCTCGGGCGGCCCGTTCCGCGGCCGCAGCCGCGCCGAGCTGGCCCAGGTCACCCCGGCCCAGGCCGTGGCGCACCCGAAGTGGTCGATGGGACCGAAGATCTCGGTCGATTCGGCCACCTTGATGAACAAGGGCCTGGAAGTGATCGAGGCCCACCACCTGTTCGCCGTGCCGGGCGAGCGCATCGAGGTGCTGGTGCACCCGCAGAGCCTGGTGCATTCACTGGTCGAATTCGTCGATGGCTCCACCCTGGCCCAGCTGGGCCTGCCGGACATGCGCACCACCCTGGCCGTGGGCCTGGGCTGGCCGCAGCGCATCGAATCGGGCGTGGGCGGGCTGGATCTGCTGGCCCAGGGCCGGCTGGATTTCGAGGCCCCCGATACCGAGGCCTTCCCCTGCCTGGCCCTGGCCTGGCAGGCCATGCAGGCCGGCGGCACCGCCCCGGCAGTGCTGAACGCCGCCAACGAAGAGGCGGTTTCAGCGTTTCTTCAGGGCCGGATCGGTTTCCTGACCATTCCCGCGCTGGTTGCTAACGCTCTTTCAACACTGCCCAGCGAGCCAGCCGATACACTGGAGGGCCTGTTGTCCGCCGACCAGCGGGCACGCCACCTGACCCTGAACGCCATCGCCGCCGCCTGAACGCCTCGACGAACCGAATGACGCTTCCGAACCTGTCCGCCACTGTGAGCCTGCATGACTGACTTCATCGGATCGGTCTGGTGGATGATTGTCAGCCTGGGGCTGCTGGTCACCTTCCACGAGTTCGGCCACTACTGGGTGGGCCGCATGTGCGGGGTGAAGGTGCTGCGCTTCTCGGTCGGCTTCGGGCGGCCGCTGTGGTCGCGCCGCGACAAGCACGGCACCGAGTTCGCCATCGCCGCCCTGCCGCTGGGCGGTTATGTGAAGTTCCTGGACGAGCGCGAGGTGGAAGTACACCCGCACGAGCGCGGCCAGGCCTTCAACCACAAGACCGTGTGGCAGCGCATCGCCATCGTCGCCGCCGGCCCCGCCGCCAACCTGCTGCTGTGCATCCTGCTGCTGTGGGCGATGTTCGTGATCGGCAAGCAGGACTATTCGGCCACCCTGGGCCGCGCCACCGGCATGGCCGCCACCGCCGGCCTGGTCAGCGGCGACCGCCTGCTGCGCGTGGATGACCGCAGCGTGGTCACCCTGGGCGAGGCCAGCATGGCGCTGACCGCCGCCGCGATGGACCGCCGCGACGTGACGCTGGAGGTGGTCGACCTGGCCGACCAGGTGCAGACCCGCACCCTGCCGCTGTCGCAGCTGCCAGCCGGTTTCGACGAACGCCGCGTGCCGCTGCTGGCCGGCCTGCACTGGCAGGCGTGGATGCAGCCGGCGCTGGTGGACAGCCTGACCGCCGATTCGGCCGTGGCCGGGCAGCTGCAGGCCGGCGACCTGATCGTGGCCATCGACGGCCAGCGCATCGACAGCGCCGAACAGGTCAGCCCGGAAATCCAGGCACTGGGCCGCCATGGCGGCCCGGGCATGATTGAAGTCCTGCGCGGCGGCGAGCGCCTGGCGCTGGAGGTCACCCCGCGCCAGGGCAAGGACGGCAAGGGCCAGCCGCAGTGGCAGATCGGCGTGGGCTTCGCCAGCACCTACAGCCCGCCCTACGACACCCTGATGCGCTACGGCCCATTGGATGCGGTCACTGCCGCAGTGCGCGAAACCGGCCGCCTGGGCGCCGATTCGCTGGCCATGATGGCCCGCATCGTCACCGGCAAGGCCTCGCTGCAGAACGTTTCCGGGCCGGTCACCATCGCCCGCGTGGCCAACATCTCGGCCAAGCGTGGCTTCGACTGGTTCCTGCAGTTCCTGGCGCTGCTGTCGCTCAGCCTGTGCATCATCAACCTGCTGCCCATTCCCATCTTGGACGGCGGGCACCTGCTGTATTACCTTATTGAGTTGGTCAAGGGCAGCCCGCTGAGCGAGCGTGCCATCGCCGCCGGACAGTACATCGGTCTGGCGCTGCTGGCCGGGCTGATGGGGTTGGCGTTCTACAACGACATCCTCGGCCTGGTCCCGCGATGAACTTTTCCACGTTGTTGCCGTCTACAGCGTCGGCATCCCGCACCAATGAAATCGACCTTCCTACCGGACGTGACATGACGCGACTCCCCAATCGCCGCCTGCTGGCCCTCGCCCTCGCCGCCGTCACCGGCGCCCCCGTGCTGGCCCAGGCTGCCGAGCCCTTCACTGTCAGCGACATCCGCGTCGACGGCCTGCAGCGCATCAGCTCGGGCACGGTGTTCACCTACCTGCCGGTGGAACGCGGCGAGACCGTGACCGACAGCAAGATCGGCGACACCATCCGCGCCCTGTACAAGACCGGGTTCTTCGAAGACGTGCAGCTGGACCGCCAGGGCAGCATCCTGGTGGTGACCGTGAAGGAACGCCCGGCGATCAACAAGCTGACCGTCACCGGCAACAAGGACATCAAGAGCGACCAGCTGTTGAAGGGCCTGTCCGACATCGGCCTGACCGAAGGCGGCACCTTTGACCGCCTGAGCCTGGACCGCGTGACCCAGGAACTTCGTCGCCAGTACAACGACCGCGGCAAGTACAACGTGGAAATCACCCCGACGGTGAGCCCGCTGGACCGCAACCGCGTGGACATCGCCATCGCCATCAAGGAAGGCAAGGCGGCCAAGATCCGCCACGTCAACCTGGTCGGCACCGAAAAGTACGATGCCCGCGACATCCTGGAAATCTGGGAGTCGAAGGAGCACAACTGGGCTTCGTGGTACCGCCGCGATGACCAGTACTCCAAGGAAAAGCTGTCCGGCGACTTGGAAAAGCTCAATTCCTGGTACCTGGACCGTGGCTACGTCGATTTCAGCATCGACTCCACCCAGGTCTCGATCAGCCCGGACAAGCGCGACATGTTCGTGACTGCCGGCGTGACCGAAGGCAACCAGTACAAGATCTCCGACATCAAGGTCAGCGGCGACACCATCCTGCCGCAGGAAGATGTCGAGCGCATGGTCGTGCAGAAGGCCGGCGATACGTTCTCGCGCGCCCTGCTGGAGTTCAGCTCCGACTCGATCACCAACTCGCTGTCCAACATCGGCTACGCGTTCGCCAAGGTGAACCCGATCCCGACCACCAACCGCGCCGAGCAGACCGTGGCGGTGAACATGCAGGTCGTGCCGGGCCCGCGCGTGTCGGTGCGCCGCATCATCTTCAAGGGCAACACCCGCACGTCCGACGAAGTGATGCGTCGCGAAATGCGCCAGTTCGAGAACACCTGGTATTCGCAGGCCGCCATCGACCGTTCCAAGATCCGCCTGCAGCGCCTGGGCTACTTTGAATCGGTGGACGTGGAAACCCCGGCGGTCAGCGGCAGCAACGACCAGGTGGATGTGGTCTACAACGTGAAGGAAACCACGTCGGGCAGCTTCGTGTTCGGCTTGGGCTATTCGCAGTCCTACGGCATGACCACCTCGGTGCAGCTGTCGCAGAACAACTTCCTGGGCGGCGGCAACCGCGTGTCGGTGGAAGCCTCGCGCAGCAGCTACCTGCAGCGTTACGGCTTCAGCTACACCAACCCGTACTTCACCGATGACGGCGTGTCGCTGGGCTACAACCTGTCCTGGCGCGAACTGGACTACTCCGACTTCAACACCGCGCAGTACAACAGCACCAACGGTGCCGCGCAGGTGGTGTTCGGCGTGCCGCTCACCGAGACCGACACCGTCTCGCTGATGTTCGGCATCGACAGCAACCAGATCACCACCTACACCGGCACCACTCCGCAGTCGATCGTTGACTACATCAACGTGATGGGCAGCAAGACCTTCCATGCCTGGCGCACGGAACTGGGCTGGGCGCGCGACTCGCGCAACGACTATTTCATGCCGACCCGCGGTACCTACCAGCGCGTGGGCCTGGAAACCACCCTGCCCGGCTCGACCGTCGAGTACTTCAAGCTGAACTACCAGATCAGCAAGTACTGGCCGATCATTCCGTCGCTGGTCATCAACACCCGCGCCGAAATCGGTTATGGCGACAGCTATGGCAAGGACAAGACCGCCATCGTGCCGGATGCCGAAGGCAACCTGCGCGAAGTGACCGCCTCGGGCCTGCCGTTCTACGAGAACTTCTACGCCGGCGGTACCAACTCGGTGCGCGGCTTCGAAGACAACACCCTGGGCCCGCGTGAAGCGACCTTGAGCTACCCCAACGGCCAGCCGCTGGGTGGTTCGCTGAAGACCGTCGGTTCGGTCGAAGCCTATTTCCCGCGCCTGTTCGACAGCCCGTCGGCACGCGTGTCGGCCTTCGTCGACTTCGGCAACGTCTACAACGGCGTGGACAACTTCAAGGCCAACGAGCTGCGCGTGTCCACCGGTGTGGCCCTGCTGTGGCGCGCCCCGGTCGGCCCGATCTCGATCAGCTACGCGTTCCCGCTGAAGAAGGAAGACGGCGACGAGATCGAGCGTCTGCAGTTCACCTTCGGCGGGCAGTTCTGACGAACCGCTGGGCGGTTCGCCAGAACTGCCCCCGCATTCCACCTATCCCCCGCGCCGTGGGCGCGCGCCCCTTAACAAAGGGGGGCTCTCCACCAGACGGGTTACGAAGCGCCGGGCTCTGCCCGGCGTTTTTTGTCGTAGCGTCGAGCCTGCTCGACGGCTGTTCAACGCTGCTTCGGCGTCGCCACAGGAATGAACTCACGGGTGGACACGCTGGCCATGGATGCCATGGCCTGCAGCGGCATGCTGGGGTCATTGGACGTGGTGAGGGTGAACAGCACACCACTCGGGGCATCCGGCGCGTTCACGCCCCACGAGCGGGTGTGGGTACCTTCGCGGTTCGGCCCTGAGGTTTTCACCTCGGTGACCTGCAGCGGCGCCGGCACGCTGTTCAACAGGCGCTGGAACTCGGCAACGAGTGCATCGGGCTGGGCCTGGCGGGCAAAGACCGCGCAGACCCCGTCGTCGGTCTGCGCCACCGCGTAGTTGCCGCTGCCCAGGCTGATCGCCCAGGCCTTGCCGGCCTTGCCCAGCAGGAAGCTCTGGGCGCTACCCGCAGGCAGCGGGGCCAGCCCGTTCGTTTCCATGAACTGCTCGACCTTGCGCGCATCGCCAAAGGCAGCAAGGCAGGTGTTGGTGAACAGCCGGCCGAAATCGGCGGCGCCGTCGGCAGGCGCGTCGGCGGCCCCGGCCGGGCTGGAAAGGGCGAGTGCAGCCATCACGGCCGCCGGGTACAGCAGATTTCGCATGAAAGGTCCTTTTTCGCGGCCCATGCAGGCGGCGTGGGCATCCACAGGGTGCGGCCACCGTAGCCCACGGCGTGCGGCCAAGGCCAGCCCCGCATGACCGGATTGGCGTCACACGGTAAACTCCCGCCGTGAATACTCCTACCTACACCGCCCAGCAACTCGCCGATCAGTTCGGCCTGCAGGTCCATGGCGACCCCGCCACTGCCATCCATGGCGTGGCCACCCTCGCCCATGCCGGTGCCGGCCAGCTGACCTTCCTTGCCAACCCGCGCTACCGCGCCCAGCTGGCCGACAGCCAGGCCTCGCTGGTCGTGCTGCGCGCCGACGATGCCGAGGCCGCCCCCGGCGCGGCACTGATCGCCAAGGATCCCTACACCACCTTCGCCAAGATCGCCGCGCTGTTCGACAGCGCGCCGCTGCGCGAGCCCGGCATCCACCCCAGCGCGGTCATCGACCCGCAGGCGCAGGTGGCCGCCAGCGCCCACATCGGCCCGTTCGTCACCATCGGCGCGCGCAGCGTGGTGGGCGAGAACTGCATCATCGGCGCCGGCAGCATCATCGGCGAAGACTGCAGCCTGGACAGCGGCTGTGAACTGATCGCCCGGGTCACCCTGGTCACCCGGGTGAAGCTGGGCAAGCGCGTGCGCATCCACCCCGGCGCCGTGCTGGGCGCCGATGGCTTCGGCCTGGCCATGGATGCCGGCAAGTGGATCAAGGTGCCGCAACTGGGCGGCGTGCGTATCGGCGATGACTGCGAGATCGGCGCCAATACCTGTGTCGACCGCGGCGCGCTGGAAGACACCGTGCTGGCCGAAGACGTGCGCCTGGACAACCTGGTGCAGATCGCCCACAACGTGCAGATCGGCGCGCACTCGGCCATCGCCGGCTGCACCGGCATTGCCGGCAGCGCCAAGATCGGCCGCTACTGCCTGCTCGGCGGCGCCGTCGGCGTGGTCGGCCACCTGGAAATCTGCGACAAGGTCGTGATCACCGGCAAATCGGTGGTGCGCAACTCCATTACCGAACCGGGCGAGTACTCGTCCGGCACCCCCCTCACCGACAACCGCACGTGGCGCAAGAACGCCGCGCGCTTCAAGCAGCTTGATGCACTGGCCCGCCGCATCCTGTCTGTAAGCAAGGAGAAAGAATGAGCCAGACCCAGACCCTGCCGGACATGACGCAGATCCAGGCCCTGCTGCCGCACCGCTACCCGTTCCTGCTGGTGGACAAGGTGCTGTCGATCGACTACGAAAAGCGCACCATCGTGGCGACCAAGAACGTCAGCATCAACGAGCCGTTCTTCCAGGGCCACTTCCCCAACCAGCCGATCATGCCGGGCGTGCTGATCATCGAAGCCATGGCCCAGGCCGGTGGCGTGCTGACCCAGCTCACCCTGGGCCGCGATTCGCAGTCCAAGCTGTTCTACATGGTGAAGGTGGACAAGGCCCGCTTCACCAAGCAGGTGGTGCCGGGCGACGTGCTGGAAATGCACGTGGAGATCAAGCGCGTGATCCGCAACATGGCCGTGTACGACTGCGTGGCCAAGGTCGATGGCGAAGTGGTCGCCTGCGCCGAGGTGCTGTGCGCCGGCACCCGCGAATAACCCTGGCCGGAGGAGCTAGATGAGCGACAACGCCCCCCTGATCCATCCCACCGCCGTGATCGATCCCTCGGCGCGCCTGGCCGACGATGTGCGCGTGGGTGCGTTCACCCTCATCGGCGCCGATGTCGAAATCGGCGCCGGCACCGAGATCGGTCCGCACTGCAGCGTGCATGGCCCGACCCGGATCGGCCGCGACAACCGTTTCATCGGCCACGTGGCCGTGGGCGGCGAACCGCAGGACAAGAAGTTCAGCGGCGAACGCACCGAACTGGTGATCGGCGACCGCAACGTGTTCCGCGAGTTCGTGACCCTGAACCGCGGCACCGGCGGCGGCGGTGGCATCACCACCATCGGCAACGACAACTGGATGCTGGCCTACACGCACGTGGCGCATGACTGCCACGTCGGCAATTTCTGCGTGTTTTCCAACAACACCACCCTGGCCGGCCACGTGACCGTGGGCGACTACGTGATCATCAGCGGCTTCGCCGGTGCGCACCAGTTCTGCCGTATCGGCGCGCATGCCTTCCTGGGCATGGGTGCGCTGACCAATGGCGATGTACCGCCGTTCACCATGGTCGGCACCGATTCGCTGGGCCGCCCGCGCGGCATCAACAGCGAAGGCCTGAAGCGCCGCGGCTTCGATGCTGGCCGCATCACCGCCATCAAGCGTGCCTACCGCACGCTGTACGTGGCAGGCCTGCCGCTGGCCGAGGCCAAGCAGCAGCTGGCCGAACAGGCACAGGGCAGCGACGACGTGAAGGCCATGCTGGACTTCATCGAGCATGCCGAGAGGCCCCTGCTGCGATGAGCAGCACGACCGGCCAGGCGCCGGCCGGCGCCGACGTGATCCCGCTGGCCTCGATGGCCGGCAGCGTGCCTGCACAGCGGGTGCTCAGCGAGCGCCCGTTGCGCATCGCGCTGGTGGCCGGTGAGGCCTCCGGCGACCTGCTCGGTGCCGGTCTGGTGCGCGAGCTGAAGGCACGCTTCCCGCATGCCGAATTCGCCGGCATCGGCGGCGATGCCATGCGCAACGCCGGCTGCCAGACCTGGCACGACGCCAGCGAACTGGCAGTGATGGGCCTGACCGAAGTGCTGCGCCACCTGCCGCGCCTGCTGAAGCTGCGTTCGGCGTTCCGCCAGCGTGCGCTGGAATGGCAGCCGGACGTGTTCATCGGCATCGACGCGCCCGACTTCAACCTGGGCATCGAGCGCTGGCTGAAGCAGCGTGGCGTGCCCACCGTGCATTACGTCAGCCCCTCGGTCTGGGCCTGGCGCGAGAAGCGTGCCGAGAAGATCGGCAGCAGCGCCGACCTGGTGCTGTGCCTGTTCCCGATGGAACCGCCCATCTATGCGCGGCATGGCATCGACGCACGCTTCGTCGGCCACCCGATGGCCGACGACATCCCGCTGCACGGTGATCGCGATGCGGCACGTGCAGAGCTGGGCCTGCCGGCCTCGGCCAAGGTGCTGGCGGTTCTGCCGGGCAGCCGCCTGGGCGAGATCTCGCGCCTGGGCGAACCGTTCTTCGAAGCCGCCTGGCAGGTCTCCGAACGCATTCCGGGCCTGCACGTGGTGGTACCCGCCGCCAATGCCGCCTGCCGCCGCCTGATCGAAGAGCAGTTGTCCCGCTCGGCGCTGCCGGTGGCCTATTCGCATGTGCTGGATGGCCAGGCGCGTGCGGCGATGATCGCCGCCGACGTGGTGGTGCTGGCCTCGGGCACGGCCACCCTGGAAGCGATGCTGGTGAAGCGGCCGATGGTGGTCGGTTACCGGGTGAACGAATTGACCTATCGCCTGGTGAAGGCGCTGGGCCTGATCAAGGTGGATCGTTTCGCCCTGCCCAACATCCTGGCCGGGCAGGACCTGGCACCGGAGCTGATGCAGCACGACTGCACGCCCGACGCGCTGGCGGCGGCCGTGCAACAGTGGTTCGACCACCCGCAGCGGGTAGCCGATCTGCAGGGCACCTATGCGCGCCTGCATGAACGCCTGCGCCGCAATGCCTCGGCCCGTGCGGCCGACGCGGTGGGCGAGCTGCTGCTGCGCACGCTGGAAGCCGCATGAGCCGCCGAGCGGCCGCTGCGGCCAGCCTGGCGCTGTTCGACGGCGCGGCGGTGGTCGAGCCCGAACGCCTGGTGGCCGGCGTGGACGAGGCCGGCCGCGGCCCCCTGGCCGGCCCGGTGGCGGTGGCGGCAGTGGTGTTCGATCCGTCGCGCCCGCGCATCAACGGCCTGGACGATTCCAAGCAGTTGACCGCCGCCCGCCGCGACCAGCTGTACGACCGCATCATGGAACGGGCACTGGCCTGGCACGTGGTGCTGGTGGATGTGCAGGCCATCGACCGGCTGAACATCTACCAGGCCACCCTGCAGGGCATGCGCGATGTGGTGGCCGCGGTGGCCCACGTGGCCGGCTTCGCCCGCATCGATGGCAACGTCGTGCCCAAGGGCCTGGTGCTGCCGGCGCAGGCGCTGGTGGGCGGCGATGGCATCGACCGCGCCATCATGGCCGCTTCGATCCTGGCCAAGGTCTCGCGCGACCGTTACATGCAGGATCTGCACGTGCGCCATCCTGAATATGGCTTCGACCAGCACAAGGGCTATGGCACCCCGGCGCACCTGGCCGCGCTGCGGGCGCACGGTCCCTGCGCCGAGCACCGGCGCAGTTTCGCCCCGGTGCGTGACTGCCTGGCATCCGCGCCGCCGGCCAGCGCCGCGATTGCCTGAATACACCCGGTAGCGCCGGGCCATGCCCGGCGGAATGCGCGCTATCACCCCCCGTCAAGTCCTTGTCGCCACCCCCTGCCCTCGGTACCCTGACCGGGCATTCCAGCGCTTTCCGACCCCGGCGACGATTCCCCGTCAGCTCCCGGGGCCCGCGCGCTCCAACCTGGTCCGGCATGTCCAACTCTCGCTTCGTACATCTCCACGTCCACACCGAGTTCTCGCTGGCGGACTCGACCATCCGCGTGCCGGCCAAGCCCGACCAGGCGGACCCGAAAAAAGCCAAGCAGGCCAACCTGCTGTCGCGCTCGGTGGAACTCGGCCTGCCCGCCCTGGCGGTCACCGACCTGAACAACCTGTTCGCCCTGGTGAAGTTCTACAAGGCCGCCGAAGGCGTGGGCATCAAGCCCATCGCCGGCGCCGACGTGATGATTGCCGAGGAAGGCCAGGACCCGTGGCGGATGACCCTGCTGTGCCGCGACCGCGAGGGCTACCTGAGCCTGTCGCGATTGCTGACCCGCGCCTGGATGGAAGGCCACCGCGCCGAAGGTGGCGTGGCCGTGCACCCGGACTGGCTGAAGGCCGGCAACGCCAGCCTGTTCGCCCTGGCCGGGCGCGAAAGCCTGGCCGGGCGCCTGGCGCTGGACGGCAAGCACGACCTGGCCGAGCAGCAGCTGGCCGACTGGCAGCGCGTGTTCGGCGATGGCCTGCACCTGGAACTGACCCGCACCGGCCGCGAAGGCGAGGAAACCTTCAACCGCTTCGCGCTGATGGCCGCCGGCCAGCGCGGCCTGCCGGTGATCGCCAGCAATGACGTGCGCTTCCTGGCGCCGACCGATTTCAGCGCGCACGAAGCGCGCGTGTGCATTTCCACCGGCCGCGTGCTGGACGACCCCAAGCGCCCGCGCGAGTACAGCGACCAGCAGTACCTGAAGTCGGCCGAGGAAATGTGCGCGCTGTTCGCCGACATTCCCGATGCGATCGACAACACGCTGGCGCTGGCCGAGCGCTGCAACATCGAGATGCGCCTGGGCACCTACTTCCTGCCCAACTACCCGGTGCCCGACGACGAAACGCTGGACACCTGGATCCAGAAGATGTCGCGCGACGGCCTGACCGAGCGCCTGGAAAAGAATCCGCTGGCGCCGGGCAAGACCCGCGAGGACTACTTCGAACGCCTTGAGTTCGAGCTCAACACCATCATCAAGATGGGCTTCCCCGGCTACTTCCTGATCGTGGCCGACTTCATCCAGTGGGGCAAGAACCAGGGCATTCCGATCGGCCCGGGCCGTGGTTCCGGTGCCGGTTCGCTGGTGGCGTGGGCGCTGAAGATCACCGATCTGGACCCGCTGCCGTACAACCTGCTGTTCGAGCGCTTCCTGAACCCCGAACGCGTGTCGATGCCCGACTTCGACATCGACTTCTGCATGGACCGCCGCGACGAGGTGATCGACTACGTGGCGCGCAAGTACGGGCGCGAACGTGTCAGCCAGATCATCACCTACGGCACCATGGCGGCCAAGGCGGTGGTGCGCGACTCCGGCCGCGTGCTGGGCTTCCCGTATGGCCTGGTCGACGGCGTTTCCAAGCTGATCCCGAACATCCTGGGCATCCACCTGAAGGATGCGCTGGGCAAGGGCAAGGAAGGCCCCAGTTCGGAAATGGCCTCGGCCGAACTGATCCAGCGCTACGAGACCGAGGACGATGTCCGCGACCTGATCGACCTGGCGCTGCAGCTGGAAGACCTGACCCGCAACGCCGGCAAGCACGCCGGTGGCGTGGTGATCGGGCCCGAGCCGCTGAGCGAGTTCTGCCCGCTGTACGCCGAACACGACGAGAACGGCCTGGGCAAGAACCCGGTCACCCAGTTCGACAAGAACGACGTGGAAGAAGTGGGCCTGGTGAAGTTCGACTTCCTGGGCCTGCGCACGCTGACCATCATCGACTGGGCGGTGAAGGCGATCAACAAGCGCCACGAGCGCGCCGGCATTCCGCCAGTGGATATCGCCGCGATCCCGCTGGACGATGCGCCCACCTACAAGGACATCTTCGCCAACGGCAACACCGGCGCGGTGTTCCAGTTCGAATCCTCGGGCATGCGCCGCCTGCTGAAGGACGCACGCCCCGACCGTTTCGAAGACCTGATCGCCCTGGTGTCGCTGTACCGACCGGGCCCGATGGATCTGATTCCATCGTTCAACGCGCGTAAGCACGGCCAGGAAGAAATCATCTATCCCGACCCGCGCACCGAAGCCATCCTGAAGGACACCTACGGCATCATGGTGTACCAGGAGCAGGTGATGCAGATGGCGCAGATCGTCGGCGGCTACTCGCTGGGCGGCGCCGACCTGCTGCGCCGTGCGATGGGCAAGAAGGTGCCGGCGGAAATGGCCAAGCACCGCGAGATCTTCCGCGAGGGCGCGGCCAAGGATGGCGTGGACGAAGCCAAGGCCGATGCGATCTTCGACCTGATGGAAAAGTTCGCCGGCTACGGTTTCAACAAATCGCACGCCGCCGCGTACGCGCTGGTCAGCTACCAGACCGCGTGGCTGAAGCGCCACTACCCGGCCGAGTTCATGGCGGCCACGCTGTCTTCGGACCTGGACAACACCGAGAAGGTGGTCGGCTTCCTGGACGAGGTGCGCAACCTCGGCCTGACCGTGCTGCCGCCGAAGGTGAACCACTCGGCCTTCATGTTCGAAGCAGTCACCCCGGACACCATCCAGTACGGTCTGGGCGCGATCAAGGGCGTGGGCCAGGGCGCCTGCGAAGCGGTGGTGGACGAACGCCTGAAGGGCGGCGACTACAAGGACCTGCTGGACTTCTGCACGCGCGTGGGTTCGGCCAAGCTCAACCGGCGCACGCTGGAAGCGATGATCAACTGCGGCGCGCTGGACGAACTGGGCCACAACCGCGCCTCGCTGATGCTGCAGTTGCCGGAAGTGATCAAGGCCACCGACCAGATGGCGCGCGAGCGCGCCTCGGGCCAGAACTCGCTGTTCGGCGGCCCCGACCCGAGCACGGTCAGCATCCAGCTGGACCTGCCCGAGGCCGAGGAATGGCCGCTGCTGCAGCGCCTGAACGGCGAGCGCGACACCCTGGGCTTCTACCTGAGCGGGCACCCGTTCGACCCGTGGCGCGACGATGTGCGCGACCTGGTCGGCAACGATCTGGGCGCGGTGGAAAAGATCTGGAGCGCCAACAGCGGTGGCGGCGGTGGCGGCGGCGAAAAGCGCTGGCGCCCGGAAGTGCAGACCGTGCTGGCCGGCCAGGTGGTGGGCGTGCGCCGCAAGGGCGAAAGCCAGATCTTCATCCAGCTGGAAGACGGCCGCGGCCGGGTCGAATGCAGCGCGTTTTCCGATGCGATGGCCGAGTTCGGCCATCTGATGACCAAGGACCGCATCCTGGTGGTCAAGGGCGGTCTGCGCGAGGACGAATTCAACGGCGGTTTCGCCCTGCGCATCCGCCAGTGCTGGGACTTCGATGAAGTCTGCGCCAACTACGCCACGCGCCTGTCGCTGCGCCTGGACCTGCGCCAGCAGCGCCCGGTCTGGGAACGCGTGAATGCCGTGCTCGACCGCCATCGCCCCGGGCGAACGCCGCTGCGCCTGGACCTGCTGCTGAAGAGCCCGCAGGGCGGCGTGGCCGGCATGCTCGACGTGTCCGGGCAGAGCGCGGTGCGCATCGATTCCAAGCTGATGGAGGCGCTGCGCGCCGACCCGGCGGTGCGCACGCTGAAGGTGCGCTACAGCCCGCCGTGGGCCAACTGAGGCCGCGCCTGATTATTTTTTCCCGTTGTCTGTATCAAGGACGATCTTCCGTCATGAAAACGCTGTTGTTCCCCCTCGTCGCTGCGCTGGCGCTGTCCGCATGCTCGTCCAAGGTCGATTTCGAGATCGACAACCCCACCGCCACGCCGCTGGCCATCAGCATCGACGGCAAGGACCTGCCGGTAGCCGCCAACGCATCGCGTGCGATCAGCCTGGCCCCGGGTGAGCACCACCTGCACACCGAACGCCTGGGCGATGTGCGTTTCATCGTGTATGCCGACGGCCGTGGCGGTCTGATCAACCCGACCCTGAGCGAGTACGTGACCGCGCGCGAGATCTACGTGACCGGCGAGGACAAGCTGAAGAACTTCGGCAGCAGCGGCCTGGGCATGGAACTGGGCGGGGTGCAGTTCAATGGCCCTTACGAGAAGCACCACGG
The DNA here is from genome assembly GCF_003086875.1 of Stenotrophomonas sp. ZAC14D2_NAIMI4_6. NCBI lineage: Bacteria > Pseudomonadati > Pseudomonadota > Gammaproteobacteria > Lysobacterales > Lysobacteraceae > Stenotrophomonas > Stenotrophomonas sp. ZAC14D2_NAIMI4_6. Next base: position 1,390,965 of record NZ_CP025996.1, on the reverse strand, counting down.
CCTGTTCATCGACAAGAACTGGAACTTCGGCGTGCGCCAGCCGTTCCCGGAAGAACAGATCGTGGCCCACGTGGATGCCAGCGGCGGCAAGATCAGCACCAAGGTGTTCACCGCCCCGGACTTCATCGACTACGTGGAACAGAGCATGGGCGAACCGGGTGCCTTCAAGCGTGAGCAGCCGGCCGGCTACGTGGCCCCGGTCTACACGCTGGAACCGGCCCCGGCCACCCTGCCCGCGCTGGACCCCGCCTTCGAGGCGCATGCCGGTCCAATGCGCGATCTGTATGCGCGCTGGCTGAAGGCCAGCACCGCTTCGGAGCAGAAGGCCCTGCGCAAGGAAGACTTCAAGGCCAGCATGGCCTTCACCCAGGCCACCATGACCCTGGGCTCGACCCTGCCGGTGGCCGCCAACGAGGCGTACAACGACTTCGTGACGATCCGCAGCACCGAGATGGCGCGCAGCGCGCTGGTCGTGCCCTGACGCCCCCTGTTTGCCTGCCGCGCTGACTGGCGCGTCCTGCCCGGCTGGGTTACCGTCGCCTTCCAGACGAAGGCGTACGGGGCGTTCCGGCGCATTCGGCTAGAATTCCCCTCTTCTTTACACGACGGCTTCCGATGAATCCGAACTACCTCGACTTCGAGCAACCCATCGCCGACCTGGAAGCCAAGATCCAGGAACTGCGCAACGCCAGTGCCGGTCCGGCGGTCAATGTCGAGGCCGAAGTGCACGCGCTGCAGGACAAGCTGCGCATGCGCACCGCGCAGATCTTCCGCAACCTGACCTCGTGGCAGGTGCTGCAGCTGGCCCGCCACCCGTCGCGCCCGTACACCGCCGACTACATCCGCATCATCTGCGATGAGTTCCAGGAACTGGCCGGCGACCGCGCGTTTGCCGACGACAAGGCCATCATGGGCGGCCTGGCCCGCATCAATGGCCGTTCGGTGATGGTGATCGGCCACCAGAAGGGCCGCGACACCAAGGAAAAGATCAAGCGCAACTTCGGCATGCCCAAGCCGGAGGGCTACCGCAAGGCCCTGCGCCTGATGAAGATGGCCGAGCGCTTCGGCCTGCCGGTGCTGACCCTGATCGACACCGCCGGCGCCTGGCCGGGCATCGATGCCGAATCGCGCGGCCAGTCCGAAGCCATTGCCCGCAACCTGATGGAGATGGCCGAGCTGAAGGTACCGGTGATCTGCACGGTGATCGGCGAAGGCGGTTCCGGCGGCGCGCTGGCGCTGGGCGTGGGCGACCGCACCGTCATGCTGGAATACGCGGTGTATTCGACCATCACCCCGGAAGGCTGCGCCTCGATCCTGTGGAAGGATGCCGGCAAGGCCAAGGATGCCGCTGAACAGCTGGGCCTGACCGCGCCGCGCCTGAAGAGCCTGGGCCTGGTGGACAAGGTGGTGCGTGAGCCGACCGGCGGCGCCCACCGCAACCCGACCCAGATGGCCAAGCGCCTGAAGGCCGTGCTGCTGAACGAGCTGGACGCGCTGGACAAGCTGTCCACCGAACAGCTGATCGAGCAGCGCTACACGCGCCTGCGCAGCTACGGTACGTACGAAGCGGCCTGATCGGGCCGCGTTGCCTGTTCGGGATACTCACGACGCGGCCTGATCGGCCGCGTTGTCTTTTGTAGAGTCGAGCTTGCTCGACTGCTGTTGATCGAAGCAGTCGAGCAAGCTCGACTCTACAAGCGCCCATCCACGCATGGCGTGGATAGACCAGACCCATCCACGCATGGCGTGGATCTACCGGTCAGAACGGCTTGGCCAGCACCAGCCAGACGATCGGAATGAACGCCAGCAGCGGGATCTCGTTGATCCAGCGCAGCGCGCGCGACGACGGCAGTGCGCGGCCCTTGGCCACGCCCTTCAGCAGGCGGCCGGTCCAGATGAAGTACGCCAGCAGCACCACCACCAGGCCCAGCTTGGCGTGCAGCCAGCCGGCACCGCCCGGCGCGACCATGGTCGGGAAGTCCGGAATGACCTTGTAGCCCAGCCACAGCACCAGGCCCAGCACGAAGGCCAGGCCGAACATGGAATGGCCGAAGCGGTACAGGCGCATGCCCATCAGCTGCAGGCGCGCCACCACCGCCGGTTGGCCCGCCGTCTCGGCCAGGTTCACCAGGATGCGCGGCAGGTAGAAGACCGTGGCCATCCAGGCCACCACGAACACGATGTGGAAGGTCTTGACCCAGTAGTAGCTCTGCATGCGCTCGCTCCGGCGGCTGGCGTGGATGAGCGCTATTGTCGCAGTAGAGCCACCCCATGGGTGGCTGCCGCGGCCAATTGCCGCACCACACACCCCAGCCACGCATGGCGTGGCTCTACTATTACGCTCCGCTTTCATCACCGTGCCCTGCCCATGGACAAGACCTACGACGCCGCCTACTTCCAACGCTGGTACCGCCGCGCCGACATCGGCGGCAGTGCCCGCCTGGCCCGCAAGGTGGCTCTGGCCGTGGCCAGCGCCGAGTACTACCTGGAACGGCCGATCCGCAGCGTGCTGGATATCGGCTGCGGCGAAGGCGCCTGGCGCGCACCGCTGCTGAAGCTGCGTCCGAAGGTCCAATACCTTGGCTTCGACAGCAGCGAGTACGCTGTGCGCCGCTACGGTCGTACCCGCAACCTGCACCTGGCCGCATTCGGCGATTTCGCCTGGCTGCGGCCGTGCGCTCCGGTCGACCTGCTGGTGTGCTCGGACGTGATGCATTACGTGCCCGACCGCGAGCTGCGCGCCGGCCTGGCCGGCCTGGCCGAGCTGACCGCTGGGGTGGCCTTCCTGGAAACCTTCGCCGCCGAGGATGAATTCGACGGCGACCACGAGGGCTTCCAGGCACGCCCGGCGCGCTGGTACCGGCGCGAGTTGGCCCGCCAGGGCCTGCAGGCCGTGGGTTCGCACCTGTGGCTGGGCCCCGGATTGGCCGGCGAGACGGCGGCGCTGGAACGGATGTGAATCCGGATTCACTTTTTTCAGCCAACTTAACCCGCGGGACACTGGGATGGGATATGCTGCGCGGCAACATATGACCATACATATTCGGTCGGCATGCTCTATCAACTGCACGAACTGACCCGCAACCTGCTCGCCCCCTGGGTGCACCAGGCCCAGGCCAACGCCCGCTTCTTCACCAACCAGGGTCACTGGTGGTCGCAGATGCCCGGCGCTGATCGCCTGGCGGCCGTCAATGAACTGTTCCATCGCATCGGCAAGGATTACGAGAAGCCCGAATGGGGCATCACCGAAATCGAGGTCGAAGGCGAACGCGTGCCGATCGTGGTGCACGAAGAGGTCAGCAAGCCGTTCTGCAAGCTGCTGCGCTTCAAGCGCCACAGCAACGAAGCCGAACAGCTGCACACCATGCTCAACCAGCCGTTCGTACTGGTGGTGGCGCCGCTGTCGGGGCACCACGCCACGCTGCTGCGCGACACCGTGCGCACCCTGCTGCGCGACCACCGCGTGTACGTCACCGACTGGGTGGATGCACGCATGGTGCCGGCCAGCGAAGGCGAGTTCGGGTTGGACGATTACATCGCCTACATCCAGGAATTCATCCGCCACCTGGGCGTTGAACGCCTGCACGTGGTGAGCGTGTGCCAGCCGACCGTGCCGGTGCTGGCCGCGGTTTCGCTGATGGCCAGCCGTGGCGAGCCGACCCCGCGCACGCTGGTGATGATGGGCGGGCCGATCGATGCGCGCTGCAGCCCGACTGCGGTGAACAACCTGGCCACGCAGAACCCGCTGTCGTGGTTCGAAAACAACGTGATCCACACCGTGCCGGCCAGCTACCCTGGCGCCGGCCGCCGCGTGTACCCGGGCTTCCTGCAGCACGCCGGCTTCCTGTCGATGAATCCCAGCCGCCACTTCAGTTCGCACTGGGATTTCTACGCCGATCTGGTCAAGGGCGATCTGGAAGACGCCGACGCGCATCGCCGCTTCTACGATGAGTACAACGCGGTGCTGGACATGCCGGCCAAGTACTACCTGGACACCATTTCGGTGGTGTTCCAGGACTTCCTGCTGCCGCGCGGCGAATGGGTGGTGAACGGCGAGAAGGTCGACCCGTCGGCGATCCGCGATACCGCGCTGCTGAGCATCGAAGGCGAGCTGGACGATATTGCCGGCCTGGGCCAGACCGAAGCGGCGCAGGCGCTGTGCACCGGCATCGCGGCCGACCGCCGCGAGCACTTCATCGTGGAAGGTGCCGGCCATTACGGCATCTTCAGCGGCCGCCGCTGGCGTGAAGTGGTGTACCCGAAGGTGCGCGATTTCTTCGCCGCCCATGCCGAAGCCCCGGCTGCGAAGGCGACGAAGAAGAAGAGCAACGTCACCCCGCTGCGGCGCAAGGCCGGATAAGCCTTGGCCTTGGGGTCGGATCCCTTTACAACGGAAAGGGCTCTGACCCCTGCACCCTGCACGTGACGGGGTCAGAGCCCTGTTCTGCGAACAGGGATCCGACCCCTTCGCCTTGCACCTACCGTGAAGCCCGACGTCTGATGGTGCGTACCAACCAAGGTTGGCACCTACCAGAGCGGCGTGCCAACCAAGGTTGGCACCTACCAGAGCGGTGTGCCCGCACCTACCGTTACAGCCGCACCAGCAGGTGCTTGGCCAGCATGCCGTGCAGTTTGCCGATGCCGCGTGCCAGGTGCATCGTCAGCAGCAGCAGCAGCGCGCCCACCACGGCCAGCACCGGCGTTGCGGCCAGCGGCAGCACGTTGGTGCCATCGATGTAGATGCTCGGCGCGGTGGCATCGAACAGCGCCGCCACCGGCGACCAGATGAAGGCCAGCGACACCGACAGCAGGGTGACCGCGATGGTGAAGTACACGATGCCCAGCGGCAGCATCAGCAGGAAGTACAGCAGGGTCAGCCAGGTACGGCCGTCGGTGAACATGTCACCAATGCGCTGCAGCCACGTGCGGCTGCGATCGGTGTACTGCGGCCGGCGCGGCATGCGCTCACCCAGCAGCGCTTCCACCAGCCGCCCTTCCAGCAGCGCCAACCCGCGCACCGAACCGAAGAACAGCACGGTCAGCGGCACGCCGATGATCAGGATCATCAGGCCCAGCGACAGCGACAGCCCGGTCACCACCCAGGTGAAGAAGAACGTGCCGGTGGCCAGCGACAGCATCATGTAGAACAGCGCGCCGTAGGTGTGCGGGTCCAGCATGACGCCGAAGAAGCGCGCCCACCAGGTACGCGGCTTCGCCGCCGGCAGTGCCGCCGCAGGTGCCGCCCCGCTGGCTTCGGCGGCCGCGCGCAGCACCGGCGCGGTGTCGGCGCGCGGCGTACGCAGCGCGCGGTTTACGGTCACCTCGGTTTCGCGGTAGATCTCGGCCACTTCCTGCGGCGCGCCATAGCTGCCGGCCACATCGGCAATCACCTCGGCCTCGCTGCGGCCGGACTGCGCGGCCAGCTCCGAGCGCAGGTATTCCTCGGCGTCGTACAGGGCATCCTGCACCATGGCCGGGTCAGCCCCTTCCAGCGCCGCCCGCAGCTGCGCCAGATACTGGGCAATGGTGGTGGGCAGGGCCGTGCCTGCCAGGTTCAGGTCGTTCATTGCGGTACCCCCTCCAACACGGAATCGACGGAATCGCGGGTGGCCTGCCAGGCCTGGCGCCACTGCGCCAGCACCTCGTGGCCACGTTCATTGATGCGGTAGTAGCGGCGCGGCGGGCCACTGCTGGACGGCTCCACGTGGCTTTCCAGCAGCCCGGCGCCTTCCAGGTTGCGCAGCACCGGGTACAGCGCGCTCTGCTTGCCACTCAGCACGCCCTCGCCCACGCGCTCCAGCTCCTTGGCGATCAGGTAGCCGTACAGCGGCTCCCCGGCCCGGGCCAGTACCGCCAGCAGGGCCAGCGATACCGTGCCGGCGCTGAGCTCCTTCTGGAACTTCTTCAGGTGGACATCGTCGTCGGACATGGCCGGCCCTCCACTATGTTGGAGTCAACAGTAGTGTGAAGTCCGGTATAGCGAATGTGTCGTTAGTCACCCTGCCGTGAGGCAAGGGGGCGTCAGGCTTGGCGCACGGCCAGCAGCACCTGTGCCGCAACGGCCTCGGGCAAGGCATGCCTGCCCGCTTCAAGCCGGCTGACCAGAGCCTGCCGGCGGGCGGGGCCCAGCGGCGAGTACTGCTCGCTGCGGCGAAGCCAGTCGTGCGCGAGCTGCAGGTGCCACGCGCGCTCATCTTCGCGCTGCGGCATCGCATCCAGCAGCAGGTCAAGGTGCTGCCACAACGGCAACCGCGGCAGCAGCCGGAGCAGCCCAACGCATGCCACGGGCGAAGGACCATCGTGGCAGAACGCCAGCAGCCTCGGTGGATCCAGCTCCGCAACCCACAGCGCGTTCGCGCTGTCCAGCATCGCATTCACCGTGCGACCCGGCATTTCCAGTGCCACCCGCAGCAACGCCAGGCCGGCGCCGCCCTCGGCCCGCACCCAGCCGCGCAGGCAGTTGCGCTGATGACGCGCCGACACCTGCGGCAACCGGGCGCGCAATGCAGGCACATCCTCGGCCTCGGCGTGATCGGCGAGCGCTGCCAACGCCTCGCGCCAGCGTCCGCGCCCTGGCGGCTGCAACTCCTGGCGCCACAACGCGATGGCGGGACGGGCCTGCCGCTGTTGCAGCAGCCATGCCGCCAAGCGGCGCACACCGCGCGAACGGTCGAATGCCGCCGCTTCGATGTGCGCGTCCAGTCCAGCCACTTCGCGTTCCACCAGCGCGCGCAGCGCGGCACCACGCACGCGGGCGGATGGCGCGGACAGGGCCAGCGGACACAGCCTGTCGATGTCCATGGGCGTGCCATGCCGCAGAAGGTCGGTCAGCGCCTGATAAGAAACGTGCGGATCACTGTCGCCCAGCGCATGCGCGCGCAGTGCTGCCCGGTCTTGGTGGGTCTGCAGCGCGATGGCATAGGCCGCCAGCCGCGTACGTGCGTCGGGGTGCCCCAGCAATCCTTCAAGGACCTGCTGGCGGGAGGGCGATGCCAGCCACCCGAACAGCGTGTCCTGCAGCCACGCGCGGTCGATGCGCTGCGCATTGCGCAGGCGCACCACGATCGGCCAGGCCGCCAACACGTGATGTACCGCGCACTGCCCGAGCAGGGACAGCACCACCTCCTGCGCCACCGCACGCACCTCGGCCACCCAGTCATTGCAGCGCAGCAGGGCGCAGGACAACGTCAGGTGGCTGGGCACCGAGCGCATCGTTCGCAGCGCCGCCTCGCGGGTATGGCCGTTGCCATCGCATCCGGCAAGGAACAATGCCGCCGCCCGTACTTCAAGCGATGCGCCCTGGTAGATCTGCACGCTGGAAAGCAGTTCGTTCTGCCGTGGTGCCCACCAGCTGCGCAGACGCTCATCGACGTCGAACAGCGTGCGAGGAGGCAGTGCCTGCAACCAGCGCACAGCGTCCACGTCATCATCAACGAAGCCTCTCAACGTCCATTTGACCAGCGCGTGCAACGCCGCTTCGGGCGTGGCGGAGTGTTGTTCGCTCATTGCATGCTTCCCTGCCGACGTGCACACAGTGCCGTACGCGCATCGGCAAAACCAGAGGGCATCGATGGCGCAGGCGCCGCCGGTGGCGCAGAATCGGCTGACACCTTCGTTCCGGGGATCCCATGCCGCACCGCCGTCGCACTGCCCTGACCGCCCTCGCCCTCGCGTGCCTGCTGCCCGCCCTGGCCAGCGCTGCCACGCCCTACCGCAGCCCGCAGCAGATCCTTGATGCTTCCGCGGCCAGCGATTGGCGCACCCCGGACCCGGCCAACCTGCTGTACATGGATCTGCCGGCCGGGCGGGTGATCATCGAACTGGCGCCGCAGTTTGCCCCGCGCCATGTGGCCAACATCCAGACCTTCGCCCACGAGCATTTCTGGGACGGCACCAGCATCTACCGTTCGCAGGACAACTTCGTGGTGCAGTTCGGCGATGCCGACGCCGACGACGCCAACAAGGCCAAGCCGTTCGGAAGCGCCGCGCGCAAGCTGCCGGCCGAATTCGAACGCGCCAGTACTGGCCTGAAGGTGAGCGTATTGCCCGACCGTGATGGCTGGGCCGCGCAGACCGGTTTCGTTGATGGCTTCCCGGTGGGCCAGGACCCGCAGGCCGGCAAGGCCTGGCTGGCACACTGCTACGGCATGCTGGGAGCGGGCCGCAGCAACGAAGAAGACAGCAGCATCGGCGCCGAGCTGTACGTGGTGACCGGGCAGTCGCCGCGCCAGCTGGACCGCAACATCACCTTGGTTGGCCGCGTGCTGAAGGGCATGGAACTGCTGAGCGCGATTCCGCGCGGACCGGCGCCGATGGGCTTCTATGCAGACCCGAAGCTGCGCACGCCGATCATATCGATCCGCCGCGCCAGCGACGTGCCCGCGGCCGAGCGCACCCCGATCCAGGTGCTGCGCACCGATTCAAAGACCTTCGCCGACACGGTGGAAGCACGGCGCAACCGCGTGGACGATTTCTACAAGCGCCCGGCCGGGCATATCGACCTGTGCAACATCCCGGTGCCGGTGCGGTAGCGCCGGGCCATGCCCGGCGAGTGCCGCGACGGGTTCGGTGCGTGGCACATGCTGAAGGCACATCATTGTTCATGGGCGTCACTTTTCTTTGCCCGCGCAAAGAAAAGTAACCAAAAGAAACGCGCCGCCGTCCGCGAGCCGGCGCTGCGCGCCGGTACCCTGCGCTCCTCGGTCCGTCGAGGGACGGCGCGGAACTCGCTGCGCTCAGACACCCGCGCCTCTTCGCCCTCGCCGGACCTGCGGTGCTCGGCTCGCTTCAAGGCGGACCCAGATCAAAACCCACAGCCGCGCGCCCACGCATCGATAGCGCCGATGCGCCTCAGCTTTTCTGGCTGACCGCCACGCTACCCAGGATCAATCCGCCGGCAACCAGCATCTGCAACGTCACCGGTTCGCCCAGGAACAGCCAGGCAAACGCGGCGCCGAACAGCGGAATCAGGTAGGTCACCGTGGACGCACGTGACGGGCCAATGCGGCCGATCAGGCGGTAGAACATCAGGAACGCCAGGCCGGTGCAGGCCACGCCCAGCGCGATGGCCGCGCCCCAGGCCTTCAGCGGAATGGCACCCTGCGGCCAATGCGTTACCGCCATCGGCAGCATCCACAACGAGGCACAGCCCAGGGTCGCGGCAGCGGCGGCCGCCGATGGCAGGCCGGTCATGTGCCGCTTCACCAGGTTCACCCCCAGCCCATACAGCAGCGACGCCGCGGCGCCTGCCAGCACGGCCATGCCGATGCTCAGGCCCGACACCTTGGCCGTGGCCAGTACCACCACGCCAGCAAAGCCGACCAGCAGCGCGCCGGCGCGACGCACACCGATCTTTTCGCCGAAGAACAGGAACGCGATCAGCGCGGCGAACAACACCGTCATCGCATTGCAGATCGCACCGATCGCCGCCGGCGCCTGCTCGGCCGAATAGGCGAACAGCACGAACGGCAATGCCGAGTTGATCAGCCCGATCGGCGCCAGCCACAGCCAGCGGCGCGGCGGGAACTGCGCACGGGCACGCCACAGAAACGGCATCAGCACCAGCGCGCCCAGCACCAGGCGCACTTCCACCAGCGCGAACGGCCCGAACGAGGGCACGGCCACGCGCATGAACAGGAACGAGCAGCCCCAGATGGCGCCCAGCAGGGTCAGTTCCAGCGGCGTGCGCCAATCGCGCTCGGCCAGCTGTGGTACCGCATTCATGTGCTGCCTCCGTCCATCGTCTGTCAAACCACCGGGCACACAGCATCGGCCGCAGACGCCTGCCGCACAAGCGCGTAGTATCGCTGTCAGCCACAAATATGGTTTGAGGCTGGACATGCTGCTACGCCCTTCCCTGCTGCCTGCACTGGCCGTCTTCGCGGTGGCCGCACGCCACCAGAACTTCGCCCAGGCCGCCCAGGAACTGCACCTGACCGCCAGCGCGGTCAGCCACCATGTGCGCCGCCTGGAAGAGGTGCTGGAAACCCGCCTGTTCCTGCGCCATGCGCGCGGGGTGCGCCTGACCGCCGAGGGCCGCCAGCTGGCCGACGCCGCCAGCGCCGCGTTCACCGATGTGGCCGCCGTGGCCCACCACCTGCAACCGGACGCCGACAGCGTGACCCTGCGGGTGACCACACTGCGGTCGCTGTCGTACTGCTGGCTGCTGCCGCGCCTGCCGCGCTTCACCCAGGCCCACCCGCAGATCCGCATCGAACTGCACACCGGCAGCGGCCTGGACCGCTACGACGACAGCGGCCCGGAAGTCGGTATCCGCTACGGTCTGGGCCAATGGCCGGGACTGCACGCGCAGCACCTGATGGACGACCAGCTGTTCCCGGTGGCCTCGCCGGCGTTGGCCGGGGTGGAAGCACTGGACGACCCGGCACGCATCGCCGACCTGCCGCTGCTGAGCGATCTGTCCCCGCAGGGCTGGCGCGACTGGTTCCGTCACGCCGGGGTGCGACCGCCCTCGCCGCTGCCGCCCATGCACACCTTCGCCGACAGCACCGATGCGATGCGCGCGGCGGTGTATGGCATGGGCGCGGTGCTGGCACGCACCCACATCGCGCAACCGTACCTGCAGCGCTACGAAGTGGTGCGCCTGCCGGGCCCCGCGATGAAGGCGCGCTACAGCTACTACGTGGTGCATGCCGAAGGGCAACCGCCCGGCCCGGCGGCGCGCGTGTTCATCGACTGGCTGCTGGGCCAGGCACACGACGAGCGCACGCCCATTCCCGCCCTGCCCGACAGCCTGCTGGGCCGCACACCGACCGTCGGCTGACAGCGCCCTCACCCGGTCTTTGCTTGCCGCTGGCTACGCTGCGCTGAACTCCCACCACGTGCCACTGCCATGTCCATGCTGCGACTGCGAATCACCGGAACCGAAGACGATGCCCGCGCCATCAGCGATCTGCTGCTGGGGTTGGAAGGTATCGAGCACGTTGAAGAGACCGACGACCTGATGCCGCACATGGATGACGACGATTCCAGTTCGGCCGGCCTGTCGGACGATATCGGTCCGGGCATCCACGAGCTGGAAGTGGAAGTGGGCAACGAGAGCACCGCGCAGAAGGTGCGCGATGCGGTGCAGGAACTGGCGCTGGAGCTGGATGTGTTCGTCGAATACGAGACCGACGAGGGTTGAGGCGTCGCCGGGCATGGCCCGGCGCTACCCGCACTGCGGCGCCGGTCAGGCCTTGCGACGGCGGCGCCGCCACCAGGTACGGACGCCCCAGCCACACAGCAGCGCGATGATCGCCACCGGCAGCAATGCGGCGGCCGCGCGGATCAGGAAGGCCACGCTGGTGCTGAGGATGCTGCCCGATTCACTCAGCGCTTCACCGATCTCGCTGCGGCTGCGCTGGCCCGAGGTCGTGCCGAAGTGCACTGTCACCAGCTGCGTGTCGATGCGTCGGCGCTGCTGTGCGCTGTCCTTGTTGGCCTGCTCCACGCCCGCCTCGATTTCAGACAGCCGCGCGGTAACCGCCAGCAGTTCTTCCACCTTCAGGTCCTTGCGGTCCTGGTAGCTCAGCAGGCGCGCGTGTTCCTTTTCCAGCCGCGCCTTGGTCAGCGCGGTATCGGCCACCTGCTGGGCCAGGTCTTCGGCACGGGTGTTGCGCGACTGCACGGTGCCACCTTCGCCGGCCAGCGCGATCAGCGGTTCAGTGCCCTTGGGCGCAATGCGCACGCGCACCTCGCCATCGGGGCGCTCGCCGCTGCGCTGGTTGACCTGCAGGACTGCGCAATCGCCGAACTTCGCGCTCTGGCAGGCCTGCGCGATCTGCTGGATGCGCGGCGCGATCTGCTCGGCCGGCAGCTGCACCTGCACGTCGTGCTCGTAGGCCAGGAACGCGCCTTCCGGTGAAGCGACCGCGGCGGCGGCCACACCGCCGGCATCGGCGGCCATATCACCGTTCTTTGCACAGGCGGCCAGGGCCAGCGCCAGCAGCGCCCCCTTGGCCATCACCGCCATCGTGCCGTAGCGGCCGCGTCCCTGTTCCTGCATGTCCTGCGCTCCAATGAAGATTCCCTGAGGCGCACATGGTAATCCTATGGCAGGGGGACAAAGCAGCCCCGGCGGCCTATGCTCGGGGTTTGACCCCGTACAGGAACGCCTGATGCGCCCGCATCTTCTTGCCCTTGCCCTGGTTGCCGCCCTGGCCGGTTGCCAGCCGGCCGACGCCCCGACCAACGCCTCCACCCCGGCCGCCGGCCAGCAGGCCGCTGACCAGGCCGCCGATGCGGCCTTCGCCGATCTGTCCAAGCGCGCCCTGGACACCTGGATGCAGCTGTCGCCGGTCAGCGCCACCCAGATCGGCGACCACCGCTATGACAGCGAGATCGACGACCTGAGCGCCGCCGGCCAGCAGAAGACCGTGGCCGCCTACAAGGCGCTGCTGGGCGAGCTGGACAAGATCGAAGTGGCCAAGCTGGGCCGCGAGAACCAGGTGGACGCGGCGATCCTGCGCAACCAGCTGCAGTCGGAAATCTGGAACGCCGAGGTGCTGCAGTCGGGCAAGTGGGACCCGCAGCTGTACAACGGCCTGGCCGGCAGTGCGATCTACGGCCTGATGGCCCGCGAATTCGCCCCGCTGCCCGAGCGCCTGAAGTCGGCCACCGCACGCATGGAAAAGCTGCCGGCGATCTTCGCCCAGGCGCGCGAGAACCTGGACCCGGCACGCGTGCCGAAGATCCACGCCGAGACGGTGGCCAAGCAGAACAAGGGCATCCTCAGCATCGTCGATACCTTCATCACCCCGCATATCGGTGAACTGCCGCAGGCCGACCAGCAGCGTCTGCAGGCGGCCATCGATGGCCTGAAGAAGGCCGTGGACGAACAGCAGACCTGGCTGGACAAGACCCTGGTGCCCAATGCCAAGGGCGACTTCCGCATCGGTGCGGAAAAGTACGACCAGAAGCTGAAGTTCGCGCTGAATTCCTCGCTGTCGCGCCAGGAGATCGGCGAGCGTGCGCGTGCCGAACTCAAGCGCGTGCGCGAGGACATGTACGGCATCGCGCAGACCGTGCTGAAGGACAAGCCGGGCGCACCGGAGATGCCGGCCCAGCCGACCGACGAGCAGCAGCAGAAGGCGATCGAAGCGGCGCTGGAGCTGGCCTACGCCGACAAGCCGGCGCGCGACAAGGTGGTGGACGATGCCAAGGCCGCGCTGGAGCAGTCCACCGCGTTCGTGCGCGAACACGATCTGATGACCCTGCCCGATGCACCGGTCGACATCATCCTGATGCCCGAATTCCAGCGCGGCGTGGCCGTGGCCTACTGCGATTCGCCGGGCCCGCTGGACAAGAACCTGAAGACCTTCTACGCGGTCTCGCCCATTCCCGACGACTGGAATGACAAGCAGGTCGATTCGTTCCTGCGCGAATACAACTCGCGCATGATCCACCTGCTGAGCATCCACGAAGGCACCCCGGGCCATTACCTGGAAGGCTGGCATTCGGCCAAGTTCCCCTCCACCCTGCGCGCCGTGCTGCGTTCGGGCCTGTTCGCCGAAGGCTGGGCGGTCTACACCGAGCGCATGATGCAGGAGCAGGGTTACCTCAACAACGACCCGCTGTTCCACCTGGTGCAGCTGAAGTTCTACCTGCGCACCATCTCCAACGCGATCCTGGACCAGGGCGTGCACGTGGACAACTGGGATCGCGAAAAGGCGATGCACCTGATGACCCACGATGCGTTCCAGCAGGAAAGCGAAGCGAGCGGCAAGTGGGTGCGCGCGCAGCTTACCTCGGCGCAGCTGCCGACCTACTTCGTCGGTGCGCAGGAACACTTCGACACCCGCAAGGCCATGCAGGACAAGCTGGGCGACAAGTTCAACCTGAAGGCCTACCACGACCAGATGCTGTCCTACGGCGCGCCGCCGGTGCGCTTCGCCCGCCAGCTGATGCTGGACCAGCCGATCGAGTAATCGAGCGGGTGTCAGCTTGAACCAGAACGGCCCGGGGAAACCCGGGCCGTTTTTCATCCACGCTTGGGGTCAGATCCCTTTCCTGCGGAAAGGGCTCTGACCCCGATGGGGCTAGCGCGCCGGACCGCGCACCTGAGGTGCTGAAAGTAGTTTCACAGGCGCTGCAGCCTTCTTCAGCTCGATCGGAACAGAGAACATACGCCTGACATCAAGCGCTTCGCTTTCGTAACTGTTATCGAAGTCCTTTTCAGGCAACTCGACCACGATGACGCCGCGCTCGCCGTCGACCATTATCCCCTGGTGCTCCGGGAACAGCGTCTGGATCTTTCCAGATCCCACTACGCTCTGAAGCTCATTCAGAGAATGCGGCGCACCCACCACGAAGTGGTAGGTGACCTGCCCGTATCGGGTGTCAACGATCCTGGAAGGCACTGGGTCGGCTCCGGTCAGCCTGACCGTCACGACCATCGGGTTCTCGGTAAACGTCTTGCCTGCAAACCTGTCCGGCATGACCTCCATGATCTTCTGAAGCGCCTCTCCAGCCGCCATTCGAAGGCGCAGACGCCTGTCGGCTTCCTCCGCGGTCAGCCCTTCCTTCTTTGCAAAGATCTGGACGACAGGATCGGTGGCGGGAGTCACGTTCTGGGCGTACGCAGAAGGAAATGCCGAAGCGCCAACACACACGGCGAGTGCGATCACGTGTCTGCAATTGCGTTTCACGGGACCTCCCTGGTCCAGCAGGGGGTCAGAGCCCTTTCCTGCGGAAAGGAATCCGACCCCGGTGCGGTTATTGATCGGCTGCCATGAAGCCGCCGGTCTGCCGCGCCCACAGGCGCGCGTACAGACCACCGGCATCGACCAGTTCGGCATGGGTACCGGTTTCGACGATGCGGCCCTGGTCCATCACCACCAGCCGGTCCATGCGCGCGATGGTGGACAGGCGGTGCGCGATGGCGATGACCGTCTTGCCGCCCATCAGTTCGTCCAGGCTGTCCTGGATGGCCGCTTCCACTTCCGAATCCAGCGCCGAGGTGGCTTCGTCCAGCACCAGGATCGGCGCGTCCTTCAGCAGCACGCGGGCGATGGCGATGCGCTGGCGCTGACCACCGGACAGCTTGACCCCGCGCTCGCCGACGTGGGCGTCATAGCCACGGCGCCCCTGCCCGTCCACCAGCGTGTCGATGAAGGCTTCGGCGCGCGCCTTGGCCACCGCCGCACGCAACTGCTCGTCGCTGGCGTCGGGCCGGCCATACAGCAGGTTGTCACGGATCGAACGATGCAGCAGCGAGGTGTCCTGGGTGACCACGCCGATCTGCTGGCGCAGGCTTTCCTGGGTAACGTGGGCGATGTCCTGCCCGTCGATCAGGATGCGGCCGCTTTCCAGGTCGTACAGCCGCAGCAGGATGTTGACCAGGGTCGACTTGCCGGCGCCGGAGGGGCCCACCAGGCCGATCTTCTCGCCCGGCTTCACCACCAGGTCCAGGCCGGCGATCACCCCGCCCTTCTTGCCGTAATGGAAGTGGATGTCCTGGAAGTGCACGCCACCATGGGCCACCTGCAACGGCACCGCATCGTCACGGTCCTGCACGGTCAGCGGCTGGGCGATGGTGGTGATGCCGTCCTGCACGGTGCCGATGTCTTCGAAGATGCCGTTGATGGTCCACATGATCCAGCCGGACATGTTGTGGATGCGGATGACCAGGCCAGTGGCCAGGGTGATCGCGCCCACGGTGATGTGCCCGCCGTTCCACAGCCACAGCGCCAGGCCGCAGGTGCCGGCAATCAGGAAACCGTTGACGATGGCGATGGTCAGGTCCATGCCGGTGGTGATGCGCGTCTGTGCGCGATGCTTCACCGCCAGTTCCTGGATCGATTCGGCCACGTAGGCCTGCTCGCGGCCGCCGTGGGCGAACAGCTTCAGGGTGGGAATATTGGTATAGCCATCGACGATGCGGCCCATCGCCTTGGAACGCGCTTCCGAGGCGATCCATGCGCGTTGCTTCGCGCGTGGCACGAAGTACGCCAGGATCACCGCATAGGCCAGCAGCCACAGGATCAGCGGCACCATCAGCCGCCAGTCGGCCTGCGCGAACAGGTACAGCGCGGTGCCGGTGTAGACCACGATGTACCAGAGCGAATCGACCATCTGCACGGCCGATTCGCGCAGCGACGTACCGGTCTGCATCACCCGGTTGGCCACGCTGCCGGCGAAATCGTTCTGGAAGAAGCTCAGGCTCTGCCGCACCACGTAGTTGTGCATCAGCCATCGCGAGCGGTTGCTCAGGCCGGGCACGATGGCCTGGTTGACCAGCAGGTTGTGCAGGCCGACCAGGATCGGCCGGGCGATGACCGTGATGAACAGCATCCAGCCCAGTTCATTGGCGTGGCGCTGGAAGAAGCCGGCACCGGGCTGTTCGGCGACCATGTCGACGATGCGGCCCAGGTAATCGAACATCGCCACTTCCACCAGCGCCAGCAGCAGGCCGGCGATGAGGGTGGCCAGCAGCACCGGCCACACCGGGCGCAAGTAGTGCAGGTAGAACGGCAGCACCTTCTGCGGCGGCATGCGGCCATCGACCGGCGGGAACACCGGAATCAGAGATTCAAACCAACGAAACATCACAGTCCCTCGCCATCAATCAGCGCGGGGATTATCCCATGCCGGGTGTGTGTCCCGCGTTCCGGCCAGTGTCGGGTAGGCGCCCACCTGGGTGGGCGCGTTGCGATATGCCGACCAAGGTCGGCATCTACCGGTGCGTGGGAGTCGGCATCTACCGGTTCGTGGGGGTGAACTGCAGGTCCTGGAAGTCGAAGCTGAAATCGGTCAGGTCCGAGATGGACTGCATGCGCACTTCGCGCACCTTGCCGTCCGGGTCCAGGCTGAAGTTCACGAACGCATCGGCGTTGAGCGAGCGGTCGTCCCAGCGCACGATGAAGGTGTCGTGCTGCCAGTGCTCCAGGCGGCCGGTCAGCTGCGCGGTCTTGGCAAAGCTCAGGCGCAGGCCCTTGCCCTCGGCCACGATGGCCATGTCGCCGTACCAGCGATCGCGGTACTGGCCGGCATAGCCACGCAGCGGCAGCGACGGCGTAGTGCCCTTGGCACGCTCGGCCTGGTGCTTGGCCCAGGCTTCATCGGCCTTGTCCTGGCCCTTGGCCACGCCCTTGGCGTAGGCGTCGACCCAGTCATGCTTTTCGCCGCCCAGGTAGGCGTCGAGCACGCTGAGGGTGATCGCGTTGAAGGCCGCGCCCGATTCCTGGTTGGTCAGCACCACCACGCCCAGCTTCTGGCCCGGCACCAGGGTCAGCCGCGAAACCATGCCCGGCCAGCCGCCGGTGTGCCAGACCAGCTTCTGCCCACGGTAGTCGCTCAGGTTCCAGCCCTCGCCATAGCCGGCGAAGTTGGCCCGTGCCGGCTCCAGTTCGGGCACGCTCGGCGTGGCAATGGCCTGGGGCGTGATCATCTGCCACATGTCTTTCTGGGTTTTGGCACTGAACAGCGGCGTGCCGTCGGCCAGCGTGCCCTCGGCCAGCTGCACCTGCATCCAGCGCGCCATGTCGTGCGCGCTGGAATAGATGCCACCGGCACCGGCGTTGTTCGACCAGGTGAGCGGCGCAACGGTGCGCAGGTCCTTGAAATCGTACTTGGCGTGGCCCACCGCCGCGTTGTCACCGGGCTGCAGGTGGTCTGCGTTGTAGCGGGTACCGGCCATGCCCACCTTGTCGAAGATGCGCGTCTGCAGGAACTGCTCGTAGCTCATGCCCGACACTTTTTCGATCACCTGCTGGGCGACCGCGTAGAGGATGTTGTCGTAGGCATAGCGCTCGCGGAAACCGCCCTTCAGTGGCACCTGGCCCAGGCGTTGCACCACCTCGGCATTGCTGTAGCTGGTGGTGGGCCAGAACAGCAGGTCGCCGGCGCCCAGGCTCAGGCCGCTGCGGTGCGACAGCAGGTCGCGCAGGGTCATCTGCCCGGTCACGAAGGGATCGGACATGCGGAACGACGGCAGGTGGTCGATCACCTTGTCGTCCATCTTCAGCTTGCCGTCCTCGGACAGCAGGTTCAGCGAGGTAGCCGTGAACGCCTTGGTGTTGGAAGCGATGGCGAACAGCGTATCGGCCTGCACCGGTGCCGGCTTGCCCAGTTCGCGCACGCCCCAGCCGCGTTCCAGCACGATCTGGCCATCCTTCACCACGGCCACGGCTACGCCAGGTACGTCGAACTGCGCGCGCACGCGCTCGACCGTTGCGTCCAAGTCCTGCAGTTGCGGCGGGGTGGCCGCACTCGCCATGGTGGTGCACGCCAGCAGCACGGCTCCTCCGATCCAGGTTTTCATCCAGCACCATCTCCGAACAGGGGTCGCGGCCATGTGCAGGCCGTCACCGGGGTTTCGCACGATGGTAACGGGCGGCGATCCACCCTGCCCTGTGCCATAGGAGGGGTGCCATGGTTGACGATCATGCAGTGGGCAGCGGCTCCACCATCATTCCCTGCCTGCGCTACCGCGATGCGCTGGCAGCGATCGACTGGCTGCAACGCGCCTTCGGGTTCCATGCGCAGGCGGTGTACGCCGAGGGCGAAACGGTCTTCCATGCCCAGCTGGTGTTCGGCCAGGGCATGATCATGCTGGGCTCGGCCAGCAACGGCGGCGAGTGGTCGAAGCTGGCGGTGATGCCCGACGAGGTGGATGGGCGGCAGACCCAGAGTGCCTGCGTGATCGTGGCCGATGTGGATGCCCACTACGCCCGCGCCAAGGCCGCCGGTGCGCGCATCGTCATCGATATCGCCGACCAGGACTACGGTGGCCGTGGCTATGCCTGCGCCGACCCGGAAGGCTATCTGTGGTGGTTCGGCAGCTACGACCCGTGGCGCGCCGGGGCCGGCCAGTAGGTTCGGGCACGCTCAGCGGCCGCGCCAGCGGTCCAGTGCCCACAGGGCGGTCCAGCCCAGCACGAACACGCCGGCCACGCGCAGCACATTGCCGCTGAAAGCGGCCGCCCCGATGCGCTGCAGGTCCAGGAACGGGTACGGCACCTGCCCGGTCAACGTGCCGCACAGCATCGCCCAGCCCAGGTAGGCCACCGGCACCATCAGCACCGGGCCCAGCACGCGCCAGCGCAGGGCGCCGTGCGGCAACAGCCAGAGCCAGCCCAGCAGATACAGCACGGGGGTGGCGTAGTGCAGCCCGGTATCGGCCCACCACTGCAGGCCCGTGGGGTGCCACAACCGCTGCAGCACCAGCCCGTAGACCAGCCCGGTCACGCCGATGCACAGCGCCAGGGTCGCCGCCAACGGCGCTGGCAGGTGGCGGCCACATGCGATCCACACACAGCTTAGGCACACCGCCAGGTTGCTCAACACGGTGAAGTAACTGCAGAAACGCAGGGTGGCCATGGCCACGCCCGCCGCCGCGGCGGGCCCGGTGAGCAGCAGCGCGTACTGCAGCAGCAGCGCCGCCGCCGCCGCCACTGCAGTCAGCAGGGCCCAGCCTTTCAACAGGTTCCAGCGCGCGGCCATGGCGATACCCGCAAGTACGGTGCCGCGAGCATGCCACAGCCATCGCCGGCCGCCACACGCATGCCGCACAATACGCACATGACCACCCCCGATACCCGCAAAGCGCTCTGGCAGATCCACTTCTGTGTCCTGCTGTGGGGCATCACCGCCATCCTCGGCAAGCTGATCACCCTGCCGGCGCTGCCGCTGGTGTGGTGGCGCATGTTGCTGGTGGTGGCCATGCTGGCGCTGCTGCCGCGGGTCTGGCGTGGCCTGCGTACCCTGCCGCTGCGGCTGGTGGCCGGTTATGCCGGCATCGGTGCGCTGGTCGCGCTGCACTGGCTCACGTTCTACGGCGCGGTGAAGCTGGCCAACGCCTCGGTCGCGGCCACCTGCATCGCGTTGGCACCGGTGTTCACCTCCATCATCGAACCCTGGGTGGCCAAGCGGCCATTCCAGTTGCGCGAACTGGCCTTCGGCCTGGCCGTGCTTCCGGGCGTTGCGCTGGTGGTGGGTGGCGTGCCCGACGGCATGCGTCTGGGGGTGCTGGTGGGCGCGCTGTCGGCGCTGCTGGTGGCTGTGTTCGGCTCACTCAACAAGCGCATGGTCAGCCATGCCGATCCGCTGACGGTGACCGCGCTGGAGCTGGGTGCCGGCACCCTCACCCTGACCCTGCTGGCGCCGCTGATGCCGTACCTGCTGCCGGCCCTGGCCAGCCCGCTGTGGGTGGTGCCGGACCTGCATGACGGCATCCTGCTGCTGGTGCTGGCCGGCGCCTGCACCCTGTTGCCGTTTGCCCTGGCGCTGGTGGCGCTGCGCCACCTGAGCGCCTATACGGTGCAGCTGGTGACCAACCTGGAACCGGTGTACGCGGTGGTGCTGGCGGTGGTGCTGCTGAACGAACAGCACGAAGTGACCCCATGGTTCTACCTGGGCGTGGCGATCATCGTCGGCGCCGTGTTCCTGCACCCGCTGTTGAACCGCCGCAAGCCGGTGCAGCACCCGGAAATCCTGGGCACCGCCGAGGCGCGCAATATCGCTGAATGACGCACCGACGGTAGAGTCGAGCCATGCTCGACTGCTTTTCGCCGGATGCAACGCGTAGAGTCGAGCTTGCTCGACTGCTTTTCGCGCGATGCCAACAGCAGTCGAGCAAGCTCGACTCTACCTGGACACAGGCCAACAGCAGTCGAGCAAGCTCGACTCTACGGGGCCAGCTCCACGCGGTTGCGGCCGCTGGCCTTGGCGCGGTACAGCGCGGCGTCGGCGCGGGCCAGGGTCTGGTCGGTGTTTTCGCCCGGCTGGTACTGGGCCACGCCGATGCTGATGGTGACAGGGAAGCCCAGCGGCAGATCGGCCACCGCCATGCGCAGGAATTCGCACTGCAGTTCAGCGGTACGCAGGTCCACATCGGGCATCAGGGCCACGAACTCTTCGCCGCCATAGCGCGCCGCCATGCCGCGCCCGCCGAAGTGCGAGCGCAGCAGCACCCCCAGTTCGGCCAGCACCCGATCGCCGGTGGCGTGGCCCTGGAAATCGTTGATCTGCTTGAAATGGTCGATATCCACCAGGGCCACGCAGGTCTGCCGCAGCTGCCCATCGGCGGTGGCCACCGCTTCGGCCAGGGCGACGGCCAGCGCGCGTCGGTTCGGCAATCCGGTCAGCGCGTCGGTGCGGCTCTGTTCGTTCAGGTCGGCGTTCTGCGCCAGCAGCACCTCGTGGTACTCGGCCAGCAGGCGCTCGTAATCATCGCGCTCCAGCATGTGGTTCTGGATATCCAGCGCGAAGCGGCGCAGTTCCATCACCAGCATCACCTGGCGTGACAGCGCGGCAAGCGCCTCGGCCTTGTCCGGCGCCAACTGTTGCGGGTGCGCATCGAACACGCACAGCGTGCCCAGCGGCAGGCCATCGCTGCTGACCAGCGGCGCGCCGGCATAGAAACGCACGTGCGGATCGCCGGTCACCACCGGGTTGTCGTGGAAGCGGATGTCCTGCAGCGCATCCTCCACCACCATGATTTCCTGCGGCTGCAGGATGGCGTGCCCGCACATCGATTCGCTGCGCAGGTTTTCCGCGGCATCAATGCCCTGGATGGATTTGAACCACTGCCGCTCGACATCGATCAGGGTGACCGCGGCCATGCTGGTACCGCACACCGCCTTGGCGATCACCACCAGGTCATCGAAGGATTTTTCACGGTCCGAATCGAGAATGCGGTAGCGATACAACGCCTGCAGGCGCTCGGCTTCGTTGGCAGGCTTGTCGGGCTTGATCATGCAGCGTCATGTTCCGGCAGGTCGCCGCCGAGTCTAGCCGATGTTGGCGCCGGGTCATGCCCGGCGGCCATTCGTCCCAGCGTGGTTTACCAGTCCTGCTGCTGCGGCAGCAGCCCGTGCAGCTCCTGGTCGGTCAGGTTGCGCCATTGGCCCGGCTTCAGCGCGCCGATCTTGACGTTGTCGATGCGCACGCGGCGCAGCTGGGTCACGCGGAAGCCGAACTCCGCCGCCATCAGGCGGATCTGCCGGTTCAGGCCCTGCTGCAATGTGATGCGGAAACCGAACTTGGCAATGCGCGAGGTGCGGCACGGCAGCGTCATCTGGTTGTGGATGCGCACGCCGCGCGCCATGCCACGCAGGAATTCGTCGGTCACCGGCTTGTTCACCGCCACCAGGTACTCCTTCTGGTGGCCGTTCTCGGCACGCAGGATCTGGTTGACGATGTCGCCATTGCTGGTCATCAGGATCAGGCCTTCGGACTCTTTGTCCAGGCGGCCGATCGGGAAAATGCGCTGCTCATGGCCGACGAACTCGACGATGTTGCCCTTCACCGAGGTTTCGGTGGTGCAGGTCACCCCGACCGGCTTGTTCAGCACGATGTAGACGTGGCGGCGCGCGCCCGGCTTGCGCGCGGTGCGGGCGCGCAGCGGCTGGCCGTCCACCAGCACGGTGTCGTCCTCGCCGACCACCGCGCCGGTGCCGGCCGGGCGGCCGTTCACGGTCACGCGCCGGTCGGCAATCAGACGGTCGGCCTCGCGGCGGGAGCAGAAGCCGGTTTCGGCAATATGTTTGTTGAGTCGGGTGGTCATGCGCCCATTATCCGGCATTGCCACCCTCCCCGCCTCATGCAACGGTAACGGAATCTGCCGTTTCGCCGTCGAAGACCCGGTTGCGGCCGCCGCGCTTGGCCACGTACATGGCATGGTCGGCACGCCGCAGCAGGGCCGCCAGATCGTCCTGGCCCGGCCGCCACTGTGCCAGGCCGATGCTGGCGGTCACCTGCAGGCCGGGCACCTGCAGGCTCTGGCAGGCTTCGGTGATGCGCTGGCGCAGCACGTCCAGGCGCCGCCGCGCATCCTCGCGCGACACCCCCGGCAGGACGACCAGGAACTCCTCGCCGCCCATCCGCGCAACCTCGTCCTGGCCGCGCACGCTGGCGCGCAGGGCACGGGCCACCGCCACCAGCACCTGGTCGCCGACCTCATGCCCGTGGCGATCATTGATGTCCTTGAACAGGTCCACGTCAAGGAAACCGATGACCAGGCCACCGTCGTCGCGTGCACCGCGCTGCAGGTGCTCGCCCAGCTGCTGCAGGCCGGCGCGGCGGTTGGGCAGGCCGGTCAGCGAATCGGTCTCGGCCAGGTGGCGCATCTCGTCGCGTTGCTGGCGCAGGCGACCCAGCCGCAGGTTCAGGGCGTAGGCGGCCATCATCAGCAGCCACGTCACCGCCAGCTGCAGCGCTTCCACGCGGTATTCCAGCAACCAGCCGGCACTGACGGCGTCGGCGGCGATCAGCACCAGCATCGGCGTCAGCGCGGCCAACCCCGCCTGCGACCACACATCGCCGCGCAGCCGCGCCCACAGGCCCACCGCCAGCGACAGCGCACAGCCCAGGATGAAGCTGACCTGCAGGCCCACCGCCACCACCTGCAGACCGTCGCGGCCGAGCCACGGCACCAGCGCGGCCACCGCCAGCAGGCCCCACAGCACGATCTGCTGCGGCAGGCGCGAGCGCGGCAACTGCCGGTCACCACCGTTCAGGCGCCACAGCGCCGGCAGTGCCATGGCCTGGGTGGCCGCGGTCAGCGCGATCAACCACCAGGCGGCGCGCTCGCCCACTGGCAGCCAGGGTTCGGGGTAACCAGACAGGCCGCCCAGCACCGCCTGCCACAGCACCAGGATCAGCGTGGCGCCGATGTAGAACAGGAAGCTGCGGTCACGGGTGGTCAAGTAGCCCATCAGCGCCGACAGCGCCAGCGCGATGGCCACCGCGATGCAGGCTGCGCGCACCAGCAGGCGTGCGGTGTCGTTCTGCTGCACCGGGCTGGGCGCGCCCAGCCGCAGGGTCGGCACCCAGCGTGCCTTCAGCGGGGTCTGCCAGGAAACGAAGAAGGGTTCATGGCTGCCGGCGCGGGGCACGGCCACCATGCCAATGCCGGCGCGGAAGCGCGAATCGCGGGTGCGCGCATCGTCCATGTTGCCGCAGATCTCGCGCTCGCCATGCTGCAGGCGGACTTCGCCGGCGAACACGTTGAACACATCCAGCGCCTGCGGTTCGCCCGACCAGCCGCCCGGCGGGGCATCCACCCGCACTTCCTGGCGCGGCCCGACCAGCATCTGCGGCGTACACGCGCGGTGCGGTGTAGGCACATCGGTAGCGGCGCCCACCAGCAGATAGTCGCGCCCGGCTTCGGCCGCGCGCGCGTGGCCCAGCCAGGGCAATGCCAGCCAGGCCAGCAGCACCACCAGCACTGCCCCTACTTCAAACCGCACGTGCCTGCCGACCACGCTGTGTCCCGCTGTTGCTTACGTCCGCGCCCAGTGCACGTCGCCCCTGCGGCCATTATCGCAGCCTGCGGCGGCGCCGGTGTGTAGACCAAAGGTGGGGCCGCGCAGCGCGCCGGATCAGTGGTCCGCTCCGGGCTGGCCCACCAGGCGCAGCGGGCGCTGGTCGGCCAGGGTCAGCCGTTCAAGCGGCTGCGGGCGCTCGATGGCAAACCCCTGCAGGCCCTGCACGCCCAGAGCCGCCAGTGCGTTGGCCACTTCCTCGGTCTCCACCCATTCGGCCACCACTTCCATCTGCAGTTCGCGGCCCAGTTCGCTGATCGCGCGCACCGTGGCATGGCTGACCGGGTCGCTGCCCATGTCGCGCACGAAGGCGCCGTCGATCTTCAGGATGTCGGCCGGCAACTGCCGCAGGTAGCCGAACGAGGACAGCCCCGAGCCGAAGTCGTCCAGCGCCATGCGGCAGCCGCGCGCCTTCACCGCATCGATGAACGCCCGCGCCTGGGTCAGGTTGCTGATCGCCGCTGTTTCGGTGATCTCGAAGCACAGCTTGGCCGCCAGCGCGCGGTTGCGTTCCAGCAGGTCGCAGACGAAGGCCAGGAATCCCGGTTCGGCGATCGACTGCGCCGACACGTTCACGTTGCACAGGCCGAGCTGGCGCACGTGCGCCGGGCAGACCTGCAGGTGGCGGAACAACAGGCCCAGCACATGCCGGTCCAGCGCCACGGCCATGCCGTAGCGTTCCACCGCCGGCATGAACTGGCCCGGCAGGTGCAGTGCGCCGGCCGCATCGCGCATGCGCACCAGCACCTCGTAATGCAGGTAGCCCGGATCGCCCACCTTGGCGATGCGCTGGGCGTAGAGCAGCATGCGGTTCTCGGCCATGGCCCGGCTGACCCGCTGCAGGCGCTCGGCCTCCTGCCGCCGCTCCTCCAGCGCCAGGCGGTCTTCGTTGAAACAGTGGATGCGGTTGCGCCCGGCCTGCTTGGCCGCATAGCAGGCGCTGTCGGCCGCGCTCATCAGCCAGTTCACGTCCTGCGCGTCGGCGGTCACTTCCACCACGCCGATGCTGCAACTCAACTGCGGGCTGCCTTCGCTGATCGGGAACGTGGCCTGGCCCAGGTTGCGCAGCAGCCGCTGCAGCACACGCTTGGCCTCGTCCTGGCTGGCGCGGGCCAGGAACACCGCGAACTCGTCGGCACCCAGGCGTCCGACCCAGTCGCCGTCGCGCACCGCGCCGATCAGGTACTCGGCGAAGCCGCGCAGCATCTGGTCACCAGCGGCGTGACCGAAGCTGTCGTTGACCAGCTTGAAGTGGTCCAGGTTGATGTAGCACAGCGAATGCACGCCGCCTTCCGAGCGCACCTGCAGCAGGGCGTTCTCCAGCAGCCGTTCGATCTCGCGGCGGTTGATCAGGCCGGTCAGCGGATCATGGCTGGCGTGGTGCTCGATCTCGCGGGCCAGGGCATGGTGCTGGCTGACGTCTTCGATGATCGCAAACACCGACAGGCCGCGGCCGGGGGTACGCACGCCGGTGCCACTCCAGCGGCCCCACACCAGGCTGCCGTCACGCCGGCGGAAGCGCAGCTCGCCTGGCCGCAGCTGCCGCTCCCAGTCGATCTGGCCCTGCTCGTCCAGCACCAGCTCGCCTTCCATCAACAGCTCGGCAAAGGTGGCCTGCAGCAGCTGGTCGCGGCGGTAGTCCAGGATATCGGCAATGGCCTGGTTGGCCTCGATGACCCGGCCCTGCGCGTCCAGTTTCAGCATGCCCACGTTGGCCTGGTAGAACGCGGCGCGGAACCGGCTTTCATGTTCGCCCATGTCCTTGCCCACGCGCCGGGCCAGGGCAATGGCCATCAGGGTGATGCCCAGCACCGACACGCCACCGACCACCAGAGTGGCGATGCGTACCGCCCGTGACATGTCCAGCAGGGCCTGCGAAAACGCCTTCGCCTGCCCCTGCAGGGTCTGGTCGATGTCGCGCAGGCGCTGCAGGTAGGCATCGCGCGCCTGCACCGTCAAGGGGCCTTCATGGTGGCGCTGGCGCAGTTCGCTGATCAGCGCCTGCATGGCCAGGACGCCTGGGTCGGTCTGTCGCCACAGCGTGGTGGCATCACGGAACGCGCCGAAATCGCGGGCATGGCGGAACGAGAACACCAACCGTGCCACGTCACCCTTGGCGTTGCCGCCGCGCAGGAAGCCGGCGCGGGCGCTCGCCTCGTCCGGCTCGGGCTGTTCCAGCGCCAGGCGCGCGTGCAGGTCACCCAACGGCAGCTGCAGCGCGCGCTCGGCATCATTCAGATCGATCAACTGGCCGCGCACCAGGTATCGGCTCAGCGCCGAGGTGGCCTCCTGCTGGCCGCGGGACCAGTGCCCCTGGCCGGCAATCCAGGCGGTGGACGCCGCCTGCAGCTCCTGGATGACAGCCGACAGCCCGACCAGGCCGATCGCCATCCCGGTCAGCAATGCAAACCGCAGCCCCAACCCCCGGGTCATCGGCACCCGTCGGTCCTGCTGCTCGCTACCCCTCCTACCCATCCTGGATCCCCCCGGACGCGATTACGGTGGCAACCTCCTGCGGAACCCGTTCAGCCTAGAACCGTGGGTGTGTGGACGGTGCGAAGCCCACGAAAAAGGGCGGCGGTCGCCCGGGCCATCCGAAGATGAAGGCCCGATCGACCACCGCCCCTTCAGGCGTGGTGCTTAGAAGCTGCGCGGACCGCGCGGCTTGAAGCCATCACGGCGCGGCGGGCGACCTTCACGGTCACCGCCGGGGCCACCCGGGCCACCGCGGCGCGGGCCACCCGGACCGCCCGGACCGCGCTTGTCGAAGCGCGGCTTGAACGGACGCGGAGCCGGGTTGATCTCTTCACCGGCCGCCAGCGGACGCATCTGCAGCTGCTGGCCCGACACCCACACCTTCTGCAGGTGGCTGAGCACGTCCTGCGGCATCTGCGCCGGCAGGTCCAGCAGCGAGAAATCGTCGTGGATGTCGATACGGCCGATGTAACGGCTTTCCAGGCCCGCTTCGTTGGCGATGGCGCCGACGATGTTGGCCGGCTTCACGCCGTGCTGGTGGCCCACCGAAATGCGGTAGGTCTCCATGCCCTGGTCCGGTGCACCACGCGGCGGCACTTCACGGCGCGGGCGCTGTTCGAAACCACCCTCGCCTTCTTCGCGGCGCGGGCCGCGTTCGAAGCGCGGGCCGCGTTCGTTGCGGTCGAAGCGGTCACCGCGTTCCGGGCGGTCGCCACGGTCGAAACGCTCGCGCGGCGCGCGTTCTTCACGCGGCGCACGCACCGGCGGCTGCAGCAGGAACGGGGTATCGCCCTGCAGCATCTTGGCCAGTGCGGCAGCCACTTCGATGGCCGGCACGTTCTGCTCGGTCTCGAAACGCTCCAGCAGCTGGCGGTAGAAATCCAGACCGCCGGCGCCGAGGGTTTCGCTGATGCGCGAGGTGAACTTGTTGATGCGGGTATCGTTGACCGCTTCCACGCTCGGCAGCTGCATTTCTTCGATCGGCTGGCGGGTGGCGCGCTCGATCTGGCGCAGCATGCCTTTCTCGCGCGGGGTGGCGAACAGGATCGCCTCGCCGCTGCGGCCGGCACGGCCGGTACGGCCGATGCGGTGCACGTAGCTTTCGGTGTCGTACGGGATGTCGTAGTTCAGCACGTGGCTGATGCGTTCCACGTCCAGGCCACGGGCCGCCACGTCGGTGGCCACCAGGATGTCCAGCTTGCCTTCCTTCAGCATGGCGATGGTGCGCTCACGCTGGGCCTGCTGCATGTCACCGTTGATGGCGGCAGCGGCCAGGCCACGGGCCTGCAGCTTGCTGGCCAGTTCTTCGGTGCCGGCCTTGGTGCGCGCGAAGATGATCATCGCGTCGAACGGCTCGACTTCCAGGATGCGGGTCAGCGCGTCCAGCTTGTGCATGCCGCTCACCCACCAGTAACGCTGGCGGATGTTGGCCGAGGTGGTGGTCTTGGCCGCGATGGTCACTTCCACCGGGTCCTGCAGGTAGGTCTGCGCGATGCGGCGGATCTGCGGCGGCATGGTGGCCGAGAACAGGGCCACCTGGCGCTGCTCCGGCAGCTTCTTCAGCACCGCTTCGACGTCGTCGATGAAGCCCATGCGCAGCATTTCATCGGCTTCGTCCAGCACCAGGGTCTTCAGCTCGGACAGGTCCAGGGTGCTGCGATCCAGGTGGTCGATCACGCGGCCGGGGGTACCGACCACGATGTGCACGCCGCGGCGCAGGGCCGACAGCTGCTGGCCGTAGGGCTGGCCGCCGTACACCGGCAGCACGCGGAAACCGGGGATCTTCGAGGAATACGACTGGAACGCCTCGGCCACCTGGATGGCCAGCTCGCGGGTCGGCGCCAGGATCAGGGCCTGCGGCTTGGTCTGCTGCAGATCGATGTTGGACAGCACCGGCAGCGCGAAGGCCGCGGTCTTGCCGGTACCGGTCTGGGCCTGGCCCAGCACGTCGCGGCCTTCCAGCATGGCCGGAATGGTGGCGGCCTGGATCGGCGAGGGGGTTTCGTAGCCGATGGCGCTGACCGCCTGCATGACAGGCTCGGACAGGCCGAGCTGCGAGAACTGCAGCGGCGCTTGGGAATCTTGGGACATGGAAAACTCCAAAGGCACGGCCATCTGCATGGCAGTGCGATAAAAAAGGGATGGTCCGCGCTTTGGGCGCCCTTCTTATCGCGTGCCCTGGCGCTGCTCGTTCGGAGGGAGATTCACTCGCTCAGAGCGGAATGATACCGCACCGTGCCTGAACGGCGCGTACAGGATTCCATTCGCATCCATGGCCGCCCACACTGGCGCACAATACGCGACCCGCGCGGCCGGCCCCGGCCCGCCCCCACCAGGAAACCGCGTTCCATGCAGATTCTCGAATTCGACCTCGACGGCGAGTACGTCGAACTGAAGCAGTTGCTGAAGCTGGCCGACCTGGTCACCAGCGGCGGCGAGGCCAAGATGGTGATCGGCGACGGCCAGGTGCTGGTGGACGGCCAGGTCGAGCTGCGCAAGGCCTGCAAGATCCGCGCAGGCCAGGTGGTGGAATTCAATGACAGCCAGATCCGCGTGCTGGCGGCCGGCTGACCCGGCCGGGCAAGGCAGGATCAGGCCACGCGCTGGGTCAGATGCGAGGCAATCACCTTGCGGAACGGCGCCACGCCCTGCGCCAGCCGCAACCCGGCCGCGCGCAGCAGGCGGGCCGGCGCGCGGTCATCGGTATACAGGCTGGCGATGGCGTTGGTGGCCTCGTACAACGGCCGCGACGCCAGCCGGTGCCCGCGCTCGTAGCGGGCCAGCATGCCCTCGGCGCCGATGTCCGCCGCGCGTCGCTGCTGATCCAAGATGCCCTGCGCCAGCCGCTGCGCACTGGCCAGACCCAGGTTGAACCCATGGGCCGTGACCGGGTGCATGCCCACGGCAGCATCGCCGATCAGCGCACAGCGGCTGCCGACGAAACGGTGCGCGTAGACACCGACCAGCGGATAGGCCTGCGGCGTGGCCACCGGCTGCATCTGCCCCAGGCGGTGCTCGAAGAACGTGGTGATGGCCTGGCCGAAGGCCACCTCGTCCATCGCCAGCAGCTGCTCGATCTGCCGCGGCGGCAGGGTGACCACCGCTGACGCCTGCCCTTCGTTGAGCGGCAGCAGGGCCAGGGTGCGGCCGTAGCCGAACCATTCCCAGGCGGTGTGGCGATGGTCGCGCTCGACCTGCATGCGGCACACCAGCATCGATTTACCGAAGTCGCGCATCTGCGCGCCGATGCCCAGCAGGCGGCGGGTGGCGGAAAAACGGCTGTCGGCGGCCACCAGCAGGCGCGCGTGCAGTTGGCTGCCGTCATCCAGGGTGACCACGTGGCCCTGCGCATCGGCACGCAGCGACTGCAGCTTGCGCCCGTCGAACAGCTGCAGGCCCGCCTGGTCCTGCACGCCCTGCCAGGCCGCCCGCCGGATCAGGTGATTGGGCACCAGCCAGCCCAGCGGCTGGTCGGCCGTGCGTTCACTGGCGAAGGTAAGCGCGAACGGCGAGCCGCCGTTGAGCACCTTGGCATCGCGCAGTTCGGCAATTTCGCTGGCCGGCAGCCGTTGCCACAGGCCCAGCTGTTCCAGCGTCTGGCGCGAGGCATGGGTGAGTGCGATCTCGCGACCGTCGAAGGCGGCCGCCGCCAGCGCCTGGCGTGGCTGCGCTTCCACCAGCCCGACCTGCAGGCCGCTTTCGGCCAGCGCGCGCGCAAAGCACAGGCCGGCCGGCCCGGCGCCCACCACCACCACGTCCATTCCACGCATGCCTGTCTCCTGACCCTTGTCCGTTCGCTACCAGCTTAGCGCTGGGCGCGTTAAGGACCTTGATCTGGATCAGCGCAGCAGCCGGCCCCTGCCCTCTACCGGCCTTACAGCAGGGCCAGCACCAGCGACAGCACCGCCACGATCGACACCACCCAGACCAGGCTGCGCACATACGGCACACCGCTGGCGTACAGCGGCAGGTACACCACGCGGGCCCAGAAATAGACCTGCGCGGCCAGCACGGTGTGCTCGCTGCTGCGCCCGGACAGCACCACCGCAATGGCAGCGGCGGCGAAGAACGGGAAGGTTTCGAAGAAGTTGGCCTGGGCCCGCGCCAGCCGTGCCGCCAGCGCGCCCAGCGGCGCGTTCTGGCCGTCGCGGGCCGAGGCGTTCCACTTCAGGCCGCGCTCGCGGGTGGCCGCACCGGTGGCGGCAAAGATATGCACGAAGCCGAGCAGCATTGCCCAGGCCAGCATCGTCAGTTCGGTCGCCATGTTCGATCTCCGTCAGGGAGCGGAAGCGCGCAGGCTGTAGCCGGCCAGGCGCCAGGTCTGGTCTTCGTCGAAACGGAACGACACCAGTTCGCGCACCGGCTGGGCGCTGCTGGCAAAGCGGGTGGGGAAGCTGACGTTGATGTACAGCCCTTCCGGCACGGCCGCGCCGGGGCCGTACTTCACCCGGGTCACGCTGGGCTGGCCACGCCCGGCCAGGGCGCCCAGGCGCGTGCGGTCGGCGGTGAGCTGGCTGACGAAAGCAGCCTTGGGAACGGCGCGGCGCGCCACGACCGAAGCACCGTCCCACAGTTCACCGGCGCGGTTGCCATCGACCAGCTGCGCGGCTTTCAGCGCCGCGGCGGTCATTTCTGCGTCCTGCTTCTGCACCTGGGCCTGCTGGGCCGGGGTCAGCGTCGGCGCGGCCGCGGTGGCGGGCTTGGCGGCGGCCGGCGTGGCCGGTGCCGGGCGCGCCGGTGCCGGTGCGGGCGTGGCCGGCGCAGGTGCCTGCGCCAGTGCGGCCAGGGGCAACAGGGACAGCAACAGGAACGCGCGCTTCATGGCCACCGCCGGTTCAATGAATGGAACCGCAGTCTACGCCAGCGTGGTGATCGGCTCGTCAGCGCGTAGTACTGCTGGCTTCCACTGCAGCGGCCTCGGCCTCGGCGGGTGCGCCGCCGCTACCCGCGGCCGGCGGCTGCTCGGCCACCGGCGGCTCGGGCGGCGCCGGCGGCAGGGTGGCCACGTCGATCTCGGACAACGGACTTTCTTCCGGGCACACCGGATCGGGGAAGCCGAAGCGCTCTTTCAGCGCCTGCCCGCAGCTGTTGATCGATTCCATGTCCACGCCCTCGCGCTTGCACTGCTGGTCGAAGGCGACCAGGAAGGCATCCTTGCGCTGCACGAAATCATCGCCGCAAGTGCGCATCTGCTTGATCCGCTCCAGATCGTCCTGCACCGCGTTGGTGCCATCCAGGCCGAACTGGCGCAGCTCCTCGGGAGTGAGCAGGCGCAGGCTGCGGTTGGGCACGGTCATCATCAGATCGGCCACGCCCACGGCAACGCCGTTGCGCTGCAGGTAGTCCTTCACGTTGTCATAGACCTCGTGCAGTTCGCGGTTGAGTTCCGCGCGCGAGGTCGCCTTGGAACTGATGCGCATCATGCGGTGGATGCCGACCTTGCCCGACAGCAGGCGGTTGTCGCCTGCGGCAAGCACGAACACGCAGGCGCTGTGGCAGATCGAGCCTTCGCGCACCCAGATCGTCCAGCCCGATTCGCCGATGCTGTCGCCGGCCACGATGGCCGATTCCACCTGGCCGCCGCTGGAATCCAGATCGAGGATGCGCTTGTGGATCTTCAGCGCATCGGCCACCACGGCCAGGCGCCAGACCAGTTCAGCGAAACCGGGATTGATCTTGCCGGTGTAGCGCACGCGCAGCAGCCCTCGCTCGGCGCACGGCGCCAGCGCCTGCTGGATCTGATCGCGCCCCAGCCCTTCCAGCGCCACGCCATCGCCACCCTCACCGGCGTAATCGGTGCTGCAGCTGATCCAGGCGTTGCCGTTTTCCAGTTGCGCCGCCGCCCACGGCCGGTCCGCCCGACTGCGCGGCGGTGCCGGCGGCAGCGGTGCATCGGCGGCATTGATCGACACCATGTTCTCGCCATCGCTGGCCGGCGCCCGCGCCGCCTTGTCGGCCGCGGTCACGTTGCCGGGATTTTCCAGTTGCTTGCAGCCGGCAAGGGCCAGGCACAACAGGGGCAACCAGCGGAATCGGAAAGACATCGGGCAACCGGTATTCGAGGGAAGCGAGAGCCACAGTCTACCCGCCAACGCCGCGCATTCAGCGTGCGCCACTGAACCCATGGTGACCTTGGGGAACGCATCCACGCATGGCGTGGATCTACTGGCGCAACCGTGATCGGGTAGATCCACGCCATGCGTGGATGAATCTGTCACTCACCCAAATCCATCCGGGGTCAGAGCCCGTTGCTGCGCAACGGGATCCGACCCCGCGCTGTTCCGTCAGATCGCAGCCATCTGACAAAGGCGGGGTGGTATGAGCAGGCGGGACCGCAGGCGCCATGGAAGGGTTTACGGCGTGTCCCGCCTGCCCATACCACCCCGCCATCCACGGATAGCCCGCTCTTGACGTTGACGTTGACGTTGACGTTGATTCAGTGGGTGCAGGGCGCAGCCCTGCCGTACCCCCTTCAGCATCCATGTCCGAAAATGGCGAGTATCCACCCGCCCCGCAGCCTAGACTGGCGCCATGGACAGCTCCCCCGCCCTCGACACCGCCGCCTGCGACCGCGCCCGCCTGGCCCGCGATGCGCGCTTCGACGGCGTGTTCTTCACCGCCGTGCGCAGCACCGGTATCTATTGCCGCCCGGTGTGTCCGGCGCCACCGCCGAAGCCGCGCAACATCAGCTATTACCGCACGGCCGCCGCGGCTGCCGCTGCCGGCTACCGGCCCTGCCTGCGCTGCCGCCCGGAACTGGCGCC
The DNA here is from genome assembly GCF_003086875.1 of Stenotrophomonas sp. ZAC14D2_NAIMI4_6. Lineage (NCBI taxonomy): Bacteria > Pseudomonadati > Pseudomonadota > Gammaproteobacteria > Lysobacterales > Lysobacteraceae > Stenotrophomonas > Stenotrophomonas sp. ZAC14D2_NAIMI4_6. The sequence goes on along the minus strand of NZ_CP025996.1, from coordinate 1,357,460 downwards.
GCAGGCGCAGCAGGCGCTGGCCGGGCAGACCGTGCAGCGCGCCCTGGCTTTGATCCACAGCGGCTTCCTGCAGGAACAGTCCATGGCCGAACTGGGCCACCGCCTGGGCCTGAGCGCACGCCAGCTGCAACGCCTGTTCGTCGAACACCTGGGCGCCACGCCCGCGCAGATCCACGCCACCCAGCGCCTGCTGCTGGCCAAGCAACTGCTGACCGAAACCGCGCTGCCGGTGACCGACGTCGCCCTGGCCGCTGGCTACAACAGCCTGCGCCGCTTCAACACCGCTTTCCTGCAGGGCTGCGGCATGCCGCCCACCGCGCTGCGCCGCCAGCATGCCCCGCTGGTCGGCGCCGACGATGGCCTGGTACTGCGCCTGGGCTACCGGCCGCCGCTGGATTTCCCGCGCATGCTGGCCTTCCTGCGCAAGCGCAGCCTGCCCGGCATCGAGCTGATCGACGAAGACAGCTACCAGCGCGTGCTGGGCACGCCCGAACGCCCCACCCTGCTGCGGGTAACCGCCGATCCCAAGCGCCCGGAACTGCGCCTGCAGATGGGCGCGGTCGATCCCCGCCTGATCCCTGACATCGTGCGGCGGGTGCGCCGGGTGTTCGATCTGGACGCCGACCTGCAGCAGGTGCATGCCGCCCTGGCCGAAGAACCGCTGTTGGCCCGCGGCATCGCCGAACGCCCCGGACTGCGCGTACCCGGCGGCTGGGATGGCTTCGAGGTGGCCGTGCGCGCGGTACTGGGCCAGCAGGTCAGCGTGGCCGCAGCGACCACCTTCGCGCGCCGGCTGGTGGATGCCTGGGGCGCCCACCTGCCGGGCATGCCGCCGGCATTCGACCGCCAGTTCCCGCTGCCACAGGTGCTGGCCGAAGCGCCGCTGGAATCGATCGGCCTGCCACGCACGCGCGCAGCCACGGTGCGTGCGCTGGCCGCGGCCTGCGCCAGCGGTGCGCTGGATTTCGGGCCAGGCCAGGCCCTGGACGAATTCGTTGCACGCTGCGTCGCGCTGCCCGGCGTCGGGCCATGGACGGCGCAGTACATCGCCCTGCGTGGGCTGGGCCAACCCGATGCCTTCCCCGCCGGCGACCTGGTGCTGCAGCAGGTGCTCGGCCACGCGCAGGGCCAGCGCCTGAGCGAACGCGCCACCGAGGCCCGCTCGCAGGCGTGGCGACCGTGGCGCGCCTATGCCGTGCTGCACCTGTGGCACCTGTCCGGCACCTTTGTTGGAGAACCGACATGACCCTGTTGTTCGATCGTTTCGACAGCCCGATCGGCGAGCTGACCATCGCCGGTAATGAGCATGGCCTGGCCCATGTACTGTTTCCGGAAAACCGGCACCCGGCACGCGGGCGCGGCGACTGGCAGTACGCGCCGGGTGCGCTGCCGCAGGCACGGGAACAGTTGCTGCAGTACCTGCACGGCGAACGTGGCCGCTTCGATCTGCTGCTGGCGCCGCGCGGCACGCCGTTCCAGCTGCGCGTGTGGCAGGCGCTGGCGGTCATCCCGTTCGGCCAGACCTGGAGCTACCTGCAGCTGGCCCAGCACCTGGGGCAGCCCACGGCCACCCGTGCGGTGGGCGCGGCCAACGGCCGCAATCCATTGCCGATCGTGCTGCCCTGCCACCGCGTGATCGGCAGCAATGGCACGCTGACCGGCTTCGGCGGCGGCCTGGAAACCAAGGCGGCCCTGCTGCGGCTGGAGCAGCGGCAGGCACCGTTGTTTGTGTAAGGGTTGGTTGGCTGTTGGTAGGTGTCGACCTTGGTCGACACGCTATGGCCGCATCAGGCGTCCTCCGCTGGGGTCAGAGCCGTTTCCCCGTGGAAAACGGATCCGACCCCGCTGGCCGGTAGATCCACGCCATGCGTGGATCACTTTCATGCCGCGGACACGGCGTGCGACAGCACGCCGTGTCTTGGGCACGTCATTGCCGCCGCTTATCATGTCGCGATGACTTCCGTACGCCTGACCTGTTCGCTGGCGCTGCTGCTGCCCCTGGCCGCCTGCACGACCACGCCCTCTTCGTCCGCGCCGGTTGCGCGCGCCGACGCGCCGCCACCGAAGCTGTTGCTGATTTCCATCGACGGCCTGCGCGCCGATGCGCTGGATCGTGGGCTGACGCCGAACCTGCAGCGCATCATCGATGGCGGCGTGCGCGCCCGCTGGATGACCCCCTCGTACCCGTCGCTGACCTTCCCCAACCACTACACCCTGGTCACCGGCCTGCGCCCGGACCACCACGGCATCGTCAACAACAGCATGGAAGATCCCGCGTTGGGGCGCTTCAGCCTGGGCGACCGCGAGGCGGTGACCAACAGCCACTGGTGGGGCGGCGAACCGATCTGGGTCGGCGCGGAAAAAGTGGGCGTGCGCACCGCCACCACTTCCTGGCCCGGCAGCGAGGCCGAGATCGACGGCACCCGGCCCAGCCGCTGGCAGGTGTACGACAGTAAGGAGCCGCTGCAGCAACGCGCGCAGACCGTGCTGGACTGGCTGGCACAGACCGATGCCGATGCGCCACGCCTGACCACGCTGTACATGGAAAACGTGGACAAGGCCGGGCACAACCATGGCCCGGATTCGCAGCAGTATGCCGATGCGATCGTGCTGGCCGACCAGGTGATCGGCCAGGTGCTTGATGGCCTGGACGCACAGGGGCTGGCGGCGTCGACCAACGTGGTGGTGGTCTCTGACCACGGCATGGCATCGGTACCGGAAGGCCAGGTGATCGCCACCGAGTCGATGGTCGATCCGGCGCTGGCGCGCAACGTCAGCCAGGGCCAGTCGGTGGGCTTCGAGCCGGTGACCGGCCGCGAAACGCAGGCCGAACAGGCGCTGCTGGGCCGCCACGCACACTACGAATGCTGGAAGAAGGAGGCGCTGCCGCCGCGCTGGCATTACGGCAGCCATCCGCGCGTTCCGGCCATCGTCTGCCAGATGGATGAAGGCTGGGATGCACTGCGCGCCGAGCGTATCGCCAAGCGCGACCACCAGGACCGTGGCTCGCATGGCTACGACAATGCCCTGCCCTCGATGCGCGCGGTGTTCGTGGCGCGCGGCCCGTCGTTCCAGCAGGGCCTGCTGATCGACGGGTTCGACAACGTGGATGTGTACCCGCTGCTGGCGCATCTGCTGCAGGTGCCGGCGGCGCCGAACGACGGCGATGCCGAGACGTTGAAGAAAGCGCTGCGCTGACGGCGCAGCATCCGCCGGGCAGCAACACCGGGCACAAAAAAAACGCGGCGCCAGGCGCCGCGTTTTTTTCAAGCAACCGCCGGCCGGATCAGGCCTTGGCAGCTGCCTTCTTCGCCACAGCCTTCTTGGCCGGAGCCTTGGCCACGGTCTTCTTGGCAACCGGGGCGGCGGCGCCTACAGCGACCTTGCTCGCGGTGTGCGAACGGGCGTTGCCGTAGCTGGCGTTGTAGCGCTTGCCCTTGGCGGTCTTGCGGTCACCCTTACCCATGTCTTCAACTCCTCAAGTGTGAAATCTGGTTACCCCGTACTGACACGGGTTCGGCGGGGCCGCCTTGCTGGGCGCCCCCGCGCACGATCGGAAAGCCTATCACGACGCGCCTAGTGCGCGCAGCTGGCGTCGTGGACGTGGCCGTGGTTCAGGCGCAGGTTCACCAGGTGCGCCACGCCCACCAGCAGGCCGCCGAGGGTCATCACCACTGCATGCGGCACCGCATTGTGGTGCAGCGGGTCGTACAGCACGCCCGCCCACAGTGCCACCAGGCCGGGAATCAGGAAGCCCAGCGCGCGCAGCGCGCCGTGGCGGCGGTAGCCCATGACCAGGCTGAACAGCCCCAGCAGCGTCACGAACACCACCAGCGCCATCTCCACCCCGTCGCTCAGCCAGAACGACAGGCCCAGCGAAGGCGCGATCGCAAGCAGCACCGGAATGACCGCGCAGTGCACGGCGCACAGCATCGAACCGGTGGCACCGAAGCGATCGAGCAGGCGGCGGAACGAGGAGGACAGGGACATGACTTCCAGCAGGGTCGGCGAATCGTTATGGAATAATATAACATTCACTCCTGCCCCGCACGGTTTCCCTCCCCCTGTCCTCCGACGGGATACGTGCGCCACCCAATTGATACAAAGTAACAAAGGACTTGCCGATGTCTGCCCATTTCCCGCGGTTGAAGCCGCATTCCCTGGCCCTGGCCCTCGCCGCCCTGCTGCCGTCGGCTGCGTTCGCCGCCGGCGACGATGCTGGCCAACGTGACCGCCACCTGACCGAGCTCTCTTCGGTGCAGGTCACTGCCTCGCCGCTGCAGGGCGATGCCGAGTCGCTGGCGCGCCCGGTGGACGTGCTGACCGGCGAACGGCTGGACGAACAGAAGGCCGGCACCCTGGGCGACACCGTGGCCAAGCTGCCCGGCGTGCAGAGCACGTTCTTCGGCCCCGGCGTCGGCCGCCCGATCATCCGCGGCCAGGAAGGCCCGCGCGTGGCCGTGCTGTCCAACGGCATGGGCAACATGGATGCCTCCACCGTCAGCGCCGACCATGCCACCAGCATCGAACCGTTCCTGGCCGACCAGATCGAAGTGCTGAAGGGCCCGGCCACCCTGCTGTTCGGCAGCGGCGCGATCGGCGGCGCGGTGAACGTGGTCGATGGCCGCATCGCGCGTGACCTGCCGGACCGCCCGCTGAGCGGCCGCGCCGAGCTGCGTGGCAACTCGGTCAACGACGAACGCAGCGGCATGTTCCGCCTGGACGGCGTGAGCGGCAACGTGGTGCTGCATGTCGACGGCCTGGTGCGCAACGGCGATGACTACCGTATTCCCGGCTATGCGGTGATCGACAGCCTGGAAGACCATCACGACGACCACGACCACGCCGGCGAAGAAGGCGAAGAGCCGCGCCGCGGTCGTCTGGACAACAGTTCCATCCGTACCCGCGCTGGCGGCGTGGGCGCGACCTGGCTGGGCGAAGGCGGCTACTTCGGCGTGTCTGCCAGCACCTACCGCACCAACTACGGCATTCCCAACGGCGCCCACGTGCATGCCGAGGGCGATGACCACGACCATGATCACGATCACGACCATGGCGAAGAGGAAGAAGGTGACGAGCACGACGTGCGCATCGACATGGTGCAGAACCGCTTTGAAACCAAGGCGGGCATCTACAACCCGGTGTCGTTCCTGAAGAACGTCAACGCGCGCGTGGCCTACACCGATTACGAGCACGTGGAGCTGGAAGCCGGCACGCCGTCCACCCGCTTCACCAACCGCGGCATTGAAACACGCCTGGAAGCGGTGCAGCAGCAGATCGGCGGCTGGGACGGTGCCTTCGGCCTGCAGTTCGGCAACAGCGATTTCGGCGCACGCGGCGAAGAAGCCTTCGTGCCCGACACCAACACCAAGAACGTCGGCCTGTTCGTGCTGCAGGAAAAGCAGTTCGGCTCGTTCAAGCTGGAACTGGGGGGCCGCCATGACCAGGTGAAGCTGGACCCGACCGGTGACTACCGCCGCCGCTCGTTCGATGCCACCAACCTGTCCGCGGCCGGCATCTGGACGCTCAACGATGCGGTGGACCTGCGCATCGGCGTGGACAGTTCCGAGCGTGCGCCGACCAATGAAGAGCTGTATGCGGCCGGTGCGCACATCGCCACCCGTTCGCTGGAAATCGGCGATGCCAACCTGAAGACCGAGCGCGGCCAGCGCGTGGAGCTGGGCATCCACACCCACAGCGAGCGCCTGGACTTCTCTGCCGCCATCTACCAGACCCGGTTCAAGGACTTCATCTACCTGGCCGACACCGGCGTGACCGAAAGCCTGCCGGTGCGCGCCTGGACCCAGCAGGACGCGGTGTTCAAGGGCGCCGAGGCCGAAGCACTGGTGCACCTGTTCGAAGGCGGCGCCGGCGATTGGGACCTGCGCGTGTTCGGTGATTACGTGCAGGCCAAGCTGGACGGCAGCGGCAGCCGCAACCTGGCGCTGGCGGTGCCCCACGGCGACCACAACCACAACTACACCGTGGAACTGGCCAACACCGGCTACCTGCCGCGCATCGCCCCGGCACGCGTGGGCGCGGACCTGCGCTGGGCCAAGGATGGCTGGCGCGCGTCGGTGGGCGCAGTGCGCTACAGCCGGCAGAAGGACGTGGCGCAGAACGAGGAACCGAGCGACGGCTACACCCTGGTCGATGCGCACTTCGCCTACCGCTGGGACCGCAACGACAGCAACAGCTACGAGGTGTTCCTGGACGGCAGCAACCTGACCAACCGCGAAGTGCGCCCGCACACCTCGCTGCTGCGGGATTACTCGCCGCTGCCGGGCCGTGGTGTCGCGTTCGGTATTCGCGCGTACTTCTGACCGGCTATCCACGCATGGCGTGGATCTACTGGGGTCGGATCCCTTTCCGCAGGAAAGGGCTCTGCCCCCGTTCCAACACGGCAAGCATCCAAGGGGCCTTCGGGCCCCTTTTCCATGGCGCGCGATCCTTCACGCCATCCTCACAAAGATGTGCGTAGAGCAACAAACGGACAATCCCGTCACTGAACGCCTCGCCAACCGGACACTATTGTCCGAAAATAAAGCCATGACCGCACAACGTGCTGATGCTGCCGCCCGCCGGGCCCTGATCCTCGATGCCGCCGACCATGTGTTCGGCCAACACGGCGTAACCGCGCCGCTGGACCTGGTGGTCGAGCGTGCCCAGGTGGGCCGCGCCACCCTGTACCGCAACTTCCCCGACCGCACCGCCCTGATCCAGGCCCTGCTGCAGCGCACGGTGGACCGCATCCGTCGCCAGGTGGAACAGCTGGGCGACCGCGATGACGCCCTGTTCGAAGTGTTCGAAGGCATGGCCCAGCGCATCATCGATTCGCCGGCGCTGGCCGACTACTGGCGCGCGGTGGATTCGGACGTGGCGGCCATGCGCATCGCCCGCGAGACCGTGCGCGACCTGCTGGAAGCGCCGATCGCGCGTGCCAAGGCCGCCGGCCTGTGCCGCCCGGATCTGGAGAAGACGGATATTTCACTGATCTCGGGCATGCTGGGCGCAGCCCTGCGCGGCAAGACCCGCGAAGAACGCGCGCAGTTGGCCGGGCGCGCCCTGCAGCTGCTGCGCGGGGGCCTTCAGGGAGCAGCCAGCGGAGACCGCTGATGGTGCAGCCGTATCTCAAACCGATTCCGGATTGGGAGGAGCACGAAAAGCCGACCATGCCAGGCTCGGCCTCGATGCCCTGGCACCCGCCGCAGCGGCGGGCGGCATACGCGCTGGTGTCGCTGCTGGTGGCGATCACCGGTGGCCTGGGCAATGCGCTGGTAACCGCCAACCTGCCGTTCCTGCAGGGCCAGCTGGCGCTTACGCCCACCCAGGGCAGTTGGCTGGTGGCCGCCTACGCCATGGTGAACGTGACCGCCAACCTGCTGGCCTTCAAGTTCCGCCAGCAGTACGGCATCCGCCTGTTCGCCGAAATCGGCCTGGGCCTGTATGCGGCGCTGGCGGTGCTGCATCTTTTCGTGGGCAGCTTTGAGACCACCCTGCTCACCCGCGCCGCCAGTGGTTTCGCCGGCGCCGCCTGTTCCACCCTGGGCACGCTGTACATGCTGCAGGCCCTGCCCCGCCGCTTCACCGGCAACCTGCTGGTGGTCGGCGTGGGTCTGTCACAGCTGGCGGTACCGATCGCCTGGATCGTTTCGCCCACCCTGGTCGATACCGGCCAGTGGCACCAGCTGTATTCCTTCGAAGCCGGCCTGGCGCTGTGCGCATTCGCCGCGGTGGTGCTGCTGAAGCTGCCGCCGGGCGTGCAAATCAAGGCGTTCGAGCCGCTGGACTTCCTCACTTTCGCCCTGCTGGCGCCGGCCGTGGCACTGCTGGTGGTGGTACTGGCGCAGGGCTATACGCGCTGGTGGCTGGACACCGCGTGGCTGGGCTGGGCGCTGGTGGCGTCGATCGCGCTGACCACCACCGCACTGGTGATCGAGCACTACCGCCGCAACCCGCTGCTGCAGATCCGTTGGCTGTCCACCCTGCCGGTGCTGCACTTCATCGTCGGCGCGTTCCTGATCCGCTTCCTCACCACCGAACAGTCCTACGGTGTGGTGAGCCTGATGCGCACGCTGGGCATGGGCCCTGACCAGATGCGGCCGCTGTTCGGCGTGATCCTGGCCGGGGTGATCACCGGCATCGCCGGGGCCTCGCTGACCTTCGGGCCGAAGCGGCTGATTCCGCAGCTGCTGATGGCAATCCTGCTGTTGGGCACGGCCGCGGTGCTGGACCAGCACCGCACCAGCCTGGACCGCCCGCACGATTTCTACGTCAGTCAGTTCCTGGCCTCGGTGGGCGCGGGCATGTTCATGGGCCCGCTGATCATGCTCGGCATTTCCGCTGCGCTGAAGCAGGGCGTGGACCACATGATCACCTTCCTGGTCACCCTGTCGATCACCCAGACCCTGGGCGGCCTGGCCGGTTCGGCCGTGCTGGGCACCTTCCAGCTGCACCGCGAACAACTGTATTCCAGCGCCCTGACCAGTCAGCTCGATCCCGCCGATCCGGTGGTGGCGCAGCGCCTGCGCATCCAGCAGCAGGTGTATGCGGCGCAGATCACCGACCCGGTACTGCGCAGCGCGCAGGGCAGCGCACAGCTGGCGCAGACCACGCGCCGCGAAGCCAATGTGCGCGGCTTCAACGATGTGTTCACCCTCAGTGGCTGGCTGGCCATCGGCTTCCTTGCCTGGCTGCTGCTGTTGTCGCTGCGCACCGCCGTGCTGAAGCAATGGCGCAAGCGCCACCCCGTTGCCACCGCTGCGGCTACCGCAGCGCCGCCCTGAGTACCCTGCCATGTCTCCCGTTCCGCCCCGCCCCGACGACGCCGACAGCGTCGACAACGTGACCCCGCCGCCACCCACCGATGCCGCGTCGGCACCGGAAGCACCGGCGGCACCTGCCGCGCCCGCCGCGCCGAAGTACCTGCGGCCCAGCGCGCGCAGCGTGGTGGTAATGATCGTGGTGGCGCTGCTGGGCATCGCGCTGATCCTGCGTGCGTGGCACCTGTGGCCGTTCACCAGCAGCGTGATGGTGACCGACAACGCCTATGTGCGTGGGCAGATCACGGTGCTGGCGCCGCAGGTGAACGGCTACGTGACCGATGTGCTGGTGAAGGACTTCCAGCACGTGAAACAGGGCGAGCCGCTGCTGCGGATCGATGATCGCATCTACGCGCAGAAGGTGGCGCAGGCCGAGGCGACGCTGGACAGCGCGCGTGCCGCGCTGGCCAATTCGGACCAGTCGCAGGCGCAGAACCGTGCGCAGATCGGCTCGGCGCGTGCCACCCTGGCCGCCGGGCAATCGGAACTGCAGCGCTCGCGCAATGAGCTGAAGCGCTACGAGGAGCTGGCCGCGCAGCAGCTGGTGTCAATCAACGACCGCGACAAGTTCCGCACCACCCAGGCCTCGGCGCAGGCCAGCGTGCAGCAGTCGCAGGCACAGATCCGCATTGCCGAGGAAACCCTGGTGTCCACCCAGGTGGCACGCAAGGGCCTGGAAGCGCAGGTGGAGAGCGCGCAGGCGCAGCTGGAACTGGCGCGCATCGACCTGGCCAACACAGTCATCCATGCCCCGCGTGATGGCCAGATCAGCGAGGCCAGCGTGCGCGTGGGCCAGTACGTGGCGGCCGGTTCGCAGCTGCTGTTCCTGGTGCCCGACACGCTGTGGGTGGTGGCCAACTACAAGGAAGGCCAGACCTGGCAGATGCGCATCGGCCAGCCGGTCACGTTCACCGTGGATGCCTTCCAGGGCCAGGTGCTGCACGGCCATGTGGAACAGATCGCGCCGGCGACCGGTTCGGAATTCAGCGTGCTGCGGCCGGACAACGCCAGCGGCAACTTCACCAAGGTGGTACAGCGGTTGCCGATCCGCATTTCGATCGACCCCGACCAGGAACTGGCCGCGCGGCTGCGCCCGGGCATGTCGGTGATCGCGCGGGTGAATACCGCCGCGGAGCCGGCGCCCGTGGCAAACCCGTAACGCGCACGTGCGGCTGCGCCGACGGCTGCGAACGGCGGCGCCCCTCGTGGCTGATCGTTGCGGTGGGATTGCGGGGTTTGGCCGGGTGGGTGGGCTGCGCAGGGGACGCTGCAAGTACGTCCCTGTAAGCTCGGTCGCCGCATCCATGCGGCTCACGCCCCTGCGCAGCCCACCCACCCGGCCACGGACATTCTCCGTGCGCGTCAGCCACGTGAATCAAAGAAACAAGGTCAAAAGCAGGGCTTGCGGCTCCGCTTTGTTTTTGTAGAGTCGAGCCGTGCTCGACTGCCTTGCCCAGGAACCATCGAAACCGGCACGGTAGAGTCGACTGTCAGTCGACTGCTTTTGCTCCGGGATTGTCGCGCTAGTCGACTGACAGTCGACTCTACCTGATCGACTCCCCCCTGCTCGACTGCCTTACCCCAGGAACAATCGAAAGCAATGAAATTCAACGCACTGGCCAGGAAGGCAGCCAAGGGACCGGCGCCGCTGCAACATGGTGGCAGCGTGGAGGTGGAGGATCTGATCCGCTTCGTGCTCGAGCACGGTGCCGAGGGAGCAACCGAGATCGAGCGCCTGTGCGCGCTGCACGGCTGGCGCGAGGACATGCAGCACAACCCCGACGGCACGCACTTCGCACCGATGGCGCCGTGGGCGCGGGCCTGCGCGGCGTTCGGCCATCGTGGCGTGGCGGGGCTTCTGCCACTGCTGGAAAGCCCGCGTCTGGCGCCCTATGCGATCGGGGTGCTGCAGGATGTGCGCAGCGAGGCGTCGGTAGCGGCGCTGCTGGCTTTCTGCGAACAGGCCGATTTCAGCCAGGACGATCCACTGTCGGCGCCGTCGCGCGCGCTGGCCGCGCTGAATGTCCTGCTCTCCTTCGACAAGGCTGTCGTGGTGCCAATCGCCACTCAACTGGCGCTGCTGCACCTGGTCCAGCGCGTGTGGGAACAGGCGCCGACCACGCAGGGGCGCAGCCTGGCGTTGTATGCCGTGCGCGGTGCGGCCGCGCATGAGGCGCTGCAGTGGGTGCAAACGCTGGTAGTGGAGGATGCGGAATTGATTGCTGCGCGCAAGGTGGCGCTGAAGCGGTTGCGGCAGCGTTTGTGAGAAGGGGTCAGAGCCCTTTGCCTGTGGCAAAGGGATCCGACCCCAAACCTCAAGCGGGGTCAGATCCCTTTTGCCTTGGCAAAAGGGCTCTGACCCCAGGATGCAGGCCTGTCAGCCTGCGCAGCGCGCGCAGAGGCCGTGTACTTCCAAGGTCTGCGCCTGCGGCTGGAAGCCCAGCTCCTTGGCGCGCTTTTCCAGCTGGGTGACGATTTCGCGGTCTTCCAGTTCCACCGCGCTGTGGCAGCTGTTGCAGATCAGGAAGGGCACCGAGTGCGCCGCGCTGCTGGGATGGTGGCAGGCCACGAAGGCATTCACCGATTCCAGCTTGTGCACGAAGCCATTGGCCATCAGGAAATCCAGCGCGCGGTACACGGTGGGCGGGGCGTCGGCGCCCACGCCCTTGCCGCTGCGCACCCATTCCAGCAGCTCGTAGGCCTTCACCGGCTTGCCGGCCTCGGCAATCAGCTTCAGCACGTTGGCGCGGATCGGGGTCAGGCGCAGCCCGCGCTCGCGCGAGACACGCTCGACCACCGCCACGAAATCCGATGCGTCGTGGACGTGGTGGTGCGGGGCGGTACAGGCAGAAGCAGGTTTGGCGGGCATGCGCGTTCTCCGGTTCGGGGCTGGGCCGCAGGGCTCAGGCCGTTGCTACCTTGGTAATGGCCACATCGATGCGTTTCAAGGCCTGCTCGCGGCCGGCCAGGTACACGGTATGGGAAATGTCAGGGCTGACCTGGGTGCCGGTGATGGCCACGCGCAGCGGCTGGGCGACCTTGCCCATGCCGATCTCCAGCGCGGCGGCGGCATCGTGCAGGGCCACGCCCACGGCCTCGGCGGTCCATTCCGGCAGCGCGGCCAGCAGCTCGCGGGCCTTGCCCAGCGGCAGTTCGGCGCCGGCCTTGAAGTGCTTGGCCACGGCCGCCTCGTCGTACTCAGTCAGCGGCTGGTACCAGACCACGGCCTTCTCGGCCATTTCCTTCAGGGTCTGCACGCGCTCGCGCAGGGCAATCACCACGTCCACCGGGGCCGGGCCGGCAGCCACGTCCAGGCCCAGCTTTTCCAGCTGGTAGACCAGGTGCGGCACGATGCTGGCCGCTTCTTCGGTCTTCAGGAAATGCTGGTTGACCCAGCCCAGCTTGGCCATGTCCAGGCGCGAGGCCTTGGAATTGCAGTTGGTCACGTCGAACAGGTCGATCAGCTCCTGGCGGCTGAACAGTTCCTGGTCACCATGCGACCAGCCCAGGCGGGCCAGGTAGCTCAGCAGGGCGTCGGGCAGGTAGCCGGCGTCCTTGTACTGCATCACGTCGGCCGCACCGGTGCGCTTGGACAGCTTGGCGCCCTGCTCGTCCAGGATCATCGGCATGTGGCCGAACTTCGGCACCGGCGCGCCGATGCCTTCGTACAGATTGATCTGGCGCGGGGTGTTGTTGATGTGGTCGTCGCCGCGGATGACCTCGCTGATGCCCATGTCCCAGTCGTCCACCACCACCGCGAAGTTGTAGGTGGGGTAGCCGTCCGGGCGGAAGATGACCATGTCATCCAGCTCGCTGTTGGCGATCTCGATGCGGCCCTTGATCAGGTCGTCGAACACCACCGTGCCATCCAGCGGGTTCTTGAAGCGGATGACGCGGTTCGGGTCGTCCTTGCGCGGCAGGCCCAGGTCGCGCGCGGCGCCGTTGTAGCGCGGCTTTTCCTGCTTGGCCATGGCGGCCTCGCGCATCGCGTCCAGCTCTTCGCGGGTCTCGTAGGCGTAGTATGCCTTGCCGTCGGCCACCAGCTGTTCGGCCACTTCCAGGTAACGGGCCACGCGGTCGGTCTGGTAGATCGGGCCGACGTCGTAGTCCAGGCCCAGCCAGTCCATCGCCTCCAGGATCGCGTCGATCGCGCCCTGGGTGCTGCGTTCACGGTCGGTGTCTTCGATGCGCAGCACGAACTCGCCGCCACGGTGGCGGGCCTCCAGCCAGCAGTACAGCGCGGTGCGGGCACCGCCGATGTGCAGGTAACCGGTGGGGCTGGGGGCGAAGCGGGTGCGGCAGATCATGGGGCGCTCGGGGAACGGGAATCCGCCGATTTTACCACCAGCCCCGCAAGGGCAAGGAGAGGCGGACGCGTCCGGCCCCTCCCGCCCGCTTTCTCAGGGCTGCGGTTCAGCCTTGCGCGGGAACGAGGCCTCGCGCATCGCCGCGTTGTAGGCGAACGAGGCCACGATGGCCGCCGCCTGCTTCAGATCGTCCGGTTCGGCGTGGTCCCAGGTGTCCAGGTGGCTGTGGTGGACGTTGGTGAAGTAGTCCAGCCGGTCCTGGATGAACTGGAAGCCCGGCAGGCCGATGCGGTCGAAGCTGATGTGGTCGGTGCTGCCGGTGTTGCGGGTGGCCACGGTGGTGGCGCCCACATCGTGGAACGGCGACAGCCAGGCCTCGAAGATCGGCATGGCCGCCAGGTTTTCCTGGGCGTAGATGCCACGGAAGCGGCCCGAACCGTTGTCCATGTTGAAGTACACCTGGAACTTGCTGTAATCGCGGGTCTTCTGCAGCGCGCCGGTGGGCTCGCGCAGCGAGGCCGGCAATGCCTTCTGGGCTGCGTCGGTGGGTTCGGGGAAGCGGCCGAAGTGCTTGGCCACGTAGGCCTGCGAACCGATCAGGCCCTGTTCCTCGCCGCTCCACAGCACCACCCGGATGGTGCGCTTGGGCTTGGCGCCGGTGGCCTTGAGGATGCGCATGGCCTCCATCATCACCGCCACGCCGGCGGCGTTGTCGGCCGCGCCGGTGCCGCTGTGCCACGAATCCAGATGCGCGCCGATCATCACCACTTCATCAGGCTTGCTGCTGCCACGGATCTCGGCCAGCGTGTTGTAGCCGGGCTGGTCAGCCTCGTCGGTGAAGCGAGCGGCCACATCCACGCGCAGGCGCACGCTCTGCTTGGCCGCCAGCGCGCGTACCAGCGGATTGAAGTGCTCGGCGATCATCGCCAGCTCGGGAATGCCCACCGATTCGCCGGCCTTGCGCGAACCGCCGCCGGCCACGCGGATGATGCCGTTGTCCCAGCTGCTGATGCTGATCGAGGCCAACGCGCCCTCTTCCACGAAGAACGCATTGACCTTGGCCGCCAGTTCCTGGCGTTCCTTGTATTCCTTCACCCGCTTGGCCCGCTCGGCGGCGGCGTCCTTGGGCAGGGTGAATTCCTGCAGGCCTTCCAGCGATGTGGCGTCGTGGCGGTGCGAATCGGCCTCGGTACCGCGCTTGTACTCGCGCGCTTCGCCCAGCAGCAGGATCTTCCCCCGCAGCTTGCCGCGGTACTTCTCGATGTCCTCCGGCTTCTTGATCTCCACCTGCAGCAGTTCGCCTTCCACCGGCCCGTTCGTGCCCGGCGTCCACGCCTTGGGCAGGGCATGCAGCGGCTGCACGCGGTCGCCCAGCATTTCCACGCTGGCCGAGGTGAACTCCCAGCCGCGGCCGAAGTCATCGAAGGCTTCGTCGTGCACGTTGTCCAGCTTCCATTCGCTGAACTTGCTGCGGGTCCAGGCGTTGGCGCGACCCATCGCCGGCGAATTGGTCAGGCGCGGGCCGATGCGTTCGGTGAGATAGCCGAAGGTATCCATCACCTGCGAGCGGTGGAACGCCTCCTGGCGGATACGGCTGACCATGTCCAGGTCGACCGCTTCGCGCTGCTGCGCCCCGGCATTGCCGCCCATCACCAGCGCTGCGGCCAGCACACCCCACTTCAGCCCACTCCACATCACCACGCCGTACCCCTGCCCTTCGGCTCGATCATCAAGCCTTCGAGTCTAGCCAGCGGCGGCGGGTGCCCCCCGTCCCATCGGTCATGGGCCCGCCACTTCCGGCACGGGAACATCGATATGGGTTTCGCGAAAATCGCTGAACTCCAGCAGCAGTGTGCCCTCGACGAACACCAGTTCGTGGCGGAAGCTGCCGGCGCCGACCGCCACCAGCTCCTCCAGCAGCAGATCGCCGAATCCCTCCGAGGGCCCGCCGTGCTTGTCCACCCGCAGCCGCGACACCTGCCCGTAGCGCAGTTCGATGCGCCCGCCCCAGGCGCCCTGCAGCACCAGCAGGACCTGATGGGGGCGACCGTTCTCGTCTTCCCCCTCGCTGAGCGCCAGCTGTTCAAGACGCGCGTCATGCAGGCAGCGGGGATCGCTGAAGTCGTAGCGCCACGGTGCCGCCACGAACGCTTTCACCGGCGCCGGAAGCCCCGCTTCGATCGACGCTACGTAGGCATGCCAGCCAGTGGTATCGATGTCATAGCCGTCGCGGGTCTCGCTCAGTCTTACGATGTCCATGGCATTGCGTCTCCTGATGACAGCGCATTGTGCCTGCCGCTAGCCGCGCCAGCCCAGCCACAGCTGCGCCCGTTCCGGCAGCAGCAGCAACCAGTGCTGCTGGTCGATGCTGCTGCAGCCGTACACCGCGGCGTGCGCCGGCCAGTCCGCCGGCAGACCGTCAATGCCGATGGCCTGCAGCGCGGCCGCGCCGGCCTGCCAGGGCCGGTAGCGCGGCACCCGGCCGGCCAGCGCACCGCGCCCGTGGCTGGCGTTGTTCAACCACGCCAATCCCTGCTGCCGCAGCCCTTCGCAGCTCACCGCAGCCAGCTGGAAGCGGACCAGGCCGGGGGCGATCCGCGCCCCCGGCAGGGCCGCCAGCACGCCATGTGCCTGCAGCAGTGCATCCACTTCCAGCAGCGCAGGAATGCCCTGCTGTGCCCGTTGCCGCAATCCCTGGCGCCAGCCCATGGTGTGCTCCTTACTTCAGCTCGCTGCCCAGCGCGTACCAGTCCACGCGGCGGGTCACCCACATCGCCACGGCCAGGATCGCGAACAGCAGCAGCGAGCCCATCAGCAGCGCGTTGTTTTCCGAAACCAGCAGCCCGTACAGCGCGCCGTACAGCAGCGTCAGCATCGCCGCAAAGCCCAGCCCGCGCTTCCAGTGCCCCAGCACGTTGGCCAGGTACACCGCCTGCAGCCCGATGCAGGCCACGGCCGAGACCAGGTAGGCCTGCCAGAATGCGATGTGCTCGGAAAGGCTGATCAGCAGCAGGAAGAAGATCGCCAGCGCCAGACCCACCATCAGGTACTGCAGCGGATGGATGCGCAGCGCCTTGATCAGCTCGAACAGAATGAAACCGACGAAGGTGAGCACGATGAACAGCACGCCATACTTGGACGCGCGATCGGCCTGGGTGTAGCTGTCCACCGGGTCCACCAGCGAAACCGCCACGGCCTGTGCGTCTAGATCGCCGCCCTTGCGCAACTGGTGCTGCGCATCGGAAGCCAGCGAAGATACCGCCCAGCGTGCATCGAAGCCCTGGCCATCGACGCGGCGCTCGTTGGGCAGGAAGGCACCGGTGAACGAGGGGTGCGGCCAGCTCGACCGCAAGGCGATCTGGTTGTCATCGCCCAGCGGCACCACCGACAGCGCACGGCTGCCGTCCAGGCGCAATTCCAGTTCCACGCTGCTGGCGGCCAGGGTGCCGCCACCGTCATCGGCAAAACCGGCCACCGGCGCATGCAGGCCACGGCCCAGCACATCGGCCGCGCCCACACCCGGCTGCAGGCGCACCTGCTGGCCATCCACGCGCAGGTTCGGCGTGCCCACCAGACCGCGCGCGTCGGACACGCCCAGCGCCACGTACGGCTGGCCGTAGCTGCGGCCGGCCTTCACCGGGTAATCGTCGGCGGCGAAGCTGGCCTTGACCTGGCCATTCCAGCTGTACACCGGCACCTTGAACAGCCCCACCGAGCGCTGGCTGGGCAGCAGTTCGCCGTTCACTTCCAGCGTGGTCGGCACCTGCAGCCACTGCCCTTCGGTGGTCTGCATCTCGGTCTTCTTCACGCCCTGCGCGTCCACCACTTCCACCTGCTGGCGCTCCACCCACGGCACCACCCGCACCGGGCCGATCAGCCGCTGGGTGCCGGCGCGGCTTTCGGCCACGCGCGAATACGCTTCATCGCGGTATGCGCTGCGCTCGTTGATGACGCCGCGGATCATCATCAGGGGAATCAGCAGCAGCAGGATCAGGCCGCCCACAATGGCGAACCGCAGCAGCATCTTCAGGGATTTCATGGTCCATCCTCGTTGGAGAGGCCTGCAGGATGGACGCCGCCGGTGAGCAGGGTTTGTGGCGAATTTGAAGTGAGTGTGAAGTCAGCGCCGGGGGCGCGTGGCCGGGCTGCCAGCGGGCAACCACAGTTCGGCCAGGGTGCCGCCACCGTCGCGTGCCGCCAGGGCAGCGCGGCCGTCGTGCAGACGGGCCACTTCCTGCACGAAGGGCAGGCCCAACCCGGAACTGCGGCGACCACTGCCGGGCCGGGCCAGCGAGTAGAAGCGTTCGAACACGCGTTCGCGCGCGTAATCGGGAATACCGGCGCCACGGTCGGCCACCTGCAGGCGCACGCCCTGGCCCTCGGTCTGTGCCGACAATTCCACCACCGAACCGGGCGGCGAGAACGCCACCGCGTTGTCGATCAGATTGTGCAGGGCCTGGCGCACCAGGTAGCCGTCGCCGTGTACGCGCAGGCCTGCCGCAGCGTGGGCCACGACCTGTACGCCTGACGCCTGCGCGGCCACCTGTGCGGCGCCGGCGGCCTCATCCAGCAAGGCAGCCACCTCGATCGGCGCACGGGTCTGCAGCCAACCGTGCTGTTCCACTTCGGCCAGCGCCAACAGCTTGTCGATGGTTTCGGTCAACCGCTGCTGCTGGTCGACGATGCTGCGCGCGAAATGCGCGCGATCCGCATCGGGCATCGGTTCCTGCAGCAGCTCGGCCGCGCCACGGATCGCCGCCAGCGGGCTCTTCATTTCATGCGTGAGCGACTGCACGTACTGTTCAACATAGGCCTTGCCTTCCAGCTTGCGGCGCATGGTTTCCAGCGCCTGGCCCAGTTCGCCGATCTCATCGCGGCGCCGCCGTGGCGGCGGCACCGGCTCGCCATTGGTCACCGCGCGTGCGTAGCGGCTGAGCTGGCCCAGGCCACGGGTCAGCCACACGGTCATCAGGATGCCCACCAGCGCCGAAAGGCCGATCAGCCACGCACCGCGCTCGATGATGGCGCGCTGGCTGGCGGCGATGAACGGGTCGATGCTGCGGTTGGGCTGGGCCAGGCTGAGCACGCCGATCAGGGTCTGGCCATCGGCCGGGTCGTATACCGGCGCAGCCACGTGCATCACCGTGTTGCCTTCTTCGCCCGGAATCTCCGGGCTGGACCGCGCGCCGTACTCACCGCGCAGGGTGCGGTAGACATCGTTCCAGCGCGAATTGTCGCGCCCCACGTCGCGCCCCAGCGAATCGTAGATCACGATGCCGCGGGCATCGGTGATGGTGACCCGGTAATCCAGCGCGCGCTTGGGAAAGCGCCAGACCATGGCCTTCAGGTCGCGCTGCCGCGCCTTGGCCAGGTTGCGGGTGAAGCTGCCGCTGCCGATGGTGCCGGCCTTGACGTCGGCAGCGGCCATTTCGGCCAGCACGTTGGCCGCATCCACCAGGGTCGATTCCATCGCCTGGCGCACGCCGGGCTTCACTTCGTTCACGAACACGCGCATCACGAAGAACGCGGCGATGCCCACGATCAGGAAGAAGCCCAGGAACAGTTTCAGCATCAGCCGCATGGCTACACCTGCAGGGCGTAACCCACGCCGCGGTGGGTGCGGATCGGGTCGTCGCTGGCACCGGCCGCGCGCAGCTTGGCGCGCAGGGTCTTCACGTGGGTGTCGACGGTGCGGTCGGCGCTGTCGGCGCTGCTGTCCCAGCCACGGTCCATCAGCTGGGCGCGGCTGAGGATGGCGCCGGGGCGCTGCAGCAAGGCGTCCAGCAGGGCGTATTCGTAGCGGGTCAGCTCCAGCGGCTGGCCCTGGAAACGGATGCGCCGGCCCTCGCGATCGATCGCGAAGGCACCGGTTTCGCGCCAGCCACCGTCCTCAGCCGGGCCCGGGGTGGCGATGACGGGCGCTGGCACCCGGCGCAGGCGTGCCCGTACCCGCGCCACCAGCTCGCGCGGCGAGAACGGCTTGGTCATGTAATCGTCCGCGCCCAGTTCCAGGCCCAGCACCCGGTCCAGCTCGTCGTTGCGGGCGGTCAGGAAGATCACCGGCAGCTGCGCCACCGCGCCGGGCAGCGCACGCAGGCGCCGGCAGACCTCGAAGCCGCCCAGGTCGGGCAGGCCCACGTCCAGCACCAGCAGGTCGATGCCCCCGTCCTGCAGGCGCTGCAGCGCTTCCCCGCCCAACAGGCAGTGGCTGGCCGCATAGCCTTCGCTGCGCAGGGCGTAGAGCACGGTTTCGGCAATGGCGGCTTCGTCTTCGACCACCAGCACATGGGCAACGGGCGCTGTCATGGCGCGCAGCATAGCCGCTGCGGCCGCCGCCCCGTACACTGCCGCCCATGAACTATCGCCACGCCTTCCATGCCGGCAACCATGCCGATGTCCTCAAGCACATCGTGCAGTTGGCCCTGATCGACAGCTTCAAGCGCAAGGACAGCCCGTTCTTCGTGCTGGACACCCACGGCGGCGCCGGCCGTTACCTGCTGGCCAGCGAAGAAAGCCGCAAGACCTTGGAAGCCGAATCCGGGGTCATGCGCCTGATGGCCCAGCCCAAGCTGCCCGAGGTGGTCGAGCGCTACCTGAAGGCGGTGCAGGCCGACAACCCGGTGGGGGCGATGATCACCTACCCCGGCTCGCCGCTGCTGACCGCCCAGGCCATGCGCGCGCAGGACCGCATGGCGGTGTGCGAACTGCAGGAGGACGAGGCCGCTTCGCTGAAGGCCCTGTTCGCCCATGACAGCCGGGTGGGCGTACACCCCGGCGATGGCTACGGCCAGCTGCGCGCTCTGCTGCCGCCCAAGGTCAATGGCAGCAAGATCGGCCGCGGCCTGGTGCTGATCGACCCGCCCTACGAGGCGCAGGATGCCGAGTACCAGGCGATCCTGGCCGCGCTGGCCGAAACGCTGGCACGCTGGCCGCAGGCCACCTGCGCGGTTTGGTTCCCGATCAAGCAGCGCCGCACCATCCTGCATTTCCTGCGCAAGGCCACCGCCCTGCCGGTGAAGTCGGCCCTGACCATCGAATTCCTGGTGCGCCCGGACGATTCCCCGCTGCGCCTCAACGGCAGCGGCATGCTGGTGCTCAACGCCCCCTGGCAGTTCGACCGGGTGGTCGGCCCTGCCCTGCCGGCGCTGCGCCAGCACCTGGGCGAACCGGGTGCCACGACCCGCCTGGACTGGCTGAAGACCGCCGAATAAGCGACGATCTGCCATCTTCACGAGGCTGTACGTGCGTGAGCCTTTTGTTCACGGAACGCAGCCTCGGTGATGCCACAATCGATGGACCACCAAGGAACCACCCGGTATGGCCACTCGCAACCGCATGCCGCCCTGGCATGAGATCTTCAAGGCTCCCAGCGGCCACGAGCTGCTGATCCGCCCCATCCGCCCGGAAGACGGCGCGCCGCTGCAGGCCGCCTTCAGCCTGTTCGGGCCGGAAGAAATCCGCGACCGTTTCCTGCAGGCGGTCACCGAGCTTTCGCCGGAAACCACCCAGCGCCTGACCCACCCCAATCCGAAGACCGAGATCACCCTGGTCGCGGCCGAATCGCTGCCGGCCGGCGAAGCCGTGGTGGGCGCGGTGGCGCGCGCCTCGATCATTCCCGGTACCCGTGAAGCCGAGTACGCGATCCTGATCAGCCGCTTCCTGATCGGCCAGGGCCTGGGCCGTCAGCTGATGCGCAAGCTGGTGAAGTGGGGCCGCGGCAAGTACCTGGACCGCCTGTACGGCGATGTGGCCGCCGAGAACGAGCCGATGAAGCAGCTGGCCGCCTCGCTGGGCTTCAAGCCGGTACCGCACCCCAACGGCGCCGAAGGCCTGGTGCGCATGGTGCTGGAACTGGACAATTGAGGTGACGCCGGGCACCGCCCGGCGTGCCACGTTGCGACAGACATTCCGGTAGCGCCGGGCCACGCCCGGCGTGCCGACCCAACCGCGACGTTCGCCGGGCATGGCCCGGCGCCACCGCGACCTTACGCACACGGTCACGACAAGGGCATCTGTTAAGATCGGCGGTCCATGTCGCGTACTCCATACCCCGCCCCGCCGCTGCCCCGTGCCGGCCAGCTTCGCGCCTGGTGGCGCGCCCCCGCCTCGCCCACTGCACTGGCCTGGTACCTGGTGCAGGCCGCAACTGCGCACACGGCGCCGCTGCTGGTCATCGCCCGTGACAACCACGGCGCCAGCCAGCTGGAAGCCGATCTGCACACCCTGCTGGGTGCCGATCCGTCGCTGCCGGTGGTCGCCTTCCCCGACTGGGAAACGCTGCCCTACGACCGCTTCAGTCCACATCCGGACATCATCTCGCAGCGCCTGGCCGCCCTGCACCGCCTGCCCACGCTGAAGCGTGGCGTGGTGATCGTGCCGGTGCAGACGCTGCTGCAGCAGCTGGCGCCGCAGAGCTATGTGATCGGCGGCAGCTTCGACCTGAAGGTCGGCCAGCGCCTGGACCTGGAGGCCGAGAAGCGCCGCCTGGAAAGCGCCGGCTACCGCAACGTGCCGCAGGTGATGGACCCGGGCGATTTCGCCGTGCGCGGTGGCCTGCTGGACGTGTTCCCGATGGGCGCCGACGAGCCGCTGCGGGTGGAACTGCTGGACGAGGACATCGATTCGATCCGCGCCTTCGACCCGGAAAGCCAGCGCTCGCTGGACAAGGTCGAGGCCGTGCACATGCTGCCCGGCCGCGAAGTGCCGATGGACGAGGCCAGCATCGCCCGCGTGCTGGCCACCCTGCGCGAACGCTTCGACGTGGATACCCGCCGCAGCGCGCTGTACCAGGATCTGAAATCCGGCCTGGCACCGGCCGGCATCGAGTACTACCTGCCGCTGTTCTTCGAACGCACCGCTACGCTGTTCGACTACCTGCCTGCAGGCAGCCTGCCGGTGCTCTGTGCCGGCGCCGGCGAGGCCGCCGAAACGTTCTGGACCCAGACCGCCGAGCGTTACGAACAGCGCCGCCACGATGTGGAACGGCCGCTGCTGCCGCCGTCGGCGCTGTACCTGTCGCCGGATCTGCTGCGCGAGCGCCTGAACGATACCGCGCGCATCGAAGTGTGGGCCGCCGACCATGCGCGCATCGCCGATGCGCATGCGCTGGGCGACCAGCCGCTGCCGCCGCTCCCGGTGGCCGCGCGCGAAGCACCGGCCGGCGATGCACTGAAATCCTTCCTGGCCCATTACCCGGGCCGGGTGCTGATCGCGGCCGATTCCCCGGGCCGCCGCGAAGCCCTGCTGGAAGTGCTGCAGGCGGCCGAACTGAAGCCGCCGGTGGTGGCCGATCTGCCGGCCTTCCTGGACAGCGCCGAGCGCTTTGCCATTACTGTGGCCGCACTGGAAGACGGTTTCGCGCTGGACGAACCGCGCATTGCGGTGCTTACCGAGCGTCAGCTGTTCCCCGAGCGCGCGGGCAGCACCCGCCGCACGCGCCGTGCCGGCCGCGAACCCGAAGCGATCATCCGCGACCTGGGTGAGCTGACCGAAGGCGCGCCCATCGTGCACGAAGACCATGGCGTGGGCCGCTACCGGGGCCTGATTGCGATGGACGTGGGCGGCATGCCCGGCGAGTTCCTGGAAATCGAGTACGCCAAGGGCGATCGCCTGTACGTGCCGGTGGCCCAGCTGCACCTGATCAGCCGCTATTCCGGCGCATCGGCGGAAACCGCGCCGCTGCACTCGCTGGGTGGCGAACAGTGGAGCAAGGCCAAGCGCAAGGCTGCCGAAAAGGTGCGCGACGTGGCCGCCGAACTGCTGGAAATCCAGGCGCGCCGCCAGGCCCGCGCCGGTCTGGCGCTGCACGTGGACCGCGCCATGTACGAACCGTTCGCGGCCGGCTTCCCGTTCGAAGAAACTCCCGACCAGCTGGCCGCCATCGACGCCACCCTGCGCGACCTGGCCAGCAGCCAGCCGATGGACCGCGTGGTCTGCGGCGACGTGGGCTTCGGCAAGACCGAAGTGGCCGTGCGTGCCGCCTTTGCCGCCGCCAGTGCCGGCAAGCAGGTGGCGGTGCTGGTGCCGACCACGCTGCTGGCCGAACAGCACTTCCGCAATTTCCGCGACCGCTTCGCCGATTACCCGATGAAGGTCGAAGTGCTGTCGCGCTTCAAGACCAGCAAGGAAATCAAGGCCGAGCTGGAGAAGGTCGCCGCCGGCACCATCGATGTGATCGTCGGCACCCACCGCCTGCTGCAGCCGGACGTGAAGTTCAAGGACCTGGGCATGGTCATCGTGGACGAGGAGCAGCGTTTCGGCGTGCGCCAGAAGGAAGCACTGAAGGCGCTGCGCGCCAACGTGCACCTGCTGACCCTGACCGCAACCCCGATTCCGCGCACCTTGAACATGGCCATGGCCGGCCTGCGCGACCTGTCGATCATCGCCACCCCGCCGCCGAACCGGCTGGCGGTGCAGACCTTCATCACCCAGTGGGACAACGCGCTGCTGCGCGAGGCCTTCCAGCGCGAGCTGTCGCGCGGCGGCCAGCTGTATTTCCTGCACAACGACGTGGAAAGCATCGGCCGCATGCAGCGCGAGCTGTCCGAGCTGGTGCCCGAAGCGCGCATCGGCATCGCCCACGGGCAGATGCCCGAACGCGAGCTGGAAAAGGTGATGCTGGACTTCCAGAAGCAGCGCTTCAACGTGCTGCTGTCGACCACGATCATCGAATCGGGCATCGACATTCCCAACGCCAATACCATCATCATCAACCGCGCCGACCGCTTCGGCCTGGCCCAGCTGCACCAGCTGCGCGGCCGCGTGGGCCGTTCGCACCACCGCGCCTATGCCTATCTGGTGGTGCCCGACCGCCGCTCGATCACCCCGGATGCGGAAAAGCGCCTGGAAGCGATCGCCTCGATGGACGAACTGGGCGCCGGCTTCACCCTGGCCACGCACGATCTGGAGATCCGCGGCGCCGGCGAGCTGCTGGGCGAAGACCAGAGCGGGCAGATGGCCGAGGTGGGCTTCAGCCTGTACACCGAACTGCTGGAACGCGCCGTGCGCAGCATCCGCCAGGGCAAGCTGCCCGACCTGGATGCCGGCGAAGAAGTGCGCGGTGCCGAGGTCGAGCTGCATGTGCCGGCGCTGATTCCGGAAGACTACCTGCCGGACGTGCACACCCGCCTGACCCTGTACAAGCGCATTTCCAGCGCGCGCGACAGCGCCGAGCTGCGCGAACTGCAGGTGGAGATGATCGATCGCTTCGGCCTGCTGCCCGATCCGGCCAAGAACCTGTTCGCCATTGCCGAGCTGAAGCTGCAGGCCAACACGCTGGGCATCCGCAAGCTGGATCTTGGCGAGAACGGCGGCCGCATCGTGTTCGAATCCAAGCCGAACATCGACCCGATGGCGGTGATCCAGCTGATCCAGAAACAGCCCAACCTGTACGCGATGGAAGGGCCGGACAAGCTGCGCATCAAGCACCCGCTGCCGTTGCCGGAAGACCGTTTCAACGCGGCGCGCGCCCTGCTGCTGACCCTGGCCGTGCGCTGACTGCAATCCCCCGGTGCCTTTCCGCTGCGGGCGGTGGAAGGGCAC
The DNA here is from genome assembly GCF_003086875.1 of Stenotrophomonas sp. ZAC14D2_NAIMI4_6. Classification (NCBI taxonomy): domain Bacteria; kingdom Pseudomonadati; phylum Pseudomonadota; class Gammaproteobacteria; order Lysobacterales; family Lysobacteraceae; genus Stenotrophomonas; species Stenotrophomonas sp. ZAC14D2_NAIMI4_6. Next base: position 1,332,790 of record NZ_CP025996.1, on the reverse strand, counting down.
GCTTTTCGTTCCTGCGCCCGCGACAAGGAGTGTTGCTGTGAATCGATTTGCCCCCCTTCTGCTGGCCACCAGCCTGGGCCTGCTGGCCGCCTGCCACAGCGGCATGAGCAACCGCGATTACCTGTACGAGAACGTTGCCAGCTGGAACAGCATGGTGAACACGGTCCAGCTGTGGACCGAAGGCGCGCGTGGCGAAGCCTTCCATGCCGCGCTGCAGGACGGCAAGAGCCTGGAACAGTTCCGCTTCGGCCTGGGCAACGCCCACAAGGAAGCCACCGACCGGCTGGCCCATATCGAGCTGCTGACCCACGGCAAGGATGCCGACGCCCTGCACCAGGACCTGCGCGATTCGGTGCAGAGCACCGCCGACATGTTCGCGGTGATGCAGAAGATCGCCGCCCTGCCCGATGGCTACAGCGAGGAGCAGGTGACGCCGCTGCTGCAGGCACTGGATGAAGCCACCACGAAGATGGACACCGACATGCAGGCACTGAGCGATGCGCAGGACGCCTTCGCCAAGGCCAACCGCATCCAGCTGCAGACCACCGGCTGATCGCCCGCGCGGCCAGCGCGCCACACGGTGCACAGGCCGCACGCGTTACCCTAGGTGCCACTCTTCCAGACCGGCCCGCTGCTGCGGGCCGGTCGCTTTCGCGCACTGCCTGCGCCTGCACACCGATGCCCCACTCCCAAGCCCCAGACCTGCTGCACGAACACGCCTGCCTGATCGATGCACTGTCGATGTCGCTGCAGATGCGCGATGCCTACACCCGCTACCACTGCGACCGCGTGGGCGTACTGGCCCAGCGCCTGGCCGCGCACTGCGACCAGCAGGACGAAACCTGCGCGCAGATCGGCCTGGCCGCGCGTTTCCACGACATCGGCAAGATCGGCATTCCCGATGACGTGCTGCTCAGCCCACGCCAGCACACTCTCGAAGAGCGCGACATCATGCGCGAACATCCGGTGCGCGGCGAACACATCTTCCTGGCCACCGGGCGCAGCGATGCCACCGCCGTGGCGCGGGTGATCCGCGCCCACCATGAAGCCTTCGATGGCAGCGGCTATCCCGATGGCCTGCACGGCGAATCGATTCCGCTGGGCGCACGCATCGTGGCCATCGCCGATGCCTACGACGCGATGACCAGCGCGCGCCCCTACCGCGGCGCGATGGAACACGACGCCGTGCTGCGCATCCTGGAAGATCAGTCCGGCGGACTGATCGATCCGTATGTACTCACCCGCTTCCACGGCATGCTGAAGCGCGAACCGGCGCTGGCCTGATCGCCCGCCAATGCGCGGTAGCGTCGACTGGGTAGAGTCGACTGGGTAGAGTCGACTGTCAGTCGACTGCTCTTCCCACAGGCCGCGAAAAAACCCGCGCTGCGCGCGATAGTCGACTGGGTAGAGTCGACTGTCAGTCGACTGCTCTTCCCACAGACCGCTAAGAAACCCGCGCTGCGCGCGATAGTCGACTGACAGTCGACTCTACCGGGTCTGCGCCCTGCCAAACAAAAGGCCCGGCGTTCGCCGGGCCTTTCTGCAACTACGCTACTGCGGCGGGGATTACCAGATCACCACGCGCTTGTCGTCGGCGCGCACCATCGCATCGCCGGCCTTGCACTGGAACGCCGCGGCGAACGAAGGCATGTTCGACGGTGCACCGTTGGCACGGAAGTTGGCCGGTGCGTGCGGATCGGTGTTCAGGCGCACGCGCAGCTCGCCGTCGGTGAAGTTGCGGCGCCACACGGTGGCCCAGTTCATGAAGAAGCGCTGGTCCTGGCTGTGGCCATCGACTTCGACATTCGCCTTCGGGTCTTCCTTCAGCGCCATCTGCAGCGCGTCGTAGGCCACGGTCAGGCCGCCCAGGTCGCCGATGTTCTCGCCCAGGGTCAGCTTGCCCTTCACGAACACGCCCGGCACCGACTCGTAGCCGTCGAACTGCGCCACCAGCTGGTCGGTGCGTTCGGTGAAGGCCTTGCGGTCAGCGTCGGTCCACCAGTTGTCGAAGTTGCCGTTGGCGGCAAACTGGCTGCCCGAGTCGTCGTAGCCGTGCATCATTTCGTGGCCGATGACCGCACCGATGCCGCCGTAGTTCAGCGCCGGGTCGGCCTTGGCGTCGAAGAACGGCGCCTGCAGGATCGCCGCCGGGAACACGATCTCGTTCTTGGTGGCGTTGTAGTAGGCGTTCACCGTCTGCGGGGTCATGCCCCACTCGGTCTTGTCCACCGGCTTGCCGATCTTGTCCAGCATGTAGCGGTAGTTGAACGCGCGCGCCGCCTGCATGTTGCCCAGGTAGCTGTCGCCGTTGGTCTGCAGGCCCGCCCAGTCACGCCACTTGTCCGGGTAACCGATCTTCGGGGTGAAGCTGGCCCACTTTTCCAGCGCCTTCTTCTTGGTTTCCTCGCCCATCCACGGCAACTGCTCCAGGCGTGCCTTCAGCGCCTGCGACAGGTTTTCCACCAGGTGCTGCATGGCCACCTTCGATTCGGCCGGGAACACCGCATCGACATACAGCTGGCCCAGGGCTTCACCCATTCCACCGTTGACCGATTCCAGCACGCGCTTCCAGCGCGGCTGCATTTCCTTCTGGCCACGCAGGGTGGTGCCGTAGAAATCGAAGTTGGCCTTTTCGAAGGTGCTGCTCAGGTACGGCGAGGCATCGTCGATGGTGTGGAAGCGCAGGTAGGCCTGCCAGGTGCTGGCCGGCACATCGGCCAGCATCTTGTCCATTTCACCGAAGAAGCCCGGCTGGGCCAGCGAGAACTTCTGCGCAGCCGGCACCTTCAGGGTGTCAAACAGCGCGGTCCAGCTGAAGTTCGCGGTCAGCTTGTCGGCGTCGGCGGCGCTGAGCGGGTTGTAGCGCTTGGCCGGGTCACGCATTTCGATGCGCGACATCGACGCCTTGGCCAGGCGGGTTTCGAAGGCCATCACGGCCTTGGCCTGCTCGGCGGCCTGCGCAGCGTCCACGCCGGACAGGGTCAGCACCTGGGCGATGTAGGCCACGTAGGCATCGCGGATCTTGGCCTGCGCCTCGTCGAAGTAGTAGCCCTTTTCCGGCAGGCCCAGACCGCCCTGGCCGACGTAGGCGATCACGTTGGCCGAATCCTTGTAATCGGCATTGGCAAACAGCGAGAACAGCACGCCCTTGCCCTCGGCCTGGCTGTCGCGCAGGTACTGGGTGATGGCCGTGGTGTCGTTCAGCGCGGCGATCTTGTCCAGCTGCGGCTGCAGCGGCGCCAGGCCGGCGGCTTCGATCTTGGCTTCATCGTTGCCGGTCTTCCAGATGTCACCGATCTTGGCTTCCACCGAACCGGCCTTGGCCTGGCTGGCGGCGGCCTGCTGCACCAGCGCGTGCTGCACTTCCAGCGAACGCTCGCGCAGGATCTCGAAGCTGCCCCAGGTGGTCTGGTCGCCCGGCACCGGGTTTGCGGTCAGCCACTTGCTGTTGACGAAGCCGTTGAGGTCGGTACAGGCGGCGATGGACGGGTCCAGGTCGGCGCTGTTGAGCGAGATCAGCGGGGTCTTGATCTGCGACAGATCGAAGGCCGGCTTGGCATCGGCGGTGGCCGCCGGCGCGGTTTCATTCTTGCCACAGGCGGCCAGCGAAGCAGCGATGGCGATGGTCAGGCCCAGCGGGACCAGGTTGCGGACGTTCATGGAGTCTCTCTCCGACGGCGAATCCTCAAGCCTAGCGGGCATGGCGGTGCGGGGGACCGGCCAAAGGTCACAGGGCGATGCCAGACCGTTACCATCGTTGGCCATGAAGATCCTCACGCTTGCCACAGGCGCGGACGCACCGCTCCGACTCCATGCCAGCAACCCGTATCTGGTGGGCGTTGAACAGCTGCCAGGCGCCATTACCGCGCAGATGGCCGAAGCGCCACGCGCGCACCTGCTGGCATGGTCGGCGGTGGAGGTCGGGATCGCGGGGTTCAGCCAGCACGGTCGCCATCTACTGCTGCCGCTGCCGGTACTCGGTGCCGGCATTGGCAGCATGCGGCCGGCCAAGGGGGGTGGCTTCATCACCCTGTTCGTGCGCACCGACCACGCGCAGATGCTCGATGTGCTGGGTAGCGATACGTTTGATCAGGCGGCGCTGGATGGACTGCTTGGGCAGCGCGCGCCGTTGGGGGAGCTGCTGGGGTGTGCGCTGGATGTGGAAGACTGGGCGTATGACTGCTGAGGGCGCAGCCACCCATGGGGTGGCTCTACTGCGCGTTCGCACCTTCTGTAGAGTCGAGCCATGCTCGACTGCTGTTGGCAAGCCGTCGAGCATGGCTCGACGCTACAAAAGGAAAGGCCGGCTTGCGCCGGCCTTCTGTTTCTTATTTCGCCTTGCCCTGGTTGGCCACGGCTTCGGCGGCCTTGCGTGCCGCTTCCGGGTCGCCCAGGTAGCGGAACGACTTCACGGTCAGGTCGTCGTTCAGTTCGAACAGCAGCGGAATGCCGGTCGGGATGTTCAGCTCGAGGATTTCCTCGCGCGACACGTTGTTGAGGTACTTGTACAGCGCACGCAGCGAGTTGCCGTGGGCGGTGACCAGCACGGTCTTGCCGTCCTTCAGCTGCGGCGCGATGGCGTCGTGCCAGTATGGCAGCACGCGGTCCAGGGTGGTGGCCAGCGATTCGGTGCCCGGCAGGGCGTTGCGGTCCAGGCCGGCGTAGCGACGGTCGTGGATCGGGTGGCCCGGGTCGTCCAGCTCCATCGGCGGCGGCGGGATGTCGTAGGAACGGCGCCACACCTTGACCTGGTCTTCGCCGTGCTTGGCGGCGGTCTCGGCCTTGTCCAGGCCCTGCAGGCCGCCGTAGTGGCGCTCGTTCAGGCGCCAGGACTTGTTAACCGGCAACCAGTCCTGGCCCAGTTCGGCCAGTGCGCCCTGCAGGGTGTGGATGGCGCGCTTCAGCACCGACGTGTGGGCGACGTCGAACTGCAGGCCCTCTTCGCGCATCAGGCGGCCCGCATTGGCGGCCTCGCTGCGGCCCTGGTCGGTCAGGTCGACATCGACCCAGCCGGTGAAGCGGTTGTCCAGGTTCCACTGGCTCTGGCCATGGCGCAACAGTACGAGTTTACGGGTCACTGCAGGGTCTCCAACGCGAGGAAAGGCAGGCGGGCATTGTAGCCCCGCCGGGCCGGGCCCGCCGCTACCGGTGTACGTGGCCATGATGGCCCTGCGCATCATGGTCGTGGTCATGATCATGGTCGTGCGGGTGCTTCGGCGGTTGGCCACAGGCCTCGCCACAATGATCGGCCTCCACCTGCAGGGTTACATGCTCGATGCCGAATTCATCGTGCAGGCGGTCGCTCAGCGTGCGGCGCAGGGCGTCGGCATCGCTGCCTTCGCGCATCACCACATGCGCGGTGAGCGCCGGCGTGCTCGAGGCCAGCGCCCAGATGTGCAGGTCGTGCACATCCAGCACCGCCTCGTGGTCGCCCAGCCGTTCGCGTACCCGCGCCACATCGGTGCCCTTGGGCACGCCTTCCAGCAGCACGTTGATCGCCTCGCGCATCAGCACCCAGGTGCGCGGCAGCACCCACAGGCCGATCAGCACGGCCAGGATCGGGTCGATCGGCTTCCAGCCGGTCCAGCGGATCAGCAGCGCGCCCACGATCACCGCCACCGAACCGAGCATGTCGGCCCACACTTCCAGGTAGGCGCCCTTCACGTTCAGGCTTTCACCGCTGCCGGCCTGCAGCAGGCGCATGGAAATCAGGTTGATGACCAACCCGATCGCGGCGATCACCAGCATGCCGGTCGAGGCGATCTCCTGCGGCTGGCGGAAGCGCTCGATCGCTTCCCACAGAATGTAGGCGGCCACCACGAACAGCATGGCGCCATTGATCATCGCGCCCAGTGCTTCCAGCCGCGCATAGCCGTACGTTCGCCGCGCATCGGGCGGCCGCCGGCTCAGCCGCACCGCCACCAGCGCGATCATCAGCGCCAGCGTATCGGTGGCCATGTGCGCCGCGTCGGACAGCAGCGCCAGGCTGTTGGTCCAGAACGCGCCCACCACTTCCACCAGCAGGAAGGTGGTGGTCAGCCCCAGCGCCCACCACAGCGGCTTTTCATGGCGGATTTCGGATGGCAGGTGATCGTGGTCGTGGCCCATGGCGAAGTTCCTGTGCAATGCGGTCAGGCTACGCCGCGCAGGCGCGGGAGACTATTACGCTGTTTATAACATTGCAGTGCGGGCCAACCCTCACGCGCGCCGCGCAGGCTGCACCGCACGTAAACTGGCGGCGCAACCGCGCTCAACCGCGCACGCCCGCAGCCGATACCGCTACGCCGCCTTACACCGCACGAGAACACCGTGGACACACCCCATCTGGACGATGCCAGCCAACCGCTGGCCGAGGCCTGGCAGCACAGCCTGCAGCAGGCCGGCCCGGCTGCCACCGCACTGCTGCATCGCGTGGCCAGCGACGCCCCGCCGCTGCTGGCGCAGCGCTTCTATGAAGTCTTGCTGGACGATGCGCGCGCCCGTCGCTTCCTGTCCCACGAACAGGTGAAGCATCGCCTGCAGCCGGCCATGCAGCGCTGGCTGGTGCAGCTGCTCACCACGGACGCTGGCGCGGTCGCCAGCGGCGTTGCGGCGCAGCGGGTGATCGGCGATGTGCACGCGCGCGTGGGTATTCCGGTGGATCTGGTCACCCGCGGCGCACGGGTACTGAAACACGATCTTTTCGCACGACTGCAGGCGCAGGCCAGCGACAGTGCCACCGCATTTGCTGCCATCACCTGCCTGAGCACGGTGATGGACATTGCCATGGAAGGCATGACCCTGGCCTACACCCATGCCCGCGAGCGTTCATCACGTACCGATGCGGCCTATCGCCTGTTCTCGCTGGTGCAGAACGTGAGTACCGAACGCGAGCGCCAGCGCGCCCTGCTGCTGGATTGGGAAAACGCTCTGCTGTACACACTTGCCGGCCACGCCAGCAGCAGCGACAGCGCCAGCCTGGCCACCTCCGAATTCGGCCTGTGGTTCACCCACAAGGGCATTCCCAGCTTTGGTGAAAGCAGCGAAACCCAGCAGGTGGGGCAGCTGATCGCCCGCATCGACAGCGGGCTGCAGCATGCCATCGCAGACAACCCTGCACAGCGCCTGGCGCAGCTGCCGGCCATCCGCGAGGACCTGGCCAGCATCCGCACCCTGATGACCCTGCTGTTCGAGCGCATCGGTGAACTGGACGCCGGCAGTGACACCCTGACCAATCTGCTCAACCGCCGCTTCCTGCCCACCGTGCTGCGCCGCGAGATCGAACTGGCCACCCGCCACCAGACCCCGTTCTCGCTGCTGCTGCTGGACCTGGACCATTTCAAGGCCATCAACGATGGCCACGGCCACGATGCCGGTGACCGCGCCCTGCAGCACGTGGCCACGCTGCTCAGCCAATCCACCCGGGGCAGCGACTACCTGTTCCGCTACGGCGGCGAAGAGTTCGTGGTGGTGCTGGTGGCCGCCAGCCAGTCGCAGGCGGCGGTCATTGCCGAGGGCCTGCGCCGGCAGATTGCGCAATCGCCGGTCGCGCTGGCCGATGGCACGGTGCTGTCGTTGAGCGCCAGCATCGGCGTGGCCGGCCACGATGGACACCCCGATTACGAGCGCCTGATGGCACGTGCGGACGCGGCGATGTATGCGGCCAAACGGGGCGGCCGCAACCGCGTGGTGGTGGCCGATGCCGCGCTGCCCGAACCACCGGGACGGCGCGCACAACCGCGCTGAATCAGGCGCGGCGGCGAACGCGCGTCACTGCGCGATGCTTCGACCTTCGGCGCGCCGCCAGAACGCCCACCAGCCCAATGCAAGCAGGGCAATGGCCGCGCCCGCCGCACACACGGCGGCCCAGCCCCAGCGCATCTGCAGCCAGGGACCCAGCGCCCCGCCCACGCCGCTGCCCAGCGCATAGAACAGCATGTACAGCGCCACCAGGCGCCCATGCTGCTGTGGCGGCGCGCGCAGCAGCAGCGCCTGGTTGGACACGTGCAGGGCCTGGCCGCCCAGATCCAGCACCACCACGCCCAGCAGCAGCACTGCCACCGACTGCGGCAGGCCCAGCAGCGGCCACCATGACAGCAGCATCAGCAGCAACGCCGCCAGGCTCACGCGATGGGCGAACCCGCGGTCCATCCACTGCCCCACGCGCGCGGCCAGCACGGCACCGAACGCGCCGGCCAGACCCAGCGCACCGATGGCGGCGGTGGACCAACCCAGCGCCGGGGCCGACAACGGCAGCGGCACCGCGGCCCAGAACACGTTCAGCCCAGCAAACAGCATCAGTGCCAACGGACCGCGTTCGCGCAGCGCCGGGTTGTCGCGCAGCATGGCCAGCATGCCGGCATACAACGCACGTACAGACGGCAGCACCGTCGGTGCTGGCATGGCCGGCAGCCGTCGCCACAGCAGCAGCCCCACCGTCGCCACCAACACCGCCGACAGCAGATAGACCGCGCGCCAGCCAGCCACCGTGGCCACGGCACCCGACACCACGCGCGCCAGCAACAGGCCGATGAACACCCCGCCCTGTACCGTGCCCACCGCACGCCCCCGTTCGTGCTCGGCGGCCAGACCGGCCGTGCAGGCAATCAGGCCCTGGGTCAGCGCCGTACCCAGCAGCCCCACCAGCACCATGCCCAGCAGCAGCCCTATGGAGCTGTTCGCCGCTGCCAGACCCAGCAGGGCCAGCACCAGCGCGCCCATCTGCAGTCGCAGCAATCGCCGGCGATCCAGCCGATCGGCCAGCGGCAGCAGCACCAGCAAGGCCAGCACGCTGCCGGCCTGGGTGGCCGCCACCACCCACCCGGCCAGCGCAGGCGCCAGCGCGAACGCGTGGGCCAGCTCGGCCAGCAAGGGCTGCGCGTAATAGACATTGGCCACGCTGGCGCCCGCGGCGATGGCCAACAGACCCCGCAGCGAAGAAGAAAGAGACGAAGGCATGATTGTGGTTTCATTTTGCAACCAGATGCACGATAGCGATTCCGGTTTTAAACTGCAACCAGAATCCGGAGTCGCCCATGCACGCTGACAGCCCCTGCCCCGTTGCCCGCACCGTCGATCTGCTCGGCGACCGCTGGGCCCTGCTGATCCTGCGCGATGCCTTCGACGGCGTGGCCCGCTTCAGCGATTTCCAGCGCAGCCTGGGCGCGGCCCGCAACATCCTCAGCGACCGCCTGCGGCGCCTGCTCGACGCCGGCCTGCTGCAGCAGCAGCCCGCCGCCGATGGCAGCGCCTATCACGAGTACGTGCTGACCGCCGCGGGCCAGGACCTGTTCCCGGTGCTGGTGGCCCTGCGCCAGTGGGGCGAACGCCACTGCTTCGCGGCCGGCGAAGCCCATTCGCTGCTGACCGAGCGCAGCAGCGGCCACGCCCTGCCCTACATGCAGCCGCGGGATCACAACGGCCAGCCGTTGCCCGCGCACGCCACCGTGGTGCGCAAGCTGTAGGCGGTGGCATCCCCCGAATGGGGGACTCGACAGGGTCACCGGTGTCAAATAGCATTCAATTGCAATTGCACACGGTTCTCATTGACATCGGCGATGGCCGCTCCTACCTCTCCTTCTGTTGCCGGCACTGCGCCGGCCAAGCGTGTGGCGCGCGGTAACGGTCATGCCCTGCTGTGGGCACGTGGGCTGCTGGCGCTGCTGGGCGGTTACGCCGTGGCCGCCTGCTGGGCCGCCGCGCTGGCACGCCTGCTGCCCGGCGCGAAGGCCGATGCCACCCTGGTGGCCACCATGGCCGCGTTCGTGGTCTACGCACTGGCCGCCATCTGGGCCTACGCCGCGCGCAGCACCCTGCGTGCCGCCATGGGTCTGCTGGGCGCGGGCGCTCTGGGCGCGCTGATCGCCTGGCTGTTGCGCGGGAACATCGCATGAGCAGCGCCGACAATCTGGGCGGCATCCGCCAATCGCAATCGGTGCTGCACACCTGGTCGGGCCTGGTGGTCGGCTGGGTGCTGTTCCTGATCTTCATTGCCGGCACCGCGTCGTACTGGAAGGAAGAACTGACCCGCTGGATGCAGCCGGAAATCGGCCTGCCCGCCGATGCCAGCACCGCCGTGAACCAGGCCCAGCAGTTCCTGGCACGCACCGCACCGGACGCGCAGCGCTGGAGCATCGAACTGCCCGATTCACGCAGCAGCGCCACCGCGGTCAGTTGGCAACCCAAGGGCGAGAAGGAACGCCGGCGCGGCCAGCGCAATCCCAACCAGGCCACCCTGGATGCCAACGGCACGCCGGTGCAGGTGCGCGAGACACGCGGCGGCAACTTCTTCTACCGCCTGCATTTCGATCTGCACTACGTGCCGGTGCTGTGGGCGCGGTGGTTCATCAGTGCCTGTTCCATGCTGATGCTGGTGGCGATCATCAGTGGGGTCATCACCCACAAGAAGATCTTCACCGACTTCTTCACCTTCCGCCGTGGCAAGGGCCAACGCAGCTGGCTGGATGGCCACAACGCGCTGGCGGTGCTGTCGCTGCCGTTCCATCTGATGATCACCTACACCGGTCTGATCACCCTGATGACCCTGTACATGCCGTGGGCGGTGGATGCGAACTACCCCGGTGGCCGCGATGCGTTCTTCGCCGAGCTGTTCCCGCGTGCGGAAAAGGTCGAGCCCAGTGGCGTGGCCGCTGTGCCGCCCGCGCTGGCCCAGGTGCTGCGCCGTGCGGAACTGCAGTGGGGAGGTGGCCATGCGGCGTCGCTGCAGATCGACCAGCCAGGTGATGCATCCATGCGCATTGCCGTGCGCCGCCAGCAGGCCGACCAGATTGCCGGGGCCAACGACACGCTCACCTTCGACGCGCGCGGCGAACTGCTGGATGCTGCCCCACCGCGCTCGGCCGCCGTGGTCACCCGCGACGGCATGATCGGGCTGCACGCGGCACGTTTCGCGCCCACCACGATGCGCTGGCTGTTCTTCCTGTCCGGCGTGGCCGGCACACTGATGGTCGCCACCGGGCTGGTGCTGTGGACGGTGAAGCGGCGCACCCAGCTGCCCGATCCTGCGCGTCCGCACCTGGGTTTCCGCATTGTGGAACGCCTGAACATCGGCTTCGTCAGTGGCCTGCCGGTGGCCATGCTGGCCTTCCTGTGGGGCAACCGCCTGCTGCCGGTGGAACTGGCCAACCGCAGCGATGCCGAAGTGAAAGTGTTCTTCTACGCATGGGCGGCCTGCCTGCTGCACGCGCTGCTGCGCCCGGCCCGTCGCGGCTGGGTGGAACAACTGGCAGTGGCCGGCGTATTGGCGCTGGCCCTGCCGCTGTACAACCTGGTGGTCTGGCACGGTGGCGCGGTCAGTGCGCTGGCCAACGGTGATGGCGCCCGGGCCGGCATCGACATCGGCCTGCTGCTGATCGGTGCCAGCCTGTTGTGGGCCGCGCGCAAGGTGCATCGTTTCGTGCCGGCACAACGCAAGCCGCGTGCCGCACGCGCCGCCCCGGCGGCCGAGGCCAGCGCATGAGCGCGCTCGCCCTGCTGCTGGCGGCCTTCGGCTTCGTCTGCCTGGCGCTGGCAATGGAACGCCACCATCGCGACGTCACCGGTCATGCACCGGCCGCGCCGCGCCGCCGCGTGCTGCGCCTGCTGGGCGCGGCCGCGCTGGCGGCCAGCCTGGCACCCAGCATCGCCGCCTGGGGCGTTACCCAAGGGTTCGTGGGCTGGTGTGGCGTGCTCGCCGCCGGCGCCGGCGCCATGGTGCTCTGGCTCAGTTTCCGCAGCCCGGCCAAGCCGGCGCCACGCCCGTCTTCCCGTTCCTGAACTAGAAAGGTCATTGCATGAAGCACACCCACTCTGGCGCCCTGCGCCGGAACGCCCTCGCCTTGTCGCTCGCCTGCGCCGCCGCGCCGGCGTTCGCCCAGGACGCCGCGCCGACCACCACCGAGTTGGACCGGGTGATGGTGACCCAGCGCACCGAGGGCTACCAGGTCTATGGCACCAACACCGCCACCAAGCTGCCGCTGACCCTGCGCGAAACACCGCAGTCGCTGACCGTGTTCACCCGCCAGCGCATCGAGGATTTCAACCTCATCACGATTTCCGAAGTGCTGCAGCAGACGCCGGGCGTCACCATCCAGTCGTATGACAGCAACCGCACGCTGTTCAACGCGCGTGGCTTTGCCATCAACAACTTCATGTTCGATGGCATTCCCACCAACTACACCACCGGCGCCGGCGGCAACTCGATCCTCAGCGACACCTCCATCTACGAACGCATTGAAGTGGTGCGCGGCGCCAGCGGCCTGGTCACCGGCTCGGGCAACCCGTCGGCCACGGTGAACATGGTGCGCAAGCGCCCGACCGAAACCTTCCAGGCCAGCACCAGCCTCAGCGCCGGTTCGTGGGATTACAAGCGCGCCGAGGTGGATGTGTCCGGTCCTCTAAGCAAGAGTGGCCGCGTGCGCGGGCGCTTCGTCGGCGCCTACACCGACAAGGAAAGCTGGGTGCGCTTCCAGCATGACAAGTCGCCCAGCCTGTACGGGGTGATCGAAGCGGACCTGACCGACAGCACCCGCCTGCGCGCGGGCATCGATTACCTGAAGACCGGTTCCGACGGCGGCGCCTGGAGCGCCTCGCCGCTGTACTTCCGCGATGGCAGCCGCGCGAACATGCCGCGTTCCTACAGCGCCGCCGCGCGCTGGAACGAATGGAACCGCGAAAGCACCAACTACTTCGCCACCCTGGAACAGCAGTTCGGCGCCGGCTGGAGTGGCCGCCTGGCCTACAACCACCGCGCCACCGATACCGATTCGCTGCTGCTGGCCGGTTCCAACACCGGCAACTGGGCCGACCCGGTCACCGGTCTGGGCCTGCGCATTGCCGATACCTATTCGGTGTCGGAAACCCGCGAAGATGCCTTCGACCTCTACGCCTCCGGCCCGTTCCAGCTGTTCGGCCGTTCGCACGAACTGGTGGTGGGCATCAACCACTACGACCGTGACCTGGACACCATCCGCGCCGGCATCACCTCGCGCCCGTACAACGTGGCCGCCTTCCCCAGCATCTTCAGCTGGGATGGCAACATCGGCAAGCCGACCACCTACAACTACGGCATTCCGTCCAGCACGGTGAACACCACCGAGACCGGCTACTACGCCGCCGTGCGCCTGAACCCGATCGACCCGCTGAAGATCATCGCCGGCGCGCGCTATTCCGATTACCGCACCACCACCGACAACTACAACACCGACGGTGTGTTCACCAGCCGCAGCGCGCGCACCACCGCCCATGAGCTGACCCCGTACGTGGGCGTGCTGTACGACCTGGGTAGCAACATCACCGCCTTTGCCAGCTATTCGGACGTGTTCCAGGCCACCGCCCGGCGCGACATCAACAACCAGCTGCTGGACCCCACCACCGGTGGCAACTACGAGTACGGCCTGAAGGCCGACTTCTTCGGCGGCCGCCTGTACGCGGCGTTGAACGGCTTCTACATGAAGCAGGACAACGTGGCCGAGCTGGACCCGAACGGCGGCGAGATCAAGCTGCCCGATGGCAGTTCGCCGTACATCGCCAGCCGCGGCATCACCACCCAGGGCGGTGAGTTCGAAGTCTCCGGTTCGATCAACGACCACTGGAGCATGACCGGCGGCTACACCTACAGCTACAGCAGCAACCCCGATGGCAGCCGCTTCGCCAGCACCAGCCCGATGCACCTGGCCCGCTTCAACACCACCTGGACCCATGGCCAGTGGACGCTGGGCGGCGGTGTCAGCGTGCAGAGCGAGATCTACCAGATGCAGCCCATCCCCACCGGGCGCTTCAATGCCAACGGCACCCCGGTTACCGCCACCGGCAAGATGAGCCAGGGCGGCTACGTGCTGTTCGACCTGATGGGCCGCTACCGCATCAACGACAACCTGAGCGTGGGCGTGACCGTCACCAACCTGTTCGACAAGGTCTACTACCGCAACGTCGGCTTCTTCAACTCCGGCTACTGGGGTGAGCCGCGCCGCGTGCTGTTCAACCTGCGCGCGAAGTTCTGAGCAACGGCGTAGCATCAGGGGCGGGCCTTCGGGTCCGCCTTTTTTTTGCCCGCCAAGGAAACACCCCATGCTGCACCGTGCCCTGTCCCGCCCTGCCCGCCTGCTGCTGCCACTGGCCCTGCTGCTGGGCACGCCGCTGCTGCAGGCCCGCGAGGTGGCCACACCGGCCGAGCACGTGGATGCCGATGGCCCCTATGTGTTCCGCGTGGGCGAGCAGCTGCGCGCGCAGTGGATCTGTGGTGACCAGGTGCAGATGCGCACCCTGCCCGCCACTGCCAGCGGCACCGATTTCAGCCCGCAGTGCGGCTACACCCACAGCGTGCACGTGGCGCCGCCGGCGGCACCCTCGGTTTCGGTGCTGCCGGCCGCACCGCGCATCGTCGCCCTGTCCGATATCCATGGCCAGTACGGCCTGCTGGTGCGCCTGCTGCGCGCCAACAAGGTGATCGATGCGCAGGACCGCTGGGCGCTGGGCACCGACACCCTGGTCATTGCCGGCGATGTGTTCGACCGCGGCCCGCAGGTAACCGAGGCGTTCTGGCTGCTGTACGGCCTGCAGCAACAGGCTGCCGCCGCCGGTGGCGCGGTGCACTTCGTGCTGGGCAACCATGAAACCATGGTGCTGTACGACGACCTGCGCTACGTCAACGCCAAGTACCTGCGCAGCGCACAACTGCTCGGCCGCAGCTACCCGCAGCTGTACGGCGCCGATTCGGTGATCGGGCAGTGGCTGCGCACGCGGCCGGTACTGCTGAAGATCGGCGACACCCTGTTCCTGCACGGCGGCATTTCGCCCGACGCGGTGGAACTGGCGCTGGACCCGGCCGCCACCAACCACGCCTACCAGGCTTCGCTGGGCACGCCGAAGGCAGAGGTAAAGGCCAACCCGGCCACCGCCCCGCTGTACGACGGCAAGACCAGCCCGATCTGGTACCGCGGCTATTTCGACGGGCGCCTGGATGCGCAGGGCGTGCAGGCCGTGCTGGACCGCCTGCAGCTGAAGCGCATCGTGGTCGGCCACACCTCCATGCCGCACGTGAGCACTTTCCACGGCGGCCGGGTGATCGCCATCGACAGCAGCATCAAGAACGGCGAGAACGGCGAACTGCTGTTCATTGAAAACGGAACGCTGAGCCGTGGCCTGCTGGATGGAAGTCGCGTGCCGCTGGCCGAAGGCGTTCCCGGCGCGGATGGCTGACCGTTGGTAGAGTCGAGCTTGCTCGACTGCCGTTGGCCATTGGTAGAGTCGAGCTTGCTCGACTGCACAGCCGCGCGAAACGCCAGAGCCAAAGCAGTCGAGCAAGCTCGACTCTACCGAATCGCGCGCCTTAGAGCGGGCGCTGCTGCATCGGCACAGCGCTGCCTTCACTGCGCGCGCGGGCAGCCAGCGGCTCACGCACGCGCTGCGCCAGGTAGCCCAGGCTGGCGGCCAGGATGAAGGTGTAGCCCAGCAACTCGGTGGTTTCTTCGATGGTGTTCTTGAACACGCGGATGTACTGGTCACCCAGCAAGCCCGTCCACAACGAGGTCATGCCGATCAGGCGCGAGTAGAACAGCAGCAGCACCAGGCCGATGGTCATCACCGTGCCGGCGCGCGAGGTGAGAAAGCGCACCAGACCGGCCACGGCACCGCGCCAGTCACGGCTGGCCCAGGCCAGCGAACCGACGATCAGCAACGTCACCGGATACTTCCAGAACCCGTGCGCGATCAGGTCCAGCGCCTCGTCCATCTCGCGCAGGAACATGCAGGCGAACAGGGCCGCAGCCAGCACCGCGAAACCCCGGTCCTCGGCGCGGCGCCACGCCAACCGCGCGAACGCCAGCACGCTGGCCGCCAGGAAGCCTTCCTGGGTCAATTCCACCAGTGACCACTCGCCCACTGCGTCGCCCAACCAATGAATGTCCAGCCAGGCCAGCAAGGGCGGCAGGGTCACCATGAAGCCGAAAAGGAAGGTGCGTCCCAGATGGGACAGCAGGAGGCGGAGATCATTCTTCATTACGTACTACCTGCGCCGGAAGCGGCGAAACTGCGGAAAACAAAGGCGACAGGGGGCAGGTCCACGAACGGGCCCGCGCGGCGTGTCGCGGCGGTTCGTTATTGTCTCGTTAAAGGCGGCGCCTGACGACCGCACCAATGGAATGGAGAGGTCCGCCTGCGCGTGCAGCGCGCGATGTCAGCAGGCAATCCAGTAATCGACCTGGAACAACCGCCCGTGCGCATCGAAGCGCAGGTCATAGCGCTCCTCGAAGCGTCCGCGCGGATCGGCGGTCACATGCACGGTGCCATCGCTGGCGTGCGCGCGCGGCAACTGCTGCATGACACTTGCCCCGGTACTGCGCAGATCGATCCGCTGCCCGTTGGACAGCAGCAGCGCGCCCGCGCGCCCCGGTTCGAAGCGGCGCAGCACCGCGGTCAGGCCATCGCTTTCCCAAGCCTGCCCGGCCCAGCTCAGCAGCTGGATATCGCCGTGATCGTATGCACTGCCGCATTCGTATGGCGACGCCTCGCGTTGCAGCGGCGCACCCAGCGCCTGCAGCACGCGCGGCAGCGGCACCTGTTCGCCGTGCGCGAACCGGCCCAGGCCCTGCACCTGCACGCCCACGATGGCCGGCTGATCGTCTTCGTCGGAGGACTCGGCCTGGGCCAACGCAACAGGCTGCACCACCAGCAGCAGGGCCGCGGCAATCAGGCAGACACGTCGACGATGGCGGAGCCGTTGTTCCATGGCGGCGACTGTACTGCAGTTTCCGCCGCACGCACCCGCGGTACCTACAACGGCTTCACGGCATACCGACTAATTTTTGCCGGACACTTTACGGATGACGGACCCACGTGCATCGGCATCGCCCCACCCCGTGGCTGCAACGCGCAGGCGCGCCCCTGCTGATCTGTGCGCTGTGGCTGCCCACAGCCGGCGGCGCGCAGTCCCTTCCTGACAGCGCGGCACCACCGGCACTGGACTGGGAACAGGCGCGGCAACGGCTGGAACAGGTGTCCGACGCGCTGGCCGCCGCCGATGCCGGCGTGCGCAACAAGCAGGAACTGCAGGAAGCCACCCGCCTGCTGCGCCTGCCCGAGATCACCGGCGAAGTACGCCGCCTGCAGTTCCAGAAGACCCTTACCCTGCCGCTGGGCTCGCTGGCACCGGTGGCCGAGGCCTACGGCATCGACTCGCCGTTGACCTTCACCGAACGCGACTGGCGCACCCGCCCGGTGGTGACCGCGGTACTGCCGCTGTACACCGGCGGGGTGATTCCCGCGGCGCAGCGCGCAGCCAGCGCCGCCAGCGAACAGGCCAGTGCCGAGCGCGAAGCGCAGCGCCAATCAATCACCGTGCAACTGGCGCAGGCCTACTTCGGCCAGCGCCTGGCCGAACAGGCGGTGGACGTGCGCCGCGATGTGCGCGACGGCCTGGAACGCCATCTGTCCGATGCGCAGAAACTGGAACGCGAAGGCTTCGCCACGCGGGCCCAGCGCCTGCAGGCCACCGTGGCCCGCGACAAGGCCGAGCGCGAGTACCAGAAGAGCGTGAACGATCTGGCCACGCTGCAGGCCGCACTGGCCACCCTGCTGCGCAGTGGCGGCCAGGTCCGCCCCACCTCGCCGCTGTTCGTGCAGCGCGCGCCGCTGGAACCGGTGGCCAGCTTCGAACGCACCGCGCAGGCGCGGCAACCGCAGATTGCGCGCCTGCGTGCGCTGGTGGCGCAGGCCGAACAGGGCGTGCGCGTGCAGCAGGCCAAGCTGAAACCGCAGATCTTTGCCTTCGGCCAGTACGACTTCCGCCGCCGCGATGAAATGCTGACCGACCCGGACTGGGCGTTCGGCATCGGGCTGAAGTACACCTTCCTGTCGCCCAACTCGCGGCCGGCGCAGATCGGTGCGGCACGTGCGCAGCAGGAGCAGGCCGAGGCCGGCCTGCGCGAAGCCGAGAACCAGGTCGCCCTAGGCGTGCGCAAGGCCTGGAACGAACTGGAAACCGCCCGCCAGCAGTTCGTGCTGCTGGACAGCAGCATTGCCCAGGCACAGGAAAACCTGCGCCTGCAGGAACTGGCGTTCCGCGAGGGCCAGGCCACATCGCTGGACGTGATCGATGCACGGCTGGGCCTGGGCGGCGCCCGCGTGGAGCGCTCGCAGGCGGCCTACCAGTACGACGTAGCCCTGGCGCAGTTGCTGGAGATCAGTGGCCAGATGGACCGTTTCGAAGACTACCGGCGGCGCGCGGACGAGGTGATCGACCATGAGTGATGTATTGCACGATGACGCAGCAACGCCGCCGGGCAAGCGCCGTACCGGCCTGATCCTGGTGGTGGTGTTGCTGCTGGTGGTGGTGCTGGGCCTGTGGCTGGCCTGGCGCAGCCCGGCCGACCAGATCCAGGGCATGGCCGACGCGGACACGCTGAACGTGGCCGCCAAGATCACCGCCCGCGTGGCCGAACTGAAGGTGCGCGAAGGCGACCGCGTGCAGGCCGGGCAGATCGTGTTCCTGCTGGACAGCCCGGAAGTGGCGGCCAAGGAACAGCAGGCCCACGGTGCGCTGGCCGCCGCCCAGGCGGTGGCCGACAAGGCCGACGAAGGCGCGCGCCGCGAAGACATCCGTGCCGCCGAAGCCAACTGGAAGCGCGCCGAGGCCGGTGCCACCCTGGCCGAGGCCACCGCCGGCCGCGTGCAGAACCTGTTCAACGAAGGCGTGATGACCCGGCAGAAGCGCGACGAAGCCCACGCCCAGGCCACCAGCTCGCGCGAACTGGCCCGCGCCGCGCGCGCGCAGTACGACATGGCCCTGGCCGGCGCACGCGAACAGGACAAGCGTGCCGCACAGGGCCAGGTGCAACAGGCGCAGGGCGCGGTGGCCGAAGTCAACGCCGCCCGCGCCGAAGTGGAAGGCCGCGCCCCCGTGGCCGGCGAGATCAACAAACGCATGGCCGACCCGGGCGAACTGGTGCCGGCCGGCTTCCCGGTGTTCACCCTGGTCGACATCGATCGCATGTGGGTGTCGATGAACCTGCGTGAATCGCAGATGCAGGGTCTGAAGGTCGGCAGCCGCCTGCAGGGCCGGATTCCCGCGCTGGAAAAGGATGCGACGTTCGAGGTGTACTTCATCAATCCGGCCGGCGACTACGCCACCTGGCGCAGCACGCGCCAATCGTCGGGCTACGACGTGCGCAGCTTCGAGGTGCGGGTACGCCCGGTGCAGCGTGTCGAAGGCTTCCGGCCCGGCATGAGCGTGCTGTTCGCATGGCCGCAGGACTGAACCCGGACAGCACCGGCATCGGCGCTGCATGGCGGCGCGAACTGCGTGCGCTGCGCAGCAACCGTGCCGACCTGGCCCTGGTCACCCTGCTGCCACTGCTGATGCTGGCGGTGATGGTCTGGATGTTTTCCGCATCGGTCATGCGCGATGTGCCCATTGCCGTGGTCGATCTGGACCACAGCAGCGACAGCCGCCTGCTGCTGCGCATGCTCGATGCCAGCCCCGGCGTGCGCGTGGCCACGCAGCCGGCCAGCCTGGACGAAGCACAGGCGCAGCTGCGCAGCCTGCAGGTGTTCGCGGTGGTGCTGGTGCCGCGCGATGTCACCCGCCAGGCCCTGCGCGGGCGCCAGGGCACGGTGTTCGCCTATTACAACGCCACCTACATGACCACCGGGCAGTCGGCCGCGCGCGATATCGGCGATGCGGTATCGGCCTGGGGCGCGCGCCTGCTGCGCGAGCGCATCGGCCTGCAGGTCGGCCCCGGCAAGCTGCGCGCCGCGCCCATCGCCGTGCAGTCGGACATCCTCTACAACCCGGCGCGCAGCTACGAACTGTTCCTGCTGCCGCTGATCTTCCCGGCGGTGTTGTCGCTGGTGCTGGCCTTGGCCGTGGCCGGCAGCCTGGGCCGCGAGATCCGCGATGGCACGCTGCGCGCTTGGCTGGGGCGCACGCCATGGTCGGCGCTGCTGGGCAAGATCGCACCCTACGTGCTGCTGTTTTCCATGTACGGCGCCGCAGGTGTCGCCTACCTGGCGTGGCTGCGCGGCGATGGCATTGCCGGCAGCGTGCTGTTGCTGCTGCTGGCACAGCCGCTGTTCTACCTGGCCACCGCCAGCTACGCGCTGTTCTTCGTCGGCGTTACCCGTGACATGGGCACCGCATTGTCGGCGGTGGGCCTGAGCATCGGCACCGCACTGGCGTTTTCCAGCGCCACGTTCCCGGTCATCGATGCGCCGCTGTTCACCCGCATCTGGCACCTGCTGCTGCCGCTGAGCGCCTACATCAAGCTACAGACCCAGCAGCAGTTCGTCGGCGCGCCGCTGGCGGTATCGCTGTGGCCACTGGCCACCCTGCTGCTGATGATCGTGGTGGCCGGCGGCACCGGCGGCGCACGGCTGATCGCCTTCGCCCGCAGCACGCCGGCCACGCAAGCGGCCAGGGGCAGCGCATGAACGAGGTGTGGCGCAGCCTGCGGCAGACCCTGATGGCCGTGCTGCTGGACCGCTACGCCATCGTGGTGATGGTCGGCGCGGTCATCCTGTACTCGTTCTTCTACCCGGCCGCGTATCGCCACCAGGTGGCCGGCGATCTGCCCGTGCTGGTGGTGGACGAAGACCACAGCGCCACCAGCCGCGAACTGCTGCGCACGCTGGATGCGCTGCGCGTGGCGCGCGTGGTCGGGCAACCGGCAGATATCGAAAGCGCACGCCAGCAACTGGAAGCCGGCCACGCCGAGGGCATCGTGCTGATACCGGCGAACCTGGAGCGCGACATCCTGCGCGGCCACCCCGCCAAGCTGGTACTGCTCGGCAATGGCGCCTATCTGGGCCGCGCCAGCTGGGTGCTGGGCAGCGTGGCCGATGCGCTGGGCGCGTTCGGTCGCGATGCGGCCGTCACCCAGGCCGCCTTCATGGGCGCGCCGCAGGCACCGCCGGTCACTCTGGTGCAGCGACCTCTGTACAACACCCAGGAAGGCTACGGCAGCGCCATCGTGCCGGGCGTGGCCGAACTGATCGTGCACCAGACCCTGCTGATGGGCATCGGCGTGCTGCTGGGCGGCCGCCGCCTGGCGCTGGGCCGGCGCCTGCGCTTCGACCGGCCCACCCTGCTGGGCATGGCGCTGGGCTTTGGCCTCATCGGCCTGTTCGGGTTGTTCTACTACGTCGGTTTCACTGCCTGGGTGCAGGACTACCCGCGCGGTGGCAACCCGTTGGGGCAAGTGCTGGGCGGCACGTTGTTCATCGCCGCCACCGTGGCCTTCGGCCTGTTCGTCGGCAGCTTCTTCCGCACGCGCGAACGTGCGTTCCAGTACGTCATCGCCACGTCCATCCCGCTGTTCTTCCTGGCCAACCTGTCCTGGCCGGCGGTGATGACCCCAACGCCGCTGGTCTGGCTGTCGCAGCTGCTGCCCACCACCGCCGGCATCAACCTGATGGTGCGCCTGACCCAGATGGACGCCCGCCTGGCCGATGTCCGCCACGAACTGATCACCCTCGGCGGCTTGCTGCTGCTGTACGGCACGCTGGCCTACCGGCGCCTGCACGGCGGCGCGCCACGCAGTTCCGACTAATTCTTGCTGTCGTCGGGCGTGTACCAGAACGGAATGCGGTACTCACGGCGACGGTCGGGCCCCGTGCGTTCGCCCTGCGCGTGCCAGACCAGGTGCAGGTCGTGCCGGCCCGGCGCCAGGCCCTGCAACGGCAGGTAGCCCACCAGCCCGCGCATTTCCAGATCGCGGCGCTCGAACGGCACGAAGTCGGCCAGGTTTACCGGCTTGCCATCCAGGGTGACGGTCCAGATCAAGGCCAGGCAGTCCACTGCCGCACGTGCCGCCGGCGCACCTTCGGCGCTGTTCTCGCCCCCGGGCAAGGCAGTGCAGTAGCGCCGAGCCAGCGGATTGTCGCGCTGCGGGCGATGCGGAATGAACAGCCGCAGGCGCGAACTGCTGATCGTATCGGCCGGAATCATCGGGTAGGCCAGCAGCTGGTCGTGCGTCGAACGTAGTGATTCGTAGTGCGCGCTCAGCATGCCGTTGTCCACGGCTTCCTCGGTCAGCACCTGGTAGCGGTTGAACAGCGAGAACTTCACCGAACCGGCCACCTGCACCGCCGCCAGCACCATCGCCACGCCAATGGCCAGCAGGTAGCCCACCATGAACGAGCGCGAGCGCAGGTTGCTCTGGATGGTCAGCTGCATGGTCTGCATCAAGCGCAGCAACGGCACCCGCTGCATGCCGGCCAGGAAGCACTGCAGCGCGCGTTCCAGCCCCTCGCTGGCGCGGCCACGTGCGTGGCGGCGGGCGATGGCCTTTTCCAGCATGAAGGGCACGAAGGCCAGCGCCAGCAGGCTCACCAGGCACGCGCCCACCACCGCCATCGCCACCTGGTCCGAACCACCGGCCAGGAAGGCGATCAGAATCGCAATGGCCAAGGTCACCATTGCCAGCACCAGGGTGCCGGCCAGGGTCTGCACGCAGATCAGCGTGGTGGAGAACAGCAGCGTGGCCAGGCGGTCCGCGCGCTGGATGCTGCTGTCCAGGCCGCCATCGCGCGCGCGCAGGAAGGCACGCGACACCGGTCCCATCTTCTGCAGCGCGGCCCAGTCGATGCCCTCGGGGAAATGCGATTTCAGCCCGACCAGGCCGATCCAGTAACCACGCACGGTCAGGTGCGCGATCAGCGCCACCGCCAGCACGTAGCACATGCCCACCACCGTGCTGAAGGCAAACCACAGCAGCTGGAAGTACATGCCTTCGGTATGCAGGCTGCTGCGCGCCCAGGCATCGAACAGATAACCGGGCACGGCCAGCAGGGCAAACGCCAGCAGGCCGGAAATGAACAGCTCCAGCTCGTCCGCACGCTCGCGCAGCCGGCTGAAGCGGGTGTTCGCTTCCGGCTCGGCGTGGGTCGGTGTGGGCACGGCTTGCGGCGCAGCAACGGGTGATTCGTTCACAGCGCGTTCATCCTTGGAAGTTGGCGCAGTATAGGCCGCCGCCCGGCCCCGTGGTACGCCCGCGCAAACGAAGAACGCCGGCACGAAGCCGGCGTTCGGGTACTGCAGGTGGAAGGGACTACAAAGGGTTTATCGGTACACGCGTTCGCAGCGGCGCTCGACCACGCGGTCGCCAGTCTTGCTCTGGTGGTTGCCCTGGATCTGGCGACCGGCAGCACCGCCGGCCACGGCACCAGCCACGGTGGCCAGCTTCTTACCGTTGCCACCGCCCACCTGGTTACCCAGCAGGCCACCCACCACCGCACCGGTCGCGGTACCGGTAATGCGGTTCGGGTCACGCGAATTGCGCTGCACTTCCACGTTCTTGCACACCACGCGGCTGCCGTCGTTGAACTTGCGGCCTTCATCGCGCGGGCCATAAGTCTGTGCACCGGCAACCGACGACGCTGCCAGAAGGCTGCCCAGCAGCAGTACGCGGATAGAAGTATTCATGGCGGTCTCCTGTGTTGCGGTATGGCGCAAGTGTCTCGTGGGCGGTGGCAACCACAGGTGAAATCCAGATCACTGCGCGCTGAACGGCCATGTGCGGTTCATCTACGCCGTGCCGCATTGCTACAGTGATGAAACCGTCGATTGAGGCTCCTGCATGCACAACGATGCGCCGCTGGAACTGGTGCTGGAAGGCAGCGCCGTGCATGACATCGCCAGCTTCTATGCCGAAATCAACCGCGTCTTCATGGCGGGCGAAGACTGGCAGCTGGGCCCAAGCCTGGATGCCTTGGACGACCTGCTGTATGGCGGATACGGGGTGCTGGCCGGGCACGCCACGGCAACGCTGGTCTGGAAGGACATCGCCCAGACGCGCCACGCGCTGGGTGAAGCCACCACCCGGGCATGGCTGAAGGACAAGCTCGACAACACGGCCACGTTCAACACCGCAGCCATCACGCGACAACTTCGGGCGCTGCAGCGCGGCGAAGGCGAAACCTACTTCGAGATCGTGATGGAGATCTTCGCCGGGCATCCGAACATCAGCCTGCAGATGCAGTGAGGGCGCTTGGCGGGGGCGCGCCGAGCCACCCCTAGCCGTTACCATGGGCAGCCCTGTACCCGTCTCCGCCCTGCGGCCTGCCCGCGGCGGACACCCCAGATCCACGAGCCCCATGTCCAAAGACAAGTCCGCCGAACACACCCCGCTGATGAAGCAGTTCTTCGCAGCCAAGTCCGACTACCCGGACCTGCTGCTGTTCTTCCGCATGGGCGACTTCTACGAACTGTTCTACGACGACGCCCGCAAGGCGGCGCGGCTGCTGGACATCACCCTGACCCAGCGCGGCAGCTCCGGCGGCGCGCCCATTCCCATGGCCGGTGTGCCGGTGCACGCCTACGAAGGCTACCTGGCGCGGCTGGTGGCGCTGGGCGAATCGGTGGCCATCTGCGAACAGATCGGCGACCCGGCGCTGGCCAAGGGCCTGGTGGAACGCAAGGTGGTGCGCATCGTCACCCCCGGCACCGTTACCGACGAGGCCCTGCTGGACGAGCGCCGCGACACCCTGCTGATGGCGCTGTCGCGCAGCAAGCAGGGCTATGGCCTGGCCTGGGCCGATCTGGCCGGTGGCCGCTTCCTGGTCAACGAAGTGGAAACCGACGACGCGCTGGAAGCCGAACTGGCCCGCCTGGAACCGGCCGAACTGCTGGTGCCCGACGAAGAGAACTGGCCCGAGTTCCTGCGCCAGCGCACCGGTGTGCGCCGCCGCGCGCCGTGGCTGTTCGATGCCGACAGTGGCCGCCGCCAGCTGCTGGCCTTCTTCAAGCTGCACGACCTCAGCGGCTTCGGCATCGACGACAAGCCGCGTGCCACCGCTGCCGCCGGTGCACTGCTGGGCTACGTGGAAGAAACCCAGAAGCAGCGCCTGCCGCACCTGACCTCCATTGCGATGGAAACCGCCGGTGAGGCGATCGCGATGAACGCCGCCACCCGCCGCCACCTGGAACTGGACACGCGGGTGGACGGCGATACCCGCAACACCCTGCTGGGCGTGCTCGACAGCACGGTCACGCCGATGGGCGGCCGCCTGCTGCGGCGCTGGCTGCACCGCCCGCTGCGCCTGCGTGAGGTGCTGGTACAGCGCCACCATGCGGTGGAAACGCTGATCGACCGCGGCAGCGATGCAGACATCCGCGAACAGTTCCGCCGCCTGGGCGATCTGGAACGCATTCTTACCCGCGTGGCGCTGCGTTCGGCGCGCCCGCGTGATTTTTCCACCCTGCGCGATGGCCTGGGCCTGCTGCCGGCCGTGCGCGAGGTGCTGGCACCGCTGGATTCGCCGCGCCTGCAGACCCTGCACGCCGCGCTGGGCGAGCACGACGAATGCGCGCACCTGCTGGCCAGCGCCATTGCCGAAATGCCGCCGCTGAAGCTGAGCGATGGCGGCGTGCTGGCCGATGGCTTCGATGCCGAACTGGACGAGCTGCGCCGCCTGTCCACCCACGCCGACCAGTTCCTGGTTGACCTGGAACTGCGCGAGCGCGAGAGCAGCGGCATTCCCACCCTGAAGGTGGGCTACAACCGCGTGCACGGCTACTACATCGAAATCAGCAAGGGCCAGTCCGACCGCGCGCCGGTGCACTACACCCGCCGGCAGACGCTCACCAATGCCGAGCGTTACATCACCGAAGAACTGAAGGCGTTCGAAGACAAAGTACTGTCCGCGCGCGATCGTTCGCTGTCGCGCGAAAAGTACCTCTACGAACAACTGCTGGACACCCTGGGCGGCCAGCTGGAACCGCTGAAGCAGTGCGCCGCCGCGCTGAGCGAACTGGACGTACTGGCCGCCTTCGCCGAACGCGCACAGGCGCTGGACTGGGCGCGCCCGGAACTGCAGGCCGAGCCCTGCCTGAAGATCGAACGCGGCCGCCACCCGGTGGTGGAAGCGGTGCGCGAACAGCCCTTCGAACCCAACGATCTGGACCTGCACCCGGACCGTCGCATGCTGGTCATCACCGGCCCGAACATGGGCGGTAAGTCGACCTACATGCGGCAGAACGCGCTGATCGTGCTGCTGGCCCACATCGGCAGCTTCGTGCCGGCCAGCCGCGCCCTGATCGGCCCGATCGACCGCATCCTCACCCGCATCGGCGCCGGCGACGACCTGGCCCGCGGGCAGTCCACCTTCATGGTGGAAATGGCCGAAACCAGCTACATCCTGCACCACGCCACCGCGCATTCGCTGGTGCTGATGGACGAGATCGGCCGTGGCACGTCCACCTACGACGGCCTGGCCCTGGCCGATGCGGTCGCGCGCCACCTGGCCTACCAGAACCGCTGCTACACGCTGTTTGCCACCCACTACTTCGAACTGACCGCGCTGGCCGACGAGCAGCACGAAGGCGGTGCCAGTGGCATTGCCAACGTGCACCTGGATGCGGTCGAGCATGGCGAGGCACTGGTGTTCATGCATGCAGTGAAGGACGGCCCGGCCAACCGCAGCTTCGGCCTGCAGGTAGCCGCGCTGGCCGGCCTGCCGCGCGCCACCGTGGCGCAGGCACGGCGCCGCCTGGCCGAGCTGGAACAGCGCGGTGGCGAAAGCCATGCGGCCGCCGTGGCCCCGCAGGCGCTGGATGCACCGCAGCAGTTCGGCCTGTTCGCCGCGCCATCGAGCAAGGCGCAGGAAGCGCTGGCGGCGATCGATCCTGACGAGCTGACCCCGAAGCAGGCGCTGGAAGCGCTGTACCGGTTGAAGGCGTTGTTGTAACGGCACCCGCCGGGCATGGCCCGGCGCTACCTGTCGGCATGGCGCCCGCCCCGGCGCCATGAACCCTTCGCATTTCCGTCGTGTACCCGGCGTTATGCTCAGGCGGTCCTTCCTTCACTGAACGGAGACCGCCATGAATACCCAATCCCTCGCCGCATCCCTGTTCCAGCAACTGCAGCAGGGCCAGGGCCTGCTGCAGGTATCGCAGCAGCTTGGACTGGACAGCGCGCAGACCAGCCAGGCCGTGGGCAGCGCCCTGCCCCTGCTGCTGGGCGCAATGGGCCAGAACGCCAGTGAACCGCAGGGCGCGCAGTCCCTGCTCAATGCCCTGCAGCGCGACCACAGCGGCGGCGGCGGCGGCTTCGACCTGGGCGGCATCCTCGGCGCGGTGATGGGCGGCGGCGGCAGCGGTGCCACCGACGGCGCCGGCATCCTCGGCCATGTGTTCGGCGGCCAGCAGCCGCAGGCGGCCGCGGCCCTGGGCCAGAAGACCGGGCTGGACAGCGGCACCTCCGGCAAGCTGCTGGCGATCCTCGCCCCCATCGTCATGTCGTTTTTGGCCCAGCGGTTTGCCCAGCAGGGCAATGCCACCGAACTCAGCAGCGCGCTGGGGCAGGAAACGCAGAGCGGCGGCGGCCTGGGCAGCCTGCTGGGCGGCGCCCTGGACCAGGACGGCGATGGCCAGTTCGGCGCCAGCGACCTGATGAAACTGGGCGCCGGCCTGTTGAAGCGCTGATCAGCCACGACCGTCCTATGCAGACGGCACCATAGATCACCACTATCGCATTGGTTGAATCAATCGAATTTACCGATCGCCAGGCCCTGCCTATCGTGGGCTTGAACCCGATTCCCATTTCGCCAGCCCACAGGTAGATACCCATGAAAAGCGAAGCCAAGTGCCCCTTCAACCATGCCGTGGTCGGTGACGCCACGACCAACCGCGACTGGTGGCCGAACCAGTTGCGCGTGGACCTGCTGAACCAGCACTCCGCGCGCTCCAACCCGCTCGATGCCGGCTTCGATTACGCCAAGGCGTTCCAAGGCCTGGACTACGCCGCCCTGAAGGCCGACCTGAAGGCACTGATGACCGATTCGCAGGACTGGTGGCCGGCCGACTTCGGCCACTACGGTGGCCTGTTCATCCGCATGGCCTGGCACAGCGCCGGCACCTACCGCATCGGCGATGG
This sequence comes from Stenotrophomonas sp. ZAC14D2_NAIMI4_6, assembly GCF_003086875.1. NCBI lineage: Bacteria > Pseudomonadati > Pseudomonadota > Gammaproteobacteria > Lysobacterales > Lysobacteraceae > Stenotrophomonas > Stenotrophomonas sp. ZAC14D2_NAIMI4_6. The sequence continues at coordinate 1,304,945 of NZ_CP025996.1, read as the reverse complement.
CCGCGGTGGCGGCGGTCGCGGCCAGCAGCGCTTCGCTCCGCTCAACAGCTGGCCGGACAACGTCAGCCTGGACAAGGCACGGCGCCTGCTATGGCCGATCAAGCAGAAGTACGGCCAGGCCATTTCCTGGGCCGACCTGCTCATCCTTACCGGCAACGTCGCACTGGAATCGATGGGCTTCAAGACGCTGGGCTTCGCCGGCGGCCGCCCCGATACCTGGGAACCGGATCAGGACGTGTACTGGGGCCGCGAGACCACCTGGCTGGGCGGCGACGTGCGCTACAAGCACGGCTCCGAAGGTGTGCAGGAAGACCACGGCGTACTGGTGTCCGACGATGATGCCGACGGCGATGTGCATTCGCGCAAGCTGGAAAACCCGCTGGCCGCAGTGCAGATGGGCCTGATCTACGTGAACCCGGAAGGCCCGGACGGCAACCCCGACCCGGTGCTGGCCGCGCATGACATCCGCGATACCTTCGGTCGCATGGCCATGGACGATGAAGAAACCGTCGCCCTGATCGCCGGTGGCCACAGCTTCGGCAAGACCCACGGCGCCGGCCCGGCCGACAACGTGGGCAAGGAACCGGAAGCGGCCGATCTGGAAAACCAGGGCCTGGGCTGGGCCAACAGCTTCCGCAGTGGCAAGGGTGGCGACACCATCACGAGCGGCCTGGAAGTCACCTGGACCCGCACCCCGGCACAGTGGAGCCACGACTTCTTCGAAATCCTGTTCGGCAACGAATGGGAACTGACCAAGAGCCCGGCCGGTGCCCACCAATGGGTGGCCAAGAACGCCGACGCGGTAATTCCCGACGCGCACGATCCGTCGAAGAAGCACCGCCCCACCATGCTCACCACCGATCTGGCGCTGCGCATGGACCCTGCCTACGAAAAGGTGTCGCGCCGTTTCCTGGAAAACCCGCAGGCCTTCGCCGATGCCTTCGCCCGCGCCTGGTTCAAGCTGACCCACCGTGACATGGGCCCGCGCGCGCGTTACCTCGGCCCGGAAATTCCGGCCGAACAGTTCATCTGGCAGGACCCGCTGCCGGAAGCGCAGCACCCGCTGATCGACGCCAAGGACATCGCCGCGCTGAAGCAGCAGATCGCCGCCAGCGGCCTGAGCGTGGCCGAGCTGGTGTCCACCGCCTGGGCGTCGGCCTCCACCTTCCGCGGCTCGGACAAGCGCGGTGGTGCCAACGGTGCACGCGTGCGCCTGGCCCCGCAGAAGGACTGGGCGGTGAACCAGCCGCAGCAGCTGGCCAAGGTGCTGGCCGCGCTGGAAAAGGTGCAGGCCGCGTTCAATGCCGGCAGCAGCAAGCAGGTGTCGCTGGCCGACCTTATCGTGCTGGCCGGTGGCGTGGGCGTGGAACAGGCGGCCAAGGCCGGTGGCCATGAGGTCAGCGTGCCGTTCACCCCGGGCCGCACCGATGCCAGCCAGGAACAGACCGATGTGGAATCGTTCGCGGTGCTGGAACCGGCCGCCGATGGCTTCCGCAATTACCTGAAGGGCGCCTACGCGGTGCCGGGCGAAGCGCTGCTGATCGACAAGGCACAGCTGCTGACCCTGACCGCGCCGGAGATGACCGCGCTGGTCGGCGGCCTGCGCGTGCTCGGTGCCAACGCCGATGGCGGCAAGCATGGCGTGTTCACCGCGCGCCCGGGCACGCTCAGCAACGACTTCTTCGTGAACCTGCTGGACATGGGCACGCAGTGGAAGGCCACTGGTCGCGAAAGCTACGAAGGCAGTGGCCGCAACGACGGCGCCGCCCGCTGGACCGGCACCCGCGCCGACCTGGTGTTCGGTTCCAATGCCGTGCTGCGCGCCCTGGCCGAGGTGTATGCCAGTGCCGATGGCGAGAAGAAGTTCGTGCAGGATTTCATTGCCGCCTGGACGCGGGTGATGGAACTGGACCGCTACGACCTGCACGGCTGACACGTCTGGTAGGTGCCAACCTTGGTTGGCACGTTTGGTAGGTGCCAACCTTGGTTGGCACGCTCTCCGGTGCGAACCGTTGGTTCGCACGGTCTCAGCAGCCGGGGCGCTCTCAACGCGCCCCGGCCTTCAACCGCTCCAGAATCGGCGCGAACACCGCCGCCTGCATCGATCGCGGTGGCTGCGCCACCCCACCCTTCTCCACCGCCTGCCAGTACGACCAGGGCAGCGCCTTGTCACCCAGCTCGTAATCCATGCCGTCCCAGCCATCCTCGCGGAAGGCATAGAACGCCCAGTGCACCTGCTGCTGCTCGGCTACGGCCAGCACGTCACGCAGGTAGGCGCCACAATCCGGCCAGCGGCGCATGCAGCCGAACTCACCGATCACCATCCGGTTGGCACCGATGCCATGGGTCTTCGCCCAGTCCATCGGCTGCTGCAGGTAACTGCGCACGCGCTCCGCATCCCAGCGCTGCTTTCCCGCGCCGAACCGCACCACGGCCGGGTAGCGGTACGGCGTGGCGCGCTTCTGGTTGGGCGCACTGGTGGCCGCATAGGGCTCATACATGTGCACGCTGTACAGCAGCTTCGAATCGTCCAGCGGCCCCGGCCAGTAATCGAAGGCATCGGCCGCCGCGTACCAGCCGGCATCGAGCATCAACGGCATGTCCGCATCCACCGCACGCACGCTGGCGATCAGCCCGCGGTACAGCACGCGCAGATCGCGCGGGCCGTCCTCCACATCGGCATACCACTGCTTCATCGCCTCGCGCGGGGCGTGCTCGGCCAGCGCGGTGCCGTATTCCGGCGCCGGCTCGTTGATGAGGTTGTAGGCGGCCAGCGCGGGGTGGCCCTTCAACGCGGTGGCCAGGTCGCGCCAGAAGCGCTGCGCAGGCAGGTGGTTGTCCATCGACTGCCACAACCGCTGGTCGACCACGTCATTGTTCTTCTGCCTCCAGCGCAGCAGGGGCAGCGACAGCGGCACCAGCACCACCTTCAGGCCCGAGGCATTGGCGTCATCCAGCGCGCGGCGCAGGGTGGCCACGTCGGCCTGCACCAGCCCTTGGTAGTGGTCGGCATCGCCCATCAGGAAGTCGCGGCCGCTGGCACTTTTCCATTTGTCCGGGCTCAACCGCACCCAAGTCGCGCCGGTGTCCCGCAGCGCCTGGAAATAGGCACGGTCGGGCGGGTTTTCGTTGAAGCTGTTGCCACCGCGCTGCGGCGTATCCCAGAAGGTGATGTCAGCGGCGAACGCCGGAGCGGCGGTGGCCAGGGCCAGGCACAGCAGGGTGCGGCGGAGGAACATGCGGGTCTTCCATGAAGAGGAAGATCCAACGTGCGGGGTGAAAACCGAATGCCGGCTGAGTGCGCGCAGCGGCCATGAACCGGTAGATGCCAACCTTGGTTGGCATGCGCCACACGACGCCCACCAAGGTGGGCGACTACCGTCAAAGGGCGTCCAGATCACCCAGCGCGCGGATCAACCGCCGCGCGCGCTTGTCCGGCTTGTGCTCCGGCGGCTGGAATCCATCACGGGCGGCGATGCGCAACGCACGCTGCTCGGCCCGCCGCGCCTTCGACGCTTCGCTTTCCACGTACAGCTGCTGCGCCACCGGCGCCGGGCCACGCTGGTCGCTGATGCCCAGCACCTGGATCTCGAAATGTTCCTCGCCACGGTCCACCTGCACCTGCTCGCCCACGCGCACCGCGCGTGAGGATTTCGGGCGCTGGCCGGCCACGCTTACCTTGCCGGTCTCAATGGCCTGCTTGGCCAGGCTGCGGGTCTTGAAGAAACGGGCCGCCCACAGCCAGATATCCAGGCGGACACTGGGCGGCAGCGGGGAAAGCGCATGCATCGGCGGAAACTACTCCGGGGGTCGATTCAAGGGACGCGGGTTGTCCGGGTCGACCCGGCACCCGGTGCCGCCGATCAACGGCTTTACACCGGAGGCCAGGTCCTGGCGTTGGCTGCCCACCAGGCATTCGGGGCGGTCGGTCGGCCGTATCTGGGTATCGCCCAGGCGGTCGTCCATGGAACATGCGGGCAGCACGGCCACGATCAAGGCCAGCGCGATCCCGCACACCTCCTGCTGTTGCTGATGCATTGCCACACCCCGCAAACCGGCTTGGTGCTAGTGTGCGCCTCCCGGCATTCGATCTCCAGCCCATGGCCAAAGCGCCGCTTGACCTGACTTCCGGCCCGATCGGGCGCAACCTGCTGCTGTTCGCGCTGCCCATCCTGGCCGGCAACATCGCCCAGTCACTGAATGGTTCGGTGAACGCGGTGTGGGTCGGGCGCTTCCTGGGCGAGGCCGCGCTGACGGCCACCGCCAACGCCAACAACATCATGTTCTTCCTGATCGGTTCGGTGTTCGGCTTCGGCATGGCCGCCACCATCCTGATCGGCCAGGCCATCGGCGCGCGCGACATCGGCCAGGCGCGGCGCGTGGTCGGCACCAGTGCCACGTTCTTCATCGGCCTGTCGGTGGTCATTGCCATCGCCGGCTGGTTCCTGGCCCACCCGCTGCTGGAAGCGATGGGCACGCCGGCAGCGTCGCTGCCGCTGGCCGAGGCCTACCTGCGCGTCATCTTCCTGGCCATGCCCACGCTGTACGCGTTCGCCTTCCTCAGCGCCGCGCTGCGGGGTGCCGGCGATTCGCGCACGCCGTTCCGCTTCCTGCTGGTATCGGTGGTGCTGGATATCGCGCTGAACCCGGTGCTGATCTTCGGCCTGGGCCCGTTCCCGGAGCTGGGCATTGCCGGCTCGGCCTGGGCCACGCTGGTATCACAGACGCTGTCGCTGGCCGGCCTGCTGCTGTACATGCGGCACAAGCGGCACACGCTGTGGCTGGGGCGCGCCGACATGCACCTGTTCAAGCTCGATTTCACCATCCTGCGCGCGCTGGTGGTCAAGGGCGTGCCGATGGGCCTGCAGATGGTGCTGATCTCGCTGTCGGTCATCATGCTGATGACCATGGTGAACCAGTACGGCACCGACACCGCGGCCGCCTACGGCGCATCGCTGCAGTTGTGGAACTACGTGCAGATGCCGGCCATGGCCATCGGCGCGGCGTGTTCGTCGATGGCCGCGCAGAACGTGGGCGCGCAGCGCTGGGACCGCGTGCGCGGCACCGCGCGGCAGGGCGTGCTGTTCAACTTCCTGCTGACCGGGGCGCTGATCCTGCCGCTGGTGGCGCTGGACCAGTATTCGCTGGCGCTGTTCCTGCCGCAGGGCAGCGAATCGCTGCAGATCGCCCGCCATTTGAACCACGTGGTGATCGGCTCGTTCCTGTTCTTCGGTGTCAGCTTCGTGATCTCCGGCGTGGTGCGCTCCACCGGCGCGGTCATTCCGCCGCTGCTGATCCTGGCCGCCTCGCTGTGGGGCGTGCGCGTGCCGTTCGCCGAATTCCTGCAGCCGTATTGGGGGGCCGATGCGATCTGGTGGAGTTTCCCGGCCGGTTCGCTTGTGTCCATGCTGCTGTCGCTGGCGTATTACCGCTGGGGTGGCTGGCGCAAGGCGCGGATGATCACCCCGCCGGCGCCGGCCGAAGTGCTGGCCACGCCGTCGGAAGTACCGGCCTGCCCACCCTCGCCGGTAGCCGACCCGGATGCCGTGACCCGGTAGCGCCGGCGCTACCGTTCTACTTCGCCGCGTTGTGCTTGGCCGCAGCGCGGATCAAAGCCTTCAGCGCGGTCGCGTTGGGCATCTCTCCTTCGTGGATGTCGATCGCGCGCCGCGTATTGCCTTCCAGGCTGGCGTTGAACAGGCCCTTCGGGTCGGGCAGCGCGGCGCCGTGGGCGAAGGTCAGTTTCACTGCCTGCTTGTAGGTTTCGCCCGTGCACAGGATGCCGTTGTGTTCCCACACCGGCGTGCCGCGCCATTTCCAGGTTTCTTCCACGTCGGGCAGCGCCTGGTGGATCAGCGCGCGCACGCGGGCCAGCGTCTTGCCGCGCCAGTCGCCCAGTTCGGCAATGCGCGCATCGATCAGTTCAGAGGCAGGGCGTGTTGCTTCGGTGGCTTCCGCAGCTTTCCTGGGCATGTCTGCACTCGCACGGTACGGTGGGAAAGGGAAACTACATGCGCGCGCCGGGCAGCGCACGTGCCTGCTGCAGCCAGTCCAGCAGTTGTGCGCGGTCCAGCACGGTGTCTTCGTACAGGTGCAGATAGCGCGTGGTGGCCTGCTTCGAAGGCTCGGGCGGCTGCGGCTGCAGCAGCGCGCCGTGGAAAAACGCCACCTTGATGTAACGCGTGCAGCAGTGGAAGCTGAGGAACCAGCCCTGCCCTTCGGCCACGCCATACATCGGTGAATTCCAGCGCACTGCCTTGTGCACGCCGGGCACGGCCTGGGTGATGAGGGCATCGAGCTGCTCGCCAAATGCACGCTTCCAGCCGGGCATGGCGGCGATATAGGCCTGCACCGGTGCATCACCATCGCCCTTGGCGATCTGCGGATTACCGCCGGACAACAGCTTCGGCGCAGCGGGGGCGGATGGCTTGGAAGGCATTGCGCAGCGCTCCGTGGTCGCAGGTCAGCGGCTGGGTGCAGCCGGCAGGTCACGCCACAACGGCAGACCACGGCGCAGGCGCATGACGCGCATCACGACCGCCATCAGCAGACCGAACAATACGCCGGCGAGGAGCGCGCTGAACACCGCCACTGCCAACGGCAGGCTGGTGTTGCGCCAGACCAGCAGCCACATCAGCACGCCCCAGCCCAGTGCGAACCAGATACCCATCAGCAGTGCATTGGACGCCACGCTGGCGATGATCGGCGGGGGCGCGTTGACGCCCATGCGCCACAGCAGGCGATGCAGTGGCGGCGCCGAGTGCCGGCGCTGCACGCCCGCGGCGTCAAGATGGCGCAGGGCGGCCTGCACCTTGGGCGGGTAACGCTGTTCAACGGTCGTCATGCCGCGAACATAGCGCCGGCCGGCGCACAAACGCAAACGGCCACCCGAAGGTGGCCGTCGCGGCAACAACCGAAGTTGTTTATCAGGCCTTTTCGGCCAGACGGGCAGCCTTGGCGGCAGCAGCGGCAGCCAGGTCTTCCTTGATGCGGGCAGCCTTGCCTTCCAGGCCACGCAGGTAGTACAGCTTGCCGGCGCGGACCTTACCACGACGCTTCACTTCGACCGAGTCGATGATGGCGCTGTGGGTCTGGAAGACGCGCTCGACGCCGTAGCCGTGCGAGATCTTGCGCACGGTGAACGAGGAGTTCAGGCCGGCGTTCTTGGTGGCGATCACAACGCCTTCATAGGCCTGCACGCGCTCGCGGCTGCCTTCCTTCACCTTCACGTTGACGACAACGGTGTCGCCCTGGCTGAACTTCGGCAGTTCGCGGGTGATCTGGGCGGATTCGAATTCCGCGACGATGGACTTGTTCAGCTTGCTCATGGGTTACACCGATTCTTGTTCGGGTGGGCGTGTCGTTCTGACAACGTAGGCTCATGCAGTCACGGAACTGTGCTGCACGTTTGTTGTGGGTACTGCGCGCGCCGGCCGGGGCTGGCGGGAATTGGCCATGATAGCCGATAAAGCCAGCCCTGCGCTAGGGGCTGGCCTTGTGTTTCTGGGCCTGCCGGCCCTGTTCCAGCAGTTTGCGGTCGGCCTTGCCCAGCGCCTGTTCATCCAGCAGGTCCGGGCGCCGTTCGGCGGTACGGACCAGCGACTGCTGGCGGCGCCAGGCAGCGATGGCCGCGTGGTTGCCCGAACGCAGCACGTCCGGCACGTCGCCCAGCGGGTGCTGGGCCGGCTGGCTGTAATGCGGGCAGTCGAGCAGCCCCAGGTCGCCTTCGAAGCTGTCCTGGGCGGCCGATTCGGCGTCGTTCAGGGCGCCGTCCTGCAGGCGGGCCACGGCATCGATGATGACTGCCGCACCCAGTTCGCCGCCGGACAGCACGTAGTCGCCCAGGGAAATCTCTTCATCGACGTTGGCTTCCAGGAAGCGTTCGTCGATGCCTTCATAGCGGCCACAGAGCAGGACCACGCGCGGCAGCGCCGCCAGTTCCCGCACCTTGGCCTGGGTGAGCGGTGCGCCCTGCGGGCTGAGGTAGATCACCCGCGCCGGGGTCGGGTCGGCGTCGCGGATCGCCTGCAGGCAGGCCTGCAGCGGCTCGATCAGCATCACCATGCCCGGGCCACCACCGAACGGACGGTCGTCCACCCGGCGGTAGTTGCCTTCGGCGTAATCACGGGGGTTCCAGCCGTGCAGGCTGAACAGGCCCTTCTCCTGTGCCCGGCCGACCACGCCCAGCCCAGCGGACTGGGCCAGGAAATCGGGGAACAGGGTGATGACGTCGAAGCGCATGCTCACACTCAGAACTCGGGGTCCCAATCGACCACGACCAGGTTGGCCTCGAAGTCGACCGATTTGACGAAGTCCGGCAGCACGAACGGGATCATCCGCTCGCGGTCGCCACGGACCACGACCACATCGTTGGCGCCGGTGCTGAACAGGTGCGAGACCTGGCCCAGGGCAACGCCCTCGACGGTCTTCACATCCAGGCCTTCCAGATCCACCCAGTAATACTCATCGGGTTTCGGCGGCGGCAGCGCGCTGCGGGCCACGTAGATCTCGGTGCCGTGCATGGCCTCGACCGTGTCGCGATCTTCGATGCCGGGGAATCGGGCCACCAGATGCTTGCCGCTGTCGCGGCCACGGGCGCCTTCAAGCGTCGATTCCTGCCCGTTTGGGCTGCGCAGGATCCACGGCTGGTAACGGAAAATAGCGGAACGCGGCTCGGTCCAGGACTCGAGCTTTATTTCGCCGCGCACACCAAAAGCGCCGACAATCCTGCCCAGCAGGATGCGGCGCTCGTTATCTTTCATCTGCGTTCAATCAGATGGGCCGCGCCAGAGCGCGGCCCGTCAGGATCAGGCCGCAGCGGCCTGGGTCTTGGCCGCTTCCTTGATCAGGTTGCGGACCTTTTCGGTCGGCTGGGCGCCGTTCTTGACCCAATGGTCAACGCGGGCCAGGTCCAGCTCGATGCGCTTCTCGCCGCCCTGGGCGACCGGGTTGTAGAAACCAACGCGCTCGATGTTGCGGCCGTCGCGCGCGCTGCGCACGTCGGTCACGATGATGTGGTAGAACGGACGCTTCTTGGCGCCGCCGCGGGTCAGTCGAATCTTGACCATGGTGTTTTTCCTATTGCCCAGTCGCCGGAATGGCGAGGTAAGCGGGCGATTATAGCGGCAGATGGCGGCCGGGCCAACCCCTGGGCCAGCCATCGGGTCAGATCCCTTTTGCCGCGCAACAGGGCTCTGACCCCAGCACGTCCCACGGCACGCCCGCCAGCACCGCCCTGCCCTGTTCAGCCAGCGCCTGCGACCCCGGCAGCTCCTGCCCATCGATGGCCTCCAGTGCCCATACCCCACTGGCATTACAGGCAAAGGCCGCCTTCACACCGGCCAGATCGGCCAGCCGCAAGGGCTGGATGGCCTGCGCCCCGGGCCAGTACCGCTGCAGCAGCGCCTCGGCGGTCCCGCGCAGTGCCGGCGCCTGCGGCCAGAGCAGGCGTTGACCATCGTGCACGGCCAGGTTCCAGGTACTGCCCTCGCTGATCTGCCCATCGGCCGTCACCAACAGCGCATCGTCAAACCCCGCCGCCAGCGCCGCACGGCGCTGGGCAAACAGACCAAACGTTCCCACGTGCTTGATCTGCGGCCAGTCGCGCTGCCAGACCACGCTGCGCACGCGCTTCGGCGCCACCAGGGCCACCGGCGCCGACACCGCCACCAGCACGTCCACCGGCACGGCGGCCAGCGGGTTGCGGAAATCGAAGCGGCGCGAAAACACCGTCACCCGCATGGAGGCATCGCCCTGCCCCGCCTGCTGCAGCGCCTGCGCCATCCAGGCCTGCACCTGGCGCACGTCCAGTTCGCTGCCGAACAACTCGCGCGTGGCCTGCGACAGCCGCGCCAGGTGCAGCTCCAGCCCCTGCACGGCATGGCCACGCACCTGCAGCGAGGTAAAGTGGCCGTAGTTCACCAGCGCCGGCAGCAGATCGTCGGCCTGCGCGGGCTGGCCATTGCAGGTCACGGTCACCGCAGCAGGGCCTGCGCGTCGCGCCACATGTCAGCCAGCACCTCGGCGGCCTGCCGCGCCGGCGCCATCCACGCCGACTGCCCGGCCCAGGCCTGCATGGCCGCCAGATCATTGCGCTGCGCCGCCTGCTTGCGCATCGGCGCGGTCAGCCCGCGCTGCACCGGGTACGGGCGCGGTGGTGGCGCAGCATCGGCCGCCGCCGCGCGCACATACGGGGTGGCCAGGCCGCGGCCCAGGCGCCCACTGAAGGCGCGGGTCGGCCAGGTGTCTTCGGGTTCGGTCACCGCCAGTGCGTCGGCCCAGGCCGGGGCGATCGCCGCTTCGGGCGTGCGCAGGAACGCGGTACCGATCTGCACCGCGCTGGCGCCCAGCGTGAGCGCCGCGGCGATGCCACGCCCATCGGCGATGCCGCCAGCGGCGATCACCGGAATCTGCAGATGGTCGACCAGGCGCGGCAGCAGGGCGAACAGCCCCACCAGTTGCCGTTCGGCCAGTGCCGGATCGAAGGCGCCGCGATGGCCACCGGCTTCGGCGCCCTGCGCCACCACCGCGTCGGCGCCGGCGTCCTGCGCAGCGCGCGCTTCGGCCAGCGTGGTCGCGCAGGCGATCCAGGCAATGCCAGCATCCTTCAGTTGCTGCACATGGCGCGGCGACAGCACGCCCATGATGGTCGAGGCCACCGCAGGGCGCGCGGCCAGCAGCGCGGCGAACTGTTCATCGAAATCGGCCGGGGTGGCATCGGCGGCGCTGGCCGGCACCTCGGGGCCCCATTGGGCCAGGAAGGCGCGGCTGGCGGCTTCGGCGGCCACGTCGCGGGCCGGCGCCGGGTCCGGCAGCCACAGATTCACCTGCGCGGGGCCGCCCGAAGCAGCGCGGAACGCGTCCATCCACACACCGATATCGGCTGCGGACGACAGCACCGCCCCCATCGCGCCCATGCTGCCGGCGTTGGCCAGCGCAGCCGACAGCGACACCGGGCAGGCCCCGGCCATCGGCGCCAGCAGGATCGGAAGGGAAACCTGGAAGCGCCGGCAGAACGCCTCGACGCGGGAAGTGACAGCAGACATCAGCAGGGCGGCCCATCGTTGCAGACAGGCCCCCATGGTGCGCGCAGCAAGGGGGTAGAGTCGAGCTTGCTCGACTGAACCGCGCGCCACGTAGAGTCGAGCTTGCTCGACTGAACCACCAACAGCAGTCGAGCAAGCTCGACTCTACCAATGCGTGGTCTCAGCAGCGCATCAACGAAACGGCATGCCGCGGCCGCCGATGCGTGGCCTCAGCAACGCATCAACGGAACGGCATGCCGCGGCCGCCCATGGCGCCCATCATGCCCTTCATGCTGCGCATCATGCCCTTCATGCCGCCGCCGGCCATCTTGCTCATCATCTTTTCCATCTGCATGTACTGCTTCATGAGCTTGTTGACGTCGGCCGGGGTCACACCCGAACCCTTGGCGATGCGCGCGCGGCGCGAGCCGTTCAGCAGGTTCGGGTTGCGCCGTTCCTTCTTGGTCATCGAATTGATGATGGCGATCATGCGCGGCACTTCCTTGCCCTGGCTGACCTGCTGCTTCAGGTGGTCGGGAATGTTGCCCAGGCCCGGCAGCTTGTCCATCAGGCCGCCAATGCCGCCCATGTTCTGCATCTGCTCCAGCTGGTCGCGCATGTCGTTCAGGTCGAACTTCTTGCCCTTGGCGACCTTCTCGGCCAGCTTGGCGGCCTTGTCCTTGTCCACCTGCTGCTCGACCTGCTCCACCAGCGACAGCACGTCGCCCATGTCCAGGATGCGGCTGGCGATACGGTCGGGATGGAACACATCCAGACCTTCGGGCTTTTCGCTGACACCGACGAACTTGATCGGCTTGCCGGTGATGTAGCGCACGCTCAGCGCGGCACCGCCGCGGGCGTCACCGTCGGTCTTGGTCAGCACCACGCCGGTCAGCGGCAGCGCATCGCCGAAGGCCTTGGCGGTGTTGGCCGCGTCCTGGCCGGTCATGGCATCGACCACGAACAGGGTTTCTGCCGGGTTCACCGCCGCGTGCAGGGCCTTGATCTCGGCCATCATCGCTTCGTCGATGGCCAGGCGGCCGGCGGTATCGACCAGCAGCACGTCCACGAACGACTTGCGCGCATCGTCGATGGCCGCACGCACGATGGCTTCCGGCTTCTGGTCGGCGCTGGACGGGAAGAACAGCACGCCCACCTGCTCGGCCAGGGTCTTCAGCTGCTCGATCGCGGCCGGACGGTAGACGTCGGCCGACACCACCATCACTTTCTTCTTGCGCTTTTCCTTCAGGTGCTTGGCCAGCTTGCCCACGGTGGTGGTCTTGCCGGCGCCCTGCAGGCCCGCCATCAGGATGATGGCCGGGGCGGGAACGTTGAGGTTCAGGTCGCTGGCTTCGGCGCCCATCACCGCGGTCAGCTCGTCGCGCACCACCTTGATCAGGGCCTGGCCCGGGGTCAGCGACTTCAGCACTTCCTGGCCGACCGCGCGCACCTTGATGCGTTCGATCAGGGCCTGCACCACCGGCAGCGCCACGTCGGCTTCCAGCAGCGCAATGCGCACCTCGCGGGTCGCCTCGCGGATGTTCTCCTCGGTCAGGCGGCCACGGCCACGCAGGCGCTCGATGGTGCCGGAAAGGCGCTGGGTCAGGGACTCGAACATGCGGCGCAACCTGTCTGAAAGCGGGGGACAATAAGGCATACAGTATAGCGGGTCCGCCCCGGTTCCCGGGCTGCGACGCTGCGGCCGTCGCCAGCTTCCCGGGGGTATGCGAAACTGCCACGATGACAATCGTTCTCATCGCGATCCTGCTGTACCTGGCCGCCAGCGTCCTGCTGGTGCGCGCGCTCGGCCGCGACGAGGCAATGGGCTCGCCCACCTGGCTGTGGCCGGCGCTGCCGGCCATGCTGCTGCACGGCGGCTACCACGTGCTGGTGGCGCTGCGCACCAGCGGCGGGCCGGACATGCATTTCTTCGCGGCGCTGTCGCTGGTCGGCCTGGGCATGGCCTGGCTGACGTCGCTGGTGGGCGCACGCGGGCGCATGTCGGCGCTGGGCGTGGTGGTGTTCCCGCTGGCCGCGCTGCTGCTGGCGGTGTACCACGGCTACGGCCACGCCCCCAGCAAGGTGCTGGGCTGGCGCCTGGCCAGCCACGCCTGGCTGGCCCTGCTGGCCTACGCCACGCTGAGCATCGCCGCGCTGCTGGCCATCATGCTGTGGCTGCAGGAACGCGCCCTGCGCCGCCGCGAGTTCCGCCCGTGGCTGCGCGCCCTGCCGCCGCTGGCCGATCTGGAATCGCTGCTGTTCCGGGTCATCACCGTGGGGTTTGCGCTGCTGACCCTGACCCTGGTGACCGGCGTGCTGTTCGTGGACGACCTGCTGGCGCAGAAGCTGGTGCACAAGACCGTGCTCAGCGTGCTGTCGTGGATCGTGTTCGGCGTGCTGCTGGTCGGCCGCCGCCGCTACGGCTGGCGCGGGGTGAAGGCCGTGCACTGGACGCTGAGCGCGATGCTGTTGCTGCTGCTGGCGTTCTTCGGCAGCCAGTTCGCCATTGAACTGGTGTTCGGGCATACCCGATAAAGGCGTGCCGACCAACGGTCGGCACCCACGATGCCGTCGGCTGTCAGGGCGCAGGCTGGGCAAGGATGCCGCGCACCGAGCGGCCGCTCTGCGTGATCACATCATCCACCTGCCAGCAGCCCTGGCCCTTGCGGACCATCGGCAGGCGGGTCACATACGGCTTTTTCCACACCGAATAGCGCAACTCGACCTGGCCGACCGTGGCTGACGTTTCGTTCCAGCCGTAGCGTACCGGGCCCTCGATGTCGCCATCCTGCGCATCCAGCCACGGGTCCGAATCGATCGTGCAGATGCCTTCTTCGCGCGCCTGGCAGGCACGTTCTTCGCGCAGCGTCTTGCCGAAGGCCGGGCTGACCAGCGCGCGCGGCGCATCCAGCACGTAGCCCGCATCGCCGGAGGTGGCCTCGAAGAACGCCCGCGCCACGCCCACGGCATCCTCGCAGGCCGGGGCGGCCTGGGCGGCGGGTGCCAGCAGCAGGCCGGCGATCATGAACATCCCTGTCTTTCGCATGTGTTTCATTCCTTGTGCAGGGGCAACGCCGGGCATGGCCCGGCGCTACCGAGGGAGGGCCGGGCGCGGGTACGCGGCGCGGCGGGCTTACAACCCGTACCGCTCGATCACATCCAGGTGCGGCTGGCGTTCCTGGTCACAGGCTTCGGCCAGGCGCAGCCAGCACTGCGGGTGCTGCCACTGGGCGGTGTGCTGCTGCAGGAACCGGTGCAGCGCCAGCGGTGCGTGGTCCAGCGGCTGGGCCACGGTGAACAACAGCCCCGGCAGGGTGCCCTCTTCCGCGTCCGGGTCGGTCACGGTGTAGTCGGCACGGCTGTGCCCCCAGATCTGCCAGCCCTGCGCCTGCGCCGCTTCCACCAGTGCATCCCACGCGGCTTCGCCGGGGTGCGCGCCATCAATCAGCCAGCTGCGCGCGAAGCCGCCGCGCTCCAGTACGTGCACCTGCGCATAGGTGGGAATGAAGTGCTGGCGCGCCTCTTCCTCTTCCGGCGCCGGGTGCACCAGCGCGGCATCGAACACCACCCAGTCGCCCACCTGCTGGGCACGGTTGGCCGGTGCGTTTTCCACGATACGCGCGGTTACCGGGCCGGTACGGCGCGCGTAGTACTCCATCGGCTCACCCTGCTCTTCGCTGCGGATGATCACCCAGCCCCACGGCTCTTCCACCACGCCGTCCTGGCTGGACAGTTCCATGCCGATGGCCGCGGCCGAACGGCGCACGGCATCCCAGTCGCGCGCGGCGCTGGCGGCGCTCATGTGGTCCCAATGCGCGGCGTTGGGGTCCTCCTGCAGCTCCACCAGCTGCGCGTAGCACGCCTGCGCGTCGCTGAAGCGGCCAGTTTCCATGTACATGCGCGCCAACGTGCCACGCGCACCGTGCGAACCGGGCGACAGTGCCAGCAGCTGCGTGGCCGCCTGTTCCAGCGCCGGCCAGTCGGACACCCGGCGCGCTCGCTGCACGTCGCACCAGTGCGCGAACACCGGCACGCTGCCACGGTATACATCGGCCAGCTGGCGCAGACCCTCGTCATCGCCCTGCTCGGCCAGCCAGCGCATCAGCGTGTAGGCGGCCGGGCCGTCTTCCTGCACATGCGCGCGCACGAACTGCCACAGCAGCGCGCGCGCTTCGTCCTGCGCACCGCAGGCGTACAGCGCCGAGGCGGCCACTTCGGCCAGCCCTTCATCGTCGGGGCACTGCGCGTGGCCCTGCAGCAACCACTGCGCCTCGCGCTCGGGGTCGCGCGACTGGTTCTGCTGGCCCTGCGCTTCCAGCCACGGCAGCAGTTCGGCGGCGGGCACAGGCAGCGGCGCGGCCTCGGGCAGTGCATCGATGCGCGCGGCCAGCGCGGCCACCTGTTCGGCGGCACCGCGGTCCTGGCGCAGCTGTGCCAGGTGCGTGCGCGCCAGCCGCAGCTGCCGCTGCGCGACCCAGCGCGCGCCACGCTGCAGTGCCAGCTCCAGGCTCAGGGCAGCCATTTCAATCACCAGCCGGTGCGCGCCCACGCGCGCGAAGTGTTCAATGATGGTGTTGAAGCGCGTGCCCAGATCCCAGGTGTTGCGCGCCGGATCACGCTGGCACAGGATCGCCACCGTGTTGGCCCACATGCGCCAGGTATTGGGGGTCAGCTCGCCCCACGGCACCAGCTGCTGCAGCGCTTCTTCGTCGCGGCCCAGCTGCGCCAGCGCCCAGGCGCGTGACAGGCGGCGCGGCACGGTGCAGTTGGCCGGTTCGTACTCGCCAGCGGCGGCCACTTCGGCCTCGCGCTGCTCGATCAGCACCAGCGCTTCGTCGGCACGGCCGGTGGCCAGCAGCACCTTGATCTGCATTTCCGGGAAGCTGTCGAACACTTCCTTGCCGCGCGCCTTGATCGCATCGGCCTGCGCCTGCAGGTAATCCAGCGCGTCCTGGCCGCGGCCATCGTCCAGCAGCGCATCGGCCTTTTCGCAGCTCAGGCACTGGAAGCACGCCCAGCTGGGATCGATGCGGGCCAGGGTCTCATCGCACACTTCAATGCGCTCGGGCACCCAGCCCGGGCCGTCGATGTTGCCGTAGCAGGCGGCCAGATCCTGGGTCACGCAGATCGACTGCGGGCAGTCCAGGGTGTCGGCACGGTGGGCGCGCTCGAACAGCGCCACCGCTTCGCCCAGCGCGCTCTCGCCTTCCACACGGTTGCCCACGCGGTTGCGCAGCGCCCAGTGGCCCACGTAGACATCCACCCACGGGTTGTCCAGCGCCTTGCCCAGCGCACGCGCCTCGGGCAGCAGCGCATCCACGCGGTCCACCTGCAGTTCGCTCACCTCGTCGGCCAGGCGGGTGAGCAGGTGCGCGTTCTGCGCCTGCCCGGCCTGGCGCAGGTCTTCCTGCAGTTTTTCAACCCAGTTCCAGATTTCCATGATGTGCAAGTCTCCTGTCTAGCGAAGGCTGGATGAGAAAGTGAGCGGTACTCAGCGCAGCATCTGCTGCAGGGCACCGGCAATATCGGCGAAGGCGGCGTTCAGATCGGGCGTGGCTGCGCTGGCATCGCGCGCCAGCGGGCGCCCCTGCGCGGACACGATGATCTTCAGCGAACGCAGCAGGCGTGCTGCGGCGGGCGCCTGCGCATGGCCGGCGCGCTGCGCCTGCAGCAGCGCCTGCACGGCCGGGTTGTCCAGATTTACGTACAACCGCGACGGCGCACGCGCTTCGATGCGCGCAGTGAACTGGCGCGCCAGGCGCAGCGCGGCCATCGACACACGCTTGTCGTTCTCGTCGTCTTCCAGGCGCTGTTTCAGCTCCGCCTCGCGGTCGGGCACCACCACCACCGGCAGCGCTTCGGGGCTGAAGCGCGCCGGCAGCAGCTGTTCGCCATCGCCCAGGTGCTCGCGCAGCCAGGCCAACTGCGCCTCGTCCAGGCTGTCGTCGCTGCGGAACAACGCGCGGTTGCCCTGTTCGGTACCCAGCTCCACCAGGCGCAGGCCCTTGGCCTGGGTCCAGCGGCGCAGGAACGGCACCACCGCATAGCGGTGCCCATGCGCCACCGGCACGCCCATCGCACGGAACAGCATTTCCTCGAAGCCGCCGCCGTTGTCCAGGATCACGTGCACCGCGCCACGCGCCGGCAGCGCGCTGGCCGGCAGGTCACCCTGCGATGTCGGCACGCGCACGTGTTCCAGCAGCAGGTCGAACAGACGGTCGTCGCACAGTGCCGCGCCCAGCAAGGCCTCGTTGTGGCGGCTGAGCACGCGGCGCCAGGCTTCCGGCTGCTGCCGCGCCACGTCGGCCAGGCCATCAATCAGCGCTTCCAGCAGCGCGTGCTGCACGGCGCGGTAATGATCGTCGCGCTGCAAATCTTCGCGGCTGGCGGTGGGGGTCAGCCGCGACGATTCGATCACCCCCCCGATGAAGCCGGCCCACGGCGGCAGCAGGTCGCGCGCATCGTCGTCCAGCAGCATGCCGCGCACGAACACCGACAGGTTGCGGTTGTCGCTGGTGCCGTAGGTGGCGCCATCCTGCACCCACAGCAGGCCAGTGGCGTCACTGTCCGCATCGGCGCGCAGCGGCACGGTCACGATGGGTTCGAAGTCGTGTTCGAAGCGGGCGGCGAACTGCAGCGCCTGGCGCCGCGCCTGCACCGGGTGCAGCGCCACTTCGCCCTGCGCGCGCCACGGCGGCGGCTCGGGGTTCAGCGCTTCAGTCGCGGCGCCAATGAAGATCGGTTCGGACAGCAGCGCGCAGTAGCGGCCCAGCACTTCGTACAGCCGCGCCTCGTTGGCCAGCGGCAGGAAGTCCGGGTGCAGCTCCAGCTCCACTTCGGTGCCGACCGCACGCGCCGGCACTTCGCTCACGGTGTACTGCTCGGCGTTGCTGGACACATACAGGTGGCCCAGTTCCGGCGTCTGGTACGAAGTGGTGCGCACGCTCACCCGCCGCGCCAGCACGAAGGCCGACAGGAAGCCCAGGCCGAACATGCCGATCAGGCCGTCCTGGTCATCGCCGCCCTGGCGCAGGCCGCGGGTGTAGCCCACGCCCACCGTGGCCAGGTAATCGTGGATTTCCTGGCGGGTCAGGCCGGCGCCGGTATCGACGATGCGCAGCACACCGGCGGCGGCATCGACCTGCACATCGATGCGCGAGGGCAGATCGCCACCGGTCTGTTCAATGCGGCGGCGGATGATGGAGTCGTGCGCGTTCTGCACCAGCTCGCGCAGCGCCACCATCGGGGTGGAATACAGGTGCTTGCCCAGCACCGTCATCAGTCCATTGAGATCGACCCCGGCCCGGCGGATTTCGGCGGCGGGGGTGGTCAGCGTCGGGTCCTGCATGTAATCGGTTACTCCTTGCCACACAAGGCGCCACGGGGCGCCATCGTCGAGCCGGGGAAACTAGCACAGGCACGCTGACCGTTGCTGTGCTGGGCGTTGGATTCCAAACCCCGGCGGGGGCCAGCCCCGGTAGAGTCGAGCTTGCTCGACTGCTCTTGCCTCGACGCGGAAAGCAGTCGAGCATGGCTCGACTCTACAAAAAGCAGTCGAGCAAGCTCGACTCTACAAAAGGCAGCCGAGCATGGCTCGGCTCTACCGTACGGATGTCACGCGGCGTCGATCGCCTCGGACAGCCGCTCCACGGCAATCACTTCCATGCCCTTCACGCTGCCGCCCTTCGGCGCGTTGGCCTTGGGCACGATGGCGCGCTTGAAACCATGGGTGGCCGCTTCGCGCAGGCGGTCTTCGCCGTTGGGCACCGGGCGGATCTCACCGGATAGCCCCACTTCACCGAAGGCAATGGTCTTTTCCGCCAGCGGCCGGTCCTGCAGCGACGACAGCACCGCCAGCAGCACCGGCAGGTCGGCGGCGGTCTCCTGCACGCGAATGCCACCGACAACGTTCACGAACACGTCCTGGTCGCCCACCAGCACCCCGCCATGGCGGTGCAGTACCGCCAGCAACATGGCCAGGCGGTTCTGCTCCAGGCCCACGGCCACGCGGCGCGGGTTGGACAGCGGCGAGGCATCCACCAGCGCCTGCACTTCCACCAGCAGCGGCCGGGTTCCCTCGCGGGTGACCATCACGCAGCTGCCGGGCTGGTGCGCGCTGCTGCCGGACAGGAAGATGGCCGACGGGTTGGACACTTCCTTCAGGCCCTTGTCGCCCATGGCGAACACGCCCAGTTCGTTCACCGCGCCGAAGCGGTTCTTGAAGGCGCGCAGCAGGCGGAAGCGACTGCCGCTCTCGCCTTCAAAGTACAGCACCGCATCGACCATGTGTTCCAGCACGCGCGGGCCGGCAATACCGCCTTCCTTGGTTACGTGGCCGACCAGGAACACGGCGGTGCCGGTTTCCTTGGCAAAGCGCACCAGCCGTGCCGCGCTTTCGCGCACCTGGCTGACCGACCCTGGTGCGGCGGTCAGGGTTTCGGTCCACAGGGTCTGCACCGAATCGGCCACGATCAGGCGCGGGCCGGCCTTGCTGGCGTGCTGCATGATCGACTCGACACCGGTCTCGGCCAAGGCATTCACGCCATCCAGCGGCAGCTCCAGCCGGTGCGCGCGGCCGGCTACCTGGGCCAGCGATTCCTCACCGGTCACGTACAGCACCGGCAGTTCGGCGGCCATCTTCGCCACCGCCTGCAGCAGCAGGGTCGACTTGCCGATGCCCGGGTCGCCGCCGACCAGCACCACCGCGCCCTCCACCAGGCCGCCGCCCAGCACGCGGTCGAACTCGCCAATGCCAGTGCTGACCCGGCGGTGCTCGGTCTGCTGCACGTCCTTCAGCGCGGTGATCTTCGGCGGATCGATCTTGCCCACCCAGCCATTGCGCCGGGATGCGGGGGCCTTCGCCGCTGCGGCGCTTTCCAGCACGATTTCCGACATCGAGTTCCACGCCCCGCATTCCGGGCACTGCCCCTGCCATTTGCTGGAATCGGCGCCGCATTCGTTGCAGACGTAAGCGGTGCGGGCCTTGGCCATCGGAAATCCTGCGTGGTGAACGGTGAAGGAGGATAGCCGAGCACGGTCGCAGGCGCTGCGACAGGCCGCCCGGCGCACCCCGCCTACACATCTCCAAATACGAGATGAACATCACACTTTTTAACTGCTAAGGTTCAGCCCCCCGCCGCCGCTATAGTTCGCGGCTTCATGCCTGCCCTCCCCGCTTTCCCTGAAGGACCCGCAATGACTGGCACTTACAGCCAGAGCCTGGTTGCTTTCTCGCTGTTGGTGGCCATTCTCGCTTCGTACACCGCCCTGGACATGGCCGGCCGCCTGGCCACCGCACAGGGCCGGGTGGCCCGCTGGTGGCTGATCGGCGGCGCATCGGCCATGGGTCTGGGCATCTGGTCGATGCACTTCATCGGCATGCTGGCCTTCAAGCTGCCGATTCCGATCGGCTTCGACCTGGGCATTACCCTGTACTCGCTGGCGGTGTCCATTGCCGCCTCGGCCTATGCGCTGTGGCTGGTCTCGCGCCCGGAACTGCCGCGCCGGCGCCTGCTGGCCGGTGGCACCCTGATGGGCCTGGGCGTGGCCACCATGCATTACCTGGGCATGGGTGCCATGCGCATGCAGCCCGGCATCGACTACGACCCGCTGTGGTTCGCGCTGTCCATCGCCGTGGCCATCGGCGCCTGCACCGCGGCACTGTGGATCGCCTTCCGCTTGCGCCGCGAAGACCAGCGCACCCTGCCGCTGCGCATTGCCGCATCGGCGGTGATGGGCCTGGCCATCGTCGGCATGCACTACACCGGGATGGCCGCCGCCAGCTTCCCGGCCGGCAGCATCTGCGGCGCGGTGATCGACGGCGGCATTGAATCGCACTGGCTGGCGGTGCTGGTGATCGTCACCACGCTGGGCGTGATCGGCATTGCGCTGGTGGCCTCGCTGTTCGACCGGCAGATGCGCGTGCGCACCGGCCTGCTGGCCGAATCGCTGGAAAAGGCCAACGACAAGCTGCTGCAGGCCGCCCTGCATGACCCGCTTACCCAGCTGCCCAACCGCATGCTGCTGCAGGACCGCATCGAGCAGTCGATCGAAAAGGCGCGCCGTCGCGGCCATGCGCTGGCGGTCATGTTCTGCGATCTGGACGGCTTCAAGGCGGTGAACGATGCCTACGGGCACCAACTGGGCGACCGCCTGCTGGTGAAGATGAGCCAGCGCGTCAGCGCGCTGCTGCGCCCGCAGGACACCTTCGCCCGCCTGGGCGGCGATGAGTTCGTGATCGTGTTGGCCATCGAAGAGCCCGACGACGCGGTGGTGGTGGCCGAGCGCATCATTGCCGCGGTGGCCGAACCGTTCCTGATCGATGCGGCCGAACTGCAGGTCAGCGCCAGCCTGGGCATTGCGCTGTACCCGGACGATGCCACCAGCGAACGCGAACTGATGGCCCATGCCGACGCGGCGATGTACCACACCAAGGAAGGCGGCCGGAACGGCTATACCTTCTTTACCCCGTCCATGCAGGTGAGCGCGAACCGCCAGCTGCGCCTGCTGCAGGACCTGCGCCGCGCCACCGAACGCGGCGAGCTGCTGCTGCACTACCAGCCCAAGTTCGTGGCCGCCGGCACCCCGGCGGTGGGCGCCGAAGCGCTGCTGCGCTGGCAGCATCCGGAACTGGGCATGCTCAGCCCGGACGTGTTCATTCCCATTGCCGAGCGCAGCGGGTTGATCCTGCCCATTGGCGATTGGGTGCTGGACCAGGCCTGCGCGCAGCTGCGCGCCTGGCACGATGCCGGCCAGCACGAATGGACCATGGCGGTGAACCTGTCGCCGCTGCAGTTCTCTTCGCCGGCGTTGCTGGACAGCGTGCGCGCTGCGCTGCAGCGGCACGGCATTGCGCCGGAGCGCCTGACGCTGGAAATCACCGAAACCACGGCGATGAAGGACGTGGAAGCCAGCCTGGTGATCCTGAACGACCTGACCGCGATGGGCGTGCATATCGCCATTGATGATTTCGGCACCGGCTATTCCAGCCTGCTGTACCTGAAGCGCATGCCGGCCACCGAACTGAAGATCGATCGCGCGTTCGTACGCGAGCTGGAACAGAACGCCGAAGACGCGGCCATCGTGTCGTCCATCGTGGCGCTGGGCCGTTCGCTGCAGCTGCAGGTGGTGGCCGAGGGCGTGGAGACCAAGGAACAGCAGGATTACCTGAGCGGGCTGGGCTGCGACCAGCTGCAGGGGTACCACCTGGGCAGGCCGATGGCCGCCGACGAGTTCCTGCGCAAGGTGGGTTGAACCGCGCATGGGGTCAGAGCCCTTGCCTGCGGCAAGGGATCTGACCCCGGACACATGACGGCGCGACCGGCGGGGTCGGATCCCTTGCCGCAGGCAAGGGCTCTGACCCCATCTGCATTGCGCGCGCCGCCATCCACGCATGGCGTGGATCTACTACCGCCAACGAAAAAGGCCGCCCCGAAGGGCGGCCTTTTCGTCTGTGGCAACGTCGCTAAGACGTCAGTGCATCATGTGCACGTTCATGTTGTGCATGACCCACAGGGTACCGGCCACGATGATGCCGATCACCACCACGGTGAAGGCAGCAGCGTTGACGTTCCAGCGGCTTTCCGAAGAACGGTCCAGGTGCAGGAAGAACACCAGGTGCACCAGCATCTGCAGCACCGCGGAAACCGCGATCACCACACCGCTTACGGTGCGCGAGAAGTCGCCCGACATCACCACCCAGAACGGGATGACGGTCAGCACCACCGCCAGCACGAAGCCGATCAGGTACGACTTCACGCTGCCGTGGCTTTCGCCGCCGGTGCCGTGGTCGTGTGCATGGTTGTCATGTGCCATTACAGCGCTCCATTGAGGTAGACGACGGAGAACACGCCGATCCAGATCAGGTCCAGGAAGTGCCAGAACAGGCTCAGGCACGCCATGCGGGTCTTGTTGGTCGGGGTCAGGCCGTACTTCTTCAGCTGCACGAACATCACCGCCAGCCACAGCAGGCCGGCGCTCACGTGCAGACCGTGGGTACCGACCAGGGCGAAGAACGCCGACAGGAAGGCACTGCGGTCAGGGCCGTAGCCCTGGTGGATCAGGTGGTTGAACTCCCACACTTCCATGCACATGAAGCCGAAGCCCAGCAGCCAGGTGATGGCCAGCCACAGGTACATCTGGCCCACCTGCTTGCGGTGCATGGCAATCATGCCCAGGCCGAAGGTCAGCGACGAGGTCAGCAGCAGCGCGGTTTCCCACGCCACGAACGGCAGCTCGAACAGATCCTTCGGGGTCGGGCCGCCGTCATTTCCGCCCACCAGCACCACGTAGGTGGCAAACAGCGAGGCGAAGATGAGGCAGTCGCTCATCAGGTACACCCAGAAACCGAAGACGGTGTTGCCGCCGGTGTCGTGGTGCTCGTGGTCGTCATGGCCATGGGCCGCCGCATGCGCGGCGTGCCCGTGGCTCAGGGTCGAGGTATTGGTGCTCATGCCTTCAGCTCCGACTTCACCAGGCCCTGGGCTTCCAGGTGCTTGCGGTGTTCGTTCTCAATGCGTTCCACCTCGGCGGCCGGGACCCAGTAGTCCACGTCCTGGTCGAAGGTGCGGTAGATGAACGTGGCGATCATGCCGACGAAGCCGACGATGGCCAGCCACCAGATGTGCCAGATCATCGCAAAGCCAAACACCAGGCTGAAGGCACCGATGACCACACCCGTGCCGGTGTTGCGCGGCATGTGGATGTCGGTGTACTTGGCCGGCTTCGGCCAGGCTTCACCACGCTGCTTGCGCTCCCAGAAATCGTCCAGTTCGGTGACTTCCGGCAGGCTGCCGAAGTTGTAGAAGGCTGGCGGCGAAGAGGTTTCCCACTCCAGCGTACGGGCATCCCACGGGTCGCCGGTCAGGTCGGCGGTCTTCTTGCGATCGCGGATCGACACAGCCACCTGGATGATCTGGCACAGGATGCCGGCACCCACGATGAAGGCACCTGCGGCAGCCACCAGCAGCAGCGGCTCGTAGGCCGGGTTCACGGTGCTCTGCAGGCGACGGGTCATGCCCATGAAGCCCAGCACGTACATCGGCATGAAGGTCACATAGAAGCCGATGAACCAGCACCAGAAGGCGCACTTGCCCCAGAACTCGTTCAGGCGGAAGCCGAACATCTTCGGCCACCAGTAGGTGATACCAGCGAACATGCCGAACACCACGCCGCCGATGATGACGTTGTGGAAGTGGGCGATCAGGAACAGGCTGTTGTGCAGCACGAAGTCGATGGCCGGGATCGCCAGCATCACGCCGGTCATGCCGCCGATGGTGAAGGTGACCATGAAGCCGATGGTCCACAGCACGGGCGTGGTGAACTGCACGCGACCGCGGAACATGGTGAACAGCCAGTTGAAGATCTTCACGCCGGTGGGGATGGAGATGATCATCGTCGTGATGCCGAAGAAGGCATTGACGTTGGCACCCGAGCCCATGGTGAAGAAGTGGTGCAGCCACACGATGAACGACAGCACGCCGATGCAGGCGGTGGCGTAGACCATGCCCTTGTAGCCGAACAGCGCCTTGCGCGAGAAGGTCGCGATCACTTCGGAGAACACGCCGAAGGCCGGCAGCACCAGGATATAGACTTCCGGGTGGCCCCAGATCCAGATCAGGTTGATGTACAGCATGGCGTTGCCGCCACCATCATTGGTGAAGAAGTGCGTACCCAGGTAACGGTCCAGGGTCAGCAGCACCAGGGTGATGGTCAGCACCGGGAAGGCGGCGACGATCAGCACGTTGGTGACCAGCGCCGTCCAGGTGAACACCGGCATCTGCATCAGCTTCATGCTGGGGGTACGCATCTTCAGGATGGTAATGAAGAAGTTGATACCGCTCAGCGTGGTACCCAGGCCTGCGACCTGTAGACCCCAGATGTAGTAGTCCATGCCGACGCTTGGACTGTATTCGATGCCCGACAATGGCGGGAACGCCAGCCAGCCGGTGGCGGCGAATTCACCGATCCACAGCGACAGCATGATCAGCACCGCACCGGCCACGAACAGCCAGAAGCTGAGCGAGTTCACGAACGGGAACGCGACGTCGCGCGCACCGATCTGCAGCGGCACGGCCAGGTTCATCAGGCCGGTGATCAGCGGCATGGCCACGAAGAAGATCATGATCACGCCGTGGGCGGTGAAGATCTGATCGTAGTGGTGCGGCGGCAGGTAGCCTTCCGAACCGCCCACTGCCAGCGCCTGCTGGGTACGCATCATGATGGCGTCGGAGAAGCCGCGCAGCAGCATGACGAAGGCGACGATCAGGTACATCACGCCGATCTTCTTGTGGTCCACCGAGGTGAACCACTCCTTCCACAGGTAACCCCACAGCTTGAACTTGGTGATCAGGGCCATCACGCCCAGACCACCCAGCACTGCACCGATCAACGTCGTCAGGACGATCGGATCGTGGGGGATCGACTCAAGAGAGAGTTTTCCCAACATGTTCATTCTCCCGAACCCGCGTGGCCGGCATGGCCTGCGTGTTCGTGTTCGGTGGCATCCAGGTTTTCACCCGATTCCTTGGAATCATGCGCGTCACTGGGGGTGTGCCCCTCGTGCGCTTCATGGCTGGCAGCATCGGCGGCGGCCGCACCGGCATGCGAATGCTTCATGCCGTAGTGCTGGTTGTCGCCCATGTGCTTGGCAATGACCCAGTCGAACAGGCCTTCTTCGGTCTTGCCGAAGTAGGTGACCGGGTACCACTCGGAATTCTTCGCATCACCCAGGGCCTTGAAGCTGGTCTTGTCCAGGGTCTGCGTGCCGGCACGCACCTGGTCCAGCCACTGGCGGTACTCGGCATCGGTCACCGAATAGGCGGTGAAATGCATCTTGGCGAAGCCCGCGCCGCTGTAGTGCGAGGACATGCCCGGGAATTCACCGGTTTCGTTGGCGATCAGGTGCAGCTTGGTTTCCATCGCCGCCATCGAATAGATCATGCTGCCCAGGTGCGGAATGAAGAACGCATTCATCACCGTGTCCGACGTGATCTTGAAGTTCAGCGGGGTGTTCACCGGGAACTTGATCTCGTTGACGACCGCAACCTTCTCTTCCGGATAGATGAACAGCCACTTCCAGTCCAGCGAGATCGCCTCGATGGTGACCGGCTTGACGTCCGATTCCAGCGGCTTGTACGGGTCCAGTGCGTGCGACGAACGCCAGGTCAGGACCGCCAGCACCAGCACGATCATGCAGGGGATCGACCACACCACCACCTCGATCGCCGTGGAATGCGACCACTTCGGCTCGTAACGGGCCTTGGTGTTGGAAGCGCGGTACTTCCACGCGAAGGTCAGGGTCATGACGATGACCGGGACGACGACCAGCAGCATGAGCACGACAGCCGTGATCAGCAGGGTCTTCTCGTCCTGGCCAATCTGGCCCTTCGGACTGAGGATGGCCACGGCATCGCAGCCGGTGAGCATCACCAGCAGTGCGAGCAGCAGGCCCGGGCGCAACCAGCGCCCAAGGGTTTTCAACGGAATCATCGGTCGATCCAATTGCGAGGGAATGCCGTTCCCCGTCCTGCCCGCTCCGGCAAAAGCCGGTCCCGCCTGTGGTTGAGACAGGCAGTGAGGTGGGGTCGAGTCAGCCTTTCAATTTTAGGCCGTCACGCATCATTTAAGAAAGGCATTGACAATGATCCAGCGCAGGAATCGGCCGGATATCGCTGCGACACGTTGTCGCACCGCGCGCAGGGCACCCCGTTTGCGGGCGCCGGGGACCGGATTCGGCAAAGTAGGCTGAACCTGTTCAGCGTACTTGAAGTGCGCCCCTGCCGCACCAAGACTGCATGACAGACACCTCCGTCTTCGCAAGGATGCCTGATGACTGCCCTGCTCCGCTGGCTCAGCACACCCACCGTGCGCCGCACGCTTGCCCTGCTGGGCGCCGCCCTGGTGGTGCTGCTGGCCTGCAACCCGGAACTGGCGCCGCTGCTGGGGCTGATGGATGTGCTGGGGCTGGACGTGCTGGCGCTGCTGCTGGGGGCACAACTGCTGGCCACCCTCCCCTGGCTTCGCCTGCAGGCCGGGCGCGGGCTGCGGGTCGCGGGGCGGTTGGCCGGCGGCGCACTGGCCGGGGCGGCGGGCGGCTATCTGCGGCAACTGGCTCCGTTTTGTCGTGATCGCCTTGGGTTGGGGCGTTGGGTGCGCGGGGCGGGCTGACCTGTTCGATGCGGGCGGCGCTGGCCTGTTGAACCGGGCCTGATAGCCCCCGGCCTTGTCGGGCGGGCGTTTCGGGCGGCGGGCCGGCGTGCCAAAATGCCGCCGAAGCGTAAAGCACCCCTCCGTTGACGCAATCTGCCCTTGGCAGCCGCTCGCGGGCTGTGCACACCATGGCATGCCACTGAAAACGAGTGGCCGGGTCGGCAAAACCCGAATGTTACTGGGTTGTTTACGCTTGTCAGCCGGCGCCACCTCTGCGTGGCGCCGGCTGGCAATCCGTTCGCGTTCTTTGGCGGGCGGTGCGTGGGGGTGCCTGTTCGCATGCACCCACCGGGTTCCAGTAACTACCGGTTTTTGCCGCCACGTACCGTCCGCCACCCCTGCGGTGGCGCTTTGTGTTTTGCACGGAGCATCTGCCATGAACGCATCGGAATTTCCTGATCTGAACGCCCGCCGCGCGGCGCCTGCTGGCGAACCCGGCACCGACCCCAGCACCTTCGTCCCCACGCTGCGGCGCATCCAGGCCGGTGCGGCCGCCAATGGCCAGCCCTGGCCCGAACGCACCGTGCCACCCGGCCGGCGTCTGCAACTGGCCGACGCCGATTGCGCCCTGGCCGGCCTGGCCACCGTGCAGCAGATACTGCTGGCGGCCGAGCGCACCCGCCAGGCCGGCCAGCCCGAAGACACCCTGGGCGACCACAGCATGGAAGGGTTGATGCTGGCCTGCATTGCCCTGACCGCGCATGCGGCCAGCTGCCTGCAGGTGCAACCGTAGCCAGGGGCGCGGCGGCGTCCGTACCGACAGCCGTCGTGATGCTGCTAGGCCTGCTTGTCGGCCATCTGTATCTGCCGGAACCGGCACTCAGCGTAAACAGCTACAGCAAACAGACCATGCCGAACTTCCTGCAGATGTGGCAGCAGGCTGCACAGTTTGCGCAGGAACGCAGTGCCGACGGGCTGCGCGTCAGCCCGGCCTCGCGCGGGGCGAGGCATTTCGAACTCTATGCCAGGGATACACCGGTATTACTGGTCGATAACTCGCCGAAGCGCATGGTGATTATCGTGTTCGAAGATTCGCGCGAGCAGGTGCCGGATCTGTGGGAGCTGGAACATGAATGGTGGCGGGCCATGCGCCAGCGTGGTCAGTTCGTGCGACATGGCGCGGGCGGGTGAGGATAGGTCGCGAGCAGGGAAAGCAGCAGCTGTTGCTCTTCGGCCTCGCGTCCCTCTTCGACGGCGTGCAGCGCCAGCCAGGCAATTTCCTGTCCCTGCTCATCAAGCGTGTGATGTGCCGGCTGCAGTGCCAGCAAGGGAATCGCCTGCAGCGGTTGCAGCCGGCCTTCATCCAGCAACCGCTTCACCCACGCCAGATGCAGCGACGGAAACGTATTGGCCAGTGCATACCCCTGCACCAGCCACTGTGCCGCGCGCAGCAACGCCGCGGGGTCGGCATGGCCCAGCCACGCGTCGATGTCAGCCTCGATGGGCCGCGACAAGGGCAGCTGGCCGCTGTAGTACTGCTGCAGGTGCGCCGCGTGTTCGACAGGGGTGCTGCCGACTGCGCCGTTCGACAGCAGATAGGCGAGGAATCGCTGGGTGTCTGAATCCATCGGAATATTCCTGATGCCTGTGGCCAGCCGCGCGCAGATCGCATTGGCTCAGCGTGGCGGTGCGTACTCGAACCGCATTTCCCGCTGCCCCTCGCCCACCACCGGCAGGACCGGGTCGGTGCCGGTGCAGCCTAGGCGCAGTCGATCGCGTGCGGTCACGGGAACACTGCCGCAGCCACCGGAATTGCTGATATCCAATTGCGGCAGCAACGCCGCGGCAAAGGTTTCAACCTCGCCGCGCGCCGCGTTGCGGTTGCTCTTTGCAGTCGGCACGCTGTAGCGCAACTTGATGGCATACAAGCGGTCGATGGCGAGCAGCATTACCGAACTGTATTCCTTGCCATCGCGCACGAAGCCGAAATCCAGCACGCTGGCCTCGATGCTGGCCGCCGCGTCCGGCTGCGCCGGTGCGACCTTCAAGGTTACCGTCTGCACTGGCGACATATCATCGCGCCCTGCCAACGCTGCGCTGCGTGCCTCGAGCAAACCCTTGCGCTCACCTTCCAGCAGACCGGCCCGCTGTTCCTGGTCCAGCACACCCACCGGGTAGAAGTACACATCGATCCAGCCGTCCTCGTTGCCGGCCTGCTGGAAGCGCACCGACGCACCACCCGCGACATCGTCGTAGCGGCGCTCGCCCAGCGCCTTCCACTGGCCTACCTGCAGCGGGTAGACCACGCTGGTCGCGCGCAGGAAACCGCCCAGGAACGGCGACGGCGCAGACGCGCCCTGCCCTGCCGATTCCGGGTTGAGCATGACCGTGTTGTCGCTGGCACCGCATTCCGCCTTCACCACAGGCGCCAGATGCGCGCGCAGCGTGCCGGCCTTCTGCTGCCCGGCCAACGTATCCATGGCCGCAATGCGCAGCGCAGGATCGGCTGCAATGAAGGCCGCATAGGCGCGAAGCGCGCTTTCCACACCGGCCACCTGTTGGCTGAGCTGATCGCTGCTTTCGCGCTGGTCTATCTGGAAGGCCAGATTGCCGAAGCTCTGCTGCATCAGCAGATCCAGACCGATCTTCTTGGCTGCCTCATCCTGGTCAGGCAGGTTCATGACCTGGCAGAGGGTCACCATGTAATCGGGCGTCTCCGCCAGCCAACGCAGCATCGACACCCGCAGTTCCTGCGCGCCCGGCTGCTGGGGGGATGCTTCCAGTGACTGGGTGAGGCCAACGAAATTGGTGGCGTTGATCGGTTGTGCGGGGGTGGCCTGCGGCGCGGGCGCATCGGGTTGTGCGGCCAATGCGGGGACGGAAAGCGCCGTAGCGATGCCGATGATGGAAAAGGCACTGAAACGGCGCAGTGTGCTTACTGATGCCATGGTTTACGGTCCCTGTACTCGCAACATATCGTTACCAGAAGCTTACCTGCTCAGATAGAAGATCTCTTCCAAGATCGCAGTTGGATCAATTGACAAGATCAATGCGACTCACGGAATGCGTTGACGCATCTACCATTCTCTGCTCCAACCACAAAGAGATCATTTGGAGGGGCGCGCGCGACTTCGCCCAAAGCAGGGAAAACCTCAGGAAAGAGCTACCGACGCTTCTGCCTCATGTACTCAACCACAGAGAATATTCCAAATACGAGCGTGTATACAAACCACACCATGACATACCAACTCAACGGGTGGGATTTTTCCGCCTTCACAGATATGTAGTAAAGCGCACCCAGTATTAGAGCCGCCCCAAACTGTGCTCCGAGAAAACTTCGAATAGCTGGATTCACTTCTTTCCCTCAACTTCTGATTGAGCCACATCGACGGCAACACCCACCGCCCCCTGTCCTATTTGTCAGACTGTAGCTTGCGAGAACGAGCTAATCCTAGTCAGGCAGGTTCATGACCTGGCAGAGGGTCACGCTGTAATCGGGTGTTTCCGCCAGCCACCGCAGCATCGACACCCGTAGCTCCTGCGCGCCCGGCTGCGGGGCGGATGCCTCCAACGATGGGGTGAAGCACACGAAATTGGCGTGTGACCTGACGCTTGACCCTCAGCCGGCTGCGTAACCAGGCACGACTTCGACCAAAATCCATTCGGCCCATAAACAAAATTGCATGTAGCTAGAGGCCCTATATGAACACCTGTAGACGGATAAGTTGCAACATCCGCCAGACTCAGAGATGTAATCATTGATTGCTCCACCGTCCCTGTTTCAATCAAATATCGCCCAAACTGCTTTTGTATTGAACTAGCTTTCTCGCCCCGTAACAACTGGACCGCGAAAACCACCGGATAAGAAGAGCCTGGCACTCTACGGAAACGATGACGGCTTTTTTCAGCCCCGTGCACTGCGGTTGGTCAAGACTTGGACAGTCGCGAGCGGAGATACGCGAGTTGCCGCGCCGTTCTTTGGAGAGCATCAACGAACAGATTGACGCGGAGTGCTAAGCGTCTAGAAGCCGGTCGATGGCTCAGGTTCGTTCGTGTCATACAGACACGAATCATCCGCAACTCACAGCAACGAGGCCCGGCCAGCACATAGCTGGGCGCGCGCCCCTGACCAATCAATGAGTTCCACGAGCGCACCCAAAACAAAAAGCCCCGACCAAGGCCGGGGCTTTTCCACAACTGGTGCCGGAAACAGGAGTCGAACCTGCGACCTACGCATTACGAATGCGCCGCTCTACCAACTGAGCTATTCCGGCTGAGCAGGCGATTTTACGGGCAGCCCAGCCCTGCGGTCAATCCGCCCGCACCTGGTTGGCGCAGTCCCGCCCGGCGGCGAAATCGGCCAGGTTGCCCATCGTGATCGCCGAGATCTCCTGCAGGGCCTCCACCGTGAAGAAGCCCTGGTGGCCGGTCACCAGCACGTTGGGGAAGGTCATCAGGCGCTGGAAGGCTTCGTCGTCGATGATCTCGCCGGACAGGTCCTGGAAGAACAGCGCGCTTTCCTGTTCGTACACGTCAATGGCCAGTTGCCCCAGCCGCCGCGACTTCAGCGCGCGGATCACCGCGTGGGTGTCCACCAGGGCGCCGCGCGAGGTATTCACCAGCATCGCGCCGGGCTTCATGCGCGCCAGCGAGGCATCGTTGATCAGGTGGTGGGTGTCCGGCGTCAGCGGGCAATGCAGCGACACGATGTCGGCGCGCGCCAGCAGCTCATCCAGCGCCACGCTGTCGCCCACGCTGGCGAACGCCGCCGACGGGTACGGGTCGTGCCCCAGCACGGTGCAGCCCATGCCGCGGAAAATACGGGCGGTGGCCAGGCCGATCTTGCCGGTGCCGACGATGCCCACCGTGCGGCCATGCAGGGTTCGGCCCAGCAGGCCGTCCAGCATGAAGTTGCCTTCGCGCACGCGGTTGTAGGCGCGGTGGGTATGGCGGTTCAGGGTCATGACCAGCGCCAGCGCGTGCTCGGCCACCGCTTCGGGCGAATAGGCCGGCACCCGCGCCACGAACAGGCCCAGCCGCTGCGCCTCGGCCACGTCCACGTTGTTGAAGCCGGCGCAGCGCAGCAGTACCGCGCGCACGCCGCCGGCGTGCAGGGCCTGCAGCACCGGCGCATCCAGCTGGTCGTTCACGAACACGCAGACCGCCGCGCAGCCCTGCGCCAGGGGCGCGGTGTGAAGGTCCAGCGTGGCATCGAAGTAGACCAGTTCATGCCCCTGCCCCGCGCCCTGCTGCGCGCTGGCCTCGTCCAGGAAGCGGCGATCGTACGGGCGGGCACTGAATACGGCGATCTGCATGGGCGGGCCTGCGTGGAAATCCTGCCCCGACCATAGCGCGCCGGCGCTCATGCCGCAGCACCCGGCGCGGCGACATGACCGCCGGCACTTCTACCGCCCCGCGCGCTCAGGCAGAATCCGCACTGTGCCCGTGCGTTGCGCGGGCTACGCAAGGAGCTGGGCCGCAATCCTCTCCACCACCATGGAGACTGCGAATGATTCGCAACGAGAACAAGGAAGGGACCGTGGTACTGCAACAACCGCCACGCGGCGCACCGCGCGACAGCGCTCCGGCCGGGGTCCACCCCGTTCGCCGCCGCTGGCTGCCGATGGCGGTGGCCGCCGGCATCGGCCTGGCCGCAACGGCCGGCTGGTTGCTGTACACGGACGGCAATCCGTCCACCCGCATATACGCCAATACCACCCATGCTGTGCAGCGGCAGATCCTGGCCGATGGCAGCGTGGCCACGCTCGATGCCGGTAGCGCGCTCAGCGCCCGCTTCGGTTGGCGCACGCGTGAACTGCAGTTGGACCAGGGCCGCGTGCAGCTGGAAGTGGCACCGTCGTCGCGGGCCCTGCGCCTGCAGGCCGGCAACAGCAGCATCCGTGACATCGGCACCACCTTCCAGGTGGAACGCCTGAACGATGGCCGGGTGGAAGTGGCCTTGCTGGAAGGCGCGGTGGAAGTGACCAGCGGCAGTGCGCAGCACACGCTGGCGCCGGGCCAGCAGTTGCAGGTGCTGGCCTCCGGCCGCATCCAGCCGGGCCCGCAGTTGTCCACCACCGCCGCCGCCGAAGGCTGGCCGCAGGGCGACCTGGTGTTCGACGCGACGCCGCTGTCGGTGGTGGTGGAGCGCATGAACCGCTACGGCAGCACGCCGCTGGTGATTGCCGACCCGGACATTGCCGATCTGGCCGTCAGCGGCAGCTTCCGCGCAGGGGATGCGCATGAACTGCTGTCCGCCCTGCAGCTGGGGTGGTCCATCGCTGGCCAGCCGCGCAAGGATGGCGCGCTGGAACTGCGCCGCGTGTACTGAGGCCGCGGCGCATGCCGGCCGCGCAGGCGCTGCGCGCGGGGCTGCTGCTGGCCCTGCTGTGCCTGGCCGTAGTGCCGGGCCAGGCGGGCATGGCGCACGCCGGCGAACCGGCCGCCAGCAGCGATTACCACATCGGCGCCGGGCCGCTGGTACCGGCGCTGCAGGCCTGGGCGCGGCACAGCGGCGTTTCGCTGATCTTCGATGCACGTGAACTGGCCGACCTGCGCACCACCGGCGTGCAGGGCCGGCAGAGCCCCGCCGCAGCGCTGAAGCAGCTGGTGACCGGCATGCCGGTGAATATCCTGCAGACCCCGGCCGGTGGCTACGTGCTGCGCCGGCATGCGGCAGCGCCGACACCGCCGCCGGTAAAAGAGTCCAGGCCTGCGCCGCCCCCGCCGCCGGCGGCAGCGCCGCAGGTGGAACTGGCGCCGGTACAGGTGACCGGCAGCCGCCTGCCGCGCACCTCCGTGCAGACCACGCTGCCGGTGACCGTTGTCGACCGCGACGACATCCTGCGCAGCGGCTACGGCACGCTGTTCGACCTGCTGCGGCACCTGCCCGGCATGAACGGCCACACCCCACTGAGCACCGCACGCGGCGGTGATTCGCTGTACCTGCCGGTGGGCGCGGCGGCCACCACCAGCCTGGACGGCATGGGCCCGCGCGCCACCCTGTTCCTGGTCAACGGCCGGCGCCTGCCGCGCTACCCGATGGTGTCGCTGGCCGACGGCGCGCTGACCGATCTGGGCGGCCTGCCACTCAGCTTCATCGAACGCATCGAACTGGTGCGCGGCGGCGCGTCGGCCATCTACGGCGCCGATGCCATGTCCGGCGTGGTCAACATCATCCTGCGCGACCAGGCCGAGGGCAGCGAGGCTATGCTGCAGACCGGCGCCAGTGGCCACGGCGATGGCCAGCAGTACCGCGTGCAGGGCGCCACCGGCGGCGTGCGCAGCAATGGCGACCGTTGGTTCGCCGGTCTCGATCTGCACCGCATGCAGCACGTGGCCGGCGATCGCCGCGACTGGCATGCCGATACCTCGCTGTATCCGATCGGCCTGCTGATGGCCAATGGCGATTACTACCCAGCCACCGAATGCCACCCGCCGCTACAGGAAGACGACCAGGGCTGTTGGTTCGACAGCGTGCGCCCACGTTCGCTGCAGCCGGCGTCGGACACCGTGGCCGGCTACCTGCGTTACCGCCACGAGCGCGGCGAAGGCCGCTACGCGTATGTGGAAGCGCGCGGCAGCTACAACCGCCAGCGCTTCGAACTGGGCCCGACGGCGGTGGCGTTGAACTTCAACCGCACAGCCATCCTCAACGTGGTGCTGCAGGAAGGCGGCAACGTGCGCCCGCGCGTGCGCGCCAGCGAAGGTGATCTGACCGTGGGAGTGGGCCGCCAGCAGGCGGGCCGCAGCTGGGAAGCGGGCGTGAGCGCGCAGCGCAGCGAGGTGAGCCTGACCACCGATGGCGTGGTGCGCAGCGAGAAGCTGCTGGAAGCGGCGCGCGACTTCGATTTCCTGCCCGGCTTTTCCACGTTGCCGCCGGGTCTGGCCGACGACCTGTTCCCGACCATCCACAGCCGTGGCCGCACCGAACAATGGCAGGGTTGGTGGGGCATACAGCGCAACCTGATGGCCCTGCCCGGCGGTGCGGCGCAGCTGGCCACCGGCATCGATCTGCGCCAGGAGCGCTGGACCTCGCAGCCGGACCCGCTGCTGGGCAAGGGCGAGCTGGCGCTGGGCCTGCCGATGGAACAACGCCGGCTGTCGCGCAACAGCAGTGCCGCCTATGCCGAACTGGGGCTGCCGCTGGCGAAGCGTCTGCGCGTGGACCTGGCCGCGCGCGTGGACCGCGATGCCGGGCAGACCGCGTTTTCACCACGCGCCGGCCTGCGCTGGAGCCCCAGCGAGCACTGGTCGTTCCTGCTGGCCAGCGGCCGCGGCTTCCGAGCGCCCAGCCTGTTCGAGCGGCGCCGGCCACCGGGCTACTTCGGCCTGGTTGCCCTGCCCGCTTCGGACACGCTGCCGCCCTGCGCGCGGCCGCTGCGCGGCGGTGGCTGCGCGGTACAGGTGGACGTGGTGGAAAACGATGCACTGAAGGCCGAGACCTCGCGCAGTCATTCGCTGGCCGCCAGCTGGACGCCCAGCGATGCGTTCGCGATTACGCTGACCCACAACATCGTGGAGCTGCACAACGAGATCCTGGCGCTGCAGCCCGGTGATGCGCTGTGGAACCGCGACACCTGGGTGCTGGACGACCAGGGCCGGCTGCGTGATCTGCGCCTGTCCTTCGACAACATTGGACGCACCACCTCGCGCAACTGGGTGCTGCGCGGTGAGTACCGCATCGACAGCGGTGCCAACGGGCAATGGCAGTTCGCGCTGGATGCGCTGAAGCAACAGGAACTGAAGCGCGAGCGCAGCCACGAAGCCGCGGTGGATCTGCGCGGCCATGCCACGCCGGAACGCACCGCGATACTGACCGTGCAATGGCAGAACCCGAACTGGGACATCGCCCTGCGCGGCAACCGCGTAGGCCGCACGCGCGCCTGGCTGGCCGGCGAAACCTGCCCGGACGAACAGCGTGGCGAAGGGCATTGCATGAACCCGGCGCAGCTGCGTTGGAACCTGCACGTAGCGCGCCGGCTGAGCCCGCGTCTGGTGGCCGCGCTGGACGTGCACAACGTGCTGGATACCGAACCGGTGAATTACCTGCCCGGCAGTGGTGGCCAGGTGGCCGGGCTGGATGACCCGCTGGGCCGGTATTTCCTGCTCACCCTGCAATTCCGCTGACACACCGTTTGTAGAGTCGAGCTTGCTCGACTGGCTCTTGTAGAGTCGAGCTTGCTCGACTGGTTTTTGTAGAGTCGAGCTTGCTCGACTGGTTTTTGTAGAGTCGAGCTTGCTCGACTGCTGTTGGCAGAAGCAGTCGAGCAAGCTCGACTCTACTGGGCGTAGTACCCTTGAGCCCCCTGCTCCATCATGCATACCCCCATGAAGTTCCAACTCTGGTTCTGGGGCGCGTTCCTGTTGTTCTTCGC
The DNA here is from genome assembly GCF_003086875.1 of Stenotrophomonas sp. ZAC14D2_NAIMI4_6. Taxonomy (NCBI): domain Bacteria; kingdom Pseudomonadati; phylum Pseudomonadota; class Gammaproteobacteria; order Lysobacterales; family Lysobacteraceae; genus Stenotrophomonas; species Stenotrophomonas sp. ZAC14D2_NAIMI4_6. The sequence goes on along the minus strand of NZ_CP025996.1, from coordinate 1,268,395 downwards.
GTTGCCCTTCCCCTGCATTCTCTACTTCAACACCGATTACCCCGTCGCGTTCTCCGATCGCAGCGGCCCGTGGCTGGCACTGTTGCTGCTCGGCGCTTCCGTCTCGCTCTGGCTGGGCGTGCTCTACGCCTACCTGCACTACCTGCTGCTGGCGCCGCCACGCGCCCTGTTCCGTGTGCGCAGCATCCTGACCGATGGCGAGCCGCGCGAAGTGCGCATCGAAGAGGCCGAACAGACCGGCGTGCATGTGCGTGGCTTCGCTCAATGGAAGTTGAAAGTGGCCCTGCAGAACCTGTCAGGCACCGCGATTACCGAACAGCTGGTCGTGGTCGACAGTCAGCCACAACGGCAGCGTTTCGTGGTGGGCAACATGCTTCCTGCGCGCCTGAGCCGTGATCCCGGCGTGTTTCCGAACATGGTGCTGGATGGCGCGCAGCCGGAGATCAACACAGCCAGTCTGTGGCGGCGTGGCGTGGCCGGCGCGATCGGTGTGGCGCTGGTATTCGGCGCCTACGTGCTGGCCTACCGTGCACAGCATGAGGGCATGGGCTGGACCTTCCTGTCCTTCAGCCACCCCCTGCTGGTCTGCCCGCTGGTGCTGTGCGGCTATGTGGCAGTGGTACGCGTGCTGGCACGCATGCTGCACGCCGATGCCCGCGGTGAAGCACTGAAGTTCCGTGGCATTGGCGTGCAGGCCACCGTGCTGGATGTACGCCAGACCGGCACCTACATCAACGAACAACCGCAGGTGGAATTCAGCGTGGAGTACACCGATCGCGAGGGCGTGGTGCAGCACGCCAAGCTGCGCCGCATCGTGGCGCTCATCGATCTGGCCCAGCTGCCACGTGACAACGTGAAGCTGCTCTACGACCCGGATGACCGCGCCAATGTGCGCATGGAGGACGCATGAACCGCCCGCCGTCGACCCCAGGCATCTTCGCGTTGGTGGTGCTGGCCCTGGTTGCCGGTGCGGCAGCCTGTGGCGGACTGCAGACGCTGCGTGAGACCGTGGCCGGTTACGCGCTCATGCATGCGCCGGCGACGCCCCAGCGCTATGACGCCGCAGCGCTGGAGCCCCTGTCTGCGCTTGCGGCGCCCGCTGCGGAACCCGAGCCCATTGCACCGCCTTCCAACCTGGTGCGGGACAGCGCGCGATTGCAGGCGGCACGCGACGCACTGCAGGCAATGCCAGGCCTGTCCGGCAAGCCACTGACCGTGTTCCGCAGCATCAATGTCTATGGCGATGGGCGCATCAATCTGGAACTGGTGGACCCGGACGTGCCGAGCCACGTGGACAGCTACCACTTCCAGCACGGCTACTGGCGCAAGGGCGACCCGGTGAACCCGCAGCGCATGGCGCCCACCTATACGCTGCGCAACAGCAGCGCGCCACTGCAGGATATCGACTTCACCGCCGTGGCCCGCGTGGCCCAGGCGCTGCAGGAGCAGCGCAATGTGTTGATGCGCCAGCCCGGCGAGGTCGACTACGTGTATCTGATCATCCGCAAGGGCGCGCGCCTGTCGTGGCGGCCGGACGAAGTGGACGGCGACCGTGAAACGGTACGCCTGCACTTTGACGCCGGCGGGAATCTGCTGGACGTGGCGACCAAGCGTTGAAGTGCCGGCGCCCATTTCGGGCGCCGGTTTCATTGCAGCCGAGCAAGCTCGACTCTACGCCTGGGCTACCGATCGTGCGATGGCGTACTGCGCGCCGTAATACGTTGCCAACACCAGCAACCCCGCCAACGGCAGGCCGCCACCAAAGCGATCCCACGCCAGCAGCGAATCGCTGGCCACGAACAACACACCACCGACCGCCGCCCAGCGCGCGCTTCGCGCCTGCATCAGCGGCAGCCGCGGGCGCTGCCAATGCCGCGCCAGTGCCAGCACGGCCATCGTTGCCAGCACGCCCACATACGCCAGCACCGGAACGCGCAGCAGCACTGGCAGATGCGGCCACAGCGCCAGCACATTGCCGATGGCGAACGCTCCCAGCAGCAGTGCGGCGGCCAGCAAGCCGCGCCCTGCGTGCAGGCCGTCGCGGAACGCGGCGATGTAGCACAGGTGCGCCAGCAGGAAGGCGACCAGGCCCGGCACGAACGCATCCACCGGCAGCATCAGCGCGATATCACCCAGGCACGACAAGCCCATGCCGGCCAGCACCGCACGCCGGTAGAACGGTGATGCCGCCGGGCGCGCCTGCCAGGCAATGCCGGCGATCAGCAGCGTGGTGGCCGGCTTGGCAAACCAATGCAGCCACCGCCCCTCGCCCTGCAGGAACGCGCCGATGATGGCCAGCACGGCCACCACCAGGATCAAGCCATCGCGGCGGCCGAAGCTCATCGCGCCTTCCACAGATCCGCAAGGCGATCAGGCGCACCGGCGATGCGTTCCAGCACCGGGTACTGCAGGCCACCGTGGTAATCGATGGTCATGCTGTCGATGCGGTCAAACTGCTTCACCAGCAGCACGATCGGCGCCTTGTCCTTGGCGGCTGCGGCCACCGCGTCCTTCAGGCGTTCGCTGCTGTATTCGCGCCCGCCCACGGCTATCACCCGCATGCCCGGTGCCAGCCCTGCATTGAACGCCGGGCTGTCCCAGATCACATCGCCCACCACGCCGGTGTCCATCACGGTGGCGCCCAGCGAATAGGCCAGCAACGCGGCCTTGGCGCGCTTTTCCTGCGCCTTGTAGGCCTCGTTGGGGGTATCGCGGTAGACCAGCTTCCAGCCGGCCAGTGCCAGGCCACCGGTGAGCGAGCTCTGGCCATCCAGGCGCTGGCGCAGGAAGCTGGACCAGTCGTACGGCGCAATGCCGTTCAAGGCCGCCACCACGTCATCGAAGGTGTACGGATTGACGTTCCAGTCGCCGTTGCCGACGCCGAAGAAGGCGCGCGCGAAATCGTCCAGGCTGCGACGATTGCCGCTGAGCGTGCGCAGCTTGCCGTCCACTTCCAGCCACAGCATCTGCCCGCCGGAGTAGTAGTCCTCGCTCATCTGGTAGTTGCGGTACGGCAACGTGCGGCGCTGGGCGATGGTGGGATCGTTGGTGGTGTCCTGCAGCGGGCGCCAGGCCAGGCCGGGGCGGCCACGATCATAGGTGGCGGCCACGTTGGCCAGCATGTCGCGGGCCTGCTCGACCGACCACAGGCCCGAGCGGGCGGCCAGCACCTGGCCCCAGAACTGGGTCTGGCCTTCGTACACCCACAACAGGCTGTCGCCCATGGGCGTGTTGAAGTTGGCGGTGGCCAGGTCTGCGCCGCGACGGTACTTGCCGTTCCAGGAATGGGTGTACTCGTGCGGCAGCAGATCGCGCATCCACGCGTTGCTGTCCCATTCGGTGAAGTAGCCAGGGGCCGCGCTGTTTTCGCTGGAACGGTGGTGTTCCAGGCCGATGCCGCCCAGGCGGTCGGTCAGCGCCAGCAGGAATTCGTAGTGATCGTAATGGCGCGCACCGTAGAGCTTGTCGGCCTGCTGCACCAGCGCGCGATGCAGCTTGATCTGCGCATCGGTGGGTTTGAGCGATTTGGCATCGTCGGCGAAGACATTCAGGTGCACCGGTACCCTGGCGCCGGGGTCCAGATCGATGCGCTGGTGGTGCTCGCCGGCGAACAGCGGCGAATCGACCAGATGGTCGTAGGCAATCGGCTTGAACACCACGGTGTCGCCGTCGCGGCGCGCGGTCTCCAGCGCGGTGGCATAGGCCCAGCCCTTGGGCAGGGTGACGCTGGCCTGCGCCTGCAGGTTGCGCGCATCCACGCCGGCCGGATACAGCGAATTGGCGTTCCATTGCAGGTTCAGCATTTCCGGGGTCATCACCACCCGGCCCTGGCTGCCGCCCTGCGAGGACAGGAAATCGAAGTGGGCCACGATCTCGCTCACGCCTTCGGGCACGTCCACCTTGAACGCGTAGACGTTGTACTGGTCGCGCTGCCAGGCCAGCGGCTTGCCGTTGGCGGTCACCCGCAGGCCGGCCAGCTTGTCGATGGGGCCGGTGGGCGAATGGTTGCCAGGAATCCACTGCGGGTACAGCAGGGTCATCGGGCCGGGCTTGGCCGGCACGGTGGCGGTCACCTTGAAGATACGGCGGGCCAGGTCGCGCGCGTCCACATCGATGCGCAGCAGGCCGGGCGCGGCGGCATCGCCCGGCGGCGAGGTCTGCGCCAGCGCAGGCGTGGCGCCCAGCGCGAACAGCACGGACATCACCAAGGCACGGGTCTTCATCAGGCAGGTTCCAGCAACGGTAGAGGTACCGATGCTAGGCCTGTAGGGCGTGCGGCCCCATGGCCGAAGGTCATGGGTGGGTGGCGGTATCCACGCATGGCGTGGATCTACGGGTGATGCCCCGGTCCTGGGGGCCTATCCACGCATGGCGTGGATCTACGAGTGAGGCGCGGCCGGCAGTAGATCCCCGCCATGCGTGGATGGAGGCCATGGCAAAAGCGTGCGAACCAAGGTTCGCACCCACCAGATCAGATCAGGTCATGCTGGGGTAGATCCACGCCATGCGTGGATGGGGGTCATGCCAAAAGCGTGCGAACCAAGGTTCGCACCCACCAGGTCGGTGTCGGCTCGCACCCACCAGGTCAGATCAGATCGCGTCGTGCCGAGTAGATCCACGCCATGCGTGGATGGAATTCATGGCAGAAGCGTGCGAACCAAGGTTCGCACCCACCAGGTCAGTGTCGGTTCGCACCCACCGCTGGGGTTACAGGTCAGTCGACCAACCGCAGCCGCAGTTCCTTCGGCAGTGCGAACACCATCGATTCCGGTTCGCCATCCAGTTCGCCCACGCCGGTGGCGCCCAGTTCGGCCAGGCGGGCCAGCACGCCATCCACCAGCACCTGCGGTGCCGATGCGCCGGCGGTCACGCCGATGTGCTGCTTGCCTTCCACCCAGCGCGGGTCGATCTCGTGCGCACCGTCGATCAGGTACGACTCCACGCCTTCACGGCGCGCCAGTTCACTCAGGCGGTTGGAATTGGAGCTGTTCGGCGAACCGACCACCAGCACCAGGTCGCAGCGCTTGGCCAGGTCGCGTACGGCGTCCTGGCGGTTCTGCGTGGCGTAGCAGATGTCGTCGTTCTTCGGGCCCTGCATTTCCGGGAAACGCTCACGCAGGGCCTCGATGATGCCGCGCGTGTCATCCACCGACAGCGTGGTCTGGGTGGTGTAGGCGAAGTTCTGCGGCTGGTTGATCTCCAACGTCGCCACCTGCTCCACGTCTTCCACCAGGTAGATCTGGCCGGTGCCCGCTTCGCGGTTCCACTGGCCCATCGTGCCTTCCACTTCTGGGTGGCCGGCATGGCCGATCAGCACCACGTCACGGCCGGCGCGGCAGTGGCGGGCCACTTCGAAATGCACCTTGGTGACCAGCGGACAGGTGGCATCGAACACCTTCAGGCCACGGCGCTCGGCTTCCTGGCGCACGGCCTGGGATACGCCGTGCGCGCTGAAGATGACCGTGTTGTTGTCCGGCACTTCGTCCAGTTCCTCGACGAAGATCGCGCCGCGCTGCTTCAGGTCATCGACCACGAAGCGGTTGTGCACCACTTCATGGCGGACGTAGATGGGCGCGCCCAGCGTTTCGATCGCGCGCTTGACGATCTCGATCGCACGATCGACACCGGCACAGAAACCACGCGGGTTGGCGAGCAGCACATCCATCAGTTCAGTCTCCCGGCAGCGGCCGGCTTACGGTTTCGGGGTGGCATTATCCGCCTTTTTGGCGGACTTGCCGTCGAACAGGCCAAACAGGGCAATGCCGATGGCACCAACCACGATGGCCGAATCGGCGATGTTGAAGGCCGGCCAGGTGTAACTGCCCACGTACCACTGGATGAAATCGACCACGTGGCCGTGCACCTGGCGGTCGATCACGTTGCCGATGGCACCGCCGATGATCAGCGCGTACGGCACGGCAGCCTTCCAGTTGCCGCGGGCGGTGCCGCGCAGCCACCAGGCCATCAGCGCGCTGATGGCAATGGCCAGCAGGGTGAAGAAGTGCTTCTGCCAACCGCCGGCGTCGCTCAGGAAGCTGAAGGCCGCACCGGTGTTGTAGGTGCGGTACCAGTTCCAGAAGCCGTCGATGACCACCACCGGCTGGAACTCGGGCAGGCTGGACAGCACCCAGGCCTTGGACCACTGGTCCAGGCCGATGATGGCCGCCGACAGCAGCAGCCAGACCAGGGCGTTGGGGTGCGGGCGAGCGGCCATCAGAACCAGCTCCGCAGTTCACCGGCACCGGTGACGTTGCTCACGCAGCGGCCGCACAGTTCCGGGTGGTCGGCGTTGCTGCCCACGTCGGCACGGTGGTGCCAGCAGCGCACGCACTTGGCCTTTTCGGTGGGCTGGGCACTGACGAACACTTCGTCGGTGGTCGCCGGGCGCACCTGCACGTCGCCACTGATGAACAGGAAGCGCAGTTCATCGGCCAGCGGCTGCCATTTCGCCGCCTGTTCTTCGTTGGCGGCAATGGTGATTTCCGCTTCCAGCGCGGCACCGATCGCGCCGTTGGCACGCATCGGTTCCAGCACCTTGGCCACCTGCTCGCGCACGGCCAGCAGCTGGTCGAAATCGGCGGCGTTGAGCTGGGCATCGGCCGGCAGCGGCGCCAGGCCGTCGTACCAGGTGGTGAACAGCACGTGGCCGGCACGGTCGCCCGGCAGATAGCCCCACAGCTCGTCGGCGGTGAAGGTGAGGATGGGCGCGATCCAGCGGGTGAACGCTTCGGCGATGTGGTACATGGCGCTCTGCGCCGAACGACGACCGTGCGAATCGGCCGGCATGGTGTACAGGCGATCCTTGGTCACGTCCAGGTACAGCGAACCCAGGTCCACGCTGCAGAAGTTCAGCAGCAGCTGGACGATCTCGGCCATGTTGTAGTTGTCGAACGCGGCCTTGATCTTTTCCTGCAGTTCCCAGGCGCGGTGCACGATCCAGCGGTCCAGCGCCACCATCTCGTTCAGCGGGCGCAGGTGCTGGGCCGGATCGAAGCCGTCCAGGTTGCCCAGCAGGAAGCGCGCGGTGTTGCGCAGGCGGCGGTAGGCATCGGCGTTGCGCTTGAGGATTTCCTGCGACAGCGACATTTCATTGCTGTAGTCGGCCGAGGCGATCCACAGGCGCAGGATGTCCGCGCCCAGCTTGTTCATGATGTCCTGCGGCTCGATGCCGTTGCCCAGCGACTTGGACATCTTGCGGCCGTGCTCGTCCACGGTGAAACCGTGGGTGAGGCACTGCTTGTACGGGGCACGCTGGTCGATGGCCACGCCGGTCAGCAGCGAGGACTGGAACCAGCCGCGGTGCTGGTCGGAACCTTCCAGGTACAGGTCGGCCGGCTTGCCGAAGCCACGCGCGGCCAGCACGCCTTCATGGGTCACGCCCGAATCGAACCAGACATCGAGGATGTCGGTGACCTTCTCGTAGTCGGCCGCTTCGGCGCCCAGCAGTTCGCTGGCATCCAGCGAATACCACACGTCAATGCCTTCGGCTTCCACGCGATCGGCCACCTGCTGCATCAGTTCCACCGTGCGCGGGTGGATCTCACCGGTCTGGCGGTGGGTGAACAGCGCGATGGGCACGCCCCAGGTGCGCTGGCGCGAGATGGTCCAGTCCGGGCGACCGTCGACCATGCTCTGGATGCGCGCCTTGCCCCAGCTCGGGAACCAGCCCACGGTGTCGATGGCAGCCAGCGCATCGTTGCGCAGGTTGGCCTTGTCCATCGAAATGAACCACTGCGGGGTGGCGCGGAACACCACCGGCGTCTTGTGGCGCCAGCAGTGCGGGTAGCTGTGGCGGATCGGGTGGAAGGCCAGCAGCGCGCCGTTGTCGCGCAGCACGCCGACGATGGCCTCCTGCGCCTTCCACAGATGCTGGCCGGCCAGCACCACGTCACCGGCCGGCGGGGTCGATTCCAGGTACACGCCACGGCCGTCGACCGGGGTGATCTGGCCGGCGTTGTACTTGTCCAGCAGGCCGTACTTCTGGCTGACCACGTAGTCTTCCTGGCCATGACCGGGGGCGGTGTGCACCGCACCGGTACCGTCTTCGTCGGACACGTGTTCGCCGTTCAGCACCAGGATCTCGCGCTGTGGGTAGAACGGGTGCACCAGCAGCTGGTTTTCCAGCGCGGCACCGGTGGCTTCACCGTGCAGCACCACGTTTTCCACGCCGTAGCGCTGCAGTGCGCGCTCGGCCAGTGCGGCGGCCAGCACCAGCCAACGGCGCCTGCCGTTGTGCGCCGGGCCTTCGGCCAGCACGTAGCGGATCTCCGCGCCCAGCGAAACGGCCAGCGATGCCGGCAGCGTCCACGGCGTGGTGGTCCAGATCGGCACCGCCACTTCCACGTCGGCCGGCACGCTCACCCCAAAGGCCTGGGCCACGGCCTGCGCATCGCGCGCGGCGTAGGCCACGTCGATCGCCGGCGATTCCTTTTCCTGGTATTCGATTTCCGCTTCGGCCAGCGCCGAACCGCAGTCGAAGCACCAGTAGACCGGCTTGGCGCCGCGCACCAGGTGGCCGTTGGCCACGACCTTGGCCAGCGCACGGATCTCGTTGGCTTCGAAATCGAAGCTGAGGGTCTTGTACGGGTTGTCCCAGTCGCCGGTCACGCCCAGGCGCTTGAAATCGACGCGCTGGATGTTGATCTGCTCTTCGGCGAATTCACGGCACTTCTGCCGGAATTCGACCGCGTCGAGCTTGGTGCCGACCTTGCCCCACTTCTTTTCCACCGCGATTTCGATCGGCAGGCCGTGGCAATCCCAGCCCGGCACGTAGGGCGCATCGAAGCCGGCCAGGTAGCGCGACTTGACGATGATGTCCTTCAGGATCTTGTTGACCGCGTGGCCCAGGTGGATGCGGCCGTTGGCGTACGGCGGGCCGTCATGCAGCACGAACAGCGGGCGGCCGGCGGCGTTGTCGCGCAGCTGCTGGTAGAGCCCCTGCTCTTCCCACCGCGCCAGAATGCCCGGCTCGCGCTTGGGCAGGTCGCCGCGCATCGGGAATTCGGTGGCTGGCAGGTTCAGGGTGGTCTTGTAGTCCTGGCTCACGCAGTGGCTCGCAATCTATGTTCGGAAAGAAGGGCGCGCGCCTGTTCGGCGTCGCGGTGCATCTGGTCGGTCAGCGCCGCCAGATCGTTGAATTTCTCTTCGTCGCGCAGCTTGGCGACGAATTCCACGTCGATGTGACGACCGTACAGGTCGCCCTGGAAATCGAACAGATGGGCTTCCAGCAGCGGCTCCACGCCTTCCACGGTGGGCCGGGTGCCGAAGCTGGACACCGACGGCCACGGCTGGTCGAACACCCCGTGTACCCAGGTCGCGTAGATGCCCGACAGCGCCGGGGTCTTGGGGAAGCGCAGGTTGGCCGTGGGGAAGCCCAGGGTGCGGCCGAGCTGGCGCCCACGCACCACTCGCCCGCTGATCGAATACGGGCGGCCCAGCAGATCGCCGGCACGGGTGAAATCGCCGGCCTGCAGCAACTGGCGGATGCGCGTGCTGGAAATGCGTTCGCCGTGCAGGTCCACCGCTTCGATCTCGCCGGCGCTGAAGCCCAGCTCGCTGCCCATGGCCTGCAGCAGGGCCAGGTCGCCACGACGGCGGTTGCCGAAGCAGAACTCCGGGCCGATCCACACTTCGCGCGCGCCCAGGCGGTGGGCCAGCAGCTGGCGCACGAAGGTTTCGGCCGGCATGGCCGCCATGGCCGCATCGAAGCGCAGCAGGCCCACGGCATCCACGCCCAGGTCCTGCAGCATCTCGACCTTGCTGCGGGCCAGGGTCAGCCGCGGCGGCGGCGTGCCCTGTGCGAAGAATTCACGCGGCAGCGGCTCGAAGGCCACGGCCACGGCGGGTACGCCCACGGCGCGCGCGCGGGCGACCGCGTGGCGGACCAGCGCACGATGGCCCAGATGGAGGCCGTCGAATGCGCCGATACAGACCACGCTTCCGTTGGGGAACAGCTCCCCGCCCTCGACGCTTCTGAACAGCCTGCTCATCAACTCTCGTTCCGGCCCACCCGGGGCCGTCGCTTCAATGGTGTAACCCTGAAGTATAGCCGCCATGGGCGGCGATCAATGGCCGCGCAGGTCGCGCGGGCGGAAGCCCATGGCCACCATGGCCACCGCATAGGTGGCGCCACCGCCGCCGACCAGCAGACCCAGCGCGCCGATCCGCTGCCAGACACCCATGTTGCCGAAGGCCGGCAGCCAGTGCAGCAGGGCCAGCAGCACGGCCACCATGGCCACGCAGGCCAGCAGCAGGCGGGTCAGGTAGCCGCCCCAGCCCGGCCGGCGCTGGTAGACATCGGTCTTGCCCAGCCAGTACCAGAGCAGGCCCAGGTTCAGGTAGCTGGACAGCGCGCTGGCAATGCCCAGCGCCAGGTGCAGGCCCGGCTGCTTGCCGATGGCGGCCATCACCCCCTGCGCCTTCAGCTCGTCGGGCACCATCACCTGGTACAGCACGGCCAGCAGGGCGAAGTTGAACACCATGTTGGCCACCAGCGCGGCCACGCCGGCGCGCACCGGGGTCTTGGTGTCCTGGCGGGCGTAGAAGGCCGGCAGCACCACCTTCAGCAGGGCGAAGGCCGGCAGGCCAAAGCTCAGGCCGTACACCGACAGCGCGGTCATGCGGGTGTCGAAGGCGCTGAACTGGCCGTGCTGGAAGATGGTGGCGATCAGCGGTTCGGCCAGGAACAGCAGGCCCAGCATGGCCGGCACCGAGATCAGCAGGGTCATGCGCAGGCCCCAGTCCAGCGAGCGCGAGAAGCCTTCGCGGTCGGTGCTGACGTGGTGGCGGGCCAGGGCGGGCAGGATGACCGTGCCCAGGGCCACGCCGAACACGCCCAGCGGCAGCTCCAGGAAGCGATCGGCCAGCGACAGCCAGGACTGCGAGCCATCGGTCAGCTTGGCCGCGATCACCGTGTCCAGCAGCAGGTTGATCTGCGCCACCGACGAACCGAACAGGGTCGGCACCATCAGGGTCATCACCTTGCGCACGCCCGGGTGGCTCCAGCCCCAGCGCGGCAGGGTCAGCAGGTTGATTCCCTTCAGCGACGGCAGCTGGAACAGCAGCTGCAGGATGCCGGCGGCCAGCACCGCCCAGCCCAGCGCCAGGATCTGCTTTTCCGGGGTGCCGCCCAGCCGCGGCGCCAGCCACAGCGCGCCAGCGATCATGCACAGGTTGAGGATGACCGGGGTCAGCGCCGGCATGGCGAAGCGCTGGAAGCTGTTCAGGGCGCCACCGGCCAGGGCGGTGAGCGAGACGAACAGCAGGAAGGGGAAGGTCAGGCGGAACAGGTCGACCAGCAGGCCCTGCTTGACCGGGTCGGTATCCACGCCGCTGGAGAAGACCGAAGCCAGCTGCGGCGCGAAGATCAGCGCCAGCGCGGTGACCAGCATCAGCACCCCACCCAGGGTGCCGGCGGTGCGGGCCATCAGTTCGCGCAGCTCGGCGTGGCTGCGGGTTTCCTTCACTTCTGTGAACACCGGCACGAAAGCGGTGGCGAAGGAGCCTTCGGCGAACAGCCGGCGCAGGAAATTGGGTATCCTGAAGGCGACCCAGAAAGCATCAGTGATGGCGTTGGTGCCGAACGTGGTGGTCACCACGAAGTCCCGGACAAGTCCGAGAACGCGCGAGACCATGGTCATGCTGCTGAACGACAGCAGGCCCCGCAACAACTTGGGTGAACTCACTCAGCGTCCCTCTTGACAATCGACTTGACGTGCATTTCTTACGCCATCATACTAGCTAGCTTGCTGTTCCCATAACACCGATTTTTTCAGGAAACCACCACCGTGGCCAATATCAAGTCCGCCAAGAAGCGCGCCAAGCAGACCGTCGTGCGCAACGCGCGCAACGTGGCTCAGCGCTCGATGCTGCGCACCGCTGTCAAGAAAGTGATCAAGGCGCTGGACGCCAACGATGCCGCCGGCGCCGAAGCCGCCTTCGCCGTTGCCCAGCCGATCCTGGATCGCTTCAGCGCGCGTGGCCTGATCCACAAGAACAAGGCTGCTCGTCATAAGAGCCGCCTGAACGACCGCATCAAGGCCCTCAAGGCCGCCTGATCCGGCGTTGCCGCCCTGCCCTTCGGGGTTGGGCAGCAGACAAAAGCCCGGCCCCGGCCGGGTTTTTTGTTGCCCGCGATTCGACCGGGTCGAACCGGCTGGGTCGAACCGGCTGGGTCGAACCGGCTGTTAGTCGACTAACGCGCGCAGCGCGGGCTTTACAGATGCCGCGAACAGCAGTCGACTAACTGTGATCTCTCTGTACGTTGTTCATCCGGGACATCTCTGGAAAATGGTGGTTACCACACCTCTCCAGATCCCAAAGAGCCCGGATGAACAACCATAAAAATGCCCGTTTAACGCCGTTTAGTCGAGAACTTCTTGTCCGTCGCATCCTCCACGAGGGCCTGCGGCCGGAGGAGGCAGCACAAGCGTGTGGCGTAAGTGTGCGTACGGCCTACAAGTGGCTGGCCCGATTCCGGGAGTTCGGGGCGTCGGGGCTGGAAAACCGCAGCTCTCGCCCGCACCAGACGCCGCATGCCACGCCTGCGTCGGTCGTCGAGCAGATCA
>NZ_CP025996.1:390000-1255819 GCF_003086875.1 Stenotrophomonas sp. ZAC14D2_NAIMI4_6 | reverse complement strand
ACGGACCAACGCAATTCCGTGCTGACCCAATGGCTGCACCACTACAACTGGCACCGTCCCCATATGGGGATCGGCGGCCAGCCACCTATCTCCAGAGTGCCGCTGAACAACGTAGTGGGTTTACACAACTAACAGTCGACTCTACCCAGCCGGAGCCCGTTGACCCAGCCGCCCCGTCGCACAGACAACAAAAAACCCGGCCGTAGCCGGGTTTTTCGCGCGGAACCCCCACAGCGCCGTTACGCGTTGCGGGCAGCTTCCAGCTCGTCTTCCTTCTGCCGATCGAAGAACGCCATGATGCGGCTCATGATCGGGAAGGTGCCTTCGCGGCCCAGTGCCGACACCAGGAACCACGGTTCCTTCCAGCCCAGCTCGGCCACGATCTGCTCGGCCGCAGCCTTCGCCTCGTCTTCGAACATCAGGTCAGCCTTGTTCAGCACCAGCCAGCGCGGCTTCTGCAGCAGCTCCGGGTCGTGCTTTTCCAGTTCGCGCTCGATGGCACGCACCTGCTCGACCGGGGAAATGCCTTCCACGCCGCCTTCCATCGGGGAAATATCCACCAGGTGCAGCAGCAGGCGGGTGCGCTGCAGGTGGCGCAGGAACTGCGCACCCAGGCCGGCACCGTCGGCCGCGCCTTCGATCAGGCCGGGAATGTCGGCGATCACGAAGCTGCGGTAGTTTTCCACCTTCACCACACCCAGGTTCGGGTACAGCGTGGTGAACGGGTAATCGGCCACCTTAGGCGTCGCCGCCGAAACGGCACGGATCAGGGTGCTCTTGCCAGCGTTGGGGAAGCCCAGCAGGCCCACGTCGGCCAGCAGCTTCAGCTCCAGCTTCAGGGTGCGCTCTTCGCCCGGCTCGCCCGGCAGCGCCTGGCGCGGCGAGCGGTTGGTCGAGCTCTTGAAGTGCATGTTGCCCAGGCCGCCGCGGCCGCCCTTGGCCACCAGCAGGCGGTCGCCGTGCTGGGTCAGGTCGCCGATGATTTCATCGGTGGCCACGTTGATGATCACGGTGCCGACCGGCACGGTGATGGTCAGGTCTTCGCCGCCCTTGCCGTAGGCCTGGCGGCCCATGCCGTTCTCGCCGCGCTGCGCCTTGAAGATGCGGTCATGGCGGAAGTCGACCAGGGTGTTCAGGTTTTCGTCGGCGCGGATGTACACGCTGCCGCCGGCACCGCCGTCGCCGCCGTCCGGGCCGCCGAGCGGAATGAACTTCTCGCGACGGAAGCCAATGCAGCCGTTGCCGCCGTTGCCGGCGAACACTTCGATTTCTGCTTCGTCTACCAGTTTCATTGTTTCGATGCCTGCGATGGGCGCGGCCTGCGTGCCGCCGCCTTGAATGTCGTGCCAGGTGCCACCTGGCAATCGGGCCGTGCCCGTTTTACCACTGATTCCAACGAAAAGCCCCGCCGAAGCGGGGCTCTTCATGCAGCGTGCTCTTCATCCGGCGCGGCCATGCCAGGGCATGGCCGGCGGATACAGCCTGATCAGGCTTCGACCGAGACGACGCTGACGGTGCGACGCTTCTTCGGGCCCTTCACCGAGAACTCCACCTTGCCGTCCGTCAGGGCGAACAGGGTGTGGTCACGGCCCAGGCCAACGCCGGTACCCGGGTGGAACTGGGTGCCGCGCTGACGCACGATGATGTTGCCGGCTTCGATGGCCTGGCCGCCAAAGATCTTGACGCCGAGGTACTTCGGGTTGGAGTCGCGACCGTTGCGCGAGGAGCCTACGCCCTTTTTATGTGCCATGACTGCTTCTCCTGATGCTTAGCCGGCGATGCCGGTGATCTCGATTTCGGTGTAGTACTGACGGTGACCCTGGCGCTTCATGTGGTGCTTGCGGCGACGGAACTTGATGATCCGGACCTTGTCAGCACGACCCTGGGACACGACCTTGGCGGTGACCGAAGCGCCGCTCAGGGCGTCGCCGATCTTGATACCGTCGCTGTCGCCCAGCAGCAGGATGTTGTCAAACTTGATCTCGCTGCCGACTTCGACTTCGAGCTTTTCAACGCGGAGCTTTTCGCCCTGCGCCACGCGGTATTGCTTACCGCCGGTGACCAGTACTGCGTACATGACCAGACTTCCTCTGTAGTTATTGTGGTCTATGGACTGCCGCCATCGAGGGCGGACAGGAGCGGAATTGTACGCAGATCAATGGGCGCCGGTCAAGTCAACCCCTGGGCGGGGCCTGCGGGGGGCCCGGAACGGGGTCAGGCGGTCTCACGGGGTGAGACGCAGGGGTGGCATTGTCGGCCATTGCCCCCATCTGGTCACCTCGGTAGGCTGATTGATTGCCGCCGCATTCGACCTGCCCCCACAACCGGATCCCCCATGGCGATGGATTTCATCCGCATCCGCGGTGCGCGGACGCACAACCTGAAGAACCTCGACCTCGACCTGCCCCGCGACAAGCTGATCGTGATCACCGGCCTGTCCGGCTCGGGCAAGTCCTCGCTGGCGTTCGATACGATCTATGCCGAAGGCCAGCGCCGCTACGTGGAATCGCTGTCGGCCTACGCCCGGCAGTTCCTGAGCGTGATGGAAAAGCCGGACCTGGACCATATCGAGGGTCTGTCCCCGGCCATTTCCATCGAGCAGAAGTCGACCTCGCACAACCCGCGTTCGACGGTCGGCACGATCACCGAAATCTACGACTACCTGCGCCTGCTGTACGCGCGGGTGGGCACCCCGCGCTGCCCCGACCACGGCTATCCGCTGGAAGCGCAGACGGTCAGCCAGATGGTGGACCAGGTGCTGACCCTGGACCCGGAACAGCGCTACATGCTGCTGGCCCCGGTCATCCGCGACCGCAAGGGCGAGCATGCGCAGGTGTTCGACCAGCTGCGCGCGCAGGGCTTCGTGCGCGTGCGGGTGGACGGTGAACTGTATGAAATCGACGCGGTGCCGCCGCTGGCGCTGCGCCAGAAGCACACCATCGAAGCGGTGATCGACCGTTTCCGCCCGCGCGAGGACATCAAGCAGCGCTTGGCCGAAAGCTTCGAAACCGCGCTGAAGCTGGGCGACGGCATGGCCTCGGTGCAGTCGCTGGACGCCGCCGACGCCACCCCCACCCTGTTCTCGTCCAAGTATTCCTGCCCGGTCTGCGATTACTCGCTGCCCGAGCTGGAACCGCGCCTGTTCTCGTTCAACGCCCCGATGGGCGCCTGCCCCGGCTGCGACGGCCTGGGCATGGCCGAATTCTTCGACCCGGCGCGCGTGGTGGTGCACCCGGAACTGTCGCTGGCCGCGGGCGCCGTGCGCGGCTGGGACCGCCGCAACGCGTACTACTTCCAGCTGATCGCCTCGCTGGCCAAACACTACAAGTTCGACGTGGATGCGGCCTGGAACTCGCTGTCGGCCAAGGTGCAGCAGGCCGTGCTGTTCGGCAGCGGCGATGAGGCCATCACCTTCACCTACTTCACCGAAGCTGGTGGCCGCACCCAGCGCAAGCACCGCTTCGAAGGCATCATCCCCAACCTGGAACGCCGCTACAAGGAAACCGAATCGGCGGCGGTGCAGGAAGAGCTGGGCAAGTACATCAGCGAACACGCCTGCCCCGAATGCAACGGTGCGCGCCTGAACAAGGCCGCGCGCAACGTGTTCGTGGCCGACCGCCCGCTGCCGGAACTGGTGGTGCTGCCGATCGATGAGGCGCTGAAGTTCTTCAGCGAACTGAGCCTGCCAGGCTGGCGCGGCGAGATCGCGGCCAAGATCGTCAAGGAGATCGGCGAGCGCCTGGGCTTCCTGGTCGACGTGGGCCTGGATTACCTGACCCTGGAACGCAAGGCCGACACCCTGTCCGGCGGCGAAGCACAGCGCATCCGCCTGGCCAGCCAGATCGGCGCCGGGCTGGTGGGCGTGATGTACGTGCTGGATGAACCGTCCATCGGCCTGCACCAGCGCGACAACGAGCGCCTGCTGGGCACCCTCACCCGCCTGCGCGACCTGGGCAACACGGTGATCGTGGTCGAGCACGATGAAGATGCGATCCGCCTGGCCGACTACGTGCTGGATATCGGCCCCGGCGCGGGCGTGCATGGCGGCGAGATCGTCGGCCAGGGCACCCTGCAGGACATCCTGGACGCACCGCGTTCACTGACCGGCCAGTACCTGTCGGGCAAGCGTGCAATCGAGATTCCGACACGCCGCCACGCGCCCAACCCGAAGACCACCCTGCACCTGCGCGGTGCCAGCGGTAACAACCTGAAGGGCGTGGACCTGGCCATTCCGGCCGGCCTGCTGACCTGCGTGACCGGTGTGTCCGGCTCGGGCAAGTCGACCCTGATCAACGACACCCTGTTCTCGCTGGCCGCCAACGAGATCAACGGCGCCTCGCATGCCGTGGCGCCGTACAAGGAAATCGAAGGCCTGGACCTGTTCGACAAGGTGGTGGACATCGACCAGTCGCCGATCGGCCGCACCCCGCGTTCGAACCCGGCCACCTACACCGGTCTGTTCACCCCCCTGCGCGAACTGTTCGCCCAGGTGCCCGAAGCACGTGCGCGCGGCTATTCGCCGGGCCGTTTCAGCTTCAACGTGCGCGGCGGTCGCTGCGAGGCGTGCCAGGGCGATGGCCTGATCAAGGTGGAAATGCACTTCCTGCCGGACGTGTACGTGCCCTGCGACGTCTGCCACGGCAAGCGCTACAACCGCGAAACGCTGGAGATCGTCTACAAGGGCTACAACATCAACGACGTGCTGGAAATGACCGTCGAAGATGCCTTGAAGCTGTTCGAGCCGGTGCCGTCGATCGCGCGCAAGCTGGAAACGCTGGTGGACGTGGGCCTGAGCTACATCAAGCTGGGCCAGAGCGCGACCACGCTGTCCGGCGGTGAAGCGCAGCGCGTGAAGCTGTCCAAGGAACTGTCGCGCCGCGATACCGGGCGCACCCTGTACATCCTGGACGAGCCGACCACCGGCCTGCACTTCCACGATATCGAAGCGCTGCTGGGCGTGCTGCACAAGCTGCGCGACGAAGGCAACACGGTGGTGGTGATCGAACACAACCTTGACGTGATCAAGACCGCCGACTGGATCGTCGATCTGGGTCCGGAAGGCGGCCACCGTGGCGGCACCATCCTGGTGACCGGCACGCCCGAAGACGTGGCGGCCTGCCCGCAGTCCTACACCGGCCACTTCCTGGAACGCATGCTGCCGTCCACCCGCGCACGGCCGCAGCAACCGGCGGCCGTGGCCAACAAGCCCGATGCGCGCCCGCCGCGCAAGGTGAAGCCCGAACCGCCGGCGAAGAAGGCCGCCGCAGCCAAGAGCAGCGGCAAGGCCAGCAAGACCGCCACTGCCAGCAAGAAGAAGAAGGACGCCTGATGAGCAGCGAACACAAGATCCTGGCCCGTATTCCGATCAGCGTGCGCTGGCGTGACATGGACAGCATGGGCCATGTGAACAACGCCAAGTACATTTCCTACCTGGAAGAAGCGCGCGTGCGCTGGATGCTGGGCGTGGACGGCGTGTCGATGACCGACCGCATCGCACCGGTGGTGGCCGCCACCAACGTGAACTACCGCCTGCCGATCGTGTGGCCCAACGACATCCTGGTGGAACTGTTCGTGGAGCGCCTGGGCAACAGCAGCGTGACCATCGGCCACCGCATCGTGGACCAGCAGGACGAATCGAAGCTGTATTCGGACGGCAACGTGGTGGTGGTGTGGATGGACACCCAGACCGGCAAGAGCGCCCCGCTGCCGGACGCGATCCGCAACGCTTCGAGCTGATCCGCTTCTGGTAGATGCCGACCTTGGTCGGCATTTCGCCCGCCGGGCATAGCCCGGCGCTACCGGATGCTGCCCACTGTCTGGCGCGCTCGACTCTACGCCCCCATTCTTTCGCCACTCCCAAAGGACTGACATGATCCATCACACGGAACTGAGCGACCTGCTGCCCGGCATGGTCCCCTTCCCCACCAGCGTGTTCCCAGCCGACCAAGCCTGGCTCGGCCAGCACCTGCTGCCGCTGCTGGAGATCGACCTGGGCGTGCTGCGCCCGGAACTGGCCGGCCAGGTGGCCACCATGCTCTGCCCGATCGAGCCGTATGACGGCTGTATCGGCGAGAGCACCGAAGAACACCACAACGCGTTCACCGGTACCAACTGGATCGCCTTCGAACTGACCGCCGACAGCCAGATGCGTTTCCTCGGCAACGAAGGCTATTTCATCGGTGACCAGGTGCAGGACACGCACGCGCAGGAACACATCGCGCAGATGCGCGAGAGCTATGCCAAGGCGCGCGATTACCATGCCGCCAACGGCCGCCTCGCCTGCTATTCGCGCTTTGGCAAGGGCGAAGC
This sequence comes from Stenotrophomonas sp. ZAC14D2_NAIMI4_6, assembly GCF_003086875.1. Lineage (NCBI taxonomy): Bacteria > Pseudomonadati > Pseudomonadota > Gammaproteobacteria > Lysobacterales > Lysobacteraceae > Stenotrophomonas > Stenotrophomonas sp. ZAC14D2_NAIMI4_6. The sequence continues at coordinate 1,249,510 of NZ_CP025996.1, read as the reverse complement.
CAGCGAGCGGGACTACCTGGATTCGCTGGGCGGCCCGATCGGTTTCGGCAACTGGACCGAGACCGCAGAAATCCCCGCCGCCTTCGCGCTGGACTTCACCGAAGCGGCCGATGACCCGGATGCGCCGGAGGATGCGGAAACGGTGATCATCACCCGCGATGGCCACAAATTCTTCGCCGTGGCCGAGGTAGCCGGCTACAACTGGTGCGCCACCGGCGCCGATGCCATTGTGATGATGTACGAGCCGGTGAGCCGCACGGTGTTGTTCTCGTACGACTGGTCGTAAGCCGACCGCGCAACGCGCGCCGGGCACGACCCGGCGCCGCCGCATGCGTCGACCGTGCTCGACTGCTGCCTTTCGTAGAGTCGAGCTTGCTCGACTGCTGCCCTTCGTAGAGTCGAGCTTGCTCGACTGCTCTTGCTTGAAGCAGTCGAGCAAGCTCGACGCTACGGTTGATGGCAGTCGAGCAAGCTCGAATCTACGGTTCACGGCAGTCGAGCAAGCTCGACTCTACCTACTGTTCCAAGGCCTGAGATGATCCACCACACCGACCTGCACGACCTGCTGCCCGGCCTGGTGCCGTTCCCCGCTGAGGTGTTCGCCAGCGAACAACCATGGCTGGCCGAACACCTGCTGCCGCTGCTGCAGATCGACCTGGGCGTGCTGCGCCCGGAACTGGCTGGCCAGACCGCCACCCTGCTGTGCCCGATCGAGCCGTATGAAGGCTGCATCGGCGACGACACCGTCGCGCACCACAATGCGTTCACTGGCATCAACTGGATCGCCTTCGAGCTGACCGCGGACAACCGCATGCGCTTCCTGGGCGCGCCGGGCTATTTCCTGGGCGAGGCGGTGGAGTCGGAAGAAGCCCGCGCGCATAGCGTTGAAATGCGTGAGAGCCATGCCAAGGCGCATGCGTATTTCCTGCAGCATGGGCGCCTGGCCAGCTGCTCGCGCTACGGCAACGGCGAGTTGGACGAACAGGCATGGCTGCAGCAGCTGGGCGGCCCGATCTGGTTCGGCAACTGGTCTGACTACGCGCCGCTGCCGGCGGCGTTCCAGCTGCAGGATCTGGCCGGCTACCGGCAACGCGGCAGCCTGCGTTTCCGCAATGACAGCAGCCACCTGGCCGACGACGGCCTGCGACTGACCCGCGACGGCCATGCGTTCTTCCACGTGGCCACCGTGCCGGCAAGCAACTGGTGCGCCGCCGGCGCCGATGCGATCGTGATGTTCTACGAACCGGAAAGCCGCACGGTGTTGTTCACGTTCGATTGGTCGTAAGCGGGTCGCTCGCCGGGCATGGCCCGGCGCTACCGGGTGCCTCGATCGTGTCGCGTGCCACGGGATACCGCCTTTCGTAGAGTCGAGCTTGCTCGACTGCTCTTGCGTGAAGCAGTCGAGCAAGCTCGACTCTACGGTTCACGGCAGTCGAACAAGCTCGACTCTACGGTTCATGGCAATCGAGCAAGCTCGACGCTACGGCAGCACGTCCGTAGTCCGGCGGCGCGGCATCAACGCCGGGCGCTTACCCGCCTTTCTTGCGCACGGTCAGCGTGGCGCTGGCTTCGCGCCCGCCTTCCAGCTGCAGCTGCAGCGGCACGGCCTGCCCTTCCTTCAGCGCGCCCTTGCCCTGCATCAGCATCAGGTGCAGGCCACCGGGCTTGAGTTCGGCGCGCGCACCGGGGGCCAACGGCAGGCGCTCGATCGCGCGCATGCGGCTGACGCCATCGACAATCGTGGTTTCGTGCAGCGACACATCGGCAAACAGCGCGCTGCCAGCACCGGTGATCACCACCGGCGTGGCACAGCCGTTGTGGATCACCCCATAACCGGCGGTCATGGCCATGGCCGGCGTAGGCGGCAGCCGCGCCCAGCCTTGCTCGAGCGTCACGCAGTCGGCCGCCGATGCTGCGCCCGCACACAGCCACAACAATACGCCAACGAATGGTTTGGTTATCATCGCCTCAGATTCCTGTCCGCAACGAGACCGCAGCATGACGACGCTCATCGAGGTGATCAACCATGGCCCCATCCGCGAACTGCGCCTGGCGCGGCCGCCGGTCAATGCGCTGGACACCGACCTGTGCCGGCAGTTGATCCACGCCATCGAACAGGCCATGGCCGAAGACGCGCACGGCATCGTGCTGTCGGGCAGCGAGCGCATCTTCACCGGCGGCATGGACGTGCCGCACCTGCTGTCCCATGGCGATGACAAGCACAAGCTGCTGGACAGCTGGAACGCATTCTTCGGTGCGGTGCGCACGCTGGCCGAAAGCCGCATTCCGGTGGTGGCGGCCATTACCGGGCATGCCCCGGCCGGTGGCTGCGTGCTGGCCCTGTGCTGCGATTACCGGGTGATGGCGCGCAGTACCGATCCGGCCCGCCCCTACGCCATTGGCCTGAACGAGGTGCAGGTGGGACTGGTGGCGCCGGAAGGCATCCAGCGCCTGCTGCGCCGCGCCGTGGGCCTGCACCGTTCGGCCATGCTGTTGAGCACCGGCGCGCTGGTGCCGGCCGAACAGGCGCTGCAGATCGGCCTGGTGGATGAGCTGGCCGACGGTGATCTGGTGGTGCCCCGCGCCATCGCCTGGCTGCAGCACCTGCTGAAGCAGCCGCGCCAGCCGATGCTGCTGACCCGCGCCATTGCCCGGGCCGAGCTGCACGAGGCCCTGCACCCGGACCTGATCCAGCTGGACCGCTTCGTGGAAGCCTGGTTTGCGGCGGATGCGCAGAACGCGCTGCAGGCGCTGGTGGCCCGGCTGGGCAAGTAGCGTCGAGCTTGCTCGACTGCGTGCCCTGGGGTCAGAGCCCTTTCGGAAGGCGAAAGGGATCTGACCCCTGTTCGACTGGGTGGCCCCGGGGTGAGAGCCCTTTCGCGGGGCGAAAGGGATCTGACCCCTGACCGGTATAATCGGGCCCTTCTTCACTGCTGTGGCCGCCCCCTTGAACGACACGCCCGAACCCGTCGTCTCCGAGCTGATCGACCTGCTCACCCTGGAGCGGCTGGAGGACAACCTGTTCCGCGGCCAGAGCCGCGACATCGGCACCAAGTACGTGTTCGGTGGGCAGGTGCTGGGCCAGGCGCTGGCTGCGGCCCAGGCCACGGTGGACAACGGCCGCCACGTGCATTCGCTGCACGCCTACTTCCTGCGCGCCGGCAACATCGACCACCCCATCGTCTACGACGTGGACCGCACCCGCGATGGCGGCAGCTTCTCGGTGCGCCGGGTCACGGCCATCCAGCATGGCAAGGTGATCTTCTTCTGCGCGGCCTCGTTCCAGCAGGCCGAACAGGGTGCCGAGCACCAGCACAAGATGCCCGAAGTGCCGCAGCCGGAAGACATCGAACCGAACCGCCCGCTGCCGCCGGAAGTACTGGCGCGGCTGCCGATCAAGGTGCAGCGCTGGCTCTCGCGCGGCGGCCCGTTCGAGTTCCGCCATGTGTACCCGCGCGATGAACTGAACCCGCCCAAGCGCCCGCCCTACCACCAGGTGTGGCTGCGCCTGAGCGAACCGGTGGGCGATGCGCCGGAACTGCACCAGGCCCTGCTGGCCTATGCCTCCGATTTCCACCTGCTGGGCACGGCCACCTTCCCGCACGGCATCAGCTACTACCACCCGCATGTGCAGATGGCCTCGCTGGACCATGCCATCTGGTTCCACCGCCCGTTCCGCGCCGATGACTGGCTGCTGTATTCGCTGGACAGCCCCAGTGCGCAGGATTCGCGCGGGCTGGCGCGCGGCCAGTTCTTCACCCGCGATGGCGTGCTGGTGGCCAGCACCGCACAGGAAGGCCTGATCCGCGTGGTGCCCGACCAGGCCGCCGTTGCTGCCGTGCCGGCCAAGGAGTAAGACGATGCGTCAGATTTTCAGCAGCCAGCGCGTGGAAACCGTGGAAGGCGTGGCCGAGCTGCTGCGCAGCCACGGCATTGAAGTGAAGGTGACCAACGGCCGGTCGTACAAGACCCGCCGCCGTGGCCAGTTCAGCTATACCGACCTGGGCAATGCCCAGGCCTACCCCGCTGTGTGGATCGTGCGCGCCGACGACCAGCCGCGTGCGCGCGACATCCTGCGCGAGGCACGCCTGCTCGACACCACCCGCCGCGACCATCCCACCGCCGAATTCGCCTTCCGCGACGCACCGCAGGAAGGCGGCAGCGGCCGTGGCTGGGCCTGGCGCATCCGCATCGGCCTGCTGGTGGTGATTGCCGCTGTGGCCCTGGTGATCGGCCTGCGCCACCGTGGCGCGCCCGCCCCGGCCACCCCGGCTGCCCCGCAGGCCCAGCCGCAGCCGGCACCGCAGGCCGCGCCGGAAGAGGAAGAAGTGCGGGTCCGCATCCAGCCCTCCAGCTAGGCAAGGCAACGCCGGGCCCTGCCCAGCATGATCGGGCCAGGTCCGGTCACACTTCGCGCGCGGCGGCGTCTTGGGACACAATCCCTGCAGGAGCCGCCGCCATGACGACGTTTGCCGCATCGATCGACCAGACCCTGGAACGCGAGCTGCCCGCCGCTGCCGGCGGCTGCCAGCACGCCTATGGCCGCATCGTGCTGGCCTGCCAGAACACCATCACCGCCATCGCCCTGGCCATCACCCGCGACCGCCAGGCCAGCGAGGACATCGCCCAGGAAGCGTTCGTGAAGGGCTGGCAGCAGCTGCACCAGCTGCGCAGCAGCACCAGTTTCCTGCCGTGGCTGCGGCAGATCACCCGCAACCTGGCCCGCGACTGGCTGCGCTCGCAGCGCGGCCGGCCGCTCACCGGCGAAGCCGCCGAAGTGGCACTGGGCATGGCCGCCGACCCGACCCCGGGCGCGCCCGACCGGCTGCAGCGGCTGGAAGAAGAGATCGCCGCTGAAGACATCATTTCCGCCCTGCCCAGCGACAGCCGCGAAGTGCTGCTGCTGTACTACCGCGAAGGGCAACGCTCGCAGCAGGTGGCCGATCTGCTGGGGCTGAGCGATGCGGCCGTGCGCAAGCGCCTGTCGCGCGCACGCGGCCAGGTGCGCGACGGCCTGCTGCAGCGTTTCGGCGAATTCGCCCGCAGCAGCGCGCCCAGTGCGGCGTTCGCCACGGCCGTGGTGTCGATGGTGCTGGTGGCCGCCCCCGGTACCGCCAGCGCGGCGATCCTGCTGAGCGCCGGCGTCGGCATGGGTGGCAGCAAGCTGGGCCTGGGCGGGGCCAGCGTGGCCGGCGGCACCGCCATGGGCTCGGTCACCGCCGCGCTGGGCTACCTGCACATGATTCCGGCCAGCACCTGGGGCGCCTTCGCCGGTGGCGTGGCCGGTGGCGTGATCGGCAGCTACCTGGGCGGTCGTTTCCTGCTGTCCTACGCCAAGACCGATGCCGAGCGCGCGCAGGTCTGGCGCTTCGTGCGCATGAACACCTGGACCGCCATGGCCTGCTGCCTGTCGGTGCTGGCGGTGGTGCTGCTGCAGACCCCGACCTGGGTGCATCTGCTGGTGCTGGTGCTCGGCCTGAGCCTGGTGAACTACCAGTGCCTGGGGCCGCTGCAGCGGATCATGGCGCCACTGATCGCGCGCGATTCGGCGCGGCGTGGGCGCACCGGCACCAACTGGGTGTATGAATCGATGTACGGGCGCACCGGCGTCATCGCCATGAACATCATGGTGCTGGGCGTGGTGCTGTATGCGGTGGCCCATACCGGCGGCCGCTAGGCCCGCAACGCACGACGCCGGCAGTACGCCGGCGTCGTGGTCGATCAGGACGCGGTGACTCAGCGCTGCGGCTTCGGCGGCATGCCGTCACGCGGGCCACCCGGGCGCGGACCACCGTGCATCGGGCCCTTGGCCGCATCGAATTCGGCCTTGCTCAGCTGGCCATCCTTGTTGGTATCGGCCGCGGCGAACCAGGCGTCACGATGCTGCTTCATGCGCAGCTCGCGGTCGGCCTTGTCCAGGTAGCCATCCTTGTTGACGTCCATCGGGTCGAAGCGCGCGGCCAGGCGCGGATCGGCCTTGGCTTCCTCGCGGCTGATGCGGCCATCCTTGTTCACGTCCAGCTTGGCCATCCAGGCATCGGGGCCGCCGTGGCCACCGCGACGCCCGTGCTTCCAGCGCGGCAGTTCGTCGCGCGACAGCTTGCCGTCCTTGTTCTTGTCCAGCTCGTCGAACTTCGCCGCCAGGCGCGGGTTGGCCGCCGCTTCGCTGCGGTCGATCACGCCGTCGCCGTTGGTGTCCAGCTTCACCGGGCGCGGTGCCGGCGGGGCCGGGGTGTCGGCGGCCAGCGCGATACCGGTGGCGGAGGTGCCCAGCAGCAGGGCCAGCAACAGGGGGGTACGGATCATCGGGTCACTCCTGGTAGGGGTTGCGTCGGGGTGATCAGTTCACCCTCGGGGGACAACAACGCCTGTACGCGGCATCGGTTGACGCGTCGGCCGGTTCCGTTCATCCGGCGGACAGTCGCGGCCGATGCGACACACTGGGGCTATGCTGTGCCCATGGCGATACACGGCGACAGAGACGACGAACTGCGGCTGTTCCAGACCGGCGAGCACCCGTGTGGGTACTGGCCAGACCGGGTGGCGCGCGATCTGGTGCTCGATCCGCAGGACCGCCGCCTGGGCGGGCTGTACCCGCTGGCGCTGAGCTGGGGCTTCCGCCGCAGTGGCGATCTGGTCTACCGCCCGCACTGCGCCCAGTGCCACGCCTGCGTGGCCGTGCGCATTCCGGTGGCCCGCTTCGCCGCCGACCGCAGCCAACGCCGCTGCGCGGCGCGCAATGCCGATCTGGAAGTGCGCATCACCGCGGCCATGCCGCGCCAGGACCTGTTCGATCTGTACCACCGCTACCTGGTACACCGGCATGCCAATGGCGGTATGGATGACCATGGCCCGCACGAGTTCGAGCAGTTCCTGATCGGCACCTGGTCGCATACCCGCTTCATGGAAATGCGCCTGCCCGGCCACGACGGCCAGCCCAGCCAGCTGCTGGGCGTGGCGGTGACCGATGTGACCGAGCACGGGCTGTCGGCGGTCTACACCTTCTTCGACCCGGCCCATGCCGCGCGCGGGCTGGGCACCTTCGCCATCCTGCAGCAGATTGAATGGGCCCGCCGCGAAGGCCTGCCGCATGTGTACCTGGGCTACTGGATACGCGAGCACCAGAAGATGGACTACAAGCGCCGGTTCCGCCCGCTGGAGGCCTACGACGGCCGCCGCTGGCACGATTTCGACAAGGAACTGGACGGCCGCTGACAAACCGCTGACACCGGGCCGGGTGCACAATACGGCCCATGAACATGACCCGCCGCCATCCCCTGATCCTCGCCCTGGCCCTGCTCTGCGGCGCCAGCGCCCCCGCCTTCGCCAAGCCCCCCGCGATGACCGAAACGCCGTCTGCAACGCTGCGCCTGGCCACCTACAACACCTCGCTGTATTCGGACGATGCCGGCGGCCTGATCAAGGAACTGGAAGGCGACAGCGAACACGCCCGCAAGATCGCCGCCGTGCTGCAGCAGGTGCGGCCGGACCTGGTGCTGCTGAACGAATTCGACTTCGACGATGCGCACCGCGCCGCCGATCTGTTCCAGCAGCGCTACCTGGAAGTGGCCCAGCCCGACGGCGGCAAGCCGCTGCACTTCGCCTACCGCTACCTGGCCCCGGTCAACACCGGCGTGCCCAGCGGCCTGGACCTGGACGGCAATGGCACGGTGGGCGGCGAAGGCCGCAGCCGCGGCAACGATGCCTGGGGCTACGGCCTGCACCCGGGCCAGTACGGCATGCTGGTGCTGTCGCGCTACCCGATCGACGAGGCCAAGGTGCGCAGCTTCCAGCTGCTGAAGTGGAGCACGATGCCCGGCGCGATCCGTCCGGTCGACCCGCGCACCGGCAAGAGCTTCTACAGCGATGCGGTGTGGTCGCAGCTGCGCCTGTCTTCGAAGTCGCATTGGGATGTGCCGGTGCAGACCCCGGCCGGCGTGGTGCATGCGCTGGTTTCGCACCCGACCCCGCCGGTGTTCGACGGCCCGGAAAAGCGCAATGCCGCGCGCAACCACGACGAACTGCGGCTGTGGCAGGAGTACCTGTCGGCTGGCGACAAGCCCTGGCTGTGCGATGACCAGGGCAAGTGCGGCGGTCTGGCCCAGGACGCGCGCTTTGTGATCTTCGGCGATCTGAACAACGACCCGGTCGATGGCGATGGCCGCCACGATGCCATCGTCAACCTGATCGAGAACCCGCGCGTATTGCGCTACCCCACCCCGCGCAGCGTGGGTGCCGAACAGACCAGCCTGGCCTATGCGGCCAAGGGCATCGTGCGCAAGGGCGCACCGTTCCACGCCACCGGCGATTTCGGCCCGAAGTCGGGCACCATGCGCCTGGACTATGTGCTGCCTTCCACCGGTTTCCAATACGTGGGCAGCGGCGTGTTCTGGCCGGCCAATGAAAGCCCCGAAGCGAAGATTGCCGACGGCAGCGACCACCACCTGGTGTGGGTGGACGTGAAGTAACCCCGGTAGCGCCGGGCCATGCCCGGCGGCCTTTTCGGTTCGCATCGCGCCGCGTGGGAAGCCGCCGGGCATGGCCCGGCGCTACCGGCTGCCGAAGCCCTTTGCTAGAGTCGCCAAAGACCCAGGCAAGGACTGCTGATGTTGAAGAAGAACCTGCTGATCATCGCTGGCGTTGCGGTGGTGATCGCACTGCTGTTCGTCACCAGGCAAGGCAAGGCGCTGGACTTCCTGCCCATGGTGCTGATCGGCCTGCTGCCGGCAGCGGTGGCCTGCTGGAAGGGCTATGCCGACCGCTTCGGCACGTGGTGGATGTATGGCTCGGTGCTGTGGCCGGTGGCCATGATCCACGTAACCGTGCTGCCGTGGCGTCGACGCTGACGGCAGCACGCTGCAAGCCGCCGGGCATGGCCCGGCGCTACCTTCTTACGGGCGCAGTTCCACGCCGATGGCTTCGGCGGCATCGCGCGCGATGGCACGTGCTTCATCAATGCTTTCCGCACGCGCCAGGGTCACGCCCACGCGGCGATGGCCATGCACGCTGGGCTTGCCGAACAGGCGCACGGCGGTATCGGGCACCTGCAGCGCGGCGGCCACGTTGTTGAAGTACGGCACGCCTTCGCCATGGGCCAGCAGCGCGCACGAGGCCGACGGGCCGCTCTGGCGGATGACCGGAATCGGCAGGCCCAGGATCGCGCGCGCATGCAGCGCGAACTCACTCAGTTCCTGCGATACCAGGGTGACCAGACCGGTATCGTGCGGGCGCGGCGACACTTCGCTGAACCACACCTCGTCACCCTTCACGAACAGCTCCACGCCGAACAGGCCCCAGCCGCCCAGATCGTCGGTGATCGCGCGCGAGATCTCCTCGGCACGCGCCAGGGCCTTGTCCGTCATCGGCTGCGGCTGCCAGCTTTCGCGGTAGTCACCGTCCTTCTGCAGGTGGCCGATCGGCGCGCAGAACGAGGTGCCGCCGGCGTGGCGCACGGTCAGCAGGGTGATCTCGTAATCGAAGTCGATGAAGCCTTCGACGATGCAGCGGCCGGCACCGGCACGGCCGCCGGTCTGCGCATAGTCCCAGGCCGGGGCGATGTCGGCCTCGCTGCGCAGGGTGCTCTGGCCCTTGCCCGAAGAGGACATGACCGGCTTGACCACGCACGGCAGGCCGATGGCGGCCACGGCGGCGCGGTATTCGGCTTCAGTATCCACGAAGCGGTACGGCGAGGTCGGCAGGCTCAGGGTTTCGGCGGCCAGGCGGCGGATGCCTTCGCGGTCCATGGTCAGGCGCGCGGCGCGCGCGGTCGGAATCACCCGCAGGCCCTGCTCCTGTTCCAGCTGCACCAGGGTTTCGGTGTGGATCGCCTCGATTTCCGGCACCACCAGGTGCGGCTGTTCCTGGGCGATCAGCGCGCGCAGGGCCATGGCGTCGAGCATGTCGATCACGTGCGAACGGTGCGCCACCTGCATGGCCGGCGCGTCGGCATAGCGGTCGGCGGCAATCACTTCCACGCCCAGGCGCTGCAGTTCAATGGCCACTTCCTTGCCAAGTTCGCCCGAGCCCAGCAGCAGCACACGGGTGGCGGAGGGAGACAGCGGGGTTCCAAGCTTGGCCATGGGGGTTCCAGCAGCGATGTGAAGGCGGGTGGGCATTCTAGCCGGTCCGGCCGGGTCGGCCGACGAACGGCACTTGCGATGTGATATCAATTTGATATCGTTCAATCGAACCCTCAAGGACGTACTGCCATGAAAGAGAAGTCGCTTTCCTCCCTCAACGGTCTGGGCACGCTGGCCGTCTCGCTGCTGGCCGCGCTGGCCGGTGGCGCGCTGTTCGTGCTGGGGGTGGCAGCCAAAGCCAGCACCGGCGCACCGAACCTGCTGATGATGCTGGGCGGCCTGCTGTTGGTCGTCGCCGCGGTGCTGGTGCTGGCCGGCCTGTACACGGTGCAGCCCAACCAGGCGGCGGTGCTGAGCCTGTTCGGCAAGTACGTGGGCACGGTGAAGGACAACGGCCTGCGCTGGAACAACCCCTTCTATTCCAAGCGCCGGGTCAGCCAGCGCGTGCGCAACTTCGAAAGCGGCAAGCTGAAGGTGAACGAGCTTGATGGCAGCCCGATCGAGATCGCCGCGGTGATCGTCTGGCAGGTGGTCGATGCCTCCGAAGCGGTCTACAACGTGGATGACTACGAAAGCTTCGTGCATATCCAGTCCGAATCGGCGCTGCGCGCGATGGCCACCAGCTATCCCTACGACCAGCACGAGGACGGCCAGCTGGCCCTGCGCAGCCACGCCAGCGAGATTTCCCAGCACCTGAAGAACGAACTGGCCGAACGCCTGGCCGACGCCGGCGTGCAGGTGCTGGATGCACGCATCAGCCACCTGGCCTACGCCGCCGAAATCGCCCAGGCCATGCTGCAGCGCCAGCAGGCCAATGCGGTGATCGCTGCGCGCACGCGCATCGTGGCCGGTGCGGTGGGCATGGTGGAAATGGCCCTGGCCGAACTGCAGAAGAACGGCGTGGTGCAGCTGGACGAGGAACGCAAGGCGCACATGGTCAGCAACCTGCTGACCGTGCTGTGCTCGGACCGCGGCACCCAGCCGATCGTCAACGCCGGTTCGCTGTACTGAGCCACCCTCGCAACGGGGCGCCACCGCGCCCCGCCAGGAGTTCGCATGAGTGAGAAGAAAGCCTATCCGCTGCGCATCAACGCCGACGTGCTGGCTGCGGCGCAACGCTGGGCTGACGACGAGCTGCGCAGCTTGAATGCCCAGATCGAATACGTGCTGCGCGACGCCCTGCGCAAGGCAGGGCGCCTGCCAAAACCCACGCCATCACCCGAGGACAAGGAATGAGCAAGCGCTGGAGCTACCAGACCATTGAAGTGAAGACATCGCTGATGGGCGTGCTGAAGGCCGAGGACATCCAGAACGAACTGACCCGGCAGGGGCTGCTGGGCTGGGAACTGGTGAACGTGATCATTCCCGCGCCGATGCGCCCGGCCATGCTGGTCTTCAAGAAGGAAATCTGACCATGCGCGCCGCGCAAGGGAGCACCGCAATGAATGGCAGCGACCCGCGTTCGTTCGATATTGCCGGGAGTTCGCCACTGCGCGTGCTGTGGATCCTGCTGCCGCTGCTGGTCGTGTTCGCGCTGTGCGTGTGGGCCGAACTGAAGCACGCGCCGGCCGCTGCGCCGTGGATGGAGATCACCCTGGCGCCGCCGTTCTTCCGCCTGTGGGGCAGCGCGGCATGGAGCCTGGCCGTGCTGGTGCTGATCGGCGTAGGCCTGGGCATGGCGTTCTTCCGCCGCCGGGTGGTGATCGATGGCAATGTGCTGGACGTGCGCTCCACGCTGTACCGGCGCCGCACCCCGGTGGCGCAGCTGCAGCTGGAGCAGGCCGAGGTGGTGGACCTGGGCCGCGACCGCCGCTACCGCCTGCGCTACAAGACCAATGGCTATTCAATGCCGGGCTTCTATTCGGGCCACTTCCGCCTGCAGGGCGGCAACAAGGGGTTTGCCCTGGTCACCGACCGCCAGCGCACACTGGTGATTCCGGTGCGCGGCGGCAGCACCCTGCTGCTCAGCCTGGAGCGGCCGCAGGCGCTGCTGGACGCGCTGCAGAAGGTGGCCGCCACCGCGCCACGGCAGTAAGCTGCGGGCATGCACCGTCGCGCCCCCCTGCTGATCAACACCGAGGCCTTGGAACTGTGGCCGGCTGCCCTGCTGCGCGCGCGCAGCAACCTGGATGCGCGCCTGCTGGCCCGCGCGCAATGGGTGCTGCGGCGCAAGCAGGATGGCCGCTACCTGGCCGTGGTGCTGGACCACGGTGTGCACTCACTGGTAGCGCGGCTGCCGCGCGAGCCTGGCGTGGAAGCGGCCCTGGCGCTGCTGGAACAGGCCCGCGCCCGCCCCTTCGCCGCAACGCTGGAAGACCACTGGCTGCCGCTGGCAGGCCTGCAACAGCGCCTGCAGCAGCTGGGCCTGGATGCGGATGCCTATGCGCAGGACAGCGGATTGCCGCTGGAAGCCGAGCCCTGCCTGCTGCACTTCGCCGGACGCGACCGTTTCGGCCGCCCGCTGTGGCTGCGCCGCGCCGCCGCGCAGGGCTGGCGCCGCATGCGCCTGCACGCCGCGCGCGACGGCGTGGCCCTGGATGCGATTTCCGGCTTCCGCAGCCACGCGTACCAGCTGGGTATTTTCGAACGCAAGCGCGCGCGCGGGCTGAGCGTGGCCGAGATCCTGAAGGTCAATGCCGCGCCGGGCTTCAGCGAACACCACCGCGGCGATGCGCTGGATATCGGCACGCCGGGCGATGCGCCGGCGGAAGAAACCTTTGAAGCCACCGAGGCGTTTGCCTGGCTGCAGGCGCACGCCGGTGGCCACGGGTTCCGGTTGAGCTATCCGCGCGACAACCCGCATGGGATCGTCTACGAGCCGTGGCACTGGTGCTGGGCACCGGCCAACGACTGAGGTAGAGCCGAGCCATGCTCGGCTGGTTTTGCCGAAGTCGAGCAAGGCTCGACTCTACAAATGCGCTCTTCGAAGTCGAGCATGGCTCGACTCTACAAATGCGCTCTCCAAGTCGAGCATGGCTCGACTCTACAAATGTGCTCTTCGAAGTCGAGCATGGCTCGACTCTACAGATGCGCGCTGCGGTGCTACCTCAGCGGCGCAGCGCGTTGATCGCCAGCAGCACCCAGGCGGCCATCAAGGTGGTGCCGCCCACTGGCGCCAGCCGGGTCGGCCACTGCCACAGCGCGCCGCCCACCAGGCTGCCGGAAAACAGCAGCACGCCCAGCAGCAGCAGGTACAGGCCCAGGTGCGCGATCGCGCCCTGCGCACGCGGGCCCAGTGCCAGCAGCACCGCGCCGTGGGCGAAGGCGTACAGCGCCGCCATGTTCAGGTGCTGCTGCGCCAGCGGATCGGCCAAGCCGTGGGCGGCATAGGCCGACAGGCCGATTGATGCTGCCGCAAGCAATGCGCCCAGGCAGGCCAGCAGTGAAGGTTTACGCGCACGACGTTCGGCAGTGAACATGGTCTTTCCTTGCGCAGGGCCCCGACCACGGGGCACAGATGAAAAAAAACGCGCCGCAGGAAGCGGCGCGTTTTCGTGTCCAACACTACATGGGTCAGCCGAGGCTTACTTGACGGCCCAGTAGATGTCGTAGGTACCTTCCGGGGTGAACGACTTGTCCACGCCATCCTTCCAGGACTCGTACGGACGGTCGATCACTTCCGAACCGTTGGTCACGGCCCAGGCACGCAGTGCGTTGCGGGCGATGTCCAGGCCAGCCATGTGGCCGGTGTAGGCCGCGTGGGCCGAACGGTGCGGGGCAACGCGGACGTACTTCACCGGAGCGCCGCCGTCGATCTTGACGGACAGTTCTTCGGCAGCCGCGCCTTCAGCGCCCTTCTTCTTCACCGGCTGGGCGATGTCGAAGGCGTACTTCTCAGCACCGAAATCGGTGGTGATGATGCGGAACGGGCCGGCGGCTTCAAGGCCATTGGCCTCCATCACGCGCTTGATCCATTCCTGGTTGTCCTTGATGGACTTGGTGATGGTGTCCTGGCCGCGATCGACGTTACCGGCATTGACGACCAGCAGGTCTTCGGCCGGCACGTCCACGATGGCCAGATCGGTCAGCGGGGCTTCGGCGGTGCGGTAGTCAACGTTCGGCACGGTGGCCAGCATGTTGGCCATGCGCGACAGACCCATCTTGATGTCGTCGCCGATCTGGCGGCTGACATACAGGCCGGCGTAACGGCCGAACAGGTCGAAGCCGTACTTCACCGAGTAGTCCTGGGTGATCTTGACGTTACGACCGCCCTTGCCGGTCGGCTCCAGGGTGAAGGTGGTGACCTTGTCGTGGCCCTTGGTCGGGTCTTCGACGGCGATCACAACGCGCTTGTTTTCTTCCGATTCGGTGATCTTCCAGGAACCGTTACCCAGGTCCTTGGAGGCGAAATCGAGGGTGGCACCCACGCCCGAGGCCGGGCCGGACAGCTTCAGGTCAACGGCGGGATCGCGCAGTACCAGCGGGTTCCAGTCCTTGAAGCGGCGCAGGCTGTTGACCGTGTCGTACACGATCGTCATCTTGCGGTTGGTCTCGATGCTTTCGGTGATGTGACGCTCGCCCGGCAGACATACGCCAATGATGACGAACAGGCCAGCCACGATCCCCAAGGCGATCAGGAACTCGATAATACGGGTCATTCAGAGAGTCTCCGGGGCCGATCCCACGGCCGGGTTGATTGAAGCGAAGCGCCAATCCTAGCAGGCTTCGCAGGCATTGTTTATCGGATTGGCGCACCGGTTTCCGTGCCGGCTGCGTATTTGTATGGACAAAGATTTTGAAGGGTAACGCATCTGGGGCCCCGGCAAGTAGGGGGGCACCCTGCCCCGGGCCTGAAAACACGACCCAAGCCCTTGTCCTGAAAGGATTTTAATCAAACCAACTGGAGTTCGAACGCCTTCAGCACCGCGCGGGTGCGGTCGCGCACGCCCAGCTTGGACAGGATGTTCGAGACGTGGTTCTTGATGGTGCCCTCGGCCACGCCCAGCGAATTGGCGATTTCCTTGTTGGAGAAACCGCTGGCCATCAGCCGCAGGATCTCCGTCTCACGGTCGGTGAGCGGGTCCGGCCGGTCCAGGCTGACGAAATCGTTGCGCATGTGCTCCAGCCCGGACAGCAGGCGCTGGGTCACCGCCGGCTGCACCAGCGAGCCGCCGTCGGCCACGGTACGAATGGCCCCCACCAGCTGTTCCAGGGTCACATCCTTCAGCAGATAGCCCTTGGCGCCGGCCTTCAGCCCGGCCAGCACCAGCTGGTCATCGTCGAAGGTGGTCAGGATGATGGTCGGCGGCAGCTGTTCCTGCCGCGACAGCACCTGCAGGGCTTCCAGGCCGGACATCACCGGCATGCGCATGTCCATCAGCACCACGTCCGGGCGCACCTGCGGCACCAGCTCGACCGCCTGCCGGCCGTCGGCCGCCTCGGCCACCACTTCAATGCCATCGTCGAGCGCCAGCAGGGAGCGGATTCCCTGCCGCACCAGGGTTTGGTCATCGACCAGGCAGACGCGAATCATCACCGTACTCCTTCAGGAACCTGGGTAAGTGCGGCCAGCACCGTGGCCGGTACCGTGGCGCGCAGGCGGAAGCCGTCGCCAGGGCGGGTCTCCACCTGCAGCTGGCCCCCACATTGTTGCAGGCGCTCGCGCATGCCGCGCAAGCCATTGCCTGCATTGACCATTTCCGCCCCGACGCCGTCGTCGCGGGCCTCCACCACCACCTGTCCCGGCACTTCGCGGTAGACCCGGATCCACAGGTGGCGGGCATGGGCGTGGCGCACCGTGTTGGTGATGATTTCCTGGGTGCAGCGCAGCAGCACGTGGGCCCGCTGCGGGTCCTCCACGTTCAGCGGCTCCTCCACCTCCAGCTGGATGTCCAGCGAGGGCACGTTCTCGGTCAGCGGGCGCAGTGCCGCGGCCAGGTCGATCGCACCGGTCTCGCGCAGCTGGCTGACCACTTCGCGCACGTTGCCCAGCAGCAGCTTGGCCAGGGTGTGCGAGCGCTTCACGTGTTCCAGCGCCTTGCCTTCGGCCAGGTGGCCGGCCACTTCCAGGTTCAGGGTGAGCGCGGTCAGCTGGTGGCCCAGCACGTCGTGCAGTTCGCGGGAAATGCGCGTGCGCTCGTTCACCCGCGCGCTTTCGGCCAGCAGGGCGCGGGTGGCGCGCAGTTCGGCATTCAGGCGGCGCTGCTCGTCGCGCGCTTCGGCCTGGCGCCGCGCCACCAGCGCGATGACGAACACGAAGCTGGAAAAGCCCATGTACCCCATCGCCTGCAGCACGGCGATGACCGGTGGGAAGCCCAGCGGCTTGATATAGACCGGCAGCACGGCCAGGTTGCTGGCCACCAGCCAGACCACGCCGATGCGCGGGCCCAGCAGCCAGGGCAGCAGCCCGGCCACCACCATCAGCAGGATGCTGCCCAGCGCGGTGCCAGAGAAATAGCTGACGCCGATGGCGCAGGCGGTGAGCAGGATCAGCGCGGCATGGTCGAAGAAGCCGGGCCCACTTTCGCCCAGGTCGCGGGTCAGGCCCCAGTACACCACGCCGAAGGCCAGGTAGGCCGAGGCCCACGGAATGACCCGGTAGCCGGCTTCGCCATCGAGGCTTTCCAGGGTAAGCGAGACCGGATCGATCAGGTAGATCGCCAGCCATAGGCCAACGGTGCCCCAGGTGAACAACCCGGAGTAGCGCAGCATCGCATTGTGGTTCAGTCGGGCCAGCATGGCCCATCGTAGCCTGTGCGCGGCCTGCCCCAAGGGCATAAAGTCATGCTTGCCCCTGCCCCCTGTTCATGCCGCAGCCCACCCCGGGCATGCAATAATCGTGCGCAGGGTCCGTTCGCAGGACCAACCGCGTTACCCCACGGAGTCACAATGTCGATTGTCATCCGCGACGTGCGCGAGCACGAGCTCGATTCCGTCCTGGCGTTGAACAACAATGCTGGCCTGGCCATCCTTCCGCTGGATGCGGCCCGGCTGCACCTGTTCTACGAAACCGCTGAATATTTCCGCGTCGCCGAGCGCGACGGCAACCTGGCCGGCTTCCTGATCGGCTTCGGCAGCGACAGCCAGCACGACAGCAGCAATTTCGCCTGGTTCAAGCAGCAGCTGGACACCCCCTTCTTCTATATCGACCGCATCGTGGTCGCCAGCCGCCGCCGCGGCGGTGGCGTCGGCCGTGCGTTCTATGCCGATGCGCAGAGCTTTGCCGAACTGCGCTACCCGCAGATGACCTGCGAAGTGTTCCTGGACCACGGCGCCGATGCCGCCCTGCTCTTCCACGGCAGCTTCGGCTTCCGCGAGCTGGGCCAGAACACCATGCCGCACGTGGATGTGCGCGCCAGCATGCTGGCCAAGGAACTGTGCAGCTACCCCTGGGTGCAGGACACCTACGGCGGCAAGCTGCCCGATGTAGCGTGGGCGCGCGACCGGCAGCTGCCGGCGCAGGCACAGCGGCCGACGGGGACCTGAGCGTGGCGGTGAATTTTGATTACGAACAGGCCGGTGAACTGAAGATCGGCCAGGTGGGCATTGCCAACCTGCGCATCCGTACCCTTGATGTCGAACGCCTCGTGCAGGAAATGCAGGAGCGGGTGACCCGTGCGCCGAAGCTGTTCGGCCGCGCCGCGGTCATCCTCGATTTCGGCGGCCTGAGCCAGGTGCCGGACGTGGCCACCGCGCAGGCGCTGGTGGATGGCCTGCGCAGCGCCGGCGTGCTGCCGGTGGCGCTGGCCTACGGCACCACGGCCATCGATCTGCTGTCGCAGCAGCTGGGCCTGCCGCTGCTGGCCAAGTTCCGCGCGCAGTACGAACGCGCCGAGGCCGAGCCGGCCCCGCCGCCGCCGCCGACCGAACCACGCCGCACCGCCAAGGCCGAAGCCAAGCCCGCCCCGGCCGCGCCGGTGGGCAAGGCCGCCGACGCCGCCGCGCCGCAGCCGGGCCGCATGCAGCTGGGCAACGTGCGTTCGGGCCAGCAGCTGTACGCGGAAAACTGCGACCTGACCGTGATGGCCACCGTTGGCGCAGGCGCCGAGGTGATCGCCGACGGCAGCATCCATATCTACGGTACCCTGCGCGGCCGCGCGCTGGCAGGGGCCCAGGGCAACACCGCGGCACGCATCTTCTGCCGCGATTTCCATGCAGAACTGGTCGCCATTGCGGGCCATTACAAGGTACTGGACGATGTGCCGGACAACCTGCGCGGCAAGGCCGTGCAGGTGTGGCTGGAACAGGACCAGATCAAGATCGCTGCGCTGGACTGACGCAGCACCCAAACAGAATCATCAGGAGAAGTCCTTTGGCTGAAATCATCGTAGTCACCTCCGGCAAGGGCGGCGTCGGCAAGACCACTTCCAGCGCGAGCCTGGCCTGCGGCCTGGCACGGCGCGGCAAGAAGGTGGCCGTGATCGACTTCGACGTCGGCCTGCGCAACCTCGACCTGATCATGGGTTGCGAACGCCGCGTGGTGTACGACTTCGTGAACGTCGTGCACGGCGAAGCCACCCTGAAGCAGGCCCTGATCAAGGACAAGCGCTTTGACAACCTGTACGTGCTGGCCGCTTCGCAGACCCGCGACAAGGATGCGCTGACCCAGGAAGGCGTGGGCAAGGTGCTGAAGGACCTGGCCGCCGACGGCTTCGACTACATCATCTGCGACTCGCCGGCGGGCATCGAAAAGGGCGCGTTCCTGGCCATGTACTTCGCCGACCGCGCGGTGGTGGTGGTGAACCCGGAAGTGTCCTCGGTGCGCGACTCCGACCGCATCATCGGCCTGCTGGATTCGAAGACCCACAAGGCCGAATCGGGCCAGAACGTGCCGGCCTTCCTGCTGCTGACCCGCTACACCCCGGTGCGCGTGGAAAGCGGCGAAATGCTCAGCATTGCCGACGTGGAAGAAGTGCTGGGGCTGAAGGCCATTGGCGTGATCCCCGAATCGGGCGACGTGCTCAACGCATCCAACAAGGGTGAACCGGTGATCCTGGATGTCGAATCCGCCGCCGGCCAGGCCTACGACGATGCCGTCGCGCGCATCCTGGGCGAAGAACGCCCGATGCGCTTCACCAGCGTCGAGAAGAAGGGCTTCTTCAGCAAGCTGTTCGGAGGGTAAGCATGGGCCTGTTTGATTTCCTCAAAGCGAAGAAGACCACCGCCGAAACCGCCAAGAACCGCCTGCAGATCATCATCGCGCAGGAACGCAGCCACCGCGGTGGCCCGGACTACCTGCCGCTGCTGCAGCGCGAGCTGCTGGAAGTGATCAAGAAGTACGTGAACATCGACGTCGATGCGGTGAAGGTCGACCTGGTGAAGGATGGCCAGCACGACGTGCTGGATATTTCCGTGGCGCTGCCTGAAGGCCCGGACAAGCCCTGACCCCCTGCCCCGCCCGTGCCTGCATGGGCGGGGCTGTGTGACCCCGCATGACCGACACTACACCCGAACCGAACGTGACCCGCGTTGGCGACATCGCCTTCGCCGATGCGCAGCAGCTGCTGTCCGCGCATGGCCTGCGGCTGCACCACGTGCCCGCCGGCGAAGCCATTCCTGGCAGCTACTGGGGTGAACCCGAGGCCGGCATCATCGCCAGCAACGTGTATGTGCGCGACGACACGCCGGTGCACTCGATGCTGCACGAGGCCTGCCACCTGATCGTGCTGCCGCCGGAACGGCGTGCGCAGGTGCACACCGACGCCACCGATTCGGTACCCGAGGAAGATGCCACCTGCTACCTGCAGATCGTGCTGGCCGGGCAGCTGCCCGGCGTGGGCAGCGCGCAGCTGATGGCCGACATGGATGCGTGGGGGTATACGTACCGGTTGGGGTCGACCAAGGCGTGGTTCGAGCAGGATGCCGAGGACGCACGGGCGTGGTTGATCGAACGCGGGTTGCTGCAGGCGTAAAGCCGCAGGTGCGGTCGGCCATGGGCGCGTGGCGACGCGCCGAACCTTGCGGCGCCCCTCTTTTCACTCGGCGCGGTTCGAGCAGGACGCCGAAGACGCGAAAGCGTGGTTGATCGAACGCGGCTTGCCGGTGGCCTAAGTCACCGGAGGGTGCCCGCCGTTGGTAGGTGCGGACCTTGGTCCGCACCCTCCACGCATGGCGTGGATCTACTACGTGGCCAGCGCGCGCAGGGTGATGCCGACCACATAGGCCAGATAGGTGCCGGTGGCATAACCCATCGTGCCCAGCAGCACGCCCACCGGCGCCAGTGCCGGATGGAACGCGGCCGCCACCACCGGTGCCGAGGCCGGGCCGCCGATGTTCGACTGCGAACCGATGGCGAAGTAGAAGAACGGCACCTTCAGCAGCTTGCCCAGGCACCACAGCAGGCCGATGTGCACGGCGATCCAGATCAGCCCCAGCAGGAACAGCCACGGGCGGTCCAGCAGCGCCAGCAGATCCATCTGCATGCCGATGCAGGCAATCAGGAAGTACAGCAGCAGCGAGCCCAGACGCGAGGCGCCAGCGCCTTCCAGCGTGCGCGCACGGGTGAAGCTGAGCCCCAGGCCCAGCGTGGTGGACAGCACCACCACCCACACGAACGGCGCATCAAGGCTGAACTGTGCGGCCCAGCTGACGTTGGCCTTGAACCAGGCCGCCAACGGCGCGCCGATGGCATGGGCCAGGCCCACGCCACCGAACGCCACCGCCACGATCAGCATCAGGTCGGTCAGGCTGGGAATGCGCTCGTGCTCGGCCTGGAAGCGTGCGATGCGCTCCTTCAGTTCATCGATGGCCGAGGTATCGGCGCCACTGCGCGCATCGATCTTCGCCGCGCGCCCGGCCAGGAAGATCAGCGCGGCCATCCACACATAACCCACGCCTACATCGACCACCGCGAACTGGCCGAAGGTGGTGGCGTTGACGTCGAACACCTCACGCATCGCCAGCATGTTGGCGCCGCCGCCAATCCAGCTGCCCGCCAATGCGGCCATGCCGGCCCAGGTATCGCCGGCCACGGTGTCCGGATGGATCGCACGCATCACCAGGAAGGCCACCACCGCGCCGAGCATGATGCTGGCCGAGGCGCCCAGGTACATCAGCACCAGCTTCGGGCCCAGCCGCAGGATGCCCTTGATGTCCACCGCCAGGGTAAGCAGGATCAGCGCGGCCGGCAGCAGGATGTCGCGCGCCACCGGGTTGTAGAGCTTGGTGTTCTGCCCGTCGATCAGGCCGACGGTGTTGTAGATGCCCGGCAGCAGATAGCACAGCAGCAGGGCCGGCACGAAGGTGTAGAAGCGCTTCCACAGGCCCTGCTCGCGCGAGGCGGTCCAGAACACGGCGCCGAGGGTGGCGGCGATCAAACCGAAGACGACGATGTCGTTCTGGATCATGGCAGTCGAAGGCATGCACGCGCTCATGTAGAGCCGAGCCATGCTCGGCTGCGGTTGGCGGAAAAGGAGGCACAGAGCAGCCGAGCATGGCTCGGCTCTACAGGAAGCCGGGCGCCGCCACGAGGGCGGCGCCGGTAACGCTTACTCGCCGATGTGCTGCTTCAGCCAGGCGTTGACGGTGTCATGCCACAGGATGCTGTTGGCCGGCTTCAGCACCCAGTGGTTCTCGTCCGGGAAGTACAGGAACTTCGATTCGATGCCCTGGCGCTGGGCGGCGGTGAACGCGGCCAGGCCCTGTTCGACCGGAATGCGGAAGTCCTGCTGGCCGTGGATGACCAGGATCGGCTTCTTCCAGTCAGCCACGTGGTTGACCGGGTTGAACTTCTCGTAGTTGGCCGCCTTCTGGTACGGGGTACCGCCCTGCTCCCATTCGGTGAACCACAGTTCTTCGGTGGCATAGCCCATCATGCGCTGGTCGAACACACCGTCGTGGTTCACCAGGCACTTGAACGGGCCGTTCCAGTTGCCGGCGATCCAGTTGACCATGAAGCCGCCGTAGCTGGCGCCCAGCGCACAGGCCTTGTCACCGTTGAGGAAGGAATACTTCTTCAGCGCCGCGTCCCAGCCCTTCTGCAGATCTTCCAGCGGGCGGTCGCCCCAGTGCTGGCTGATCGCATCGGTGAAGGCCTGGCCGTAACCGGTGGAACCGTGGAAGTCGATCATGACCACCGCGTAGCCCTGGCCGGTGTAGGTCTGCGGGTTCCAGCGGTAGCTCCAGCCGTTGCCGAAGCTGCCCTGCGGGCCGCCGTGGATCAGGAACGCAACCGGGTAGGACTTGCCTTCCTGGTAGTTGTGCGGCTTGACCACGTAGCCGTGCACGGTGTCGTTGTTCCAGCCCTTGAACTCGAACTGTTCGTAGTCGCCGAAGCTGACGTCCTTCAGCACTTCACCGGCAGCCGGGGTCAGCGCGCGCAGCGGGCCCATGGCTTCGCCGGCCGCCGGCAGCAGGCCGACCAGCACCTGGTCGTTGCTCTTCAGGCTGTTGCGGGTGATGGCCACGCTGTTGCCGGCCACGCTGACCGAAGACACGGTGCCATCGCCGATGACCTTGGTGGCCTTGCCGCTGGCCACGTCGATCTGGAACAGCGGGTGTTCGCCCAGGTCGTCGGTGGTGGTGTAGATGCTGGCGCCATCGGCGGACAGGGTGATCTCACCGGCCGAGCGGTCCCACTGCGGGGCGATTTCGCGGGTCTTGCCGCTGGCCAGGTCCATCGCCATCAGGCCGAAGCGGTCGGCTTCGAAGCCCGGGCGCTTCATGGCGCGGTAGAACAGGGTCTTGCCGTCGGCGCTGAACACCGGGCCGGCATCCCAGGCCGGGTTCGACGCGGTCAGGTTCACCGGCGCCTGCTTGCCGGCGGCATCGAAGCGGTACAGGTCGAAGTTGGTCGACCACGGTTCCTGCTTGCCGGCCACGCGGATGCTGGCGACCACGCTGCCGCCATCGGGCGACCAGGTGAAATCATCATTGCCGCCGAACGGCTTGGACGGTGCGTCGCCATCGATGGTGGCGCTCAGCGCCGAGGCGCCCTTCACCGGGCCACCCTTGGCAACCGGCAGCGGGGCCACGAACAGGGTGTTGCGGCGGCCGTCGTTCCAGGTGTCCCAATGGCGCACGAACAGCGAATCGAAGACCTTGCCGCTGGCCTTGGCGCCGGCCACGTCCTTCAGCTTCTTTTCGGTGCAGGCCAGGTCGGAGGCGCAGGCCTGGAACACGCCAGCGCTGAACAGCACGCGGTCGTCCTGCGGCGAGACGTGGTAGCTGTCCACGTCCACCGGGAAGTCGGTCAGCTGGCGCGGGGTGCCGCCGCTGATCGGCTGCGCGTACAGCTGCTGGCTGCCGTTCTTGGCGCTGAGGAAATAGACGGTCTGGCCATCAGCCGACAGCGAAGCCGAATTGACGTTCCAGCCAGCCGGAGTGATCTGCTTCGGCGGGGCTGCATCACGCGTGCGCAGGTTGCGTGCGAACAGGGCGGTGCTGGACTTCAGCGCGGCGTCGGTGCTGCGCTTGGCGAACACCACGGTGCTGCCATCGGCGGTCAGGACCGGGGCGGAGACGCGATCCATGGCCACCATGTCGCGGACTTCCAGGCCACGGGCAGCGGCAACGCTGGGCAGGGCGGCCAGCAGGCTCAGTGGCAGCAGGGCATGACGCAGTTTCATCGGGGTCTCCGCAGGACGGCAAAAAACCGATGGTAGGCCCGCGCGGGCGGGGCTGCCAAGGCCATCGGTCATGGCTGCGGGCCAGCGCCGATCCCGCCGCCAGAAACAGCAAACCCCGCCGTAGCGGGGTCTGCGGGGGGCACCGGGGTCGGATCCGATTCCGCGGGAATCGGCTCTGACCCCAGACCCTGCCAGCCGGGGTCAGAGCCCTTCCCTACGGGAAGGGATCCGACCCCTTGGGCGTTACGCCTGTGCGCGCTTGCCGGTGCGGTAGATCAGCAGACCCACCAGGAACAGCACGGCCAGGCCGAACCACTGCGCGGCCGGCAGGTGGAACGGCAGGGCCAGCACGTCGGCACGGCTGCTGACCACGATCGGCACGGCGATGGCGATACCCATCAGCGCCTCACCGGTGATCAGGCCGGCGGCGAACAGCACGCCCGGCTTGTGCACGCGGTCGCGGCCTTCTTCATCATCGCCACGCACCTTGTGGAAGCGCTCGACCAGATAGGCGATCAGGCCGCCCAGGAAGATCGGCACCATCAGTTCCAGCGGCAGGTAGATACCGATGGCGGCGGCCAGCACCGGCACGCGGAAGCGCGAATTGCGCGACTTCAGCCAGCTGTCGAAGGCGATGATGACCGCACCGACCACGGCACCGATGCCGATGAAGGTCCACGGCAGTTCGCCACCGAACAGGCCCTTGGCCACCGACGCCATCAGGTTCGCCTGCGGGGCGGCCAGCGCGTTCGGGTGTAGCTCGGACTTCACGCCGATGCCGTAGGCGGTGGCCAGCAGGTTCAGCACCGGGGCCATGATCAGCGCGCACGAGAACGCACCGATGCCCAGCATCAGCTGCTGCTTCCACGGGGTGGCACCGACGATGTAGCCGGCCTTCAGATCCTGCAGGTTGTCACCGCCCACCGCGGCGGCACAGCACACCACCGCGCCGATCATGATGGCGGCCACCGCACCCAGCGGCGCACCACCGGCGCCGACCGGCTTCAGGCCATCGGCGCCCAGCAGCACCACCAGCACCGCCGAGGCGAACAGGATGGTGGAGATGGTGATGCCCGAGACCGGGTTGTTGGACGAACCGATCAGGCCGGCCAGGTAGGCCGACACCGACACGAACAGGAAGCCGGCGACGATCATGATGATGGTCATCGGAATGGACACGTGCCACTGGCCGACGATGGCCTGGTACAGGGCCAGCAGCGGCAGCACGAAGGCCACCAGGGCGACCAGCATCCACTTCATCGGCAGGTCGCGTTCGGTATGGGCCAGCACCGGGCCGCCACTCTTGCGCGCGGCGGCGAAGCCACTCTTGACGCCGTTCAGCAGCGACTTGCGCAGCGAGATCAGGGTCCAGATGCCGCCGATCAGCATTGCGCCGACGCCCAGGTAACGCATCTTCGCGCCCCAGATGGCGAACGCGGCCTCGGTGGACGAGGCGGTGGCAACCGACGCGGCCAGGGCCGGATCGGTGTTCATGAAGAACGCCTGGTAGATCGGAATGGCGATGTGCCAGGTCAGGATCGAGCCGGACACCACCACGATGCCGACATTCAGGCCGACGATGTAACCCACGCCCAGCAGGGCCGGCGACAGGTTGGTGCCGATGAAGGCAGTGATCTTGGAGCTGCCGACGTAGGCCGAGGTCGACCAGGCATCGGGGATCAGGCGCAGGCCGCTTTCGGCGGCCAGCTTGACGAAGGCGCCGATCACGGCCGACAGGCCCAGGATCTTCAGGCCCGGGCCGGGGTTCTCACCGGCCTTGAGCACTTCGGCCGCGGCCTTGCCTTCCGGGAAGGGCAGCGGGTCTTCGACGATCATCGAACGCCGCAGCGGCACCGAGAACAACACGCCCAGCAGGCCACCCAGACCGGCGATGCCCAGCACCCACCAGTACTTGAAGTCGGGCCAGTAGCCCATGATGACCAGCGCCGGGATGGTGAAGATGACACCAGCGGCGATGGACGAACCGGCCGAGGCGCCGGTCTGCACGATGTTGTTTTCGAGGATGGAACCACCGCCCAGCAGGCGCAGCACGCCCATGGAAATGACCGCGGCGGGAATGGCGGTGGCGATGGTCAGGCCTGCGAACAGACCGAGGTAGGCGTTGGCCGCTGACAGCACCACCGCCAGCACGATGGCCAGGGCCACTGCGCGGAAGGTGAGCTGCTTGGGCGCAGCGTCGTGGTTCATGAAAGCCCCTGCTGGCAAAAAATCCCTTGCACGCTAGCGTTCAGGGGGCGGCAAGTCCAGCGTGCCAAAGGATGGGGGCGCCTGCTGGAGCGTCCGCCACGACCATCGGCCCCGCCAACGGGCCGAACCGGCAAAACCCCGTTGGGACTGACGCAAACGATATGTTATATCCTATCCAATTCGTTTGTTCCCTTTCCCCGCATGGCCTCTTCCCCCTCCCCCCGCCTGGCCTCCATCGACCAGCTGCGCGGCACCGTGATGCTGCTGATGCTGCTGGACCACGTGCGAGAGACCTTTTTCCTGCAGTACCAAGTGAGCGATCCGATGGATGCCGCCACGGTCTCGCCGGCCCTGTTCGCCTGCCGCCTGCTGGCCCACCTGTGCGCCCCGGTATTCGTGCTGCTGACCGGCCTGTCGGCCTGGCTGTACGGCCAGCGCCAGGCCGACCCGCGCCGCGCCACGGCCGCCTTCCTGCTCAAGCGCGGCCTGTTCCTGGTGGTGCTGGAACTGACCCTGGTGAGCTTCGCCTGGACCTTCCAGTTCCCGCCGGACACGCTGTACCTGCAGGTGATCTGGGCGATCGGGCTGAGCATGATCGCGCTGGCCGGCCTGCTGTGGCTGCCGCGCCCTGCCCTGCTGGTGCTGGGCGTGCTGCTGGTGGCCGGCCACAACCTGTTCGATGGGGTGCGGGTGGAAGGCAATGGCGTGCTGGCGGTGCTGTGGAAGGTGCTGCACCAGCGCGACTGGATCGACGCCGGGGTGATGCGCCTGCGCACCTCCTACCCGCTGCTGCCGTGGATCGGGGTGATCGCCCTGGGCTATCTGATGGGGCCCTGGTTCGCCCGCGACCGCGACCCGGCGCAGCGCCAGCGTTGGCTGCTGTGGGCCGGGCTGGGTGCGCTGGCGGCGTTCGCCCTGCTGCGCCTGGCCAACGGCTATGGCGAAGCGCCGTGGCAGTACCAGGACAGCGCGCTGCGCACCTGGATGAGTGTGTTCAACGTGACCAAGTACCCGCCGTCGCTGCAGTTCCTGCTGCTGACCCTGGGCATCGGCCTGCTGTTGCTGCGCCTGTATGAGTGGGCGCCGCTGGCCCGCGCCCTGCAGCCGCTGGCCGACATTGGCGCCGCGCCGATGTTCTTCTACCTGCTGCACCTGTATGTGCTGAAGCTGATGTACCTGGCCGCGCTGGCGATCTGGGGGCCAACCCACGGCAGCCTGTACGCGCTGGATTCGGTGGCCGGCCTGCTGCTGGTGGCCTGTGCGCTGGCGGTGGCGCTGTACCCGGCCACGCGCGCGTTCGGGCGGTTCAAGGCGCGCCGGCGCGATCTGGCGTGGCTGCGCTACCCGGCGCGTGCCTGCGGCACGCGCCTATAATCCGCCGATGAATTCCACCGCGATTGCTTCCGACGACTTCCTGGGCCACCCCAAGGGCGTCTACGTCTGCTTCTTCACCGAAATGTGGGAGCGCTTCTCCTTCTATGGCATGAAGGCGCTGCTGTTGCTGTACCTGACCAAGTACCACCTGTTCGGTGACAAGGCCGGGCTGGACCTGCTGGGCGCCTACGGTGGCCTGGTGTACTGCATTCCGGTATTCGGCGGCATGCTGGCCGACCGCTGGCTGGGCATGCGCCGCGCGGTGCTGTTCGGCGGCATCCTGCTGGTACTGGGCCACCTGGGCATGGCCTTCGAAGGCCACGCGGCGTACCGGGTGAACGGCGAAGTGGTGCGCGACACCTCGGCACTGGCGGTGACCTATCTGTCGCTGGCGCTGATCATCATGGGCGTGGGCTTCCTGAAGCCGAACATTTCCACCATCGTCGGCAAGCTCTACCCCAAGGACGACCCGCGCCGCGATTCGGGCTTCTCGCTGTTCTATGCCGGCATCAACCTGGGCGCGCTGTTCTCGTCGCTGGTCTGCGGTTTCCTGGGCGAGGCTTACGGCTGGAAATACGGCTTCGGCGCGGCCGGCATCGGCATGCTGGCCGGCCTGGCCATGTTCCTGTGGGGGCAGAAGTACCTGCACGGCCACGCCGAGCCGCCGCAGCCGGCGGCATTGAAGCAGAAGGTGCTGGGCCTGCCGCGCGAGTGGCTGATCTACCTGTGCGCGGTGATCGGCGTGCTGCCAGTCGCTTGGCTGATGTGGGCCGCCGGCAACGGCGCCTTCGCGCTGGGCGGTGAAATCAGCCTGGCGCTGATGCTGATGCTGGTGGTGCTGGGCGGCGTGCTGGTCTGGTTCGCCTGGTTCACCGGCAGCAAATGCACGCCGGTGCAGCGCCAGCAGATGATCGCGCTGATGGTGCTGATCTTCATGGCGCTGGTGTTCTTCACGATGTACGAGCAGTCGTACGGGTCGTGGGTCACCTTCACCGACCGGCTGCTGACCAAGGACATCGTGCCGGCGCTGGTGATCACCGATGGCACCCCGCTGCCGTGGTCGATCGTGTCGCTGCTGCTGGCGCCGCTGGGCTTCGTGGTCAGCGCGCGCCTGGCCGAACGGCGCCCGGGTTCCAACGCACCGCGTGCGTTCTTCATTGCCATCGTGGCGCTGATGCTGGTGCTGCTGGTGCGCGACTGCCTGGTGATTCCGCAGACCGCCGGTTCGCTCACCTACCTGGGCGGGTTGTTCCTGGTGCTGCTGGCGCCGGCGTTCGCCGCGCTGTGGACCTGGATGGACCGCCGCGGCTGGGAGCCGGGCAAGCCGGTGAAATCGGCCTGGGGCCTGGTGATCGGTGCGCTGTCGTTCGTGCCGTTGGCGCTGGCCGCGCAGCAGGTGGGCGCCACCGGTGAAATGGCCAGCGTGTGGTGGCTGGTGCTGGCCTACTTCCTGCTGGCCAGCGGTGAGATGTGCCTGTCGCCGGTCGGCCTGTCGGCAGTGACCCAGCTGGCCGTACCGCGGGTGATGAGCCTGATGATGGGCACCTGGTTCCTGGCCACCGCGTTTTCGGAAACGCTGGCCGCGCTGTTCGGCAAGCTGGCGGCGATCGAGGTGCCCGAAGGCGAAGCGCTGGACATGGTGGCCGCCGCCGGAGCCTACGCGCACCTGTTCTGGCTGCTGATGTGGATCGGCCTGGGCTGTGCGGTGGCGGCCTTCGTTGCCGCCCCGCTGCTGAAGCGGATGATGCACGGGGTCAAATGACCCCGTGCACCCGCGCCGCCAGACTCAGGGCGCCTTGCCCTTGTCCGCCGGCACGCTGGCGCTGGCCGTGGCCCCGCCCAGGCTGCGCGACAGGAAGGCCAGCAGTTTTCCGTAGTACTCGCGCTTGTGTTCCAGCGTGTAGAAGCCGTGGCCTTCGGTCTTGTAGTACAGGCTTTCAACCGGCGTTCCGGCACGCTTGAGCGCCGCTTCCATGCGCTCGGTGTGCTGGATCGGCGCGCGCTTGTCCTCGCCACCGGCGGCCAGGAACACCGGCACCTTGATCTGCGCGGCCAGGTTGACCGGCGATACGGCGCCGAGCTTGGTCGGGTCGCCCAGCCATTCCCGCAGGTAGGTCATGCCCGACTTGCGGTCCTGCACGTCGCCGCGGTTGAACATCATGGGCAGGTCGTACACCCCCACATAGCCGGCCGCGCACTGGTACAGGCCAGGTTCGCGCACGGCGCCCATCATGGCCGAGTACGCGCCGTAGCTGGCGCCGTAGATGCAGATGCGGTCCTTGTTGGCCACGCCCTGGCTGATTGCCCAGCGGGTGGCATCGGTCACGTCGTCCTGCATGGCCTTGCCCCACTGCTCGGCGGCCGCCTGACCGTGGGCACGGCCGTAGTTGCCCGAGCCACGGAAATTGACCTGCAGCACCGCGTAACCGGCCGCGGCCAGCATCTGCGCTTCGCGGTCGTAGCTGCCATCGTCGTAGATGCCAAGCGGCCCGCCATGCGGCATGACCACCATCGGCAGACCACGCCCGTCGCTGCCGTGCGGCACGGTCAGGTAACCGTGCAGCGGCAGGCCGTCGCGGGCCTGCAGCTTGAACGGCTTGACCGACGCGGTCTTTTCCACGTTGATCCAGTCGCTGCGGCTGATCAGGTAATCGGCCTTGCGCGCGGCGATATCGTAGACATAGAAGTCGCCGGGGTTGGAGCCGGACCAGACGCGTACCAGCACCTTGTTGCCATCGCGGGTGCTGGAGGTGATGAAGACCGCCTGGCCGGGGAACGCCGCCTCCAGGCTGCGGTACAGCCGCGCATCGGCCGAGGTCTCATCGAAGAAACGTGTGCGCGGCGTGTCGCCCAGGTACAGCGCGCCGACCGGAATGCGGGTACCGGGGCGGACGATGATGCGGTACGGGTCGACCACCTCGTCGCGCAGCACGGTCTTGCGCTCACGTGTCTGCGGGTTCCAGCTGACGATGGCATCGGGACCGCTGGACTGCTCGCTCTTCAGATAGGCCAGCTGCCCGTCTTCGGAAAAACCAATCGCGGTTTCGATGCGTGCGGACACACTCTCATCGTTCACCAGTGCCCAATCGGTACCGTTGGCCGCGCGGTAGTACAGCTTGTTGACGTTGTCCGTGCCCGCGCCGTGGGCAAAGCGCACCTGGCCCTGCGCATCGGTGGTGAAATCGGCGCGGCGCACCGGCGAACGGGCCACCGTGGCGCGCTTGCCGCTCTGCACGTCCAGGCGCTCGGCGCGGGTGTAGGGATCTTCGCTGAAGGGCCACACCGCGATCACCACGTTGCGGTCGTCGTCCGGCAGGTCGTCGGACAGGAAGGCAGCGATGGCCTCCACCTTCTTCGGCTGGATGCGCGTGCCCGGCCCGTTGCTGGTTACCCGGTAGCCCACCAGCAGTTCGGTACGGCCGCTTTCGGCGTTCATCGACAGCAGTTCGCCGGTGGGCGACGGCTCGTCCAGGCTGCCGAACTTTTCAGCCACGCCGATCAGCAGGCGGGAGTCGTTCACCCAATGGAAATCGGTGGCGTGGTTGTTGCTCGGTGGCCGCATGCTGCTGACCACCGAATTGTCCGATGACCGCAGGATCGCCAGCGCGGTGAAATCCTCGCCCGGCACGGTCGTGGCGTAGTACTGGCCACTGGGTGAAATCTTCAGATCGCCGAACGCCTCCTGGCGCACGAACGCATCCACATCGACTGCCATTGCCTTCCCCGGCAACAGCACGGCTGCCACCAGGGCAGCCAGCAAGCACTTGCGCATCCTTCCCCCTTGAAGCGGACACCCTGTCCGCATCGCCGATTCTAGGCATGGCCGATTCCTGCCCGCCAGTGCTGGCGGCGACAAAAAAAAGACGGCACCGTTGCCGGTGCCGCCATGGCCACTACCTTGGAGAGAGAGTCAGGACGTGGGTTCGGGGGGCGTGCGCGGTGGGTCAGTGGACCCCGCGCACCGCCAGGGTCAGGGCCAGGATGCTGAGGATCACGGCGATGGTGCCGTCCAGTACCCGCCAGGTGCTGGGCTTGGTGAACAGCGGTGCCAGCAGGCGCGCGCCCAGGCCCTGCGCGGTCAGCCACAGGCAGCTGGCGGTCACCACGCCGGCGGCGAAGGCCATGCGTGCATTGCCGAAGTTTTCGGCAATCGAACCGATCACCATCATGTCCAGCCAGAAGTGCGGATTGATCAGCGAGAAACCGACTGCCGCCATCAGCACCGCACGGCGGCTGCCGTCATCACTGTCGGCCTCGCCCATGCCACCGCCACCGGCGAAGGCACGGCGCGCGGACTTCATGGCGTACCAGGCCAGGAAGGCCACACCGGTCCACAGCACCGCGGTGGTCAGCCACGGCAGCGCCGTGGTGAGGGTGCGCAGGCCGGCCACGCTGGCGAAGATGAAGAACGCATCGATGGCCGCGCAGGTGGCGACCACCGGCACGATGTGCTTGCGCAGGATGCCCTGGCGCAGGATGAAGGCGCTCTGCGCACCGACCACGGCGAACAGGCCGATGCCGGTGGCTGCACCAGAGAACCAGGCACCGAGGCCGGTGCTGGCGGAGATGACCGAGAACATGGGATTCACTGCCTTGTCTTGCTGGGGGGGACGGTGCCTCGCGAAGGCGGACAGCACCGGTACGAGCGCCATTGTCGCGCCGCAACATTAAGAAGACGAGCTAAACTTACTAAACCAACATTAGCGGAGCTTAATCGGATGCGTATCGATCACGCCCAGCTGCGGGCCCTGGCCGCGGTGATCCGCGAAGGCAGCTTCGACCGCGCCGCACAGGCGCTCAATGTCACCCCATCGGCCATTTCGCAGCGGGTAAAGGCACTGGAAGACCGCATCGGCCGCCTGCTGGTGAAGCGCGGCACCCCGGCCACCGCCACCGCCGAAGGCCAGTTGCTGGTGCAGCTGGCCGAACAGACCGCCCTGCTGGAGCACGACGCGCTGCACCGCATGGGCCTGGCCGACGAGGACCTGCCGCAGGCCAGCATTCCGGTGGCGGTGAACCATGACAGCCTGGAAACCTGGTTTCCGCAGGCTGCGCACGCCTTTGCCCAGGGCACCGGCACCACCCTGGACCTGCGCGTGGAAGACCAGGACCACACCGTGGAACTGCTGCGCCAGGGCACGGTGCTGGGCGCGGTGACCACGCTGGACGAACCGGTGCAGGGCTGCCAGATCCATGCGCTGGGCAGCATCCGCTACGCCGCCACCTGCACACCGGAGTTCCGCGAGCAGCATTTCGCCAAGGGCGTGACCGCGCAGGCACTGGCGCAGGCGCCGGTGCTGGTGTTCAACCGCAAGGACGACATGCAGGCCCGGTTCGCCCGGCGCATGGCTGGCGACGAGCTGCCCAGCACCGCGCCGACCTGGTGGATTCCCTCCACCCGCGCGTTCGTGCAGGCCAACCTGGGCGGCCTGGGCTGGACCATGAACCCGCTGCCGCTGGTGAAGCGGCACCTGGATGCCGGCCGCCTGGTCTACGTGCGCCAGCGCGCCTGGGAAGACGTGCCGCTGTACTGGCAGCACTGGAAGGGCGATGTACAGACCATGGCCCTGCTGACCCGCGCCGTGCTGGAGGCATCGACCGCACTGGTGCGGCGGAAGCGCTGAGGCGGCAGGGCTGCGTATCCACCCATGGGGTGGATCTACGGGAACGGCCCGGGGTCGGATCCCGTTGCTGCGCAACGGGCTCTGACCCCATTCTGCGGGGCCTTTTTCTGTGCCAGCATCGCGGCAACCGACCTTGAGGGGCTGGGCGATGGGGACCGATCCGCTGTTCCTGCATATCCGCGTGGTGATGGGCATCATCCTGGGCCTGTCGATCACCACCCTGCTGAAGGGGCTGGCGCAGATCATCGAGCACCCGCAGCGACGGGGCTGCTCGGCCTTGCACTTGTGCTGGGTGGCGTGGACCCTGGTGTCGCTGGTCACGTTCTGGTGGTGGGAATTCCGCCTGATCGAAGTGCACCGCTGGACGTTTGAAACCTATCTGTTCGTGATCGCCTACAGCGCCACCTGGTTCCTGCTGTGCGCGCTGCTGTTTCCCGACGACCTGCGCGACTACGGCAGCTACGGGCACTATCTGCTGCAGCGCCGGCGCTGGATCTTCGGCGTGATCGCGGTGCTGACGCTGCTCGATCTGGTGGACACGGCGATCAAGGGGCGCAGCCGCTGGCAGTTGCTGGGCGAGGCCTATCCACTGCATTCGGCGCTGATGCTGGTGGTCTGCGTGCTGGGCTGGAACCTGCGCAGCGCGCGCGCGCACTTGCTGCTGGCCGCGGTGGCGCTGGTTTACCAGGTTGTCTATTTCGCGGCGGAATACTTCACCATTGGCAGTGATTGAAGGGATCCGCCAGGTATGGCCTGGCGCTACCGTTCGTGGCCAATGCCTCCGCCAGGCATGGCCCGGCGCTACCAAAGGAACAGACATGACGATCCACTACCGCCCTGCCCGGCCCGATGATGCGGCCGCCTGCATCGATCTGCGCGGGCGTACCCGCGAGAACGCCTTCAGTGCGGCGCAACTGGCCGAGCTGGGCATCACCGCCGAGAGCTGGGCCGAGGGCATTGCACAAGGCGACTTCATCGGCCGCATCGCCGAGGACAACGGCACTACGGTCGGCTACGGCTTTGCCGACCGTGACAGCGGCGAAGTGCTGGTGCTGGCCCTGCTGCCGGAGTACGAAGGCCGCGGCATCGGCCAGCGATTGCTGCAGGAAGTAATCGAACTCGCGCGCGCTGCCGGGCACGGCCGGCTGTTCCTGGCCTGTTCGGCCGATCCCCGCTCGCGCTCGTACGGGTTCTACCGCCACCTGGGCTGGCGAGCCACCGGCGAGGTGGACGAGGCCGGGGACGAAATCCTGGAGCTCGTCTGAGGGGCGTGGCCCGGCGCTACCGCGCCGGGGCGGCCGGATGCTGCGTTGCACCAAATCCGGACCCGAAAGGGTTAGAATCCGCCCCTTGGATGCTGCAAGGCGTTGTTTCTTCACGCCCTTTCCCTACCCGGCGCGCATCCTGAACCCCTTCCCCACGCCATAAGTCACCCCCATGAAGAAATTTGGCAAGGCCCTTCTCGCCCTGCTCGTGCTGCTGTTGCTGGTAGCCGCGCTGTTCCTGTACTGGCCGCTGACCCAGCGCTCGGTGCCGGCGGCGAGCAACGACAAACCCGTCGACGTCGTCCTGGTCGGCGGCGGCATCATGAGCATCACCCTGGCCACCTACCTGCAGGAACTGCAGCCAGACTGGAACATCCAGGTCTATGAACGCCTGGACGGCGTGGCCAACGAAAGCTCGGACGGCTGGAACAACGCCGGCACCGGCCATTCGGCCTTCGCCGAACTGAACTACACCCCGGAACTGCCCGATGGCAGCATCGAGACCAAGCGCGCGGTCGGCATTGCCGAAAGCTTCGAGGTCTCGCGCCAGTTCTGGTCGCACCAGGTGAAGGAAGGGCGGCTGAGCCAGCCCAGCGACTTCATCAACCCGACCCCGCACATGAGCTTCGTCTGGGGCGATGACAACATTGCCTACCTGCACAAGCGCCAGCAGGCGCTGGTGAAGAACCCGCTGTTCTACGGCATGCAGTACTCGGAAGATCCGGCGCAGATCAAGCAGTGGGCCCCGCTGCTGATGGAAGGCCGCGACCCGAAGCAGAAGGTGGCCGCCACCTGGATGCCGCTGGGCACCGACGTCAACTTTGGCGTGATCACCCGCCAGCTGACCGCCGGCCTGCAGCGCAGCCCGAACTTCACGCTGCACCTGAACCATGAAGTGAGCGCGCTGCGGCAGAACGCCGACAAGAGCTGGAACGTGACGGTGAAGGACCTGAAGGCCAACACCGAAACCACCACCCATGCCCGCTTCGTCTTCATCGGTGCCGGTGGCGCCGCGCTGAAGCTGCTGCAGATGTCCGGCATTCCCGAATCGAAGGATTACGCCGGCTTCCCGGTGGGCGGCCAGTTCCTGGCCTTCCAGGGCCAGGACGTGACTTCGCGCCACGGCGTGAAGGCCTACGGCATGGCCGAAACCGGTTCGCCGCCGATGTCGGTGCCGCACCTGGATGCGCGCAAGCTGGATGGCAAGCCGGTGGTGCTGTTTGGCCCGTTCGCGCTGTACAGCACCAAGTTCCTGAAGCACGGCTCGTGGTGGGACCTGTATTCGTCGGTGAACCACAACAACGTCGGCCCGATGCTGGAAGTGGGCAAGGACAACCTGGACCTGGTGCAGTACCTGATGGCCCAGGCACGCCTGAACGACGCCGATCGCCAGGCCGAGCTGGTGAAGTACTTCCCCAACGCCAAGCCGGGCGACTGGAAGCTGATCACCGCTGGCCAGCGCGTGCAGATCATCAAGCGCGACCCGTTGAAGGGCCCGGTGCTGCAGTTCGGCACCGAGATCGTGACCGACAAGGACCACACCATCGCCGCGCTGCTGGGTGCTTCGCCGGGCGCGTCGACCTCGCCGCCGATCATGCTGGACCTGATGGCCAAGGCCTTCCCCGAACAGATGAAGGCCGGCTGGGAAGCCCGCCTGCGCGAGATCGTGCCGTCGTACGGCCGCAAGTTGAATGAAAGCGCCGCGCTGACCAACGAGATCCGCACGCTGACCAGCCAGACCCTGCACCTTCCCTACCTGGAAGTGCCGGCCGATGCTGCGGCCGCCCCGGCAGCCGTGCCGGCGGCCACGCCGGCCCCGGCGGCGGCGAAGGAAAATCGCAACGCCAACGAGGAACTGCAGGCGCTGTAAGCCAGGCATTTCCCATGCAGTAGAAACGGACGGCCGCCTTCGGGTGGCCGTTCGCGTTTGTCGGCCGGGAAGGGGTCAGAGCCCTTTGCCGGGGGCAAAGGGATCTGACCCTGGGGTCGGACCCCGGCGCCGCAGGCGCAGGGCTCTGACCCCGCCGAAGGCCCGATCATTGTCACGAATTGTAATGTTGTTAAGAACGATTTACATTTGCACCCCGCGCAACTCACCTGCGCCCTCCCGCAGATGGACCTGACCCCGCCCGATGCCGCCGCTCGGGTGCCGGATGACTGTTGCCGCCCACCCTTTCCCTTCCCGCCCCGAGCCCTCCATGTCCCTCTACGCTTCCCGCCTGCCCCGCCGCGCGCCGCTGTCGGCCGCGCTGCTGTCCGTCCTGATCCTGTCGGCGCCCTCGGCGTTCGCCGCCGATGCCGGCGCTGATGCGTCCGACGCCAAGACCCTGGACAAGGTGAGCGTGCGTGCCGACAAGGCCGCCCCGGCCAGCACCACGCGCCTGCCGATCACCCTGCAGGAAACCCCGCAGTCGTCCACCGTGATCGGCCTGCAGCGCCTGCAGGACGAATCGCTGTTCAGCATCAACGACGTGATGCGCAACGTGACCGGCGTCAGCGTGTCCTTCTATGACACCCAGCGCCCGCTGTACTACGCGCGCGGTTTCGCCATCACCGACTTCCAGGTCGATGGCATTCCCACCTACAGCGGCTCGACCAACCAGGAATACGACACCGCCTTCTACGACCGCGTGGAAGTGATCCGCGGTGCCAACGGCCTGCTCAGTGGCGCCGGTGTGCCGTCGGCCACGGTGAACCTGCTGCGCAAGCGCCCGGGCAAGGAGTTCGATGCCTCGTTCGCAGTCAGTGCCGGCAGCTGGGACTACCGCCGCATGGAAGCGGACGTGAACGCGCCGCTGACCAGCGACGGCCGGTTCCGCAGCCGTGTGGTCGCCGCCTACACCGATCGTGATTTCTATTACGACCGCTACAAAGAAAACAAGATGGCCGGCATGGCCGTGCTGGAAGGCGATGTGACCGACAGCACCACGGTCACTCTGGGCTACCAGACCCAGGACAACAACCCGGTGGGTTCCACCTGGGGCACCGTGCCGTTCTTCGACAGCCAGGGCAACTTCGCCCACCTGCCGCGCTCGACCAACCTGTCGCCGAAGTGGAGCTACTGGCAGCGCGAGACCAGCACCGTGTTCGCCAACCTGGAACAGCGTTTCGGCGACGACTGGCTGCTGAAGATCAACACCGCCTACACCCGCGGCAACGTGCAGAACGTGCGCCTGTACGGTACCGGCAACCCGAACCCGGCCACCGGTTCGGGCATCTTCCTGCGCGCCGCCGCCGGCGATGCCGAAGACACCCGTCGCAACATTGATGCCTACCTGACCGGCACGTTCGAGCTGTTCAACCAGCAGCACGACCTGACCTTCGGCGCGCAGTGGGCCGACCTGGAAGCGACCACCAACACCACCACGCTGAACTTCCCGACCGACTGGGCACGCTGCGGCAGCGAACGCTGCTACTACATTCCCAACGTGTACGACTGGAACGGCGATATTTCCGAAGTGACCTACACCCGCACCGGTGCGCGCCGCGTGGCCAAGACCACCCAGAGCGGCGTGTACCTGGCCGCGCGCCTGCACCTGGCCGAGCCGCTTTCGCTGATCGCCGGCGCACGCCTGAGCCGCTGGGAAACCCGTACCCGCGCATTCAACGCGGCCGGCAACTACACCGGCACCAGCGGCGCCTACAAGGTGAGCGATGAAGTGACCCCGTACGTGGGCCTGGTCTTCGACATCACCCCGAATGTCTCTGCGTATGCCAGCTACACCGAAATCTTCAATCCGCAGAACTACAAGGACAAGAACGAGAACCTGCTGGCGCCGGTGCAGGGTTCGAACCTGGAAGCGGGCCTGAAGACCCAGTGGTTCGACGGCCGCCTGACCGCCAATGCCGCGGTGTTCGAGGCCAAGCAGGACAACTACGCGGTGCGCGACATGAGCGTGCCGGACGGTTCGCTCAGCGATGGCAGCTCGGCCTATATCGGCGTGAACGGCACCAAGGCGCGTGGCTGGGAAATGGACGTGAACGGCGAGATCCTGCCGGGCTGGACCGTCAACGCCGGCTTTACCCACGTGAAGGTGACCCGCGCGGCCACCGACCTGCTGTACGCCAACCCCGCCGAAGACCTGCTGCAGATCAACACCCAGCTGCGCCTGCGCGGCGCACTGGAACGCCTGAGCGTGGGTGCTGGCGTGCAGTGGCAGAGCAAGGTGCAGGGCTACAACATTCCCTACCCGCTGGGTGGCACGGTCACGGTGAACCAGCCGGCCTACGCACTGGTGCAGTTCAACGCCAACTACCGCATCAGCGACAACTGGACGGCCACGCTGAGCGTGCGCAACGCGCTGGACAAGACCTACTGGGCCAACCTGGACTACAACAACTACGGCGAACCGCGCTTCGTGGCCGCCAGCCTGCGCTGGAAGTTCTAAGGCAGGCAGCGGGGTCAGAGCCCTTTCCGCAGGAAAGGGATCTGACCCCATCGCAGCGCCACCACCTGAATGGGCCCGCCTGCGTGCGGGCCCTTCTTTTTTGCTGCACTGCGAGTTGCGGCGCGCTCCGTAATTATGGCGTAATTATTTCCACCGCCATTCGGAAGCCGGTCGATGAACCCGAGCTGGGACACGTTGCAACGCAGCCGCCAGGCCCGCCTGGAACGGGCCGCGCCCTGGGCACGGGGCCGCCAGGTCGCCGCCGCCGATGTCGCCGACCTGCTGCATGCCCTGCTGGAACCGGGCGACAAGGTCTGCCTGGAGGGCAACAACCAGAAGCAGGCCGATTTCCTGGCCCAGGCGCTGGCCGACCTGGACCCGGCGCGGGTGCACGACCTGCACATGGTGCAGTCGGTGCTGTCCCTGCCCTCGCACCTGGATGTGTTCGAGCGCGGCATCGCCTCGAAACTGGACTTCTCGTTCTCCGGCCCGCAGTCGGTGCGGCTGGCCAACCTGGTGGCCGAAGGGCGCATCCAGATCGGTGCCATCCACACCTACCTGGAACTTTTCGGCCGCTACTTCATCGACCTGACCCCGCGCGTGGCCCTGGTGGCCGCGCAGGCCGCCGACCGCCACGGCAACCTGTACACCGGCCCGAACACCGAAGACACCCCGGTGATCGTCGAAGCCACCGCATTCGGCGGCGGCATCGTGATCGCCCAGGTCAACGAAATCGTCGACACCCTCCCCCGCGTCGATATTCCCGCTGACTGGGTCAACTTCGTGGTGCAGGCACCGCGGCCGAACCACATCGAACCGCTGTTCACCCGCGATCCGGCGCAGATTTCCGAAATCCAGGTGCTGATGGCGATGATGGCCATCAAGGGCATCTACGCCGAGTACGGGGTGAACCGCCTCAACCACGGCATCGGCTTCGATACCGCCGCGATCGAACTGCTGCTGCCCACCTATGCCGAATCACTGGGCCTGAAGGGAAAGATCTGCCAGCACTGGGCACTGAACCCGCACCCGGCACTGATTCCGGCCATTGAATCGGGCTTCGTCAAATCGGTGCACTCCTTCGGTTCGGAACTGGGCATGGAGAAGTACATCGCTGCCCGTGGCGATGTGTTCTTCACCGGTGCCGACGGCTCGATGCGCTCCAACCGCGCGTTCTCGCAGACCGCCGGCCTGTACGCGTGTGACATGTTCATCGGTTCGACCCTGCAGGTCGACCTGCAGGGCAACAGCTCCACCGCCACCCGCGACCGCATTGCCGGCTTCGGCGGTGCGCCGAACATGGGGTCGGATGCACGTGGCCGCCGCCATGCCAGCGATGCCTGGATCAAGGCCGGCCAGCAGGCCGCGCGGCCCGGCGAAATGCCGCGCGGGCGCAAGCTGGTGGTGCAGATGGTGGAAACCTTCCGCGAACACATGGCACCGGCCTTCGTTGAACGCCTGGATGCCTGGGAACTGGCCGAGCGCGCAGACATGCCGCTGCCGCCGGTGATGATCTACGGCGACGATGTCAGCCACGTACTGACCGAAGAAGGCATTGCCAACCTGCTGCTGTGCCGCACGCCGGAGGAACGCGAACAGGCGATCCGCGGCGTGGCCGGCTACACCGCGGTGGGCCTGGGCCGCGACCGCGCAATGGTGGAAAACCTGCGCGACCGCGGCGTGATCCAGCGCCCGGATGACCTGGGCATCAACGTGCGCGATGCCAGCCGCGACCTGTTGGCGGCGCGTTCGGTGAAGGATCTGGTGCGCTGGTCCGGCGGCCTGTACGACCCGCCCAAGCGCTTCCGCAACTGGTAAGGGACAGAGCATGGAAACCCTCGACTATCGATTCGACGGCAGCCGGCCGGTGCAGTTCCCGCACGATGCGGTGCTGGTGGGCGTACTGGCCTCGGGCAATCTGGAAATCCTGCTGGAGCCGGCAGCACAGGACGGCGCGATGACCGTGCGCGTGATCACCGCAGCGCAGGGCTTTGGCACCATCTGGCAGGCGGTGATCGCCGATTTCGCCCAGCGCCACCCGCTGCGTGACGTGCGGGTGTCGATCAACGATGCCGGCGCGACCCCTGCGGTGGTCAGCCTGCGCCTGGACCAGGCAGTGGAAACCCTGCTGGGCGGAGGCACGCCATGATCCCGTTGCAACGCCACAGCTATTACGAAGCCGATGCGCGCGGGCGGATTGCCGGCCTGGTCGATGCCGGTTCCTTCCACGAATTCCTGGGCCCCACCCGGCGGGTGATGAGCCCGCACCTGGCCCAGCTCGACCAGCCGGCCGCCTTCGACGATGGCATCGTGGTGGGCGAAGCCACGCTGCAGGGCAAGCGCGTACTGCTGGCCGCGCAGCAGGGCGAGTTCATGGGCGGCGGCGTGGGCGAAGTGCACGGCGCCAAGCTGACCGGACTGCTGCGGCGCGCGGCGCAGACGCTCCCGGACGGCGTGCTGTTGCTGCTCGACACCGGCGGCGTGCGCCTGCATGAGGCCAACGCCGGGCTGATCGCCATTTCCGAAATCATGCGCGCCACCCTGGACGCGCGCGCGGCAGGGGTACCGGTGATCGCATTGATCGGCAGCGGCAACGGCGCGTTCGGCGGCATGGGCATCGTCGCCCGCTGCTGCACGACGGTGGTCATGTCCGAAGAAGGCCGGTTGTCGCTGTCCGGACCGGAAGTGATTGAAACCGTACGCGGCGTGGAAGAGTTCGACGCACGCGACCGCGCCCTGGTGTGGCGGGTGACCGGCGGCAAGCACCGCTACCTGATCGACCAAGCCCAGGTGCTGGTACCCGATTCCCTGCAGGCCTTCGCGCAGGCCGCCGTGGATGCGCTGCAGGCCGACACCGTCAGCGCCGACACCGAAACGGCGCTGGGCGCGCTGCAGGCACGCCACGCCGCATTGAAGGCACGCGTGCAGGCCTGGGGCGAGTGCAACGACGGCCTGCAGGTCTGGGCCCTGCAGGGCATTGCCGAACCGGAGCGTCTGCCGCTGCTGGACACCGCCGACTTCCTTGCCGCCACCGCCCAGCGGAGACTGCCATGACCCCGGCGCTGAACACCCTGCTGGATGCCCTGTTCCCGCGCGGCCATGCCGTTGCCGTGCACGATTCGGTGCTTGCCGGCAGCGCCACCACCGACGATGGCGAGGTGACCGTGATCGGCACCACTGACCGCATCGAAGTGGGCGTTGACCACGCGCTGGCGCTGGCCGACACGGTGCTGGCCAGTACCGCCGCCCACCCGCAGCGGCCGATCGTGATGCTGGCCGATACCGCTGGCCAGCGCCTGGCCCGTCGCGATGAAATGCTGGGCATCAACGGCTACTTCGCCCATCTGGCGCAGACGCTGGACCTGGCACGCCGGCGCGGCGCGCGCCTGGTGACCCTGGTCTATGGCGAATCGGTCAGTGGCGGCTTCCTGTCCTTTGGCCTGATGGCCGATCACATCCATGCCCTGCCCGACGCGCAGGTGCGGGTGATGGACCTGCGCGCGATGGCACGGGTGACCAAGCAGCCGCTGGAAAAGCTGCAGGCGCTCAGCCAGAGCTCGCCGGTGTTCGCACCGGGCGTGGGCAACTATGTGGCGATGGGCGCCGTCGAATCGCTGTGGGACGGTGACCTGGCCCAGCACCTGCTGCAGGCCCTGCGTACCCCTGCCGACGGCGACCGTCGCGCAGCGCTGGGTGCGCAGCGTGGCGGCCGTGCACTGGCCGCCGATGTATCCATTGCGGTGGCCCGCGGCGATGCCTGACCGGCCCACCCGCCACACGCTGGTCTGGCTGTCGGCGCACGCCGATTGGCGGGCCGACGTGGCCGCGTGCGAACCGCGCCTGGCGGCGTGGTTCGCGCAGGGGCTGCCGGCGATGGTGGCGCGGCGTGCGGTGGACGATCCCGACCCGCGGCTGCGGCTGGGCGTGCCGCTGCCGCCCAGCGAGGGCAAGCAGCGGCTGGCGCTGCGGGTACCGCTGCAGGACGTGCAGCGCATGCAGGCACCGCCGGCGCTGGATGAACTTCTGGCCGCTGGCGTGCCCGCCGAGTGGAAGGACGCCCTGCTGGCGCTGGCAGAGATCGCGCCGGCACGCGTGTTTGGCGCCTTCGCCTGGCAGCACCTGAGCGGCCTGCCCTACGTGCACGCCGGCTCGGACATCGATCTGCTGTGGCAGGTGGATGTGAGCGCGCAGGCCGAGACCCTGGTCGATCACCTGCAGGCGTGGGAGCGTGCGCAGGGCCGCCGGGTGGATGGCGAACTGTGCCTGGCCGACGGCGGCGCAGTGAACTGGCGCGAGTACGCCGGTG
The DNA here is from genome assembly GCF_003086875.1 of Stenotrophomonas sp. ZAC14D2_NAIMI4_6. Taxonomy (NCBI): domain Bacteria; kingdom Pseudomonadati; phylum Pseudomonadota; class Gammaproteobacteria; order Lysobacterales; family Lysobacteraceae; genus Stenotrophomonas; species Stenotrophomonas sp. ZAC14D2_NAIMI4_6. Next base: position 1,206,761 of record NZ_CP025996.1, on the reverse strand, counting down.
GCAGCCGCCAGGTGCTGGTCAAGCGCCTGCACGGCGCCGCGCTGGAACCGCGCGAGCGCCTGTTCGTTGCCACCGGAGTGGCCGCATGAGCGCATTGGCTCACGTGGCGCCACCTGTTGCGCGCCGTATCGACAGCGCGCGCCTGGGCCGCCTGGCCATCGCCAGCCTGCACGCCGAACTGGCGTGCGCGCCCAAGCCGGGCCTGGTGACCCCCTTCAGCACCGGCAGCCACGACGACATGGATGCCGGCACGTTCCTGCGCAGCCTGTTCGCGCTGCGCCACTACTTCACCGACATTGCCCGCGCGGGCGCGGACGATGCGCCGTTTGCACGCTTGCGCACGCTCGGCATCGGCGCGGAAGCGGCCATGCTGCATGCCACCGGCGGCATCAACACCCATCGCGGTGCCATCTTCAGCCTGGGCCTGCTGGTGGCCGCTGCGGCACGCTGCCACCGCCAGCACGGACACGCCGTGCCCGCTGCGCAGGTCTGCCTGGCGGTACAGCACTGGGCCAGCGATCTTGCCGCTGCGCCGCTGGATGCCGGCAGCCCCGGCCAGCGCGCGCGCCTGCGCCATGGCGTGCCGGGCGTTCGCGAACAGGCCGCCGCCGGTTACCCGCTGCTGCGCGAGCTGGCCGTGCCCACCCTGCGCCACGCCCTGCACGCGGGCCTGCCGCGCGATGCAGCGCTGTGCCAGACCCTGATGCAGCTGGTTGCACGCGTGGATGACCTGAACCTGCTGCACCGCGGCGGTGCCGACGGCCTGGCGTGGGCGCAGCAGCAGGCACGCGGTTTTGTTGATGGCGGCGGTGCGTTCGCCGCTGGTTGGCAGGCACGCCTGCACCGCATCGGCGAGGGTTTCGTGGCGCGTCGCCTGAGCCCCGGTGGCAGTGCCGATCTGCTGGCCTGCAGCTGGTTCCTGCTGCAGCAGGAGGGCGCATGAGCCTGGCCCTGCTCTGCCCCGGACAAGGCGCGCAGCACGCGGCGATGTTTGATCGCGTGCGCGACCTGCCTGCTGCGGGTGATGTGCTGGATGCCGCGCAGGCGGTGCTGGGCCGCGATGCCGTTGCGGCCGCCGCCGATGAGGCACGCTTCGACAACGCACTGGCGCAGCCGCTGCTGTGTGCGGCCACGCTGGCGCACTGGCAGGGCCTGCGCGATGCGCTGCCGACACCGCTGCTGGTGGCCGGCTACAGCATCGGCGAGCTGGCGGCGCATGCGGTGGCCGACAGCCTGGATGCCCGCGCCTGCCTTCACCTGGCGGCCCGCCGCGCGCAGCTGATGGACGCTGCCAGCCCGGCCGACAGCGGCCTGCTGGCGGTGCTGGGCTTGCAGCGGCAAACACTGCAGGCACTGTGCGATGCACACACCGTGCACATCGCCATCGCCAATGGCGCCGATCACTTCGTCGTGGGCGGAACGCAGGCGTCACTGCACGCACTGGCTGCTGCCGCGCGCGCGCAGGGTGCAGAGGTGCGCGTGCTGCCGGTGCATGTGGCCGCGCACACGCCGCTGCTTGCAGCCGCTGTCGCACCGTTCGCCACGGCGCTGGAGGCGGCGGCGGTGCGCGCGCCAACGCTACCGGTGCTGGCCGGCATTGATGCGCGCCCGGTGCGTGATCGCGCGGCGGTGATCCACACCTTGTCGGCACAGCTGGCACAGACCATCGAATGGGCACAGGTGATGCGCCAGGCCTTCGAGCGTGGCGCGCGGGTATTCCTGCAGCTGGGCCCGGGCACGGCGCTGGCGCGCATGGTGACCGCGTCCTACCCCTGCTGCCAGGTGCGCGCGGTGGAAGAGTTCCAGGGCCTGGACGGTGCAGCGGCATGGGTCCGCAACGCGCTGGACCGGCAGCAGTAACGGGTTCGAGCAGTACGTAGCACGCAGCATGCAGTACGACGCCTTACCCCGGGATGGCGGGTCTCCATCCGAGCTGTACCGCGAGTCACGTGTCTGGGAGGGCGCATGAGTCCACAAATCGCAACGATCATCGGCCTGGTGATCATGTTCATCGTCGCCACCGCCATGCCGATCAACATGGGCGCCGTGGCCTTCGCGCTGGCCTTCATCATCGGCGGTCTCTGGGTCGACATGGGCGGCAAGGAAGTGCTTGCCGGCTTCCCCGGCGACCTGTTCCTGACCCTGGTCGGCATTACCTACCTGTTCGCCATCGCGCAGAAGAACGGCACCATCGACCTGCTGGTGCATTGGGCAGTGAAAGCGGTGCGCGGCCATATCGTGGCCATTCCGTGGGTGATGTTCGTCATCACCGCCGTGCTGACCGCCTTCGGTGCGCTGGGCCCGGCCGCGGTGGCGATCATCGGCCCGGTCGCGCTGCGCTTTGCCAAGCAGTACAACATCAACCCGTTGATGATGGGCCTGCTGGTGATCCATGGCGCGCAGGCCGGCGGCTTCTCGCCCATCAGCGTGTACGGCAGCATCACCAACGGCGTGGTGCAGAAGGCCGGCCTGGAAGTGACCGAAATGGCGGTGTTCCTGACCAGCCTGGGCTTCAACTTCATGATGGCCATCATCTGCTTCGTGGCGTTCGGCGGCATCGCCCTGCTGCGCCGCGGCTCGATCACCGCCACCGGCGGTGTGGGTACGGCGGAACTGGCGATGGCCGGTGGACCGCAGGCCTCGTCGCGGCAGTTCGCCATTGAAGGCCATGGCGCACTGGTGGCCGCCGGCGGGGGCACGCTGTCCAACGATCCGGTAGCGCTGGAAGCCGTCGGCTTCACCCGCGAACGCCTGTTCACCCTGATCGGCCTGCTGGGCCTGGGCGTGGCCGCGCTGATCTACAACCTCAACGTCGGCCTGGTGTCGATCACCGTGGCCGTGGCGCTGGCGCTGCTGTCGCCGCAGAGCCAGAAGGGCGCGGTCGATGGCATCAGCTGGTCCACCGTGCTGCTGATCTGCGGCGTGGTGACCTATATCGGCGTGCTGGAACATGCTGGCGCGGTGGACTTCATCGGCCATGGAGTTTCCAGCATCGGCATTCCGCTGCTGGGCGCGCTGCTGGTCTGCTACGTGGGCGGCATCGTGTCGGCCTTCGCTTCGTCGGCCGCGGTGCTGGGCGCAACCATTCCGCTGGCCGTGCCGTTCCTGATGCAGGGCCATCTGGGTGCGGCGGGCGTGATCTGCGCGCTGGCGGTTTCGTCCACCATCGTCGATGTCAGCCCGTTCTCGACCAACGGCGCGCTGGTGGTGGCCTCGGCCGCGAAGGAAGAACGCGAAACCCTGTTCCGCCGCTTCCTGGTCTACAGCGGCCTGGTGGTGGTGTTTGGCCCGCTGCTGGCCTGGCTGGTGTTCGTGGTGCCTGGCTGGATGTGAGTAAGGGCGTGGGGCGCCGGACCATTCCGGCGCCCTGCTGCCGGATGGGTTCGACGGGATGGGTTCGGCCGGGCGGATTCGGCTGGGTAGAGTCGACCGTTGGTCGACTATCGCGCGCAGCGCGGGTTTTGCCGGCATCCGTGCGGAAAGCAGTCGACTAACAGTCGACTCTACCCCGTCGGTTTTGCCCGTGGTTTTCCGGGTCGGTCGTATCGCGTTACAGGTTCCAAGCAGGGAGGCAGTACACTTTCCACCATGGCCATCGCTCCTGCTCCGCGTTCACCGAAGAAGCGCGCACCTCTGTATGAAGAGGTTGCCGAGCATGTGCGCGAGCGCATCTACGATTACCGGCTGCCGCCCGGTGAGTGGATCGACGAACCGGCGCTGTGCGAGGAACTGGGGATCAGCCGCACGCCGCTGCGCGAGGCGCTGAAACTGCTGGCCGCCGAAGGCCTGGTGCAGATCGATGCCGGCCGCGGCGCGCGCGTCACCCGGCTGACCCTGGAAGACCTGAACCAGCTGTTCCCGGTGATGGCGATGCTGGAAGGCCGCTGCGCGCATGAGGCGGTGAAGCACATCGACGATGCCGGCGTGCAACAGCTGGAAGACCTGCATGCGGCGATGGAAGCGGCGGCGGCCAACGGCAACATCGCCGAGTACTACCGCAACAACTACCTGATCCACGAAACCGTGCAGCACTACGCCGGCAACCCGTGGCTGATCCGCATCACCCACGATCTGCACCGCATCCTGAAGATGCACCGCGGGCGCCAGTTGCTGGCCCCCGGCCGCACCGCGCAGTCGCTGGCCGAACACCGCGAGCTGATGGACTGCTTCCGCCGCCGCGACGCAGCCGCGGCCGAGCGCACCATGGAACGCCACCTGCTGAGCCAGGGCCAGGCACTGGCCGCCTATGTGGCCAGCGGCGGGCTGCTGAACGTGCCGGCCCCATTGCCGACCGAAGGCGGCGGCTGAGCGCGGCTGGCCGCTGTTCTGTAGAGTCGAGCCATGCTCGACTGCTGTTGCGTGAAGCAGTCGAGCAAGCTCGACTTTACGAACGGCAGAAGCAGTCGAGCATGGCTCGACTCTACAAAATGCCTGCGCCTCAATCGCTGCAGCTGCCACCATCGCTGCCACCGCTGTCACTGCTGCAGTCCGATCCGCCATGGCTGTGGCTGCTGTGGCTGTCACTGGAATAGCTGCCCGAGGAATCGTAGCTGCCACCGCCACTGCCATCGGCCCGGCTGCTGGACCCGTCGGCCGTGGCCGCGGCCATACACAGGATCGCCCCCACCAACGGCAGCAGCCAGACCAGCAGCAGCTGCACCGCCCGCCCACCCGCCGACACCTCTTCGCGCCCCAGTACCACGAAGGTGGCGACGAGGTTCAAGCCCACTACCAGGGCGACCAGGATCAGGGTTACCACCAGCATGCTGTGTCTCCGTAAGGGGGAACTGGTCCGGTCATGGTGCACCCATCAGTGCCTGGATCCGCGCGCGCTCCTCCAGCGGCCGCTGGAAGTCCATCGGATACACCGGCGCATGGCGCTCGCTTTTCAGGAGGAAGATGCCTTCGCTGTGCAGATAGGCGCCCCGGGCGCGACCCAGGCTGTCATGCCACATCGTCCACAGCGGCACCCGGATCGTACCCGGGACCTTGCCGGGCGAGCGCAGCACGTCCTGCACCTGCAGCACCAGGCGGATTTCATTGCTCACGCCCGGCCCCGTAGGGGCCTCTGGATCGGTCAGTGGCCGCCCCCTGCCATCGACCATTTCCACCGCCACCACCGTGGCCCGGACAATCTGGTCGGCCTCGGCAACCATGTCCTGCAACGGCTTGGGCGCCACCGAGGTGGCCAGTGCCGGCATGGCCGCGCCCAGGCACAGCAGGCCAGCCAGCAGGATCGCGGGGGATTTCATGGCGGTACTCCGTCCCTGGATGCCCGCTGACGATAGCACCGCCGCGCCGGTTCGCCCTGCCTGTCATGAAGATGGGACAATGTAGGGCGCGCCGGCCCGGCCCTGTGGGTCCGCCGGCCCCCTTGCACCACACGGAAGAAGAAGAACAACAACATGCTGAAAGTCATTTTCGATACCGACCCGGGCGTGGATGACGCCCTGGCCCTGCTGTACCTGCACAAGCATCCGCAGATCGACCTGGTGGGCGTGACCACCACCTTCGGCAACGCCTCGGTGGAATCGACCACCCACAACGCGCTGTACCTGAAGCAGGCCTGGGGCTTTGCCGCCCCGGTCGCGCGTGGCGCGGGCGGCCCGCTGCAGCCCGAGGCCACCCCGGAAGCCTGGCCGGTGCACATCCACGGCCACAACGGGCTGGGCAACCACCCGGTGCCCGCCACGCTGGACGTGGCCGCCGATGCGCGCCCGGCGCACCAGCTCATCATCGACCTGGTGCGCGCGCACCCGGGTGAAGTGACCCTGGTGGCCGTGGGCCGCATGACCAACCTGGCCCTGGCCCTGCAGCAGGCACCGGATATCGCCGGCCTGGTGCGCGGTGTGGTGCTGATGGGCGGCGCCTTCCACGTGAACGGCAACATCACCCCGGCGGCTGAAGCCAACATCTGGGGCGACGCCGAAGCGGCCGACATCGTGTTCACCGCGCAGTGGCCGGTGACCGCCATCGGCCTGGATGTCACCACCCGCGTGGAAATGGACCGCGATGGCCTGGACCAGCTGGCCGCCATCGGCGGTGCCGACGCCGAACTGGTGCGCGCGTTGTCGCAGGACTACGTGGACTTCTACCTGCAGGCCGGGCACAAGGGCATGGTGGTGCACGACTGTTGCGCCTGCATCGCGCTGACCCGCCCGGAGCTGTTCCAGTTCGAACGCGCAAGCGTGCGCGTGGCCACCGACGGCGTGGCGCGGGGCATGACCATTCCCAAGCCGGAAGGCCTGGCCTTCGGCCCCAGCGTGTGGGATGGCCACGTGCTGCAGTCGATCGCCATCGGCGTGGATGCGGCGGCCGTACTGGACGATATCGCGCAGACCCTGAAGGTCTGATCGCCTAGCGTCTGGCCCTGCCCGGGGTTGTCTCGGGCAGGGTCCACAGCACCGGCAGCACCACCACGGCCACCAACGCGATCATCGCGCCCGGCGCCGCCGCCCAGCCGCTGCGTTCCACCCACCACTGCGCCAACCAGGGTGTCGCCCCGCCGAACACCGCCGTCGCCATGGTCACCCCCAATGCCAGCCCGCTCACCCGGCCCTCGCCGGGAAACTGCTCGGCCGTGGCCGGTGCGGCCACCGCGCTCACTCCGCCGGCCACGCAGGCCAGCACCACCGCCGCCAGCGCAATGCCCAACGGCGAGGCCTGCGCCATCGCGCCGAACATCGACAGCGGCAGCAGCGCCGCCAGCGCGGTGAGTACCAGCAGCAGCGGACGCCGCCCGAAACGATCGGACAGCGCACCGCACAGCGGCGTGATCGCAATCACGGCCACCGCCGCAACCGTGGACAACCACAGCGCATCGCCCTCATCGTGGCCCTGCGCATGCAGGAACGCCGGCACATAGGTGATGCCCACGTAGTAGGTGATCGACCCGAGCGCGGAAATCGCGAACGTACGCGCCACTGCGCCAGGATGGTGGCGCAGCACGTGCCGCAGCGGCGTGGCCGGAATGCTGCCCTCGCGCCGCTGCCGCTCGAATTCGGGGGACTCGTGCATGCCCGAGCGTGCAATCAGGATCAACAGCGCCAGCGCGGCGCCGACGAAGAACGGAATGCGCCAGCCCCAGCCATCCAGCTGCGCCGGCGTGAGCAGCGCCACCGTCACCGCGGAAATCGCCACCGCCAGCAGCGCGCCGACCTCACTGGCGGCCGACGCCAACGAGGTGACCAGGCCGCGCCGGCGCGCCGGTGCGCTTTCCAGCAGATAGGCCACCACGCCGGTGTATTCGCCGCCCACCGAGAACGCCATCACGCAGCGCAGGAGCAGCAACAGCACGCCAGCCGCAGCGCCTGCGGTGGCGGCCGTGGGCAGCAATGCGGTGGCCAGCATCGCCGCGGCCATCAATGCCATCGAGGCCAGCAGCATCCAGCGCCGGCCAAGACGATCGCCCAGGTGGCCGAAGCACAAGGCGCCCAGCGGACGCATCAGATAGGAGACCGCGAAGCCGGCCAGGGTGACCAGCATGGCCTGATCACCGCCACCGAAAAACACCCGTGACAGCACGGTGGCGAAGTACAGGTACAGGGTGAAGTCGTACCACTCCACCACGGTGGACAGGCCAGCCACCCACATCGAACGCCGCCGCGCCGCCGTCATCTCATTCATGGCGGCAGGGTGTCACGCGCGCAGTGACGGCGCAGTGCACCGGGGTCAGAGCCCTTTGCCGTTGGCAAAGGGATCTGACCCCTGCTCTTCACCCCGGCAGCTGAAGCAGAGCCTGCAGGCCGCCACCGTCGCGGTTGCGCAGCTGCAGCGAACCGCCCAGCGACTGCGCCAGCTGCACGGCGATGGCCAACCCCAGCCCGGTGCCGCCGGTATCGCGGTTGCGCGATTGTTCCAGGCGATGGAACGGCGCCAGTACCGCCTGCAGTTCGGCCTCGGGAATGCCGGGGCCGCGGTCGGACACGGCGATCCACACCTTGCCCGCCGCATCGCGCCCCGCCTCGATCTCGGCGCTGCCGGCATAGCGCACTGCGTTGTCGACCAGGTTGCCGACCACCCGCCGCAGCGGCTGCGGCCAGGTCTGCACGGTCAGGCCCGCGGGCGCGCCACCCGTAACCGGCTTGCCCATGTCTTCATAGTCGCCCACCACACTGGCCAGGAACGCGCCCAGATCCATCGCCACCGGCGCGCCGCTGGCCACATGGCTGCTGCGTGCATAGGCCACGCCTTCGCGCACCAGTTGCCCCAGGTGGTCCAGGTCATCCAGCAGGCGCTGTTGGGTGGCATCTTCCGGCAGTGTTTCCACGCGCAGCTTCATGCGCGTGATCGGCGTCTGCAGATCGTGCGAGATGGCCGCCAGAATCTGCAGGCGCTCGCTGACATGGCCACGGATGCGTGCCTGCAGGCCATTGAGCGCCGCGGCCGCGGCGCCGACTTCGGCCGGCCCATCCTCTGCCAGCGGCGCGGCATCACTGCCCGGCTGCAGTTGTTCAACCGCCTGCGAAAGACGCGCCAGCGGCTTCATGGCCAGGCGCACCGCCAACCACGCGCACGCCAGCAACAGGGCCAGCTGCAGCAGCAGCACCGCCGGCAGCCAGCGCGCCAGCGGCAGGCCCGAAGGGGTTACTTCGATGGTCAACGGCGTGCCGTCGTGCAGCTTCAGCTCCACTTCGAAGCGCTCCGGCAGGCGCGCAACCTGGCGCGCCTGCAGCGGATAGCGATGTTCCAGGCTGTCATCGATGATCGCGGTGACCTGGCGCGCACGCTCGGTTTCCAGCGCCGGTCCCGCTGCCGCCGGGCGCAGCAGGTAGCGATACGTGCGCCGCTCCAATCGCGGTACCCAGGCCGCGCGCTCACGGGCCGGCAGGTGCTCCAGCAGGGCCACGCTCACCGCCACGTCTTCGTCCAGGTTGCGCAGCATCATGCTGCGGGTGGCCTGGTAACGCTCGAAGAACAACAGGCCGAAGGACAGCGCGTGCGCCAGGGTCAGCCCACCCAGCAGCAACAGCAGCAGGCGCGCGGACAACGTGCGCGGCCACGGCAGGCGGCGCGCGACGGCCTTCATTCCTGCGGCCCCAGCAACTGCACCGGTACGCTGAACACATAGCCTTCGCTGCGCACCGTCTTGATGTAGGTCGGCTCGCGCGCATCATCGCCCAGGCGCTGGCGCACGCGGCTGACCAGCAGGTCGATGGAACGGTCGAACAGTTCGGCATCGCGGCCCTGGGTGAGGCTGAGCAGCTGGTCGCGGCTGAGCACGCGGTTGGCATGGTCCAGGAACACGCGCAGCAGGCGGAATTCGGCGCCGCTGAGCGGATACGCGGTGTCCTGCGCATCCAGCAGATGGCGTGCGGTGGTATCCAGCCGCCATTCGCCGAAGGCCAACTGGCGCCCCGCTTCACTCACCTGCAGGTTCGGCGGCAGCATCTGCGTGCGGCGGATCACCGCATTGATGCGTGCCAGCAGTTCGCGCGAGGAGAACGGCTTGGTCACGTAATCATCGGCGCCCATTTCCAGGCCAATGATGCGATCGGTTTCATCATCGCGCGCGGTCAGCAGCACCACCGGCACCGCACGATGCTTGCCCGCACGCAGGTTGCGTCACAGGCTCAGGCCGTCTTCGCCGGGCATCATCACGTCCAGCACCACCAGGTCCACCGCGTGGGTATCCATCAGCGCGCGCATGGCCCGGCCGCCGTCGGCCTGGCTGACGCGCAAGCCGTTGCGCTGTAGGTAGTCGGCCAGCATCTGCCGGATGTCGCTGTCATCGTCGACGACAAGAATATGCGGTACGTGGTTCATGGCGTTCTCGATGAAGACAGGGAAAGGCCGCGCGGCGCGGCCATGGTAGCGCGGCTCAGGGGCTGGCCAGCAGGCGCTGGATCTCGCTTTCGGTACGTGCATAGTCGCCTTCGCCGTAGTGCCGGTAGACCACCCGGCCCTGCCGGTCGACCAGGTACAGCGCCGGCCAGAAGCGGTTGCCCCATGCATTCCAGATCCGGTACTGGTTGTCCTGCACCACCGGCCAGCTGATATCCAGGCGACGGATCGCGTGGCGCACGTTGCCCTGCAGTCCCTCATAGGCGAACTCGGGCGTGTGCACGCCCACCACGCGCAGGCCCTTCGGTGCGTAGCGTGCGTGCCACTGGTGCACGTAAGGCGCCACGTTCAGGCAGTTGCTGCAGGCATAGGTCCAGAACTCGACCAGCACCACCTGCCCGCGCAACTGCTCCAGGCGCAGCGGCGGGCTGTTGTGCCACGGTCCGCCGCCGTCGAAACCGGCCGCGGCAACGGGCTCGGCCGGTTGCGCGTCCGCGGCGGGGCTGGGCCAGACCAGCAGCAGTGCCGCGCCACCGATCAGGGCCAGCAGCAACGGCAGGGCGTAGGTGCGCAGCGTGGCCATCGCTCAGCCCCCCTGCTCGGCCAGCGGCAGCTCGGCCAGCTTCACCCCGGCCGCTTCCAGGATGGTGTCGGCCACCTGGGCCGGGTGCGAGAGCAGCGACACGTGGCTGCTGCCGACCGACTGCAGCTGTGCACCGATGCGCTTGGCGGTGGCGGCCTGCAGCTGCGGCGACAGCATGCGGTCGTCGCGACTGAGCACGTACCAGCTCGGCTTGCCACGCCAGGCGGCGGCGGTGACGGCTTCGCCAAGGGCGCTGGCCTTCAGTGGCACCTGGGTGCTGTACAGCAGCGCTGCGGTCTTTTTCATCACGTCCGGCGCGAAGTCCTGGGCGATGGCATCGGCCGGCAGGCTCAGGTAGCCATCGCGGTCCTGCAGACGGGTCAGGCCCGGGCCCACCGGGAACCCCTCGCCCTGCTGTGCCGACGATTGGCCGACATCGGGTGCGAAGGCGGCCACGTAGACCAGCGCCTGCACCTTGGGATCGTTGCCCGCTTCGGTGATGACCGTGCCACCCCAGCTGTGGCCGACCAGCACCACCTTGCCGGGCGCCGCGGCGATCGCACGACGGGTCGCCGCGACATCGTCGGCCAGCGACGTGAGCGGGTTCTGCACCGCCACCGCCGGTACCTTCCAATCGTGCAGCGTGCTGATGACCTTGTTCCAGCTGGAGCCATCGGCGAAGGCGCCGTGCACCAGGATGACGGTGGGGGGCGCGCCGGCTTCGGCCTGCGCGGCGAAGGCGGGGGTGGCGGCGCCAGCGATGGCCAGGGCGGCGGCAAGCAGGGTGGTGCGGATCATGGGAGCACTCCAGGGTTGGGAGTGGCCATTTCCGCCTGCGGGTGTATCGGCGCTGTTTCGCTGCCGGGCCGAGTTGTACCGGACTGTAGGGCGGTGGCCGGTTCCTACAGTGGGATACATTCGGCCGCCGGGCATCCTCGCGCGTACGTGCGGGGAACGTTTACCACCCGGTAGCGCCGGGCCCTGCCCGGCGAACGCTCGACCCGGCGTCTTTGTATCGGACTGTACGAAACCCCTGCCGCGGCCACAGTGGCTGACAAAACCCCGGGCAACGGCACACGTTGCCGATACCTGCGTGGCTCGAAATGGTCTCCATCGACCACTGGCCCGCAGGACACTTCCATGATCAGCACCGCCGCTTCGCGCTATACCCCCCGCCTGGATGCCGTTGGCCGCTGGCTCTCGCCGCTGGCCCTGCGTGCACTGCTGGCCTGGGAATTCTTCGAATCCGGCCGCGAGAAGCTGGGTGGGCAGAACTGGTTCGCCGATCTGGACGGGCGCTTCCCGTTCCCGTTCTCCACCCTGCCTGCATCGCTGAACTGGCAGTTGGCCACCTGGCTTGAGCTGGTCGGTGCGGTGCTGTTGCTGCTGGGCCTGGCCACGCGTTCGGTGGCCTACATCTTCTGGGTGCTGACCATCGTCGCCATTGCCGCCGTGCATTGGCCCGACCAGTGGAACGGCCTGGGCGAACTCTGGCAGGGCTATGCGATCACCGACCAGGGCTACGGCAACTTCAAACTGCCGCTGCTGTTCCTGGCCATGTTGCTGCCGCTGATCCTCAACGGTGGCGGCGCACTCAGCCTGGATCAGCTGCTGGCCGGCCGACAGCGCGCCACCGTTGGCGACGACGGCCTGGGCTGGGGCGTCAGCCTGATCGCTCTGCTGCTGCCCGTCGCCGCGCTGCTGCCCGGCATCGGTTTCGGCGGCGCCGCGCTCGGCGGGGCCCTGCTGCTGGCCTACGCGCTGCGCCGTCGCCGCAGCGCCTGATCCAGCGCACTCACTGCGCATCCCTTTCGCTTTCCGTCGCGCCATGCGGCGTCCATCCCGCACGCCCTGCGTGCAATCCCAAGGAGTCACCACCATGTCCGTCTCGACCAAAGACACCTCTGCTTCCCGCCTGCCGCGCATCGGCGCCATTGGCATCGCCCTGGCCGGTGGCCTGCTGCTGGCCGGCCAGGCCGCTGCGATCCAACCGTTGGCAATCAGCGCGGTATCCATGAGCGCCGCCGCCGAAGGCAAGTGCGGTGAAGGCAAGTGCGGCGCCAACAAGGCCAGCACCAGCAAACCCGCCGGCAAGGCCAAGGTGGCCGAAGGCCAGTGCGGTGAAGGCAAGTGTGGCGATGCCTCGTTTGCCCGCACCGACCGTGACCACGACGGCCGCGTCTCGCGGGCCGAGTTCAACGCCGTGGCCGGCGAGCGCGCCGCCGAGTTCGATCGCATCGACACCAACCACGATGGCTACATCAGCGAACAGGAAGCACACGACTACCTGCGCAGCGTCTACACCGCCCACGGCAAGCCGATGCCGAAGGGTCTGTTCTCGCGCGTCAACGACTGATTGCCCCCCACCCGGCGCCGCCGCAACGGCGGCGCCCTTGCCCTGGAGTAAGCGCATGCACACGCCCCTGCCCCCTGCCAGCGCCGGTCTTGGCCTGCGCCGCGGCCTGATCGATGAACTGCTGGCCATGCCGGCCGATGCCATCGATTTCCTGGAAGTCTCGCCGGATAACTGGATTGGCGTGGGCGGCGCCCACGGTGCCGCGCTGCGCCAGCTGAGCGAACGCCATCGCCTGACCTGCCACGGCCTGTCGTTGTCGCTGGGTGGGCCGGACCCGTTGGACCAGACCCTGCTGGCGCAGACCCGCGCCTTCCTCGATCTGCACCAGGTGCAGCTGTACAGCGAACACCTGAGCTACTGCGCCGCCGGCGGCCATGTCTACGACCTGCTGCCGCTGCCGTTCACTGCCGAAGCGGTACACCACGTCGCCGGCCGCATCGCCCAGGTGCAGGACATGCTGGGGCGGCGCATCGCGGTGGAAAACATTTCCTACTACGCCGTGCCGGGCGCGGCCATGAGCGAGATCGACTTCATCAATGCCGTACTGGACGAAGCGGACTGTGACCTGCTGCTGGACGTGAACAACGTCTTCGTCAACGCCTGCAACAACGGCTACGACGCCTTCGATTTCCTGGCCCGTGTACCGGCCCACCGCGTGGCGTCGTTGCATGTAGCGGGGCACTTCGACGAAGACGACGGCTTCAAGATCGACACCCATGGCGCGCCGGTGAAAGGCGTGGTGTGGGCGCTGCTGCGCGAGGCGTATGCGCGTGTTGGCGTGCGACCCACCCTGCTGGAACGCGATTTCAATTTTCCGCCGCTGGCCGAGCTGCTGGCTGAGGTGGAACAGATCCGCCAGGCCCAGGTCGATGTGCTGCAGCCCGAGGTGGCCCATGGCTGAGACACTGGCCACCCTGCAGCAGCGTTGGGCCGGGCATGTGCGTGACCCGTCGATGCCGGCACCGGCGGGCATCGACGCGCGGCGACTGGCGGTCTATCGCCGCCTGTGCATCGACAGCCTGGACAGCCTGCTGGCCGGCAGCCTGCCGCGCCTGCAGCAGCACCTGGGCGGGCCACGCTGGCGCGGCATGGTCGAGCATTACTACGCCCGCCATGCCTGCCATACCCCGTTGTTCCCGCAGATTGCCGGCGAGTTCGCCGCCTGGCTGGCAATGCAGGACACGCTGGCACTGCCTGGCTGGGCCGCAGAACTGGCGCACTACGAAAGCACGCAGCAGGCGCTGCATATCGAGGCACGCGATCCCGGGCAGGCGCTCGAACAGGCCGCAACGGGCACGCATGTGCTGGCACTGTCCACACACGTGCGTGTGCTGGGCTACCAGTGGCCGGTGCACCAGGACGAGGCGCTGACCACGCCGCCCGAGGCGGCGCCCACCTTGCTGTTGCTGCATCGCCACGCCGATTTCAGCCTGCACACGCAGGTGCTGGCACCGCTGGCCTACGCCCTGCTGACCGCATTGGGCACTGTCGGCGCACGCGTGGAAGAGGCATTGCAGACGCTGGCCGATGCGCACGGTGTCGACCCCGGCGAACTGCAGGCCGCCACCGCACCGCTGCTCGCCCACCTGTGCGCGACCGGCGTGCTGGTCGCAGCGCGCAGCGCCTGAACCCTGCGGCCACCGGCCGCCCTTCCCTTCTTCCTTCATCGAGGTCTGACCATGGCTGCTGCAACCCCTTCCTTCCTGCACGGCTGGCGCCTGTTCGTGGCCATCGCCGTGGTGCTGATCGCCTTCGCAATGGCCGCATTCGCTGTGCAACCCGACGTGGTGGAGGGCAGTCGCGCGGCCATCCGGGTGACCGCACGCACCTCGTTCGTGCTGTTCCTGGCCGCGTTCACCGCGTCATCGTTCGCCAGTCTGCTGCCCGGGCCAACCACCCACTTCCTGCTGCGCGAGCGCCGCATCATCGGCCTGTCGTTCGCGTTCTCGCACCTGCTGCATGCCGTGGCGATCACCACGTTCGGCATTCTGAACCCGGCGTTCTGGCCGGCGCGCTCGGCCCTGGCCAACCTGCCCGGCACGGTGGGCTACGTGGCGATCCTGGCACTGGCGATCACCTCGCACCGCGGCATCGCCCGGCGCATGGGGCCCACTGCATGGCGACGCCTGCACACCACCGGCATGTGGATCATCGCCGCAGTGTTCACCTACTCGTACTTCAAGCGCGTACCGGCCAACTTCTGGTACGCCGTGCCGTCGGCACTGCTGTTCACTGCCTTCGTGGTGCGTGCCATCGCCAAGCGTGGGCAGTCACTGAAGCGCAGTGCGCGTACGCGCCCGTTGCGGGCGGCGTGACGGACCGGGGGTCAGAGCCCTTTGCCGGTGGCAAAGGGATCTGACCCCAATGCCCGTACTCAACCGCGCGGCGCGATAGGCGATCGCTGCAGCCGGTTGATCTCATCGGCGTTGGCGCGGATCAGTCGTTCCAGCGGGGCGCGGGGGTGGGCCATGGGTGCCGTGGTGTGCGGGTCCTTGGGGTCAGAGCCCTTGGCGTTGCCAAGGGATCCGACCCCGGGCTGTCTGGCGGTGGGTCAGAGCCCTTGGCCTTTGGCCAGGGGGTCCGCCCCCTTGCGCAGGGTGATCAGGGTGATTTCCGAGGGTACGCCGATGCGCGCGGGAAAGCCCGCCCACAGGCCGGCGCCGTTGCTGACGTACAGGGTCATGTCATTGACCGCGTAGCGACCCGACACGTAGCCACCGTTGGCGCGCTTCACCAGCTGGTCCATGCCGATGATCTGGCCGCCATGGGTGTGCCCGGACAACTGCAATTGCACGCCGCGCTCTGCCGCTTCGCGCGCGTTGCGCGGGCGGTGGTCCAGCAGGATCACTGGCGCGGCCGGGTCGGCACCGGCCAGGGCGGAGTCCAGATCGGGAAGCGGCAGGCCGTAGCGGGCCGCGACCGGATCGGTGACACCGGCGATGGTGATCGCCGCATCGCCACGACGCACCTGGGTATGGCTGTTTTCCAGCACCTGCATGTGCAGCGCGCGGAACGCCTGCATCCATTCGCGGTACTGCGCGTAGTACTCGTGGTTGCCGGTGATGGCGATCACCCCGTCGGGGGCCTGCAGTTCACCCAGCGGCTGGAAATCATGGCGACGCGCGGCCACGGTTCCATCGATCAGGTCGCCGGTGATCACGATCAGGTCCGGCTTCAGCGCATTGCTTTCGGCCACGACCCGGCGCACCCAGTCGCCGGTCAGCAGGCGGCTGGCGTGGATGTCGGTGAGCTGCAGTACGCGGTAGCCGTCGAACGCCTCCGGCAGCCCGGCGATGTTCACTTCGATCTGCCGCACCTTGGGTACCGCCATGCCCTGGCTGACACCGTAACCACTGAGCAGCAGGGCCAGGCCGGCCGCCAGCGGCCGCAGCATGCGGGCGCGCAGCGCTGTCACCACGCGCGGCCAGCGCAGCAGGCGCGACAGCAGCAGGCCCGCATCCATCACCAGCAGGGCCAGCGCCAGCAGCAGCACGGCGGTGGAACCGGTGGCCAGCACGGCGATGGCCAGCTTGGGAATTTCCGGCGAGGCCATCGTGCCCCAGAAGGTGGCAACAATGCGCAGCTGCACCGCCAGCGCCACCAGCAGCAGCGACAACAGCGCCTTGGCCCAGAGCGGCAGCCGCAGCGGCCAGAACAGGCGCCAGGCCACGTACAGGCCCATCAACAAACCAACAGTACTCAGCACAACGTGAATCCAGAACGTGGGGCGGCCATGGTGACCGACCAAGGTTGCAAAAGGTAGGAGAAATCTCCGCGCGTTACGACGCCAGACGCTGCACGCGCAGGCGGGCGATGCGGCGGGTTTCCATGGCCAGCACGCTGATGCGGAAACCGGCCACGTCCACGCTGTCGCCCACGTCGGGCAGGCGCCCCAGCTGGTCCAGCACCAGGCCGGAAATGGTCATGTAGTCGGCGCTGCGCGGCAGGGCCACGCCAGTCATCCGCTGCAGGTCATCCAGGGTCAGCGCGCCATCGGCCTCCCATTCGTGCTCGCCCTGTGCCACCACGCCGTAGCGCTCGTCTTGGGTATCGGCCAAGTCGCCGGCAATGGCCGCCAGCAGGTCATTGGCGGTCACCAGGCCTTCCACGCTGCCGTACTCGTCCACCGCCACCGCCAGCGGCACCGGGTGCTGGCGGATCAGCTCCAGCGCCTGCAATGCACTGGCGCTGGACAGCACGTACTGCGGCGCGCGCAGGTTGGCCTCCAGCTGCAAGGGCCGGCCCTGCAGCAGGTCGGCCAGCAGGTCGCGGCTCTGCACCACGCCCCGCAGGCTGTCCAGGTCGCCCTCGCCCACCAGCAGTCGGGTATGCGGCGATGCCACCAGGCGCGCCACCACATCCTCGTGGCCACGGGCCAGGTCGATCCACTGCACATCGGCGCGCACGGTCATCACGCTGGACACCGGGCGATCGGCCAGGCCCAGCACGCTGCGGATCATCTCGTGCTCGGCCGGCTGCAGGCGCTCCTCGTCGGCATGTTCTTCCTCGCCGTGGCCATCGTCGTGGCCATTGGCCGGGCGCGCACCCAGCATGCGCAGCACGGCGTCGGCGGTACGCTGGCGGAACGGCTGGCGGCGCTCGTTGCGCTCACGGTTGAAGCGCACCCACTGGTTGAAGGCTTCCACCAGGATCGAGAACGCGATGGCCGCGTACAGATAGCCCTTGGGAATCCTGTAGCCCAGGCCTTCGGCCACCAGGCTGAAGCCGATCATCAGCAGGAAGCCCAGGCACAGCACCACCACGGTCGGGTGCTTGTTGACGAAGCGGGTGAGCGGCTTGCTGGCCAGCAGCATCAGCGCCATGGCGATGGTCACCGCGGCGTACATCACGCCCAGGTTGTCGACCATGCCGACCGCGGTGATCACCGAATCCAGCGAGAACACCGCATCGAGCACCACGATCTGCGCCACCACCATGGCGAAACTGGCGTAGACCTTCTTGCCATCGTCGTGGTGCTGGCGGCCTTCCAGCCGTTCGTGCAGTTCCATGGTGCCCTTGAACAGCAGGAACAGGCCACCGCCCAGCAGGATCAGGTCACGCCCGGAGAAGCTGTGCTCGAACAGCACCAGCAGCGGCTCGGTCAACTTCATGATCCACGACAGCGCCGCCAGCAGCACCAGGCGCATCAGCAGGGCCAGGGCCAGGCCGATCACCCGTGCGCGGTCGCGCTGGTGCGGGGGCAGCTTGTCGGCCAGGATCGCGATGAACACCAGGTTGTCGATGCCCAGCACGATTTCCAGCACGATCAGGGTTGCAAGGCCCATCCAGATCGAGGGGTCAGCCAACCATTCCATTTCAGTTCCGTTTGTTCAGTAGTAAGGGAAGAAACATCAGCGCTCAGTCGTCCTGCTGGGCCTGGCTGGGGTCGTGCCCCAGCAGGTCACCCGGCGTGCACTGCAGCTCGCGGCAGATCGCATCCAGGGTGGAAAAGCGGATGGCGCGGGCCTTGCCGGTCTTCAGGATGGACAGGTTGGCCAGGGTGATGTCGATGCGCCCGGCCAGCTCGGACAGGGTCATGCCGCGCGCCTGCAGCATGCGGTCCAGGGTGATGATGATGGCCATCAGTGCGCGCCCATCAGATCACGCTGTCCAGGTCATCGCGCATGGCCGCGCCCACGGCGAACACGCGCGCCAGCACGAACAGCATCAGCACCGCCAGCAGGCCGGTGATGGACATGCCACCGCCCACTTCCATCCAAGCGAAATCCGGCCCCATCCAGCTGGCGTAGGCACCGATGATGATCGACAGGGTTTCCATGGCCAGCATCAGCCAGGCCATGCGGTGCAGGCGCAGCGCGTTGGCGTGGTTGAACGGGCGCTCACGCGCGGCAGAACGCAGCAGCCGCGCCAGGTGCCGCAGGAACACCAGGCACAGCACCAGCAGCGCCACGATGGTGGCCAGGCCCAGGCAGAAATGCAGGAACAGGTCGTTGCCATGCAGGGCGGCCGCCGTGGCGTCGTGCACGGTATCCATCAGCCAGCGGCGGTCGTAGGCGACCAGCGGCACCGCCAGCAGCGCGGCCAGGATACCCAGCCAGCACATTGCCCGCACCGCCTGCACGGCGGTCTGGGCCAGGGTGAACACACCGCGCGCAGGTCGGGCGCGGGCAGAACGAGCGGTCAAGCAGCCTCCGGCGTGGGGCAGATCACCTGCCCGGGGGATTTATCGATAAACGATATACCACATCCGGGTCGAGGTGGCTGAACCGCTACTTGGCGACCGCTGGCGGCGTTGCGTCCTGGCGCATGGCCTCGCCCGGCGTGGCCGAGGCCATGGCCTGCACGCCGGCTTCGGCCGCCTGCCGGGTGACAAGGCGGAAGCGCACGCGCAACGCGCTTTCCCCGGGCGTGGCCCAGCCGTACTGGATCGCCACCTGGTCGGCCGACAGCGGCCCGCGGCCGGGCAGCGAGCGCACCTGCAGCGGCTTTGGCGCGGCCTGCATCAGCCGTGCGAAGCCCTTCTGCACCACCGCCGGTTCGGCCTTCTCCGCATACACCGTGCAGGTGCCATCGTCGGCCCAGCTGACCGCGTAGCGGCCACTGGCCAGCGGCACCATCCAGGCCACCCCGCCCTGCCCCTGCAGCAGCGTGGCGGCCTCGGCCGGCGGCAGCGGGCTCAGGCCGTTGGCATCCATCAGCGCCTGCAGCCGGGCCGGCGCGCCGATGTGCTGCATGCAGGCCGTGTCGAACAGTTCGCTGAAGGGGTCCTGGGTGGCCGCCGCCTCCTTCGGCGCGCGCGCCGGCTGCGCCGCGGCCAGCGCGGGCAGCAACAGACCCGCCATCAACCAGGGCACCGGGCGCATCGCAACTCCATCATGGGAAAACTGCGGGGAGGATGGCAAAAGCCGGGGGCGCAGTGCAATGCCGGCGCAGGCTTGACACCGCCGCGGCCGCGCAGGATCATCAATTAACGAATTAGTTAATTAACGCCCTATGGACCGCATCTTCGAAGCCCTCGCCTCCGGCGCCCGCCGGCAGATCCTGGCCTACCTCAGTGCCGGCGAACTGAGCGCGGGCGAGCTGGCCGAGCGCTTCGATTTCAGCAAGCCGGCGCTGTCCAGCCACCTGCGCATCCTGGAAGACGCCGGCCTGATCGAACGCGAGAAGCGCGGGCAGTTCGTGTACTTCCGCCAGGTGCCCGAGCGCCTGGCCAACACCCTGTTTTCCTGGGCGGCCGAAGTGTGTCCGGTCGGTGGCCCGCTGAAGCGCGAAGCCCGCGCACGCCGCAAGTCCCCTGCCCGCTGATAGGAGCACGACGATGCCTGGTTCGACCCGCAACAGCCGCTCGTTTCCAGGTGTCCAGCTGCCCGCCCAGGAAGGCGCAGGACCCATCGAGGTGATGCTGATCGCCCAGCTCGGCATCGGTGCCGGCGATGCGCTGGTGAACGACGCCGGGCAACGCCAGCGCCACCATCCGGCCTTCATCGATGCGCTGGATGAACCGTCGGCACGGCTGGGCGGCATGCACCTGCAGCATGGCGATGCGTCATCGCTGTACAGCTTCGTCGTGGGTGCCGGCGGCCACCCGTTCCACCGCCATGCCGGCCCGCGCATGTTCACCGCCATTGCCGGCAGCGCCGGCGCGGAGCTGCGCTTTGCCACCGCCAGCGATGCGCAGATCGCCGCCGATCCGGCCAGCTTCCAGCGCAGCCTGCGGCGTATCCGCATTCCACCCGATTGCCTGTTCACCGTGCGCTTCGGTGGCGGCACCTGGCATCAGTTCGCGTCCAGCCACCGGGCACACCCGGCACTGTTCGCGCTGTCGTGCCACAGCAATGAACTGGCCGGCGCGATGAGCGATGCCACCCGCGCCCAGGTGCAGGCCAACCAGGCCGACATCCCCAGCCTGACCGACGTATTGCCGCAGGCCTGCTGGCCCAGCGCCGCGACACTGGCCAGCGCGCCTCTGCTGCAGTT
This sequence comes from Stenotrophomonas sp. ZAC14D2_NAIMI4_6, assembly GCF_003086875.1. NCBI lineage: Bacteria > Pseudomonadati > Pseudomonadota > Gammaproteobacteria > Lysobacterales > Lysobacteraceae > Stenotrophomonas > Stenotrophomonas sp. ZAC14D2_NAIMI4_6. The sequence continues at coordinate 1,186,101 of NZ_CP025996.1, read as the reverse complement.
GTCACTGCAGGCCGCGCCGCCCAGCGTGTGTGCGCGGCTGTGCGCGCAGACCCGTGCGCTGCTGGGGCCTCTGCGTCGGATCAACCTGCGCCCGCTGCGGGGGTTCGTCGAACGCAGCACGCCGCGCTATCCGGTGCAGCATGCCGCGGCGGCCAGCCAGGGCATGCTGTACCGCGCCCTGCCCCACAGCGATTACCACGACCTGACCGTGCTGCAGCTGCGCCCCGAACAATGTGCGGGACGCTCGGCATCGACCCTGCTGGCCGATGTACTGGACGGTTTCCTGCGCAATCCTCCAGGCGGCGTGGGCCAGTTGATGGCCCTGCGCAACCGCCTGGTGACGCCGCTGCGCCTGCGTACCTCGCCGCTGGGCTGCCCGGTGTCGTCGCTCTTGTCCACCGATCGCAGCCGACTGTTCGCTGGCCGCTTCCCGGTGCTGGATGCAACGGTGGATGCGCAGGACCGCAGCGCCGAAGTACTGCTGGGTGCCGATGATCGTCACCTGCGCTTCCGCAGCAGCGTGCGCGTGCAGCTGGCCGACGATGGCAGCGTGCAGGTCAGCCTGGGCTCGCGCGTGCAGACCCACAACCGGTTCGGGCGCCTGTACATGGCGCTGATCGACAGCGTGCACCGCCACTACATCGCGCCGGCCCTGCTGCGCCGTGCAGTGGAACATGCGCTGGCGCCGGAGCTGGCGGACTGGGTGGATGGGGGCGCGCCGGTGGCGGGCTGAGCCGCCGGGCATGGCCCGGCGCTACCCGCGTGCGTTCAGACCACCAGCTCGCCCTGGTCTTCGCCGTCCCAGTAGTGGATGCGCTGCGCATGCACGTGGATCAGCACCAGTCCCGGCGTGTCCACGCCCTGCTCGAACCAGCGCTCCAGGTCTTTCACCCAGTGTTCGGCCAGCACCGCGCGTTCGCGGATGATGGAGGCACGGCCTTTCACGTGCACGAACAGCGGCGGCTTTCCCAGCAGTGACTTGCTGCCGGTGAAACCCAGCGCGACCTTCGGGTCGGATTCGATCTGGCGCACCATGTCCGTGCTTTCCAGCGCGAAGAACCAGCTGTCGCCGTCGTAGTCCACGTCGCCGTTATTGCTCATCGGGCGGCCATCGATCTCGCCGGCGGCATGGGTCTGCAGCATCGCAAAATCGATGCCAGCCATTTTCTTCGCCAGTTCGGGCAGGGTCAGCGTGGTCATGGTTCGGTCTCCTGGGGTCTGGGGCCAGCGTCCGCCCGCGCAGGTAAGGCGGGCGTGCAGGTCCGTCGCGGCGGATTTCACGCGCCCGCCAGACCAGAATCAGATCCAGCGCTGGTCCAGCAGCTCCCGCTTCACGTAGGCATAGAACACCGGTGCGGCCACCAGCCCAGCCAGGCCGAAGGCCGCTTCCATCACCAGCATCGCCAGCAGCAGTTCCCACGCACGGGCCTGGATTTCACCGCCGACGATGCGCGCGTTGAGGAAGTACTCCAGCTTGTGGATGACGATCAGGTACAGCAGCGCCGCCACCGCCACGTAGAACGACACCGACAGCGCCACGATGGTGATGACGGTGTTGGAAATGATGTTGCCCACCACCGGCAGCAGGCCGGCCAGGAAGGTGATCAGCACCAGCGTCTTCGACAGCGGCAGGTGCACGCCGAACAGCGGCAGCACGCCCAGCAGGAACACCGCGGTGAACACCGTGTTGAGCAGCGAAATCTTCACCTGGGCGAACACCACCTGGCGGAAGGCCACCGCCAGCCGCGTGGTGCGGCCGACCAGTTCCTGCGCCAGCGGGCCCATCTTCGGCAGCGGCAGCTCGTCGTACAGGGCGATCATCGCGCCCAGCACCATGCCGATCAGCACGCGCACGCCCACCTGCACCACCGACGTACCGGCCACGCCCAGCTGCCGCTGGTGTTCGGCGGCCCATTCGTTCAGCGCCTCGCGCAGCCGGGTCAGGTCTTCGGGAATATAGGGCTGCAGCAGCGCCGGCACCTGGTGGCGCGAGGTGTTGAGGATGTCCATCAGCCGCGCCAGCAGCACGTCCGGGCCACCGGTCTCGTTGCGGAAGAACGAGGCCACGCCGATGCCGGCCAGCACCAGCGCACCGATGATGACCGCCGACAGCAGGATGACCGCGAAGGCGCGTGCGCGGCCCGGCGGCAGCTTGCCTTCCACGGTGTTGGCCAGCACGTGGGTCAGCTGGAACACCAGCAGGCCCGACAGCAGTGTGACCACCAGGCCCAGCTTCAGGGCCAGCCACATGCCCAGCAACATCAACAGCCAGGCGGCGATGCGCGCGGCGGGGGGCTTGGGCAGGGCAAGGACGGCGTCGTTCATGGCGGTGCATTCCGGCGGGGTGGCCCATGGTAGTGGATTGTGCAGGCACGGCCGGCGCACACTGGCGCCCCACCCTGCCGCAAGGACGCCCCATGTACCGCCTGCTGTGCATCCCCCTGCTTGCGCTCGCCGCCGGCAGCAGCTTCGCCGCCGACACCACGCCCGTGCCGCCGCAGGTGCAGGCCGACGTGGAAGCCATCGCCCGCGAACTGCTGAAGGTGCAGCGCAGCGACGTCGAGCTCTCCTGCCCGAAGGCGGTGGAGAACGCGCGCTACGGGCTGGAAACCATGCTGGAGGTGGGGGCAAAGAACGCCGCCGGCGGCTACATCGATGCGGCGAAGTACGAGGCCATGGCCGCGCCGATGCGCGAACTGCTGCCGCAGATCACCGAAGCCGACTGCGAAGCTGCAAGCGGTGGCCAGCGCGATTTCTACCAGTGCATGTCCAGCGACTACAACCACGTGCTGGCCTGCGCACAGGCGCACCTGAAGTAACCGCGCGCGCTGCCCTGCGGCCGCCGCTCAGCCGCTGGCCGGGGCGGCCGTCGATCCCCGTAGCATCAGCCTGAAATCCAGCGTCTGCTGCAAGGGAACATCGACGCGATCGATGATGGCCAGCAGCAGGGTGACCGCGCGCGCCCCGATGTCCCGCATCGGCTGGCGGATGGTGGTCAGCGGCGGGGTCAGGAAGCGCGACGATGCCAGGTCGTCGAAGCCGACGATGGACACCTGGTCCGGTACGCGGATGCCGAGATCGCGGCATGCAGAAAGCGCACCCAGCGCCATCTGGTCGCTGAAGCAGAACACCGCGGTCGGTGCGAGCGGACGCGCGAGCAGTGCCGTGGCCGCCGCATGACCGGACTCCAGCGAGAAATCACCGGGTACGACGCTCAAGCCGCGCAGCCGGCCGCGCGCCTTGCCCGCCGCGCGCACGCCTTCCAGCCGCTGCTGGTGCAACGGGTTGTCGGGCGGGCCGCCAACCACGGCAATGCGCTCATGGCCGAGGGCATACAGGTGTTCCATCACCGTGCGCGCAGCGGCGGCATTGTCGATATGCACGCTGGGAATGCCCAGCGCGGGATCGAATTCGCAGCCATTGACCACCGGCGCGGCCACGCCCAGCGCCTGCACGATCTCGCGCGCGGTGGGCGGCAGCCGATGGCCGAGCACGATCAGGCCATCGGCCTCGTTGCGCCGGAGCATCTGCGCGTAGCGCTCCTCGCGATCGGGCTGGTGCTGGGTATCACCCAGCAGCACGGCGTAGCCGGCGGCCTGCGCCGCATCTTCGGCACCCTGCAGGATCTGCGCGAAGAACGGATTGGCGATGTCCGGCACGGTGACCAGGATCTTGCCACTGCGCTGGGTCTTCAGCGTTCGGGCCACCGTGTTGGGCACGTAGCCCAGCTTGGCGGCGGCCTGCTCGATGCGCGCCCGGGTGGCGGGCAGCACTTTGTCCGGCCGCGACAAGGCCCGCGACACCGTGCCGGCGGACACGCCCACGTGCTTTGCGATGTCGTAGATGGTGGCCATGGTGTCAGCTCTGGTTGCGGCTGTGCACTGCACAACGGGTCTGCGGAAAGCCCATGCTAGGGTAATGCAATCGATTGCATCTAGGGCGAATCACCTTGAAGACGCTCAAGGGTCCGGCGCTTTTCCTGGCGCAGTTCATCGGCGACAACGCTCCTTTTGATCGGCTGGACACGCTGGCCGGATGGGCCGCGGGCCTGGGCTATTCTGGCGTACAAGTGCCCACCACCGCGCCCCACCTGTTCGATCTGGCCGAGGCGGCACGCAGCCAGGCCTACTGCGACGATGTCGCCGCCATGCTGGCCGGGCACGGTCTGCAGATCACCGAACTGTCGACCCACCTGCAGGGCCAGCTGGTCGCCGTCCACCCCGCCTATGACAGTCTGTTTGACGGGTTCGCGCCGCCCGCGCAGCGCGGCGATCCTGCCGCCCGCCAGGCCTGGGCCGTCGATCAGCTGTTGCTGGCGGCACAGGCCAGCCAGCGCCTGGGGCTGACCGCACACGCCACCTTCTCCGGCGCGCTGGCCTGGCCCTACCTGTATCCCTGGCCGCAGCGCCCCGCCGGTCTGGTAGACGCAGCCTTCGCCGAACTGGGCCGCCGCTGGCGCCCGATCCTGGATGCCTTCGATGCCTGCGGCGTGGATCTGTGTTTCGAGATCCATCCGGGCGAAGACCTGCACGACGGGGCAACCTTCGAGCGCTTCCTCGACGTGGTCGACCACCACCCCCGCGCCAAGATCCTCTACGACCCCAGCCACCTGCTGCTGCAGCAGATGGACTACCTGGGCTTCATCGACCGCTACCACGCGCGCATCGGCATCTTCCACGTGAAAGACGCCGAATACCACGCCAGTGCCCGCAGCGGCGTGTATGGCGGCTACCAGGACTGGATCGACCGTCCGGGCCGGTTCCGCTCGCTCGGCGATGGACAGGTGGACTTCAAGGGCATCTTCTCCAAATTCGCGCAGTACGACTTCCCCGGCTGGGCGGTGCTGGAATGGGAGTGCTGCCTGAAGCACCCCGAGGACGGCGCACGGGAGGGCGCCGCCTTCATCCGCGACCACATCATCCGGGTGACCGAGCGCGCCTTCGATGACTTCGCCGACAGTGGCACCGACGCCGCATCACTGCACCACATGCTGGGAATCTGAGCCGACACCGCCCCGGGAGGGCAAGCCATGACGCACGCCATGTCGCGCTTGGGCGCGATGATGTTTCTGCAGTTCTTCATCTGGGGAGCGTGGTTCGTGACCCTCGGCACCTACCTGGTGCAGGGCCCGCTGCAGGCCAGCGCCAGCCAGGTGGCCACCGCATTTCTCAGCCAGTCGATCGGTGCGATCGTCGCCCCCTTCCTGGTCGGCCTGATCGCCGACCGCTACTTCGCCGCGCAGCGCATCCTGGCGGTGCTGCACCTGGCCGGCGCGGTGCTGATGTGGCTGGCCTCCACGGCCACCAGCTTCGGCATGTTCTCCGCCTGCGTGATGGGTTACATGCTGCTGTTCATGCCCACGCTGGCGCTGGCCAACAGCGTGGCGATGCGGCACATGCAGTCGCCGGAAAAGCAGTTCCCGCTGGTGCGGGTGGCCGGCAGCATCGGCTGGATCATCGCCGGGGTGCTGATCGGCTGGCTGGGCTGGGAACAGGCGCACCGGCTTGAACTGACGTTCCGGATGGCGGCGGTGGCATCGCTGGTGCTGGGCCTGTACGCCTTCACCCTGCCGCACACGCCGCCGCTGGCGCAGCAGCGCGACGCCGGGCTCGGGCAGATCCTCGGCCTGGATTCGCTGCGCCTGCTGAAATCGCGCGCCTACCTGGTGTTCTTCCTGGCCTCCATCGCCATCTGCATCCCGCTGTCGTTCTACTACAACTTCACCAACCCCTATCTCAACGATCTGGGCGTGCACGGCGCGGCTGGGCTGCAGTCGCTGGGCCAGGTGTCCGAAGTGCTGCTGATGCTGGCAATGCCGTTCCTGTTCGTGCGGCTGGGGGTGAAGACCATGCTGGCGGTGGGCATGGCCGCCTGGGTGCTGCGCTATGCGCTGTTTGCCTTCGGCGATGCCGGCAGCGGCTTCTCGCTGCTGGTCATCGGCATCGTGCTGCACGGCATCTGCTACGACTTCTTCTTCGTCACCGGGCAGATCTACACCGATGCACACGCCGGCCCGGCCGCGCGCAGCAGCGCCCAGGGCTTCATCACCCTGGCCACCTACGGCGTGGGCATGTTGATCGGCACCTTCCTGTCCGGCGCGGTGGTGGAGCACTACACCACGGCCGCAGGGCCCGACTGGCAGCAGATCTGGCTGTTCCCCGCCGGCGTTGCACTGGTCGTGCTGATTGCCTTCCTGCTGCTGTTCCGCGACCGCCCCGCCGTTGCGGCGGCGCCCACCACGCACTGAGGACCGCTGTCGATGCCCAAGCTTGGAATCGCCATCGTCGGCACCGGCATGATCGCAGCGGTGCATCGCCGCGCCGCCCTGCTGGCAGGTGCCGAAGTGCGCGGCGTAGCGGCATCCACGCCGCAGCGCGCGCGCGATGTCGCGCAGGCGTGGAACGTTGCGCGCGCCTACCGCGATATGGAGGACGTGGTTGCCGATCCGCAGGTGCAGGTCGTGCATGTGTGCACGCCCAATCACCTGCACCGGCCCATGGCACAGGCCGCACTGGCCGCCGGCAAGCACGTGGTCTGCGAAAAGCCGCTGGCCACCACCCTGGCCGATGCGCAGGCGCTGGCCGCGCAGGCCGCATCCAGCGGGCTGGTGGCCACGGTGCCGTTCGTCTATCGCTACCACCCGGTGGTGCGGGAAGCGCGCGCGCGCATCGCCGCCGGCGACATCGGCCCCCTGCATCTGATCCACGGCAGCTACCTGCAGGACTGGTTGCTGGACCCTGCCAGCAACAACTGGCGCGTCGACCCGGTGCTGGGCGGCACCTCGCGCGTATTCGCCGACATCGGCTCGCACTGGTGCGATCTGGTGGAGTGGGTCAGCGGCGAGCGCTTCGCCGAAGTCAGCGCGGCCTTCGCGACGGTCATCGCCGAGCGCAGCGCCGGGGGCGCACAGAGCTTCAGCACCCCGGCGGCAGGCGGCGCCACGCAGGCGGTATCCAGCGAGGACGTGGCCACGGCGATGTTCCGTACCGGTGCAGGCACGCTGGCGTCGCTGACCGTCAGCCAGGTGTCGGCGGGGCGCCACAACCGCCTCTGGTTCGAGATCGACGGCGCCAACGCCAGCGTGGCCTTCAACCAGGAAGATCCCGAGCGCCTGTGGATCGGCCGGCCCGACCAGCGCGAGGAGACCTTCGTGCGCGGCCCCGGCGCCGGCAGCGCCGAGCAGCGCCGGCTCTCGGCCTTGCCGCCCGGCCATGCGCAGGGCTACGCCCAGTGCTTCGAGGCGTTCGTCGCCGACACCTATCGCGCCATTGATGGCGAGCGGCCGCAGGGCCTGCCCACCTTCGAAGACGGCCTGCGCTCGGCGCTGATCGTCGAACGCGTCATCGCATCGGCCAGGTCGCGCGCCTGGACCACCATTGAATGAACCCCGGGAGCATGCACCGATGAAGGCATCAACAGGAAGGATCGCGACCTTGGCACTGCTGCTGTTCACGGCCCTGCCCGCGTTCGCCGCGGAAACCCGCAGCCCTGAAAAGCCCATCGCTGTGCAGATGTACACGCTGCGCAACGCCGGCACGCTCGACCAGCAACTGAAGATCGTCCACGACGCGGGCGTGCAGGCGGTGGAAACGGTGGGCACGCAGAACGTCAGCGCCGCCGAACTCAAGCAGCTGCTCGACAAGTACGGGATCAAGGCGATCTCCTCGCACACGGCACTGGCCGACCTGCGCAATCACCTGGACAACGTGGTGGCCTTCAACCGCGCCATCGGCAACACCACGCTGGTGGTGCCCTACCTGGACAGCAAGGACCGCCCGAGCGATGCCGCAGGCTGGACCGCGCTGGGCCAGGAACTGGGGCGCATCGCCAAACAGGTGCAGGCCCAGGGCATGCGCTTGGCCTACCACAACCATGATTTCGAGCTGGTCGACGTCGACGGCCGCACCGCACTGGAACTGCTGTTCGATGCTGCCGGCCCCGACCTGCAGACCGAGCTGGACCTGGCCTGGGTGGCGCGTTCGGGCCATGACCCGGCGGAGATGCTGGGCAAGTTCCGCGGCCGCGTGTTCGCGGTGCATGCCAAGGACAACGCCGCCAAGGGCCAGGCCGAAGACGAAGGCGGATTCGCCGCCGTCGGCCAGGGCGTGCTGGACTGGAACGCGATCCTGCCGGCCGCGGCCGACGCGGGCGTGAAGTGGTACATCGTCGAGCACGACCAGCCGCGTGACCCGGCCAAGGTGATCCAGACCGGCGCCGACTACCTGCGCAAACACCTCACTGTCAGCCTGCCCGCCCGCGCTTCGCGCTAGCCCGCCAAGGAGCTTCGTTTGAAAACCGTCCTGACCCTGGCCCTGACCCTGTGCACGGCGACCGCTGTGCTCCCCGCCTGGTGCAAGGAAGATCCCGCTGCCGGTGCCAAGCTGTACGCGACCAACTGCGTGGCCTGCCACGGCGCGGATCGTGCGGGCATGCCCGGCGCGTTCCCTGCGCTGACCGACATCGGCAAGCGGCTGCCGCCTGCACAGATCAAGGAAAAGATCAGCAAGGGCGGCGGGCTGATGCCGCCCTTCTCGCACTTGTCCGCGCAGGAGATCGATGACATCGCCAGCTTCCTGGCGAAGTAGGCGCGGGCGTTACAGCTCGCGCACCCAGATGTTGCGGTAGCTGACCTTGGATGCGTGTTCCTGCAGATACAGCGGCGCGCATCCATGTGGCGAATACGACGGCGCACCGATGTATTCGGTCAGGCCCGCAAGCACGGTGTCGTTCTGCACCAGCACGCCGTTATGCAGCACGGTGATGCGCGCCGGTGAGGTCAGCCCGCCACCGGCCGAGAAGCGCGGCGCCTTCCAGATGATGTCGTACGCCTGCCACTGGCCCGGCGCGCGCGAGGCATTCACCAGCGGCATGGCCTGCTTGTAGATCGACCCGGCCTGGCCGTTGGCGTAGGTCGGATTGTCGTGGCTGTCGAGCACCTGCAGCTCGTACCGCTCCTGCAGGAAGATGCCGCTGTTGCCGCGGTCCTGGCCATCGAAACCCTTGGTTTCGGTGGGGCTGCGCCACTCGACGTGCAGCTGCATGTCGCAGAAGCGCTGCCGGGTGCGGATGCCCTTGCTGCCCGGCACCACGGTCATCGCACCGTTGGCCACTGTCCACGGCACGCGGCCGCCCTGCTCGGCCTCCCAGGCGGACACATCCCTGCCATCGAACAACACGATCGCATCGGACGGCGCCGCGCCAATTGGTGTTGCGACGGCAGGCACCGCTGCCCATACCTCGGTCTTTGTCGGGTCGCGCTCGGCGCCGGCCTGCGCGAACACCGGCACCGCCGCCAGCACGCCTGCGGCCATCAAGAAAGATCTGATCATCCTGTCATGCTCCATCAGCTGGTGGCCCAGGCCGGCGTGCCTGGCGCGTAGGCCATGTCGCCATCGTAGCGTCCCGGCACGGCGACGTAGTGCAGTACTTCGGTCGCGCCCGGCTTGGATGTGAAGAAGCCGAAGATGGCCAGTTGCTTGATCATGGTGAACGGATGCGGCATCGCCTTCGCGGTTTCCCCGGTACCGGTCTCGCTCACCTCTACCGCACGCTTGCGGGCTTCTGCATCCAGCGTGCGCAGCAGCGTGCTGCGCGCGTCGGGTGCAAGGGCGACGAAGCTTCCGCCGGCGCGCTTGTCGATGTCGGCCAGGCCGGCACGGAACGTCGCCTGCTGCAGGGCGGTGTAGCAGTCGGTCACGAACCGCGCCATGAAGGCGCCGGTTGCCGCGTCCTTCGCGCCGGGTGTCTGCGTGCGCGGCAGGATGGTCTCGGCGATCTCATCGAGCGTAGCGATCTCGGCGTCGGTAAAGGACACGCCCGCCGCGGCCGCTGGCAGCTTGCCGCTGGCCAGCGCAGGCAGGCCGACCATGGCCGCACCGGTGGCGGCGACAATCATCTTCAGTAGTTCACGGCGGTCCATCACAGATTCCCCGCTTTCAGTTCGCGCACCGCGTGATCGGCCGCCCGCGCGGTCAGCGCCATGTAGGTCAGCGACGGGTTCACGCAGGCACTGGAGGTCATGCAGGCACCGTCGGTGACATAGACGTTGGGCGCATCCCAGACCTGGTTGTGCGCGTTCAGTACCGACGTCCTGCGGTCGCGCCCCATGCGCGCGGTGCCCATTTCGTGGATGCCCTTGCCCGGGGCGTAGTCGTTGTCGTGCATCTCCACGTCCTTGACCCCGGCCGCTTCCAGCATCTCGGCGGCATCGGCGGCCATGTCCCGGCGCATCGCCTTTTCGTTCTCGCGCATCGCCACGTCCATCGACAGCACCGGCAGCCCCCACTTGTCCTTGCGGTCGTGGTCCAGGCGGATCGTGTTGTCGTGGTGCGGCAGCATTTCGCCGAAACCGGTCATGCCGATGCGCCAGTCACCCGGCAGGCTCAACGCCTCCTTCAGGTCGGCGCCGATGTTCAGCTCGGCAATCTCGCGCGACCAGCCGTTGCGACTGGCGCCGCCCTGGTAACCGAAGCCGCGCAGGTAGCCGCGCTTGTCCGCCGCCACGTTGCGGAAGCGCGGGATGTAGAAGCCACAGGGGCGGCGGCCGAAGTAGTACTTGTCGTCGTAGCCCTCAACGCGCCCCGAGGCGCCCGCGCCGAAGTGATGGTCCATCACGTTGTGCCCCAGCTCGCCGGACGAGGACCCCAAGCCCCCTTCCCAGACATCGGTTGCCGAATTCATCAGCAGCCAGGTCGAATTGAACGACGAGGCATTGAGGAAGATGACCTTGGCCGTGTACTCGTAGGTCTGGCCGGTCTCGGCGTCGAGGACCTGCACGCCACGCGCGCGCTTGCGGTCCTTGTCGTAGAGCACTTCCTTGACGATCGAGAACGGTCGCAATGTCAGGTTGCCGGTCTTCATCGCCGCCGGCAGCGTCGCTGCCTGGGTGGAAAAGTAGGCGCCGAACGGACAGCCGAGGATGCACTTGTTGCGGTACTGGCAGTTGACCCGGCCCTGCTCGGGCATCGGCTTTGTGATGTTGGCGGTGCGCGAATGGATCATGTGGCGCGTGCCGCCGAAGGCTTTCTGGATGCGCGCGGCCACGTCCTTTTCGACGATGTTCAGCGGGATCGGCGGCAGGAATTCACCGTCGGGCAGCACGTCCAGCCCTTCGCGCGTGCCGGCGATGCCAGCGAACTTCTCCACGTGGTCGTACCACGGCGCGATGTCGGCATAGCGGATCGGCCAGTCGGTGGCGATGCCGTCCTTGAGGTTCGCCTCGAAATCCAGATCGGAAAAGCGATAGCTCTGCCGCCCCCACATCAGCGAGCGCCCGCCCACGTGGTAGCCGCGGAACCAGTCAAAGCGCTTCGTTTCGATGTAGGGCGAGTCCTGTTCGTCGGCCCACATGCCCTCCAGGTTCTCGGCCAGCGCGTAGTCGCGCATCAGCACCGGGAACGCCGCCTTCATCGCCTGGGTCGGCCGGTTGCGATGCGGGAAATCCCACGGTTCCTTCATCGCATTGACGTAGTCCTTCACGTGCTCGATGTTGCGCCCGCGTTCCAGCATCAGAACTTTCAGACCTTTCTCGGTCAGTTCCTTCGCTGCCCAACCGCCACTGATTCCCGAGCCAACAACGATGGCGTCGTAATGATTATCTGCCATGGGTCTATCACCTGGGTGGATATCGTTTCAGACGTCGCAGAGACGGATCGCCTCGCGCAATGAGCCAACGGGATCGGGCGCGGCAGGCATGAATTCCTGTGCCAGATACCCCTCAAAACCGGTGTCGCCGATCGCGCGACAGATGGCCGGATAGTTCAGTTCCTGCTGGTCACCGATCTCGTGCCGGCCTGGCACGCCTGCGGTGTGGTAATGCTTGAAGTGGGCGTGGTGCCGACCGATGGTGGCGATGATGTCGCCCTCCATGATCTGCATGTGGTAGATGTCGTACAGCAGGCCGAAATTGTCCGAGCCCAGCCGATTGCACAGCTCCACGCCCCAGGCCGAGTGGTCGCACAGATAGTCGGCGTGATCGACCCGTGAGTTCAGCAGCTCCATCACCAGTACGACGCCGCGTTTCTCGGCATGGCCGAGGATGCGCTTGAGGCCGGCTTCGGCGTTGGCCATGCCCTGCTGGGGGTCCATGCCGTTGCGGTTGCCGGAGAAGCAGATGAGGTTGCGATAGCCGGCGTCGGCCACCAGGTCGATGTGCCGCGTGTAGCGCGCCACCAGTTCATCGTGGAATTCGCGGCCGGCAAAGCCCTTGGTCAGGCCCAGCTCGGCACCGTTGCACATCGAGCTGTAGACGCCATGGGCCTTCAGGGTGGGCCAGTCCTCCGGGCCGACCAGATCGATGGCGGCGAAGCCAAGACCCTTCACGGTCTGGCAGAGCTGGGCGACCGACAACTGCGGGAAGGTCCAGCGGGCGACAGCGTGCTTCAGGCGGCCTTTGAGGGGTGCAGCATCGGCGAGGACTGGCAACGCGCCTGCAGCGGCAACACCCAGTCCCACACCCCCGGCAAGTGCGACACGCAATGCGTCCCGGCGTGTGAAGCCCGGCGCCGGTGCCGGTCCGCTTGAATGAATGGCCATCCACTTACCGGCCTCCCAACCGGTAGCAAACGCAAACGATTCACTGCAATGCAATCGATTGCACCATACGGGAGGAACTGTTTTTTTTGCAAGACGCGGTGCACGAAAACGCATGCTGCGGGGCACCACTGCGATGACATCGTGGAAAAAGAAAAGCCCCGCATGAGCGGGGCTTTCTTTTCTGCTGCAGACGCGCGTTCGATCAGAACGGAATATCGTCGTCAGCGAAGTCGTCCATCGGCGGTGCCTGCTGCGGCTGCGGGCGCTGGTTGCCACCCTGGTTGCCATAACCGCCGCCCTGGTTGCCGCCCTGGTTGCCGTAGCCGCCACCCTGGTTGCCACCGCCCTGGTTGCCGTAACCACCGCCCTGGCCGCCACGCTGGCCGCCGCCGCCGCCGTACTCCTGGCGCGGGGCCTGCTGGCGCTGCGGACGGTCGCCGCCGTAGTTGCCACCACCGCCGCCGCCGCCGTCACCGCGGCCGCCCAGCATCTGCATTTCATCGGCAATGATGTCGGTGGAGTACTTCTCCACGCCATCCTGGCCGGTGTACTTGTCGTAACGCAGGCTGCCTTCGACGTAGACCGAGCTGCCCTTGCGCAGGTATTCGCCAGCGATCTCGCCCAGCTTGCCGAAGAACACCACGCGGTGCCACTCGGTGCGTTCCTGCTGGTTGCCGTCCTTGTCCTTGCGGACGCTGGTGGTGGCCAGGCTGATGCGGGTGATCGCCATGCCGCCCTGGGTGTACTTCACGTCCGGGTCGTTGCCGAGATTGCCGACCAGGATGACTTTGTTGATGCCGCGCGCCATAGGTACCTTCGTCCGTTGTCCAAGGGCAGGCCGCCAGTGATAGCACGCCGTGACCGGGCATGCCGTGGCCGGGGCCACCCTTGGTGAAATTTGGGGGATGCAAGAACGGTACATCTTAACATCGCCACCGGCCAGCGCCTGCCCTGCGACGACCGGCGCGGCCGGGCGGAACCCGGGAAAACCGTTGCAGGGCAATGATTTGCGGCTGAAGAACCGGGGCTCTACGGGCCGCCGTGAGCCGCCCGGCGCGCAATCCGGCCGGTTCGATGCAGACAGTGGCGCAGCACGCGACCTTCGCCACGGCCATGGCAGATGCGGCACGGTCACGAGCGGGCCAACGCCTGTCTCGGCCGGGCCCACCGCATGGCATCATGCGTCCTGCACCGCCCGTTCTTCCCCACCCGGACAATGACGATCAAAGGCAAAGCCACTTCCCTGGACATCGCCCACCTGGCCGGGGTGTCCCAGCCCACGGTGTCGCGCGCCCTGCGTGGCAGCCCGATGGTGAATGCGGAAACCCGCGAGCGCATCCTGCGCATCGCCCGCGAGCTGAATTACAAGGTCGACAAGAACGCCTCCAGCCTGCGCCTGCGCAATGCCGGCACGCTGGCGTTGCTGTTCTTCGAAGACCCCACCAACGACGATTCGCTGATCAACCCGTTCTTCCATTCCATGCTGGGCTCGATCACCCGCGCCTGCGCCCTGCACGGGCAGGACCTGCTGGTGTCCTTCCAGCAGCTGTCCACCGACTGGCAGGCCGACTACGAGGACAGCAACAAGGCCGACGGCATCATCCTGCTGGGCTACGGCGATTACCACCAGTCGCGCGACCGCCTGCAGCGGCTGGTGGAACAAGGCACCCATTTCGTGCGCTGGGGCGCGGCCCTGCCCGGCCAGCCCGGCGTCTCGATTGGCAGCGACAACTTCCAGGGCGGGCATGACATCACCGCCCATCTGCTGGACCAGCGCTGCCGACGCATCGCCTTCCTCGGCCATGCGTCCAGCCATTACCCCGAATTCGAAGAGCGCTATCGCGGCCACGTGGCAGCGCTGCATGCGCGTGGGCTGCGTGCCGAACCGGCCCTGCAGCACGATGCGATCACCACCGAAGCCTCCGGCTACGAGGCCTGCCTGCAGCTGCTGGGCAGCGGCGGCCCGATCGATGCCATCTGCGCGGCCAGCGACCTGATCGCCATTGGCGCGCTGCGTGCCCTGCGCGAACGCGGCCTGCGCGTGCCGCAGGATGTGGCGGTAACCGGCTTCGACGATATTCCACTGGCGGCCTCGGTATCGCCGCCGTTGACCACCGTGCAGCAGGACACCAAGCAGGCCGGGCAGTTGCTGGTGGAGAAGCTGCTGGCGCTGATCAACGGCCAGCCGGTGGACGGCCTGAGCATTCCGGTGAAGCTGGTCGCGCGCGAATCCTCGCTGCACCGGTAACCCGTAGAGTCGAGCTTGCTCGACTGAAGCCCCTCCGTAGAGTCGAGCTTGCTCGACTGCCCCCTTGGTAGAGTCGAGCTTGCTCGACTGCCCCCTTGGTAGAGTCGAGCTTGCTCGACTGCTGTGCACAGAGCAGTCGAGCAAGCTCGACTCTACGAAGCAAAGCCAGAGCAGTCGAGCAAGCTCGACGCTACGCGAAGTCCTTCAGGATCTCGCCCACGCCGCTCGGGGAAACTTCGAAGCCCAGCGGAGTGCCGGGGTTGATCACCACGCCGTAGCCGCCGGGTACGCGGCGCAGCACGTCCAGCATCCGCCAGCGGATCTGGTGCGGCGCCTGCTGGCTGTAGATGCCCACACGCGCAGGATCGGTGAATACCGCCACGTGCAGGGTGCCCTGCTTGTCGAACAGCAGCGGATCGAAGCCGCTGCCGTCGGGGGTGACCAGGCTGCCGGTCAGCAGCACCACCTCGGAGGCGACGAAGGCTTCCATGAAGGCGCGGATCGGCACGGCGCCGTCCATGGCCGCCTTCAGCAGGGTTTCGATCGGGGTCTGCGGAGCGAGGTCGGTCATGGCAGTACGGCAGGCAATCAGGGGGGGCCCATTGTAGAGTCGAGCTTGCTCGACTGCGCGAAGAGCGTGCCAACCAAGGTTGGCACCTACCAGAGCGGGCGTGCCAACCAAGGTTGGCACCCCCCAGAGCGGTAGCGCCGGGCCATGCCCGGCGGCACCCTCAGCGTCCCAGCCGCTGGTCCCGCGCCTGCTGGTCGGCCATGGCCTTGTCCAGTTCGGCCTGCAGCGCCGGCTGCTTCACCTGCGCATCCAACACATACACCTTCACCCCGTGCGCGGGCACCTCGGTCTGCAGTCGGCCCTTCACCTTCAGCTCGCCGCCATCCAGCGCATCGCGCCAGGTGCCGGCCTGCAGGTAGCGCTCCACGCTGAAGGTCTTCGCCGCATCGCCCTTGTTCAGCAGCACCAGCGCCGTCTGCGACACATCGCCGTGCTGCAGCACGCGCAGGAACACCGCTTCATCACCCTGCAGGCGCTCGTTCACCTGCAAGCCGCGCTGTAGGGCCGGGGTGGCTTCGCGCAGCTTGGCGATGCGCTGCAGCGGCGCGAAGATCGGGCTCTGCGGCGCGGCGTCCACGCGCGGCTGGCCGAAGTAGGCGCGGTTGCCCGCATGTTCCGCGCGGCCGCGCATGAAGCCGGTTTCCGAACCGTAATAGACCACCGGAATGCCGCGTGCGGTGAACAGCCAGTTGTGCGCGTCGATGAAGCCATCGTCGCTGGCCTGCAGGCGCGGCATGTCGTGGTTGTCGTAGAAGCTCATCAGCTCGTACGGGTTGGCATACGGCCCACCGCTCAGGTGCAGCGGTTCGGCCAGCGTTTCAAAGCCCTTGCCAGCGGTGCCGAAGGTCTGCTCCATCGCGCCGCGCAGCGGGAAATCCAGCACGCTGACATTGGCATTGGCCGGCCAGGTGTGCTCGGCAATGCTGGCCGCGTTGTAGTCAAAAGCTTCGCCGAACATGAACATGCCCGGGTGCTGCGCCCGGATGCGGCTGACGAATTCATGCCACCACGGATGCGGCAGCCAGCCGATGGTGTCAATGCGCAGCGCATCCACGCCCTGCGCGGTCCACTGCAGGTACGCCCCCACCAGATAGTCCATCACCGCCGGGTTGTTCTGGTTGAAGTCGGACAGCTCGGCCAGGTTGCCGTCGAAGATCGAACCGTCCTTGCTGTCCACCGGGCCGATGTTGTTGTAGAAGGCGTGCAGCGGGTTGTGCTGCGGGTCCAGCTTCTGCGGCGGCAGGTTCTGGTGGTCGGCAACCAGCTTCCCATCCTTGTCGAAGATCTGGCCGAACTGCGGCTGCCGCTTGGGCATGGTCCATGCCGGCGAACCATGGTTGCCGACGATGTCCAGCACCACCTTCAGGCCGGCATCGTGCAGGCCCTTGTTCAGGCCGGCGAAATCCAGATCCTTGCTGGGCAGGTGCTCGTCAAGCTTGTAGAAGTTGATGCCCCAGTAGCCGTGGTAGCCGGTCTTGCCGCGGTCGGTCAGCGTGCTGGTGCAGCTGATCGCCTTGCTGCCGGTAAAGGCTTCATCGGGGTTGTCGACGATGGGAGTGATCCACACCGCACCGAAGCCCAGGTTGCGGATGTACTGCGCATTGTCCAGCACGCCGCGGAAGTCACCGCCCAGATAGCCGATGTTGCCGTCCACCTTGTCCGGGCACGGCACCGGAATATCGAAGGTACGGTGCTTGCCGCCCTGGTCGCGATGGTCGTTGGACGGATCGCCATTGACGAAGCGATCGGTCACCACGAAGTACACCGCATCGCTGGCGAACGGCTCGGTGGTGCCGACATACGCCGGGCGCGGCGCAGCCAGGGCCTGGCCGGCAAACAGGGCTACACAGACAGCAACAGGCAACACAGCACGCATCAAACCACCTCCGAACGCGACGGAACCCGCAGCACGCACACACCGGCCAGCAGCAGGCTGCAGCCGCCCAGCACCAGCACGTGCATCGGCTGGCCGCCCAGCCATGCGCGCAGGGCAAAGCCCAGCGCACTGGCCGCGACCAACTGCGGGATCACAATGAAGAAATTGAAGATGCCCATGTACACACCCATCTTCCTGGCCGGCACGCTGTCAGACAGCAGGGCATACGGCAGCGACAGGATCGACGCCCAGGCAAAACCCACGCCCACCATCGACAGCAGCAGCCAGTGCGGATCGCGGATGAACATCAGCGAGATCAGGCCGGCGCCGCCCAGCCACAGGTTCACCAGGTGGCTCCAGCGCAGGCCCACGGCACGCACCATCAACGGAATGACCAGCGCGGCCAGCGCGGCAAAGCCGTTGTACGCGCCGAACAGCACGCCCACCCAGTTGGCACCTTCGTTGTAGGCGGCCGACTGCGGATCGGTGGAACCGAAGTGGGTGCCGGCCACCGCGGCCGTGGTGTAGATCCACATGGCAAACAAGGCGAACCACGAGAAGAACTGCACCCAGGCCAGGCGCCGCATGGTGATGGGCATCGCCCGCAGATCGTCGACGATCGCCGCCAGCATGTGGGTGCCCGGCAGCGAGCGGGACACCGCCAGCAACAGGCCGTAGCCCGCGCACAGGCCGGCCAGCACGTACAGCATCTTGTCGCCCTGGCGCCAGGCGATCAGCACCGCCAGCAGCAGGCCCACGCCCAGCCACAGCGCCACCTGCGACCACGGCGCGGGGCCGTTCACGGCCGCAGCGGCATGGTGTGCCGGCGGTTCGGCGTCATCGAAGCCGGCCAGCTCGGCGGGCGAATACTCACGCGTGCTGACCACGGTCCAGGTGATCGCCGCCAGCAGCACCACCGCACCGAAGTAGAACGCATAGCGCACGGTGTCCGGCACTTCACCGGCGGCGGCCGTGTTGGCCACGCCGAAGTGGGCCAGGATGAACGGCAGGAAGCTGGCTACGATCGCGCCCACGCCGATGAAGAAGCTCTGCATGGCGTAGCCGGTGGGCCGCTGGCGCGGGGCCAACTGGTCGCCCACGAACGCGCGGAACGGTTCCATCGATACGTTGATGGAGGCATCGAGCACCCACAGCGTGCCGGCAGCGATCCACAGCGTGGGCGAATTGGGCATCACCAGCAGCGCCAGCGTGGTCAGCACCGCGCCGATCATGAAGAACGGCCGGCGTCGCCCCCAGCGCGTCCACGTGCGGTCAGACAGGTAGCCGATCACCGGCTGCACCAGCAGACCGGTCAGCGGCGCGGCGATCCACAGCCCCGGCACCGACTCCATGTCCGCACCCAGCGTTTCGAAGATGCGGCTGGCGTTGGCATTCTGCAGGGCAAAACCGAACTGGATGCCGAGAAAGCCGAAGCACATGTTCCAGATCTGCCAGAACGACAACTGCGGTTTGGCAGGACGGCTCATCGGCTGCCCTCGACTGCGGCCACCGGCGCCACCTTCAGCGCCTGCACCTGGGCCTGGTTGAGCACGCCATCGCGCCCACCCTTGCCGCCGGTGTAGTGCGCGAAGTGCTGCAGCGCGCTCATGTTGAAGCCCTCTTCCAGCTTCACCGTGCATCGTCCCTTGGGCACGCTGAAGGTTGCGGCGGTGGAATCCTGCGCAGCCACGCTGTGCGGCAGCGTCACCGTCAGGCGCTGCGCGGGCTGGCCGGCGCACTGCACCGCCAGCTGCTTCACCGCGGCGGTCACCCCGGTGTTGATCGGGCCATTGGGGTTGTTGTACTGCAGCCGCAGCCGCACCGGCCCGGCCTTGGCCGCAGTGAACTGCCACTGGCGCGCGCCGCGCAGCACCTGCTGCGGGCCGACACACAGCATCGGGCTGTGCAGCGATTCCAGCGCGCCCTCACGGCGGGTCAGGCTCAGGCAGTGCTGCAGGCCGTCATCGCCCAGGCGTGCCACGCCCTTGCTGATCGCCGTCACCGCGCGGCCGTCCTGCCACAGCACCTGGCCTTCGGCCACCGGCACGGTCCAGCCCTTGCCGCTGCGCCGCGCCTGCGGTGCGGCCGGGGTTGCCGGCGCGCGCGCATTGGCATCGGCGGTGCTCGCCGGCAACGCGCGCGACGGCGCGGCCACCAGCTGCACCGTGGTGGTGGTGCCGCGCGTCTTCACCTTGCCGGCCACCAGCAGGCCATCACCCACCTGCTTCGGCCGCTCCAGCACGTAGCGCTTGCCGTTGGCGTCCAGGCTGATGCGGCGCTGCTTGCCGAACAGTTCGGGCACCAGGCTGGCCGGCAGCTTGGGCTGCACGCTGCCATCATCCTGCACGCCGAACACCCCTTCGGTGACCATGGCCAGGTAGCCGGCCACCGACCACAGCTGGCGCTCGGAATTGACCACCGGCCCGCTCAGCGCGCCTTCGTCCACATGCACGGCCTGGCTGACCAGTTCATAGTTTTCCATGTTGGAACCGGCCAGCGCCGCGCCCTGCATCAGCGAGCGGATCTCGGCGGCGATGCGCGGCGCGTCGTCCAGCTTGCGCGCGGCGCGCAGCGAATAGGCGCTGACGAACGGCCAGATCGCGCGGTTGTGGTAGATCGGCTGCTGCGCTTCCTGCGGCCACACCACCGGGCTGCCGGCCGGCCCCATCGGGTAAGCGGCCAGCGCACGCTGTGCGCGCTCGGCGGGCAGCACGTCGGCCAGGATGCCCAGCGACAGGCCCAGCAGATCCACCTTGGCGTACGGCACCGGGTGCGCTGCTTCGCCGATGTAGCTCATGTACTGGCCCATGTCCTGGCGCCAGAAGCATGCATCGATCTGCAGCGCCAGCGCATCGGCCCAGGCCTTGTACTGCTCGGCGCGCTCGTCGCCCAGCTGCGCGGCCATCTGCTGGCCCAGGCGCAGGGCCTGGTAATGCAGCACGTTGGTGGACAGCGCGTAGGAATCGCCGATGAAGCGCACGTTCTCGCGCGTCCAGTCCGGGTAGGTCTGCTCGCGCCAATCCAGGAACGAAGTCTCGCCGCGGTACAGGCCCATCTGCGGGTCGAACACCATCGCCCGGTCCTGCGCCAACGTGCCCTGCAGCGCCTGCCAGACCTGGTCGGCGAAGGCCGCATCATCCAGCAGATGGCGCGCGGCCAGGAACCACACCACGCGGTCGCTGCTGATCGGCCAACTGCCGCCCGAGCCGGTATCCTGGGCCACGAACAGGCCGGGGGTATGGCCATCGCGCGCGGCCGACAGCTTGAACTGCAGCGACTGCCGGGTGCGCTGCGGGTCCAGTTTCGCCAGCGCCAGGTCGGCAGCGAAGCTGACATCGCGGGTCCACACGTACGGCCAGCGCGCGCCGGTCTGGAAGCAGTCGCAGGGCACCGGGCGGCCTTCATCGAAGGCCGGATCGCGGATCGCGTCCACGCGGTCCTGGTCCATTTCCTGCTGGGCCAGGGCGAACAGCGCATCGAACATCACGCTGCCGGTCTGGCTGCGCATGGGCGCGGCGGCAATGCGCACCTCGCCCTTGGGCGCGTGCAGCACGAAGCTGCCCTTGGCAGCGGTTTCGGCACGCGCGTGGCGGCCGTTGAATTCCAGGTCGGCCGCGTGCGCGGTCGTTCCCAGCGCTGCCGCCAGGGCAGCCGTCAGGCAAATGATCTTCAGCATCGAAGCGGCAGACCGGCTTGCGCCCGTCGACCTCCCTCCCTCTCTGCACCGTTGTGGGTCCGCGCCACCGGAACCGGTGCGCGGGCGCGGCCCCTCCCTCAAGGTGCCTTGCCCCATGGTAGACGCGGCGCCGTGGCCTGCGTCCAGTTGCATACGTATTCATGGCCATCGCGTGAAGACCGGGCGCCGTGCTGGCTTATGGTCCGGGTCTGCCAATGGCGCCTTGGGAGGGGAAATGCCGGCTTTTTCTGTTGCAGTCCGCGCGATGTTCGCGCCGGTGTTCGGCATGGCCCTGCTGGGTCTGGCGGTGGTGGCCCAGGCCGCGCCGCAGGTTACCCGGGTGGAATCGCCGGGCAAGGTGCTGGCGGTCAGCCTGGTGCTCGATGGCGGTACCGCGCGCTACCGGGTGGAACGCCTGGGCGCGCCCGTGGTGGACGATTCCAAGCTGGGCTTCGTGCTGCGCGACGGCCGCCTGGACCGTGATTTCGTCCAGCTGGGCGAACAGCGGCGCAGCGTGGACGAGACCTGGGAACAGCCCTGGGGCGAGCGTCGCGTCACCCGCAACCACTTCAATGAACTGACCGTGCAGCTGGCCGAAAGCACCGGCAGCAAGCGCCGCGTGGACGTGGTGTTCCGCGTCTACGACGATGGCCTGGGCTTCCGCTATGCGTTCCCCGAACAGCCCAACCTGCGCGAGGCGATCATCGATGACGAGCTGACCGAGTTCGCCATCGCCCCCGACTCGACCGCCTGGTGGATTCCGGCCGGCGAACCGATCCACTACGAATACCTGTACCAGCGCACGCCGCTGCGCGAAGTGCCGCTGGTGCACACACCGATGACCCTGCGCAGCGTGGATGGCCTGCACGTGGCCATCCACGAGGCCGCGCTGGTGGACTACGCCGGCATGTGGCTGCGCCGCACCGAGGGCCAGCGCCTGCGCGCCGAGCTTTCGCCTTCGGCCGAAGGCTGGAAGGTGCGCCGCGCCCTGCCCTTCAGCACCCCATGGCGCACGCTGCAGATCGCCGACCGTGCCGGCGGCCTGGTCGAGTCGGACCTGATCCTCAACCTCAACGAACCCAACGCGCTGGGTGATGTGAGCTGGGTGAAGCCGGCCAAGTACCTGGGCGTGTGGTGGTCGATGCACCTGGACAACGAAAGCTGGGCCACCGGCCCGAAGCATGCGGCCACCACCGCAAAGACGAAGAAGGTGATCGACTTCGCCGCCGCGCACGGCTTCCGCGGTGTGCTGGTGGAAGGCTGGAACCCCGGCTGGGACGGCATGTGGGTGGGCAATGGCTATGACTTCGATTTCACTCGCGCCACCGCCGATTTCGATATCGAAGCGCTGTCGGCCTACGGTCTGAAGAAGGGCGTGCACCTGATCGGCCACCACGAAACCGGCTGTGCCATCGAGCACTACGAAGAGCAGCTGGACGCCGCGCTGGACCTGTATGCGCGCCTGGGCGTGGATCAGTTCAAGACCGGCTACGTCTGCGATGACGGCCAGGTGGACCGCCGCAATCCGGCCGGCGGCCCGCTGTGGCGGGAGTGGCACGACGGCCAGTTCATGGCCCGCCACCACTTGAAGGTGGTGCAGGAGGCCGCACAGCGGCACCTGTCGGTGAACCCGCACGAGCCGATCAAGGACACCGGACTGCGCCGCACCTACCCCAACTGGATCTCGCGCGAAGGCGCGCGCGGCATGGAATACAACGCCTGGGGCCAGCCGCCGAACCCACCCGAGCATGAAGTGAACCTGGTGTTCACCCGCATGCTGTCCGGGCCGATGGATTACACCCCCGGCATCCTCAGCCTGAAGGGCCGCCACGGCCAGGCCATTCCCAGCACCCTGGCCCGCCAGCTGGCGCTGTACGTGGTGCTGTACAGCCCGATCCAGATGGCCGCCGACCTGCCCGAGCATTATCTGCAGCACCGCGAGGCGTTCCGCTTCATCGAAGACGTGGCGGTGGACTGGGAACAGAGCCGCGTGCTGGATGGAGAGGTGGGCGACTACGTGACCCTGGTGCGCCGCGACCGCAACAGCCGCGACTGGTTCCTGGGCAGCATCACCGACGAACACGGCCGCGTGCTGCCGGTGTCGCTGGGCTTCCTGGAACCGGGCGTGCGCTACCGCGCCGAGATCTACCGCGATGGCGACGGTGCGGACTTCCGCAGCAACCCGTTTGCGTTCAAGCGCGAGACGCGTGAAGTGACCAGCGCCGACGCCCTGACCCTGGTGCTGGCACCGGGCGGTGGCCAGGCGATCCGCTTCACGCCGGTGCACTGAACACCCGCACGTCTGCATCGCCGGGCATGGCCCGGCGCTACCGGGAGCGGAGACTGGAATCGTTTACAACGCTGCAAACGCCATTGAATACGTATGCAGGGTGATTCCGCAGAACAACGCGCTGCCTACCATAGCGGCGACGACAGCGGCCACCGCGTCGCACGTTTCCGGCCCCGCCGGGACGACCACAAAATGCTCTACAACATTGCCTGGGAGGGGAAAATGTTGAACCACAAGCGCAGCGCGCTGAGTCTGGCGCTGGCCGTCGTACTGGTGCCGTCGCTGGCATCGGCGCAGTCCACCGAAGCCACCGCCACCGATCCGTCCGCCACCAACCTGGACACCGTGCAGGTAACCGGCATCCGCCGCGGCATCGAAAACGCCATTGCGGTGAAGCAGAGCGCCACTTCGGTGGTCGAAGCGATTTCCGCCGAAGACATCGGCAAGCTGCCCG
The DNA here is from genome assembly GCF_003086875.1 of Stenotrophomonas sp. ZAC14D2_NAIMI4_6. NCBI lineage: Bacteria > Pseudomonadati > Pseudomonadota > Gammaproteobacteria > Lysobacterales > Lysobacteraceae > Stenotrophomonas > Stenotrophomonas sp. ZAC14D2_NAIMI4_6. Next base: position 1,162,452 of record NZ_CP025996.1, on the reverse strand, counting down.
ATGTCAGCATCGCCGAATCGCTGGGCCGCCTGCCCGGCCTGGCCGCCCAGCGCGTGGCCGGCCGTGCCCAGGTCATCAGCGTGCGCGGCCTGTCGCCCGACTTCGCCACCACCCTGCTCAACGGCCGCGAAGTGGTCAGCACCGGCGACAACCGCAGCGTTGAATTCGACCAGTACCCGTCGGAACTGGTGAACGGCGTGACCGTGTACAAGACCCCGGACGCGGCCCTGGTCGGCCAGGGTCTGTCGGGCACCATCGACATGCAGACCGTGCGCCCGCTCAGCTTCCCCGAGCGCGTGATCGCCGTCAGCGGCCGCCTGCAGAAGAGCTCGCTGGGTGAAGCGGCCAACGTCGATGAATTCGGCAACCGCTTCAGCGCCAGCTACATCGACCAGTTCTTCGACAAGACCCTGGGCATCTCGATCGGTTACGCGCACAGCGACAACCCGATCCAGGAAAACCAGGTGGGCCTGTACGAGCCGTGGACCACCGAGCAGACCACCAACGGCAACCGCCCGGGTCTGGCCGCTGGCACCTACTTCTCCGATGGCATCAAGGCCCTGCGCCGTACCGGCAACAACAAGCGCGACGGCGTGATGGCCACCATCCAGTTCCGGCCGAACAACGCCTGGACCAGCACCTTCGATGCGTTCCACACCGAAGCCGAACAGATCGACACCGCCAACCAGTTCGAGGTCAACCTCAGCAACTACAACGGCGGTTACACCCCGGGCCTGCTGATCAGCAACCCGCAGGTCAATGCCGATGGCACCTTCACCGGGGGCACCGCCAGCGGCGTGTACCCGCTGGTGCGCGGCATGTACAACAAGCGCAAGGACAAGATCGATGCGTTTGGCTGGAACAACGAGTTCACCTTCGGCAGCGTGAAGCTGGTGGCCGACCTGAACTACTCCAAGGCCACCCGTGACGAACTGAACCTGGAAAACAACCTGCAGCTGACCCCGATGCCGCAGCTGGACACCATCGGCCTGGTGGTGAACCCGAACGGCTTCTCGCAGATCTCGCCGGGCCTGGATTATTCCAACCCCGATGCGCTGTTCCTGACCAACACCATCTACGGTTCCGGCTACGGCAAGATGCCGCAGGTGGAAGACCGCCTGAAGGGCGGCAAGCTGGCGGCCACCATCAGCCTGCCCGAAGCGATGGCGTCGTGGGCACCGGACCTGGACATCGGCGTGAACTACGCCGACCGCCGCAAGACCAAGACGCAGTCCGAAGGCAACATCCTGCTGGGCGCCCAGGGCGATGCCAACATCGCCTCGGACCTGCAGTATTCGCCGGTGAACCTGGGCTTTGCCGGCATCGGCAACATTCCGGCCTGGAACGTGCCGGCCGCCGTGGCCCGCTACATGACCTTCAATCCGGTCGACAACCTGGATTACCTGATTCCCAAGTCGTGGGTGGTGGAAGAGAAGATCACCACCGCCTGGGCGCGCCTGAACATCAACACCGACATCGGCGTGGTGGGCGTGCGCGGCAACATCGGCGTGCAGATGCAGCACACCGACCAGAGTTCGGATTCGCGCTACTGGGACAGCTCGCAGCCGGCCGGCAGCAACATCCAGCCGTATTCCAACGGCAAGACCTACAACGACTGGCTGCCCAGCTTGAACCTGGCCTTCATGTTCCCGCATGAGCAGACCCTGCGCTTCGCCGTGGCCAAGCAGGTCGCCCGCCCGCGCGTGGACCAGATGCGCGCCGGCCTGGAATTCGGCGTGGATACGGCCACCGGCAAGCCCGGCGGCAGCGGCGGCAACCCGCTGCTGGACCCGTGGCGCGCCACCGCCATCGATCTGTCCTACGAGAAGTACTTCGGTGAAAAGGCCTACGTGGCCGCTGCCGTCTTCTACAAGGATCTGAAGAGCTACGTGTACACCCAGTCGGTGGACAACTACGACTTCACCGACCTGCTGGGCAGCTACGTGCCGCCGCCGGGCATGACCGTGCCGGTGCTGACCACCGGTACGTTCTCCTCGCCGCAGAACGGCAAGGGCGGCACGCTGAAGGGCCTGGAACTGACCGCATCGTTCCCGCTGGACATGCTGACCGACAGCCTGCGCGGCTTCGGCGTGCAGGCCAGCGCTACCTTCAACAAGAGCGACATCGAGATCCTGGACCCGGAAAGCGCCTCCAGCGTGGGTACCGATCCGATCAGCCTGCCGGGCCTGTCCGACCGCGTGTACAACTTCACCGCCTACTTCGAGCGCAACGGTTTCGAAGCACGCGTGAGCCAGCGCCGCCGTTCGGATTTCATCGGTGAAATCGGCAACTTCAACGGCAACCGCACGCTGCGTTACGTGGTGGGCGAAAACGTGACCGATGCCCAGGTCAGCTACACCTTCAGCGACAGCAGCGCCCTGCGTGGCCTGACCCTGCTGCTGCAGGGAAGCAACCTGACCAACGAGCCGTACCGCACCTACGCCGGCACCAAGGATCGCCCGCTGGAATACATCGAGTGGGGCCGCACCTACGTGCTGGGCGTGAACTACAAGTTCTGACGACCGACCGGCAACGCACCGGTAGCGCCGGGCCATGCCCGGCGAGCGGGATCAGTAGTGCCAGGCCATGCCTGGCAGCACCACAGGGAGCAGGACCGGAAACCCGCTGCGCAGGCAGCGGGTTTTCTTTTGCGCATCGACACCGCTCCAGCCACCGCATCCACGCATGGCGTGGATCTACTGAATGCATCCACGCATGGCGTGGATGCGCCCGCCAGAAGATCAGGGGATGAGAAAGGCGCAGCTGATCGCAATGGCCAGCATCAGCGCCAGCAAGACACGACCACTGAACCGCCCAAGCGCGTGGCCCACATTGTTGAGGACAACGGAAACAATCTGGCCCAGCAGTTCCCACATGATGCCGTCGCTCCGTGCTCAGAACTCGCCCGAGGCAAACTCGATGAACGAGCGCTGGCGACTGGCGGTAACAATGACACAGGATCGGTAGACCCTATGCGCCGACGCACCCGTGACATAGGCGACGATCTGGACCGATGTCTGCGCAACATACGCCCAACCTGGCACCCAGCCCGCAGGCTTTGGCACGAGGCTGAAGGCGGCAGAGCAGTCCATGATCTGCTTGGTGGCCTCACCGAGAACGCGCCCCACTTCGGTATTCATGTTCCAACCCGAGGCCAGCTCGGCAGACCAGATCGCGGCGGCCACCGATCGCATGGCTGCCTGCTCTTCCAAGCTCGGCACTGCCAGCACGGATGCTCTGGGAGTCTCTTCCACAGAACGGTGAGGGGAAGGCGATTGATCCAGTGGCAGGTCAAATCGCTTTGCCCAGACCAGCAGTGCGCGGTGCTGAAGTCCAGCCGATGTGGAGAAGTACCGCACCGCTCGATCTTCAGCGTTGTAGTAGGCCGCATGCAGCGTGCCATCGGGGTAGACCACCACGGCAGCTGCGTGATGTGAGGGAAATCCCAATCGCCACCCATCAAGCAGCAGCCCCCCATCCTTCAACGGCACCGGCACCGCCGACTCATCGAAATTGCGCCGGAACGCCAGGTACTCCGGTCCGAGCAACTGCTTCAGGCCAGGTACCACGTCAGACCCCTCAAAGGCATCCTCCAGCGCGGGCCCCACGATCACGATGGGTGTGGCGGAGAGGGGGCATGCAGCGGAAAGCGCCACTGCCAGCAACAACACTCGGGTCAGGGAAGCAAAGGAACGCATCGGAGGTCCACCATGTAGGGGCCACCAGTGTCCACGCCCATCCCCGGCCGATTCCATTCCAATAGTTGGAAAGTGACGGCCAACAGCCACCCACAAAAAAGGGACGGGGCGCTTCGGCCCCGTCCCCGCAAGTACCGCCACCGGAGAAATCGGTCAGCTGCGTCGGGCGCAATACACCGCGCGCGGCGGCAGCCGCAGTTCGTTGCCTTCCACCGTGCCCGCATCCGGGCCCGGCACAGCCACCTGTTCCCAACGGCCGGCCGGCAGCGGATGGCTGACCGGCGCTGCCGACAGGTTGAAGGCCAGCAGAAGGGTTTCATCTGCAAGCATACGCTGGAAAAGCAGCACCGGCTCGGCGCTGTCCAGGAATTGGATGTCGCCATGCAGCAGGGCCGGCTGGGTACGCCGCCAGGCCAGGAAATCGCCGAAGGCACTCAGCACCGAGTACGGGTCGGCCTGCTGCACCGCCACCGCGGCGGCACGGTGCTCGGCCGGAATCGGCAGCCACGGCTTGCCGGTGGTGAAGCCGGCCAGCGGGGCATCGGTCCACGGCAGCGGCGTGCGGCAGCCATCACGGCCCTTGAAGTTGGGCCAGAAGGTGATGCCATACGGGTCCTGCAGATCCTCGAACGGCACCTCGGCCTCGGCCAGGCCCAGTTCCTCGCCCTGGTACAGGCAGACCGAACCGCGCAGCGAGCACAGCATGGCCACCAGCATGCGCGCCAGGCGCGGGTCGGCCGGGTGGCCGCCCCAGCGGCTGACCGCCCGCTCCACGTCGTGGTTGGACACCGCCCAGCACGGCCAGCCCTCGGTCATTACCGCTTCCAGGCGCGAGACCGTATCGCGGATGTAGGCCACGCTGTAGTCGTCCACCAGCAGCTCGAAGCTGTAGCCCATGTGCAGGCGGCCGTCCTGAGTGTACTCGGCGGTGGTGGCCAGCGAATCTTCCGACGAGATCTCGCCCAGGCTCACCGCGCCCGGGTACTGGTCCAGCAGCGCGCGCAGCTGTTCCAGGAACGGCAGGTTTTCCGGCTGGGTGTTGTTGTAGTAGTGGTACTGGTAAGCGTATGGATTGTCCGGGCTGAAGCCACGGCCCACCCGCTTGTCGGCCGGCTTGGGCGGGTTGTCGCGCAGCTGCGCGTCGTGGAAGCAGAAGTTGATGGCATCCAGGCGGAACCCATCCACGCCGCGGTCCAGCCAGAAGCGCACGTTGTCCAGCGTGGCCTGCTGCACCGCCGGGTTGTGGAAGTTCAGGTCCGGCTGGTCGACCAGGAAGTTGTGCAGGTAGTACTGCTCGCGGCGCGGTTCCCACTGCCAGGCGCCGCCGCCGAACAGCGACAGCCAGTTGTTGGGCGGGGTGCCATCCTCGCGAGGGTCGGCCCAGACATACCAGTCCGCCTTCGGGTTGCTGCGGTCCTGGCGGCTTTCACGGAACCAGGCGTGCTTGATCGACGTATGGCTCAGCACCTGGTCGATCATCACCTTCAGGCCCAGGCCGTGCGCCTTGGCCAGCAGGCGGTCGAAGTCGTCCAGGTTGCCGAACAGCGGGTCCACATCGCGGTAATCGGCGATGTCATAGCCGAAATCGGCCATGGGCGATCTGAAGAACGGCGAGATCCAGATCGCATCCGCGCCCAGCGCGGCAATGTAGTCCAGACGCTCGATGATGCCCGGCAGGTCGCCTACCCCGTCGCCGTTGGCATCGAGGAAACTGCGCGGGTAGATCTGGTAGATGACGGCTCCGCGCCACCATGGATTGTGCGACATCGACAGCCCCCCTCCGGGCATGCGGGACCCGCCGGAAGCGGGCCGAAAAGCAACTCCGGCAAGCTTAGCGGCGGCCTCCCGGCGATGGCGCTGGCTGCATACGTATTCACGCCGCAGGGCCGGCCAGCGGCCCGCGAAAAGACCGGTCGGGTCGGTTTCCGCCCGAATTCACGGCCAGCGCCTATAATCGGGGGGAGCCTGAAAGCCTGATCGCATGACCATCACTGAAGACACCCGTCCCGCCCTGGGCCTGCCCCAGATCCAGTCGCTTGCTGCGGCCGACATGGCCGCCGTCGATGCCCTGATCCGGCGCCGGCTGTCCTCGGACGTGGTGCTGATCAACCAGATCGCCGACCACATCATTTCCGCCGGCGGCAAGCGCCTGCGCCCGATGCTGGTCATGCTGGCCGGCCACGCGGTCGGTCAGGCCGGGCCGGAGCACCACCAGCTGGCGGCCATCATCGAGTTCATCCACACCTCCACCCTGCTGCACGACGATGTGGTGGATGAATCCAGCCTGCGCCGTGGCCGCAGCACCGCCAACGCCCTGTGGGGCAATGCACCCAGCGTGCTGGTGGGCGATTTCCTGTACTCGCGCAGCTTCCAGCTGATGGTGGAACTGGACCGCATGCCGGTCATGCAGATCCTGGCCGACACCACCAACCGCATCGCCGAAGGCGAAGTGCTGCAGCTGCTGCACGTACACAACCCGGACACCGACGAAGCGGCCTACCTGCGCGTGATCGAGCGCAAGACCGCGGTGCTGTTCGCCGCCGGCACCCGCCTGGGCGCGCTGGCCAGCGGCCAGGACGAAGCCACCCAGCAGGCCCTGTACGACTACGGCATGCACCTGGGCTACGCCTTCCAGATTGCCGATGACGTGCTCGATTACTCGGCCAATGCCGAGGAACTGGGCAAGAACCTGGGCGACGACCTGGCCGAGGGCAAGGCCACCCTGCCGCTGATCCACGCCATGGCCCACTCCGACCCGGCCACCCGCGAGCGCCTGCGCAGCATCGTGCAGGACGGCGACGCCTCGGCCATGCCGGAAGTGCTGGCCGCGATCCGCGCCACCGGTGGCCTGGACTACAGCCGCCGCCGCGCCGAGGAATACGCCGAAGCCGCCGAGCGCGCGCTGGATGGCCTGGGCGACAACGATGCAGTGGCCGCCCTGCGCGGCCTGGCCCGCTACGCGGTGCAGCGCTCGCATTGATAGGTGAAGGCGTGCCGACCAAGGTCGGCACCCACCCAACGCGGCGGTAGGTGCCGACCTTGGTCGGCACTGAAGCATCGGTAGGTGCCGACCTTGGTCGGCACAGAAGCATCGGTAGGTGCCGACCTTGGTCGGCACAGAAGCATCGGTAGGTGCCGACCTTGGTCGGCACGCCTTTGATTACCGGAACCGTTCCTCGAAGAACTCATCCAGCGCCTTCCACGCGCGCTTGGCCGCGCGTTCGTTGTACTGGCACCCCGGCGGGCTGTTGGCATCACGCTCGGCAAAGCAGTGCACCGCGCCGCTGTAGTTGGTGAATTCCCAGTCGACCTTGGCCGCGTCCATTTCCTTCTGGAAACTGCCGATATCCTCGGCCGTCACGCTGGTGTCGTCGGCGCCATTGAGCACCAGCACCGAGGGATGCGTGCCACCGGCCTGTGCCGGCAGCGGTGAGCCCAGGCCGCCGTGCAGACTGACCACAGCGGCCAGCGGCGCACCGGCACGGGCCAGTTCCAGCACCGTGGTGCCACCGAAACAGAAACCGACCGCACCGATCCGGCTGGCATCCAGCGGTGCCTTGCCGGCCTGCGCCTTGAGCACGTTCACCGCTTCCAGCGCGCGTGCACGCAGCAGCGGCCGGTCGTTGCGCAGCTTGGTTGCCACCGGGCCGGCCTCGGCATCGGTCTTCGGCCGCACGCCCTTGCCGTACACATCGGCCACCAGCACCACGTAGTCATCGCCGGCCAACTGCTTGGCCTTTTCAATCGCCGAGGCGTTCACGCCCTTCCAGTTGGGCACCATCACCAGGCCGGGGCGCTTGTCATTGTCGCCGTCGTCGTAGACCAGCACACCACTGAAGGTCGTGCCCTGGTGCGTCCATTCCACCGGCTGGGTCTTCATCGCCGCCCAGGCCGGCATCGCCGCCAGCCCCAGCACCATCGCCACACCATACCGCCAGCTGTTCATGTGCCTGCTCCAGAGATTGGGGAAGCAGGCTGCACGGTGCCCACGCCTGCCAGTGCGCATTCTGCATTGGCGGCGTGACGCAGGTGTGGTTGGATAACCCCCTGTTCCTGCTTCCCTGCAATTGAATGAACCTGGTAGACCGTTTCCTGTCCGGCCTTGTTGCCCGCCTGCCGGAAGATGACGCCCCGCAATGGGCCTACGTGCGGGGCGCCAGCGCCGACGACCTGCAGCGCCTGCGCACGCAGTGGCCGCAGGTGCCCGACAGCCTGCTGCAGCTGCTGTCGCGCGTGGATGGGACGCACTACCGTGAGTACCCCGGTGGCGAGGTCTGCGTGCTGGTGCTGGGCTCGGACGTGGGGGACTACCCGTACTTCCTGCGCTCGGTCGAACAGATCTTCGACGACCAGCGGCAGTGGCACGACAGCATCCGTTCCATCTACGAGGAATGGCTGGACGACGAGCCGGACATCCTCGGCGCCGGCATCGACGGCGATCTACCGATGAACCGTCGCCTGTGCTTCTCGCACTGCATGAACAACGGTGGCACCTCGATGCTGTACCTGGATTTCGATCCCGCCCCCGGCGGCACCGTCGGCCAGGTGGTGCGCTACCTGCACGATCCGGACAGCTACGCGGTGATCGCCCCCAGCTTCGATGCCTACCTGCAGGACTTGATCGATCGCGATTACAGCTTCATCGAGTAGATCCACGCCATGCGTGGATGGGGGTCAGGCGCTCTCACCCGCGTTCGATCCACTGCAACGTTCCCGGTTCGAACGCCAGCAGATCCGCCGCCGCCAGCTGCGCGCGCGACCAGCGACGTTCCGGCGGCTTCGGCTGCCGGGCACCCACCGAACCATCGTAGTCGCGCACCAGCAGGCCAATACGCGCTGCACCTGCGCCCAGCAACGCATCAATGCGCTGCAGCCACTGCCCGGCATCGGCCAGCGCTTCTTCGCGGCGAACCTGCTGATCCTGCTCGTGTCGCGCCAGCTGCTCGGCCAGCGCGCGGGCGATCTTCGCCTCGCTCCAGCCCTTCTTCCGCCAGCGCTCGGCATCGCCTGCCCACGCCGGCTCGGCCCGCAGCGAAGCCAGCGCCGTCCCGCAATCGCAGTGCGCGGCACTCAGCCAGGGCCGCCAACCGGGCCCGACCGCCGCCTGCAGGCTGGGCGAGGCCTGCGCGAACAGCCGCCGGCCGCTGCGGGTGAAGACCGCGGCGGCCGTGTCGTGGGACAGCGTGGTGGGCAGGAACACGGTAATGAAGGTGCACATGCGGGCGTCCGGGTCCGTCCGGGAATGCGCCGATGGTAACGCGCCCCTGGAGTAGATCCACGCCATGCGTGGATGGGATGCGTGGATGGGGTCAGAGCCCTTTCCTGCGGAAAGGGATCTGACCCCTGGGCCTGCCCTATCCGATGCCCAGCCCCGGAATCGCGCTGATGCTGTCCGGGTTGAACCCGGCCAGTTCGGCGAAGTGCCGACCGCGCGCCACGTAATCCCGATAGGCGCCAAAACTCGGCGCGCCCGGCGACAGCAGCACCACCCCGCCCTGCGCGCCCAGCGCCGCACGTGCCAGCGCCATGGCCTCGGGCAGGTCGCCGGCCGCATGCAGGCCGAAGCGGCCGGCATCGGCCAGCGGCTGCAGCATGGCGTGGATGCGCGGGCCGTTGCTGCCCATGGTCACGATCTCCACGGGCGGCACGTCGTGCGCCATGTGTTGCATGAAATCGGTCCAGTCCAGGCCACGGTCGTGCCCGCCCACCAGCAGCGCGATGCGCTGGCCGGCGAAGCACTCCAGCGCCGCCAGGCTGGCGTGCGGCGTGGTGCTGATCGAATCGTTGATGTAGGTCAGGCCATCGGCCACGCCAATGCGCTGCAGGCGGTTCGGCAACGGACGGAAATCCTGCACCGCCGGTGCCAGCGCCACCGCATCCAGCCCCAGCGCTTCCAGCGCGGCCAGCACCGCGCACAGGTTGCCGCGGTTGTGGCGGCCGGGCAGCGGCGTGTTGCGGGTATCGAACACCGCCTGCTCGCCACGGTGCACGATGTCGCCGCGCATGTGCCAGCCCTGCGGCTGGTTGAACCAGACCACCTCGCTGTCAGGCAGCACCAGCGCGGCCAGATGCGGATCGGCGGCATTGAGCACGGCGATGCGCGGCGCCGCTTCGGTCACCAGACGCAGCTTGTCTTCAATGTAGCGCTGCTCGCTGCCGTGCCAGTCCAGGTGTTCGGGGAACAGGTTCAGCACCACCGCCACCTGCGGCCGTGCGCCACTGCGCGCCACTTCGCCGGTCTGGTAGCTGGACAGTTCCACCGCCCAATAGTCCGGCGCGGGCTGCGGGTCCAGCACCTCCAGCAGCGGCAGGCCGATGTTGCCGACCAGGCCGGTGCGATGGCCGGCGGCACGCAGCAGGTGCGCAACCAGCGCGGTGGTGGTGCTCTTGCCCTTGGTGCCGGTCACGCACACGGTGTCGTGCACGATGCCATCGGCACCGGCATGTTCGGCGAACCACAGCGCGGTGCCGCCGATGAAGACCGTGCCCTGCGCGGCCGCCGCCAGCGCGATCGGCTGGTACGGGCTGATGCCGGGCGACTTGATCACCACATCGAACGCGGCCAGCGCCTCGGCGGTGGGTTCACCGCGCACGTCCAGCCGCCCCTGCGTTTCCGCACGCGCCGCCTCGGCCTCGGCGGCAGGGCAGAACAGGCTCAGGGCCAGCGCGGGCAGGCGCGCACGCAGCACCGCGAATGCCGCACGGCCCTCACGTCCCCAGCCCCACAGCGCGACGCGCCTTCCTTCAAGCTGCGAAATCTTCACGCACCTGTTCCCACAACGCGGCCGGAATGCGGTGCTCGCCCTGCAACAGCAGCAGCGGCGCCAGTTCCAGTTCGGCGGCGTCCAGCTGCGGCTGGATCTCGTTGCAGAAGCGCTTCACCAGCACGTCTTCCTTCCATTCCGGGCGCTGCGCCAGGGTCGCCATCGCCGCACGCGATTCGCGGCCTTCGCCCACGCATTCGAACGGCTTGTGGTCCTGGAATTCCAGCAGCGCATCGAAGCCAGCGGCCTGCTCGGCATCGTCCAGCAGGTTGCGGCCGAAGATGCGCACCAGGCGCGTCTTGGGCATGAACGGGGCCAGCGCCAGGAACACGAAATGGCACTTCGGGCAGACGCCGCACCAGCGGTTCACCGGGCGCTCGCCCAGGATGTGGAAATTGCGGTTGCAGCTGGAGAAATGCGCGTCGTAGAAATCGGTCTTGGCGAACTGGCGGGCCACTGCCAGCTCGGACATCGGCCGCAGCAGCGAGTAATAGTGCAGATCGGCGGCCACCTGCTGCTGCACGTGGTTGCCGAAGGCCTGCTCGAAGGCCCAGCCCTTGGACCACTGGTGGTTCACTTCACCGGTGCCGGGAATCTGGCTGCCGTAGCTGGCCGAACGTTCGTTGGAGAACACCACCTGGTCCACGCCCTGCAGCAGCGCGGCCAGCACCATGATCGCCGAGTTCACCGCGGTGACCGGAATGTGCCCGTTCCACGCGCCCTGGCGGTTCAGCTCGAACAGTTCCGGGGCCAGCGCGCGGCCCAGGTTCAGGGTCGGCAGGCCGGTGCGTTCGGCACAGGCGCGGATCAGCTGCGAACCGCCGATCCAGGTCACCGTCTCGTCCACGCCGGCACGGCGCAGCGCTTCAATGCTGACCAGCGAATCCTTGCCGCCGCCGATGGCCACCAGCGCGTGCGGCTGCAGGCCCAGTGCCGGCGCCTGCACCGCCTCGCCCTGCACCGGCAGGCGGAAGCGCCCGCGCAGGTTCAGGCCGTTGCGGTAGGCGAACTCGCCCAGACCATTCAGGTAGATCGTTTCCACCAGCGCAGCGGTATCGGCATCGATCGCATAGCTGTCGATGCTGACCGTCTCCGGCACGCCCGCCTTGTAGTAACTGACGCCGGCGATCAGGTGCAGCAGCTGCAGTGCGCGCTGCACGGCGGCGGTGCGCGCGTCGTCCAGTACGAACGGCGCACCGGGCACGCTGATGGTTTCCACCATCTCAGGGCCGTCATCGAAAGCGTAGACCAGCTTGGCCACGCCGGTGTCCGCGGCGAATTCGCAGCGGACGAAGCGGAAGCGGGAAACCTGGTGTTTATCGAAAGCAGTCATGGTGGATCCAGTTCAAGCGCGGTCAGGCACGGGCCCGCGCGCGTGCGCGGGTCGTGTCGGTGGGCGGGTGCAGGGTGCGAAGGCTGGCGATCACTCGATCACGTCTTCGCGCGGCATCGCCCGCTGGTTGTAGGTGTTGGACATCACATAGCCGTAGGCACCGGCATCGGCGATCAGCATCACATCGTCCGGCGCGGTGGACACCGGCAGCTTGCGGCGCTTGCCGAACACATCGCTGGATTCGCAGATCGGGCCGACCACATCGAATGCCGCCTCGGCATAGCCGCCCTGGCGGCTCAGGTTCTCGATGTCATGCCAGGCGTCGTACAGGGCCGGGCGCATCAGCGTGTTCATGCCGGCATCCAGGCCGACGCGGCGCACGCCGTCCTTTTCCACCACCTGGGTGGCGTGGGTCAGCAGCACGCCCGATTCGGCCACCAGGTAGCGGCCCGGCTCGATCGCCAGGCGGAACGCCGGGTGCAGCGCCTTCACTTCGGCCAGGCCTTCGGCCCAGGCGTCCAGGTCGAACGGCTCGTCTTCTTCGCTGTACGGAATCGGCAGGCCGCCACCGATATCGATGGTCTGCACGCTGCCGATCCGGCGGGCGAAACCGGCCAGTTCATCGCACATCAGGCGCCAGTGCTGCGCCGTTTCCACGCCGCTGCCCAGGTGCGCGTGCAGGCCGACCACGCGGGTGCCCAGCTCGGTGGCCGCGCGCACGAATTCGTCCACGCGGGCAATCGGCAGGCCGAACTTCGACTCCTTGCCGCCGGTGCGCACCTTGGCGTGGTGGCCTTCGCCACGGCCCAGGTCCACGCGCAGCCACAGTTCGCGGTTGCGGAACAGGTCCGGCCAGCGCTGCAGCGCCTCCACGTTGTCCACGGTCACGGTCACGCCCAGGGCGAACGCGGCTTCGTATTCGCTGCGCGGGCAGAAGCTGGGGGTGAACAGCACGCGCTTGGGCGACAGTTCCGGCAGGTGCTGGAACACGTGCTTCAGTTCACCGTGCGATACGCATTCCAGGCCGAAGCCTTCGGCTTCCAGCAGCTGCAGGATGGCCGGGTGGCTGTTGGCCTTGATCGCGTAGTAGCGCTGGTCGATCGGCTTGATAGCGGCCAGCGCGCGGGCGCGGGCGCGCACGGTGGGCAGGTGGTAGACGTAGCGCGGCGTGCCGGCGTCGGCCAGCTGCAGCAGGTGCGCACGCTGGCCACGCCACCACGGCGTGCCGCGCGGGCGCACGGTGCCGGCAATCTCGCGCCAGCGCGGGCCGAACACTTCGGTTTCTTCCACCGGCATGGCGCCGCTGTCGATCAGCTCGGCATGCAGGATCGGCAGCAGGCCATCGGCATCGGCCTCGTCGATCACGAAGGTCAGGTTCAGGTCGTTGGACGACTGCGAGATCATGTGCACGCGCTCGCGGCCGAACGTGGCCCACACGTCCGACAGCTTGTGCAGCAGCGAACGCATGCCACGGCCGACCAGGGTGATGGCCGCGCACGGCACGATCACCTTCACCTTGCAGATCTGCGACAGGTCCGCCGACAGCGCGGCCAGCACATCGGTGTTGACCAGGTTCTCGGACGGGTCCAGCGACACGGTGACGTTGGTTTCGGCCGAACCGATCAGGTCCACCGACAGCCCGTGCTTCTTGAACAGGCCGAACACATCGGCCAGGAAGCCGACCTGCTGCCACATCCCGATGCCTTCCATCGACACCAGCACGATGCCGTTGCGGCGGCTGATCGCCTTCACCCCCGGCACCGGCGCGGCATTGCCGTCGATGCTGGTGCCCGGCAGTTCCGGGCGCTCGGTATCGAGGATGGCCATCGGCACGCCGGCGTCGCGGCAGGGCTTGATCGAGCGCGGGTGCAGCACCTTGGCGCCGGTGGTGGCGATTTCCTGCGCCTCGTAATAGTCCAGGCGGGTCAGCAGGCGCGCGTCGGGCACGTCCTTGGGATTGGCGCTGAACATGCCCGGCACGTCGGTCCAGATTTCCACGCGGCTGGCGCCCAGCAGCGCACCGAAGTACGCCGCCGAGGTATCCGAACCACCGCGGCCGAGGATGGCGGTACCGCCGTCGGCATGGCGGGAAATGAAGCCCTGGGTGATCAGCAGGCGGGTCGGCTGCGCACGGAAGCGCTGCGCCCATTCGCCGTCGGCACGCCACTGGCAGTTCACCGACAGGCGCTGCGACCAGTCGCTCTGGTTCGGCTGCGGCGGCATCGCGTCCAGCCACTGGCGGGCATCCATCCAGCCCATGTCCAGGCCCGAGGCGTGCAGGTAGGCCGCGCCCAGGGTGGAAGACAGCAGCTCGCCCTGGCCCAGCACTTCGGCCTGCCAGTCCAGCGTACGGGTGGCGGCGCGGGCATCGTCCAGCAGACCCTGCAGCACGGCCAGGCGCTCGGCCAGCACGTCGTGGCCCAGGCCCAGTTCATCCAGGAAGCCCAGGTGGCGTTCGACCAGCGCTGCCACGCGGTCACGGCTGTCGGCCGCGCCATCGGCAATGGCGGTCAGTTCATTGGTCACCCCGGACAGCGCCGAAACCACCACCAGCACGCGCGAGCCGGTTTCTTCCGCGCGTTTTTTCGCCAGCTTCCCGATCGTGTCCCAACGGTGGCGACGCGACACCGAGGTGCCGCCGAACTTCAGTACGATCCAACGATCGACAAGGGGGGAAGCTGACATGGATAGGCTATGTGTAATGTGGGGAAGCCGCCCACGGGGGCGGAACCTTCGATTCTAAGCCCAATGGACCCGCCGATGCCCGCCTTCCGCTACCTGCAGCTCGATGTCTTCGCCGCCCAGCCCGGCCGCGGCAACCCGCTGGGGGTGGTGCTGGGCGCCGAGGGCCTGTCCGGGGCCCGCATGCAGGCCCTGGCCGCCTGGCTGAACCTGTCGGAGACGGTGTTCTTCCTGCCCCCCAGCGCGCCCGGCGCCGACTACCACATCCGCATTTTCACCCCGGCCAGCGAACTGCCGTTTGCCGGCCATCCCAGCGTGGGCGCGGCCTGGGCGGCGGTCACCCGGTGCCTGGCGCACCCGCGCGACGGCGCGCTGGTCCAGCAGTGCGCGGCCGGGCTGCTGCCAGTGCGGGTGAGCGGCGCGGCCGATGCCCCGCACATCGAACTGGCCAGCCCGCCGGCCCGCCGCCTGCAGACCGCCCCCGGCGCGGTGCCGGACGCGCTGCAGGCACGGGCCGCCGACGGTCAGGCGCCCGAGCTGTGGGACAACGGCCCGCGCTGGTGGCTGCTGCCGCTGCGCGATGCCGCCGCAGTACGCACGCTGGCGCCGGACATGGCCGCCCTGCGCGACTGGAGCAATGCCACCGACGCCACGGGCGTGGCGGTGTTTGCCGCCGAAGACGCCGCGCAGCACCAGTGGGTGGTGCGCGCGTTCTGCCCCGGTGATGCGGTGAACGTGCCCGAAGACCCGGTGACCGGCAGCGCCAACGCGCTGATCGGCGCCTGGCTGGGCGAGCGCGGCGTGCTGCCCGGCGGCAGCGGCAGCTACGTGGCCAGCCAGGGCCGCGAGGTCGGCCGCGATGGCCGCGTCCATGTGCGGGTGGATGCCCAGGGCACGGTGTGGATCGGCGGCCATGTGCAGTGCGTGATCGACGGCCACATCAGCTGGTAGCGCCGGGCCATGCCCGGCGGCATCACCGCACCGCGCTGCGCGCTCGCGGGGCATGGCCCCCGCGCTACCATCCCCCATTTCGTTGGAGTTGCCCCTGATGTCCGCACGCCGTTTCCTGCAGTTGGATGTGTTTTCCCCGCGCGCCGGTGCCGGCAATCCATTGGCCGTGGTGCTCGATGCCGAAGGCCTGGACGACACCACCATGCAGGCCATCGCGCGCTGGACCCGCCTGCCGGAAACCACCTTCGTGTTCCCGCCCGAAACGGCCGGCAGCAGCTACCGCCTGCGCATGTTCAGCCCGCAGAAGGAAGTCCCGTTCGCCGGCCACCCCAGCGTCGGCACTGCCCATGCGGTGCTGCTGGCCGGGTTGGCCACGCCGGTGGACGGCGTGCTGGTGCAGGACGGCATTGCCGGCGCGCTGCCGCTGCAGGTGATGGGCGAAGGCGCGCAGCAGCGCATCGCCATCCGCACCCCGCGCGCGCAGCTGGCCGAGACTGCGACGGCCGATGACCCGCGCCTGGCCGCTGCGCTGCAGGGCTGGCCGCTGGGCACCCTGCCCCCGGCACGCATGCAGGGCGGCCGCAGCTGGTGGGTGGTCCAAGTGGCCGATGAAGCACAGCTGCGCGCACTGCAGCCGGACTGGGACGCGATCGCCACCCTGGCCGAATCCACCGACAGCATGGGCGTGTTCGCCTACGCCTTCAGCGATGGCGACGAGGGCTACGATCTGGCCGTGCGCGCCTTCGTGGGCAACGGGCGGCGCTTCGAAGATGCCGCTTCGGGCGCGGCGAATGCGGTGCTGGCGGCCTGGCTGGACCTGCGCGGGGTGCTGCCGCGCGGCCGCGAACCGTATGAAGTCAGCCAGGGCCGCGAGGTCGGCCACGATGCGCGCCTGACCCTGCGGGTCGATGCGGACGGCGAAGTGTGGTCCGGCGGCCAGGTGCAGACGGTGATCGCCGGCACCCTCGATTGGTGATCGCTGTGGGGCGCCGGGCATGGCCCGGCGCTACCCGGCCTCAGCCCAGTTCGGCATCCAGGCTGATCGGCACCGCACTCAACGCCTTGGACACCGGGCAGTTCTGCTTGGCGTCATCGGCAATGGCGCGGAACTGGGTCGCATCGATGCCCGGCACCACGGCCTTCACCTTCAGGCGGATCTGCGAAAGCTGCGGGCCGCCTTCCATCGACAGATCCACCTTGGCTTCGGTGTCCAGCGAGGTCGGTGTAAACCCTGCTTCGCCCAGTTTGGCCGACAGCGCCATGGTGAAGCAGCCCGCGTGCGCGGCGGCGATCAGCTCTTCCGGATTGGTGCCCTTTTCCTCGCCGAAGCGGCTGTTGAAACCGTAGCGGGTCTTGTCCAGCAGCCCACTCTGCGGGGTGCTCAACTGGCCCTTGCCCGACTTCAGATCCCCTTCCCAGTGCGCGGTGGCGTGTCGCGAGATTCCCATGTGCTGCTCCTGCGTGGCGTTGGTGAACGCTTACCCTGCCACGGCCGGCGTTAGCCCTGCGTCGCTCCGCCGCAGTGGCAAACGCTGTCCCGGGCCAGCGCCGTGGACACTTCTTCGCCAGGCGATGGCGCATTTTTCCCTTGTTTTCAGTACTTTCGCGCAGATCGCCCGCATCCCGCAGCGCACCAGAGCCGCGCAATCCCCTGCCGCGCGCCATGTACTGAATCGGTCTGGATATGAAAAAACCTGCACTTTCAGCACTCCGGGCTATTGGCGGCGCCCACGAGTTGCCCTACATTGCGCTTGCCGACGGGGTTCGGCGCCGACCAAACAACCAACCGTTCACGGAACAGGAAACCATGGCAAAGACCGCTAAGAAGGCTGCCCCGAAAAAGGCAGTGAAGAAAGTCGCGACGAAGGCAGCCGCCAAGCCGGCCGCTCCGAAGCCGATCAAGGAAGTGCTGACCAAGTCGGGCCTGGTTGCACACATCGCTGAAGCGTCCGGCGTTGTCGCCAAGGACGTGCGCGCTGTGCTGGCCTCGCTGGAAAGCGCTGTCGCTTCCTCGGTGCACAAGAAGGGCGCTGGCTCCTTCACCCTGCCGGGCCTGCTGAAGATCTCCACCGTCAATGTGCCGGCCAAGCCGAAGCGCAAGGGCATCAACCCGTTCACCAAGGAAGAACAGTGGTTCGCCGCCAAGCCGGCCACCACCAAGCTCAAGGTTCGCCCGCTGAAGAAGCTCAAGGACGCTGCGCTGTAAGCGCGCGCCCCACGGCGATCTTCTGACGGGACGGCCCAGGCCGTCCCGTTTTTTTTGCGCGCAATGTACCCACGCCCAGACAACCCGCCAGTAGATCCACGCCATGCGTGGATGCGCGCCACCCCAGGACAGTCCGCAACACAGCGTTTCCCTGCGCGTGCCCTGCCCGCCCACAGCCGCGCCAGCATTGGCCGCAGCCGGCATTTTCCGCTTCGGGAACGAACCGGGTGGAACACTGCGTGCAGCGCGGGCCGTCGCCGCCGGTCACCGCCTTGCCTATGGTGGGCACATCCCCCACCTACAGGCGAGCACACCTCTCATGGCCAGCCCCTCCACCCGCTACCGGATCTCGGTGACCCCCATCGAAAAGGACGGGCACCAGTGCACCGGGCGCTGCACCATCGAACTGGAACACCGCGCCAGCCGCGACCTGATGCGCCTGCTGGAAGCCGCCCCGCGCACGCCCGGCCTGAGCGGTGACGAGCGCGCCACCCTGGTGGTCGCCGCGCAGTTGCTGCGCGATATCGTCCAGCGCCATGCCGACAGCGAAGGCCACGCCCTGGCGACGGTGGCGCCCGACCTGCTGGCCGCGCTGCAGGCGTTGGACCAGCGCATCGCATCGCGCTGATTCCCGCCCAGCCGATACACTGCCGCCTCCCATTGGCCTCGGGGAGGAGGCAGACATGCGCAGTATGTTGGGCGGGTGCCTTGCCCTTGCCCTGATCGGGTGTTCGCGCGCCCCGGTGGACGCACCCGCGTCGGCCGCCACCACCGCCGCGGCGGCCGACGCAGCTGTCGCGACGGCCCCTGCTGCCGACGCCCCGCCAGGCGCCCTCGCAACGCAGACGGTTGACCCGCTGTTCGGCGCAGTCGCAGCCGGCAGCGAAGCACCCGCCCATATGCTCAACCGCTACATGCTGGACCTGCTCAACGGCAACCGCAGCAGCAGTGATGCGGCCTGGACCTTCGCCCCGGCCGACCCGCGGCATGCCGACGACGCGCTGCTGCGGCAGCTGCCGGACCTGCGCAGCCTGCGGCTGGACAGCGAACCGCCCGTTCCCCGCGACCACGAACGCCCCAGCCGACTGCTGGAAGTGCCGGTACGGGTGCGTGCCACGACCGGCCAGGGCAGCTTCCGCTTCCACGGCTGGTACCGCGTGCAGCCACGCGCGGACGGCCAGGGCTGGCAGATCCAGTCGGCGAAGCTGGAACCCACGCTGGACTGAATCCCTTTCGCAGCGTGCACCCGCGATTCAGCGGCCACCGCTACTCTGTGAGCCACCCCACCACCTGCCCGGTCACCGCCATGCGCCTGCGTTCCCTGCTGACCCGTGTTGCTGCATCCACTGTCCTGATCGCCGCGGCGATCGGCGCACAGGCAGCCCCCTCGATTTCCGGCCGCGAACTGTCGGTCGGTGCCAGCGACGTCCAGCAGTACCTGGATGGCAGCTTCCCGCGTACCCAGGACGCGCTGGGCGGACTGATCGCCCTGACCATGAGCCACCCGCAGCTGAGCCTGCCGGCTGGCGAACGCTTGAACCTGGGCATGGACCTGGCCTTGGCCACCGCGGGCGGCAACCCCACCAACCTGGGCAAGGTGAAGCTGAGCAGCGGCCTGCGCTACGACGCACAGACCCAGGGCTTCCACCTGCAGGAGCCGACCGTGGACGATTTCACCCCGGCCAGCCAGGGCGGGCGCCTGGATTCGCGCACCCGCGCCCTGCTCAACGCCGCCCTGAGCGACTACGCGCGCCGCGAACCCATCTACAAGCTGGACCCGGCCGTGGCCGGCGTGCTGGGCGCCCTGCAGGTGCAGTCAGCGCAGGTGAAGAACGGCAAGCTGGTGGTCACCTTCAACCAGAACCTGGGCAGCCTGGTGCCCGCCGGCCTGCTGGGCAAATAAGGTAGCGCCGGGCATGGCCCGGCGCTACCGCTCACGCCGCCAACGGGATATCGTCGGGCACGCCAGGTGCAGGCGGCCCTTGTAGAGTCGAGCTTGCTCGACTGCCCTTAGCAAAGCAGTCGAGCATGGCCCGACGCTACAGATACCGCTCAGCGCTTGGGCTGCAGCATCGTGCCGGTGCACTTGGGCGAACCGCAGCGGCACTCCCAGATCTTCTTCAGCTTGGCGGTGTGGCGCTCGGCCAGCACGATGCCGTAGTTGTAGGTCAGCTCTTCGCCGTCCTTGATATCGCGCACCGCCTCGATGAACACCTTGTCGCCGCGGCTGTCACCGTCTTCGTCTTCCTCGATCACCGCTTCGCAGTTCGGGTCGCAGCTGTGGTTGATCCAGCGCGCGTCGTTACCCTTGTAGTTGGCATCGATCACCCAGTCATCGTTCAGGGTGAACAGGAAGGTGTGGCCGCTTTCCACATCGCCGCTGTCATCGGCATCGACATCGCCATGGCTGCGCAGCAGGCCCTTGTACTGGATCACGCGCTCGCCCTGCTTGATCGGGGCCACGGCGAACACGCCGTTGCCATGGATGGCGGACTTGCGGGCTTGGATCTTCTTGGGCATCGGCAAGGGGGTTGGCAGCAATAGGAACCCCGATTCTCACCCATTCACAGTGATTGCGAAAATCACCCCCATGCCGCAGCATGTCGCCCCACCCCGCTGCCGGGGTGCCCCGCCGCCGGCCCAGCGCCGGCTGAATGGCCGGGTTGGATGCCGGCGAAGAAAAGCGTACAATTTCAGTCCGCTTTAAGAACCACTCGCATCCCCATGTTGCGCGTCACCAAGCTCACCGATTACGCCACCGTCGTGCTGACCGTGCTCGCCGCCCGCCCGGGCGAGGTGCTCAGTGCCACCGAACTGGCTGAATTCACTGGTCTGGAACCGCCCACCGTCAGCAAGGTGCTCAAGCCGCTGGCCCAGGCCGGTCTGGTCGAAGGCCTGCGCGGCGTGCGCGGCGGCTACCGGCTGACCCGCGCGCCCGGGCAGATCACCCTGTTCGAGGTGGTCGAAGCGATGGAAGGGCCGCTGGCCCTGACCGAATGCAGCCACGACCACCACCAGTGCGGCATGGCGCCCAAGTGCGGCGCGCGCAGCAGCTGGCGGCTGATCAACGATGTGGTGTCCGAGGCCCTGCGCGCTGTCAGCCTGGCCCAGATCCTGCCCCCTCTTCCCCTTGTCGATGACGAACAGCGCCGCACCATCGCTGTCGACGTCGTCTCCTGATCCGTAGGCAGCCCCCCCATGGCCACCGAAACCATCGAAACCGTCGCCCACGACGACACCCCCAACCGCGAGATCCACGAGCAGCTCGGCCGCAAGTACTCGGCCGGCTTCATCACCGAGATCGAATCGGACTCGCTTCCTGCCGGCCTGGACGAGGACACCATCCGTGCCCTGTCGGCCAAGAAGGAAGAGCCGGAATGGATGACGCAGTGGCGCCTGGACGCCTACCGTCACTTCCTGACCATGCCGATGCCGAACTGGGCCAAGCTGCAGATCGCCCCGATCGACCTGCAGGCGCTCAGCTACTACTCCGCGCCGAAGGGCCCGAAGTACGCCTCGCTGGATGACGTGCCCAAGGAACTGCTCGATACCTACGACAAGCTGGGCGTGCCGCTGCACGAGCGCGCCAAGCTGGCCGGCGTGGCGGTGGACGCCGTGTTCGACTCGGTGTCCGTCGGTACCACCTTCCGCAAGGAACTGGCCGAGAAGGGCATCATCTTCTGTTCCATGTCCGAGGCCATCAAGGAACACCCGGAGCTGGTGCGCCAATACCTGGGCACCGTGGTGCCGGTGGGCGACAATTACTTCGCCGCGCTGAACTCGGCCGTGTTCTCCGATGGCAGCTTCGTGTTCATTCCCAAGGGCGTGCGCTGCCCGATGGAACTGAGCACCTACTTCCGCATCAACGCCGGCCACACCGGCCAGTTCGAGCGCACCCTGATCGTGTGCGAGGACAAGGCCTACGTGTCCTACCTGGAAGGCTGCACCGCGCCGATGCGCGATGAGAACCAGCTGCACGCCGCGGTGGTGGAACTGGTGGCGCTGGAAGACGCGGAGATCAAGTATTCCACGGTGCAGAACTGGTACCCGGGCGACGAGAACGGCGTGGGCGGCATCTACAACTTCGTCACCAAGCGTGCCGAATGCCGTGGCGCGCGCAGCAAGGTCACCTGGACCCAGGTCGAGACCGGTTCGGCCATTACCTGGAAGTACCCCTCCTGCGTGCTGCTTGGCGACGATTCGGTGGGCGAGTTCCATTCGGTGGCGCTCACCCACCACCGCCAGCAGGCCGACACCGGCACCAAGATGATCCACGTCGGCAAGCGCACCAAGAGCAAGATCGTCAGCAAGGGCATCAGCGCCGGCCGCGGCCAGAACACCTACCGCGGCCTGGTCAAGGTCGACCGCAACGCCGATGGCGCGCGCAACTACACCCAGTGCGATTCGCTGCTGATCGGCAAGCAGTGCGGCGCCCACACCTTCCCCTACATCGAGGTGAAGAACCCGGGCGCCACCGTCGAGCACGAGGCCACCACCTCGAAGATTTCCGACGACCAGCTGTTCTACTGCCGCGCCCGTGGCATCAGCCAGGAAGACGCGGTGTCGATGATCGTCGACGGCTTCTGCAAGCAGGTGTTCCGCGAACTGCCGATGGAATTCGCAGTGGAAGCCAAGAAGCTGCTGGAAGTCTCGCTGGAAGGGTCGGTGGGTTGACCCGCCTGCTGCCTTCGTTCTGATTATTCAGCCACGCACGGCGTGGCGCTACTGGATTCGTATCATGCTGAAGATCGACAACCTCCACGCCCGCATCGGCGACAAGGAAATCCTCAAGGGCCTGTCGCTGGACGTGAAGCCCGGCCAGGTGCACGCCATCATGGGCCCCAACGGCGCCGGCAAGTCCACCCTGGGCAATGTCCTGGCCGGCCGCGACGGCTACGAAGTCACCGAAGGCAGCGTGCAGTTCGACGGTGTGGACCTGCTCGACCAGGACCCGGAAGCGCGCGCCGCCGCTGGCCTGTTCCTGGCGTTCCAGTACCCGGTGGAAATCCCCGGCGTGAACAACACCTACTTCCTGCGCGCCGCACTGAATGCACAGCGCAAGGCGCGCGGCCAGGACGAGCTGGATTCCATGCAGTTCCTCAAGCTGGTGCGGCAGAAGCTGGCCGTGCTTCACCTGAAGGACGAGCTGCTGCACCGTGGCGTGAACGAAGGCTTCTCCGGTGGTGAGAAGAAGCGCAACGAGATCTTCCAGCTGGCCGTGCTGGAGCCGAAGCTGGCGATCCTGGACGAAACCGATTCGGGCCTGGACATCGACGCGCTGAAGAGCGTGGCCGACGGCGTGAACGCGCTGCGCGCGGCCGACCGTTCGTTCCTGGTCATCACCCACTACCAGCGCCTGCTGGACTACATCAAGCCGGACGTGGTGCACGTGCTGGCCGACGGCCGCATCGTCAAGACCGGTGGCCCGGAACTGGCGCTGGAACTGGAAGCCCACGGCTACGACTTCCTGAAGGATCGCGTGGTGCGCGAGGCGGCCGTCTGATGAGCGCCCTGCTCGACTCGATGGCCCAGGCCTTCTGCGGCAGCGATGCGCGCCGCGACGTGCTCGATGCCGCCCTGCGCGACGGCCTGCCGGCTGCACGCAGCGAAGCCTGGAAGTACACCTCGCTGCGCCAGCTGGAGCGCCGCGCCTTCGCCCCCGCACCGCAGGCCCCGGCCGCGCTGGATGCCGAGGCACTGGCGGACATTCCCGCACCGCGCCTGGTGTTCGTCAACGGCCGTCTGCACGATGGCCTGAGCGACACCCACGGCCTGCCGGCCGGCGTGCAGCTGGAAGCGCTGTCCAGCGCACTGGCCGCCGGCGAGGATGCCGCGCGCTTCCTTGGCCGCCGCTACGAGCGCAGCGACGAAGTGTTTGCCCGCCTCAACGCCGCCCTGGCCGATGAAGGCGTGGTGCTGCGCGTGGATGAAGGCGTGCAGGTTGAAGTGCCGCTGCAGCTGGTGTTCGCCAGCGTGGTCGGCGATACCGACCTGGCCTGGCACCACCGCCACCTGATCGAACTGCGTGCCGGCGCCAGCCTGGGCGTGGTCGAGCACCGCTTCAGCGTGGGCGATTCGGCCCACCTGGACAACACCGTGCTGCACGCCCACGTCGCCCGCGATGCCGTGCTCACGCACGCCCGCGTGCAGGCCGGCAGCGCG
This sequence comes from Stenotrophomonas sp. ZAC14D2_NAIMI4_6, assembly GCF_003086875.1. Lineage (NCBI taxonomy): Bacteria > Pseudomonadati > Pseudomonadota > Gammaproteobacteria > Lysobacterales > Lysobacteraceae > Stenotrophomonas > Stenotrophomonas sp. ZAC14D2_NAIMI4_6. Next base: position 1,138,656 of record NZ_CP025996.1, on the reverse strand, counting down.
CGCCAGACCAGCTTCCTGCGTACCGATGCGGTGCTGGCGCGCGATGCGCAGTACCACCGCGTGGATCTGGAACTGGGCGCCGCACTCAGCCGCCACGAGCTGAACGTGCGCCTGGAAGGCGACAACGCACAGCTGACCGCCAACGGCGTGCTGCTGGGCAATGGCCGCCGCCACGTCGACACCCGCCTGGGCATCGACCACATTGCCCGCGATACCCGCAGCGAGCTGCTGTGGCGCGGCGTGGCCGCCAACCGCAGCCGCGTGGTGTTCCATGGCGGCATCCAGATCCGCGAAGGCGCCGATGGCACCGACGCGAACCTGTCCAACAAGAACCTGCTGCTGTCGGCCGATGCCGAGATCGACACCCAGCCGGTGCTGGTGATCGACGCCGACGAAGTGAAGGCCGCACACGGTGCCACCGTCGGCCAGCTCGATGCCAACGCGCTGTTCTACCTGCGCTCGCGCGGCCTGCCGCAGGCCGAGGCGCAGGCGCTGCTGAGCGCCGCGTTCTGCCACGAACCGCTGAAGGTGCTGCCCGACGCGCTGCGCGAGCAGCTGGCACGGCGCCTGGACAAGGCCCTGGCCGAGGCAGGCGTGGCATGAACCTGTCCACCCCGCGCCCGATCGAAGAACGCGCCGCTGCCCCCGACTGGGACCGCGTGCGCCTGGACTTCCCGCTGCTGATGCGCGAAGTGCACGGCAAGCCGCTGGTCTATTTCGACAACGCCAACACCGGCCAGAAGCCGGTGCAGGTGATCGGCGCGGTGGACGAGTTCTACCGCCGCTACAACGCCAATGTCAGCCGTGCGGTGCACGCGCTGGGCACCGAAGCCACCGACGCCTACGAAGGTGCGCGCAACAAGCTGGCGCGCTTCCTGAACGTCCGCGCCAGCGAGCTGGTGCTGTGCAGCGGCACCACCTTCGCACTGAACCTGGTGGCGTATTCGTGGGCGCTGCCGCGGCTGAAGGCCGGTGATGTCATCCTGGTCTCGCGCATGGAGCACCATGCCAACATCGTGCCGTGGCAGCTGGTCGCCCAGCGCACCGGCGCGACCATCCGCGTGGCCGAGATCACCCCCGAGGGCGCGCTGGACCTGGATGCACTGCGCCAGGCCATGACCCCCGAAGTCAAGCTGCTGGCCGTGGCCCACGTCTCCAACGTGCTGGGCACGGTCAACCCGGTGCGCGAGATCTGCCGTGAAGCGCGCAAGCGCGGCATCGTCACCGTGGTCGATGGTTCGCAGGCCGTGCCGCATCGCAAGGTGGACGTGGCCGCGATCGGCTGCGACTTCTATGCCATCACCGGGCACAAGATGTGCGGCCCGACCGGCACCGGCGCGCTGTGGGCACGCCGCGAACATCTCGACGCCATGCCGCCGTTCCTCGGCGGTGGCGAGATGATCAAGGAAGTCAGCTTCGACGGCACCGTGTTCAACGACGCCCCGCACAAGTTTGAAGCCGGCACCCCGAACATCGCCGGCTTCATCGGCCTGGGCGTGGCCGCCGATTACCTGGACGGCCTTGGGCTGGAGCACGTGGAAGCACGGGAGGCGGAACTGCTGGCGCACTTCACCGAGGAACTGCAGAAGATCGATGGTCTGCGCATCTTCGGCACCACGCCGGACAAGGCAGCCGTCGTCTCGTTCCTGATCGACGGCGCGCACTCCCACGATCTGGCCACCCTGCTCGACCTGGAAGGCGTGGCCGTGCGCTCGGGCCAGCACTGCGCGCACCCGCTGCTGCAGTACTACGGCGTCGCCGCCACCTGCCGTGCCTCGCTGGCGTTCTACAACACCCACGCCGAGATCGAGCGCTTCATCGTGGCGCTGAACAAGGTGCGCAAACTGCTGGGCTGAGCCCGCAGAGCGGGGCCAGCAAGGGGTCAGAGCCCTTTCGCAGCGCGAAAGGGCTCTGACCCCGTCAATGCACCAGCCAACCGCCGCTGCGACTGCAATGCCTTCCGTATCGAAGCCAGATCCCCCGCAGGAATGCCCTGTTCGATGAACGCGGCGTAGCGCCTGCGGCGCTCCTCCACATCCGCAGCCATCAGCTCGAACGCAGAATGCGGCACCAACAGCGCGTTCACCCTGCCCGATGCATTGGCCCCGTAGCTCGACCAGCGGTAGTCCCCGGGATGCGCCACCATCTCCGCCCGCACCGGATTGAGCTCGATGTAGCGCTGGCAGGCGAGCAGGTACCGATCCGAATCCACCCAGCGTGGAGTGAAAGCGCCCTTCCCAGTGGGTGCCGCTTCGGCCCTGCCGCTCGTTCACCCGGCGCACATAGGCACGGCTCACCGCCTGCATCATCCTCGAGAGCCCACCGGGCGAATCAGGTGTCACCAGCAGATGGACATGGTTGTGCATCAGGACGTAGGCGTGGACCCGGCATGCCTGCTGATCCGCCTGGCTGCACAGCAGACGCAGGTAGGCAACGCGGTCGCCATCGCTGAAGAACACCGTCTGCCGGTTGTTGCCGCGCTGGACGATGTGCTGCGGGAAACCTGGTGCATCAATGCGGCGCGGGCGGGGCATGGGCGTCTCCGATTGCCAAGGGGGTCAGAGCCCTTTGCCGGGCAAAGGGATCTGACCCCCAGCATCTGCTGCTGCCGCTCCGAAGGCAGTCGGTCGACTACCCGCCATGGCGTCGTCCGATTGGGGTCAGAGCCCTTTCGCGCTGCGAAAGGGATCTGACCCCATCCCATTGCCCCGGACCATTTGCGGGCGCGCCCACCCCACCTAGAATGGCGGCATGAGCACCCTGACTTTCCGCGCCGCCACGCCGGCCGACATCCCCGCCCTGATCACCCTGGTCACCTCCGCCTACCGTGGCGATGCCAGCCGCGTGGGCTGGACCACCGAAGCCGACCTGCTGGACGGTGCCCGCATCGACGCCGAAGGCATCCAGGCCGACCTGGACCGCCCGCGCTCGACCATCCTGCTGGCCGAACGCGAGGGCCACCTGGTGGCCTGCGCCCACGTCGCCGATGTCGACGGCAAGGGCTACTTCGGCATGTTCTCGGTCGACCCGGCCCAGCAGGGCGGTGGCGTCGGCAAGCAGCTGATGGAAGCGGCCGAAGCCCATGCCGCGCGCGAGTGGCAGCTGCCGGTCATGCAGATGACGGTGATCGACGTGCGCGACGAACTGATCGCCTTCTACGAGCGCCGCGGCTACCAGCGCACCGGCATCAAGAAGCCCTTCCCCTATGGCGACGAACGCTTCGGCATTCCCAAGCGCGACGACCTGCGCTTTGAAATCCTGGAAAAGCCGCTGGCCGGGGCATCGGCATGAGCGAGGCCTGGACCTTCGTCTGCGCCGGCGCGGAACTGCTGCCGGGTGAAATGAAAAGCGTGTTCGACGAGGTGACCGGCACGCCCATCGTCGTGTTCAACCTGGACGGCGAGCTGTATGCGCTGGAAGACCAGTGCACCCACGAGGAATTCGAACTGTCCTCGGGTGAGTTCAACACCAGCGAAGGCAGCATCGAATGCGTGCTGCATGGCGCGCGGTTCGACGTGCGCGATGGTCGCGTCCTCTGTGCCCCGGCCTACACCGCCGTGCCGAAGTTTCCGGTGAAGCGCGAGCACGACGCAATCTGGACCCGCGACGACCGCGATTGACCCAGCAAGGGCGTTGCGCGCCCCGGCGCGCGCCCGTCCACCCCAGGGGCGGATTGAACCCGCACTGGCCGCCACCGGCCCGCTAGGCCGCCCCAGGCCCGTTCACGAACGCCCGCCGACTGCGCAGATGCGAATCATTATCGTTGGTGTTATCCTGCGCGCCTCATTCGTAACGGTTTGTAACGCTCCCGCGCCATGGCTTTGCCTGCGGCCACCGCCACGCTGTGCCAGCTTGCCCGTCAGGGGTGGCCGCTGCTTGCCGCAGCGCTGCTGACCCTGTTGCTGGGCTGGTCGGCCCTGCATGAGGGCCGGGGCGCGGCAGCACCGTCGATGATGGCGGCCTCCCCAGCCACTGTGCTGGACAGCGCGCCGCACGCGCCCGACGGCGGCCTGCCCCCTGACGAGCCCCTGCCGCGCAGCGAAGCGCCGGCCGAAGGTGGGCCCGAAGACGAACCCCTGCCGCCTGCGCAGCTCTGCCAGAGCACGCCGCCGGTCGCGCCGCCGCACACCACGGTCGCCCCGGCAGTCACCACGGCGGTCGCCACCGGCAACCGGCGCCAGCCGCCCTCGCACGCGCCTCCGGCCACCCTGGCCTGATCGCGGCGCGCCTGCGCGCGCTTCGCCGCATCCTCGTTTCCCGCCCGCCTCCGCGGTGCGCGCGTTCCTGTTCCCGCCCTCGTTCCCGCCCCTGTCGCGCACGCGCCGACGGCCCATTCCTGTCTTTCATTCCCATGCCCATGAGCCCCATCAAGAGCCGCAAGCACGCCACCCCGCTTCGTTCCCTGCCGCTGGCCACCCTGGCCGCCGGCCTCGGCCTGGCCACCCTGCCCGCCCTGGCCCACGCCGAAGCGGCCGACAACGCACGCACCTTGGACAAGATCGACGTGCACGCCACGCGCGGCTACAAGGCCGACAAGGTGGCCTCGCCGAAGTTCACCCAGCGCCTGCAGGACACCCCGCAGACCATCCAGGTCATCACCAGCGACCTGTTCAACCAGCAGGGCGCCACCACGCTGACCGAGGCGCTGCGCAACAGCCCCGGCGTGGGCACCTTCTATGCCGGCGAGAACGGCAACACCACCACTGGCGATGCGCTGTTCATGCGCGGCTTCGACACCTCCAACAGCCTGTACGTGGACGGTGTGCGCGACCTGGGCTCGATCTCGCGCGATGTCTTCAACATCGAACAGGTGGAAGTGACCAAGGGCCCGGCCGGCACCGACAACGGCCGTTCGGCACCGACCGGTGCGATCAACCTGGTCAGCAAGCAGGCCAACCTGCAGGACGCCACCTCGGCCAGCATTTCGCTGGGCAGCGACCAGCAGCGCCGCACCACCGCCGACTGGAACCAGTCGCTGGGCGCCACCAGCGCACTGCGTATCAACGGCATGTGGCAGGACAGCGACCAGCCCGGCCGCGACCACGTGCAGAACAAGCGCTGGGGCATCGCGCCGTCGCTGGCCTTCGGCCTGGGCACCGAGACCCGCTATTACCTCAACCTGCTCTATGTGAAGCAGGACAACGTGCCCGATGGCGGCGTGCCGACCCTCGGCCTGCCGGGCTGGACGCCGCAGCCGACGCTGGAAGCGCTGGCCGGGCATCCGGTGGATCCGGAAAACTTCTACGGCACCCGTGCCGACCACGACGACGTGACCGCGAAGATGGCCACGTTCCGCTTCGAGCATGACTTCAACGACAGCGTGCGCCTGACCAACACCGCGCGCTGGGGCCGCACCGAACAGGACTACCTGCTCACCGCCTTCATGGGCACCGGCGTGCGCGGCGCGGGCGGCCGCCCGACCGGTAACATCACCTACACCAACCCGGCCGACCTCTCCAGCTACGCCATCGCGCGCAGCCTGCCGACCTTCAAGGACCAGCGCAATACGATCCTCACCGATCAGCTGAACCTGCGCGCGGACTTCGCCACCGGCGCGGTCGGCCACGCACTCAGCGCCGGCCTGGAATTCACCCGCGAAGAACTGGACAGCTACGGCCAGGCCGCCGCTGCCGGCACCAGCTGGCCGGCCGCCAACCTGTACGACCCGGACTGGAACGTCAGCGGTCTGAACTGGGCGCACAACGGTGCCGACGCGCACGGCAAGACCACCACGTCCTCGGTCTACCTGTTCGACACCCTGTCCTTCGGTGAAAGCTTCCTGCTGACCGCCGGCGTGCGCGCCGACCACTACAGGACCGAGTACGCCAGCGCGTCGGTGTGTGGCGGTCGTGGCGGCCCGGTGTGCGGCAGCAACCCCACCGGCACCGTGCTGCGCAACCCCACCCTGGAAGCCAGCGACACCCTGCTGAACTGGAAGCTGGGCGCGCTGTACAAGGTGGGCGACACGGTCAGCCTGTACGCCAACTACGCCATTTCCCAGCAGCCGCCGGGCGGCGCGAACTTCCAGCTGAGCAGCTCGGCCAGCAGCGCCGACAACCCCAAGCTGGACCCGCAGAAGGCCAAGACCTTCGAAGTGGGCAGCAAGTGGGGCTTCATGGATGACGCACTGGCGGTGAACCTGGCGCTGTTCCAGACCGACGTGGACAACGAGATCAACACCACCGTGCTGGACGATGCCGGCAACCCCACCCAGACCGGCAGCAAGCGGGTGAAGGGCGTGGAACTGTCGGCGGTCGGCCGGGTGACCGAGAACTGGTCGGTCAGCGCCGGCTTCAGCCATCTGGATACCGAAGTGAAGGAAGGCGCGAAGGTGGCCGCCGACGGCACCACCAACCTGACCTACACCCCGGACGATACGTTCACCGGCTGGACCAGCTACGTGCTGCCGTACGGCATCACCGTGGGCGGTGGCGTGCGCTACGCCGCCGGCATGCACCGCGGCACCGACGGCGCGGTGGGCACCCCGTCGTTCACCAAGTCCTATGCGGTGTACGACGCCATGGTCTCGTGGGACGTGAACGAGCACGTGTCGCTGCGCTTGAATGGCTACAACCTGTTCGACAAACAGTACGTGGCCAGCATCAACAAGAGCGGCTACCGTTACACCCCGGGTGCACCGCGCACCTTCCTGCTCAGCGCGGACATCCGCTTCTGATGCAGCGCGCGGGGGAGCCCGTCTCCCCCGCGCCTTTCAAGGAACCGCCATGCTGCTGCACATTCCGCAGGTCCTGTCTTCCGACGATGTCGCCCAGCTGCGGCAGCGCCTGGATGCGGCCGACTGGGCCGATGGCCGCGAAACGGTGGGCGTGCAGGGTGCCCGGGTGAAGCACAACCAGCAGTTGCCCGATGCATCGCCGTTGAAAGCCGAACTGGGCAGCATCGTGCTGGCCGCGCTGCAGCGCCACCCGCTGTTCTTCGCCGCGGCCCTGCCGCTGAAGATCCTGCCGCCACGTTTCAACCGCTACACCGGCGGCGGCACCTACGGTTTCCATGTGGACGGCGCAGTGATGAACCTGGCGCAGGGCGAACAGCTGCGCTCGGACATTTCCTGCACCCTGTTCCTGTCCGCGCCGGAGGAATACGACGGCGGCGAGCTGGTGATCAGCGATACCTACGGCGAACACGAAGTGAAACTGCCCGCCGGTGACCTGATCGTCTACCCGTCCAGCAGCCTGCACCAGGTCACTCCGGTCACCCGCGGCGCGCGCGTGGCCTCGTTCTTCTGGGTGCAGAGCATGATCCGCGACGATGCCCAGCGCCGCCTGCTGTGGGAAATGGACACCTCCATCGAGCGCCTGCGGCAGACCAGCGCCGACCCCGGTGCCGTACTGCAGTTGACCGGCGTGTACCACAACCTGCTGCGGCGCTGGAGCGAGGTCTGAGCGATCTACCCGGCACGCGACGCAACCTGACAATCGTTCTCATTTGCAACTGCTAACCGCTCTCATTACAATCACGCCCCGTTGACGCCGGCGGTTCCGGCCGCTCCCAGGGTTGCCGATCTTGCTTGGCCCGCTTCGCCCCCGCCCGCTTCGCCACGTGCAGCTTGGTACCGCCATGCGCGGCCGCCGGCCTGCACTGGCCAGTCTGTTGGCGTGGATCGCGATGCTGGCGTTGCTGCTGGGCACCCTGCCGCTGTTGCCGGTTGCCCACGCGGGCCTGGCCCAGGCGCAGCAGCAGCCGCTGGAAGAGCGTGGCGGTGAGCGCGGCGCGCACGAAGAGGCACCGGCCAAGCTGCGCCGTTGCGCTGCAACCCCGCAGAAGAAAACCGACACGTCGCCGCCCCTGCTGCTGGCGCGCCAGTGGCTGCACAGCGAACTGCAGTTGATCCCCACCGCGCCGGCGCATGCCGTCGCGCAGCCGGACTGGCCGCTGGCCGCTCCGGACACGCCCTGGGCCGACGCGCCCGGGCGTCGCCAGCAACGCGGCCAGGCGCCGCCGCTGGCCTGATCCCCGGCCCTGGCTGACCGCATCGGCGGTACAGCCAGCGCGCCGCTGCGTGTTCGTTCCCTGCCGCCCCTGACCGGGCATTCCTGCCGCCACCGCGCCTGCCGCGCGGTTCCGCGCGCGCTCGCATCCTTCGAGGTTCCTGCCATGGCCCAGCGCCATCGTGTTCGTTCGTCCCTGTCCCGCCACCTGCTGACCAGCGCCGTGCTGGCGGCCTTCGCCGCCCCTGCCTACGCCAACGGTGCCGCCGCCGGCGCACCGCAGACCCTGGATACCGTGGTGGTCACCGCCTCGGGCTTCGAACAGAAGATCACCGACGCCCCGGCCAGCATTTCCGTCATCACCCAGGAAGAGCTGACCACCCGCCCCTACATGACCCTGCTGGACGCGGTGCGCGACCTCGAAGGCGTGGACGTGGGCGAAACCCGTGACAAGACCGGCCAGGGCACCATTTCCATGCGTGGCATGGGCTCAGATTACACGCTGATCCTGGTCAACGGCCGCCGCCAGAACAACCATGGCGACATCTATCCGAACAACTTCGGCGGCAACCAGTTCAACCACATCCCGCCGCTGGATGCGATCGAGCGCATCGAAGTGATCCGCGGCCCGGCCTCCACCCTGTACGGCGCCGATGCCATGGGCGGCGTCATCAACATCATCACCAAGCGTTCGCTGGACCGCTGGAGCGGTTCGGCCACGCTGGGCGGCACGTTCGAAACCGACGACCAGTTCGGCGACGACCGCACCGCCGATGTCTACGTGACCGGCCCGCTGGTGCCCAACGTGCTGAACCTGTCGGCGCGTGCCAGCTGGTACGACCGCGATGCCTCCAACCCGGTGTACAGCCCGGTGCTCGACCCCAGCGGCGTGGCCCATGACCGCTCGCTGGGCTTCGGTGGCGGTGGCAAGACCGTGGACAACACCAACAAGGCCGGCGGCATCAGCCTGGACTGGAACATCAGCGATGCCCAGCGCCTGACCCTGGACTACGACACCTCGCGCCAGGAGTACGACAACGCGATCAAGATCAACGATGCCGGCGAAGAGGAATATCCGGTCGGCACCGTGGACAGCATCAGCAGCATCTGGCGCAGCAGCAACTTCTGCCGCGGTGCCAGCGGCGCCAACGCCAACGCCTGCCGCAACAACGGCGGCACCTGGTCGCGCCGCGCCGATCCGCGCGTGGGCTACAGCCCCAGCCAGGAATTCACCCGCGATGCCTGGGCGATCACCCATGAAGGCCGCTGGGGCTTTGGCAACAGCCTGGTTTTGCTTTCGCACGTGGCCACCAACAACGACGGGCGCACCATGCCCTTCACCGTGGCCGAGCGCGTGCAGCTGCTGCAGATGATCGATGCCACCGGCCCGTATGCCGGGCTGCCGCTGGCCGAGCGCCGCGCGCTGGCCGAATCGACCTTCCTGCCGCGCCCGGCGCGCACCCTGGAAAGCGAGCAGTACACCCTGGATGCGAAGCTGGACATTCCGTTCCAGGCCGCCGGCCAGCACGTGGCCGTGGTCGGCGCGCAGGTGATCCGCGGTGAACTGACCGACGGCGTGTTCGGTACCGAACGCGGTACGCCGGGCCTGAGCCAGGACCACAACATGTACTCGCTGTTCGCCGAGGACACCTGGACCGTGCTGGCACCGTTGGCGATCACCTACGGCCTGCGCTACGACGACCATGAAGTGTTCGGCGACCAGCTCAGCCCGCGCCTGTACGGCGTGTACACCGTCAACGAAGCCTGGACGGTGAAGGGTGGCATCAGCACCGGCTTCAAGACGCCCAAGACCACCCAGCTGTACGACGGCGTGATCGGTTTCGGTGGCCAGGGCACCTCGCCCATGTTCGGCAACCCCGACCTGAAGCCGGAAACCAGCACCAGCACCGAACTGGCCGTCTACTGGCAGCACCCGGCCGGGCACAGCTTCAACGCCACCGCCTTCCACAACCGCTTCGACGACAAGATCGCCTCGCAGCCCTGCGGCGCCGCGCTGACCCTGTCGTGCAGTTCCACCGGTGAATATGCCGATCTGGGCTATGCCAGCAGCACCCGCACGGTGAACATCGACGAGGTGGTGATCCAGGGTGCCGAAGTGGCCGGACGCTGGAACATCAGCGATCAGTTCAGCCTGCGCGCCAACTACACCTTCACCGACAGCGAGCAGAAGAGCGGCGCCGAAAAGGGGCGGCCGCTGGGCAACAGCGCGCGGCACATGGCCAACGCCACCTTCGACTGGCGCGCCAGCGACCGCTTCAACGTGTTCCTGACTGCCGAAGCACGCTCCAAGCGCTATGGCGGCATCAGCACGGTGACCGGCCAGGAACGCTACTACAAGGATTACACCGTGCTGCACCTGGGCGCCTCGTTCGAGGCCACCGAGTGGCTGACGGTGAACGCACGCATCAACAACCTGCTGGACCGCGACTTCACCACCTACCAGACCTTCTTCACCGATCTGGACGGCGATGGCATCTACACCGATGACACCAACGAAGTGCTGTTCGAGGACGACTACAACAACAAGGACAAGGCCCGCAGCGTCTGGGTCAGCCTGAACTTCCGCTTCTGAGTGGCGGCACCGGCCTGATGTGGTGGGTGCCCACCGCCCTGCTCTGGTGGGTGCCAACCTTGGTCGGCACCGCCCTGCTCTGGTGGGTGCCAACCTTGGTCGGCACCGCTCCATCCACGCATGGCGTGGATCTACCCGCGCGGGATACACAACGACACCTAATTGCGAGCCATTCTCATTAATGCTGTAATGGGTGGTCTTCACCTGCCCCGAAAAACACCGTGAGCCGTCCTGCCTCGTCCACCGTGCAGCAGCAACAGAGCCGTGGCTTCTGGCTGCGTACCCTGCACCAGTGGCACTGGATCAGCTCGGCGGTATGCCTGATCGGCATGCTGCTGTTCGCGGCCACCGGCCTGACCCTGAACCATGCGGCGAAGATCGAAGCCAAGCCGCAGGTGCAGAACCAGCAGCTGGAACTGCCGCAGGCACTGCTGGCCCAGCTGGGCACGCGCGAAGACGGCAACGCGCCGATCCCGCGCCCGGCGCGGCAGTGGCTGGACCAGCAGCTGGGCATTGCCATCGGCGGCCGCCCGGCCGAATGGTCGCCCGAAGAAATCTATCTGTCGCTGCCGCGCCCCGGCGGCGATGCCTGGTTGAGCATCGACCGCGAGACCGGCGCCGTGGAATACGAATCCACCTCGCGCGGCGTGGTGTCCTACCTCAACGACCTGCACAAGGGCCGCAATGCCGGCCCGGCCTGGGGCTGGTTCCTGGACCTGTTCGCGGTGGCCTGCCTGGTGTTCTGCATCACCGGCCTGTTCCTGCTGCACCTGCATGCGCGGCAGCGGCGCATGACCTGGCCGCTGGTCGGCCTGGGCCTGATGATTCCGCTGCTGATCGCCCTGCTGCTGATCCACTGACTTCCAACCATTCCCTTCGGAGCCGCCCCATGCGCGTCACCCTCACCATCGCCCTCAGCGGCCTGCTGGCCACCAGCCCCGCCTACGCCACCACGCTGGACATCAACGTTGAAGTGCCCAAGCTCAACGTGGCCGAATACCACCGCCCGTACGTGGCGGTGTGGCTGGAAGGGGCCGACCAGAAGGTCGCCGCCAACCTGTCGGTCTGGTACCAGCAGACCAGCAACAGCGAAGGCCACGGCACCAAGTGGCTGCCCGACCTGCGCCAGTGGTGGCGCAAGAGCGGCCGCACCCTGCAGGTGCCGGTGGACGGCGTGACCGGCCCCACCCGCCCGGCCGGCAAGCACGCGCTGTCGTTCACCGACAAGCAGCCGGCGCTGAAGCAGCTGGCCCCCGGCAACTACACCCTGGTGGTGGAAGCGGTGCGCGAAGTGGGCGGCCGCGAACTGCTGAAGATCCCCTTCACCTGGCCGGCCACCGCCGCACAGAACGGCAAGGCGCAGGGCGCCACCGAACTGGGCCTGGTCACCCTGGCTGTGAAGCCCTGATTCCCCTTTCCGGGGTCAGAGCCCTTCCTGCGGAAGGGATCCGACCCCGGGGTCGGATCCCTTTCCAGCGGAAAGGGCTCTGACCCCACCCACCCAACGTCCCTGGAGTCTTCCGCATGAAGCGCACGCTCGTCCTAGCCGCCGCCCTGGCCGCTGCTCTTCCGTTCTCCGCCCTGGCCCACAAGGCCTGGCTGCTGCCCTCGCAGACCGTGATCGCCGGCAACGCGCCGTGGATCACCGTCGATGGCGCCGTGTCCAACGACCTGTTCTATTTCAACCACGTGCCGCTGCGCCTGGAATCGCTGGTGATCACCGCGCCGGACGGCAGCACCGTGCAGCCGCAGAATGCGGCCACCGGCAAGTACCGCAGCGTGTTCGACATCGAACTGAAGCAGCAGGGCACCTACCGCATCGCCTCGGTGAACGATGGCCTGTTCGCCACCTACGAACTGAACGGCGAGCGCAAGCGCTGGCGCGGCACCGCCGCCACCTTCGGCGAACTGCCCAAGGATGCGAAGAAGCTGGAAGTAAGCCAGTCGGTGGGCCGGGTGGAAACCTTCGTCACCAACGGCGCGCCGAACGACACCGCGCTGAAGCCGACCAACCGCGGCATCGAACTGGTGGCCGTCGGCCACCCCAACGATCTGTTCGCCGGTGAGCAATCGACCTTCCGCGTGCTGGTCGATGGCAAGCCGGCTGCCGGCCTGGACTTCGAGATCGTGCGCGGCGCCACCCGCTACCGCAATGCGCAGGACGAACTGAAGGTGACCAGCGACGCCAAGGGCGAGATCAAGGTGACCTGGTCGGAAGCCGGCATGTACTGGCTGGAAACCGGCACCGAGGACAACAAGACCTCGGTGAAGCAGGCCGCCAAGCGCCGCCTGAGCTACGTCGCTACGCTGGAAGTCCTGCCGCAGTAACCACATCGCGGCGGTGCCGGGACGCTTCCGGTGCCGCCGCCTGCACCGCCTGACATGACCGATACCTCGCTCGACATCGCCCGCCTGGGTGGCACCACCATGGGCACCACCTGGAGCGTTTCGCTGGTGGCGCCGCGCCAGCGTGACCTGCACCCGCTGCATGCGGGCATCCAGGCCCGCCTGGACGACGTGGTCGCGCAGATGAGCACGTGGGAACCCGGTTCCGACCTGAGCCGCTACAACCGCGCGCCGGCGGGCCAGTACTGCGTGCTGCCGGCTGAAACCCGCCACGTGCTGGCCTGTGCGCAGGCCATCGCCACCGCCAGCGACGGCGCCTTCGATCCCACGGTGGGCCCGCTGGTGGCGCTGTGGGGCTTCGGCGCGCATGCCGGTCCACGCAACCTGCCCAGCACCGATGTGCTGCAGGCCACGCGCGCGCGCTGCGGCTGGCAGCGCCTGCAGTGGCAGGGCGACGCGCTGCTGCAACCGGGCGGGCTGGAACTGGACCTGTCGGCAATTGCCAAAGGCTTCGGCGTGGATCATGTCGCAGCGTGGCTGCGCAGCCAGCAGATCGATGCGGCGCTGATCGAAGTGGGCGGCGAGCTGGCCGGCTATGGCCACAAGCCCGACGGCCAGCCATGGCGCGTACTGGTGGAATCGGCGCCGGAAGAAGATGCCGCCAGCGAGCTTCCGCCGCGCGTGCTGGCGCTGCACGGCAAGGCGGTGGCCACCTCGGGCGACCGCTGGCACCAGTACAGCACTGATGGCCAGGCCTACAGCCACAGCCTGGACCCGCGCACCGGCATGCCGGTACGCCAGGTCGCCGCGGCCGTGACCGTGGTGGCCGACGATGCCATGCACGCCGACGCCTGGGCCACCGCGCTCACCGTGCTGGGCCAGACCGCCGGCATGGCACTGGCCGAGCGCGAGGGGCTGGCCGTGCGCTACCTGCAGCGCAGTACCGGTGGCCCGCAGGAACATCTGAGCAGCGCCTTCCAGCGCCTGCTGGACGAGCAGGCCGCATGAGCCGCCGTCCCTCGCGCGCACTGCTGGGAAATCTGCTGGTGCTGGCGCTGCTGGCCGTGGCCGCCATCGCCCTGCTGCGCCTGCACCAGGGGGAAACCTGGTGGCAGGGCGCACCGACGCCGCGCCATTGGCATGCCGCACTGATCGCCCTGGTGCTGTACGCGCTGGCCTGCACGGCAGTGTGGTGGCGTGGCCGCCGCCGCGACGACCGCAGCGCCGATGGTGCCGCACCCTTGCTGCTGGTCTGGTCCAGCCAGACCGGCTTCGCCCGCGAGCTGGCCGAACGCAGCGCCGAGGCCCTGCGCGCGGCCGGGCTGCCAGTGCGCCTGCGCGGCCTGCATGAAGTGGATGCCACCCTGCTGGCCGACAGCACCCGTGTGCTGTTCATTGCCAGCACCACCGGCGAAGGCGATGCGCCCGACCATGCCCTGCCCTTCCTGCGCGGCGCGATGAGCGCATCACCTGCATTGGGCCACCTGCACTACGGCGTGCTGGCGCTGGGCGACCGCAGCTATGGGCACTTCTGCGCCTTCGGCCACCAGCTCGATACGTGGTTGCGCCAGCACGGCGCCCATCCGATGTTCGATGTGGTCGAGGTCGACAATGCCGACCCGGCCGCACTGCGCCACTGGCAGCAGTTGCTGGGGCAGATCGGCGGTGGTGCCAGCGAACTGCCCGACTGGAGCCCGGCCGAATATCAGCCTTGGACGCTGCTGCAGCGCGCGCATCTCAATCCGGGCAGCCTGGGCGGGCCGGTGTACTGGCTGCGCCTGCAGCCGCCGGCGGGCAGCGATGCGCCGTGGCAGGCCGGCGACATCGCCGAAGTCGGGCCACAGCACGCCGCGCACAGCACGCGCGACTGGCTGCAGTCGAACGGCTTCGATCCGGCGCTGGAGCTGGACGACGGACAGACCCTGCTCGACCGGGTTGCGCGTTCGCACCTGCCCAACCTGGTTGCACGCGGCGACCTTGCCGGCCTGCTGGCGGCACTGCAGCCGCTGCCGCATCGTGAGTATTCCATCGCATCGGTGATGGCCGATGGCGCGCTGGAACTGCTGCTGCGCCGCCAGCTGCGTGCCGACGGTACAGCGGGCATCGGCAGTGGCTGGCTGTGCGACCACGCCGCCATCGGCGAACCGGTGCAACTGCGCCTGCGCCGCAACGACAACTTCCATGGCGTGGCCGCCAACGTGCCCCTGCTGCTGATCGGCAACGGCACCGGCATCGCCGGCCTGCGCGCACACCTGCATGAACGTGCCCGTGCCGGCGCGCAGCGCACCTGGCTGCTGTTCGGCGAACGCTCGGCGGCCCACGATTTCCACTTCGGCGAGGAACTGCAGGCCTTGCTGGGCAATGGCACGCTGCAGCGGCTGGATACGGTGTTCAGCCGTGATGGCGGCGCGCACCGCTACGTACAGGACCGGCTGCTGGCCGAAGCGGCAACGCTGCGGCAGTGGGTCGATGAAGGCGCCACGATCCTGGTCTGCGGCAGCCTGCAGGGCATGGCCCCGGCAGTGGATGCAGTGATCGAGCAGGTGCTGGGTGCC
This sequence comes from Stenotrophomonas sp. ZAC14D2_NAIMI4_6, assembly GCF_003086875.1. Taxonomy (NCBI): domain Bacteria; kingdom Pseudomonadati; phylum Pseudomonadota; class Gammaproteobacteria; order Lysobacterales; family Lysobacteraceae; genus Stenotrophomonas; species Stenotrophomonas sp. ZAC14D2_NAIMI4_6. Next base: position 1,123,213 of record NZ_CP025996.1, on the reverse strand, counting down.
GAGGGCAAGGAAGCACTGCTGCTGGCCGGCCGCTACCGCCGCGACGTGTACTGAGGGGTCGGATCCCTTTCCGCAGGAAAGGGCTCTGACCCCATCCACACATGGCCCGGCGTTACCCTACGCTCGTTACCCGTATCGCCAACAACTCACCACCGCCCTGCAACGCGTGGCGCTGGCGCTCACCGGCGGCCAACCATGCGGTATCCCCGGCCTGCAGCGGCGGCAGCCTGCTGTCGGCGCCGAAGTCGGCATGCCCGGCCAGCAGGTACAGCGCCCAGGCCACGCCCGGTTCGCAGAAGAAGAACATCGATCCCACCAGCGGCCGGTGCAGCAGCTCGGCCTGCAGCACATCGCGCTTCCACATCAGGTTGAAATCGTGGGTGGGGCCATCCACCAGTTCCCCCTGCAGCGTCTGCTCGCCCGCAAAACGCACGCGCCTGTGCGGCGGCAGCACCTCGGCCACATGGCCATCTTCGAAGCGCAGGCGCACGCCGTTGCCATGCAGCAGCACCAGCTCGCGCTCCACCCCGGGAAACGCCGAAAACGCGGCATCCTGCTCGATCTCGGCCACCGACAGGCGCAGCGCCCAATCATCGCCCTGCGCCGGCAGGCGCAGGATCTCGCGGGTCCAGCCCAGACCATTGCGCCAGCGTTCGCGGCGGTAGTCCAGGCTGGAAATCACCTGGCTCGGGGTGTGCAGCAGGGAATCGGTGTCCATGCCCGCATTGTAGGTGCGTGCGTCAGCTCGCGCCGCCACAGCCACCGTCCAGCAGCTTGGAATGTTTCAGCCAGTCCGGATCGGGGTAGTAGGCAAACACCAGGGCGCCACCGCGCAGCGCATCGATCAGCGGCCGCGACACCGACAGCCGCACCGCCGGGCAGCCCAGGCTGCGGCCCAGCCGCCCCTGCAGCCGCGCCACCGTCGGGTTCACGTAGGGCGCACCGTGGATCACGATCGCGCGATCGCGCGCCAGGTCGTTGTAGCCCGGCTCCAGCCCATCCAGGCGCAGCGAATAGCCGTTGCCGCCCATGTAGGTTTCCTTCGCAGTGAAGGCCCCGATGCTGGACATGAAGCTGCCATCGCGGTTGGAGAAATGCTCGGTGCGGTTGCCACCGCTGTTGCGCCCATGCGCCACCCACTCCTCGAACAGCAGGCGCTGGCGTGCCAGGTCGAACACCCACAGCCGCTGCTCGGTGGACGGCCGCGAGTAATCAATCACCGCCAGCCGTTCGCCGCTGACGCCCAGCTCTGGTCGCCGCAGGGAACAACGCAACGCCGTTGCCGCCAGCTTCAGTACCTGGCGGTCGGCATTGGGCGCGGTGCGTGCCAGCAGCGCGGTCAGGTCTTCGGTGCTGGCGGTGGCCGCCGCCGGCGGTGCGGCGGCAGAGGCCGCACCGGCCAGGATCGCCAGCAGGCCGCCAGCGGCCCGCCAGCACGTGCGTGAAACGTTCATGGGTGACGGCAATCTGCTCAGGACTTCTTCGACGTGGGCGCGGCCGGTTCCGATTCCAACACCGGCTGCATGCCCGATTCAGCCGCGCTTGGGCGTACCGCCGGCAGCGAGGTCACCAGCAGGGTCGTGCCGGGCACCAGCACCTGGTACAGCTGGTGGGCGAAATCGGCCGGCAGCGCCATCGGCAGCGAGGGCGTGGCCAGCAGGTCCGGCGTGGCCCGCGCGCTGTCCTGGCCCAGCAGCGGATACGCCGTCCACTGGTGCAAGCGCTGCTGTGCATCCAGCGGGCTGGGCGTATCGCTGTAGCCCTGCCCCATCACGAACAGCGTGGTGCCCTGGAACGCCGGCAAGGCGTCGGCGCGCAGCGGCGATTCGCCGATCATCACCCCATCGCGCAGCACATACAGGCGCTGGTCCTGCAGGCTGACCAGGATGCCGACCTGGCCGGCAGGCGCGGCGGCATCGTTCCACCACGCCGCGGCAGCGCTGCCTGCTTCGCCGTCCGGCAGCGCCTGGCCCTTGGCATTCACCGGCGCCAGCACGGCCGGGTAGGCCAACGTCATCGGCGCGCTCTTGGCATCGGCCACCACCACCGTGTCGCCGCGCTGGGTGGCACTGAACAGTTTCTGCGCGAAGGCCTGCGGCAGGCGCACGCAGCCGTGCGAGGCCGGGTGACCGGGCAGGCTGCCGCCGTGCAGGGCAATGCCGTCCCAGGTCAGCCGCTGCATGTAGGGCATGGGCGCGCTGTTGTAGAGGTTGGAGCGGTGGTCCTTGTCCTTCTGCAGGATGGTGAACACACCGGTGGGCGTTTCGTGCCCGGTCTTGCCCGAGCTGATCGTGCTCAGCCCGATCGCGATGCCGTTGCGGTACACATAGGCGCGCTGCTCATCCAGGCTGACCACCAGCACGATCGGGCCGGACGGCGAGATTTCCGGGTGCCACAGATATTCGCCGGGCTTCAGATCGGTCGGCCCGCGCACCTCGGCGCTGGCCGTAGCCGTTGCAGCGGCAGGCGTGGCCGCGCTGACCGCACTGGTGGCACAGGCCAGGGCAAGCGCCAACGGCAACGGCAACGCAAGACGATGAAGGGACATCCGGTGGCTCCATTCCATGGGGAGCCTCCACGCTACACCATCGCCACGTCGTGGCCGTGCGCAGAAAAAGAAATTGCCCGGCGACACCACCATGTGTCGTACCGGGCAATCGTCACGTCCCTGTCGGCCTGCTGCCATTCCCCGCGTCCTGCGGTATGGGAATGTTGCGTCCTGCACGCGGCCGCGTCTGTCCTGTTTGTATCTCAGCCCCTTCCACAGGTCTGTGATGCCACCATCCTGGTGATTGGTGTCGCCTCCGTGCGACGGTCGGTGGTCACGGCCTTCCTGTCCGCGACCAGTGAACCAGCCTCCTGCCGGTTCCGACGATCCTGTTGTCATCGCCTGGGTACGGTTCGCACCGGTACCGATCCGGGTACCGGATCCGCGGGCAACAGCCTGTTGCCGACGGTGATCCGCTGTCGATTCCGTTCAACGATTCCTGTCCCTATCCCCTTCACCTGCGCCAGATCCTCTACGCGGTGAAACGGGCCGTGTGTGCGCCGGTGCTCGACGATTGCCGCAGCCTTCCTGGCCCCGACCATCGACAGTCCCTGCTGCAGCGCCTGGGCATCGGCCCGGTTGATGTCGACGGGCTCGGCGGCTTGCGCCCCCAGCATCCACATTCCCAGCACCAGCGCCCTTAACACGACACTCCAAGGCACGACGTGTATCTCCTTGTGGTTCTGGCCGTCCCGACCGGCAATCCCGTCGGCCGAAACAGTGTCCGTCACCACATGTGCACAGCCTATCGGTTTCACAGATTTCTAAAAGCCAGCCAACTACCCGACGTCGTGTAGGAAAAACCCTACCCCCATCACAGGCGTAGAATGCGCGGATCAGCCATGCAACCGGAGTTTCAGATGGACAGCGCCAAGCTCGGCCAATTCGTCAATGAAAAGTGGGACAGCGAAATCGTCCCGCAGTTGGTCGACTACATCCGCATTCCCAACAAGTCGCCGATGTTCGACGCCAATTGGGTGCAGAACGGCTACATGGAGCAGGCGGTCACCCTGATGGAAAACTGGGCAAAGGCCCAGCAGCTGCCCGGCCTGAAGGTCGAAGTGGTCCGCCTGGAAGGCCGTACCCCGCTGATTTTCCTGGAAATTCCAGCCACCGGCGCGGAAACCGGCGACGACACCATCCTGCTCTACGGTCACCTGGACAAGCAGCCGGAAATGACCGGCTGGGACGACGACCTGGGCCCGTGGACCCCGGTGCTGCGCGGCGACAAGCTGTACGGCCGCGGTGGCGCCGATGACGGCTACGCCATTTTCGGCTCGCTGGCCGCCGTGCTGGCCCTGCAGGCCCAGGGCCTGCCGCACGCGCGTTGCGTGGTGCTGATCGAAGCCTGCGAAGAATCGGGCAGCTACGATCTGCCGGCCTACGTCGACCATCTGGCCGACCGCATCGGCAAGCCGTCGCTGGTGGTCTGCCTGGATTCGGGCTGCGCCAACTACGACCAGCTGTGGTGCACCACCTCGCTGCGCGGCCTGACCGGCGGCAACTTCACCGTGAAGGTGCTCAACGAAGGCGTGCATTCCGGCGATGCCTCCGGCGTGATCCCGTCCAGCTTCCGCCTGCTGCGCCAGATCCTGTCGCGCATCGAGGACCAGGACACCGGTCGCATCCTGATCGACGGCATGAACGTGGAGATCCCGGCCGAGCGCCAGGAACAGGCCAAGCGCGCCGCTGAAGTGGTCGATACCGAGATCTTCGAGAAATTCCCGATGGTCGACGGCCTGCGCCCGATGAACGACGACCTGGCCGAGCTGGTGCTCAACCGCACCTGGCGCCCGGCCCTGTCGGTCACCGGCATCGGCGGCATGCCGCCGCTGGAATCGGCCGGCAACGTGCTGCGTCCGCAGACCTCGGTGAAGCTGTCGCTGCGCCTGCCGCCCACCGCCGACGGCAAGACCTGCGGCGAACTGCTGAAGGAAGCGCTGCTGCGCGACCCGCCGAACGGCGCACAGGTCACCCTGGACCTGGAAAAGGCCTCCACCGGCTGGAACGCCCCGGCCATGGCGCCGTGGCTGACCCAGGCCATCGACGATGCCAGCCAGGCGTTCTTCGGCAAGCCGGCCATGTACATGGGCGAAGGCGGCTCGATCCCGTTCATGGGCATGCTGGGCGAGAAGTTCCCGGGCGCGCAGTTCATGATCACCGGCGTGCTCGGCCCGCACTCCAACGCCCACGGCCCGAACGAGTTCCTGCACATTCCGATGGGCAAGAAGGTCACCGCCTGCGTGTCCAAGGTCATCAGCGAACACTACGCTGCCAGCCTGCGCGGCGAGACCAGCGGTTCGCCGGTGGCCGCCGACAGTGGCACCCGCCACGGCGACCACGGCTGCTGCTGATTCGGGCACACCGTGACGGACGCAGCCCGGCCTTGCTAGGCTGCGTCCACCCCCAGCGGAAACCACGCGCATGAATGGTCTTTTCGGCAGCAGCAGCTGGTTGTACATCCTGCTGGTCGGCTTCTTCGTCGGCCTGCTCGGGCGCTTCTTCATGCCCGGCAACAACCGCATGGGCTGCCTGCTGACCATCGTGCTGGGCATTGTCGGTGCGCTGGTGGCCGGGTGGTTCGGCCAGTACATGGGCTGGTACCGCCCCGGCGAGCCGGCCGGCTTCCTCGGTGCCGTGGTCGGCGCGGTGGCCGTGCTGGCCCTGATGCGCCTGTTCAGCCCACGCCGCTGACATCCCCCTCTCCTCTTTCCTGAGCGTGGCGCGCCTGGCGCGCCCGGAACCGCCTGCATGACCGAACCTGCTTCCGATCCCCAGCGCAGCGCGCAGCGCCTGCAGTGGGCCCGCACCCAGCTGGACGACGCCCACGCGGTGGTCGAACGCGCTTCGGTCGATGCCGGCCTGCGCAGCTACTGGCGCACCACCAGCACGCGCGGCAGCCACATCGTGATGGATGCCCCGCCCGGCCTGGAAGATCCGCAGCCCTGGCTGCGCATGCGCGGGCTGCTGCACGACCACGGCCTGCGCGTGCCCGGGCTGCTGGCCCAGGACCTGGACGCCGGCTTCCTGCTGCTGGAAGACCTGGGCGGGCCGACCCTGGCCAAGGTGCTGGACGAACGCAATGCCGATGCCTGGTTCGAGCGCTCGATTGACCAGCTGCTGCGCCTGCAGGCCATTGCCGTACCCGAGGATTTCGGCCACTTCGGTGAGGCCCTGCTGCAACGCGATGCCGGCCTGTTCGAAGAATGGTTCCTGCAGCGCCACCTGGGCATCACCCTGGACTGTGGCGAAGCCGAAGCACTGCAGCTGGTGCAGCGCCGCCTGATGGACAACGCGCTGGGCCAGGCACAGCTGATGACCCACCGCGACTACATGCCGCGCAACCTGATGCCGGTGGACGACGGCCCGGCCATTCTCGACTTCCAGGATCTGGTACGGGGCCCGATCGCCTACGACGCGGTCAGTCTGTTCAAGGATGCCTTCCTGAGCTGGCCGCTGCCGCGCGTGGACGGCTGGCTGGCGCTGTACCACCAGCGCGCGCAGGCGGCCGGCCTGCCGGTGCCCGACCGCGCCACCTTCCTGCGCGACGCCGACTGGATGGGCGTGCAGCGCCACTTGAAGTGCTTGGGCATCTTCAGCCGCCTGCGCTACCGCGACAACAAGGGCCACTACCTGGACGACGTGCCGCGCTTCATCGGCTATCTGGATGAAGTGCTGCCGCGCTACCGCGAACTGGCGCCGCTGCAGCAGTTGCTGGAAACGCGGATCAAGCCGGCACTGGCCGAACACGCCGCGCCGCTGCGCGTGGCCCGCTGAAGGCGCTGAGATGAAGGCCCTGATCTTTGCCGCCGGCCTGGGCGAGCGCATGCGTCCGCTCACCCTGCACACGCCCAAGCCGCTGCTGGCGGTGGCCGGCAAACCGCTGATCGTCTGGCACCTGGAACGCCTGGCGGCGCTGGGCGTACGCGAGGTGGTGGTCAACACCGCCTGGCTGGCCGAGCAGTTCCCGGCCACGCTGGGCGATGGCAGCCAATGGGGCCTGCGCCTGCACTTCGTACACGAAGGCGCTACGCCGCTGGAAACCGGTGGCGGCATCCTCAATGCCCTGCCGCAGCTGGGTGATGCACCGTTCCTGGTGGTGAACGGGGATATCTGGACCGACTTCGATTTCGCCACGCTGCCGCGCGAGCCGCAGGGCCAGGCGCACCTGGTGCTGGTGGACAACCCCACGCAGCACCCGCAGGGCGACTACCGGCTGGATGCACAGGGCCTGCTGCACCACGACCGTGCCGGGCCGTGCCTGACCTATGCCGGCATCGGCGTGTACCGGCCATCGATCGTGGCCGACTGGCGCGCGGTGATCGGCGATGCCGCGGGCAGCGAGCGGGTGCCGCCGAAGTTCTCGGTGGTCCCGCTGCAGAAGCATTTCATGGCCCAGGGATTGATGACAGGACAGCACCATCGCGGGCGCTGGACCGACGTCGGCACGGTCGATCGCCTGCGCGCGCTGGACGCGGAGTTGACCGCCAACGGCTGAGCCCCTCGTGGCTGGGCGCCTGATCGGTAGAGTCGAGCTTGCTCGACTACAAAGCCGCGCCTGGCCGGGCGGGGTGGGTTCGCGGGGGACGCCGTAAACCCTTCCATGGGGGCTTGGCCGCGGCATCCATGCCGCGGACACCCCCGCGAACCCACCCCGCCCGGCCTCTGACAGTTTCCGTGGGCGTCCAGCCACGGAAAAGAAAAAGAAAAGCAGAAGCGGGTCGCTTCGCTGCGCTCGCTCATCTGTGTCGACCAAGGTCGACACCTACCAACAGCCGCAGGGAGCTGTCAGAGGTGGGGCGGTGTGGGCTTGCAGGACCGCAGGCGCCATGGATGGCGCCTACGAGCCCCCATGGATGGGTTTACGGCGTGTCCTGCAAGCCCACAGCGCCCCGCCCCCCCCAGGAAGCCAGCTGTTGCACTTGATCTTCAGCGGGTGCAGGGCAGCAGCCCTGCAACAAAAAAACCCCACCCTCAGTAACGCGGGCGGCCTTCTTCCAGCACCTGGCGCAGGAACGGCACCGTGATCCTGCGTTTGGCCGCCAGCGATTCCCGGTCCAGCCAGTCCAGCAGGGTAATCAGCCCACCCAGCTCGCGCCCGGTGTGCGACAGCAGCCACTCGATGGCCGCCTCATCAATGGCCAGCCCACGCCGCAGCGCACGCTCGCGCAACACCGCCGCGCGGCCTTCTTCGTCCAGCGGCTGCAGCAGCACGCGCACGCACTGCCCCAGCCGCGAACGCAGGTCCGGCAGCAACAGGCCCAGCTCGCCCGGCGCCGACTGCGCGGTGTACAGCACCGTCGCCCCGGCCGCGCGCGCGCGGTTGTGGAAGTCGAACAGCGCCACCTCGTCCTCGCGGTTTCCGGCCACGGCATCCAGGCCATCCAGAGCGATCAACTCGCGCTGTTCCAGCCCTTCCAGTGCCACCCGCACCCGGCCCGCCACGCTGGCCAGCGGCACGTAGGTCGGCAGCCGGCCCGCCTGTTCGGCGGTCGAACACATCGCCAGCGCCTGGTGGGTCTTGCCGGTGCCGGCCGCGCCTTCCAGGTACACCCAATCGTGGCTGGCGCCCAGCGCGATCGCACGCAGCTGCGCCAGCGCGCCATCCGGCGCGCCGATGAAGGTTTCCAGACGCTGGTCCCGCGGGTAATGCAGGGCCAGCGGAAGTTGCGGCACACCAATCACCTGGGGTCCGGGCCGTTCTCGTAAGGGGTGACGATGATATGGGGCGCATCGACCACGCCATCAAGCACGATGGACGGCTTCTCGCCCGCGTACAGCTCGCTCTGGCGGTAACGCTGGTGTGCATAGCGCAGCAGCACGTTGCTCACCGCCGCCACCGGCAGCGCCAGCAGCATGCCCAGGAAGCCGAACAGCTGCCCACCGGCCATCACCGCGAAGATCACCGCCACCGGGTGCAGGCCGATCTTGTCGCCCACGATGCGCGGGGTCAGCACGTAGCTTTCCAGCAGCTGGCCCACGGTGAACACCACGCCCACCAGCAGCAGCAGCTTCAGGTCTATGCCCTGCGCCTGCACCAGCGCGGCCACCACCGCCATCACGATGCCGGTGGTCGCGCCCAGGTAGGGAATGAAGCTGATCAGACCGGCCACCAGGCCGATCAGCAGGCCCAGCTTCAGCCCGACCAGCGACAGGCCGGCGGCGTAGATCACCCCCAGCGCCACCATCACCAGGAACTGGCCGCGGATGAACGCCCCCAGCACATCGTTGGATTCGCGCGCCAGGTTGCTGATGGTGCCGATATGGTTGCGCGGAATGACCGAGGCAACGCGCTCGACCAGCTTGTCCCAGTCACGCAGGAAGTAGAACGCCAGGATCGGCAGCAGTGCCAGGTTCACCACCCAGGTCACCACGGTGAAGCCCGAGCGCGAGACATAGCCCATGAACGTGGTGGCGAAGCCGCCGGCCTGCTGCCAGTGGCTGCGCACCCATTCGATCAGGCGGTCCGGGTCCATCCACTGCATCACTTCCAGGCCGGTCTTCTGCTCGAACCACGGAATGCCCTTCTGCATCAGCCACGCCTGCGCCTGCGGCACGGCCGCCACCAGGGTGGTGATCTGCCGCTCGATCATCGGCACCAGCACCAGCATCAGCCCGGTGATCAGCAGGACCATCGCCACGAACACCAGCACCACGCCGGTATTGCGCGACAGGCCACGGGCCTCCAGCCGGTCCACCAGCGGGTCGCCCAGCCAGGCCAGCGCCAGGGCGAGCACGAACGGCGTCAGGATGGGGGCCAGCAGCCACACCACCCAGCCCACCATCAGGGCCACGGCCACGTACTTCAGCCGCCGCAGGAACTGCGCGATTTCCGCCTCCGGGCTCAGGATCATCGCAGGCGGTACTCGTTGCTGACCGGCGGTGCCGCCGGCGCACCGGTGCTGTCATCCAGCGGGGTGGGCAGCGCCGGCAGCGTGGCCGAGGGCACCAGCACGCCGTTGTCGCCCAGCATGCGGTTGAAGCCGGCCAGGCCGGTGGTCATTTCCAGGTTCAGTTCCAGATGGTCGGCCGTGGCGCGCAGCGGGGTGACATTGCGCACCACCGGCACTTCGCGCAGGCCCGCGGCCAGGCGCAGGTAATCATCGCTGCCGTTGATGCCGGTCACCACCACGCGGTAACTGCCAGCCTGGCCGGTGGCCGCGCCCGCCTTGGCGTAGCGCTTCACCAGCGCATCGGCGGCGCCGTCGGCACCGGCGGCCATCGCGCGCATGGCGTTGGCGTCCTTGCTGGTCCACTTGTTCAGTTCACGGCCGTTGTCCACGAACACCCAGTCGGCCTGCCAGCCGCCGTTGGCGCGGTACAGCTTGCCGATCAGCTGCATGGGCGGGGCGTAGCGCGACGAAGCGCGGGCCACCGCGGCACTGTCCTGGCGCCAGATGGCCCCCACCAGCGCCTGTTCGGCCGCGCCACCGCTGGGCAGGCCCAGCTTGTAGCCGCGCTCGATGGCGCGGTTCAGCAGCGGGCGGGCGGCGTTGGCCTGCTGCACGCTGACCAGGCGCGGGCCACTGCCATCGTCCACGGCCATCCAGACCACCGGCTTGGGCCGCGGCTGCGGCCACAGCGGCAGGCCCAGGGCCGAGACCAGCGCATCCACATCGTCTTCGCGGAAGCGCGCGACCAGCAGGGTGCGGTAGCTGGGGGCACCGCTGGCACCCACGCTCTGGTCCTGCTTGTAGTCGTAGCTGGCCACGTAGTCCTTGGCGTTGCGCAGCGCCTGCGCCACGCCCGGGCGGCTCATTGCGCTGCGGTCGCCGGACAGCTTGCCCAGCACCACGCCCAGGGCACGGGCCAGGCCGCCATTGCGGTCGCCCTCGGCCTGGCTGTTGACCGGGACTTCGGCTTCATAGGCACCGCTGGCGGTAGCAACATCGCCTTCGGTTCGCAGGCCGCTCTGGGCCATCGTGGCCACCGGCAGGCTCAGGGCCAGAAGCAGGGGGAGAAACAGGCTGCGGCGCATCAGGACATCCATTGGCTCGACGTATCCGGGGGGAATTGTTGCCCGAATACGGCCTGTGCGCCAATCCGGCCTGTTAAAATCGCCCGTTCAACCCCTGCCAGCGCCGACGCCCGTGACCAACACCCCGTCTTCCGCCCCTTCCCCCCTCACCTACCGTGATGCGGGTGTCGACATCGACGCCGGCAACGAGCTGGTCGAGCGGATCAAGCCCCTGGTCAAGCGCAGCTTCCGCCCGGAAGTGATGGGCGGCCTGGGCGGCTTCGGCGCCCTGTTCGACCTGTCCAACAAGTACCGCGAGCCGGTACTGGTGTCGGGCACCGACGGCGTGGGCACCAAGCTGAAGCTGGCCCACCAGTTGAACCGCCACGATACGATCGGCATCGACCTGGTGGCCATGTGCGTGAACGACGTGCTGGTGCAGGGCGCCGAACCGCTGTTCTTCCTGGACTATTTCGCCACCGGCAAGCTGGACATCGACACCGCTGCGGCGGTGGTGGGCGGCATTGCCAACGGCTGCACCGAGGCCGGCTGCGCGCTGATCGGCGGCGAAACCGCTGAAATGCCCGATATGTATGCCCCGGGCGAATACGATCTGGCCGGCTTCACCGTGGCCGCCGTGGAAAAGAGCGAACTGAAGGATGGCGCCAGCGTGGCCGCCGGCGACGTGCTGATCGGCATCGCCTCCTCCGGTCCGCACTCCAACGGTTACTCGCTGGTGCGCCGCATCTATGACCGCGCCGGCCAGCCGGCCGACCTGGTGCTGGAAGACGGGGTGAAGCTGGTCGATGCGCTGATGGCGCCGACCCGCCTGTACGTGAAGCCGATCCTGTCGCTGCTGAAGTCGCACGGCGAGGCGATCCACGGCATGGCCCACATCACCGGTGGCGGCCTGACCGAGAACATCATCCGCGTGGTGCCCGAAGGCCTGGGCCTGGATATCCAGGCCTCGTCCTGGACCCTGCCGCCGGTGTTCCAGTGGCTGCAGAAGGAAGGCGCCGTGGTGGACAGCGAAATGTGGCGCACCTTCAACTGCGGCATCGGCTTCGTGCTGATCGTTGCCCCCGACCAGGTCGCCGCCGTGTCCGCCGCCGTGCAGGCACAGGGCCTGCAGCACTGGACCATCGGCCAGGTCACCCCCGCTGCCGGCGCAGAACGCGTCCGCATCGGCTGATCCGGCACAAAGGAGCCCGCATGGACGCATTGCCCCCTACCGCCAACGACCTGCCGCCGCCGGCGCCCGCCCCCGCGGCGCCGGTGCTCACCGCCGAGGACAGCAACCACCTGCGGCTGCTGTCGATCTTCCACTACGTGGTGGCGGGGCTGGCGGCAGTGTTCGCGCTGATCTTCGTGTTCCACATCGTGATGGGCGTGCTGATGCTCAACGGCACCCTGCCGATGAACTCCAACGGCCAGCCCACCTCGCTGCAGGAACAGCGCTTCATGGGCTGGATGTTCATCGTCATGGGCGGCGGCATCGTGTCCTGCGGCCTTGCGCTGGCGGCGTGCATCGCCTGGGCCGGGCGCTGTCTGCAGCAGCGCCGCCGCTATCTGCTGTGCCTGGTGGTGGCCGGCGTGTCCTGCCTGTTCACCCCGTTCGGCACCGTGCTGGGCGTGTTCACCCTGATCGTGCTGCTGCGGCCGCAGGTGAAGGCCGCCTTCGAAGCCAACGCCCCCACCCGCCGCTGAGACCGCCATGGCCGCCGTACCGCCCCCGCTGAACGCTCCCCGTGGCTGGACCGACATCCAGATCAATGGCCACCTGCATACGCTGAAGATCCTGTTCTACGTCTATGGCGGCGTGCAGGTGCTGCTGTGCCTGCTGCTCCTGCTGGGCGCGGTGGGCGGCTACGTAAGCGAAAGCCGCAGCACCGACCCGAATGCCTCGCCGCTGCTGCTGGCGGTGGTGTTTGCCGGTTTCGCGGTGGTCATCGGCGCGTTCGCCGTGCTCAGCCTGGTGGCCGCGCGCGCACTGGGTGACCGGCAGCGGCGCACCCTCTGCCTGGTCGCCTCCGGCGCCGCCTGCCTGGGCGGTGCGCTCGGCATCGGCCTGGGCGTGTACGCCCTGGTGGTGCTGCTGCGCCCGGACGTGACTGCACGGTTCGTCGCCCCCGGTAGCGCCGTCGTCGCATGACCGCACGCATTGCCGTACTCGCCTCGGGCCGGGGCAGCAACCTGCAGGCCATCCTGGACGCCATCGCGGCGGGCCGGCTGGACGCGCAGGTGGTGGCAGTGCTGTCGGACAAGCCCGACGCGGCCGCACTGCTGAACGTGGCGCCGGCGCAGCGCTGGGCGCGTTCGCCCAAGGACTTCAGCGACCGCGCCGCGTTCGATGCCGCGCTGGGCGATGCCCTGGCCGGGTTCGCACCGGACTGGATCGTCTGCGCCGGCTACATGCGCATCCTTGGCGCCGATTTCGTACAGCGCTTCAGTGGCCGCCTGGTCAACATCCATCCCTCGCTGCTGCCGCTGTACAAGGGCCTGCACACCCATGCCCGCGCGCTGGAAGCGGGCGATGCCGAAGCCGGGGCCAGCGTGCACTTCGTGGTGCCCGAACTGGACGCCGGCGCAGTGCTGGCCCAGGCACGGGTGCCGGTGCTGGCCGGCGATGACGCGCAGACCCTGGCCACGCGGGTGCTGGCAGTGGAGCACCCGCTGCTGATCGCCACCCTGTCGCTGCTGTGCCAGGGGCGCCTGGCTGAACGGCAGGGGCAGCCGCAGTTCGACGGTCACCCCCTGTTTAACCCGCTGGCCCTAGATTCCGCCGGGAACCTGAACCGGTAACGCCCGTGCACACGCCCTGCTGACTGCGGGGCTGGCATCCTGCCCCCTCCTGCGGTTCCTGCCCGCCATGAAGACCACGCCGTTGTTGCGCAAATTCCTGCTGCTGCCGATTGCTGTGCTCGCCTGTGCGGCCTGGGGACAGGCCACGCCCCCGGATGCGCCTGCCGCCGTACCCGCCGCGCCGGCGGTGCCCATGCCGCCTGCACTGGCCTGGGAACCGCCGCCGCTGCAGCCGTTCAGCGCCACCTACCAGGCCTTCTACAAGGGCAAGGAGGCCGGCGATGCCACCATGCAGGTCACCCACACCGGCGGCAACCAGTGGCGGGTGGACATGCAGGTGGTCGGCCGCCGCGGCTTTGCCAGCGTGCTGGGGCTGAACATCGAACAGAGCACCGTGTTCGAGGAACGCGCCGGCGCCTATGCACCGCTCAGCCAGAGCACGGTGCGCAAGGGCCTGTTCCTGGGCAAGAAGGCGGTGGGCACCTACAACTGGCAGGCCGGCACCGCGCAGTGGAGCGGCGATGTGAAGAAAGACCGCGCCCAGCCCATTCCGCTGCAGGCCGGTGACCAGAGTGCCCTGCTGATCAACCTGGCGATCATGCGTGACGCCCGCCCGGGCGCGACCATGCATTACCGCTATGTCGACATGGGCCGGGTGCGCCAGCACGACTACCAGGCCGCCGCCGAAACCGAGAACGTGGCCGTCGGCGATCTGTCCTACAACGCGCTGCGGGTGTTCCGCACCAACGGCGGCAGCAACGAAACCATTCTCTGGATCGCCAACGGTGTCCCCACGCCGGTGCGCATCCTGCAACGCGAAGATGGCGAGGACCGCGTGGACCTGCGCCTGATCGAATACCAAGGAGTGTGAGCATGAAGACCCTGACCCGCCCCCTGACCTGGATCGCCGCGGCCGCGCTGTCCGTCGCCAGCCTGCCGGCCATGGCGCTGCAGCCGTTCAAGGCCGACTACCTGGCCAGCTACATGGGCATGCAGGCCAACGGCACCATGACCCTGGCCAGCGAAGGCGCCAACAAGTGGCGTTACAGCCTGAACGTGAAGAACCAGCTGGCCGACCTGAGCCAGAGCACGGTGTTCGAGGAAGTGCGCGGGCAGCTGCGTCCGCTCAGCAGCCAGGACCGTTCGGCGCTGCTGGTGAAGAAGCGCAACGTGCAGGCCAACTACAACTGGAGCAGCAACCAGGCCACCTGGACCGGCGATATCAAGCCCGACCGCGCCGGCCCCATCGCGCTGAAGGCCGGCGACATGGATGCACTGCTGATCAACCTGGCCATCGCCCGCGACCTGGCTGCCGGCAAGCCGCTGACCTACCGCATGGTGGACGAAGGCCGCATCAAGAACATGACCTACAAGATCGTGGGCAAGGAAGCGGTGACCGTGGGCGGCAAGAGCTACCAGGCCACCAAGGTCTCGCGCGTGGACGGCAACAAGGAACTGATCGCCTGGATCGTGCCGGAATTCCCGGTGCCGGCGCGCATGCTGCAGAAGGAAAGCGGCCGCGACGCGCTGGACCTGACCATCAAGGCGATGAATTGACCGCCGGGGTCGGATCCCTTTCCGATGGAAAGGGATCCGACCCCTGGCGCCACACAGAAAAACGCCCGCTTGCGCGGGCGTTTTCTTTATTTCTTTTCCTCGGCCGCGGCCGGCTTGAACTCGGTGCGGCAGTCCACGCGGATCTGCTCACCGGTGCCGCGCCAGACGAACGTGCGGCAGTGCCGGTTGCCGTCCTGGCTGTCATTCACCGCCACCGCGTAGAACGACTGGATGATCTCGTCACGGGTCACCGTGCCGTCACCGTTCCAGTCCATGTCCTTCTGCTCGATGCCCTTGGTGATGGCCAGGTTGGCGTACCAGGCATAGCCCAGCCACGCCAGCGCCAGCAGCACCAGGGCCAGCAGCGCCTTGCGGCGGCGGGTGAACCTGCCGCGCAGGATCATGCGGTCACGCGCCGGATGGTGGCGCCCAGCGAAGACAGCTTCTCTTCGATGTTTTCGTAGCCGCGGTCCAGGTGGTAGATGCGGTCGATGGTGGTATCGCCATCGGCCATCAGGCCGGCCAGGATCAGCGACGCCGATGCACGCAGGTCGGTGGCCATCACCGGCGCACCGCTCAGGCGCTCGGCACCGCGCACGATGGCGGTGTGGCCTTCGATCTGGATGTCCGCACCCAGGCGCAGCAGTTCGTTGACGTGCATGAAACGGTTTTCGAAGATCGTTTCATTGATCACGCCCACGCCGTCGGCCACGCAGTTCAAGGCCATGAACTGGGCCTGCATGTCGGTCGGGAACGCCGGGTACGGCGCGGTGGTCAGGTTCACTGCCTTCGGCCGCTTGCCCTGCATGTCCAGGGTGATCGAATCCTCAGTGGTCTCGATCTTCGCACCGGCTTCCACCAGCTTGGACAGCACCGCATCCATGGTGTTGGGGCGCGCACGGTTCACCGTCACCTTGCCACCGGTCATCGCCGCGGCCACCAGGAAGGTGCCCGTCTCGATGCGGTCGGGCAGCACTTCATGGCGGCCACCGGTCAGGCGCTCGACGCCTTCGATCACCAGGCGGGCGGTGCCCACGCCTTCGATCTTCGCGCCCAGCGCGATCAGGCAGTGCGCCAGGTCGGTCACTTCCGGTTCCATCGCGGCGTTGTCCAGGATGGTGGTGCCTTCAGCCAGCACGGCCGCCATCAGCACGTTCTCGGTGCCGGTCACGCTGACCATGTCGAAGGTGAAGTGGCCGCCCTTCAGGCGCTTGGCGGCGGCCTTGATGAAGCCGTTTTCCACCACGATGTCCGCACCCAGCGCCTGCAGGCCCTTGATGTGCTGGTCCACCGGGCGCGAACCGATCGCGCAGCCACCCGGCAGCGACACTTCGGCAGCGCCGAAGCGGGCCAGCAGCGGGCCCAGCACCAGGATCGAGGCGCGCATGGTCTTGACCAGCTCATACGGTGCCACGTGCTGGTTCACCGAACGCGGGTCGACCACGATCGCGCTGCCGCGCGACAGCGTGCCCTGGTCGATGGTGACCTTGGCGCCCAGCTCGCCCAGCAGCTTCACCGTGGTGACCACATCGTGCAGGTGCGGCACGTTGGTGATCTCCACCGGCTCGTCGGCCAGCAGGGTTGCACAGAGGATGGGGAGGACGGCGTTCTTGGCGCCGGAGATGCTCACTTCACCGTGCAGCGCAGCGCCGCCGGTCACAACGATCTTGGCCATGTATAGGGAATCTTCTGCGGTTCAGCCGGCTTCGGCCGGGGTCACGGTTTTCAGCGCCAGCGCGTGGATCGCGCCGCCCATCAGGTCGCCCAGGGTGGCATAGACCATCCGGTGGCGGGCCAGCGGCATCTTGCCGGCGAAGGCCTCGCTGACCACGGTCGCTTCGAAGTGCACGCCGTCGTCGCCACGCACGTCGGCGCGGGCGCCGGGCAGGCCGGTTTCGATCAGGTTGCGGATGGTGTCGGCGTCCAACGGGCTTTCCTAATAAAATGAGCCCTCATTCTACTTCCGCTGCGTGGCGTCCGCATGGCCGAGTCCCCCCTGCCTTCCCGTTCCGTCGATCCCGCTGCCCTGGTGGCCAGTGGCCAGCGCGTGTTCGAGATCGAACAGCAGGCCCTGCAGGCCGTGGCCGGGCGCCTGGGCGAGGCCTTCCAGCAGGCCTGCCAGACCATCCTGGGCAGCCGCGGGCGCGTGGTCGCCACCGGCATGGGCAAATCCGGGCATATCGCCCGCAAGATCGCCGCCACCCTGGCCTCCACCGGCACCCCCGCGTTCTACGTGCACCCGGGTGAAGCCGGCCACGGCGACCTGGGCATGATCACCCAGGACGATGTGGTGCTGGCCCTGTCCTATTCAGGCGAATCGGACGAGATCCTGATGCTGCTGCCGGTACTCAAGCGCCAGGGCAACACCCTGATCGCCATGACCGGCCGCGCCCAGTCCAGCCTGGCCAGCGCCGCCGACATCCACCTGGACGTAAGCGTGCCGGCCGAAGCCTGCCCGCTGGCCCTGGCCCCCACCTCCAGCACCACCGCCTCGCTGGTGATGGGCGATGCGCTGGCCGTGGCGCTGCTTGACGCGCGCGGCTTCACCGCCGATGACTTCGCCCGCTCGCACCCGGCCGGCAGCCTGGGCCGCCGCCTGCTGCTGCACATCACCGATGTGATGCACAGCGGCGAGGACCTGCCCAAGGTGGACGCCGGCGCCAGCCTGAGCGAAGCCCTGATGGAGATGAGTCGCAAGCGGCTGGGGATGACCGCCGTGGTCGATGCCCAGGGCGTGCTGATCGGCCTGTTCACCGACGGCGACCTGCGCCGCGCACTGGACAGCGCGCTGGACGTGCGCACCGCCCGCATCGCCGACATCATGACCCGCAGCCCGCGCACCATCGGCGCCGACCAGCTGGCCGTGGAAGCGGCGCGCCTGATGGAAACCCACAAGATCAACGGCCTGATCGTGGTCGATGAGCAGGGCCGGGCCGTCGGCGCGCTGAACATTCATGACCTGTTGCGGGCCCGGGTGGTTTAACCAATAGTCCGTAGACCCCATTCAGATACCAACACCGAGTCCGACACCCTGATGCCCTGGTCCCCCCTGCCCGCCTTCCCCGCCCATCTGCTTGCCACCGCGGCCCGCATCCGCCTGGCCTGCTTCGACGTGGACGGTACCCTCACCGACGGTCGGCTGTACTACGACAAGGACGGCAACGAGAGCAAGGCGTACTTCGTGCAGGATGGTCTGGGCCTGAAACTGCTGCAGCAGCACGGTATCCACCCCGTGCTCATCACCGCGCGCAACAGCCAGTCCGCGCTCAAGCGCGGCGCCGATCTGGGCATCGACACCCAGATCGCCGTGGGCGACAAGCTGGCCAGCGTGCAGGCCTTGTGCGCCCAGCATGGCATCGGCCTGGACCAGGTGGCCTTCATGGGCGACGACCTGCCCGACCTGGCCCCGATCGGCGCGGTCGGCCTGGCCGTGGCCCCGGCCAACGCGCACCCCTGGATCGCCGAACGCGCCCACTGGCAGACCCGCAGCGAGGGCGGCCGTGGTGCCGCGCGCGAGCTGTGCGATGTGCTTCTGGCCGCGCAGGGCCATGTGGACGCCGTGCTGGCAAGGTTCGGCGCATGAATATCGCACGCGTGAACTGGCGTACCGTGCTTGGCGTCGGCCTGCTGCTGGCGGCGCTGCTGAGCAGCTGGGCCGCCCTGCGCAACCGCGACAAGGGCCCGGTGAGCGAAGGCCAGGACGCTGGCGTGGATTACATCCTGCACGATTTCCAGATCGTGGCCCTGGACGACCAGGGCAAGGAATCGACCACCCTGCGCGCGCCCCTGCTGGAACGCCAGCGCGGCGACCAGACCATCAACATCGCCACGCCGCTGTTTGAAATGCCCGATGCCGAGGGCCGGCACTGGACGCTGCGCGCCGAGACCGGCTGGCTCAGCGCCAAGGGCGATGAGATGAAGCTGCGCGGCAACGTGGCCGGCGACAGCCCGGTCGCCCCCGGCGTGGTGCCCACCACCTTCCGCACCGACCACCTGGACGTGTTCCCGAAAGAGAACCGTGCGCGCACCGACGCGCTGGTCACCATGACCCGACCGGGCATGGAACAGTCCGGCGTGGGCTTTGAAGTGGATTCGAAGAACAACACGTATCATTTCCTCAGCCAGTCCAAGGGCCGCTACACGCCCAAGCGCTGATTCCGCCGCCGGCCCGCGACGTCTTCCCGACAGGCGCAGCGCCAGCAGCACCCACCCGGCCGCCCGCTTACCCGCGGGCGCCTCCCACCGGTAGAACGGACCCCGATGAAGATTCCCTTTGCAGCCGTGCTCGCGCTTGGTCTTCTTGTCCCCAGCGCCGCCTTCGCCAAATCCAGCGACCGCAACGAAGACATGCACATCGACGCCGGTGCGCAGTCCGGTTCGCTCACCGGCGACGGCAAGACCACCCTGTCGCAGGGCGTGGTGATCACCCAGGGCACCCTGGACCTGCGCTCGGCCCAGGCCGAGATCTACATGAAGGACGGCGAAGCGGTCCGCGCCGTGTTCACCGGCAAGCAGGCCAAGATGAAGCAGCAGCTGGATGACGGCACCTGGGTCGATGCGGTGGCCGACAACATCGACTACGACGTCAAGAGCGATACCGTCACTTTGACCGGCAACTACAAGGTCACCAGCGCGCGCGGCACCAATGCCGGACAGCGCATGGTCTACAACATGAAGAGCGGCGAGATGAATTCCGGCGGCGACGGCAGCCGCGTGCGCACGGTCATTCCGCCCAAGAACAAGACGCCGGCTGCGCCGGCCGGGGGCAAGAAGTAATGCTCGTCGCCAAGGGCCTGCGCAAGCGCTACAAGCAGCGCGAAGTGGTCAAGGATTTCGGCCTGACCCTGGACGCCGGTGAAGTGGTGGGCCTGCTCGGCCCCAACGGCGCCGGCAAGACCACCTGCTTCTACATGATCGTGGGCCTGGTCGCGGCCGATGCCGGCAGCATCGTGCTGGACGGCCAGGACATCACCGACGACCCCATGTATACCCGTGCCAAGCAGGGCGTGGGCTACCTGCCGCAGGAACCGTCGGTGTTCCGCAAGCTGACCGTGGCCGACAACCTGCGCCTGGTGCTGGAGCTGCGCGACGATCTGGATTCGGCCGGCCGCGAGCGCGAACTGAACAGCCTGCTGGACGAACTGCAGCTGGGCCATGTGTCCGAACAGCTGGGCGCCAGCCTGTCCGGCGGCGAGCGCCGCCGCTGCGAGATCGCCCGCGCGCTGGCCGCCAAGCCGCGCCTGATCCTGCTGGATGAACCGTTCGCCGGCGTCGACCCGATCTCGGTGGGCGAAATCCAGCGCATCGTCACCCACCTGAAGCAGCGTGGCATCGGCGTACTCATCACCGACCACAATGTGCGCGAAACCTTGGGAATCTGCGACCGCGCGTATATCCTCGCAGAGGGCACCGTGCTGGCCCAGGGTTCGCCCGAGGCGATCCTGGACAACGCAGACGTGCGTCGCGTCTACCTTGGAGATTCCTTCAAGCTGTAAGGCGGCCGCCGGGCCCACTCCCCTCCGTTCGGCACAGGCATGAAGACTCGGCTGCAGACATCGTTGGGACAGCACCTGGTGCTGACACCGCAGCTGCAGCAGGCGATCAAGCTGCTGCAGATGTCCAGCACCGAGCTGGAGCTGGAAATCGCCCAGGCGGTGGAAAGCAACCCGTTGCTGGACTGGGCCGAAGGCGATGATGCGGCCGCAGGCAGCGAACAGGACGGCGGCGCCGACAACGACGCGCCGCCTACCGCCGATGCCAGCGAGAACGGCGGCGACGACTGGGCGCCGGCGGAACTGGACTGGAGCAGCGCCGGCAGCAGCGGCAGCTTCGACGACGATGACGACACCGGCAGCGCCGCCGAGCGCGTGGCCGAAACCGAAACGCTGGCCGACCACCTGTTGTGGCAACTGCATCTTTCGCACCTGTCGCTGCGCGATCGCAGCATCGGCGCGGCCCTGATCGATGCACTGGAAGACGATGGCTACCTGCGCGAACCGCTGGCCACCATCGCCGAAACCCTGTTGCCGGCCATCCATGCCGGCGAAGACGAAATCCTCACCGTGCTGCACCAGATCCAGCGCTTCGATCCGGTGGGCGTGGCCGCACGTTCGCTGGGCGAATGCCTGCAGCTGCAGCTTGCGGTGCTGCCGGCCGACACGCCCGGCCAGGCGCTGGCCCGGCAGATTGCCGCCGGCCCGCTGGAACGGCTGCCGCGCAGCGGCGTGGCCGGCATCGCGCAGGAACTGAAACAACCGCTGGCCGAGGTCGAGACCGCCGTGGCCCTGCTGCGCTCGCTCGACCCCCGCCCCGGCACGCAGATCGCCCCGCTTTCGCAGGACACCTACGTGGTGCCCGATGTGGTGGTGTGGCGGCAGGGCGGTGCGTGGCGCGCGGCGCTGGCCGCCCATGCCGGACCCAAGGTGATGATCCACCGCGGCTACGAACAGATGATCCGTCGCTGCGGCGATGCCGATGCCGGCTATCTGCGCAGCCAACTGCAGGAAGCGCGCTGGTTGTTGAAGGGCCTGCAGGCCCGCGGCGAAACCCTGCTGCGCGTGGTGCGCTGCCTGATCCAGCAGCAGGCCGGCTTCCTTGAATTCGGCGAACAGGCCCTGCGGCCGCTGACCCTGCGCGAGATCGCCGGCGAACTCGGCCTGCACGAATCCACCGTCTCGCGTGCCATCGCCCGCAAGCACGTGCGCACGCCGCGCGGCACCCTGCCGCTGCGTGCCTTCTTTGCCTCCGGCATCGACACCGACGGCGGTGGCGAAGCGTCCAGCACCGCCATCCAGGCCATGATCCGGCGCCTGATCGATGACGAGAACCCGCGCAAGCCGCTTTCTGACGCCAAGCTGGCTGACCTGTTGAAAACGTCGGGAATCCCGGTAGCGCGCCGCACCGTTGCGAAGTATCGTGAGGCCATGAACATCTCCGCCTCGCACGAAAGGGTCAGAATCGCTTGACGCGCCGCCGCGCCCGGCGGAGAGGTTCATTGGCACATCCGAACACAGGAGAAACCCGATGCGCATCGAAACGTTTGGCAAAGATGTCGAAGTCACCCCGGCCCTGCAGTCCTATGTGGAGGACAAGCTGGCCCGGATCGGCAAGCACTTCGACCAGCACTGCGAAGCGCGGGTAACCCTCAAGCTGCAGAAGACCGAACACCACGTCGACGCCAGCCTCAATATTCCCGGCCAGACCCTGCATGCCGAGGCCAACGGCCAGACCATGTACGCCGCGATCGATCTGCTGGCGGACAAGCTTGACCGCCTGGTGATCAAGCACAAGGAGAAAAAACAGCAGCACGCACCGCTGCCGGTGGGCGACAATGGCGGCTGATCGCCACCGTTCCCCGCAGACATGCCCCTGACTGACCTTCTGGCGGCCGTGCAGACCCAACTCTGCACGGCCACCGACCGCGACAGCGTCCTGCAGACCGCCGCCGGCCTGCTGGCCTGCCGCCAGGCCAATGCCGAGCAGATCTACCAGAACCTGTGCCAGCGCGAAGCGCTGGGCAGTACCTGCATCGGCGAGGGCATCGCCATTCCGCACGGGCGCGCGCCCGCGCTGGACCGGCCCCGCGGCGCCCTGCTGCGGCTGGCCACCCCCATCGATTTCGGCGGCGACGCCCCGGTGGACCTGGTGTTCGCCATGGCCGTGCCCGCCCACTACACCCACCAGCACCTGATGCTGCTGTCCGAGCTGGCCGAACTGTTCTCTTCGCCGGCCATCCGCCAGGCCCTGCGTGAGGCCGGCGACGCGCGCAGCCTGCGCCTGGCCCTGGACCTTCCCCCTTCGGCGAGCGCCGCATGAATACCAGCATCACCGCACGTGAACTGTTCGAACAGCAGCGCGAGCGGCTGGCACTGCGCTGGGTTGCCGGCCAGTCCGGTGAAAAGCGCGAACTGGAAGCCGGCAACACGGTGTCCCGGCGCCCCTCGCTGGCCGGTTACCTCAATGCGATCTACCCGAACAAGGTGCAGATCCTGGGCACCGAGGAACTGTCTTGGCTGGACGCGCTGGAACCGCGGCAGCGCTGGGAAACGATCGAAAAGATCATGCATTCGCACCCGCTGGCGCTGGTCATCACCCGCAACCAGCCCTGCCCGGAAGACCTGCGCGCGGCCGCCGATGAATCCGGCACCCCGCTGTGGGTGTCGCCCAAGCGCGGCCATGAACTGCTGAACCACCTGTCCTACCACCTGGCACGCACGCTGGCACCGCGGGTGATCCTGCACGGCGTGTTCATGGAAATCTATTCGATCGGCGTGCTGATCACCGGCGAGGCCGGGTCGGGCAAGAGTGAACTGGCGCTGGAACTGCTCAGCCGTGGCCACCGCCTGGTGGCCGACGATGCCCCCGAGTTCACCCAGATCGCCCCCGACGTGCTCGATGGCACCTGCCCCGAGCTGCTGCAGGACCTGCTGGAAGTGCGCGGCCTGGGCGTGCTGAACGTGCGCGAGATGTTCGGTGATACGGCGGTAAAGAAGAACAAGTACCTTCGCCTGATCGTGCACCTGACCAAGCCGATGACCGAGCCCACCCCGCATGGCTACGAACGCCTGACCGGCGATTCCGGTACCCGCCATGTGCTGGACCTGGACGTGCCGCTGATCACCCTGCCGGTGATGCCCGGCCGCAATCTGTCGGTGCTGACCGAGGCGGCCACCCGGCTGCACATTCTACGTACCAAGGGTATCGACCCGGCGGCGATGTTCATCGCCCGCCACAGCAACCTGCTGGAACGGCGAACACCCTGAGCCCACTGCAAAGAGCCTGTCCATGAGCACCGCCTCCCCCACCGCCCCGACCCTGATCATCGTCAGCGGCCTGTCCGGCTCGGGTAAATCCGTCGCCCTGAAGACCTTCGAAGACCAGGACTACTACTGTTCGGACAACCTGCCGATCCGGCTGCTGCCGGATTTCGTACGCAGCGTGCTGGACAACCACGACGGCGCAGCGCCGCGGCGGCTGGCGGTCGGCATCGACGTGCGCGGGCAGAGCGACCTGAGCCAGCTGTCCGATTGGCGCCAGCAGGCCACCGACGCGGGCGTGCAGGTGAAGGTGCTGTTCTTCGAGGCCAGCGATGAAACCATGCTCAAGCGCTACGCCGACACGCGCCGGCGCCATCCGCTGAGCCAGCTGGGCCTGTCGCTGCCGGAAGCGATCGCCCGCGAACGCGAACTGGTGGCGCCGCTGCGCCGCGAGGCCGATGCCGTGGTCGATACCAGCGCCCTGAACGTGCACCAGCTGCGCCGCCGCATCATCACCGAATTCGCGCTGGGCCATGCCACGCGCCTGTCGCTGCTGTTCGAATCGTTCGCCTACAAGCGCGGCGTGCCGGCCGAGGCCGACTTCGTGTTCGATGCGCGCGTGCTGCCCAACCCGCACTGGGACCCGGACCTGCGCGCCCTGAGCGGCCGCGAACCGGGCGTACGTGATTACCTGGAAGCGCAGCCGGACGTGCAGCGCTACCTGACCCAGCTGATGGATTTCCTGGACACCTGGCTGCCGAAGCTGGGCGATGGCACGCGCAGCTACGTGACCGTGGCCTTCGGCTGCACCGGCGGCAAGCACCGCTCGGTGTTCCTGGCCGAGCGCATGGCCCGGCACGCCCGCGAAATGGGCTGGGACGACGTGGCGACTTATCACCGCGAACAGGATTGACGAGGGCGGGCCCCTGCGCTGTTGGTAGGTGTCGACCTTGGTCGACACGTCCTACGCTGTTGGTAGGTGTCGACCTGGGTCGACACGTCCTGCGCTGTTGGTAGGTGTCGACCTTGGTCGACACGTCCTGCGCTGTTGGTAGGTGTCGACCTTGGTCGACACGATGGGGTCAGAGCCCTTTCCCCGTGGAAAAGGGATCCGACCCCGGCAACACTGAATACGGGACACAGTGCCCCTCTCCTGCTGCTATCGCCCGTTCACCCTGACCTGTTAACGTGCAGTAATGACCTGTGGCATTCTCCTCGTAACACACCCCGGGGTCGGGACCGCCCTGCTTGACGTGGCGACCCGGCTCCTGCGGCAATTGCCGCTGAAAACCGAAGCTTTCGAAGTACCGTTCGACGCAGACCTGGATGCCCTTCTCCCGCTCGCCTCGGCTGCCTTGCGCCGGGTCGATGGTGGCGAAGGCGTGCTGATCCTGACCGACCTGTACGGCGCCAGCCCAGCCAACCTTGCCGGGCAGCTGGCCCGGCTGGGAACCCCGGTCCGCCGGGTGTCGGCGCTGAGCCTGCCGATGTTGCTGCGGGTGATGAATTATCCGGAACAGGCACTGGATCAACTGCCCGCCACTGCGGCGGCGGGCACCCGCAATGGAGCGATAGTCGACGATGCTTGAACGAGAACTCACAGTCAGCAACCGCCTGGGCCTGCATGCCCGGGCCACCGCCAAGCTGGTGCAGACCCTGGCGCCCTTCCGCTGCAACGTGACCATGGCCGCCAAGGGCCGTGAGATCAACGCCAAGAGCATCATGGGCGTCATGCTGCTGGCCGCCGGCCAGGGCACGCCGGTCACCATCCGCATCACCGGCGAAGACGAGGCGGCTGCCATGGACGCGGTGGTTGACCTGTTCGAGCGCCGCTTCGACGAGGACAGCTGAGCGTGCCGCGCGCACGTGCCGGACAACTGCCTTCCGGCCAACGGCCGGTGCAGCTGTTGTCCGGCCACGGCGCCGCACGCGGTACCGCGCTGGGCCGCGCGCGCGTGCGCCTGCCACATGCGCTGGAAATCGCCGAACAGCGCGTGGCCCCGCAGCAGGTACCGGCCGAGCTGGCCCGCCTGCACCGCGCCGTGGAAGCGGCGCGCACCGAGATGCACGACCTGCGCCAGCGCCTGCACGGTGCGCTGAACCAGGAAGTGGGCGAATTCCTGGACCTGCATGCTTTGCTGCTGGATGACCCGGAGCTGCTGTTCGGGCTGGACGACCTGATCCGCAGCGGTCCCTACAGCGCCGGCTACGCACTGCGCCTGCAGCGCGACCGCCTGGCCAAGGTCTTCGATGGCATGGACGATGCCTATCTGAAGAGCCGCATGGACGACCTGGACCATGTGATCGGCCGCATCCACGCCTTCCTGCAACCCGACCGCGCGCCGGTGGTGAAAGGCCTGGCCGGGGAAATCCTGGTCTGCGACAACATCGCACCGTCCGAACTTGCCCAGCTGCAGGCCCAGGGCGTGGTCGGCATTGTCACCGCCGCCGGCAGCGCGCTGTCGCACAGCGCGATCCTGGCCCGCAGCCTGCACCTGCCGCTGATCGTGAACGTGCCGCAGGTGCTGGGCCGGGTGGCCGACGGCGATGTGCTGATCATCGACGGCGCCGACGGCAGCATCACCGTGAATCCGCAGGCCGACAACCTGCGCGATTACCGCGTACGGCTGAAGGAACACGCGCGCGAGCAGCGCGAACTCGGCCGCCTGCGCAGCAAGCCCAGCCGCACCCGTGACCAGGTCGATATCGCCCTGCTGGCCAATGCCGAATCGCTGGAGGACGTGACCCAGGCACACGCGCTGGGCGCGCAGGGGCTGGGCCTGTACCGCACCGAATTCCTGTTCCTGCAGCGCAACGAACTGCCCGACGAAGAAGAGCAGTTCCAGACCTACCGCGATGCCGCCCTCGGCATGAGCGGGCGTCCGGTCACCATCCGCACCCTGGACCTGGGCGCGGACAAGGCCGACCGTACCGGCCTGACCCTCAGCAACGAAGAGAACCCAGCGCTGGGCCTGCGTGGCGTGCGCCTGTCGCTGGCCCGGCCGAAGGTATCCGACACCCAGCTGCGCGCGATCCTGCGCGCCTCGGCCTACGGCAAGCTGCGCGTGCTGGTGCCCATGGTCAGCACCCGCGAGGAACTGCTGGCGGTGCGCCGGCGCCTGCTGAAGCTGGCCGAACAACTGCGCGCCGAAGGCCATGCGGTGGCCGACCATGTGCCGTTGGGGGCGATGATCGAAGTGCCGGCCGCCGCGCTGGCGCTGGAAAGCTTCATCGACCTGGTGGATTTCCTGTCGATCGGCACCAACGATCTGGTCCAGTACCTGCTGGCCGCCGACCGCAACAATGAAGCGCTGGGCGAGTTGTACTCGCCGCTGCATCCGGCGGTGGTACGCCTGCTGCAGCTGGTGATCGACACCGGCGCACGCCATCGCATTCCGGTGGCAGTGTGCGGCGAGATCGCCGGCGACGCACGCATGACGCCGCTGCTGCTGGCACTGGGCCTGACCGAGTTCAGCCTGCACCCCGGCACCCTGTTGGAAGTCCGCCGCGCGATCCGCGAAAGCGACCTGGCCACCCTGCGCGCACGCGCACCAAAGCTACTGGCCGCACGCGATCGCCGCGGCATCGAACGCTGGCTGGCCCTGGTGGCCGACGCGGTCTGAGCACCGTGGGGGTCAGATCCCTTTCCCACGGGAAAGGGCTCTGACCCCGTCTCCGTGATCGGGGTAGGCGTTGCAACATCGGCTTGCGATAATGACGCGCTGAACACCCCTGTTGCCGCATCCTTGCCGGGATCGCGGCTTTTCTCTTCCCGCGGGAGCTGCGATGGCCGAAGCTGTACGCCACGACAAGACTGCGCGCCAACTGCGCCTGTTGTCCGATGCGCTGGACAGCGGCCGGCTGGGGCCGGTGCGCCGCCTGGTCAACACCCTGGCGCCGGCCGAGATCGGCAACCTGCTGGAATCGCTGCCGCCGGGCAAGCGCGAAGTGGTGTGGGGCCTGGTCGACCCGGAAGACGACGGCGAGGTGCTGGTCCACGTCGGTGAGGAAGTGCGCGAGAGCCTGCTCGCGGACATGGACCCGGACGAAATCATCGCCGCGGTCGAAGACCTGGACATCGACGATCTGGCCGACCTGGTCGAGGATCTGCCCGATACGGTCATCGACGAAGTGCTCAAGTCGATGGACCGCGAGAACCGCGAGCGCCTGGAACAGGTGCTGTCCTACCCCGAAGACAGCGCCGGCCGCCTGATGAACCCGGACGTGGTGACCGTGCGCGCCGACGTCAACGTGGACGTGGTGCTGCGCTACCTGCGCCTGCGCGGCGAACTGCCCGACCACACCGACCATCTGTTCGTGGTCAGCCGCCGCCACCAGTACCTGGGCCGCGTCTCGCTGGCCGCGCTGGTCACCCACGAAGACACCACCCCCATCAACCGCCTGATCGATGACGAACAGCCGGCCATCGATGTTGGCGAAAGCGACCAGGAAGTGGCGCGGCAGTTCTCCGACCATGACTGGGTCTCCGCGCCGGTGGTGGACGACAACAACATCCTGCTCGGCCGCATCACCATCGATGACGTGGTGGACATCATCCGTTCGCAGGCCGAGCACCAGGCGCTGGGCGCCGCCGGTCTGGATGAGGAAGAGGATCTGTTCTCGCCCATCAAGCGTGCCGTGCGCGGCCGCGTGGTCTGGCTGGGCATCAACCTGTGCACGGCCTTCCTGGCTGCCAGCGTGATCGGCCAGTTCGAACTGACCCTGCAGAAGGTCGTGGCGCTGGCCGTGCTGATGCCGATCGTGGCCGGCGTGGGCGGCAATGCCGCCGTGCAGGTGCTGACCCTGATGGTGCGCGGCATCGCCCTGGGCCAGGTCGGCCAGAGCAACGCCCGCATCCTGCTGTGGAAGGAAGCGCGCGTCGCGTTGATCAACGGCACCCTGATCGGCCTGCTGGTCGGCGTCATCGCCTTCCTGTGGTTCCACAGCCTGCTGCTGTCGCTGGTGATCACCCTGGCGCTGATCATCAACTTCCTGGCCGCCGCACTGGCCGGGGTGCTGCTGCCGCTGCTGCTCAAGCGCATGAACGTCGACCCGGCCGTGGCCGGCACCGTGGTGGTGACCGCGGTGACCGACGTGATGGGTTTCTTCAGTTTCCTCGGCCTGGCCACCCTCATCCTGCTGCACTGACCCGCACGCGGGGTCAGATCCCTGCGCAGCAGGGCTCTGACCCCAGCTGCATTACCCCAGCCGCATTACATCCGGGACGCCTGCATGGCCACCACGATCGACAACTACTTCCAGCCCGGCTGGCGCGAACAGATGCACACCTGCGCAGCATGCGAGTGGAAAGGCAGCTCGCGCGCGATGGTGATGGAACTGGACGAAGACGCCACCGAGTACGACTGCCCGGTGTGCGAAAACCCGTTGCTGGTGGTGATGCACCCCGACCTGGCGCAGGTACAGGCCGCGGCCACGGCCGGCAATGCCGAAGCGCAGGAACAACTGGCCATCATCGCCAGCGCGCCGCGCCCGCAGTGATGCGCTGCACGATGCCCGGCGCCGGGCGGCCGATTACCATGAAAACGCTTCCAAACCTTGGGGAAACGTCATGGCTCGTCCGTTCCTGCGCTGGCTGCCGCTGCTGGCCGTACTGATGCTGGGCGCCTGCGCCAGCACGCCGGACAGCGCGCGCGGGCATTTTGAATCACGCGCGGTGAAGGTCGACGGGCAGACCGCCTACTACCAGGTGTTCATTCCTGCCGTCAGCGCACGCGCCGCCGGTCCGCTGCCGGTGGTGCTGTTCCTGCACGGCTCGGGCGAACGCGGCGGCGACGGGGTGAAGCCGACCCACGCCGGGCTGGGCCCGCATCTGCGCCGCCATGCGGCGGATTTCCCGGCGTTGGCCGTGTTCCCGCAGGTGCCGGGAGACCAGGAATGGAGCGGCCACAACAACCGCGTCGCCATCGCCGCACTGGATGCGACCGTGGCCGAGTTCGGCGCCGATCCCGCGCGCCAATACCTCACCGGCATGTCGATGGGCGGCTACGGCAGCTGGAACATCGCCCTGGACGACCCGCAGCGCTTCGCCGCCATCGTGCCGGTGTGCGGCGCCGTGCTGGCCCCGCGCGCGGTGCGCCCGACCCTGTTCGTCGAACAGGTCGCACACGAAGCCGATCCCTACACAGCCATCGCCCAGCGCCTGCAGCGCACCCCGATCTGGATTTTCCACGGCGCGCTGGACGACGTCGTGCCCCCGGCCGACGACCGCAGACTGCACGCCGCCTTCCAGGCCGCCGGCGCGCGCGACGTGCGCTACACCGAGTACCCCGACGGCAACCACAACGCCTGGGACGCCACCTACGCCGACCCCGCCATGTGGGCCTGGCTGTTCGCGCAGAAGCGCTGACGCACCGGTAGGTGCCAACCTTGGTTGGCACACGCACCGCCCTGGTAGGTGCCAACCTTGGTTGGCACCCACACCGCTCCGGTAGGTGCCAACCTTGGTTGGCACCCGCACCGCTCCGGTAGGTGCCAACCTTGGTTGGCACCCGCACCGCTCCGGTAGGTGCCAACCTTGGTTGGCACACGCACCGCTCTGGTAGGTGCCAACCTTGGTTGGCACACGCTTACCCAAGGCCCAGTCATTCCCCGATGTTCACCGCAGGCAGGCCCGCCCATGCTTGCTTCCATGAACAGCCCTCGACTTCTGCTCGGCCGTCACTCCAGCATCGGCCTCAGCTACATCCTCACCACCGTTGTGCATGGCCGCGCTCCGTTGCTTGCCGGCGACGCTGCTGCAGAACTGGCGATCCGCGAATTCCAGCGCCTCGACCAGGAAGGCTTCACCCGTTCCATTGCCTACGTAGTCATGCCCGACCACATTCATTGGCTGGTCGAACTGCGCGCAGGAACACTTGAAACGGTGATGAAGCGTTTCAAGTCGCGCACGGCACAGCAGGTGAATCGATCCTCAGGGCGAATCGGGCGCTTTTGGCAGGGCGGCTATCACGATCACGCGATTCGATCAGATGAATCGCTGTACCGGCATGCGATGTATCTGATGGGTAACCCGATCAGAGCTGGGTTGGCGGTACAGGTCGGGCAATATCGACACGCGTGGTGCGAATGGGAGCTGGAATCGCCAAGTGGTTGTCTGGGATCCACTGGCACTGACGAATAGTGCCAACCAAGGTTGGCACCTACCAGAGCGCTGGGTGTGCCAACCAAGGTTGGCACCTACCTGGGCGGGGTGTGTGCCGACCAACGGTCGGCACCCACCAATACAGCTGTCAACCCAGCAGGGTTTCCAGCACGGCCATGCGTACGGCCACGCCGTTGGCGACCTGGCGCAGCACCCACGACTGCGGGCCGTCGGCCACTTCGTCGGTCACTTCCACGCCGCGGTTGATCGGGCCCGGGTGCAGCACGGCGGCGTCCTTGCCGGCGCGGGCCAGGCGTGCGGCGGTCAGGCCGTACTGGGCGTGATACTGCTCCAGCGACGGCACCAGGCCTTCTTCCATGCGCTCGCGCTGCAGGCGCAGCATCATCAGCGCATCGGCACCTTCCAGCATGGCGTCGAAGTCGTCGCCGACCACGCAGCCCTTCAGGGTTTCATCGTCCGGCAGCAGCGACTGCGGGCCGCACACGCGGATCTCGCCCACGCCCAGCGTGCGCAACGCATGCAGGTCGGTACGGGCCACGCGCGAGTGCTTCACGTCGCCGACGATCACCACCTTCAGCTTCGAGAAGTCCGGGCCCTTGGCCTGGCGCAGGGTCAGCATGTCCAGCAGGCCCTGGGTCGGGTGCGAGCTGCGGCCATCGCCGGCGTTCACCAGTGCGGTGCCCTCGCCGGCCGCGGCGGCCAGTGCCGCCACCGCGCCATCGTCGGGGTGGCGCACCACGAAGCCGCGCACGCCCATCGCTTCCAGGTTCTTCAACGTGTCGCAGGCGGTCTCGCCCTTGCGCGTGGAAGACGTGGAGGCATCGAAATTCAGCACGTCGGCGCCCAGGCGCTGGGCCGCCAGCTGGAACGAACTGCGGGTGCGGGTGGACGGTTCGAAGAACAGCGTGCACACCGCC
Source organism: Stenotrophomonas sp. ZAC14D2_NAIMI4_6 (assembly GCF_003086875.1). NCBI lineage: Bacteria > Pseudomonadati > Pseudomonadota > Gammaproteobacteria > Lysobacterales > Lysobacteraceae > Stenotrophomonas > Stenotrophomonas sp. ZAC14D2_NAIMI4_6. The sequence continues at coordinate 1,091,553 of NZ_CP025996.1, read as the reverse complement.
GAACCGGCCAGCACCTGGCGCTTGTTGCCAACCCGGCCAACGGCCGCATCGCGGATCTGGCCCGCGCGGTCGAGCAGCTGCACCAGGGTTTCGCGGGGAAGGCCTTCAAGGGTCAACAGGTGGCGCAGGCGGCCGGAGGCATCGAGTTGCTGGGCGGTCATGGCAGGCGTCGTGCAGTCAGGGAATGGGGATGGCGTCGTCGGGGGACGACAGCCAGCGGTCGATGATCACCGCCGCAGCCACGGCGTCCAGCGCGGCTGCATCACGGCGGCGCTTGCGCCCTTCGGCGCGCTCGACGGCGAAACGGCGGGCGGCTTCGACCGAGCTGGAACGCTCGTCGATCATCACCACCGGCAGCTTGAAACGTTCCCGCAGCTGGCGGGCGAAGCCCTGCGCGCGCTTGCGGTTGGGTTGGTCCTGGCCATCCAGGGTAAGCGGATCGCCCACCACCAGGCCGTCGGGCTTCCATTCCTTGATCAGGCGCTCCACGGCGGCCCAGTCGGGGCCGTTGCCGTGCACATCCACCACGGCCACCGCGCGGGCATGCGCGGCGAACGCGCTGCCGATGGCCACGCCAATCCGCCGCGAGCCGACATCGAAGCCGAGCACGGTGCCATCGCGGCGGATCACGGCCGGCTCAGACATGGCCGCTGTAGTCGGTCAGGCGGAACAGGTCCACGCCGATACGCGCCGCGGCGCCCTGCCAGCGCTGTTCCAGCGGCAGCTGGAACACCACTTCGGCATCGGCCGGCACGGTCAGCCAGCTGTTCTCGGCCAGTTCGCTTTCCAGCTGCCCTGCCCCCCAGCCGGCGCAGCCCAGGGTGACCAGCGCATTGGCCGGGCCTTCGCCGCGGGCCATGGCTTCCAGGATGTCGCGCGAGGTGGTCAGGAACAGACCATTGCCCACTGCCAGGCTGGAATCCCACGCGCGGGCATCGTCATGAATGACGAAGCCGCGTTCAGGGTGTACCGGCCCACCGTTGAGCACCATGCGCGCCTGCAGCTCGCCATCGCCGGTGGCGATGTCCATCTGCGCCAGCACCTCGCCCAGCGTGTACTCCGACGGCTGGTTGACCAGCACGCCCATGGCGCCGTTCTCGTCGTGCTGGCAGATCAGGGCGACGGTACGGGCGAAGGTGGCGTCGGTCAGCGACGGCAGCGCGACGAGCAGGTGGTCGGCAAGGGAAGTAGGCGTTACAGGCATGGCGGCCATTCTACCTGCTGGGGCCGCACGCGGGCGCGAAGGCATGGTCTAGGATGGCCGCATCCAAGGAGGAAACCCCATGCAACAGGACGCACCACTGGCGTGGCCGACGCGCAGCATGATCGTACTGATCGCACTGCTGCAGGGTCTGGCGCTGTACGCCGCGCAGGAACTGAACGACACCACGCCCTTCCAGGAGATTGCCTGCCGCTACGGCTGGAATGCCTGGGTGCTGACCGTGCCCACGGCGCTCGGCCTGACCCTGGTCGACCTGAAGGACCGCCGGCTGTGGCTGCATGCGGCGCTGGCATCGCTGCTGGTGGTGGCGCTGGCCGGCTGGGTGGGCTGGAACCTGCGCGGCATGGAAGGCATCTGGATTTCCGCGCTGCGTGATCCGCTGGCATTGGGCCTGGCGGTGGCGACCTTCGTGGCCCTGCCCTGGTGGCAGTTCCGGCTGCAGCACGGGTCCTGGCGCGCCGACCACGCCGCCCTGTTCGAGCGTGCCTGGCAGAACGGGCTGGTGCTGCTGCAGGCGGCGGTGTTCACCGGCCTGGGCTGGATGCTGCTGTGGTTGTGGGCCGCCCTGTTCACGCTGGTAGGCGTGACCTTCTTCGAGCAACTGTTCGCCGAGCGCGCTTTCGTGGCACTGGCCACCGGCACCCTGGCCGGGTTCGGTGTGCTGATCGGGCGCACCCAGCACCGCGCCATCCAGATCACCCGCCAGGTGCTGTTCGCGATCTGCCGCGCGTTGCTGCCATTGCTGGCCTTCATCGCCGTGCTGTTCGTGGTATCGCTGCCCTTCACCGGGCTGATGAGCAGCGCAGGTCACCGTTCGCCAGCCAAGGAGCTGCTGACCCTGGCGCTGCTGCTGATCTGCCTGGTCAATGCCGTGTACCAGCGCAGCGACAGTGAACTGCCCTACCCGCGCCTGCTGCGGCGTGCGGTGGAAGCCAGCCTGCTGACGTTGCCGATCTACGCCGGACTGGCGTTGTACGCACTGGCGCTGCGCATCGGCCAGTACGGCTGGACCATTGATCGTTTCTGGGCCACGGCCGCCGCGCTGATCACCGCCGGCTACGCCCTGGGCTACGCGCTGGCCGTGGTCCGGCCCGGGCAGCGCTGGCTGCAGGGCGTGGAACCGGTGAACCGGGTGATGAGCTGGGTGGTCGTCGCTGTGGCGGTGCTGGGCAATTCCCCCGTACTGGACCCGGCGCGCATCGCCGCGACCAGTGTGGCCGAGCGGCTGCGCAGCAACCCCGCGCAACTGGTGGTGCGCGACGTCAATTACCTGCGCGAACACAGCGGACGTAAGGGCGTGGAAGCGCTGCGCAGGCTGCAGCAGGACCCCGCCATCCAGGCCGACCGCCGCGCCTCGAGCATCATTGCCCAGCAACTGAGCGGCAAGAAGCTGCACCGCTATCAAATGGAGAGCCTGGCGGACGCCGGCGTCTACGACCTGGCCACGCTGAAGGCGCGCATCCACTTGGCCAAGGGCAGCACATCGCCGCCAGACAGTTGGTGGCAGGCGGTGCTGGATGACCTGGACAGCACCGAGTGCCTGTCCAGCAACGAGGGCTGCATCGCCCTGCAGCGCGACCTGGACGGCGACGGGCAGCCGGACGTGCTGCTGTGCCAGATCCGAAGGGCATGGGGTCCGCAGTGCGACCTGCACACCCTGGACGAGGGACAATGGACGGACGTGGGGCAGATCCACTTCGGCGCAGAGGCCGCCAACCAGGCGCTGCGTGAAGGCCGTCTACAACTGCGGGACAGCCGCTGGCCGGAGTTCCTGCTGGATGACCAGGCGTCCACCCTGCAGTACAACAACGACTTCGGTAAAAGGCGCAGCAAATGAGCGGATACTGCCTCATCGCCCCGGGCCATCCGGTGCACGATTACTACCACGCCCATGAATACGGCTTCCCGCAGCGCGACGAACGCGAACTGTTCGAACGCCTTGTGCTGGAAATCAACCAGGCCGGGCTGAGCTGGGAAACCATCCTGAAGAAGCGCGAGGGCTTCCGTGCCGCCTACGATGGCTTCGACGTGGACCGCGTGGCGGCCTATGCCGAGCAGGACATCGAACGCCTGCTGTCGGACACCGGCATCATCCGCAACCGGCTGAAGGTGCAGGCCGCGATCCACAACGCCCAGGTGATCCAGCAGCTGCGCGCGCAACATGGCAGCTTCGCCGCGTGGCTGGATGCGCACCACCCGCGCAGCAAGGCCGACTGGGTGAAGCTGTTCAAGAAGACGTTCCGCTTCACCGGCGGCGAGATCACCGGCGAATTCCTGATGAGCCTGGGCTACCTGCCCGGTGCGCACGCCGAGGATTGCCCGGTGCATGCGCGGCTGGTGAAGCTGGCCCCGCCGTGGCTGCAGGCGGCCGGCCGCTGATGCAGATCCGCCGGGCCATACCCGGCGAACGCAGTATGTGCGGTCACACTCCCATGTAACGGCCGGGGCGGTGGTTGAACATCAGCACCAGGCTGAGCACCACCGCGCCGATGGCCGAATACATCACCTTCGACGGCGACAGCACGAAGAACGCGGCCACCATCAGGCAGGCGTCGAAGGACATCTGCACCTTGCCGGCACTCCAGCCGCGGGTGCGCTGCAGGTATACCGCCAGGATGCCGATGCCGCCCAGGCTGGCCCGGTGGCGGATGAAGAACAGGATGCCCAGACCGGACAGCGCGCCGCCCACCAGCGCCGAATACAGCGGTGCCATGTGCGAGAAATCGGCCCAGCGCGGCAGGATGTCGGTCAGCACGCCACAGGCGGTGACCGCGGCGAAGGTCTTCAAGGTGAATTCCCAGCCCATGCGGCGCACGGCCACCCAGTAGAACGGCAGGTTCACCAGCACGAACACCAGGCCGAAGTTCCAGCCCATGGCGTAGTGCAGCAGGAAGGCTGCCCCGGCCATGCCGCCGATCATCAGCCCGCCCTTGGCGAAGATGGCCAGGCCCAGCGACGCCACCAGCATGGCCAGCACCATGCCCTGCACGTCTTCGGCGACGGAATGGCGAAGTGCTTTGTCGTCGGCCGGGGTGCCGGCGCTGTCGGGCGGCGGGGTCAGCGGACCGGCGGTGACCAGGTGGCCGTCAGCGTCGTCGCACGGCGCGGGGCCATGGGAATGCAGGGACATGGGTGTGGGGTGCAGCAGTGGGGACGCGTATTAGACACGATCCCGATGACAGTTGCAGATGAAATCGATTCAGTTGGGTGGCCGGCGAACGGCGCAGCCCCTCGTGGCTGGTCGGCATTGCGGTGGTTCGTCGGCTTGGCCGGGCGGGGTGGGACCGCGGGACACGCCGTACCCCCCCCTCCGGGGTCCAGCCCAGCCGCTGGCGGCTGTGCGTTCGGGCGCTTGCGAAGCAGTGCTTCGCAAGCAAAGCGCCCTCACCCATGGGGGCTTGGCCGCGGCATCCATGCCGCGGACGCCGTCCAGCCACGTGAGAAGAAAAAAGAAAAATCAGAAGCGGGTCGCTTCGCTCCCGAGCGGGGGTCAGCGCGCGGCTTTGAGATGGTGGGCGACCAGGGCGTTGGCGTGGCCGTGGCCCAGGCCGTGCTCGGCCTTCAGGTAGCTGACCAGTTCCATGTGCTTCAGGCCCGGCTGCTTGGCCAGCAGTCCCAGCCAGTGCGCCACCGGCTGCCCGTAGGTTTTCTCGATGGAAGGGAAATACGAGGCCGGGCCTTTCGGCGGGGTGTCAGTACTCATGTGCAGCTCCTGTTGAACGTCATTCATTAGACGAACCACACCATCACAATTCGACAACCCCACTACCAAGGGGTCGGAGCCCGTTGCACAGCAACGGGATCCGACCCCGCCAGGCCCGACAGATCGCGGGAACCTGTCGAAGGCGGGGTGGGTCCGGTTGAGGGGGCGTGAGCCGCATGGATGCGGCGACCGAGCTTACAGGGACGTACTTGCAGCGTCCCCCTCAACCGGACCCACCCCGCCACCCCACGGATAGCCAGCTTTTGACGTTGCTGTTGACGTTGACGTTGATTCGGCAGGTGCCGGGCGCAGCCCGGCCGTATCATCCCCTCATGCCCCGTGAAAACCTCAATGACCTGCAGGCCTTCGTCCACGTCGCCCGCGAGGGCAGCTTCACCCGCGCTGCCGCGCAGCTGGGCGTGTCCCAGTCGGCACTGAGCCATGCCATGCGCGGGCTGGAAGAACGGTTGGGCGTGCGCCTGCTGACCCGCACCACCCGCAGCGTGTCCACCACCGAAGCCGGCGCGCGCCTGCTGCAGTCGCTGGCCCCACGGCTGGCGGAAATCGAAGATGAACTGGCCGCCCTGGCCCAGTACCGCGAGCGCCCGGCGGGCACCATCCGCATCAACGCCACCGGCCACGCCGCCGAATACCTGGCCTGGCCACGGCTGGCGCCGCTGCTGCAGCAGCACCCGGACCTGAACGTCGAACTGACCACCGATTACGGCCTGGCCGACATCGTCGCCGAGCGCTACGACATCGGCATCCGGCTGGGCGAACGCCTGGCCCGCGACATGGTGGCGGTGCCGATCAGCCCACCGCTGCGCATGCGCGTGGTCGGCGCACCGGCGTACTTCCGCCAGCACGTGGCGCCGGTGCACCCCCACGATCTGGCCGCGCACAACTGCATCACCCTGCGCCTGCCCACCCATGGCGGGCTGATGCCCTGGGATTTCGGCCGCGACGGCGGCGAGCTCAGCGTGCGGGTGTCCGGACAATGGACCTTCAACACCATGGGCATGACGCGCACCGCCGCGCTGGCCGGCAGCGGCCTGGCCTGGCTGCCCGAAGACCAGGTGCAGGCCATGCTGGACGACGGGCGCCTGCAGTCGACGCTGGATGACTGGTGCCCCACCTTCGACGGCTATTACGCCTACTACCCGTCACGCCGCCACGTCAGCGTGGCCATGCGCACCGTGCTGGACGCGCTGCGCGGGCCGATGGGGTGAACGGCCAAGGAGTGCGGACCAACTGTCCGCACCCACCAGCACCGCTCCGCATCCACCGCAGATCAGGTCAGCCCTTGGCCTGCGCCGCGCGCTGCGCGTTGTAACGCTCGCCGACGATTGCCACTTCGTCCAACACCTGGGCGATGTGCTGCAGTTCCTGCGGCGACAACTGCAGGTCCGCAGCGGCCAGGTTCTCTTCCAGGCGGTGCACCTTGGTGGTGCCGGGAATCGGCACGATCCACGGTGCCTGCGCCAGCAACCAGGCCAGCGCCACCTGGGCCGGCGTTGCCCCACGGGCCGCGGTCAGGGTGCTGATGCGGTCCACCAGGGCCTGGTTCGCACGGCGCGCTTCCACCTCGAAACGCGGCACCGTGTTGCGGAAGTCGTTCTCGGCGAAGGTGGTGTCGGCGGTGATCGCACCGGTCAGGAAACCACGGCCGAGCGGGCTGAACGGCACGAAGCCGATGCCCAGTTCCTGCAGCGTGGGCAGTAGTTCGCGCTCGGGCTCACGCCACCACAGCGAGTACTCGCTCTGCACCGCCGTCACCGGCTGCACCGCATGCGCACGGCGCACGGTGGCCGCGCTGGCTTCGGACAGGCCGAAGTGCAGCACCTTGCCTTCGGCAATCAGCTCGCCCACGGTACCGGCCACGTCCTCGATCGGCACGTTCGGGTCCACGCGGTGCTGGTAGAACAGGTCGATGCGATCGGTGCGCAGGCGCTTCAGACTGGCTTCGGCCACCGCGCGGATGTTCTCCGGTCGGCTGTCCAGGCCGGTATCGGTGCGCGCCTGCTTGAAGCCGAACTTGGTGGCGATCACCAGCTGGTCGCGGTACGGCGCCAGCGCCTGCCCGACCAGTTCTTCGTTGGTGTACGGGCCATAGACTTCGGCGGTATCGAAGAAGGTCACGCCGCGTTCGACCGCCGCGTGCAGCAGGGCAATGCCCTGCTCCTGCGCCACCGGCGTGCCGTAGCTGTGGCTCAGGCCCATGCAGCCCAGGCCCAGCGTGGAAACCTTCAATCCGCTGCGGCCGAGTTCACGTGTCTGCATCGTCGTGTTCCTGAAAGGGGGAACGACGACGATACGCCTGCCAGGCCGCCGGATTGAACGGCCTGGATGGCAGTCAGTCATGACTGGAATTCATCAATCGGTATCAGAACCGACGACCGGCCAGCATCACCCCGAACACCAGTGCCAGCAGCAGCACGCTGCCGCCAACGATCAACAGCAGGACATGCCAACCACCGAAACGGTCCATCTGCTGCATGTCCACCCGCTCATCCTGGTGGTAGCGGCGCAGCAGGCTGTTGATCGGCAGCACCGGCATGAACGCCAGCACCGAGAGCAGCCCTACCCCGCCGCGTACCTGGCCAACCAGGCACAGCAGGATGTAGAACACCGTCAGCATGCCCGGGGTGAACGCCAGGATGCGCCGCCGGTTCTCGGCCACGGCCTGCAGTTCACGGAAGCAGAAGTACGCCCAGATGGGTGAGAACAGCGCGCGTGCCCAGGGCCATTGTTCGCCCCCGCTCTCCCGCTTGATCGCCCGCCAGTTCCGCCAGAACCAGTACATCGGGTACACGCCCAGGGTGGACAGGGACAGTGCGACGATCTTCATGGTGGGCGGCGAATAGTAGACCGCCGCGGTGGACGCGGTCTGGCTGGCCAGCGGCGTCGGCGCGGGCGCCGGCGTGGCCGGCAGCACCGGCGGGCGCGCAGGCGCAGCCGCCGGCGCACGGTACGGGTCGTGCAATTCCATGTGCAAACCTGTTGTTGTCGCGCCGGCGCGGTGCCGGCTCCCCCTGTCCCGCGAACGCGGTGACGGCGCGACTATCGCAGAACCCCCCGGTAGAGTCGAGCTTGCTCGACTGCCCTGCGCTACGCGGGCCATCAGTCGAGCAAGCTCGACGCTACGAAAGCGCGGTCAACCGGGCGAAACCCCGCCTTTGCAGCCGCCTCAGGCGCTGAACTTGCCCAGCTGGTAACGAAGTTTGCCTCCCGCCACCACCATCCACTTCCTGTGCTGAAGCTCGGCAATCACGCCGGGAATCCGCTCCTGCGGCACATGCCCAGCCAATGCATTGCCCAACGACTTGATCGACGCAGGGCGCTTGCTGCCCACCTTGACCAGCCACCCATGAACATACTTCAGGCACTCCTGCCCACTCATCGGCTTGGCCGTTGTTTTTGCCTGGGGCTTGGCCGCAACCGGCGTGCTCGCGGCCGCACTGCGGAACATCGGCAGCGCCTCTATCGACACGCTGCGGGACACCGCGAACTGTCGCCCGCGCAGATAGGCGATCAGCGGATCGTAGCCGGTGTCCTTGGAAATGATGTGGATGCGCGCCTTCGAGTCGCTGCTGAGCAGTTCACCGACGTGGAAGGCAATATGAAAGTCGAGCGCATTGGGTCCCTGCCCCTTGCAGCGCACGTAGCACCCGTGACTGCCCAGAGCATGGATCGCCTCGGCCACGTCGATGTGGATCTTCGTCTGCGCACTGCCCACGAACACGATGACCTTGAAGCCTGGCGCGACCAGCCCCTTCAGAGAACAGGGCTGCACGTTCTCGTAATCGATCAGCACAATGTTGCGCTGCGCCGGCATGTCCATATGCATCCCCGTCAGGTTGCAGCCGCCGCCGGGGTGCGTTCACCCCGGCATTGTCCGGGCGCTCAGCGCACCTCGGAAATCTCCACCCCATCAAGGCCCTGCGACAGCGTGCGTGCGTCGCCGCCCTGGCTCAGCTTGATGCGCAGGCGCACTTCGTTCTGCGAATCGGCGTAGCGCAGTGCATCCTCGTAGCTGATCTCGCCGGCCTGGTACAGCTCGAACAGGCTCTGGTCGAAGGTCTTCATGCCCAGCTGGACCGATTCCTTCATCAGTTCCTTCAGCTTGTGGATCTCGCCATCGCGGATGTAGTCCTGCACCAGCGGCGTGCCCAGCAGGATTTCCATGGCGACCTTGCGCGAGCGACCGTCCGGCGACGGCACCAGCTGCTGCGCAACCACGCCCTTCAGGTTCAGCGACAGGTCCATCAGCAACTGGTTGCGGCGGTCTTCCGGGAAGAAGTTGATGATGCGGTCCATCGCCTGGTTGGCGTTGTTGGCGTGCAGGGTGCACAGCACCAGGTGGCCGGTTTCGGCGAAGGCGATGGCGTGGTCCATGCCTTCGCGGGTGCGCACTTCGCCGATCATGATCACGTCCGGCGCCTGGCGCAGGGTGTTCTTCAGCGCCGCTTCCCAGCTGTCGGTATCGATGCCCACTTCACGCTGGGTGATGATGCAGCCTTCGTGCTTGTGCACGAATTCGATCGGGTCTTCGATGGTGATGATGTGGCCGGTCGAGTTCTGGTTGCGGTAGCCGATCATCGCCGCCAGCGAGGTGGATTTACCGGTACCGGTGGCGCCCACGAACAGGATGATGCCGCGCTTGGTCATCGCCAGCGTCTTGATGATCGGCGGCAGGCTCAGTTCTTCCACGGTGGGAATGCGCGTCTCGATGCGACGCAGCACCATGCCCACCTGGTTGCGCTGGTAGAAACAGCTGACGCGGAAGCGCCCCACCCCGGCCAGGCCGATGGCGAAGTTGCACTCGTGGGTCTTTTCGAACTCCTCGCGCTGCGCCGGGGTCATCACGTTCAGCACCAGGTCGCGGCTCTGCTGCGGGGTCAGCGGTGTCTGGGTGATGGGCGAGATCTTGCCGTTCACCTTGATCGCCGGCGGCATGCCGGCGGTGATGAACAGGTCGGAGGCGCGCTGGTGCGCCATCAGCTTGAGGAACGAAGTGAAATCGATGGTGCTGGCGGTGCTGTTCATGGCGGGCTCCCAATGGGCATGTGCCAGAGATCGGTCGATGGCGGAACGTCAATGCGGCGACCACGCCTGTGCGGGCCGCCGCGCCGAAGCCGTCCTTACTCGAACAGACGCTTGTCCTTGGCGTACTCGCGCGCCTGGTTGCGGGTGATCAGGCTGCGCTTGACCAGGTCCTGCAGATGCTGGTCCAGGGTCATCATGCCGTACTGCTGGCCGGTCTGGATGGCCGAGTACATCTGCGCCACCTTGTCCTCGCGGATCAGGTTGCGGATGGCCGGGGTGCCGACCATGATTTCCCACGCCGCGGTACGGCCACCGCCCACTTTCTTCAGCAGCGCCTGCGAAATGACCGCGCGCAGCGACTCGGACAGCATCGAGCGCACCATCGGCTTTTCGCCGGCCGGGAACACGTCGATGATACGGTCGATGGTCTTGGCCGCCGAACTGGTATGCAGCGTGCCGAACACCAGGTGGCCGGTTTCCGCGGCGGTCAGCGCCAGGCGGATGGTTTCCAGATCGCGAAGTTCGCCCACCAGGATGATGTCCGGATCTTCACGCAGCGCCGAGCGCAGTGCTTCGTTGAAGCCATGCGTATCGCGGTGCACTTCGCGCTGGTTGATCAGGCACTTCTGCGAGGTGTGCACGAATTCGATCGGATCCTCGACGGTGAGGATATGGCCGTATTCGTTCTTGTTGATGTGGTCGATCATCGCCGCCAGCGTGGTCGACTTGCCCGAACCCGTCGGCCCGGTCACCAGGATCAGGCCCTGCGGCTGCTGGATCACTTCGCGGAACAGCGGCGGGCAGGCCAGGTCTTCCAGGGTCAGCACTTCCGAGGGAATGGTACGGAACACCGCACCGGCACCACGGTTCTGGTTGAAGGCATTGACACGGAAGCGCGCCAGCGACGGAATCTCGAAGGAGAAGTCCACTTCGAGGAATTCCTCGTAATCGCGGCGCTGCTTGTCGGACATGATGTCGTACACCAGCGCGTGGACCTGCTTGTGGTCCAGGGCTGGAATGTTGATCCGGCGAACATCGCCGTCCACGCGGATCATCGGCGGCAGGCCTGCGGACAGGTGCAGGTCGGACGCTTTGTTCTTTACGGAAAACGCCAACAGTTCGGCGATATCCATGAGCGGCTACTCCCCAATAACGGCTGCGACTGGAAGGATCTTTCCCCGGGCGGCAGTATAGCCTCCTGTCACACCGGAACGCGTTACGTGCCCACTCCCCTGCCCGAAATCCTGAGCAACCTGCACAACGCCGCCGAGGCCGCCGGGCGGCCACCCCCGCGCCTGCTGGCCGTTTCCAAGACCCAGCCGGCACAGGCCGTGGCCGCGCTGGCCGCGCAGGGCCAGCAGGCCTTCGGCGAGAACTACGTGCAGGAAGCCCTGGCCAAGATGCAGGCGCTGCAGGACCTGCGGCTGGAATGGCACCTGATCGGTCACCTGCAGTCGAACAAGGCCGAGGCCGTGGCGGCGCATTTCGACTGGGTACAAAGCGTGGACCGGGCCAAGCTGGTGACCGCACTGGCCCGCCATCGGCCGGCCGGGCGCGAGCCGCTGAACGTGCTCATCCAGGTCAACATCGACGATGAAGGCAGCAAGCACGGCTGCAGCCCGCAGCAGGTGGATGCGCTGGCCCAGGCCATCGCCGCCGAACCGTCGCTGCGCCTGCGCGGGCTGATGGCCATTCCTGCGCCGTGGCCCGAGGCCGCGCGGCGCCGTGAAGCTTTCGTGCGCATGCGCACACTTTTCGAGACACTGGCCGCCGGCCACCCGCACGTGGACACCCTGTCGATGGGCATGAGCGGCGACTACGCCGAAGCCATCGCCGAAGGCGCCACCCTGGTGCGCATCGGCACCGCCCTGTTCGGCGCGCGCCCGCGCCCGGCCTGATTCGCAAGGAGAACTGTTCCATGGCAGCGGCATCCATCACCTTCATCGGCGGCGGCAACATGGCGCGCAGCCTGATCGCCGGGCTGATCCGCCAGGGCACGGCACCTGCGCTCATTCACGTGGCCGAACCGGTCGCTGAACTGCGGCAGGCGCTGGCCGATGATTTCGGCGTGCAGACCCATGACAACGCCGCCGATGCGGCCGCGCAGGGCAGCGTGTGGCTGCTGGCGGTGAAGCCGCAGGTACTGCGCGGGGTCTGCCAGAGCCTGCAGGGGCTGGCACAGCAGCACCCGCCGTTGGTCGTATCGATCGCCGCCGGCATCACCAGCACGCAGCTGCAGCGCTGGCTGGGCGGCGCCCTGCCGGTGGTGCGTGCGATGCCCAACACCCCGGCCCTGCTCGGCGCCGGCGTGACCGGCCTGTATGCCACCGCCGCGGTCAGCGCGCAGCAGCAGGCCCAGGCCGACCAGATCCTGGCCAGCGCCGGGCGCACGGTGTGGATCGACGATGAAGCGCTGATGGATTCGGTCACCGCCGTCTCCGGCAGCGGCCCGGCCTATGTGTTCCTGCTTGCAGAAGCGATGGAAACGGCCGGTATTGCCCAGGGCCTGCCAGCCGACGCCGCGCGCACGCTGGTGGTGCAGACCCTGCTGGGCGCCTCGCGCATGCTGGATGAAGCCGGCGAGAGCCCGGCCGAACTGCGCCGCCGGGTCACCTCGCCCAACGGCACCACCCAGGCCGCGATCGAAAGCTTCCAGGCCGATGGGTTTGAACGGCTGGTCGGCAAGGCGCTGCGCGCCGCACAGCAACGTGGACAGGAATTGTCTGCCGCCAATGATTGAGCCCGGTGTGCCGACCAACGGTCGGCACCCACCGATCATCCATCTGGGGTCAGATCCCTTTGCGCCAGCAAAGGGCTCTGACCTGACCCTGAACTACCCCAGCTGTTCCATCACGTACTCCACGAAGCACTGCAATCGCGGCCTGGGCCTGCGGTCGGGCAGATAGATCAGGTGCATCGGCCGTGGCTCGGGAAGATAGTCGCGCAGCACCGGCTTCAGCCGCCCCGCGGCGATCTCCGCAGCCAGCAGGGCGGTCGGCTGCAACACCAGGCCCGCGCCGGCCACTGCGGCCTCGCGCAAGGCCAGGCCATCATTACTGCTCAAGCGCGCTTCCCAGTCCACCTGTTCGCCGTTGGCCAGCTGCCAGCCATGGCCACCGCGCCACGCCAGGTGGCTCAGGCAGTCATGCCCGGCCAGATCGGCCGGCGTGCGCGGTGTGCCGCGACGGCGCAGATAGGCCGGTGCCGCGCACAGGCTCATCGCATACGGCGGCAACGGGCGCGCCACCAGTTCCTGTGACGGCAGCGGGCCAACCCGGATCGCCGCATCGAAGCCGTCTTCGATCAGGTCCACACGGCGGTTGCTCAGGTCCAGTTCGATGTTCAGTTCCGGCTGTGCGCGCAGCAGACCAGCCAGCAGGGGCGCCAGCACGCAGCTGCCCCAGGTGGTGGGCGCGCTGATGCGCAGCAGGCCACGCGGCTGCCGCTGCAGGCCCGCCACGTCGGCCTCGGCCTGCAGCACCTGCTCCTGCACCTGGCGGCAAGCGGCCAGATAGGTAACGCCGGCGTCGGTCAGCCGTTGGCGGCGGGTATTCCGCTGCAGCAGCGCGCTGCCCAGGTGCGCCTCCAGCTGCTGGATGTACTTGCCCACCATCACCGCCGAGACCTGCAGGTGTTCGGCGGCGGCGGAAAAGCTGCCATGGTCGGCCACGGCCACGAACGCCTGCATGCAGCGCAACAGATCCATTGCAAACCTCTGATTAGCAATCAGCGAACCTTTTCTACCTTACCAAACCCATGGATCCCGGCGCAGACTGGCCGCCTCACCTCTTCGCCTTGGAGTCGCCATGAAGATCCTGCTCGTCGGTGCCAGCGGTACGCTGGGCCAGGCCGTCGCCCGCCACCTGGGCCAGCAGCACCAGATCATCACCGCCGGCCGCAACAGCGGCAGCCTGCGCGTGGATCTGACCGATGACAGCAGCGTGGCCGAGCTGTTCGCGCAGAGCGGCCCGCTGGATGCGGTGATTTCCACCGCCGGCAAGCTGCACTTCGGCCCGCTGCAGAGCATGACCGCCGCCCAGTTCAACAGCGGCCTGCAGGACAAGCTGCTGGGCCAGGTGCGTCTGGCACTGGCCGCCCAGCATCACCTGCCTGCAGGCGGTTCGATCACGCTGACCAGCGGCATTGTCAGCGCGCAGCCGATCCGCGACGGCGCCAACGCGACCGCGGTGAACCAGGCGCTGGAAGGCTTCGTTCGCGCTGCTGCGCTGGAACTGCTGCCGCGCGGGCTGCGCATCAACGTGGTCAGCCCGAACGTGCTGGTGGAATCGATGGAGGCCTACGGGCCGTACTTCCCGGGCTTTGAAGCGGTGACCGCGCAGCGCGCCGCGCTGGCCTTCCAGCGCGCGGTGGAAGGCATCCAGAGCGGCGAGACGCTCACCGTCTGGTAGGCGCTGGCAGCAACGGATCAGCCCCAGCGCATGGGGCCATCGCCGCGCTGGCCCAACACATCGTCCGGGTTGGCCAGCCGGCAGCGCTTCAACGACAGGCAACCGCAGCCGATGCAGCCGGTCAGTTCATCGCGCAGCAGCTGCAGCATGTGGATGCGTTCTTCCAGCTCCTGCTGCCAGCGCGCCGACAGTCGTGCCCAATCGGCCTTGGTCGGCGCGCGCCCCTGCGGCAGGGTCTCGAACGCGCGCGCCACTGCCTCCAACGGCATGCCCACCCGCTGCGCCACGCGAATGACCGCCAGCCGGCGCAGCACATCACGCGCGTAGCGGCGCTGGTTGCCCGCGGTGCGCAGGCTGCTGATCAGCCCCTTGCGCTCGTAGAAGTGCAGCGCCGACACCGCCACGCCGCTGCGTCGCGCCACCTCGCCCACCGCCAGTTCCGATTCCGCCATCGCTTGACCTCAACCTTGGTTCAGGTGCGATGCTGGCGCTTCCGCAGCGTGAACACAAGCGCCGCACTGCTATCGTTTGCCGATGAACACCAACTCCCCCGTTGCCATGGCGCAAGCGCCCGTGGCCGATTCCATTCTGTCCCCTGCCCACCGCGCCACCACCGTGGGCATGGTGGTACTGGTTGCATTGCTGGCCTTCGAGGCGCTGGCGGTGGCAGCGGCCATGCCCACCGTAGCCGAGGCGCTGGACGGCCTGCGCCTGTATGCGCTGGCCTTTGGCGGAACACTGGCCACCAGCGTGGTCGGCATGACCGTGGCCGGACGCTGGGCCGACCGCGACGGCCCCGCCCGCCCGCTGTGGTGGGGCCTGGCCAGCTTCCTGCTGGGCCTGCTGCTTGCCGGGCTGGCCACGCGCATGGGCATGCTGGTGGCTGGCCGACTGCTGCAGGGGCTGGGCAGCGGCGCCATCTCGGTGGCGCTGTATGTGATGGTCGGCCGCCACTATTCCGAAACGCTGCGGCCGAAAGTGTTCGCCGCGTTTTCCGCCGGCTGGGTCGTGCCGTCACTGGTGGGACCGGCGATCAGTGGCTTGATCGTGCAGCACCTGGGCTGGCGCTGGGTATTCCTGCTGGTGCCATTGCTGGCGGTGCCGGCGGCGCTGATGCTGCGGCCGGCCCTGGCCGGTCCGGCGCGCGTTTCAGCCCCTGCGGGCGCGGACGAGCCCGACGACCGCGTGCGCTGGGCGGGCGGCGCGGCGTTGGCCGCCCTGTTGTTGTACGTGGGCGGCCAGCAGCACGGCGGCGTGGCCGCGGCCTGCATGATCGTGGCGTTGATCGCATTGCTGTGGTGTGCGCGCAGGCTGTTGCCCAACGGCACCCTGGCACTGCGCCGCGGCCTGCCCAGCGTGATCGCGCTGCGCGGCGTCGCCGCATCGGCCTTCTTCGCCTGCGAGGCGTACCTGCCGCTGCTGCTGCAACGCGAGCGCGGGCTCTCGCCCAGTTGGGCCGGTGCGGTGCTCAGCCTGGGTGCGCTGGGCTGGTTCGCCGGTTCGTGGCTGCAGGGCCACCAGCAGCGCGGCTGGTCGCGCCAGCGCCTGCTGCGGGTGGGCACGGTACTGATGAGCGTGGGCATCGCCGCCACCCTGGCGGTGCTGTTCAACGCGGTGCCGCTGCTGCTGGCGCTGGCAGGCTGGGCCCTGACCGGTTTCGGCATGGGCCTGATCTACGCCAGCCTGTCGGTGCTCACCCTGTCGCTGTCAGCGCCGCAGGAACAGGGCCGCAACAGTTCGGCGCTGCAGTTGAGCGAAGCACTGTGCGTGGCCACGGCGCTGGCCGTGTCCGGCGCCTTGTTCGCCCTGTTCGTGGAAAGCGCGCCGCACACCGGCTATGTGCTGTGCCTGGCGATCACCGTCGGCCTGGCCATGTTCGCTACCGCGGTTGCGCGGCGGGTGTGATGGTTCTGTGGGGTCAGAGCCCTTTCCGCGGGAAAGGGATCTGACCCCGGGGTCGGATCCGTTTTCGCAGAAAACGGCTCCGACCCCAAGGCCTCACGGCTTGGCAACAACCCCCACGTCATCGATGTCCTGGTGCAGGATGCGCCGCACTTCCAGCACCGCCTGCGGTGTTTCCTGCACGCTGTGGCCGGAAATGATCACCTTTTCCGACAGCGCGCCCGGCAGGTGCGCGCTCCAGTACGGCACCAGGCCATCATCGGACTGCTGCAACGGCAGTTCCGGTTTGCGCTGGGCAATGATCGAGTGGTACTTCAGCCCCGCCTCGATCGGCAGGTGCGCGGCGGCCTTCACGAACGGGTCGCTGGCCTTCAGGTTGTCGATGCTGTTGGGAATCTTCGGTTTGGCGGTGCCATCAACCTGCTGCTCGGCCTGCGCGAGGGCCAGGAACACGTCTTCGAACTTGCCCAGGATGGTCAGCGGCAGCCGCACCAGCCGGCCGATCAGCCGCCCCAGCTTGTTGCCGGCAATATCGGTACCTTGGTGGGGGGCGGCAATGAAGATCGCGCGCTCGACATTGGGCTGCGCCTTGAAGTGCAGCAGCGGGCCCAGCTTGGCCTGCACGCGCTTGAGGCGTTCGCCCTTCAGTTCATAGCTGGCCAGCAGGTCGTCCCACAGCACTTCACCGGAATCGCTGACCAGCAGCCGCGCCAGCACGCCGCCCATGCTGTGGCCGATGTAGACCATGTCCTTCGACGCCGGCGCGCTGCCCTGCGGGTCGAAATGCTTCAACGTCTGGTTGAATGCGGTGGCGATCTCGTAGCGGTTCAGTGCGATCGGTGCATTGGTCGGGTAGTAGACCTGCCACACCTGGAACTGGCTGCGCAGCTCGGGGTCGCCCATGATCTCGTTGGCCAGGTTCACCCAGGCTTCCGGGCTGCTGGCCAGGCCGTGCAGCATGAAGATGATGCGGCGGTTCGGGTCCCACGGCTGCATCAGGTAGATGTGCGGTTCGCCGATGCCTTCGCTCAGGCCGAACAGCGTGCGCAGCGACTGCGTAGCAAAGCCGCTCTGCGCCAGCCACAGGCCATAGGCAGCGGTGAAGTTGCCGGCCAGCGGCACGCTTTCGCCGTGCAGGGTGATGCGTTCGGTGGCTTCCGGCGAATAGGCATCCAGCTCCACCCGCCGCGTGCGCATCACATCGTCCAGCGTTTCACCCTGGAAGCGCAGCAGCGCGGTCACGTTGATCGCCGACATTTCACTGAACACCGGCACGTCGGCATCGCGCCCACGGCGGGGCATCGATGCTCCAGCGCCGCTGTCGCTGCCCTGCACCTGCGGACCGTCGCCGGCGATCACCGGCGCCACCAGCTTCGGCGGGTCCATCACCATCACCAGTTCGGCACCGAAGCCATCACGGCGGTAGGTGCTGCGCAGGCCGACGAAGCTGACCGAGCCGGCCGGCACCAGCTGCGCGGGAATGCTCTTCAACTGCAACTGCCCGTAGTTCGAGGCCAGCGTCCAACTGCCGGCCGACAGCGGCTGGGTGTAGTCCTCGCCGGCCAGCGCCGCCGCGCGCGCACGGGTGAACAGCACCACTGCCGCTTTCTCGGCGGCGTAGTTGTAGTAATCGCGCACCTGGGTCTGGCGATCCTCGAACGCGCGATCCGACGGCGAGCGACCGCTGTGGAACAGATAGGCATAGCCGTAGCGCGCCGCTTCCAGCCAGGCATCCAGCGCGGCATCGCTCATCGGCGGTTCGCCCTGCACGTGCTTCTTCGGGGTCAGCGCCAGCGCCGCCTTCACCCACAGCTCGGACAAGGTGGACAGCCGCTGCTCGACGTTCAGATCGTCGGTCATCAGCAAGGTGCTGCGGCAGACCAGGAAGTCCTTTTCGCACTGCGCTTCATCCAGACCGGCCGCACTCAGCGTTTCGCGGGAAGCCGGGCTCAGCTTGCCAGTGTTCAGTACATCCGAGCGCTTGTTCACCAGCGAGTCGCTGGACGCGACCTGCTTCACCGTCACCATCGCGCAGCCACTGCTGCCCAGCAGCAGGAAGGTGGCCAGCACGGCCGGCAGCAGGCGGCCCGCGCCCATCAACGCGCGCAGGCTCATGGCTGTTCGTCCTGGCCGGTTCCCGGCACGCCCTGGCGGATCACGCGGGAAAAGTCCTGCCCCGGCGCCATCTGCAGCGCACGCTGGGTGATGCGTCCCTTCGCGTGCAGTTCGTTGAAGGGCACGCCCGGGGTCAACGCGCCTACCTGCTGCGCGTATTCGGCCAGGTAGCCCGACAACAACAGGCGGTAGTCCAGCGGCAGACCCGGTGCGATATGCCGCGCCAGGTCGAACACGATGGTGGTGCAGTTGCTGGTCAGGGTGTTGTAGAAGGCGGGCTTCTCATCCAGCTTGCGCGCCTCGTCCAGATAGGCGGCAAACAGGGTTTTCAGCTGTGCGCGGTCCATGCCGTGCAGCCGGTACAGGTACACATCCTCGCCGCGCGCATTGGTGCGGGTGCGCAGGATGTCGGTTTCCTCCGACGCCACCAGGGTCATTTCGAAGCGGCGGAAGAAACCGCCGATGGCCGAAAATGCCTCGCCGCGTTCCTTGCGGATTTCCAGCGAAAACACCAGGTAGCGCCCATCGTCGAAGCCGAACGAGACCAGCGTGTGGGCGATGGCCGGGCCCATCCAGTACGACAGCACCAGATCGGCCGAACGCAGCTGGTCCAGATCGTAGCGGCGCTGCACCCAGCGCGCGTCGTAGTCGGTTTCGCTGCGCCAGGTGAAGTCGCGCACGTTGTCCAGCACCACATGGCGGCCGTCGAAGGAGGCCACGTGCAGGCGCTGGGCCACATCATCGGCCCAGTCGCGGTCCTGGCGCGGGGTCAGCAGCAGCCAGCCCAGCCCGGCCAGACCCAGGCAGGCGGTCACCGCGGCTGTCCAGCGGCGCGGGCTGCGGCCCCGTGCCACCCGCCAGGCGGTGAAGCCGGCCAGCGCCAGCCACAGCACGGCCACGGCCGCCGACAGCCAGCCCGGCCCGGGCAACTGGTAGGCCAGCAGGCCGGCCACCCACAGCGCCAGCAGCGCCATGGCACATCCTGTCATCCAACGTCCTGCGGCTCTCACGGGCATCCTGTCGCTTGCGGGGGCGGCCTAGTTAGCCACAAGCGACCTGACCCTGGCATCTACAACGCGTTCAGCAAGCGCATACTGGCGGCCTGACCACAGTGCAGGGAGCATGCATGGGCATCACATCGGTCGCCGGGGTTCCGGTGCAGGCGCAGCACCGCGCCACCTGCCATTGCGGCACGGTCGAGCTGCAGCTGGACCTGCCCGAGGGCATCGTCGATCCACGCCGCTGCGACTGCTCCATGTGCCGGCGCCGCGGCGCCATCGTGGCCAGCGTGACCCGGCAGGGCCTGCAGGTGCTGCGCGGGCACGCCCACCTGCGCCTGTACCAGTTCAACACCCACGTGGCCGAGCACTACTTCTGTGGCCTGTGTGGCATCTACACCCACCACCGGCGCCGTTCCAACCCGGACCAGTTCGGCTACAACGTGGCCTGCCTGGAGGGCATCGATCCCTTCGCGTTGGGGTTGATTCCGACAAACGATGGCGTGAACCATCCGGCCGACCGGACCTCCGACACCGACGCTCAGTGACGGCTTCGGCGCGCTGGCGGGCCGATCTTCTGCCATGGCGCCATGCCACTGCGCCCTGCCCGTGCGGGACGCTTGAGCCAGGGCCGACGGGGCGGCAAGGGCGGATCAACCGCCATCGGCGTCGGCAGCGGTCGGCGGCTGGGCCAGAGATGATCAAGCAGCCACATGGCAGGTCTCCGTGGGGGACGGGGACGATCAACCCTAGACCCATTGCGGCATAGGCCGCGTGAGTTCCTGGCGACGCGACGATGACAGCGCCAACCGTTCCGCGCTCGATAGACTGTGCGGCCGTAGCAATCACACTTAGGCGCATGGCGATCAAACACCCGGACGTACTGAAGCTTCTTGCCGCGGCCAACCTGGTCGAAGCGATCGACAGCGACGTAAAGCGCTGCGCGCACTGGGCACGGCTGGGGCCGCAGGCGGCTGAGCGCGCGCAGGCGCAGATCGGCGCCGAGGTGATCGACACCGTGCTGCTGCGCTGGAACTGCATCCTGCACGCCGCCCCTGCCGAGGTTGCGCCGCTGTACGTGCACACGACTGCGCTGGCACTGGCCGTGTGCCTGCACCGGCAGGGCTTCGCCGATACGCGGCTGACCGGCGATGCGATCACGGCCATCGCGGCCCTGAATGCGGCGGTGGCCTTGAACGACACCTTCCACCGTCGCAGCGCTGAGATTGAAGCGTTGCTGCGCAGCGCGCCGTTGATGCCGGCACGGCGCCCGTCGGTGCCGAAGGCGAACACCGCCTGGCGCGCTGGCGATGTCGTGGGCATGCAGGTGGCCGGACACCACCACGCCTTCTACGTGCTGAAGATCAACGGCGATGCGCCCATCGTGGAGTTCTACGACATTGCACAGGACACGCCGCTGGCATGGGAACAGCTGCAGGGCGTCGTCGCCCGCGGTGAACGCCTGAACGACGGCCGCGACTACGTGGACCGCCACGCCTTGTACGGTCTGCAGCAGCAACCCGACCCGGCCCACCAGTTCCGCCTGCTGGCCAGCGGCGTTGAACACGGGCCGGACAACGCCCATCTGGCACGACACGATGGCCTGTATGCCGTCAGTGACATCTTCCGCATGGCACGCGAGCTGCTGCCCTAGTGCCGTAGATGCACCGCCCGCCGCCACTCCCCAGGCGCGCTGCGCACTGCCCCCGAGCAGGCGCAACCGACACGTCCGCGACGAGGTGCGGACGGGCGGCGGGCGATGCGGGTTGGCGTACCGGACAACTCTGGACTGACCGGCGGACCGTCATGATCCCCACACATCGCCCACCACAGACAGTGCTTCGCAGCAGCCAGGCACGCCGTCCGTGACGTGCGCCGGTGCTGCGCCAGAGTTGATTGTGGGACGCCAATCCCAACCGATCCCACGGAACCGGCACGCACAGACTTGCCTGCCCGGCGCTGACTGTATGTAGGAAAGTGCCGCTGCAACAGCGGGGGTTTTTCCAGCGGCTGCTCAGGCGATGTCGTGACCCTGCAGAATCAGCGCTTCGCGCTTGCCGGCCGCCGTGGCTGAAGGCAATCACACGCGCGGATTCGGGCCGCGCGCGACACCGTCCCCACGCGCATCGAGTCGATCACGCCAGATGTTCCGCATCCGCCATGTCCAGGAACTGCTGCAACACCGGTGCGGGCAGTTCCGGGCGCGTGCACAGCTGCAGTTCGAAACGCGCCGCGCGTCCTTCGATCACCCGATAGACGATTTCATCAGGACGGAAGCCGGCCATGCTGGCCGGCACGATGGCCACGCCCGCTTCCACCGCCACCAGCGACAGCACCGCGTGCATGCCATGTGCCTCCTGTACCACTCGCGGGGTGAAGCCCGCGGCCGTGCACAGGCCCAGCACCTGCGCGTGGAAGCCAACGCCTTCGGCCGAGGGCCAGGACACGAACGCTTCGTCGGCCAACGCGGCCACGCTCAGTGCCGGTTGCGCGACCAGGCGATGCCCGCGCGGCAAGGCAATGGCCAAGCAGTCGACGTCGAACGGCTGCAGGCGCAGCTCGGCCGAGATGATCGGCGGAATCAGCACGCCGACATCCACGTTGCATTCGCGCAACCCATGCTGCTGCTGCCGCGAGGTCGCTTCCTGCAGGTGCAAGCGCACCTGCGGGAAGGCCTGGCGGAAGCGCCGGATCAAGCTGGGCAGGCGCCCATACAGGGCGCTGCCCACGTAGCCCACGCGCAGGCTGCCGATCTGCCCGGCCGCCGCTTCGCGCGTGCGTTGCACCGCCTGGTCGGCCTGCAGCAGGGTCGCCCGCGCTTCAACCAGCAGCGTCCTGCCGGCCGTGGTCAGCCCCAGCGTGCGATTGCCGCGCACGATCAGCTCGGCGCCGAGCTCTTCTTCCAGGCGTCGCACGGCGGCCGTCAGCGGTGGCTGCGACATGTGCAGGCGGGCAGCGGCCCGGTGGAAATGCAGTTCCTCGGCCACCGCCACGAACTGGCGGAGCAGACGCAGGTCGATCATGGCTGGGCCGATTCAAGAGACCCGCCTAGGGTACGCGCTCAGCCGCGCGCGTCGACACTGGGCCGTGCGATCGCCGGCCACTGCAGGGCCACCGACTCGATGCTGTCGGCCTGCACCGCGCGCAGATCGTGCGGATACGCGACATGCTCGGCTTCCTGCAGCCGCAGCGCATGGAACTGGCCATTGCTGGCGCGCAGGATCCAGCCGCCCTGCCGGCAGCGCGTGGACGCCAGGAACGCGACACCGGTGGCGACGGCGGCAGGATGCAGTTCGTCGGGTTCGCCTTCGATGCCCCACATGCGCGTCTTGGCCACCGGCGAAACCGCGTTGACCACGATGCCGTGCTCGGCCCCCTCCAGCGCCAGCACGTTCACCAGCCCCTGCGCGGCCAGCTTGGCCATGGCATAGGCCGACAGCCCGCGCTGCGCGTACTGCGGGTACAGCGCGCGGTCGGAAGTGGTGATCACGATGCGGCCGCCACCGGCCTCGCGCATGGCAGGCCATGCGGCCTGTGCCAGCCACAGCGGTGTCTTGGCGGCCACGCACAGCATCTGCTCCAGCGCGGCATCGTCGATGCTTTCCACGCCCTGGTAGGCCACCCAGCCGGCGTTGTGGATCAGGAAGTCCAGGCGGCCATGGCGCTGCAGGATGTCGCGCACCAGCGCATGGCAGCTCTCACGCTGGTCGATCGCACCGCTGGCCGCTTCCACGGCCAGGCCTTGCGCCTGCAGCGCCTGCACGCACTGGCCGATGCGCTGCGGGTCGCTGCCGGTGCCATCCAGGCCCGCACCGATGTCGTGCATCACAACGTGGGCGCCGCGCTCGGCCAGCAGGCGGCTATAGGCCAGGCCCAGGCCACCGGCCGCGCCGGTCACCAGTCCAACCTGGCCCGCAAAGGAAACAAGGGAAATCGGCTTCATCCGCCCAGCATCGCGGTGCGGGCCCTCGGGCCGCCAATACCGTTGGACCGCCTGCACGATACACGCGGCGTATCGCGCGGCCCTACCAGTGCCGGACATCGCGCGCCCGAATGCACACAATTGCACGATGATGCACGATCATGCACACTTCACTCCATGACAGCCACTCTCCCCGCCCAGCGCACCCAGCTGATCCTGGACGAACTGCGCCAGCAGGGCCGCGTGGTGGCCGCCGACCTGGCGCGCCGCTATGCCGTGTCCGAAGACTCGATCCGCCGCGACCTGCGCGAACTGGCGGCGCAGGGACTGTGCCAGCGTGTGTACGGCGGCGCCGTGCTGCCGGCCCCGAAGCCGGCGCCGCTGCGCGAACGGCTGACCCAGGACCGCGGCGACAAGGCCGAACTGGCCGCACGCGTGGTGGCCCTGCTGCAGCCCGGCCAGGTGCTGCTGATCGATGCCGGTTCGACCAACCAGGCCATTGCCCAGCAGCTGCCGGGTGCGCTGGCGCTGACGGTCATCACCAATGCGCCGCAGATCGCCACGGCGGCGGCGTGGCAGGCCGGCACCCGCGTGCACCTGATCGGCGGCCGCCTGGCCGACGGCGGCGGTGCGGTGGGCGCCGAGGCGCTGGCCCAGGTGCAGCGGCTGCGCGCCGATGTGTACCTGCCCGGCGCCTGTGCGGTCGATGCCGATACCGGCGTGTGGGCGATGGATGGCGAGGAAGCCACGTTGAAGCGCGCGATGCTGGCCTGCGCCAGCCGGGTGATCGTGGCCGCGACCACCGAAAAGCTGGGCGCGCGTGGCGTGTGGCAGGTGGCTGCGCTGGATGAGATCGACGATCTGGTGTTGACCACCTCCGCCCCGGTCGCGCTGGCCGAACGCTTCCGTGCCGCCGGCATCGCCGTGCATCCCACGCATTCCTGATCCCCTTGCCCGGTTCTTCCATGACGCCCGTTTCCTCGCCCCGCGCGCAGCAGCACGCCACCCGTGCTGCGTTCTTCATTCCTGGTTTCGCCACCGCCATCTGGGCCACCCTGGTGCCCTTTGCCAAGGCCCGCAGCGGGGTGGACGACGCCACCCTTGGTCTGATCCTGCTCGGCCTGGGTGCCGGTTCGCTGCTGGCCATGCCGCTGGCCGGCGTGCTGGCGGCACGGCTGGGCTGCCGCACGGTGATGATCGCCACCAGCGCGCTGATCTGCCTGTCCCTGCCGTGGCTGGCGGTGGCCTCCTCGCCGTGGGCGCTGGGCGCGATCCTGTTCGTGTTCGGTGCCGGCGTGGGTGCCATGGACTGCACCATGAACGTGCAGGCCGTGGTGGTGGAACGCGAATCGGGGCGCGCGATGATGTCCGGCTTCCACGCCTTCTACAGCATCGGCGGCTTCGTTGGTGCGGCCAGCACGCTGCTGCTGGGGGCCTGGCTGCCGCTGCTGCCGGCGGTGCTGGTGGGCTGCGCGGTGATGGTGCTGATTGCCCTGCCCGCCCTGCGCCGCTGGCGCAGCGAACGGGTCGCGCATGAGGGCCCCTTCCTGGCCTGGCCGCGCGGCATCGTGCTGTTCATCAGCGTGCTGGCGTTCGTGGCCTTCCTGGCCGAAGGCACCATGCTGGACTGGAGCGCGCTGCTGCTGACCGATGTGCGCGGCGTGGCACCGACGCTGGCTGGCCTGGGCTATGCGGCCTTCGCCCTGAGCATGACCGTGGCGCGCCTGTTCGGTGACCGCGTGGTGGACCACCTGGGGCGGCACCGCGCCATCGTGCTGGGCGGCCTGCTGGGCGCGGCGGGCGTGCTGGTGCTCACCCTGGTCACGCCGTGGCAGGCCTCGCTGGTCGGCTACGTGATGCTGGGCCTGGGCTGCGCCAACGTGGTGCCGGCGCTGTTCTCGCTGGCCGGCAACCAGACCCGCATGCCCGAGGGCGTGGCGATCACCGCGGTCACCACGCTGGGTTATGCCGGCGTGCTGGCCGGGCCGGTGCTGATCGGCTTCGCCGCCCACCATGTGGGGCTGGTGGGCGCCTTCATCGGCGTGGCGGTGGCCTTCCTGGGCGTGGCGGTGTCGCCGCGCTGGCTGAAGGCCTGACCCTCATTCGGCGCGGGTGGCCAGCAGGCCATTGGCGCCGGCCCACTGGTTGATGTCGTCGCGGCGGATGGCCGCGGCCATCAGACCAGGGAACGCATCGGGCGTGCAGGCGAACGACGGCACGCCCAGCGCCGCCAGCTTGGCCGCCAGTTGCTGGTCGTAGGACGGACGGCCTTCATCGCTCAGTGCCAGCAGCACGATGAACTGCACGCCCGATTCGACCAGTTCGCGTGCGCGCGCCAGCAGTTTGTCTTCAACGCCGCCTTCGTACAGATCGGAAATCAGTACCAGGATGGCGCTGTGCGGTTCGCGGATCAGGCCCTGGCAGTAGCTCACCGCACGGTGGATGTCGGTCCCCCCGCCCAGCTGCACGCCGAACAGGATGTCCACCGGATCATCCAGCTGCTCGCTCATGTCCACCACTTCGGTGTCGAACACCACCAGCCGGGTGGATACCGATGGCAGCGATGCCATCACCGCACCGAAGATGCTGGAATACACCACCGAGGCGGCCATCGAGCCGCTCTGGTCGATGCACAGCAGCACTTCGCGCTGCGGCTTGCGCGCCTTGCGGCCATAGCCCACCAGTTCCTGCGGCACCACCGTGCGCAGTTCCGGCTGCCAATGCCGCAGGTTGCTGCGGATGGTGCGGTGCCAGTCGATCTCGGCCAGGCGCGGGCGCCGGTTGCGGCGTGCACGGTCCAGCGCCCCGCTGACTGCCGTGCGCATCGGCTCTTCCAGCCGCGCCAGCAGATCGTCCACCACCGCGCGCACCACCATGCGCGCCGTTTCCTTGGTCTGCGCCGGAATGACCCGGCTCAGGCCAATCAGGTTGGCGACCATGTGCACGTCCGGCTGCACCTGTTCCAGCATTTCCTTTTCCAGCAGCATCTGGGTCAGGTTCAACCGCTGCAGCGCGTCGCGCTGCATCACCTGCACCACCGACGACGGGAAGTAGCGGCGGATATCGCCCAGCCAGCGCGCCACGTTGGGCGCCGAACCACCGCGGCCACCGCGCCGGGACAGGCCACCCTGGCCATCCGGTTCGTACAGCGCGGCCAGTGCCTGGTCGATGCCCTGCAATGCCTTGGGCAGTTCGCCGCAGCTGGCGTCGGCCTGCTCGCCCAGGATCAACCGCCAGCGCTGTTCGCGCGAAGTGGTAGCCGGCAGCGTTTCGTCTCGTTCAAGGCTCATGCGGGCACTCCCAGCAGTTCACGCAGCATCGGCAGCGCGCGTTCGGCGCGTGCCCGGTTCCAGTCCGGTGCCGCAGCGGTGGTCGCCACCGGCGCGCCCGGCGCCTGCTTCACACGCGTCCCAAGGTCGCGACGATCGGCTGCTTCGAACGCCGAGAACGTGCGCCGCACCAGCGGCAACACGCGCACCAGCGCGTCCTCGTCCAGCGCTACCACCCAGGCATCGATCATCTGCCACACCGCCTCATCGTGCAGCAGCACGGTGGCGTTGCGGTTGAGGAAACCATCGAGCCATTGCGCGGCCTCCAGCGGCGTGGCGCCTGCCGAAAGCTGCAGCTGCAGCTGCGCGTGCACGGCGCCCGCATCCAGCGTGCCGCTGTCGAACAACAGGCGCAGGCTGACGCCGCGCAGCAGCGCGCTGCTGGCCGGTGACAGGGCCACCCGCTGCAGCGCCTGCCGCCAGTGCCCGCTGCGCTCGGCATCGTTGCGCAGCGCCACGGCACGATCGGCCGCCAGCAGCACCTCGCGGGCGTGCTCGGCGTGCGCTTCGTCCAGCGCGCTGACCGCTATCAGCAGACCCACGCCGGCGCGTTCCAGCATGCTGTCGAACAGGTGTGCCACCTGCACGCCTTCGGTCTGCCGCACGTTGCCGTAGCGATGGATGTTGGCCAGCGGCGGCAAGGCGGCCAGCAGCGCCAACGGATCGGCCGCCGTGGCCGCGCGCGCCTCCAGTTCCGCGGCGATGGCCTGCACCGCGTGCGGCAGATCGGCCAGCAGCACGCGGTCCACCAGCGCGGATACCTCGGCCAGGCCATCGGCGCGGCGCGCCTTGCCGATGGCGTGGTTACCGGCCGCATCCACCAGCGTCTGTCCGTGGCGGCTGGCTTCCACCACCGCCACCGCGAAGTGCGGCTGCCACGCCAGCTGCCAGATTTCATGGAAGGTGCCGCGCGCCGAATGGCCGGTGCGCGCCAGCCGCCCCCACTCGATGCCCAGCAGGCCCAGCCGGTGCAGCAGATGGCTGCGGGCCAGATCGTTGTCCTTGCGCAGGTCCAGATCGAGGGTCTTTTCCAGCGCCTCCGGCTTCAGCCGCAGGCGCTTCTGCTGCGCTTCCAGATCGCGCTGCAGCGGCACCACCGGCACGCTGTCGGGCACCTGGCCCAGCACGTCGCCCACCAGCAGGTGCTCGGCGATCAGGCGCATCGGCGCGTCGTCGCCGTTGCAGATGACGCTGCGGCTGGCATCGGCAATGTCTTCAAGCCCGGGCGCCGGGCGACCGCGCAGCGCGGCCAGGGTATCGGCCAGGCGGGTCGCTTCGATCAGGTGTGCAGAGGAACAGTCCAGCCCGTGCTCGCGCAGCAGGCGGCCAACGCGCGCATACCAGCCCACCGCACGCTGGCCATGCACGCCGGCGTTGCGCCACAGATGGTCGTACCAGCCCGGCGCGTCCACACCGGCGCCGTAACCGCTGCCCGTGCTCAGGTGGCGGTAGGTCCAGGGCACCCAGGTGCTCTGCGTGCGGCGCCGCGGCAGCCCCTTCAGCAGTCGGTTGTCGGCCGCGGCGGTGTTCGCGCGCAGCGCCTGCGGCTGCAGGGCCGGCACATGCCAGGCACCGCAGACCACGGCAACGCGCTGGAACTCCTTGCTGGCACTGCGCAGCGCGCTGCGCATGTGCGCCTCGCGCACGGCTTCCTGTTCGGCACGCTGGCCGGGATAGGCCGGCGTATGTTCGCGCACGGCGGTCATCGCCTCGGCAATGGCTTCAAACAGGCCCTGCCCGTCGCCGCGCTCTTCCACCATGTAGTTCCACCAGGCCTCGCCGTCGGCGTGACCGGCCGCCTGCGCCAGCCAGTCCAGCGGATCGGCCGGGCGCTGCAGCGGTGTGGCCGCGTGGGTCGGGTCCGGCGCGGCCGTGCCGGCGTCGTCCAGGTCTTCAGGCTCATCTGGCTGCGGTTCGGCCGGCGGCTGCGCGCGCCATTCCAGCGACAGCGCCGCCGGCACATCCATGAAGCGCACGGCCACGCCGTTGCGCAGCGCCCACTGCAGGGCCTGCCATTCCGGCGAATACAGCGCGTAGGGGTGGAACACCGCCAGTTGCGGATCGTCCACGCTGTAGGACAGCAGCGCCACCGGCGGCTGCATGTCGGCGTCCAGCACGTGCGGCAGCAGGTCTTCGCAGCCGGCTGGGCCTTCAATCAGCACGCACTCCGGCTGCAATGCCTGCAGCGCGGCCAGCAGGCTGCGTGCGCAGCCCGGGCCGTGGTGGCGGATGCCGAACAGGGAAATCCCTTCACTCATCGGCGTGGGCCTGCTCAGGCGTGTTCGCGGAAGGCGCGGTACAGATCCTTCCAGTCATCGCGTTCCTTCACCACCGTTTCCAGGTACTCCTTCCACACCAGGGCGTCCTGCACCGGATCCTTCACGATGGCGCCGATCATGCCGGCGGCCATGTCGGCCGGGCGCAGCACGCCATCACCGAAGTGCCCGGCCAGCGCCATGCCGTTGTTGATGACCGAGATTGCTTCGGCGGTGGACAGGGTGGCAGTGGGGCTCTTCAGCTTGGCCTTGCCATCTTCGGTAATGCCGTTGCGCAGCTCGCGGAAGATGCGCACCACGCGCGCCACTTCCTGCAGCGCCGGCGGCTCGGCCGGCAGGTCCAGCGCGCTGCCCATCTCTGCCACGCGCTTGAGCACGATCGCCACTTCGTCCTGCTCGCTGGACGGCACCGGCAGGATGACGGTGTTGAAGCGGCGCTTCAGCGCGCTGGAAAGCTCGTTCACACCCTTGTCGCGGTTGTTGGCGGTAGCGATCACGCTGAAACCGCGCACGGCCTGCACCTCGCTGCCCAGTTCGGGCACCGGCAGGGTCTTTTCCGAAAGCACGGTGATCAGTGCGTCCTGCACATCGGCGGGAATGCGGGTGAGTTCTTCGATGCGCGCGATCTTGCCCAGACGCATGGCATTCATCAGCGGGCTGGGCACCAGTGCCTTTTCGCTGGGGCCGTTGGCCAGCAGCTGCGCGTAGTTCCAGCCGTAGCGGATCTGCTCTTCGCTGGTACCGGCCGTGCCCTGCACCAGCAGGGTGGAATCGCCGCTGATGGCCGCGGTCATGTGTTCGGACACCCACGACTTGGCGGTGCCCGGCACGCCGAACAGCAGCAGCGCGCGATCGGTGGCGATGGTGGCCACTGCGATTTCCATCAGGCGACGGTCGCCGATGTACTTGGGGCTGACCACGAAACCATTGTCCAGCGTGCCGCCGACCAGATAGGTCACCACCGCCCACGGCGACAGCATCCAGTTGGCCGGGCGCTGGCGGTTGTCCTGCCGGCGCAGTTCCTCCAGTTCGTGGGCATATTGGTGTTCAGCGTGCTGGCGCAGGACGGTCGTGCTCATGGTGGCTCCAGTGGCAATTCGAAAAGGGGGAAACAGTCAGATCGGTGCGTACAGCGCGCGGCGGGTGAGCAGCACCGCGCGGGCCTGCTGCGTGCAGGCCAGCATCGCCTCGGTGGCGTTGGCCGGCGGTTCGGCCACCTGCACCTGCGCCAGTACCGACGGGTGCAGCACGACCAGCAGTTCCAGCAACTGATCGCGCAGCAGGTAGTCGTAGCGCAGGCGCTCATCGCCCAGCAGCGCGCCCACCTGCGGGGCCAGCGCCTGCGAATAGGCCGGGCCCAGCACCTGTGCCGCTTCGGTACTGTCCAGAACGGTGTGCAGCAGGCCCTGCGCCTGCAGTTCGGTCAGCGTGGCCGGCCAGTGGCGCTCACGCTGCTGCACCGGCAACAGCGCCAGCAACGCGGTCTTGTGGTGGTAACTGGCCTTGTGCGCGATCAACGCTTCCACCCAGGCCGGTTCGCGGGCATCGACCTGTTCGATCCAGGCGCGCAGCAGGGCGGCGAACCAATCGGTCTTCTGCGCCCAGGCCAGCACCTCGTCGGGGGTCTTTTCCAGGGTCTGGCACCACCACTGCAGCGGCCACTGGCGGGCCAACTGATACAGCCACCAGGCACGTTCGCCCAGCGATTCGCCGTTGGGCCGCTTGCTGTCGATGCCGGCCTCGGCCCACCCCGCTTCCGCGGCCGCCGGTGCCTGCAACTGCCAAGTGCTACGCCGCAGCAGTCCACTGCGCTGGGCCTGCAGCAGGCCCTGCATCTGCGCCTGCAGGAAGCGCGCGTGCGCGCTGTCGGGCAGTCGCGCCAGCAGCGGACCCACCAGCGCGCGTACCTCGCGACTGCGGTCCTTCAACAGTGCCTGCAACAGCGCTTCATCGTCGGCGTGCAGGCCGTTGCCCAGCGCCGCCACGAACAGCGCGCGATCACGGGCCGGCAATTCCTTCAGGTTCTGCTGCAGACGCGCACGCGCCGCGCCCGGATCGATCGCACGCTGCTGCTGGAACGCCTGCAGGCGTGCTTCGCTGCTGCCCTCGCTCCAGACCTGTTCCAGGTCCTGCGCCGTTGCCGCCGGGGCGACACCGCCCAGCGCATAGCGCCACTCGTCGTTGCACGCCGCCAACCAGCGCCCGCGCTCGCCCAGCACCGGGCGCAGCACGTCACGCAATGTGGCGAAGCGTGCGCCCGTGTCGAGCGCAGCCGGCAGCACCGCCACCGGCAGGTGCCTGCCCTGCGCAGCCAGGCGCACACAGGCTTGCTGGCGCAGACGCTTCAGCCACGGCGCGGCATGGCCGGCGTTGAACAAGGTGGCCAGCAGCGACGCCCAACCATGGTCGGCCGGCAAGGCCGCCGGATCGTGCGGGGCCGGTGCGGGCACCGCCACCGCCGCTGCCAACGGCGCGGCCGCGCGGCGGCAGGCGGCCAGCACGCCCATCTGCCGGCTGTACGCCAGCGCCGGGTCGTCGGCGCCTGCGATGGCCTGCAGCACATCGTCCATCGCGCCACCGGTGCAGATGGCCTGCGGTCGGTCCACGCCCAGCAATGCCGGTTTCAACCAGGCCTCGTTCATGCGGCACTCCTTTCCCAGCGCTCGCCCTGCGCATTCCACGCCGACAGCGGCCACAGCGTCTGCCCATCCCATTCGCCCATCACGCACAGCGCCTGGCCACCGCCGAAGGCGACCAACGACCAGGCCTGCAGGCCGGGCAACTGCAGCGGCAACGCGCCTTCGGCGTGCTGCAACCAGCTGCGCGTGCCGTCGTGGGCCACATGCACATCACTGACGCGCAGCGCGACCTGCGGCAACCAGGGGTTGTCGGCATAGGGCTGCGTTGCCGATTCCAGCGTATCGGGCCGTGCGCTGGCCGGGCCCGGCGTGGCGGCCTGCACATCGCTGGCGAGCGCGCGCAGCGGCACCGTACCGGGGTGGAAATGCAGCGTTGCCGCGTGCACGCAGCCGGTCAGCCATTGCGCGTCCCAGCCGCGGCCACCGTGGCTGAATTCCTGCAGCAGCGCGGTGCGCCCGCTGTCCAGGCCCTGCAGCCAGACCCGGCGTTCAATGAGGTTGCCGGCCTGTTCGATCAGTCGCTGCCCCTGCACGTGCCAGCGGTCGGCAACGGCTTCGCCGTCGCGCTGCACGCTCTCGCGTTCCAGCGGCCAGCCCAGCGCGGCGCGCAGATCGGCCACGCGAGCAGCGGTCAGGCTGTCGCGGCGCGGCACGGCCTGGGTGAGCAGTTGCAGCAGCCCCAGTTGCAGGGCCAGTTCACCCAGCTGCGCCAGCCCGCGCGTACCGGTGCCCAGTGCAGCATCGAGCTGGCTGGCCAGACCCGGCGCCTGCGCATCGACCATGCGCGCGACCATGCGCTGCGCATCGGCATCGAAATCGGCGGGGAGATTGGCCAGCCCCTGGCGGAACTGGTCGGCGATCCACCGTTCAAGCTCAGCGGCACCGGCCTCGATGCGCGCCCAGCGGCCCTGCTCGCGCTTGCCGGCGGCAGCGGCTGCCGCCTGCGGGTCGGGCGGCGGCGCGCTGGCCGCGGCTTCGGCGGCGGCTTCCTTGCGCGCCGAGCGATCGCGGCGACCCTGCAGCCATTCATCCACCCACGCCGGGCGCGCCTGCGGTACGCAGCGCGGGTTGCCCGATGCGTACAGCAGCAGCAACGCCAGGCCGTGCTTGCACGGAAATTTGCGGCTGGGGCACGAGCACCGGCTGACCAGCGCGGCCAGGTCCACCTGGGTCTGGTATGGCTTGGAACCGCTGCCCTGGCATTCGCCCCACAGGGCTTCGGCATCGGCGCCCAGCAGGCCCCACTTGCCATCGATGGCCAGCGCAGCGCCGGCCTTGGCCGACGCCGCATCCGGCGCCAGCGCGAGCACCTGCTCGCGCGTGAGTCGTACTTCCATATGCGTACTCACTTCAGTTCGACGTCCATCATAGCCGAGCGCAGATGACATTCACGGGGGGCCATCATGGCCGTTCCGGGTATCACCCGGCGAGACGGCCGGTGGCGCGCGAACGGCGGCCGGGCGCCGCAGACTACGGCGCGACGGACGTTGCTAAGTCCAGATAGTCTTCGTGCAGGCCCTGGATCAGGCGGCCGCTGGGCGTGTCATCTGCGTCAGTTTCCATCAGCACCCACCCGGGCATGCCGTCTTCGCGCATCGACGGGCCTTCGTCCACCGCCATCACGAAGCTGTTGCCCAGCGCCTGGCCATAGGCGCGCAGGAACGCCTCCAGCGCGGCGGCCGGCACTGCACTGCGCAGGGCCTGCAGGGTGTCCGCCAGATCGTCGCGATCGAACAGTGTTTCGGCCAGCGCCGAATCCACATCGTCGGCCAAGCGATGCACGTCGCGCAGCACCAGGAAGCGGGCGAACTGCGGAATGTCTTCGCGCAGTTCGCTGTCGGCCCAGCTGGCCGGGTCGCTGCAGCCGGCGCTGCGCAGGGCGGAAATGAGCGCGGTACGTCGTTCGTTCATGGCATGCACATGCAGAAAGGCGCCCCAGCATACCCAAGCCCACGCAAGGGGACGGAGGGAGGCAGGTCGCAACCACCCCCTGCGGCGCGCCCCGCCCCCGTCCGTCCTGAGCGGTGCCGCTCAGCGCTGGCAGAGCAGGTTCACCGACATGCAGTTGTGCACGTAGTCGTTCCAGTAGCCGGGGTGATGGCGCGCCACGTCTTCGGCATCCAGCTGCGGCTCGTGCCACTGCGGTCGCGCAAAGCCAGCCAGCACGGCGGCCTCTTCGTAGTGCGTGCGCGGCCAACGATAGTTGGTGACCTGCGCCGGCGGCGTGCCGGGAAACTGCAGGCGCAGCCGCGCACCGTCCTGCCAGGGCTGCTCTTCCAGCACCTTCACTCCGTACTGCGCGTAGTCGCCCAGCGCCAGCCGGTAATCGGGATTGAAGGTCTGCACCACCAGCCGTCCGCCGGGCTTCAGGTGGCGCTCCACCGCGGCGAACATCGCCTGCAGGGTGGCCGGACACTCGGCGTAGTTGAACAGCCAGGCCGCCACCACGATGTCGAACGTACCGATGTCGGCCATGTCCAGCACGTCACGGGTGTGGAACTGCATGTCGTCGTTGCTGTGCCGCGACAGCGCACGGGCGAAGTCGATCATGCCCTGCGACTGGTCCACGCCCACCGCACTGCGCGCGCCATGGCGCAGCAGCACGCGGCCGTAGTAACCCGAGCCACAGGCCAGGTCCAGCACATCGCGCCCCTGCAGCGGGCCGGCCAGCTGCAGCAGGGTGCGCACTTCGATGGGGCGCGTGGGCGACGCCCCCGCATAGGCTACGTACTGATCGACCATGCTGTCGTAGTGGGCGGACATCGGCACTCCCTCGCGTGTTGAAAACGTCTGGTGACAACGCTATCCGCATGGGGTGTCGTGCCGAAGGGGCAATTGCGACATATCCGTCTTAAAACGGTTGTAAAGTTTGGCTTTTGGGGGAGTGACGCGAACGACCGGGTGACGCTGGGTACTGGTGCGTTGCGTGTGTGGTGTGTTGAACGAGAGCTGGTGCCATTGGTGATCGCGTGCGCAGGTGGTGTGTGGTGCTGCTCACAGAAGTGAAATCCTCTGCGGAATGGCAACTTTCCTCAGTGACGTTCGTGCTGGAACGCGCCGATGCTCGGCCTGCCGGGGCACGTTGCCTTGGTCGGGATTGGCGTCTCGAATAAACAAACAAGATTTAGGGGCTGCGGAATTGATCGCAGCAGCGAGAATGCACCGACTGCCTCCAATGGCGGCCGGTGCGTGGGGATCAGTAGATCCGCCAGGCCTTCTTCTCCCCTGAAGCTTGTTTGCCTTGGTACGCCAACCCGCACCGTCCGCCACCTTTCTTCCAGAAGGTGGCCATACGCCAGTGAGGGTTTCGCCATGACCAATCGATCCAGCCTCCATCCCCGCCTGCACGCGCTGATCGGCGATATCGCCAGCGACGTGCCCGACGACATTGCCCGAGAAATCGAGTGCGCGTTGCGCGACGCCTCGCCCGCCACGGATCAATCCCTGTTCCTTGCCCAGCTGCAGGCGATCCGCATCGGTGATGCGGAGGACGGCCAGACCTGCGCTGCACAGATTCTCGCTGCACCTTGCGTGGCATCGATCAGCCGTTCACTGGCCGCACTGGCCACTGCACTGGAGCTGCTGCATGCCGATGAGCGTGCACGCGTGCAGGGTCAGCCACACGAGCATCTGGGGGATGGTCACCGCGATGGGTTGTTGTTTGCAGCGCGGCAACTAGCGGAGCGGGTGCGTGTGGAGCTGGGGGATGGGATGGCATCCGTAACGAGCTGATCAGACATGATCAGCCAACAAAAAAGCCCCCATTTCTGGAGGCTTCTTTCGTTCTGCAACATGGTGGGCGGTACAGGGATCGAACCTGTGACCCTTGCCGTGTGAAGGCAATGCTCTACCGCTGAGCTAACCGCCCGGTGTGTTGCTGAGCCGCTCATTATAGGGGCTTTTTTGAGGCCGTCAACACTTTTTCACATTTGTGTTCTTGGGGCTTTTTCAGGCCTGTCGACGAGCTGCAGTCGAGCATGGCTCGACTCTACATTGGAGGAGCAGTCGAGCAAGCTCGACTCTACGAAGGGGCGGGATCTCGGGTGTTTCGAGGTTCGGCGCCTTACATGGTGTGGGTGGGCTTGTCCGAGCTGGTCAGGCCGGCCAGCAGGGTTTCGATCTTGTGGCGCACGGTCTCGCCTTCCTGGCCGTCGGCCAGCTGCACGCCGATGCCGGCGGTGCGGTTGCCCTGTGCGCCGGCCGGGGTGACCCAGATCACCTTGCCGGCCACCGGCAGGCGTTCGCTGGAATCGGGCAGGGTCAGCAGCAGGAAGACTTCGTCGCCCAGGAAGTAGCGCTTGGGCGTGGGCACGAAGATGCCGCCGTTCTTCACGAATGGCATGTACGCGCTGTACAGCGCGGCCTTGTCCTTCACGGCCAGGGACAGGATGCCCTGGCGGGCGTTGCTGGCACTCATCGGTTACCCCTTGCGGCAGGCCGCTCGTTGACTTTGTTCCAGGCCAGCAGCAGCTCGACCACCGCCAGATCTGCACGCACCGTGGTGCGCAGCAGGTCGCGGGTGCGATTGGCCGCATCGAACCAGGCTGCAAGCTTGTGCAATCGCTCCGGCGTGGTCAAGGCATCGGTGCTGGCCTGGGCCAGCGCCAGGTCGGCGGCGAAGCGCAGGCGCAGGGCCGCGTTGTCATCGCCACACCACTTCTGCGCCAGCTCCACCGCACCGGTCCTGCCGGCGGCCAGCTGTTCCAGCTCGCGCCCCACTTCGCGGCGCAGGCTCAGGCCGTCTTCGCGCAGCCAGTTGTCGGCCTGGCCGGGATGGCCACGCGCGGCCTCCAGCGCTTCGCGCGCGGCCGCTTCACTGTGGCCCTGCTGCAGCAGCCAAGCCAAGGCTTCGTCATGCGGCGGCAGCTTGAATTCCAGACGCTGGCAACGGCTGCGCACGGTCTGCGGCAGACGCGCCGGGTCGCTGCTGATCAGCCACAGGTAACGACCGGGCTGCGGCTCTTCCAACGTCTTCAGCAGCGCGTTGGCGGCCGAACGGTTGATCGCATCGGCCGGATCGACGATCACCACCTGGGCCACGCCGTACTGCGGGGTCAGCGCCAGCTTGTTGGTGATCTCGCGCACCTGCTCGATCACGATCTCGGTGCGCAGCTTGTCGCCGCTCTTGTTCGGAATGAAGCTGACCAGTTGCAGATCCGGGTGGGTGCCGGCGGCAATCAACTGGCGCGTGCGTGCCGCGTGGGCCGCATCACCGCGGGCCAGCACATGGTCGGCCAGGGCCAGCGCCACTTCGCGCTTGCCCAGCCCGGCCGGGCCGCAGATCAACAGGCCATGGCCCAGCCGGTCGGCATCGAGCGCGGCCACGGTCTGATCGAAGGCACGCTGCTGCCAGGGCGAGAAGGTGCTCATGCGCCCTGCCCCGCCTGCAGCCACTGCTCCACGCGCGCCACCACATCGGCGGCGACGCGTTCCTGCACCTGCCCGGCATCGACCAGGGCGAAGCGCTGCGGGTCCTGCTGGGCGCGGCTGCGGAACACTTCGCGCACGCGCTGGAAGAAATCGTCCTGCTCGCTTTCGATGCGGTCCGGCCACAGATCGCGGCCGTTGGCGCGGGCGCGGCCCACGGCCACGTCCACATCCAGCAGCAGGGTCAGGCCCGGCAGCAGGCCCACCGCGCGGCGCTCCAGATCGGCAATCCACTGCGGGTCCAGGCCGCGGCCACCGCCCTGGTAGGCGTAGCTGGAATCGGTGAAGCGATCACTGAGCACGTAGGCACCGCGCTGCAGTGCCGGCTGGATCACCTGGCGCACATGCTGCGCACGCGCGGCGAACACCAGCAGCAGTTCGGCCTCGGCACTGAGCGGTTCGGCGGCGATCTCGGCGTCGGGCTTCAGCACCAGGCCGCGGATGCGCTCGGCCAGCGGCGTGCCGCCCGGTTCGCGGGTCAGCACCACCTCGTGGCCATGGCTGCGCAGGCAATCGCGGATGGCGTTGATGGCGGTGGTCTTGCCCGCGCCCTCGCCGCCTTCCAGGCTGACGAAACGCGGGTGGCGAAGCAGCGCGGAACTCATTGCGCCGGGGTCTCCTTGTTGCGTTGCTGGCGCAGCTGCTGCAGGTAGCGGGCTACGGCGGCGTTGTGCTGGTCCAGGTTGCGCGAAAACACGTGTGCGCCGCTGCCATCGCCCACGGCGACGAAGTACAGCGCATCGCCCGGTGCCGGCTGCGCGGCGGCCATCAGCGCATCGCGGCTGGGCATGGCGATCGGGGTGGGCGTCAGCCCGGCACGCGTGTAGGTGTTGTAGGGCGTGTCGGTGGTCAGGTCGCGGCGGCGGATGTTGCCGTCGTAGGCCGTGCCGATGCCGTAGATCACCGTCGGGTCGGTCTGCAGGCGCATGCCGATCTTCAGGCGGCGCATGAACACCCCGGCAATCTGCGGCCGCTCGCTGGCAAGCGCGGTTTCTTTTTCGATGATCGAGGCCAGGGTCAGCAGCTCGTAGGGCGTGTTGATCGGCAGATCCGGCGCGCGGCTTTCCCAGGCTTCGTCCAGGGCTTTTTTCATCGCCGCGTGCGCGCGCTTGAGCACGTCCAGGTCGCTGTCACCACGCTGGTAGACGTAGGTTTCCGGCAGGAAGCGGCCCTCCGGGTGCTGGCCACCGAAGCCCAGGCGCTGCATCAGGGCAGCGTCATCCAGGGTATCGGTGGTGTGCAGCAGCGGTTCGGCGCGCTTCAGGGCCGCGCGTACTTGGCGGATGTTCCAGCCTTCGACGATCGTGACGCGGTGCTGCAGCACCTTGCCGGCACGCATGCGCAGCAGCAGTTCGCGCGGGGTCAGCTTGTTGTCCAGTGCGTACTCGCCCACCTTCAGCTTGCCGGCGGCATCGAGCTGGCGCGCCAGCAGCTGCCACTGGGTGTCCTGGCCTTCGTCCACGCCGGCGTCGCGCAGCTTGCGCAGCACGCTGTTCAGGCCATCGCCGCTGGCGATGACCACGCTGTCGGTAGACGGGCTGATCGGCTGGTCGGCGAACTGGCTCTGCTGGTGGAAGAACCACGCGCCCGCACCGACCAGCACGGCGGCCAGCACCAGCAGCAGCGTTACCACGAACAGACACCCGCGCTTGGCTCCCGCCATGGACTACCTCTGAATGCGATTCCGCCGTGCAGGATACCGTGCCCGGTGGCGCGGGGTCATGATGGGGGTGTGTGCCAGTGCCGCCCGGCGGCGTCGTCGCCGGGGGTCAGAGCCCTCGCGCGCCGCGCGAGGGATCTGACCCCCGGCCGGTCAGCCCTGCTGGCCCAGCGCGCGCAGCAGGCCGCGGGCCTTGGCGCGGGTCTCGTCCAGTTCCTTGTCCGGGTCTGAATCGACCACGATGCCGGCGCCGGTACGGAAACTGACTTCGCTGCCGTCCACTTCGGCGGTGCGGATCAGGATGTTCAGGTCCAGGTCGCCGTCGCGGTTCAGCCAGCCGAAGGCGCCGGTGTAGGCACCGCGCGGCATCTGTTCCAGTTCGCTGATGATCTGCATGCAGCGCACCTTCGGGCAGCCGGTGATGGTGCCGCCGGGGAAGGTGGCGGCGATCACTTCGCCGGGGGTGACGTCAGGGCGCAGATGGCCGCTGACGTTGCTGACGATGTGGTGCACATGGGCATAGCTCTCCACCGTCATCAGTTCATCGACCACCACCGTGCCGGGCAGGCAGATGCGGCCCAGGTCGTTGCGCTCCAGGTCGATCAGCATCACGTGCTCGGCGCGTTCCTTTGGGTGGCCGACCAGTTCCTGGATGCGCGCGGCATCGTCGTCACCTTCGAAGCGCGGGCGGGTGCCGGCAATCGGCCGGGTCTGCGCATGGCCGGCGTGCACCGATACCAGGCGCTCCGGCGATGAGCTGACCACATGGCGGCCGTGCGCACTGAACAGCCCGGCAAACGGTGCCGGGTTGGCACGACGCAGCTGCGCGTACAGCGCCTGCGGGCTGACCGGCGCGGCGAACTGTGCGCTCCAGCGGCGCGACAGGTTCACCTGGAACACATCGCCGGCGCGCAGGTAATCGATCACCCGGCACACGCCATCAGTGAAGCGCTGCGGCGCGTCTTCGCCGACCGACTGCGGCGGCTGCCAGCCCTGCCCGGCTTCGGGCAGCGCAGCCGCGGCCTGTGCCACCAGCGCGTCCAGCAGGACCTGCTGGTCAGCCTCGGCAATGACGAAACTGGCGTTCGCTTCGTGGTCGTGCAGCAGCGCAGCCGGACAACGCAGTGCCAGCGCCGTGGGCCGGCCATCGTCGCGCGCGCGCGCCGGCAGCACCGGTTCGATCTGGCTGGCCACTTCGTAGTCCAGCATCAGTGCCCAACCACCGCGGAACGGCAGGCTATGGCTGCCGTCGTGCGGCAGGCGCTCGGCCTGCCAGGCGCGGTCGAGCACCTGCAGGAAGGTGCCCGGCTGCACCGCATCGTGCTGGTCACGCACCTGGCCATCGGCATCCAGCCGCAGCTGGTCGCCCTGCGCGGCCAGCAGCAGGCTCCAGCGCCCCTGCGCGGTACCCGAGGCGGTGGACTCCATCAGCAGCGGGAAGCGCGCGGGGGCGTGCTGCTGCACGGCCAGCAGGTCGATCGGGTGCGGCAGCGGGTGGATCAGCGGTGCGTGGGTCATGGCGGCCAGTTCAGGGGTTCAGATGCACGGAAGCCGCCTTGCGGCGGCTTCTTCGCATGTAGAGTCGAGCCATGCTCGACTGGATTGCACGTTCAGTCGACCAACGGTCGACTCTACACAACGGCGAAGTCGAGCATGGCTCGACTCTACACAACGGCGAAGTCGACCAACGGTCGACTCTACCGCGCGCCGGTCAGACGCGCTTGAAGATCAGCGTGCCGTTGGTGCCGCCGAAGCCGAAGCCGTTGGACATCACCACGTCCACCTTGGCCTGGCGTGCTTCGTTGGGCACGTAGTCCAGGTCGCAGCCTTCGCCCGGCTGTTCCAGGTTGATGGTCGGCGGAATGATGTTGTCCTGCAGCGCCATCACCGAGAAGATCGCTTCCACGCCGCCGGCGGCACCCAGCAGGTGGCCGGTCATCGACTTGGTGGAGCTGACCATCATCTTGTAGGCGTGGTCGCCGAAGGCGGTCTTCATGGCCATGGTTTCGCCCAGGTCGCCCAGCGGCGTGGAGGTGCCGTGGGCGTTGAGGTAACCGACCTGGTCCGGGGTCACGCCGGCGTCCTTCAGTGCCAT
The DNA here is from genome assembly GCF_003086875.1 of Stenotrophomonas sp. ZAC14D2_NAIMI4_6. Taxonomy (NCBI): domain Bacteria; kingdom Pseudomonadati; phylum Pseudomonadota; class Gammaproteobacteria; order Lysobacterales; family Lysobacteraceae; genus Stenotrophomonas; species Stenotrophomonas sp. ZAC14D2_NAIMI4_6. Next base: position 1,050,810 of record NZ_CP025996.1, on the reverse strand, counting down.
GGTCATGCAGCGCGCTGCGCCTTCGCCGTTCTCGGCCGGGGCGGTCATGTGGTACGCGTCGGAGCTGGCGCCGAAGCCGGCCAGTTCACAGTAGATCTTCGCGCCACGCGCCTTGGCGTGCTCGTACTCTTCCAGGATCAGGATGCCGGCGCCGTCGCCCAGCACGAAGCCGTCACGGTCCTTGTCCCACGGGCGCGAGGCCTGTTCCGGGGCATCGTTGCGGGTGCTCATGGCCTTCATGGCGCAGAAGCCGCCCAGCGCGGTCGGCGAGGAGCCACGCTCGGCGCCACCGACCACCATCACGTCGGCATCGCCGTACTGGATCATGCGCATCGCGGTACCGATCGAATGATTGGAGGTCGCGCAGGCGGACACGGCCGAGAACGACGGGCCCTTCAGCCCGGCGATGATGCTCAGCTGGCCCGGCAGCATGTTGATGATGGTCTTGGGCACGTAGAAGGGCGAGATCTTCTTGCCCTCGTGGAATTCGATGGTCTGCTCTTCGATGCCCAGCAGGCCGCCGATGCCGGCGCCGACGATGGCGCCCACGCGCTCGGCGTTGGCTTCGGTGATTTCCAGGCCCGAATCGTGCAGGGCCATGAACGAAGCGCCCAGGCCGTAATGAATGAACGGGTCCATCTTCTTGGCATCCTTGCCACTGACCCGGTACTTGCCGAACAACGGGTTGTCGGCGGTGATGTCAAAGCCCTTGACCTCACCTGCAATCTTGGTGGTGAACCGTTCCAGGTAGGCATCAGAAACGTTGGTCAGCGGACCGATGCCCGAACGACCGTGGGTGATGCCTTCCCAGCTGCTGGCCAGATCATTGCCCAACGGCGAGACGATACCCAGGCCGGTTACGACGACGCGACGCTTCATTGCTGATTCTCCTGACCCGCACGTTTTCGACGGGTAACACGGTTTGCTTCGATGTGATGCTCAAACACACGGGGCCGCAACTGCGGCCCCATGGGGTGCGGTGCGCGGCGAGCCGGAGCCCGCACGCGCACGGCCGTCTGACATCAGGCCTTGACGTGGGCCTTGATGTAGTCGATGGCAGCCTGCACGGTGCTGATCTTCTCGGCTTCTTCGTCCGGGATTTCGCACTCGAACTCTTCTTCCAGGGCCATCACCAGCTCGACGGTGTCCAGCGAGTCAGCGCCCAGGTCATCGACGAACGATGCGCTGTTGGTGACTTCTTCTTCCTTGACGCCAAGCTGTTCGATGACGATTTTCTTGACGCGTTCTTCGATGGTGCTCATGGGATCTCGCTCCAGATGGAGTTGTGGTTCAAAAATGGTCGCCATCAAAGGCGATGGCCGTGGGATAGTGTAGTGGAAACCGGCGCGACCTTGCATTGCAGCAAAAATCCTCGCAGATCAACCACTTGCGGCGCAATCCCTGCGCCCCTTGCTTACGGCATGTACATGCCGCCGTTCACATGGAGGGTTTCGCCGGTGATGTAGCCGGCCGCCGGACTGGCCAGGAAGGCCACCGCATGGGCGATGTCTTCCGGCGAACCCAGGCGTTCGAGGGCGATGTCGTTGATCAGGGCGGTGCGTGCTTCTTCCGGCAGCGCCTTGGTCATGTCGGTGTCGATGAAGCCCGGCGCGACCACGTTCACGGTGACGCCGCGCGAGCCGATTTCCTTGGCCAGCGACTTGCTGAAACCGATGATGCCGGCCTTGGCGGCGGCATAGTTGGCCTGGCCGGCATTGCCGGTCACGCCCACCACCGAGGCGATGTTGATGATGCGGCCCTTGCGCGCCTTCATCATGCCGCGCATGACGGCCTTGCTGGTGCGGAACACGCTGGTGAGGTTGGTGTCGATGATCGACGCCCAGTCCTCGTCCTTCATGCGCATCAGCAGGTTGTCGCGGGTGATGCCGGCGTTGTTGACCAGGATCGAGATCGCGCCGAATTCCTTGGCGATGCCGTCCAGCACGCTGTCCAGCGCGGCCGCATCGGTCACGTTCAGGGCGCGGCCGTGGCCACCGTGGGCGGCCAGGCGCTCACCGATCGCGGCGGCGCCGGATTCGGTGGTGGCGGTGCCGATGACGGTGGCGCCCTGGGCGGCCAGCAGATCGGCGATGGCGGCACCAATGCCACGGCTGGCGCCGGTGACCAGTGCGATTTCACCCTGCAGGGGCTTGCTCATGATGTTTTCCTCAGGCTGGGGCGGCCGCCGCACCCGTGCCGCTTGCAGCGGCCACCGGCACGGTCGGCAGGAACAGGGGGATCAGGCCGACCACGTCTCGCGGGCGGTTTCGAAATCGCCCGGGGTGGCCAGCGAGCGACCATCAAGGGTCTTGTCGATGCGCTTGACCAGGCCGGTCAGCACCTTGCCCGGGCCGCACTCGGCGATCTGGGTGATGCCACGGGCGGCCAGGGCCTGCACGCAACCGGTCCACTGCACCGGCTGGTACAGCTGCTGCACCAGCGCGGTACGGATGGCATCGACGCCGTCATGCACCTTGGCATCGACGTTCTGCACCACCGGCAGCTGCGGTGCCTGCCAGGACAGGCCGGCCATCACTTCGGCCAGGCGGTTGGCGGCTTCGCGCATCAGCGGGGTGTGCGAGGGCACGCTGACGGCCAGCTTGACCGCTTTGCGCACGCCCTTTTCGGCCAGCAGCGCCAACGCGCGGTCCACCGCATCGGCGTCGCCACCGATCACGATCTGGCCCGGCGAATTGAAGTTGGCCGGCACCACCACCTGGCTGCCCGCAGCTTCGGCGCAGACGTCCAGCACCAGCTGGTCTTCGGCGCCCAGCACGGCGGCCATGGCACCCACGCCGGCCGGCGCGGCTTCCTGCATCAGCTGGCCACGCAGGCGCACCAGGTGGGCGCCATCGTGCAGGCTCAGCGCGCCGGCAGCGACCAGTGCGGTGTACTCGCCCAGGCTGTGGCCGGCCAGCACCGACGGACGCGGACCGCCCACGGCATTCCAGGCGCGCCATGCGCCGATGCTCGCGGCCAGCAGCGCCGGCTGGGTGTATTCGGTACGGTTGAGCATTTCCTCCGGGCCGCCCTGGGACAGCGCCCACAGGTCGACACCGGCACCATCGGATGCTTCGGTGAAGGCTTCACGCACCTGCGGGTGCAGCTCGGCCAGTTCGGCCAGCATGCCCACGGACTGCGAGCCCTGACCGGGGAAGACAAAAGCGAGGGTGGATACGGTCACGCGGTCATCCGCTTGTTGCAATCGAAGCGGGCCATGATAAGGGTGAATTCCCCGTGTCGTCTGTACGTGCGCGTATGCACGGCGTATGGAGCAATGGCGGGGCCGGATCCCTTTTCCTCCGGAAAAGGGCCCTGACCCCTGCCCGCCTTCAGCAGAACAGCTGCAGGATGTCCAGCTCGCCGTCGGCGAAGAAGTCCATGCACAGCCCCACCACCATGATCAGGCCCAGCGTGGTGGCGCCATGGGTGATGAAGATCGAATGCGCCAACGCGCGCGCCGAGCGCCCCATCTTCATGCAGACCCGGGCCAGGCCCTGCAGGCGCCCGCTGACCGAATGCACGTGGGCGCGCACCGGCCCCTGCACGCTGTTCATGGCCTCGGCCATCATCGCCTGCAGGCGTTCGGGGCGGTCGCCGTAGTACTTGGCCACGCCATAGCCGAACATCAGCCAGTCGCGGGCCTGTGCCTCGGCCAGGTCCATCACTTCCAGCGGGTCTTCTTCGAAATCGATGAAGCCCACCTTCTGCCCGTCCCAGGTGAGGTTGCGCGGCAGCGGCTGGCCGAAATAGGCCCCGCGCGCATGTGCCTCGGCCAGTGCCTGCATGGCGGCGGCCACCAGGCGGTCGCGACCGGCCGCGTCGGCCTCGCGCAGGCAGGTATTGAAGGAGCTGCCGTTGTCGCCGATCACCAGCGCGGCGTGGCCGCTGCCGATCACTTCGGGCACGTTGATGCCCTGCGCATGCAGTTCGCTCAGGCGGCGTGCTTCGGTTTCGCGGGCGGCATCACCACCACGGTGCGGCGGCGGACGCAGCGCGTCCAACTGGAAACGATGGGCGACGAAGTTCAGCAGGCCCAGGGCCAGTGCGCGGCTTCCCTTGCCGTACTGCTTCAGCCAGGCACGCTGCCCTTCAATCACGATGGGCTCAACCATGACGGTTCTCCTAAACGCGTTACGGCCCCAGAGGGGCCGTAACGACAGATTCACGTTGTCGTAACTGACGCTATCAATAGCGCAGCAGAGCCGAACCCCACGTGAAGCCGCCACCGAAGGCTTCCAGCAGCAGCAGCTGGCCGCGCTCGACCTTGCCCGAACGCACGGCGGCGTCCAGCGCCAGCGGCACCGAGGCCGAGGAGGTGTTGCCGTGGCGATCGACAGTGACCACCACCTGGTCCATCGACATGTCCAGGCGCTTGGCCGTGGCTTCGATGATGCGCAGGTTGGCCTGGTGCGGAATCAGCCAATCCAGGTCGGACTTGTCCAGGCCGTTGGCCTCCAGGGTTTCGTCCACGACCGAGTCCAGCGCCTTCACGGCGTACTTGAACACGTCGTTGCCCTTCATGTTGATGGTGCCGCCGCCATTGGCGCCGCCCTTGAAACCGACCGACACGCCCACCGGGTTCCACAGCAGCTCTTTCTTGCTGCCGTCCGAATGCAGGTGGGTGCTGAGGATGCCGGTCTCTTCGTCGGCCTTGAGCACGACCGCGCCGGCACCATCGCCGAACAGCACGCAGGTGGTGCGGTCTTCCCAGTCAACGATGCGGGTCAGGGTTTCCGTACCGATCACCAGCACGTGGCGGGCATCACCGGAACGGATGAATTTGTCGGCCACGCTGAGCGCGAACACGAAGCCCGAGCAGGCGGCGTTCACGTCGAAAGCGGGGCAACCCGATGCACCGAGCTTGGCCTGGATCAGGCACGCGGTGGACGGGAAAATAAGGTCTGGGGTGGTGGTACCCACCACGATCATGTCGAGCTGGCTGGCATCGATGCCGGCCGCTTCGAGCGCACGCAGCGCGGCCTGGTAGCCGAGATCGCTGGTGGTTTCGCCTTCGGCAGCAATGTGCCGTTCGCGGATACCGGTGCGCGTCTGGATCCACTCGTCCGAGGTTTCGACCATTTTTTCCAGGTCGGCGTTGGTCAGGACTTTTTCCGGCAAATAGCTACCGGTGCCCGCGATCCTCGAGTAGATCCGCTTGCTCATCATGTTTCCTGTTGCGCGGGCCGCCGATCACCGGCACACCCGGGAAGAAAGGCGAAGGCCGCTGCCATCAGGCAGCGGCCTTCCCGGCACATCAATCTTCTTCGACGGCCGAGGTCTTGGTCTGGATGACCTTCTTGCCGCGGTAGAAACCGTCAGCAGTGATGTGGTGACGCAGGTGCACTTCGCCGGTGGTCGGGTCGGTCGACAGCTGCTTGGCGCTCAGGGCGTCATGCGCACGGCGCATACCGCGGCGGGACGGGGTGACACGGGATTTCTGGACAGCCATGGGATTGCTCCAAACTCGGTTCGTTTTTGCTTCGTCGTATCGTCGCGCAGGACGCCAGCGCCCAGCACACTTTCGCTTTCGCCGCAGCCGCCGACGACAATCCGGCTGCTAATGCTTCTATTCTTTCTTCAGGGCCGCCAACGCCGCAAACGGGTTGGCTTTCTTCGTTTCTTCTTCGCTTGGTGCCCAGTCCCGGTCGACGGCTTCACCGTCGGGTGACAACGGCACCACCGGCACCGCCAGCACCAACTCGTCTTCGACCAGGTCCAGCGGACGCAGCTGGCCATCTTCCGGCACCAGCAACGCTTCGTACTCTTCCGGCAGGGACGATTCCTCGTCCTCGTCGCGGATCAGGCCAAGCCTCTGGGTCATCTTCACCGGCAACAGGAATCGCTGCATGCTGCGCTGACAGGTCAGCGGCAACGCGGTATCGATGGTCAGTTCCACATAGGATACCCGCAAGACCTCGTCGCGACCGAATTCAAGCGAGTAACTGCACTCACCGTCGGTATCGGCGACCAAGCCCTGCAGGCGGGTCAATTCAGCCAAAGAGACCTGGCCGTCGAAGCGCCTGCGCGCTACAACCATCCGCCAAGCATCCAGCGTTTCGGGCACGTTCGCGGACATAAGCCGCTGAATACTAAGGATCAGCCCGCCCGCTGTCAAATACCCCGCCGGGCGGGGCTTGCTGTGGGCCTTCACGCCGGGCCAGACTGCCCCGCCCTGCCCCGGAATTATCGCATGTCCGCCCTGCTGCTGGCCTCCACCTCCCGCTACCGCCGCGAGCTGCTACAACGGCTGGGCCTGCCCTTCGACTGCGCACGCCCGGACGTGGACGAGACCCCGGGCGCCGGCGAGGCACCGGCCGCGCTGGCGGTACGCCTGGCCGCCGCCAAGGCCGCCGAGGTGGCCGCGCGCCACCCCGGCGCCTGGGTGATCGGCTCGGACCAGGTGGCCGACCTGGACGGCCTGCCGCTGGGCAAGCCGGGCACGGTGGACGCCGCCTGCGCGCAGTTGGCCGCCATGTCCGGGAAAACCGTGCGCTTCCATACCGCCATCAGTCTCACGCGTGATGGAGACGAGCTGGCAGCCGTGGATGTGACCGAGGTCCGCTTCCGCGTTCTCAATCAGGACGAGATCGCCCGCTACGTCGCGGCCGAGCAGCCACTGGACTGCGCCGGCAGCTTCAAGTGCGAAGGACTGGGCATCAGCCTGTTCGAGGCGATCGACAACCGCGACCCCACCGCGCTGGTCGGCCTACCCCTGATCGCCCTGTGCGGGCTGCTGCGGAAGGCCGGCTTCGCCGTGCCGTGACCCCACATTGGTAGAGTCGAGCCATGCTCGACTGAATGTACCGATCAGTCGAGCATGGCTCGACTCTACAGGCAAAGCAGTCGAGCAAGCTCGACTCTACGCACCCGACAGTCGAGCACGCTCGACATTGCGCGTTACGGGGCAACCTCGAACGGTTGTTCCTGCCACTGCTCCACGCTGCCGTCGCGGCCATGCAGACGCAGGCCCAGCCAATGCCGGCCGGGCGCCAGCGCTCGCGTATCCACGCTGGCATCGAAGCCTACGTGCGGGTGGCTGGGATCGGTGGTGCCCGGCCAGGCGGCGCGGATGTCGAATTCGCGGCCATAGCGGGCATCGCCCAGCGATTGGCCGTCCAGCAGCACCTCCACCCGCGACAGCCCGACACCGTCCTTGAAGGCCCAGCCCTTCACCGCAAGCGTGCCGGAAACGACATCACCATTGGACGGCGCATCCAGCCACGCCATCGCCGGGGTCACGCACGGCGCGTCCACGCGCTGCGCCGGCAGGCGGAACAACAGGAAGCGCTGGAAGCCGTGATCGCTGCTGACCACGCGTGGCGGCGGCAACGGCCCCACCTGTTCGCACACCGCGTGGTAACGCTGCAGCAGGTCGCGGTAGCGCTGGTCGCTGGGCGACAGCACCAGCAGCATCGGCTGCTGCCGCGTGCCATCGTGCAGCAACTGCCATTGCGCCAGCTGCGCGCTGCGCCCATGCTTGTCGTTGAGCGGGTGCGGCAGCACCGCGATATCCCCATCGCCAAGCTGGAAGCCCAGCTCGGCGCCCACCTTGAAGTTGCCGGCCAGCACCCGGGTGCCTTCCGGCATCTGTGCCAGCTCTTCGCGCACCGCCGCTGCCAGCGGCTGCCAGCCTGCGAAATTGCGCGGGTAGTACTTGTTACCCGCCAGCTGTTCGCGCAGGCCCGGCGAGGACGCCATCAGGTAATAGGAGAACGCCAGCACCATGCCTGCGCCCGCCAGCCACCAGCCGGTGCGGCGCAGGCCGCGCGGCCAGCCGTTGAGTACCACCGGCACCGCCACCAGCAGGGCCAGGTAGCCCGGCAACGGCCAGTGGAAACTGATGCGCTCCACATCGGTGAAGAAGCCCAGCACGAAGATGGCCAGCGTGGATACGCCGCCCACCAGGCCGAAGTAGCGCCACTGCACGCGCGCACCGCCACCGCTGCGGGTACCGGCCAGCGCCACCTTCCACATGGCAATGCACAGGATGGGCGTGACCAGCATCGGCTGGATCACCAGGAACCATAGCCCGCGCCACTCGAATGCCCAGGGATGGCGCTCCACCACCTGGAACTTCAGCCCAGCATCGTGGTTGTCGGCATTCCAGGCCAGCAGCGGCAGCCAGGCCAACACCCCCACCGCCAGCGCCACCCACACGCGCGGGTCGGCCAGCATCCGCCGCCCCTGCGGCAGCGCCAGCAGGGCAATGAAGCCCACGCCGATGACACCAATGAAACGGTAGTGGCTGAGTGCGCCGATCAGCAGGCCCAGGCCCAGCTTCACCGCCGAAGAGGCATCGACGTTGCGCAGCAGGCGCGCACCGGCATCCAGGCACAACACCGCCGCCAGCGCCATCGGCACATCGGGCACGGCCAGCAGGCCCAGCGTGGCCGACAACGGCATCAACAAGGTCAGGCTGCCGGCCTGCCAACCGGCCACCGCGCCGAACCAGCGGGTGGCCACGCGCGAAACCAGCAACGGCAGCAACGCGCCGATGGCCAGGAACGGCAGGCGCAGCGCCAGCACATGATGGCCACCGATTTCCACGCCCAGCCGCGCCAGCCACGCGGTCAGGCCGGGCAGATCGGAATAGGCGGCCGCAAGGTGCTGGCCCTCCTGCCAATAGAACGCCTCATCGACGAACAGGGGCAGCCGTGCGGCCACGACCAGCTTGGCCGCTGTGACGAGCGTCCATAACCAGACAAATATCGTGCGTGCGCGCTGTTCGCCCTGCATTGCTCTATGGATAGAATCGATGGGTTCCCGAACGTGAGACGATCATGACAGCTTCGTCCCCCATGCCCAGCATGCTAACCGATCAACTGCGACAGTCCCTGCGCAATGCGCAGGACCAGGTCAACGCGCTGGTGTTGGGCAAGGTGCAGGAGGTGCGCCTGGCCTTCGTTGCCCTGCTTTCCGGCGGCCATCTGCTGATCGAGGATCTGCCCGGCCTGGGCAAGACCACGCTGGCGCACGCATTGGCCAGCAGCCTGGGGCTGGGCTTCCAGCGCGTGCAGTTCACCTCCGACCTGCTGCCCGCCGATGTGCTGGGCGTATCGGTGTACGACGCTGGCAGCCGCCAGTTCCAGTTCCATCCCGGCCCGGTGTTCACCCATGTGCTGCTGGCCGATGAGATCAACCGCGCGCCGCCGCGCACGCAGAGCGCCCTGCTGGAAGCCATGGCCGAACAGCAGGTCACGCTGGACGGGCAGACGCATACCCTGCCGGACCCGTTCTTCGTGATCGCCACGCAGAACCCGGTGGATCTGTCCGGCACGTTCCCGCTGCCCGATTCACAGCTGGACCGCTTCCTGCTGCGCCTGGCCATGGGGTATCCCAGCCCGCAGGCCGAGCGCGAGCTGCTGCGCGGCACCGACCGCCGCGACCTGATTGCACGTGCGGTGCCGCAGCTGGATGACAACCAGGTGCGGCAATTGCGCGAAGCGGTCGGCCAGATCCATGTGAGCGATGCCCTGGTGGACTACGTGCAGGCGCTGCTGACCCGCAGCCGCCAGCATGCAGGCGTGCGCGTGGGCCTGTCACCGCGCGCCGGCCTGGCCCTGCTGCGCGCGGCCAAGGCGCATGCCTTGCTGCTGGGCCGCGGCCATGTGGTGCCCGAAGACGTGCAGACCCTGTTCGTCGCGGTCGCCGGCCACCGCCTGGTGGGCGAAGCCGAATCCAGCGCCGGTCCGGCCCTGGCACGGGCGATCCTGCAGACGGTGGCGGTCGATTGAACGTCTCCTCGCGCTGGGCACGGCTGCAGTTGCTGGCGCGCCCACGCACGCCGGAGGCATTGCCGCAGCGGCTGGACCGCCGCCGCATCTACGTGCTGCCCACGCGCTTCGGCCTGTTCGTGGCTACCCTGCTGGCGGCCATGCTGCTGGGCGCACTGAACTACAACAACAACCCGGCCCTGCTGCTGGCCCTGCTGCTGGCAGCGGCCGCGGTGGCCAGCGCGATTGCCGCGCACCTGCAGCTGTCCGGCGTGCAGGTCGATGCGATCGCCGCCGAACCGGTCGCAGCCGGACAACCGCTGCGGCTGCGCATCGATCTTTCCGTGCGCGACCCACGTGCGCGCCACGGTCTGCACCTGCAACTGGGCGACAGCCAGGCCTGGACCGACCTGCCAGCGCAGGGCCGCGGCGAAGTGGAACTGGATGTACCCACGCAGCGGCGCGGCTGGCTGGACCTGCCACGCGTGCGCCTGTCCAGCACCCAGCCGCTGGGCCTGGTGCGGGCCTGGTCGTGGGTCTGGCCCGAACAACCGCTGCTGGTCTACCCCCACGCCGAAGCACAGGGCCCGGCCCTGCCCGAGCGCGGCAGCGACCCGCTGCACACCCGCGCCCATGCCAGCGGCGAGGAACTGCACCAGCTGCGCCCGTACCGCGCCGGTGACCCACCGCGCAGCATTGCCTGGAAACATTCGGCGCGGCGCGACAGCCTGCTGGTACGCGAATACGAAAAGCCAGTCGGCATCGAGGTGATGCTGGACTGGCGCGCCCTGGCACCGATGGCCGGCGAAGCGCGCATTGCGCGGCTGGCGCGCTGGGTCGACCTGGCCGAACGTGAGGGACGCCGCTATACCCTGCTGCTGCCCGGCCAGCCCGCGCTGGGCCCCGGCCAGGGTGCCAGCCACCACCATCTGTGCCTGCGCGCACTGGCCCTGTTGCCGCATGACTGACACCGCGCCCCTGATCGATCGCAACGCGCGCTACTGGACGCTGGCCAGTGCGGCGCTGGCCCTGCTGCCGCTGCTGCTGCAGTTGCCCACGCTGTTGGCCGCGCTGTTTGCCGGTGCCGCCGTGCTGACCGCCCTGCTGTCGCAGCGGCGCGTGCTGCCGATGCCGGTGCGCGTGCTGCTGGTGCTGGCCATGCTGGGCGCCATCGTCTGGCAGATGGGCGCCATGCGCCCCGGCCGCGACACCGGCTGCGCGATGCTGGCGGCGATGCTGGCGATCAAATCCAGCGAGCTGCGCAGCCTGCGTGATGCGCGCAGCCTGATCGGCTTCGCCCTGTTCGCACCGTTTGCCGCCTTCCTGCTCGACCAGGGGCCGCTGACCACCGCGCTGGCGGCACTGGCCGGCATCACCGGCCTGCTGGCGCTGCAGCGCCTGGCCCAGGGCGAAGGCCATAGCGCGCCGGTGCCGCTGCGCGGTCAGCTGCACGGCGTTGGCCGCCTGCTGCTGATCGGCCTGCCGCTGGCGCTGGCCTGCTTCTGGCTGTTCCCGCGCCTGGCCACGCCGTTGTGGGGCATTCCCGATCGCGCCGTCGGCACGCCCGGGCTGTCCGACACGATGGAGCCGGACCAGTGGCTGGACCTGATGGCCGACGATACGCCCGCCCTGCGCGTGCAGTTCTTCGGTGCAGCGCCAGCGGCGGAACAGCGCTACTGGCGCGGCCCGGTGATGACCCGCTTCGATGGCCACGTGTGGCGGCGCGATCCCGCCGCGCAGTTCCGCACGCCGGCGGTCGTGGAACAGACAGGTTCCGGCTGGGATTACCAGATCGATTACGAGCCCACCGACCGCCGCCAGCTGGTGGCGCTGGACCTGCCGCGCAGCGCACCGGCCGGCGCCCGCCTGGATGCGGACATGAGCCTGTCCAGCGACCGCCGCCTGAGCGCACTGACCCGCTGGCGCCTGCAATCGGCACCAGCACGCCGCTTCGATGCCACGCTGTCGGCCGAACAGCGCCGCGCAGCATTGCAGTTGCCCGCAGGCTTCAACCCGCGCACCGCTACCCTGGCCCGGCAGTGGCGACAAGAGGCCGGCAATGACGATGCCGCCGTGGTACGCCGGGCGCTGGCCTGGATCACCACTGACTTCTCCTACACGCTGGAAACCCCGGTGGCCGGGCGCGATCCGGTCGATGCCTTCCTGTTCGACTACAAGGCCGGCTTCTGCCAGCACTTCAGTTCTTCCTTCGTGGTGCTGATGCGCAACGCCGGCATTCCCGCGCGGGTGGTGACCGGCTTCGCCGGCGGCACCCGCAACCGCATCGGCAATTACTGGGTGGTACGCCGCATGGACGCCCACGCCTGGGCCGAAGTGTGGCTGCCGCAGCAGGGCTGGGTGCGGGTGGACCCGACCGCCGCGGTGGCACCGGAACGGATCCTGGACACACTGGACGACCGCCTGCAGGCCGGCACCGATACCAACCTGCAGCAGCGCTGGCTGCAGATCGGACAGATGGGCGATTGGCTGCGCCGCGGCTGGAACGACCTGGTGCTTTCCTTCGACGCACGCCGCCAGCAGCAGATGCTGCAGCCACTGGGGCTGGACGATCTGGGGCCGGGACAGCTGCTGGCGGGCTTCGTGACGGCCGCGTTGCTGGCACTGGCCTGGATGGCCTGGCTGCTGGCACGTGGCGAGCGCGAGCGCGATCCCCTGCTGCGCGCCTGGCGCCGCCTGGGCCGGCGCTACGCGCGGCGCGGCCTGGGCCGCGAACCGCACGAGCCCCCCATGATCTGGGCCGGCCGCGTGCATGCCCAGCACCCTGACCCTGCCCTGCTGGCACTCAGCCAGCGTTTCGCTGACGCGCGTTACGCTGGCACTCGCACCGACCTCGCCGCATTATTGCGGGACCTGCGCAGGCATCGCCCGTCTTCCGGAGCTTCCCAATGAAAACCAAGTTCCTTCTTACTGCCGTGGCCACGCTGGCCCTGTCGGCCTGCGCAACGGCACCCAAGCCGCTGCAGGGACAGTTCAGCCTGGTGTCCCCGCGCGATTCGGTCGCCACCCAGCAGGTCGGCACGCCGGTCCGTTGGGGCGGTCGCATCATTGAAACCCTGCCCGGCCAGGGCGAGACCTGCTTCCAGATGATCTCGCGCCCGCTCAATGGCAGTGGCCGCCCGAACACCACCTCGTCCGACGCCAGCGACGGCCGCTTCATTGCCTGCCGCGCCGGCTTCTACGACCCGGCCGTGTTCGAAGCCGGCCGCGATGTGACCTTCATCGGCAAGATCGACGGCTATTCCAATACGCGCATCGGTGATTACGACTACCGCCTGCCGAAGCTGGCCGCCGATGTGATCTACCTGTGGCCGGAACAGCGCCAGGTGGATGTGGTGCCCTACCCGTACGGTCCATATGGCCCGTGGGGCCCGGGCCCGTACTGGGGCTACGGCCGCTGGGGCTGGTGGTAAGTACAGAAAGGCCGCCCCAGGGCGGCCTTTTTTTACGCGCGCCATCACCCTGGCCACGCGTGGATGCGGTGGCCTCAACGCCCCGGCGTACCGAAATGCCCCAGCGGCGCGCCGGCCAGCAGGTGCATGTGGATATGGAACACGGTCTGCCCGGCATGCTCGCGGCAGTTCATCACGATGCGGTAGCCGTCTTCGGCCAAACCCTCGCTGCGCGCGTAGGCCGCGGCTGCCAGCGCCAGCTTGCCGATCAGGTGCGCCTGCGACGGCTGCAGGTCATCCAGCGTGGGAATGATCTCGTTCTTTGGAATGAACAGCACGTGCACCGGCGCCTGCGGTGCGATGTCCTTGAAGCCCAGCACCTCGTCGTCTTCGTAGACGATGGTGGCCGGGATCTCGCGGCGGATGATCTTGCTGAAGAGGGTTTCGCTGCTCATGGTCGGCCTCGGCGGGATATGCCCCGCATTGTAGGCCGGCGACAGCAGGCGTTGCCCGGCCGCGTATCAGTCGCGGAATTCGCTGCGGGTGCCGAAGGCGTGCGACAGGGTGCCGCGATCGACGTATTCCAGTTCGCCCCCCAGCGGCAGGCCCTGGGCCAGGCGGCTGGGCCGCACCTGGCGGACGCGCGCCAACTGCGCCAGGTAGTGCGCGGTCGCTTCGCCTTCCACGGTGGCACTGGTGGCGATGATCAGTTCCTGCACCTCGCCCTGGGCCAGGCGCTGCTCCAGCTGTTCCAGGCCCAGCTCGCGCGGGCCCACGCCATCGAGCGGTGACAAGCGCCCCTGCAGCACGAAGTAGACGCCGCGGAAGCCGGTGGCGTTTTCAATGGCCAGGCGGTCGGCCGGCGATTCCACCACGCACAGCTGGCTGCGCTCGCGGCTGCCGTTGGCGCAGGTGGGGCACACCTCGCTCTCGCTGAAATCACGGCACTGCGCGCAGTGGCCGATGCGCTCCACCGCCAACGCCAGGGTTTCGGCCAGGCGCTGGCCGCCCTCGCGCTCGCGTTCCAGCAGGTGGTAGGCCATGCGCTGGGCCGTCTTCTGGCCCACGCCCGGCAGCACCCGCAGCGCATCGATCAATTGTTCAAGCAGAGGTGCGGACACGGCGGCAGGCTTTGTAGAGTCGAGCTTGCTCGACTGAAGGGCTTGGTAGAGTCGAGCCATGCTCGACTGAAGGGTTCAGTAGAGTCGAGCCATGCTCGACTGAAGGGCTTGGTAGAGTCGAGCCATGCTCGACTGATTCATGCATGCAGTCGAGCAAGCTCGACGCTACGGAAGGACCAGTCGAGCAAGCTCGACGCTACGGAACGACCAGTCGAGCACGCTCGACGCTACGGGTATCAGAACGGCAGCTTCATGCCCGGCGGCAGCTGCATGCCGGCCGTGGCCGAGCCCATCTTCGACTTCGATTCGGCGTCGATCTTGTTGGACGCGTCGTTGAAGGCGGCCGCGATCAGGTCTTCCAGCATTTCCGGATCGCTGGTCAGCGACGGGTCGATGCGCACCTTGCGGCATTCCTTCGCACCGGTAAGGGTGACGCTGACCATGCCGCCACCGGCGCTGCCGGTCACTTCGATCCTGGCGATTTCTTCCTGGGCCTTCTGCAGGTTTTCCTGCATCTTCTGGGCCTGCTGCATCAGTTGGGCGATGTTCCCGCGCATGTCGTCTTACTCGTCAAAAGTACGGATGGAATCGGAAACGACCCGGGCGCCGTGCTGCTGGATCAGCAGCTGGACTTCCGGATCGTCCATGAAGGTGGCCTCGGCGGCCTGCTGGCGCTCGCCGCGCTGGCGGTCGGCACGCTGGTGCAGGGTCTCGGCCGGTACGTGTTCGGTTTCCACGGTCTCGACCACGATCCGCAGCGCCTGGCCCAGGGCCTTTTCCAGCACCTCGCCCAGCGCCGCCAGCGCGCGCTCGGAGCGCAGGTATTCAAATCCGGGCGAAAGCCCCAGTTTCAAGGTGCCCTGCTGGCAACTGATGAAGGCGGCGTTGGCGGCCAACTGGCGCGACGGGCCGTTCAGGCCGCTGCCGGCCACCAGGTCCAGCCAGTCCTCGGCACTGGCCAGTTCGCTCACCGCTTCCTGCGGGCCACGGTCGGCGGCCGCCGGTGCGGGCGCAATGGCAATGCCTTCCGGCTGGAACGCGCGCTCTTCGGCAACCTCGGCGGGCTGTGCCGGCGCCGGCGGTTCGTGCCAGGGGGCGACCATGGCCGCCTCCGGGGTGGCATGCGCGGCGGCCAGCGACGCATCACGGGCGTGGGCGGCCTCGGCCTCCTCGGTCGCCCACGGCGGCAGATCGTCGCTCGCTTCGGCCGGCGGCGCGGCAATCTCGGCCTTCACCGGCGTGGGGGTTTCGGGTTCTTCCACCGGCACCGGTTCAGGTTCCGGGGTGGGTTCCGGTTCCGGTTCAGGCTCTGGTTCGCGCGGCGGCGGCTCGGGCTGCGGCGACGGGGTATGCGCTGCTGCGCGCACCTGCTCTGACGCCGCCGGGGCCTGGGCGGAGGCAGCAGCGGCCGGAGCGGCCTCCTGGCTGCCACCGGCACCACCGCCGTTGGGCGCGTTGCCGCCCGGGGCAGCACCTGCGGCCGGGTCGACCGCACGCGGGACCGGCGGCACCGCGGCCGCCGGGCGGAAGGCCAGCATGCGCAGCACGGCCATTTCGAAGCCTGCGCGCGGGCTCGGCGCCAGCGGCAGGTCGCGGCGGCCATTGAGCGCCATCTGGTACCACAGCTGCACCACTTCCGGGCGCAGGCGGACAGCAAAGGCGGCCACGTCCAGGCCCTCGGCGGCGGCAGCCGCGCCCGGTACCAGCTGCTGCACCTGGATACGGTGCAGCCCCTCGGCCAGCGCTTCCAGCACGCCGCTCCAGTCGGGCGAGAACTCGGCCAGCGCCGCCACTACCTGCAGCAGGCGCGCGCCCTCGCCGTCGGCCAAGGCATCCAACATGGCCGCCACCTGGGTGCGGTCCACGGTGCCCAGCATGGTGCGCACCACGTCGTCGCGCAGGGCACCACCGGCATAGGCAATGGCCTGGTCGAGCAGCGACAGGCCATCACGCAGGCTGCCATCGGCGGCCTTCGACAGCTGCACAATGGCGCTGGGATCGGAGTCGATCTCCTCGGCGGCCAGGATGCGGGTCATCTGGCCCTGGATCTGGTCCTCGTCCAGCCGCTTCAGGTTGAACTGCAGGCAGCGGCTGAGCACGGTAACCGGCAGCTTCTGCGGGTCGGTGGTGGCCAGCAGGAACTTCACATGCTCCGGCGGCTCTTCCAGCGTCTTCAGCAGCGCGTTGAACGCCGCCTTGGACAGCATGTGCACTTCGTCGATCAGGTAGACCTTGTACTTGCCGCGCGAGGGCATGTACTGGGCGTTCTCGATCACTTCGCGCACGTCATCCACGCCGGTATTGGACGCGGCGTCGATTTCCAGCAGGTCGATGTAGCGGCCGGCGTCGATGTCCAGGCAGGCTGCGCACTGGCCACAGGGGTCGGCACTGGTGCCCTGTTCGCAGTTCAGCGACTTGGCGAAGATACGCGCGATGGTGGTCTTGCCCACGCCGCGGGTACCGGTGAACAGGAACGCATGGTGGACCCGGCCACTGTCCAGCGCATTGCTGAGCGCACGGACCACGTGTTCCTGGCCCACCAGCTCGGCGAAACGCTTCGGACGCCACTTGCGGGCAAGCACGAGATAGGACATCAGGCCACCGTCTTCCATCGGATGTTCCATTGTGCCATGCCTGTCCAGCCCCCTCCCCCTGAAACACGGTGCTTGTGTCCGGGCGCGGCGCCCGCTAGAATCTGCGCCCCTGCTGAGGCGTTTGCCGATGGCAGGGAATCCGGAGAGGTGTCCGAGTGGTTGAAGGAGCACGCCTGGAAAGTGTGTAAGCGTCTAAACCGCGCTTCGGGGGTTCGAATCCCCCTCTCTCCGCCAGACAAACGCAGAAGGGCCGCCCACAGGGTGGCCCTTCTGCGTTTGTGCGGCGGACGGGATGGCGGGTGAGACGCCCCGCTGGGGTTCGACGGTTCTGCAGGAGCAGAACCGGACAGCCGGAGGCTGGTCCCGATGTGCAACGCGCATCGGGATCGGGTGCAGGGATGCACCCGACAATCCCCCTCTCTCCGCCAGATAAATGAAAAAGGCTGCCCTCTGGGCAGCCTTTTTCATTTATCTGGCGCGGGATGCGAAGTGCGCTGCGCGCGCTTCGCCCCATGCGTTGCTACGCAACGAATGGGCCCCTCCCTTTGCCTGCCTCTCCCCGCCCCTGTCGGGGCAGCCCCTCAACAGAGGGGCTTGCTCGTCCGGACAGATCCGTAGATCCACGCCTTGCGTGGAGCAGACGTCCTTCGCACCACTCTCTTGCCCTCTTCACCTTGGGCCCGCCCACAAGGCCACCCTTCTGCGTTGGTCGGCGAGTGGGACGGGGGCTGAGAAGCCCTCCGGGGTTGGCTTCACCGGCCCCTTCCCCTTCCCCGCCCCCACTCTCTCCCGCTGCGTCGCCGCCCCATACTGCAGCGACGCAGCGACATCCTGGCTGCCATTCCCTTCTCCAGTCGTACGGGCCGAAACATGATGGAACATCAGATGGCGGGACTTCGGAATCTGATCGGGAAAGCGGTGACGCTGGAAACGGGCGACGGCATCACGACGATC
Organism: Stenotrophomonas sp. ZAC14D2_NAIMI4_6; assembly: GCF_003086875.1. NCBI lineage: Bacteria > Pseudomonadati > Pseudomonadota > Gammaproteobacteria > Lysobacterales > Lysobacteraceae > Stenotrophomonas > Stenotrophomonas sp. ZAC14D2_NAIMI4_6. The sequence goes on along the minus strand of NZ_CP025996.1, from coordinate 1,033,015 downwards.
AGGACCCATGATGGCTGGGAGCTGCACATCTACAACACTGTCCGCCTTCATTGCGATGGCACTGCGAAGCAGCCTGCGCAAGCCCCACAGGGGCTGCTTCTAACGAACTATCTGCTCGATCAAACGACAATGGTGGCGCAGTTTTCTGGCGGGGTATCACTCACCGTAGACGTGAGTGACAGCGGCTACTCTGGCCCGGAAGCAATGCAGTTGAACTGCGCGGATGGAACCATCGTGATCTGGAACTAGAATCGATGCAGCCGCTGTTCGTCATGGCATGACTCGCCACACCGATCGCTATTGAGCCTGGCGCCGGTCAGTGATCGCAAAGCGTCGGTCAACATCCGGGTAAGACGCAGCAGCCGCACCCACCAGCGCCCCACTCTGCAGCAGCGTGCGCGTTGCCGCTGCCGTAGCCGCCCAGGCCTGCAGGAACAGCGCCGGCCCGGCGCTCAAGCGGCGTACGCCGGCCTGGCGCAAATGGTCGGCTGGCGCCATGCCGGGCAACGCCATCAGGTTCAGTGGCAGCGCCACCTGTGCAGCGACGTCCGCCACCTCGGCCAGCGCCTGCAATCCAGGAACAAATCCCCCATCCGCACCGGCCTGCGCATAGGCCTGCAGGCGCTGCACGCTCAGTGCCACGGCCTGCGCACCCTCTGCCAAGCCGCGCAGATACACGTCGGTCCGTGCGTTGATGAACAACGGACGCCCCGCCAGCGCGCAGCGCACCGCCGCGATCTTCGCCGCCAACAGCTCGACGCTGCCCTCGCCATCCTCGATGTTGATGCCCACCACGCCCAGATCAGCCAGGCGAAGCACGCGCGCGGCCACCTGCTGCGGATCGTCGCTGTAGCCGTTCTCGATATCCACGGTGAGCGGCAGCGTCGTCACCCTCAGAATCTGCCGCACGCGCTCAAGCAGCGCGTCCTCCGGCAACACGCACGCATCGGCATGGCCGCAGGACCAGGCCATGGCCGCGCTGGAAGTGCCCAGTGCCTGCGCACCGCACTCCTCAGCCAGGCGCGCGCTGCCTGCGTCCCACACGGTGGGCAGCACCAACAGGTCAGCGCTGCGGTGCAGGCTTTCAAAACGATGATGGCGATCGATCATGGGAACTCCGTGTCTGCGAGGCGCGCAGTCTGCGGGCACGCGCGGCCGGCTGCTCGCCATCTTCAGACACCAATACCTGCGGCGATCACTTGAGTCGCCCCGGGCAGACGCGGTTCAATGCCGCTCCCCTGCAAGGACGCCACCATGAGCCAATGCCCCGAACGGATCGCCATCGACCCGGATGACCATTACGCCGACTGCATCGGCCGCACGGAAGATGGACGGCAGTTCATCCTGACCACACCGTTCGAACCGGCCACGCGGCGCCAGCCAGGCTGCGAATACATCGCGCTGTACCTGTTCGACGCCGACGGCGCCCTGCTGGATGCGCAGATCGATTCGCTGGGCCCGCGCGACCAGGTGGATGCACAACAGCACCGCGCGATCCACCAGGCACGCCTGCACGCCCTGGGTGCCATCGAGCATCGGCGCGTGCAGGTTGCACCGTTCGCGGTGGAGCAGTTCGGCACGACCTTCGGCCTGGTCGCACGCGCACCGGAAGACGAGGACGATCTGTGGGCAGTGGAAATGCAGCCCGGCAACTACATGGCGTTCTTCGAACCGTGGGACAGCGGCGTATATGACACCTGAGCTGCGCGCCTACCGGCTGAGCGATGCCAACGCCTGCCTGGCACTGTTCGATGGCAATACACCGGCGTTCTTCGCACCCGCCGAGCGCACGGATTTCACCGGATTCCTGCGCGACCACGCGCTCGCGCACGCCTTCCAGGTCGTCGAAGTCGATGGCCTCGTCGTCGCCTGCGGCGGATTGTCACGGCATGCCGATGGCAGTGCCGGCTTCTGCTGGGGCATGGTCGCGCGGGAGCATCAAGGCCGGGGCCTGGGGCGCATGCTGGCCCACGCGCGGCTGCGCCAGGCACAGGCCGACGAACGGGTGCATCGCGTGGTGCTGAACACCAGCCAGCACACCCAGGGGTTCTATGCGGCCCTGGGCTTCCATGTGGTGCGGGAAACCGTGGACGGACACGGGCCCGGACTGCATGCCGTCGAAATGGAACTGCACCTTGTGCGCGATCCCTGCACGCACAACCAGCTCTAACGACGCGGCAGCACCCGCCCCAACCCGGCGAACACGAACACCGCACCGATCAGGCCAATCAGTACGATCACGCCCCACAACGCAGCGGGCGTGTCCACCACCGGATCACGCGCCGGCGCCTCGGGCAGGTACAGCACGCGCACCGGCTGTCCCGGCGCATAGCCGAAGATCAGCCCGTTCTGGGCGTACGACACGCGCTGCCCTGCCGGTGTCTGGAACACCACCTGCGGGTGCGAGCCGCCGGCATTGAGATGATCCACCCAGCCCTGGACCGGCTGTGCCCGGTCCAGGAACTGCAGGCGATCGGCCAGGGTCCAGCCGGCGATGGCCAGCATCGCCATGCCCATCAGGGTAAACAACAGCCCTTTGGCCACGCGGTCAGCGCGGGGTGTCCGTGTTGCAGTGGTCATGGCGGCATTGCGTCCTTGCGTCGGCCCGCGGCACAGGCACGGTGGGGCCGCAAAGTGTAGCGACCTGTCAGCTGCTGGACAGCTTCATCAGCACCAGCCCGCTGACGATCAGCACCGCCGCGCCAATACGCATCGCACTGAGCTGCTCGCCCAGGAAAACGATACCCACCACGAACGCGCCGACCGCGCCGATGCCGGTCCAGATGGTGTACGCGGTGCCCAGCGGCAGGTTGCGCATGGCCAGTGCCAGCAGCCAGAAGCTGGCGATCATGCCGACCACGGTGATGATGGACGGAACGGGCTTGCTGAAGCCCTCGGATTGCTTCATCGCAACGGCCCAGACGATTTCCAGCAGGCCAGCGAACAACAATTGGATCCAGGCCATGACGGCCCTCCTTTTGGCAGGGCCAGGCCGTCCTGGTCATTCATTCCCGATGTGGGGGAGGCCGTTCCTCCTGTCGGGCATTCTAGCAACGCGGCTGCGCCGGGGCCGCTGCAGGTGGTGCCGGGTTACAGCCGATTCAGTGCGCGGCGCTGGCACAAGCGGCCGCGCCTGCGCTAGAATGCGCGCCTGCCATCGGCCCAGTCGATGTGCAGTCCGGCTGTGGTCTTCGGCGCGCTGCGCGCCACTTCCCCTGTTCCGTGAACCGGCCGCCCTTGGGCGGCCAACGTCTCTATGGTGGCCCCGTCGGCCCCTCGCGACGCTAGGTCGAAAATCCCGCCAGGGCCGGAAGGCAGCAACGGTATCGATCGACGCGGGCGCCGAGGTCAGCCGGCGGGGCCACCGCCTTTTCAGGCCGTGCCTCGTTCCCCGTAGATACCAAGCATGGCTGGCGCCCCTCGCCCTGGTAGCTGCCAACCTTGGTTGGCGCCCTTCGCCGGGCATGGCCCGGCGCTACCCCGCCTCCGGCGTGCCCTGATGGAACACCACCCGCCATCCCTGCGCATGCCGGCGCCACAGCGAACTGCGCAGCACCCAGCGCTGCGGCTGGCCATCCACGTGGTAGCGGCTGCGGTAACGCACCTGGGCCAGCTCGGGCGTCAGCAGCGCAACCGCGTACTGCTCCGATTCGATCTGCACCTGCGCCCGTTCCAGCGGAATCTCGGCCAGCGCTGCCGCACGGCCGTAGCTCTGGCCTGAACTGCCGATCTCGCTGAAATCCTCATCCAGCAGTTCCGCCAGCCGCGCACGGTCTCCGCGCACGTGCGGGGTGTGCAGCGCGCGTTCCAGATGTTCCAGTTCGGCCGCCAGCGCCGCGCCAGCAGGCTGGCCGCAGATATTCACGGCGGGTCCTGCGCCAGCACGTTCGGCGCGGTGGGCACTGCCAGTGCCACGCACTGCCCGGGCTGGGCCACGCGATGCCCGCGTGCGGCCAGGGCCTGGCCATCGGCCGCGCTGGCGTAGTGGTAGAGCATCATCCGCGCCTGCAGTTCGGTGCTGTACTCACGTTCCAGATCGTCCACGCCGGTGTGCGACGGATTGCCGTGCAGGCCGCAGTCGTGGGCGATCAGTTCGTTGTCGTTGGCAAAGCGCGCCAGCATTTCCGGAATCGGCCGGGTATCGCCACTCCACACCAGCGCCCCCTGCAGGCGCAGGCCATAGGCGGTTTCCGGCCAGTGGTGGCGTACCGGGAAGACTTCCAGGCGCACGCCTTCATGCCAGAACGCATCGCCCACCACGATCAGCTGGAAGGCATCCCAGAAGTTGGCGCCGCCTTCGGCCAGCACGTTCGGGTAGTCACCGATGCGCTTGTGCAGCAGCGGCACCACCGTGGCCGGCACATACAGGCGCACCTTGCCGCGCCGCTGCGCACTGAAGAAGGTATCCACGAACAGCCGCTCGAAGCCGGCCACGTGGTCCAGGTGTACATGGGTGACGAACAGCGCCTGCGGCAGGTGCCCGTAGTGCGCCTTGAACGCGGTCAGCCCTTCGCCGCCACAATCGATGGTCAGCCACGGACGGCCATCGCATTCGATCACCGACATGGGCGAACCCAGCTCGACCGCCGACGCATTGCCGACGCCGAGGAAACGCAACGACCAGTCCATCAGGTGCCCCGGTTCCAGGCCATGTCGTAGGCACGGCGCAGCCGCGCGTAATCCTTCTGCACGTCTTCCACGCTGCGCTCGCCGCGCAGCTTCAGCAGCGAACGCAGCAGGCGCTTCAGGTTGCGCTCGCGCCAGGCAGTGGCAGGAATACGGATGACCCCACGGTCGAAATCGATCAGCCAGCCATGGCCGTTGCCATCGAACAGGATGTTGTGTGCGTTGAGGTCGGCATGGTCCAGCCCGGCGCGGTGGAAGCGCGCGATCAGACGGCCGGCCTCTTCCCAGGGGGCACCGCGGCCGGCCACCAGTGCACGGTCGGCCAGCGAGCGCACGCCCTCGATGCGCTCCATCAGGATGGCCGCGCGGTAGCGCAGGCCCTCGCGCATGTAGAACGCGGCGATCGGCCGGGGCACCGGCAGCTTCTGCGCACGCAGCGCGCGCATCAGCCGGAATTCGGCAAAGCTGCGGGTCCGGTCCGAGCCGCGCCAGATGTACTGGTCGTGGCTGAGCTTGGCTGCCAGGCCGCCGCGCAGGTAGTGGCGCAGCACCCCGGGGCCGAAGGAAGCATCGACGAACCAGGCGCTGCCGCGGCCGCCCTCGCCCACCGGCCGGGCCTTGTTTCCCCAGTACTGGGGCGAGAACAGACCCGCCTCGGCTTGCCGCAGCCGCTCGCGGTCGAACAGAATGGCCCCGATGCCGCGACCCTCGCGGCATGGCGTCAGCGCTTCATTGGCGTCAAATGCGACCATTCCTTTGAGTCTAACAACACATGGCATCAGCGTCCTCATCCTTGTGCCTCCTTCGCCTGTCTGCCCTGGGCGATGTCACCCATGTCGTGCCGCTGGTGCGTACCCTGCAGGCCGCGCGCCCGGATACGCCGATCCACTGGATCATCGACAAGGTCGGCCACAAGCTGCTGGACGGCCTGCCCGGCGTGGTCTTCCATGCCTATGACAAGAAGACCGGCATGGCCGGGGTGAAGGCACTGCGCCATCAGTTGCCGCCCGGGCGCTTCGAGGCGCTGCTGCAGATGCAGGTGGCCTTCCGCGCGAACCTGCTGTCGGCCTTCATTCCGGCCGAGCGCCGCATCGGCTACGACCGCAGCCGCTCCAAGGACCTGCACGGGCTGTTCATCAACGAACGCATTCCCGACCGCCCCGGCATCCATGTGCTCGATGCCATCGGCAGCTTCTGCGAGCCGCTGGGCCTGCGCCAGGACACGGTCAGCTGGGACCTGGCCGTACCGCCGGCCGCCTTTGAGTGGGCCGCGGCGCAATGGGAGGACGATGGCCGCCCGGTGCTGATGATCTCGCCGTGTTCCAGCCACGTGCGCCGCAACTGGTATGCCGACCGCTACGCCGCCGTGGCCACCCATGCCCAGGCCCGTGGCTGGCGCGTGGTGCTGTGCGGCGGCCGCAGTGAACTGGAACGCAGCATGGCCGATGCCATCCAGGCCCAGCTGGAGACCCCGGCACTGGATCTGGTGGGCAGGGACACGCTGAAGCAGTTGCCGGCGCTGCTGGCCCGCGCCGACCTGGTGATGACCCCCGATTCGGGGCCGATGCACATCGCCAACGCCATGGGCAGCAAGGTGCTGGGCCTGCATGCGGCCAGCAACCCGCACCGCAGCGGCCCGTATTCGGACCGCCGCTACTGCGTGGACCGCTACGACGATGCCGCGCGCAAGTACCTGGGCAAGCAGGCGGTCGACCTGAAGTGGGGCACCAAGATCGAGTTCGACGATGTGATGGAACTGATCACGGTCGAGGACGGCATTGCCGCCTTCGAGCGCTACGTGGCCGACCATCGGGGTTGATCGACGGGCCGGTGGGCCCATCCACGCATGGCGTGGATCTACGGGATTACGCGCGGGGCGCGTAATCCTGGTACGACTTCTCTTCCACGTACACCGAGCCCAGCGCCAGGTTGATCGCCTTCTTGATGCGCGCGCGCTCGTCATTGCGCAGGTAGACACTGCGCGCCAGGTCGATGAAGCCCTGGTCGAAGGACTGCGCCTTTTCCTTCAGGCGGATATCGTCCTCGATGTCCCACAGCTGCTCGTTCACCGCCTTCAGCTCGGCACGCAGCTTGGCGATGTCTTTCACCGCGGCCGGATGGCCCATCCAGGTGGTATCCAGCGCCGACAGCTCGCGGCGCACATTGGCCAGCTTGCCCTCGTCACTGATCCGCTCGGACTTGATCTGCAGGATCGAGATCTTGTCCAGCAGCTCGCCGAAAGACACAGGCACCAGGATTTCAGCGGTCATGGGGGACGCTCCAGCAAATGATGCGCACATGGTAACCCGCAGCGAAGATGCTGTTCCCGCGTGACAGCAACCCGATGTCGCGTCGGGTGGAACAAGCCCCTCTGTTGAGGGGCTGCCCCGACAGGGGCGGGGAGAGGCAGGCAAAGGGAGGGGCCCCATGCGTTGCGCAGCAACGCATGGGGCGAAGCGCGCAAAGCGCGTTTCGCATCCCGCGCCAGATTAAAAAAAACGGGCTGCCCTAAGGCAGCCCGTTTTTTTTAATCTGGCGGAGAGGGGGGGATTCGAACCCCCGAGGCGCTATAAACGCCTGCCTGATTTCGAGTCAGGTACATTCAACCGCTCTGCCACCTCTCCAGATGGTCCCCGGCGAACCGGGGACGCGAATAATACGAGGAAGCGAGGCAGACCACAAGCCATTGCCGCACATCCGATGAAATATTTCTGACTGCATGCCTTGCCGGATGTCCGCTTGGCCGTGATGATGCCGTTCTCCCCGGCATCACCCTTCCCCAGCCCCCACCATGATCGAATTCGGACACCTCACCCACCCCGGCCTGCGCCGGGAGCTCAACGAAGACACCTATTACGGTGATGGCGAGCTGTCGCTGTGGCTGGTGGCCGACGGCATGGGCGGGCATGCCTGCGGCGAGGTGGCCAGCGCGCTGGCGCGCGAGACCATCGTGCGCGAGATCCGCCGGGGCGCGCCGCTGGCCCAGGCCATCCGCACCGCCGACGAGGAGATCATCCGTGCCTCGCGCCGCCGCAACGACACCCTGCCGATGGGAACCACCGTGGTCGCCGCGCGGGTGCAGGGCAACCGCTATGAGGTGGCCTGGGTGGGCGACAGCCGGGCCTATCTGTGGCGCGACGGCCAGCTGGCCCAGCTCAGCCAGGACCACAGCGTGGTGCAGGAACTGGTGGCGCAGGGCAACCTGACCGCCGAACAGGCCCGCGCCCACCCGCACCGCAACGTGGTGACCCAGGCACTGGGGGTAACCGACCCCACCCACCTGAACGTGGCCACCACCAGTGGTGAACTGCGCCCGGGCATGCAGCTGCTGCTGTGCAGCGACGGCCTGACCGAGGAAGTGGACGACCGCGGCATTGCCCGCACCCTGGCCTACGACGATGCAAGCGCCCAGGAATGCGTGGACACCCTGGTCGCCGCCGCCCTCGACGGCGGCGGTTCTGACAACATCACCGTAATCCTGGTGCGCTGCCACTGATCCTGACGCACGCACGCTGCATCTGGGGGAGAGCCCCCTGAGTCAGGGGGCGGACGCGAAGCGGCGGGGGTATGGGTGATGATGAGACGGGGCCCACGATTTGCAGCGCAAATTGTGGGGCGTCAGCGCGAATGCGCTGGCGCGTCATCGGACAACATCACCGTAATCCTGGTGCGCTGCCACTGATAGCCACGCATGGCGTGGCTCTACTGTAGATCCACGCCATGCGTGGATACGATGAGGGTAGATCCACGCCATGCGTGGATAGGGTGGTAGCGCCGGGCCATGCCCGGCGGCCACCCCCACCGCCTACGCGCTCGCCGCTTCTTCCACCTTCGGGCCATCCCACAACGCGTGGCCGGCCTTCTTGCGCAGGCGCTCCAGGCGGGCGGCATGGGCTTCCTGCTCGGACGGCGTGGCCACCACGCGCGGGCGCGGCAGCAGCGCACTGGTATCGAACGCCTGCAGCGCCGCCCCTGCCCCACCGCCCTCGTCGTCCAGACCGAAGCCGATTTCTTCCTGGCCCGAGGTCAGCGCGATGTACACATCACCCAGGATCTGCGCATCGAGCAGCGCGCCGTGCAGTGCGCGGTGCGAGTTGTCCACGCCCAGGCGCTTGCACAGGGCATCGAGCGAATTGCGCTGGCCCGGGAACCGCTCGCGCGCCAGCGCCAGGGTGTCGACCACGGTGCAGTGGTCGGTGATCCGGCCGTACTGCGGGCCCAGCAGCGACAGTTCGTTGTCCAGGAAGCCCAGGTCGAACGCCGCGTTGTGGATGATCAGTTCGGCGCCCTTGATGAAGGCCAGGAACTCATCGGCCACCTCGGCGAAGGCGGGCTTGTCGTCCAGGAACTCCAGGGTCAGCCCGGTCACTTCCTGCGCGCCCTGCTCGAAGTCGCAGTCGGGCTTCAGGTACTGGTGGTAGTTGTTACCGGACGGGCGGCGCTTGAACAGCTCCACGCAGCCGATTTCGACGACGCGGTTGCCCTTCTTCCACTCCAGGCCGGTGGTTTCGGTATCGAGAATGATCTGACGCATGGGCTCAGTTTACCGGGCTGCCGTCGCGGATCTGGGTCGCGGCATTGCGCGCCAGGGTATCCACGCGCTCGTTGTCCGGGTCACCGGAATGGCCCTTCACCCAGCGCCAGTCGATCTGGTGGCGCAGCGTGGCCGCATGCAGGCGCTCCCACAGCTCGCGGTTCTTCACCGGGTCGCCGCCGGCGGTCCTCCAGTTCTTGCGGATCCACCCCGCCATCCACTGGGTCAGGCCCTGGCGCACGTACTGCGAATCGGTGAACAGCACGATGTTGCACGGCTCGGTCAGGGTTTCCAGCGCACAGATGGCCGCCATCAGCTCCATCCGGTTGTTGGTGGTGTGCGCTTCGCCGCCACTGAGTTCACGCTCGTGCCCCTTGTAGCGCAGCAGCGCGGCCCAGCCGCCGGGACCAGGATTGCCCAGGCAGGAACCGTCGGTGTGGATTTCAATGGTTTTCAATACAACTCCAGATCAGGTGGCTACGGTGCCGTGCCAGCGCACCGGCAGCGGGGTCGGCCCTGGCAGGGCCAGCGTACGTTTTTGGGCATGGAACAGGCAGGCCGCCCGCAGCGGCGCCCAGCCGGGGCGCGCGCGGCTGCCCGGGCCCTGCCACAGCGGCCCCAGGTAGCGTGTCTGCCCACAGTCCAGCCCGTGCCGGTCCAGCAGCTGGCGCAGGCGTTGCGGGGTGCGCACCACCAGGCCGTGTTGGCGCCAGCGCGCCCGGTAGGGGCTGAACGGGTTGAGGCTGGTCAGCCACAGGTGTCCGCCGGGCATCAGCACGCGCTCACATTCGTCCAGCAGCGCATCGGCGTCGGCGGCGGTCACGTGCTGCAGCACGATTGCGTTCACGCTCTCGTTGGCCAGCGGCAACGGCAGCGCGCAGCGGGTGTCACCGGCGTAGCCCTGGCCGGTGCGGTACAGGCGCAGGCCACGCCCGGCGGCCTGCGCGTCCTGCAACCAGGCCGGGCTGGGCGCGATCCACAACCAGGGTTGCACCGGCAGCGCGGCCAGCTGCGGCAGCAGCAGCTGCCGTTCCAGCACGCGCAGCGGCTGCGCCGGCTCGCTGTCGAACCAGGGCACCAGGCTCGCTTGACGGTGGCTCTGCAGCAGGGGCATGGTCCAATTCTATGCGACTGACTGCCCTGCCCGCATTTGCGGATAACTACATCTGGATGTTGACGGCCGACGACGGCGCCGCGGTCGTGATCGACCCTGGCGATGCCGCGCCGGTACTGGCGCTGGCCGACCAGGGCCTGCGCGTGGACACCATCCTGCTCACCCACCACCACGACGATCACATCGGTGGCGTGCCCGCACTGCAGGCGCGTTTTCCCGGCGTGCGGGTGGTGGCCCCGGTGGAAGAACGCATTCCCACGGCCACCGAGCGGGTGGGCGAAGGTGAACGCGTTCAGGCACTGGGGCAGATGTTCCACGTACTATCCGTGCCCGGGCACACCCGCAGCCACATCGCGTTTCACACCGCTGAACAGCTTTTCAGCGGCGATTCGTTGTTCAGCCTGGGCTGTGGACGCCTGTTCGAAGGTACGCCGTCCCAGCTGCTGGCATCAATGCGCAGGCTGGGTGCCCTGCCCGCGCAACTGCTGTTGTGTTGCGCTCACGAGTACACCGTGTCAAATGCCGTCTTCGCGCGGCATGTCGACCCCGCCAACGCTGCGTTGCTGCAGCGCCAAGAGGAGGCTTTGGCCATGCGCCGCGATGACCGTTCCACCCTGCCGGTAACCCTGGCCAACGAGCTCGACTGCAATCCGTTCCTGCGTACACATACCGCGCCGATCCGCGCGGCGGTGTCGGCGCACCTGGGGCGCGAGGTCGTGGACGACGTCGACGTCATGGCCGGTCTCCGGCACTGGAAAGACGGCTTCCGCGCATGATGCGCCGAAGTCTGACGCTGGCCCTGGGGCTTGCCTTGGGGTTGGCCGGGAACGCGGGCGCGCAGTCGCTGGGCGCCGGCATCAGCCAGAACCTGACCGCCGCTGCCGCGGTACCGCTGGACCCGACGGCCCTGCCGGCGGCCAGCGTGCGCAACGGCCAGGACATATTCACCAGCTTCCGCGACGGCCTGGCCGAGCCCACCTGCGACGCCGAGGCCACCAGCCCGCGCTGGCAGAAGCAGTTCGCCCACGCCCCCTCGCGCCTGGCCAACCAGGACGATGACGCCCTGGTGCTGTTCGGCTATGTAGTCGAAGAACTGCGCAAGGCCAACCTGCCCACCGAATTCGCGTTGATCCCGTTCGTGGAAAGCGGCTACCGCCCCAATGCCCGCAACGGCAGCGGCCCCACCGGCCTGTGGCAGTTCATCGCCACCACCGCGCGCAACCATCGCGTGCCGATGTCCAACGGCTACGACGGCCGCCTGTCGGCGGTGGAATCGACCCAGGCGGCGGTGCGCTACCTGAAGACCCTGCACGGCATGTTCGGCGGCGACTGGCGCCTGGCCACCATGGCCTACAACGCCGGCGAGTACCGGGTGCTGCAGTCGATGCGCAAGGCCGGCATGAACGCACAGAATGCCAAGCCCTCCGCCCTGCCCGGTCTGTCGCCGGTCACCCATGCGTATGTGGAAAAGCTGCATGCGCTGGCCTGCGTGCTGGAAAACGTGGAAGACCAGCCGGGCGTGATGGCCTCGCTGGACCGCACCGTGCCGGTGCTGAAGGACCACACGCTGCCGGCCGGCACCACGGTGCAGCAGTGGGCCGCGCAACGGTCGCTGGACCCGGCCCGCATCGCCCGCCTGAACCCGGGCCTGGCCGCAGGCAAGCGCCCGAGCGGCAACGCGCGGGTACTGGCGCCGGTTTCGGCCGCCAATGCCAGTGTGCTGGACGCCGCGGCCGCCGTGGCCGCTACGGCGGCTACTGAAGCGCCCATCGCCACGCCTGCACCGCAGGTGGCCGGTACCGTGGCCAGCGCCGCCGACCGCCCGCGCAGCCGCCGCCACACCGTACGCAACGGCGAATCGGCCTGGACCATCGCCCGCCGCTACGGCATGCCGGTGAAGGCACTGCTGTCGTTGAACGGCCTGAGCGGCAGCAGCGTGCTGAAGCCCGGCGCCGTACTGCGCGTGGAAGACTGACCCGCGCCCGGTAGAGTCGAGCGTTGCTCGACTGCACGCCCCGGTAGAGTCGAGCTTGCTCGACTGCACTTCAGTCGAGCATGGCTCGACTCTACACATAGTGGCTTCAGTCGAGCGTTGCTCGACTGCTTCAGTCGAGCAAGCTCGACTCTACGAAGCCTCCCCCCGCGGCACACAACAAAAAAGGCCCGGCATTGCCGGGCCTTTTCGTTCTGCGCGCCGCCCTGGGTTACAGGTTGGCTTCGGTGGTCTGCACCACGAACTTCTTGCGCATGGCTTCCACGAAGGCCTTGGCCGCAGCGGCGCCATCGATCTGGGCCAACTGGTCCTTCAGCTGCTTCTGCTGCTCGGCGGTCACTTCCTTCACGTCACCCGGGGTGACCTTGTCCACCACGAACACCAACGCGTGGCCATTCACGTCAATCTTGCCGTAGCTCGGCTTGCCCTCGGTCGGCACCGGCGCGCTGAAGATGGCGCGGTGGATGTCCGGGGTCGGCACCGGCTGGCTGCGCGGCAGGCCCGGCATCGGGCTGACCTGCAGCTTCTCGCTGGCAGCCAGCGACTGCAGGCTGGCGCCGCCCTTCAGCTTGGCCAGCAGGGCGTCGGCGGCCTTGTCGCTGACCTGGCGCTGACGGTCGGCACGGATGGCGGCAATCACCTGCTCACGGGCCTTGTCCAGCGGCAGCGCCTGTTCCGGGGTGTGCGCGGCCACCCGGATCACCACGCTGTGGTTGCTGCTGCCACCCACGGCGATCGGATCGCTGGAGGTGCCGTCCTGCACGCGCACGTCGGAGAACGCATCGCGCAGCACGGCCGGGTCGGCCACCACGCCACTGGCGGTGGCGCGGGTGATCACGCCGGTGGTCTGCAGCGGCAGGCCCACTTCCTTGGCGGCGGCGGCCAGATCGCTCGGGCTCTTGTTGATGGCATCGACCAGGCGGCTGGCCAGTTCGTTGAAACCGCGCTCGCCATCGGCCTTCAGCTGCTCGGCGGCCAGGGTGTCACGCACTTCCTCGAACGACTTGCCTTCGCCACCGCGCACTGCGGCGACCTTGATGACGTGATAACCGAAATCGGTCTTCACCGGGCCGACGATCTCGCCGGCCTTGGCGGCGAACAGGGCATCTTCGAACGGCTTCACCATCGCACCGCGTTCCACCCAGCCCAGGTCACCGCCTTGGTCCTTGGAACCGGGGTCCTGCGAATTGGCCTTGGCCAGCGCGGCGAAGTCAGCGCCACCCTTGGCTTCGGCGGCCAGCTTGGCGGCCTTGGCTTCGGCACCGTCGCCGGTCAGCAGGATGTGCGCGGCCTGGCGCTGTTCCGGCGCCACGAACTTGGCCTTCTCTTCTTCATAGCGCTTGCGCAGGGCAGCTTCGTCGGCTGCGGCCGGGGCCGGCAGGTTGGCGCCATTCACTTCGACGAACTCCAGCGAAACCGATTCGGCCTGGCGGAAATCCTTGCCGTGGCTGTCGTACCACTGCTTGATCTGCGCGTCGGTCACCGGCGCGGTATCGGCCGGCACTTCCGGCAGACCCACCAGCTGCACGTCGCGGGTTTCGCCCAGCAGCTTCAGCAGGCGCTCGGTCTCGGCCTGGGTAACGAAGCCCGAATTCTGCAGGCCCGACGGAATGACCGACTGCTGCAGGCTGTCACGCACCAGTTCCTGGAACTGGGTGGGCGTGCGCGGCGGGTTGCCGGTCTGCAGGGCCAGGCGGTAGTTGGCTTCGCTGAACTTGCCATCCTGGCCCAGGAAGGCCGGGATGGTCATGATGTACTCGCGCACCGCGCCGTCGCCAATGACGACACCGGCCTGTTCACCGACCAGGCGAACGACCTGCTCGTCCACCAGCTGATCGAGCACGGCCAGCTTGTTCTCGGTGCTTTCAAACGCACGCGGGTCGAAGTCTTCACCCTGCTGCTGGCGGGCGCGCATGCGCTCCTGCTCGAAGCGGGTGCGGAAATCCTGCGAACTGATCTCGTGGTGCTGCCACAGCAAGCGCACCGGCCACCACGACGGCGCCGAGCGCCACCAGGTCGGCGGTGCCGAAACCTTGGCCACGTTCTGCGCGCCGACACCACCGAGGTAGCTGTTGTCGATCACGAACAGGAACGGAATCATCAGCAGCCCCAGGATCACAGTGACGATCCAGCCTGAGGTCTTGTCGCGGAGTTTCTGCAGCATGGTGAGGAATCACATGGCCTGATTGGCGAGCCCGGCAGTGTAACCCGCTTCGCCGCAGGCACCAAAAACGGCCGCAAGGCAGGCGGCACAAGCCTCTGCGGCAGGTCGCCAGCCCCCCGGCATGGCTGCCGCAGCCGTCATTGCGCATACTGGCCGCCCCGGCAGGCATGCGACCTGCGTTCGGCCCGCGGCAAGGGCGGAGGAAACCACGCCCATGCGCATCCTGGTCACCGGCGCGTCCGGCTTCATCGGCGGCGCCCTGCTGCGCCGCCTGGCCTCGCTGCCGCAGGTACAGGCGCTGGGCGTCGGCCGCCGCCCGCTGGACCGGCCGGACTACGTGCAGGCGGACCTGCGGCAGCCGCTGCACCTGTCGTTCCGGCCCGACGTGGTGGTGCATGCGGCGGCCTTGGCAGCGCCCTGGGCCAGCCCGGCGCAGTACCGGCAGCACAACGTAGACGCCACCGCGCAGGTCATCGCCTTCTGCCAGGCCAACGGCCTGCCGCGCCTGCTGCACCTGTCCACTACGGCGGTGTTCTACCGCGCCGCGCACCAGTACGACCTGGACGAGGACAGCCCGATCGGCCCGGCCTTCCTCAACGACTACGCGCGCAGCAAGGCGGCAGCCGAGGCGCTGGTATCGGCCTATCCGGGGCCGCACTGCATCCTGCGCCCGCGCGCAGTGTTCGGCCCGGGCGACACCCTGCTGATGCCGCGCCTGCTGCAGGCCGCCCGTCGCGGGGCGTTGCCACGGCTGGTCAGCGCCGGCGGGCCACCGCTGATCGACCTGATCCACATCGACACCCTGGTGGCGTACCTGCTGCGGGCCATCCAGGCGCCCCGGCTGGCCCCGGCCTACAACCTGACCAACGCGCAGCCGGTGGATGTGCAGGCCCTGCTGCAGCGCCTGCTGGCCGCGTTGGAGCTGCCACCGCTGGGCCGCCGCCTGCCCACCGGTCTGGCGCTGGCCGGCGCCGGCGCGCTGGAAGGCGTCTGGCGCCTGCTGCGCCTGCGCGGCGAGCCGCCCATCACCCGCTTCGGCGTGGCCGCATTCGCCTATTCAAAGACCTTCAACCCGCAGCGCATGCTGGCCGATCTGGGCCCGCCCCTGCTGGGCATGGAGACCGCCATCGAACGCCTCATCCACGAGCAGCGTGCGCAATGAACACCGTGAACCTCGTCAGCGCCGCAATCGCACTGGCCTACCTGCTGCTGCTCGCCCTGAAGGCAACGGGGGCGATGCGCGTGCTGCGGCAACGACCGCCCAGCCCCCACAGCCGCTTCGACGGCCGGGGAGTGGCGATCCTGCAAACGATCCTGGGCGGTGACCCACTGCTGGCCCAGGTGCTGGCGGCGAACCTGCAGGCGCTGCCCGGCGCGCATTTCCACTGGCTGCTGGATGAAGCCGATGCGCTGGGGCGGGCGGCGGCGGCGCAGCTGTGTGCGCAGTACCCCGACCACCCCATCACCTGCCTGCTGCACCCCGCGGCGCCGCAGGGCATCAATCCCAAGACATTCAAACTCGATGGCGTATTGCCGCGCGTGCAGGAGCCGGTCGTGCTGGTGCTGGACGACGATGCGCGGCTGTCCGCAGCGGCGCTGGCACAGATGCTGGATGAGCTGCCGCACGCCGATCTGGTCACCGCCCTGCCCTGCTACCGTGACGACGCCCGGTTCGGCTCGCGATTGATGGCGCAGTTCGTCAACAACAACACCGCACTCACCTATCTGGGCCTGCTGCCGTGGCTGGCGCCGCTGTCGATCAATGGCATGTGCTACGCACTGCAGACCGCGCGCCTGCGCGAACTGGGCGGCTTCGCGCCGCTGCGGCACATGCTGGCCGACGATCTGGCGCTGGCACGTGCCCTGCGCGACCAGGGCGCCCGCCTGCACCAGTCCACCGCCTGCGTGGAAGTGCAGACGCATGTGCCGACGCTGCAGCGCTACCGGCAGCAGATGCACCGCTGGATGCTGTTTGCGCTGCTGTTGCTGCGCGATGAATCGCGCCCGGTACGCGCCTTGATCGGGCTGCTGCACGGCCTGCCGCCGCTGCTGCTGTGGGCGGTGCTGCTGCTGGCGGCGTGGCCACCGCTGGGAGCACCGGCACTGATCGCGGCCGCCGTGCTGCTGCTGCGTGCGGCGGTACTGATGCGACTGCAGCGGCGCGCCAGTGGGCGTGTGCGCCATCGGCCCGTGCTGTCGGTGCTGGCCGAACTGCTGCAACCCCTGCACCTGCTGCACGCGACCTGCGTGCGGCGCATCCGCTGGCGCACCCATCTCTATCATGTGCGCGCCAATGACCGCTTCCACGATGCCTGAACCCGCCGCGCCGCCCATCCACCTGCAGATCGCCTTCCTGTGCGGGCAGAGTGATCCGGCGCGCTGCGCGCTCAGCCCGGCTCAACTGCAGTTCGGCCAGGCGCTGCTGGCACCTGGCCGACGCCTGCATCCCTGCAACTTCCCCTACGACGCGCGCACAGCGCCGTTCCGCCGCGTGTCCTTGCTATCGGCAAGCTGGCACAACAGCCGCCAGTACCTGCGCTCACGCCAGCCAGCCTTCGCCCGCCGCCATGTTGCCGCGGTGACTGATCTGCTGGACGCGGCGCCACACACGCTGTTGCTGGCCGGCAGCTGCGGGCTGGAACTGCTGGCCAACCTGCAGTTGCCGGCCACACTGTCACAGCGGTTCAGCGTATTGGCCTATGGCCCTGTCGCGCGACACGCCCCGGCGGCCGCACGCCTGCAGGTGCTGGTGGGGCGGCAGGACTGGATCTCCCGAGCCGGCTGGCGCGGCGCGCGACAGTGGGTGCGCAGCGGCCACATGGATTATCTGCAACAGGCGCCGGTGCTGGCGCAGGCGCACGCGATGATTGCCCGCATCGAGCAGGCGTTGCCGTGAAGATCGAGCTGCTGGCACCGCCCTACAGCGGCCACCTGCATCCGCTGCTGGCCATCGCCCGGCAACTGCAGGCGCAACACCAGGTAACGGTGTTGAGCACGCCCGGCGCGCAAGCGGCGATTACTGCCAGCGGGCTGCATGGCGATGTGCTGCTTTCGGCCGCGCACGAAGCGGCGCTGTGGCAGATCGCCAATCCCGGCGTGGCGGTGAAGGCCAACCCGCTGCGCATGCACGCGCAGCTGCGCCAGGCCCTGCAGTTGATGGCGCAGATGCGGCACGCGCTGCAGCAGCGCTGGGCCGAGCAGCGGCCGGATCTGGTCATCGTTGACTTCACCCTGCCGCCGGCCGGCCTGCTGGCCGCCGAACTCGGCATCCGCTGGTGGACCAGCCTGCCCTCGCCCTGCGTGCTGGACTGCGCCGATGGGCCACCGCCCTACCTGGGCGGCATGTCGCCGCCGCGCACGGTGTGGCAGCGCGTGCAGCAGGCGGCGGGGCGGCAGATGATCCGCCTGTTCAAGCGCGGCGTGCATGCCTGGCAGCGCCCGGCGATGCGCCGCCTGGGCGTGCCTGCCATCTACCGCCGCGATGGCAGTGAACAGGTTTACTCCGATGAATGCATCCTGGCCCTGGGCGTGCCGGAACTGGAATTTCCGCGGCGCTGGCCGGCGGCGCTGCAGTTCATCGGGCCGATGCTGCACACCCCGCACAGCGAGCACGCAGCGCCGCCGTTCGTGGACGGCGCGCGACACCTGCTGGTGACCGCAGGCACGCATCAGGACTGGGTCAAACCACGACTGGCCGAGGCTGCCGCCGCATTGGCGCGGCAGTACCCGCACTGGCAGGTGCACGTCAGCCAGGGGCACCAGCACGATCTGTCCACGCGCGCGCAGCCGCTGCCGAACCTGCACCTGCTGCCCTTCGTCGATTACGCGCGCCATCTGCCGCGCTACGACCAGGTACTGCACCATGGCGGCGCCGGGGTGATGTACCACGCGTTGTGTGCAGGCATTCCGGCGCTGGTGTATCCGCTGGATTACGACCAGTTTGACCATGCCGCTCGCCTGCAGGCAGCCGGTGCCGGGCTGTGGCTGCGCCGCCTGGAGGATCTGCCGGCGCTGTTCGCGCACGCGTTGCAGGCCGATGCATTTCCGGGGCTGCCCGCGCTGCAGGCGTCGGTGCAGCGGCATATGGCCGCGCAGTCGGTGCTGGACCGCGTCGCATCACTTGAACGCTAGCAGCGGGCCACGCCCGGCGGGCACGTGCATGCGCACAGCCCCAAAAAAGCAAAATGCCCGCGGGTCCAGGACCGACGGGCATCTTCGATGACACTTCAAACTCTGCTGGCGGAGCGGACGGGACTCGAACCCGCGACCTCCGGCGTGACAGGCCAGCATTCTAACCAGCTGAACTACCGCTCCACATAGGCAGAACTTGTTGGGATCCGGGGATGGCGGAGCGGACGGGACTCGAACCCGCGACCTCCGGCGTGACAGGCCAGCATTCTAACCAGCTGAACTACCGCTCCACGACAAACTTCGGATACCCCTTGAAACCAGTTCACAACTTGGCGGAGCGGACGGGACTCGAACCCGCGACCTCCGGCGTGACAGGCCAGCATTCTAACCAGCTGAACTACCGCTCCACGTTGTCGTAAACCTTTCTGCTTCCCCCGGCCGGGGCCGGGAAGGAAACAAGGCGCCCGGTTGCCCGGAAGCCTTTGCAACTGGCGGAGCGGACGGGACTCGAACCCGCGACCTCCGGCGTGACAGGCCAGCATTCTAACCAGCTGAACTACCGCTCCAGTTTTACTGCAGTTCCCCCGGGCCGAAGCCTGGAAGAAAACAAAGCCCCCAGTTGCCCGGGGGCCTCGCGTTGAAGTGGCGGAGCGGACGGGACTCGAACCCGCGACCTCCGGCGTGACAGGCCAGCATTCTAACCAGCTGAACTACCGCTCCACACTCAAACTTTTACTACGGTGCTGTGGTGGGTGCTGAGGGTTTCGAACCCCCGACCCTCTCCGTGTAAAGGAGACGCTCTACCGCTGAGCTAAGCACCCCAGCGAGCCGCTTAGTTTACAGCATCCTTCAGGGCCTTACCAGCCTTGAACGACGGATTCTTCGAAGCAGCGATCTTGATGGTGTCGCCGGTCTTCGGGTTGCGGCCGGTACGGGCGGCACGGTCGCGCACCTGGAAGGTACCGAAGCCAACCAGGGTGACCGCATCGCCGTCCTTCAGCGCCTTGGTGACGGCGGCAACGACAGCATCGACAGCGCGGCTGGACTCGGCCTTGGTCAGGTCGGCGGCTTCAGCAACGGCATCGATCAATTCGGTCTTGTTCATTCTTTACAGCTCCTTTGGCGGTGGGTTCCGCTTATTCGACAGGGGAGCAACCGCACGCCATCTGCGCACGGCCGCCATGTGGAAACGGTTCGCCGAATTCAGCGATCAGCGATTGCGATCACTCATTCGCGAGTGCTGCTTTTATACCAGCGGCCCTACCCCCACGCAAGCCGGAAAGCCAGCAACGACGCGGGTTTCAAGCATTTCGACAACGCGCGTCAATGCTTGACGCGCGCGTTCGAAGCCGGTTTGCCCTTGCCACGCACCGTGACGCGTTGCGCACTCTTGCGTGCCTTCTTCGGGGCCAGCGGACGCTCCAGGGCCAGGTCGAGCACTTCCTCGATGTACTTCACCGGCACGATCTGCAGATCGCGAGTGACGTTGGCCGGAATGTCCGCCAGATCCTTGCGGTTCTCCTCGGGAATGATGACCGTGCGGATACCGCCACGCAGTGCGGCCAGCAGCTTTTCCTTCAGGCCACCGATGGCGGTGACGCGACCACGCAGGGTGATCTCGCCGGTCATCGCCACGTCGGCACGCACCGGCACCTTGGTCAGCATGGACACCAGCGAGGTGACCATGGCCGCACCGGCACTGGGGCCGTCCTTCGGGGTGGCACCATCGGGCACGTGCACGTGCACGTCGTGCTTCTGCAGGAAGTCGCCATCGATGCCGAAACCGTCGGCGCGCGAACGCACCACCGACAGCGCCGCCGAGGCCGATTCCTTCATCACGTTGCCCAGCTGGCCCGTCAGGATCAGCTGACCCTTGCCCGGCACCAGGGTCGATTCGATCTGCAGCAGATCGCCACCCACTTCGGTCCAGGCCAGGCCGGTGACCAGACCGATCTCGTTTTCTTCTTCGGCACGACCGAAGTCGAAGCGACGCACGCCCAGGTACTTGTCCAGGTTCTTGCTGGTCACGCTGACCAGCGCCTTGGATTTCTTCGCACCCTTCTTCGGCTTGGCCGCCTGCGGGCCGGCCAGCGCGATTTCCTTCACCACCTTGCGGCAGATCTTGGCGATCTCGCGTTCCAGGTTGCGCACGCCCGATTCGCGCGTGTAGTAGCGCACGATGTCCTGGATCGCATCGCTGCCGATCTCCAGCTCTTCCGGCTTCAGGCCGTTGGCCTTGATCTGCTTCGGCGACAGGTAACGGGTGGCGATGTTGAGCTTCTCATCCTCGGTGTAGCCGGGGATGCGGATCACTTCCATGCGGTCCAGCAGCGGGCCGGGAATGTTCAGCGAATTGGACGTGGCCACGAACATCACTTCGGACAGGTCCAGGTCCACTTCCAGGTAGTGGTCGTTGAAGGCGTTGTTCTGTTCCGGATCGAGCACTTCCAGCAGCGCCGACGACGGATCGCCACGGAAGTCCATCGACATCTTGTCGATCTCATCGAGCACGAACAGCGGGTTCTTGCTGCCGACCTTGTTGAGGTTCTGCACGATGCGGCCCGGCATGGAACCGACATAGGTGCGGCGGTGGCCGCGGATCTCGGCCTCGTCGCGCACGCCGCCCAGCGACATGCGCACGAACTTGCGGTTGGTGGCCTTGGCGATGGACTGCCCCAGCGAGGTCTTGCCCACGCCCGGCGGGCCGACCAGGCACAGGATCGGGCCCTTCATCTGCTTCACCCGCGACTGCACCGCCAGGTATTCCAGGATGCGGTCCTTGACCTTCTCCAGGCCGTAATGATCGGCGTCCAGGGTGTCCTGCGCGGCCTTCAGGTCCTTGCGCACCTTGGTGCGCTTCTTCCACGGCACGCCCAGCAGCCATTCCAGGTAGTTGCGCACGACGGCCGCTTCGGCCGACATCGGCGACATCTGCTTGAGCTTGTTCAGTTCGTTGCGCGCCTTGGCTTCCACCGCCTTGGGCATGCCGGCTTCGGCGATCTTGCGGGCCAGCTCTTCCAGCTCGCCCGGCGCATCGTCCAGGTCACCCAGTTCTTTCTGGATGGCCTTCATCTGTTCGTTGAGGTAGTACTCGCGCTGGCTCTTTTCCATCTGCGACTTCACGCGGCCGCGGATGCGCTTTTCCATCTGCTGCACGTCGATCTCGCCGTCGACCAGGCCGACCAGCATTTCCAGGCGCTCGCCCACGGCCAGCGTTTCCAGCAGGCGCTGCTTGTCGGCCAGGCGCACGCTGATGTGCGCGGCGATGGTGTCAGCCAGACGTGCCGGCTCGTCGATGCCGGCCAGGGTCTGCAGCAGTTCCGGCGGCAGCTTGCGGTTGGTCTTCACGTACTGCTCGAACAGCGACATCAGCGAGCGGGCAATCGCCTCGATCTCGCGCGGTTCGCGGGCGTCTTCGGCCTCGATCTCCACGGCCTGGCCGTGCAGCGAGCCGTCGCGCTCGTCGACGTGGGTGACCTGTACGCGCGACAGGCCTTCGACCAGCACCTTGATGGTGCCGTCGGGCAGCTTCAGCAGCTGCAGCACCTGCGCCAAGGTACCGACCTGGTACAGGTCGGCCGCGTGCGGGTCGTCGGTTTCGGCGGACTTCTGCGCCAGCAGCAGGATGCGCTTGTCTGCCTCCATTGCCTGTTCGAGCGCGTGCATGGACTTGTCACGGCCGACGAACAGCGGAATGACCATGTGCGGGAACACCACTACGTCG
Organism: Stenotrophomonas sp. ZAC14D2_NAIMI4_6; assembly: GCF_003086875.1. Lineage (NCBI taxonomy): Bacteria > Pseudomonadati > Pseudomonadota > Gammaproteobacteria > Lysobacterales > Lysobacteraceae > Stenotrophomonas > Stenotrophomonas sp. ZAC14D2_NAIMI4_6. The sequence goes on along the minus strand of NZ_CP025996.1, from coordinate 1,010,729 downwards.
CGCAGCGGCAGGACCGGCAGGTCGAGGGTCTCACTTGGGGAACGGGCCATGGGGGCTCCAGGGAAGGGGAAAACCGTCTCCGGGAGGGCATCTTCCGGAGACAAAAAAAGCCGATGGCCCCGTTATGGGGCCATCGGCTTTCAGATGCAAGGCGTTCGTGAAAACTACTTTCAAATCAGCAGCTTGAAAGCGTCACTCGGCGCCTGCGGCCTTCTGTTCAGGGGCCGCCGGGGTCTGGTAGATCAGGTACGGCTCGGACTTGTGTTCGATCACCGATTCGTCCACCACCACCTTGCTGACGTTTTCCTGCGACGGCAGGTCGTACATGGTGTCCAGCAGGACCGATTCGACGATGGTACGCAGGCCACGGGCACCGGTCTTGCGCTTCAGCGCCTTGCGGGCAATGGCCGACAGGGCATCCGGGCGGAACTCCAGCTCCACGTTCTCCATCTCGAACAGCTTCTTGAACTGCTTGGTGATGGCGTTCTTGGGCTCGGTCAGGATCTTGATCAGGGCCGGCTCGTCCAGCTCTTCCAGGGTCGCCACCACCGGCAGGCGGCCGACGAACTCGGGAATGAGGCCGAACTTGATCAGGTCTTCCGGCTCGACTTCAGCCAGCACCTTGCCCACTTCCTGCTTGCGCTCGCTGCTCTTCACCTTGGCGCCGAAGCCGATGCCGCCGGCGTCGTTGGAGCGCTGCTGGATCACCTTGTCCAGGCCGGCGAACGCACCGCCGCAGATGAACAGGATGTTCTTGGTGTCCACCTGCAGGAATTCCTGCTGCGGATGCTTGCGCCCGCCCTGCGGCGGCACGCTGGCCACGGTGCCTTCGATCAGCTTCAGCAGGGCCTGCTGCACGCCTTCGCCGGACACATCGCGGGTGATCGACGGGTTCTCGCTCTTGCGCGAGATCTTGTCGATTTCATCGATGTAGACGATGCCCTGCTGTGCCTTCTCGACGTCGTAGTCGCACTTCTGCAGCAGCTTCTGGATGATGTTTTCCACGTCCTCGCCCACGTAACCGGCTTCGGTCAGCGTGGTGGCGTCGGCCATGGTGAACGGCACGTTGAGCAGGCGGGCCAGGGTTTCGGCCAGCAGCGTCTTGCCCGAACCGGTCGGGCCGACCAGCAGGATGTTCGACTTCGCCAATTCGACGTCGTCGTTCTTCTGCCGGCTCTCGATGCGCTTGTAGTGGTTGTACACGGCCACGGCCAGGGTGCGCTTGGCACGGTTCTGGCCGATCACGTACTGATCGAGCACCTCGAGGATCTCGCGCGGCTTGGGCAGCGAACTGCGCGCCGACTGCGCCTTTTCCTCAAGTTCCTCGCGGATGATGTCGTTGCACAGCTCTACGCATTCATCGCAGATGAACACGCTCGGACCCGCAATCAGCTTGCGCACTTCATGCTGGCTCTTGCCGCAGAAAGAGCAGTAGAGGATCTTGCCGGTGTCCGTGGAACGACCTTGGCGGTCTTCGCTCATGCTTCGCTTACCCAGTTACCCCACCCGCTGAACGGGGGTTCGATTCGAGAATAGCACAGGGCCGGAGGGACACCAGTCCCGGTCCGACCCTGCAGGAACGAGGCCTCCCTGGCCCCGTGAAGGCCGGTCAGCCGGCCTGGATCGACTCTTCCGGACGACGCTCCAGCACCTGGTCGACCAGGCCGTAGGCCACCGAGTCGACCGCGCTCTTGAAGTTGTCGCGCTCGGTGTCGCGGGCGATCGTTTCCAGCGACTGGCCGGTGTGCTTGGCCAGCACTTCGTTCAGGCGCGACCGCAGGGTCAGGATCTCGCGGGCGTGGATGTCGATATCGGTCGCCTGACCCTGGAAGCCGCCCAGCGGCTGGTGGATCATCACGCGCGAGTTCGGCAGCGCATAACGCTTGCCGGCAGCGCCCGAGGCCAGCAGCAGTGCGCCCATCGAGGCGGCCTGGCCGACGCAGATGGTGCTGACGTCCGGCTTGATGTACTGCATGGTGTCGTAGATCGCCATACCGGCGGTGACCACGCCACCGGGCGAGTTGATGTAGATGCTGATGTCCTTTTCCGGGTTTTCCGCTTCCAGGAACAGCAGCTGCGCCACCACCACGTTGGCCATGTGATCGTCGATCGGGCCCACCAGGAAGATCAGGCGCTCCTTCAACAGGCGCGAATAGATGTCGTAGGCACGCTCGCCGCGGCTGGTCTGCTCGACCACCATGGGCACCATGTTCAGGGCTTTGGTCCGGTTGTCCATTTCGTGAGGTACCTATCTTGGGGGGAAACACCCCCGCGCCAGGGCTGGCGCGGGGTTTGGGACGATCCGCCCGATGTTACTGGCGGATCGCGTCCTGGAACGACAGCTTTTCTTCGGTGTGCTGGGCGCGCTCGGCGATCCAGTCGATCACCTGCTCTTCCATCACACGGTTCTGCAGACCCGACATGAGCTGGGGATCGTTGCGGTACATCTCAATGACCTGCTCCGGCTCTTCGTAGGTCGAGGCGATCAGGCGCATCGTTTCGTTCAGGCGCTTGGGGTCCAGGCGCAGGTCGTTGCCGCGGGCCACTTCGCCCACCACCAGGCCGACCAGCACGCGCTTGGCAGCAGCGTCCTTGAAGCCTTCATGGGCATCGGCCGGCACCTGGCCAACGTTCTGGCCGTTGCGGCGGGCCTGCTCGACCTGCTGGGCCAGCATGGCGCGGGCTTCGTTCTCGACCAGGCGCGGCGGCATTTCCACCGATGCGTAGGCGGCGATCAGCTGCTCGCCCACTTCGCGGCGCAGGCGGTTCATCAGCGCGCCCTTCAGCTCACGCTCCAGGTTGGCGCGGATGTCGCTGCGGAACTGCTCGACGTCGCCGCCCTTCACGCCGAAGCTCTTGATGAAGGCTTCGTCCACCGCCGGCACGACCGGCTCGGACACTTCAGCCACCTTCACGGTGACCTGCACGGTCTTGCCGGCCAGCACCGGCACGCGCCAGTCAGCCGGGAAGTCCACGTCCAGGGTCTTTTCTTCACCCTTGGCCAGGCCGACCAGGCCCTTTTCGATGGTGTCGAACATCATGCCCTGGCCGAGCACGATCGAACCCTTCTCGGTGCCCTCGGCCGGCAGGCGCTCTTCGCCGGCCTGCGACCAGGTTTCCACCGCGACCAGGTCGCCGTCCTGCGCGCCACGGCTGACCGGGGCCCAGGTACGACGCTGGTTCTGCAGGTTTTCGATCATCTGGTCGATGTCGGCGTCGGTGATCTCGGCCGAGTGGCGGACCACGGTCAGCTTGCTGACGTCCAGGTCGCCGAAGTCCGGCACCACTTCCACGGTGGCCACGAAGGAGAATTCGCCTTCCTCGCCCTTGTCGATGCGCGGGCTGCCGACGATGCGCAGGTCGTGCTCACGCACGGCCGCGTCGAAGGTTTCGCGCAGCAGGCCGTCCAGCGCCTCGCCACGGACCTGCGCGCCGAAACGCTGCTCGATCACCTTGGCCGGCACCTTGCCCGGACGGAAGCCCTTGATGCGGGTGGTACGGGCGATTTCGCCCAGGCGGCCGTTGATGTGGCTCTGCAGACGGTCTTCCGGCAGCGAGAAGCTCAGGCGGCGTTCCAGGTTGCCGGTGGATTCGATAGAAGCTTGCATGTTGACTCCTGCCACCGGTGGCGCCCTGGCCCCCGGCTCGATGATGGATGAATCGGTTGTAAGGACACGGCGTCTGGGACGCGCCTGCATTGCCGCAGCCCTTTAGTTTCGCCCAATTCGGCGTGCACTGCCAGCGCGCGGCGGTCAAGCGGCCGCGCAGGGCCCGATCAGGGCGGGGACAGGCCGGCACTGGTGCGAAAGGGGGGACTCGAACCCCCACGCCTTGCGGCACTGGAACCTAAATCCAGGGCGTCTACCAATTCCGCCACTTTCGCGTGGCCGGCACAGGCGTTCATTGTCGCAGGCGGGGCTGCAAAGCGGAAGGCGTGACAAAGCTGAACGCGCTGGATTCAGGGGCCAGGCGCGGCTGCAACGGGTGCCGGGGCGGGCATCGCGGCGGTCAGACGTTCGGCCAGCGCGCGGTAGATCGGCACGTGACAGACCCAGGAGGAGGCGACCCGCGCCAGCAGCACCGCCGCCAGGATCGGCAGCAGCATGTCGCTGGTATCGGTCAGTTCCAGCGAAATGACCGCCGAGGTGAGCGGCGCCTGGGTGACGCCGGTCAGGTAGGCGCACATGCCCAGCACCACCACCGCGGCCGGGTCCACGCCGGGCAGCAGCACGGCCAGGTTGTGGCCGATGCCGGCGCCCACGGCAAGCGCGGGCGAGAACAGCCCGCCGGGAATACCGGCCACATACGACACCAGGTTGGCGGCAAACTTCATCGCCCCGAAGCTGTGCCCCACCCCGCCACCGCCCTGCACCAGTTCGCGGGCCTGCTCGTAGCCGGTACCGAACGCGCCCAGCCCGAACACCAGGCCCAGCACGGCCAGGGCCAGCCCACAGGCGCCGGCGAACAGCACCGGGTGCGCACTGCGGCTGCGACCCAGCCAGCGCGGCCGGCCGTCCACGGCGGCCAGTACCAACCGGCTGAAGAACCCACCGGCCAGGCCACCCACCAGCCCACACAGCAGCACCGCCAGCCAGCCCATGCCCAGCGGCAGCGTGGCGCTGACCCGGCCGAAATAGGTGTAGTTGCCGAGCAGGCCCAGCGACACCACGCCGGCCACGATGACTGCAGTCAGCAGGGTGCCGGAGAAGCGGTGTTCGAAGCGGCCGGATAGCTCTTCGATGGCGAACACCACGCCCGCCAAGGGGGTGTTGAAGGCCGCGGCGATACCGGCGGCGCCACCGGCCAGCAGGAAATGGGTCGCCTGGCGTGGATCGCGGAAACCGAACGCGCGGCCGATCATGTACATCAGGCTGGCGCCGATGTGCACCGTAGGGCCTTCGCGCCCCACCGACGCACCGCCCAGCAGGGCCAGCACGGTCAGGCCCAGCTTGCCCAGCGACACCGGCAGGGACAGGTTCTGCCTGCGGAAGGCACGGTCTGGGGTATCCAGCGCGGCGATGACCTGCGGAATGCCACTGCCCCGGGTCGGCCGCAGAATGCCCTGGGTCAGCCAAGCCAGCAGGGCGAACAGCGCCGGGGTCAGCAGCAGCGGCCACCACGGCGAGGCGTCGTGCACGCGACGGAACACCGCGAACGCCGCGTCGCTGGCCTTGGCGAAGACAATCGCGGCCAGCGCCACGGCCACCGCGCCGCCCCACAGGGCCAGGCGCTCCAGCCACTGCTGGCGCGAACCCAGCCAGCGCGGGCGGGAGTGGGAGGTATCGGGATTCATGCCGGTATTTTCCCACCCCCACCGCGCAGGCACTGTGCAGGGCTTGGCCGTCCCCCTTGCCGGGGTCAGGGCGCGGGATCGACCGGCCGGGCGGGCTGGGCATCGTCGCCCGCCGCAGCCGCCTCGGCTTCGTCCAGGGTGCGGATCTGCATCGCCTGCCCATCGGCCGAGCGCTGCACGGCGACGCCTGCGGGGGCGGACGGCTGCCCTTCGGCGGGATCCAGCGGCTGCGCGGGCTGGAACGCACTGCCCTCCGGGCGTTCGACAGTGTGCGCGGGATCGGGCGCTGCCACGGCGGCCTCCGCCTGCGCCGGAGGGTCAACTGCGACACATCCCGCAGTGGCGATCGCGACAAGCATTGCCACGGCGACGGCATGACGATTGATCGGGGCCATCAAAGCATTCCTGGAAGATGCGCACGGCGGCGCGGAATCTTCATTGGGAAGCACTCGCCCAGGGCGCGCTGGGATGCAGCGCACATCCTGCAGAACATCGCTGACGCATGTGGCACGGATGCGACCTTGAGGCACCGCGCCCCTGTCGCGAATAGCGCAGAAAAGAAAAAAGCCACCTGGCGGACCAGGTGGCTTTCGTCTTGGTGGGCTGTCAAGGATTCGAACCTTGGACCTATTGATTAAGAGTCAACTGCTCTACCAACTGAGCTAACAGCCCGAAATCGGGGCGCGAATTATGACCCGATCCGCGAGGGCGTTGCAAGCACTTTCTTCAACAGCGTTGAAACAAGCACTGCAACCTGCGATCCATCGCGAAGGGTTACATCTGAAGAAAAAAGCCACCTGGCGAACCAGGTGGCTTCCGTCTTGGTGGGCTGTCAAGGATTCGAACCTTGGACCTATTGATTAAGAGTCAACTGCTCTACCAACTGAGCTAACAGCCCGTGAAACTCAGACGCACATTGTAACGTGCATTCTGTTTATTGCAATACCGTGTCGGCGTTGCCGATGCGGTTGAATCAGTGGGGTGGCTGAGGGGATTCGAACCCCCGACCACCGGAATCACAATCCGGTACTCTAACCAACTGAGCTACAGCCACCACTGAAACTTTCGCTGCACCGCCGATGCTGCTGGCGTTGAAGCTTGAAACGTTGCCCGGGGCCGTTACCGAAGTTCCGATCCGCCGAAGCGAGTCCGACATTCTGGTGCAGCCGCCGCGCTTTTGCAAGCACTTCTTCACATCGCACCAGCGATACCCTGGACTGTCGCGCCGATGGCGCGCCCGACAGGAATCGAACCTGTAACCGCCGGCTTAGAAGGCCGGTGCTCTATCCAGTTGAGCTACGGGCGCCCGAACCGGAACGGCGTCCAATCCGACATGGCGTGGGATTGGTCGGGGTAGAGGGATTCGAACCCCCGACATCCTGCTCCCAAAGCAGGCGCGCTACCAGACTGCGCTATACCCCGGTGATGCTTCCCCACCAGGCACAGGCCCGGCGAGCTGGCCATTGTGGCCAAGCGCGGCGCAGCCTGTCAACGCGGCCGGCAGCAACCGGGGCGCCCCGGCGCGGCCACCACAGCAGCGTAAGCAGCCATCGGCTATGCTCGCAGCCAGCGGCCGGATGGCCGTATCGATCCCCTTTTCGCACGGAGACTTCGCATGCGCAGCGGCAACCCGGCTCTTTCCGAGTCGACCTTCCTGGACCTGGCCAGCGGCTCGGTGGTCACCCACCCCGACCAGGCCATGACCCTCAACGGCACCGTCAACAAGACCGGCATCCTGCTGCTGTTGACCGTGCTGACCGCTGCCTTTGCCTGGAACCAGACCGTGGACGACTACGGCCAGGTGATGGCCGGAGCGAAGCTGTACGCCATGGGCGGCGCGATCGGCGGCCTGGTGCTGGCACTGATCACCGTGTTCAAGAAGGAATGGTCGCCGGTGACCGCGCCGCTGTATGCGCTGGTGGAAGGCCTGTTCCTGGGCGCCATTTCCGCGGTGTTCGAGCTGCGCTTCCCGGGCATCGTGTTCCAGGCCGTGCTGCTCACCTTCGGCACCCTGTTCGCCCTGCTGATGGCCTATCGCAGCGGCCTGATCAAGGCGACCGAGAACTTCAAGCTGGGCGTGGTCGCGGCCACCGGCGGCATCGCCCTGCTCTACCTGGCCTCGTTCGTGCTGGGCTTCTTCAACATCAACGTGCCGGTGATCCATGACGCCAGCTGGCTGGGCATTGCCTTCAGCCTGTTCGTGGTGGTGGTGGCCGCACTGAACCTGGTGCTGGATTTCGACTTCATCGAAAGCGGCGTGGCCCAGCGCGCGCCGAAGTACATGGAGTGGTATGGCGCATTTGGCCTGATGGTGACCCTGGTCTGGCTGTACGTCGAATTCCTGCGCCTGCTGTCGAAGATCCAGCAGCGCTGATCGCAGAAACGGCTGTAAACGACAAACCGCGATCCGCAAGGGTCGCGGTTTTTTCATCTGGAACCCCACGCCATGCAGAACGCCTCCCTCCCCCGCTTCCACAGCTACCGCCCGGCCGAAGGCCACGGCCTGCCGCACGATCCGTTCAACGCCATCATCGGCCCGCGCCCGATCGGCTGGATTTCCAGCTGCAACGCCGAGGGCGCGCTGAACCTGGCGCCCTACAGCTTCTTCAACGCGTTCAACTACATCCCGCCGATCATTGGCTTCTCCAGCCAGGGCCGCAAGGATTCGCTGCACAACATCGAGGCCACGGGCGAGTTCGTCTGGAACCTGGCCACGTTCGCGCTGGCCGAAGCGATGAACGAGAGCTGCCGCGCGGTGCCGCCGGAGGTGGACGAGTTCGCCCTGGCCGGGCTGACCCCGCTGGCGTCCACCCAGGTGCGCCCGCCGCGCGTCGCGCAGAGCCCGGTCAGCATGGAGTGCCGCTGCACGCAGATCGTGCGCCTGCGCGATGCCGGCGGGCAGGACACCAACGGCTGGCTGGTGCTGGGCGAAGTGGTGGCCGTGCATATCGACCAGCAACTGCTGGTGGATGGCATCTACGACACCGCCGCCGGCGATCCCATCCTGCGCGGTGGCGGCCCGGCCGACTACTTCCGGGTCAGTGCCGAACAACGCTTCCGCATGTTCCGCCCGGCCTGAGCATCAGCCACTGCGCCACGCCGCATAGTGCGTGGCCAGATGGTCGATCAGCGCCCGCACCTTGGGCGCCAGCGCACGTGCGTGCGGATACAGCGCGAAGTAGCAGCGCTGGCCGCCATGCCAGGCCGGCAGCACGCGCACCAGGCGACCGGCACGCAGGTCCTCCTGCACGGTCAATGCGGTGAACAGACTGATGCCCATGCCTGCCAGCACCGCCGCATACAGGGCCGGCGTGGCGTCCACGCGCAGGCGCTGGCCGGCGTCGATCGTGGCGGTGGCGGCACGCGGGCCGTGCAGGTGCCACGGCGCACTGGCAGCGGTGGGGCTGAAGCCCAGCAGCGCATGCTGCTGCAGATCCGCCACCTGCCGCGGCAAGCCATGCCGCGCCAGATACGGTGGCGCCGCCACCAGGATGCGCGGGCAACGGGCCAGCTCGCGCGCTACCAGCTGACTGTCCGGCAGCGATGGCGCAATGCGCAGGGCAAGATCGAAACCGCCGCCCACGATGTCGACCAGTTGATCGTCGGCCGACAGATCCAGCGAGACCTGCGGGTAGCGGGCGAGGAAAGCCGGCAGCCAATGCGGCAGTTCCTGGCTGGCCACCACCTGCGGCACGCTGATGCGCAGGCGTCCGCTGGGCTGCGCCTGGCCGGCGCGGGCGCGATCATCGGCCGCGTCCAGGCGATCAAGCAGGCCGACCGCTTCGCCGTAGTACTCGCGGCCGGCCTCGGTGAGCGACAGGCGGCGGCTGTTACGGTCGAGCAGGCGCACCTGCAGGTGCTCTTCCAGTTGCCGCAGTTGCCGCGACATTGCCGAATGGGTGGTGCCCTGGCGCTCGGCGGCGGCGCTGAAACTGCCTGCTTCGACGATGGCGCGCAGCGCGCGCAGGGCGGCGAAGTGATCCATCGAAGACAGCCCCCGGAAGCGGAGCCCGCGATCTGCGGGCCCCGCCAGCTTATCAAGCGCCGTCGCCAGCCTTGCGCACCGGCAGCGCCAGGACCGCATCGGTGCTCAGCACCTGGCCGAAGGCATCTTCGATCTGCGCCAACGATGCCTCGTGCAGCGCGCGGTGACCGATACGCTGGCCGCCGGCCAGGTCCAGATCCCGGCTGGCAGTGGCATCGCCGGCCACGATCACGCGGTAGCCGCGCGGGGCGGCGGCGGCGTCGCGGGCAGCACCGACCACGCAGGCGTGGGTCTGCAGGCCGGTCACGATCAGGGTATCGATGCCCGCGTCCTTCAACGTCTTGTCCAGCACGGCGGCCGAGGCACCGGCGAACACACTCACGTTGTCCTTCTGCACCACGGTGTCGCCCGGGCGCGGCTGCAGGTCACGGTGGAAGGCGGCGTTGACGCTGCCCTGCGCGAACAGCGGTGCAGCGGCCGGCAACACGTGCTGCACATGGATGACGCGGATGCCATTGGCATCGGCGAAATCGACCACGCGCTTGGCCTGGCGCAGCGCCGCCTTGCCATCGGGAATGACCATGCGCCCGCCGCTGAAGCCCGGCGCGGCACTGGCATCGAAGTATTCGTTCTGGAAGTCGATGACCAGCACCGCGGTCGTCGCTGCGTCCAGTGCAGTGACCGAAGGCGCACCGGCCATGTGGCGGATGGTGGGATGGGAAGGCGCGGCCGCGGCGACGGGGGCGGTGACGGCGATGCCGATCAGGCTGGCCAGGCCAAACGCGGAAAGGTTCATGGGACAGCTCCTGTGCAAGGGAAAGTCGGCACAGGATGCGCAGCCGATAGCGCACGGACCAGCCGTGTTCCGGCACATGATCTGTGCGGGAAACGCACAGATTGGCGTTCCGTCATCCACGCGTGCGTGGATCCACCCGCAAACGCAACGGGGCGCCCGAAGGCGCCCCGCTGGGTATCGAACCGCGATCGACCTTCCGCTTACAGGCGGGTGGCGATGGCCTTGGCGAAGCCCATGGTGGTGCCGGTGCCGCCCAGGTCGCCGGTCAGCGAATCCTTGGCTTCCATGGTGGCCACGATGGCCTTGCGCAGGCGCTCGGCGTTTTCCGGCTGGCCGATATGGTCCAGCATCTGTGCGGCTGCCAGCAGCAGCGCGCACGGGTTGGCCTTGCCCTGGCCGGCGATGTCCGGCGCGGTGCCGTGCACGGCTTCGAAGATCGCCGCGTCCTTGCCGATGTTGGCACCCGGGGCCAGGCCCAGGCCGCCGACCAGACCGGCGCAGAGGTCGGAGATGATGTCGCCGAACAGGTTGGTGGTGACGATCACATCGAACTGTTCCGGACGCATCACCAGCTGCATGCAGCAGTTGTCGACGATCATTTCCTGGAACTCGATGTCCGGGTACTGCGCGGCCACTTCACGGGCGACGTTCAGGAACAGGCCCGAGGTCGACTTGATGATGTTGGCCTTGTGCACGGCGGTGACCTTCTTGCGGCCGACGCTGCGGGCCAGCTCGAAGGCGTAGCGCACGATGCGCTCGGAGCCCTTGCGGGTGATGCGGGTGCCCGAGAAGGCAGTCTCACCGTCAGCCGAGACTTCCTGGCCTTCGGCCAGGTACGCGCCTTCGGTGTTCTCACGCACGGTGATCAGGTCGACGTTGTCGAAACGCGACTTGGTGTTCGGGAAGGTGTGGGCCGGACGCACGTTGGCGTACAGGTCGAAATGGCGGCGCAGGCTGACGTTGATCGAGGTGAAGCCACCACCGACCGGGGTGGTCAGCGGGCTCTTCAGCGCCACCTTGTTGCGCGCGATCGATTCCAGGGTCACCGCCGGCATCAGGTCGCCGTGCTTTTCCAGGGCCACCAGGCCGGCGTCGGCGTCTTCGTACTCCAGGCCAGCGTTCAGCTGGTCCAGCACGTACAGGGTGGCGTCCATGATTTCCGGGCCGATGCCGTCGCCGCGGATGACCGTAATTTTCTGCGTCATTGATCGATGTTCCGAACAGGGGGAAGTACGCCGTCCGGACGTGCCCGGAAACGCCGGCGCAAAGGAAGTTTCACCCGCAATTATGCCTGAGCCGGGGCCGAGGTCCCAAATAGACCATGGTCCCAGTCCCCGGCTCAGGCAGAATTGCCCGCGCATTCCACCTTATCCCCGCGCCTGTCGGCGCGCCCCCTTCAACAACAAGGGGGCTCCTGGGCGGCGGGATCGCGGGAAAGGCCCCGCGCAGCGGGGGCCGGTAGCGCCGGGCCGTGCCCGGCGGCTGTTCGTTCAGCTGCCCGCCGGGATTGGCCCGGCGTGGTTTCAGTGTTCGTGCGCTTCGGGGGCGGCGGCGCCGCCTTCCAGCTGGTCGAGGAAATCGACGGCACGGCGCAGGTGCGGAATGACGATCGAACCGCCCACCACCAGGCCCACCGAGAAGGTCTCGAAGAACTCTTCGCGGGTGACCCCGGCGTCCTTGCACTGGGCCACGTGATAGCTGATGCAGTCATCGCAGCGGAGCACCATCGAGGCCACCAGGCCCAGCAGTTCCTTGGTCTTCACATCCAGCGCGCCGGCCTGGTAGGTCTGCGTATCCAGCGCGAAGAAGCGGCGCACGACCTGGTTGGGTTCACCCAGGATGCGCTCGTTCATGCGCTTGCGGAACGCGGTGAACTCGGCGATGCGGTCCTTGCTGCCCTCGTCGGCGGCGCTCATGCCTGGCCCTGCCCGGCCAGCAGCGGCTCAAGCTTGCCTTCACGGTGCAGGGCCATCATGTCGTCATAGCCTCCCACGTGGACTTCACCCACGAAGATCTGCGGCACGCTGGTACGGCGGGTCAGGGCCATCATCTTCTCGCGCTCGGCCGGGTCCAGGTCGATGCGGACCTCGGTCCACTGCTGGCCCTTGCTCTTGAGGAAGTTCTTGGCGGCCACGCAGTACGGGCAGACGGCGGTGGAATAGATGGTGATGGCGGGGCTGGCGCCGGTGGGCTGGGCTGTCACGGGAAACTCCACGATGGATCGACGGTCTGTATATGGTACCGGTGCGCTGGAATTTCCACGCCACCACCGCAACACTGTGGATTAACGAAGGGTTGCCCCCTGCCCTGCCACGCTGTGCCCGCCCTGCCCGAGGATGTCCCGCTTGCGAGCCCTGCTGCTGACCACCGCCGTTACCCTGGCCCTGGCCATGCCGCTGGCGCGCGCCCAGGAAAAGCTGCCCGACATCGGCTCGTCGGCCGGCGAGCTGCTGACCCCGGCCCGCCAGGCCGAGTACGGCGCCATGATGCTGCGCGAGCTGCGCAACTACGGTTACCTGCTGGACGACCCGCTGGTGAACGACTGGCTGCAGACCATGGGCACCCGGCTGGGCTCCAACAGCGACCAGCCCCGCCAGTCCTACACCTTCTTCATGATGAAGGACCGGCAGATCAATGCCTTCGCCACCCTGGGCGGCTATATCGGGGTCAATGCAGGCCTGGTGCTGACCGCCGAGCGCGAAGATGAAGTGGCTGCGGTGCTGTCCCATGAAATCGCCCACGTGACCCAGCAGCACGTGCTGCGCGGGGTGGAACGGGCCCAGCGCGACCAGATTCCGATCCTGCTGGGCATGCTGGCGGCGGTGGTGGCCGCCCAGGCCAGCGGCGGCAATTCGTCCGGCGATGCCACCATGGCCGCGATCAGTTCCGGCATGGGGCTGATGCAGCAGCGGCAGATCAACTACACCCGCTCCAACGAATCCGAGGCCGACCGCCTGGGGATCCGCACCCTGTCGCGCAGCGGCTACGACGTGGACGCGATGGCCGGCTTCTTCGAACGCATGTCCGCGGCCATGCGCGGCAACGACGGCGGCTACAGCATTCCCGATTTCCTGCGCACCCACCCGGTCAACACCACGCGCATCAGCGAAGCCAAGGCGCGGGCCGAGCAGATGAAGAAGGACACGGTGGTGCTGACCACCACCACCCCCGGCGGTGAGCGCAAGGAGCGGGTGAATCCTGCCGACCCCAGCCTGTCCGAGCCGCTGTTGCGCGGCAACAACCCGCTGCTGCCGGGCAGCGTGCTGCGCCTGCCGATCGGCCAGCTCAACCGTGGCCCCAGCGGCGATTTCGACTGGGCCCGCGAACGCCTGCGCGTGCTCAGTGGCGACAACAGCGGCGAAGTGGACCGTGAGTACGCCGATCTGGCCAAGCGGCAGAAGAACGGGCTGACCGATGCGCAGCGCTATGGCCAGGCCCTGGCCGGCATGCGCGGCAGCCGCAGCGGTGCGCTGCAGTCCCGCCAGGCCCTGGCCGGGCTGGCCCAGACCCACCCGGACAACCTGTGGGTGGCGCTGGCCCTGGCCGAAGCCGAATCGCGCTCGGGCCAGCCCGCCCAGGCCAACGCGCGCTTCGAACAACTGCTGCGCCAGCACCCCAACAGCCGACCGGTGGCGCTGACCTATGCCGAGATCCTGAACGAACAGGGCGGCCGCGAGGCCGGCCAGCGCGCCCAGGCCATGCTGCGCCCGCTGCTGTCGCAAAGTGGTAACGATCCGGTCTTCCAGCAGCGTTACGCCCGTGCCAGCGAACTGGCCGGGGACAGCGTGCGCGCCAGCGAAGCCTACGCCGAAGCCGCCTTCCTGGGGGGCCGCCCGGAACAGGCGCTGATGCAGCTGCAGGCGCTGAAGCGCAATCCGGAGCTGGACTACGTGGGCCGCGCCCGCGTGGATGCGCGTATCGAGGCGATCACCCCCACCGTGCTGGAGCTGCGCCGCCAGGGCGTGCAGGACCCGGAGCTGGACCGCCGCTGAGGCGCGGATGACCGGTGTGTGGCAGCGGGAGATTTATCCGGCCGGGTCGTCACAAACATGTCATCAAACCGTAGTCTACTGGCACCACTCCAGTAACCGAGCCCTACGGTGTCCTCGTGCAGAAACGCATCCTGATCGTCGATGACGAGCCCGCGATCCGAGAAATGGTCGCCTTCGCCCTGCGCAAGGGCGATTACGAGCCGGTGCACGCGGGCGATGCCCGTGAAGCCCAGACCGCCATCGCCGACCGCGTGCCGGACCTGATCCTGCTGGACTGGATGCTGCCGGGCACCAGCGGCCTGGACCTGGCCCGTCGCTGGCGCAAGGAAACGCTGACCCGCGAAGTGCCGATCATCATGCTGACCGCACGCGGCGAAGAGAACGACCGCGTGGGCGGCCTGGAAGCAGGCGTGGACGACTACGTGGTCAAGCCGTTCTCCGCGCGCGAACTGCTGGCGCGCATCCGCGCGGTCATGCGCCGCGCCCGCGATGACGACGAGGACGGCAGCGTGTCGGTCGGCCCGATCCGCATCGACGGCGCCGCCCACCGCGTGTTCGCCAACGACCAGCCGGTGCCGATCGGCCCGACCGAATACCGCCTGCTGCACTTCTTCATGACCCACCCCGAACGCGTGTATACCCGCGCGCAGCTGCTGGACCATGTGTGGGGCGGCAGCGTGTACGTGGAAGAGCGCACCATCGACGTGCACATCCGCCGCCTGCGCAAGACGCTGGAACCGTTCAATGCCGAGAACATGGTGCAGACCGTGCGCGGCGCCGGTTACCGCTTCTCCACCGCGACCTGAGCCTCGTCGTGCCGGCACCGCGCACCTGCCGGTGCCGGTGTCGGCAACTCTGCTATAACCCTCGGTTCACCGCATGAACCGCCGCCTCCAACGACGAGACCGCAATGCCCCGCCACATCCGCTCCGCCTGGTTGAAGACGCTGGCCTCCGTGGCAGCGGTGTTGGTGCTGGCCGGCGTGGTCGGGTGGTTCAGTGGGCATCTGTGGCTGTGCATCGCGCTGGCCGCCCTGGCCACGCTGGCCTGGCACTACTGGCGCCTGCGCAGCGTGCTGCGCCGGCTGACCGCACGCCAGCGCTGGGAAACCGCCGAGGAAGGTTCCGGCGTGTGGAACGAGCTGGACCGCCTGCTGTACCGCAACCAGGTGGAAATGCGCGTGCGCAAGCGCCGCCTGCTGGACATGCTGCGCAGCTACCGTGCCGCCGCTGCCGCGCTGCCCGATGCGGTGGTGGTGCTGGACCGCAACAGCCAGCGCGTGCAGTGGTTCAACGAAGCGGCCACTGCCCTGCTCGGCCTGCACCACCCCGGCGATCTGGGCGAAGCGCTGGTGGACCGCCTGCAACCGATGCCGCTGGCCCACTGGCTGGCCGGCGGGCGCAACGCCGAACCGATCCTGGACGTGCCCTCGCCGGTCGACCCGGCCATCCGCCTGAACCTGCGGCTGATTCCCTATTCGCAGGACTACTGGCTGCTGATCGCGCGCGATGTCAGCAAGCTGCTGCGGCTGGAACAGGTGCGTCGCGATTTCGTCGCCAACGTGTCGCACGAACTGCGCACGCCGCTGACCGTGGTGCATGGCTACCTGGACATGATGGACCCGGAGGATTTCCCCGGCACCGGCCCGATGCTGGAAGAAATGCGCAAGCAGAGCCAGCGCATGGCCCAGCTGGTGGAAGACCTGCTGACCCTGTCGCGGCTGGAATCGCAGGAACACAGCGAGGAAGAGACCGTGGCCATGCAGCCGATGCTGGCCACCCTGCGCCGCGAAGCGGAGGCACACAGCCAGGGCCGCCACCAGATCAACGTGGACGACTTGGCCGGGGTGGACCTGCAGGGCTCGACCAAGGAGCTGCACAGCGCTTTCTCCAACCTGGTGACCAACGCCGTGCGCTACACCCCGGCCGGTGGCCGCATCGACGTGCAGTTCCGCCGCGAAGGCGACGGCGTGGTGCTGGCCGTGCGCGATACCGGTTACGGTATTCCGGCCAGCCACCTGCCGCGCCTGACCGAACGGTTTTACCGGGTGTCCAGCAGCCGCTCGCGCGAGAGCGGCGGCACCGGCCTGGGCCTGTCCATCGTCAAGCACATCCTCGGCCTGCACCACGCCCGGCTGGAGATCGACAGCGAAGTCGGCAAGGGCTCGGTGTTTGCCTGCCATTTCGATGCCGACCACGTACGAACGCGCGACACCGCCCCCCTGACTTCCATCGAAGAATGACGCCATGAGCAGCCTCGGATCCCTCCCCCTCCCCGTGAGCCCGGACAGCGATCCGTTGCGCGACCCGGCGCTGTACATCAACCGCGAACTGTCGCAGCTGGATTTCAACTTCCGCGTGCTGGCCCAGGCCATGGACCCGCAGGTGCCGCTGCTGGAGCGCCTGCGCTTCATGTGCATCTCCTGCACCAACCTGGACGAGTTCTTCGAGATCCGCGCCGCGGCCGTACGCCACGCGCAGGAATTCGGCCTGCCGCCAGCGCCGGACGGGATGAGCCCGCAGGCCATCCTCAACGCCATCCATGACCGCGCCGCCGAACTGGTGGACCAGCAGTACCGTTGCTGGAACCAGACGCTGCGCCCGGCGCTGGCCGAGGCTGGCATCGGCGTGCTCGGTCGGCATTCCTGGAACCACCGGCAGAAGCGCTGGCTGCGCGCGTATTTCCGCAACGAGATCATGCCGGTGCTGTCGCCGCTGGGCCTGGACCCGGTGCATCCGTTCCCGAAGATTCTCAACAAGTCGCTGAACATCGTCGTCGTGCTGAAGGGCACCGACGCGTTCGGCCGCGCCGGCCACCTGGCCATCGTGCGCGCACCGCGTTCGCTGCCGCGCATCATCCAGCTGCCGGAAAGTCTGGGCGGCGGCCAGAACTTCGTGTTCCTGTCCTCGGTGCTGTCGGCCTTCGTCGACGAGCTGTTCCCGGGCATGGAAGTCCAGGGCGCCTACCAGTTCCGCGTCACCCGCAATTCCGAACTGGTGGTGGACGAGGAAGAAGTGGAGAACCTGGCGCTGGCCCTGCGCGATGAACTGGTCGACCGCGGCTACCGGCCAGCGGTGCGCCTGGAGATCGCCGAGGACACGCCCAAGGACATCGTGCGTACCCTGCTGCAGAACTTCGGCCTGACCGAGAACGCGGTGTACCGCATCGACGGCCCGGTGAACCTCAACCGCATCATCCAGCTGTACGACCTGGTGCCGCAGCCGGACCTGAAGTACCCGCCGATGAACCCGCGCACCCTGCGCGACAGCGACGGCATCTTCGAGATCGCCCGCCGCCAGGACCTGCTGCTGCACCATCCGTTCGATGCCTTCACCGCCGTGCTGGACCTGATCAAGCAGGCCGCAGTGGACCCGAACGTGCTGGCGATCAAGCAGACCCTGTACCGCACCGGCAAGGATTCGCTGATCGTCGATGCGCTGATCCAGGCCGCGCGCAACGGCAAGGACGTGACGGTGGTGGTCGAGCTGCGCGCGCGCTTCGACGAGGAAGCCAACCTGGGCCTCGCCGACCGCCTGCAGGAAGCCGGCGTGCAGGTGGTGTACGGCGTGGTGGGCTACAAGACCCATGCCAAGATGCTGCTGATCGTGCGCCGCGAAGGCCGCAAGCTGCGTCGCTACGTGCACCTGGGCACCGGCAACTACCACAGCGGCACCGCACGCGCGTACACCGACATCAGCCTGATCACCGCCGATGCGGATATCGGCAACGACGTGCACCTGCTGTTCCAGCAGCTGTCGGGGCTGGCCTCGAAGATGAAGCTCAAGCGCCTGCTGCAGTCGCCCTTCACCCTGCACACCGGCATTCTCGGCCGCATCGAGCGCGAGACGCGCGTCGCCGCCACCGGTCGCCCGGCGCGCATCATCGCCAAGATGAACGCACTGAACGAACCGCAGGTGGTGCGCGCGCTGTACGCCGCCTCGCAGGCCGGGGTGCAGATCGACCTGATCATCCGTGGCGCCTGCACTCTGCGCCCGGGCGTGCCGGGGGTGTCGGACAACATCCGCGTGCGCTCCATTGTCGGCCGCTTCCTGGAGCACAGCCGCGTGTACTGGTTCGGCAACGACGGCGCGCCGGAGATGTACTGCGCCAGCGCCGACTGGCTGGAACGCAACCTGCTGCGCCGGGTCGAAACCGGCTTCCCGATCCTGGACCCGGAACTGGCCAAGCGGGTCTACCGCGAAGTGCTGCAGAACTACCTGGACGACAACCTCAACGCGTGGGAGCTGGATGCCGAAGGCGTGTACCACAAGCGCGCCCCGGCCCACGACGAAGCGCCGCATTCGGCGCAGATGGCGCTGATGCAGGGGCTGTGATCCGGTAGGTGCCGACCTTGGTCGGCACAACGCGCTCCATGCAGAACACCGGGGTCAGAGCCCGTTGCGCAGCAACGGGATCCGACCCCGTGCCGTCCGGACAGCCGGTAGGTGCCGACCTTGGTCGGCACCTACCAACAGCAAAGGCAGTCGAGCATGGCTCGACTCTACAAAAGCGATTCAACACCGGGGTCAGAGCCCGTTACGCAGCAACCGGACCCACCCCGCCATCCCACGGACAGCCCGCCTTTGACGTTGACGTTGACGTTGACGTTGCATTGAGCAGGTGCAGGGCGCAGCCCTGCCGTACGCCCCCTACAAAATGTGAAGGCCGCGCGGTGACGAGCACACCGCCCCTTCGGCTAACATTCGCCCATGCCGCATACCACCACGACTCCGCCCGCATTGCAGGATGGCGACCTGCTGGCCGCCATCGACCTTGGCTCCAACAGCTTCCACATGGTCATCGCGCGCTACACGCTCGGCCAGCTGCGGGTGATCGACCGCCTGCGCGAAACCGTGCGCATGGCCGATGGCCTGGATGGCAAGGGCGGCCTGTCCGCCGCCGCACGCCAGCGCGCACTGGAATGCCTGGCCCGCTTCGGCCAGCGCATCCGCAACGTGCCCCCGCACCGGGTGCGCGCCCTGGCCACCAACACCGTGCGCCAGCTGCGCTCGCCGCAGGCCTTCCTGATGCCGGCCGAAACCGCGCTGGGGCATGCCATCGAAGTGGTGAGCGGGCGCGAAGAGGCCCGCCTGATCTACCTGGGCGTGGCCCATGCACAGCCGCCCAAGGCCGACCAGCGCCGCCTGGTGATCGACATCGGCGGCGGCTCCACCGAATTCATCATCGGCCAGGGCATGCAGACCCTGGAACGCGAGAGCCTGCAGGCCGGCTGCATCGCCAGCACCCGCCGCTTCTTCCCCGGCGGCAAGCTCAGCCGCAAGCGCTGGAAGGATGCGCTGGCCGAGATCGGCCGCGAGTTCCAGCCCTTCGCCAGCAAGTACCGCGTGCTGGGCTGGCACGAGGCGCTGGGTTCGTCGGGCACGCACAAGGCGATCAGCGAGATCTGCGCCAGCATGAAGCTGAGCAAGGGCGCGATCACCGCCGAAGCCCTGCCGCAGCTGCGCGACGAGCTGCTGAAGGCCAAGAAGATCGACGACATCGAGCTGCCCGGCCTGTCCAGCGACCGCCGGCCGATCATCGCCGGCGGCATCCTGGTGCTGGAAGCGGCCTTCCAGGCGCTGGGCCTGCAGAAGCTGCTGGTCAGCAAGGCGGCCATGCGCGAGGGCATCCTGTACGACATCCTCGGCCGCGCCGGCGAGAACGATCCGCGCGACGAATCGGTAGCCGCGCTCACCCAGCGCTACGGCATCGATACCGCCCAGGCCGACCGCGTGCAGGACACCGCGCTGGGCCTGCTGGAGCAGGTGCAGGAACGCTGGAAGCTGGATGCCGACGATGCGCGCATGCTGGGCTGGGCCGCGCGCCTGCACGAGCTGGGCCTGATGATCGCCCACAGCGGCTACCACGTGCATGGCAGCTACGTGCTGGAAAACTCCGACATCGCCGGCTTCTCGCGCCAGGAACAGCAGATGCTGGCCGCCCTGGTGCGCAGCCACCGGCGCAGCGTCGGCAAGTCCGCGTTCGATGCCCTGCCCGAGCGCCTGCTGCTGACCGCACGGCGCTTGACCGCGCTGCTGCGTCTGGCCGTGCTGCTGAACCGCGCCCACGAAGACGTGCCGCCGCCGGCGCTGGAACTGACCGCCGACGACAGCCGGTTGTCGCTGATCGTCCCACAGGCCTTCATCGATGCGCGCCCGCTGCTGCGCGCCGACCTGATCGGCGAGACCGAAGGCCTGGCTGGCCTGGGCCTGCAGTTCCGCCCGTTCGTGGTCTGAGCGCCGCCCCGACGGGCAGCCCTACCCCTCCCGCAGCACCCCGACAACGGCCCCTCAGCGGGCCGTTGTTCGTTGCGTTTTGCGCAGTTCACTACCTGAATGCGGATTCAGGTTTCTGATTCGCGCCTGACCCGTGACTTTCGTCATGACGCTAAGCCCTTGCTTTTGTTCAAATTGCGTGAACTGAACGCGAAAAATTGCGACACAATTTGCAACACCCTCTTTACAGGTGGTTAACGAACGAGAATAAATCGAAGTCACCGGCTCAGTCCCAACAGGCGAATCCGGCTTTCGCAGGCCCTTTTGGCCTGCATCTGCAGACTCAACGAGAGAGAGAGACTCGATGACTTCACGCTCCACCGTGCTGGGCCAGGCGATCCGCCATGCCCTGATCGTCGGCACCGCGACCATCGCGCTGCCTGCCCTGGCCCAGGACGGCGCCCCCACCACCCTCGACCGCATCGAGATCACCGGTTCGCGCATCCGCCAAGTCGACGTGGAAAACGCCAACCCGGTGCTGGCGATCTCGCGCAAGGACATCGAACGCCAGGGCTTCAGCTCGGTGGCCGACATCCTGCAGAACGTCACCGCCATGGGCAGCCCGGCGATCAGCCGCGCCAACGTGCTCAGCGCCGGTGAAAACGCGGGCGGCACCTACATCGACATGCGCAACCTGGGCGCGCAGCGCACCCTGGTGCTGGTGAACGGCAAGCGCCTGGGCATCAGCACCTCCGGTTACCAGGACGTGTCGAGCCTGCCGGTGTCGGCGGTGGAGCGCATTGAAGTGCTGAAGGACGGCGCCTCGGCCATCTATGGTTCGGACGCCATGGCCGGCGTGGTCAACATCATCACCCGCCACAACGCCACCGGCGTGACCGCCAACGTCTACCACGGCCAGTACAGCCAGGGCGACGGCGCCCGTGACCGCTTCGACGTGGTGGCCGGCTGGGCCAACGACCGCGGCTCGATCACCCTGTCGGCCGAGCATTCGGAAGAAAAGGCGGTGTGGGCCAAGGACCGCGATTTCAGCGCCTTCGGCAACACCTCGCGCCACCCGACCGAAGCGTGGACCACGGTCAGCCAGTGGGGCCAGATCACCGGCCTGCGTGGCCCGGGCTGCACCGCGGCCAACAACGGCACCTGCAGCTACTCGCTGAACCGCGGCGCCGACCCGCTGAACCCGGCCAATTACCACCTGACCAATGCCAATGCACCGGATGGCGATGTCAGCAACACCAACGAACAGATGCACCTGAACTATCCGCTGAAGCGTGATTCGGTGTTCGTCGATGGTCGCCTGAACATCACCGACAACGTGCACTTCAGCACCCAGCTGGGCTACAACAAGCGCGAATCGAGCCGCCAGATCGCCGGCTACCCGCTGCAGTCGTCCACCGCCGGCATCGGTTCGATGTCGATCGACAGCTACTTCAACCCGTTCGGCCGCAAGAACGGCTACGCCACCCCGACCGCCGTGGCCTGGAACCACCGCACCTGGGAAGTGCCGCGCGTCAGCGACAGTGAACTGAAGACCTACCGCGCCGTGGCCGCCTTCGATGGCACCTTCAACATCGGCGAGCGCTACTTCGACTGGGAAGTGGGCTACCAGTACAACAAGAACGAACTGCGCCAGCACGCCACCGGCAACCTGCACAAGGAACGCGTGAAGAACGCCGTCGGCCCGTCGTACTACAACGCCGCTACCGGCAAAGTGGAGTGCGGCAGCGCCGCCGCGCCCATCGCCAACTGCATGGTCTGGAACCCGCTGGTCGCTGCCGGCGTGGTGAACCCGTACGGTCTGACCGGCAACCAGGCCCTGATCGACTACCTGATGCCGGCTGAAGATTCCTCCGGCAAGACCGTGGGCAAGAACTTCTTCGCCACCATCGCCGGCAGCATCCTGACCCTGCCGGGCGGCGACCTGGGCTTCGCCTTCGGTGTTGAACACCGCAAGGAAACCGGTGAATTCATTCCCGATGCGCTGGCCCAGACCGGTGCCACCACCAACCTGGCCGCTGGCCCGACCGGTGGCGGCTACAAGGTGAAGGAAGCCTATCTGGAGTTGAACGCGCCGATCCTGGCCGGTCTGCCGGGCGCGCAGGAGCTGACCCTGAACGCGGCCACCCGCTTCTCGGACTACGACACCTTCGGCAACACGCTCAACAGCAAGTTCGGCTTCAAGTGGCGCCCGATCGAACAGCTGATGGTGCGCGGCACCTGGGCTGAAGGCTTCCGCGCCCCGACCATCAACGACCTGTACGGCGGTGGTTCGGAAACCTTCACCACCGGTTACGCCGATCCCTGCGACACCGTCTACGGCCCGTCGCGTACCAGCGCCGCCGTGCGCGCCCGCTGCGCCCGCGACATCGCCAACGCTGACACCTACCGTCAGCTGAAGCAGGGCAACGTGCCGATCACCAGCAGCACCGACCAGACCCCGGTACCGTTCACCAACGGCTCCAACCCGCTGCTGCAGCCGGAAACCTCCAAGAGCAAGACCCTGGGTCTGGTCTGGAGCCCGAGCTTCATCCGCAACTTCAACGTGTCGCTGGACTGGTGGAAGATCCGCATCGACAACACCATCGTTGCCGACAGCCCGAACCAGATCCTGATCGACTGCTACGAGCAGGGCATCGATTCGCGTTGCGCGCAGTTCACCCGTGATCCGGTGCTGGGCATCGTCAACAAGCTGACCTACGGCAACCGTAACGCCGGTTTCCTGGAAACCGAAGGTTACGACATGGAACTGACCCACCGTCTGGACACCGACGCGCTGGGCAGCTTCAGCACCCAGTGGTCGACCACCTACGTCAGCTCGAACATCTTCCGTTCGACCAACGACCCGACCGTGGTGCCGACCCCGGTCAACGGCATTTCCACCAACTCCACCAGCGGCTTCCGCGTGCGTTCGAACCTGACCGTCGGTTGGGACAAGGGCGACTTCGGTGTCAGCTGGACCGCCCGTTACTACTCCGGCGTGAAGGAGACCTGCCTGAATGCGATCACGCATCCGGATGAGTGCTCCGATCCGGGCGTGCGTGCACCGTGGTACTCCGGCGCCCGCAACTACAACGAGCGCGGTTCGGTCACCTTCCACGACGTGCAGTTCCGCTACAACCTGCCGTGGGATGCCACTGTTTCGGTCGGTGCCAACAACGTGTTCGAGAAGTACGGCCCGAACATGTACACCAAGCCGAACTCGGTGTTCTCCTACTACGGTGGCTACGACATCGGTCGCTTCGTCTACCTGAAGTACCAGCAGCGCTTCTGATCCACCGCGCTGCCGTCATGAGCTGACACGACCACGGCCCTTCGGGGCCGTGGTTTTTTCTGCGTGCGGCAGGCCCGGGCACCGTCATCGGGCGGTCGCATTACGGTCACAACGGCTACATCGCCAGGCCCGAGCATGCCGGAAAACCGGAGGCCCGCCATGCGCCATGCCATCGTCACCGAGACCTATCCGCCGGAGGTCAACGGCGTTGCACTGACTGTGCAGAGCCTGGAGCAGGGATTGCGCGCCGCCGGCCATGAGGTCGATCTGATCCGCCCACGCCAGGCCAACGAAGCGCTGGAAGCCGCGCCGGGCACCCTGCTGGTACCGGGGGCGGCCCTGCCCCGCTACCCCGGCCTGCGCTTCGGCCTGCCCGCCCCCATCCGCCTGGGCCGGCACTGGCAGCAGCACCGCCCTGATGCCATCTACATCGCCACCGAAGGCCCACTGGGCTGGTCGGCGCTGCGCACCGCACGGCGGCTGGGCATTCCGGTGGCCACCGGCTTCCACACCCGCTTCGACGAATACCTGCCCGACTACGGCGTAGCGTGGCTGCAGTCGGCGGCCATGCGCTGGATGCGCCGCTTCCACAACCAGGCCGACGCCACCCTGGTACCGACCCGCGAGCTGCAGCAATTCCTGGGCGAGCAGGGCTTCGAGCGCGTGCGCCTGCTGGCGCGCGCGGTGGACAGCCAGCAGTTCGACCCGGCCCGGCGCGATCCTGCGCTGCGCGAGGAATGGGGCGTGGACGGCAACGGACTGGTGGCCCTGTACGTGGGCCGCATCGCCGCCGAAAAGAACCTGGGGCTGGCGGTGAAGGCCTTCCGCCGCCTGCAGCAGGTACGACCGAAGGCACGCTTCGTGTTCGTGGGCGATGGCCCGGCGCGCGAAAAACTGGCCCACGACAATCCCGATTTCATTTTCTGCGGCATCCAGCGCGGCGACGCGCTGGCCCGCCATTTCGCCAGCGGCGATCTGTTCCTGTTCCCCAGCCGCAGCGAGACGTTCGGCAACGTGACTCTGGAAAGCATGGCCAGCGGCCTGGCCACGGTGGCCTTCGATTACGGTGCCGCGCGCGAATACCTGCGCAACGGCGAAAACGGCGCGCCCGTGGACGACGATGCGCAGTTCGTGGAGGCCGCCGTGCAGCTGGCCAGCGATGACGCGCTGCGCCGCGAGCTGGGCAGCAATGCCGCCCGCGCGATGAAGCGCCTGCACCCGCAGCAGGTGGTGGCCGAGTTCGAATCGCTGCTGGCCGAACTGGCACAGGCGCGGAGGAACGGCCATGCGCACCACGCCGCTTGAATCGCTGGCCGGGCGCGAAGCACGGCTGTGCCGCCGCGCCAACCACTACTGCCGCCGCCGCCGGGTACGCCGCCTGTTCGCGGTGATCAGCCGCCTGGGCGACGGCGTGTTCTGGTACCTGCTGATGGGCGCGCTGGTGCTGGTGGATGGCTTCGATGGCCTGCGGGCATCGGTGCACATGGCCGCCACCGGGCTGGCCGCGCTGCTGCTGTACAAGGGGCTGAAGCGCTGGACCCGGCGCCCGCGCCCGTATGCAGCCGACCTGCGCATCCGCGCCTGGGTGGCCCCGCTGGACGAGTTCAGCTTCCCGTCGGGACACACCCTGCATGCGGTGTCGTTCACCATCGTGGCGCTGGCCTACTACCCGTGGCTGGCACCGCTGCTGGTGCCGTTCACCCTGGGCGTGGGACTGTCGCGGGTGGTACTGGGCCTGCACTACCCCAGCGATGTACTGGCCGCGACGGGCATCGCCACGCTGCTGGCGTGGGCCAGCCTGGCCTGGCTGCCGCTGCCGGTGTGATACGGCTTGGATTAATTCCGGGGGGTCGGATCCCTTTCCTGCGGAAAGGGCTCTGACCCCGGCCCGACGCGGCGGGCCGATGCCCTAGAATGCCCACATGACCACGTTGTTCATTTCCGATCTGCACCTGGACCCCAGCCGTCCAGCCATCACCGACCTGTTCCTGCGCTTCCTGCGCGAGGAAGCGCCTGGCGCCGATGCGCTGTACATCCTGGGCGACCTGTTCGAAGCCTGGATCGGCGATGACACGCCCTCGCCGGTGGCCGACGCCGTGGCCGACGCACTGAAGACGCTGTCCGAAAGCGGCGTGCCGATCTATTTCATCCGCGGCAACCGCGATTTCCTTCTGGGCGAAGACTATGCGCGCCGCGCCGGCCTGCGCATCCTGCCCGACCCCTGCGTGATCGATCTGTACGGCCGCGCGGTGATGCTGCAGCACGGTGACCTGCTGTGTACCGATGACATTCCCTACCAGCAGTTTCGCGCGCAGACCCGCGATCCGGTGTTCCAGGCACAGTTCCTGGCGCAGCCGCTGGCCGCACGCATTGCGTTCGCGCACAAGGCACGCGATGCCAGCCAGGCCCGCCAGTCGGAAATGAAGCAGGGCGACCGCGCACAGTTTGAAACGGTGACCGACGTGGCCCCGGCGGAAGTGGAAGCCACCTTCGCACGCCATGGTGTGGACACCATGATCCACGGGCATACCCACCGCCCGGCCATCCACAGCCTGCAGGCCGGTGGCCGCAACTGCACCCGCATCGTGCTGGGCGACTGGTACGAACAGGGTTCGGTGCTGCGCGTGGACGCCGACGGTTGGCACCTGGATTCGCTCAAGCGCGAATGACGGATTGCCGAGCGCCAACCAAGGTTGGCATCTACCAGAGCGCGTAGGCCGGTAGACGCCGACCTTGGTCGGCGGGTGCCATCCGGTAACCGCGTCAGCGGAAGCCGGCGATGGTGGCCTTGGTATTCACCAGCACGCGCTGGTTGTCGGCGCTGCTGGCAATGCCCATCGGCACACCGTTGTAACTGATGTTCGGGTTCGACCAGAAATTCAGCCGCGGGCAGCCGGCCGAGCAGGCATAGGCCATGATCGTGCGCCAGCGCGAACCACTGGCCGGTTCATAGCGATAACCATGGCCATAGGCATACGGCGACGTGCTGGGGTCGGCGGCGATGTCATGCCGCGCACTCTGCAGGTGGCCGATTTCGTGGGCAAACGAGTAGTAGCCGGTCGCGCAGTCCCAATACACCGCGGCGAAGGCGGTGGACGCGGTGGAGCCGATGCCCGAGGCCAGCCCGCAATAACTGCTGTTGTTGATCAGCAGCACGCCGACATCGGCCGCGGTGTTGTTGCGGCTGGTGTGGATGCTGTCCATGTAGCCGTCGCTGGTGCTGCGGAAGCGGGCCAGGTCGGTGCTGAAATTGCCGGACTCGGTGTAGCTGGTGGTTTCGTACCCGGCCAACTGCAGGGTGATGCCCACGTTGCTGTTGGTATAGCCCTGGTTGGATTCGGCCACCGCCAGCTGCACCAGCGATTGCATGTTGCCGCCATAGGCGGCCACCGCCGCATTGGTGGCTACCACCAGCACGCGGATCGTGGCCGGACTGCCCGATGACGCCTGCGCGATGCCGACACGATCATTGGCCGGCATGCTGATCTTCGGCAGCTGGTTGTAATCGGCCGGATGATCGGCGGGCATGCGCGATTCATCCACTTCCACCAGCACGTGCCGATCGCCCAATGGACGCAGCCGGTACAGCGTGCCGTCCTTGCGGATGGAACCGGTGAGCGTGTTGCCCGACCGCACCAGGATGACCGAATTCGCCGGATCATCCGGCAGTGTGGCGCCCGCCTTCTGCAGGCGATCGGACGGGCTGCGGATCTGCCCGTACCAGACACTGCCCCCGTCGGCCAACGCCTCGACCCGGCTGCGCGTGGCCTGCACCTGCTGCCCCAGCAGTTCGAATTCCAGCTGCGACTGCGCGGTGGCCGCCGCATCCACCCGCACTTCCTGCACCGTTGCGGTGGACGGTGCCGACAGCAGCCGCCCCAGCTGCGGTTCACTGCTGGCCGAGGCCCGGCTGAGCACGGTGACCGGTTCGAACAGCGGCGCCGCCTGCGCGGCCGTTACCACGCACAGCCCCAACAACACACCACCTGCCGCTTGACCGATGTATCTGGACATCATCTTGTCGCTCCTTGGAGTGAAGTAGACAGCGTTGATGCAGCACGACCCGGGTGCCGGGTGTGGCCATATGGCCTGCGCAGCCCCCGTGAATACAAGCCTTGAAGCCGGTCGGCATGCGGATCTGTGACGGCCAGCGGCAGTGTTCAGGCAGGTCAAGAGCCGCTGTACACTGCGCCCATACACGGCCTTCGCACCGCCGTGACATGACCACCACAGGGGATGCACATGGCTGCAGGTCAGACCCGCAACGGGGACAGTGCGCAGGGCGCCGTGCTGCACCTGGGCCTGTTCTTCGATGGCACCCGCAACAACGCGCACAACCTGGCGCGCGGGCGGCCGCAGCCACCGCAACCGCGCCCTGCCCTGCTGCGTGCCGACGACGATTCGACCTACCAGAGCCGGCTGACCAGCAGCTACGACAACGGCACCACCAACATCGCGCGGCTGCACCAGCTGTACCCGGACAGCCGTCGTGCGCCGCTGGCCGAACCGTCGCTGGCGATCTACGTGGAAGGGGTGGGAACCCGCGACGATGCCGAGGATGATCTGATCGGCCTGGCCTTCGGCATTGGCGCCAGCGGTGTGCGCGCCAAGGTGCAGCGCGCACTGCACGAGCTGCTGCCGGCTGCGCTTTCGGCGCTGACGGCGCACTGGCAGCAGCCGCTGCACGGGGTGCAGGTCGATCTGTTCGGCTTTTCGCGCGGGGCCGCGGCCGCGCGCGACCTGGCCAATCAACTGCGTGGCTGGGATGCCAACCAGTGGCGCCTGCGCCTGCAGGGCGCCGGGTTGCCCTGCGCCGCCGACTTCGCCCTGCCGCGCCCTGCACTGCGTTTCGTCGGGTTGTTCGACACCGTGGTGGCGGTCAGCGGCCGGCGCGCCGACGAGCAGCCGCGCATCGCCCTGCCGGCGGGCATTGCCGAGCGTGTGGTGCAACTGAGTGCGCGCGACGAGCATCGCCAGCACTACGCCTTGACCACGGTCGCACCGACCCATGAAGAGATTGCCCTGCCGGGCGTGCACGCCAACATCGGCGGCGGCTACGACCAGCTGGAAGAAGGCCCGAAACTGCTGGCTCGCCCGCGCCGGCAGCCGTTGCGGCGGGCGCCGGTGGACGATTACCAGACCCCCACGCTGGCGATGCTGCAGGCCACCACGGTCTACGCCGAAGCGCAGGCCGATGCCGAGCGCTGGCGCCAGCAGCTGGGGGCGACGGAAAAGGAAGTATGGGTGGATGTGTGGCACCAGTGGCAGCAGCAGCGCCGCGCCGGCAGCCGCAGCGTGATGATGGCACCGGTGCTGCACGTGACCGCTGCGGTGGTGCTGCGTAGGCGCATCGACTGGCGCTACCAGCTGATCGCCCTGCAGGTGATGCAGCAGCGCGCCGCTGAAGCCGGCGTGCAGTGGAGCGCAGATGGGGCGCAGGTGCCGGGCTGGGAGCTGCCAGCGCCGCTGCAGCCGATCGCGCGCCGGCTGCTGGCGGGGCAGACCCTGACGCCGACCCAGGAAGCCCTGCTGCGACGCCGTTACCTGATGCAGTCGGCGCACTGGAACTTCGATGCACTGGGCGATACCGCGCTGACCTTCGCCGCCGATGCGGGGGTGAGCGAGCTGCCGTATCGGCCGGGGCCGGGGTTGTTCTACATCAACCGGCCAACGGTGGATGGCCGACGGGTGGTGCTGCCCAACGCGTGAGGCCCATCCACGCATGGCGTGGATCTACTACGCGAACCCGCTTCTGGTAGGTGCCAAGCTTGCCCGCTTCTGGTAGGTGCCAAGCTTGCTTGGCACAGCGCATCAGCGCGCGGCCATCCACGCATGGCGTGGATCTACCGATACATGCGTGGATGGACGCCCTGCCCTGCGGCTCAGCCGGCCTGTTCCACCAGATTGGCCAGCTCGTCTTCATCGAAACCGGCCAGCAGCCGCGCTTCCAGATTGAACGGCCCATGCAGGTAACCGCCGGCGAACTCCTGCAGCAATGCTTTGAAGCGCGCACGCGGCTCGACGCCGGCGCGATCGCAGTACCAGCGGTACCAGCGCGAACCGGCGGCCACGTGGGCCACTTCCTCGCGCAGGATCACTTGCAGGACATCAGCGGTAGCAGCATCGCCGACGTTGCGCAGCTTCTCGATCATGCCCGGCGTCACGTCCAGGCCACGCGCTTCCAGCACGCGCGGCACCAGCGCCATGCGTGCCAGGCCGTCGTGGGCGGTCTTCTCACACATTTCCCACAAGCCGTTATGGGCGGGGAAATCGGCGTATTCGTGGCCATGCGCCAACAGGCGTTCGCGCAGCAGCATGAAGTGGCGCGATTCGTCGTCGGCGCAACTGACCCAGTCGGCGTGGAAGGCCGGCGGCAGGCCACGGAAGCGGTAGACCGCATCCCAGGCCAGGTCGATGGCGTTCAGTTCGATATGGGCGATGGCGTGGATGAAGGCAGCCCGCCCTTCCACGCCACCCAACCCGCGCCGCGGCACTTCGCGCGGATGCACCAGCCGCAGCTGCGGCGGCCGCCCGGGCATGCGGATCGGCTCGGGCGGCGGCGCATCGGCCGGCACCTTCAGGCGTCCGCTGCGGAAGGCCGCTGCGTAGGCCTGGGTCAGTGCCACCTTGCGCAGCGGATCGGCTTCGGCCAGACACTGCTGCGCGGCGCGCAGCAGGTCACCGCCTGCGTCGGGCAGGTCAACCACCGGCTGCGCCTCAGGCGCGGCGCTTGTGCTTGGCATCGTCCGAACGCAACTGCTGGATGCGCTCGAAATAGCCCGGCTCGATACCGGTGGGGTAATGCCCGTTGAAGCACGACGAATCGAAGTTCTGCAGTGCGGCGTTACCTTCGCGCACCGCCGCTTCCATGTCTTCGATGTCCTGGTAGATCAGCCAGTCGCAGCCCAGGTGCGCCTCGATCTCTTCCACGCTGCGGTTGTGCGCCACCAGCTCTTCGGCGGCCGGCATGTCGATGCCGTAGATGTTGGGGAAGCGCACCGGCGGTGCGGCGCTGGCCAGGTAGACCTTGCGGGCACCGGCGTCGCGCGCCATCTGCACGATCTGCTGGCTGGTGGTGCCGCGCACGATGGAATCATCCACCAGCAGCACCACGCGGTTGCGGAATTCCAGGTGGATCGGGTTCAGCTTGCGGCGCACCGATTTCACCCGCTCGCCCTGCCCCGGCATGATGAAGGTGCGGCCGACGTAGCGGTTCTTGATGAAGCCTTCGCGGTACTTCACGCCCAGCACGTTGGAAATTTCCAGCGCGGCGTCACGCGAGGTATCGGGAATCGGAATGATGGTGTCGATGTCGTGGTCCGGGCGCAGGCGCAGGATCTTCTCGCCCAGCTTGATGCCCATGCGCATGCGCGCCTTGTGCACCGACACGTTGTCGATCATCGAATCGGGGCGGGCAAAGTACACGTACTCGAAGATGCACGGGGTGTGCTCGGCCGGCTCGGCGCAGATTTCCGAGAACAGCTCGCCGCGCGCGGTGATCACCAGCGCTTCGCCGGGCTGCACATCACGCACGCGCTGGAAACCGAGGATGTCCAGCGCCGCCGATTCGGAGGCCACGATGTACTCATCGCCTTCGGCGTGGCTGCGCTTGCCCAGCACCAGCGGGCGGATGCCGTGCGGATCGCGGAAGGCGACCAGGCCCAGGCCCAGCACCACGCTGACCACGGCATAGCCACCCTTGCAGCGACGGTGCACGCCGGCCACCGCGCGGATCGCCGCTTCCGGGCTCAGCTGGCGCTGCTGTTCCAGTTCGTAGGCGAACACGTTCAGCAGCACTTCGCTGTCCGAATCGGTGTTGACGTTGCGGCGGTCCTGCTCGAACACCTGCTGGCGCAGGGCTTCGGTATTGATCAGGTTGCCGTTGTGGGCCAGGGCGATGCCGTAGGGCGAGTTGACGTAGAACGGCTGCGCCTCGTCCATGCCCTCCGAACCGGCGGTCGGGTAGCGCACATGGGCGATGCCGACGCTGCCTTCCAGGGTGGACATGGTGCGCGCATCGAACACATCGCGGACCAGGCCGGTGGCCTTCTGCACCCGCAGGCGGCTGCCGCTGGCGGTGGCGATGCCTGCCGCGTCCTGGCCACGGTGCTGGAGGACGGTCAAGCCGTCATACAACTGCCCGGCGACGTTCTGGTTGCCGACGATTCCGACGATGCCACACATGGTGCGAGGTCTCCGCTGGGCAGTGCCCAGTTACAAGGAAGGTGGCCGTGCCTGGCCTTTAGTGGTCGCCGCGCCTGCGGTCGACGTTGGCCGGATCGTCCGGCTCGATGTTGCCCGGCAGTGCAGGGGCATCCGGGCGCACTTCGGCCGGATCGTATGCTTCGCCCTGTTCCGCTTTCGCGGGCCGCAGCCATCCGCTGCCCGCCACTACCTGGTTGAGGATGCCATTATCGCCTGTCGCGCCCGGCTTGCCCAAATCGGCGCCGGCGCTCTTGCCCAGTTCCATCAACGCAGATGGGGACAAAGCGTCCATCGGCAAGGCCTTGGGCAGCAGATCGGCACCGGGCACCTGCCAGTGCGGCAGTTTGCTGTTCATCCAGGCCACGGCCGGGTTCAGCACCGGGCGGATGGCCGAGGCCTGCCACGACCGTTCGGCGGCCAATGGGGTGAAGCTGCCCAGCAGCAGCAGGATGGCGGCGATCAGGCCGCCGCGCACGGCGCCCAGCACCCCGCCCAGCAGGCGGTCCAGGCTGCCCAGCATGTTGCGGTGGACGATGTGCTTGATGACCATGCCGATCACGGCCACCACGATCATCACGCCGATGCCGACGCCCAGATAGCCACCGACGAAGTGTTCGCCGCCGGGGGCGGCCGGGGCCGCCCACCAGCGGGCGGCATCATTGCCGAAGGCGAAGGCCGCCCAGGCCGCCACCAGCCACGACACCGTGCCGATGACGATGCTCACAAAGCCGCGCAGCAACCCCAGCAGGGTGGAGGCGGCGATCACGATCAGCAGCACCACGTCGATCATGGCGCCCCGCTCCTTCGGCGGCGCTGGCAACGAGGCGGCGGACAGGTCATGGGTGCGGGCGCACCATGCCGGCCACGCCGACCTTGGCGGCCACCTGGGCCTTCAGCTGGTCGGCGTCGGCGCGGTTGGCCACGGGCCCCACGCGCACCCGGTGCAGGGTGCCCTTGTCGGTGCGCACCTGCTCGACGAAGGCGCTGAAACCGGCCGCACGCACCTTGTCGCGCAAGGCATTTGCGTCATTGGCCTGGCCGAAGGCCCCCAGCTGCACGGCGAAACCGACGCTGCTGGCCGCAGGCGCCGCGGGCGTTGCCGGTGCCGGCTTGGCCGCAGCGCTGGCCTCGGGCTTGGGCTGCGGCTTCGGGGTTTCAGGCTTCGGCGCTTCCGGCTTCGGTGCCGGCTTGGGCGCTTCGGGCTTCGGCGCTGCCGCCACCGGCGTGCTGGCCGGCAGGGCTTCGCTGCGCACCGGGTTGGCCGTGGCGGCCGAAGACGGTGCGGCCACCGGGGTACTGGCGCTGGGCGCGGTCGCCGCCGGGCTGGCGGCAACGGCTGCCGCCGGAGCCGCGTCCAGGGTGATCACTTCGGCCTTCACGTCGGCCCGCACCTTCACCGCCTGCAACCGGGCCGCTTCGGCCTGGGCACGATCGGCATACGGCCCCACGCGCACCCGCCACGCCGCGCGACCATTGATGGTGGTGGTGTCCGAGAAGCCCGGCAGCTGCGAGCGCTTCAGGTAGGCGATCACCGCCTCGGCATCGGCCTGGCTGGCGTAGGCGCCGAAGGTGACCGCGTAGTTGCCGGCGGCAACGGCCGGCGAGGTGTCCACGGTGGGCGGGGTGGCCGGTGCGGCCGCTTCGTCCAGCGCACGGGCCTGGCCACTCTGCAGGCCGGTGGCGCCGCCTGCCGGAGCCACCAGAGGCAGCTCACGGGTTTCGAACTGGCCATCGCCCGGCGCATCGGGCGCGGTGATCGGCACATTGGCCACACCGCTGTCCGGGGCCGGCCCCTTGACCAGCATCGGCAGGAAGATCACGGCCAAGGCCACCAGGACGATGGCGCCAATCAAACGCTGTTTCAGGGGTGTATCCACGTGAGGCAGGCGACAGGCGGGAGTTGGGTCGATTATACGGGTGCCGGGCGAAACGGCGTCGGCGTCGGCTGAACGCGGGTCAGGCCGAGGCCTGCAGCCACGCCAGCGCCTGTGCCGCGGTGTGGAACGAGCCGAACACCAGCACGCGATCGCCGCGCTGCGCCTGCGCCAGCACCTGCTGCAGGGCCTGCTCGACGCTGTCGGCCCGCGGGGCCGCTGCCGCGGCGGTGTCAGCCAGGCGCGCCTGCAGCTGCTGCGCGCTCTGCCCACGGGCGCCGTCCAGGCCGGCCAGGGTCCACTGCGTCACCACGTCCTGCAGCGCGTTCACCACGCCCACCGCGTCCTTGTCCTGCAGCGCGGCGTACACCGCCAGGGTGCGGCCAGGCACGACTTCGGCCTTCAGCGCGCGGGCCAGCTGCCCGGCCGCCTGCGGGTTGTGGCCCACATCCACCCGGATCTGCACGCCATCGCGCTCGAACGCCTGCAGGCGGCCGGCAATGCGCGCGGCGGCCACGCCTTCGGCCCAGGCCGCGCGCGGCACCGGCTTGTCCAGCGCGCGCAGGGCGGCGATCGCCGCGCCGGCATTGGCCAGCTGGATCGGGCCAGCCAGCGCCGGGGTCGGCAGCTCCAGGCGGGTGCCGACATCGCGCCAGCGCCAGCGCTGCGCATCGATCGGTTCGTAGAAGTAGTCGCTGCCACCGCGGATGGCATTGGCACCCAGCAGATAGGCACGGGCCAGCACGCTGGACGGCGGATCGGTCTCGGCCAGGATCACCGGCTTCCAGCCACGGATGATGCCGGCCTTCTCGGCGCCGATGGCTTCGCGGTCCTCGCCCAGCCATTCGGCGTGGTCGATATCCACGGTGGTGATCACCGACACATCCGCATCGACGATGTTCACCGCGTCCAGGCGACCACCCAACCCCACTTCCAGCACGGCCAGATCCAGCCCGGCCGCCGCGAACAGGTGCAGCGCGGCCAGCGTGCCGTACTCGAAATAGGTCAAGGTGGTCTGCCCGCGCGCCGCTTCCACCGCGTTGAACGCCGCCACCAGCGCGGCATCGTCCACGTCCTGGCCATCGATGCGCACGCGCTCGTTGTAGCGCAGCAGGTGCGGCGAGGTGTAGGCGCCAACCTTCCAGCCGGCGGCGCGGGCGATGGCTTCGATGAAGGCGACGGTGGAACCCTTGCCGTTGGTGCCACCGACCACGATGGTGCGCCCGGCCGGTGCGCCCAGGCCCATCGCCGCGGCCACGCTGCGCACGCGCTCCAGGCCCATGTCGATGCTCGCCGGGTGCTGGCGTTCAATGTAGTCCAGCCAGTCGGCCAGGGTGGTCGGGGTGTTCGTCACGGCAAGGGTTCCAGCAGCAGCAGGTGGTTCGTTGGAAGGGTTTACAGCGCGCGGTGCTTGGCTTCGCCGAAGAACGGCGTGTGGTGGGCGCAATCGTTCAGGCGCACCACTTCCAGGCTGTCCAGGTCGGCGCCTTCGAGCAGGTTCAGGGTGGTCGGCGCCTGGCGGAAGGTCCACAGGCGGGAAATCGGCAGGCCCAGCACCTTGCACAGGATCACCCGGTTCACTGCGTCGTGGGCGACCACCAGCAGGGTGTCGTGCTCGCCCAGGCCTTCAGCGGCACGGGCCA
Organism: Stenotrophomonas sp. ZAC14D2_NAIMI4_6; assembly: GCF_003086875.1. Taxonomy (NCBI): domain Bacteria; kingdom Pseudomonadati; phylum Pseudomonadota; class Gammaproteobacteria; order Lysobacterales; family Lysobacteraceae; genus Stenotrophomonas; species Stenotrophomonas sp. ZAC14D2_NAIMI4_6. The sequence continues at coordinate 975,434 of NZ_CP025996.1, read as the reverse complement.
GGCCACGCCAGCTGCGCTCCAGCACCAGGCGCAGCGATTCGCCGCCCGGCATCAGCACGGTATCGGGTTCCTCGCGCCAGGCCTTCAGGCGCGACGGGTCTTTTTCGTTGATCTCGCTGGCCAGCAGGCCTTCCCACTCACCGTGGGCGATTTCCTGCAGATCCGGTTCGGTCTGCAGCATGCCGGCGCGGTCGGCACCCAGGGCAAGCTGGGCGGTCAGCTGGGCGCGCGACAGCGGCGAGGCCACCGCACGGGTGATGTCCACCGAAGCAAGACGGGCGCCCAGAGCCTGGGCCTGGGCTTCGCCGATGGGCGAAAGCGGGATGTCGATCTGGCCCTGGTAGCGGCCTTCGGCGTTCCACGGCGTTTCGCCGTGACGGGCAAGCAGGATGCGCATGCGAACAAGGGGTCCTGGGGGGAGGAAGATTCCGTTTCGTTCACATCCTGTGAAGTACGCGGAACAGGGATGATACCTGTTCGGCGCACCGGGCCGGACCGGGCATGAAAAAACCCCGCGACGTCGGTCGCGGGGTTGGTAGATCCACGCCATGCGTGGATGATCCGCCGGTGGCGTTGCCGGCCAGCGGCCGGCACTACCTTATTTCGCCAGGTTCAGTTCCTTCAGCAGCTGCGGCGCCGGCGCCACTTCCTGCATGATCCACTGCATGTAGCGGCTGTCCACGGCAATCATGCGGGTCATCACCGGGTCGAACACCCAGTTGGAGCTGACCGATTCCCAGTTGCCGTCGAAGGCCAGGCCGACCAGCTTGCCGTGCGCATCCAGCACCGGCGAACCCGAGTTGCCACCGGTGATATCCAGGTTGGACAGGAAGTTCACCGGCACCGAACCGATGCGCTTGTCTTCCAGGCCACCGTAACGCTTGGCCTTGACCGCATCCAGCAGCGCCTTCGGCGAATCGAACGGGTCTTCGCCGGTTTCCTTGGCGGCCACGCCTTCCAGGGTGGTGAACGGGGTGTACTGCACACCGTCCTTGCCGTAGCCCATCACGTTGCCGAAGGTGATGCGCAGCGACAGGTTGGCATCGGGGTAGACGAACTCGCCCTGGCTCTTCTTGTAGTCGGCCACGGCCTGCAGGTACAGCGGACGGGCCGTCAGCGATTCGCCCTCGCGGATCTTCTTCTGCTCTTCCTGCTTCAGCAGCGCCGGCATCACTGCCACGGCGTACTGGATGGCCGGATCGGTGCTGGCTTCAAAGGCCGCGCGGTCGGCGTTGAACCACTTCAGGCGCGTGTCCAGGCTGCCCAGCTCGGTGCCCGACAGCTTGCCCACCAGCGACTTCACGGCGGCCTCGTTGCTGCCACCCAGCCACTTGTTCAGCACTTCGTTGTCGCGCTGCGCGGCCGGCAGGGCCACGTACTGGTCCAGCCAGTAGGTCTGCAGCTGCTGGTCCATCTTCGCCACGTAGCGGCGGTCCATCTGCTTCAGGCCACCTTCGATGGTGGTCAGGTCACGCTGCTGGAAACCGGCTTCGCGCTCGGCGTCCGGCTTGCTGCGTTCGATCGACAGGCGGTACAGGGTGATGGCCGCGCCCACCGCCGAAGTGTTGTTGAACTGGCCCACGAACAGATCGCGTTCACGGGTGGCCTTGCTGGTGGCCAGGTGCTGGATCAGCTGCGCGTGCGCGGCCAGTGCCGGCTTGCCGGCGGCGCCCTGCTTCTTCAGCCAGGCCAGCACGGCCGCTTCTTCGGCCTGCTTCTGGCCGGCCGCGTCGATGCGCTTGAAGCCTTCCAGCTGGCCCTGGTAGTTCTTGGCCACGTTGTTCATGCTGGCCGCGGTGGCGGCGTACTTCACCTTCACGTCCGGGTCGGCCTTGCCGGCCTCGTCGATCATCTTCAGCACCGCGTTGTAGTGGCGGGCGATGGTCGGGTAGGTGAAGCTGGCGGTTTCGTTGAACTCACCGGCCAGCGCGTAGCGGTTGGTGCGGCCCGGGTAACCGGCCACCATCACGAAGTCGTCGGCGCCCAGCGGCTGGTCGGCGAACTTCAGGAAGTGCTTGGGCTGGTAGGGCACGTTGTCGGCCGAGAATGCCGCCGGCTTGCCGTCCTTGCCGACGTAAGCGCGGTAGAACGAGAAATCGCCGGTGTGGCGCGGCCACATCCAGTTGTCGATGTCGCCACCGAACTTGCCGACGCTGCCCGGGGGCGCGTAGACCAGGCGCACGTCCTTGATTTCCATGTTGCGGAACAGGCGGTAGGTGTTGCCGCCGCTGAACGAGTACAGGCGGCAGCGGAAGCCGGCGTCGGCTTCACAGGCGGCCACCTGGGCCTTGTCGAAGGCATCCAGCGCGCGGCTGCGGGCGAGCGGGTCCTTGCCGGCGGCGGCAATGGCGGCCTTGGCCTGGGCGGTGACGTCGGTGATCTGGTCAAGCACGAACACGCGTGCGTTCGGGCCGGCGCTCAGTTCGTCCTTCAGGGTCGGCGCGTTGAAGCCGTCCTTGATCAGGTTCTTCTGCGCGGTCGAATTGAGCTGGATGGCGCCGTAGGCACAGTGGTGGTTGGTCACCACCAGGCCCTGCGGGGAGACGAAGCTGGCGGTGCAGCCGCCCAGCGCAACCACCGCGCCCATCGGGTCGCCGGTCAGGTCGGCCAGCTGCTGCGGGGACAGCTTCAGGCCGGCCTTCTGCAGCGGGCCGGCGATTTCCGGCAGCTGCTGCGGCACCCACATGCCTTCGGCGGCATGGGCGACCTGGACCAGCCCGAGGCTGGCGACGACGGAGAATGCAAGCAGGTTCGAGCGCATCGAGCAGCCCCTGGTGAAAGAACCGCCGAGTGTAGCCCAGCCCCCTGCCCCGCCCGATGCCCGGAAGTCATGGGCTGCGCGGGCCTTCCCGCCGGGCATGGGCGCCGGGCAGGGCCTGGCGCTGCCGGGGGTGCTGCGCACCCGCAGCGCAACATGGGAATTGCGCCCAGCGCTCTATAATCCGCGTTTTCCCCCTGACGAGTTCCACCCGATGGCGCAGCAAACGATGAAGGCCCTGGTCAAGCGCGAAGCCGCCAAGGGCATCTGGCTGGAAGAGGTTCCGGTTCCGACCCCGGGCCCGAACGAGGTGCTGATCAAGCTGGAAAAGACCGCCATCTGCGGTACCGACCTGCATATCTACCTGTGGGACGAGTGGAGCCAGCGCACCATCAAGCCGGGCCTGACCATCGGCCACGAGTTCGTCGGCCGCATCGCCGGACTCGGCTCGGCCGTCACCGGCTATGAAATCGGCCAGCGCGTCTCGGCCGAAGGCCACATCGTCTGCGGCCACTGCCGCAACTGCCGCGGCGGCCGCCCGCACCTGTGCCCGAACACCGTCGGCATCGGCGTCAACGTCAACGGCGCCTTCGCCGAATACATGGTGATGCCGGCCAGCAACCTGTGGCCGATCCCCGACCAGATCCCGTCCGAGCTGGCCGCCTTCTTCGACCCGTACGGCAATGCCGCGCACTGCGCGCTGGAATTCGACGTCATCGGCGAGGACGTGCTGATCACCGGCGCAGGCCCGATCGGCATCATCGCCGCCGGCATCTGCAAGCACATCGGTGCGCGCAACGTGGTGGTCACCGACGTCAACGACTTCCGCCTGAAGCTGGCCGCCGACATGGGCGCCACCCGCGTGGTGAACGTCGCCAACCAGTCGCTGAAGGACGTGATGAAGGAACTGCACATGGAGGGCTTCGACGTGGGCCTGGAAATGAGCGGCAACCCGCGCGCGTTCAACGACATGCTCGACTGCATGTACCACGGCGGCAAGATCGCCATGCTCGGCATCATGCCCAAGGGCGCCGGCTGCGACTGGGACAAGATCATCTTCAAGGGCCTGACCGTGCAGGGCATCTACGGCCGCAAGATGTACGAGACCTGGTACAAGATGACCCAGCTGGTGCTGTCCGGCTTCCCGCTGGGCAAGGTGATGACCCACCAGCTGCCGATCGACGATTTCCAGAAGGGCTTCGACCTGATGGAAGAAGGCAAGGCCGGCAAGGTCGTGCTCAGCTGGAACTGATCCTCGGTTCCGCGCGCGAATGGTAGGTGCCGAGCTTGCTCGGCACGCTCCGGTAGTGAAAAAGGCGCCCATCGGGCGCCTTTTTCGTGGACGACAGCAGCGTCGGATCAGTTGCCGATGGCAACCGACAGCATCACGCGGCTGTGCGCCAGCTTGCCGGAGTTGTAGCGGCCGTCGCTGTCGGTGCCGTAGTAGCCCAGGCCCACGTTGAACATGCCGAACTGGCGGCTGACGCCGACGTTCCAGTCGGTGTAATCCTTGGCGATGCCCTTTTCGAAGGTGCTGCGGCCGACATTGGCGCTCAGCGTGAAGTCCTGCGGCAGGCCCCACTCGCCGCCCAGCGCGTAGTACCAGCCATCGGTGCTGCTGTTCCACACGTCGTTGCTGTAGGCCACCGTCAGCTTGTAGGTGTCATCCAGCGTGGTGGTGGTGATCAGCTCGTTGTAGTTCAGCTCGCTGGCACCGGGATAGGTGTAGCGGTTCAGCAGCACATCGAAGTTCAGGCGCTCGGTAGCGTCAATGCCGTAGCCGATCTGGTAGTCCACTTCGACGCTCGGGTCGCCCGGGCCGAAATCCACGCCCGAACCCCACACGCCGGCATACAGGCCGACCGGGCTGGTGTAGGTGAAGCCGGCCTGCAGGGTCGGATCTTCGTCGGTCTGCGATACGCCACGGAACAGGTAATCGGAAACAGCGGTGACATTCCAGCTGTAAGGCGACTCGGCCTCCTGGGCGCTGGCGGCAAACGGGGCCAGGGCAAGGGCGGCGGCAAGGGACAGGCAGGCACGGGCGTGCTTCATGGGCGTCTCCGGTGGGGGGCGGTGGCGTGGAAGGCGGAAGCGGCAACCGGGCCAGACAGGGCCGGTTCACGAATTTTTAACCCGTTTGCTATTGCGATGCAACATGTGCCGGCCATGGCGGTGGCGCGCCCTGCCCGGTCGACGGCCCGGGTTGCCCGGTAGAATCGGTGGTTTCCCGTGCTGAGCCGTGCCCACGCCATGACCGACGCCTCCTCCGCCCTGACCCGCCATTACGCCGACGAACTGGACGCCATCCGCGCCCAAGGCCTGTTCAAGTCCGAGCGGATCATCACCAGCCCGCAGTCGGCCGAGATCACCCTCGACGATGGCCGCACCGTGCTGAACTTCTGCGCCAACAACTACCTGGGCCTTGCCGACCACCCGGACCTGATCCAGGCCGCCAAGGACGCGCTGGACAGCCACGGCTTCGGCATGGCCTCGGTGCGCTTCATCTGCGGCACCCAGGACCTGCACAAGCAGCTGGAAAAGCAGATTGCCGACTTCTTCGGCAAGCAGGACACGATCCTGTACGCGGCCTGCTTCGACGCCAACGGCGGTCTGTTCGAACCGCTGCTCGGCGAGAACGACGCGATCATTTCCGACGCACTGAACCACGCCTCGATCATCGACGGCGTGCGCCTGTGCAAGGCCAAGCGCTTCCGCTACGCCAACTGCGACATGGCCGACCTGGAAGCGCAGCTGCAGGCCGCCGATGCGGCCGGCTGCAAGACCAAGCTGATCACCACCGACGGCGTGTTCTCGATGGACGGCTTCATCGCCCCGCTGGACGAAATCACCGCGCTGGCGAAGAAGTACAACGCACTGGTGCACATCGACGAATGCCACGCCACCGGCTTCCTCGGTGCCAGCGGTCGCGGCTCGGCCGAAGTGAAGGGCGTGCTGGAAAAGATCGACATCATCACCGGCACCCTGGGCAAGGCCATGGGCGGCGCGCTCGGCGGTTTCACCTGCGCCAGCGCCGAAGTGATCGAACTGCTGCGCCAGCGTTCGCGCCCGTACCTGTTCTCCAACTCGCTGCCGCCGCACGTGGTGGCCGCCGGCATCAAGGCTTTCGAGATGCTGGCCGCCGCCGATGATCTGCGCAGCACGCTGGTGCAGAACACCACCTACTTCCGCGAAAAGATGGTCGCCGCCGGTTTCGACGTGAAGCCGGGCGTGCATCCGATCAGCCCGGTGATGCTGTACGACGCACCGCTGGCGCAGAAGTTCGCCGAGCGCCTGCTGGAAGAAGGCATCTACGCGATCGGCTTCTTCTTCCCGGTGGTGCCCAAGGGCCAGGCGCGCATCCGCACCCAGATCAGTGCCGCCCACACCCGCGAGCACCTGGACCGCGCGATCGATGCGTTCACCCGCATCGGCGTGGAACTGGGCGTGATCAAGGGTTGATCAGGTCCGGGGTCGGATCCCTTTCCGCAGGAAAGGGCTCTGACCCCATCAAGCAGAGCGTGCCGACCAAGGTCGGCACCTACCGGGCCTGATGGCGTGCTGACCCCACCGCGCATAGCGTGCCGACCAAGGTCGGCACCTACCGGGGCTTAAAGGTCGGCACCTGCCGGTGCTTACTTCTTCTTTTTCTTCTTGTCCTTCGGTTCGTCCTTGCTGGCCACCACCACCGGCTTGGCGGCGGCGTCCTGCGCGTTGCCCTTGGCCACGCGGATGCCGTTGGCCTTCATCCAGGCGTCGAACTGGTCGGCGGTCATCTTCTGGTCGCCGTTGCTCATCATGAAGCGGTAGCTGCCGCGGCCATCCAGTTCCGGGGTCTTTACCTCCACCACCGGCGCCTCGGCCGGGGTTTCGGCCTTGGCCACCTTCTTGTGGCCGCTGCAGGCGGTCAGCACGGCCAGCGGCAACAGCAGGCCGGCGCAGCGCAGGGTTCGGTTGAGGGTCGGGTACATGGGCACACTCCGTTCAAGTAAATCGAAAACCAGGCGCCCCCTACGCCTGGAACGGTGGCTGGCCGCGGCCAGCCGTGGGCCGGACTTCAGCCCGGTGCAGCAGCCACAAGCTGCTGCTGGTCGCTGACCTGCAGCTCCCGCCATTGCCCCTTGCCGAGATCGCCAAGCACCAGCCCGCCGATCGCGACCCGGACCAGGCGCAACACCTGCAGGTCGAAGGCCGCCAACAGGCGACGGATATGGCGGTTGCGGCCCTCGTCGAGCACCACCTCCAGCCACGCGGTCTTGTCGCCGCTGCGCAGGACGCGCACGGCACGGGCCACCAGGAACTCGCCCTCGTCTTCAATACCGGCCTGCAGCGCCGCCAGGGTGGCGTCGTCGGGCAGGCGGTCGGTCTGCACGTGATAGGTCTTGTCCGGCCCGGTCTGCGGATCGGTCAGGCGCGCGGCCCATTGCGGGTCGTTGCTGAACAGCAGCAGCCCTTCACTGGCCTTGTCCAGGCGCCCCACCGGGGCGATCCACGGCAGGCCGGCACCATCGAAACAGCGGTACACCGTGTCGCGCCCACGCTCGTCCTGGGCGGTGGTCACCACCCCGCGCGGCTTGTTCAACATCAGGTACAGGCGCTGCGGCGGCGCCAGCGGCTGGCCATCCACCTCGATCGGCGGTGCCGGGCTGGCAATCGGGAATTCGGGGTCACGCACGATGCGCCCGGACACGCGCACGCGCCCTTCGGCAATCCAGCGCGCGGCTTCGGTACGCGAGCAGACGCCCGCCTTGGACAACACGCGGGCCAGGCCATGGCGAACCCCGGCCGGTGCCGCAGTGGCATTCGCACGCCCACGCGGTGCGTGGGCGCGGGCGGCGGGGGTGGCAGGTGGGCGGCGCGTGCGCAAGCCTCTGCTCCCCGCGCGGCTTACTTCTTCTCGCCCGGCTTGGTTTCAGCCGGTGCTTCGGTGGCGGCCGCCGGCGCCGCGGCCGGTGCCGGGCGTGCCTTGACCACACGCACGCCGCGCGCCTTCATCCAGGCGTCGAACTCTTCGGCGGTCATGCGCTTGCCGTTCTGGCTCATGTCAAAGCGCCACGGCGTGTTGTCGAACTCGGTCTGCGGCTTGTACGCGGCCGGGTCGTTCGGCTTCACCGCCGGCGCACTCGGAATGGCCTTGGCAATGTTCTGGCAGCCATCGATGCGCAGACGCTGCAGCACCTGGTCCAGCGACTGCGACGGATCGTAGCTGCTGCCCAGCACGCCGGCGGACATGCCCAGCTGGCTGCCGCGGATGTACAGCTCGTCGGCCACCGGCGCGATGGCGGTGGCCGGCAGGGGCAGCGGCGACGCGCTGGTGTTGACCGAGCAATCAACCGCGGCGTGGGCAGCGGGAACCAGGGCCAGCGCCAGAACGGCGGCCGATGCAGAGCGCAACATGAGGGGCATCCACGAAAGGAAGTGACGCGGCGAGTTTAGCAATGCCGCCACAGCTTTCAAGCGGAACCTTCAATGAATACGGCAACTTGTTGGTTTTCTGGAAAAAAAGCCGATGGACGGTTGTCTTTGCGCGGTACCCGCACATTCCCTGGCTCCACAAACAACAAGACCCGGCCGAAGCCGGGTCCTGCTGTGTCTTACTGGCAGAGCGTCAGAACTTAGTTCTGGACGTTCAGCTCGGTACGACGGTTCTTGGCGCGACCTTCCGGGTTGTCCGAACCATCCGGGTTGGTGTTCGGAGCAATCGGACGGCTCTCGCCGTAGCCGATCGGGCCGACCAGACGCGAAGCGTCCACGCCGTTCTGGGTCAGGTAGTTGTACACCGCGGTGGCGCGACGCTCGGACAGCTTCTGGTTGTAAGCGTCGGTACCCTTCGAGTCGGTGTGACCGGCCACTTCAACGCGCAGATCCGGGTAACGCTTCAGGATTTCCGAAGCTTCCGACAGGATGGCCACAGCGTCCGGACGCAGGTTCGACTTGTCGAAGTCGAAGTTCACGCCCTTCAGGTCGATCGAGACCGGCACCGGGCAACCGTCCGGACCGATGGTCTGACCCGGCTGCGAGTTCGGGCACTTGTCGTCGCAGTTGTTGACGCCGTCACCGTCGTCGTCCAGGTCGGCGCAGCTCGGGGCAACCGGAGCCGGAGCCGGGGCAGCAGCCACCGGGGCCGGGCCCAGCGGGATCACGACGCCGACCGAAGCCAGCACGTCGCCGAACCAGCTTTCGTCGCGAGCGGCAACGCTCTGGTCGTCGAAATCAGCGCGGTAGGCCACTTCGGCGCGGACAGCAACGCGCTTTTCGAAGGTGGTCTGCAGGCCGACGCCCAGCTTGGCCGACAGGTTGCCGTCCTTGCGCTCACGCGGACCGTTGTTGTCCAGGGCAGCGTACTCTTCCTCGGACTTCTGGTAGCCCAGGCCACCGACGATGTACGGGTTCCAGCCGCGGCCTTCCTGGATGAAGTGGCGACGCAGGTCGAACGACACGCCGTACTGCGACCAGTTCAGATCCTGGTTGGCGTCGAAGTTCGGGTTCTGGTAGTTCAGCTCACCGTCCAGCGACCAGTTCGGGCTGATGAACTTGCCCAGACCCAGGGTGACGAACGGGGCATCATTGGTCAGACGGTCGCTGTCCTGGAAGTTGAAGCCAGCCGAACCGGTCAGGTACCAGCGGTCATCGAACTCCTGCGCCGACGCAGCCTGGGCGAAAGCCAGACCGCCCAGCAGCGCGGCAGTAAGGATCTTCTTGTTCATTGAGTACAGCTCCTATTTCGGGGGTATGAAACCGGTAGAGGCATGGGCCAGCACTACTGCGTCGATGTTCAGACAGCCGATTCAGCACGCCACCGCCGCGAACATTATGCTCAGGCGGGTGAAGGTCATGTTAACAGTCCCGTAACATGTGAAGCGTCGTACCCGACCAGCCACCGGTCCGACGTTGAAACCCTATACAGGATCATGAAAATCCGCAATACCCCCGTGGCACAAGGGTTTGAGGGGCATTAAGGACACAATGTGACAACTGTGGAAAAGGGAAACTCGCGACGATTCAGCGCGCGCCCATCGAGGTGAGGAACCTTATGATGAACGCACGAACCGAGCCGGAGTCATGATGAAAGCCGTCGCCCTGTGTCGTGAATCTCTGCCTGCGCTGCAGGATGTGCAGTTGCCTCCGCCCCTGCCTCCGCGGGGGCGTGATCTGCTGGTGCGGGTGCAGGCGATCTCGGTCAACCCGGTCGATGGCAAGCAGCGCGCGGCCACCACCGGGGCCATGCTCGACCGGCCCCGGGTACTCGGCTGGGATGCGGCCGGGGTGGTGGAGGCGATCGGTGAAGAGGCCAGCCTGTTCGCTTCCGGCGACGAGGTCTATTACGCCGGCGACGTGACCCGCCCGGGCTGCAACGCGCAGTACCAATGGGTGGATGAACGGCTGGTGGCGCGCAAGCCCACCACGCTGGATTTCGCCGAAGCTGCCGCCCTGCCGTTGACCACGCTCACTGCGTGGGAGCTGCTGTTCCAGCGCATGCCCTTGCAGCTGGACGGGCGCCGCCATGCCGGGCAACGCCTGCTGGTGATCGGCGGCGCCGGCGGTGTGGGCTCGATGGCGATCCAACTGGCCCAGCACGCCGGTTTCGAGGTTATTGCGACAGCGTCGCGCGAAGCGTCCGTGGACTGGTGCCGACGGATGGGCGCGGCCCATGTGATCGACCACCGCCAGCCCCTGCAGCCGCAGTTGCAGGCCCTGGGCGTGGACAGCGTGCAGGTGGCCCTGAACCTGGCTGACACCGACCATTACTGGGACGAACTGGGGCAGATCGTGGCGCCGCAGGGCCACGTCGGGCTGATTGTCGAGCCACGCGGGCCGCTGCGCATCGGCGATCCCTACAAGGCCAAGTGCATCGGCATCCACTGGGAATTCATGTTCGCCCGCGCGCGATTCCAGACCGCCGACCAGATTGAACAGCACCGCATCCTCAACCGTGCAGCCAGCATGATCGACGCCGGCCAGCTGCGCGGCACCCTGAGTGAAGTGGTGGGCAGCATCAACGCCGCCAACGTGGAGGCAGCGCATGAGCGCCTGGCCAGCAGGCGCACGATCGGCAAGCTGGCGCTGTCCGGCTGGGAATAACGGCCGGGTAGAGTCGAGCTTGCTCGACTGACAAGGCCGGTAGAGTCGAGCTTGCTCGACTTCGCGAGACGACAGTCGAGCAAGCTCGACTCTACCCCCATGCCGCCGACTGTGTGCGCGGATTGCCCGGCATCTGTATCTATTGCAGCGCGGAATTCGGGATTACGGTGGCAACAGTTGCCCTCCCCCATCCCCGAGTCCCCCATGCCTACCGCCCTGCCCCTGCGCCTGCTGCAGTTGATCACCGGCCTGTTCCTGTACGGCTTTGGTGCTGCCCTGATGATCCGCGCCGGCATCGGCGTCGCCCCGTGGGATGTGCTGTCGCAGGGCATCGCCGCGCAGACGCCGCTGTCGTTCGGTCTGGCCACCAACGCCATCGGCGCGCTGGTGCTGCTTCTGTGGTGGCCGCTGCGGCAGAAGCCCGGCGCCGGCACCGTGCTGAACGTGCTGCTGATCGGGCCCTCGGCGCAGATCGGCCTGTGGCTGCTGCCGCCGGCCACCGCGCTGGGCTGGCAGCTTGCGCTGTTCACCGGGGGTCTGCTGCTGGTCGCCCTGGCCACCGGGCTGTACATCGGCGCGCGCCTGGGCCCGGGCCCGCGCGACGGCCTGATGACCGGCCTGCACGCCCGTACCGGTTGGCCGATCTGGAAGGTGCGCAGCCTGATTGAAGGCAGCGTGCTGCTGCTGGGCTGGTGGCTGGGCGGCGATGTCGGCCTGGGCACACTGGCCTTCGCCGTGTTGATCGGGCCGTTGTGCGGCATCACCCTGGGCTGGTTCGGCATCGGCCGCGCCCCGGCGGCGGGCGCCGCCCCCCGCCCGGCGAGCGCGCAGCGCGGCGTGGGGTGATCGGTCGCGGCCGCGGCGCCCCTTGCCCCGGCCGCCGTTTCACGGCACGCTTCGCGCTTCCGTACGCAAGCGTATCGACATGTCGCCAGCCAACGAAACCGCCTACCCGAATCTGTTCGCCCCGCTGGACCTGGGCTTCACCCAGCTGCGCAACCGGGTTCTGATGGGCTCGATGCACACCGGCCTGGAAGACCGCGCCCGTGACTTCCCGCGCCTGGCCGCCTACTTCGCCGAGCGTGCCGAGGGCGGCGTGGGCCTGATCGTCACCGGCGGCTTCGCGCCCAACGTGGTCGGCTGGCTGAAGCCGTTCGGCGGCAAGCTGTCCTGGCCCTGGGAAGTGCGCCCGCACCGCCAGCTCACCGCCGCCGCACACCAGCACGGCGCGAAGATCTGCCTGCAGCTGCTGCATGCCGGGCGCTATGCCTACCATCCCCTGTCGGTGGCACCTTCGAAGCTGAAGGCACCGATCAACCCGTTCACCCCGCGCGCGCTGTCGGCCAGCGGCGTGGAGCGCCATATCGCCGATTACGCGCGCAGCGCCCGGCTGGCCCGCGAGGCCGGCTACGACGGCGTGGAAGTGATGGGTTCGGAGGGCTACCTCATCAACGAGTTCATCGCCCCACGCACCAACACCCGCAGCGACCGCTGGGGCGGCGATGCCAGCCAGCGCATGCGCTTTGCGGTGGAAATCGTGCGCCGCATCCGCGAGGCCTGCGGGCCGGATTTCATCATCATCTACCGCCTGTCGCTGGTGGACCTGGTGGACAACGGCAGCAACTGGGAAGAGATCGTGCAGCAGGCCCAGGCCATCGAGGCCGCCGGCGCGACGATCATCAATTCCGGCATCGGCTGGCATGAGGCGCGCATTCCCACCATCGCCACGTCGGTGCCGCGCGCCGCGTTCGCCGGGGTCACCGCCAAGCTGAAGCCGCACGTGAAGGTGCCGCTGGTGGCCACCAACCGCATCAACATGCCCGACGTTGCCGAGCGCATCCTGGCCAGTGGCGGCGCCGACATGGTGTCGCTGGCCCGCCCGCTGCTGGCCGACCCGCAGTGGACGAACAAGGCGCGCGCCGGCCGCCCGGAGGCCATCAATACCTGCATTGCCTGCAACCAGGCCTGCCTGGACCATGTGTTCGAAAACAAGCTGGCCAGTTGCCTGGTGAACCCGCGCGCCGCGCACGAAACCGAACTGGTCTACCGCCCCACCGCTGCGCCGAAGAAGATCGCCGTGGTCGGCGCCGGGCCGGCCGGGCTGGCTTGTGCCACGGTGGCCGCCGAGCGTGGCCACCAGGTCACCCTGTTCGATGCCGGCGATGAGATCGGCGGCCAGTTCAACGTGGCCAAGCGCATTCCCGGCAAGGAAGAGTTCCACGAGACCCTGCGCTACTTCCGCCACAAGCTGGCCGAAACCGGGGTGGACGTACGCCTGGGCACCCGCGCCGACGCCACCGCGCTGGCCGGCTTCGACCACGTGGTGCTGGCCACCGGCATCGTGCCGCGCCGGGTCGATTTCCCCGGTGCCGACCACCCCAAGGTGGTGAACTACCTGGACGTGCTGCTGGGCCGGGTGCAGGTGGGCGCCAGCGCGGCGATCATCGGCGCCGGCGGTATCGGCTTCGACGTGGGCGAATTCCTCAGCCATGACGGTCCCTCACCTGCGCTGGACCCGCAGCGCTGGATGGCCGAATGGGGCGTGGACGCCCGCTTCGAGGCGCGCGGCGCGCTGGCCACGCCCGTGGTGGAAGCCTCGCCGCGGCGGCTGTGGCTGCTGCAGCGCAGCCCCGGCAAGCCCGGTGCCCGCCTGGGCAAGACCACCGGCTGGATCCACCGCGCCACGCTGAAGGCCAAGGGCGTGCGCATGCTCGGTGGCGTGGAGTACCTGGGCGTGGACGATGCCGGCCTGCGCATCCGCGTGGACGGCAGCGAACAGCTGTTGCCGGTGGACCACGTGGTGATCTGCGCCGGGCAGGAACCGCAGCGCGCGTTGCAGGCCGAACTGGACGCTGCGGGCATCACCGCGCAGCTGATCGGCGGTGCCGACGTGGCGGCAGAACTGGATGCAAAACGCGCGATCAATCAGGGCAGTCGCGTCGCCGCCGCGCTCTGATTTGTAGATGAATGGGGGCGCAAATGTGATTTCCGTCACCGCCCCCGAAGCTGAATGTCAAGCCGAGCGATTCAGGAAGCGTTCGGTAACAGCCCCCTACCTTGCGCCATCTTTCCGCTCACCAGCCAGTTTCCGGTGAGCCGGTGCGGTCCTCCCTGATCGGTTCGTGATCAATGTTTTGGAGGCCGCCCACGGGGCGGCCCCGATGGCCGCCTCCCCATCACGCCAAGTCGTACCCAGCCCCCCGGCCGCCCCCCGCAGCCGGAACCGCGCGGTGCGGCCCATACGGAGCAAGGAGTCATATGAAACTGGCCTGGATTCTCTGGCTGTCGCAGTTGTTGCCGCAGCCGGCGGCTGATTCGCTGTGTTTGAGCACCACCGTTTACCTGGAAGCCCGCGACCAGACCCTGCGCGGCCAGCAGGCCGTGGCCGAAGTGGCCCTGCGCCGCCTCGACAGCGGGCTGTGGGGCGATTCGATGTGCCAGGTGGTGACCGCGCGCAAGCAGTTCGCGCCCACCCTGGTATCGCCCGGCACCCAGCTGGGCAACGATGCCGCCTGGAGTGAAGCCATGAACGTGGCCTTCGACGCCGAGCGCAACTGGGCGCTGCCGGCCGGCGAACGCCGCGAGATCGTGCCCGGCGCCAGCCACTTCGCCGCACTGGCCATTGCCAGCCCGAACTGGCGCAACGCCTACCAGGTGGCCACCATCGGCGATCACACCTTCTATAAGGTGCAGAACCTCAAGCCTCGCCAGTCGTAACGATCTGTTGCCGGCGGCAGCGTTGCCGCCGCTGCCGGGGCTCTGGGATAGTGGGTGTTTCCACCACGCCCTACCCTGGAGTTCCCATGAAGCTGTACAGCAAGCCCGGTGCCTGCTCCACCGCCGACCACATCGCCCTGCAGTGGACCGGCCAGCCGTTCGAAGTGGAACTGCTGAACAAGGACACCCTGAAGGGTCCGGAATTCCTGAAGATCAATCCGGCAGGCGCCGTCCCGGCGCTGGTCGATGGCGACTTCGTGCTGGTGCAGAACGCCGCCATCATGGGCTACATCGCCGACAGCTTCCCGCAGGCCGGCCTGGGCGGCGATGGCAGCCCGCGCCAGCGCGCCGAAGCAGCCCGCTGGCTGTCCTTCGTCAATTCCGACGTGCACCCGGCGTTCTCGCCGCTGTTCGCACCGGGCAAGTTCATTGCCGACGAAGGCCAGTACGATGCGGTCCGTGCCGCCGCCCACAAGCGCCTGCGCGCGCTGTTCGAAACCGCCGACAAGCAGCTGGCCGACAAGCCCTGGCTGGCCGGTTTCCGCAGCTTCGCCGATCCGTACTTCTACATCACCCTGCGCTGGGCAGCCGGCACCAAGGTGGACCTGTCCGGTCTGGACAACCTGGCCGCCTACAAGGCGCGCATGGACGCCGACGCCGGCGTGCAGGCCGTGCTGAAGGCCGAAGGCCTGGCCTGATGCCAGTGCGGGGTCGGATCCGCCTGCGCAGCAGGCGGCTCCGACCCCATCGGCTTCACCGCTACGCTCAACCGATCTCGCGGATCACGTTGCCCTTGCCGTCGCGCAGCTGGGTTGGCACCACCTCGATCTTCAGCGCCGCGTTCAGCGGGTAGACCCCGCGCTGCGCCGGAAGCGCCGCAGCCGCCTGCAGGCTGGCCTCGTCCAGCACCCAGTACGCGCTGTCATCGCCGATCGCCGTGGCAGCGTCCGCCCCGCCCGGGGCGAAGGTCCACTGCCGTTCACCGCTGACCAGTTCCAGCGGCTTGCCGTGACGCAGGCGAAGACCCAGCAGCTCGGCAACGCTGTGCACCTGGCCCGCGCCGAGCACCAGCGTGGTCACGCCGTCCTGCTGGCGCCAGTGCAGCGTCTCGACGAACAGCATGCCGGTGGTCGACCCTTCGCGCTGGCTGCCTTCCTGCACCTGCGCGGCCAGCACCGGATCATCCAGCAGGTTGCCGCGGTGCAGATCGCTGATCCACAGCGGCATCGCCGGCTGCAGCACCTGCAGCACGCCGCGGGTGGACCAGCGCTTGATCGCTTCCATTTCCTCGTCGGTCAAGCCAACCAGCTGCAGGAACTGCAGGTGACCGTTGGCGGTGTCGCGCGGCGGCAGCTGCGGGTCGGCCACGAAGGCGAGGTGGCACAGGCGGGTGTCGGTCTCCAGCGCGATCGGGCCGTTGGCATTCAGATGGTGGCCATCCTCGAACACGTTGCCGCTGCCGAACACATAGCGCGCCAGGTTCTGCAGCAGGTTCATCGGCCACACCGGCGGGGTGCTGCCGGCGCTTTCACCGGCACTGGCGGCCAGGCGGAAGGTCAGCTCGAACCCATAGCCACTGACCTGCGCATCGCTGCTTTCCTTCGCATACAGCTCGGAAAAGCCGTAGGTCACGTAGTGCCAATGCGGTTGCGGCGCATCGGCCCAGTACACGCTGATGCCATCCAGCGGATCCTGGCCGCCCAGCGTATAGGGCAGTGCCGTGCCGAAATGCTGCGGCGTCTGCCCGGCATACAGCGGCGCCAGGGCCGCATTGATCGCATCCCAGCCGGGGGTATCGGTGTCGTCGATGTCGTCCTGCACGTGGCGCTTCCAGTGGAAAGAGCAGGCCACTGTACGCCCTGCATCAGCCGGGCACGACCCCGGCGACGGTGGTGGCCAGGCGCGCCTGGGTTTCCTGCCACCAGCGCTGGGCCAGTGCCGGGCTGCGCGCACTGCCCACGGCCGCAAGCAGTTCCGGGCACAGCCGCTCCAGTGCCAGCGCATCCTTGCAGCGCTCGATCTTCAGTTGCAGGAAGTAGCCCTTCAGGCCCAGATGGCGGCGCACCGCCTCGCTCATTGCGTCATACAGCTGCTGGTAGAGCGCCGGATCCTGTTCGCGCCCACTGCTGATGCCGCGCGTGGGCACCACGTCGGCGGCGCCGCCGACCACCTCGATCAGGCCCATCGCGCTGAGCTGCTGCAGCGCATCCGGTGGCGCACGCAGGCCTTCGAACAGCGCCTGCAGTTCAGTGTCGTTGCGTTGCCCGTCGACCATCAGCAGCAGCGAACGCAGCGCCGCCGGCAAGCGCCGGCCGCGGTCTTCGATTTCCTGGCGGCCAGCGGCCGTCTTGCCATGCAGCAATGCCATGCATCCCCCTTGCCTGGTGCGCCGTATCTGCGCGCCCTGCGGGGCGCGCTCCCCAAGGCCGAGCTTAGCGCATGTTCCGGGGGAGGTAGAGTCGAGCTCGCTCGACTGCCCCTGATCGCCCGGTAGAGTCGAGCTCGCTCGACTGCCCCTGATCGCCCGGTAGAGTCGAGCTCGCTCGACTGCTCTTGGCTGGGCAGTCGGGCAAGCTCGACTCTACCGGCCTGTCAGAAGCAGTCGAGCAAGCTCGACGCTACCGGGGCAGCGGTCAGCGCCCCAGCGCGCGGCGGATCTCTTCCAACGCGCCCGGATCGTCCAGGGTGGACAGATCGCCCGGATCGCGCTGTTCGGCCAGCGCCTGCAGCGAGCGCCGCAGCAGCTTGCCCGAGCGGGTCTTGGGCAGCGCGTTGACCACATGGATGTGCGCCGGCCGCGCCACCGCACCCAGTGAAGCGGTAACGGCGGCCATCATCTCGGCCACCACCGGCGCCGGATCATCGCCCTGCAAGCCCTGCTTCAGGGTGACGAACACCAGCGGCACCTGCCCCTTCAGCTCGTCCTTCACCCCGATCACCGCCGCCTCGGCCACGCGCGGGTGGCCGGAAATGGCTTCCTCGATCTCACGCGTGCCCAGCCGGTGGCCGGCCACGTTGATCACATCGTCAGTGCGGCCGAGGATGAAGGTGTAGCCATCGTCATCGCGGATCGCCCAGTCCAGCGAGCTGTACAGCAGTTCCTTGAAGTGGCTGAAGTAGCTCTGCATGAAACGCGCATCGTCGTTCCACACCGTGCTCATGCAGCCCGGCGGCAACGGCGGGGTGACCACCAGCACGCCCTTCTGCCCAGCGGCGACTTCTTCACCCGTGTTCTCATCGATCACCTTCATGCGGTAACCGAGGTTGGGGAAGCCCGGCGAGCCGAAGCGCACCGGCTTCATGTCCAGCCCAGGCAGCAGGGTCAGCGCCGGCCAACCGGTTTCGGTCTGCCAGTAGTTGTCGATGATCGGCTTGCCCAGCGCATCGTTGATCCAGTGCGCGGTAGGCTCATCCAACGGCTCGCCGGCCAGGAACAGATACTTCAGTGCATCCAGGTCATGGCGGTGGATGAAGTCGGCATCGTGCTTCTTCAATACGCGGATCGCCGTAGGCGAGGAAAACATCGTGCGCACGCCGTACTGCTCGCACAGCGCCCACCAGATGCCCGGGTCCGGGTTGGTCGGCAGCCCTTCGTACAGCAGTGACGTGCAGCCACCGATCAGCGGGCCATACACGTTGTAGGAATGGCCGACGGCCCAGCCCACATCCGAGGTGGAGAACATCACCTGGCCCGGACGGCAGTCGAACACCGTTTCCATCGACTGCGCCATGGCCACCGCATAGCCGCCCACATCGCGCTGCACGCCCTTGGGCTTGCCGGTGGTGCCGGAGGTGTAGAGCAGATAGCTGGGCTCGCTCGATTCAAGCCAGGTGACCGGCACATCCACTTCACCCACCTGCGCGCGCAGTTCGGCGTAGTCCACATCGCGCCCCGGCACGCGCGGTTCGGCAGCATCCAGCCCGCGCGAGACGATCAGCACATGCGGCGGCGGATTGGCCGCCTCGGCACAGGCGGCATCGACCATGCCCTTGTACGGAATGACCTTGCCACCGCGCATGCCGGCGTCGGCGGCGATCAGCAGTCTGGGCTTGGCATCGTCGATGCGCAGTGCCAGGTTGTGCGCGGCAAAGCCACCGAACACCACCGAATGCACCGCGCCGATGCGCGCGCAGGCCAGCATGGCGAACACGGCTTCGGCCATGTTGGGCATGTAGATCACCACCCGGTCGCCCTTGCCCACGCCCAGTTGCTGCAGCACCGCGGCGAAATCATTCACTTCGCGATGGAGCTGGCGGTAGGTGATCTCGCGGGTGACGTTGGTTTCGGTGGACACCGCCACCAGCGCCAGCTGGTCGGGGCGATCAGCCAGGTGGCGATCGACGGCGTTGTAGCAGAGATTGGTTTCACCGCCGACGAACCAGCGGCGGAACGGCGGGTTGCTGTAATCGAGCACCTGCTTTGGCGGCGTATGCCAATGGATGCGCTTGGCTTCCTCGCCCCAGAATGCCTCCGGCTCGTCGATCGAGCGGCGGTAGGTTTCTTCGTAGTTCATGACGCAGCCCTCCCAGACAAAGTCATGGGTTCGAGCATAGTGCCGGGCTGGCGGCCGGGCCGCCCTACCTTGGTAGGGGGTGGGTGTGTTCTGCAGGGCTTGCAGCCCTGCACCTGCTGACGTCAACGTCAACGTCAACGTCAACGTCAAAAGCTGGCTTCCTGGGGATGGCGGGTTGGGTCCGGTTGCGGGGTACGCCGTAAACCCGTCCATGAAATGACCCCCTGAAGTTGGACAGGTGGGGGATCAGGCGGCCAGCGCGGCCTGCTCCCGGTACTGTACGGGGCTCAAGCCCTTTAGTTTCAAGCGGATACGATTCTCGTTGTAGTACCGGATGTACGACCAAGGTCGACACCTACCAACAGCCACAGGAATCTGTCAGAGGCGGGGCGGTGTGGGCTTGCAGGACCGCAGGCGCCATGGATGGCGCCTACGAGCCCCCATGGACGGGTTTACGGCGTGTCCTGCAAGCCCACACCGCCCCGCCATCCCACCGAATGCCCGCTTTTGCTGTTGCTTCAGTCGAGCATGGCTCGACTCTACAGCAGGTGCAGGGCTGCAAGCCCTGCCGAAGCCCCTAGAACGGCGCCGCGGACTCGAATGCCAGTGCAGCACCCGTTACCGGGTGCGTGAACGCCAACGCGCACGCATGCAGATGCACCCGCTGCGCCGGCGCGGCGCCGTACAGCACGTCACCCACGATGGGATGGCCAAGACTGGCCATGTGCAGGCGCAACTGATGGCTGCGGCCGGTCACCGGCTCCAACGCCACGCGCGTTGTGCCCGCCTCCACATCGCGCGCCAACACCTGCCAGCGCGTCAGCGCCGGCTTGCCGCGCGCGTGGTCGACCATCTGCTTCGGCCGGTTCGGCCAATCCACGATCAGCGGCAGGTCCACGTCACCGGCATCGTCGGCCAGCAGGCCCTGCAGCACGGCCTCGTAACGCTTGCCCACCTGTCGTTGCTCGAACTGCATCGACAACGCCGCCTGCATCGCCTTGCCGCGCGCATGCAGCAGCAGGCCCGACGTCACCTGGTCCAGCCGGTGCACGGTCAGTGCATCCGGGCATACCGCCTGCAGGCGTGTGATCACGCAGTCCTGGTTTTCCTCGCTGCGGCCCGGCACGGACAGCAGGCCGGCCGGCTTCTCGGCCAGCAGCAGCGCGTCATCGATGTAATGCAGGTGGATCATCGGTGTCCGTAGTCATTCAAACGAAAACGGGGAAGCCGAAGCTTCCCCGTTTTCTGCGTACCGGGCTAGGCCCGTATCAGCCCAGCAGGTGGGCCACGCCGGAGCGCTCTTCTTCCAGCTCGGCCAGGGTCTTGTCGATGTACTTCTGGCTGAAGTCGTCGATCGGCAGATCCTTCACCAGGGTGTACTTGCCGTTTTCGGTGGTCACCGCGAAGCCGAAGATCACGCCTTCCGGAATACCGTAGGAACCGTCGGACGGCACGCCCATGGTCACCCACTTGCCGTTGCTGCCCAGCACCCAGTCACGCACGTGGTCGATGGCGGCGTTGGCAGCCGAAGCAGCCGAGGACGAGCCACGGGCTTCGATGATGGCCGCGCCGCGCTTGCCCACGGTCGGGATGAAGGTGTTGGCGTTCCATTCCTGGTCGTTGATCGCATCGGCGATGGACGCGCCATCGGCGGTGGCGAAACGGTAGTCCGGGTACATGGTCGGGCTGTGGTTGCCCCACACCACCAGCTTTTCCATGCCGCCAACCGGCTTGCCCAGCTTGTTCGACAGCTGGCTCAGCGCGCGGTTGTGGTCCAGGCGCAGCATGGCGGTGAAGTTTTCCGGCTTCAGGTCCGGGGCCGACTTCATGGCGATGTAGGCGTTGGTGTTGGCCGGGTTGCCGACCACCAGCACCTTCACGTCACGGCTGGCGACCTTGTTCAGCGCCGCGCCCTGGGCGGTGAAGATCTTGGCGTTTTCCAGCAGCAGGTCCTTGCGCTCCATGCCCGGGCCGCGCGGACGCGCGCCGACCAGCAGGGCGATGTCCGCGTCCTTGAACGCCACTTCGGCGTCGTCGGTGCCGACCATGCCGGCCAGCAGCGGGAAGGCGCAGTCTTCCAGTTCCATCATCACGCCCTTCAGGGCGGCCTGGGCCTTGTCCACCGGCAGTTCCAGCAGCTGCAGGATGACCGGCTGGTCCTTGCCCAGCATTTCGCCGGAGGCGATGCGGAACAGCAGGGCGTAGCCGATCTGGCCGGCAGCGCCGGTCACGGCAACACGAACGGGTGCTTTCATGGGGGTTTCCTCTTGCTTGCAAGCGTTGGATAGGACGCCGCGGGCGTGGCCACGCAGGCCTGGCAGGCGGCGGGGAACGTGGAAACGGCCACCCGTGGGTGGCCGTTTCAAAGGGGAATCAGGCGGCGAGGATCTTGTTCCACTCGGCCACGCGATCAGCCTTGGCGGCCAGCGCGGCGTCGACATCGCCTTCCAGGGTGATCGAATGGATCACGTCGCCCTGCTTGACCGAATCCACGATGGCCTGGCCTTCCAGCACCTTGCCGAACACGGTGTGGCGGCCGTCCAGCCAATCGGTCTTGATGTGGGTGATGAAGAACTGGCTGCCGTTGGTGTTCGGGCCGGCATTGGCCATCGACAGCGAGCCGACCTCGTGCTTCACGCCGTTGTTGGTTTCGTCTTCGAACTTGTAGCCCGGGCCGCCGGTGCCACGACCCTGCGGGCAGCCGCCCTGGATCATGAAGTCGGCGATCACGCGGTGGAAGATCAGGCCGTCATAGAAGCCCTGCTTGACCAGGTTCACGAAGTTGGCCACGGTCAGCGGCGCCTTGTCGGCGAACAGCTCGACCTTGATCGGGCCCTGGGTGGTGTCGAAAGTGGCGATGAGGGACATGAAGATCCTTGATGCAAAGGGGAACGCGTCTAGCCACCTAGTTTACACCCGCCCCGTGGCGCTGGCGGCTTCGACCATCGGCGCAGCCGCGGCCCCCCGTTCAGGCCCCAGCTGAATGGGGCTGGGGCGGTCCTGCAACATGGGTTTTCGCCAAGCGTCAAGTTAGACGTATAATGTTGGACTTCTTTTTCCAAATCCGGCGCCGACTGGCCCCCTTTCGCATGTCCATCGAAAATCTTCGCAACATCGCCATCGTCGCCCACGTCGACCATGGCAAGACCACCCTGGTCGACCAGCTGCTGAAGCAGTCCGGCACCCTGTCCGAGCGCACCGTCCTCGCCGAGCGCGTGATGGACAGCAACGACCAGGAAAAGGAACGCGGCATCACCATCCTGGCCAAGAACACGGCCATCACCTGGGAAGACAAGAAGACCGGTATCAAGAACCGGATCAACATCGTCGACACCCCGGGGCACGCCGACTTCGGCGGCGAGGTCGAGCGCGTGCTGTCGATGGTCGACACCGTGCTGATCCTGGTCGACGCGATGGACGGCCCGATGCCGCAGACCCGCTTCGTTACCCAGAAGGCCTTCGCGATGGGCTTCAAGCCGATCGTGGTGGTCAACAAGGTTGACCGCCCGGGCTCGCGTCCGGAGTGGGTGATCGACCAGGTCTTCGACCTGTTCGACAAGCTGGGTGCCACCAACGAGCAGCTGGACTTCCCGATCGTCTACGCCTCGGCCCTGAACGGCTATGCCGGCCTGGAAGACACCGTGCGCGACGGCGACATGACCCCGCTGTACGAAGCGATCATGCAGCACGCGCCGAAGCCGGAAGTCGATCCGGAAGGCGCCTTCCAGATGCGCATCAGCCAGCTGGACTACAACAACTTCGTGGGCGTCATCGGCATCGGCCGCATCCAGCGCGGCACCCTGAAGAAGAACATGCAGGTCGCGGTCATCGACCGTGAGGGCAAGAAGCGCAACGGCAAGGTCGCGCAGGTGCTGGGCTTCCTGGGCCTGGAGCGCATCGAGCAGGACACTGCCGAAGCCGGTGACATCGTCGCCATCTCCGGTATTCCGGAGCTGACCATCTCCGACACCCTGTGCCACCCGGACACCCCGGAAGCGCTGCCGGCCCTGACCGTCGACGAGCCGACCATCTCGATGACCTTCCAGGTGAACAACTCGCCGTTCGCCGGCAACAAGGATCTGTCCGGTGGCAAGTTCCTGACCAGCCGCCAGATCAAGGACCGCCTGGACCGTGAAAAGGTCCACAACGTGGCCCTGAAGGTCGAACAGCTGGAAGACGCCGACAAGTTCCTGGTCTCCGGCCGTGGCGAACTGCACCTGTCGGTGCTGATCGAGAACATGCGTCGCGAAGGCTACGAGCTGGCCGTGTCGCGCCCGGAAGTGATCATCAAGGAAATCGACGGCCAGATGATGGAGCCGATCGAGCAGCTGGTGGTGGACATCGAAGAAGTGCACCAGGGCGGCGTGATGGAAAAGCTGGGCACCCGCAAGGGCCAGCTGAAGAACATGGAGCCGGACGGCAAGGGCCGCGTGCGCCTGGAATACTCGATCCCGGCCCGTGGCCTGATCGGCTTCCAGAACGAATTCAAGACCCTCACCCAGGGTTCGGGCCTGCTGTTCCACGTGTTCGACCACTACGGTCCGAAGGAACAGGGCGCCATCGCCAAGCGCATCAACGGCGTGATGATCGCCAATGCGCCGGGCGTCACCCCCGCCTACTCGCTGGGCCCGCTGCAGGAACGCGGCAAGCTCTTCGCTGCTGAAGGCGACAACGTGTATGAAGGTCAGCTGGTCGGTATCCACTCCAAGGACAACGACCTGACCGTCAACGCCATCAAGACCAAGCCGCTGACCAACATGCGCGCTTCGGGCAAGGACGATGCGATCCAGCTGACCCCGGCGATCAAGTACTCGCTGGAACAGGCCCTGGACTTCATCGAAGACGACGAGCTGGTCGAGATCACCCCGAAGGAGATCCGTCTGCGCAAGAAGTTCCTGACCGAAAGCGACCGCAAGAAGGCTTCGCGCGGCGGCTGAGCCAGCAGACCGTGAGCCAGAACGGCTACAACCCGGATCCGCATCGGCATCCGGGTCTCCATGTCATCGCCCTGCTCGAAGCGAGCAAGGCGATGCTGGCGTTGTTGGCCGCGACCGGGCTGGAAATGCTCGGTCCGCAGCCGCTTCGCGACGGGGTCAATGCCCTGATCCGGCGTTTCAGTCTGGACCCGGATCACGGCACCCTGCCCTCGCTGTTGAACATGATCAGTCCCGACGCGGTGCATCTGGCCGCGGCGGCGATGATCGGCTACGGCCTGCTGCACCTGGTCGAAGCCTGGGGCCTGTGGAAGGCCAAGGCCTGGGCCTCGTGGCTGGGCTGCCTGACCGCCTCCATCTACCTGCCCTTCGATATCTACGCGATCATCCGCCACCCGGGCTGGGCCTCGGGCAGCGTACTGGCCATCAACCTGGTGGTCGTCTACGTGCTGGCGCGCGACTTGCGCAAGCGCAAGCGCTGAGCAGCGGCTAGACTGGCCGCCGGAGCCTCGCACGCCCAGCCATGCGCCTGTCCCTGCCGACCCTGCCCAGCTGTCTGATCCTCGTCCTGGCGGCCCTGTCCAGTGCAGGCTGCAGCGCGCCCGCGCCCAGCGCCCATGCCGCCGAACCTGCGGCCAGCAGCGCCCCCTTCCCCTACGCCGAAACCGATGTGGCCGACCTGCAGGCGCGCATGGTGTCGGGCGAACTGGACAGCGTCACCCTTACCGGCGCCTACCTGCAGCGCATCGCCGCGCTGGACCGCGCCGGGCCGCGCCTGCGCGCGGTCATCGAGCTCAACCCCGATGCCTTGAAGGAAGCCGGCGAGCGCGACCGCGAACGCCGCAGCGGGCGCCTGCGCGGCCCCCTGCACGGCATCCCGGTGCTGCTGAAGGACAACATCAACGCCGCGCCCATGGCCACCAGCGCCGGCTCACTGGCCCTGCAGGGCTTCCGCCCGGGCGATGCCTACCTGGTGCGGCGCCTGCGCGAAGCCGGCGCCGTGGTGCTGGGCAAGACCAACCTGAGCGAGTGGGCGAACTTCCGCGATGCCAACTCGGTGTCCGGCTGGAGCGCACGCGGCGGCCAGACCCGCAACCCCTACCGGCTCAGCCATTCCCCCTGCGGTTCCAGCAGCGGCAGTGCGGTGGCCGTGGCCGCCAACCTGGGCAGCGTTGCCATCGGCACCGAAACCGACGGCAGCATCGTCTGCCCGGCCGCGATCAATGGCGTGGTCGGGCTGAAGCCCACCGTCGGCCTGGTCAGCCGCGAGGGCATCATCCCGATCAGCTTCAGCCAGGACACGGCCGGGCCGATGACCCGCAGCGTGGCCGATGCGGCCGCCGTACTGACCGCCATTGCCGGTCGCGATGCGGCCGATCCGGCCACCGCTACCATGCCTGGCCGGGCGGTCTACGATTACACCGCCCGGCTGGACCCGGACGGCCTGCGCGGCAAGCGCATCGGGCTGCTGCAGACGCCGCTGTCGCAGTACCCCGGCATGGCCCCGCTGATGCAGCACGCGGCGGCGGAACTGCGCCGCGCCGGCGCCGTGGTGGTGCCGGTGCAACTGCCCAACGCCGGCGCCTGGGCCGACGCCGAGCGCCTGGTGCTGCTGTACGAGTTCAAGGCCGGGCTGGAGCGCTACTTCGCCACCTACCACGCACCGCTGCGCAGCCTGTCCGAACTGATCGCCTTCAACCAGGCCAACCGCGGGCAGGAACTGGGCCGCTTCGGCCAATCGCTGCTGGAGGAAGCCAACGCGACCCCGGGCCTGTCCGACCCCGCCTACATCCGCGCACGCAGCGATGCCCGGCGCCTGGCGGGCCCGGAAGGCATCGATGCCGCATTGGCGGCACAACAGTTGGACGCCCTGGTCGCGCCCACCACCGGCACCGCCTGGCCGCTGCGCAGCCGTGGCGACGACTTCCCGGGCGAGAGCTACAGCGTGGCCGCCGTGGCCGGCTACCCCAGCCTGACCGTGCCGATGGGGCAGATCGATGGCCTGCCGGCGGGCCTGCTGTTCATGGGCACCGCGTGGAGCGAACCGAAGCTGATCGAAATGGGCTATGCCTACGAACAGCGCACCCGCGCGCGCAGGCCGCCGCACTTCGATACCGATGCCCTGATCGACACCGGCGATCCCTGATCGCGCCATGCCGCTGCGCGCGTTGGGCATGGCCCGGCGCTACCGGTCCGGCAGCGATTCCACCGGCACGATGGCGGCCTCGCCATCCTCGGCACCGGGCGAACGCACATCGGCGGTACGCGCGCGTGGCCCACGCGGCATGTCCATCTCATCATCCTGGTGCAGCCGTGCGCGCACCTGCGGCAGCGCCTGCGGATGTTCGCGAGCCAGGAAATCCAGCATGCGCTCGCGCACCAGGCAGCGCAGATCGAACGCGTCGCCGGAATTGCGCGCACTGACCAGCAGACGCACCTGGATCGCCCGTTCGCTGGTCTCGGTCACCTGAGTCACGCAGACACGGCCATCCCACAGCGCCTCGCCGCGGCAGATCCGCTCCAGCTCGGTACGGATCGCCGCGATGGGCGCGCGATAGTCCAGCCACAGGAAGGCCGTGCCGAGCAGATCGGCGCTGCGCCGCGTCCAGTTCTGGAACGGGTGCTCGATGAACCAGGTCAACGGCACCACCATGCGCCGTTCGTCCCAGATGCGCACCACCACGTAGCTGCTGCCGATCTCTTCGATGCGGCCCCACTCACCTTCCACGATCACCACGTCGTCCAGTCGGATCGGCTGGGTCAGGGCGATCTGCAGGCCGGCAATCAGGTTGCCGAACACCGGCTTGGCCGCGATGCCCGCAACCAGACCGATCAAGCCCGCCGACGCCAGCAGCGCGGTGCCGATCTTCTGCACCATCGGGAAAGTGAGCAGCACCAGCGACGCGCCGAGCACGATGATGCCGCCCATCAACACGCGACTGAGTACGCGCGTCTGGGTCTGGATGCGGCGCGCTTCCAGGTTGTCGGACACATCGATGGGATGGCTGCGCAGGATCGCGCGCTCGCCGGCCGCCACGCCCCGCACCAGCAGCCAGATGAAGCAGGCGGTCAGGCCGATATGCACGCCACGCAGGACCTGGTCCAGCATGCGCTCGGGCAATGGCGTGGCCTGCAGCGCGGGCACCAGCAGCAACAGCGGCAACGCCATCGCCAACGGCGGCCCGATCACCCGACCGATGCGCGCGCGCCGCCGGTCGCGCCCGCGCAGGCGGCGATACAGGGCCAGCACGCCCCACGCGGCCAGGCCGCCGAGCAGCAGTGCCGCACCGATCGGCCACAGATAGTCCTGCACATGTTGCCAGCCCACCGCAGCCCCTCGCGCATTGCATGAACCCACAGGGTCGCGCAGGCGGCATGAGCATCACGTCAGCGGGTGGGGTTTGATGCAGGGCCTGCGGCCCTGCACCTGCTGAATCAACGTCAACGTCAACAGCAACGTCAAAAGCGTGCATTCCGCGGGATGGCGGGGTGGGTCCGGTTGCGGGGGACGCCGTAAACCCGTCCATGGGGGCTTAGCCGCGCCATCCATGGCGCGGATACCCCCGCAACCGGACCCACCCCGCCTTCGACAATTTCCCGCGATCTGGTAGATCCACGCCATGCGTGGATGAATCTCAATCGGAATCGAAATGAATCCGGAGTCAGAGCCCGTTGCTGCGCAACGGGATCCGACCCCGTGCCGCCCCGCCCACTCGCAGAGAATCCGCTCCTGCTGTTGCTGTTGCCCCAAAGCAGGTGCAGGGCTGCCAGCCCTGCCCCAAAAAACCCTTACCGTGCCTGTTCCTGCTTGCGCACGATCGCCATCGCAATTTCCAGCGACTGTTCGTAGTTCAGGCGCGGGTCCACCGTCGAACGGTAGGCGCGCTCCAGATCGCGCTCGGTCAGTTCACGCGCACCGCCGGTGCATTCGGTCACATCCTCACCGGTCAGCTCCAGGTGCACACCGCCCAGCCGCGTGCCCGCCGCCGCATGCAGATCGAAGGACAGCTCCACTTCACTGCGCACATTGTCGAAGCGGCGCGTCTTGAAGCCATTGGCCGTGCTTTCGGTGTTGCCATGCATGGCATCGCACACCCACAGCACGCGACGGCCATCGCGCTTCACCGCATCCAGCAGCGGCGGCAGCTTTTCCGCAATCTGCGCCGCGCCCATGCGGTGGATGAAGCTCAGGCGGCCCGGTTCGTCCTCGGGGTTCAACACATCGATCAAGCGCAGCAACTGGTCCGGCTGTACCGACGGGCCCACCTTGATCGCGATCGGATTGCGCACCCCGCGCAGGTATTCCACGTGCGCGCCGTCCAGCGCCGCCGTGCGCATGCCGATCCACGGGTAGTGCGTGCTCAGGTTCAACCAGCCCTGCTGGCGCGGCACCTGCCGGGTCAGCGCCTGCTCGTAGGGCAGCAGCAGCGCTTCGTGCGAGGTGTAGAAATCAATGCGGTTGAGGTTGTGCACGCGGGCCCCGGCCAGGGTTTCCATGAAGTGCACGGCGTCGCCGATCGAGGCCACCATCTTCTGGTACTCGGCAGCCAACGGCGAATGCCGCACCCAGTCCAGGTTCCAGTACTCGGGGTGGTGCAGATCGGCGAAGCCACCATCGATCAGCGCACGCACGAAGTTCATCGTCATCGCCGAATGCGCGTGGGCCTGCAGCATCCGCTTCGGGTCCGGCAGCCGCGCCGCTTCGGTGAAGGCCGGCGCGTTGATCACATCGCCGCGGTAGCTGGGCAGGGTCACGCCGTCGCGGGTCTCGGTGTCGGCCGAGCGCGGCTTGGCGTACTGGCCGGCGAAGCGACCCACGCGGATCACCGGCTGGCGCAGGCCGTGCACCAGCACCAGGCTCATCTGCAGCAGCACCTTCAGCCGGTTGGAAATCGTGCCTGATTCGCAGTCGCTGAAGTTCTCGGCGCAATCGCCACCCTGCAGCAGGAAGCGCTTGCCTTCCTGCGCGTCGGCCAGCTGCTGCTTCAACGCCAGGATCTCCCAGGACGTCACCAGCGGCGGCAGGCGCTTGAGTTCGTGCAGGGCGGCATCCAGGGCCACCGGGTCCGGGTAGGTCGGCATCTGCAGCGCGGTCTTGCCGCGCCAGCTTTCCGGCGACCAGGCAGCGCCCACGGCGGCGGTGGCAGGGTCAGCGGCAGGCGGAACGGCGGACAGGCTCATTGCGGACATCCGGAGGAACAGGAGGGGGACGTTCATGGTCGCAGAGGGCGCGGCTGACGCAAAGCACCTGGCCCGGGCCGGACAGCTGAACGGCGCACAAAGCGCATGCCGATCCGCCACAACCGGCATGCCCACAGCGCCCCGGGCAGGCGCATGATCCGCACTCAGTTGTTAGGAAGTAACACTTCCCGTCATGGACCGGCCTCCCCCTCCCATCGACCCCATCCCGACCATGAAGCCCTCCCCGCTCGCAACGGCTGTCACCCTCGTCCTGGCCCTGGCCAGCCTGCCCACCGTCGCCCTGGCCGCCGACAGCGCGTCCCCGGCCGTGAGAGACCTCGACGTGGTCACCGTCAGCGCCCAGCTCGACCAGGCGCGCAACGCGCTGTCGCCGGACATCGGCAGCAGCCAGTACCAGATCACCGCCGAGGACATCCAGAAACAGCCGCTGGGCGCCGCAGCGCCGCTCAGCCAGGTGCTGCTGCAGGCCCCGGGCGTGGTCCAGGACTCCTACGGTGGCGTGCACGTGCGCGGCGACCACGCCAACCTGCAGTACCGGATCAACGGCGTACTGCTGCCCGAATCCATCTCCGGCTTCGGCCAGACCCTGGATGCGCGCACCATCAAGAGCATCCGCTTGATGGACGGCGCCTTGCCGGCCCAGTTCGGCGAGCGCACCGCCGCCGTGGTCGACATCACCACCCGCAGCGGCGCCGAGCTGGGCAATGGCGGCAGCGCCGGCATCACCACCGGCTCGTACGGCAAGGTGAACCCCAACGCCTCGTGGTGGGGCAGCCAGGGGCGCTGGAGCTGGTTCCTGACCGGCAACTACGACCAGAACGAGGTTGGCCTGGAAAGCCCGACCAATACGCGCCAGCCGCAGCATGACGACACCCACCAGGGCAAGGCCTTCGCCGACCTGACCTACCTGGTCAACGACAACACGCGCCTGAGCCTGTTCGCCGGCTTCGCCAACAACCGCTTCCAGATTCCGGTCAACCCCGGCCAGGAACCGCAGTTCGGCTATCTGGACACCACCACCTTCGACTCCAGCCAGCTGGACGAAACCCAGCGCGAAACCACCCGCTTCGGCATGCTGGTGCTGCAGGGCAACCTGGGCGACACCGCCTACCAGCTCTCGGCCGGCCAGCGCTACAGCGATGTGGGCTTCAACCCCGACATCGCCGGCGACCTGGTATTCAGCGGCGTCGCCTCGCAGGTACAGCGCAGCAACCGCGCCAGCACCGTACAGGCCGATTTCTCCACCCCGCTGGGGATGAACCACACCCTGCGCTATGGCCTGTACGGCAACCACGAAGATGCGCGCGCCAGCAACGCCAGTTGGGTGTTCCCGGTGGATGCGCAAGACCAGCAGGCCAGCACCACGCCGCTGCAGATTGCCGATGCCAATGCATTCACCGCACGCACCGCCGCCCTGTACGTGCAGGACGAATGGCGCATCGGTGACGACTGGACCGTGAACTACGGCCTGCGCGGCGACCGCTACACCGCCTTCGGCCATACCGAAGGCCAGTTGAGCCCGCGCCTGGGCGTGGTCTGGAATGCCAGCGGCAGCACGACCGTCCACGCGGGTTATTCGCGCTACTTCACCCCGCCGGCCAGCGAACTGATCGGCAGCACCGACATCGCCCTGTACGACGGCACCACCAACGCACAGCCTGCCGGCGGCACCACCACGCCGCTGGCCGAGCGCAGCGATTACTACGACATCGGCGTTTCGCAGCAGGTCGGCGATCACCTCACCCTGGGCCTGGATGCGTACGACCGCCGGGTGGACCGTCTGCAGGACGAAGGCCAGTTCGGCGCCGCCTACATCTATTCCACCTTCAACTACCGCCGTGGCCATATCCGTGGCCTGGAATTCAGCGCCGACTACAGCAACGGGCCCTTCAGCGCCTACTTCAACGCGGCACTGAGCAAGGCGATCGGCACCGACGTCATCACCGGCCAGTACAACCTGGATCCAGACGCGCTGGCCTATGCGGCCCAGCACTGGATCCACCTGGACCACGACCAGCGGCTGACCTCGTCCGGCGGCTTGAGCTACGCCTTTGCCGGGCACAACCGGGTGGGTGCGAACTATGTATTCGGCAGTGGCCTGCGCTCTGACACCGACACCGTGCCCAATGGCGGCGAACTGCCGTCGTACCTGCAGGTGAACCTGAGCGCCGGGCACGATTTCAACGCCGACAGCGGCCACCCGCTGCACGTGCAGCTGGCGGTGATCAATGCGCTGGATCGCAGCTACCAGCTGCGTGACGGCGGTGGCGTGGGCGTGTTTGCCCCGCAGTGGGGCCCGCGCCGCGGCGCCTACCTCAGCCTGCAGCAGGACTTCTGAGCAGACAGGAGCCGGACAGGGGTCGGATCCCTTTGCGCAGCAAAGGGCTCTGACCCCATTCCCGACCCCATTCACGGTGCGGGGTCAGATCCCTTTGCTGCGCAAAGGGATCTGACCCCGCTTGTCTCTCAACGCACTACCTTGCGCAGCGACACCACCAGCGCCCACACCGCCAGCAGCGCGAACCACACGCCCGACCACATCGGCATGGTCAGGCCCAGGAAGCTCCAGTCGATGTTGCCGCAGTTGCCGGTGCCGGTCAGCACCGTGCGGAACACTTCCAGCGGCCCCATGGTCTCGCTCAGGAAGCTCAGCGGCGGGCCACAGGTCGCGCCCATCTCCGGCGGCAGCAGCTGCACGTACACATGGCGCGCGGCAATGCCGAACCCGACCGCTGCGGCGATGAAGGCGAGAATCCCGTAGGTCGCCCGGCCCGGGCGGTTCGACGGCCCATGCAGGGCGCCAATCAGGAACAGCAGCCCCAGGGCGGCGAAGGCCAGGCGCTGGAAGATGCACAGCGGACAGGGCTCCAGCCCCATCTTCAGCTGCAGGAAGATGGCAAAGCCCAGCAGGCCTGCGCAGATCAGGAAGCCCAGGAAAAACTGGGCGCGGAAGGGCCAGCGCAGTGGATTCATCGTCAACGCTCAAGTGATCAGGCGTCAAGCGTAACCGAGAGCGCGCGCCGTTCGAACCGCTGCAGGCCACGCTTGTCGGAACGGTGTGGGTCAGATCCCTTTGCGCAGGCAAAGGGCTCTCACCCGTTGCGCGGCGATCATGGGGTCAGAGCCCGTGCCTGCGGCACGGGATCCGACCCCGGAAACGCAAAAGCCCGGCAGTCGCCGGGCTTTCGCTGTGTCGCGTTGGAGCGGTCCGATTACTCGGCCACTGCCTCGGCCACGGCCGGACGGTCAACCAGCTCGACGTAGGCCATCGGTGCGTTGTCGCCAGCGCGGAAGCCGCACTTCAGCAGACGCAGGTAGCCGCCCGGACGGTTCGCGTAGCGCGGGCCCAGGATGGTGAACAGGTTGCCCACGGCTTCGTTGTCGCGCAGACGGGCGAAGGCCAGACGGCGGTTGGCGACGGAGTCGACCTTGGCCAGGGTGATCAGCGGCTCGGCAACGCGGCGCAGTTCCTTGGCCTTCGGCAGGGTGGTCTTGATCAGCTCGTGCTTGAACAGCGAGGCAGCCATGTTCTTGAACATTGCTTCGCGGTGGGCGCTGGTGCGGCTGAACTTACGGCCAGACTTCTGGTGACGCATGGTGGAATTCCTTGATTAATGATGAGGCGTTGTGGATCGATGTCGCCTTCCTGGCGTTGCTGCACGGACTGCGGATGGTCCTGGTCATCCGTCCTGGACGACCTGCCCGCGAACCTTCGGTTCGTCGTGGCGTGTTTCGTAAACCGGTTGAAGGCTCCACCGCGAACGGTGGAGCCTTCAGGTACAGCAGGGGGCTGTATCAGCCCAGCATGCCGTGGCTGGCGACACCGGCCGGCGGCCAGTTTTCCAGCTTCATGCCAAGCGACAGGCCACGCTGGGCCAGCACTTCCTTGATTTCGGTGAGCGACTTCTTGCCCAGGTTCGGGGTCTTCAGCAGCTCCACTTCGGTCTTCTGGATCAGATCGCCGATGTAGTAGATGCTTTCCGCCTTCAGGCAGTTGGCCGAACGCACGGTCAGTTCCAGGTCGTCGATCGGGCGCAGCAGCACCGGATCCACGCCGTTGTTGGCCGGCTTGGCCGCACCGCGGTCGCGGTGGGTGAAGTCACCGAACACCGACAGCTGGTCGCTGAGGATGTCGGCGGCGGTGCGCACGGCTTCCTCGGCGTCGATGGTGCCGTTGGTCTCGATATCGATGACCAGCTTGTCCAGGTCGGTACGCTGTTCGACACGCGCCGCTTCCACGGCGTAGGCGACACGGCGGACCGGCGAGAACGAGGCATCCAGGACCAGGCGGCCGATGGCACGGGTTTCTTCGTCCGGACGACGACGCGCGGCAGCCGGCTGGTAGCCGAAACCACGTTCGATCTTCAGACGCATGTTGATCGCCGTATCCTTGGTCAGGTGGCAGATCACATGTTCGCCGTTCAGGATCTCCACATTGTGGTCGACCTTGATATCGGCAGCGGTGACAACGCCCGGGCCCTGCTTGGACAGGGACAGGGTGGCGCTGTCGCCGGAGTGCATACGGATGGCCACGTCCTTCAGGTTCAGCAGGACTTCGAGCACGTCCTCCTGCAGACCTTCGACCGTGGTGTACTCATGCAACACGCCGTCGATTTCGACTTCCGTGATGGCGAAGCCCGGGATGGACGACAGCAGCACGCGACGCAGGGCGTTGCCCAGCGTATGCCCGTAACCCCGCTCCAAAGGTTCGATAACGACCTTTGCACGGGTGTCGGTAAGGCGTTCGATCTGCGGACCGCGAGGACGCAGAACCTGGTTGGCGGTAACCGTCATGTTGCGGGTTCTCCTAGTGAACCCCCGGCCGTCGCCGGGGGCTCTCCAATGTGAATTACTTCGAATACAGCTCGACGATCAGCGCTTCGTTGATGTCCGCAGGCAGGTCCGAACGATCCGGAACAGCCTTGAAGATGCCGGTGAACTTACCGGAATCCACTTCGACCCACGACGGGCTCAGGTCATGCTGGGCGGCGACGGTCAGGGCTTCCTGGACGCGCAGCTGCTTGGCAGCCTTTTCCGACAGAGCGATGGCGTCGCCAGCCTTGACCTGGTACGAAGCCAGGTTGACCGACTTGCCGTTCACGGTGACGCCGCGGTGCGACACCAGCTGCCGGGCAGCCGGACGGGTCACGGCGAAGCCCATGCGGTAGACGACGTTGTCCAGGCGGGTTTCCAGCAGCTGCAGCAGGTTCTCGCCGGTGTTGCCCTTCTTGGTCGAGGCCTTCTTGTAGTAGTTGCGGAACTGACGCTCCAGCAGGCCGTAGATACGCTTGACCTTCTGCTTTTCACGCAGCTGGGTGGCGTAGTCGGACAGCTTGCCCTTACGGGCAGTGGCGCCGTGCTGGCCGGGCTTCTGCTCCAGCTTGCACTTGGAGTCCAGCGCACGCGCCGGGCTCTTCAGGGACAGGTCGGCGCCTTCGCGACGGGCGAGCTTACAGGTAGGACCGATATAACGAGCCATTTCTTATCGCTCCCTTTAGACGCGACGCTTCTTCGGCGGACGGCACCCGTTGTGCGGGATAGGCGTCACGTCGATGATGTTGGTGATCTTGTAGCCGACGTTGTTCAACGAACGCACGGCCGACTCACGGCCCGGACCCGGGCCCTTGATGCGGACTTCCAGCGACTTCACGCCGTAGTCCAGCGCAGCACGACCGGCCTTTTCGGCAGCCACCTGGGCTGCGAACGGGGTCGACTTGCGCGAACCGCGGAAGCCAGCGCCACCGGAGGTCGCCCACGACAGAGCGTTGCCCTGGCGGTCGGTGATGGTCACGATGGTGTTGTTGAACGAAGCGTGGACGTGGGCAACGCCATCAGTGATGACGCGCTTGATCTTCTTCTTGGTCTTAGCAGCGGGCTTAGCCATTTGTCAGTCCCTTACTTCCTGATCGCCTTGCGCGGACCCTTGCGGGTGCGGGCGTTGGTACGGGTGCGCTGGCCACGCAGCGGGAGGCCACGACGGTGACGCAGGCCGCGGTAGCAGCCCAGGTCCATCAGGCGCTTGATCGCGATACCGATCTCACGGCGCAGATCGCCTTCCACGATGTACTTGCCGACTTCGGCGCGCAGGCGCTCGATTTCCGGCTCCGACAGATCGCGGATCTTGGTGGTCGAAGCAACGCCTGCGACTTCGCAGACCTTCTTCGAACGGGTACGGCCGATGCCGTAAATGCTTTGCAACCCGACCCAGACGTGCTTCTGGGCTGGCAGGTTGACGCCTGCAATACGCGCCATGACGCGGTTCTCCAGCTGAGTGATGGCCGACAGCGCACCGTAGGCGCGCCAATCCGGCAGGATGGATCAAAAAAGTGAACTAGCGATACTAACAAGGTTCCGGTTTACATGGAAGCCCGTGAAACCATTGGTTTCATGAACCCGGCCTGGGGAGTGTGCCCAGGCTCCGGCGCCGGATGGGGTTGGACCTGGAGTTTCCTCCGGGGCCGCCCGCGCTACTCCTGCGCGGGACCACCTCATCACACCCCCACCCGGAACCGCTGCGGGGGCCGCCCTTCGTTTGTGTGGCCGGAGTCCGCGAAGCGGAGGGACCATCACGTCAGGAAGACGAAAGTATAACAGGCTGATCAGCCGCGAGCAAAGCCGCCGCGGTTGCCGCCCTTCAGGTTGGCCTTCTTCAGCAGGCTCTCGTACTGGTGCGACATCAGATGCGCCTGCACCTGGGCGATGAAGTCCATCACCACCACCACCACGATCAGCAGCGAAGTACCACCGAAGTAGAACGAGGCGTTCAGCTGCGTGCGCATCAGTTCCGGCAGCAGGCAGACGATCACCAGGTAAGCCGAACCGGCTGCGGTCAGGCGGGTCAGCACGCCGTCGATATAGTCGGCGGTGGCCTTGCCCGGACGGATGCCCGGAATCAGCGCGCCCGACTTCTTCAGGTTGTCGGCGGTTTCCTGCGAGTTGAACACCAGCGCGGTATAGAAGAACGCGAAACCGGTGATCAGCGCAGCGAACACGATCATGTGCAGCGGCTCGCCCGGGCCCAGGGCATTGGCGACCTTCTGCAGGATCTGGCCAAAGGTGCTCTGGTTGGCAGCCTGGCCGGCCCACATGGTCAGCGTGGCCGGGAAGGCCAGCAGGCTGGAGGCGAAGATGGCCGGGATCACGCCCGCCATGTTCAGCTTCAGCGGCAGGAACGAGGTCTGGTTCATGTACGCGTTGCGGCCGCCCTGGCGACGTGCGTAGTTCACCGTGATGCGGCGCTGGCCGCGTTCGACGAACACCACGAAGAAGGTGAAGGCCAGCACCACGATGGCGATCAGCAGCAGCTGGATGAACTGGATGTTGCCGTCGCGGTAGGCATCGAAGGTATGGATGACCGCGGTCGGCAGGCCGGCGACGATGCCGGCGAAGATGATCAGCGACACACCGTTGCCGATGCCGCGCTCGGTCACCTGCTCACCGACCCACATCAGGAACATGGTGCCGGCGGTCAGCGCGATCACGGCGGTGAGCACGAAGCCCATGCCCGGTGCGTAGACGACCGGAGCGCCCGACGGCGAGACCTGGCCCTGCAGGGCCAGGGCGATCGAACCGCCCTGCACCACTGCCAGCAGCACGGCGCCGATGCGCGAATACTGGGTGATCTTGCGGCGGCCGGACTCACCCTCCTTCTGCATCGCCTTCAGCGCGGGGAAGATGTGGACGGCCAGCTGCATCACGATCGATGCCGAAATGTACGGCATCACGTTCAGCGCGAAGATGCTGAAACGGTGCAGGGCGCCGCCCGAGAACATGTTGAACATGTCCACGATGCCGCCGCCCTGCTGTTGCATCATGGCAAGCATGGCATCGGGATTGACGCCCGGCACCGGCACGTAGCAGCCAATGCGATAGACGATCAAAGCCCCGACGACGAACAGCAAACGTTGGCGAAGTTCAGTGAACTTGCCCATTCCGCCCGCGAGGTTACCGATGCCAGCTTGCGCCATGATTTTCTTACTCCGTTACGCTGCCGCCGGCAGCTTCGATCGCGGCCTTGGCACCAGCCGTGGCAGCAATACCCTTCAGGGTGAACGCCTTGGTCACTTCGCCCTTGACGACGACCTTGGCCTTCTTGGCAGTGCTCGGGACCAGCTTGGCAGCACGCAGGGCGGCGAAGTCGATCTCGCCGGCCGGCAGCTTGTCCAGCGCGTACAGCAGCACTTCAGCGGTGTCCTTGGCGATCGGCGAACGGAAGCCGATCTTCGGCAGACGACGCTGCATGGGGGTCTGGCCGCCTTCGAAGCCAGCCTTGATCTTGCCGCCACCCTTACGGGCGAACGAACCCTTGTGGCCGCGGCCGGCAGTCTTGCCCAGGCCCGAGCCGATACCGCGACCGACGCGGGTGCGCTCGGTGCGGGCGCCCGGTGCCGGGCTCAGTTCATTGAGACGCAGAGTCATGATCGATTACTCCTCAACCTTGACGAGGTAGTGAACGGTGTTGATCAGACCGCGAACCTGCGGGCTGTCCTTCAGTTCACGCACATCGTTGAGCTTGTTCAGACCCAGAGCACGCACCGACAGACGGTGACGCGACTGAGCACCACGCAGGCCGCGCACCAGGCGCACCTTCACAGTCTTGTTGGACTCATTAGCCATGGTTGAGTTCCTCCACCTTCTTGCCGCGCTTGGCCGCGATGCGAGCCGGCGACTGCGCTGCAGTCAGGCCCTTCACGGTGGCACGCACCAGGTTGATCGGGTTGCGCGAACCGGTGGCCTTGGCCAGCACGTTCTTCACGCCCACCGCTTCCAGCACGGCGCGCATGGCACCGCCGGCGATGACGCCCGTACCTTCCGAAGCCGGCTGCATGAACACGCGTGCAGCGCCGTGGCCATCCTTGATGGTGTGCCACAGGGTGCCGTTGTTCAGGTCAACGCTGACCAGGTTCTTGCGAGCCTGTTCCATCGACTTCTGGATGGCGACCGGCACTTCGCGCGCCTTGCCATAGCCGAAACCGACCTTGCCTTCGCCGTCGCCGACCACGGTCAGGGCGGTGAAGGTGAACTGGCGACCGCCCTTGACGGTCTTGCTGACGCGGTTGACCGCGACCAGCTTTTCGATCATGCCGTCGTCGACTTTCTCTTCGCGGTTGCGGTCGCGATCGCGACCCCGCTGCTGACGTTCTTCTGCCATCTTGATTCCTTGGTTGTTTGGGTATGTACGGCTCGGGGCCGCTTATGGTTGTGGAGTACCGCGTTGTTCCGGTGGGCCGCTGCAGAAGAACGGCGCCGTCCAGCCTCGCTCAGGCTGGCGAGCAGGCGGGCAGGAGACGAACGTCCCCTGCCCTGACCTCTTAGAACTGCAGGCCGGCTTCGCGGGCGGCGTCAGCCAGGGCCTTGATGCGGCCGTGGTAACGGTAACCCGAACGATCGAAGGCAACCTTCTCGATGCCAGCGGCCTTGGCGCGCTCGGCAACGATGCGGCCAACCTTGGCAGCGGCGTCGGCGTTCTTGCCGTTCTTCAGGCCGTCCTTGACGTCGGCCTGGGTGGTGTTGGCAGCAGCCAGCACCTTGGAGCCGTCGGCGGTGAAGACCTGTGCGTACAGGTGCTGGCCGGTGCGCAGCACCGACAGACGGGCCACACCCAGCTCGCGGATGTGAGCACGGGTCGACTTGGCGCGACGCAGGCGGGCGATGTTCTTGTTCATGATGTGTTTTCCTTGAAAGCTGAAGGTCAGGCTTTTCCCTGGTGAGGGACTCGCGCTTAGGCCTTCTTGGCTTCCTTACGGATGATGACTTCGTCGGAGTACTTCACGCCCTTGCCCTTGTACGGTTCCGGCTTGCGGAACGCACGGATCTTGGCGGCAACTTCACCAACGACCTGCTTGTCGGCACCCTGGACCAGGATCTCGGTCTGGGTCGGGGTGGAGATGGTGATGCCTTCCGGAGCAACGAACACCACCGGGTGCGAGAAACCGAGCGACAGGCTCAGGTCCTTGCCCTGCATGGCAGCACGGTAACCCACGCCGACCAGCTCCAGCTTGCGCTCGAAGCCTTCGGAAACACCCTTGACCATGTTGGACAGGATGGCGCGGACGGTACCGGTCAGCGGGATCAGATCCGCATTCTCGGTGCTCAGGGTGGCAACGCCGTTCTCGACGTTGATGGCAATGCCGGCCGGCTTCGGCAGCGACAGGGTGCCCTTCGGGCCCTTGACGGTGACGGATTCGGACTGGACGTTCAGTTCAACCTTACCCAGGTCGACGGGCTTCTTGGCTACGCGGGACATATTCTTACTCCTCTCGCCTTAGGCCACGAAGCACAGGACTTCGCCGCCGACGCCCAGCTGGCGCGCCTGCGCATCAGTCATGATGCCCTTGGAGGTGGAAATGATGGAGATACCCAGGCCGTTCATGACCTTCGGCAGTTCGCTCTTGCCACGGTACTGGCGCAGGCCCGAACGCGAGAAGCGCTTCAGGGTCGCAATGACCGGCTTGCCTTCGAAATACTTCAGCACGATTTCCAGCTCGGACTTGTTGTTTTCCAGCTGGGTCACGCGCAGGTCGGTGATGTAACCCTCGTCCTTCAGGACCTGGGCGATCGCAACCTTGATCTTGGACGACGGGGCTTTCACCGTCTGCTTGCCAACCGCGGCCGCATTCTTGATGCGGACCAGCAGGTCGGCGATGGGATCAGTCATGCTCATATGAGTACCTTTGAGTGCACCGATATCCGCTTTCGCGAAAATCTGTTGTCTCCTGGAAACGGGCCAGGTCCCTTCTTGCGGCAGGCCAATGGCCTACCCCTACAACCCCGCTCGCGCAGGGCAAGACGCGGGAGTATACGCCAAAAGAGCCCGACTTGCGCCGGGCTCTTCGGGTTTTTTTTGCTTGGGCAAGCCTGAATGCCTGCCCTGACCTGTTCAGGAACCCCCGGAGGGGTTCCTGGTCGCAGGACCGGCTGGGATTACCAGCTGGCCTTGCGCAGGCCCGGCACGTCGCCGCGCATGGTGGCTTCACGCAGCTTGTTGCGGCCCAGGCCGAACTTGCTGTAGACGCCACGCGGACGGCCCGACAGCTCGCAACGGTTGCGCTGGCGGCTCGGCGACGAATCGCGCGGCAGCTTGGCCAGCTTGGTTGCGGCTTCGATCTTCTCTTCGTAGCTCGACTCCAGCGAGGAGACGATCTTCTTCAGAGCGGCACGCTTGTCGGCGTACTTCTTGGCCAGCTTTTCCCGCTTGATGTCGCGGTTGACCATGGAGGTCTTTGCCATTTCGGTATCCTCGACGAATCAGTTACGGAACGGGAACTTGAACGCTGCCAGCAGCGCCTTCGCTTCCGCGTCGGTCTTCGCAGTGGTGGTGATGGCGATATCCATGCCGCGGATCGCGTCGACAGCGTCGAAGTCGATTTCCGGGAAGATGATCTGTTCCTTCACACCCATGTTGAAGTTGCCGCGACCGTCGAAGGAACGACCGGAAACACCACGGAAGTCGCGCACGCGCGGCAGCGAGATGTTGATCAGGCGGTCCAGGAACTCGTACATCTTGTGGCGACGCAGCGTGGTCTTGCAGCCAATCGGCCAACCATCACGGATCTTGAACGACGCAACCGAGATACGCGACTTGGTGACAACCGGCTTCTGGCCGGAAATCTTGGTCATGTCGCCGACGGCGTTTTCCAGGATCTTCTTGTTGGTGGCCGCTTCGCCGACACCCATGTTCAGGGTGACCTTGACCAGCTTCGGCACTTCCATCGGATTGGTGTAGCCGAACTGCTTCATCAGCGCCGGCACCACTTCTTCCTTGTAAAACTTTTCGAGACGGGAAGTCATCTTCACATTCCTCAGGCGTCGAGCGCCTCACCGCTGGAGCGGAACACACGCAGTTTGCGTCCATCCTCCAGCACCTTGAAGCCAACGCGTTCGCCCTTGCCCGAAGCCGGGTTCAGCACATTCACGTTGGAGATATGGATCGACGCTTCACGCTCGACCACGCCGCCGGCAACGCCTGCCTGCGGATTCGGCTTGGTGTGGCGCTTGACGATGTTCACGTTGGCAACGACCACGCGGTCGCCGTCGACGCGAAGCACTTCGCCACGCTCGCCCTTGTCCTTGCCGGCATTGACGACAACCTGGTCGCCCTTCTTGATACGGTTAGCCATGATTATCTCCTGTCGCTCACAGCACTTCGGGAGCGAGCGAGACGATCTTCATGAACTTCTCCGAACGAAGTTCACGGGTCACCGGCCCGAAGATACGGGTACCGATCGGCTCCTGCTTGTTGTTCAGCAGAACGGCAGCGTTGCCGTCGAAGCGGATCAGCGAGCCGTCGGCGCGACGCACACCCTTGCGGGTACGCACCACGACGGCGTCATACACTTCACCCTTCTTGACCTTGCCGCGCGGAATCGCATCCTTCACGGTGACCTTGATGATGTCGCCGATACCGGCGTAACGGCGCTTGGAACCACCCAGCACCTTGAAGCACATCACCTGCTTGGCACCCGAATTGTCCGCGACGTCAAGGTAGCTCTGCATCTGGATCATGATTCAGACTCCTTATTCAGCCGCACGCGTGATGACTTCCACCACGCGCCAGTTCTTGGTCTTGGACATCGGAGCAATCTCGGTCACGCGGACGACATCGCCTTCCTTGCAGGCGTTGTCGGCATCGTGGGCGTGCAGCTTCGTCGAGCGCTTGATGTACTTGCCGTACAGCGCGTGCTTGACCTGACGCTCAACCAGGACGGTAACCGTCTTGTCCATCTTGTTGCTGACGACACGGCCTTCGACCGTGCGCAGCGCCTTGTTTTCAGTATTGTCGCTCATAGCGGCCATCCTTACTTCGTGCTGCCGAGCAGGGTCTTGACGCGAGCAATCTCGCGACGGACCCGGCGGATGTCGTGGGTCTTCGGCAGCTGGCCGGTGACCTGCTGCATACGGACAGAGAACTGTTCCTTACGCAGGTCGATCAGGTGGGCCTTGAGTTCGTCAGCCGACTTTTCACGGAGAGTTTTGATATCCATCAGCGCACCGTCCGGGTCACGAAAGTGGTGGTGACCGAGAGCTTGGCGGCGGCCAGGCGGAACGCCTCGCGTGCCACTTCTTCGGTAACACCCTCGATTTCATAGATCATGCGGCCGGGCTGGATCTGGGCCACCCAGTATTCCACGTTACCCTTACCCGAACCCATTCGAACTTCGATGGGCTTCTTGGTGATGGGCTTGTCGGGGAACACACGGATCCACATCTTGCCGCCGCGCTTGACGTAGCGGCTGATCGAGCGGCGGGCCGCTTCGATCTGACGCGCGGTCAGCTGACCGTGGGCGGTTGCTTTCAGACCGTACTCGCCGAAGCTGACAGCGTTGGCGCTCCAGCTCAGGCCTTCGTTACGGCCCTTGTGTACCTTGCGGTACTTGGTTCGCTTGGGTTGCAACATTGTCGTTACCTCGCTTCACGAGCCGGGCGCTGACGGTCACCGCGGTCGCCGCGATCGTGACGATCATTGCGCGACGGGGTGTCGTCCTGCTTTTCCTGGCCAACCTGGGAGAAATCGAAGACTTCGCCCTTGTAGATCCAGACCTTGATGCCGATGATGCCGTAGGTCGTCTTGGCTTCAGCGAAGCCATAGTCGATGTCGGCACGCAGGGTGTGCAGCGGCACGCGGCCTTCGCGGTACCACTCCGAACGGGCGATTTCTGCACCGTTGAGGCGGCCACCGACGTTGACCTTGATGCCCAGGGCACCCAGGCGCATCGCGTTGCCGACCGAGCGCTTCATTGCGCGGCGGAACATGATGCGACGCTCCAGCTGCTGGGCGATCGACTCGGCAACGAGCTGCGCGTCCAGTTCCGGCTTGCGCACTTCGGTGACGTTGATGTGCGCCGGGACGCCCATCATCTCGCTCACTTCCTTGCGCAGCTTCTCGATGTCCTCACCGCGCTTGCCGATCACCACGCCCGGACGGGCGGTGTGGATCGTCACGCGAGCGGTCTTGGCCGGACGCTCGATCAGGATCTTGCTGATGCCGGCCTGAGCCAGCTTCTTGCGCAGCATGTCGCGCACTTTCAGGTCGGCTGCCAGGTAACCAGCGAACTCGGCCTTATTGGCGTACCACTTGGAGTTCCAGTCCTTGGAAATACCCAGGCGGATACCAATCGGATGAACTTTATGACCCATGGTCTTTTCCTTATCCGCTTACTTGCCGGCGCCCACAACCACAGTGATGTGGCTGGTGCGCTTGAGGATGCGGGTACCGCGGCCTTTCGCCCGCGCCATGAAACGCTTCAGGGTCGGACCTTCATCAACCATGATGGTCTGAACCTTCAGCTCGTCGACGTCGGCGCCCTGGTTGTTCTCGGCGTTTGCAATAGCCGACTCCACCACCTTCTTGATCAGGTGGGCAGCCTTCTTGTCCGAGAACTTCAGCAGGTTGACCGCACGCTCGGCCGGCAGACCGCGCACCTGGTCAGCGACCAGACGAGCCTTCTGCGGGGAGATGCGCGCAGTGCGCAGGATGGCTTTCGCTTCCATTGTCATCTCTCCTTACTTGCCCGACTTCTTGTCACCACCGTGACCCTTGAAGGTCCGGGTGATGGCAAATTCGCCGAGCTTGTGGCCGACCATGTTCTCGTTGACGAGAACCGGGATGTGGTTCTTGCCGTTATGCACGGCAATGGTGATGCCTACCATGTCAGGCAGGATCATCGAACGGCGCGACCAGGTCTTGATCGGCTTCTTGCTGCCCGCAGCGGCCTCCACCTTCTTGACGAGGTGGTGATCGACGAACGGGCCCTTCTTGAGTGAACGTGCCATGGTCGATTAGCCCCTACGATCGCGGACGATGAACTGCTGAGTGCGCTTGTTATGGCGCGTCTTGTAACCCTTGGTCGGGACACCCCACGGGGTGACCGGGTGCGGGTTACCCTGGCCGGCCTTCGCCTCACCACCACCGTGCGGGTGGTCAACCGGGTTCATGGCAGCACCACGAACGGTCGGGCGGACGCCGCGCCAACGCTTGGCACCGGCCTTGCCCAGCTTTTCCAGGCTGTGCTCGTCGTTGCCGACTTCACCGATGGTGGCGCAGCACTCGACCGGAACCTTACGCATTTCACCCGAGCGCAGGCGCAGGGTGG
The DNA here is from genome assembly GCF_003086875.1 of Stenotrophomonas sp. ZAC14D2_NAIMI4_6. Classification (NCBI taxonomy): domain Bacteria; kingdom Pseudomonadati; phylum Pseudomonadota; class Gammaproteobacteria; order Lysobacterales; family Lysobacteraceae; genus Stenotrophomonas; species Stenotrophomonas sp. ZAC14D2_NAIMI4_6. Next base: position 931,138 of record NZ_CP025996.1, on the reverse strand, counting down.
CGTAGATGCCTTCGCGGGCAACCAGCTGCACGGCCGCACCAGCGGCGCGGGCGATCTGAGCGCCCTTGCCGGGCTTCAGTTCGATGCAGTGGATGGTGGTACCGACCGGGATGTTGCGCAGCGGCAGGGTGTTGCCAGCCTTGATCGGGGCGTCCGAACCAGCGATCACCTGATCACCAGCCTTCAGGCCCTTCGGGGCGATGATGTAGCGGCGCTCACCGTCGACGTAGCACAGCAGGGCGATGTGGGCGGTGCGGTTCGGATCGTATTCGATGCGTTCCACGCGCGCCGGGATGCCCAGCTTGTTGCGCTTGAAGTCGATGATGCGGTAGTGCTGCTTGTGGCCACCACCGACGTGACGCACGGTGATGCGGCCGTGGTGGTTACGACCACCCGAGCGGCTCTGCGACTCGACCAGTGCGGCGTGCGGAGCACCCTTGTGCAGGTCGGGAGTAACCACGCGCACGGCCGAACGGCGGCCGGGAGAAGTGGGCTTGAATTTCATCAATGGCATGGGATGTACCTCAGGCCTTGGCCGTTACATCGATCGACTGGCCGTCGGCCAGGCGAACGTACGCCTTGCGCCAATCGCCGCGGCGGCCAGCACGGTTACGGAAGGACTTGTTCTTGCCCTTGACGTTGACCACGTTGACGGCTTCGACCTTGACGTCGAACAGCTGCTCAACCGCGGCCTTTACATCGGCCTTGGTGGCTTCGTTCGAAATTTCGAAGACATACTGGTTGGAGAGTTCCTGCAGGCGCGCGGTCTTTTCGGAGACACGCGGGGCACGCAGCACGCTGAAGATTTTTTCGTTGCTGTTCATGCCAGCCACTCCTCGACCTTCTTGACCGCGTCAGCGGTGATGACGACCGTGTCGGCACCAACCAGGGACACCGGGTCCAGACCCTGCACGTCACGCACTTCCACGTAGGGAACGTTGCGAGCCGACAGGTACAGGTGCTCGGAGGCTTCCTCGGTGACGATCAGCGGGCGCTTGCCCACTTCCAGGCCGGCCAGCTTGGCGATCAGACCCTTCGTGCTGGTCGCTTCGACGTCGAAGGACTCCACGATGGTCAGACGGCCCTGACGGTTCAGCTCGGACAGGATCGCGCACATGGCGGCACGGTACTGCTTACGATTGACCTTCTGCTCGAAGCTGCGCGGCTTGGCCGCGAAGGTGACACCGCCGCCGACGAAGATCGGAGCCGTCAGTGCGCCATGACGCGCGCCGCCGCCCTTCTGCTTCTTCGACTTCTTGGTGGTACCAGCCACTTCGGAGCGAGTCTTCTGTGCCTTGGTGCCGGCGCGACCGGCGTTGCGGTAAGCAACGACGACCTGGTGGACCAGATCTTCGCTGAAATCGCGACCGAACACGGCGTCGGAGACCGAGACCTTGTTGTTGCTACCCGTGATAACGAGTTCCATCGTCATCTCTCCTTATGCCTTGCTCGCCGGACGGACGATCACGTCGCCACCCGCCGCGCCCGGAACGGCGCCGCGAACTGCGATCAGACCGCGCTCGACGTCGACCTTGACCACTTCCAGGTTCTGGGTGCTCTGCTGCACCGCGCCCATGTGGCCCGACATCTTCTTGCCCGGGAAAACGCGACCCGGGGTCTGGCGCTGACCCAGCGAACCCGGCGCGCGATGCGACAGCGAGTTACCGTGGGTTGCATCGCCCATACGGAAGTTGTGGCGCTTGATGGTGCCCTGGAAACCCTTACCCTTGGTGACACCCTGGACGTCGACGATCTGGCCGACTTCGAAGATGTCCGCCTTGACTTCGCCGCCAACGGCGAAATCGCCGAGCTGCGCGTCTTCAACGCGGAATTCCCACAGGCCACGACCCGCTTCCACCTTCGCCTTGGCGAAGTGGCCGGCTTCCGGCTTGTTGACCAGGGCAGCGCGACGCGCGCCGACGGTCACCTGCACGGCGCTGTAGCCGTCGGTTTCGACGGTCTTGATCTGCGCGATGCGGTTGGGGGTTGCTTCGATCAGGGTCACCGGGATGGAGCGGCCATCTTCAGTGAACACGCGGCTCATGCCAGCCTTGCGGCCCACGAAGCCCAACGAATACTTCTTCGTCATGGTCGTAGTCCTCAGGTCAGCTTGATCTGAACGTCGACGCCGGCAGCCAGTTCGAGCTTCATCAGCGCGTCCACGGTCTTGTCATTCGGGTCAACGATATCGAGCACGCGCTTGTGCGTGCGGGTCTCGTACTGGTCACGCGCGTCCTTGTCGACGTGCGGGGAAACGAGGACGGTGTAACGCTCGATCTTGGTCGGCAGCGGGATCGGGCCACGCACTTGCGCGCCGGTCCGCTTGGCCGTTTCAACGATCTCGCTGGCCGAACGGTCGATCAGACGATGATCGAACGCTTTCAGCCGGATCCGGATCTTTTGGTCCGCCATGGCGGTAGGTTCCTTCGTTAAAAGAGCGACAGACAAAGCCTCTGGGTTGCTTTGTCCCGTGAAATCCCTGAATACAGACGGCCCGCACTCCTGCAGGCCGACAAGGTCAATCCATAGACCCCAAAAACGTAGGCAGGCCAGTTTCCCGGTCTGCCCAGACGTGGAAGCATAATGGCACGCAAGGCAGCTGTCAACAGTTGCCTGTTGACGCCGCCTGAATGGCATTGACCGTTCCTGGTCCGGGGAACACAAGGCACATCCTGTGCCTGCTTTCCCATTTGATACGCCCCGATGCCCTACCCAGGCAACATCGGGGCGCAGATACTACCAGATTACGCGATGATCTTCGAGACCACGCCGGCGCCGACGGTACGGCCGCCTTCGCGGATGGCGAAGCGCAGGCCTTCGTCCATTGCCACCGGGTTGATCAGCTCGACAACCATCTTCACGTTGTCGCCCGGCATCACCATCTCGACGCCTTCCGGCAGGTTGGCCTTACCGGTGATGTCGGTGGTACGGAAGTAGAACTGCGGGCGGTAGCCGTTGAAGAACGGGGTGTGACGGCCGCCTTCGTCCTTCGACAGCACGTACACTTCGCCTTCGAAGGTGGTGTGCGGCTTGATGGTGCCCGGCTTGGCCAGAACCTGGCCGCGCTCGACGTCGTCACGCTTGGTGCCGCGCAGCAGCAGACCGGCGTTGTCGCCTGCCTGGCCCTGGTCCAGCAGCTTGCGGAACATTTCGACGCCGGTCACGGTGGTCTTCTGCACCGGACGGATGCCGACGATTTCGATTTCTTCGCCGACCTTAATCACGCCGCGCTCGATACGACCGGTCACCACGGTGCCGCGGCCCGAGATCGAGAACACGTCTTCCACCGGCATCAGGAACGGCTTGTCGACGGCACGCTCCGGCTCCGGAATCCAGGTGTCCAGCGCGTCGACCAGCTTGATGATCGCCGGCACGCCGATTTCGCTCTGGTCGCCTTCCAGCGCCAGACGAGCCGAACCCGAGATGATCGGGGTGTCGTCGCCCGGGAACTCGTACTTGCTCAGCAGTTCACGGACTTCCATTTCGACCAGTTCCAGCAGCTCGGCATCGTCAACCATGTCGGCCTTGTTCAGGAACACGACGATGTACGGCACGCCGACCTGACGCGACAGCAGGATGTGCTCGCGGGTCTGCGGCATCGGGCCGTCAGCGGCCGAGCACACCAGGATCGCGCCGTCCATCTGGGCGGCACCGGTGATCATGTTCTTGACGTAGTCAGCGTGGCCCGGGCAATCGACGTGGGCGTAGTGACGGGTGGTGGATTCGTATTCGACGTGCGCGGTCGAGATCGTGATACCACGAGCCTTCTCTTCCGGAGCGGCGTCGATTGCCGAGTAATCCTTGAATTCGCCACCGAAGCGCTCGGCACCGATCTTGGTCAGTGCTGCGGTCAGCGTGGTCTTGCCATGGTCGACGTGACCGATGGTGCCGACGTTGACGTGCGGCTTGGTGCGCTCGAACTTACCCTTTGCCATTGTTGTTTACCTTGATTTTGAAAGTGGTTTTCAGGAGAGGCTGAGCGAGGCTCAGCCCTTCTTCATGACGGCTTCGGCGATGTTGTTCGGCGCCGGCTCGTAATGGTCGAATTCCATGGTGAAGGTGGCGCGGCCCTGGGTCTGCGAACGCAGCGCAGTGGCGTAGCCGAACATTTCACCCAGCGGGATCATCGCGTTGATGATCGAAGCGGAGCCGTCACCGGTGGTGTCGGAACCCTGCAGCACGCCGCGACGACGGCTGACGTCGCCCATCACGTCACCCTGGTAGTCTTCCGGGGTCACGATCTCGACCTTCATGATCGGCTCCAGCAGGACCGGCTTGGCCTTGGAGAAGCCCTGCTTGAAGGCCATCGACGAGGCCAGCTTGAACGCCATTTCCGACGAGTCGACGTCGTGGTAAGAGCCGAACACCAGCTTCACCTTGACGTCCACGACCGGGAAGCCAGCCAGCGGACCGCTGGTGATGGTTTCGCGCAGGCCCTTTTCGATCGACGGGATGAATTCCTTCGGAATCACACCACCGGTGATGTCGTTGATGAACAGGAAGTCGTCCTTGATCAGCGGAGCGATCTTGGCATCGGCACGGTCTTCAGCGGTGATCGGCGACAGTTCGATCACGACGTGACCGTACTGACCCTTACCACCGGACTGCTTGGCGTGCTTGTAGTCCGACTTCACGTCAGCCAGGGTGATGGTTTCGCGGTAGGCCACCTGCGGCGCGCCGACGTTGGCTTCAACGTTGAACTCGCGCTTCAGGCGGTCGACGATGATGTCCAGGTGCAGCTCGCCCATGCCCGAGATGATGGTCTGGCCGGATTCTTCGTCGGTCTTGACGCGGAACGACGGATCTTCCTGCGCCAGACGGCCCAGGGCCAGACCCATCTTTTCCTGGTCCGACTTGGTCTTCGGTTCGACGGCCATCGAGATCACCGGCTCCGGGAACGTCATGCGCTCCAGGATGATCGGCTGGTCGATCGAGCACAGGGTGTCACCGGTGGTGGTGTCCTTCAGGCCCACGGCAGCAGCGATGTCACCAGCCAGAACTTCCTTGATTTCTTCGCGGTTGTTCGAGTGCATCTGCAGGATGCGGCCGATGCGCTCCTTCTTGCCCTTCACCGAGTTCAGCACGGTGTCGCCGCCATTCAGGGTGCCCGAGTAGACACGGAAGAAGGTCAGCGCGCCGACGAACGGGTCGGTGATGATCTTGAAGGCCAGCGACGAGAACGGAGCCTTGTCGTCGGACTTGCGGGTCATGGCGACGTTTTCGTCGTCCACGTCGGTACCGGTCACGTCCGGCACGTCAACCGGCGACGGCAGCAGCTGGATCACGCCGTCCAGCATGGCCTGCACGCCCTTGTTCTTGAACGCCGAACCGCAGTACATCGGGACGATTTCGGTGGCCAGGGTACGCGTACGCAGCGCGTTGATGATTTCCGACTCGGCCAGCTCTTCGCCGCCCAGGTACTTTTCCATCAGCTCTTCGCTGGCTTCAGCCGCGGTCTCGATCATGAAGGTACGGGCTTCTTCAGCCTTTTCCTGCAGCTCGGCCGGGATGTCGCCGTACTCGAACTTCATGCCCTGCGAAGCTTCATCCCAGTGGATGGCCTTCATCTTCAGCAGGTCGACAACGCCCTTGAAGCCTTCTTCAGCGCCGATCGGCAGCTGCATCGGCACGGCGACGGCGCCGAGCTTGGCCTTCAGCTGGTCACGGACCTTGTAGAAGTTGGCGCCGGTGCGGTCCATCTTGTTGACGAACGCAATGCGCGGCACCTTGTAGCGGTTGGCCTGGCGCCACACGGTTTCCGACTGCGGCTGCACGCCACCGACGGCACACAGCACGAACACCGCACCGTCGAGCACGCGCAGCGAGCGCTCCACTTCGATGGTGAAGTCGACGTGCCCGGGGGTGTCGATGATGTTGAAGCGGTGCTCCGGCAGGGACTTGTCCATGCCCTTCCAGAACGCGGTGGTGGCAGCGGACTGGATCGTGATGCCACGTTCCTGTTCCTGCTCCATCCAGTCCATGGTGGCGGCGCCGTCGTGCACTTCACCGATCTTGTGGCTCTTGCCGGTGTAGAACAGGATGCGCTCGGACGTGGTGGTCTTGCCGGCATCGATGTGGGCCATGATGCCGAAGTTACGGTAACGCTCGATGGGAGTGGAACGGGCCACGGGGAGCCTCTCAGATTTCTTGGATTTCGGATGGCCGAACGCCGCCTTGCGGCGGCCTTCGGATTGGCGCAGCCCTTCTGGGGCCGCGAGGCAGCACCGTGATGGTGCTGCCCTGCCTGTTTTACAAGGCCGTCAAACTCACCAGCGGTAGTGGGCGAATGCCTTGTTGGCTTCGGCCATGCGGTGGGTTTCTTCGCGCTTCTTGATGGCGCCACCACGGTTTTCCGCGGCGTCGATCAGTTCAGCAGCCAGCTTCTTCGGCATGGTGTTCTCACCACGCTTGCGCGCGGAGTCGATCAGCCAACGCATGGCCAGGGCCATCTTGCGCGAGGCGCGCACTTCGACCGGCACCTGGTAGGTGGCGCCGCCGACGCGACGCGACTTCACTTCGACCGCCGGAGCGACGTTGTCCAGAGCCTTCTGCACCAGCTCGATCGAGTTGGCGTTCTTCTCGGAGATGACGTCCATGGCACCGTACACGATCTTTTCAGCGACGGACTTCTTGCCGCTCTGCATGACCATGTTGATGAAACGGGCGATGGTTTCGCTTCCGTGCTTCGGATCCGGCAGGACGGAACGCTGCGGAGTATTACCCTTACGCGACATAGTGGTCTCTCCTTATGCCTTCGGACGCTTGGCGCCGTACTTGGAACGGGCCTGGCGACGCTTGGCAACGCCGGCGGCGTCGAGCGAGCCACGAACGGTGTGGTAACGCACACCCGGCAGATCCTTGACGCGACCGCCACGGATCAGGACCACGGAGTGCTCCTGCAGGTTGTGGCCTTCACCGCCGATGTAGGAAATGACTTCTTCCTGGTTGGTCAGGCGGACCTTGGCAACCTTGCGCAGAGCCGAGTTCGGCTTCTTCGGGGTGGTGGTGTAGACGCGCGTGCAGACGCCACGGCGCTGCGGGCACTTGTCGAGCGCCGGCGAGGCACTCTTGTACGTAGTAGCTTGCCGCGGCTTGCGGACCAGCTGGTTGATCGTCGCCATCAGTAGGTTCTTCTGATTGGTGGCCGGAAATCCGGCCAGAGATGCGGAAATGTTAAAGCAGGCCAAATTTCTGGCCTGCTGAGACAGACGATTGTAGCAACCTGTCAGGAACGCAGTCAAACGCGTTCTGTCAAGCCCGTTCCTGATCCTGGAACGTTACTGGGGGGCCTCCATGTACCCCGTTCAGGTTGGCCGGGTGAACCGCGAGCGGTCCACCCTGCCCTGTCCCAATCCCGTCGTTGCACCGACGGGGTGGTCCGGCGTTGCGGCCGGACCGGTATTTCAGTCTTCCGAAGCCTGTTCAGCTTCCACTTCGGCGGCCGGTGCTTCAGCCGCGGCCGGGGTACCGGTCAGGGCCTGCATCTCCGAGTCGGTGAGACCCGAAGCGCCACGACGGCGGCTGCTGTGGTAGGACAGGCCGGTACCGGCCGGAATCAGACGGCCGACGATGACGTTTTCCTTCAGGCCGCGCAGGTTGTCCTTGGTGCCGCGGACGGCAGCTTCGGTCAGCACGCGGGTGGTTTCCTGGAACGACGCCGCCGAGATGAACGATTCGGTGGCCAGCGATGCCTTGGTGATACCCAGCAGCACCGGATCGAAGTGAGCCGGCAGTTCGCTGCGGGTGGCCAGGCGCGCATTCTCCTCGATCACGCGCTGACGCTCCACCTGTTCACCGTTCAGGAACTTGCTGCTGCCCTGGTCGGTGATCTCGACCTTGCGCAGCATCTGGCGGGTGATGACTTCGATGTGCTTGTCGTTGATCTTCACGCCCTGCAGGCGGTACACGTCCTGGATTTCCTTCACCAGATAGGCGGCCAGCGGTTCGACACCCAGCAGACGCAGGATGTCCTGCGGGCTCGGTTCGCCGTCCACGATGGTTTCGCCCTTGGTCACGTGCTCACCTTCGAACACGATCACCTGGCGGTACTTCGGAATCAGCTCTTCGTGTTCCGAACCATCGGTGTCCTTGATGATCAGGCGCTGCTTGCCCTTGGTGTCCTTACCGAAGCTGATGATGCCCGAACGCTCGGCCAGCACCGCCGGATCCTTCGGCTTGCGCGCTTCGAACAGATCGGCCACGCGCGGCAGACCACCGGTGATGTCGCGGGTCTTGGACGCTTCCTGCGGGATCTTGGCGACCACGTCGCCCACGCCCACCGGCGCGCCGTCCTGCAGGTTGACGATCGAACGCGGCGGCAGCAGGTACTGCGCCGGCAGATCGGTGCCCGGGATGGACAGGTCGTTGCCCTTGGCGTCGACGATGCGCACGATCGGGCGCAGGTCCTTGGCCTGTGCACCACGACGCTTCGGATCGGTGATTTCGCGCGAAGCCAGACCGGTCAGTTCATCGGTCTTTTCGATGACGGTGATGCCGTCGACGAAGTCGATGAAGCGGATGAAACCGGCCACTTCCGACACGATCGGGTGGTTATGCGGATCCCAGTTGGCCACGGTCTGGCCAGCCTTGATCGCATCACCGTCCTTGGACGTGATGGTGGCACCGTACGGCAGCTTGTAACGCTCACGCTCACGGCCGTGGGCATCGAGCACCGAGATTTCGCCCGAGCGCGACACTGCCACCAGCGAGCCGTTGGCGTGCTCGACCGACTTGAGGTTGCTGAACTTGACCGAACCGGTGGTCTTGACGGTGATGTTGTCGACCGCAGCAGCTCGCGACGCCGCACCACCGATGTGGAACGTACGCATGGTCAGCTGGGTACCCGGCTCACCGATGGACTGGGCGGCGATGACGCCGACCGCTTCACCGATGTTGACCAGGTGGCCACGGGCCAGATCGCGGCCGTAGCAGCGAGCGCAGACGCCGAAGGCCGATTCGCAGGAGATGGTCGAGCGGACCTTGATGGTCTGCACGCCGGCATCTTCCAGCTTGGCCACCCAGGCTTCGTCGAGCAGGGTGTTGCGGGTCACGATCGGATCTTCGTCGTTGCCCGGCAGGAACACGTCCTCGGCAACCACGCGACCCAGCACGCGGTCCTTCAACGGCTCGACCACGTCGCCGCCTTCCACGATCGGGGTCATGATCAGGCCTTCGGTGGTACCGCAATCCACCTCGGTGATCACCACGTCCTGCGCCACGTCGACCAGACGACGGGTCAGGTAACCCGAGTTCGCGGTCTTCAGCGCGGTATCGGCCAGACCCTTACGGGCACCGTGGGTGGAGTTGAAGTACTCCTGCACGTTCAGGCCTTCGCGGAAGTTCGCCTTGATGGGCGTCTCGATGATCGAGCCATCGGGACGGGCCATCAGGCCGCGCATGCCGGCCAGCTGACGGATCTGCGCCTGGCTGCCTCGCGCACCGGAGTCGGCCATGATGTACAGCGAGTTCATCGACTTCTGGTCGATGGTTTCGCCCTTGGCGTTGACCACCTTCTCGGTACCAATGGTGTCCATCATCGCCTTGGCGATGCGTTCATTGGTACGCGACCAGATGTCGACCACCTTGTTGTAGCGCTCGCCGGCGGTGACCAGGCCCGACTGGTACTGCTCCTGGATTTCCAGCACTTCGGCTTCGGCCTCGGTGAGGATGCCCTTCTTCTCGTCGGGGATCAGCATGTCGTCGATGCCGATGGAGACGCCGGCGCGGGTCGCGTAGGCGAAGCCGGTGTACATCAGCTTGTCGGCGAACACGACCGTGTCCTTCAGACCCAGCTGGCGGTAGCTGGAGTTGATCAGGCGGCTGATGTTCTTCTTGGTCAGCTCGGTGTTGGCCAGCGCGAACGGCAGGCCTTCCGGCAGGATTTCAGCCAGCAGGGCGCGACCGATCGTGGTGTCCACGATCGAGGTCTTGTTCTGCTTGTTGCCTTCCTCGTCGGTCACCACTTCGGTGATGCGGACCTTGACGCGCGCGTGCAGTTCCACCACGCGGTTGTCGTAGGCGCGCTTGACTTCGGCGATGTTGGCGAAGGCCATGCCCTCGCCCTTCTTGTTTTCCAGCGAGCGGGTCATGTAGTACAGACCCAGCACGACGTCCTGCGACGGCACGATGATCGGCTCGCCGTTGGCCGGCGACAGGATGTTGTTGGTGGACATCATCAGCGCACGCGCTTCCAGCTGGGCTTCCAGCGAGAGCGGCACGTGGACGGCCATCTGGTCACCGTCGAAGTCGGCGTTGAACGCGGTGCAGACCAGCGGGTGCAGCTGGATGGCCTTGCCTTCGATCAGCACCGGCTCGAACGCCTGGATGCCCAGACGGTGCAGGGTCGGCGCACGGTTCAGCATCACCGGGTGTTCGCGGATGACCTCTTCCAGGATGTCCCAGACTTCGGCTTCTTCGCGCTCGACCAGCTTCTTGGCGGCCTTGATGGTGGTGGCCAGGCCACGACGCTGCAGCTTGGCGAAGACGAACGGCTTGAACAGTTCCAGCGCCATCTTCTTCGGCAGGCCGCACTGGTGCAGGCGCAGGTACGGACCGACCACGATGACCGAACGGCCCGAGTAGTCCACGCGCTTGCCCAGCAGGTTCTGGCGGAAGCGACCCTGCTTGCCCTTGATCATGTCGGCCAGCGACTTCAGCGGGCGCTTGTTGGTGCCGGTGATGGCACGGCCGCGACGGCCGTTGTCCAGCAGCGCATCGACCGATTCCTGCAGCATGCGCTTTTCATTGCGCACGATGATGTCCGGCGCGCTCAGTTCGAGCAGGCGGCGCAGGCGGTTGTTACGGTTGATGACGCGGCGGTACAGGTCGTTCAGGTCGGATGTCGCGAAGCGGCCGCCGTCCAGCGGAACCAGCGGACGCAGGTCCGGCGGCAGCACCGGCAGCACGGTCATGACCATCCATTCCGGACGGTTGCCCGATTCCAGGAAGGCTTCGATCAGCTTGATGCGCTTGGTCAGTCGCTTCAGCTTGGTTTCCGAACCGGTGCTGGCGATTTCTTCGCGCAGGCGGGTCATTTCCGACTGCAGGTCGATGGTGCGCAGCAGTTCGTACACGGCCTCGGCGCCCATGGCGGCGTCGAAGTCGTCACCGTGCTCCTGGCGGGCCTGCAGGTACTGTTCTTCGGTCAGCAGCTGGCGGCGCTCCAGGGCGGTCAGGCCCGGCTCGGTCACCACGTAGGCTTCGAAGTACAGCACGCGCTCGATGTCGCGCAGGGTCATGTCCAGCATCAGGCCGATGCGCGACGGCAGCGACTTCAGGAACCAGATGTGCGCGACCGGCGATGCCAGGTCGATGTGGCCCATGCGCTCGCGGCGCACCTTGGCCAGGGTCACTTCGGTGCCGCACTTTTCGCAGACCACGCCGCGGTGCTTCATGCGCTTGTACTTGCCGCACAGACACTCGTAGTCCTTCACCGGGCCGAAGATGGCGGCGCAGAACAGGCCGTCACGTTCCGGCTTGAAGGTACGGTAGTTGATGGTTTCCGGCTTCTTCACTTCGCCGAAGGACCACGAGCGGATCAGGTCCGGCGAGGCCAGCGCGATCTTGATCGCGTCGAAGTCCAGCGTCTGGCGCTGCTGGTTGAAGAGGTTGAGCAGGTCTTTCATGGTGTTCTCCGAAAGGAGGAATGCTGTGTCGATGGGCTTTCAGTTCACTGCCAGCGGCGCGGCGGCGGTAACCGCCGCGCCGGCATGGATCAGTTGTCTTCCAGTTCCATGTTGATGGCCAGCGAGCGGATTTCCTTCACGAGCACGTTGAAGGATTCCGGCATGCCCGCGACCATCTCGTGCTCACCGTCGACGATGTTCTTGTACATCTGGTTGCGGCCCTGCACGTCATCGGACTTCACCGTCAGCATTTCCTGCAGGGTGTAGGCCGCGCCGTAGGCTTCCAGCGCCCAGACTTCCATTTCACCGAAGCGCTGGCCGCCGAACTGCGCCTTGCCGCCCAGCGGCTGCTGGGTGACGAGCGAGTACGGACCGGTCGAACGGGCGTGCATCTTGTCGTCGACCAGGTGGTTCAGCTTCAGGTAGTGCATGTAGCCAACGGTGGTGTGGCGATCGAAGGCTTCACCGGTGCGGCCGTCGTACAGCTGGGTCTGGCCACTGCTCGGCAGGTCGGCCAGTTCCAGCATGCGCTTGATTTCCGCTTCGGTGGCACCGTCGAACACCGGGGTGGCCATCGGCACGCCGTCGGTCAGGTTGCGGGCCAGGCGCAGCAGTTCCTCGTCGCTGAACTGCGACAGGTCGACACGGTTGGCCACGTTGGTGTCATCGTGGTTGTAGATGTCGTCCAGGAACTTGCGCAGGTCGGCCACGGCCGCCTGGGCTTCCATCATCGCCTGGATCTTGCGACCCAGACCCTTGGCGGCCCAGCCCAGGTGCACTTCCAGGATCTGCCCGATGTTCATACGCGACGGCACGCCCAGCGGGTTCAGCACGATGTCCACGGTTTCGCCCGAGGCCATGTACGGCATGTCCTCGACCGGCACCACGTTGGACACCACACCCTTGTTACCGTGGCGGCCTGCCATCTTGTCGCCCGGCTGGATGCGGCGCTTCACGGCCAGGAACACCTTGACCATCTTCAGCACGCCCGGGGCGAGGTCGTCGCCGGCGGTGATCTTGCCGCGCTTGTCGGCGAAGCGACGCTCGAATTCCTTCTCGTGCGCCTGGATCTGCTTCTGTGCGCGCTCGATGGCTTCCGAAGCGTCCTCGTCCTTCATGCGCAGGGCGAACCAGTCGGCCTTCTTCAGACCGTCCAGGAAGGCGTCGGAGATCACGTCGCCCTTCTTCAGGCCGGCGCCACCGTTGACCACCTTGCCCACGATCTGCGAACGCAGACGCATGTAGATGGCCGCTTCCAGGATGCGGAACTGGTCGTCGAAGTCCTTCTTGACGCGCTTGATTTCAGACTCTTCGATCTGACGGGCGCGCTTGTCCTTCTCGATGCCATCGCGGGTGAAGACCTGCACGTCGATGACGGTGCCGTCCATGCCCGGCGGAACGCGCAGCGAGCTGTCCTTCACGTCCGAAGCCTTCTCGCCGAAGATCGCGCGCAGCAGCTTCTCTTCCGGGGTCAGCTGGCTTTCGCCCTTCGGGGTGACCTTGCCGACCATGATGTCGCCGGCGCGGACTTCGGCACCGATGTACACCACGCCGCTTTCGTCCAGGCGGTTCAGCGCCTGCTCGGAAACGTTCGGGATGTCGGCGGAGATTTCCTCCGGCCCCAGCTTGGTGTCACGCGCAACGCAGGTCAGCTCTTCGATGTGGATCGTGGTGTAACGATCCTCTTCCACCACGCGCTCGGAGAGCAGGATGGAGTCTTCGAAGTTGTAGCCGTTCCACGGCATGAACGCGATCAGCATGTTCTGGCCCAGGGCCAGCTCGCCGATGTCGGTGGACGGACCGTCGGCCAGCACGTCGCCGCGGGCGATGATGTCGCCCACCTGGACCAGCGGACGCTGGTTGATGCAGGTGTTCTGGTTCGAACGGGTGTACTTGACCAGGTTGTAGATGTCCACGCCGGCATCGGTTGCGCCGACGATTTCTTCTTCAACCACCTTCACCACGATGCGCGCGGCGTCGATCTGCACGATCTCGCCACCACGACGGGCGTTCACGGTCACACCCGAGTCACGGGCCACGGCGCGTTCGATGCCGGTACCCACCAGCGGCTTCTGCGCACGCAGGGTCGGCACGGCCTGGCGCTGCATGTTGGCGCCCATCAGTGCACGGTTGGCGTCATCGTGCTCCAGGAACGGAACCAGCGCGGCTGCGATCGACACGGTCTGCATCGGCGAGACGTCCATGAAGTGGACTTCTGCCGGCGGCTTCAGCAGCGATTCGCCCTGGAAGCGGCAGGGAACGAACTGCTCGGTCAGCACGCTGTTGGCGTCGGTCAGCGCGTTGGCCTGCGCAATGACGTACTCGTTTTCTTCGATGGCCGACAGGAATTCGACTTCGTCGTACACCTTGCCGTCCACGACCTTGCGGTACGGGGTCTCGAGGAAACCGTACTGGTTGGTGCGGGCGTACACGGCCAGCGAGTTGATCAGGCCGATGTTCGGGCCTTCCGGGGTTTCGATGGTGCAGACGCGGCCGTAATGGGTCGGGTGCACGTCGCGCACTTCGAAGCCGGCGCGCTCACGGGTCAGACCGCCCGGGCCCAGGGCCGAGACGCGACGCTTGTGGGTCACTTCCGACAGCGGGTTGTTCTGGTCCATGAACTGCGACAGCTGCGAGGAGCCGAAGAACTCCTTGATGGCTGCGGCGACCGGCTTGGCGTTGATCAGCTCCTGCGGGGTCAGGCCTTCGGACTCGGCCATCGACAGGCGTTCCTTGACCGCGCGCTCGACGCGGACCAGGCCCACGCGGAACACGTTTTCGGCCATTTCACCGACCGAACGCACGCGACGGTTGCCCAGGTGATCGATGTCATCGACCACGCCGCGACCGTTGCGGATCTCGGTCAGGACCTTGATCACGTCCAGGATGTCGGAGCTGTCGCCGTGGGCGGCAACCAGGCGCTTGGATTCTTCGTCGTTACGCTCGCCGTAGTACTTGCGGTCGTACAGCACGGCTTCGCCGGTGGTTTCCTTGCGGCCCACGCGACGGTTGAACTTCATGCGGCCGACCGCGGACAGGTCGTAGCGCTCGAAGGTGAAGAACAGGTTGTGGAACAGGTTCTGCGCGGCATCCTTGGTCGGCGGCTCGCCCGGACGCATCATGCGGTAGATTTCGACCAGGGCTTCCAGCTGGGTCTTGGTCGGATCGATGCGCAGGGTGTTGGACAGGTACGGGCCACGATCCAGGTCGTTCACCCACAGGGTGCCCACCGCATCGACGCCGGCCTTGCGGAAGTTCTGCAGCTGTTCGTCGCTGATTTCGTCGTTGGCCTGGGCCAGCAGTTCACCGGTCGACGCATCGACCACGTCGTGCGACAGGATGCGGCCGACGATGTAGTCGTCCGGCACGGCCAGGGCGGCAATGCCCGAGGCTTCCAGCTGCTTGATGTGGCGCGCGGTGATGCGCTTGCCGGCTTCCACGATGACCTTGTCGCCGTCGGCGAGGTCGAAGCCCAGGGTTTCGCCACGCAGGCGCTCGGGCACCAGCTCCAGCTGGACGCCTTCATCCGGGTTGATGTGGAAGGTGTTGATCTCGAAGAACTCGGCCAGCATCTCTTCGTTGCTGTAGCCAAGCGCGCGCAGCAGGATCGACACCGGCAGCTTGCGGCGGCGGTCGATACGGGTGAACAGCGCGTCCTTCGGGTCGAACTCGAAGTCCAGCCAGGAGCCGCGGTAAGGAATGATGCGGGCGCTGTACAGCAGCTTGCCCGAGCTGTGGGTCTTGCCACGGTCATGGTCGAAGAACACACCCGGCGAGCGGTGCAGCTGCGAGACGATGACGCGCTCGGTGCCGTTGACGATGAAGGTGCCGTTTTCGGTCATCAGCGGGATTTCGCCCAGATAGACCTCCTGCTCCTTCACGTACTTGATGGCCTTGGTCGACGACTCACGGTCGTAGATGACCAGGCGCACGGTGACGCGCAGCGGCGCACCGTAGCTCATGCCACGCTGGCGGCACTCACGCTCGTCGAAGACCGGGTCGCCCAGCTTGTAGCCGACGTATTCCAGGGCGGCATTGCCGCTGTAGCTGGCGATCGGGAAGACCGACTTCAGCGCAGCGTGCAGGCCGTAATCGGCGCGCTTGGCCGGATCGACGTTTTCCTGGAGGAAATCACGGTAGGAATCCACCTGGATGGCGAGCAGGAAGGGAACTTCCAGGATCGAGCGCTGCTTGCCGAAATCCTTGCGGATGCGCTTTTTTTCGGTGAACGAATAGGACGTCATGAGGTCTTCCACCTTGTTGTGCGGGTCGTGCGTCCACAACCCGAAGGGAACTTGAAATTGTCAGTTGGAAGTCGCTGGTATTGCCGGCACCAGCACGCCTTCTCCCGCTACTTCCAACTGCCAACTCGTCTGCTACCGCGCCCCTGCTGCCGCGCGCTGCGCTGGCCGGCCGGGGTTTGACTGCAGCCCGTGTTGGGCTTTTTGCCGCTTGTTGCATCCACGCATGGCGTGGATCTACCGATCGGTTCCATGCATGGCGTGGATCTACCGATGGGTTCGGATCCACAGCACCGCAGGAACGACCAAAGGCCGGGGGCTTACGCCCCCAGCCTTGGCTGCATCGCCGTGAATCGATGACGATGCAAGGGAAGTGCTTACTTGACTTCGACAGTCGCGCCAGCAGCTTCCAGGTCCTTCTTCATCTTCTCGGCTTCGTCCTTCGAAGCGCCTTCCTTCAGGACGCCACCGGCTTCGGCCAGGTCCTTCGCTTCCTTCAGGCCCAGGCCGGTGATGGCGCGGACGGCCTTGATGACTTCGACCTTCTTGTCGCCGGCAGTCTTCAGGGTGACGGTGAATTCGGTCTGCTCTTCAACAGCGGCAGCCGGGCCAGCGGCAGCAGCCACGGCAACCGGAGCAGCGGCGGAGACGCCGAACTTTTCTTCGATGGCCTTGACCAGCTCCATCACTTCCATCAGGGACTTCTCGGCGATGGCGTCGACGATCTGTTCGTTGGTAAGGGACATGATAATTACCTTTGGATGTTTTTCTGGATTGAGGTTCCGTCAGGAACCACGATTAGTCGAAACTCAGGCGGTCTCGGCGGCCGGTTCAGCAGCGTCGGCGGCGACGTCGCCACCACCCTGCTTGTCGCCGATTGCCTTGATGGCGCGGGCAAACATCGTGACCGGCTCGGTCAGGACGCGGGCCAGCATGGCCAGGGCCTGGTCGCGGGTCGGCAGCGATGCCAGCACGTCGACGTGGCTTGCCGGGAACACTTCACCACCGATGGCGACGACCTTAGCCTTCAGCTTGTCGTTGCCCTTGGCGGCTTCCTTGATCAGGCGACCGGCTGCGCCGGGCTCCTCGAGCGAGAACGCGTACAGCAGCGGACCAACCATCTGGTCCTGTGCGACTGCGAACTCGGTGCCTTCAACAGCGCGCGACGCCAGGGTGTTCTTGACAACCTTCAAGAAAACACCGGTTTCACGAGCCTGCTTACGCATCGCGGTCATCTGAGCGACCGTGGTGCCAGCGTATTCAGCTGCGATCAAGGAGTGGGCCTTGGCGGCGACGTCTGCCAGCTCGGCGACTACTTCTTGCTTCTGGGACAGATTGAGAGCCATTGCACTCCTCCAATTGAACTCCGCTTACGGCTCCTGCCGTGTGCGGTCCTGTGCGGCATCCGTCCTGGACGCCGGGAACATCGGAATGATGTTCCGGGGGTGGGCCGTTCCAGACCTGGAGTGCAATCGGGGAAGATCCCAGACGTGCGTGAACCAGAAAAACTCCAGAAGGGCACCATCTACGCAGGTTGATTCCGGGGAATCGATTAAGCGGTCATTGCTGCGCCGGCGGCGACTCCCTGCCATATCGAGCTTCCGTGCCCGTCGCCGGTATTGCCACGACCGCGCCTGCGGTCTTTGACGGCTACCGCCGGCGGTGTACGGCCGGCGATGCCTTCAAATGTCACGGTCACGGTGCCCGAAGGTACCGTGACCGCTTGAAACAATTACTTCAGGGTCAGCGACGACTGGTCGACGGTGACGCCCGGGCCCATCGTCGAGCTGACCGAAACCTTCTGCAGGTAGGTGCCCTTCGAGGTAGCCGGCTTGGCCTTGATCAGGTCCAGCAGCAGCGCGGTCAGGTTCGACTTCAGCGCGTCTTCGGCGAAGTCGGCCTTGCCGATGGTGCAGTGGATGATACCGGCCTTGTCGGTGCGGTAACGGACCTGGCCCGACTTGGCGTTCTTCACGGCTTCACCCGGGTTCGGGGAAACGGTGCCGACCTTCGGGTTCGGCATCAGGCCGCGCGGGCCCAGCACGGTGCCCAGCTTACCAACGACGCGCATGGCATCCGGGGTCGCGATGACGACGTCGTAGTTCAGGTCGCCGGCCTGCATCTTCTCGGCCAGGTCGTCCATACCGACGGCTTCGGCGCCAGCGGCCAGGGCTTCGTCAGCCTTGGCACCGGCCGGAGCGAACACGGCAACGCGGACCGACTTGCCGGTACCAGCCGGCAGCACGGTGGAGCCACGGACCTGCTGGTCGGACTTCTTCGCATCGACGCCCAGGCGCACGGCAACGTCGATCGACTCGACGAACTTGGCCTTGGTGGCGCTCTTCAGGATGTTGATCGCGTCCTCGAAGGCGTACGACTTGCCCGGGACAACGGCGGCCTTGATGGCCTTCTCACGCTTGGTCTGTGCCATCTTATTAACCCTCCACCACGAGGCCCATGGAACGGGCAGAGCCAGCGATGGTACGCACGGCGGCGTCCAGGTCGGCGGCAGTCAGATCCGGTTCCTTCGCCTTGGCGATCTCTTCCAGCTGCTTACGGGTGACCTTGCCGACCTTCTCGGTGTTCGGGCGCTTGGAGCCCGACGAGATGCCAGCGGCCTTCTTCAGCAGGGTGGTGGCCGGGGTGCTCTTGGTGATGAAGGTGAACGTACGGTCCGAGTAGGCCGTGATGATCACCGGAACCGGCAGACCCGGCTCGAGCTTCTGCGTGGCAGCGTTGAACGCCTTGCAGAATTCCATGATGTTCAGGCCGCGCTGACCCAGCGCAGGACCGACCGGCGGCGAGGGGTTGGCCTGACCGGCCTTCACCTGCAGCTTGATGTAACCGACAACTTTCTTTGCCATTTGAGTGCTCTCCGGGTGCTAGCGCCTTTCGACAACAGGCTCCCCATCGGACCGGGAATCACGCGTCCCGGCATCGCGTTTTGAAATCACGCCGAAGGCCACCTTGCGGCGGCCTGGCTCCGCTGGCATCCCAGCGGGAGCCGCGCACTATAGCAGGTTTTTTCTTCACGTGCCTGAAGCGGCACGTAAACGAAGGAAACCGGGCAGTGCCCGGTTCCTCTTGTAGAGTCGAGCCATGCTCGACTGCACCACCCTCCGAGGCCGAGAGTCGAGCATGGCTCGACTCTACAGGCGGTCAGACGGCCTTTTCGACCTGGCCGAACTCGAGCTCGACCGGGGTGGCACGACCGAAGATCAGCACCGAGACGCGCAGACGGCTCTTCTCGTAGTTGACTTCTTCGACGACGCCATTGAAATCGTTGAACGGGCCATCGGTGACGCGAACCATCTGGCCCGGCTCGAACAGCACCTTCGGGCGCGGCTTTTCCACGCCTTCCTGAACGCGGTTCAGGATGGCCTCGGCTTCGGAATCGGCGATCGGCAGCGGACGATCGGCGGTGCCGCCGATGAAGCCCATCACGCGCGGGGTTTCCTTCACCAGGTGCCAGCTTTCGTTGTCGATGCGCGGAATACCGGCTTCTTCGTGGGTCTCGATCTGGACCAGCACGTAACCCGGGAAGAACTTGCGCTCTGAACGACGCTTCTGACCGGCACGCATCTCGACCACTTCTTCGGTCGGGACCAGGACGTCGCCGAAGCGCTCTTCCATGCCATCACGGGCGATGCGATCACGCAGGGCCTGCGCAACCGACTTCTCGAAGCCCGAATAGGCGTGAACGACGTACCAACGCTTCATGCATTTCTCCTTAGCGGCTCAGGAACCACTGAGTCAGTTTCTGGATCAGGAAGTCGAAGCCACCCAGCAGCAGACTGAGGATGACCACCACGACAATCACGACCCAGGTCATGCGAACGGCTTCCTGGCGCGTCGGCCAGACCACCTTGCGCAGTTCGAAGCGCGACTCGGAGAGGAATTCGCGGGTGTCGCGCCCCTTGCCGGTCAGCATGAACACGCCGACACCGCCAACCAGACCGACCACCACCGCCAACGCACGCAGCTGACCCGTCCACGCCCCCAACTGGGTGGCACGACCGGAATCAGCGGAGAACCAGAACCAGACGAACAGACCAGCCAGCACCAGCAGCGAGGCCAGGGCGTACTTGACGATATCCCCACCGGTGGCGGAAGTATCCTTGGAGTGTTCGATCTTGCTATTCATCGGGCTATATCTGCTTTAGCGACGGCTTGGCCGCTGGATAGGGTGGCAGATGGCACGCCAGGAGGGACTCGAACCCCCAACCTGCGGTTTTGGAGACCGCTGCTCTGCCAATTGAGCTACTGGCGTACAGATTGAAACTTGCCTTCCCTTAGACGGCGAAGGCGGACCGAGGTTCCCGGCCCGCCATTCGCGTAACCGGCGGCGCTATGCAACCGCCGGCACTGCAGGCTTACGCGATGATCTTCGAGACCACGCCGGCGCCGACGGTACGGCCGCCTTCGCGGATGGCGAAGCGCAGGCCTTCGTCCATTGCCACCGGGTTGATCAGCTCGACAACCATCTTCACGTTGTCGCCCGGCATCACCATCTCGACGCCTTCCGGCAGGTTGGCCTTACCGGTGATGTCGGTGGTACGGAAGTAGAACTGCGGGCGGTAGCCGTTGAAGAACGGGGTGTGACGGCCGCCTTCGTCCTTCGACAGCACGTACACTTCACCTTCGAAGGTGGTGTGCGGCTTGATGGTGCCCGGCTTGGCCAGAACCTGGCCGCGCTCGACGTCGTCACGCTTGGTGCCGCGCAGCAGCAGACCGGCGTTGTCGCCTGCCTGGCCCTGGTCCAGCAGCTTGCGGAACATTTCGACGCCGGTCACGGTGGTCTTCTGCACCGGACGGATACCGACGATTTCGATTTCTTCGCCGACCTTGATCACGCCGCGCTCGATACGACCGGTGACCACGGTGCCGCGGCCCGAGATCGAGAACACGTCTTCCACCGGCATCAGGAACGGCTTGTCGACTGCACGCTCCGGCTCCGGAATCCAGGTGTCCAGCGCGTCGACCAGCTTGATGATCGCCGGCACGCCGATGTCGCTCTGGTCGCCCTCCAGCGCCAGACGAGCCGAACCCGAGATGATCGGGGTGTCGTCGCCCGGGAACTCGTACTTGCTCAGCAGTTCACGGACTTCCATTTCGACCAGTTCCAGCAGCTCGGCATCGTCAACCATGTCGGCCTTGTTCAGGAACACGACGATGTACGGCACGCCGACCTGACGCGACAGCAGGATGTGCTCGCGGGTCTGCGGCATCGGGCCGTCAGCGGCCGAGCACACCAGGATCGCGCCGTCCATCTGGGCGGCACCGGTGATCATGTTCTTGACGTAGTCAGCGTGGCCCGGGCAATCGACGTGGGCGTAGTGACGGGTGGTGGATTCGTATTCGACGTGCGCGGTCGAGATCGTGATGCCACGCGCCTTTTCTTCCGGCGCGGCGTCGATCGCCGAGTAGTCCTTGAATTCACCACCGAAGCGCTCGGCACCGATCTTGGTCAGTGCGGCGGTCAGCGTGGTCTTGCCGTGGTCGACGTGACCGATGGTGCCGACATTGACGTGCGGCTTGGTGCGCTCGAACTTACCCTTGGCCATGGCTGCTTATCTCGAATTCGTCTGAGAGGTGATGCTTAAGATGGTGCTCACGAAAGGAATCGAACCTTCGACCTCTTCCTTACCAAGGAAGTGCTCTACCGACTGAGCTACGTGAGCCGAGTTTTGCATTATGACACGAACTCGATAATATTCAAAGTTCATTCAATGGAGCGGGAGACGGGAATCGAACCCGCACCATCAGCTTGGAAGGCTGAGGTTCTACCATTGAACTACTCCCGCGCCGGGAATGTCACAACGTGAAACTGGTGGAGGGAGGTGGATTCGAACCACCGAAGGCGTAAGCCAGCAGATTTACAGTCTGCCCCCGTTGGCCGCTTGGGTATCCCTCCTTACCGCCCCATCCCGTGCCGCCGAAGCGGTGCGGTGTGTGGTGGTGAGCCGCTTATTCTGCTGATGAGGCGGGGGGCTGTCAACGCTTTTTTCCACTTTTTTCACACGTTGTTGCAAACCCCTTGATGCACAAGGTTATTGCCCGGGAAGCGGCAGGGGATCGCTGGCGAAAATAGCGACATGTGGCACACCGTCGGCGCCAATCCAGCCCCGATACATGCCCTGGGTGTTGAACGGCGTGGCCATTTTTCCGTCTGCGGCGAGCACGATCGCGCCACCGTCGCCGCCCATCTTCGGAATCATCTCGTTGATCACCGCCCTGCCCGCCTGTTCCGGCGACTGCGCCTGGTAGCGGATGCGCGCGCAGATCTCGTGCGCCGCCGCGGTACGGATGTAGTACTCACCCCAACCGGTACCGGACACGGCGCACTGCGCGTCGGCCCAGGTGCCGGCGCCGATGATCGGCGAATCGCCGACCCGACCGTAGCGCTTGTTGGTCATGCCGCCGGTGGAGGTGCCTGCCGCCAGATGGCCCTGCGCGTCCAGCGCCACCGCACCGACCGTGCCGAAGTGCCTGGCCGTTTCCAGATCGGCATGGGCCTGGCCACTGGCCTCTTCCTTCAGTGCCCGCTGCAGCTGCTGCCAGCGCTTTTCGGTACGGAAGTAGGAGGGATCGACCAGGGTGATGCCCTGCTCGGCGGCAAACGCCTCGGCACCCTGCCCCACCATCATCACGTGGCGGGATTTCTGCATGACCGTCTGCGCCAGCAGGATCGGATTGCGCACCCGCTGCACGCCCGCCACCGCACCGGCGGCCTGGCTGGCGCCGTCCATCACCGCCGCATCCAGCTCGTTGCGCCCGTCATGGGTGAACACCGCGCCCTTGCCTGCGTTGAAGGTCGGATCGTCCTCCAGCACGGTGATCGCGGCCGTCACTGCGGCCAGCGCCGGGCGGCCCGCGGCCAGCTCGGCGTGGCCCTTCAGCAACGCCGCCTTCAAGGCGTCGCGCGCCGCCTTTTCCTCGGCAGGCGACAGGTCCTTGCGCTCCACGCCTGCGCCGCCATGGATGACCAGCAGCGGTGAGGGTGCAGCCGCCTGCGCGAGCAGGGGCAGGGACAACAGGGCAGACAGCGCCAGGCGCAGTTTCATCGGGTACGTCTCCAGGGGAATGAGGTTCGATAGCGCCGGGCCACGCCCGACGCTAGCGGCGGGTGAGCTCGATCAGGCCGTCATCGATGTCAGCCAGCATCTGATCGTCCACGTCGGCCTGGAAATCATCAAGCCGCAGGCGGCCACCCGAGGCGACCACCGTGACCGGCACGGCATGGAAGCGCAGCGGCTCGCCGTCGACCAGGTGGTCGGCGCCACGCCCGGGGCGCACCACCCAGACCTTGCCCTGCCCGTCCGCGCTGTAGACACGGGCCTGGCCATCGGGCTCCACGCACAGGGCGGTATCTTCGTCCACGCCGATGCCGACCATGTCCGGATCGCCACTGTCCTGCGCGGCCCGGGCGACGAAGACGATCAGGCGGCCGAGGCGGTCGCGCTTGTCGAAGTGGGTGTCGGTGACCACGCGCTGCAGGTAAGGCATCTGCAGGAAGCCATGGTCGAGGGTGACGGCCGCGCCACGCGGGTCGGCCAACGCACTGGCCGAATCGATGCTGCCGCCATCCAGCGCGCCATAGGCATAGCCACCCAGGATCGCCAGCCCGGCACTGGTTCCAGCGATCGGCTTGCCGGCGCGGACGTGGGCATTGAGGGCCCGGTTGAGCGCCGTGCCCTTCCAGAAGCGGATGTAGCGGGCCTGGTCGCCGCCGGCGATGAAGATCGCGTCGGCCGCCGCAACCACCCGCAGCACGGCCGGATCGTCGGCACCGCGGCGACTGTCGAAGACCAGGGTCTGGACCGCGGTGGTGCCGCCAATGTCGTTGTGCAGGCGTTGCTGCAGGTCGTCGCCGCCGGAGGCGCGCAGGATCAGCACACGGCCGTTGCCCGCCTGCCGCAACCACCACTGGAAGGCCTCCGGCACCCACTCGCCGCCGCCCATCAGCATCATCGCCGGCGCGCGCGGGCCCGGTCGGGGCGCGTCGAGGTCGCCGGTCTCGTAATAGGCAAAGCCGGGATCCTGCAGGGTCTGTGCAGCGGCCGGGAGCGCCCACACCAGCGCGATCCCCGTGCACAGGGCCAGGCGAAGCCAGAGACCGGAAAAGGCCTGTCGCATGCTGATCTCCCTGAACAGAATCGACTTGCAACCGTTTTCACTCTTTGCCAGATAGAAAGACAGTAGTCAAGGACATAAAAAAGGCGTTAAATGCGCGCGCCCATCCGGGAAAACTGAATGGGGGACAGGGCCCCTCCTCTGCGGGCCGGCATCACTTCCGGGAATTCTTCATGCGTAGACAGGCGATGGCGTGGTCGATCCAGCTGGCGTTGATGGGGGTGGCTGCTTCGGCCGCGGCCCAGGATCCGGCGACCGCTTCGGTTCAACAATTGGACGCGGTGCAGGTCACCGGCTCGCGCATTCCGCGTGCGCAGGTGGAAGGCCCGGCACCGATCACCGTGATCAGCGCCGAGCAGATCCAGTCGGCCGGCTTCACCAGCGTGCCGGACGTGCTGCGCGCGATGACCCAGAACGGCGGCGAGACGCAGAGCCAGCAGTCGTCCAGCGGCGCCGACTTCTCGCCCGGCGCACAACAGGTCGATCTGCGCGGGCTGGGCCCGAACCACACGCTGGTGCTGGTCAACGGCCGCCGCATTGCCGACTTCCCGATGCCGTTCCAGGGCCGCAGCAACTTCACCGATGTGTCCAACATTCCGCTGGGCATGATCGAGCGTATTGAAGTGCTGACCGGCAGCGCCTCGGCCATCTACGGCTCGGACGCGATCGCCGGCGTGGTCAACTTCATCCTGAAGAAGCAGGCCGATGGCACCACCGTGGACGTGCGCATGGGCACCACCACCGAAGGTGGCGGCGATTCGTTCGACATGAGCCTGGCCAGTGGCTTCAGCCGCGGCAACTTCAACGCGGTATACAGCGTGGAGCTGCAGTCGCAGACCCCGCTGTGGGCGTACGAGCGCGAACAGCAGGATTCGACCCAGGACGGCCCCACCGAGGGCTCGCGGATTGCGCGCCGCGCTTACCTGCGCACCGACTACAACGATGACTACCTGGACCCGGGTGCGGCCACCTGCGATGCCCTGGCCGGGCAGAACAACGGCAGCACCTACCATGCCTTCCGCCCGCGCTACGGCTACTACTGCGGCAGCGATGCGTCGATCGGCTACGGCACCATCCTCAGCAAGCGCCGCGGCGCCAATGGCTACGCCTCGCTCAGCTACGACTTCGACAACGGCCAGCAATGGTTCGCCGACGTGCAGCTGGGCTACCACAGCCTGGCGCTGATGCGCGATGTCACCTCGTGGGGCCGCATGGCGCCCGATGGTGACGAGTCGGGCTACTTCAACAATGCCGCCACCGGTGAAATCGAGTTCTGGCAGCGCCAGTTCTCGCCAGAGGAAATGGGCGGCCTGCGCAACGCCATGGTGCGCAGCACGCAGAAGACCTTCAGCGTGACCACCGGCTTCAAGGGCAACCTGACCGGCAACTGGGATTACGAAGCCGCGCTGAGCCATTCGCAGTACCAGTCGCGGATCAGCTGGCCGCAGATCGTGGCGGCCAAGGCCAACGATCTGTTCCTGGGCCCGCAGCTGGGCGAGGATGACGACGGCTTCCCGATCTACAACGCCGACCCGGACCGCCTGTACCGTCCGCTGACCCGCGCCGAGTACGACTCGATCGCCGCGCGCACCACCTATACGCCGAAGTCGCGCACGGAAACGGCCGCCTTTACCCTGACCAATGGCGCGCTGTTCGGCCTGCCCGGCGGCGATGCCGGTTTTGCCGCCACCATGGAAGTGGGTCAGCAGGCCTACGCACTGAACCCCGATCCGCTGGCCACGCAGTACTACTACTACAGCTGGAAGGATTCCAACGGCGAAGGCTCGCGCAACCGCTGGGCCACCGCCGCCGAGCTGCGCATGCCGCTGCTGGACAGCGTGAACCTGAGCGTGGCCGGCCGTTACGACCAGTACCGCTATTCGGGCAACACGATCGGCAAGGCCACCTGGAGTGGCGGCCTGGAGTGGCGACCGATCGACACGCTGCTGGTGCGCGGTTCCTACGGCACCGCGTTCCGTGCGCCGGACCTGCACTACGTGTACGCCGGCCCCGGCAACGACGAGACCGCCGGCAACGACTACTACGGCTGCCTGAGCGACGGCGCCGATGACTGCAGCGACTACGAAGAGAACCTGATCCGCAGCCGCGAAGGCAACCGTCGCCTCGATCCGGAAACCAGCACCTCGTGGAGCGCCGGTTTCGTCTGGTCGCCCGGCGGCGGCTTCGACATCAGCGCGGACTGGTTCGACATCGACATGCGCAACCAAGTGCAGGACATGAACGTGGACGCGATCCTGCGCGACGAGGCGGCCTGCCGCCTGGGCGAGCTGGACGCCACCTCGGCCACCTGCGTGGATGCCCTGGCCCGGGTGACCCGCACCGACGACGGCCGCCTGTACGGCGTGCACGTGAACCCGGTGAACATCGCCCGCGAGCGCACCCAGGGTGTGGACGTGGGCCTGCGCTGGCGCGTGCAGACCGGCATCGGCGAGTTCTCCTTCAACGGCAACCACACCTGGGTGAAGAAGCACGACTTCCAGCAGTTCCCGGGCGATCCGGTGGAAGACCAGTTCGCGGTGAACAGTGGCTTCGACATTCCGCGCACCAAGACCAGCCTGAGCGTGACCTGGGAGAAGGCGGCGTGGTCGGCCACGGTGTACGGTTCGCGCCTGGGCAAGCTGCCGACCTCGGACAGCTACGACCAGGTGTTCGACTGGGACAGCGGGGACAGCCCGTACATCAAGGCGACCTACCGCTACAACGCGTCGGTGCAGTACCGCTTCGACGACCACGCGCGGCTGTCGCTGTCGGTGGTGAACGTGTTCAACAAGATGCCGCCGAAGGACGCCTCGTACACGGCGTACCCCTACTACGACGTTTCCTGGTTCGACACGGTGGGGCGCACGATCAACCTGCAGTACACCCACAAGTTTGGTGGCAGCGCGCTGTAAGGCGCACTGCAGCGCAGGCTGTGGAGAACAGGGCCCGCCATTGGCGGGCCTTGTTCGTTTGGGAACCGGGCTTTGGTAGATGCCCACCTTGGTGGGCATGGATTTGCCGCGCGGCCACCAAGGTGGGCGACTACCAGAGCACAGGATGCGAGGGAAACCGGGCTTTGGTAGATGCCCACCTTGGTGGGCATGGACTTGCCGCGCGCCCACCAAGGTGGGCGACTACCAGAGCACAGGATGCGAGGGGAACCGGGCCTTGGTAGATGCCCACCTTGGTGGGCATGGATTTGCCGCGCGCCCACCAAGGTGGGCGACTACCAGAGCACAGGATGCGACGGGAACCGGGCTTTGGTAGATGCCCACCTTGGTGGGCATGGGCCTGCCGCGCGCCCACCAAGGTGGGCGACTACCAGAGCACAGGATGCGAGGGGAACCGGGCTTTGGTAGATGCCCACCTTGGTGGGCATGGACCTGCCGCGCGCCCACCAAGGTGGGCGACTACCAGAGCACAGGATGCGCGGGGAACCGGGCCTTGGTAGATGCCCACCTTGGTGGGCATGGACCTGCCGCGCGCCCACCAAGGTGGGCGACTACCAGAGCACAGGATGCGCGGGGAACCGGGCCTTGGTAGATGCCCACCTTGGTGGGCATGGACCTGCCGCGCGCCCACCAAGGTGGGCGACTACCAGAGCACAGGATGCGAGGGGAACCGGGCTTTGGTAGATGCCCACCTTGGTGGGCATGGACCTGCCGCGCGCCCACCAAGGTGGGCGACTACCAGAGCGCGCCGCCAGGGTTTTCCACACCACGCGTGGAAAGCGATGGGAACTTGGTGTGGACAAGTGGGTGCGAGCATTGCCGTACAAGCGTTTTTAGGGGTGGCTTTTTTTTGTCCACATCCAGGATTGTTTTCCACACGGCACGTGGAGAGCGATGGGAACTTGGTGTGGACAAGTGGGTGCGAGCGTTGCGGCGCAGGCGCTTCGGGGCGTGGTGAAAATTTATCCACGGCGTGCTGTGCCAACCAAGGTTGGCACCTACCTGGCGGGCACCCCATGGTTTTCCACACCGCGCGTGGAAAGTGGTGGGGGTTTGGTGTGGACAAGTGGCTGAGAGCCACGCACGGCAAGCGTTTCAGTGCGTGGTTGTTTTTTCACCAGCCATCGCCGCGGCGCCAGAAACGCGAACGCCCCGCACAGGGCGGGGCGTTCGGGGTCGATCCGTTGCGGCAGGATCAGACGTTGAAGCGGAAGTGCAGCACGTCGCCTTCCTGCACGCGGTATTCCTTGCCTTCCAGGCGCAGGCGACCGGCTTCCTTGGCGCCGGCTTCGCCCTTGTACTTGATGAAGTCGTCATACGCGATGGTTTCGGCGCGGATGAAGCCCTTCTCGAAGTCGGTGTGGATGACGGCGGCAGCCTGCGGGGCGGTGGCGCCCTTGCGCACGGTCCATGCGCGGACTTCCTTCACGCCAGCGGTGAAGTAGGTCTGCAGGCCCAGCAGGCTGTAGGCCGCGTTGATCACGCGGTTCAGGCCCGGCTCGCTCAGGCCCAGGTCGGCCAGGAAGGTGTCGCGGTCTTCGTCGTCGAGCTGGGACAGCTCTTCTTCGATCGCGGCCGACACCGGCACCACCTGCGCGCCTTCGGCGGCGGCGTGGGCGCGCACGGCGTCCAGGTGCGGGTTGTTCTCGAAACCGTCTTCCAGCACGTTGGCGATGTACATCACCGGCTTGAGGGTCAGCAGGAACAGGTCACGGACCAGCGCCTTCTCTTCCTCGTCCAGGCCGACCGAACGGCCGGACTTGCCGTCGGACAGGGCAGCCTGCAGCTTGGCCAGCACCGGCTTGCGCGCGGCCGCTTCCTTGTCGCCACCCTTGGCGGCGCGCTCGGCGCGGTTCAGGGCCTTCTCGACGCTGTCCAGGTCGGCCAGCGCCAGTTCGGTATCGATGGTTTCGATGTCCGAGATCGGGTCGACCTTGTTGTTGACGTGGATGACGTCGGCGTTCTCGAAGCAGCGCACCACGTGGGTGATCGCATCAACTTCGCGGATGTGGGCCAGGAACTTGTTGCCCAGGCCTTCACCGCTGGCGGCACCGGCGACCAGGCCGGCGATGTCGACGAATTCCACGGCGGTCGGAATGACCTTCTGCGGATTGATGATGCCGGCCAGTTCGCCCAGGCGCGGGTCCGGCACCGGCACGATGCCGACGTTCGGTTCGATGGTGCAGAACGGGAAGTTCGCCGCGGCGATGCCCGCCTTGGTCAGCGCGTTGAACAGGGTCGACTTGCCGACGTTGGGCAGGCCGACGATGCCGCATTTGATACCCATGGGTGACAGCTCTCTGGGGTGAAAGTGATTGGTGAAACAGCGCGCGCGCTGCTTGGCCAATCCATCTCGGTGTCGATCATTGTGTGCCAACCAAGGTTGGCACCTACCGGTCTGGTTGATTGTGTGCCAACCAAGGTTGGCACCTACCAGAAGCGCTATTTCGGGGTGTGCAGGCGCTTCATCGCTTCGTTGAAATCGCCTTGTACCGCCAGCGGCAGCACGTCGATGGCATCGTCGATGGCACGGGCAATCAGGACGTCGTCGTCTTTGCTCGGGCGACCGAGCACCCAGCCCACCACGCGATCCTTGTGGCCGGGGTGGCCGATGCCCACGCGCAGGCGGTGGAACTTGCCGTGGCCGAGCAGGCGCATGGTGTCGCGCAGGCCGTTCTGGCCGCCGTGGCCGCCGTCGAACTTCAGCCGTACCGCACCCGGCGGCAGGTCCAGCTCATCGTGGGCCAGCAGGGTTTCTTCCGGTTCGATCTTCCAGAACCGCTGTGCGGCGGTCACCGACTTGCCGCTGAGGTTCATGAAGGTGGCCGGCTTCAGCAGCCAGACCGTCTGCCCGGCGATCTCGACCTTGGCGGTCTCGCCAAACAGCTTGCTGTCCACGTTCCAGCGCGCACCGGCTTTTTCAGCCAGGGCCTCAACGAAATGAAACCCGGCATTGTGCCGGGTCCGGGCGTGTTCCGATCCGGGGTTGCCCAGACCGACGATCAGTCGCAATCCTGCCATGGTTCCTTCCAGCACGGTGCCTGCCCGAAGGCAGGCACCGCTTGGGTATTACTCGGCAGCCGGAGCTTCTTCGTCGGCCGCGTCGACCTTGCCGGTCTTGGCGGTGACGATGGCGTCGTCGTGGTCCTTGCCCAGCGCCAGGGCCGGGATTTCCACGCCCTTCGGCAGCTTGATGTTGGACAGGTACACCACGTCACCGGCGTTCAGGCCGCCCAGGTCGACTTCGATCGACTCCGGGAGGTCCTTCGGCAGGCAGGTGATGGTCACTTCCTTCAGTTCGTGGGTGACCACGACGTCGGCAGCCTTGCCAGCCGGCGAGGTGTCTTCGTTGATGAAGTGCAGCGGCACCGAAGCGGTCAGGGCTTCGTTCTCGTTCACGCGCTGGAAGTCCAGGTGCATGATCAGCTGCTTGTACGGGTGGCGCTGCATGTCACGCAGCAGCACCTTCTGCACCTGGCCGTCCAGGTTCAGGTCCAGGATGGAGGCATAGAACCACTCGTTCTGCTGGGCCAGCCAGATTTCGTTGTGGTCCAGGCTGATGGCCACCGGCTCGGCGTTGCCGCCGTACACGATGGCCGGGATCACACCAGCGTGACGCAGGCGGCGGCTCGCACCCTTACGCTGCAGTTCACGCTTGGTGACCTTGATTTCATGGGTCTTCGACATTTTCGACTACTCAGGTTGTTGCCTTGCCGTGCGGCGAGGCGGTTTGAAGATGCTTCCGCGACCAGAAGCATCCGGGCATGCCCCCGCCGTTGCCGGCAGGGGCGGATTCTCAATCGACGTACAGCGAGCTGACCGACTCACCGAAGGCGATGCGGCGCATCGTTTCGGCCAGCATTTCCGCCACGCTGAGCTGGCGGATCTTGCTGCACACGCGCGCGGCGTCCTTCAGCGGGATGGTGTCGGTCACCACCAGTTCGTCCAGCTGCGAGTTGGTGATGTTGTCCACCGCCGGGCCCGACAGCACCGCGTGGGTGCAGTACGCGGCGACCTTCAGCGCACCGCGCGCCTTCAGGGCAGCGGCAGCAGCGCACAGGGTGCCGGCGGTATCGACGATGTCATCGACCATCACGCAGGTCTTGCCTTCGACGTCACCGATGATGTTCATCACGGTGGAGACGTTGGCGCGCGGGCGGCGCTTGTCGATGATGGCCAGGTCGGCATCATCCAGGCGCTTGGCCACGGCGCGGGCGCGGACCACGCCGCCCACGTCCGGCGAAACGACGATCAGGTTCTCGGTGCCGTAGGCGCGCCAGATGTCGGCCAGCAGCAACGGGGACGCATACACGTTGTCCACCGGGATATCGAAGAAGCCCTGGATCTGGTCG
Organism: Stenotrophomonas sp. ZAC14D2_NAIMI4_6; assembly: GCF_003086875.1. Lineage (NCBI taxonomy): Bacteria > Pseudomonadati > Pseudomonadota > Gammaproteobacteria > Lysobacterales > Lysobacteraceae > Stenotrophomonas > Stenotrophomonas sp. ZAC14D2_NAIMI4_6. Next base: position 899,837 of record NZ_CP025996.1, on the reverse strand, counting down.
GCGTGCAGGTCGACGGTCAGCACGCGATCAGCGCCAGCGGTGCTGAACATCTTCGCCGCCAGCTTGGCGGTGATCGGCACGCGCGAGGAGCGCATGCGGCGATCCTGGCGCGAGTAACCGAAGTACGGCACCACGGCGGTCACGCTGTTCACCGATGCGCGCTTGAGCGCGTCGATCAGCACCAGCAGTTCCATCAGGTTTTCCGCGCTCGGCGCGCTGGTCGGCTGGATCACGAAGACGTCCTGCTTGCGCACGTTCTCTTCGATTTCCACCTGCACTTCACCATCGGAGAAGTGCGAGACCAGCGCCTTGCCCGGGCGAACCCCCAGTTCCTTGCAGATGTTCTGCGCCAGACGTTTGTTGGCGTTGCCGGAAAATACCAGCAGGTTCGGGGACTCTTGCATCATGATTGTCTCGGGCGGGGACGAGTGGCGGGGATCCGGTAGCGGCAAGGACCGTTGGGCCCTTGCTGCTGACAACACCGCGGCTGTTTCCACGTCCCGCGCGGTCGATGCGCTGGAAGGCGCGGACACAGCCGCAATTGGCAGGGGCGGTAGGATTCGAACCTACGAATGCCAGGATCAAAACCTGGTGCCTTGGGCCTCTTGGCGACGCCCCTGCAGTGATGAATCAGTGTTGCTCGAGTGCTTCCAGCAGTGGCGAACGCATGACGCCCGCTGCCACCCTTGCCCGCAACTCCTTCGGCAATTTCGCTCGTCCCTGCTCTGCGGCAGCCTGCGAATCGAACTCGACGAAACAACCACTTCCGGACCCGGTCAAACGTGCCCGGCCTATGCGGCTCAACGCGGCAAGCACCGCCTCGACGGCAGGCTCGCGACGGCGCAGCACCGGCTCGAACACGTTTCCGACCAGAGCGCCGGAAGCGAAGTCCTCTATTTTCGCAACTGGGCTGTCGCGCGTCAAATCCGGGTCAGCGAACAGGGCCGGGGTGGGCACGTGAACGCCCGGTTCGGCGATCACATACCAGGCCGCAGGCAGCGCGATCGGCTGCAGGCGCTCGCCCACCCCTTCGGCCCAGGCATTGCGGCCGCGCACGAACACCGGCACGTCGGCCCCCAGATGCAGGCCCAGTTCAGCCAGCGCATCTTCGTCCAGGCCGGCCTGCCAGAGCCGGTTCAGCACCACCAGCACGGTGGCTGCATCGGACGAGCCACCGCCGAAGCCGCCACCCGCAGGCACATGCTTTTCGACGATGATGTCCGCACCTTGGGTGATATTGGCCTCTTTTTTGAGCAACCGCGCTGCCCGCACGGCCAAGTCCTGGTCTTCCGCCACGCCGGCCAGGCCGTCACCTTCGCGGCGCACCTGACCGTCTTCACGCAGGCGCAGGCCGATACGATCGCCCCAGTCCAGCAGCCGGAACACGGTCTGCAGTTCGTGGTAGCCGTCGGCGCGGCGGCCGGTGATATGCAGGAACAGGTTCAGCTTGGCCGGGGCCGGCCACCAGGACCAGCCGTCGGCGTCAATCTGCGCAGTCATGGGGCGTCGGCGCCCCACTGGTCCACCAGCAGGCGTACCTTGGCGTCCTCGCGGCTGGCCTCGATCCGCCGCGGCAGGGCCGGACGTCCGTCCTGCGCCGGATACCAATCCAGGTACTGGATCAGCCAGCCGGCCTGCTGCATGCGCCGCGGGCGGCCCTCGGCATCACGCTCCACGGCACTTTCACCGCTGCCGCGCAGCACCAGGCCGCGGGTCCAGTCGGACAGTTCACTGACCGGGATGTCCCAGCCGGTGGCATCGAGCAGCAACAGGCGCGCGTCGTCGCCTGTGCGCGGGCCGTCGCCCAGCCCTTCCAGCCGCGCCCCACCCTGCACTGCGTCGCCCTGCAGGGTCCAGCTCTGGCGGGTGACCGGCGCGCTCAGCTGCACGCGGTACTCGCTGCCCTGCTGCACCCAGTCGATGCGGCCACTGCCGCCGTTCTTGCCCTTGCTGACCGCGACCCGGCCCTGGAAGGCGTAATCCGGCTGCGCACGCAGCGCCTGCACGCGCGCCTCTTCGGCGCGCTCGGCGGCCGGCGAAACGGTGTAGACGACTTCCGGCGCCGGGGTCTTCTGGGTGCCGACGCTGGTGCAGGCACTGACCGCCAGGGTCATCGCCGCCAGCAGCAGCGGGCGGAACGTGGAAACACTCATGGATTGAATTTCTCGCGGGCGCGCAGCAGCGCGCGGTTCTCGGGGTCCAGCTTGGCCGCTTCGTCGAAGAAGTGGCGGGCCTCGTCATGCTTGCCGAGCACCCACAGCACTTCGCCCACGTGGGCGGCGATTTCCGGGTCCTTGGCCAGGGTCCAGGCGCGGCGCAGCTGCACCAGCGCCTCTTCGTTGCGCCCCAGGCGGTAGAGCACCCAGCCGTAGCTGTCGACGATGGCGGCGTTGTCCGGTTCGGCCACGCGCGCACGGTCGATCAACTCCAAGGCCTCCTGGTAACGCCCGGTACGGTCGGCCAGGGTGTAGCCCAGTGCATTCAGCGCCGGCACGTTTTCCGGCTCGGTCACCAGGATCTTGCGCAGGTCGGCCTCGGCACGGGCGATATCGTCGCGGCGTTCCCAGGCCAGGGCGCGCGCGTACAGCAGCGCGTTCTCATCCGGATAGGCGGCCAGGCCACGCGCCAGGGCATCCAGTTCACCGGGCAGATCGTCGGCGCGCTGGCGCAGTTCGGCTTCCAGCAGATAGGCATCGCGGCGCACGTCATCGTCCACCGTCGCATCGGACTGGATGGCGTGCACTTCCTGCAGGGCCAGGTCCTGGCGACCGGCCAGGCCCTGCGCGTTGGCCGCACGCAGGCGCGCCTCGCTCAGTTCTTCACCGCCGGGCACGCTGTGGTACCAGTTCACCGCCTCGGCATAACGCTGCAGGTACTCGGCGATCTTGCCCAGCAGCAGGCGCTGCGCCGGATCGGGCTTGGCCGCCTGGCGCGACAATTCGTTGTACAGATTGCCCAGCGCCGCCTTGTCGCCCTGCTTGGCCAGCAGCGATGCGCGCATGCCCCAGGTCTGCACGTCCTGCGGGCCGTATGCCAGCACGCGTTCGGCCGCGGCCGGCTGGCCCAGGCTGTCATAGGCAATGGCCACGGCGTTGCGCAGGTCTGGATCCCGGCGGGTCTGCGGCTCCACGCCCTGCAGCAGCGTCAGCGCCTGCCCGGTCTGCCCGGCCTGCTGCAACTGGCTGGCGCGCAGCAGCGCCACCCGCGGTTCCTGCGGGAAGCGGCGCACAACTTCGTCAATCATGCGCTGCGCCAGCTCCGGCTTTTCCATGCGCAGGGCCAGCCGCCCGAACTCCTGCCAGGCCTCGATCCTGGCCGGAATGGCATTGGCATCGACCAGTTCGCCCAGCACCTGCGCCGGTACCGCCGGATCGCGCCCGCCGCCGATCAGGGCGGCCAGGGCGAACTTCCAGCCCTGCTCGTCGCTGTCCTGCAGCAGTGACTGCAGTTCGCTGCGGGCCGTCTTCACGTTGCCCTGGCGCATGGCCAGGGCGGCCGCGGCGCTGCGCATCGGCAGGGAGGCCGGGGCACGCTGCTGCCACAGGGCCAGCGCCTTTGCGGCATTGGCATCCTCGTTGGCCAGCATGGCAATACGGGTGGCACGCTCGGCCAGGCCAGCGTCGCCGTCGGTCTGCTGGGCCGCCTGCAGGTACCAGCGCGCGGCCTCGGCCAGCTTGCCGGCCTGCAGGGCGAATTCGCCGGCGATCACCGGTTCCAGGGCCAGTGCTTCGGCGGCCGGGGCCCGTGTGGGGGCCTTGGCCGGCGCTGCCGACACCGCCTGGGCACAGGCCAGGGACAGCAGCAGAACACTGGGGATGCGAATCAATGCGGGCATCGTCGGCATCGGGGCCTTAAAATGTCGTCCAATGGCCAGCAGCTTATCGCAAGCAACTGAACAATGACCCTGTGGGTGCTCGGACTGAATCACCAGACCGCACCGGTGGAACTGCGCGAACGCGCAGCCTTCGCCGGTGAGGCGCTGCCGCGCGCGCTCGGTTCGCTGCGCGATACCCCGCAGATCGCCGAGGCGGTGCTGCTGTCCACCTGCAACCGCACTGAACTGTACGCGGTAGCCGATTCGGCGCAGGCGCTGGACCACTGGCTGCAGCAGCAGGCCGGCGATCTGCAGGGCTACCTGTACCAGCATGCCGACGCCGATGCCGTGCGCCATCTGTTCCGGGTCGCCACCGGGCTGGATTCCATGGTGCTGGGTGAACCACAGATCCTGGGCCAGGTGAAGGACGCCTGGTCCACCGCCCGCGATCACGGCCTGCTGGGCCAACGCCTGGACCGGTTGTTCCAGCAGACCTTCTCGGTGGCCAAGCGCGCCCGTACCGATACCCAGGTCGGCGCCAACCCGGTGTCGGTGGCCTCGGCGGCGGTACGCCTGGCGCAGAACGCGTTCGCGCGCCTGGATGAATCCACCGTGCTGCTGGTCGGCGCGGGCGAAACCATCGAACTGGCCGCCCGCCACCTGAGCGAAGGCAAGGTGAGGCGCCTGCTGATTGCCAACCGCACCCTGGCCCATGCCCAGGAACTGGCCAGCCGCCACGGCGGTGTGGCCCTGCCGCTGACCGAGCTGGAGCGCCACCTGGCCGAGGCCGACGTGGTGTTCTCGGCCACCGCCGCGCGTGAGCCGGTGATCCACCGCGCTGCCGTGGCCAATGCCCTGCGCGCGCGCCGGCACAAGCCGATGCTGCTGTTCGACCTGGCCGTGCCACGCGACATCGAAGCCGATGTCGCCACGCTGAACGACGCCTTCCTGTACACGGTGGACGATCTTGAGCGTGCGGTGGAAGACAACCGCCGCGGGCGCCGCGAGGCCGCCGCCGAGGCCGAGGCGATCATCGACCTGCAGGTATCGCGCTATGTGGAAACCCTGCAGGCCAGCGCCCACCAGGCGCCGCTGCGGCAGCTGCGCGCGTTCGGCGAAGCCACCCGCGCCGAACTGCTGGAGCGTGCGCGCCAGCAGCTGGCCAACGGCAAGTCGGCCGATGAAGTCCTGGAACTGCTGGCCCATGGCCTGACCAACCGCCTGCTGCACCCACCCACAGCGGCCCTGCGCGCGGCCGCACTCAGCGGCGATGCCGAGCTGACCCGCGCCGCGCAGCGCCTGTTCCCGGCAACGCCGGGCTACCACCATCCCCCCGTGAGACCCGATGACGCCGACCCTGCGCCGTAAGCTGGAAGCGCTGGCCGAGCGCCGCGAAGAACTGGAACGCCTGCTCGCCGAACCCGACGTGGTCGCCGACAATGCCCGTTTCCGCGATCTTTCGCGCGAATTCGCCCAACTGGAACCGATCGCCACCGCGCTGGCCGAAGAAGCCCGCGCCAAGGCCGACCTGACGGCCGCCGAGGGCATGCGCGCCGATCCGGACCTGCGCGAGCTGGCCGACGAAGAGATCGCCGCTGCCCAGGCCCGCCTGCAGGAACTGGAGCAGGAACTGGCGCTGCTGCTGGTGCCGCGCGACCCGCGCGACGACGGCAACCTGTTCCTGGAAGTGCGCGCTGGCACCGGCGGCGACGAAGCGGCAATCTTCGCCGGCGACCTGTTCCGCATGTACGCCCGCTATGCAGAGCGCCAGGGCTGGAAGGTCGAGATCGAATCGGACAGCCCCGGCGAACATGGCGGCTATAAGGAAGTGGTGGCCCGTGTGGTCGGCCGCGGTGCGTTCTCGCGCCTGAAGTTCGAATCGGGCACGCACCGCGTGCAGCGCGTGCCGGCCACCGAATCGCAGGGCCGCATCCATACCTCCGCGGCCACGGTGGCGATCATTCCCGAAGCGGACGAGGTGGATGAGATCGTCATCAACCCCGCCGACCTGAAGGTCGATACGTTCCGTTCGTCCGGTGCCGGCGGCCAGCACGTGAACAAGACCGAATCGGCCATCCGCATCACCCACGTGCCGACCGGCGTGGTGGTGGAATGCCAGACCGAGCGCAGCCAGCACGCCAACCGGGACAAGGCGATGAAGCGCCTGAAGGCACAGCTGCTGGATGCCGAACGCCAGCGCCAGGATGCCGCGCAGGCCGAATCACGCCGCTTGCAGGTGGGCAGCGGCGATCGCAGCCAGCGCATCCGCACCTACAACTTCCCGCAGGGCCGGATCACCGACCATCGCGTGGAAGGGCTGACCCTGTACGACCTGCCCAATGTGCTGGCGGGCGATCTGGACCCGCTGCTGCAGCGCCTGAGCCACGAGCACCAGGTGGACGCGCTGGCCCAGCTTTCGGCGGGCTGAGCACGGTGTCGGCCTGGCAGCAACGGCAGCAACTGCAGCAGGCGCTGGCCCGCCAGCCGGGCGATTTCGTTGCCTGGGTGATGTTGGCCGACGTGGAACTGGAAGCGGGCGACATCGCTGCCGGCGAACACGCCGCGCGGCGCGCACTGCAGCTGCGCCCCGACCACCCCGAAGCGCTGGCACGGCTGGGCCGCGTGGCCTGGATGGCCGGCGCCCATGCCGATGCAGCCACCCTGCTGCGCCAGGCATCCACGCTGGCGCCGCAGCATCCGGGCATTGCCCTGTGGCTGGGCCATGCGCTGGAAGATGCCAATGATGCCGAAGGCGCCGCCGAGGCCTATCGGCGCGCGCACACCCTGATGCCGGGCGAGCCTTACATTGCCGCCCAGCGCCTGGCTTGGCAGCGCCGCCTGTGCGATTGGCGCGATCTGGATGCGCTGGCCGCGCAGGTCCGCCGTGCGGTGGCCTCTGGCCAGGGCGTGGTTGAACCGTTTGCTTTCCTGAGCGAAGACGCCAGCGCGGCCGAACAGCTGGCCTGCGCGCGCAGCCGGGCCACGGCCGTGGCTGCCTCGGTACGGCCGCTGCCGCCGGCGCAGGTGCGGCAGCGCGGACCGCTACGCGTGGGTTTTCTTTCCAACGGCTTCGGTGCGCATCCGACCGGTCTGCTGACGGTGGCGCTGTTCGAGCAGCTGCGGGCCAATCCGGCACTGCAGCTGCATCTGTTTGCCCTGAACCGCGACGATGGCAGCCGCATCCGCCAGCGCCTGCAGGCGGCCACCACGCTGCATGACGTGGCCGGGCTGCGCCACGCCGAGACCGCCGCACGCATCCGCGCGCTGGGCATCGACCTGCTGTTCGACCTGCGCGGCTGGGGCGGCGGCGGCACGCCGGAAGTGCTGGCCATGCGCCCTGCCCCACTGCAGCTGAACTGGCTGGCGTATCCAGGCACGTCCGGTGCAGCGTGGCTGGATGCCGTGGTAGCCGATGGCTTCGCCCTGCCCGCTGCGCTGGAACCGCATTACAGCGAACGCGTGCTGCGCCTGCCGCGCGCGTTCCAGCCCTCGGACAACACCCGCGTTGTGGAACCGGCGCCCAGCCGCGCCGACTGCGGCCTGCCCGCACAGGGCGTGGTGTTCTGCTGCTTCAACAACAGTTACAAGCTCAATCCGCGCAGCATGGCGCGCGCCTTTGCCGTGTTGCAGGCGGTACCGGGCAGCGTGCTGTGGCTGCTGTCCGGGCCAGGCAAGGCCGATGCGCGCCTGCGCGATGCCGCACGTGCCGCGGGCGTGGACCCGTCGCGACTGGTGTTCATGGCCAAGCTCGCCCATCCCCAGTACCTGGCGCGCTACGCCCTGGCCGACCTGTTTCTGGACACCCATCCCTACAACGCACACACCACTGCATCAGATGCGTTGTGGGCCGGTTGTCCGGTGCTGACCTGCCCGGGCGAGACCTTCGCCGCACGCGTGGCCGGCAGCCTGAACCATCACCTGGGCCTGCAGGCCATGAACGTGGCCGACGATGCCGCCTTCGTGGCGACCGCCAGCGCGCTGGGCAACGACCCGTCGGCCCTGTCGGCGCTGCGCGCGCAGCTGGCGCAGGCGCGCGAGCGCAGCGGCGTGTTCGACATGGCCGGGTTTGCGTTGGATCTGTCCGCGTTGTTGCAGGCGCTGGCGCGTGAGCACGGCTGGACAGGCGTGGCTGGGTAGAGTCGACCGTTGGTCGACTGCCCTTCGCAGGGGCCCAGGAACAGCCCGCGCTGCGCGCGTTAGTCGACCAACGGTCGACTCTACCCCGGCGTCGACATCGGCTGCGCTAGGCTCGGGTTTCCTTCCCGCGTGGTGCACCCATGGGCAAGCTGAAACGCAAGGACTACGACGCACTGCTGCAGCCGCTGCAGCTGGAACTGACGGCGATGGCGCGCTGGGTACAGCACACGGGGCAGCGCCTGCTGGTGCTGTTCGAGGGCCGCGATACCGCCGGCAAGGGGGGGGCGATCCAGGCGATCAGCCAGCACCTGAACCCCCGCCAGTGCCGGGTGGTGGCCCTGCCCAAGCCGACCGACCGCGAAGCCACCCAGTGGTATTTCCAGCGTTACGCCAGCCATCTTCCTGCCGCAGGCGAGATCGTGCTGATGGACCGCAGCTGGTACAACCGTGCTGGCGTGGAACGGGTGATGGGCTACTGCAGCGAGAGCGAGTACCAGCGCTTCCTGCGCCAGGCACCGGTGTTCGAGCAGTTGCTGGTGGATGAAGGCATCCTGCTGTTCAAGTACTGGCTGTGCGTGGACCAGGCCCAGCAGGAAAAGCGCTTCGCCGAGCGGCACGTGGATCCGCTGAAGGGCTGGAAGCTGTCACCGGTGGATCTGAAATCGCGCAGCAAGTACAGCGCGTATACCGAGGCGCGCGAGGCGATGCTGCGGGCGACGCACCGCGAGCAGGCGCCGTGGACCCTGGTGGATTTCAACGACCAGCGGCTGGGGCGGTTGACCCTGGTGCGCAACCTGCTGGACCGGCTGCCGGACACGCGGGTGGATGCACCACTGCCGGAACTGCCGGCGCTGAAAGGCAAGCTGCACCGCGAGCACTACGACGTGCTGAAGCCGATCGAAGAGTTCCCGGTTGAGGATCGGTAGATCCACGCCGTGCGTGGATGATCCGACCCCGCCGTATCTTCAGTCGACCAACGGTCGACTCTACCGGGCTGCGGCGATCTGCTGTTCGATGTCGGCGGCGGTGACCGGGCCCAGGAAGGTGTGCGCGAGCTTGCCATCGGGGGCGATCAGGTGGGTGAGCGGCAGCCCGCGCGGAATGGCGAAATCGGCGGGCGGGTCGAAGGGATCGACCACCACGATCGGATAGGTCACCGGATGCTTGCCCAGGAACGCCTGCATCTCCGGCACTTCGATTTCTTCGTAGGCCAACCCCACCACTTCGATGTTGTTGCGCATGGCGTGGAGCGCTGACAGCTCCGGCATTTCCTTGCGGCAGGGCGCACACCAGGTCGCCCAGAAGTTCACCACCACCCACTTGCCGCGATGGGCGGCCAGGTCGTAGTCGCTGCCGTCCACCGCCTTCATCTTCAGGGTGGGAAATTCGGCCGTGGTGCGCTCGGCCGGGGTCTCTTCAACCGGCGCCGGTGCGGCCGGGGTGGGCGCCTGCGCCGGCGGCGCGCTGCTGGAGGGCGCCGGTTCCTGTGCCGGCTTGCAGGCCGCCAGGGCCAGCAGCAGGGCCAGCAACAACGGGGTCTTGTGCATCATGGGGTGTCTCCGGGAGCGGAATAGATATCGCTGACGCGCCGCTTCAAGCGCTCGCGCAGCGGCAGGCGAAGTTCGTCCAGCGCCGCCAGCGCGGCCTGGCCCAGACTGTCGTCGCGGTAAGGCAGGTGCTGCTCGGCCACCGGAATGCGCAGTTGGGTGCATTCGTACAGATCGGCCAGGCTGACCTGTTCCAGGTCACGCGCCAGCAGCCACTCGCCACGCTCATCGCGGCGCAGCAGGCCGATGTCCTGCAGGTTGCAGACCAGGTCCTGCAGCAGCGAGTCGGTCAGCATCGGCTCCATGCGCAGGATTTCATCGTCATCCAGCCCCTTGCCGGCGGCGCGCGCGTAATGGAAGCGGCCGAGCAGGCGCAGCAGGCCATAGAACTCGTAGCCCTGCGGCAACCGCAGTTCCACCGGCTGGTAGCGGAAGGCGGCCATGGACGAGGCCAGCGAAGCGCCCAGCAGCACGGCCACCCAGCACAGGTAGATCCACAGCAGCAGGATCGGCACGAAGGCCACGGTGCCATACAGCTTCTGGTACGACTGGAAACTGCCCAGGTAGGCACCGATGCCCCACTTCACCAGTTCCAGCATCACCGCGGCCAGCACGGCGCCGGGAATCGCGTGGCGCCACTTCACCGTGTGGTGCGGCACCACGCGGTAGACCAGCATGATGCAGATGAATTCGATCAGTACCGGCGCCAGCCGCAGGCCCAGATCGGCCAGCCAGCGCCCTTCCTGGGTGCCGAACAGCGGCAGCGCCAGCACCCGCGCCGACACCGCCAGCGACGCTGCCGCCAGCATCGCGCCCAGGGTCAGCACGGTCCAGTACACCAGGAAGCGGGTGAGCTTGGGCCGGGTCGAGCCGACCCGCCAGATCTGGTTGAAGGTTTCTTCCACGCTGTTGAGCGTGATCAGCAGCGACACCACCAGGGCGATGAAGCCGGCAGCGGTGAGCTGGCCGGCACTGGCCGAGAACTGCCGCAGATAGCCTTCGGCCGCACGCGCGGCGCTGGGCACGAAGTTGGAGAACACGTAGTCGCTGAGCTGGTCGCTCCAGCGGTCGAAGACCGGGAAGGCCGACAGCACGCCGAATACGACAATTGCCAGCGGCACCAGCGCGAACACGGTGGTGTAGGCCAGCGCGGCGGCGGCCTGGAACAGGCGGTCGTCGAGAAAGCGCCGCCACAGGAAGCGGCCGAAGCTGGCGGTCCGTGCGCGATCCCGCGCGCGCTCCATCCACAGGTTGAGCGTATCCAGAGGTTCCATCGGCGCAAGGGTACCCGATGCGGAATGCGTGCAGGATAGCCATACTGGCGTCCACACGATGAGGAGACCTGGGCACGATGGGCGAAATCCTGGTGCTGTACTACAGCCGCGGCGGTTCGGTGGCACGGCTGGCGCGCCAGATCGCGCGCGGTATCGGCGAAGTGCCGGGCATGAGCGCGCGCCTGCGCACGGTGCCGCCGGTGGCCGCCGTGACCCAGACCGCGCAGCCCCCGGTGCCCGATGAAGGCGCCCCGTATGTCAGCGTGCAGGACCTGGCCGAATGCCAGGGCGTGCTGCTGGGCAGCCCCACCCGCTTCGGCAACATGGCCGCGCCGGTCAAGCATTTCCTGGATGGGCTGGGCGCCGAATGGGTGAACGGCACGCTGGCCGGCAAGCCGGCGGGGGTGTTTACCTCCACCGCGTCGATGCACGGCGGCCAGGAATCGACCCTGCTGTCGATGCAACTGCCGCTGCTGCACCACGGCTGCCTGATCGTGGGCATCCCCTTCACCGAGCCGGCGCTGAGCCACACCACCAGTGGCGGTACGCCCTACGGTGCCAGCCACGTGGCCGGCGCCGCCGATGACCCGCAGCCCAGCGAAGATGAAGCCCTGCTGGCGCGGGCGCTGGGCCGGCGCGTGGCCGATATCGCGCAGCGCCTGGCCCGATGAACCGCGCGCCCCATACCGTGCTGCTGCTGGCGCTGCTGGGCCTGGCCGCGCTGTTCGTGGGCTGGTTCATCAATGACAAGCACTGGCTGGCGACCCAGCTGGTGTTCACCGCACCACCGCTGGCGTTGGCCATCGCCCTGCGCCTGGGCTGGCGCAAGGCCGGCTTCTGGGCCTCGGTGCTGGCGCTGGGCTGGTTCAGCCACGGCGTGATGAGCGCCTGGAGCCACCCGCAGACCCGCGCGCTGGCCCTGATCGAAGTGGCGCTGGCGCTGCTGGTGATCTTCTCCGCCAGCCTGCCCGGCCTGCGGGCCCGCTTCAGCAAGCGGCGCTGACGCTGCGCCCGCCGGGCCGTATCATCTGTGTTCCCGGCCCCGCGCCGCTGTACCTGTCCTGGTTTCGCGCATGCACATGATGGAAGAACTCCTGGTCGTCACCACCGGTGGCACGATCGACAAGATCTACTTCGACGACAAGTCGGACTACCAGATCGGCGACCCGCAGATCGGCATGATCCTGCGCGAGCTGGGGGTGACCTTCCGTTTCAATGTGATTCCGATCCTGCGCAAGGATTCGCTGCACATCAACGATGAGGACCGTGAGCTGATCCGGGCCACCATCGCCGCGCAGCCGACCCGCCACGTGCTGGTCACCCACGGCACCGATTCGATGGTGCAGACCGGCAAGGTGCTGTCGACCATCGCCGACAAGACCATCGTGATGACCGGTGCGCTCAGCCCGGCGCGCTTCCGCGGTTCGGATGCCGAATTCAACATCGGCTGTGCCATCGGCGCGGTGCAGTCGCTGCCGTCGGGCGTGTACATCGCCATGAACGGGCGCATCTTCGATCCGCAGCACGTGCGCAAGAACGTGGCCGCCAACCGCTTCGAATCGGTCTGAGGTTCCACGGCGCGCTGTCGCGCGGATGGATTCGGCGTTTCGGTTGCTGCTGGGTTGAGGGGATGATCCCCTCCTGACAGATCGCCGCGTGCGGCCAGCAGGAGCAAGTACCTTGCACGGCGACGCTTTGATGCAGCCGCCGCCCATGAAAAAAACACCCCGGCCGAAGCCGGGGCGTGCCCTTGGAGAGGGACTTGGGCTCAGTACTGGGCGTTGAGGGTCAGGCCCGAGAAGGTGCTGTAGGCCTTCACCCGCACGTGCCAGGTCCCAGCGGCCGGGCTGTTCACGGTGCAGGTCTCGTTGTTGCCGCTCAGGTACGGGCGGCAGGTGTAGGTGGTATCGGTCGGGGCGCTGCCCTGGCGGATGTACAGATCGGCATCACCGCTGCCACCGCTGATGGCCACGCGCAGCTGGCTGCTGCCGGCCGGCACCTGCACGGTGTAGCTGAGCGAGGCGCCGCTGGACGCGCCCAGGCCGGTCACCGGCACATTGTTCTGCAGCACGGTGCCACCCGGTTCCGGGGTGGTGCCACCACCGCCGTTGATGGCGGCCGTGACCGCTGCATCGGCGTCGACGATGCCCGCACCGCAACCGCCGGAGCAGGCACCCGGAAGCGCGCGCGCGGTGCTCTTCAGGATGCTTTCCACCTGCGCCGGGCTGAGCGGGCTCGGTGCCACCGACTGCATCAGCGCGACCACGCCGGCCACGTGCGGTGCCGCCATCGAGGTGCCGTTGTACGAGGCATAGCTGGCGCTGGCCGGCACGGTGGTGCCGGTGTTGAGGGTGGACAGGATGTTGGCACCCGGTGCCGACACGTCGATGCCGGTGCCGTAGTTGGAGAAGCTGGCGCGGGCGCCGGCCGAGGTGGTGGCGGCCACCGCGATCACGTTCGGGCAGTTGGCCGGCACGGCCGAGGACACGTTGGTGTTGCTGTTGCCGGCGGCGACCACCACGGTGGTGCCACGGCCAACCGCACCGTTGATTGCATTCTGGTAGGTGGTGGAGCAGCTGCCGCTGCCACCCAGCGACATGTTGATCACTTCGGCCGGGTTGGCGTTGGCGGGCACGCCGCTGACGGTGCCACCGGAGGCCCAGACGATCGCGTCGGCGATGTCGGAGGTGTAGCCGCCGCACTTGCCCAGCACGCGCACCGGCACGACCTTGGCGTTGAAGGCGGTACCGGCCACGCCGGTGCTGTTGTTGGTCACCGCAGCGATGGTGCCGGCCACGTGGGTACCGTGCCAGCTGGAGTTGGAGGCCGGGTAGCCGGTGCCACATTCGTTGGCGGCGTACCAGTCGCCTTCGTCGTTCGGGTTGCTGTCACGGCCACCGCCATCGCGGGCCATGGCGGCATCGCTGATGAAGTCATAGCCGGGCAGGATGTTGGCGTTCAGATCCGGATGGTTGGTGATGCCGGTGTCGATCACCGCCACGACCACGCCGGTGCCGGTGGCCTTGTCCCAGGCCGGGCGGACATTGATCGAGGCGTTGGAGGTGCCGAAGCCCCACTGTTCGCTCAGGCGGGCGTCGTTGGGCACCAGGGTCGGCCGCATGATCTGGTCGACTTCCACGTATTCCACGTTCGGGTCGGCGGCGAGCTTGCGCATCAGCAGCTCGGATTCGGCCTGGTCCAGCGCGCGGTCGGTCTTGACCACGGTCGGGCCGATGGCCAGCTTGCGGACTTCCTGCAGGCCCAGGGCGCGGCCCTGGCTGCTGGACAGACCGGCCGCAGCGGTCTTCAGGGACGAGGCCAGTGCGGTGGTGTTGGCCACCGGGGCACTGCCTTCACGGTACTTCACGATGAAACGCTGGTGCGTCGGGGCGGACTGCAGGCCGCTGAGCTGGACGTCACCGGCGAAGGCCGGGGCGGCCAGCAGCAGGGAGGTGACAACAGACGCACTGAGAACCACCCACGACTTGCGCGCACGCAGATGCGAAACCTGGGACATCGGAATTTCCCTTTCTAGTGGTGTGAATGCCGGAATCGGCAGAAGCACCGGCGCGAGCGCTTGGCAAGGAACGAGGGCGCGGCTCGGCGTCCGGTGAGCCAGCGGATTCCCCTGTCGATCCGCTGTCAGATGACGCTAAAGGCTCGATCCGGACACCACAAGATTTTCAGTGTCTTTTCAGCAACATGAAATGTCTGTTCTGAGACTTTCCGTGTGGAGGGTTTGTGAAGGTGAAGGAACTTTCACGTCACGTGCACGGACATGACTGGGACTTTCGCTGTCCCGGGATGTCTTTGCCGACATCGGCACCTGTGGTGCCGGGATGGGTCGCCACAATGCAGAAAGCCCGTCGCGAGGACGGGCTTTGCTGGGAAACCAGGCAACAGAGCAGTCGAGCATGGCTCGACTCTACAAACGCGCTGAGGGCGATCAGCCCAGCTTGACCAGCCAGTTGTGGCGGTCCGGCAGGCGGCCGTACTGGATGTCGGTCAGTTCCTGGCGCAGCGACATGGTGACTTCGCCGGCCGGTGCGTTGATGTCGCCCACCGAGAAGCCTTCGCCCTTCAGCTGGCCGATCGGGGTGACCACCGCGGCGGTGCCGCAGGCGAACACTTCGGCGATCTCGCCCGAGGCCACGCCCTGCTTCCACTCATCGATGGTGACCTTGCGCTCTTCGACCTTCATGCCACGGTCGCGCGCCAGCTGCAGGATGCTTTCGCGGGTGATGCCTTCCAGGATGCTGCCGGACAGTTCCGGGGTGACCAGGGTGCCGTCCTTGTAGACCAGGAAGACATTCATGCCGCCCAGTTCTTCCAGGTACTTGCCTTCCACCGGGTCCAGGAACAGCACCTGCGAACAGCCCTGCGCCTGCGCCTTCTGCTGCGGCAGCAGCGAAGCGGCGTAGTTGCCGCCGCACTTGGCCGCACCGGTGCCGCCCTTGGCCGCACGCGCGTATTCGGTGGACAGCCAGATCGAGACCGGGGCAACGCCCTTGGCGAAGTACGGGCCGGCCGGGCTGGCGATGACGTAGTAGCCGGCCTTGTGCGCGCCGCGCACGCCGAGGAAGGCTTCGTCGCCGATCATGAACGGACGGAAGTACAGGCTGGATTCGTCGGCCGACGGCACCCAGTCCTTGTCCAGCGCGATCAGCTGCTTCAGCGATTCAACGAAGATCTCCACCGGCAGTTCCGGCAGCGCCAGGCGCTGGGCCGAGCGCTGCAGGCGACGGCCGTTGGCATCCGGGCGGAAGGTCCAGATGGAACCGTCGGCATGGCGGTAGGCCTTGATGCCTTCGAAGATTTCCTGGCCGTAGTGCAGCACGGCGGCGGCCGGGTCCAGCTGCAGCGGGCCGTAGGCACGCACGTTGGCGTTGTGCCAGCCGGCATCCTTGTCCCAGCGCACTTCCACCATGTGGTCGGTGAAGTGCAGGCCGAAGCCCGGCTTCTCCAGGATCTGGGCGCGCTCTTCAGCGCTGCGCGGGTGGTCCGAACGGGTGACGGCGAAGCTGGGGATGGACTGGGACACCGGAGGATTCCTGTTCTGGTTGCGGGTAATGCCGGCCCCGCCAGTTGCGGGACCGTGGGTCAAAGCATGCCGGTTTCGAGCCGCGCAGCCTCGGACATCATGTGCTGGTTCCACGGCGGGTCGAACACCAGCTCGACGTCGGCCTGGGCCACCGTCGGGATCATTTCGAGCTTGCTGCGCACATCGTCCACCAGGATGTCACCCATGCCGCAGGCCGGCGCGGTCAGCGTCATCTTCACGTCGATCTCGCGCTGGCCTTCGTCCAGGTGCTTGATCTCCACTTCGTAGACCAGGCCCAGTTCGACGATGTTGACCGGAATTTCCGGGTCGAAGCAGGTGCGCAGCTGCTGCCACACCAGTTGTTCGACCTGCTCGTCGGTGGCGTCGTCGGGCAGCTCCAGCGGCGCCGGCGCCTCTTTGCCGATGGCGTCGCCGTCCTTGCCGGCGATGCGGAACAGATTGCCTTCGACAAACACCGAATAACTGCCGCCCAGCGCCTGGGTGATGTACCCATAGCTGCCGGCAGGCAGGGTGACGGTGTCGCCCTGCGGGACCATCACGGCCTCGCAGTCGCGTTCGAAGTGGACAGGTTCGCTGCTACGGGAATACATGGGGATCGATATGGGGCCGCGGACCGGGCCGCGCAAGCCTGCATTCTACCCCGCCCGCCCCACCGACGCCGGTGCGCTGCGGCAAACCACAGTATCCTGTGGCTGACCTTCAGGAAGCTTCGATGTCCTCCAATGCCACACGTGCCAGGACCGTGACCTGGCTTTGGCCCTTCATGCTGCTGCTGGGCCTGCTTGTTGCTCCCATGGCCTGGGTGCTGCTGGCCCTGATGACCGGCCGCCAGGTCGGCTGGATGGCGGTGGTGACCGCGCTGGAACTGGTGTTCATGCTGCGCCTGGGCACGCTGGGCCCGGGCCGGCTGCGCATTGCCCTGGTGGTGCTGGGCACGCTGCTGGTGAGCGCAGTGGCGTACTGGAGCATTGCCAGTGCGTGGATGGGTGGCTCGATCGGGCTGAACCCGATGGATGCCTCGCTGCGGATGGGCCCGCACCTGGCCTGGACCCTGACCAACCTGGCCAACGGGGCGATGGAATGGATCTGGCTGGCAGTGGGCGTGGTGGTCGGCGCCTGGCTGGCGCGCTGAGCGCGCCGATGGCTGCGCGGCAGGAGCGTGCGGACCAAGGTCCGCACCTACCGGGAACACCCGGGTAGATCCACGCCATGCGTGGATGCGGGGGTGCCGGCTGCTGCCCGCCAGGCGCGTGCGGACCAAGGTCCGCACCTACCGGGTGCAACCTCCGCTCAATGGCCGCCGTCGAGGGCCTTCAATTCGCTGACCAAGGCGGCGGCGGCTTCGGCGCCATCGCCGTACAGCATGCGCGTGTTGTCGGCATAGAACAGGGCGTTTTCAATGCCGGCAAAGCCGGTGCCCTTGCCGCGCTTGATCACCACCACGTTGCGCGCGTTCACCACGTCCAGCACCGGCATGCCGTAGATCGGGCTGGCCGGGTCGGTGCGGGCCACCGGGTTGACCACGTCGTTGGCGCCGATCACCAGCACCACGTCGGTGGTGGCGAATTCGGGGTTTATGTCGTCCATGTCGGCGATCAGGTCGTAGGGCACGCCGGCTTCGGCCAGCAGCACGTTCATGTGCCCGGGCATGCGCCCCGCCACCGGGTGGATGGCGAACTTCACCTTCACCCCGCGCTGTCCCAGCCGCTGCGCCAGTTCCCAGATCTTGTGCTGGGCCTGGGCCACGGCCATGCCGTAGCCGGGCACGACCACCGCGCGTTCGGCGAAGGCCATCATCGCGGCCACGTCGGCCGCATCGATCGGCTTCTGCGACCCGCTGATCGCCTGCGCTTCGCCCGCCGCACCGCCGCCGAAGTTGGAGAACAGCACGTTGCGGATCGGCCGGTTCATCGCCTTGGCCATCAGCCGGGTCAGCAGGATGCCGGCCGCGCCGACCATCATGCCGGCGATGATCAGTGCCTCGTTGCCCAGCACATAGCCTTCGAAGGACACCGCCAGGCCGGTGAAGGCGTTGTACAGCGAGATGACCACCGGCATGTCGGCGCCACCGATCGGTAAGGTCATCAGCACGCCCAGGGCCAGCGCCAGCACGAAGAAGCCGACGATGGCCCAGGTGCTGAGCGTGCTGGCGGCAATGATGCCCAGCACCACCACGGCCAGCGCCACCAGCAGGTTCAGCACCTGCTGGCCGGGCCAGGTCACCCGCTTGTCCAGGCGGCCATCCAGCTTGGCCCAGGCGATGACCGAACCGGACAGCGACACCGCACCGATGGCCGCGCCGACCACCGCCAGCAGCAGCACGGTGGCCGAAGGCTGGCGCGCAGCCAGGTCGGCCAGCGCCTGCGCGCTCCAGTGGCGGGTATCGCGGTGGGCCAGGAAGGCGTAGCGCAGCAATTCCACCGCGCCGATGGCCGCCGCCGAACCGCCGCCCATGCCGTTGTACAGCGCCACCATCTGCGGCATGTCGGTCACGGCCACCTTGCCGGCCGACCACCACGCCAGGCCCGCGCCCAGCAGCAGCGCCACCAGGATCAGCGGCACGTTGTGCAGTTCGGGCAGGAAGAAGGTGGCCGCGGTGGCCAGCAGCATGCCCAGCCCGGCCCAGCGGATGCCGCTGCGCGCGGTGAGCGGCGAGGCCATGCGCTGCAGGCCGAGCAGGAACAGGGTGGCGGCCACCAGGTAACTGGCCTTGACCAGCCAATCGAGCAGTTCAACCGTGCTGATGTTCACGCCTGCGGCTCCTTGGCTGCATCCTTGCCGGCCTTGGGCGCGCTGGGCTTGAACATTTCCAGCATGCGCGCGGTCACCACGTAGCCACCGGCGGCATTGCCCGCCCCCAGCACCACGGCCAGGAAGCCCAGCGCCTTTTCCAGCGGTGTCTGTGCGTGGCCCAGCACCACCATGGCGCCGATCAGCACGATGCCGTGGATGAAGTTGGAACCCGACATCAGCGGGGTATGCAGGATGACCGGCACCCGCGAAATGATCACGTGGCCGGCAATGGCGGCCAGCATGAAGATGTACAGCGCCACGAACCCGTCACTCATCGGCAACGCCTCCCGCTCTGTCTTCGTCGCCCCATCATAACCACGGGCTGAACCCGGTGCGCGGCCCGGTCAACCACGGGCGCGCTCACGCGTTGTCGATGGTGACCGTGAGCGAGGAACCGTACCCTGTGCTGGTGAGCAGCCCTCTTCCCCCGACCGCTGACAGCGAGGCCTTGCCGGCGTCGCTGGAGGCGTTCCTGGCCGGCGTCGGCCCGCGCGCGTTCCGCTTCGCCGAAGCCGGCCTGCGCCAGCGCGACGATGCGCTGGATGCCGTGCAGGATGCGCTGATGCGCATGCTGGACTACGCCGACAAGCCGGCCGCCGAGTGGGCGCCGCTGTTCTGGAGCATCCTGCGCCGGCGGGTGATCGACATGCAGCGGCGACGCCGCTTCCGCCTGCCGTTCTGGCGCGACAACCAGGACGCCGACGGCGGCGAGATCGACTGGGCCGACCCCGGCCCGGACCCGGCGCAGGCGCACGAGCAGCGCCAGCAGTACCAGCAGCTGGTGCAGGCACTGCGCACCCTGCCCGCCCGCCAGCGCGAAGCCTTCACCCTGCGCGTGCTGCAGGACCTGGACGGCGCCACCACCGCGCGCGCCATGGGCTGCAGCGAAGGTGCCGTCAAAACCCATCTGGCACGCGCCCGACAGGCGCTGCAGGACCATCTGGAGATCGACCCGTGAACCGCTCCCTGCCTTCCGACGACGCCCTGCGCAGCCTGCACGGGCACGCGCTGCAGTCGCTTTCCCCGGCCACCCTGGCGCGGCTGCGCCAGGCCCGGCACGGTGCTGCAGGGGCGCGCCGCGACCGTGGCCGCTGGTGGCTGGCCACCGCGTGTTCGCTGGTGGTTGCGCTGGGCATCGGCGTGCAGTTCACCGGTACCGCCCCGCATACTGCGCCGGTGGCGCCGCCTGCCGTGGCCGCGGTGGACGACAACGGCGCGCTGTACGACGAGAATCCCGATCTGTACCTGTGGCTGGGCGACACCGACCTGGCGATGGAGTGAACCATGCTGCGAGTTTCAACCCTGCCGATCCTGATCGCCCTGGCCGTGCTGCCGGCCGCGCCAGCGTTGGCCCAGTCCTCCGCACCGGCCGCGCCGGCGCGCGTGGCACCCGCTGCGCCGCTGCCGGCGTGGGAACAGCTGAGTCCGGCCCAGCGTGAGGCCCTGCTGGCGCCACTGCGCGACCGCTGGAACGGCGCCGACGCCGCGCAGCGCCAGCGCATGCTGTCGCACGGCCAGCGCTGGCAGTCGATGAGCCCGGAAGAACGTGACAAGGCGCGGCGCGGGTTGCGCCGCTTCGAGCACATGAGCCCGGAACAGCGCGAGCAGGCCCGCGCCCTGTTTGGGCAGATGCGCCAGCTGAGCCCGGCCCAGCGCGATGCGCTGCGCGAGCGCTGGTCGCAGATGACGCCCGAGCAGCGCAGCGACTGGGTGCGCGACAACCCGCCGCCGGCCAGGCCGCGGTAAGACGCCGGGAACGGGGTCAGAGCCCTTAGCTGGCGCAAAGGGATCCGACCCCTGACCCCGCGCGGTTCACGGCTGCCAGCGCGTTTTCGCCAGCAGTTCGTCGTCCCAATCGAACGCGACCTGTCCTTCGCGCACGAACAGCGCCACGAAGTTCAGCAGGTTGCGCGCATACATCTCGCTGGCCTGGGTGGCGCCGCGACTGGCCAGGTGCAGCGGCCCGTCGATCACCACGCCGTGGTGTTCGATGCATTGGCCAGGCTGGGTCAGTGCACAGTTGCCGCCACTTTCGGCGGCCAGGTCGACAATCACGCTGCCCGGCGCCATGCCTTCGACCATGGCCGCAGTGACGATCGTCGGCGCCGGTCGCCCCGGCACCGCGGCGGTACAGATCACCACGTCCACGCTGCGCAGGTGCTCGCCCAGCCGCCGCTGCTGTTCGGCGCGCTCCTCGTCGGTCAGCGCGCGCGCATAACCGCCCTCGCCCACCGCGCTCACGCCCAGGTCAAGGAAACGCGCGCCCAGCGACTGGATCTGCTCGCGGGTTTCCGGCCGCACATCGAAGCCTTCCACCTGTGCGCCCAGACGGCGCACGGTGGCAATGGCCTGCAGCCCGGCCACGCCGGCGCCGATCACCAGCACCTTGGCCGGCCGCACCGTGCCGGCGGCGGTGGTCAGCATCGGGAAGAAGCGTGGCGCGCGATCGGCGGCGATCAACGCCGCCTTGTAGCCGGCCATGCCGGCCTGCGAACTGAGTACGTCCATGGCCTGCGCACGGGTGGTGCGCGGCAGTTGCTGCAGCGGGAACAGCCGCAGGCGGTCGTCGGCCACCAGCGCAGCCAGGGCGGGATCGGCCGCCGGCGCGAGCAGGCCGACCACGCTGGCACCGGGCTTGAGCAGGTTCAACTGCGCCGCGGGCGGATTCTGCACGCACAGCAGGATGTCGATCTCGGGCCAGCGCGCCGCGTCGAACGCGCGTGCGCCGGCATCGTCATAGGCGGCATCAGGGAAACCGGCAGCCAGGCCGGCGCCGGCTTCGTACCAGACGGTGATGCCCAGTGCGCCCAGCTTCTTCGCCGTTTCCGGCGTCAGCGCCACGCGCCGTTCGCCCGGCGCGGTCTCCTTCATCCCCAGCAACGCCACGGCCATGCAGGTCCCCGCTGATCGGTGAGTTTTCCCGATCCTAGCAGGGGTGCCCGGCTCAGTGCAGGGTGGCGCTGCCCGGGTCCAGGCGGTCGATCACGCCCTGCATGGCGCTGTCGAAGGCCCCATCGTCCACGTGGGCGCGCAGGCGGCCCAGGCGCACCATCACCGCCAGTTCTTCCGGCGAGGCCACGCAGAAGCGCACGCCGCGGCGGTTGACGAACAGCAGGCGCGAGGAGATCGGGCTGACCCAGGACAGCTTGCCGGCCTGCACCTTGCCGTCCTTGTCGACGAAGTCCAGCCAGTTGCCGATTTCCATGCGGCGGAAGCGATCGGCGTCGGCGTTGTCGAAATCGTCGGTATCCACCTGCCCGCCCAGTTCGACGGCCGCCGTTTCCGGCGCCGGCGGTGTCGGCAGCGCCACCTGCGGCAGCTCCGGCAGCGCGCGCTGCAGTTCCGGGCGCGATTCGGCAATGCCCTGCAGCGTGTCGTGCAGTGCATCGATCGCCGCGCTGGCGGCATCGCCGTGCACGCCCACGCTGGCAAACACCTTGGCCAGCGCCGGCTGCCAGGCCTGCAGCCACGGCTTGCCGACGATCTGGCGGCGCGCTTCGGCCACTTCTTCCAGCAGGCCATCGCCCAGGCTGAGGGCCTCGGCTACCGAACTGCCCTCTTCACCCTCGCGCAGCAGCGCCAGGGTCAGGTGGTGCTGCCACGGCTGGCGCAGGAATTCGGCAATGGCCGAGGGCAGCGTGGCATCGCCGATGCGCCGGTCCAGTTCGGCACCGGCGCGGCTGCGGGCCATTTCCAGCTTTTCCTGGCCGCGCTGGGTCTCGGCGGCACGGCGCTCGGCAATTTCCACGCGGCGGCGGTGCTGCACCAGGAACTCGCGGAACTCTTCTTCCAGGGTCAGGAAGATGGCCAGGTTCTCGTTGAACTCGGCCACCAGGCGTTCGATGATTTCTTCCACCTTGGCCATCAGCATGCGCTCGGCCTGGCTTTCGCCGGTGTTGCCCTCGCAGGCCTCGGCCAGCGAATTGAGCAGCTTGCGTGCCGGGTGGGTCTTCTGCACGAACATGCGGCGGTCGAGCATGGCCACCTTCACGAACGGCACCACCAGGCGGCCGATCAGCTCGCGCGAACGGCCTTCCAGCTCGCGCTCGTCCAGCATCACGTCGAACAGCATGCCGACCAGATCGATCGCATCCTCGTCCTGCGGGTCCAGGCGGGTCTGGCCGGGATCGGCGCCGAGCCGGGTCGCGCTGGACAGCACTTCACTCTTCAGGCGCTGCGCCAGCGATTCGCCGTCTTCGCCAATGGCCGCCCGCAGCGTGGCGCTGGGCGTGGCCTGCAGCAGCGACAGCACCGACATCATTTCGCGCTGGCTGAGCGGGCGATGCTGGCCCACGGCCACCTGCGCGGCCGACGTTGCGTCTTCGCGCACGTGGCGCGTCTGCTGCAGCAGCTCATGCAGGGCTTCCAGCAGCATGCCCTGCTGGCCGCCGTAGCCTTCACCGGCCGGGCCTTCTTCCACGCCCAGGTGCTGCTGCATGTGCCCGCGGCGCTCGGACCAGCGCGCGGCAAAGCGCTGCGCCCAAGCCGGCGCGGCCTGTTCTTCGTCGCTGAAATCGGTGTCGAAGCCGGGCGTGGCGCGCTGTTCGACCAGGTCATCCAGGCCCGGCGGCGGCCGCGACGGCGCGGCGGAGGGGGCACGACGCGGCGCGCCCATCTGCGGCATCACCCCGGCGGCAGCCAGTTGTTCGTCCAGCTTTTCGTAGATGCGCCCCACCGGCACGCGCAGGTCGCGCTCGCACAGCTTGATCAGCACCAGGTGCACTTCCGGGGCCAGCTCGCAGTGCGCGAACGCCTCGTGGATGGCCACGCCCAGGTGCTCGGGGCTGACCGGATTGCGGTCGGCATCCAGTTCGCCGGCGCCGACCAGCCAGCCCAGCCGGCGGTCCAGGCGCGCCAGCACCGGCTTGAAATCGCGCAGCAGCACCGTGGCGAAGTTGCGCACGGCCAGCCGCGATTCCAGTACATGTTCGGGAATCAGGCTCAGGCCTTCTTCGGCCGGCCCGGACAGGGTGGCCTCGGCCGACAGCGGTTCGCCGGTGGCCAGTGCGGCCCAGGCCCGCTGCAGGTGGCCGGCATAGGCGGCCTCGATCTCGGCGCGACGGCGGCGCAGCTCACGCATGGCATCCAGGAACAGCAGCTGCGACGCGCCGGCATTGCCGGCACGGTCGAACAGGGCATCGTCGAAGCGGGCCAGTGCCGCGGCAAATGCCTGGCACAGCGCCGGCAGGACCATGTCCCGGGCAAGCTGAAGCTGGGCCGGGTCACGACCCGGCGATCCCATCGGAGTGGGCGCGCTCATCATTCGGGAAGGCTCCCCACCTTCTCTATTGCGACTGACATCATGGACATCGCGACGGCCGGTGCACCCCATGCACCGGTACGCCGATGGTAGGCCGGCCAGCCTGTCACGGACAGTGAAACAGTCCTCACTTCAAACCTCACGACCGGCGGCCCGGCAAGACGGGTATCGTAAGCCGTGCGGGGCCTGCGAGGCGAGGGGAAGCGGCGTCAGGCGCCGCGCCAGTGGCATGACGTTCATCACAGTTTGTTATTTGAATGGCAGACGCGACACGACGGGCGTCATCAACCACCCCGACTATAATCATGTGCCCGTGATGACCGGTTCAGACTCCATGCCCGACCCCGCTGCCCTGCTCGCCCTGGATGCCCGCCGCTCGGTGCCCTCGCGGCAGCTGGGCGAACCCGGACCGGACCCGGCCACCCTGCTGCGCATGCTGACCTCGGCGGTGCGCGTGCCCGACCACGGCAAGCGGGTGCCCTTCCGCTTCCTGAAGATCGCCGGCGATGCGCGTCACACTCTGGGCGACTTTCTGGCCGAACGCAGCCGCGAGCGCGATCCGCACGCCGGCGATGCCGTGTTCGAGAAGGACCGGCGGCGCTTCAGCCACGCCCCGCTGGTGATCGTGGTGGTGGCCAGCCCGCGCCCGGACGCCAAGGTGCCCGAGCAGGAACAGCTGATGACCGCCGGTTGCGTCTGCTTCG
The DNA here is from genome assembly GCF_003086875.1 of Stenotrophomonas sp. ZAC14D2_NAIMI4_6. Taxonomy (NCBI): domain Bacteria; kingdom Pseudomonadati; phylum Pseudomonadota; class Gammaproteobacteria; order Lysobacterales; family Lysobacteraceae; genus Stenotrophomonas; species Stenotrophomonas sp. ZAC14D2_NAIMI4_6. Next base: position 875,246 of record NZ_CP025996.1, on the reverse strand, counting down.
CCCTGCTGCAGGCCGCGCAGGCGCTGGGCTTCGGCGCCCAGTGGCTGACCGCGTGGATGGCCTTCGACCCGGCCGTGCACGCACACCTGGGCCTGGCCGACGGCGAGCGGATTGCCGGCTTCATCCATATCGGCACGCCGAAGGCGGCCGTGCCCGAGCGCGAACGCCCGGATGCGGCAGCCCTGCTGCAGGACTGGACCGCACCGTGAGCGCCGTGAGCGCCATGCCCGCACCGCCGCTGTACCTGGTCGACGCCAGCATCTACGTGTTCCGCGCCTGGCACTCGCTGCCGGACGAGTTCCAGGACAGCCAGGGCTGGCCGACCAATGCCGTGCATGGCTTTGCCCGCTTCCTGCTGGACCTGCTGGAACGCGAGCGCCCCCGGCACATCGCCATCGCCTTCGACGAAGCCCTGGACAGCGGCTTCCGCCACCGCCTGTACCCGGCCTACAAGGCCAACCGCGACCCGGCACCGGAAGCGCTGAAGCGCCAGTTCGTGCACTGCAAGGCGCTGTGCGCCGCGCTGGGGCTGGCGGTGCTGGCCCATCATGATTTCGAGGCCGACGACCTGATCGGCAGCGCCCTGCACCGCCACCGCGGCAGCCACCGCGGGGTGATCATTTCCGCCGACAAGGATCTGTCGCAGCTGCTGCTGGACCACGACGAGCAGTGGGACTACGCGCGCAACCAGCGCTGGGACGTGGCCGGGGTGAAGGCCCGCCACGGCGTGCATGCGCACCAGATTGCCGACTATCTGGCGCTGTGCGGCGATGCGGTGGACAACATTCCCGGCGTCAGCGGCGTGGGCGCCAAATCGGCGGCGGTGCTGCTGGCCCACTTCGGCAGCATGGATGCGCTGTTTGAACGTATCGATGAAGTGCCGTTCCTGCGCCTGCGCGGTGCGGCACAGATGGCCGTGCGCCTGCGCGAACAGCGCGAGCACGCCCTGCTGTGGCGGCAGCTGACCACCATTGCCCTGGACGCGCCGCTGGACGGCAGCGCACCGGGCCTGCTGCGCCAGCCCGCCGACCCGGAGCTGCTGGATGGCCTGTGCCAGACCCTGCGTTTCGGGCCGCTGACCCGCCGCCGCCTGTTCGCCGCCACCGGCATGGCCGACCCTCTTCCCACACCCAGCGAGCCCGCATGAGCCAGCGCAACACTGAAGCACCGCGTGTCGTCTACGAAGGCAAGTACCAGCGCATGGTGGTGCGCGGCACCTGGGAGTACAGCGAACGCACCCACGCCGGCGGCCTGGCCGCGATCATCATTGCGGTCACCCCCGAGGACAAGGTGCTGTTCGTCGAACAGTTCCGCGTGCCGTTGCAGGCCCCGACCATCGAAATGCCGGCTGGCCTGGTCGGCGACGTGGATGCGGGCGAATCGATTGAAGCATCGGCGGTGCGCGAGCTGGAGGAAGAAACCGGCTGGACCGCCGACCATGCCGAAGTGCTGATGATCGGCCCGACCTCGTCCGGCGCCAGCAGCGAAAAGATCGCCTTCGTGCGCGCCACCGGCCTGCGCCGGGTGGGCAGCGGCGGCGGCGATGACAGCGAGAACATCACCGTGCACGAGATTTCGCGCAGCGACGCGGCAGCCTGGCTGGTGCAGAAGATGGGCGAAGGCTACGAGCTGGACGCCAAGCTGTGGGCGGGGCTGTGGATGATCGAACACCACCTGGATGGTCGCCCGCGTGGCTGACGCCGACCTGCACGGTCTGCCGGCCCTGCTGGGTGCCGACGACCCGGCCATCTACACCGTCCACCGCGCACAGGGGGCGTCGCCCTACCTGCTGCTGGCCGACCACGCCGGCCAGCAGGTACCGCGCGGCCTGGCACAGCTGGGCCTGCCGCAGCACGAACTGGATCGCCACATCGGCTGGGACATCGGCATTGCCGGCACCACCCGTGCACTGGCCGAGCTGCTTGATGCCTGGGCGATCAAACAGACCTATTCGCGCCTGCTGATCGACTGCAACCGCCCGTTGGCATCGCCCACGCTGATTCCGGAAGTGAGCGACCACACGGTGGTGCCGGGCAACGCCGGGCTGTCGGCAGCGCAGCGCCAGCAGCGCATCGACGCGATCCATGCGCCCTACCACGCGCGCATCAATGCCGAACTGGACGCGCGCCGCGATGCGGGCCGGCCGACCCTGCTGGTGATGATGCACAGCTTCACCCCGGCAATGAACGGCGTGCAGCGACCGTGGCACGCCGGCGTGCTCTACCACCAGGACACCCGCTTCGCGCAGGCGCTGCTGCAGGCCCTGCGCAACGAGGGCGATCTGGTGGTGGGCGACAACGAACCGTATTCGGTGAACCGCAACAGCGACTACGCGGTGCCGGTGCACGGCGAAGACCGTGGGCTGGTGCATGTGGAACTGGAGATCCGCCAGGACCTGATTGCCGATGCCGCCGGCCAGCAGGCATGGGCGCAGCGGTTGGCGCGGATTTTCAGTGCATTGCAGCCGGCGTTGCTGGCGGCGGCATGAGCGCCATCCACGTAATCAAAGGACGGTAGTGCCGGGCCATGCCCGGCGGCATTGGAATCCACCGTCGCGTTGCGCCTCGCCGGGCATGGCCCGGCGCTACCGCAGGCGGGGCGCGTCCATCCACGGGAACGGCTTGAATCCGTGCACCTGCACGGTCGCGCCGATCGCCTCGAAGTCCTGCTTGATCGCCTGCGCGCGGTTGCGGTCCAGCGCTTCGCCCACCAGCAGCGGCAGTGCACGGCAACGTGCCAGCGCCTCGCCCACCGGCACCTCGTGCAGACGGGCCACGCACTGTGCAGCGGCCTTCAACCGAGCGTCCGGACAGGCCACCATCTGCAGATCGAACGAGGCAAAGATGCCCGCGCCCACACCGGCCGCGCGCGCCGCCGCCTGCGCTTCGGCCGTGGCTTCGCCCAGCGCCTCGTCAATGCCCTCGACCTGCTGGAACGCGTCGTACTCGTGGTAATAGGCCAGCGCCTGCGCGTAGTCGGCCAGGCCGGACAACGGATGCTGGCGCTTCTGCACGTCCAGCACGTCGGCAAACGTGGCCGGCTCCAGGTAGGGGGTCAGCCCCAGCGCGCGCGCCTGGGCCGGCACGTCGTTGTCATCGTCGAAGGCGGTGTCCTCGTCAGGCGGCAACCAGAAGCGCGCCTGCAGCAGATCGCCTTCGCTGGAATGCACCCAGCCGAAGGATGCGTACACGTCGTGGTCATCGTTGCAGGCCGCGAAGGCCTGCAGCGTCTGTTCCAGGTCCAGCAGTTCGATCATGCGTCATTGGCCAGGCAGGCAGGGGCGTTCGAGTCTACCGCTGCCGGGCGCAGGCCCAGCGCGATCAGCACACCGAACAGGGCGAACAACGCGGCACCGTATTCGGCACGCACCAGGCCATCGAGCGCGGTCGCCGACCCCGCTGCGCCGGCACCGGCATTGGCCACCATCACCAGCACCGCCAGGCCCAGCGCGCCGCCGATCTGCTGCGCCGTGGCGGCCATGCCCGAGGCCACCCCCTGCTGCGCGGCTGGCACGCCCTGCCCGGCCACGATCCACATCGAGGTCCAGGTCATGCCCTGGCCGATGCTCAACACCACCACGCCCGGCAGCAGCGGCCAGAAGTTCGATCCGTGCGGCAGGGTGGCCGCCACCCAGGCGATGCCCAGGGCACCGGCCAGTTGGCCCAGCACCAGCACCTTGCGTGCGCTCCAGCGCTGCAAGGCCCACTCGGCCAACTGGATGCCCAGCGTGCACACCGCCGTGGCTGGCAGGAACGCCAAGCCGGCCTGCAGCGGGCTCCAGCCGTAACCATCCTGGAAATACAGCGCCATGAAGTAGTACTGCACGCCGTAGCTGCTCATGAAGGCGAAGGTGAGGCCGAGCGCCGCGCGCAGGCCCGGCAGGCGCAGCAGCGCGAACTGCATCAGCGGATCGCGGCTGCGCTGCTCGATCTGCACGAAGGCCACCAGCAGCAGCGCCGACAGCACCAGGCAGCCCAGCGTGGCCGGCGCGGTCCAGCCCCATTCCGGCCCCTGCACCAGGGTGGTCACCAGCAGGCTGCCGCCCAGGGTGACGGTGATGCAGCCAGCCAGGTCGAATGAACGGCCCTGCGCGCGCGGGCCATCGGCCGGCAGCCACACACCGGCGGCGATCGCACATGCGGTGGCCAGCGGTACGATCACCGCCAGCACCGCCGGCCAGCCGAAGGCCTGGGTCAGCACCCCGCCCAGCAGGGTGCCCAGCGCCAGGCCGACCGCGCTGGCCATGCTCCAGATCGCCAGCGCGCGGTTGCGCACCGGGCCTTCCGCATACAGCGTGTTGATCAGTGCCAGCGTGGCCGGGAACAACAGCGCGGCGCCGATGCCCTGTGCCGCACGCGCGATGATCAGCAGCGTGGCATTGGGTGCCAGCGCGCCCAGCAGCGAGGCCAGCGCGAACAGCAGCATGCCAAGCCGGTAGAAGCGGCGGCGCCCGATCAGGTCGGCCGCGCGCCCACCCAGCAGCAGGCTGCCGCCGAACGCCACGGTGTAGGCGCTGACCACCCACTGCAGCTGCTGCGCGTTGATCTGCAGCGCGCGGCCCATGTCATGCAGGGCGACGAAGATGATGGTGGCATCCAGGGCGATGATCAGCTGCGCGGTGGCAAGCAGGGTCAGCGCCCAGCGGGGGTACTTGAGGGGAGGCATCGGCGGCCTGGAGCAAGGGGGGAGCGCAGTCTCATTGATGCAGCACGATCAATAAACCCCTCCACGTCGATATCTGCGATGATTTTTCGCATGAATGGACCGTCAACCGATCTCAACGCCGTGCGCATGCTGGTGCAGGTGGCCGAAGCGCGCAGTTTCACCGTGGCCGCCGGCCAGCTCGGGCTGAGTCAGTCGGGCCTGTCGCGCGCCATTGGGCGGCTGGAGGCCGCGCTGGGGGTGAAGCTGCTGCAGCGGAACACCCGCAACGTGGCACTGACCCCGGACGGCCGCCAATTCGTGGACCAGGTAACGCCCCTGCTGTGCGGGCTGGAAGACGCCGAGCGGCAACTGGCCGATCGCCCCTGCATGCCCTCGGGCGTGCTGAAGATCAGCGCGCCCTCGATGTTCGGGCGCAAGGTACTGGTGCCGATGCTGGGGCCACTGCTGGAACGGCATCCGCAGCTGCAGGTAGAGGCCGTGCTCAGCGACCGGCTGGTGGACCTGGTGGAAGAAGGCTTCGATGCGGCCCTGCGCACCGGCCCGATCGCCGACCAGCGCATGGTGGCGCGCGCGCTGCGACCGCTGCGCTGGGTCACGGTGGCCAGTCCGGCCTACCTGGCCCGTTGCGGCACACCCCTGCAGGTGGCCGATCTGCAGGCCCACGCCTGCCTGGCGGTGCGCAATCTGCGCAGTGGGCGGGTGGTGGACTGGCAGTTCATGCAGAACGGTCAGCTGTGCGAGATGGCGCCCGCCACCCGCATGGTGTTCGACAGCGGCGACCCGCTGGTGGAAGCGGCCATCGCCGGCATCGGCATCGTGCAGGTGATGGATTTCGCCGTGGCCGACGCCCTGGCCGACGGCCGCCTGCAGCGCGTGCTGCAGCCGTTCGAAGGCCGCAGCCGCGCCCTGTCGCTGATCTACCCGCCGTCGCGGCAGCACTCACCGAAGCTGCAGGTACTGGCCGAAGCCCTGCTGGCCGGGCATTGGTAGATCCACGCCATGCGTGGATGAGGATCCAGAGCAGGAGCAGCCAGGCGTGGCCTGGCTCTACTGATCAGTGCACCGTACCCGTTCTGGAGCAGAGCCCCCTTGTTGTTCAAGGGGGCGCGCCGACAGGCGCGGGGATAAGGTGGAATGCGTGGATGGTTTTGCCTCAGGCAAAACTATCGGTGGCGCGCACCAGCGCGTCCACGTTCTCCGCTTCGAATGCCGAATGACCCGACGCCGGGGTGATTTCCAGCTTCGCCTTCGGCCACACCTTGGTCAGGTCCCAGGCGTTAGCCAGCGGGCAGACCACGTCGTAGCGGCCGTGCACGATCACGCCGGGAATATCGGCAATGCGGTGCGCGTCGCGCAGCAGCTGGTCTTCCACCTCGAAGAAGCCGCCGTTGACGAAGTAGTGGTTCTCGATGCGGGCGAACGCCAGGGCGAAGTGCGGATCTTCGTGGCTGTTGATGAAGTCGTCGTCCACGTGCAGGAAGCTGGTCGCGCCTTCCCACACCGCCCACGCCTTGGCCGCTTCCAGCCGGGTGGTTTCGTCGTCGCTGGTCAGGCGGCGATGGAACGCCGAGATCAGGTCATGGCGCTCCACCGCCGGAATCGGCTTCAGGTAATGCTCCCAGGCATCGGGGAACAGGCGGTTGGCGCCTTCCTGGTAGAACCATTCCAGTTCCCAGCGGCGCAGCATGAAGATGCCGCGCAGCACCAGTTCGGTCACCCGTTGTGGGTGGGTTTCGGCGTAGGCCAGCGCCAGGGTCGACCCCCAGCTGCCGCCGAACACCTGCCAGCGATCGACCTTCAGGTGCTCGCGCAGCTTTTCGATATCGTCCACCAGATCCCAGGTGGTGTTGTCGACCAGGTCCGCGTGCGGGGTGGAACGGCCAGCGCCGCGCTGGTCGAACAGGATGATGCGGTACTTGGCCGGGTCGTGGAACTGGCGCATCTTGTCGCTGCAGCCGCCACCCGGGCCCCCGTGCAGCATCACCACCGGCTTGCCGTCCGGGTTGCCGCACTGTTCGAAGTACAGCGTGTGGCGGTCGTCGACCTTCAGGGTGCCGACGTCGTAGGGGGTGATGGCGGGGTACAGCGTACGCATGCTTGCAGCTCCGTGGTGGTGCCCTGCCGCTGGCAGGAGAACCCCCATTCTAGGCCGGTCGCCGCCCCAGGGTGACCCGGTCGCGCTGTTCAAGGTCCTGCGCGGTGCTTACCTCGGCCAGGCCCGCGGCGTCGAACAGCGCGCGGATCGCCGCGCCCTGGTCCCAGCCGTGTTCGACCAGCAGCCAGCCACCGGGCTGCAGGTGCGCGCAGGCGCCTTCGACGATGGCACGGATGTCGTCCAGGCCATCCACGCCCGACGCCAGTGCCGTGGCCGGTTCGAAGCGCAGGTCGCCCTGCTGCAGGTGCGGGTCGTCACTGGCGATATAGGGCGGATTGCTGGCGATCAGGTCGAAGCGCGCGCCCTGCAGCGGCGCATACCAGTCACGCCCACCCTCGGCGAAGCGCACGTTGCGCAGTTCATGGCGTGTGGCATTGCGCGCGGCGACGGCCAGTGCAGCAGTACTGGCGTCGGTGGCCAGCACCTGCGCCTGAGGGCGCTCGCTGGCCAGGGCCAGGGCAATCGCACCGCTGCCGGTGCCGAGGTCGGCCACCTGCAGGGCGCGGTCCGGCGGCAGGCGCTCCAGCGCCAGCCCCACCAGCAGCTCGGTTTCCGGTCGCGGGATCAGGGTAGCGGCGTCGACGTCCAGATCCAGGGTCCAGAAGCCACGGCGTCCGGTCAGGTAGGCCACCGGCTCGCCAGCCATGCGGCGGGCCAGCAGCGCCTCGAAGGCGGCCTGTTCAGCTTCCGGCAGCGGTTCGGTGGCGTGGGCGAACAGCCAGCTTCGCGGGCGCTCCAGCACGTGTAGCAGCAGCAGTTCGGCCTCGTGGCGGGCGTCGAGGCCGCCAAGCCGGGCGGTGGCCGCGGCCACGATCTGGCGCAGCGAGGATTCGGATTCAAAGGACATGCTGCAATTGTAGAGTCGAGCTTGCTCGACTGCTTCGGCAATGCAGTCGAGCATGGCTCGACTCTACAAGGCAAAAGCAGTCGAGCATGGCTCGACTCTACAAGGCAAAAGCAGTCGAGCATGGCTCGACTCTACAAAAGCGGGGTTCGTTCAGGTTGGCGGGACTGGCATAAGGGCGGGCTATCAGGCCCACGCCGCCGGTCCAGGAAATTTTCCTTTCCATACATAGAGTTGCAGGACGGTTGGCGTCCAATTGGCAAGCTACCCACTGAATTTCAATAGACAGTATCTATTGAATAGATGAAATCAATGCATTGTTCTTATCGATGCGGAATCGGTAACCTAGCTCCTGTCGATTCACCCACTCCCCTTCACCCAGAGGAAAAACGATGTCCCTGATCAACACTCCGATCCAGTCGTTCGAAGCCAATGCCTACCACAACGGCGAGTTCATCAAGGTTTCCGACAACAGCCTGAAGGGCCAGTGGTCCGTCCTGATCTTCATGCCGGCCGCCTTCACCTTCAACTGCCCGACCGAGATTGAAGACGCCGCTGACCATTACGCCGAATTCAAGAAGGCCGGCGCCGAGGTCTACATCGTCACCACCGACACCCACTTCTCGCACAAGGTCTGGCACGAAACCTCGCCGGCCGTGGGCAAGGCCCAGTTCCCGCTGGTGGGCGACCCGACCCACAAGCTGACCCGCGCCTTCGGCGTGCACATTGAAGAAGAAGGCCTGGCCCTGCGTGGCACCTTCATCATCAACCCGGAAGGCGTGATCAAGACCCAGGAGATCCACTCCAACGAGATCGCCCGTGACGTGGCCGAGACCCTGCGCAAGCTGAAGGCCGCCCAGTTCACCGCCGCCAACCCGAACCAGGTCTGCCCGGCCAAGTGGAAGGAAGGCGAGAAGACCCTGACCCCGTCGCTGGACCTGGTCGGCAAGATCTAAAGCGCTACCGGCCTGCGCTGGCCCCACGCCAGTGCGCGCCCTTCATCCCCGTGCCGGCCCCACGCCGGCGTGGGGGTGAACCCAAGACAGCCAACGCACGCCAGCCTTGGCCAGCCAGCCCCTTCCACGGTCGCTGTCTTGGGTTCACCCCTACCCCCTGCTGGTCCGCTACCTTCTACAGCGGTGCCACGCCCACGCTTTGCCTGAAACCAGGAGAGAACCATGTTGGACGCCAACCTGCAGTCGCAGCTGAAGACCTATCTGGAACGCGTGACCCGCCCGATCCAGATCACCGCGCGCGCCGACGATGGCGCCAAGTCGCAGGAAATGCTGGAACTGCTGCAGACCCTGGAAAGCCTGTCGGACAAGATTTCGCTGCAGGTGCTGCGCGATGGCCAGGGCCGCGTGCCCTCGTTCGACCTGGGTACCCCGGGCCAGGATATCCACCTGACCTTTGCCGGCCTGCCGATGGGCCACGAGTTCACCTCGCTGGTGCTGGCGCTGCTGCAGGTGGGCGGTCATCCGTCAAAGGCCACCGCCGAGCTGATCGAGCAGGTGCAGAACCTGGAAGGCGAGTACAAGTTCGAAACCTACTTCTCGCTGTCCTGCCAGAACTGCCCGGACGTGGTGCAGGCGCTGAACCTGGCTGCGGTGCTGAACCCGCGCATCCAGCACGTGGCCATCGACGGTGCGCTGTTCCAGGAGGAAGTGGAAAAGCGCGAGATCATGTCCGTGCCCACCGTCTATCTCAACGGTGAAGTGTTCGACCAGGGCCGGATGACCCTGGAGCAGATCGTGGCCAAGCTGGACACCAACGCCGGCAAGCGCGATGCCGAGAAGATCGCCGCCAAGGACGCCTTCGACGTCCTGGTGGTGGGCGGTGGCCCGGCCGGTGCCGCAGCGGCCATCTATGCCGCGCGCAAGGGCATCCGTACCGGCATCGCCGCCGAGCGCTTCGGTGGCCAGGTGCTGGACACCATGGCCATCGAGAACTTCATTTCGGTGAAGGAAACCGAAGGCCCGAAGCTGGCCACGGCGCTGGAACAGCACGTGCGCGAGTACGAAGTGGACATCATGAACCTGCAGCGCGCCAGCGCGCTGGTGCCGGCCGGTGAAGACGGCCTGGTGCAGGTGCAGCTGGAAAATGGCGCGGTGCTGAAGTCGCGCTCGGTCATCCTGTCCACCGGCGCGCGCTGGCGGCAGATGAACGTGCCGGGCGAAGACCAGTACCGCAACAAGGGCGTGGCCTACTGCCCGCACTGCGATGGCCCGCTGTTCAAGGGCAAGCGCGTGGCGGTGATCGGCGGCGGCAATTCCGGCGTGGAAGCGGCCATCGATCTGGCCGGCATCGTGTCGCATGTAACGCTGCTGGAGTTCGATTCCAGCCTGCGTGCCGACGAAGTGCTGCAGAAGAAGCTGCGCAGCCTGGGCAACGTGACTGTACTGACCAGCGCACAGACCACCGAAGTGCTGGGCGATGGCAGCAAGGTGACCGGCCTGGTCTACAAGGACCGCGTGGGTGGCGATTCCCACCGCGTCGAGCTGGAAGGCATCTTCGTGCAGATCGGCCTGCTGCCCAACACCGAATGGCTGAAGGACAGCGTGGCGCTGTCGCCGCGCGGCGAGATCGTGATCGACGACCGTGGCCAGACCAACGTGCCGGGTGTGTTCGCCGCCGGTGATTGCACCACGGTACCCTACAAGCAGATCATCATCGCCATGGGCGCCGGTTCCACCGCGGCACTCAGCGCCTTCGACCACCTGATCCGCTCGTCGGTGAGCACCGGCAGTGGTGCGGTGGCCGAAGCGGCCTGATCCACCGTTCCCAGCCCACCGGGAACATCGTTAGCCTGCTGGGTCGACCAAGCCGACCGCCGGTCCGTTTTCCCTGGGGTCTGAAGGATGAACCTACGCGATCTGAAGTACCTGGTGGCCTTGGCCGATCACAAGCATTTCGGCCGGGCCGCCGCCTCCTGTTTCGTCAGCCAGCCCACGCTGTCCACCCAGATCCGCAAGCTGGAGGAAGAGCTGGGGCTGCCGCTGGTGGAACGTGCGCCGCGCAAGGTGATGCTGACCCCCGCCGGCCAGGAAGCGGCCGCGCGGGCGCGGGTGATCGTGTCCGAAGTGGAGCAGTTGAAGGAAGCAGCGCGGCGCAACCGCGACCCGGAAGCCGGCACCGTGCGCCTGGGCATTTTCCCCACCCTGGGGCCGTACCTGCTGCCGCACGTCATTCCGCGCATCCGCAGCCGCTTCCCGGAACTGGAACTGCTGCTGGTGGAAGAAAAGAGCGATGTGCTGCTGGAGCGCCTGCGCGACGGCAGGCTGGACGCGGCGCTGCTGGCACTGCCGGTGGTGGACGACCAGCTGCATGCCGAATTCCTGTTTGAAGAGCCATTCCTGCTGGCCGTTTCCGGCCGCCATCCGCTGGCCCGCCGCGAACACATGGATGTGCAGGAACTGGCCACGCAGAAGCTGCTGCTGCTGGAAGACGGCCATTGCCTGCGCGACCAGGCACTGGAAGTGTGCCGCCTGTTCGGCGCCAACGAGAAATCCGAATTCCGCGCCACCAGCCTGGAAACCCTGCGGCAGATGGTCGCCGCCGACGTGGGCATCACCCTGCTGCCCAGCCTGTCGGTGCAGCCGCCGGTGCCGCGCTCGAGCAACATCCGCCTGATCGATTTCGTCGGCGAAGGCCGGCCCAGCCGCCGCATCGCCATGATCTGGCGGCGCAGCTCGGCCATGCATGGCTTCCTGATGGACCTGGCCGAACAGTTCAAACAGCTGCCGCAGGCGCTGTTCACCCTGGACGACCAGGGCGTGCCGGCCGGCGAAGCGCCGGTGGTGGCGCAGCCGCTGCTGAACGGCTGAACCCCGTCGAACCTGCCGCGGCACGGCCGGGAGTCGATTCCGGCCACATTTGTCCCCACAATAGCCCCAGGCGGCGCTCGAAGCGCCGCCTTTTGCATGGCTTTCAACCAAGGAGCACCACCATGAACACCGCCAGCGGCCTGCCGCCGTCGATCACCGTTTCCAGCTTCGACATGGACCGCCTGGAGGCCATGCTCGATTCCCCCGCGCTGAGCCAGACGCCTGCCGCGCTCGCGCTTTCCCAGGAACTCAACCGGGCCACCGTGCTGGCGCCGGATCAGATTCCCGAAGGCATCGTGATGATGCATTCGCGCGTGGAGTGCGAAGATGAGGTCTCGGGCGAGAAGCACGTCCTGACCCTGGTCTTCCCCCGCGAAGCCAATGTCGATGAAGGCAAGGTGTCCGTGCTGGCCCCGGTGGGCAGCGCCCTGCTGGGCCTGGCCGTTGGCCAGAGCATCGACTGGAACGCCCCCGGCGGCCGCAAGCTGCGGCTGCGCGTGACCGCGGTCCACAACGACCGCCCCTGAAACCCGCTGCGCACCGCGCGCGATCCGATTTCCCTGCACCAGGAGCCGTAATGAGCAACACGTCCAAACTGTCCCAGCTGCGCGAACTGTCGGTAGTCGTTGCCGATACCGGTGACTACGACGCGATCAAGCGCCTGCAGCCGGTGGATTGCACCACCAACCCGACCCTGGTGAAGAAGGCACTGGACCTGCCGGTCTATGCCGAGCTGATCGAGCGCGAACTGGCCTGGGGCCGCCAGCAGGGCGGCGACCGCGAAGCCGTGGTGCATGCCGTGGCCGACCGCCTGACCATCGGCGTGGGCGCCCTGCTGAGCACCCTGGTGCCGGGCCGCGTGTCCACTGAAGTGGACGCCGACCAGGCCCACGACACCGCTGCGACGGTGGCCAAGGCCCGCCAGTTCATCCAGATGTACGCCGACGCCGGCGTGCCGCGCGAAAAGATCCTGATCAAGATCGCCGCCACCTGGGAAGGCGTGGAAGCGGCGCGCATCCTGCAGGCCGAAGGCATCGACTGCAACCTGACCCTGATCTTCAACCCGACCCAGGCGCTGGCCTGCAGCGAAGCCGGCGCGTTCCTGATCTCGCCGTTCGTGGGCCGCATCCTGGACTGGTACGTGGCCAACGGCCAGACCCCGGCCAACATCGACGAAGACCCGGGCGTGAAGTTCGTGCGCGGCGTGTATGCCGAGTTCAAGCGCCGTGGTTCGCCGACGGTGGTGATGGGCGCCTCGTTCCGTTCCACCGCGCAGATCGAAGCGCTGGCCGGCTGCGACCGCCTGACCATTTCGCCGGACCTGCTGGAAAAGCTGGACGCCGACCACGGCGAACTGCCGCGCAAGCTGGTGGCCGGTGCGGCCGACGGCGTGGCGGTGACCCCGATCGACGCGGCGAAGTTCGCGGCCGACCTGGCAGCGGACCCGATGGCCACCGAGAAGCTGGCCACCGGTATCGACGCCTTCGCCAAGGACCTGCAGGCGCTGCGCGAGCGCATCCGTTCGGAACTGTGATTGCGGCCAACGGCTGAGCCCCTCGTGGCGGGGGGCTCGGTTCGGTAGAGTCGAGCTTGCTCGACTGACTGCTGGAACAACAGCCGCGCTGGGTCGGGCGGGTCGGGTTCGCGGGAGACGCCGTAAACCCATCCTTGGCGGCTTGGCCGCCGCTTGCTCGTGTGCGCTGTCCTGCACACACGGCAAGACCGGGGTTGGGCGTCCTGCCCAACCCGCCCGAGGCATGCCTCGGGCCCATGCGGCGGACACTCCCGCGAACCCAACCCGCCCGCCCTCTGACAGTTCCCGGTGGCCGCCCGCCACGGAAGAAGGAAAGAAGAGCAACAGCGGGTCGCGCGCTGCGCTTGCTCGCAGTCGAGCAAGCTCGACTCTACGGGGCAATGCACGATCAAAGAAAAAGGACGCGGCGAAGGACGCGTCCTTTTTCTTTTCCACCAGTTCGTCAGTAACCCATGCTCTTACCTACCGCCACCGGGAAGCTGTCGAAGGTGGGACGGGGGCGGCTGGCAGGACCGCAGGCGCCATGGATGGCGCCTACGAGCCTACAGGGACGTACTTGCGGCGTGTCCTGCCAGCCGCCCCCGTCCCGCCGGATCCTCAGCAACCCAGAGCCGCTTTTGCTGTCAGCCGACTAACAGTCGGCTCTACCGGTCGGCTCTACCGTCGGCTCTACCGGTCGGCTCTACAGGCGGACCTCCGCGCGTCAGCGCGGCGCCTCCACATCCAGCCCGATCGGGCAGCTCACGCCGGTGCCGCCAATCCCGCAGTAGCCGTTCGGGTTCTTCGCCAGGTACTGCTGGTGGTAATCCTCGGCGTAGTAGTACTCCGGCGCCGGGTACACGATCTCGGTGGTGATCGGCCCGTAACCGGCCGCATCCAGCTGTGCCTGGTAGGCCTCGCGGCTGGCCAGCGCGGCCGCGTACTGCGCCTCGCTCGTGGCATGGATGGCCGAACGGTACTGGGTGCCGGTGTCGTTGCCCTGGCGCATGCCCTGGGTCGGGTCATGGCTTTCCCAGAACAGCTGCAGCAGCCGCTCCAGGCTGACCACCGCCGGATCGAACACCACCTGCACCACTTCGGTGTGGCCGGTCAGGCCCGAACAGACCTCTTCGTAGGTCGGGTTCGGGGTGATGCCACCGGCATAGCCCACCGAGGTGCTGTACACGCCCGGTTCGCTCCAGAACTTGCGCTCGGCGCCCCAGAAACAGCCCAGCGCGAAACGGATCTGCTGCAGGCCGGCGAAGCGGTCCTTCAGCGGATGGCTGTTCACGAAGTGCTGGTTGCTGTGCAGCGGCAACGGCTGGTCGCGCCCCGGCAGTGCCTCTTCCGCACGCGGCAGACGCTGCTTGAAGGCCCCGATGCCGAGGATGCCCTGGCCAATTCCCAACATGATGCGCTCCTACGCCGGTTGTCCGACCCAATCGTCTGCATCTGAAATGGGGTCGGCCGGTCCCTGGCCCAAGTCCAGCCCGGCCACGATGTCTTCGGCCTGCGGCCGCGCCGCGTCGGGTATGCCGACCCGCAGCACGCCGAACAGCGGCAGCTCGCCCATGCCGCCCAGCAGCGATTCGCCGAACACGAAGGCGGGAATGCCTGCGTCTTCCAGCGCGTGCTTCACCAGGTGGGCGTCGAACAGGTTGTCGGCCTTGTACACGATGTGCATGGGGCAGCTCCTCGGGGCAGGGTTCCAGCATACGCCCGGGGCCTGAATCGCGCCGCTGCGCCCGCCGGGCATGGCGGCAAACCCCGGCAGCCCTGGCCGGTACGCGCTAGACTGTTGGTCTTTCTGCCCTTTTTCGCCCCAGACTCATGTCCGAGCACACCCCCGCCAGCCCCGAGACCCCCGCCGACAGCCACGAGAAGCGCGATTTCATCCGCCAGATCGTGCGCGAGGACCTGGCCAGCGGCAAGCACCAGGCGATCAAGACCCGCTTCCCGCCCGAGCCGAACGGCTACCTGCACATCGGCCATGCCAAGTCGATCTGCCTGAACTTCGGCCTGGCCGGCGAGTTCAGCGGCGTGTGCAACCTGCGCTTCGACGACACCAACCCGGCCAAGGAAGACCCCGAGTACGTGGCCGCCATCCAGGACGACGTGCGCTGGCTGGGCTTCGAGTGGAACGAGCTGCGCCATGCCTCGGACTACTTCCAGACCTATTACCTGGCCGCCGAGAAGCTGATCGAACAGGGCAAGGCCTATGTCTGCGATCTGTCGGCCGAGGAAGTGCGCGCCTACCGCGGCACCCTGACCGAGCCGGGCCGCCCGTCGCCGTGGCGCGACCGCAGCGTGGAGGAAAACCTCGACCTGTTCCGCCGCATGCGTGCCGGTGAATTCCCCGACGGCGCGCGTACCGTGCGCGCGAAGATCGACATGGCCAGCGGCAACATCAACCTGCGCGATCCGGCCCTGTACCGCATCAAGCACGTCGAGCACCAGAACACCGGCAACGCGTGGCCGATCTACCCGATGTACGACTTCGCCCATGCGCTGGGCGATTCCATCGAGGGCATCACCCACTCGCTGTGCACGCTGGAATTCGAAGACCATCGCCCGCTGTACGACTGGTGCGTGGACAACGTCGATTTCGCCCATGACGATGCGCTGACCCAGCCGCTGGTCGACGCCGGCCTGCCGCGCGAAGCGGCCAAGCCGCGCCAGATCGAGTTCTCGCGCCTGAACATCAACTACACGGTGATGAGCAAGCGCAAGCTGATGGCGCTGGTGACCGAACAGCTGGTGGACGGCTGGGAAGACCCGCGCATGCCGACCCTGCAGGGCCTGCGCCGCCGTGGCTACACCCCGGCCGCGATGCGCCTGTTCGCCGAGCGCGTGGGCATCAGCAAGCAGAATTCGATGATCGATTTCAGCGTACTGGAAGGCGCGCTGCGCGAAGACCTGGACAGCGCCGCGGCGCGCCGCATGGCGGTGATCGACCCGGTGAAGCTGGTGCTGACCAACCTGGCCGAGGGCCACGAAGAACAGCTGACCTTCAGCAACCACCCGAAGGACGAGAGCTTCGGCAGCCGCCAGGTGCCGTTCGCACGCGAAGTGTGGATCGACCGCGAGGACTTCGCCGAAGTGCCGCCCAAGGGCTGGAAGCGCCTGGTACCGGGCGGCGAAGTGCGCCTGCGCGGCGCCGGCATCATCCGCTGCGATGAAGTGATCAAGGATGCCGATGGCACCATCACCGAGCTGCGCGGCTGGCTGGATCCGGAATCGCGCCCGGGCATGGAAGGCGCCAACCGCAAGGTGAAGGGCACCATCCACTGGGTCAGCGCCGTGCATGGCGTGCCGGCGGAAATCCGCCTGTACGACCGCCTGTTCTCGGTGCCGAACCCGGACGACGAATCGGAAGGCAAGACCTACCGCGATTACCTGAACCCGGAATCGCGCCGCACCGTCACCGGCTATGTTGAACCGGCCGCGGCCAGCGCCACGCCGGAACAGTCGTTCCAGTTCGAGCGCACCGGCTACTTCGTCGCCGACCGCCGCGACCACACCGAAGCCAAGCCGGTGTTCAACCGCAGCGTGACCCTGCGCGACACCTGGTCGGCCTGAGGAACCGCGCGGGCGCCAGGACGGCGCCCGCACGCCCGCGACAATGACCGCCGCCCTCTCCGCCCTGCTCTGGTTCCTGTCCCAGCACCCGTTGCTGGCATTGCCGGTGCTGATGGCGCTGGCCGGGCTGCTGTCGTGGTGGCGGCGCACCCCGCTGTACCTCATCGCCATGTTTCCGCTGGCGATGCTGAACATTTTCCTGGGTTCGTTCGTCAATGCGGCCTGGGTGAACGGGATCGGCGAGCGCGGCGAAGCGGTGATCGTCAAGGCCGAGGAAACCAGTTCCACCCTCAACGACCGCTACATCTGGCGTTACGAGGCGGTGGTGCACACCGCCGATGGCCAGGATGTGGACGTGGTGTTCCATACCAACACGATCTCGCTGTGGCCGCTGGAAAACGCGATCCGCATTCCCGCACAGGGCCAGCCCTTCGTGGTGAAGTACGCGCCGGGCTTCCCGCGCAGCATCGTGATCCTCACCAACGAATCGCCGCATGGCATCGCCCAGTCACGCGCCCGTGCACGCGAGCGGGTGGAGGTGGCCGCACGCAGGCTGCATTTCAGCCCCGGCAACGAGCGCTTCCGCGCTGATTACCGCCGCGAGCTGGACACCTGGCTGCGCGACCATGGCGATGACCCGCAGCAGCAGTCACAGGCGCAGCGCTACCGCGACGAACGCGAAGCGCTGTGACCGCTGCCCCCTTTCACTGACAGGCCTGACATGACCGCTACCGCCAACCCGTTTCTTCCGCTGCTGATGCAGGTCCTGCACGGCCGCGACATTGCCTGCACCGTCGACGGCACCGAGCTGGTGCTGGACAGCGGCCTGCGCCTGGTCGCGCACGGCGTTGCGTCGAACGCCCGCGACAATGGCGGCTGGCAGACCTCCACGGTGATCGAGGCACGCCATCCGGAACTGTTCGCTGACGGCCTGTTCGAGTACCAGCACGCCGCCGGCGACAGCGAGCAGGATGCAGTGCTGTCCGGCTTCGAAAACTGGGTGCGGGTCGACCTGGCCACCCTGCAGGCGGCCATCGGCGCCGACGATGCGCCGGAGCTGCAGATGCTGACCCTGCGCTACCCGGCCGAGGAAACCGGCACGGCGCTGGCGCGCGCGGTGGTGCTGGGGCCGCTGGCCCACTACCGCAGTGAACCCCGCGATGAAACCGCCGCCTGCAGCGAGGACGACCACGGCTCCTGCCCCTGCTGCCTGTTCACCCAGAGCCTGGAGGCGTTCAACGATCTGCTGAAGACCCGCCAGTTCCTCGGCATCCGCCTGTTCGCCTCGCGCGATGCCGACGGCCAGTGCGAGGCCGACTGCCGGGTGAACGGCCATGATTTCCCCGCCGCCCTGCCCCTGCTGCGCGCCTACGCTGCGCGCTGGCCGCAGGCCGGGCTGGAGTTCCGCAAGCAGTACGTGGTGGTCCGCACCGACACGGACGCCGAAACCGACGCCTGATCCCGCGCCGACACCCCCGCTGCATGCCGCTGCGGCTACACTGCGCGCCGGCTGTTGTTCCTGCCCCACCTTTCCACCCTACGAGGCACCCCCGCGATGCTGTACGCGCAAGTCCACCTGACCCTTCCCGCCTGGATCCACGACCAGATCGACCTGGATCGTCGCTATCCGGGCGACGAGGCCAAGGTCGCACTGGCGATCGAGCTGTCGCGGCTGAATGTCGAACACGCCAGTGGCGGCCCGTTCGGCGCCGTCGTGTTCGGCCCCGATGACAAGGTGATCGCCGCCGGCGTGAACCGCGTCGTGCCGCACGCCACCTCGTTGGCCCACGCCGAAAACATGGCCTACATGCTGGCCCAGCAGCGCCTGCAGACCCCGCGCCTGAACGCGGTGCTGTCGCCGGTAACCCTGGCCACCAGCTCGCAGCCGTGCTGCCAGTGCTACGGCGCCACCGTGTGGGCCGGCATCGACCGCCTGCTGATCGGCGCCAGCTCGGCCGACGTGGAAGAACTGACCCCGTTCGACGAAGGCCCGCTGCCGGCCGACTGGGTGGGCGAGCTGAACAAGCGCGGCATTGAAGTGGTGCAGGGCCTGAACCGCGATGCCGCGCGCGGCGTGCTGCGTGCCTATGGGGAAGCCGATGGCACCCGTTACTGAGACCGGAATCGGCCTGCTCTGCCTGTGCCGGCAGGGCTTCGAGCCCGAGCTGGCCGGCGAGCTGCAGCACCGCGCCGGCCAGGCCGGTTTCGCCGGCTATGCACGCACCCAGCGCAATGACGGCTACGTGCTGTTCATGTGCGACGAAGCCGCCGCGCTGGCCCCGCGCCTGCCGTGGCGCGAACTGATCTTCGCGCGGCAGAAGCTGGTGGTACTGGCCGAGCTGCCGCAGCTGGACCCGAGCGACCGCATCACCCCGATGCTGGAGGTGCTGGCCGATGCGCCGCGCTTCGGCGATCTGTGGGTGGAACACCCCGATTCGGATGCCGGCAAGCCGCTGTCCGGCCTGGCCCGCGCGTTCGGCAATGCGTTGCGCCCGGCGCTGCGCAAGGCCGGCAAGCTGACCGACAAGCCGAACCCGCGCCTGCCGCGGCTGCATGTGGTCTTCGTCGATGGCACACATGCGTTCGTCTGCGTGGCCGACCCGGCCGACAGCGCGCCGTGGGCGTTGGGCATTCCGCGCCTGAAGCTGCTGCCGGAAGCCCCGTCGCGTTCGGCGCTGAAGCTGGACGAGGCACTGCTGACCCTGCTGGCACCGGAAGAGCGCGAGGCCCTGGTGAAACCGGGCATGCGCGCGGCCGACCTGGGCGCCGCGCCCGGCGGCTGGACCTGGGTGCTGACCCGCCAGCACGTGCATGTGCTCAGCATCGACAATGGCCCGTTGCGCCAGCACGTGCTGGATACCGGGCTGGTCGAACACCTGCGCGCCGACGGCTTCCACTGGCACCCGGACCAGCCGTTGGACTGGATGGTCTGCGACATGGTTGAACAGCCGCGCCGCGTGGCCGAACGCATGGCTACGTGGTTCCGCGAAGGCTGGTGCCGGCACGCGATCTTCAACCTGAAGCTGCCGATGAAGAAGCGCTGGGACGAGACGCGGTTGTGCCTGGACCTGTTCCAGGAACAGGCAGGCAAGCCGCTGGTGGTACGGGCCAAGCAGCTGTACCACGACCGTGAAGAGATCACGGTGCTCGCCTCGCCGCTGCGCTGAGGCGCGCACCGCGCAGTCGGTAGGTGCCAACCTTGGTTGGCACAACCTCTGAAACGCCTTCGCCCCATCTGGGCCGACGTTGCCTGACAGACGTGCCAACCTTGGTTGGCACAACCTCTGAAACGCCTTCGCCCCATCTGGGCCGACGTTGCCTGACAGACGTGCCAACCAAGGTTGGCACCTACCAGAGCGGCGTACCGCGCGGTCGGTGGGTGCCAAGGCAACGCACCGCGCAGTCGGTAGGTGCCAACCTTGGTTGGCACAACCTCGCAAACACCTTCGCCCCATCTGGGCCGACGTTGCCTGACAGACGTGCCAACCAAGGTTGGCACCTACCAGAGCGGCGTACCGCGCGGTCGGTGGGTGCCAGGGCAACGTACCGCGCAGTCGGTAGGTGCCAACCTTGGTTGGCACAACCTCGCAAACACCTTCGCCCCATCTGGGCCGACGTTGCCTGACAGACGTGCCAACCAAGGTTGGCACCTACCAGAGCCGCGTGCCGCGGTGGGTGCGTGCCAGAGCAACGTGCCGCGCATTCGGTAGGTGCCAACCTTGGTTGGCACAGCCTCGGAAACACCTTCGCCCCATCTGGGCAGACGTCGCCTGACAGACGTGCCAACCAAGGTTGGCACCTACCAAAGCCGTGCCGCGCGGTGGGTAGGTGCCAGAGCAACGTACCGCGCAGTTGGTAGGTGCCAACTTTGGTTGGCACAACCTCGCAAACACCTTCGCCCCATCTGGGCCGACGTTGCCTGACAGACGTGCCAACCAAGGTTGGCACCTACCAGAGCGGCGTACCGCGCGGTGGGTGGGTGCCAGAGCAACGTACCGCGCAGTTGGTAGGTGCCAACTTTGGTTGGCACAACCTCGCAAACACCTTCGCCCCATCTGGGCCGACGTTGCCTGACAGACGTGCCAACCAAGGTTGGCACCTACCAGAGCGGCGTACCGCGCGGTGGGTGGGTGCCAGAGCAACGTACCGCGCAGTTGGTAGGTGCCAACTTTGGTTGGCACAACCTCGCAAACACCTTCGCCCCATCTGGGCCGACGTTGCCTGACAGACGTGCCAACCAAGGTTGGCACCTACCAGAGCGGCGTACCGCGCGGTCGGTGGGTGCCAGGGCAACGTACCGCGCAGTCGGTAGGTGCCAACCTTGGTTGGCACAACCTCGGAAACACCTTCGCCCCATCTGGGCTGACGTTGCCTGACAGACGTGCCAACCGAGGTTGGCACCTACCAAAGCCGTGCCGCGCGGTGGGTAGGTGCCAGAGCGGCGTGCCGTTCAGACGCCGGCGGCGCGCTTCCAGAATGCCTGTACCACCGGCGGCCACTTGCCCACGCAGCCCAGCGCGCGGCCGCGGGCCAGGGTCAGGTGCATTTCGTCGTTGGAAAACAGCCGGTTGATCGCATCGAAGCTGTAGGCGGCGATCTGGTTGTCACTGCGCCGTTCCCGCGCCCAGCGCTGCAGCCGCTGCGGCGACAGGCGCGGCTGGCCACGGCGCTCGGCCGAGGGTGCCAGCCACTGCTGCAGGGCAGCCACGTCGCGCAGGCCCAGGTTCACCCCCTGCCCCGCCAGTGGGTGCACCACGTGCGCCGCATCGCCCAGCGCCAGCACGCGACCGGACACATAGTGGCGGGCCAGCTGCCGGCGCAGCGGGAACGCCGCGCGCGCCGAGGCCAGGCGCAGTTCGCCCAGCCGGCCGGCAAAGGCGCGGGTCAGCTCGCGATTGAACGCGGCGTCGTCCAGCGCCAGCACGCGTGCCGCTTCGTCTTCCGGCAGGGTCCACACGATCGAACTGCGGCGCTCGGCCACCGGCAGCAGGGCCAGCGGGCCGGTCGGCAGGAAACGCTGCCAGGCCGTGGCCTGATTGGGCAGCGCGCTGTCCACGTAGGCCACCACGCCACGCTGGTGATAATCGTGCGATTCCACCTCGATCCCGGCCAAGCGGCGCAGGGTGGAATCGGCGCCATCGGCGGCCACGGCCAATGCGGCATCCACGCGACGCCCATCGTCCAGCCGCAGGCGTACACCTTCGTCGTCCTGTTCCAGCGCTTCCACCCGCCCCGGGCAATGCAGCTGCACGCCCGCCGCCGGCAATGCGGCCCACAGGCGGTCCTGCAGCAGGCCGTTCTCAACAATGAACCCCAGCTCGCGCCGACCGAAGCGGTCTGCGTCGAACAGCAGGTCATCGCCGCCGGCCGCGTCCCACACCTGCATGCGCCGGTAGGGCCAGGCACGCGCCTGTGCAATGGCCGGCCAGACGCCCAGGCGCTGCAGCAGCTGCACGTTGTCGGCGGCGAAGGCGAACACCCGCAGATCCGGCTGCGCCGCCTGCCAGGCCGGCGGCTCGCGCCCTTCGACCAGCGCCACCGACAGACCGGCATCGGCCAGCGCCAGTGCACAGGCGGCGCCGACAACGCCGCCGCCCACCACGGCCACATCCAGTCGCATGCGCCGGCTCATGCAGCCTCCCCACGGCACAGGCGCGGCACGTCGCCACGGAAGCCCATGGCACCGCCGACCAGCATCGACTGCACCGAGGCGCGTTGTGCCGCCACCAGGCCCAGGCTGCGCAGCGGGCGCAGCAGCGGTGCCGGATTGCTGGTCAGCCGTGCCAGCCCACCGGAAAACGCCACGGTCTGCTGCCGGTCTTCCGCGCGCCGGGCCACGTAGGCCTGCAGAAGTGCCTCGCGGCCTGCATCTTCATCGGCCGCCTCCAGCAGCTCGGCCAGGGTGAGCGCGTCGCGCAGGCCCAGGTTGAAGCCCTGCGCGCCCAACGGGTGGATGGTCTGCGCGGCGTTGCCCAGCAGCACCGCGCGTTCGCCCACCAGCGCGCGCGCCAGTACCTGCACCAGCGGGTAGGCACTGCGCGGGCCCGATTCCAGCAAGCGCCCGGCGCGCCAGCCCAGCGTGTGCTGCAGGCGCTGCAGCCAGGCCGCATCGTCCAGCGCCATCACCGCCTCGGCCTGGTCGCGGGCCACGCCGTGCACACAGCCGAAGTGGCGGTCGCCGCGCGGCAACAGCGCGGTCGGGCCGGTATCGGTGAAGCGTTCCCACGCACTGCCATCGGGCGCGCGCTGGCTGCGCACGCGGGCCACGAACAGGGTCTGTTGGAAATCATGGCGGTCCACCGCAATGCCCAGCGCATCGCGCACGCCACTGGCGGTGCCATCGGCCCCCACCACCAGCCGGGCCAGCAGCACGCGCTCGCCCGCATCGTCAGCCACATGGACCTGCCGGTAACCGTCGACCACTGCACCCAGGCCGATGAAACGCATCGGGCGGTAGCGCTGCAGCTGCGGCAGTTCCTGCAGCCGCGCCTCCAGCGCCTGGCCGAAGTCGCGGGCCACCACCACCTGGCCGAACCACGGCCGGTCGTAATCGGCCGCATCCATCTGCACGCGGCCAAAGTCGCCGGCGCGGCTGACGTGGATGCGACGGATCGGGCCGGGCGGCATCGCCAGCTTCTGCATCACCCCCAGCGCGGTCAGTGCGTTCACGGTGGCCGCGGCGAAACTGAGGTTGCGCTGGTCGAACACCGCCGGCAGTTCACCGGCCGGGCTGGCTTCCAGCAGGGCTACATTGCGGCCCAGCCGCTCCAGGGCGATGGCCAGGCTGGCCCCGACCAGACCGCCACCGACGATCAGCACGTCATGTCGTTCACTCATGGGCCCATGATACGCGCTCGCCACGCCATCCAGACCCGGCACGCCGCGCCTGCGCAGGGCCGCGCGGCGGGCTAGAATGGAAGCTGAATCCGCCCCACGGGTCTTCGCCATGTCCGACACCGCCCATCGCGCCTTTGTCCTGTCCGTGCTTGTGCTGCTGCTGGCGGCGACCCGGGTGAACCACTTCGCAGCCATCCCCGATGCCTCCTGGGCCGTGTTCTTCATCGGCGGCTTCTATCTGGCCCGCTGGACCCGCTGGGCGTTCCCGCTGCTGATGGTGTTCGCCGTGCTGGTGGACTGGATCGTGATCCGCAGCGCGGGGCTGGACTTCTGGCAGCACTACTGCGTGTCGCCGGGTTACTGGCTGCTGTTGCCGGCGTATTTCTCGCTGTGGGCCGGCGGCCTGCTGCTGGGCCACAACTACCACGGCGCGCACTGGTCGGTGCTGGCCAAGGGCGTGCCGCTGCTGGTGGTGTCGGTGGCGCTGTGCCACCTGCTGGCCCAGGGTGGGTTCTACTGGACCAGCCGCAACGTGGCCGAACCGACCCTGGCCGGCTGGGCACAGAACTACGCCCAGTGGTTCGGGCCATACCTGCGCACCACCGCCATCTACGTGGTCCTGGCTGCGGCGCTGCAACTGGCTGTGGAGCAGATGCTGAAGCTGCACCAGGCCCGCCGCGACATCCACCACTGAGCACCGGCATGGGGCATCGGCTTTCGCGCATCTACACCCGCACCGGCGACGACGGCAGCACCGGCCTGGGCGACGGTAGCCGGGTGGCCAAGGACGATCTGCGGGTCGCCGCCTACGGCACCGTGGACGAAGCCAATGCCGCCCTGGGGCTGCTGCTGGCCGCGCCGCTGCCTGACGACGTGCGTGCGCTGGTGGTGCATCTGCAGCACCAGCTGTTCGATCTGGGCGCCGAGCTGTGCGTGCCTGGCCATGCGGCCATCCATGCCGCCGACGTTTCCGCACTGGAACAGCAGCTGGACCATTACAACGCCGGCCTGCCCATGCTGAAGGAATTCATCCTGCCCGCTGGCGGCGAGGCGGCGGCGCGCTGCCACCTGGCCCGCACCATCGTGCGCCGCGCCGAGCGCGAAACGGTCAGCCTGGCCCGGGCGCAGGCCGTGCGCGGCGAAGCCCTGCACTACCTCAACCGCCTGTCGGACCTGCTGTTCGTGCTGGCCCGCGTGCTGGCCCGCGCCGATGGCCACGGCGAAGCGCTGTGGCAACCGCAGCACCGGCAGGCCTGAGCACGTGCGGGTCTTCACTCATCCGTCCTGCCTGCTGCACGACCCGGGTCCGGGCCATCCCGAATGCCCGCAACGGCTGCAGGTGGTGCTCGACGCCCTGCAGCAGGCCTTCCCCGGCCAGCTGGACTGGCAGCAGGCCCCGCCGGCCAAGTTCGGCGAGCTGAGCCGGGTCCACGACAGCGCCCTGCTCGACTTCGTGCTGCAGCCGCAGACCCTGCCGCTGCGCCAGCTGGACATGGACACCTGGACCTCGCCCGGTTCGGCCAGCGCCGCCGTGCACGCCGCCGGTGCCGGCGTGGCTGCGGTGGACGCGGTGATGCTGGGCGATGACCCGCTGGCGTTCTGCGCGGTGCGCCCGCCGGGCCACCATGCCACCAGCAGTACGGCCATGGGCTTCTGCCTGCTCAACAACATCGCCATCGCCGCCGCCTATGCGCGCGACCGCCACGGGCTGGAACGGATTGCCGTGGTCGACTTCGACGTGCACCACGGCAACGGCACCCAGGACATCTTCCAGCATGACGCGCGGGTGTCGTACTACAGCACCCACCAGGCCGGCCTGTTCCCCAACTCGGGCCTGCGCCGCGACCGTGGCGCCGGCAACCTGATGAACATCCTGCTGCCGCCGGGCAGCGGTGGCTTCCGCTTCCGCAACGTCTGGGCCGACGAGATGCTGCCGGCCATCGACGACTTCCGCCCGCAGCTGCTGCTGATTTCGGCCGGTTTCGATGCCCACCTGCGCGACCCGCAGGCGGACCTGATGCTGGAAACCGAGGATTTCGCCTGGATCACCGGCGAACTGCATGCGCTGGCGCGGCGCCATGGGGCCGGCCGCGTGGTGTCCATGCTGGAAGGCGGCTACGACCTGCAGGCGCTGGCCGAATGCAGCGTGGCCCACGTGCAGACCCTGCTGCAGGGGGCCGCTGCGGCGCGCCCAGGATGAACCCGAACCGGCCTCGGCCGGACGCCTTCATTGCCCCTATGCAAGGGATGGGGCAATCTACGGTCCGTTTTCGCCCGAATCCGAACCGCGTGCGCCGAGCCCTCCGCCTGCTTCCCCTGCCCCTGAGCATCGCTGTCTGCCTGCCGGCGATGGCCGATGACAAGCCGCTCAACTGGGGCCTGTGCCCGGCCACCGAAGTCATTCCCGCCTTCACCGATGCCCCCACCCCGGTACCGGGGCAGGACGCGGCCGCCGCCAGCGCCCAGCGCGAGCAGCAGCCCACCGACATCGAAGGCGACCAGCTGCTGGGCACCACCACCGTGCCGCAGTACCAGGGCAACGTCGCCCTGCGCCGCGGCGACCAGTTCGTGGGCACCGACAAGCTCAGCTTCGATACCGACACCGGCAACTACATCGCCGACGGCAACGTGCGCTACCAGGATTCCTCGATCCGCATGGTGGCCAAGCGCGCCGAGGGCAACCAGGAAAGCGACACCCACAAGATCACCGACATCCAGTACCAGCTGGTGTCGCGCCGTGGCAACGGCGAGGCCGAATCGGTCGACCTGCAGGGCGCCGTGGGCCAGATGCATCGCTCCACCTACACCACCTGCGACCCCTCGCAGCCGGTGTGGAAGCTGACCGCACCGCAGATCGACGTGGATAACGACGAAGGCTTCGGTACCGCCCGCAACGCGGTGCTGCGCATCGGCAAGGTGCCGGTGCTGTGGGCGCCGTACTTCAAGTTCCCGATCGACGACCGCCGCAAGACCGGCCTGCTGTTCCCGCAGCTGGGCATGTCCGGCCGCAATGGTTTCGACTACACCCAGCCGATCTACCTGAACCTGGCGCCGAACTACGACGACACCCTGATGCCGCGCTACATGAGCGAGCGCGGGCTGATGCTGGACAACGAGTTCCGCTATCTCTACAACGGCGGCCGCGGCGAGCTGCTGACCGCCTACATCCCCAACGACAAGCTGCGCGACCGCGACCGCGGCCGGGTGATGTTCAGTGGCTACCACAACGTGGACAGCCACTGGCAGGCCCGCGCCAACTTGGCCTGGGTCAGCGACGAGCGCTACGTGGAGGATTTCTCCAACCGTCTGGTCGGTGTGACCGCGTCGAACCTGCAGAGCACCATCGGCCTGTACGGCACCGGCAAGGACTGGACCGCCGGCATCATGGCCGACCGCTGGCAGTTGACCGACTACACCCTGACCGAATCGGCACTGGCCTACAACCGACAGCCGCGCCTGTACTTCACCTGGGACAAGCCGCTGCTGCCGTGGGTCGAAACCAGCCTGTACGCCGAGGCGGTGCGCTTCACCCACGACGACGTGAATGAGAAGTACGGCGCGGACCAGGAGTATGCGCGCACCGGCAACGTGACCCGCATGGACGGCGGTTCGCGCCTGGACATCAAGCCGTCGATCTCCTTCCCGTTCAGCGGCGCGGCCTGGTATGTCACCCCGACCCTGGCCTACCGCTATACCGCCTATGACCTGGAACGTGGCCTGGCCGACAGCATCCGCAGAACGGTGCTGACCTCGCAGGGCATCGATCCGGCCACGGCCAGCGCCGAACAGCTGCGCGGCAACACCTCGCCCAGCCGCTCGCTGCCGATCGCCAGCCTGGACGCCGGCCTGTTCTTCGACCGCGAAACCACCATCGGTGGCAAGTCGTTCCTGCACACCCTGGAGCCGCGCCTGTTCTACCTGCGCACGCCGTACCGCAACCAGGACGACCTGCCGCTGTTCGACACCCGTGACTTCACCTTCAGCTGGGGCCAGCTGTTCCGCGATTCGCGCTACACCGGCGCCGACCGCCAGAACGATGCCAACCAGCTGACCATGGCGCTGGGCACCCGCTTCATCGACCAGACCACCGGCAAGGAACGGTTCTCGGCCAGCATCGGCCAGATCCAGTACTTCGACGAATCGCGGGTGACCACCACCCCGGGCGGCGCACCGGTTGAAAAGGGCAAGTCGGCCTGGATCGCCGACGCCAACTACATGGTGAACGACCGCTGGACCCTGAGCGCCACCTACCAGTGGGACCCCAAGTACAAGCGTGAGGACCTGGCCAGCTTCCGCGCCCGCTACCTGATGTCCAACGATGGCGTGGTCAACCTGACCTACCGCCACCGCATCAACCCCGACGGCACCGACCTGCTGAAGCAGGCCGACCTGTCGTTCCTGTACCCGCTGAATGCGCGCTGGAGCCTGGTTGGCCGTTACTACTACTCGCTGGAAGACAAGGCGCCGCTGGAAATCATCGGCGGCGTGCAGTGGGACAGCTGCTGCCTGGCCGTGCGTGCCGTGGCCCGCCGGTACGTGCGCAACCGCGAAGGCGACCTGAACAATTCCATCCAGATCGAGTTCGTGCTGAAGGGCCTGAGCTCGCTGGGCCAGGACACGGACCGTACCCTGCGCCGTGCTATCCTCGGGTACAACCGCGACGACCTTTATCTGGTGCCGCCCAGCAATACCGGGGTGACCCGGGACGACTACGATCCGAATCTGATCCCATGACCAAGCGCTTCCCCGTTCTTCTCGCCTCGCTGCTGGCGGTGTCCAGCGTGTCCGCCCCCCTGCAGGTCATCGCGCAGGAGGCCCAGCCGCTGGACCGCATTGCTGCGGTCGTCGACGAGGACGTGGTCCTGCAGAGTGAACTGCAGCGCGCCATCGCCAACATCAAGGCCCAGTACGTGGGCCGCGAAAACCAGCTGCCGCCGGACGACGTGCTCAGCCGCCAGGTGCTGGAGCGCCTGGTGCTGGTGAAGCTGCAGGTGGCCCGCGCCCAGGGCAGCGGCATCCGTGTCAGCGACCAGGAACTGAACCAGGCGATGAACTCCATCGCCCAGCAGAACGGTTCCAACCTGGACAGCCTGCGCCAGCGCCTGGCCCATGACGGCATCGACTTCGAGGAATTCCGTTCCTCGGTGCGCGACGAAATCACCGTGCAGCGCCTGCGCCAGAGCTTCGCGCAGAGCCGCATCAGCGTGAGCGAGGGTGAAGTGGACGCCGCGCTGAAGCAGCAGGCCACCGCCGGCAACCAGTACCACCTGGCGCACATCCTGGTCGCCCTGCCCGACGGCGCCAACGCCGACCAGATCGCTACCGGCCAGAAGAAGGCCGACGGCGTGAAGGCCCTGCTGGACAAGGGCGAGCTGGACTTCAACGCCGCTGCCGTGCGCTATTCGGACAGCCCCAACGCGCTGGAAGGCGGCGATCTGGGCTGGCGCACGCTGGACGAAATCCCGGCGGCATTCGCGCAGATGATGCAGCAGATGAAGGCCGGCGATGTGGTTGGCCCGATCCGCGGCCCCAGCGGCTTCCAGCTGCTGAAGCTGGTGGAAGTGCGTGATGCCAACGCCGCCGCCGGTGCCCACACGGTCACCGAATACCATGCCCGCCATATCCTGGTGCGCGTGGACGGCAACCAGACCGATGCCGCCGCCAAGGCCAAGATCGACACCCTGCGTGCCCGCGTGGCCGGTGGTGCCGACTTCGAGCAGGTGGCCAAGGAATCGTCGGAAGACAGCAACAGCAAGGGCCAGGGCGGCGATCTGGGCTGGTTCCCGGCCGATGCCTTCGGTCCGGCGTTCGGCCAGCAGGTCGAAGGCATCCAGGATGGCGGCGTCAGCCAGCCGTTCCGTACCGATGCCGGCTGGCACATCGTGCAGCGCGTTGCCACGCGCCAGACCGACGTGACCAGCGACAACCAGCGTGCCCAGGTGCGTGAAACCATCGGCCGCCGCAAGCTGGAAGAGGAATACAACCGCTTCCTGCAGGAACTGCGTGGCGAAGCCTACGTCAGCTTCCGCAGCGGCGACCGGGCGGAAAACACCGCCACCCCGCCGCAGTCCTGACCCATGCGCCCCGAGCTCGCGCTGGTACCGGGCGAGCCCGCCGGGATCGGTCCGGAACTGTGTGTCCGCCTGGTACAGCAGCCGCGCGATGATTGCCGGCTGCTGGCCTTCGCCGACCCGGACACCCTGCGCGCGGCCGCCGCCGCGCTGAACCTGCCCCTGCAACTGCTGCCGGAAGATGCGCACGCGCGTCTGCCTGGCGATCTGCGCCTGCGCGTGGTGGCCAATGCCGCGCCCAGCCGCTTCGGCCAGGCCGACCCGGCCAACGCCAGCGCTGTCATCGGCGCCCTGCTCGGTGCCGGCCAGGCCTGCCTGTCCGGCGAACTGCACGGCGTGGTCACCGGCCCGGTGCACAAAGCGGTCATCAACGAAGGCGGCATTGCCTACAGCGGCACCACCGAACTGCTGGCCGACCAGGCCGGGGTTAAGGTGGTGATGATGCTGGCCAACGACATCGTGCGCGTTGCGCTGGCCACCACCCACCTGCCCTTGCGCGAAGTGGCCGATGCGATCACCGCGCCTGCCCTGGAACACACCCTGCGCACGGTGCATGCCGCGTTGCGCGGTGAGTTCGGCCTGGCCGCCCCGCGTATCGCCGTGCTGGGCCTGAACCCGCATGCCGGTGAAGACGGCCATCTGGGCCGCGAGGAACTGGACCTGATCATTCCGCTGCTGCAGCGCTTGCGCGCAGAGGGCATGGATCTGGTCGGGCCACTGCCGGCCGACACCGCCTTCCTGCCGGCCAAGCTGGCCGGGTTCGACACCGTGCTGGCCATGTACCACGACCAGGGCCTGCCCGTACTGAAGTATTCGGGCTTCGAACAGGCCGTGAACCTGACCCTGGGCCTGCCTTACCCGCGCGTGGCGGTCGACCATGGCACCGCGCTGGACCTGGCCGGACGCGGCATTGCCGACCCGTCCAGCCTGCAGGCCGCCACGGCCCTGTGTGCGCAATTGGCCCGGCAACGTACACTGAGCGCATGAATTCCCCGCATTCCCCCTCCGGCCCGGTGTTTACCGCCCCGGCCAAGAAACAGCTTGGCCAGCATTTCCTGGCCGACCGCCACTACATCGACAAGATCGTGATGGCGGTCAACCCCAAGGATGGCGACCGCCTGGTCGAGATCGGCCCTGGCCAGGGTGCGATCACCCTGCCCCTGCTGCGCGTCCATCCGAAACTGACCGTAATCGAGTTCGACCGCGACCTGATCGCGCCGCTCACCGCGGCCGCCGAGCCGCTGGGCGAGCTGACCATCGTCCACCGCGACGTGCTGCGCGTGGATTTCACCGAACTGGCCGCCGGCCAGCCGATCCGCCTGGTCGGCAACCTGCCCTACAACATCTCCTCGCCCATCCTGTTCCATGCGCTGGAACATGCCGCGGTCATCCGCGACATGCATTTCATGCTGCAGAAGGAAGTTGTCGACCGCATGGCCGCCGGCCCGGGCAGCAAGGTCTACGGCCGCCTGAGCGTGATGCTGCAGGCCTACTGCCAGGTCACTTCGCTGTTCGTGGTGCCGCCGGGCGCGTTCCGGCCGCCGCCGAAGGTCGATTCGGCCGTGGTGCGGCTGGTGCCGCGCGACCCGGCCACCATCGCCATCCACGATCACGCGCGCTTTGCCGAGGTGGTCAAGGCCGCCTTCGGCCAGCGCCGCAAGACCCTGCGCAACGCGTTGAGCAAGGTGGTGACCGCCGAACAGTTCGCCGCTGCCGGCGTGCGCCCCGATGCCCGTGCCGAACAGCTGGATGTGGCTGAATTCATCGCTTTGGCCAATGCCACCTGATTACACTGCCGGTATGGAAGACGCTGACGTTTACGCCATCTCCGTTGAAGTTGCCCCGCGCTTCCTCGACGACCAATCCGCGCCGGAAGACGGCCGCTATGCGTTCGCCTACACGATCCGCATCCGCAACCGTGGCCGCGTGGCCGCGCGCCTGATCGCGCGCCACTGGCGCATCACCGACGCCAACGGTCGCGTCGAGCATGTCGATGGCGATGGCGTGATCGGCGAACAGCCGCGCCTGCGGCCCGGTGAAGACTTCCACTACACCTCGGGTGTCATGCTGGGCACCGACCACGGGACCATGCAGGGCCACTACGACATGGTTGCCGACGATGGCACTGAATTTGCCGCGCCGGTCGCACCTTTCGTGCTGGCCATCCCGCGTACCCTGCACTGACACGGAGGCCGGACGATGAGTGTGTGGGCGATCGGCGACCTGCAGGGCTGCTACGACGTAACCCAGCGCCTGCTGGAAAAGATCCGCTTCGACCCGGCGCAGGACACCCTGTGGTTCTGCGGCGATCTGGTGAACCGCGGTGGGCAATCGCTGGAAACCCTGCGCCTGGTGCATTCGCTGCGCGAGCACAGCGTGGTGGTGCTGGGCAATCATGATCTTTCGCTGCTGGCCGTGGGTGCGCGCACCGAGGAAGAGCAGCGCAAGGTCAACCCGGACCTGCTGCGCATCGTGCAGGCCGAAGACCGCGACGAGCTGCTGGAGTGGCTGCGCCTGCAGAAGCTGGTGCACGTGGACCGCGAGCTGGGCTGGATGATGGTGCATGCCGGCCTGGCGCCGAAGTGGACCACGCAGATGGCCGAAAAGCATGCCGCCGAAGTGGAACTGCAACTGCACGGCGCCGGCTATCGCAAGCTGTTCCGCAACATGTACGGCGACAAGCCCAGCTGGGCCCCGAACCTGGCCGGCTATGACCGCTCGCGCGCGATCATCAACGTGCTCACCCGCATGCGCTACTGCACCCCGCGCGGGCGCATCGGCATTGAAGACAAGGGCACGCCCGGCACCCAGGAACAGGGGCTGTACCCCTGGTTCGAAGTGCCCGGCCGGGTCGAGCGCGACCTGAAGGTCGTCTGCGGCCACTGGTCGGCGCTGGGCCTGACCATCACCCAGGGCGTGCACGCCATCGATACCGGCGCGGTCTGGGGTGGCAAGCTGACCGCCCTGCAGCTGGATACCGATGAACTGCGCGTGGTGCAGGTGCCGGGGCGTGATGTGCCGGCGCCGGTCGCCAACGCACGGCCGCCGGCACGCCCGCCGCAGCCGCGTGCACCTGCGGCTGCACCGAGCAAGGAAGGCGGCAACGGCCAGCCTGCCGCGCCGGGCAACCGTGGCCCGCGTCGTCGTCGCCGTCGCGGTGGTGGTGGTGGCAATAACAACGGCGCACCGCCGCAGAGCTGAAGGCACAGCGGTAGAGTCGACTGTCAGTCGACTATCGCGCGGAGCGCGGGGTTTCGCATGGTCCGAACCAGGAGCAGTCGACCAACGGTCGACTCTACCAGTCGACTATCGCGCGGAGCGCGGGGTTTCGCATGGTCCGAACAGGGGCAGTCGACCAACGGTCGACTCTACCCGGGGTCAGCGGCGCGTGTAGTCCGCGAAGCGGAACGCGTAGGCGTGGCGTGCGTCGGCTGGGTGCGGCTCGCTGCTGGTTTCCTGCCACACCGCCGGGTCGACTTCGGGAAAATGCGTATCGGCCGGCACCTCGGCGTCCACCCAGGTCAGGTACAGGTCGCTGGCCTGGTCCAGCAGCTGGCGGAAGATTTCGCCACCGCCAATGATGCACAGCTCGCTGGCGCCCTCGCCCGCCGCAATGGCCTTGGCTTCTTCGAGCGATGCCACCGCACGCATGCCTTCGAACGGCACCTGGCCGCTGCGGGTCAGCACCAGATTGGTCCGCCCCGGCAGCACCCGGCCGATCGATTCGGCGGTCTTGCGCCCCATCAGGATCGGCTTGCCCAGGGTCAGCGCCTTGAAATGCTTGAAGTCGTCCGGCAGGTGCCAGGGCATGGCATTGCCCTGGCCGATGCCACGGTTGCGGTCCAGCGCTACGACCATCGAAAGTTTCATCGCTGCGACCTCCTCAACCGGCATCGATCTGCAGCCGTTCACAGGCAGCCTTGGCGGCACTGGCCGCCTGCAACGCTGCCGCCAGCGCCGGGCTGGACGGGGACTTCTCATCCATGCCATCGACGATCTTCTGCATCTGCGCCTCCTCGATGTCCTTCAGGCCGGGGCCTGACAGGATCTCCGCGGACAACGCCGCCCTATCGGTGTCGGTGTCGGTGTCGGCAGCCCGCACCAGAAACGCCTGCAACTGGTCGCTGGAGTAGACGCTGGCGAGCTGCTGCTCGAGCACGCGCTGGTACTCCGGCTCTTCGATGCCCGCCTTGAGGTGCTCGGTCATCGCCGCGTACATGCCGGTCACCGCCTCGCGCATCTGCGCCTGGCAGCCTGCCGGAATGTCCTCGGGCATCATCGTGCTGCCGTTGAATGCCGCGGCAAACGCGTGGGCTTCCTCGCGCATGTGTCTGTGCACGATCTGTGCGTTGACTTCACGGGCCAAGCCCAGCGTATCGGCCGGTGCCGCGTACGCGCCCGTGCACAGCACGCCGGCCAGCAGCAGCGGGGGCACACACCTGCGCAGCCTCATACCGCTACCGGGGCCTTGATGGCCGGGTGCGGGTCGTAGCCGTCGATGCGGATGTCGTCGAACTGGAAACCGAACAGATCGGTCACCTCGGGGTTCAGCCACAGCTTGGGCAGCGCGCGCGGTTCACGCGACAGCTGTTCACGGGCCTGCGCGTAGTGGTTCGAATACAGATGGGCATCGCCCAGGGTATGCACGAAGTCGCCCACGCCCAGACCCGTGGCCTGCGCCACCATATGGGTCAGCAACGCGTAGCTGGCGATGTTGAACGGCACGCCCAGGAAAATGTCGCCGCTGCGCTGGTACAGCTGGCAGCTCAGCTTGCCGTCCACCACGTAGAACTGGAACAGGTTGTGGCACGGCATCAGCGCCATCTGCGAAAGCTCGCCCACGTTCCAGGCACTGACCACCAGCCGCCGCGAATCGGGATTGCGCTTGATCTCGTCCACCAGCCACTGCATCTGGTCGATCTCGCGGCCATCGGCGGTGGCCCAGCTGCGCCACTGCTTGCCGTACACCGGGCCGAGATCGCCATTGGCGTCGGCCCACTCGTCCCAGATGCGTACCTGGTTGTCCTTCAGGTAGCCGATGTTGGTGTCGCCCTTCAGGAACCACAGCAGCTCGTGGATGATCGAGCGCAGGTGCAGCTTCTTGGTGGTGACCAGCGGGAAGCCTTCGTTCAGATCGAAGCGCATCTGCCAGCCGAACACGCTGCGGGTGCCGGTGCCGGTGCGGTCGCTCTTCTCGGCGCCGTGTTCGAGCACGTGCGAAAGCAGGTCCAGGTAGGCCTTCATGCCTTGCCCTCCGCCGCCACCAGCGGCTGCGGCTGCAGCACCGGTGCGCGGCGCGACAGTGCCAGCAGCACCAGGCCCAGCGCCACCAGCGGCAGGCTCAGCAGCTGGCCCTTGGTCAGCCAGCCGAAGGCGATGTAGACCCCGTTGTCGGGCATGCGCACGAACTCCAGGCCGAAGCGGAAGATGCCGTACATCAGCGCGAACAGGCCCGACACCAGGTAGCGGTGGCGCGGCTTGGCCGACACCATCCACAGCACGGTGAACATCACCACGCCTTCCAGCGCCGCTTCATACAGCTGCGAGGGATGGCGCGCGTAGGGGTTCAGCGCGCCGGTAGCGAACTGTGCCTTCAGCGTGGCCGCATCCAGCTGGTTCAGCGGTGCTGGCAGGCCCGAAGGGAACACCACGCCCCAGGTGCCGTCGGTGTACTTGCCCCACAGCTCGGCGCCGATGAAGTTGCCCACCCGCCCCAGTGCCAGGCCGATCGGCACCAGCGGCGCCATGAAGTCGATCGTGTCGAACAGGTGCAGGCGCTGCTTGCGCGACCACCACCAGCACGCCACCACCACGCCCAGCAGGCCGCCGTGGAAGCTCATGCCACCGTCCCATACCTTGAACAGCAGCACCGGGTTGGACAGGAAATCGCCCAGTGCATAGAACAGCATGTAGCCGATGCGCCCGCCCAGCACAACGCCCAGCATGGCGTAGAACAGCAGGTCGGAAAAACCGTTGGCATCGACGCCCGGCAGGCGCCCCTGCGCGATGCGCTTGCGCCCCAGCAGCCAGGCTGCAGTGAAGCCCAGCAGGTACATGATGCCGTACCAGTGCACCTTGATCGGCCCCAGCGAAAGGGCAATGGGGTCGATATCGTGGAAATAGATCATGGAAGGTGCCTTGCAGGTGAACGCCTATTCTCGGGCCAGCGCCGCCGCGGCTCAACCAAGCAGCTGCGGGGTGTTGGGCAGCCCGTCATCGTCGGACCCCGAACCGGGCGGAAAGTGCCCGGCCAGCAGCCCGGAGACTTCATCGATGGCATCGCGCAGGGCCTGCACCGGCTCGCTGCCGCGCAGCCCTTCGCGCAGATGGGTGCAGATGCGCTGCCATTGCGCCGGGCTGACCCGGCCGTGCAGGCCGCGGTCGGCCACGATCTCGATGGCGTGGTCGGCCAGCAGCAGGTAGATCAGCACGCCGTTGTTATGCGCGGTATCCCAGGTGCGCAGCTGGGCGAAGGCCTGCTCAGCCGCCTGCCGCGGGGTCACCCGCCGCCACAGCGCGTGCAGGGGCAGATCGGCTTCCACCGCGAACATGACCTGGCCGCCGTGGCGCTGTTCACCACTGGCGATGGCCTCGGTGATCGCCTGCAGCACCGCCGGCGGGAAGGCCCGCCGCAGCGACGGGGAAAACAGGTGCCGCCCGATACGCCTGATCATCACCAGCCCCCCGAAGCGCCACCGCCACCGGAACGGCCACCGCCGCCGCCCCAGCTGCCGCCACCACCGCCGAAACCACCGCCGCCCCCGCCGCCCCAACTGCCACCGCCCCAGCCACCGCCGCCGGCGAAGCGGCCGGGGTGGCCCGAAAGCATGGCCACGATCAGGCCGACGATACCGGCCAGGCCACTGGCCAGCAGCGTGGAGGTGAACAGGAAGGCCGCCAGCGCGGCGCCGCCACCGCCCAGCAGGCCGCGCAGCGGGCGCGGCACCCGCGAGAACACCCCGCGCAGGATGCTGCCGGCAAATACGCCAATGAACAGCGCCAGCGCCCAGGTATCACCGCCGTCGCCGCTGTCAGCGCCGCGCTGGCTGCTGACCGGCGCTGGCAGGGCCTCGCCATCGATCAGCTTGACCAGCACCGCGGTCGCTTCGGTGATGCCGCCGGCGTAGTCGCCGGCACGGAAACGCGGCACCAGGTATTCCTGGATGACACGGTTGGCAATGGCATCGGGAATGGCGCCCTCCAGCCCATAGCCCGGTTCGATGCGCACCCGCCGATCGTCCTTGGCCACCACCAGCAGCACGCCGTCATCCACGCCCTTGCGGCCGATCTGCCATTGATCGAACACACGGGTGGTGTACTGCGCGATGTCCTCGGGCTGGGTGCTGGGCACCACCAGCACCTGCAGCTGGCTGCCCTTGCGCTGCTGCAGCGCCAGCGCCTGCTGCACCAGTGCCTGCTTCTGCGTGGCATCCAGTGTGCCGGTGGTGTCGACCACCGGCGAATCCAGCGCCGGAATCGGCGCAAGCTGCTGCGCCTGCGCGGCCAGCGGCAGCCACAGCAGCAGGGCCAGCAGCGCGGTGGGCAGGCGCATGGATCAGTTCGCCGGCTGCGCTGCCGGCGGCTGCTGCGGCGCGTTGCCGAAATCGACCGCCGGCGCGTTGGAAATCTGCGCCTCGTTTTCCACGCTGAAGTTCGGCTTGGGCTGGTAGCCGAAGATCTTGGCGGTGATCAACTGCGGGAACGAGCGGATGTAGGTGTTGTAGTCCTGCACCTGCTGGATGTAGCGGCCACGGGCCACGGTGATGCGGTTTTCGGTGCCTTCCAGCTGCGCCTGCAGGTCGCGGAAGTTGGCGTCGGACTTCAGCACCGGATAGTTCTCGGTAACCACCAGCAGCCGCGACAGCGCACTGCCCAGTTCGCCCTGCGCCTGCTGGAACTGCTTGAGCGAGGCTTCATCATCGGCGTTGACGTTGATCTGGCCGACCCGCGAGCGGGCGTTGGTGACTTCGGTCAGCACGCGCTCTTCCTGGCTGGCGAAGCCTTTCACGGTCTGCACCAGGTTGGGCACCAGATCGGCGCGGCGCTTGTACTGGTTCAACACTTCGGACCAGCTGGCCTTCACGGCCTCGTCCTTCTGCTGGATGGTGTTGTAGCCGCAGCCGGAGAGCAGGCCGGCCAGCAGCAGCAGGGGCAGGACACGGGTGAACAGGCGCATGGTGGCAATTCCGGGTGGACGATGTGCCGAGCATGCCACGGACGCGGTGAAAGATCGGCCATCGGGCGCCGCCCCCTCCGCGGTGGTGGTGCTCATCGATCATCGGGGTAGTCCGGGCGGGTGGGCATGACGGGGGACGCCGTGAATCCGTCCTCGGAGGCTTAGCCGCGCCATCCATGGCGCGGATACCCCCGCCACGCCCACCCGCCCGGCCTCGTACGGTTTCCTGCGCACCGCGGGAAGATCAAAAAAGAGCAAGAGCAAGAGCCGATGCTTCCGGCATTCGTGTCGACCAAGGTCGACACCTACCAGAGCGGGAGGCCGACACGCACCCAAGCGGGAGGCCGTTCCGACAGACCGCGGGAAACTGTCGAAGGCGGGGTGGGTCCGGTTGAGGGGGCGTGAGCCGCATGGATGCGGCGACCGAGCTTACATGGACGTACTTGCAGCGTCCCCCTCAACCGGACCCACCCCGCCATCCCACGGAATGCCAGCGTTTGACGTTGACGTTGATTCGGCGGGTGCAGGGCTGCAAGCCCTGCCGCAACCCACCTCCTCAGCAGGCTTCGGCGGCCGGGGCGCGCACCCGCCCCCACCACGCCAGCACCAGCGCGGCAGCCGCCAGCAACCCACCGGCCACCGGAATGGCCGCATAACCCAGGCCCAGGCTGATCACCGCCCCGCCCAGCGCGGCCCCCAGCGCATTGCCCAGGTTGAACGCACCCACATTGATGGACGACGCCAGGCCCGGCGCCTCGGTCGCCGCCTGCATCACCCGGATCTGCAGCGGCGGCACGATCGCGAAGGTGGCCGCACCGAATAACAGCAGCCCCACCGCAGCGGTGGCGTGGCTCATGAACGCCAGCGGCAGCACCAGCATCAACAGGGCCAGCACCGCCAGCAGGATGCGCGTGGCGCCGTCCAGCGACCAGTCGGCCAGACGCCCGCCAATGCCATTGCCCACGGTGAAGCCGATGCCCACCAGCGCCAGCGACACCGCGATGAATGCATTGGAGGCACCGGTCAGCTCGGTCAGCACCGGCGCCACATAGGTGTACAGGGTGAACATCGCACCGGCCCCCAGCACCGTGGTCGCCATCGCCAGCAGCACCTGCGGCTGCATGATCGCCTTCAGCTCACGGTGCACGTCCGGGCGCGGGCCCGGCGCCGAAGCCGGCAGGGCCAGGCCCAGCGCGGTGATCGCCACCACGCCCAGCACCGCCGTACCGGCAAAGGACAGGCGCCAGCCCAGCTGCTGCCCGGCCCAGGTGGCCAGCGGCACGCCGCCGATGTTGGCGATGGTCAAGCCCATGAACATGGTGGCCACGGCCGCGGCCTGCTTGTCCTTCGGCACCAGGCTGGCGGCCACCACCGCGCCGATGCCGAAGAACGCGCCGTGGTTGAGGCTGGTGACCAGCCGCGACAGCAGCAGCAGGCCGTAGTTCGGCGCCAGCGCCGACAGCAGGTTGCCGACCACGAAGATCGACATCAGCAGCATCAGCGCGGTGCGCTTGCCGAAGCGCCCCATCAGCAGGGTCATCACCGGCGCACCCAGCATCACGCCCACCGCGTAGGCGGTAATCAGCATGCCGGCAGTAGGGATGCCCACGCCCACGCCGTCGGCGATGACCGGCAGCAGGCCCATGGGCGCGAATTCGGTGGTGCCGATGGCGAAGGCGCCGACGGCAAGGGCCAGCAAGGCGGCTCTGGAGTTCATGGACGTTTCCTGCGTGGGGCAGGCCTGTGAAAAGAAGCGCACAGGGTGCGCGCTTTGCCCGGCCGGATTAAGCCCCGTGGCGGGGAAACAGTGTTGACCCCGGTTCACAGATCCCCATAACGCAGAACCCCCGGCCAGGCCGGGGGTTCCAGGAAACGCGCTTACCAGTCGCCGGCACCCGGCACGTGGTGTTCGCGTGCGCGGCGGCGCATCAGCAGGTTCAGCCACTCCACCAGCACCGAGAAGCCCATCGCGGCGTAGATGTAGGGCTTGGGCACGTGCACGTCCAGGCCGTCCAGGATCAGCACCGCACCGATCAGCAGGATGAAGGCCAGCGCCAGCATCTTCACCGTCGGGTTGGCGTCGATGAAGCGGCCCAGCGGGTTGGCGGCCAGCAGCATCACCATGACCGACAGCAGGATCGCGGCCACCATCACCGGAATGTGGTCGGCAATGCCGACCGCGGTGATGACCGAGTCCAGCGAGAACACGATGTCGATGATCGCGATCTGCAGGATGACCATGCCGAACACGCCCGAGGCCTTGCTGGTGGCGGGGTTTTCATCGTCGCCACCGGTGATCAGTTCCTTGATCTCCAGGTAGCCCTTGATGATCAGGAACAGGCCACCGACGATCAGCACCAGGTCGCGGATGGAAATGCCCATGCCGGCCACGTTGAACAGGTTGGCCGACATGTGCGCCAGGTAGGCCAGCGACACCAGCAGCAGGATGCGGGTGATGCAGGCCACGGCGATGCCGAGCTTGCGGGCGAACGGGCGGCGCTCTTCCGGCAGCTTGCTGACGGCGATGGAGATGAACACCAGGTTGTCGATGCCGAGCACGATTTCCAGCGCGCTCAGGGTGAACAGGGTCACCCAGGCGTTGGGGTCGGCGAGGAACTCAAAGGACATGGAAACTCTTCAAGGCAGTGGGGAATGGGAGGTTCAGCCGTAGGTGCCGGCCAACAGGTGCGGCACCACGACCAGGGCCCAGCACAGCAGTACGTTCATCATCAGCACGAACACCGCCGCCGAACCCATGTCCTTGGCGCGGCCGGCCAGTTCGTGGATCTCCGGGCCATAGCGCTCGATCACCGCTTCGATGGCCGAATTGGCCAGCTCCATGGCCAGCACCAGCAGCATCGAGCCGATCAGCAGCGCGCGCTCCACCGGCGTCTGGCCCAGCCACAGCGCCAACGGCGCCAGCAGTACCAGCAGGTAGACCTCCAGGCGGAACGAGGACTCGTGCAGCCAGGCGGCGCGCAGGCCCTGCCAGGACCAGCGGGCGGCCTGGAAGATGCGGCGCGGGCCGCGGGGCATGTGGCCGAAGTTGTCAGCCACGGGCGAGGGGTCCAGCAACAGGGGCGCGGCGCAGCGACCGCTCAGACGCACGGCAGGAGATCATGAAGGCACAGGGAGGGGCAGATGGCGCCCATTTTGCCACAAGGGCCGCCGTGGCACCCCGGCCCCGACCGTGCGCCACCTGACAGGGACAAGCGGCCTGCCGGCCCAGCTCCTATGATGAACGTCCTTATTGTTGCGCTGGAGAGCCCGATGACCCGTCGCCGTACCTGCCTGCTGATGCTGGGCCTGCTGACTGCCGCACCGCTGGCGCAGGCGCTCAGCCCGCCGGCATCGCCGTCCGTGCCCGACCAGGTGTCCAACGTGGCCTGGGCCGGC
This sequence comes from Stenotrophomonas sp. ZAC14D2_NAIMI4_6, assembly GCF_003086875.1. NCBI lineage: Bacteria > Pseudomonadati > Pseudomonadota > Gammaproteobacteria > Lysobacterales > Lysobacteraceae > Stenotrophomonas > Stenotrophomonas sp. ZAC14D2_NAIMI4_6. The sequence goes on along the minus strand of NZ_CP025996.1, from coordinate 834,186 downwards.
GACATGGCCGCCTTCGCCCAGACCGACCGCACCTCGCCGCCGCCGCGCGGTGGCATCGAGTTCATCGGCAGCTCGTCCATCCGCATGTGGGACACCCTGGCCCGCGACTTCCCCACCCAGCCGGTGTTCAATCGCGGCTTCGGCGGTTCGGAAGTGCGCGACAGCACCTGGTACGCCGACCGCATCGTGGTGCCGTATGCGCCGTGCAAGGTGTTCTTCTATGCCGGCGACAATGATCTGAACAGCGGCCGCAGCGCCAGCCAGGTGCGTGACGACGTGGTAGCCTTCGTGCAGCGCGTGCACCGCGACCTGCCGAAGACGAAGGTGGAATACCTGTCGATCAAGCCCAGCCCGTCGCGTGCGCACCTGCTGCCGGCGATCAACGAAGCCAACGCGCAGATCAAGGCCGCGCTGGCGAAGCTGCCCAACACCGGTTACACCGACATCTACACCCCCATGCTGGGTGCCGATGGCCAGCCCGATGCGAAGCTGTTCCGCGAGGACATGCTGCACATGACCCCGGCCGGGTACGCGATCTGGACCCAGGCGCTGGCACCGAAGGTCAACTGCAACTGAGCCATTGCGGACGCCGGGCATGGCCCGGCGTGGGGTCAGCGGAAGATGACGGTCGCTTCGGTGCCCTTGCCCGGCTCACTGGCCAGGCTGACCTTCCAGCCGAAGCGATCACACAGGCGGCGCACGATCGACAGGCCCAGGCCGGTGCCCTGCGGGCGGTCCGGTTCGGCGCGGTAGAACGGCTCGAACGCCCGCGCCAGCGCCTCTTCGGACATACCGATGCCGGTATCGCGCACCACCACCCGGTCGGCCTGCACATCCACATCGATGCGCCCTTCGTCGGTGTAGTTGCAGGCATTGCGCACCAGGTTGCTGACCACCACCTGCAGCACCCGCGGCGGGGCGTGCAGCTGCACCGGTTCGGCACTGTGCAGGGCGATGCTGACCGGGCGGTTGCCCAGCAGTTCGCGCGCGTTGTCCACTTCGTAGCGCACCACGTCGTTCACATCGAACAGTTCGATCTGCGGTTCGATGTCGGCCTCGCGGGCCAGGATCAGGAATGCGTCGATCACCGCTTCCATGTCCCGCCCGGCGCGCTGGATGCGCTGCAGGCTGCGGCGCAGGCGCGGTTCCAGGCCGTCGTCGGCCAGCGCCATGTCACTGGCCACGCGGATCACCGTCAGCGGCGTGCGCAGTTCGTGGCTGGCATCACGGGTGAAGTTGCGCTCGCGGGCCACGTGGTCGCTGACCCGGGTGGCCAGCGAATGCAGCGCTGCGGCCAATTGCCGGGTCTCGCCCTGCATGTCCGCCGGCAGTTTGTCCGGCTCCAGGTCGGCCGCTTCCGGATGCCCCGGGTCCCAGCGTGAGACGCGCCGGGCCAGCCAGTTCACCGGCGAGACTAGGCGCTTGGAGGCGCGGTAGGTCACCCAGCTGGCGCCGTACACGGCCAGCAGGGTCAGCAGCACCGGCACGATGCCGAACCAGAACGCCAGCATTTCCGCGCGCGAACGCAGGAACACCAGGTACAGGCGCCCCTCGGGCCGCGCGTCCACCAGCACCAGCTGGTCATCGCCGGGCAGTTCGTGGAAGCCCGGCTCCAGCGCGCGCAGGTTGGGCGGCAGCGACAGGCTGGACTGACCGCGTTCCAACAGGTAGCCGCGGATGTTCTGGGTGTTGGGCGGCGGTTGTGCCGGCGAGGCCGCGTACAGGGTCCAGTAGTAGGACGCCTCTTCGCGCAGGGCCGCGCCCACCAGGCTGTGCTTGATCACCAGCGCGACCAGCCAGGCACCCAGCAGGATGCCCAGGCTGGCCAGCACGGCCTGCAGGATGAAAACGATGCGGATCTTGCGCGGCAGGCCGTGCGGCATTGCGGGGTCCCGGTCGAAGCGCTGCGATTATAGGCAGCGTCACGTGCCACGGTCGTGCACGGACGGTGACCACACTGGCAACAAGCTGCCCGCCCGCTGCCCCGGGCCCCGGCCAGGGCCGGGGCGGGTCTGTGCCTGCGCCAGCACCGATCAGGCCATCGGTTGGGCGATATCGGCGATGCGGTAACCGGCGCTCTGCACGGTGTGCAGCAGCGGGCGGTCGAACGGCTTGTCGATGATCTTGCGCAGGTTGTACAGATGGCTGCGCAGCGTGTCCGAATCGGGCAGGCCGTTGCCCCAGATCTCGCGCTCGATTTCCTGGCGGGTGACCACGCGCGGCGATTCGCGCATCAGGATGGTCAGCAGGCGAAGACCAATCGGCGAAAGCTGCAGTTCGGTACCGGCGCGGGTGGCGCGCATGCTGACCGGGTCGAGCACCAGGTCGGCCACCTTCAGCACTTCCGAACCCACCTGGCGGCGCTCGCGGCGGATCAGCGCGCGCAACCGGGCTTCCAGTTCCTGGATGGCGAACGGCTTGGTCAGGTAATCGTCTGCACCAAAGCCCAGGCCGGTCAGCTTGTCGTCCAGGGTGTCGCGCGCGGTCAGCATCAGCACCGGCGTCGACTTGCGTGCATCGTTGCGCAGGCGGCGGCATACCTCGATGCCGTCCAGGCGCGGCAGCATCAGGTCCAGCACGACCACGTCGTAGCTGTTCTCGGCAGCCAGACGGTAGCCGTCCAGGCCATCCTGCGCGTAATCCACCTCGAAGCCACGGCCTTCCAGGTACTCGCCGATCATCTCGGAGATGTTGCGGTTGTCCTCGACCACCAGCACCAAGCCGGAAGTCTCCTTCGTCTGACGCATGTGATTCCCTCTGTCTTCAGCTTTGTGAAACATGCCCCATCGACGGTGGACGCGATGTGAAGTTCCGTCAAGACACGCGGAAACGGTTCATAGCAGGGGTTTGAGCAGCGGCCAGACGTTGTCCAGCACCTTCGGCTGCGCCTGGGCGGTGGGGTGCAGGCCGTCGGCCTGCATCAGCCCCGGCTGCAGGGCCACGCCTTCCAGCAGGAACGGCAGCAGCGGCACCTTGTACTGGTCGGCCAGGCCCCGGTAGACCGCGGCCAGACGCTGGCGGTAGCCGGGGCCGTAGTTGGGCGGTACGTCGATGCCCAGCAGCAGCACCTTGGCACCGGCCTTCTGGCTGGCCTGCACCATCTTTTCCAGGTTGCCGCGCACCTGCAGCGGGGTCAGCCCGCGCAGGGCATCGTTGCCGCCCAGGGCGATCACCACCACGCTGGGCGTTTCCCGCGCCAGCAGGCCCGGCAGGCGGGTCAGCGCGCCGGCGGTGGTTTCCCCGCTCATGCTGGCATTGACGATGCGCGGCGGAGTTTTCGACTGCTGCCTGACCCGCTTGTCCAGCAGGCTGACCCAGCCGGCATCGGCCGGGATATTGTGGGCAGCACTGAGACTGTCGCCCAGCACCAGCACGGTGCCGCCCGGACCTTTGGCACAGGCCAGCAGGGGCGCCAGCAGCAACCCTAGCAGCAGCACCATCATCGTGCCGGCTTGCCGGCTCCATCCTGTAACGCGCATTGGAGTCTCCTCATCGACAGCCTGTCCCCCCGCAGCGCGCCCGTCGCCATCGCCGTCGACCAGGTCGGCAAGACCGTGCAGGGCCCGGAGGGTGAAGTCCACATACTGGACAACATCACCCTGACCGTCCATGAAGGCACCAGCGTGGCCATTGTCGGCGCCTCCGGTTCCGGCAAGACCACCCTGCTGGGCCTGCTGGCCGGGCTGGACCTGCCCAGCCACGGCCGCATCAGCGTGGCCGGTCAGGATCTGGGCGCGCTGGACGAAGAAGCCCGGGCGCAGCTGCGTGCGCGCGAGGTGGGCTTCGTGTTCCAGAGCTTCCACCTGCTGCCGGCGCTGACCGCCGCCGAGAACGTGGCCCTGCCGCTGGAACTGGCCGGCCGCGAAGACCCGGCCCGCGTGCAGCAGGTGCTGGAGGCGGTGGGCCTGGCCCATCGTGGCCGCCACTACCCGCGCCAGTTGTCCGGTGGCGAGCAGCAGCGCGTGGCCCTGGCCCGCGCCTTCGTCAGCCGCCCGCGCATCCTGTTCGCCGATGAGCCCACCGGCTCGCTGGACCAGGCCACCGGCCAGCACATCAGCGACCTGCTGTTCGAACTCAATGCCAGCAGTGGCACCACCCTGGTGCTGGTGACCCACGACCTGCGCCTGGCACAGCGCTGCCAGCACATCCACCGCATCGACAACGGCCGCCTGCAGGACGTCGCCCACGAGGCGCACGCATGAACCTGCTGCGCCATGCCTGGCGTGCGCTGCGCCGCGAGGCGCTGGCCGGCGACCTGCTGACCGTGTTCGCCGCGCTGGTGCTGGGCGTGGCGGTGATGACCGCCGTGGGCACCCTGGTGAACCGGGTGAACCTGGCCCTGACCGGCAGTGCCGCGGAAATGCTGGGCGGCGACCTGGGCGTGGGCAGCCGCAACGAACCGCCTGCAGCCTTCGCCGAAGAAGCGCAGCGGCGCGGCCTGGCCCACACCCGCATTGCCGGCTTCGGCAGCGTGCTGTTCCAGGGTGATGCCAGCCAGATGGCCAGCATCAAGGCGGTGGAAACGGGCTACCCGCTGCGCGGCAGCCTGCGCGTGCGTGCCACCCCGGGCGGGGCGCTGATCGAGCGCGCCGGCATGCCGCCCAAGGGCCAGGCCTACGCCGACCCACGGCTGCTGCAGGCGCTGGGCCTGGAGGCCGGCGACGATCTGGAATTTGGCGCGGGCACGCTGCGCATCGCCGGCATCATCGAAGCCGAGCCGGATACCGGCGGCGACCTGCTGACGCTGTCCCCTACCCTGCTGGTGAACCGCGCCGACGTGGACGGCACGGGCCTGCTCGGCCCCGGCAGCCGCATCAACTACCGGTTGATGTTCGCCGGCGATCCGGCGCAGATCGCCGCGTTCCGGCAGTGGCTGCTGCCACAGACCAAGGGCATGCGCGTGCTGAGCGTGGATGACACCCAGCGCGGGGTGCGCCAGGCCTTCGATCTGGCGGGCCGTTTCCTGGGCCTGAGCGCGCTGCTGGCGGTGCTGCTGGCCGGCGTGGCCACCGCCCTGGCCGCCAACCGCTTTGCCCTGCGCCGCATCGACCAGGTGGCCGTGCTGCGCTGCCTGGGCGCACGCCAGCGCGACATCCTGCTGGGCCTGGCCCTGCAGTTGCTGATGCTGGCGGTGCCGGCCTGTGCGGTGGGCATCGCACTGGGCATGGCCGCACAGGAAGGCCTGGTGCAGGCACTGGGCAGTCTGGTGCCGCAGCGCCTGCCGCTGCCTGAAGCCACCCCGGCACTGACCGGCGCCGGCATCGGCCTGTTGCTGCTGTTCGGCTTCGGCCTGCCGCCGCTGCTGCGCCTGCGCGGGGTGCCGCCGATGCGGGTGCTGAACCGCTCGTTCGCCGCGCTGCCACCGGCCTCACTGCTGGCCTATGTGGCCGCGCTGGGCGCCAGCCTGCTGCTGGCCGTGCAGGTGACCGGCGATCTGAAACTGGCGCTGTGGGTGCTGGGCGGGCTGGCCGCGCTGGCGCTGGCCGCCGGCGTGCTGGGCTTTGTGCTGCTGCAGGTGCTGCGCGGCCTGCAGCACCGCCTGCACGGCAACTGGCGGCTTGGCCTGGCTGCACTGACCCGGCGCCGCCTGCTGGCGGTGATGCAGCTGGTAGGCCTGTCGCTGTCGCTGTGCGCGCTGCTGTTGCTGGCGGTGACCGGGCCGGGCCTGCTGCAGCAATGGCGCGAGCGCCTGCCGGCCGATACCCCCAATTACTTCCTGATCAACATCCAGCCCGAACAGCGCGACAGCGTGCTGGCCACCCTGCGTGGCCTGGGCGCGGACGACGCCAGCATCGAGCCGATGGCCACAGGCCGCCTGATCGCGATCAACGGCAAGCCGCCGCTGCGCGTGGACCAGGCCGGCGCCGAAGGCAACGGCGCGAACAACGGCCCGCGCGAAGACGACGACGAGAACCGCCCGCTGAACTTCAGTTGGCGCAGCACCTTCCCGCCGGCCAATGCACTGCTGGAAGGCCGCTTCTGGCAGGCCGACAGCACCGCGGCGGAGGCCTCGGTGGAAACCGGCTGGGCGCGGCGCTACGGCGCGCACCTGGGCGATCGCATCACCATCGCCGTCGGCGAGCAGCAGCGCGAGTTCACCGTTACCAGTATCCGCAAGGCCGACTGGAACACCTTCCGGCCGAACTTCTTCGTGCTGTTGAACCCCAACGCGGTGGGCGATGCCCCGCACAACCTGCTGTCGGCCTTCCACCTGCCGGCCGGCCAGGCCGCAGGCCTGGGTGAGCTGGTACGGGCCCAGCCCAACCTGTCCCTGCTGGATGTGGACGCGGTGATTTCGCAGGTGCGCGATGTGATGAACCGGGTCGCGCAGGCGGTGCAGCTGGTGATGGTGTTCAGCCTGCTGGCCGGCGTGCTGGTGCTGCTGGCGGCGCTGCAGGCCACTGCCGGCGAGCGGCGTTATGACAGTGCGGTACTGCGCACCCTGGGCGCCACCCGCCGCCAGCTGCGCGGCGCGGTGCTGGTGGAATTCGGTGCGCTGGGCACCCTGGCCGCCACGCTGGCCGTGGGTGCGGCGGCGGCGATCGGCCTGCTGGTCTCGCAGAAGGTGTTCGAACTGCCGCTGCTGCCGCCCTGGCCGGGCCTGTTGCTGGGCGGCGTGCTGGGCATCGGCCTGAGCCTGCTGGCCGGCTGGTGGGGTACCCGGCGGATCCTGCACACCCCGCCGGCGCTGGCCCTGCGCGAGGCCTGAGCACCGGCAGCGCGGCGTGGATGTGCAGTCCACGCCGCGCTGCGTATGCTTGCCGCCTTTCCCCCAGGGCGTACGCCGATGCCGTTCACCGCTTACCTGTACCCGGTGCTGTTGCTGGTCGCCAGCAACGTGTTCATGACCTTTGCCTGGTACGGGCACCTGAAGTACAAGAGCGCGCCACTGATGCTGGTCATCATGGTCAGCTGGGGCATCGCCTTCTTCGAGTACTGCCTGCAGGTGCCGGGCAACCGCCTCGGCAGCGCGGTGTATTCAGCGCCGCAGCTGAAGGGCATGCAGGAAGTGATCACCCTGCTGGTTTTCGCGGTGTTTTCCGCGTTCTACCTGGACCAGCCGCTGAAGTGGAACCACTGGGCCGCGTTCGCGCTGATCGTGATCGCCGCGTTTCTGATGTTCAAGGAATAGGAATGAACTACGGCCTCTGCCTGCGCGCCCTGCTGGTCGGCGTGCCGTTGCTGCTGGCGATGTCGGCCGCATCTGCGCGCACTGCGCCCGGCCTTGTGCCGGACCCGGTACAGGCCTTCGTGCTGGAGACGGTGCTGGCCGACGAGGTGCGCGCCTTCCACGAGGGCCACCCGACCTATCTGGTCACCGCCGACGGGGCGCACACGCGCAGTGACGCCGAGGTCCTGGCCGGGCTGCGTGTGGAGTTCGACCGGTTCTATCAGGGCCAACCGAAACCGAGGAAGGAAGTGGCGCACATGGCGATCCTGGTCGCGCAGACCGCACTGCTGCTGCCCGACCGGGCCGCGTGCAGCACCGACCGCGTGCGCTGCAGCGACGCCATCAGGGGCGTGCGCACACGCGATGACGAGGCGAGCCTGCAGGCCACCCTGCGCGCGTTCCAGGTCGCCGGGCTGGACCTGACGACCCTGGGTACGCCGGCGTCCTGAGCCGGGAGCGTGCCGAGCAAGCTCGGCACCTACCCAAAGCGGAAGTAGATCCACGCCATGCATGGATGCGCTGCCGGAGAGAGGCAGTCGAGCATGGCTCGACTCTACAAGGGGGCTTTTTCCACGTACTTGGCGAAGACCTCGTCGATCTGCGCGTCCTTCACCTTCTTCCCGTCCTGGATGTCCTGGGCCTGGGTGAACAGCGGAATGATCATCGCCATGCCATCCAGCTTGGTCTTCAGGTGCACGCCCGGGGCCTGGCCGAGGAAGCCGTCCCAGCGCTGGCGCACCTTGCCCCAGTAACCGGCAGTGGCCTTCCAGTAATCGCGGGCCGGGGTGAAATCGACATCGGTGGTCTTGATGTAGTCGTTGAAGCCGAACTCGCGGGCGATTTCCACCTGGCTGCCATCGGCGTTGCGCTGCACCTTGGTGTTGAACTGCTCGTGGGTCCAGCCGTTCGGGGTCAGGGTGTGGCGGTTGATCACCGCCAGCGCGTTGTAGTCGCTGCGCTTGGTGTACTCACGGCGCGGCAACGGACGCCAGCTCAGATCGCTGGTCCAGGTCGCCACGTTGTTGTCATAGCTCCAGCGCCCGGTGCCGCAGTAGCGCGGGGCATCACTCACTTCGTACACGCACTGGGTCCAGGCACCCTGGTTCTGCGCGGCCGGGATGGCACGCACCTGCCAGGTCTGCTCGGCGCTGAATTCGAAACGGTTCGGCGCCTCGTACACCCAGTCCTGCCGCCAGTGCTTGGTCACATGGCCGCTCTTTTCATCCAGCAGCAGGTGCTGCAGCACCACGCGCTTCGGGCTGTCTTCCACCACCACCACCACTTCGTTGCCGCCGCTGCGCATGGCCGGCGCGCGTTCGTAGCCCGGCTTCAGCAGTACGGTTTCGTCGAAGGCGAAATCCACGGTGTATTCGCCCTGCATGGCCAGGATGCTGGCGTGGTCGCGGGCGATGTCGGAGGGCTGGGCGTGGGCTGCGCCGGTGGCGGCGAGCAGCAGCATCGCACTGGCTGTCTGCAACTTCATCGAATGTCCTTGGCTCTACGGTTCATGGAAAGGCCATCCGTGGCCGGTAGTCGTTCCATCAGGAGCGTTGCAGCGGGCGCGCGCTTACAGGCGCACCAGCGGCAGATCGTCCGGCGCGCGCGGGGCCGGGCGGCGCGCAGCGTCGGCACAGCAGCAGTCATCGATGGCCAGTTCGCCCTCTGCGCCTTCCAGGCGGGCGATGCGGCGCGCGGTGGCCGCCCCCAGCGAGGACAGCGTGGACAGGCTGGCGGCCAGTGTGCGGCCCTCTTCGGCCGCATGCAGGCGCAGTGCGCACAGGCGCCAGCGCTGCCCGCCCAGGTGGCCGGCCAGGCGCCGCCACAGGCGTTCGCCCACGCTGCCATCGGCATCGCGCGACGGCGCCGATGGCAACGCGGCCACCAGCCGGTCCCAGGCCAGGAAATCACTGTCCGGCAGCAGGTACAGGCGCCACACACAGCGGCCGCGGGCATCGAGGAAACACAGGCTTTCGCGCAGGCCTTCGCTGTCCACGCCCTGGCAGGCGTGCACCGAAACCGCCTGGCGCCAGCCGCCGATCTCGCTGCCATCGGCGTGGTACAGGCACAACACGGTGCCGAGCGCGGCCAGCTGCGCCGGCGTGGGCCAGACCTGCAGCGGCACCCGCGGCAGGGACGACGACAGACGACGTGCAGACAGGGCTCGGCTCATGGGATTCACCAGGAAACGGCAAGGCTGGCCGACAGCGTGCGGCCGGGGCTGGTATAGCGGTCCAGCACGCTGCTGCTGGCCGACAGGGTCGAACCAACGTTGGACCAGTCGATGTAGCGCTTGTCACCGAGGTTGAACACGCCCACGTTGAAGGTGGCGCCCGGAGCGAAGTTCCAGTGCGCCATCAGGTCGGCCACGCCGTAGCCGGCCGGGCGGTAGACCGTGGCCGAGGCGACCCGGTCCTTGCGCTTGACGAAGGTGCCGGCCAGCTCGACGCCCCAGGTATCGGTGTCGTACATCAGGCCAACCGTGCCGCGCATCGGGTCCACCGAATCCAGCGGGGTGTCTTCGGTCTTGTTGTCACCGCGCGACCAGGCCACCGCGCTGCGCAGCGCCCAGCCCTGCAGCGCGGGGCTGATCTGGCCGAAATCAACGCCGGCCTTCAGCTCGGCGCCGTAGATGCGCGCATCGGCGATGTTGCGCGACTGGAACACCATCAGGCCCTGCGCGTTGGTGCCGACCAGCGACTGCGACTCGATGAAATCCTTGTAGTCGTTGTAGTAGCCACTCAGGCTGACGTACGCCGCCGGCGACAGGAAACGCAGGCCCAGTTCCACGCCATCGCTGGTTTCCGGCTTCAGATCCGGGTTGGGAATGGCGGTGTAGCCGAAGGCGAAGTTGGTGAAGCCCAGGTTGACGTCGTTGTACGGCGGCGAACGGAAGCCGCGCGAGTAGCCGGCAAACAGCGACCAGGCGTCGCTGAAGCGATAGACCATGCCCAGCTTGGGCGAGACGCTGGTCTTTTCCAGCTTGGTGACGGCAACGCCGGGGTTATCCTGGGCGAAGATCGAATCCACGTCCGGCTTCAGCTCGTAACGGTCCACGCGTACGCCCGGTACCAGCGACAGCTTGCCGCCGGTCATGCGCATTTCGTCCTGTGCATACAGGCCCAGTTCGGTGGTCTTGCTGATCGGGAAATCGCGCACCGGGAACACATCGGGCAGCAGCGTGCTGGTCACCTGGCCGTTGGCCAGCACCTGGTAGCCATCGCGCTTCTGCCGGATCTCGGTGCGCGCGCCTTCGAAGCCATAGGTCAACGCGTGTTCCACGCTGCCGGTGCTGAAGGCCTTGTTGAACTGCGCCTGCAGGCCGTACACCTGCTGGTCGAAGTTGAACTCGCGATGGCGACGGGTGCGGTTGGCACGGTCTTCGTCGGTGACCTGGGTGGTTTCGCTGTGCTGGCTGTAGACCTGCCAGTGCAGGCTGTCGGCGAAGGCCTTGTCCAGCGCATCCATTTCATGGGCGAAGGACACGCGGGTGCGCTCCTGCGTGTCGTGCGCTTTCATGCCGGTGGTGGTGGTGCGGTCGATCAGCGACAGCACATCGGTATCGGTGCTGTCCTCGTTGCCTTCCACGGTCAGGCGGAAGCGCTGGTCCGCGCTGGGCGCGAACACCAGCTTGGCCAGGCCGCTGCGACCGTCGCGATCCTGCGGATTGGCCGCGGTACGGGTGTTGTCGCGGCTGCGCACGTCGCCCTGGTTGTCGGTTTCCTGGCCCTGGCGGTGGTTGATGTTGACCATGCCGCTCCAGCGGTCGCCACCGAAGGCGGTGGTGATGCCACCCAGCAGGCCCTGCCATTCACCGTCGTAACCGAATTTCAGGCCAACGTAGCTGTCCTTGCCATCCTTCAGGTAATCGGTGGGGTCCTTGGTGACGAAGGCCACCACGCCACCCAGCGCATCGGAGCCGTACAGCGAACTGGCCGGACCGCGCACGATCTCCACGCGCTTGAGCGTGTCCAGATCGGTGAAGTTGCGGTTGGCGTTGGAGAACGAGCCGATGCTGAAGCTGGTCGGCATGGCGATGCCGTCGGTCTGGATGCGCACGCGGTTGCCGTCCAGGCCACGGATGCGGATGCTGCCCAGGCCGAACCGGGTGGCGCTGCGGCTGGCCGACAGACCCGGCTCGTAGCGGATCAGGTCCTGGATGTCCTGCACCAGATGGCGGTCCATCTGTTCGCGGTCGATCACATCCACCGTGGCGGCCACATCGCTCACGGCACGTTCGGTGCGCGTGGCGGTGACCTGCACGCGATCAAATTCGCGCGCGTCGGGCGCGGCATCGGCTTCGGCGGCGGCATGGGCGGACAGCGGCAGGGCCATCCACAGAGCGATCGACAGGACGGTCTGGCGGGTCATCGGTCTTGGGTCTTCGGGCACACAGGGGGAACCCCCGGCCACCGGCACGCAGAACGTGCACGGACAGCCGAGGGGGAGAGAGCGGGAGCGGACGGGTCGCCCACCCTGCCAGCGGACCGGCAGGTGGGAGGGGTGCGGGCGACCAGACCGCGTTACTTGGTCAGGATCAGCTTGTCGTTGCTGGTGTGGCGCAGCCGATAGAAACGGTCGCCGTGCTGGATCAGGATTTCACGACGGCCCTTGAGCAGGGCTTCGCTGTCGATGACCTCTTCGGCCGGAACGGCACGCACCGGGCGGTCGCGGAGGGTCAGCGTTTCGGGGCGCAGCAGTACAGGTTGAGCATTCATGAGCGTCTGGACTCGTGCGAGGGACGCGATAGATGATAATGATTCTCAGTTGACAATCAACAACCATTCTCAATTCGGGCGATGAGAATATCTATTGAATTGTTAATTTCAATAGACAGTGGCTATTGATTGGGTAGAGTCGAGCTTGCTCGACTGCTCTTGCTCACGAGCAGTCGAGCAAGCTCGACTCTACGAAAGGCAAAGGCAGGAGCAGTCGAGCAAGCTCGACTCTACGAAAGGCGTGGCGCGCGGGTTCGGCGCCACCAGGGCGATCAGACGAACGCGGCTTCCACCCGTGCCCAGCCGGCCTCGTCCATCTGCGCCAGCACGTCCAGCGCCTGCAGGTTCTGCAGCAGCTGCGGCACCCGGCTGGCGCCGAGGATCACGCTGGACACGTTCGGGTTGCGCAGGCACCAGGCAATGGCCAGGCTGGCCGGGGCATGCCCCAGCTCGCGGGCGACCTGGCTGAAGCGGCGAACCTGGGCCAGGCGCGCGGCAGCGTTGTCGCCCAGCACCAGGTCCTGCAGCCAGCCCATGCCGTCACGGCCCAGACGTGCGTCGGCGGGAATGCCATCGTCGTACTTGCCGCTCAACAGCCCCGACGCCAGCGGCGAGAAGATGGTCGTGCCCAGGCCCGGCGCTTCATACAGCGGGGCGTACTCCACTTCCACCCGCTCGCGGTGCAGCAGGTTGTACTGCGGCTGCTCCATCGACGGGCCCTGCAGGTTGTGCCGCGCGGCCACTTCCAGCGCCTGCTGGATCTGCGCGGCCGACCATTCCGACGTGCCCCAGTACAGCACCTTGCCCTGCCGCACCAGGGTATCCATGGCATGCACGGTCTCGGCGATGGGCGCGTCCGGATCCGGGCGGTGGCAGTAATAAAGGTCCAGATAGTCCACCCGCAGGCGCTTGAGCGCGGCGTGGCAGGCGTCGGTCACATGCTTGCGCGACAGGCCGCGCTGGGTCGGCCGCGGGTCCTTGGCACTGCCGAAGAACACCTTGCTGGACACGCAGTAGCCGTCGCGCGGCAGCCGCAGATCGGCAATCACATCGCCCATCACCTGCTCGGCGCGGCCGTTGGCATAGCCCTCGGCGTTGTCGAAGAAGTTGATGCCATGGTCCCAGGCGGCGGCCACCAGGTTGCGCGACTCGTCCCGGGCGACCTGGTCGCCGAAGGTCACCCAGGCGCCGAAGGACAGGGCGGAAATCGGCAGGCCGGTGGAGCCCAGGCGACGGTAGAGCATGACAATCTCCTGCTGCAGGCCCGCATCCGGGCCGGGATCGAGACCCCATTCTACCTGTCCCGGCAACCGCCAAGCCCTTGCCGTTGCTGGCTTGTTCGGTGCCGATGGGAACCGGCAGGCGGCTTTTCCTTGCTCCGGCCCCTGCCCTGCACTAGGCTTCCCGTTTTTCGCGACGCCCCAGGGGAGTCACCACATGGTCGAAGGTTTGGGCAGGATCGGCTTCGGCCTGTTCGGGTTGGCGGTGCTGATCGGCATCACCTGGCTGTTTTCCAACAACAAGCGCGCGGTGGACTGGAAGCTGGTCGTCACCGGCATCACCCTGCAGATCGCGTTCGCGGCGCTGGTGATCCTGGTGCCGGGCGGCCGTGACGTGTTCGATGCCCTGGGCAAGGGCTTCGTGAAGGTGCTGAGCTTCGTCAACGAAGGCTCGGGCTTCATCTTCGGCTCGTTGATGGACACGAAGAATTACGGCTTCATCTTCGCCTTCCAGGTGCTGCCGACCATCATCTTCTTCTCGGCGCTGATGGGCGTGATGTACCACCTGAACATCATGCAGGGCATCGTGCGCGTGATGGCGTGGTCGATCACCAAGGTGATGCGCGTGTCCGGCGCGGAAACCACCAGCGTCTGCGCCAGCGTCTTCATCGGCCAGACCGAGGCGCCGCTGACCGTGCGCCCGTACATTCCGAAGATGACCCAGTCCGAGCTGCTGACCATGATGATCGGCGGCATGGCCCACATCGCCGGCGGCGTGCTGGCGGCCTACGTGGGCATGCTGGGCGGTGGCGACCCGGTGCAGCAGGCGTTCTACGCCAAGCACCTGCTGGCCGCCAGCATCATGGCCGCCCCGGCAACCCTGGTGGTGGCCAAGCTGCTGATTCCGGAAACCGGCACCCCGCTGACCCGCGGTACGGTGAAGATGGAAGTGGAGAAGACCTCCAGCAACATCATCGACGCCGCTGCTGCCGGCGCCGGCGATGGCCTGAAGCTGGCCCTGAACATCGGCGCCATGCTGCTGGCCTTCATCGCCCTGATCGCCCTGCTGAATGCCCCGCTGACCTGGATCGGTGATGTGACCGGCCTGGCTGCCGCCATCGGCAAGCCGACCAACCTGTCCACCATCTTCGGCTACGTGCTGGCGCCGATTGCCTGGGTGATCGGCACCCCGTGGGCCGACGCCACCACGGTGGGCTCGCTGATCGGCCAGAAAGTCGTGATCAACGAGTTCGTGGCCTACACCGAGCTGTCGCAGATCGTAAACGGCCAGGTGGCCGGCGTGAGCCTGTCCGACGAAGGCCGCCTGATCGCGACCTATGCGCTGTGTGGCTTTGCCAACTTCAGCTCGATCGCCATCCAGATCGGTGGCATCGGTGGCCTGGCCCCCGAACGTCGCCACGACCTGGCCAAGTTCGGCCTGCGCGCGGTGCTGGGCGGTACCATCGCTACCTTCATGACGGCCACCATCGCCGGCGTGCTGACCCATTTCAGCTGAACCCCTGTTTGAGAAAAGATTCCCTATGAGCAGCAGTGTCGTTGTCGTCGGTTCCTTCAATGTCGATCACGTGTGGCGGTGCGAAGCACTGCCGGCACCGGGTGCGACCATTGCCGGCCGTTACAGCACCGGCCCCGGTGGCAAGGGCTTCAACCAGGCGGTTGCCGCCAGCCGTGCCGGTGCCGACACGCACTTCCTGTGCGCGCTGGGCGACGACGCCGGTGGCGCCATGGCCCGTGACCTGGCCGCGCAGGACGGCTTCGCCCTGATCGCCGAGGCCAGCGCCGAGCCGACCGGCACCGCCGGTATCTACGTGGATGCCCGTGGCCGCAACACCATCGTGATCGGCCCCGGCGCCAATGCCGCCCTCAGCACCGACTTCCTGCAGCAGCAGCAGGCCCTGCTCGCCGGCGCCAAGGTGGTGCTGGTGCAGCTGGAATCGCCGGTGCAGACCATTGAAGCGGCACTGGCCGCGGCCCGCGAAGCCGGCGTGACCACCGTGCTCAACGCGGCCCCGGCCGACGCCCCCTCGAGCATCGGCCTGCTGAAGCTGGCCGACGTGATCACCCCGAACGAGACCGAGTTCGCCGCCCTGCTCGGCCGCCACGTGGGCGAGCGCGTGGACGCCGACGATGTGGCCGCACTGGACGGCGCCAGCCTGCATGCGCTGTGCCGCAAGCTGGTGGGCAACGGCACCGTGGTGGTCACCCTGGGTGCGGTGGGTGTGTTCGTGTCGCATGCCGACGAGCAGCTGCGCGGCGATACCCAGCCCTACTACCGCGTGGGTGCCGAACAGGTGCAGGCGATCGACACCACCGGTGCCGGCGATGCGTTCAACGGCGCACTGGCCGCCTCGATCGCCCAGGTGCCGGACGCCCCGTTCGCGCGCCACGTGCGTTTCGCCAACCAGTTCGCCGGCCGTTCCACCGAAAAGGAAGGCGCTGCCGCGGCCATGCCGCGCTTCACCCCGGCTGACGTGTAAATCCACGCCATGCGTGAATGAGAACCCCGGGCGTGCGAACGCCCGGGGTTTTTTGTGTCCCGCCGCCCACCATGATCGAACTGTAGGGGCAGTAGATCCACGCCATGCGTGGATGGGCGTTAGCGCCTGACCCAGCCGCCCACCATGGCCCAGCCCTTGGGGCGGCGGAAGCAACCGTCAAGCATCTGCTGATTCCGGTGTGGCATGACCTCGGTCCGGATCGGCCTGAATGGGCGCCCCTGGCAGCGGGCCTTCGCCCCGCCCGCGCCCTACAATGGGCACATGCAGATCGGCCCGTACACCATTGCCCCCAACGTCGTGCTGGCGCCCATGGCCGGCGTCACCGACAAACCGTTCCGCCTGCTGTGCAAACGGCTGGGTGCGGGTCTGGCCGCCTCGGAGATGACCATCAGCGACCCGCGCTTCTGGAGCACGCGCAAGTCGATCCACCGCATGGACCATGACGGCGAGCCGGCCCCCATCAGTGTGCAGATTGCCGGCACCGAGCCGCAGCAGCTGGCCGAGGCGGCCCGCTACAACGTCGACCACGGCGCGCAGATCATCGACATCAACATGGGCTGCCCAGCCAAGAAGGTGTGCAACGCCTGGGCCGGCTCCGCATTGATGCGCGACGAGGCATTGGTGGCGCGCATCCTGGAGGCGGTGGTGAACGCGGTGCCGGTGCCGGTCACGCTGAAGATCCGCACCGGCTGGGACTGCGACCATCGCAATGGCCCGCTGATTGCGCGCATTGCCGAGGACAGTGGCATTGCCGCACTGGCGGTGCATGGCCGCACCCGCGACCAGCATTACACCGGCCAGGCCGAATACAGCACCATTGCCGAGATCAAGGCCGCGCTGCGCATTCCGGTCATCGCCAATGGCGATATCGATTCGCCGCAGAAGGCCGCGCAGGTGTTGCAGCAGACCGGGGTGGACGCGGTGATGATCGGCCGCTCCGCGCAGGGCCGGCCGTGGATCTTCCGCGAAGTGGCGCACTACCTGGCCACCGGCCAGGAACTGCCGCCGCCGTCGCTGGCCGAAGTGCGCGACATCCTGCTGGGCCACCTGCATGCACTGCACGCGTTCTACGGTGAACCGCAGGGCGTGCGCATCGCCCGCAAGCACCTGGGCTGGTACGCCAAGGACCGCCCGGAAAATGCCGCCTTCCGCGCCGTGGTGAACCGCGCCGACGACCCGGCCAGCCAGATCGCACTGACGGCCGAGTATTTCGACCGCCTGATCGCCGGGGAGCCGGCCATGCCCACAGCCGCCTGACCGCCAGCCCATTCGCAACGTCGAGCATGCTCGACGCCCGCACTTGTAGAGTCGAGCTTGCTCGACCACCGCATTGGTAGAGTCGAGCTTGCTCGACTGATTTTCAAAACAGTCGAGCAAGCTCGACTCTACGCGCCCTGCATCGAGCAAGCTCGACGCTCCCAAGCAAACTCGACCGCCACACGAGCCCGCCATGACCCCGCCGATCTCTTCCCCCACCTATCTGCACGGTTTTTCCGGCACCGAACAGCAGCGCCTGATGACCCAGGCACGCCTGCTGGAATCGAGCATCTTCGGCCAGATCGACTACAGCGGCGCCCGCCGCCTGCTGGAAGTGGGCAGCGGCGTGGGCGCGCAGACCGAGATCCTGCTGCGCCGTTTCCCCGACCTGCACGTGACCGGCGTGGACCTGAGCGAGGCCCAGCTGGCCACGGCGCGCGAGAACCTGGCGCGCACGCCCTGGTGCAGCGACCGCTACACCCTGCAGCAGGCCGATGCCGGTGAACTGCCGTTCGAGGCGCGCAGCTTCGATTCGGCCTTCCTGTGCTGGGTGCTGGAGCACGTGCCTTCGCCGGCCCGCGTATTGAGCGAAGTCCGCCGCGTGCTGGCGCCGGGTTCGCCGGTGTACATCACTGAAGTGATGAATGCGTCGTTCCTGCTCGATCCGTATTCGCCGCACATCTGGCGTTACTGGATGGCCTTCAACGACTTCCAGTACGACCACGGCGGCGACCCGTTCGTCGGCGCCAAGCTGGGCAACCTGCTGCTGGCCGGCGGCTTCCGCGACGTGCATACCGAAATCAAGACCATCCACCTGGACAACCGCGAACCGGCGCGCCGCAAGACCATGATCGCGTTCTGGGAACAGCTGCTGCTGTCGGCGGCCGACCAGCTGCTGCAGGCCGGTGCGGTGGACGAAGACACCGTGGAAGGCATGCGCCGCGAGTTCCGACTGGTGCAGAACGATCCCAACGCGGTGTTCTTCTATTCGTTCGTGCAGGGCCGCGCTACGGTGTATTGAAAGCCTATCCACGCATGGCGTGGATCTACTGCACCATCCACGCCATGCGTGGATCTACGGGGTGTGCCAGATGCGCTGCCACATCATCGCCAGCCGGCCCTTCATCGCGGCCCGCGCCTGCGGGCTGCTGTAATCGGTGCGGCGCTGCTCGGGCACGATCGGCTGCCACTGTCCGTCGGCCTGGCGGGCCACGGCGAAGTTGAAGGTGTAGTCCGGTTCCAGGCCCATGCGCAGATCGCTCAGCACCAGGGTGCCATCGACCACCTGCGCGCGCATGAAGCCGCGATTGAACCATTGCAGGCGCTGCACCGCGGGCAGGTGTGCCGTCTCGCGCAGTGCCTGCACGTTCGAGGCATGCCCTTCGAACTGCATCGGGCCGCTGTCGGCCAACAACGAACGATCGCCCACCACGTAGCCGTTGGGCGTCATCGCCACCACCTGCCACAGCAGGGTGTTGAAGGGCATCGGCACCGAGAAGCGCGGCGCATCGCCCAGGCCCATCGCGGCCAGGCTCTGCTGCGCGGCCTTGTCCACCTGCGCCTTGGCCACCAGCCCCCAGCCCAGGTAGGCGCTGCTGACCAGCAGTGCCACGCCCAGCACCTTGCCGGCCCAGGGCCGCGCGCGACCGAACCAGGCCAGCACGCAGCCCAGCAGCAGCCACACGGTGTAAGCCGGGTCGATGATGAACACACTGGAGCCCATGGCAGGATGCGGCTGCAGCGGCCACCACAACTGCGTGCCGTAGACAGTGAACGCGTCCAGCAGCGGATGGGTCACCAGCGCCAGCTGGATCGCCCAGAACCAGCGCACTGGCGACTGTGCCACGCGCCCATGGCCGAAGCGTTTGAACAGCCACCAGATCGCGGCGGCCACCCAGGGCAGCACCAGCAGCGAGTGGCTGAAGCTGCGGTGCTCGACCATGTTCGCCACCGGGTCGCTGGCGGTGAAGCCAAGCCAGAGCGCGTCCAGGTCCGGCAGAGTGCCCAGCGCCGCGCCAGCCAACAGGGCCGCGCGGCGATGGCCGGGCGGAGCGATGGCAGCGGCTACCGCGCCACCGAGTACGATCTGGGTCAATGAGTCCATGCCGCGATGCTAGCGCGAAGGCGCGCGCAGGGTCGACGTACGGCGGAACGGCGGAACGACGGTAGAGTCGACTGTCAGTCGACTGGTCTTCCGTAATACCGCGAAAATCCCGCGCTGCGCGCGATAGTCGACTGACAGTCGACTCTACCCCTCGCGCGGCATCAGGCGGCCTGTCGGATGCGTGCGCCTGGCAACTCGACCAGGGTCCGGCCGGTGTGGTCGAGCAGGCGCAAGGCGCCGTCGTGGTCCTCGGCCAGCGCGCTCAGGCTTTCCACCCAGTCACCATCGTTGGCATAGACCAGGCCATCACGTTCGATCAGCGCCGCGCGATGGATGTGCCCGCAGACGATGCCGTCCAGCCCCCGCCGGCGCACATCGTCCAGGCCGGCCTGCACGAAGCGCTGGATGTAGCGCTCGGCGGCACTGCTGCGCCGCTTCAGGAACTCGGACAACGACCAGTAGCGCAGCCCCAGCGGGCGGCGTACCGCATTGAACAGGCGGTTGCCGGTCAGGATGCGGTAGTACAGCCAATCACCGAAGCGTTCCTGCAGTCCGCCGAAGTGGGTGACGCCGTCGTAGTCGTCGCCGTGCACCACCAGCAGGCGGCGGCCATCAGCGGTCACATGGATGGCCCGCCGGCGCACCTGCATGGCCGGCAGCATCATGCCGCAGACCTGGCGCAGCGAGGCATCGTGGTTGCCGGGAATGTAGATGATGTCGGTGCCCGCCCTGCGCAGCGCGTGCAGGGCCTGCACCACATCGCTGTGTGACTGCCGCCAGCGCGCGCTGCGGTGAGCCATCCACCACAGATCGATGATGTCGCCCACCAGATACAGCTTCTCGCAGCGCAACCGGCCCAGGAAGCCCGCCAGTTCTGCGGCGTGGCAATGCGGCGAGCCCAGGTGCACGTCAGACACGAACACGGCCCGATGGCGCGGCGGCAGCGCCGCCACCCCGCTCATGCCACCACCCCGGCATCGCGCAGGTAGCGCTTGCGCTTGTGCGGCCGGATCGCCTGCAGGTCCACCTCGATCAAGCCGTCGATGGAATCGCTGAAATCCGGATCGACACCGAAGGCCAGGAAGCGGGCACCACCGGGTTCGCACAGCTCGGTGTATTGCCGGTACAACGTCGGCACCGCCGTTCCCAGCGCGGCCAGGTTGGCCTTCAGCACCTCGAAGGCTGCAGCTGCGTCCAGTTCACCGTAGCTGGGCGGTGCGGCGAAATACTGGAACGGACGATGCGATTCGACCAGACCCTGCGCGCCACCGTGGTAGCGCTGGTAGTAGGCCACCAGCTGCTCGCGTGCATCGCGCGGCAATGCCGCACTGATGGACACCGCGCCGAACAGGTAGCGGATGCCCGGCTGGCACTGCAGGTAGGCACCGATGCCCTGCCACAGATAATCCAGGCTGCGGCTGCCCCAGTAATCGGGCACCACGAAGCTGCGGCCCAGTTCCAGCCCTTCGGCGATGCGCGGAATCGCATCGTCGGAATAGCGGAACAGCGAAGCGCTGTAGAGGCCGCCCAGGCCGCGACGGGCCAGCGCCTGGGCGCCGCGCATGATGCGGTAGGCACCGGCGATGCGCTGCGCCACCGCATCCCAGATCACGATGTGCTGGTAGTCCAGATCGAACGCGTCCAGATCGCGCGCGCGACCGGTGCCCTCGCCCACGCGGCGGAAGGTCAGTTCGCGCAGGCGCCCCAGTTCCAGCAGCAGTGGGCAACCCGCTGCGCAGCGCGCCAGCAGGATCTGCTTGCCGTCACCGGTCTGGCCCAGTTGCTGGGCCGCCGCCACCGCCCTGGCCACCTCGGCCGGCGGCAGCGGTGCGGCCAGCGGTTCCTGCGCCGGCGCGGCCGCGTCGCCGCAGCGCAGGGCGTACAGCGCGCGCCGCACCGCCAGCAGCTGGGCGCTGGCATCACCGTGGGCCAGCTGCATCGGCTGGCCGATCTGCAGCCGCAACGGGCGCCCGCGGCGGGCGAACATCTCGCGCGCCAGCAAGGCGGTGCCGGCCGGCTTGAACAACGCCGAAGCGCTGTAGAACAGCAGTGAATTGCGCGCCTGCACCCGCACCGGCAGCACCGGCGCCGACGATGCGCGGGCGAAACGGACGAAGCCACGCTGCCAGCGCCCATCGCGGATGCCGTGCACCGACAGCCGCGACACTTCACCGGCGGGGAACACGATCACACACTGTTCGGCGCCCAGCGCCTGTTCCACCGCCAGCAGACTCGCGCGCTGCACCTTGCCGCCCAGCATGCGCACCGG
The DNA here is from genome assembly GCF_003086875.1 of Stenotrophomonas sp. ZAC14D2_NAIMI4_6. Classification (NCBI taxonomy): domain Bacteria; kingdom Pseudomonadati; phylum Pseudomonadota; class Gammaproteobacteria; order Lysobacterales; family Lysobacteraceae; genus Stenotrophomonas; species Stenotrophomonas sp. ZAC14D2_NAIMI4_6. Next base: position 812,931 of record NZ_CP025996.1, on the reverse strand, counting down.
CAGCAGCAGCTCCTGCAGCGGCGCCAGCGCGCCCAGCAGGTCGTTGGCCACGATGCGGACATCGCGCCGCACCCGGCCCACCGCATCCAGCAGGGCCAGCGCGTCCAGCGCCCCGGACGGGTGGTTGGCCACGATCAGCAGCCGCCCCTGCGCCGGAATGCGATCCAGCGCGCCGGCTTCCAGCTGGTAGGGGCTGCCCAGGAAGTCCAGGCTGGCGGCGACGAAATCGAAGCCGCGCAGGCCTTCGCTGCGCTGCAGGAAGGCCTCGATGCGGTCCAGCCGCGACCAGCGACCGATACCGCGCAGCAGGGGCCGGGCAAGCTGCCCCCGGCGGCCATGGAACCATTCGGGGAAGCGTTGCTGGAGGCGCTGCTGCAGTTCCTGCATGGCGTGCTCGCGGGTGCCCGGCGGCCGGATTGGCGCAGAGCCTGCGCCCCGGCCAAGGCAGGCAGATGGCGGTTTGGCGGCAGAAAAATGACGGCCCTGCCCCGCGCACCCACCCGCCCGGGCGGCCCGCCAATGGTCACGCAGATGGAACACTGGCCCTGCAACATCAGGCACTTGCGCCCCGCAGGGCCTGTGAAGACGGGCACACCGCCTTAACCACCGGCAACCTGTCTGGGTTCACAATGCACAGGCGGCGCACCCCGTGTATCATGCGCGCCCATCTTTCCATCCGAATCAAGGGATATACCGCCTGATGTCCAGCTATCTCTTCACCTCCGAGTCGGTCTCCGAAGGCCATCCGGACAAGGTTGCCGACCAGATCTCCGATGCGGTGCTGGACGCGATCCTGACCCAGGACCAGCGCGCCCGCGTGGCCTGCGAAACCATGGTCAAGACCGGCGTTGCCATCGTCGCCGGTGAAATCACCACCAGCGCGTGGATCGACCTGGAAGCGCTGACCCGCAAGGTCATCACGGACATCGGCTATGACAGCTCGGACGTCGGCTTCGACGGCGCCACCTGCGGCGTGCTGAACCTGATCGGCAAGCAGTCACCGCACATCGCCCAGGGCGTGGACCGCAAGAAGCCCGAAGAAATGGGCGCTGGCGACCAGGGCCTGATGTTCGGCTACGCCACCAACGAAACCGACAGCTACATGCCGGCGGCCATCCACCTGTCGCACCGCCTGGTGGAACAGCAGGCCAAGATCCGCAAGAAGCGCAACTCGCCGCTGTCCTGGCTGCGCCCGGATGCCAAGAGCCAGGTCACCCTGCGCTATGAAAACGGCGAAGTCTCGGCCATCGATGCGGTCGTGCTGTCGACCCAGCATGCCCCGGGCATCAAGCAGAAGGACCTGATCGAGGCCGTCCGCGAAGAGATCATCAAGCCGGTGCTGCCGGCCAAGTGGCTGCACAAGGGCACCAAGTTCCACATCAACCCGACCGGCAAGTTCGAGATCGGTGGCCCGGTGGGCGACTGCGGCCTGACCGGCCGCAAGATCATCGTCGACACCTACGGCGGCTGGGCCCGTCACGGTGGTGGCGCGTTCTCCGGCAAGGATCCGTCCAAGGTCGACCGTTCGGCTGCCTACGCGGCCCGCTACGTCGCCAAGAACGTGGTTGCCGCCGGCCTGGCCGACCGTTGCGAAGTGCAGGTCTCCTACGCCATCGGCGTGGCTGAGCCGACCTCGATTTCGGTCACCACCTTCGGCACCGGCAAGATCAGCGACGACAAGATCGAGAAGCTGATCCGCAAGCACTTCGACCTGCGCCCGTACGGCATCATCAAGATGCTGGACCTGATCCACCCGATGTACCAGCAGACCGCGGCCTACGGCCACTTCGGCCGCAAGCCGAAGGAGTTCAGCTACCTCAACGGCGAAGGCGAGACCGTCAACGCCACGGCCTTCTCCTGGGAGAAGACCGACCGCGCCGCCGCCCTGCGCGCCGACGCCAAGCTGAAGTAAGGCCGGCCGGTAGAGCCGACGGGTAGAGCCGACCGGTAGAGCCGACTGTTAGTCGGCTGACCTTGCAGAAGGGCCGCGCAAGCGGCCCTTCTCTTTTGCGTAGCGTCGAGCTTGCTCGACTGCTCCTGGCATCGGCAGTCGAGCAAGCTCGACGCTACGCGGTCCATGCCCGATACAATCAGGCCATGTCGACCGAACTCAAATCCCACCAGCTGTCCATGACCGTGCTGATGTCGCCGGACATGGCCAATTTTTCCGGCAAGGTACACGGCGGTGCGATCCTGCGCCTGCTCGACCAGGTGGCTTACGCCTGCGCCAGCCGCTACGCCGGCAGCTACGTGGTTACCCTGTCGGTGGACCAGGTGATGTTCCGCCAGCCCATCGCGGTGGGTGAACTGGTCACCTTCCTGGCCTCGGTGAACTACACCGGCACCTCGTCGATGGAAATCGGCGTGAAGGTGGTGGCCGAGGACATCCTCAAGCGCAGCGTGCGCCACGCCAACAGCTGCTTCTTCACCATGGTGGCCGTGGACGAGGCCGGCAAGCCGACCGCCGTGCCGCCGCTGCAGCTGGAAACCAGCGACGAGCGCCGCCGCCATGCCGCTGCACTCATCCGCCGCCAGCTGCGGCAGGAAATGGAGCAGCGGCATCTGGAACTGCTGGCCTCCAACCCGCCGTCTCCCGAGTAGAGTCGAGCGTGCTCGACTGGGTTCTGCGTCAGTCGAGCAAGCTCGACGATACCGGCCCGCACCCACCGGGGCAGGTAGCGCCGGGCCATGCCCGGCGGATGCCGAAGATCAACCGGTATTCTGCACGCCCTGCGAAACGCCGTTCACGCACGCCACCAGCGCGCGCAGCAGATCGTCATCTTCGCGCCCACTGGCCCGCCAGCGCTGCAGCAGATCCACCTGCAGCACGCTGATCGGATCCACATACGGGTTGCGCAGGCGGATCGACAGCGCCAGCCGCGCATCGTGGTCCAGCAGCGTCTTCTGGCCCAGCAGCGCCAGCAGCCAGTGCCGGGTCAGTTCAAGCTCGCGCTGCACCTGCGGGAAGAACCGCCCGTGCAGATCGCCGGACAGCAGCGAGAACTGCTCGGCAATGGTGATATCGCCCTTGGACAACACCATGGCGATGTCATCCAGGAAGGTGCGGAAGAATGGCCAGTCGCGCGCCATGTCCCGCAGCGTCTGCTCATGGCCGGCATCCACAGCCGCCTGCAGGCCACTGCCCACGCCATACCAGCCGGGAATGACCGCCCGCGCCTGGCTCCAGGCGAACACCCAGGGAATCGCCCGCAGGTTGCCCAGCGCCGCGTCCTGGCCGAGCCGCCGCGAGGGCCGCGAGCCCAGCGTCATCCGCTCGATCACATCGATCGGCGTGGCGGTGCGGAAGTAGTCCATGAACTGCGGTTGGCCCACGAATGCCCGATAGACCTCGCTGCTGGCGGCAGCCACCTGGTCCATCACCGGCCGCCAGTCGTCTTCGCGTGGCTCGGCCGCACGCGGGCGCAGGCTGGCGCGCAGCACCGCGCCGGTGGACTGTTCCAGCGAGCGCAAGGCCAGCGCGCGGATGCCGTACTTGCGGTGGATCACCTCGCCCTGCTCCGTCACCCGCAGGCGGCCATCGATGCTGCCACGCGGCGAAGCATCCACCGCATGGGTCGTCTTGCCACCGCCACGGCTGATCGAGCCGCCACGGCCGTGGAAGAAGGTCAGCCCAATGGAATGTTCGGCGGCCACTTCCAGCAGTTCTACCTGGGCGCGCTGCAGGCCCCAGCGCGATGCCGCGATGCCGCCATCCTTGCTGCTGTCCGAATAACCCAGCATCACCATCTGCACATCGCCCCGTGCGCGCAGGTGTGCGCGATACACCGGGTCGGCCAGCAGGTCCCGCAGGGTGGCAGTACCGCGCTTCAGATCGTCCACGGTTTCAAACAGCGGGGCGATATCCAGTGGCACCGCGCCCTCGTCATCGACCAGGCCGCCGCGCCGCGCCAGCGCCAGCACCGCCAGCACGTCGCTGCGGTCATGCGCCATGGAAATGATGTAGCTGCCCAAGGCATCGGCACCGTGGCGTGTGCGGGCATCGGCCAGCGCCGCGAACACGGCATCCAGGCGCGCGTTGCCTTCATCGCTGCCGGCCGGCAACGGTGTTTCGCCGCTGGCGTGCGGGCCCAGCAACCGCGCCCGGCCCAGCGCGTCCAGCGCCTGCCATGCCGCCTCACCGCCCAGCACCGCCGCCAGCGCGCGCGCATGCACGCTCGATTCCTGGCGCACGTCCAGCCGCGCCAGATGGAAGCCAAAGGTCTTCACCCGCCACAGTAGCCGCTGTACCGCAAAGCCACCGGCATGCTCGCCGCGGTTGCCACGCAGGCTGTCCAGGATCAGCTGCAGATCGTCGATCAGTTCATCCGGGCCGGCATAGGCACCGTGCGCATCGTCCAGCGTGGCCTGCAGGCGCGCACGCATGCGGTCGTTGAGCAGACGGTACGGCATGTCGGCATGGCGTGGCCGCGACTGCACCTGCGGCAACTGCTGCTGGTACTGCGCCACGCGCGCCTGCAGCGCCTCGCTCACCCCCACCCGCTCGGTGGACTGGCTGAGCAGGCTGGCCAGCTGCAGCAGTTCCTTCTGGTAACGGCCCAGCACCGCCTGGCGCTGCGCATCCAGAGTGTTGCGGATGGTGCCGGCATCCACGTTGGGATTGCCGTCCATGTCGCCGCCCACCCAGGTGCCGAAGCGCAGCAGGCGCGGCAGCGGCAGTTCCTGCCCATACGTATCGCGCAGCGCCTGCTGCAGCGATTCGTACAGCACCGGGATCACCCGGTACAGCACCTGCACCAGATAGAAACCCACGTGTTCGCGTTCGTCATCCACGGTGGGCCGCACCGGCGATGAATCGGTGGTCTGCCACGAAGCGGTCAGCGCCATGCGGAAGCGCGCGGCGTCGGCGGCGGCTTCACCGGGCGTGCGCTGGCCATCCAGGTTGTCCACCAGGCTGGCCACCATCAACTGTTCTTTTTCCAGCAGCGCGCGGCGCACCGCTTCGGTGGGATGGGCGGTGAACACCGGTTCGATGTCGATGCGCGGCAACCACTGTGCCAGTTCGTCCAGGCTCACGCCCTGCGCTTTCAGGTGCTGCAGCGCGTCCTGCAGACCGTCAGGCTGCGGCGCGGCGGTACCGGCACGCTGGTAATCGCGTCGGCGGCGGATGCGGTGCACGCGCTCGGCAATGTTCACCACCTGGAAGTAGGTACTGAACGCACGCACCATGGTTTCGGCCTGCTGCGGCGTGCGCCCGGCCAGGCCCTGCGCCAGTTCGGCCAGCGGCGCCTGGTTTTCGCGGCGGGCGATGGCGCGGGTGCGCACATCCTCCACATCATCGAGGAACGCGGCGGAGACTTGTTCCACCAGCAGATCGCCAACCAGTGCGCCCAGCCGGCGCACATCATCGCGAAGCGGAAGATCGGGGGAAGCGAATTCGATGCTGCTGCGGTACTCGTTCATCGGCGACGCACGAACCTCTGGGCATGATCCGTCGCCAAGCCTACCCCAGTTCGCCGCCGTTGCTGCGGCGCGAAAATGGTTTCATCTGCACGTATCGTCCGGCTACGGATACACCCATCGCGGAAATACCGACGGGGTAGAGTCGACCGTTGGTCGACTACCGAGATCCTGCGCTGCGCGCGATAGTCGACCAACGGTCGACTCTACCTCCGGCGGCCCCCGTTGCAGGGGCCGCCATCACACACGCCTCAGCGCTTCTTCTTCGCCTTGCCCTGCGGCACCGGGCCCAGGGTCTGTTCCAGCCAGCGCTCGCTTTCGGCCAGCATGGTCATGATCGATTCGCGTGCGCGGTAGGCATGCGATTCGTTGGGCAGCATCACCAGCCGCGCGGTGCCGCCCAGGCCCTTCACCGCTGCGAACATGCGCTCGCTCTGGATCGGGAACGTGCCGGAGTTGTTGTCGTCCACACCGTGGATGAAGAGGATCGGATCCTTGATCTTGTCCGCGTAGTTGAACGGCGCCATCTTCTGGTAGACGTCCTGCGCCTGCCAGTAGTTGCGCTCCTCGGCCTGGAAACCGAACGGGGTGAGCGTGCGGTTGTAGGCACCGCTGCGGGCGATGCCGGCCTTGAACAGGCGCGTGTGGGCCAGCAGGTTGGCGGTCATGAAAGCGCCGTAGGAATGGCCACCGATGGCGATGTGGTCACGATCGGTCACGCCACGACGCACCACTTCGTCCACCGCGGCCTGCGCGTTGGCCACCAGCTGTTCGATGTAGGTGTCGTTGGGTTCCTTGTCGCCCTCGCCGATGATCGGCATGGTCGGGCTGGCCAGCACCACGTAGCCCTTGGCCAGGAACGCCTGCGGGCCCCAGTAGCTGACCGCGTTGAAGCGATACGGCGAATCGGTCACCTGGCTGGCCGCGGCGGCACTCTTGAACTCACCCGGGTAGGCCCACATCAGCAGCGGGCGCGGGCCATCGCGCTTGGGGTCGTAGCCCGGCGGCAGCAGCAGCGTGGCGGTCAGGTCCACGCCATCGGCACGCTTGTAGCGGATCTGCTCCTTCTGCACGCCCTTCAGCTGCGGCAGCGGGTGGGCGAAGTGGGTCAGCGCGCGCGGCGCGGCACTGGCATCGGCCAGCGACTGCACCTGGTAGTTGGCCGGCTCGTCGGGGCTTTCGCGGGTCAGCAGCAACGACGTGCCTTCCTGGTCCAGCAGCGCAACCGGCAGCGAATAGGCCGGCGCCTGCGAATGGAACAGGCGCGTGGCCTGGCGGCTTTCGATATCGAAGCGGTCCACGAACGGACGGTCACCTTCCGGCGAAGCGCCCTGCCCGTACAGGAAGATGCTGCGACCGTCAGCAGTGGTCTGCAGGCGTGCGCGACCATTCACATCGCGCACCACGCCGGCACGGCCCGGATCGTTGTAGCGGTCCTGCGCATCGCGGTCCCACAGCAGCTGCGGCGCCTGCGCGGCATCGTCCGGGGCGATGCGCCAGGTCTTGCTGTTGCGGGTCTTCCACCACGACTCATTGAGCAGGGCCAGGTCGCCGCGGCCCCAGGTGATGCCGGCGAAACGGCTGCCCAGCTGGGCCAGGGTCACCGGCGGCTTGTCGAACGGCGCGGCCTGCATGAACACCGCATCGCGCACCTTCGCTTCGCGGTTCGGATCGCCACCGTCCTGCGCCTCGGCCCAGACCAGGGTGGCGCCGGCGTCGGCGCGCCAGCTGATGTCACGCACGCCGGTCACTTCGGCATCGTTGCCAGTCGGCAGGCCTTCCACCAGCGGCCGCACGGCCACGGTGTGGGCCAGCTGACCGTTACGGTCCAGCACTTCGATGCGGCGCGGGAAGCTGCCCACCGGCACCACGTAGGAATACGGACGCTGCACGCGCTGGCTGAGCAGGTAGTTGCCGTCGGGCGATACGCTGAAGTCCAGATAGATACCCGCCGCACCCAGCGCACGGGTCTGCCCGTCCAGGCCGACCTGCATCGGCTGGGCCTTGGCGTAGTAGTCGAACAGGCGCGCGTCGGCCTCGTTCTTCAGCAGGTCCTGGTAGGTGCGGATGGACACCACACCGCTGCTCTTGCCGGTCTGCTGCACGGCCGGGCCGGTGGGCACGCCATCGGCCGGCGGCGGATCACCTGCGCCTGCCACGCGGGTCATGACGATCAGCCCACGGCTGTCAGGCAGCCACTGGTAGCCCTCGCCAAACACCGTGTTCAGACCGGCCTGCAGGCGGCGGGCGCTGCCAGCGGCCACGTCCACCAGCCACAGTTCGTTGGCACCGCTGGCCGCGTCCACCTGGTTGAAGGCCAGCCACTTCTGGTCGGGCGACCAGGACAGGCCGGCAATCGACAACTGCGCCGGCAGGCCACTGATCTGCCGCTCCTTGCCATCGGCCACGTTCATCAGCCACAGCTTCTGGCCGAAGCTGAAACGGCTGTCGGAGAAGGTACGCGGGTTGATGCGCACGCCGGCCAGCTTCAGTTCCGGCTGCGCCACCACCTGGATCGACGGCAGCGACGGCATCTGCATCAGCGCGGCCACGTCGCGGCGCGGCGACAGGGACAGCGTGGGCGCACGCGGCGCGTCCACCACCGCCTGCAGCGCGGCCGACGGCAGTTCGTAGCCGGTGGCGGCCTGGGCGGCAGCGGCCGGCGCGGTACCGGCCGACCAGGCCAGCGGCGCTACGGCCAGCAGGGCCATCGACAGGACCAGACCGGTCCAGCGCCGCTGGCGGCGCGCGTGCTTGCTCATCGTTCTTCCTGTTTCGGTGCGTGAAGACCCCGACCTTAACAGGCAGCGCCACGGCCCCCATCTGCCGATGGTTGGGGGCCGCGATATACTGGGCGTTCTCCCCTGCCGAGGGGCGCTGCGACCGGAACCCATGAGGCCCGGCCAGGCTCGGTAAGGTGGCTTTGTAACAACGGCGCCCGGCTAGATACGAGCATCTGCTCGTCCACAACCGGAGCTACTGCATGAACGCTGTTGCCAAGACCTTCTCCACCGAAGGTGACTACAAGATCCGCGACATCACCCTGGCCGACTGGGGTCGCAAGGAACTGGACATCGCCGAGCACGAGATGCCGGGCCTGATGTCGATCCGCCGCAAGCACGCCACCAGCCTGCCGCTGAAGGGCGTACGCGTGACCGGCTCGCTGCACATGACCATCCAGACCGCGGTGCTGATCGAGACCCTGAAGGACATCGGCGCCGACGTGCGCTGGGCCTCGTGCAACATCTTCTCGACCCAGGACCACGCTGCTGCGGCCATCGCCGCCACCGGCACCCCGGTGTTCGCCTGGAAGGGCGAAACCCTGGAAGAGTACTGGGACTGCACCCTGGACGCGCTGACCTTCACCCTTCCCGACGGCACCCTGACCGGCCCGGAGCTGGTGGTGGACGACGGCGGTGACGTGACCCTGCTGATCCACAAGGGCTACGAGCTGGAAAACGGCAGCGACTGGGTCAACACCGCTTCGTCCTCGCACGAAGAACAGGTCATCAAGAACCTGCTCAAGCGCGTTGCCACCGAGCGCCCGGGTTACTGGGGCCGCGTGGTGAAGGACTGGAAGGGCGTCTCCGAAGAGACCACCACCGGCGTGCACCGCCTGTACCAGCTGGCCCAGGCCGGCACCCTGCTGATCCCGGCGATCAACGTCAACGACTCGGTCACCAAGAGCAAGTTCGACAACCTGTACGGCTGCCGTGAATCGCTGGCCGATGGCCTGAAGCGCGCGATGGACGTAATGCTGGCCGGCAAGGTCGCCGTGGTCTGCGGCTACGGTGACGTGGGCAAGGGCTGCGCCGCCTCGCTGCGTGCCTACGGCGCGCGCGTGATCGTCACCGAGATCGACCCGATCTGCGCCCTGCAGGCGGCGATGGAAGGCTACGAAGTCAACACCATCGAATCGACCCTGGGCCGTGCCGACCTGTACGTCACCACCACCGGCAACAAGGACATCATCCGCATCGAGCACCTGAGCGCGATGAAGGACCAGGCCATCGTCTGCAACATCGGCCACTTCGACAACGAAATCCAGGTCGATGCGCTGGTGGCGTTCCCGGGCGTGAAGCACGTGAACATCAAGCCGCAGGTGGACAAGTACATCTTCCCCAACGGCAATGCGATCTTCCTGCTGGCCGAAGGCCGCCTGGTGAACCTGGGCTGCGCCACCGGCCACCCGAGCTTCGTCATGTCCAACTCGTTCGCCAACCAGACCCTGGCCCAGATCGACCTGTGGGCCAACAAGGACAGCTACGAGAAGAAGGTCTACCTGCTGCCCAAGCACCTGGACGAAGAAGTGGCCCGCCTGCACCTGGAAAAGATCGGTGTGAAGCTGACCACCCTGACCCAGGAACAGGCCGACTACATCGGCGTGCCGGTGCAGGGCCCGTTCAAGCCGGACCACTACCGCTATTGATCGTGCCGGGGTCGGATCCCTTCCCGCAGGAAAGGGCTCTGACCCCCAACGACGCACACAGGACGGGCGCCTTCGGGCGCCCGTTCTGTTTTTCCGTTCGACCGCCAATGACCCCATCCACGCATGGCGTGGATCTACTGCTGCGGGGGCGGATCCCTTTCCGCAGGAAAGGGCTCTGACCCCCAACGACGCACACAGGACGGGCGCCTTTGGGCGCCCGTCCTGTTTTTCCGTTCGACCGCCAATGACCCCATCCACGCATGGCGTGGATCTACTGCTGCGGGGGCGGATCCCTTTCCGCAGGAAAGGGCTCTGACCCCCAACGACGCACACAGAACGGGCGCCTTCGGGCGCCCGTTCTGTTTTTCCGTTCGACCGCCAATGACCCCATCCACGCATGGCGTGGATCTACTGCTGCGGGGGCGGATCCCTTTCCGCAGGAAAGGGCTCTGACCCCCAACGACGCACACAGGACGGGCGCCTTTGGGCGCCCGTCCTGTTTTTCCGTTCGACCGCCAATGACCCCATCCACGCATGGCGTGGATCTACTGCTGCGGGGGCGGATCCCTTTCCGCAGGAAAGGGCTCTGACCCCCAACGACGCACACAGAACGGGCGCCTTCGGGCGCCCGTTCTGTTTTTCCGTTCGACCGCCAATGACCCCATCCACGCATGGCGTGGATCTACTGCTGCGGGGGCGGATCCCTTTCCGCAGGAAAGGGCTCTGACCCCCAACGACGCACACAGGACGGGCGCCTTCGGGCGCCCGTTTTGTTTTTCCGTTCGACCGCCAATGACCCCATCCACGCATGGCGTGGATCTACTGCTGCGGGGCGGATCCCTTTCCGCAGGAAAGGGCTCTGACCCCCGCAACGGATTTACACAGAACGGGCGCCTTCGGGCGCCCGTTTTGTGTTCCGCGCGTCCTGTCACAGAGCCCTACGAAGTCGCTTGCTACGCTTTCCCCCCCCTGCGGCCCCCGCCGCAGGTGTTCCAGTGCCCAGCCCGCTCCGTGCGGCCGCCACGGCGCCCCCGTTCCATGGTTCGCCCCATGCCTGCCGCCCGCAGGCCATGCGCCAGGACGCAGACATCAAAGGATCGACATGCAGCGCAGCAGTGAACGTATGACCCGGGCCCTGAAGCCCCTGATGACCCTGTGCTGGGTGGCCCTGCTGGCCGCCTGCACCCCGCCGTCCAGCGACGCCCAGGCCACCGCCCCGGCGGCGGCCCCTGCAGGCAGCACCGCCTGTGCCGATGGCGCATCGCCGGCGCAGACCCTGATCTGCAAGGATCCGGCCCTGACCGGCCTGGACGCGGACCTGGGCAAGGCCCTGGCCACCGCACAGGCCACCCTGGACAGTGCAGGCCAGACCAGGCTGCAGGCCGAGCAGCAGCGCTGGGTCCAGCACACGCGCGACCTGTGCGGCGACGCACAGTGCCTGCAGCAGGTGTTCGCCGACCGCATCAAGGTGCTGACCGCCACCCGTGACGGCCTGGTCGACCAGGATGCCTGCGAAACGCCCGACGGCCAGCAGCAGTGCGTGGACACGCTGGTCCTGCGCGACCCCAACAGCCAGCTGGCAGCCTTCAATACGCTGCTGGGCGAAAACGGCCAGGAAGGCCGCCTGCTGGGCTGCAGCGCCGCCACCAACATGGGCGGCGGCCCCAACGCCCTGCTGGCGGCCAACTGCACCCAGGAAACCACCGCCGGCAAGCGCAACGTGCAGCTGTGCAGCAACCAGATGGTGGGCCAGTTCGCGCTGGAGCCGGCACCGGCCGCCTACGGCACCCAGGCCACCCGCCAGCTGCTCGGCTTCACCCAGCAGCACTGCGCCGGCTGAGATCCGCCGGGCGCGCCCGGCTCTTTTTCCCTCTTTGAAGGACCATGACCATGGCAACGGATTCCACGCTTACCCGCGAACAGCTGTCCACGCTGTTCCTCAACACCGAGCTGGGCGGCAACACCCGCCACTTGGACCACTTCGCATACGCGCAGAAGGGCGCCAGCACCTACTCGTTCGGGCTGGTGCAGTTCGACGTCGGCGGCAACCCGCAGGCCCGGCGCTTCCTGCGCGACAACGGCTTCACCGCCGGTGACATCGAACTGCTGTCGCAGCAGGGCGGGCTGAGCACCCAGCAGCTGGCGGCGCTCGACGCCAAGCTGCAGGCCATTCCGCAGGCGAAGATGGACGAGCTCACCAACGCCAAGCTGGACAGCGCCATCGAGCGCGTCGACGACGCCATCGCCAAGGTGCGTGCCACCAACCCGGCCGCCGCCGATGCCATCGCGGCCAACCCGGAACTGCAGCTGGCCATGGCCGACTACGACAACCAGTTCGGCAGCATGGGCCCGCAGTTCATCAACTATCTGGCCGGCAACGCGGAAAAGCTGCAGGGCGGCACCATCCAGGCCGGCAATCCGCCGACCCGTGGCGACGTGCAGAACTTCGTCGATGCCACCAAGTACGGCATCCAGGCGCCGGGCGCCGTGGCCAGCCGCGATGAGCGCTTCGACCGGGCCATGACCCAGATCGGCATCACTCCCACCCATGCCCCCTCGCACGGTTCGCCCGGAACGCCTGCGGGCAACGGCGTGCTGGTCAACGGCAGCAAGGGCGATGAGGTGCAGGCCATGCAGCAGAAGCTGTCGGACCTGGGCTACCTGGGCAAGGACGGCAAGCCGCTGGTGGCCGATGGCGATTTCGGCCCCGGCACCCTGGAAGCGGTCAAGCAGTTCCAGCGCGACCACCAGCTCACTGTCGACGGCAAGGCGGGCGGCGACACGCTGGGCGCGCTGGATGCAGCCACCCAGCAGCACGCGCAGGCGGCCGAACAGGAACGCGCAGCGGCCGAGCCGACCATGGCCAGCCCGGGCCACGCCGACAACCCGCGTTACCAGCAGGTCGTGGAAAAGCTGGAAGCGCTGGAAGAACAGCGCCGCCAGGGCGGCCTGTCGCCGCTGTTCAATGACCGCAACCAGCTCGAGAATGCTGCTGGCCAGGTGGCTTACGAGTCCAAGGTGGCCGGCATGAGCCAGGTCGACACCGTGCTGGCGCGGCCGGACAACCAGGGCGTGTTCGCGGTGCAGGGCCAGCTCGGCGATCCCGCCATGCACCGCACCTACGTCGACCTGTCGCAGGCGGTGAACCAGAACCTGCAGGACAGCACGCGGCAGAGCCAGGCGCTGGACAACGAACTGTCGCAGCGGCAGACCCAGGAACAGATGCAGACCCAGCAGTCGATGTCGCGCTGATTCCGCGTAACCGGGGTCGGATACCTTCCCAGCGGAAAGGGCTCCGACCCCATGGTCTGGATCTACATGCGCTGCCGGTCATCGTGCAGCGCAGTCTGGCACCGTGCGGCGAAGTCGCGCCGCCAGGCCTCCAGGTCGAAGCCTTCGCGCTGCTGGAAGGAAACAGTCTCGCTGCTCAACACGTAGCAGCGGTTCTGGCTCACACGCAGTGCCGCCAGCGTGTCGCCCGCCTGCCAGCACTGATCAATGCACGCCTGCATCAGCGCATAGTCCGGGTTGGTCTTGGCGCCACCGAAGCCGAATCCCATCTGCTGGGCCATCACCAGCACGGGATCGCCGCTGGCATCGGCTGTACGCAGGATACGCAGCACACCGGGCTCGGGAATGCCGAACGCCCAGTTCGCCAGAATGGCAGAACGTGCCGCCGCCACCGCCTCCGCATGCTGGCCCAGGCGCATCTGCTGCCCTGCCAGCATCGCCCACGCACGCTGCAGTTCCGGAAAGCGGCTGCAGGCATCTTCCAGCAGCCCGATTGCCTGGGCCGGCTCAGCGGCCTGCACATGCAGCTGCGCGCGCTCGATCAAGGGCAATGGCGATTCCGCATCCGGGACCGCGTGCTCATGCGGCGCCCCGCCCGCATCGTCGTCGTCCTCTGCGCCACCGGCATCCAGCCACTGCGCGAAGACATCCAGCGAGGAGTGGCGGAACACCATGCGCCCTTCGTCATGGAACATCTCGCAGACCACGGGCGGCTCAGCCTCGCGTCCCAATGGCCAGTACAGACCGAACTGATCACCGTTGCCCAGCGCGCCTTCGGCGATCGGCCAGAACCCCTGCGGTGGGTAGGGCCCCGCGCACGGCTCGCTATCCAGGGTCAGGCCATGAAGCAGGTGCGGTGCGCGCATGATGAGATTCCAGACGGTGTGCAGCGCGCATTATCGCAGGGGCCCACCAGTAGCCTCGGTCAAGGCAGGCCCGCGCCTGCGCGCTACGATGTACGCATGACCCCCGCCATCAATCTCCTCAAGCGCGAGAAGATCACCCACACCGTGCGCAGCTACGTGCACGATGCCCACGCCGCCTCCTATGGCAGCGAAGCCGTGGAAAAGCTCGGCCTGGACCCGGCACAGGTGTTCAAGACCCTGCTGGCCAGCACCGAAACCCACGAGCTGCTGGTGGCCATCGTGCCGGTGGCCGGCCAGCTGGACCTGAAGGCGCTGGCCGAAGCCGCGGGTTGCAAGAAGTGCGAAATGGCCACTGCCGATGCCGCACAGCGCGCGACCGGCTATCTGGTCGGTGGCATCAGCCCGCTGGGGCAGAAGAAGCGCCTGCGTACCTTCCTCGATGCCAGTGCGGAACCGCTGCACACGCTGCACGTCAGCGCCGGCCGTCGCGGCCTGGAAGTGGAACTGGCACCGCGCGATCTGCTGCAGCTCACCGGCGGACGCTTCGCCGCCATCGGCAAGGCGCGCTGATGCGCTGGCCGTGGTCTGCGGCGCCAGCCCCCGTTCTCGACCATGCCCAGGCGCAGGCGCTGCTGCAGGACCTGTTGTCAGGCGACGGCGAACGCATCACCGACGCCGCGCGTACGACCGCCCGCCTGTTCGATGCCGCGTCGCTGGATGCGCTGGCACCGCATGCGGCGTTGATCGAGCAGCGCAGCGCGGGCATTGCGCTGGGCGGCATGCTGGTCAGCAACCAGGCGCACCTGAAGGCGGCGCTGCAGCGGCTGCGTTACTGGCAAGCGGCCACTGGCTGCCTGTGTGCACTCAACCCCAGCTATCCGTTCTTCGACCCTCGTCGTCTGATCGAACACGGGCAAATGCAGCTGCTGTCGCTTGACGCAGCGGAGGATGGCTGGGGCGACTGCCACAGCGTCGCCTGCACCCTCTGCGGCCAGCACTGGCAGGCCATCGACCGCGAGTATCACTATCCGTGGTGGGAGTGGAAGGCCGCCGCCCAGCCCTGAACGGATCAGTTGAGTTTGAAGTCAACCGTATCGCGCACCAGGCTCATGGAAGCCGGCTTTCCCGGTGCCTCGTACTCATAGCGCCATGCACGGGCATGCTTGAGTGCGGCCTCATCCAGCAGCGGGTGACCCGTGGACCGGGCCACGATGATCGCCTGCGGCTTGCCCTGCGCATCCAGTAGAAGCGTCAGCTCGACGCGCCCCTCCTGCTGCTCGCGAATGGCGGCAGGGGGATAGAACGGTATCGAGAACGGCTGACGTTTGTGCCAGCTCCTGCCCGTGGAAATCAACGGCGTGCTGGATGCCAACGGGCAGCGCGCGGGCAGCTGCAGTGCCAAGCGTACCGGTGATGTTTCACCCACGGAGATGGCCGGCGCGCTGCAGGCGATGACCGACACCGCCTGCAACATTGCCTGCTGGCGTGCCAGCGCGGCTGCATCATCGGCTTCGGCATGGAAGGTGCACCGCCCTGCTTCCGCCTGGGACCGCAGCGCGTCAACGCCGGCATCGCGAATCGCGGTCATATCGGACAAGCCGCCGCAGGCAGCCCCTGCCTCGTATCGTGCTGCCGAACCGTCACAGGCTGCCAATAGCGCCGAAACACACAGCGCAATCGGCATCCATGAGCGAACCGTCCTGTTGTGTTCCATGTTGTGCTCCATGCGTTCAACCGACGACATGGTAGCGCCCCCGCCGTCCTTGCCACGTTCACCTTGCGGCAGGCATCCCCCTACGGCCGCCAGTTGGCGTTGTTTTCCCAGAATTCCACCGAACGCCGGTACGCCTCGCGGTCCAGCGGCACGCCGGAACCGCCCTCCTCCACGCCCAGCGCATTGCGCATCATGGTGATCGGGGCCATCGGCACCTCTTCCGGCTCGGCGGTGTAGATGCAGCCGACGATGCCCCAGTCGGCTTCGATCGGCGAGCCTTCCTTCGCCAGCTGCTCGGCGCTGTACAGGATCACCACCAGATAATTCGCGCGCGGCGATTCCACACCCTCGAACCAGCGCACCAGGACCGGCAGCTCCTCGCGGTTGCGCGCTTCATAGCCGCTGCGCAGCAGGTGCCGGTTGGCATCAGTGACCGGCACGGTCAGGCAGCGCGTGCTGGTCCAGTTCTCGTAGACGAACAGCTTGCAGAACGGCGCATAGCCATCCAGCACCTTGAACGGCGCGTGCGCGTTCAGGTGCGCCTGGAACTGCTCGGCGCTGACGTCCTGGATGGTGTTGCCACGCGGCACGCGCGGGAACAGGCGGGGACGGGCGAATTCGGTGAGGACGATGGACATGGTGTGGTGGCAGCAGAAGGTCCAGCACAGAGTAACCGCCGCGGCCCGGCCGAGGGGCCGCGAACCGAAGGTCACTGGCGCCAGGGCCGCCATTGTCGCACCCTGCCGGTGACCTCCTGCAAGGATCGCTGGCTCATGGAAGCAGCACGCGCATTGTCCTCCTCCCCTCGCCGCCGCTGGAAGCGATTGGCCTTGGTATTCACCGCCAGCCTGGCAACGCCTCCCTTGCTGTTCGCCGCCGCATTGTTCTGGCCACTGCAGGCACCGCCGAAGCCCGAAACCGGCAACAGCCGGGTAATCGTGAATGTGCGGGTGCTGGATGTGGTGAACGGACAGGCCAGCGAACCCACCACAGTGACGGTACGCGAAGGCCGCATCGCTGCCATTGGCGATGCGACCCCGGATCCGGCGCTACCAGTGCTTGATGCCGGCGGCCGTTGGCTGTCGCCGGGATTCTGGGACATGCACACCCACGCCTTGCAGCTGTCACCCCAGCTCCAATTCCCAATGATGCTGGCCAACGGCATCACCGGCACACGCGACATGATGGATTGCCCGCAGCGCACTGATCCATTGATCGCCTGCGTGGCCGACAAGCGCCGCTGGACCGCCCAGGCCATTGCAGGGCAGCAGGTCGCGCCCCGCTTCGTGCAGGTGGCCAGCTTCTACTTCGAAGACCCCGAGATGCGGGCAGATGAAGCGATCCGCCGTGCACGCGAATACGATGCCCGCGGCATCGATGCACTGAAGGTCTACAACCGGTTGCGCGCGGATACCTACCAACAGCTGGCTGTCGAGGCACAGCGCCTGCAGCGTCCGCTGGTCGGCCACCTGCCCAAGGCGGTCCAGTTGCAGGATGCGCTGCAGGCCGGCCAGCGGAGCTTCGAGCACGCGCATGTATTTCCCCGCCACTGCTTCGACAATGCCACGCAATGGCGCGAAGGCAAGCTCGATGGTGAGGATCCAACGGCGCTGGCCGAGCAGATGGTCGCAGGTCACCAGTCCGCAGTCTGCGAGGAAGCGTTCGCGCTGATGCACGCCAGTGGTGCCGTGTTCGTGCCCACCCATGTCACCCGCGAGGAAGATGCGCGCGCCCGTGATCCGGCCTTCATCAACGACCCTCGTCTGGCCTATCTGGATCCATTGTCGCGCTGGGCCTGGCGCGATGATCTTCAAGCTACTGCCGCACGTTATCCCGGCCCCCGTGGCGATGCCGCACTGCAGGCGTACTTCCGCCATGGCCTTGCGTTGACCGGCGCCGCCCATCGCGCTGGCGTGCAGGTACTGGTCGGCACCGACACCGGCCTGGGCGGATTCCGCTACCACGATGAACTGCAATGGCTGCAGCAGGCCGGCCTGGGCCAGGCCGATGTGCTGCGCGCGGCCACACTGCAGGCCGCGCGTCACTTGGAACTGCAGTCCGTGCACGGCAGTGTGGCGGTAGGAAAAGCAGCCGACCTGGTGCTGCTCGACGGCAATCCCCTGCAGGACATCCGCAATACCCGCCGCATCCATGCGGTGCTGCTCGCAGGCCATCTTTACGACCGCCCGCGCCTGGATGCGCTGCTGGACCATGCGCGCGCAGGCACGTTCTCCGGCGGTAATGGCGAGGCTGCTCTGGGGCTTCCTCACCAGCCCGGTCAGTGCAGAGTTATGAGTGCGTGTCGGAGCTTCCGTTTACAGCGCCATCCGCTCCCGTAGCTCCCTCGCCTGCCGCCGTGATACTTCCACCTCGCTGCCATCATCCAGTGCCAGGTCATAACCATCACCCACGCTGGGTGTCACCGCACGGATGCGGCGCAGGTTCACCAGCGTGTTGCGGTTGGCACGGAAGAACATGTCTGGTGGCAGTCGCGCTTCCAGCGCACTCAGGCTACGGCTGAGCAGGGCGTTCTCGCCGCGGAACCACAGGCGGGTGTAGTTGCCATCCACAACAAGGCGGCCGATCTCGCTGACCGCCACGAACCAGCAGCGTTCGCCGTCGCGCACGAACACCTGGTCATGCGCGCCCAGCGCGCCGCGCGCCGCCGGCACTTCGGCCTGCATGTCCTCGCGTTGGCGTGCCCGCTGCAGTGCTTCCAGCAGACGCGGCGCCTCGACCGGCTTGACCAGGTAATCCAGCGCGTTGGCCTGGAAGGCGCGCACCGCGTAAGTGTCGTAGGCGGTGACGAACACCACCGCCGGCACGCGTTCCAGCCCGTCCAGCACCTCGAAGCCGCTGCCGGAGGGCATCTGCACATCCAGCAGCACCAGGTCCGGCGCCAGCGTGGCAATGGCCGCGCGGGCGGCCGGCACGTCATCGGCCTCGCCCACGCACTGCACCCACGGCCAGGCCGACAACAGCGTGCGCAGCTCCTGCCGCGCCAACCGCGCATCGTCGACAATCAGTACGCGCAGCATGCCACTCATTGCGGAATCTCCAGCACGGCCTGCATACCCTGGCCCACCGGCTGCAGGGTGAAGCGCCCCTGGCTGCCAAGCTGCGCGCGCAGATAGGCCAGGCCGATGCCATGACCATGGATGTCATCGCTGCCGCTGGGCCGTGGGTTGTCCACCTGCAGGCGCAGCACATCGCGGTCCAGCGTTGCACGGATGTGCACCTCGCCACCGCCCGCGCGCTGGGCGATGCCGTGCTTGATCGCGTTTTCCACCAGCAGCTGCAGCGCCATCGCGGGCAACTGTGCCTGCAGGGCATCGGCATCGATGTGGCGTTGCACCTGCAGGCGCTGCTCGAAGTGGATGCTTTCAATGGCCAGATAGTCATCAACCACGGCCAGCTCCTCGGCCAGGGTGACCTGCTCGCTGCGGTTGTGCGCCAATGCCTGGCGCAAAGTGCGCGACAGCCGGGTCACCATGTCGCGCGCGCGCTCGGGATCTTCCAGGATCAGTGCGCGCAGGTTGTTCAGTGCATTGAACACGAAGTGCGGATTGAGCCGCGCACGCAGCGCGTCGCGCTCCAGCGCACTGCGTTCGGCCTCGGCGCGCAGACGGGCCAGTTCGGCATGGCGCGCACGGCGCACGCTGTGCAGGCCCGCCCATATCGCGGTCCACAGGCCCAGCACCAGCACGGTGTTGAGCCAGTAGAGCACGCGTGCGAGTGGGCGGAAATCGGCCGGCCGGCCAGCGAAATCCACCCACCCCAGCGCCAGCGCCGGCTGCAGCACGGCGGTCAGCAGCAACTGCGCCAGGGCCGCACCCAGCAACACCGCCAGCGCCAGCCGCACGGCCAGCGCGCCAACCTCCAGCTGCCACCAGTGGCGCGCCCCCGCCAGCGCGCGCATGGCGCCGCTGACGGCGCACAGCGCAATGGCCAGGCCCACGCTGATCAACGTGCCGCCACTGCTGGCGCCCGCGCCGAAGGCCCCGCTCATGGCCAGACTGAGCAGGCCGAACAGCATCCAGCCGATGCCGTTGATCAGCCAGAAGCGCAGCGTGGAGGTGGGATCAGGCATGGTGGAACCCCAAGGCAGCAAGCATCAGCGGTGGCTGTCCAGGAACGCCTGCACCTGCGCCTGCAGCCACTGCGGATCATCCCACATCAGGAAATGGTGGCCGCTGGCACTCAGTTCGATGCGCACATCTGGCAGTGCCGCGTACTGCGTCTGGAAGATCGTGCGCGCCGACGCTTCGGTGGCACCGAAGGCCTGGTACGACGCCCACGCACCGAGGACCAGGGTGGGTGAACGGATGCTGGCCACCTCCTGCCGCAGGTCATGCACCAGCAGCGAATACATCGCACCCGCCGTGCTGGCACGGTCGCTGTCGCGGCCCCAGCGCTGCAGTTCCGGCAGTCGCGCGGCCACGTTGGTCAGCGGCGCCAGTGCCGCCTCGGCCTGTGCCCGGTAGCTGGCCGCGTCCGCCGCCAGCATGGAGGCGCGCATCTGCCCGGCCAGCGCCCGCACGCTCTGCGCAGTGGCCTGCGGGTTCTGCATGCCGGCGTAGAACGGCACCGCGTCCACGATGATCAACGGCCCCAGCGCATCCGGTTCCTGCACGGCCATGGCCAGGGTCAGCACGCCGCCCAGGCTGTGGCCGATCACTGCCGGACGGTGCAGCTTCCGGGCGTGCACATAGGCCAGCACCTGATCGCGCATGGCCGACAGGAAGTCGTCCGGCAGCGGATCGGCGGGCGCCGCGCCGGCAAAGCCCGGCAACTGCAGCAGATGGCACTGCACGTCCTTCAGCGCCAGGCAGGTCTCGCGCCAGACCTCCGCACTGCTGTTCAGGCCGGGAATCATCAGCAGCGGACGGCCGGTGCCGACGACCTCGACCTGGACGGTGCCGCTGGTCGCAGTGGCGGCGTGCGCCAGCCCGGGCCCCAGCGCCGTCATCGCCACGCCAATCATCACCAGCCGTGCCAACAGGTTCTTCATCGCACTGCTCCTTCATCGGGCGAAATTGCCACGGCAGCAGCGTGCCGGCGGAGCGGGGTCCGCGGTTGCGATTCAGGAGCAACGGCCCGGCAGCCGGGTGAACGGTCCCTCGCGACGGGCCAGTTCTTCACGTGATACAGCTTCACATCCATCTTGATGGAGAGATATACTCAACCGCACCCGCCGCCACTGCCCGTGCCATGACCGCCATCAGCTTCGAGTTCTACCCGCCCAAGACCGATGAGCAGCGTGGCCAGCTGGACCGTGCCGCCGCCCGGTTGAAGGCCTACGCGCCCGACTATGTGTCCTGTACCTTCGGCGCCGGTGGCTCCACGCTCAGCTACACCTCCGAAACGGTGCGCCACCTCAACCAGCACCATGGTTTCGACGCGGCACCCCACCTGTCCTGTGTGGGCGGCACCCGCCAGGAGATCCGCGAGCTGCTGAAGCTGTACCGCGCCATCGGCTGCCGCCGGCTGGTCGCACTGCGCGGCGACCTGCCCTCGGGCATGGGGTTTCCCGGCGACATGCGCTACGCCGCTGAACTGATCGCCTTCATCCGTGCCGAACACGGCGACGCCTTCCACATTGAAGTGGGCGCCTACCCGGAAACCCACCCGCAGGCGTCGGATGCGTTGGCCGACCTGCGGCATTTCAAGGCCAAGATCGATGCCGGCGCCGATGCCGCCATCACCCAGTACTTTTTCAACGCCGATGCGTATTTCCACTTCGTGGATGCCGTGCGCAAGCTGGGCGTGACCGTGCCGATCGTGCCGGGCATCATGCCCATCGCCAACTTCAGCCAGCTTCGCCGCTTTTCCGAACAGTGCGGCGCCGAAATCCCGCGCTGGATCAGCCGCAAGATGCAGGCATACGGCGACGATGCCGAATCGGTGCGGGCGTTCGGTGCCGAGGTGGTCGCCGGGCTGTGCCAGCGTCTGGTGGACGGCGGCGCGCCGGGCCTGCACTTCTACACCCTGAACCTGGCCAAGCCGACGGTGTCGGTGCTGAAGCTGTTGCAGGGCTGATTACGCACAACTTTGTCGGCATCGGCGTTACGCTGGGCCCATGAACCTCGCAATTCCCGCCGTGCTGGCTGTCGTGCTGGCCAGTCTGCCGGTGCTGGCCCACGCGCAGGCCACGCGCTTGAACCGCTGTACCGATGCGCAGGGCCAGAGCGTGTACACCGACCGCCCCTGCGACAGCCTGGGCGCGCGGTCGCGGCAACCGCCGCCCGCACCGGCCGGTGCCACCGCGCAGCGCGACACACTGGGTGCGCAGTGCCCGCGCCGGCTGAGCGAGCTGGTGCAGGCGGTGCAGACCGCCGTGGCGACCGGCGATGTGAATCGGCTGTCGTCGCTGTATCTGTGGGGTGCGGTGTCCGATGCAGGAGCGCAGCGCATCCTGGGGCAGCTGGAATCGGTTGTGCGGCGCCCGCTGGTGGATGTGGTGCCGGTGTACCCGCAGCAGGCGGTGGATGAGGGTCAGAGCCCTGCGGTGCAGGGATCCGACCCTGAGGACGCTGAGACACCTGTGCGCCGGCACCCGGTGGGGCTGCGGCTGGAGCAGACGCTGCCGGGCAGCGCTACGCGCGCGGCCACGGTGGTGGGGTTGCGGCGGCAGTACGGGTGTTTCTGGATCACCCTTTGAGATCGCATCCACCGGTGGGGTCGGATCCGCGCGCAGCGCGGCTCTGACCCTGCCTCAACCTCTGGCAACCTCTGGGGTCAGAGCCGCGCTGCGCGCGGATCCGACCCCTCAGGCGCCCGCTCAGGTGGGCCACAGGCCGCGGATCGCGGCGATGCCCTGTGCGCCGTGGCGGCGGGCGTCGGCCACGTGGTGCGGTTCCATCCCGCCCAACGCGTAGATCGGCAACGACACCTGCGCACGCAGCGCAGCGAATCCTTCCCAGCCCAGCGGCGTGGCACCGGGATGGCTGGCAGTGGCCTGCACCGGCCCCAGCACTGCAAAGTCGCAGCCCAGCCGCTGCGCGGCCTGCAGTTGCGCCAGGTCGTGACACGAGGCAGCCACCAGCTGGCCGGCCGGCAAGGGCCGTTCGGCCAGCGCCAGCACCTGCTCACTGCCCAGATGCACCCCGACTCCCAGCGCCGCGGCCAATTCGATATCGCGGTTGACCAGCCACTGCGGCCCGCCGCGACGGTGGGAGCCGATGGCGCTTTCGATCAGCAGCTGGCGTTGCGGGTGCTGCGACGGCAGACGCAACTGGATGCGCTGGTGGCCGGCGGCAACCGCCTGCTGCAGCCGCTGCTGCCACTGCTCTGCCAGCACGTCATCGTCGGCCGGCGCCGGGGTGATCAGGTACTGGTCGGGCTGGCGCAGCGCAGCTACCACTGGCAGATCTGCCGGCGGCATCGAATAGCGGCCCAGCTTGTCCTGGGCTACCCAGGTGATGGCCTGGCCTTCGCGCCCGCGCGGGCTGCCCTTCCAGCTGCGCACATGGCGCACTTCCAGGGTCAAGTGCTTGTCGGGGTAATGCTGCGGCACATCCATCAGCCAGTCGCCGATGTCGGCCTCGATGCCCAGCTCTTCGCGCAGTTCGCGCACCAAGGCCTGTTCGGAGGTTTCACCCGGTTCGCGCTTGCCGCCGGGGAACTCCCACAGCCCGGCCATGTCGCGGTTCTCGGTGCGGCGGTTCAGCAGCACGCGGCCGCGGGCGTCGGTGATGACTGCGGCCACCACATGAATCGATCGTTTCGGGGGAGGCATGGCCAGAGCATGCCCAATCGGCGGCGCCCAGCGCAACCCTGAAAAGGGGGCCCCTTTCGGGGCCCCGCTCTACACCTAAGCGGCAGGCGTGATCAGAACTGCACGTTCCAGGTCATCTGTGCGCCGAGCTCACGCTGACCGCTACCCAGACGACCCTGCGCGCCCAGCGACAGACGGCTGTGTGCGCCGGTGTTCACCGCCACGCCCAGCTCGGCGATGCCGACATTGCGGGCCAGCGGTACGCCATCGATGCTGAACGCGCTACTGCCCACCACGAACTGATGACGCGAGCGGCTACGCACATCGCCGGCCGCGTTCTGCCAGGCCAGGCCGGCCACCAGGCGGGCACCGTCGTCCTGGCCGGCGCTGATGTCCCAGCTGGCGCGCAAGCCGGCGGTCGCGGTCCACACTTCGTCCTTGCTGGCATCGATCACCAGCGCGGTGCTGCCGCCGGTTTCCTGCGCGGCGTCGGTGGACAGGCGGGTGTAAGCCACGGCCACGTACGGGGTCAGCACCAGGCGATCCAGGTCCATGTCCCAGCCGCCTTCGGCGAAGCCGGACACTGCATCGGCGCTGTAGCCGGCACGCAGGCGCTGCTGCATGCCACCGAACATCGACGTGCGATCGGTATCCAGGTCGTAGTCGGCATAGCTGGTACCGGCGGTGAACCAGGCTTCGCCCATGCGGTAGGAGGCATACAGGCCGCCGTGCACGGCATCGACATCGGCCTTGCTGCTGCGCGTATCCACTTGCTGGCGCAGCGTTTCGGCACCGGCGGCCAGGCCCACGGTCCAGGCGTCACCGAAGGTCCAGTCCAGGCCGGCCATCAGGCCTTCGCGGTGCTGGCGGCTACGGGCGCTGCCGTGGTCGCCGTCCTGGCGATTGGCGGCGCCACCGCCGGACAGCCAGAAGCCACCGCCCTGCGCCTTGATCGTCGGGTCGGTGCGCAGGCGCTGGGAAATGCCTTCACGCAGGAAGCGATCATCCAGCAACAACGCACGGTTGCTGGCGTGGATTTCGCCGGACAGGTGATCGAAGGCCAGCCGCGCTTCGTCGGCGTCCAGCATCAGCAGCTGGTTGTACAGCGCCAGCGCCTGCCCGGACTGCTGCAGGGTGTCCAGCGCGCCGGCAATGGCCTGGTGGTTGCCGGTGGTGGCCACGGCGCCGAATACGGCCGGCGGGGTCACGCCGCCATCCTCCGAACCGGTATCCGGGCCCTGCCCGTCACTCTTGACCCCGATCAACAGACGCACGTCGTTGCCGGTCTGCACCAGATTGGGGTCGAGGAAGGCCGAACGCGAGATCACGTCATCGAACTGGCCTTCAATGCCGCCGGCCGCACTCAGGATCGTATAGCTCTGGCCCTTCTGGTAGCTGGTGGCCGGGTCCAGCGCGGTGATGCGCACGCCGGTGGCACCATGTTCACCGGAATGAGCGACGTGGCCCAGGTAGGCCTTGCCGGTCACCGTCAGCAGGTCGGCCTGGCCGTTGCCCAGCACGTCCACGTCGTAGAACGCCTTGTCGGCGACCTCCTCGGCGGTGGCAGCCATGTTGTTGAAGTACAGGTCACCATCGATGGTGATGGTGCCCACACCGTTGTGGCCCGGAGACAGCACCGCGCCGTTGCGCACGACGGTCTGGCCCACGGTAGCGTTGCCGGCCAGCACGCCGCCGTCGAGGACGATGGCGGTCGAGCTGCGGATGATCGCGCTGCCGAAGCCCGCGCCGTAGCTGATCTCCTGCTGGAAGCCCGACGCACCGTTCAGCACCAGGGTGCCGCCGGTCACGGTGATGCCCTGCGGCAGCGCCTGGCTGCTGCCGCTGTAGCCCTGGCCGGTATAGGTATCGGAATTGATGACCAGGGTGCCGCCGCTGACGTTGATGTCGCCGCCAAAGGCGGTCAGGTCACCGTCCAGCGTGGTGCTGCCGGCCAGTTGATGCAGGCCACCGTAGGTCATCGACGCAGAGGAGCTGGCGATGGTGTTGGACAGGGTGATGTCACCGGTGTGGTTGAACAGCAGGCCGCCCTGGCCGTTGTTCATGGTGATCGGCGAACCGTCCAGTTCACCGGCCGCTTCGGCCGCTGCCCACACCGGGCCGCCCGCCCTGGTCCAGTCCTGCAGGCCGCCACCGATGGCCAGGTAGCCGTTGTGGTCCAGCGTATAGCCGGTGCCGGCACTGAGCGTGGCACCGTTGTTCACCACCAGCACGCCGAGCGGATCGAACGTGCCCCTGCCGACGGTGATGCCGTTGGCAGCGCTGATGGACGAACCGGCACCACTGACCAGGACCTGTTCGGGGTACGGCTCGATGTCGTGCTTGGGCCACTGCGCGCCACCGGTCACGGTGAGCGTATCGGTGGTGATCTGGGCGCCATCGAGCACCTGCAGGTCGGTGGTGACCTGCATGGCGCCGCTGTTGACCCACTGGCTGCCGGCGCCGGTCAGGGTGGCCTTGGTCCGGCTGCCGTCGGCACTGGCACCGTACGAATTCTGGAGTTTGGCCACGTCCGAACGGATCGCGCCGCCGTTGTCGACCCGCAGACTGGCCGTGGCCTCCACGCGCGCCGACTCAATGGCCGAACCCGCGCCACTCACTTCAATGCGCCCAACCTGCCCCTCGTCGCCGAAGAGCAGGTTCGGCCCTTCGGCGATCAGCGAGGTGGTCGCATGCAGCACGCCACCGTTCTCCACCCGCAGCAGCGCGTGGCCGTAGTGCGCCAGTTCGACCGTATCGGCCTGCACGCTGCTGGCCGTGGACACCAGCAGGGTACCGGTCGTGTCGGTATTCTGGGCGAGCACGATGTCCTTGGCCACCAGGACGCCGCCATCGGTCACCCTGACCGTGCCAGTGACACCGTCGTCTATGCCCACCGCCAGGGTCCGACCAACGTTGACCGCACCACCGCTGGCAATGTTCAGCTCGCCATTGCCGCGCTGGCCGACGAACAGATGGTTGTCGGTGATGTTCAGTACGCCGCTGGTGTCGACCGTGACCGAACCGGTGCTGCCTGATGACGCGCCGATGCGCATGCCGTACGACAGCGGAACGGGCGCGGTAATGGTTTCCACCACGCCGCCGTTGCTGATCACCAGTTCACCGCTGCCGAAGTTGCCGACCTCGAACTGGCGTGCGGTGAACGTTGAACCTGCACCGTCGACCCGCACCGCACCGTGGCTGCCGGCCAGGGTGCCCAGCAGCACGTTGCGCCTCACCGCGACGGTGCCGCCGTTGCTGACGTTCAGCGCTCCCCTGCCGGCATCGCCTACGCGCATGTCGTCAAACACGCTGGTCAGGCTGACGCGGCCGGTACCGGACACGTTCAACGTGCCGACGCCACCGGCCAGCGTGCCCAGGGAAGCAAATCCGTTGGTTGCCAGGCTGCCGCCATCGACAACGTTGACCACCACGGTGCCGTCCGGGCCGACGCGGAAGCCGTCGACGTAGCTGCGCGGATCACTCACCGTGTCGTCGGCGGTGAACTCGTACGCGGCCGCCAGTGCCGACTGCGCGGGCAGCACGGCCAGGCCCAGGGCCAGCAGCAGCGCAGTGCGCAGCGACGCGGGGCGGTGGGTGTGGCCGACGCTGGCGCGACCGGGCGCTTGCGAGGCGGCAAGTTCAGATGCGACCTGCATCTGGCCGGTGGTGCGATTGAACACCAGGCGATAGATCCTGTTCATGAAGCTCCATGTGGATGTCGATCAGGGATACGCGATGCCGCGGGGGCGACATCGGCGCAGCTCCGCCGGCAGGTTCTGCAGCCCCGCCGCGGGGCTCCAGCAAGTTACGGGCGGCGTCGATGCATGCACATGGCAGGGGTCCGACTTTCCTGTGAGGGTTGCCCCGCCACGTGAGTCGGGCAAGTCTGAAAAATTTCGTTGTGAGCAGACGCTCACAAGAAGCGCGTTCCGGAGTTGGCTGAAGAACCAAAAAAAAGGGGCCCCTTGCGGGGCCCCCGGTCTACATCCACGCAGTACGCGTGATCAGAACTGCACGTTCCAGGTCATCTGCGCGCCCAGCTCGTGCTGGCCGCCACCGGCGCGGCCCTGTGCACCCAGCGACAGACGGCTGTTGTCGCCGATGTTCACCGACACGCCCAGCTCGGCAATGCCGACGTTGCGGGCCAGCGGCACGCCATCGATGCTGAAGGTGCTGCTGCCCACTGCAAAGCGCTGGCGCGAGCTGCTGCGCACATCGCCGGCCGCGTTCTGCCAGGCCAGGCCGGCCACCAGTCGGGCACCGTCGTCCTGGCCGGCGCTGATGTCCCAGCTGGCGCGCAGGCCGGCGGTCGCGGTCCACACCTCGTCCTTGCTGGCATCGATCACCAGCGCGGTGCTGCCGCCGGTTTCCTGCGCCGCATCGGTGGACAGGCGGGTGTAGGCCACGGCCACGTACGGGGTCAGCACCAGGCGATCCAGGTCCATGTCCCAGCCGCCTTCGGCGAAGCCGGACACGGCATCGGCGCTGTAGCCGGCACGCAGGCGCTGCTGCATGCCACCGACGATCGACGTGCGATCGGTATCCAGGTCGTAGTCGGCATAGCTGGCACCGGCGGTGAACCAGGCTTCGCCCATGCGATAGGAGGCGTACAGGCCACCGTGCACGGCATCGACATCGGCCTTGCTGCTGCGCGCGTCCACCTGCTGGCGCAGCGTCTCGGCACCGGCGGCCAGGCCCACCGTCCAGGCTTCACCGAAGGTCCAGTCCAGGCCGGCCATCAGGCCTTCGCGGTGCTGGCGGCTGCGGGCGCTGCCGTGGTCGCCGTCCTGGCGATTGGCGGCGCCACCGCCGGACAGCCAGAAACCGCCGCCCTGCGCCTTGATCGTCGGGTCGGTGCGCAGGCGCTGGGAGATGCCTTCACGCAGGAAGCGATCGTCCAGCAGCAACGCACGGTTGCTGGCGTGGATTTCGCCGGACAGGTGATCGAAGGCCAGCCGCGCTTCGTCGGCGTCCAGCATCAGCAGCTGGTTGTACAGCGCCAGCGCCTGCCCGGACTGCTGCAGGGTATCCAGCGCGCCGGCAATGGCCAGGTGGTTGCCGGTGGCGGCAACGGCACCGAACACGGCCGGCGGGGTCACGCCACCGCCCTCGCCCGGGGTACCCGGCGTGCCCGGCGTACCCGGATCGGGGTTCGGACCCGGGCCAGGCCCCGGGCCGGTCTCGTCACTCTTCACCGCGATCAGCAGACGCACGTCGTTGCCGGCCTGCACCAGGCTGGGGTCGAGGAAGGCCGAACGCGAGATCACGTCATCGAACTGGCCTTCAATACCGCCGGCCGCGCTCAGGATCGTGTAGCTCTGGCCATTCTGGTAGCTGGTGGCCGGGTCCAGCGCGGTGATGCGCACGCCGGTGGCACCGTGTTCACCGGCGTAGTTGACCTTGCCCAGGTAGGCCTTGCCGGCCACCGTCAGCAGGTCGGCCTGGCCGTTGCCCAGCACGTCCACATCGTAGAACGCCTTGCCGGCGACCTGTTCCGGGGTGACGGCCATGTTGTTGAAGTACAGGTCACCATCGATGGTGATGGCGCCCACACCGTTCTGGCCCGGAGACAGCACCGCGCCATTGCGCACGAAGGTCTGGCCCACGGTGGCGTTGCCGGCCAGCACGCCGCCGTCGCGGATGGTGGCGGTCGAGCTGCGGATGATCGCGCTGCCCAGGCCCGTGCCGTAGTTGATCTCCTGCTGGAAGCCCGACGCGCCATTGAGCACCAGGGTGCCGCCGGTCACGGTGATGTCCTGCGTCACCGCCTGGCTGCTGCCGGTGTAGCCCTGGCCGGTATAGGTATCGGAATTGATGACCAGGGTGCCGCCGCTGACGTTGATGTCGCCGCCGAAGGCGGTCAGGTCACCGTCCAGGGTGGTGCTGCCGGCCAGCTGGTGCAGGCCACCGTAGGTCATCGACGCAGACGAGCTGGCGATGGTATTGGACAGGGTGATGTCACCGGTGTGGTTGAACAGCAGGCCGCCCTGGCCGTTGTTCATGGTGATCGGCGAACCATCCAGTTCACCGGCCGCTTCGGCCGCTGCCCAGGTGGGGCCGTCGGCAGCGGTCCAGTCCTGCAGGCCGCCACCGATGACCAGATAGCCGCTGTTGTCCAGGGTATAGCCGGTGCCGGCACTGAGCTTGGCACCGTTGTTCACCGCCAGCACGCCGAGCGGATCGAAGGTGGTGCGGCCGACGGAGATACCGTTGGCAGCGGTGATGGACGAGCCCTCGCCGCTGACCACGACCTGTTCGGGGTACAGCGCGGCGGTGCCCTTCGGGAAGTCCGAGCCACCGGACACACTGAGGGTGTCGGTGCTGATGCGGGCGCCGTCGAGCACCTGCAGGTCGGTGGTGACTTCCATCACGCCGGTGTTGATCCACTGGCTGTCGGCACCGGTCAGGGTGGCTTTGGCACGGCTGGCGCCGGTACCGGCGCCGAACGAGTTCTTGATGTTGGCCACGTTCGAACGGATCGCGCCGCCGTTGTCGATCAACAGGCTGGCCGTGGCATCCACACGCGCCGATTCAATGGCCGAACCGGCACCGCTGACTTCGATGCGGCCGACCTGGCCACGGTCACCCGACGAACCGTCCGGCGTTTCGGCGATCAGCGAGGTGGTGGCGCGCAGCACGCCACCGTTTTCCACGCGCAGCAGTGCATTGCCGCGTTCGCCCAGTTCAAAGGTGTCGGTCTGCACGGTGCTGGCGCCGGACACGCGCAGAGTGGCGGTCGAGCCGGACTCCTGGCCGAGCAGGATGTCCTGGGCCACCAGTACGCCGTCGGTCACGTTGACCGTGCCGGTGGCGCCGTCGACGATGCCCACGGCCAGGGTCTGGCCGACGTTGACGATGCCGCCGCTGGCAATGTTCAGCTCGCCCTGGCCGCGCTGGCCGACGATCAGGTGGTTGTTGGCGATGTTCAGTACACCACCGGTGTCGACGGTGACCGAACCGGTGCTGCCTGCGTCCGCGCCGATGCGCATGCCCTGCAGCAGGGTGGAGCTGTTCACCGCGGTGGTGTCAACCACACCACCGTCGCTGATCACCAGGCTGCCGGTACCGGCCTTGCCGATATCGATCTGGCGTGCGGTGAGCTTGGAACCCACACCGCTGACCAGCGCCGCACCCTCGCCGCCGGACACGTTGCCCAGGACCACGTTGCGGGCCACGGTCACGGTGCCGCCGCCGGTCAGGTTCAGCACGCCCTTGCCGGCATCACCCACGCGCATGTCTTCGAACGTGTCGGTCAGCACGACGCTGCTGCCGAGCCCGGTCACGTTCAGGGTACCGATGCCGCCGACAGTCGTACCCAGCGACACCGGGCCATTGGCGGTCAGCACCGCGCCCGGCATCAGGTCGATGGTGATCGGCGAATTCACACCGATGCGGAAGCCATCCACATAGCCGCGGCTGTCGGACACGGTCTCGTTGCTGGGGAAGTCATAGGCAGCGGCCAGCGCCGACTGCGCGGGCAGCGCGGCCAGGCCCAGCGCCAGCAGCAGCGCGCTGCGCAGCGACGACGAACGGTGGACGTGGCCGACGCTGGCGCGGCCCGGCGAATGTGACGTGGTGAGTTCAGATGCAACCTGCACCTGGCCGGTGGTGTGGTTGAACACCTGGCGATAGATCCTGTTCATGAAGCTCCATGTGTTTGTCGATCAGGGATGCGCGGTATCGCGGGGGCGACATCGACGCAGCTCCGCCGGCAGGTTCTGCAGTCCCACCGCAGAGCCCGTGCAACATACGGGCGCGAACGGGGCATGCCCATGGCACGGGTCTGACTTTGCTGTGGGGGTTGCCCCGACACATGGGTCAGATAAATCTGAAAACTCTTGTTATGGGAAATGGCTCACAAGACGCATCTGCCAGAACGAAAAAAGCCCCGCATTTGCGGGGCTTTTGCGACTCAGCTCGGTTTACTCAGCTCAGCTCAGCTGACCGTGGCAGTGCTTGAACTTCTTGCCACTGCCGCACGGGCACGGGTCGTTACGGCCGACCTTCGGTTCGTCGCGCTGGCGCTGCGCCACGCCCTGCTGTGCGGCCTGCACCTGGGCGGCTTCTTCGTCGGCGCTGTAGCCGCCGGCATCCTGGTGCTGGAACTGCGACTGGCTCAGGCGCGCCTGCGCCTGCTGGCGTTCGGCCGCTTCCAGCGCCTGCACTTCCTCGTCGCTGCGGATACGTACGCGGGCCAGCAGGGTCACCACTTCGCGCTTCACGTTTTCCAGCATGTCCGAGAACAGCTCGAAGGCTTCCTTCTTGTATTCCTGCTTGGGCTGCTTCTGTGCGTAGCCGCGCAGGTAGATGCCCTGGCGCAGGTAGTCCATGCGGGCCAGGTGTTCCTTCCAGCTCTGGTCCAGCACGGTCAGCATCACGTGCTTTTCCAGCGCACGCATGGTCTCTTCGCCCACGCCGGCTTCCTTCTCGGCGAAGTGCTGGTTCACGCGCTCCAGCACCTTGGCGGCAATGGCTTCGGCGTCCAGTTCTTCGTGCGACTTGACCATGTCGACCAGCGACATCTGCAGGCCGAAATCCGATTCCAGGGTAGCTTCCAGGCCGCGCAGGTCCCACTGTTCGTCGATCGAGTTCGGCGGCACGAAGCGCGCCACCACGTCGAAGATCACATCGTCGCGGATGCCATCGACGTTGTCCTTCACCGACTCGGCGTCCAGCAGTTCATCGCGCTGGGAATAGATCACCTTGCGCTGGTCATTGTTGACGTCGTCGAAGTCCAGCAGGTTCTTGCGGATGTCGAAGTTGTGCGCTTCCACCTTGCGCTGCGCCTTCTCGATCTGGCGGCTGACCAGGCGGTCTTCGATGACGTCGTCTTCCTTCATGCCCATCATGCGCATGGCCTTCTGCACCCAGTCAGAGGCGAAGATGCGCATCAGGTTGTCTTCCAGCGACAGGTAGAAGCGGGACGAACCCGGGTCACCCTGGCGGCCGGAACGACCGCGCAGCTGGTTGTCGATACGGCGCGATTCGTGGCGTTCGGTACCGACGATGTGCAGGCCGCCAGCGGCCTTCACTGCATCGTGGCGCTTCTGCCATTCGGCCTTGATCGCGGCCTTCTGCTCGTCGGTCGCGCCTTCGCCCAGCTCGTGGATTTCCGCTTCCAGCGAACCGCCCAGCACGATGTCGGTACCACGGCCGGCCATGTTGGTGGCGATGGTCACGGCGGCCGGGCGACCGGCGTTGGCAACGATGGTCGCTTCGCGGTCATGCTGCTTGGCGTTGAGCACTTCGTGCTTCACACCGGCCTTGCGCAGGTGCTCGGACAGCATTTCCGAGGTTTCGATCGAGGTGGTACCCACCAGCACCGGCTGGCCGCGCTTGGCGCATTCTTCGATGTCGGCCAGCACCGCATTGAACTTGCCCTTGCGGTTCAGGAACACCTGGTCCGGACTGTCCTTGCGGATGGTCGGGCGGTTGGTCGGAATGACCACCACTTCCAGGCCGTAGATGCTCTGGAATTCGAATGCTTCGGTATCGGCCGTACCGGTCATGCCGGACAGCTTCTTGTACATGCGGAACAGGTTCTGGAAGGTGATGCTGGCCAGCGTCTGGTTCTCGCGCTGTACCGGCACGCCTTCCTTCGCTTCCAC
This sequence comes from Stenotrophomonas sp. ZAC14D2_NAIMI4_6, assembly GCF_003086875.1. Taxonomy (NCBI): domain Bacteria; kingdom Pseudomonadati; phylum Pseudomonadota; class Gammaproteobacteria; order Lysobacterales; family Lysobacteraceae; genus Stenotrophomonas; species Stenotrophomonas sp. ZAC14D2_NAIMI4_6. Next base: position 779,888 of record NZ_CP025996.1, on the reverse strand, counting down.
GGCCTGGTGCAGGCCGTCGGACCAGCGGCGGCCGGACAGGGTACGACCGGTGAACTCATCGACGATGACCACTTCGCCGTCGCGCACGATGTAGTCCACGTCACGCTGGTAGATGGCGTGCGCGCGCAGTGCGGCATTCAGATGGTGGACCACGGTCAGGTTCTGCGCCGCGTACAGGCCTTCGGTCTGGCCGTCGAGGATGCCGGCGTCGACCAGCAGCTGCTCGGCGTGCTCCATGCCCGCTTCGGACAGGTGCACCTGCTTGCCCTTTTCGTCGACCCAGAAGTCGCCTTCGCCGTCTTCGGCTTCCTGCTTCACCAGGTTCGGCACGATGCGGTTCACCCGGATGTACAGCTCCGGGGAATCGTCGGCCGGGCCGGAGATGATCAGCGGGGTACGGGCTTCGTCGATCAGGATGGAGTCGACTTCGTCGACGATGGCGTAGTGCAGGCCGCGCTGGTAGCGGTCGGCCTTGGACAGCGCCATGTTGTCGCGCAGGTAGTCGAAACCGAATTCGTTGTTGGTGCCGTAGGTGATGTCGGCGGCGTAGGCTTCGCGCTTGTCGCTGTGCGGCATGCCCGGGTACACCACGCCCACGCTCAGGCCCAGCCAGTTGTACAACTTGCCCATCTGCGCGGCGTCGCGGCGGGCCAGGTAGTCGTTCACGGTGACCACGTGCACGCCCTTGCCTTCCAGCGCGTTCAGGTACACCGGCAGGGTCGCCACCAGGGTCTTGCCTTCACCGGTGCGCATTTCTGCGATCTTGCCCAGGTGAAGCACCATGCCGCCGATCAGCTGCACGTCGTAGTGGCGCATGCCCAGCACGCGGCGGCCGGCTTCGCGGCAGACCGCGAAGGCTTCGGGCAGCACCTTGTCCAGGGCTTCACCGCCGGCGATGCGCTGCTTGAACTCCGGCGTCTTGGCCTGCAGCTGCTCGTCGGAAAGCTTCTCGATCTCCGGCTCCAGCGCATTGATCTTGGCGACGATGCGGTTGAGCTGGCGCAGCTGTCGTTCGTTACGACTGCCAAATACGCGGGTAAGCAGGCTGTTGATCATTGAAGGAACCGGGTTGGATGGACACAGCGGCCCGGTCATCCCCTGGGGATCCGTCCGCCGCAAACGAAACAGGGCGCCTGGCGCCCTGTCGATGGCAACACCCATTGTAGCTTGGGACGGGCGGCAGGGGTTTCAACCCTTGCGCGATGGGGTCAGAGCCCTTCCGCGTTGCGGAAGGGATCCGACCCCGGACGGGGGCTCAGCCGCGGCTGATACGGCCCACCGGCGTGTTGCCGCCGTCACCCAGGAACTTGCGCGGGTTGACCACGTTGCCGTTTTCCCAGACTTCGAAGTGCACGTGGGCACCGGTCGAGCGGCCGGTGGAACCGGCCTTGGCCACTTCCTGGCCGGCGCGCACCAGGTCGCCCACCTTCACCACCAGGCGCGAATTGTGCGCATAGCGGGTCACGTAGCCGTTGCCATGGTCCACGTCGACCACGTTGCCGTAGCCGCCCTTCACCCCGGAGAAGCTGACCACGCCATCGGCCACCGACATCACCGGGTCACCGACGCGGGCGTGGAAGTCCATGCCCTTGTGGGTGGCGGCACCGCGACCGAACGGGTCGGCACGGGTACCGAAGTTGGACGTAATGTAGGTGTTGCGGATCGGCATGCGCGAGGGCACGGCGTTCTGCTGCAACTGGTGGTCGAACATCAGCGATTCCATCACCGACAACTGGCGGCCTGAAGCAGCGAAGCGCTGCTCCAGCACCTGTAAGTCGGCGTTGACGTCCTTCACCGGGATGTCCGCGGTCGGGCCGCCGGCATCGCCGTCACCCAGGCCGGGGGTCTCGTTGAAGTCGAATTCGCCGTCTTCCAGCTTGCCCATCTGGGTCAGCCGTTCGCCCAGCGCGTTCAGGCGGGTGGCCTGGGCCTGCAGCTCGCCCATGCGCGCGGCCAGTGCGTTGACCTGGGTCTGCGCATCGCGCTGGACCTTGGCCAGCTCGGCCTCCTGGCGGTCGACCTTGGCCTGCAGGCGCGAGTCGTTCAGCGCACTGGCGCCGAAGCCGCCGGCAAGGCCGATAATGCAGCCTACCCCGAGCACGCTGCCCAGCAGGGCGCGGGGGCGGTCCTCGAAGTAGAACCGCAGACGCGTGAGCGGCGATTTGGCCTGACGTTCACGCGTTTTGATTACGATCTTTTTGAATGCCATCAGTGAGTTTTCATGTCTGAGCCGAAATCCAGCGTTCGCCCTGCGTCCAAGCCGAAACCGGCCCTGGATGCAGTGATGGCGGACAAAAGCGGGAACCCGCTGCGGCGTGCCTTGTGGCTCGACGCGCTGGACCGTCAGTTGCGCCCCCAACTGCCGCCCCCGCTGCGCAACCGTTGCCGGTTGGCCAATGTGGACGGCGAACACCTCGTTTTTCTCGTCGAATCCCCGGTCTGGCATGCCAAGTTGCGGCTTGCCGAAGCCCAGTTGCTCGACGCGGCCCGGTCCATCGGGCTGAAGGCCACCAAGGTGACCATCAAGACTGCGTCTCCCACTCCCTCGCGCTCCCCAGCGCACGACAACCGGAATGGCCCCCACGCAGTTTCAGCCGCCACGCACAAAGGGCTACGCGACGCCTTGGCAGCCTTGCAGGATGTCCCCGGTAAAACGGGAAAAGGGTCCTGATGGCAGCGGAGCATCCGGCTCCGCTCCCCGTCGCGCGTGTCACCGCAGCGTGAAACATTTTCGGGGGCCGGGTCGCATCCTAGCGGCACCCCGTGGTCGAGTCGTTAGATTGTTGTTAAAACAACGTTAAATTCAGGCTTTCGATCGGCCGGGTTCACAAAACCGTGACCCGGTGAGCGCATTCACGTCACGCTTCACGGCGCCGGTCGGCAGCGGCCACGGAAACGACAACGCCGCCCTGGAAGGCGGCGTCGTTTCTATTCAATTCAACAACTTAAGCGATCACGCGTAGGCCGGCATGGCATACACCACCGGGTCTTCCACGCTGGGCGATTCATAGGTCACCCATTCCCAGGCGGTGGCATCAGCCATCAGCGCGCGCACCAGCTTGTTGTTGAGCGCGTGGCCCGACTTGAAGCCCTCGTAGGCCCCCAACACCTGGCCACCGGCCAGATAAAGATCGCCAATGGCGTCAAGAATCTTGTGGCGCACGAATTCGTCGGCGTAGCGCAGGCCGTCTTCGTTCAATACACGGAACTCGTCCAGCACGATGGCGTTGTCCATCGAACCGCCCAGGCCCAGGTTGCGCTCGCGCATGTATTCCAGGTCGCGCATGAAACCGAAGGTGCGCGCGCGGGAGATTTCCTTGGTGTAGGCCTGTGTGGAGAACTCGATTTCCTGGCGCGACTGCTTGGCCGGAATCATCGGGTGGTCGAACTGGATGGTGAAGCCCAGCTTGTAGCCCTCGTACGGGGTGAAGCGGGCCACCTTGTCGCCCTCGGTCACTTCCACGGTCTTCAGCACGCGGATGAAGCGCTTGGGCGCGTTCTGTTCCACGATGCCGGCCGACTGCAGCAGGAACACGAACGGCCCGGACGAACCGTCCATGATCGGCAGTTCCGGCGAGGACAGTTCGACGATGATGTTGTCCACACCCAGGCCGGCCAGGGCCGACATCAGGTGTTCGACAGTCTGGATCTTGGCGTCGTTGCAGGTCAGGCCGGTGCACAGGGTCACTTCGGTGACCAGTTCGGCCTTGGCGGGCACTTCCACCACCGGGTCCAGATCGACGCGACGGAACACGATGCCATGGTTGACCGGTGCCGGGCGCAGGGTCATGTAGACCTTGTCACCGCTGTGCAGGCCAACGCCGGTGGCGCGGATCGTGTTCTTGAGAGTGCGTTGCTGGATCATGGGGGGCAGACCGGAAGTGACACACTAGATTAACACGCAGGGTCCCATACCCCGGCTGAAACGCCGTGTAGACGCCGGTGGGACGCGCGAAGCAAGGCGGCCGGGCCCATCCTGGCCCGGCGCCTGCGTTTCAGGACATGGTGGCGCAACCCGGGGGGGACAAGCCCCGGGCTACCCCGCTCAGTCCGCCTGGCGGCGCAGGAACGCCGGGATGTCCAGGTAGTCGTTGGGCAGTTCGGCGGCCGCCGGCGACGAAGCGCTCGGTGCCGACGGGGTGGACGCGGCCACGCTGTCGCTGCTGGCACGGCGCAGGCCCAGGCCCATGCCGCCCACGGCCTTGGACACCGCATCGCCGCCGTTGTCGAAGTCGCCGAATTCCGGCTGGCCGGTGGTGGCGTTGCGCACCAGCTTGATCGGCGCACGCTCGCCCGGGCGCTGGCTCTTGCTGGCTGACACGCGGTTCAGGCCAGTGGCCACCACGGTCACGCGCACTTCGTCCTGCATGTCCGGGTCCAGCACGGTGCCGACCACCACGGTGGCGTCTTCGGAAGCGAAGCCATCGATGGTGCGGCCGATCTCGTCGAACTCGGCCATGGTGAAGTCGGCGCCGGCGGTGATGTTGACCAGGATGCCGTTGGCACCGGCCAGGTTCACATCGTCCAGCAGCGGGTTCTGGATGGCCGATTCAGCGGCGGCCTGGGCGCGGTCATCGCCACGGGCGGTGCCGGTACCCATCATCGCCAGGCCCATTTCGGACATGACGGTGCGCACGTCGGCGAAGTCGACGTTGATCAGGCCCGGGCGCACGATCAGATCGGCGATGCCCTGCACGGCGCCCTGCAGCACGTCGTTGGCAGCGCGGAACGCCTGGATCATGGTGGCGTTGCGGCCCAGCACGGTGATCAGCTTTTCATTGGGAATGGTGATCAGCGAGTCGCAGTGCTGGCTCAGTTCCTCGATGCCCTTCAGTGCCACCTGCATGCGGCGACGGCCTTCGAACGGGAACGGCTTGGTGACCACGGCCACGGTCAGGATGCCCATTTCCTTGGCCAGCTGGGCCACCACCGGTGCCGCACCGGTGCCGGTGCCGCCGCCCATGCCGGCGGTGATGAACACCATGTCCGCGCCCTGCAGGGCGTCCATGATGCGCTCGCGGTCTTCCAGCGCGGCCTGGCGGCCCACTTCCGGGTTCGCGCCTGCGCCCAGGCCCTTGGTCACGTTGGTACCCAGCTGCAGCTGCAGCTTGGCACCGCAATTCTTGATGGCCTGCGAGTCGGTGTTGGCGGTGATGAATTCCACGCCATCCACTGCCGAGTTGACCATGTGCGCCACGGCATTGCCGCCGCCGCCGCCCACGCCAACCACCTTGATCACCGCATTGGGTGCCATCTTTTCGATCAGTTCAAAATGCGCCATGTCCGTGTCCTCGTTGTATCCGCTTTCGGTGGCATGGGCGTTCAGGCCTCCTGCCTTTGCGCGTCATGTTGCCGTTGCGGCTGTGTGGGTTGTGTGTTGCCTTGAAGCGGTACTGCAGGTGTTGCGGGTGTTGCGACCGGGCACGCCCGGGTGCTGCAGGTTGCGCGTCAGAACTCGCCGCGGAACCAGGTCTTCAATTTCTTGAACATGCTGCCGGCGCGCCCGGTGGGCAGCGACGGGCGGCGCGGGTGTTCGTTCTGGCTGCCCATCAGCAGCAGGCCCACGCCGGTGGCATGCACTGGGTTGCCCACCACTTCGCCCAGTCCGGTCACGTGCTGCGGAATGCCCACGCGTACCGGCATCTGCAGCATTTCCTCGGCCAGTTCCACCACGCCTTCCATCTTCGATGCACCACCGGTCAGCACCAGGCCGGCACGCACCAGTTCCTCGAAGCCGGAGCGGCGCAGTTCGGCCTGCACCATCTCGAAGATTTCCTCGTAACGGCCCTGCACCGCCTGCGCCAGCGAATGGCGCGGCATGCGGCGCGGCGGGCGGTCGCCCACCGACGGCACCTGGATGCTTTCCTCGGCGGTGGCCAGCTGGGCCAGGGCGCAGGCGTAGCGCACCTTGATCTGCTCGGCCTCCGGGGTGGGCGTGCGCAGCATGTGCGCGATGTCATTGGTCACGTGGTCGCCGGCGATCGGCAGCGATGCGGTGTGGCAGATCGCACCCTGCACGAACACCGCGATATCGGTGGTGCCCGCGCCCATGTCCACCAGCACCACGCCCAGCTCCTTTTCGTCGGCGGTCAGCACCGCCACGCTGGACGCCAGCGAGGACAGCACCAGGTCGTCCACCTGCAGGCCGCAGCGCTGCACGCACTTGCTGATGTTGGCCGCGGCCGACTGCGCGCACACCACCAGGTGCGCATGCACCTCCAGGCGCACGCCGGTCATGCCCACCGGGTTGCGGATGCCTTCCTGCGAATCATCCAGCACGTATTCGCGCGGAATGGCGTGCAGGATCTTCTGGTCGGCCGGAATGGCCACCGCCTTGGCCGCATCCAGCACGCGATCCAGGTCGCCCCAGGTCACTTCACCGTCGCGGATCGGCACGATGCCCGGCGAGTTCTTGCACTGCACGTGGTTGCCGGAAATGGAGGCGTAGACCGAGCGGATCTCGCAGCCGGCCATCAGCTCGGCTTCTTCCACCGCACGCTGGATCGACTGCACGGTCGATTCGATGTCCACCACCACGCCGCGCTTCAAGCCGCGCGATTCATGCGAGCCGATGCCGATCACTTCGATCGGGTTGCCCGGCGAATACTCGCCCACCAGCGCCACCACCTTGGAGGTGCCGATATCCAGGCCGACGATCAGCGATTTGTCACCCTTGCGATTCATGTCCTTTCCTGCGTCCTTCGTGCCGGGGTGGCCGGCGCGTCGGCCGGGGGCGGGGTGCCCCAGCTCAACGTGAAACCATTGGTATAGCGGAGGTCCGCCCGTTCAATCGGTGCGGCCTGGTTGGCCAGCTGCGGCAGCACGCGCACGAAGCGCTGCAGGCGCGAGCGGGCATCGTCGCGGCCCACCACCACTTCGGTGCCATTGCTCAGCAGCAGCGACCAGCTGCCGCGCGCATCCATGCTCAGCCGGCGCACATCCACGCCGGCCGGCGCAAACAACGCGCGCGAATCGTTGTAGAGCTTCACCACTTCTTCGGTCTGGCTGTCCGGGCCGTCCAGCTCGGGCAGCTGCAGGTCGGCCAGCTTCTTCGGCGTGGGGAACAGCTTGCCCTGCTCGGACAGCAGGCGGTCGTTGCCCCAGCGGGCGAACGGCTTGTGTTCGACCAGGGTCACTTCCAGCACATCCGGCCACTGCTTGCGCACGCGCGCGCTTTCCACCCAGGGCAGCTTTTCCAGCGCGTCCTGCGCATCCTGCAGCTTCACCGCGAAGAAACCGGCGTGTGCATACGGCAGCAGCACCTGCTGCAGCTGTTCCGGCGGCACACGCTTGAACTCACCGTGCACACGCAGCTTCGCCAGCGGCCAGCGCTCGGCGCCAACCCAGCCATTGACCACGGCCACCACCGGCAGTGCTACCACCGACAGCGCCAACAGCCAGACGAAGATGCGCAGCACCGCGTTCATGCGTGCGATGCCTCCAGGGTCTGTTCCAGCACGCGCCACACCAGTTCCTCGAAACCGATGCCGGCCTGTGCTGCCGCCTTGGGCACCAGCGAATGACTGGTCATGCCCGGGGCGGTGTTCACTTCCAGCAGGAAGAAGCGGCCGCTGGCACGGTCACGCATCACGTCCACCCGGCCCCAGCCACGGCAGCCCGCCGCGCGGAAGGCGGCCAGCGCGATGCGGCCGATCTCTTCCTCGTCGGCGCCGTCCAGGCCCGGGCACAGGTACTGGGTGTCTTCGGCAATGTACTTGGCGTTGTAGTCGTACCACTGGCCCTTGGGCACGATGCGGATCGACGGCAGCGCCACATCGCCCAGGATGGCCACGGTCAGTTCGTCGCCCAGCACCATCTGTTCCATCAGCAGCTGGCCGTCGTAGCGCGCAGCCAAGGCCACTGCTTCGTCCAGGCCGGCGTCGTCGGTCACCCGGCTGATGCCCACGCTGGACCCTTCGTTGGCCGGCTTGACCACCACCGGCAGGCCCAGCTCGGCTGCGTTCGCATGCACGTTTTCCGCGGTCACCTTGCGGTACTGCGGGGTCGGCAGGCCCAGCGACAGCCACACCTGCTTGGTGCGGATCTTGTCCATGCTCAGTGCCGAACCCAGCACGTTGGAGCCGGTGTACGGCACGCCGAAGGCATCCATCAGGCCCTGCACGATGCCGTCCTCACCGCCACCGTTGTGGCCGTGCAGGATGTTGAACACGCGGTCGATGCCACCGCCGGCCAGGGCCTTGGCCAGCGCCGGAATGCCATCGACGGCGAAGGCATCGACGCCGCGCGCCTGCAGCGCTTCCAGCACATTGCGGCCGGAATCGAGCGAGACCTCGCGTTCACTGGACGTGCCGCCCAGCAGCACGGCCACGCGGCCGAACACGGCCGGGTCGGTGCTGCGCAGCGGCGGGAAGGTCAGCGTGCTCACGCCTGGCCCTCCGTCTTGAAGCCTTCCACCGCGATCTGGCTGGCCACGGCGCCAATGTCGCCGGCACCCATCATCAGCAGCAGGTCACCGTCCTGCAGCACGTCCGGCAGCACGCTGGCCAGCTCGGCGGCCTTGCCCACCACCACCGGCTCGCTGCGGCCGCGCGCACGGATGGCGCGGGCCAGCGCATGCGAATCGGCACCGGCGATCGGTTCCTCACCTGCCGGGTAGACCTCGCTCAGCACCAGCGCATCCACGCTGGACAGCACCGCTGCGAACTTGTCGAACTGGTCGCGGGTACGGCTGTAACGGTGTGGCTGGAAGGCCACGACCAGACGCTTGTCGGTCCAGCCGCCGCGCGCCGCGGCGAACACTGCCTCCAGCTCGCTGGGGTGGTGGCCGTAGTCGTCGATGATGCGCACCTTGGCGCCGCTGGCGGTGGTCACTTCACCCAGATCGTTGAAGCGACGGCCGACGCCGGCGAAGCTTTCCAGCGCACGCGCAATCGCGTCCGGCGCCACGCCCAGCTGCCAGCCCACCGCCGCAGCGGCCAGGGCGTTCAGCACGTTGTGCTTGCCCGGCAGGGCCAGCACCACTTCCTGGCTGGTGCCCTGCGGCAGGCGCAGGGTGAAGCGCATGCGCGAACCTTCCTGCACCACGTTTTCCGCACGCACGTCGGCCTGCGGGCTCATGCCGTAGCTCATCACGTGGCGCGGGGTCTTGGCGGCCAGCGCGGCCACTTCCGGGTCGTCGATGCACAGCACGGCCAGGCCGTAGAACGGCAGGCGCTGCAGGAACTCGGCGAAGGCCGCCTGCACGCGGGCGAAGTCGTTGCCGTAGTTTTCCAGGTGGTCAGCATCGATGTTGGTGATGATCGACATCAGCGGGTTCAGGCGCAGAAAGCTGCCATCGCTTTCGTCGGCCTCGGCCACCAGCCACTGGCCACCGCCCAGCTTGGCGTTGGCACCGGCGGCCAGCAGCTGGCCACCGATCACGAACGTCGGGTCCAGGCCGCCTTCGCTCAGTACCGCCGCGGTCAGGCTGGTGGTGGTGGTCTTGCCATGGGTGCCGGCCACGGCGATGCCGCGGCGGAAGCGCATCAGCTCGGCCAGCATGGCCGCGCGCGGCATGATCGGAATGCGCTGGCTGCGCGCTTCCATCAGCTCGGGGTTGTCTTCGCGGATGGCGCTGGACACCACCACGCAGTCGGTGCCCAGCACGTTGGCCGCCGAATGGCCGCGCATGATGCGCGCCCCCAGACCGGCCAGGCGGCGGGTGGCCGCGTTGTCGGCGTTGTCCGAACCGGACACTTCGTAGCCCAGCGTCAGCATCACTTCGGCGATGCCGCTCATGCCGGTGCCGCCGATGCCGACGAAATGCACGCGCGGGAACGCGCGCACCAGATCGTTGGTGTCGTGCAGGCGGCGGATCATGCGCGGCCTCGCGCGTGGCAGGCGCTATGGCAGGCCTTCTTCATACTGCTTCCTCAAGAATGATATCGGCGATGCGCTCGGCGGCATCGACCTTGGCCAGGGCACGCGCGGCTTGCGCCATCTGCATGCGGCGGGCGGGATTTTCGGACAGTTCGCGCAGCAGTGCGGCAATGCCGTCGGCCAGCGTTCCGTCCTGCTTCAGCAACACGGCCGCGTTGCGCTCCACCAGGTACTCCGCGTTGCGGGTCTGGTGGTCATCAACGGCGGCGGGGAATGGCACCAGCACGCTGCCCACGCCCACCGCGCACAGTTCGGCCAGGGTGGACGCGCCGGAACGGCACACCACCAGGTCGGCCCAGGCGAAGGCGTCGGCCATGTCGGCGATGAACGGGGTGATCTCAGCCTGCACACCGGCCTTGGCATACGCTTCGACCGCTTCGGCGTGCATCTTCTCGCCGCTCTGGTGGCGCACCTGCACCGCCACGCCGGCGCCCAGCGCGGCAATGGCCTGCGGAACGCCGGTGTTCAGCGCACGTGCGCCCTGGCTGCCACCGACCACCAGTACGCGCAGCGGACCGTGACGGTCGGCGAAGCGCTGTTCCGGCGGTGCGATGGCGGCGATTTCCGCGCGCACCGGATTGCCGACGAACTCCTCGCCCTTGGCGAAGGTCCCGGGGAAGCCGGTCAGCAGGCGGCGCGCGTAGCGTGACAGGATGCGGTTGGTCAGGCCCGGCGCACGGTTCTGTTCGTGCACGATCAGCGGCAGGCCATGCAGGCGCGTGGCCATGCCACCGGGACCGGACGCGAAGCCACCGAAGGCGACCACGGCACGCGGCTGGCGCTGGCGGATGATCATGCCGGCCGCACGCAGCGCGCGCATCAGCCGCCACGGTGCGGCCAGCAGGGCCAGCTTGCCCTTGCCGCGCAGCCCGGTGATGGCCAGCGTATCGATGTGGATGCCGTGCTGCGGCACCAGGCGGGTTTCCATCGCGCCGTCGGCGCCCATCCAGGTGACCGGCACGCCACGCTCGCGCAACACGCGGGCCACGGCCAGGCCGGGGAAGATGTGACCGCCGGTACCACCGGCGAGGATCATCACCGGGCGGTTGCTGGCCGTGGTGGTCGGGGCGGCGCTCATGACAGCCTCCCGAAGGTCGGTTCAATGCGCGACTGCAGGCGGCTGGTGCCGCGCGCGGCTGCAGCCGGGGCCGCCGCGGCCGCCGTGCTGGCCGCAGCGTTGGCCACCGAAGGCGCCGCTGCCGGTGCGGCCGGGGCTGCCGGCGCGGTGGCCACGGCCAACGGCATGCCTTCGTCGGCCGCGCCGATGCGCACGGCCTGGCGGCGCTCGGCGCGCTTCAGTTCATAGGACACGCGCAGCAGCAGGCCCATCGCCACGCAGGTCATCAGCACCGACGAACCGCCGGACGAGATCAGCGGCAGGGTCAGGCCCTTGGTCGGCAGGATGCCCAGGTTCACGCCGATCGAAACGAAGGTCTGCATGCTGATCCACAGACCGATGCCGAAGGCGATGTAACCGGAGAAGTGGCGCTTCATTTCCACGCAGCGCATGCCCAGCCAGAAGGTGCGGCCCACCAGCAGCGCGTACAGGGCGATGATCACGCAGGTGCCCAGGAAGCCGAATTCCTCGGCGGTGACCGAGAAAATGAAGTCGGTATGCGCTTCGGGCAGGTAGTACAGCTTCTGCACCGAATTGCCCAGGCCCACGCCGGTCCACTCACCGCGGCCCACCGCCATCAGCGCGTTGGACAGCTGGTAGCCGTCGCCCTGCTGGTCGGCCCACGGGTCCAGGAACGAGGTGATGCGGCGCATGCGGTACGGCTCGATGATGGCCAGTGCGCTCATGCCCACCAGACCGATCACCACCGGCATCGACATGCGCGGCATGTTCACCCCGCCCAGAACGAGCATGCCGGCGGTGATGGCCAGCAGCAGGGTGGACGAACCGAAGTCGGGCTGCAGCAGCAGCAGCACCACCAGTGCACCGGCCACGCCCAGCGGCTTCAGCATGGCCGGCCAGGTCGCGTTCACTTCATCGCGGAAGCGCACCAGGTAGCTGGACAGCCAGACGATGTAGAGCACCTTCACCGCTTCCACGGTCTGGAACTTGGAAATACCCAGGTTGATCCAGCGGCGGGCGCCGTTCACGCTGCTGCCCAGGCCGGGAATGAACACCACCAGCAGCAGCGCGAAGCAGCCCAGCAGCAGCACCTGGTTGTACTGCTCGATCGACTTCAGTTCGGTGCGCGCGGCGATGACCGCCAGCACGATGCCCACCGCCAGGAAGATCAGGTGGCGGTTGAGGTAGTAGAACGGGCTGCTCATCAGCGCGATCGAACTGGACGCCACCATCACCACGCCCACGCCCGTGAGCGCGATGATCGCGCCCAGCAGCCACTTGTCGTAGCTGCCTTCGATGGCTTCAAGGCGGGTTGCCTGGCGGGACAGGTCGTTCATGCTCAGCGCACCTTCAACGTGGCCAGGCCGATCAGCACCAGCACCACCGAGATGATCCAGAAGCGCACGATCACGCGCGGCTCGGGCCAGCCCTTCAGTTCGAAGTGGTGGTGGATGGGCGCCATGCGGAACACGCGCTTGCCGGTCAGCTTGAACGAGGCGACCTGGATCATCACCGACAGCGTTTCGATGACGAACACGCCGCCCATGATCACCAGCACCAGCTCCTGGCGGGTGATCACTGCGATCGTGCCCAGCACCGCGCCCAACGACAGCGCGCCGATGTCGCCCATGAAGACCATGGCCGGATAGGTGTTGAACCACAGGAAGCCCAGGCCCGCGCCGGCAATGGCCGCGCAGATGATGACCAGCTCACCGGCGCCGGGAATCTGCGGAATCTGCAGGTAGTTGGCGAACACCACGTTGCCCGACGCATAGGCGAACACGCCCAGCGCGCAGGCCACCAGCACCGTGGGCATGATCGCCAGGCCGTCCAGGCCGTCGGTCAGGTTCACCGCATTGGAGAAGCCGACGATCCAGAAATAGGCGATGGCCACGAAGCCGATGCCGGCCAGCGGCAACGCCACCGACTTGAACATCGGGATGTAGAAGGTCAGCGCCGCCGGCACATCGGCGGTCTGGAACAGGAAGATGCCCGCGGCCAGGCCGAAGATCGACTGCAGCAGGTACTTCCAGCGCGACTTCAGACCGTTCGGGTCGCGGCGCACGATCTTGATCCAGTCGTCGTACCAGCCGATGGCACCGAAGCACAGCATCACGGCCAGCACCAGCCACACGTAGCGGTTGCGCAGGTCGGCCCACATCAGCACCGACAGGGTGACGGTGAGCAGGATCAGCGAACCGCCCATGGTGGGCGTGCCGGCCTTGGAGAAGTGGGTCTGCGGGCCATCGGTACGGATCGGCTGGCCGCCCTTGAACTGGGCCAGCCGGCGGATCACCGCCGGGCCAAGCCACAGCGACAGGAACAGCGCCGTCAGCGCGGCCAGGATCGCGCGGAAGGTCTGGTAGTTGAACAGCCCGAACAGGCTCTCCAACTGCTGCAACCATCGAGCCAGTTCATACAACATGCGGGGATTCCTCTCCTTGCGCCAGCAGCGCTTTGACGATCAGGTCCATGGCACTGCCACGGGAACCCTTGACCAGGCAGCGCACACCAGCGTGCAACTCGTCCTGCAGCGCCTTCGACAGCGCATCATGGGTGGCGAAATGGCGGCCACCTTCACCGAAGGCAACCGCGGCGGCGGCGCTGAGCGGGCCCAGCGCGTACAGACGCTTCAGACCGGCCGCGCGGGCGCGCAGGCCGGCCTGCGCGTGCAGGGCCTCGGCATCGGGGCCCAGCTCGCGCATGTCACCCAACACCAGCCAACCCTCTTCCGGCGCAGCGGCCAGGGCATCGATGGCCGCAGCCAGCGAACCGGGGTTGGCGTTGTAGCTGTCATCGACCAGCACCGCACCGCTGTGCAGGGTGTGGGCGATCTGGCGGCCCGGCACCGGCTGCGCGGTGGCCAGGCCGGCGGCCACCAGGTCCAGGCCGATGCCTGCACCCAGCGCCAGGCTGGCAGCGGCCAGCGCATTGCTGATGTTGTGGCGGCCGGGCAGACCCAGCACCACGCCCACCTCGCCCTGCGGCGCAACCAAGGTGAACTGGCTGCCCTGCGCACCGGCGCGGATATCGCGCGCGGTGACGTCGGCGCTGTGGTCCAGGCCGTAGCGCAGCACACGGCAGCGCGCCGGGGTACCGACGAAATGCTGTTCGAACCAGCGGCCGTAGGCATCGTCCACGTTGATTACCGCCACGCCATCGGCCGGCAGTGCCGCGTAGATCGCGCCCTTGGTGACCGCCACGCCGAGCAGGCTGCCCATGCGTTCCAGGTGCGCCGGAGCGATGTTGTTGACCAGCGCATAGCGCGGGCGGGCGATGTCGGTCAGGTAGGCAATGTCGCCCGGCTTGCCGGCGCCCATCTCGTAGACGGCGTAGTCGGCATCTTCCGGTGCATCGATCACCGCCAGCGGCAGGCCGATCTCGTTGTTGCGGTTGCCGGGGTTGGCGTACACCACCTTGTGGGCGTGCGCGGCCACCTGCTGCAGGATCGACAGCAACAGGCTCTTCACGCTGGTCTTGCCGTTGCTGCCGGTGATCGCGAACACCTCGGTGCGACGGTCGCGCTGCATGCCGGCGGCGATCTTCGCCAGGGCCAGTTCGCTGTCAGCCACCAGCACCTGCGGCACGTCCAGCGGCAGCAGGCGCTCGACCAGCAGCGCACTGGCGCCGCGTGCCTGCGCGTCGGCGGCGAAGTCATGGCCGTCGAAACGCTCGCCGCGCAGGGCCACGTACAGGCTGCCCGCACCCAGGCTGCGGGTGTCATTGCTGACCGCGTCGATGGCCACGTCGTCGCCGTGGATCTCGCCACCGGCCCAGTGTGCGATCAGCGAAAGCAGGGTGCGCTTCATGCCGCACCCTCCCCGGCCAGCACACCGGCCTTGGCGGCCAGCGCCGCGGCCGACACTTCGGTGTCATCGAAGTCGTGGCGCACGCCGTTCACTTCCTGGTAGGGCTCGTGGCCCTTGCCGGCGATCAGGATGATGTCGCCCGCAGCGGCACGCTTCACGGCCAGGCCGATCGCCCGCGCGCGGCTGCGCTGCACGGTCACGGCCGAGGCATCGGTGAAGCCGGCCAGGATGTCGGCCACGATCGCGTCGCCGTCTTCGCCACGCGGGTTGTCGTCGGTCACGATGACCTGGTTGGCCAGGCGCTCGGCAATGGCCGCCATCTGCGGGCGCTTGCCGGTATCGCGCTCGCCACCGCAGCCGAACACGCAGTACAACGTGCCCTGCAGGTGGCCGTGCAGGCTTTCAAGCGCCTGTTCCAGCGCATCGGGGGTGTGTGCGTAGTCGACCACCACGGTGGGCAGGCCGTTCTCGCCGCCCAGGCGGTTCATGCGGCCGCGGATCGGCTGCAGCGCCGACAGCACGGCGGCGATGCGCTGCAGCGGCTGACCCAGCGCATGCAGGCTGCCGGCCACGGCCAGCAGGTTGTCCACGTTGAAGCGGCCCAGCAGCGGCGACTGCACCGCAGCGCGTGCGCCGTCGATCACCAGTTCGAAGCCGATGCCGCGGCCATCCAGCTGCAGGGCTTCGGCACGCACGCGGGCGCCCTCGGCGCCACGCGAACTCAGGCCAATGGGCTGCACGCCGGCCGGCAGACCCGCAAACAGCTGGCGACCGAACGCATCGTCCAGGTTCACCACCGCGGCCTTCAGGCCCGGGCGGTGGAACAGGCGTGCCTTGGCCGCGCCGTAGCTGGCCATGTCGCCGTGGTAATCCAGATGGTCGCGGGTGAGGTTGGTGAACACCGCCACGTCGTAGTGCACCGCATCCACGCGGCCCTGGTCGAGCGCGTGCGAGCTCACTTCCATGGCCACGGCCTGCGCACCGTCGGCGCGCAGCTGCGCCAGCAGCGCATGCATCTGCAGCACCAGCGGGGTGGTGAAGCCGGTCGGTTCCACCGCGCCATAAAGACCGGCACCCAGGGTGCCGATACTTCCACTGGGCGTGCCGAGCAGGTGCCAGGCCTGGGCCAGCAGCTGCACGGTGGAGGTCTTGCCGTTGGTGCCGGTCACGCCCACCATGGTCATGGCGCGCGACGGCGCGCCATGGAACTGGTCAGCCATCGCGCCCAGGCGGGCACGCAGGCCGGGCACGGCGATGGCGTCGGCCGGCGCAGGCAGTTCGGCCGGGGCCGGCGGTTCAAACAGGATGGCGCTGGCACCGGCGGCACGCGCCTGGTCGACGAAGCCGAGGCCATGCGCGCCGAAGCCGGCAATCGCCACGAAGGCATTACCGGGGCGCACGGCACGGCTGTCCAGCACCAGGCCGGTCAGAACGGGATCGTTGCCCGCCAGGGCAACGTCGGGAAGCAACTGCGAAAGCAACATCGAAGGGCTCATTGCGTGCCTCCCGCGGGCGGGGCCGGCACATGGTTCTGCGCGCTGGGCAGCGCGGCGTCGAATTCGGCGGCGGCATCGGCCGGCAACGCGGTTTCAGCCGGCGGTGCCGGCAGGATGGACGCCGAATGGCCCATCTTTCCGGACTGCTGGGCGGCCAGCCACGACTGCAGGTCGTCCAGCGGCACATCCATCAGCCGCAGGGTGCCTTCCATCACGTTGTGGTACACCGGCGCCGAGACCAGACCGCCATAGAACTTGCCGCCCTGCGGGTCGTTGATGACGATGACGGTGGCAAAGCGCGGGTTGGTGGCCGGCACCACGCCGGCGAACAGCGAGTTGTAGTGGCCACGCTCATAGCCACCCGGGCCGGCCTTGCGCGCCGTACCGGTCTTGCCGGCCACGTGGTAGCCCAGCACCGCCGCCTGCTTGGCGCCGCCCTGGGTCACCACGGTTTCCATCATGGCCACCACTTCCTTGGCCACGGCCGGATCGATGATCTGCTTGCCTTCGTTGCGCTGGCCCTTCACGAAGGTCGGTGCGATCAGCTTGCCGCCGTTGGCCAGGGCCGAATAAGCCGTGGCGATCTGCAGCGGAGTGACATTCAGGCCATAGCCGTAGGACATGGTGGTCTTGGACGTACCCGACCAGCGCGCCGGGCGCAGCACCACGCCACCGGATTCACCGGGGAAACCACTGTGCGGCACCGAACCGTAACCGAAGCTGCGGATCGAATCGTAGAAGGTCTGGTCGGGCAGCTTGGCCGCAACCTTGGCAGCGCCCACGTTCGAACTGCGGGTGATCACGCCGGTCACGTTGAGCACGCCGTTGTTGCGCGGCACGTCGCGGATGGTGAAGCGGCCCAGGGTCATGTAGCCCGGGTTGGTGTCGATGATGGTGTCCTTGGTCACCACCCCGGCCTGCAGCGCCGTGGCAATGGTCAGCGGCTTCATCGTCGAGCCCGGCTCGACCAGGTCGGTCACGGCGCGGTTGCGACGCGTGTCCGGCACCGCACCGTTCAGCGAATTCGGGTTGTAGGTGGGCAGGTTGACCATGGCCAGGATCTCGCCGGTGGCCACGTCCATGATCACCATCGAACCGCCGGCCGCCTTGTTGGCCACCAGTGCGTTGCGCAGTTCCTTGAATGCCAGGTACTGGATGCGGCGATCGATGCTGAGGGTCAGGTCCTTGCCCGGCTCGGCGGCGCGCAGCAGATCGCTTTCCACCGTTTCGCCCTTGCGGTTGCGGATCACCCGCTTGGCGCCGGCCTTGCCGCGCAGCCATTCGTCGAAGGCCAGCTCCAGCCCTTCCTGGCCGCGGTCGTCGATGTTGGTGAAGCCCAGCACGTGCGCCATCGCTTCACCCTGCGGGTAGAAGCGGCGGAACTCGCGCTGCGCGGCCACGCCGGGAATCTTCAGCGCCACCACCTTCTCTGCCTCGTCCGGATTGATCCGGCGGCGCAGGTACATGAATTCCTTGTCCGACTTCTGCGACAGGCGGCTGCTCAGTTCGTCCACCGACATGCCCACGGCCTGGGCCAGCTCGGGAATGCGCTCGGGCGAGCGCAGCAGGTCCTGCGGGTTTACCCAGATCGAGGCGACCGGGGTGGACACCGCCAGCGGCTCGCCGTTGCGGTCGGTGATCATGCCGCGCGAGGTCTTGATCGGTAGCTCGCGCAGGTAACGCGCTTCGCCCTGGCGCTGGTAGAAGTCGGCGTTGACGATCTGCACGTAGGCGGCGCGACCGACCAGCGAGACCGAGCACAGGCCGAGCGCCAGGGCGACCCAGCGCAGGCGCTGGCGCAGGTTGAAGGCATTGCGCGGGCGGTTGCGGCCGGTCTTGCTCATGGGCGCACCACCACCACGTCGGCAGCTTCAGGGAACTTCATGCCCAGCTTTTCGCGCGCGATGCGGTCCACCCGGTTGGCCTCGGCCAGGGTGGCCTGTTCCAGCTGCAGGCGGCCGAACTCCAGGTTGATGTCATCGCGCGTGCGCTCGGCGCGCGACAGCTCGATGAACGTCTGCCGGTGACGGTGACGCACGAACACGACGCCGATCGCCGAGGCCACGGTGCAGGCCAACAGGATGATCAGCAGCAGCCGGCTCATGCATCGGCCTCCCGCTTCTGCGCCACGCGCAGCACGGCGCTGCGGGCACGCGGGTTGGCGGCCAGTTCTTCGTCGGTGGCCTTGATGGCACCGCCGATCAGATCCAGCGTCGGCACGAACACCTCAGCTTCGGGCAGGCGGCGGTTGGCCGGCGGCGCCTTGGCCAGGCGGTTCATGTACTGCTTGACGATGCGGTCTTCCAGCGAATGGAAGCTGATCACCGCCAGCCGGCCACCGGGCTTGAGCCGTTCCACGGCCGCATCCAGTCCGGCTTCCAGATCGGCCAGCTCGCGGTTGATGTGGATGCGGATGGCCTGGAAGCTGCGCGTGGCCGGGTGGATCTTGTCTTTGCCACGCGGCATCACCGAGGCGATCAGCTCGGCCAGTTCGGCGGTGCGGGTGAACGGCTGCTTCTCGCGGCGGGCCACGATGGCACGGGCGATGCGGCGGCTCTGCCGCTCCTCGCCGTAGGTCCACAGCACGTCAGCGATCTCGCGATCTTCCACGCGGTTGAGCCACTGCGCGGCGCTTTCACCGCTGTCCGGGTCCATGCGCATGTCCAGCGGGCCGTCCTTGCCGAAGCTGAAACCGCGTTCGGCCACGTCCAGCTGCGGCGAGGACACGCCCAGGTCGAACAGCACGCCGTCCAGGCCTTCGGCCGTCTCGTTCCACTGCAGCAGCTGGGCGAAGCTGCCACGGAAGATGGACACGCGCGGGTCCGGCGCGAAATCGCGCTCGGCAACGGCAATGGCTTCCGGATCCTTGTCCATGACCAGCAGGCGCCCCTCGGGACCGAGCTGGGTAAGCACGCCACGTGCATGACCGCCACGACCGAACGTGCCATCCAGATAACGTCCGTTTTCGATCACCCTCAGGCCTTCGATGACCTGGGTGTACAGGACCGGCAGGTGCACCGCCGGCGACTGCGACACCGGAAGGTGACCGGTCTGCGCTTCTGGGCGCATCCGGGCACCCCGGCTCACAACTTCAGATCGAGAAGCCCATCACCCAGATCCTCGTCAGACAATGTCTGCTGGATCAGGGCCCGATGCGCCTGCTCGCTCCACAATTCAAACTTGTCGCCCATACCGAGCAATACCGCCTTCTTTTCAATGCCCACCGCACCGCGGTGGCTGGCGGGAATGCTGATACGACCGTTGCCGTCCAGCTCGAGGTGGGCGGCCGAGCCGACCAGCTTCTGCTGCAACAGGCGCACGACGCGCTGGGTGTTGGGCTTGGACATCACATCGTCGCGGACCCGTTCCCATTCCGACTCTGCATACAGCCACAGGCAGCCGGCTTCGAACGGGTTGTAGGTCAGGACAAGACGGTTGTTGCTGGCACGCGCGACCAGGTCGCGGTAGGCGGTGGGAACCGCCATGCGTCCTTTGTCGTCAACTGTGATGGCCGTCTCGCCCTGGAACACGACGCGTGCACCTATCCTTCGCCCGGTGAAACATTGAACCACGAAAACCCACAAAACACCCGGATTTCCCTCTGATGCCCACCTTAGCAGCGGGCCAAGGGTTGTCAACAACTTTTCAGCAGGGAAATCGCCTGCCGCATCAATGGCTTGCAGCAATGTTTAGAGAATTGTTCAAGGCTTATCCACAAGTTGCTGATCCGTCTCAATTTTTGAGATTGAACCGAAGTTCAGGGGCGTGTAGAGGGCGTGAAACATCGGCCGCGCATTCATCCAGTTCGCGCTGAAAGCGGCGCCACACTGCGCAAACCGGGCACAATGACGCCATGTGCCTGCTTGCTCTTGGCTGGCTTCAGCACCCGCGCTGGCGGTTGGTGATGGTCGGCAACCGCGATGAGTTCCACGCCCGCCCCACGGCGGCGCTGGCCCCCTGGGAAAACGAACCGGCGATCATCGGCGGGCGCGACCTGCGCTCGGGTGGTGGCTGGGCCGGGGTGGGCACCGCGGGCCGCATGGCGGTGGTGACCAACGTGCGCGACCCGCTGGCCGCACAGAGTGGGCCGTCGCGTGGCGCACTGGTGGCCGATTTCCTGCGCGGGCGCGATCCCGCCGGCGCGCACATGGACCGCCTGGCCGCGGTGGCCGGCGCCTACGCGCCGTTCAACCTGCTGCTGGCCGACGGTCACACTTTGGAATACCTGGGCAACCACCCCGCTGAACGGCAGACGCTGGACGCGGGCGTGCATGGCATGTCCAACGGCGCCCTGGACGCCCCGTGGCCGAAGACCCGCCGGCTGATGGCCGCGCTATCGGCTTGGTTTGAGTCCGAAGGGGTCGGATCCCTTTCGCAAAGCGAAAGGGCTCTGACCCCGCTGTGGACTGCCCTGGCCGACGAACACCGCCCAACTGACAGCGACCTGCCCGACACCGGCATCGGCCTGGAGCGCGAACGCTGGCTCAGCCCCGCCTTCATCCGCGGTGACGACTACGGCACCCGCGCCAGCACCGTGCTGCTGATCGACCACGACGGCCACGGCCAGATGCACGAGCGCCGCTTCGGCGCGCAGGGCGCGTTCCTGGGCGAAAGCCACGTCGCGTTCTAGGTAGCGTCGAGCTTGCTCGACTGTCCGTACGTGGCGCAATGCAGTCGAGCAAGCTCGACTCTACGCAGAAGCGGCACCATGCGTGGGCGTGCCTGGTAGATCCACGCCATGCGTGGATGGCCACTCGAAAAAGGAGGCGGAGCCGGCCGATAAGCCGGGTTCTGTCATGGACAGTCATTCCTCTAGGCGTTACGTCACCGCAACGCTCAAGCAACCTACCCGGATCCAACGCGGGCCGCGCCAAAGGATCCCTATTTGGTCTTGCTCCAGGTGGGGTTTGCCGTGCCGGTCTGTTACCAGACTCGCGGTGCGCTCTTACCGCACCATTTCACCCTTACCGGCCTTCCGAAGAAGACGTAGGCGGTATCTTTCTGTTGCACTTTCCGTCGGCTTGCGCCGCCCAGGCGTTACCTGGCACCTTGCCCTATGGAGCCCGGACTTTCCTCGGCACCCCCGAAGGGACGACGCGACTGTCTGGCCGACTCCGCCAGCGCACATTCTAGCTTACGCGCGGCCTTCCTGCCCGGTTGATCGCGGCACGCGGCGCGTTCATCCGCGCGTGGCGTGGATCTACCGATCGCGCGGCCCTAGTGGGTGCGGACCTTGGTCCGCACACTCCATCAACTTCCGTACAACGCCTTGCGCGGGGCGCCGGTCAGCTCGGCGGCCAGCTTGGCGGCGGTGGACGGCGGCAGGTGCTCGCTCAGCTTGGCGTAGACCCGGCGGCCCTCGGCCAGCTTGGCTTCTTCATCGTCGCCGGCGCCCTGCACCATCACCACGAACTCGCCCTTGCGCTGGTTGTCGTCGGCTTCCACCCGCGCCAGCAGGCTGGCCAGATCGCCATCGAGCACGGTCTCGAACAGCTTGGTCAGCTCACGCGCCAGCACCGCCGGGCGGTCGCCGCCGAAGATGGCGGCCATGTCGGCCAGCGATTCGGCAATGCGGTGCGAGGATTCATAGAACACCATCGTGCGCACTTCACCGGCCAGCGCCTGCAGGCGGTCACGGCGGCCGCTGGCCTTGGCCGGCAGGAAGCCCTCGAAACTGAAGCGGTCGCTGGGCAGGCCAGCCACGCTCAGCGCGGCGATGGCGGCGCAGGCACCCGGAATGGGGCTGACCTTGATACCGGCCGCACGGGCCGCGCGCACCAGGCGGAAGCCCGGGTCGCTGACCAGCGGGGTGCCGGCATCGCTCACCAGTGCCAGCGATTCACCGGCCTGCAGCCGCGACACCAGGCGCTGGGCCAGGGCCTCTTCATTGTGTTCGTGCAGGGCCACCAGCGGCTGCTGGATGCCGAAATGGGACAGCAGCTGGCCGCTGCGGCGGGTGTCTTCGGCACAGATGGCCGCCACCGAACGCAGCACCTCCTGCGCGCGCGGGCTCAGATCGGCCAGGTTGCCGATCGGCGTGGCGACGACGTACAGGGTTGGCACACTCATTTCAGCGGTACTCACGGGGCAAGGGTAGAATCGTAGCGTGTACCTGGCCAAGGCCGCTGCCCTCATCGCATGGACCCGATCATGAACAAGCCCGCCGCACGGATCTCCGCCCTGTCGCTCTCGCTGATGCTGCTGGCCGGTTGTGCCACCACCAGCCTGACCAGCGCGCCCGAATCGCCGGCCCAGAGCCAGGCGCTGGCGCTGATTGAACAGGGCAAGCCGCGCGACGCGGCCCTGCAGCTGGAAGCGCAGGCCGCCACCCTGCGCGGCACCGCCCGCAGCAATACCCTGGCCGACGCGGCATGGGCCTGGCACCTGGCCGGTGACAGCGCCCGCGCGCGCAGCCTGCTGGGCCAGCTGACCGCCCGCCAGCTGAGCGGTGCCAGCCTGCAGCGCTTCCAGCTGGCCAGCGCCGAGCTGGCACTGGCCGACAAGCAGCCGGCACAGGCCCTGGCCCTGCTGAAGGAGCACGGCGACAACGTGCACCCCAGCCTGCGTACCCGCTGGTACCTGGCCCGCGCCAGCGCCCTGCAGGCCAGCGGTGACAGCTTCGCCGCAGCGACCGAGCGTGCCCGCGCCCATGCCGGCCTGACCGGCACCGCCCGCAACGAGAACCAGGCCGCGATCGCCGGCCTGCTGGGCACGCTGGACGATGCCACCCTGCGCAGCCGCGCCGCCGCGCTGCCGGCCAACGACCCGCTGTACAACTTCGCCGGCCGCGCCCTGATTGCGCGCGGCCTGCCGCTGCCGCGCCCGTTCGACCGCGACGGCGCGGCCCAGTTCGACACCAGCAAGCGCCCGCCGGCCATGAGCGATGGCTACCGCCCGCCGGCGAAGATGGCCGTGCTGCTGCCGCTCAGCGGCCGCCTGGCCACCGCGGCACAGCCGGTGCGTGATGGCCTGCTGGCCGCGTACTACGGCGAAAGCCGGCGCCGCCCGGAGATCAACTTCTTCGATACCGCCGGCACCCCGGCCGGTGCACTGGCCGCCTATGACAAGGCGGTGGCCTCGGGCGTGGACTTCGTGGTTGGCCCGCTGGGCCGCGACGAGGTGGACGCGGTGTACGGCCGCGCCCAGCTGCCGGTGCCGGTGCTGGGCCTCAATCGCGGCAAGGACGCGCCGCCGGCCGGCAGTGCCGGGTTCTCGCTGGCGCCGGAAGACGATGGCATCGTCGCCGCCGAATACCTGCGTGGCCGCGAGCGCAGCAAGGCGCTGGTGATCAACAGCAGTGACGAGACCGGCCGCCGCGCCGCCGCCGCCTTCGCGCAGCGCTTTGCCCAGCGCGGTGGCACGGTTGCCGCCACCGTCAGCATCAGCGACGCGGTGGGCGATGTGGGCGCCCAGGTCCGCAATGCGGGCCAGGTCGATGCCGTGTTCCTGGCCGTGCGTGCGCCGCAGGCCCGCCTGCTGGCCCCGCAGCTGGCCCTGGCCGGTGCCGGTGGCGCCACCCGCGTGGGCACCTCGCAGTTGACCACTGGCAGCGGCAAGGTGGAAGAGGACGTGGCGCTGGACGGCATCATCTACCCCAACGAAGCCTGGAACGTACGCAGCGTGTCCGGCCTGCCCTCGGCCGCCCAGGTGGCGCAGACCCTGCCCAGCGCGCGCGGTGCGGCCAGTCGCCTGTTCGCCTTCGGCGCCGATGCCTGGAAGATCAGCGCCTACCTGGAAAAGCTGTCCAACGAAGGTGGCCTGGATGGCGCCACCGGCACGCTGTACCTGGACAGCAACGGCAACATCCTGCGCCAGCCGGCGTGGTCCACCTTCAGTGGTGGCCGCCCGATGCCGATCGCCGGTGGTCGCTGAGCATCTGCAACGGGGCTCGGCGGTGGAAGCCGCCGCCGAGCAGCACCTGCAACAGGCCGGCCTGCAGCCGCGCGCGCGCAACGTGCGCTACCGCGGCGGCGAACTGGACCTGGTGATGGAAGACGCCGGCATCGTAGTGTTCGTGGAAGTGCGCTACCGCGCACGTTCGGACTTCGGTAGTGGTGCGGCCACGGTGGATGTGCGCAAGTGCCGACGTGTGGCGCATGCCGCGTTGCTGTACCTGCAGGACCATCCCGCGCTGGCCGATGCGCCTTGCCGCTTTGATGTGGTGGAAGCTACGGGTGAACCGCCGCAGCTGTCTTGGCTGCGCGATGCATTCCGCTTGGATGATTGCTGATGGGTACCGTCCGCCTTGGTAGAGACCGACCTTGGTCGGCGTTTCTGTGCCAACCAAGGTTGGCACCTACCAGAGCGCAGCTTGGCCGGCACTACCATGGTGCGTGACTGATGCCTTCGATCATCACCCACGCCGCCGTGCCGCTGGCTTTGTGGTGCGCCGCCGATCGCGGCCGCATTCCGTCGTGGCTGCTGGCTGCCGGCGTGGTGGCGGCGATGCTGCCCGATGCCGATGTGCTGGCCTTCGTGCTGCACATTCCCTATGCCGATGCGTTCGGACATCGCGGGGCCAGTCATTCGTTGCTGTTCGCCGGGGTGTTGGCGGTGTTGGCCGCGTTGGTGGCGTTCTTTGGTAGCGGCCGACCTTGGTCGGCGTCACACAGCTCCGGTAGTCGCAGACGTTGGTCGGCGGTTTCGTGCCAACCAAGGTTGGCACCTACCACGGCGCGGCCAACGGTGGCGTCCACGCTACAGGCGGCGGTATTCGTCTTCGTCTGCGCGGCCAGCCATCCCCTGCTCGACGCCATGACCTCCGGCGGCCTGGGTGTTGCCCTGGCCTGGCCGTGGAGCGAACACCGCTTCTTCGCGCCCTGGCGGCCGATCCGCGTTTCGCCTTTCGCTCCGCAGTTCTTCAGCGCACGTGGCATGGCCACGCTGCTGTCTGAACTGCGCTGGGTGTGGCTGCCGCTGGCCGGCGCCGTTGTTGCCTGGAAGTTGATCCAACCTGCCCCTGCTGTCCCGCGAGAACCGTCATGAGTACTGCCCTGCCCGCCGCCCTGGTTGCCGAACTGTCCCCCCTGCTGGGCACGGAGGGCTGGCGCATGGATGACAACGCGCTGGAGGCGAATGCGCAGGACAATTCCTGGCGCCGCCAGCGCCCGGCGGCCGTTGCTCTGCCGGCCGATATCGAACAGGTGCAGGCGCTGGTGCGCGCGTGCCGTTCGCATGGCGTGGCACTGGTCGCGCGCGGCGCCGGCACCGGCACCACCGGTGCGGCCGTGCCGCTGCCGGGCAGCATCGTGCTGTCGTTCACCCGCATGGACCGCATCGTCGAGATCCGTGCCGGTGATCGCTGCGCTGTGGTGCAGCCGGGCGTGCTCAATGGCACCCTGCAGCAGGCACTCGCTCCGCATGGCCTGTTCTGGGCGCCCGATCCTTCCAGCGCAGATATCTGCAGCGTGGGCGGCAACCTGGCCTGCAACGCCGGCGGCCCGCGCGCGGTGAAGTACGGCACCAGCCGCGACAACGTGCTCGGCCTGGTGGCAGTGACCGGCACCGGCGAGGTGATCCGCTGCGGTGGCGCCTACACCAAGGATTCCACCGGCTACGACCTCACCCACCTGCTGGTGGGCAGCGAAGGCACGCTGGCGCTGATCGTGGAAGCCACCCTCAAGCTGACCCCACTGCCGGTCAGCCAGGCTGGCCTGCGCGTGCTGTACCGCGATGCCGATGCGGCCGCCGCCGCGGTGTCACGCCTGATGTCGCAGCCGGTGGTGCCCACGCGCCTGGAATTCATGGATGCACGCAGCCTGGAGCTGCTGCGCTTGAACGGCGCTGAAGTACCCGAGGCCGGCGCGATGCTGCTGGTCGAAGCCGATGGTGACCACGACACCCTGCCCTACCTGCTGCAGGCCCTGGCCAGCGCCGCCGAAGGCGACGGCATGATCGAGCTGGACGTGGCAATGGAAGGTCGCGCGCGTGACCAGTTGTGGGCCGCGCGCAAGGCCTTGTCGCCCGCACTGCGTACCGTCGCGCCCGGCAAGATCAATGAAGACGTGGTGGTGCCGGTGTCGCGCATTCCCGACCTGGTGGCTGGTGTGCAGGCATTGGCACGCGAGTACACACTGACAATCGTGACCTTCGGTCATGCCGGCAACGGCAACCTGCACGTCAACATTCTTTACCACCCGGACGACGCCGACGAGAACGCACGCGCGCATGCCGCGCTGCCGAAGATCTTCGAACTGACGCTGGCGCTGGGCGGCACGCTGTCGGGCGAGCATGGCATTGGCTTGGCCAAGCGCGATTTCATGGCGCAGGCGTTCAGCCCGGCCACGCTGGCGACGATGCGCGCGATCAAGGCCGCGCTGGACCCGGATGGGATTCTCAACCCGGGCAAGGTTCTGCCGCCGGTGTGACCCATCGCGAGGGCTGAGAGCCCTGTGGTTGGCGGCAAAGCCTCTGGTGGGTGCGGACCTTGGTCCGCACAATTTCCGTCGGTCGTGGCGTGGTACCAACGATCCGAGTGGGGTCAGAGCCCATTGCCTGCGCAATGGGATCCGACCCCGCTGTCATCCCCTACCAGGCCATGCGCACACCTGCCTGGCCACCCACGTTTCGGTAGCCATGGTCACCGCGCTGTACGCCCAGGCCACCCCATGCGCCCCAGCGCTGGCCCAGCTTCAACTCGGCACCGGCCTGCACTTCATAGCGGTTACGCGGCACATCCGCGCCCAGCGTGTCATCGTTGAACTGCAGGGCGCTGGTACCACTGCCGCGCAGCCAGTTCACGCCCAGGTACGGCTGCACCGAGTTGCCGGTCGCACTGCCATGACCGAACACGCGCACGCCCAGGCGCCCGCTCAGGCCACCCGCATCCGCTTCGTCGACAACCGTGCCATTCGTCTCCACGTGGCGATCCGCACGGTAGTCCGCATACGTCAGCTGCAGCTGCGGCTGCACGTACAGAACACTGGCGGCGCCCTGCCACACATTGAAGGTATGGCCCACTTCCAGTGACGCAGTGGCCACACGCGAGTCGTAGTGCTCCGGCTCCAGGCCGATACCCTGCACACGGTTGTCGAAGCGGCCGAACTGCACGGTCGCATCCACATAGGCGCCGCCGGTTCCCTCTGCATCCTGCAACCAGGTGCCGTACACACCCACGGCGGTACCACGCACGCGGCCGGTGGCGGTGTAGCCGGTCAGATCCGAGGCGACACGATTGTCAGCACGGCCATTGCCCAGCATCACGCCGAACGTGGCATTGCCACGTCGCAGCAGGTCACTGCCGATCTGCAGCACCGACGTATTGCCATCCACCGAAAGCTGCCCACCCACCGCAGTGAAGTCCGCATTGCTACGACCCACGCGTGCCCATGCAGTGCGCTCGTCAGTGCGCGTGCCGCCACGATCATGCATCCGGTGCGCGAACATGTTCACCGCAGCCGACTGGTTCGCCAGATAGGCACCGGCTTCCGGGCGCAGTACCGGCGGCGGCCGGATCGGATCGACGATGCCGCCACCGTCCTCGCCCTCTCCCCCTTCAATCGGGTCCGGACCCGGGCCCGGGTTCACCACGCAACCCGGCGCACCCGGGTCGTCCTCGCAGACATCGAACCACTGCGAGCGCAGGTACCAATGGCCATCGGTGGGATCGGCCAGGCCGCCCTGGAACAGGAAGTACTCGTACGAACCACCCACGGCACGCCCGGTCAGCGCATAGCTGGCCAGCGATGCGCCGTCCACTTCGATCAGCTGGATGCCATCAGCGGTGGGTGCACCCACACCGCCGATGTTCCTCACCGCAATCAGTGCATCACCGGAGGTATCACCACGCACGTGCAGGCGGTCGATGGCCGAATCATCACCGGCCAGCGCCCCCTGGAACAGGAACGTGGCGCCTTCGCTGTGCAGGTCGCCGTCCACGGTAAGCGTGTTGAAGCGGCCGCTGCCGTCGGACAGTGCCAGCGCGCTGTCGCGCACCTGCAGATCACCCACCGTAGCATCGCCGGTCAACGTCCATTGGCTGCCGCTTTCAAGCGCGAGCGTCTGCACCAGATCGGAAGACCCCTGCCACAGCGCACCATCCGCCAGACGCACGTGCACCTCGGACTGCGGCACCAGCCCGGCGCCTTCGTCCTCCGGCGTGATGACGATATCGCCGTGCAACTGCGAGCCACCGTCCAGCGCCACGTCGAAGCGGCCAGCAACCGCAGCATCCAGCGCCAGGCCGATGCCGTTGCCACCGGACACCACTACGCCGTTGCTCAACGTCAGCGCCGGACCGCGGCTGCTGCGCAGCCAGATGCCACCGTGCTGGGCACTTACCAGCGAGCCACCATCGATGCTCATGCGGCCGTTGTCGTTGATCACTGCCGCCCAAGCGCCTTCGCCTTCAGTGCGCACATGGGTATTGGTCAGCGTCATTTCGCCCCTGCCGCCGGACAGCACGCCATGCGAATTGATGCCGGTGGTGCGCACCACGCTGTCGGCAAGGTGCACGGTGCCGCCCAACCGGGCGATCGCACCGATGGCACCGTCGCCTTCAGTAAGAATGTCAATCGTGTTGCCATTCGCTGTCGGCGTGGCAGATACACCGCCTTCCGCGTACAACCCATGACCATTCTGGCCAAGGGTCCGCAATCTGCTGCCGGTAACCTGCGCGGTGCCTCCCAGCACCGAAATGGCTTGCCAATAGGTGCCATCGGCCGTGATGGTCGATCCGTCGACTACCAGATCCCCATTCACCACTCGAATGCCAACGCCATTGCGAGTGGTGATGAACGAATCGGTCACACGCGCAACCACATCACGCTGGTTCATGTCGATGCCGGTCGACACGCTGTCCAGCCGGCTGCCATGCAGGGTGAGGTCCGCGCCTTCGGTCATATGGATGCCGAAGTGACCGGACAGCTCAACCCCATCCAGGCGCAGCACGCCGCCACCACCGGCGGCGAAGCTGACCGCGGAGGCGCTGTCACCCCGTGCATGCACGCTGCCTCCGCGCATCTCAAGCTCACCGCCGACGAACAGGCCCATCCCGGAGCGTTCGTGGGAGAGTTCGATGTCGACATCTTCCAGCACCACCTTGCTGCCCAGCCCCACCAGCACGCCCGATGCCCCGGCGCCGCTGCCGTCGATCCGTGCCGAGCGCAGCGTGACATCGCTGCCGCCCTGCGCCCACACGCCATAGCCTGACCCCGCTACAGCGATCTGCATACGCTCGGCCAACAATGTTCCATCACGCACTTCCAACCCATTGGACTGGTCGCCAAGAATCTCGATCACGCTGTCGCGCACCTCCGCCTGCCCCTGCTGCACACTGATGCCATGGGCCAGCCCGCCACGGGTGGTGATCCGCACGTTGTCCAGTGACAGCGTGCCGGACAACGCTTCGGCCCCCGACGCCGCGGTGCCGCGCGTTTCGATGTGCGTTCCGCTAGCGTGTACCTGGCCGCCATTGGCGGCGGAAAGGCCGGCGGCACCATAGCCGGAGGTCAGGACGCTGCCCGCCTGCAGTTGGATACGGCTTCCTGCACCCTCGGCGCGTGCAGCGGAAGCACGCAGCCCTTCGGTAATCAGGTTGACCGGTCCGGTTGGAATGAGGGTGCCGCCGTTGATGGCAAGGAACGCATGCCCGGCCGGATTACCCGGTTCCACCGGATCAGTAGTGTGGTATTCGCCTGCAGCCGGGTTCTGTTCGTCACCATCGGCGATGACCTGCTGTGCCATGGCGACCGACGACGCCAGGGCGGCGGACAACCCCACGGCAAGCACATGGGGGCGAGGAAGTACACGACGCATGCAGGGGACGCTCCAATGAAAGGGCCCCTACCGTAGGAAGGGGCCGCAATGGCGCCTATCGAATTGATTGCGTATCGGCACCACTGCGGCGTACTGACGCACCCGTGTACAGACCAGACACACTGCGCTGAACGTCGGCCGACCCGAGCGTTCATACGGCCAGCGCTTTGCAACTAATTGAATGGGCCGGAGCCGTGCCCGCGCCCAGAATTCGTGCCGATCAAGACACGGCGTGCCTGCTTAGGCCCATCACGCTCACGCGCAGAGGCCGAAAAGGCCACGTCCGTGAACGAGCGCCTGAACGACTCCCTGTGTCGACTCTTTCCCAGCAAGGACAAGACCATGAACCGTCATCGCACCCGGACTGCTTATCCTCATCAACGCCCGCTGGCGCGTGGCATCGTTCTCGCACTCTGCATGCTGCCGCTGGCCGGCGCCTGGGCCGGTGATCTGGACGGTACCGTGGGAACGGTCAATGACGGCGCCCCGATTGAAGAATGGACGCTGCGCAACGATGCGATATTGAACGTGACGGGTGGGCAGACCAACAACATCCGTGCCGTTGATTCACGCGTGACCACACGGAATGCCACCATCAACCGCAGCGGCTCCCACCAGCGAGCAGTGGAACTGGACGGAACGGCACGTTTCGAATCAGAGTTCAGTACGATCCGTGGCGGCGGCATCCTGGTCCAGGGTTCCTCTTCGGCGCACCTGATTGGCAGCCGCATTCTTGTCACCGCTGCCGACGGCCTGCTGCCAAGTAATCCACTCAGCATCGGTCTGACTCTTGGCAGCACCCCCGGCGGCATTCCCTTGCCTGGTGCCTGGTCCATTCTGGACTCCACCTATGTTCGCGTGGAGGACACGACAAGCGGCAGCGATATTTCCAGTGGTCTGGGCGTGCGCATGGAAAATGGGCGCGTGGACATCGTCAACGGTTCGGAAATCGACGGCGACAACGTGGGCGTGCTGATGTACGGCTCGATCTATACGCCCGACACGCTACGCCTGGGTATTGACGGTTCCACCATTCGCTCCGGCCGCGGCGCGGCCATCCGCGTGGCCGGCGACCGGGCTGCCGATTTCGAGATCACCGTGGCAAACGGCGCACAGTTGATCGCGGGCAATGGCAATCTGCTGCAGGTGGATTCCCGCACCGGTAGCACTACCCCGGGGGCCAGCCATGTGCGCTTCAACGTGGATAACGCGCGTCTGGTCGGCAATATCAGCTTCGAAGCCGCAACGATTGATGGCAGCCTGGATGTCGCCCTGCGCAACAAAGCCCAGATCGACGGCCGCTTCATCAACGTCACCACCGCCAGCATCGACAGCGATGCTACTTGGCTGATGACCGGCGACAGCAACGTCGGCCATCTCACCCTGGGCGCGGGCGGCACCGTGGCACTGGGCAATGGCAGCACGTTCAACACCCTCAACCTGGACGAGTTCATCGGCAACGGCGGCACGCTGCTGTTCAACACCCAGCTGGGCGACGACGCCTCGCTGACCGACAAGCTGGTGATCGCCGGCGATGCCAACGGCCAGGCCAACGTGCGCGTGCTCAATGCCGGCGGTGCCGGTGCCAAGACCGATCGTGGCATCGAGCTGATCGACATCGGCGGTGCGTCCAACGCGCAGTTCGATCTGGTCGGCCGCGCCGTGGGCGGTCAGTACGAGTACTTCCTGGTGAAGGACGCCAATGGCAACTGGTACCTGCGTTCGGAACTGGGTGGCGCGCCGGACCCGTGCCTGGTGGACCCGACCCTGCCCGAGTGCAAGCCGGTGGATCCGGTCGATCCGATCGATCCGATCGATCCGCCCACGCCGATCCTGCGCCCGGAAACCGGCGCGTACCTGGCCAACCAGTTCGCACTGGACCAGATGCTGCGCCACAGCTACCGCGACCGCCAGGGCGGCGCCGCGGCGGCGGACGGCATCCGTGGCTGGGCCCGGGTGGACGCCACGCAGAGCAAGCTGGGTGCGGTGGATGACCAGCTCGACCTGCGCGTGGACCGCTCGCGCCTGCAGCTGGGTGCGGACATCGGCGTGTTCGATGACGGCCGTGGCCGCGTCGGCGTGATGGGCACTGCGGCACGCAGCAGCGCCATTTCGCGCTCGGACGTGACCGGCTTCAGTGCACGCGGCAAGGTGGAAGGTGGTGCGCTGGGCGTGTACGGCAACTGGGCCAACGATGCGATGTACGTGGATGCCAGCGTGCAGCGCGGCCAGTTCCGCAACCGCGTGCAGGGCGACGGCCTGGCCGAGGAACGTTTCGACTCGGACATCTGGCAGTCGTCCGTGGAAGCCGGTTACCGCTTCGGCGTCGGCCAGATTGGCAACACCGCGCTGAGCCTGCAGCCGGAACTGCAGCTGATCTACACCGATGCCAAGACCGACGAGCATACCGAGAGCAACGGCACCGTGGTGCGTGCGGCGGGCAACAGTGGTCTTTCCGGCCGTGCCGGCCTGCGCCTGCAAGGCTAATCGCGCTCGGCCGTGGGTGCCTCGGTCAGTCCGTACCTGGCGGCCAACTGGTACCGCGATGGTACGGGCAATGGCATCGCCTTCGATGACGAAGTGTTGAAGGCCGGCATTCCTCGCAACCGCTATGAACTGAGTGCAGGTGCACGGGTGGAATTCCGCTCCGGTTTCAGTGCCTGGGGCGGGTTTGGTGTGATGCGCGGTGACAGCGGGTATCGCGAAGCCAACGCCAATCTGTCGGTGGCCTACCGCTGGTAATGGAAAGAGAACGGCGCCGGAGCACCCGGCGCCGTTTCACTACGCGCGATGCGCTTTCTGTAGAGCCGAGCCATGCTCGGCTGCTTTCCGATCAGATCATGAAGAGTGCCGCGCTTTGCGCGGCAAGCCGAGCATGGCTCGGCTCTACAAAATTTTTCCGCGTAGCCTTCATTCTCATCGCGCAGGCGTTCACCCCGGCCACGCTGGCAACGATGCGCGCGATCAAGGCCGCACTGGACCCGCACGGGATTCTCAACCCCGGGCAAAGTGTTGCCGGACCTGGCACGTCTATACGATCCGCGGCGAATGAACGTGCTGCAACGCACCTGCGACACCGTGTCGCAGTCCTGCACAGTGCCTGAAGCGATGCCGGGTGTTGAGCGCGCTTTGCAACTTTTTGCATGGGATGGCGGAGCGCTGGCCGTGACACTGCGGCCAACAAAGACACGTGCTATCGCTTTGAGTCCCCATCCTCACGGGAGTTTCACAGGAACCGAGGCAATACGGCTCCTGACCTGAATACGGTTGGCCCGGTGTGGTGGCGCGTGTCTCCCTCCCTGACACAAGGATTCATCCATGCAGATCGCCCCCGATACCCGCTCAACCTGCGGGCCCACCGTGCGCCCGCTCCTCCGCAGCCTGCTGATCGCGCTGGCGACCCTGCCCGCCGCCGCCGCACTGGCGGGGGACCTTGATGGCCAGACGGCCGACGTTGTCGCTGGCGATCCGGTCGAGGCCTGGACCCTGATCAACGGATCGAAGCTGACTGTGACCGGCGCGCGTAGCAACCAGATCGCCGCCAGCGACACCTCCTCCATCATCCTGGACGGTGCAGAGGTGCATCGTACGGGACTGGCCGCCACTTCCCAGAGTGCCATCAATCTGTATGGCAGTGCCTCTCTGGATGCCACCCGCAGCCGATTCACCGGCGGGGGCATCACGTTGGATGGCCCGGGCGCATCGGCCCGGCTGGTCAGCGGTAGCGTCATCGTCCACACCAACCAATTGGTTCCCACCACCCAGAAGGCGATCGGTGTGGATCTGATCAACCTTGCCACCACCAACGGCGCCAACCCCTACGCGCGGATAGACGCAAGCCGCATCGATGTGCAGGACGCCCCTGGTGGACCGTCGCCGTACGCCAGCGGCCTGGGCGTGCGCCTGCAGGTGGGCGCGATCGACATCGTGAACGGCTCCGGCGTCACCGGTGCAAACGTGGGCGCCCTGCTGTGGGGCGCAGCCAATGGAACCGGCGTTGTCCGCTTGACTGTCGATGACTCCCTGCTGCAATCCGGGCGCGGCGCCGCCGTGCAGGTGATGCCACTGACCGACAACACCTACGACATCGCCGTGGTCAACAACGCTCATCTGGACGGTGGCGACGGCAATCTACTGCTGGTGGGGGCTGACTACACCAGCAGTGCACTTACGGAAGTGAACTTCACCGTTGATGATTCGCGCCTGGCAGGCAACCTCACCTTCGACCGGACCTCCGTCACCAACGGCAGCCTGGACGTGATCCTGCGCAACAAAGCCCAGATCGACGGCCGCTTCCTCAACGTCACCACGGCCAGCATCGACAGCGATGCCACCTGGCTGATGACCGGCGACAGCACTGTCGGCCACCTCACTCTGGGCGCCGGCGGCACCGTGGCGCTGGGCAACGGCAGCGCGTTCAACTCCCTCAACCTGGACCAGTTCACCGGCAACGGCGGCACCCTGCTGTTCAACACGCAGCTCGGCGACGACACCTCGCTGACCGACAAGCTGGTGATTGCTGGCGATGCCAACGGCCAGGCCAACGTGCGCGTGCTCAATGCTGGTGGTGCCGGCGCCAGGACCGATCGCGGCATCGAGCTGATCGACATCGGCGGCGCGTCCAACGCGCAGTTCGATCTGGTCGGCCGCGCCGTGGGCGGCCAGTACGAGTACTTCCTGGTGAAGGACGCCAATGGCAACTGGTACCTGCGCTCGGAGCTGGCCACCGTGCCAGACCCGTGCGTGGTGGACCCGAGCCTGCCGGAGTGCAAACCTGTCGATCCTGTCGATCCTGTCGATCCTGTTGACCCTGTTGACCCTGTGGAGCCGCCGCTGCCGATCCTGCGCCCGGAAACCGGCGCCTATCTGGCCAACCAGTTCGCGATGGACCAGATGCTGCGCCACAGCTACCGCGATCGTCAGGGCGGCGCCGTTGCGGCGGACGGCATCCGTGGCTGGGCCCGCGTGGACGCCACCCAGAGCAAGCTCGGCGCGGTGGATGATCAGCTCGACCTGCGCGTGGACCGCTCGCGCCTGCAGCTGGGTGCGGATATCGGCGTGTTCGATGACGGCCGTGGCCGCATCGGCGTGATGGGTACCGCCGCACGCAGCAGCGCGACTTCGCGTTCGGACGTGACCGGCTTCAGTGCACGCGGCAAGGTGGAAGGTGGCGCGCTGGGCGTGTACGGCAACTGGGCCAACGACGCCATGTATGTGGATGCCAGCGTGCAGCGCGGCCAGTTCCGCAACCGCGTGCAGGGCGACGGCCTGGCCGAGGAGCGTTACGACTCGGATATCTGGCAGTCGTCGATGGAAGCGGGCTACCGCTTCGGCATCGGTCAGATCGGCAACACCGCGCTGAGCCTGCAGCCGGAGCTGCAGCTGGTCTACACCGATGCGAAGACGGATGTGCATACCGAAACCAACGGCACGGTGGTGCGTGCAGCGGGCAACAACGGCCTGTCGGGCCGTGCTGGCCTGCGCCTGCAGGGTGAATCGCACTCGGCCGCGGGTGCCTCGGTCAGCCCGTACCTGGCGACCAACTGGTACCGCGATGGTGCGGGCAATGGCATCGCCTTTGACGACGAAGTGCTGAAGGCCGGCATTCCGCGCAACCGCTATGAACTGAGCGCGGGTGCACGGGTGCAATTCCGTTCCGGTTTCAGTGCCTGGGGCGGGCTTGGTGTGATGCGCGGTGACAGTGGGTATCGCGAGGCAACCGGTAATCTGTCTGTGGCGTACCGCTGGTAAAGCGCTCTAGGGTCGGATCCCTCTCCCGCCCAAGGGAGGGATCCACCCCGACTCGACATCATGCCTCCAGCCCGGACTCCGGGGACAACGCCGGGCACGGTGTCGTGATTCGCACTTCCGCACCCTATACGAGGTCACCGGCGGCACCGGTCGGCTGGCCGAGTGCCTCATCTTCGCGTTGAAGCCGTCATCAACTGTCGTCGTAACGGTTGAGCATGAACACTGTCGCTGATGATCTGTTGAAGTTCCGCGATTTTCAGATTTGTTGCATGGAAGCGCACTGCGCAGCGGCGGAGACTTCGCCCCCGGCCAGGACCGGGCTCGGCCTTCGCCGTCTTCCACACTCAAAGGACCTCAGATGATCCCCCACACCCCTCGTGTGCCGCCGCGCATGCGCCCGCTCACCCGTGGCCTGCTGCTGGCGATGCTGGCACTTCCGCTAACTGCCATTGCACGCAACCTGGACAACGAATCCGCTGAAGTCCTTCAGGATGACCCAGCTGAATTCTGGAATCTGCGCAGTGGCTCGCGGCTGTTCGTCACCGGGGGCTCGACCTTCCGTATCACGGTCCGTGACACCTCCGTGGTCCGCCTTGATGGTGCCACCGTGGACAAGGGCGAGGATGGCGGCAACTATCCCTATGCCCTTGCACTGCACGACAGCGCAACGCTGACGGCCCTGAACAGCACCGTCCGCGGCGGCGGCATCATCATGGGGGAAGCGGCATCGCTGCACCTGCAAGGCAGTCGGGTACTGGTCTCGCCGGAGCACGGTGTCCCCCCCAACCCGGTGCGCACGATCGGTATC
Organism: Stenotrophomonas sp. ZAC14D2_NAIMI4_6; assembly: GCF_003086875.1. NCBI lineage: Bacteria > Pseudomonadati > Pseudomonadota > Gammaproteobacteria > Lysobacterales > Lysobacteraceae > Stenotrophomonas > Stenotrophomonas sp. ZAC14D2_NAIMI4_6. Next base: position 743,312 of record NZ_CP025996.1, on the reverse strand, counting down.
GACATGCTGGATGGCCATGGCCGCGCAGTGATCGACTCCACCGAGGTTCGGGCAAGCGAGGTCGCTGCTGATGCGAACGCGTTCAATCGCGGCGTTGGCATTCGTATGGGCAATGGGGGCCGGGCGGACGTGATCAACGGTTCGCATGTGCAGGGCGACAACCATGCCGCCTATCTGCTCGGCCGCACCGATCTGCGTGGCACCACGATCCTGAACGTGGATGCGTCCACCCTGCAGTCGACGCGCGGCGCTGCCATACGTGTCACCGCGCTGGGCAGTTCAACCGTCGATATCAACGTCGTCAATGGCGCCCAGCTCTTCGGCGGTGACGGCCACCTGCTACGGGTGGGCAGCCTTACAAGTTCGCCGAGCAACGGCCGGACTGTGGTCAACTTCTCGGTGGACAACGCTCGACTCATCGGCGATGTGACCCGCGACGTGGCAGCAGCACCCAACAGCCTGCTGGCGGTGAGCATGCGCAACCACGCACAGATCGACGGCCGCTTCAGCAACGTCACCACCGCGTCCATCGACCAGAACAGCACCTGGCTGATGACCGGCGACAGCAGCGTTGGCCACCTCGCCCTGGGCGCGACCGGCACCGTGGGCCTGGGCAGTGGCGCGCAGTTCAACACGCTGGCGCTGGATAGCTTCAGCGGCCAGGGCGGCACGCTGGTGTTCAACACTGCGCTGGGCGATGACACCTCGGCCACCGACAGGCTGGTGATTGCCGGCGATGCCGACGGCCAGGCCCATGTGCGTGTGCTCAATGCCGGCGGTGCCGGTGCGAAAACGGATCGCGGCATCGAGCTGATCGACATCGGCGGCGCGTCCAATGCGCAGTTCGACCTGATGGGCCGCGCGGTCGGCGGCCAGTACGAGTATTTCCTGGTGAAGGATGCCAACGGCAACTGGTACCTGCGCTCGGAACTGGCGACCACGCCGGACCCCTGCGTGGCAGACCCCACCCTGCCGGAGTGCAAGCCGATCGACCCGGTGGACCCGGTCGATCCGCCCACGCCGGTGCTGCGCCCGGAGGCCGGTGCCTACCTGGCCAACCAGTTCGCGCTGCGCGAGGTACTGCGTCATTCGGCAGCCGAACGTCAGCACACCGACGCCGAGGGCGTAAGCGGCTGGGCCAGTATCGGCAGCACGCAGAGCCGGTGGTCGGCCGCAGACGATCAGCTGGACCTGCGCGTGCAGCGCGCGCGCCTGCAGCTGGGGGCGGACCTGGGCGCGTTCGATGACGGCCGTGGCCGCGTCGGCGTGATGGGCACCGCTGCACGCAGCCGCACCACCTCACAGTCGGAGGTTACCGGCTACCGCGCGCGTGGCGAATTGGAAGGTGGCGCACTGGGCGTGTACGGCAACTGGCGCACCGACGCGCTGTATGTGGATGCCAACGTGCAGCGCGGCCAGTTCCGCAACCGCGTGCAGGGCGATGGCCTGGCCGAGGAACGCTACGACTCGGATATCTGGCAGTCCTCGGTGGAAGCCGGCTACCGCTTCGGCATCGGCCAGATCGGCAACACCGCGCTGAGCCTGCAGCCGGAGCTGCAGCTGGTCTACACCGATGCGAAGACGGATGTGCATACCGAAACCAACGGCACGGTGGTGCGTGCAGCGGGCAACAACGGCCTGTCTGGTCGCGCCGGCCTGCGCCTGCAGGGTGAGTCGCGCTCGGCCGCGGGTGCCTCGGTCAGCCCGTACCTGGCGGCCAACTGGTACCGCGATGGCGCGGGTAATGGCATCGCCTTTGACGACGAAGTGCTGAAGGCCGGCATTCCGCGCAACCGCTATGAACTGAGCGCGGGTGCACGGGTGGAATTCCGTTCCGGTTTCAGTGCCTGGGGTGGCTTCGGCGTGATGCGCGGTGATAGTGGGTACCGCGAAGCAACTGGCAATCTATCTGTGGCATACCGCTGGTAATGAAACAAAAACGGCGCCGGAGCAATCCGGCGCCGTTCCACTGTGCACGATGCGCTTTCTGTAGAGCCGAGCCATGCTCGGCTGCTCTCCGGTCAGATCGCGAAGAATTCCGCGCTTCGCGCGGTAAGCCGAGCATGGCTCGGCTCTACAAGGACGCTGCACGAGATTTGACGCAATCGCCTCATCCTGCACGACCACGCTGCGCATGCATGCAGATTGCAGAAATTTCGAATTTGAAACTTTTCTGATTGGTACAGCGGCACCTTCGTGCCCATCATGAGGCGCCACCGACAACGGGTGGCACGGGCTTGCAATCCCGTTTGATTAGTGTCGTTTACGCTTGCCTGCCGGCGCCGCCTTTTCTGTTCAGCGGCGCCGGCAGGCAATCCGTCCGCGCGTCTTTGGCGGGCGGTGCGTGGGGGCCTCGTGCCCGCCGGCATTTGGCGACGCTAATCACCGGTATTGCAACCACGCACCGTCCGCCGCCCTCGCCCAGCGTGAGGGTGGCCCTTTGCCATCAGCACAAGGATGCCGCCATGACTTCTTCGCTCTATCCCTATCTGTTCGCCACTCTGGGCGATGCCGTTGAACGCCTGCCGGATGACCTGGCCAAAGCGCTGGAAACCACGTTGGGCAGCACGATGAGCGCCCAGACCGACGAAGGCATCACCCTGCTCGGTTGCCTGCAGCGCATTCGCCACGTGGAAGCCGCCGACGGGCGACCGTGGCCCTGGAAAACCCGCACCCAAGGCCATGGCGTCGCGATGGCACGCCTCGACCGCGCCAATGCCGGGCTGACACTACTGCTGGAACTGCTGCACGCCATCGAGCGTGTCCGCGTGGACGGCGATCCGGATCAACAGGTGGGCGACGATGTGCGAGAAGGCGTGCTGTTGGCCTGCCGTGGGCTGGCCGAATATGTCGGTTTGCAAGTGCACGCAGCATGAGCGAAAGCTGCACCGCTTCTGGTAGATGCCGACCTTGGTTGACATGGCCGCAAGACCATATGCAGAACGAGACGGCATGCCAACCAAGGTTGGCACCTACCACAACAGCGCGGTAGCGCCGGGCCATGCCCGGCGTCTTCGCTCAGGCGAAGTGCTGGTAACCGCCGTCGGCGGCTTCGCCATCCACATGCACGCCCTGCCCTTCGGCAATACGTCCGATGCGGGTCAGCGGCAGGTCCAGCGATTCGGCCAGGTAGTGCAGCGCATCGCGCTGGCTGGCCGCGGCGGTGAAGCACAGTTCGTAGTCATCCCCCCCGCGCAATGCACAGTCACGTGCACCGTCGCGCCCCAGCAACTCACGCAGCGCGTTGGAAACCGGCAACAGATCGGCATCGACATGCGCGGCCACCGCGCTTCGCGTGGCGATATGGCCCAGGTCGGCCAGCAGGCCGTCGGACACATCCACCGCCGCATGCGCGAACGCACGCAGACGCAGGCCCAGGGTCACCCGCGGCGTCGGTCGCAGCAGGCGCAGGCGCAGGCTCTCGTAGTCCGCCAGCAGCGTGGCCGTGGCCACGTTCAATGCGCCCTGCTGCCACAGACGCAGCGCACCGGCGGCATCGCCCAGGGTGCCACTGACCCAGATGTCATCACCAACCTGCGCGCGGTCACGACGCAGTGCCTGGCCGCGGCCGACCTGGCCCATGGCAGTCACCGTCAGCGACAGCGGACCACGGGTGGTATCACCACCGATCAGGGCGATGTCGTGCTGGTCGGCCAGTGCAAAGAAACCATCGGCGAAAGCCTCGATCCATTCTTCGCTGGTCTCCGGCAGCGACAGCGCCAGCGTGCACCAGGCCGGGCGCGCGCCCATTGCGGCCAGATCGGAAAGATTGACCGCCAGCGTCTTCCAGCCGATATCGAAGGCCGGGGTTTCGGCCGGGAAATGCACGCCGCTGTTGAGCGTATCGGCGGTGACCACCAGCTGCTCATTGGCACGGGGCTGCAGCAGAGCGGCGTCATCACCGATGCCCAGCACGATGTCGTCGCGCTCGACGGTGCGGGCGCGGATGCGGTCGATGAGGGCGAATTCGGCCAGGGACATGGCGTGCTCCCGAGGTAATGGCGATATCAGGCGTCAGTGCCAACCAAGGTTGGCACCTACCGGAGGTGGTGACGGGGCACCCACCAGAGGCGGTGTCAGGGCATCCGCCAGGGGCAGAACCGGATCAGTGACCCGATTCGACCTTGCGCCATTCCACGGCGGCACGATCCAGCACGCCGTTGACGTAGGTGTGGCCGTGCTCGGAACCGAAGCGCTTGGCCGATTCGATGGCTTCGTTGATGACCACGCGGTACGGCACGTCCAGGCGGTAGCGCAGCTCGTAGCCGGCCAGGCGCAGCACGGCGCGTTCGATGGCGTCTACTTCTTCAATGCCACGGTCCAGGTACGGCGCCAGGGCTTCGTCGATGTCACGACGGTTGTCCAGCACGCCATGCACCAGCGCTTCGAAATACGCCAGATCGGCGATTTCGCGGGCCTGTTCGTGGGCGAACTGGGCGATCAGCGATTGTGCGTTGCCGCCGGAAATCTGCCAGGCGTACAGGGCCTGCACGGCACGACGGCGGGCGCGCGAACGCAGCACCGGATCGATGCCATCACGGCGGACGGGTTTACCGGAGGGCTTGCCCTGGGTGTTCTTGTTCATGGCAGTTGCTCCAGCAGGTTGACCATTTCCAATGCAGCGAGTGCGACTTCTTCACCCTTGTTGCCGTGGCTGCCGCCAGCGCGGGCCTCGGCGTCTTCAACACGTTCCACCGCCAGCACGCCGTTCAGCACCGGCACGCCGAAATCCAGCTGCACACGCATCAGGCCTTCGGCGCAGCGGTCGGCCACGTGTTCGTAGTGACGGGTGTCGCCACGGATCACGCAACCCAGGGTGAGGATGGCGGCGTGTTCGTGGGCGGCGGCCAGGCGCGCGGCCACCAGCGGCAGTTCCCAGGCACCCGGCACGCGGATCACGTCGATGCTGGCTTCGGTGATGCCATTGCCGGCCAGGCTCTGGCGGGCGCCAGCGACCAGCGCATCGGTGATGCGGGCGTTCCAGCGGCTGGCCAGGATGGCAAAGCGCGCCGTTTCAGGGGTGCGAAGATCGCCTTCGTAGTGGCTCATAAGCGGCTTGGGGGTTCGATAAGGGGGTAATTCTAGCGTGGATGGGCCCCGGCCGTGGTTGGCGGGGGCCTGGCATCGGCCGGGCATGGCCCGGCGCTACCGGGGTCGGATCCCGCGCCGCGGGCTCCGACCCCATCGGGCCCCCCTTACAGGGTCACCGTCTCCACCACTTCCAGGCCATAGCCGGCCAGGCCGACCTGGCGGCGGGGGGTACCCAGCACGCGCAGCTTGCCCAGGCCCAGATCGGACAGGATCTGCGCGCCGGCACCGTTGCGGCGCCACTGGCCCACGTCCTTGTCCTTGCCCGTCACCACCGGCGCCGGCTGCTGGCGCAGGCGGGCCAGCAGGGCTTCGCCGTCGCGCGGGGCCGACAGCACCACCATCACGCCGGCGCCTTCTGCAGCAATGGCGCGCAGCGCATCGGTGGCGGCCACGCCGAAATCGTCGCGGCGCCAGTGCAGCAGGTCGGCCAGCGGGTTTTCCACCTGCACTCGCACCAGGGTGGGGGTATCGGCCGCCGGGGTGCCACGCACCAGGGCGAAATGCAGGTCGTGGGCGATGCGGTCGCGGTAGGTGACCAGCTTGAACGGGCCGAATTCGGTGTCGATCTCGCGCTCGTCCACGCGCTCGACGGTCTTTTCGGTGGCCAGGCGATAGGCGATCAGATCGGCGATGGACCCCATCTTCAGGCCGTGCTCGCGGGCGAACACTTCCAGTTCCGGGCGGCGCGCCATGCTGCCGTCGGGGTTCAGGATTTCCACCAGCACGCCGGCCGGTTCCAGCCCGGCCAGCATGGTCAGGTCCACGCCGGCTTCGGTGTGGCCGGCGCGGGTCAGCACGCCGCCAGGCTGGGCGATCAGCGGGAAGATGTGGCCCGGCTGGTGCAGGTCGGCCGGCTTCGCGTTCGGCTTCACCGCGGTGCGGATGGTGTGGGCGCGGTCATGGGCGGAAATGCCGGTGGTCACGCCTTCAGCCGCCTCGATGCTGACGGTGAAGTTGGTCTGGAACTGCGCGGTATTGGACTGCACCATCGGCGCCAGGCCCAGATCGGCCGCGCGCGTGCGGGTCAGCGGCAGGCACACCAGGCCACGGCCGTGGGTGACCATGAAGTTGATGTCCGACGGCTTGACCAGCTCGGCGGCCATGATCAGGTCGCCTTCGTTCTCGCGGTCCTCGTCATCGACGATGACGACCATGCGGCCCTGGCGGATGTCTTCCAGGATCTCGGGGATGGGGGCGAAGTTCATGCGCGGGCTCCTTCACCCAACAGCCGCTCGACATACCGAGCGACCAGGTCGATTTCCAGATTGATCGCGCTGCCCACGCCGGTGGCGGAGAACGCGGTATTGGCCACGGTGTGCGGGATCAGCGCGACTTCAAAGCCTTCATCGTCCACTTCATTGACGGTCAGGCTGACCCCGTCCACGCAGATCGAGCCCTTCTTGGCGATATAGCGGCGCAGCGCCGCCGGCGCGGCAAAGCGCCAGCGCTGGGCACGGGCATCTTCGTGGATGGACAGCACCTGGCCCAGGCCATCGACGTGGCCGCTGACCAGATGGCCGCCGAGGCGGTCGGTCGGACGCATGGCGCGTTCCAGGTTGATGACCGCGCCTTCGGCCAGCTGGCCCAGCGTGGTCAGGCCCAGGGTCTCGGTGGACGCATCGGCCTGGAAGCTGCTGGCGTCGAACGCGATGACGGTAAGGCACACGCCGTTGATGGCGATGCTCTCGCCCATCTGCACGTGGTCGAACGGCAGGCTGCCGACGTTGAAGGTGAAGCGGACATCGCCGCCGATGGCTTCGCGCGCGGCCAGACGGCCGACGCCTTCGATGATTCCAGTAAACAAGTAACGTTCTCCGCGGAAAGTGAGCGAAAAACGCCGCAAGGCAAACAGGCGGGCGCAGGGCCGCGAAGGCCCTGTGGCACCGTCTTCTTTCATCCGGACTATACCGTCGGCTCCGGCATTGGACCGGATCTGCTGACCCCCGGCCGTGGGCCGGGGCGCTCGCGGGCTCGTGCTTGCGCACCTACCGCCGGTGGGGAATCGCACCCCGCCCTGAAGACGTTTGTGTACCGGCGAACCGGCCCGCCTAGTGTACCAGCCCAGACTGAACGGGGTTCCCCTGGGGTCGGATCCCATTGCGCAGCAATGGGCTCTGACCCCACGGGGGCCCCACTCACCGCCCCCAGCTGTGACGGGCGTCGCTCGCAATCTGTAAATTTTTCATTAAACTCCCGGTTCGGACGACATGACGTCGCCACGGGCTGCCACGACGGTATCCCGCCAATGGACTGAAATTCTTACAGGAACTTCCATGCGCAAGATTCTGATCGTGGCCGCCCTGCTGGCCGTTGCCCCGCTGTCGGCCCAGGCCGAAGCCCTGAGCTACACCTACGTTGAAGGTGGCTGGACCCAGTTCAAGACCAGCGACGACGACCTGAATGATCCGAAGATCGACGGCGGCTACCTGCGCGGTTCGATCGCGCTGGCCGAGCAGGTGCACGTGTTCGGCGCCTGGAACTACGCCAGCAAGTCCTACGACTACACCTACGGCACCTTCAAGCTGGAACTGAACCAGCCCGAGCTGGGCATCGGCTACCACATGCCCTTCAGCGACCGCGTGGATTACACCGCCGACATCGCCTGGGTGCGCCAGCAGGCCGAGCTGACCGTGAAGGACGTGGACTTCGGCCGCCTGACCAGCAAGGACCACACCAATCTGGTGCGCGCCACCATGGGCCTGCGTGGCAAGCCGTCGCGCATGACCGAAGCCTGGATCAAGGCCGGTTACATGGACGGTGGCAATGAATTCGAAGGCACCTGGGTCGGCTCGGTCGGCGGCCAGATCAACTTCACCAAGACCTGGGGTCTGGTGGGCGAAGTGGCCGGTTACCGCGACGTCACCCAGTTCTCCGCCGGCGTGCGCGCCAGCTTCTGATTGCTCGATCCTCGTCGTGTGATCGAACGGGCCCCGCAAGGGGCCCGTTTTTTTTCATGCGGATCGGCTAGGCTTGCGCGCCTCTGGAACAGGAAATCCGTCATGAAGACCCCCCTTCGCACCCTGCTGGCCACCGCGCTGATCGGCACCCCGTTGCTGGCCGGCGCCGCCCCGGCCGCGCTGACCCCCGAACAGACCTTCGACCTGTACGCGCGCGCCCTGCTGGAAGATGACACGGCGGCCACCGTCCGCTTGAACGAAGCGCTGAAGCCGGCCTTCGACGGCGAAGACGCGCTGAGCCCGCCGGCCGGTGCGCTGGCCAAGGCGCTGGCCGAACCGTGGCAGGTGGTGCTGGCTGGCGCTGGCGCCAAGGCCGACCCGGCCGCCGCCGAGGCGATGTACGCCAAGGCCCTGCAGGGTTCGCAGTGCCGCGCCACCGGCAGCCAGGTGGAAGACAACGAATACGTGGATGACCAGAAGATCGCCACGGTGCAGTTCCGCTGCCAGGCGGTGGATCTGTCCAGCGTGCGCCCGCTGTTCGCCGAAAGCCTGGCCGAAGGCACCCCGGCCACGCGCATCCGCTTCACCCAGGCCTACACCCAAGCCCTGCAGAGCGGCCCGCGCCAGCCGATCACCGGCAGCCTGAAGCTGTACACGGCCAAGGACGGCGCGTTCTGGTACAGCGCCAACTTCGACGATCTGATCGGCCCGGTGGTGGGCGCGCTGGCACCGTTCGACGAATGGATGCAGGACGCCGCCGCTGCCGATGCACCGAAGGTGACCGGCGTACCGGGCTGCGACCTGCTGCTGCAGCAGCACCGCAGCTGCGTGGCGAAGATCGCCCCGGACCAGATCAGCGGCGTGGATGCCATGGCCGAGGAACTGAAGGCCAAGGCGCAGGTGCAGTCGGCCGAGGCAATGACGCAGGAATGCAAGGCACTGCGCCCGGTGGCCGAAATGATGTGGACCGACGAATGCGCGTGACGTGTCGGCGCTGAATCGATGGGGGCTGGCGGCCACACTACTGGCCCCCATTTTCGAATGGAACGAACACCTGCCCGACGATGCGGACTGATGCCGCGCCCGATCTTTTCCCGTCACGGAGTCTGCCCGTTGCCACGCCTGCCATTTGCCCTGTTGTTCATGGCTTTCTCTGCGTCCGCGCAGCCTGCGCTTCCCACGGCGGAACAGAGCTTTGACCTGTTCGCGCGCTTCATGCTGGAGGGCGATGCAGACGCCGCCGCGCAGGTCTCGCAGCTGACGGGCGCGCCGCTGCGCAATGAACGCTGGGAAGATGCAGTGGACCGGGTGGTGCTGGGCGATACGCCGGCTGACGATGCGCGCACCCGGCTGGGCCGCGAGCTGTCACGGCAGATCGCGCTGGCACTGCAGCAGACCCACTGCCGCAGCACGGGCAGCGAGCGCCGGGACAACGACGGCCTGCAGATCGCCATTGTTGATTACACCTGCCAGATGCCCGATCTGGCCGCGCAGGGCGATGCTGCGCCGGCCGGTGCAGATAGCGAGCACGATGCGCTGTCGGATGTGCGCGCGGCCATCACCCGCCTGCAGCACGCGCCCAGCCGCGCACAGACCCATCAGGTGATCCTGGCACGCAACAGCGACAGCGATCCCTGGATACCGCAGGATCTGCCCCCGCTGCACGTGTGGGTGGAGCGTCTGCTGCTGCCCGAATAATGACGGCCGCTGGCTGCAGCTGCTCGGGCGCTGTGTGTCGCTCACACAGGTACTGCAATCGACGGTGCCGATGGCGCTGCTGGAAGACGAGTAGATCCACGCCATGCGTGGATGGGCGCCCCAGCGCCGACCAAGGTCGGCGCCCACCGGAGTGTCACGCGCGCAGCAGCAACCGCAGGTCCTGGCCCACCTGGCGCTGATCGACCACGCGCAAGCGACGCTGCTGCTCCATCGCGTCGATGCCCAGGCCAGCAAGCAGCGGTCGACCGTTGTCACCCAGCAGCGTTGGCGCCTGGTACAGCAGCAGCTCATCCACCCAGCCGCCGCGCAGCAGCGCACCGGCCAGGGTGGCACCAGCTTCGGTATGCACTTCGTTGATGCCGCGCTCGGCCAGCAGCGCCAGCACGGCGCCCAGATCCAACCGCCCATCCACGCTGGGCACACTGGCGAACTCGGCATCGGCTGCATCCGGTGCGCTCACCGCCGCATCGTGCAGGTACAACGTTGGCGCCCCACCCTCGCGCACGCGGCTGCACTCCAGCGAGCGCAGGCGCGAATCCAGCACCACGCGCAGTGGCGGCAGCACCTCGGTGTCGGCCAGGCGCACGGTCAGCATCGGGTCGTCGGCCAGCACGGTGTCGGCACCGGTCAGGATGGCGCCCGCGCGTGCGCGCCAGTGCTGCACGTCTTCGCGTGCGGCCGCGCCAGTGATCCACTTCGATGTGCCATCGGCCATCGCGGTGCGGCCATCCAGGCTGGCGGCCAGCTTCACCCGCAGCCACGGGCGGTTGCGCTCCACCCGCGACAGGAAGCCCTTGTTCAATTCGCGCGCCTGCGCGGCCATCAAACCTTCGGCGACTTCAATGCCCGCCGCGCGCAGCAGGTCGAAGCCACCGCCATCGACCTGCGGAAACGGATCGCGCATGGCAGCGACCACGCGCGATACACCCGCTTCGATCAGCGCAAGCGCACACGGTGGCGTGCGGCCGTAGTGTGCGCAGGGTTCCAGGGTGACGTAGGCGGTAGCGCCACGCGCCTCGTCGCCCGCTTCGCGCAGCGCGAACACTTCGGCATGCGGGCCGCCGGCACGCTGGTGCCAGCCCTGCCCGACCACGCGCTCGCCGTGGGCGATGACGCAGCCGACCATCGGATTGGGGCGGGTAGTGTAAGCGGCACGCTCGGCCAGGCGCAGTGCGTTGGCCATGTGCAGGTGGTCGAGGGCGGAGAACGGAGTGGTCATGGCGCCATGGTAACGCCGTCGGTGTGGATGCACGCCATCGTGCCAACCAACGGTTGGCACCCACCAGTGGATGGGCGCCTCCGTGCCAACCAAGGTTGGCACCTACCGGGGCGTCAGCCTTTCTTTTTCTTGGTCAGGGCGATCACATCGCCCAGCAGCTGCAGCTGTTCGGTGCTGGACGGCAGGTCGCGTTCCAGCTTCTCGATCTCCTCGCGGAAATCGGCCACGTCTTCGAAGCTGCGGTAGACCGAAGCGAAGCGCACATAGCCAACATGGTCGAGCTTGCGCAGTTCGTTCATCACGAACTCGCCCACCTTGATCGAGGGCACTTCGCGCTCGCCACTGATGCGCAGCTGATGCACCACCGCGCGCACCGCCGCTTCGATCTTTTCTTCCGGCACCGCGCGCTTCTGCAGCGCGCGGTCGAAGCCGGCGCGTACCTTGCGCTGGTCGAATGCCTCGCGCGTGCCGTCGCTCTTGACGATGGCCGGCAGCTTCAGTTCGACGGTTTCCAGCGTGCTGAAACGTTCGTTGCAGGCCTCGCACTCACGCCGACGGCGGATCGTCGCGCCGTCTTCAGAGACGCGCGAATCGATGACGCGGGTATCGGCATGTTGGCAGAAGGGGCAATGCATGAAACGCCTGGCTCAGGGGGCAACCTAGATGCCACGGTCATGGCAGCGTCGCAAAGGTACCTGAGAAGGGCCCACGCAGCAAATTCCGTTTTACGTCACGGGCCCCCGCTGGCTTTCGACAGCCATCGGAGGTGACAGGCGAGGCTGATCCAGGGAGCCCCCCAACCGATTGCCAATATCAGCAGTATCGGATGCACTCCAAGACTTGAAACTGTTATCACCAACGCGGACACAGCCTGAGCAGCTGACACTAGAAAGAGCGTCCCCAGCACTGGCGCGGCGGGCTTCAATCCATCCGGTCCGCGCAGCTGCCACGTGTTTACGAGCTGGTAAACAGGTGGGATCGCCGTCACAGACAGCAGACCCCACAGCGCAAGCAATCCAAGAACTGCGCTGTTGTCACCGCCCTGCGCCCATACCCCCAGCAGCAGCAGCAGCGAACCCAACAATCCGGCCAACGCGCAGGGAATGGAAAAAAGAAGGCTGTGGAGAAACAGGTAGAGGCCGTGTCGGCGGCGCCAGGATTGCATCGGGGGCTCCTTTCAGTAGCTCGGAAGACCCTAGTCCTGACGCCTGCAGCACACCATGCAATTTCTTTGAAACGTCCAACCACCCGTCACACAGCGTCGGTCGCGCCCCAGCGCAACCACGCCAGATGCGCTGCCGGCACCAGCAGCGGCGGCCCGAGCAGCAGGTAGCCCAGCACCTGCCATGGGCTGCCGGTGGCCCAGGCAAACCCGATGTAGCCCACCACGCCCAGCGCCGCCAGCCCGCCCAGCGCCAGCCCGATCCACGGCAGCGCGTGGGTGTGCCGCAATGCCCGGCGGCCCTGCCGCAGGTAGCACACGCTCAGCCACAGCCAGCCGACAAGGCCCGCCAGGCCGGACGCCGACCACAGGAACAGCACGGTGCCCTCGTCGCCGCGCATGAAGGCGCTGCGGGTGAGGAAGGTATAGACCCCGAAGCCCGCCACCAGGCCGCCGGCCAGCAGCGCGGGCAGCCCGAGCAGCAGGCCATGCGCAATGTAGATGCGCCGATGCGTGCGCTCACGCATGGTCGCGGCCCTGCGCGGCGGACGATGCCGGGCCCAGCCAGCGCAGCCAGAACAGCACAGTCGCCGGCACCAGCAACGAGGGCCCGGCGAACAGGCTGTTCAATACGGTCAGGCCCAGTTCGGAGAAATAGGTCAGTGCCAGCACCAGCATCGGCAGCGTGGCCAGCATGCCCAGGGCCAGTTGCCACCACCAGCCCGACCAGGCCGCGCGCAGGCCGGCGAAGCCCCCGCGCAGCCAGAATGTACTGAGCATCACCCAGGCCAGCAGGCCCGACAGCCCGGCCAGCCCCCACAGCAGCAGGCCGCTGCCGAAGCGCAGGCTGTCTGCGTCCACACGGATGAAGGCGAACACGCCCATCATGGCGGCGATGAAGGCGCCGACCGCGCCCAGCAGCAGGCTGGGCAGGCCGAACAGCACCGCCAGGGCGATGTAGATGTGTTTGAGACGGCGCTCGTCCATGCGCGGGGTTCCTGCTGGCGGGGTCAGAGCCCTTCCCATGCGGGAAGGGATCCGACCCCGGGGTCGGCTGGTGGGGTCAGAGCCCTTTCCTTCGGAAAGGGATCCGACCCCGGCCCTTCCCTGCGGCAATCAGCCGTAGACCGGGTACTTGCGGCACTGCGCGCTGACGGCGTCGCGCACGCGGGCGATGACGGCTTCATCGGCCGGGGCGTCAAGCACGTCGGCAATCCAGTTGGCCAGGTCCACGCAGTCCTGTTCGACGTAACCACGGGTGGTGACCGCCGGGGTGCCCAGGCGCAGGCCCGAGGTCACGAACGGCGAACGCGGGTCGTTCGGCACCGAGTTCTTGTTGACGGTGATGTGGGCCTTGCCCAGCGCGGCTTCCGCGTCCTTGCCGGACACGTCCTTGCCGATCATGTCGACCAGCATCAGGTGGTTCTGGGTGCCGCCGGAGACGATCTTGTAGCCGCGCGCGATGAGCGTGCCGGCCATCGCCTGGGCGTTCTTCACCACCTGCTGCTGGTAGGCGGTGAAGCCCGGCTCCAGCGCTTCCTTGAAGGCCACGGCCTTGGCGGCGATGACGTGCATCAGCGGACCGCCCTGGATGCCCGGGAACACCACCGACTGCAGCTTCTTGACCAGGTCTTCGTCGGCGCCCTTGGCGACGATGATGCCGCCGCGCGGGCCGCGCAGGGTCTTGTGGGTGGTGGAGGTGACCACGTGCGCGTGTTCCAGCGGGCTCGGGTAGACGCCAGCGGCGACCAGGCCGGCCACGTGGGCCATGTCCACGAACAGGTACGCGCCGACCTTGTCAGCGATGGCGCGGAAGCGCGCCCAGTCGATCACCTGCGAATAGGCCGAGAAACCGGCTACGACCATCTTCGGCTTGTGCTCCAGGGCCAGGCGCTCGACTTCGTCGTAGTCGATCAGGCCCTGGTCGTTCACGCCGTACTGCACGGCATTGAACAGCTTGCCCGAGGCATTGACCTTGGCACCGTGGGTCAGGTGGCCGCCGTGGGCCAGGCTCATGCCCAGGATGGTGTCACCCGGCTGCAGCAGGGCGAAGTACACGGCCTGGTTGGCCTGCGAACCGCTGTGCGGCTGCACGTTGGCGTAGTCTGCGCCGAACAGCTGCTTCAGGCGGTCGATCGCCAGCTGCTCGGCGATATCCACGTATTCGCAGCCACCGTAGTAGCGCTTGCCCGGGTAGCCTTCGGCGTACTTGTTGGTCAGCTGGCTGCCCTGGGCTTCCATCACCGCCGGGCTGGTGTAGTTCTCGCTGGCGATCAGCTCGACGTGGTCTTCCTGGCGCTGGGTTTCGGCGGCGATGGCCTTGGCCAGTTCGGGATCGTAGGTTTCGATGCGGACGTCACGCGGGAACATCGGTCACTCCAGGCAGTAGGGGGACAGCGGGCCCGTAATTGTAAGCGCGCCGGGGGGCGGCGGCGACCGCGGCCAACGGGGCTTGGCGCGGCGTACATGGCATGATGTGCTGGCCCTGCTGCGTGCCGGCAGCCCCGCAGGCGCCTCGCGCGGCCCGGCCACCCAATTCAAGGAAGCGTGACCGGCTTCCTTGCTATTTCATGTTTTTTCATTCATCAACCTAAAGCCTGCCGATCCGCGGCCGATACGCCCTGTCCAAACAGGGGAAATCACGCGTGATCCATTCGTACCAGGCTTCGCCGGCAATGACGCTGGCTGTTCGTCGCACCACTGCTTCCACCCGCCGCCGTGCGGCCTGCACCTCGCTGCTGGCGCTGGCCGTGGGTCTGGCCATGAGCGGCCAGGCCGCCGCGCAGGCCACGGTCATCACCGAGCGCGATCCCTCGGTACTGGACGGCACCTGGTTCGCGCCGGGCGGCTGGACCAACGGCACCCCGCAGCTGACCGTTGAAAACTACGCGTACATCGACAGCCCGACCCAAGTCGTGGTGGATGTGCCCAACGCCGTGTCCTGGCGCATCGACGTCGGCCACGCCGGCAGCGGCGAACTGCTGATCCGCAATGGCGGCATCCTCGAAAGCACCGCCATCTTCATCGCCGCCGAGGCCGGCTCGATCGGCCATGCAACGGTGACCGGTGTGGGATCGAAGTGGATCGGTAACAACAGCATCGGCGTCGGCCACCTCGGCAACGGCACGCTGGACGTGCTGGACGGGGGCGAAGTGGACAATGCGCAGGGCACGTGGGTGGCCTCGGAACTGGGCAGCACCGGCGTACTGACCGTGGCCGATGCCGGTTCGCGCTTCGCGACCGATCTGATCCACGTGGGCGCACAGGGCGCGGGCACAGTGAACGTACGCGCCGGCGGCAGCTTCGAGACCGGCGTGGCGCGCCTGGGCAGCTACGCCTCCGTGGCCCACGGCGAAGCACTGGTAACCGGCAGCGGTTCCAGCTGGTTGAACAACAGCGACCTGCTGATCGGCTTCACCGGCACCGGCCGCATGGTGGTTGAAGACGGCGCGACGCTGACCGTGCTGGGCAGCACCCAGCTGGCCCAGCAGCGCCACACCGCCGGCGTTTCCGATGCCGTGCTGGAACTGCGCGGCGCCGGCACGCACGCCAGCACCGGCTACATTGCCGTGGGCCAGAATGGCGTGGCCGAACTGAACGTGCTGGACGGCGCGCAGCTGACCGCCGGCGATGTGGGCGTGGGCGAAAACACGCTGGGCGACGGCACCTTCCGCCTGGCCGACGCAGGCAGTTCGGCCAGCATCGGCCGCCTGACCATCGGCAACTTCGGCAGCGGCGCGGTACAGGTGAGCGACGGTGCGGTACTGAACGTTGCCGGCGTGCTGGGCCTGGGCGGTGCCAGCGGCAGCAGCGGTTCGCTCACCGTTGGCCCGCAAGGCACGCTGAACCTTGCCGGCGGGCAGATCTACCGCGGCGGCGGCAGCGCCAGCGTGTTGATCGACAACGGCACCCTGCACTTCACCAACACCGCCTTCACCAGCAACGTGGACATGCAGTTGAACGGCATTGCCACGCTGGATACCGACCAGGTCGATGCACTGTTCAGCGGCACCCTGACCGGTGCCGGTACGCTGCGCAAGATCGGCAGCGGCACGCTGACCAGCTACGCCGACAACCGCTACAACGGCGGCACCCTGGTGGAACAGGGCACGCTGGTGCTGGCCGGCAACGGCGCGATCCGCGGTTCGGTGGACGTGGCCTCGGGCGCGACGCTGAAGCTGCAGCGCAACGGCCATACCGTGTTCGCCAATGTGCTGTCCGGCGCCGGTGATGTGGTCAAGCTGGACGCGGGCCTGCTGACCCTGCTGGGCGACAGCAGTGGCTTTACCGGCACCACCCGCGTGCAGGCCGGTGCCATGGAAGTGCGCGGCAGCATCGGTGGCCTGGTCGACATGGCCGCCGGCACCGAACTGACCGGTACCGGTGAACTGGGCAACGTGATCATCCGCAGCAATGCCAGCCTGGCCCCGGGCGTGACCGGCGCCACCGGCAGCTACGACCTGCTGTCGATGACCGGCAACCTGCTGATGGAAAACGGCTCGCGCTACCTGCTGGATATGGGCGCCGACGGCGGCAGTGACCGCGTGCTGGTCGGTGGCACGGCCACCCTGCAGGGCGGCAACACGCTGGCCCTGGCCAGCAATGGCGACTGGTCGCCGCGTACCCGCTACACGATCCTGAGCGCCGCACAGGGCGTGCAGGGCACGTTCTCGGGTGTCTCCACCACCCTCGCCTTCCTGAGCCCGACCCTGGACTACGACGCCAGCAACGTCTACCTGACCCTGGCCCGCAACGACATCGCGATGCCGGACATCGAACTGGCCTTCCCGGACGTTGTGGTGAACGACAACCAGAAGGCCGTGGCCGGCGCAGTGGAAGCGCTGGGCGATGGCAACGCGGTCTATGACGCGGTGGTGCGCCTGGACGTGGCCGATGTGGTGCCGGCGTTCGACAGCCTGTCCGGCGAGATCCATGCGGCCAGCCGCGGCGCCCTGTTGCAGAACCGCTTCCTGCATGATGGCATTGACCGCCATCTGGATGGTGCGGCGATGGCCGGGCAGATCGCCCCGGGCGTGCGCGCCTGGGTGGCCGGCAGCAGCAGCCAGCGGCGTACCGATGCCAGCGCGCAGAACGCCGGGCTGCGCAGTTCGCAGCACGGGCTGATGGCCGGCGCTGGCTGGATGTTCGGCGATGCACTGGAACTGGGCGTGGCCGCAGGCCAGCAGCAGCTGGTCAGCCGCCTGGCCCAGCGCGATGCACGCGCCGAGACCGACAGCACCGAGTACGGCGTTTACGGCCAGTACCGCTGGCAGGGCCTGAGCCTGCGTGCGGGCGTCAGCCGCGCCGACTACCGCACCGACAGCACCCGCACCGCGCAGGTGGGCAGCACGCTGTCCGAAGGCCTGGCCGCGCGCGAAGACGCCACCGGCACCACCGCCTTCCTGCGTGCTGGCTGGACCTTCGGCGGTCCGCGCCTGCAACTGACCCCGGAACTGGAACTGGCACAGGTGCGGCTGCGCAGCGACGGCGCCCAGGAGCACGGCGGGCACAGTGCCCTGCAGCTGGATGGCCAAACCGCCCGCTACCGCACCGGCCTGGCCGCGCTGCGCGCGGACTGGGACATCAGTGGCGGCCAGCGTGACCGTGCGGCGCTGACCGCGCGCGTGGGCTGGCAGCTGGCCGGCGGTGATCGCCTGCCGCAGGCCACCGCGCGTTTCGTGGAAGGTACGCAGGACTTCGGCATTGCCGCCGCACCGCTGGCCCGCCGCAGTGCGCTGGCCCAGTTGGGCGTGGCGGTCAGCCCGACCGACAACAGCCGTCTGTCGCTGCAGATGCAGGGGCAGCGCGGTGATGGCCAGCGCGATGTCGGCGCACAGCTGGATCTGTCGGTGGCGTTCTAAGTGCTGAAAGGGGTCGGAGCCTTTTCCGCTGGAAAAGGGTCCGACCCCGGGGCTGTGGGGTCAGAGCCCTTCCTTGCGGAAGGGATCCGACCCCGGGCTGGTGGGGTCGGACTCCTTCCCGCAGGGAAGGGCTCCGACCCCGTTGCTGCATCAGCGGTTGTTGATGATGTAGTCGGCGATGATGCCGGTGGCCACGGCCACCAGCAGCATGTTGCCGCGGTCGTCGCGGATCCAGTGGTGGCCATACGGCGGGCGACGCAGGTGGTAACGCGGGTAATCGTTCACCACGTAGATCGGGCCACGGTAGTAATCGCGGTAGCGGTGCCCACGCTGCCAGCCGTAGCCCGGGCCCGGGCCATGGCGGTAGACCACGCGCGGCGGCGGCGGTGCCGGGCGGTAGCCATGGTCGTGGCGCCAGTCGCGGCGGGCATCGCGGCGATCACGTTCGTAGTCGCGACGGGCCTCGCGCACGTCGTGGCGGTACTCGCGACGGTCGTCACGGCGGTCTTCGCGCCACTCGCGGCGGTCACGGTGGTCGTTGTCGGCAAACGCCGGGGCGACCGCGCCCAGGGCCAGAACAGAGGCCACGGCTCCGGCCATGATTCGGTTGATGCGCATGAGAAACCTCTGCTCGGTGGGTGGTGAGGCCAATCTTGCGCATTGCGTCTGAACGGATATTGGCTGGAAACGGTTCCGATTCGCAGGATGTGACGCAGTATTCAGGCAGCGGCCAGCCCCGGGGGCCAAGGGCGGCGCGGGGAACAGGCGGTTCCGGCTATAATTGGCGGTATTCCATTTCAGTCTGCGCCCGCTGTCGTCCGGGATCTTCCCGCTGACGGACGGGTGCAGGGCCGCGCCCCTACGGAGACCTCATGTCCTCGCAATACATCTACACCATGAACCGCGTGTCCAAGGTGGTCCCGCCCAAGCGGCAGATCATCAAGGACATCTCGCTGTCCTTCTTCCCGGGCGCGAAGATCGGCCTGCTGGGCCTGAACGGCGCCGGCAAGTCCACCGTGCTGAAGATCATGGCCGGCGTGGACACCGATTTCGAGGGCGAAGCCCGTCCGCAGCCGGGCATCAAGGTCGGCTACCTGGCGCAGGAACCGGAACTGGACCCGACCAAGACCGTGCGTGAAGCGGTGGAGGAAGGCGTGGGCGAAGTGCTGCAGGCCCAGGCCGCGCTGGAAGCGGTGTACGCCGCCTACGCCGAGGAAGGCGCCGACTTCGACGCATTGGCCAAGGAACAGGAGCGCCTGGAGGCGATCCTGGCCGCCGGCGACGCGCACACCCTGGAAAACCAGCTGGACGTGGCCGCCGATGCGCTGCGCCTGCCGCCGTGGGATGCCATCGTGGGCAAGCTGTCCGGTGGTGAAAAGCGCCGCGTGGCGCTGTGCCGCCTGCTGCTGCAGAAGCCGGACATGCTGCTGCTCGACGAACCGACCAACCACCTGGACGCCGAGTCGGTGGAATGGCTGGAACAGTTCCTGGCGCGCTACACCGGCACCGTGGTGGCCGTCACCCATGATCGCTACTTCCTGGACAACGCCGCCGAGTGGATCCTGGAACTGGACCGCGGCCGCGGCATTCCGTGGAAGGGCAACTACACCGACTGGCTGACCCAGAAGGATGAGCGCCTGAAGCAGGAAGACAACCAGGAAAAGGCTCGCCAGAAGGCGATCCAGAAGGAACTGGAGTGGTCGCGCCAGAACGCCAAGGGCGGCCGCACCAAGGGCAAGGCCCGTCTGGCCCGCCTGGAAGAGCTGCAGTCGGTCGATTACCAGAAGCGCAACGAGACCAATGAAATCTTCATCCCGCCGGGCGAGCGCCTGGGCAATGCGGTGATGGAGTTCAAGAACGTCTCCAAGAAGTTCGGCGACCGCCTGCTGTTCGACGACCTGAGCTTCCTGGTGCCGGCCGGCGCCATCGTCGGCATCATCGGCCCCAACGGTGCCGGTAAGTCGACCCTGTTCAAGATGATCACCGGCCAGGAAAAGCCGGATTCGGGCGAAATCGTGGTCGGCCCGACCGTGAAGCTGTCCTATGTCGACCAGAGCCGCGACAAGCTGGAGGGCAACCACAACGTCTTCCAGGAAATCGCCGGCGGCCTGGACATCCTCAACATCAACGGCATCGAGATCCAGTCGCGCGCCTACATCGGCCGCTTCAACTTCAAGGGCCAGGACCAGCAGAAGATGGTCGGTTCGCTGTCCGGTGGTGAGCGTGGCCGCCTGCACATGGCCAAGACCCTGCTGCAGGGTGGCAACGTGCTGCTGCTCGACGAACCGTCCAACGACCTGGACATCGAAACCCTGCGTGCGCTGGAAGATGCGCTGCTGGAATTCCCGGGCAACACCTTCGTCATCTCGCATGACCGCTGGTTCCTGGATCGCATCGCCACGCACATCCTGGCGTTCGAAGGCGATTCGCACGTGGAGTTCTTCCAGGGCAACTACCGCGAGTACGAAGAAGACAAGCGCCGCCGCATGGGCGACGACGCCGCGCCGAAGCGCCTGCGCTTCAAGGCGCTGAAATAAGGCAACCGGAAAGGCCGCGCTCGCGCGGCCTTTCTCTTTCGGTAGGTCACCACCGTTGGTGGTGACGCCCACTGTTGTGAGTACCCCCATGTCCCTGTTCGAACGCCTGTTCCAGCTGCAGCAGCACGGCACCACCGTGCGCACCGAGCTGCTGGCCGGTGTCACCACCTTCCTGACGATGTCCTACATCGTCTTCGTCAACCCGGAAATCCTGGGAACCACGGGCATGGATGCCGGCGCGGTGTTCGTTGCCACCTGCCTGGCGGCGGCGCTGGGTTCGGCAGTGATGGCGCTGGCCGCCAACTTCCCGGTGGGCATGGCCCCGGGCATGGGCCTGAACGCGTTCTTTGCCTTCACCGTGGTCGGTGCCGCCGGTCTGCCGTGGCAGCAGGCGCTGGCAGCGGTGTTCATTTCCGGTCTGGTGTTCCTGGTGTTGTCGCTGACCGGCGTGCGCGCCTGGCTGGTGGCCGGCATTCCCTCGTCGTTGCGCTCGGCCATCGTGGCCGGCATCGGTCTGTTCCTGGCGATCATCGCGCTGCAGAAGTCGGGCGTGATCATTGCCAACGAAGACACGCTGGTGGCGCTGGGCCCGCTGAATACCGCGCCGCCGCTGCTGGCCCTGGGCGGCTTCCTGTTGATTGCGATCCTGGAAGCACGCCGCGTGCGCGGTGCGATCCTGATCGGCATCCTGGCGGTGACCGCCGTGGCGTGGGCGCTGGGCGATGTGCAGTTCAAGGGGCTGGTGTCGTTGCCGCCCAGCCTGGCCCCCACCTTCCTGCAGCTGGATCTTCCCGGCCTGCTGCACCACGACGGCGGCGCGCCGATTGCGGTGCTGCTGCAGGTGGTGCTGGTGTTCGTGCTGGTGGAAGTGTTCGATGCCACCGGCACGCTGTACGGCGTGGTCGGGCGTGCGGGCCTGCTGAAGCTGCCGGGCGCGCCCAAGCGCTTCGGCCGCGCGTTGCTGGCCGACAGCACGGCCATCGTGGCGGGCTCGCTGCTGGGCACCAGCAGCACCACCGCCTTCGCCGAAAGCGCCTCGGGCGTGCAGGTGGGCGGCCGCACCGGCCTGACCGCGCTGGTGGTGTCGGCGCTGTTCCTGGCCGCGCTGCTGTTCTCGCCGCTGGCGGCGATGGTGCCCGGCTATGCCACTGCCCCTGCCCTGCTGTTCGTGGCCGGGCTGATGCTGCGCGAGCTGGTGGAAGTGGACTGGAGCGATCTGACCGAATCGGTGCCGGCGGCGTTGTGTGCGCTGGCCATGCCGTTCACCTACTCCATCGCCAATGGCCTGGCCTTTGGTTTCATTGCCTATGCCGCGCTGAAGGCCGGTACCGGGCGCTGGCGCGAAGTGCACCCGGCGGTGTGGCTGGTGGCGGTGCTGTTCGTGCTGCGCTACGCGTTGGAATGACCCTTGAATGGGGTCAGAGCCCGTTGCTGCGCAACGGGATCCGACCCCGTCGGTTGCGGCTGGGGTCAGATCCCTTTGCAGCGCAAAGGGCTCTGACCCCGCGTTTCAACCCCTACCAACGCGGCTGCAGACGGCCGTCGGCGGCGAAGCGCCAGCGGCCTTCCATCCAGCCGCGGCCGAACAGGGTAAGCATCTGCGCGTAGTAGGCCGGTTCGGCGCTGCGTTGCTGTTCCACCGTTGGCAGGCTGGCCAACAACGCCTGCGCCTGCTGCGTTTCGCCCTGCGCCTGCAGGTACGGCAGCAGCGCGGCACGGAACCCGTAGTTGCCTTCGCCCTGCCCTTGCCCGCTGCGGGTATCCACCTTTTCCCACATCGCGCCGCCGCTGCGCAGGCGTTCCAGCGGGCCAGACAAGGCCTGCAGCTGCGGCCGGAACAGCGGGTCGCGCGCTGCGGTCATGCCGGCCCAGACATAGCAGCGGATGGCATCGTAGCCGCCCACGGGGCCCCTCACCGGGTCCACCACGAACGCGCCCTTGCGCCAGGCCGCCCAGTCCGGCGCGAAGCCGTGCGGGCTGGTCTGCTGCAGCAGCGCCACCGTGTTGCGGGCCAACGCCTGCCACGGCCCCTGCTTGTCCACGGTGGCGAAGCGCCGCAGCAGTGGCAGCGGCAGATAGCTGGGATTGACCCGCGTGGCATCGTCTTCGATGAACCCCTGCGGGCCCGGCAGCAGCATCGGTCCCAGCCCGTCCAGTTCGACGATCTCGCGTGCACGCACCTGCGCCAGCATGCCGGTGGCGATCACCTGCAATGCCGGGCGCCGCCACAACCGCGCCCCTTCCAGCAGCGCGTAGGCCAGCCACAGATCGGAATCGGAGGCGGGGTTGTCGTCCAGCACGCGCCAGCCGCCCTTGCCATCGCGCCCCCACAGCCAGGCCGGCAGACGCGCGGCCATGTCACCGCCGGCCAGGTTGTCCTGGGTCCAGCCCAGCACCCGGTCGAACAAGGCCTGGTCATTGTCCACCAGGGCAAAGAACAGTGCATAGGACTGCCCTTCGGACGTGGTGCGCTGGTCGTCCTGGCTGCGGTCGATCATGCGCCCGTCGTGGCTCAGGCTGCTGGCCTGCAGCACCTGCCAGGCCGGCCAGCGAGGCGCGGTCTGTGCCTGCGCGCCCACGTGGGCCAGCAGCGGCAGGGTCGCGGCCACCTGCAGCAGGCGGCGGCGCTGCGGATCAGCGGAATTCGCCATAGGGCACCAGCGGGGACACCGGCAACGGCAGGTTGCCCTGCCACGGCTTCAGCGTATAGCGCAGATAGAGCTGGAAGGTATTTGGCGAAAAATCGCGGCTGCGCTGCAGCGTACCGGCCGCGCCCAGTACGAAGTGGTCGCCCAGGCGCCGTTCCACCGCCGCGTACAGGCGCGAGCCGGTACCGCTGCTGCGACCACTGCTGGTGTACAGGCCATCCGGGTCGAGCGTGAGCGGGCCGTACTGCGGCTCCAGCTGGGCGATCACCCGCTCGATCAGGGCCTGGTCGGGATAGCGGCTGATGGACGCGGTGCGCGCACTGGACACGCTGAAGGACGCATCCACGCGCAGCGACCAGTTGTCGCTGCGCCAGGCGAAGCTGGCGGGCAGGCTGAGCGAGGCATAGCGCTGCGGGCTGTAGTAACCGCCCTGCCCCAGCGAATAGCCGCCCAGGTCTTTCTGGTAACGCCAGTACATGGCCGTGGTGCCCACGTCCAGGCGCATGTCCGGCCGCTGGATCAGCTTGTGGTACCAGCCGGCCATCGCCCGCGCGCGGGTGTTGTCTTCCACGTTGCGACCGGTCAGGCGGTGCCAGCTCCAGTTCGACCAGACACCGTTGCGGCCACCTTCGTCGTAGCCCAGGCTGAAGGTCACGCCATTGGCGGTGACCCCGCCCCAGGCAATGCCACTGCGCGGATCGACCGCGCCGGCCTGGGACAGCAATGAATTGGTCATCGGCCGGCGCGACACCGTGGCGCCCCAGCCCAGCCGGCCCAGGTCACCGTTCAAGGTGACCCCACCCAGCCAGTTGCCCACCACGTAGTTGGACGGGGTGTGGCCCAGGTCGATGTTCCAGCGGTCGTCCAGCGTGCGCCAGCCCACGGCGAAACCGGCACCGGAATTGCGCCGCTGGTGCACGTAGCGGCTGCAGCCGGGCGCGCGCAGCGCGGTGCCATCGGCCTGCAGCAGATCCAGATCGCAGCTGCCGAAATCTTCGTCGAAGGTGCCATCGTCGCCGGTCTGGAACCGGCCCGCATCGAAGTGCACCTGCTCGATGCGCGCCCAGCCCAGGCCACCGGCAAACGGTGCATCCAGATGGGCGATGCGGGTGTCACGCGAGAGCCGCGACAGGCCCGGCGTGCCGTCGCTGCGGCGGCCGGAATCCTGCATCACCGTCAGCGTCGGGTTCTGCTGCTGGTACAGCGTGTCCACGTCGCTGCGCAGGCTGCTGCGCAGCCAGTCATCGCCCTCGGTCTGGCGGCTGGCCAGGGTGAGCGCGCGGTTGTCGCGCGGCGTGGCCTGCGCCGGGGCCAGCAGGCCGTTGTCGGCCATGGCCTGGGCGTACATGTCCAGCGCCTGCTCTGGATCATCGGCGCGCACCAGCCGCGCCGCATCGCGCCAGGACTGCGCATCGGCTTCGGTCTTGCGCGCCAGCAGCCCGCGCAGGATCTGCAGCGCGCGCGCATTTTCATGCAGGTCGGTCCAGATGCCGGCCAACTGCCGCTGCTGGCCCAGCGCATCGTCGGCCACCTGCGGCGGCGCGTCGTGCATCTGCTGGCGTGCCCGCGGCAGATCGCCCTGCGCGATCCACGCCTGCACCTGGCCCAGCTGGGCATCGACGTTGTCCGGTTGCGCGGCCAGCACCTGCTGGTAGTAATGCAGTGCCTGTGCCGCATCACCGCGCAGGCGCGCCCATTCGGCCAGCAGCAGGTTGTTGTCGGCGCTGGATGGTTGCTGCTGCAGCAGTGCGATGGCTTCCGGCTCGCGGCCCTGCGCGCGCAGCTCCCACAGGTGTTCCACCAGTTGCTGCCGCTGCAGGCGCTGCGACAGCGCACGCATGTCTTCGTCCCAGCGCTCGCGCGGCACGCTGTCCAGCACCGCCAGCGCCTGCGGCAGGCGGTCGCTGCCGGACAGGTACAAGGCCTGCGCATAGCGCGCTTCGCTGCTGTCATTGCGCGCGGCCATGTCGGCCACCACCGCATCGGCGTCGTCGTCGCGGCCGGCGCTGCGCAGTTCATTGCCCAGTGCAAAGGCCAGCCACGCATCGCCGGGCAGTTCCTGGCGCAACTGCTGGCCCAGGCTTATTGCAGTGGCGGCGTCGCCGGCGGCCAGCGCCTGTTCGCGACGCTCGCGCAGCCGGCTGATCTGCAGTTGCCGCAGATCTTCGGCATACAGCTTCTGCTGTGCGGCCGGCAGCGAATGGATGAAGCTTTCCAGCCGCTGCGGATCGGTGCGCCCGTACAGCTGCACCAGCTTGCGGATCACATTGGCATCGCGCGGGGCGCGGCGCTGCGCGGCCAGCAGCAGGCGTTCGGCGCCGGCATCGTCGCCACGGGCCACGGCCACGTCCACCAGCCCCAGCTGTGCATTGATCTCACCGGGTTGCTGGCGGCGCGCGCGCTCGTACAGCGCCTGCGCTTGGTCCACGTTGCCACTGGCCAGTGCCGCTTCGGCCTGGTCCAGCAGCAGCCAGTAACGCGTACTGGCCAGCAGGTCGGTCCATTTGTCGGTGCTGTCACCGGCCGGCGTGGCCTGCACGGCACGCTGGAAATAGCTGATGGCCTGTTCGCGGCGCCCCTGCCGCATCAGTGCCATGCCCAGCCCGCCCAGGAATTCGGCTTCGCGCGGATAGCCACGCAAGGCCTGCAGGAAGGCCCGCTCGGCCTCGGCATTGCGCTCACGATCCAGCAACTGCTGGCCGCGCAGGCCGGCACGCCAGGCCGGGTCGCTCACCCGCTTGTGCTGGTCGGCATAGCGCTCGCGCACCAGCGCGATGTCGTTGAAGTTCGGATTGCGGGTGATGAAGGCCTGCAGCCGGCGCACGTTGGCATCATCGGCCGGCTGGTCCTGCAGGAAGTCCCATTCGGCATCGGCGGCCAGCGTGCGCGCTTCGGGATTGCGCCCCATGCGCTCGAGCGCGGCCAGCGCTTCGGCATCGCGACCGGCGGCGAACAGCAGCTGCGACAACGTCTGCAGCAGCGCGGTATTGCCGGGATAGCTGCGGTCCAGCGCACTCAGCTCGCGGATCGCCAGCGCGCGGCCATCGGCCTGCGCGCCGCGCAGGCGCCAGTACTCCAGGCCCAGCTGCAGCCCGGGCGGATCGTCATTGAACAGGCGGCGATAGATCACCAGTGCTTCGTCGCTGCGGCCACCGGCGGCGAACAGGCGCGCCTGCTGCAGGTCCTGCTGCAGATCGCCACGGTAGGCCCGCCACAGGCGCTCGCCGGCGGCCAGTTCACGACTGCCCGCCCCCAGCTGGCGCAGGCGCTGCAGGGTGGCATCGGCGTCGGCCATCTTCTGCTGCGACAGCTGCACTTCCAGGATCGCCAACAGCGTGCTGCGGTCATCCGGGGCCAGCATGCGCAGCCGCGCCAATGCGTCTTCGATCAGACCCTGGCGGCCGCTGGCTTCGCCGATGCGCACCTGTTCCAACAGCCATTGCCGCTGCTCGGCCACCGTGCCGCCCGGCGTGGCCGGCAGCGCCTGCGCCTGGCACGGGCCGACGCCGGCCAGGCCCAGCAGGACCAGGCCGGAGGCGGCGACCAGCGGATGCCGCGCGCGTGCCATCAGTGGTCCGGGCCCAACCGCTTGGCAGCCACCCAGCGCAGCGTGCGCCACAGCAGGAAGGCGACCATCAGCACCACCACCGTTGCCAGCACCGCCAGCAACGCCGGGTGATCGGCCAGGTGGTACCAGAGCAGCAACCACCACGGCAGTGAGCCGACGTAGTAGTGCTCGCCCACAAACTGGCTGTGGATGCCCGAGGTGCGCAGGATCGCCACCGAACCGGCGATGGCCTGGCGCTTGCCGGTATCACTCAGGGCCTCGTCCAGCAGACCGTAGTCGGCCGCACCACTGGCAGCCAGCGAGACGATGCTGCGCTGTGCGTGGTGGGGCGACTGCAGGCCGACGATGGCGGCGAACGGTGCATCGGCGGTCACCGCCACTTCGGTCACCGCCGGATCGCCCTGGCGGCTGCCACGGCGGGCCTGTTCCATCGCCTGCTGCGGCGACGGCGACTGGCCGTTCAACAGGCGCGTGCGCTGGGCGTCGATCAGCAGCGAAAGCTGGTCGCTGCCGCGCAGTTCATCGGGCAGTGCGCCCAGCATCAACAGGTCGGCATCCAAGGTGCTGGCCTGCTTCCAATCGTTGGACAGGCGCAGCCCGTAGGCGGGGTAACCGGTCTGCACGCCCAGCCCGCCCACCAGGTTCAGCAGCAGGCTGGCCTGCGCTTCGCTGGTCTGCGCTGGCACCAGCACCACCGTTTCAGACAGATCGGCCATGCGGGTGAACGGGAAACCGCTGAGCGCGAACGCGGACAGGTCCGGCAGGCCCATGTAGTGGTGGAAGCCGGAGAAATCGATGGTCGAATCTTCTTCGATCGCCGCCTGCAGGTTCGGCGGCAGCACGGTCTGGCAATGGTCGCGCTGGGCACTTCCCATCACGCTGGCGAAGTTGAAATCGAAGCGCAGCTGGTTGCGGTCGCCCAGCTTCAGCGACGGAATCAGCAGGCGCCCCGCGTCGGCACCGGCGTCACCGGCCAGTACCGGCAGGCGGATTTCTTCCAGGCCCTGCTTGCCGTTGCGGCGCACCAGCGGGAAGCTGGAAATGAACTGGTCGTTGATGGCCACGCCCAACCGCGATTCGTCGCTGCCGAACGGCGGCGTGTAGCGGTAGCGCAGGTTCAGCGGAATGCCCTGGTTGCGCCAGATGAACAGATCCGGCGGCAGGTTGAGGTTGACCGTGATCGGCTGCGGGGCCACGCCGTTGGCATGCAGCTGCTGCGGGTAATCCAGCAGTTCACCCAGGCGCACGGCACGGTCGGTGCGCACCCAGTTGGGCGCGTCGTAGGGCTTGCGTGGGGCCAGCGGTTTGATCTGGTCGATCGCCACCCGCTTGCCGCGGAACAGCACGTTACCCGCGGCCATGGCCGCCACGGCCTTCTGCAGATCCTCGTCGTTGCGGCCCAGCACCAGCAGCAGCTTGCGCTGCGGGTCGTCCGGCAGCGCCATCAGTTCCACCACTGGGCCCTGCACCGGCGCATGGTTGGCGATCACCGGCGGGAACTTGCCGTTCACCGCCAGCACCACGGCATGGCCCTTGTCCGGCAGCGCACCGAAGCTGACCGGGAAGCGCGCCTGCCGCCACCAGCCGGCCAGGCTGCCGAAGTACGACGCCATGATCGCGCCGGCACGCTGCTGCGCCAGGGTCGGCGCGGTGCCGTAGATCACCGGCAGTTCCAGCCGCGCGGTGTCGCGCGGATCGAAGAACGGCAGCGGGAAGTTGGCCAGATCGTCCTGCATGGCCAGCGGCTGGCCGCCCAGGCGCAGCGTGCTGTTGCTCGAAACGTTCACCCACAGCGAGCTGTGCGTGGGCTCTTCGCAGATGTCGGTGTAGTGGCCGACGAACTCCAGCCGCACCTGGTTGAAATCGGCGATCAGCCGCGCATCCAGCGGCAGCTTGGCCTGCACCGGGCGCCCCAGCTGGTCGTTGCTGATCGGCACCACGCCCATCATCGCGTCATTCAGGTACACGCGCAGGTGCGACAGCGTTGGCAGCAGCGACGGCGACGGGGTGAAGCTCAGGTCCAGCTCGGCTTCGCGTGCCAGGCGATCGCGGCGCACCTGGAATTCCAGTGTGGTGGTGTTGCGCACGCCCGACAGCAGCACATCCTGGCGGCGGCCCAGCTCGGCAAACGTGCTTTCGCGCTGCCACGGCCAGGCGCTGCCCGCCCAGGTTTCGGCCTGCGCCGGTTCCGGCCGCGGCGCGGGCACCACGGCGGCATTCACCGGCGTGGGCACGGCCACCTGCGCCGGTGCGGTGTCAGGCGTGGATCCGGTGGTCGCGGGCAGGCTGGCCGGCGCGGGGGCACTGTTGCCCGAAGCGACCGGCAGGGCCAGCAGCGGCAGCAGCAGCCAGCGCAGAGGAGAGGAAATGCTCATGGACGAAGCCCTGGGTCAGCGGCTGGGTCAGCCGGGTGGGAGGGAAGCGGACGTTGCGGAGCGAAGCTGGCCATCCAGCGCAGCAGGCGCCGGCTCCAGTGCACGGGCCGGTCGAGGTCGAACGGGGCGAAATCGCCCATCCGCCGGTAACCGCGCCAGCCCAGCACCAGCACGCTCCACAGGCTGCGCGGCAGGCTCTTGGGCTGGTAGCCGGCATGCCAGTCAAGCCAGGCATCGGCACGGGCGAAGGTGCATTGGGCGAACTCCACGCGCTGGCGTTCGCTGTCGAACTGCAGCAGCAGGCCCAGGCGGTGGCCCATGGTGCGCTGCACGCGTGCGGGGAAAGCAAACTCACGGCGGCCACGGCCCAGCAGCACGTGTACCCGCGCGCCTTCGGCCAGGCCGGGGTCGTTGCCCAGCTCCACGCCCACGCCGTCGTTGGAATAGTCCTGCAGCACGCCACGCAGGCGGCGCCCATCGGGCACCTGCAGGGCCATCGGCAGGTGCGTGGTGACGCGGTGCGTGCGCCGCACCTGCTGCACTTCGGCGGCCACCGCCAGCGCACCGCCGATGATCAGCAGGTTGTACAGCACCCACAGCGAACTGACGATCACCGTGCCGCGCTCATCGGCCGGGCCGTGCATGAAGCGCCAGACCGCGAAGCACAGGCCGGCCACGTTCAGCAGCGCCAGCACCAGGTACGGCCGTGCCACGCGCCAGTCGAAGCGGTCGCCATCCTGGGTGCCGCCCTTGTCGGTCACGTTGAACTTGCCGCGGCCGGGGCTGAACAAGGCCACCGTGGTCGGCCGTGCGATGTACCAGGCCAGCACGGTCTCGTACACCTCGCCCCAGAACGGGCGGCGGTATTTGCCCTGGATGCGCGCGTTGGTCAGGCTGGCATGGGCCATGTGCGGCACCACGAACAGCAGGATGGCCAGTGCCGGCGCATAGATGATGTAGACGTGCAGCAGCAGGAACGCCAGCGGCGCGGTCAGGAACACCAGGCGTGGAATGCCGGCCAGGAAGTGCAGCATGGCGTTGGCGTAGCAGAACCGCTGGAACAGGCTCAGGCCCTTGCCGATCAGCGGATTGTCGATGCGGAAGATCTGCACCATGCCGCGTGCCCAGCGGATGCGCTGGTTCACGTGCGCGCCCAGGCTGTCGGTGGCCAGGCCCGCCGCCTGCGGAATGCGCAGGTACGCCGAGTTCCAGCCATTGCGGTGCAGCCGCAGCGCGGTGTGCGCATCTTCGGTGACGGTTTCGGTGGCGAAGCCACCAATGGCATCGATCGCCTCGCGGCGGATGACGGCGCACGAGCCGCAGAAGAAGGCGGCGTTCCACAGGTCGTTGCCATCCTGCACCAGGCCGTAGAACAGCTCGCCTTCGTTGGGATCGCTGCGGAACACCTGCAGGTTGCGTTCGAACGGGTCGGCCGAGAAGAAATGGTGCGGGGTCTGCACCAGCGCCAGCTTCGGGTCACGGCCGAACCAGCCGCAGGTGACCTGCAGGAACGAACGCACTGGCAGGTGGTCGCAATCGAAGATGGCCACCAGCTCACCGTCGATCAGAGTCAGCGCATGGTTCAGGTTGCCGGCCTTGGCGTGGCGATTGTCGGTGCGGGTGATGTAGTTCACCCCGGTCTGTTCGGCGAACGCGCGGAATTCCTCGCGCTTGCCGTCGTCCAGGATATGGATGCGCAGCTTGTCGGCCGGCCAGTCCAGGCCCATCGCGGCGTAGACCGTATGCCGCACCAGCGACAGGTCTTCGTTGTAGGTGGGAATGAGCACATCGACGGTGGGCCACTGCCGCACGTCGGCCGGCAGCGGCGCCGGGCGCCGACGCAGCGGCCAGGCCACCTGCACGTAGCCCAGCATCAGCACCAGCCAGGAATAGGTTTCGGCGGCCAGCAGGATCAGGCCACAGACCAGGTCGAAGGTGCTGTTCCAGTTCAACGTGGCGGTGTAGCGCCACCACAGGTAACGGCAGGACACGGTGATCGACAGCACCACCAGAACCAGGGTGGCGTAGCGCCCCTGCATGCGCCGCACCAGCAGGGCGATGGCCCACAGCAGCAGCACGAACACGAACTGCGCCAGGTAGCTGAAGGGCTGGGTGACGCACAGCAGCGCCAGGCCCAGGGTGGCAACACCGATGGCCGCCGTCGCCCAGCGCCGCGCGCGCGGCGACAGGGCGCGCACGCGCTCGCCGGCCCAGGCCATGAACCGGCTGTTCCACACATCCTTGGGGGCATCGCGCATGGTGCGCAGGTAGCGCACGTGGCCGCGACCGGCCGCGCCGCGCAGTTCGGCGATGCGCTGCTGGCGTGCGCGCGCCAGCCGCTGCCGGCGCAGCGATCGGCGCGGCACCAGGCGCACCACCGACAGCCACAGCGCCTGCACCAGCAGTCGGATCGGGTCGCCCGGGCGCCAGCGGCGGTCGCCCTGCAGCTGCGGGAACGCGGCGCGCAGCCGCGGTGCCAGGCCCTGCCAGGCGGGTCCTTCCAGGCGCAGCAGCGCCCAGCCCAGGGCCTGCAGCAGCCACAGCACCGCGCGGGTCGGCCAGGCCGCATGCACGCGGTGGCGCAGCCGCCCCCAGTCCAGGTAATAGACCCGCTGGCTCATCATCGCCGGCCAGCCTCGGCTCGTTGCAGGCGCGCCGCTTCCGCCAGGCACCACAGGGCCAGCCCCTGCACATCGGCGGCGGCCAGCGAATCGGCTGCGTGCTGGCCCAGTGGCTGCTTGCTGGCCAGCGCCGCCGGCACCTGCGCATCCTCGTGCAGCGGCTGCGGCAGCAGGCCGGCGCCATGGCTGTGCAGCCACAGCTGCATCAGGTCGCGCTGCACCTGCACGGCCGGGTCGTAGCGGTTCACCAGCAGGCGCCGCTCATCCTCGCGCTGGCGGTGCAGCTGCACGTGGCTGGCCGGGTCCACGCAGGCCAGGCGCAGCGGCAGGCGGCACCCACCGTGGGTGTTGATGGCCGCCACATGCGCGGGCAGGCGCTGCGGCAGATCGAACAGCACGCAGTCGAACTGTGCCGACAACGTGGGCAGGCGCTCGGCCCAGGTCTGTGGCGCTGCCGCCAACGCGTCTTCCAGCTGCAGGGCTTCGCTGGCATCAACCTGGCCATAGGGCAGCACGGCCAGCCCGGGCGCACAGGCGAATGCGGCCGCGCGCCAGTCAGCACCGTCCAGCTGGGCGCGGGCCCAGCCGGCGCGCTCGCCGGCGGCCAGGCCCAGGTGCAGGCCCAGCATCTGGTCCGGGCTCATTTCCACCAGCAGCACACGCAGGCCCTGCGCATGCAGGGCCTGGCCCAATGCAGCCAGCACCGTGGTCACCCCGGTGCCGCCGCGCACGCCCTGCAGTGACAGGGTCAACGTCATGGCAGGCGCTCCAGCTCGGCCAGCAGCGGCCAGCGCGCCAGTGCCTGGGCGCGTTCGTTGTTCGCGGAAAAATCCACGTACCGCATGTCCGGCATCGCCAGACTGCGGCGCAGCAGGTCGATATCGTCCTGTTCCACCGACAGGGTGGCAGGCACCGCCAGGATGTCGGCCATCAGCGCTTGTCCTCCGGGTAGGGGCTCCAGGTCTGGCTGCCCTGCAGCTGCAGCCACGGCTTGCCGTCGTAATCGATGACCTTGGCGCCTTCGTTTTCCGAAACCGACGGGGTCTGCGGCAGGCCCTGCAGCAGGCTGTTCCAATCCCGATCAGCCGGCGGCGACTGCGCATTCAACGCGTACACGCGCGACACCAGTTCGGAAATGGCAAGGAAACTGCTGGGTTCGGGCACGTGGCGCGGACCACCGGCGGCCGGCGCGCCCATGCCGACCAGCTTCACCCCCACCGGCACATGGGTGATGGACGGGCTGGGAATCTCGCGCATGCCCGGAATCTGCATGCGGTCGCCATGCAGGGCTGCGCCGTGCTCGGGCACGACCACGATCATCGCGCGGCGCCCGCTCTTTTCCACCGCATCGACGAAACCTGCCATGTCGCCCAGCACCATGTTCGCGCGCGCCTTGTAATCGGCGGCGGCGGCACGGCCATCGGCGCCGACGATGCGGTTGCCGTCGTGCAGCGAGATGGTGTTGTAGAACAGGGCCACCTGCGGGCTGGATTCGGCCTGGCGCTGTTTCAACCAGCCCATCAGCACATCGCCATCGCGGCGCAGCGGCGATTTGTCGAACGCCACCAGCGCACGCGGGAAGGCGCTGATATCCATCGGCTTGGCCTGCAGGCCACCGTAGCGCGACAGTTCACCGATGAAATCGTCGAAGTGGCCGTCGTGGTTCATCGCCAGTTCGCTCTGGAAACCCAGCCGCTGCAGGTTGGAGAACAACTGGCATTCGGCCGGCACCGGGTCGAACAGCGCGGTATGCGAGGTCTGGCCGCAGCTGGCGCGCAGCAGGCGGATCGCTGCCGGGCCGCTGTAGGCGGTGGCCGAATTGAAATCGTCGAACACCACGTCCATGTGGTCCAGCAGGTTGTTCTGGCGCAGGCCGACTTCATCCAGATCGCTCCAGGCCAGCGAGCAGATGTTGAGGATGATGACGTCGAACGGTGCGCCGCTGGCCGGCGCCGGGAAGGTGGTCTTCAGCGTGGCCTGCTGCTGGTAGAAGCTGGCCAGCCAGGCGTTGAGCGTATCGTTGCTGGCCGGTGCCAGCGCGCGCGTGGCTGCCCCGCCGGTGCCGGTGGCCGCCACGGTCTGGCCCTGCCCCCAACCCCAGCCCGCCGGCAATGGCAGGGCCAGCACGGCCATGCCGAGCATGCCCAGCACGCTCAGCGTGGTCACCCGCAGCCACGGCTTCAGCAGTACGTAGCCCACCACCAGCAGCGACAGCACCGCCACCATCTGCCAGTTGATGAAACGCTGCGCCAGTTCCAGCCAATAGTCGGCGGAAAAATCCAGCACGCCCGGCTGCGCCAGCAGGCGCTGGAACGGCGGCCACCAGGTGTCCTGGTAATACAGGGCCACGCCCACCGGCACCGCCACCACCGTGCGCGCGATGCGCGCCCAGCGCCAGCGCAGCGGCACCAGCAGCGCGGCCAGGAACAGCAGGTTGGGCAGCAGCTTCAGGTTCAGTGCGCCCATCCAGGCCAGCGCCACCTTGGACAGGAAATACAGGTTCCAACCGCGCAGGTCGGCCCAGGCGAAGGGCGAAGCAGGCAACGGCTGCGGACTCATGCAGGCCTCCGCGGCGCACGCTGGCGCACGCCCACGCGGCGCAGCTGGCGCGGCGGCAGCAGACGCTGCACGGCGCGGCGCGCCATGCGCCAGAGCGCGCCCAGCATGGCGCCAAAGGGAATCATCAGTACCGCGCAGGCAACGATCAACGTCCACAGCTGCTGGTCGGTGGTCATGCATCCTCTCCCAGCCGCAGTGGCTTCGGTTCAGCAAACGTCGCCACCTGCACCGGCGCCGGCTCGGGCGTGGCGTCAGGGGGCGGCAACGGCTCGGTTTCGGGGTCGCTGCCGGTGGCATTCATCGAGGCCAGATCGTATTCGGCCAGGCGCTGGTAGCCGTCGAACAGTTCGCGCCACGGCAGGCGGAACAGGTTGGACAGCGCCTGCTCGATGGCATCGCGGCGACAGCCGAACAGGAACAGGCGGACCTGCCCGCGATAGACGCAGACCACGTCGCCCTGGCGACGGATGCGCAGCTGCTGCAGGGTCTGTTCGGCGCGCAGGCCGGCCACCGGCTGCAGCGCCAGCACCGCACTTTCCACCGCACTGCCATCCAGATCGATGCGCTCGCCGGCAATCTGGCGGAAGCGGGCCACGCTGACCAGGCCACTGATCGGCGGCGGCCGGTGCGAGCGGATCAGCGGTTCCGGGTCATCGGCCAGTTGCCCCTGCCAGCGCTGGCGCTGCACGGCATCGAGCAGGGTCAGCAGGCGCGGCAGCGGCGTGTGCGCCGGCACCACCAGGCTGCCGCCACACTGCAGCAGCAGGCGTTCGTCGGCATAGCGCAGGCAGGGCTGCAGCTCGCGCACCACCAGCTTGAGCGCATCGCCGCGCTCGCGGCGCAGGCGGTGCAGAAGACGGGCCAAAGCGTCCACCTGCGCGTTTTCATTGATGGCCAGCACCACCGTGGCTTCGTTGGCGCGCAGCGCGGCCGGCATCAACCCCGCCCAGCCGTCGTACAGCTTCCACGCCGACGACAACGGCGGTGCGCCTTCCAGCACATCGGCCTGGGCCAGAAACAGATCACAGTCGCTGCCGCCATCACCGGCCACGCTCACCGCGTCGGTCTGGTCATCGGCGATCCGTTGCAACTGGTTGCCCACCGCTTCCACCGCGAATGCCCGCTGGGCCACAACGCCATGGCTGTTGGCCCAGTAGTGCAGCAGCAGCTGCAGTGCGCCCCGGTGCGGGTGCAACTGGGCCACGCCCGCGCAGCTGCGGTTCAACGGCAGCAGGCGCGGCGCCAGGGTGGCCACTTCGCCGTGGCACAGCAGCAGCAGCACCTGGCCGGCGCGCTGCGCCCACTGCTGCAGTTGCTGGCACCAGCGCGCCAGGCGCGCATCGTCCCAGCCATCCAGCGCCGCTACCGGGAACTGCACGATGCTGAGCGCGGTAGCCGCCGACGAGGCGCGCGGCAGATCGCCCGGCAGGCTGCGCAGGGCCTGCTGCATGCCCGGGTGCGAGCGCTGGAACAGGCGCACGCGCGCCGGCCCCTGGTCGGGCTGCAACAAGGCCAGCAGGGGTTCGACGGTACGCCCCAAGGTCACCAGCAGCGCCTCGTCCAGGTCGGTCGCGGCCGCCAGAGTGCCCGCCCCGAGCAGATCGGCCGGCGCACTGCCGGCGGCCACGGCCCAGTACACGCCGCCCGGGCGCATCTCCACGAACTCGGCCGCAACGTCCGCCACGGCCAGTCGCGGCGGCGTCATGCCGGCATCCTTTCGACAACGATCTGTAGGTTCATGGGCGAGCAGGCAGGAAAAAACTGCAGCGGAAACGGTGCAATTGATGACGCGCGTCACAATTGCGTGGCAAGGACGGCATGATACCGTCGATCTTCACGCCTGCGGCATCAACACACAGTCAACACATCAACCTGACGCGCGCACCCGAAGGCACGCGCTGTTGCCTTACGCCGGTTCTGCGGGGGGAAGCTCGAACACCTGGCGCAGGTAAGCCAGGTAGCCAGGGTCGTCGCACATGCTCTTGCCCGGCGAATCGCTGAGCTTGGCCACCGGCTGGCCGTTGCAGCGGACCATCTTGATGACGATGTTGAGCGGGGTCGGCCCCAGGTCGTTGGTCAGGTGCGTACCCACGCCGAAGGCCACCTGGCAGCGCCCACGGAAGTAATCGTACAGGCGCATGACTTTGGTGATGTCCAGGCCATCGCTGAACACCAGTACTTTGCTGCGGGCATCCACGCGGCGCTGCTGGAAGTGCGCCAGCATGCGGTCGCCCCAGTCGAAGGGGTCGCCCGAATCGTGGCGCACGCCGTCGAACAACTTGCAGAAGTACATGTCGAAGTCGCGCAGGAAGGCATCCAGCCCGACCACGTCGGACAGTGCGATTCCCAGGTCGCCGCGGTACTCGCGCGCCCACGATTCCAGCGCCGCCACCTGCGAATCGCGCAGGCGCGGCCCCAGTGCCTGGAAGGCCTGCAGGTATTCGTGGGCCATGGTGCCGTGCGGGGTCATGCCGTACAGGCGGGCGAAATGCACGTTGCTGGTGCCCACCAGCTGCGGGCCCAGCGCATCGCGCAGCAGCGGCAGCAGGCGTGCATGCCAGTCGCGCGAATAACGCCGGCGGCTGCCATAGTCGGCAATGCGGCACTGTTCGAAACCGGGGGTATCGCGCAGCAGCGCGGCCTTGGCCTGCAGACGGCGCTCGCCCTCGGCGAAATCGGCGGTGGTGGTGTTGCGGAACCAGACTTCGTTGATGATCGCCAGCAGCGGCACTTCAAACAGAATGGTGTGCAGCCACGGCCCGGTGATGTCCAGGTCGATCTCGCCGGGTACGGTCTGCGACGGGCGCAGGCGGATGTACTTGCGGTCCAGGTGGAACAGGCCGAGGAAATCGGCGAAGTCCGGCTTCACGAAGCGCAGGCCACGCATGTAGTCCAGCTCGGCATCGGTGAACCGCAGGCTGCACAGATGATCGATTTCCTCATCGATCTGTTCGATGTAGCGCGCCAGATCGATACCGGGGTTGCGGCACTTGAACCGGTACTGCACTTGGGCGCTGGGGTACTGGTGCAGCACCGCCTGCATCATGGTGAACTTGTACAGGTCGGTGTCGAGCAGGGACTGGATGATGGCCATGGCGCCATTATGCGCCCGATCAGGTGAATCGCGTTCCCGCAATCGGGCAAATACCCCGCCCCTACCCGGCGGTCAGAGCGCCTTGCGCAGCAACCGGGGGACCAGAAGCAGCGCATGCGCCCAGATCGCGCCCCACACCAGCCCCCGCACCGGCCACGAGCGCTGCTTCGCCTCGAACTTGCTGAAATAGCGCCACAGGCCACGGTGCTTGTGCCATTCCACGAAGAACGGCCGCGAGCGGCTGGAGACCCCACGCACATGGGTGACCTGCAGATCGTTGGCGATGGCCACCACCCCACCGGCGTCGCGCACGCGGCGGCACAAGTCCAGGTCTTCGGCATGCAGCCGGTACCCCGCATCCCAGCCGCCGATGCGGTCGAACAAGACGCGCGGCATCAGCAGCAGCGCGCCGGACAGGGCCGGCACCACCTGCAGCGTCTGCTGCGGATCACGCGGGATGGCCAGCCGGCCGCCACGGCTCGGCGAGCGCAGCATGGCCAGGAAATCCGGATCGCGGCGGCGCACGGCATCGTCGGCCTGGCCCTGCTCGTCCACCTGTTCCACCCCCAGCAGCGCATCCCCCAGGCCTTCGGCGCGCGCGCGCAGCGCGGCCAGGGTGTCGGGCTCGACCATCAGGTCCGGGTTGATGAAGGCCAGCCAGGGGCTGTGCGAATCGGCCACGCCCTGGTTGTTGGCTGCGGCGAAGCCGGGGTTGTCCGGATTGCCGATGAAGCGCACGCGCGCATCGTGGCTGGCATGGCGCTGGATGATGTCCAGCGTGTCGTCCAGCGAGCCGTTGTCGATGACGCGGATTTCGGCCACGTCCTGCGACTGGCGCAGCCGCGACAGACAGGCATCGATGGTGCTGCCGCTCTGGTAGGTCACAACGATGGCGGCGATGGCGGACTTCAAGCGGGCGACTCCGGCGGCGATGGCTGCGCGAACAGGTCGCCCTGCCCGCGCGGCATTATCGCCTGCTGCAGCTGCTGTTGCAGATCCTGGCGCAATCCGTGCAGCGGGTCGTGCATCAGGAAATCGGCCAGCCGCGGCATCCAGCCGGGCCAGCGCGCGGCCAGCGCTTCCAGGTCACCTTCGCGGCTGGGGGCTTCGCCGGCGCGGCTGACGAAGGCGTTCTCGCACAGCACGTTGCGCCAGCCCAGACCGGCCATGCGCAGGCTCAGGTCCACCAGCGCGGCATTCCAGCCCAGGTAACTGTCCACGTCCAGGCCACCCGCGCGGCGGCGCGCGTTGCCGCGCACCAGCACCGCATGGGTCACCGCCGAAGGCAGTTCGGGGTGCAGGCTGGGCAAGGCGCCGCAGGTGTGGGCCAGCAGGGCCGGATCAGCCGGTTCCGGATTGATCTCGCCCAGCCGTGGCCAGGCGGCGGTTTCGCCGGCGTTGCACCAGGGTGTGGCGGTGGCGATGGCGGCATCACGGGCGAAACAAGCCTGCAGCTGTTGCAGCCAACCGGGCGCTGGCACGCAGTCCGGCGCGAGCACGGCCACATCCAGCCCTTCGCAGGCACGCAGCATTTCATCCAGGTGGGCCACTTCGCCCAACGGTCGCGCGCGACGGGTGTATTCGGCCTGCAGCGGTGTATGCGCCAGCCAGTGTTCGACCACGGCCTGCGCACGCGGCCCGGCCTGCGCATCGTCGGCCAACCAGACGGCGGTACCGGGTGCGGTACCGGCATCCAGCGCGGCCAGGCAGCGGTCCAGCACGGCATCGTCCACGCCCAGCGGCAACAACACGATCGCCCCCATCCCGCCTCCGTGGTTGTCGGTGGCGGTAGGTTAGCACCGGCAGGGCTGCGCCCTGCACCCCTGTAGAGTCGAGCCATGCTCGACTGAAGCAACATCAAAGGCGGGCGATCCGTGGGTTGGCGGGGTGGGTCCGGTTGCGGGGGACGCCGCAAATACGTCCATGTAGGCTCGGTCGCGGCATCCATGCCGCTCACACCCCCTCAACCGGACCCACCCCGCTTTCGACAGTTTCCTGCGATCTGTCGGAACGGCACGGGGTCGGATCCCGTTCTGAATATTGGTATCTGACGGAAAAATCGTGTCGACCAAGGTCGACACCTACCCAAAGCCGCGCGTCCCAGTAGAGCCACGCCATGCGTGGATCATTCATTCGATATCCGACAGATGTGCCGACCAACAGTCGGCACCCACCAACAGCCGCGTGAACCTGTCGAAGGTGGGGCGGTGTCGGATTGCGGGGTGTCCGCCGCATGGATGCGGCGGCCAAGCCTACACGGACGTACTTGCGGCGTCCCCGCAATCCGACACCGCCCCGCCAACCCACGGAATGCGGCTTTTGACGTTGCCGTTGCCGTTGCCGTTGCATTGAGCATGTGCAGGGCTGCAAGCCCTGCAAAAGAAAAACCCTACTTCTTGCGCTCGCGCGTGGGGAACGGTTCCATTGCACGGAAGCGGTTGCTGTATTCGTCAGTCAGCGTCCGCGCTTCCTGCCCGTTGCGCACGATCGTCGGGGTCAGCAGCACGATCACTTCCGAACGCTTGTTCACCTTGCCCTTGCTGCCAAACAGACCGCCGATGATCGGCAGGCGGCTCAGGCCCGGGACACCGTTGGAGGTGTCTTCATCGGAGTTGGTGATCAGGCCGGCCAGCATGATGGTGTCACCGCTCTGCAAAGCCGCCTCGGTGGAAATCTTGCGGGTGTTGATGGGCGGGTTGCAGGTGGTCTTGGTTGCGTCACAACCCGACGGGGTCGCGCCGGCCGAACTGACTTCCTGCACGATGTCCAGGAACACCACGCCATCGCGGGTGATGCGCGGGCGCACCTTGAGGATCACGCCGGTATCCAGGTACTGCACCTGGCTGTAGGTGCTGTCGCTGATGCCGGTGTTGAGCGATACCGAGTTGATCGGAATCTTGGTGCCGACGTTCAGCTGCGCCTCGGCGTTGTTGCGCACGAAGATGGACGGGGTCTGCAGCAGGCGCAGATTGGTCACCTGGTCCAGTGCGCTGACCACCGCCGCGGCGTTCTTGCCGAGGAAGGTCCAGCCAGTCTCGCTGCCGGTGATGGCACCGGCGAAGCTGCCCCAGATGTTGCGACCCAGTGCACTGGGCAAGGTCGCGCCGCCGGTGGCGCCGGTGTAGCTCTGGCCCTGCACGGCGTTCTCGAAGAACCAGTTGACGCCGTACTTCAGGTCGCCGGTCAGGTCGACCTCGGCTACCTGCGCTTCGATGTGCACCTGCATCGGCATCACGTCGAGCTTCTCGATCACTTCGCGGATCGAACGCCAGGCCTGCGGGGTGGCGCGCACCAGCAGGGCATTGGTTTCTTCCACCGCCGAAACACCGACGGTATCGCCTTCCACATCAAGGCTGACGCTGATGTTGCCCTCCTGGCGCTGGGGCAGGTTCATCGCACTGGCCATGCCACCGCTGGCGCCGCTGGTGCCGTTGCTGCTGCCACCGAAATCGCTGCTGTTGTTGCTGTTGCTGGTATCGCCGCCGCGGCTGTCCAGCTGCATCGGCGTCGCGCCCGGGGCCAGCCCGGCCGAGGAACCCCGGCTGTTGCGGTTGTTGCTGCTGGCGAAGGCTTCGGCCAGGCGCTGGGCCAGATCGCGCGCCTTGATGTAGCGCAGCTCGTAGGAGAACAGGCGCGCGCTGCCACCGGCGGTGTCGATGCGATCCAGCCACTGCTGGATCTGGTCCAGGTAGCGCACCTGCGGGGTGATGACCAGCACGGCGTTGGCGTTTTCCAGCGGCAGGAAGCGGAACATGCCGGCGCTGGGCGTCTTGCTGTCCTCGCCGAAGACCTTCTCCAGATCGCTGGCGACCTGCTCGGCCTTGCCCGACTGGATCGGGAACACGCCCACCGACATGCCCGACAGCCAGTCGACGTCGAAGATCTCGACGGTGTGCAGGTAGTTTTCCAGCTCGGCGCGGGTACCCCCGAGGGTGATCACGTTGCGGCCGGTATCAACGTTGACGATGGCGTTGGGCCGCGCGTACGGCTCCAGCACTTTCTTCATTTCGCTGGCGGATATGAACTGCAACGGCACCACCCGTACCTCGAAGCCACGCGCGCTGGAAGCCGGTGCGGTGCTCGGTGCGACGGTGCCGGCCAGCGCCTGGTCGGCGGCGACGATGTTGTAGCGGCCACCGCTGTAGACCATGCGCGCGTTGTTCCAGCCCAGCACCATTTCCAGCAGGTTCAGCGCCTGTGCCGGCGACACCGGCTTGGGCGTGGCCAAGGTGACCGTGCCCTGCACGCCCGGCGCGATGACGTAGTTCTGACCCAGCATGTCGCCGAGGATGGCCTTGACCACCGCATGCACCGACTCGCCTTCGAAGTTGAAGGTGGCGCTGCCACCGCTGGCCGAATGCAGCGCCGGTGACGGCGCACGTGCGGCTTCGCGGTTGATCATGGTGCCGCTGCCGCGGCGGATCACCGCCTGCGGTGTCCCTGCGGCGGCATCACCCTCGACGACCTGGGGATCGGCCGCCGCGGCACCGGCTTGTGCTGGCGGCGGGGTGGCACTGCGATGAACGTTCGGGCCGGACACGGTGGCGCAGCCGACCAGCAGCGTCAGGGCGAGGGACCAGGGCAGAAAACGCAGGTTCATGCATTCACTCTATCGGTTGGTGCCATCGCCCGGGGGCGGCGACGGTTGTTGCTGCTGTTGCTGCAGCTGACGGCGACGGGCCTGGATGCGTTCGCGGATGGCCTGCATCTGCGCTTCGCTAGGACCGTTGGCATTGGTGTTGGGGGCGGGCGTGCTCTGCGCCGCCGGACCGGCAGCCGAAGAGGCCGCGAGGTCGACCGGGCGCTGGGCGCTGCTGTTGCTGCCGCTGGCCGGGCTGGGTGGCGGTGGCGGCACCACCACGCCTGCCGGCGGCACCGCACCATTGGCGCCGCGCAGCACGGTCGGCGGTTCGCCGCCCTGCCCGTTGAAGGTGGCCAGTTCCAGCACCTGGTTGCCCGACGGGCCGATGACCGTGGCCTGGCGCGGTTCCAGCGCGACCAGCTGCCAGCCGTCCACGGCCTCGCCGTTCAGGCGCAGGCGCAACGAACGGTTCTGTTCGGTGGTGAAGGTGGCCATGCTGAAACTGTCGGTCAGCAGCACACCGGTCAGGCGCAGGGCCGCGCTGGCGGCCGGTTCGCTGCCGCCCAGCAGATACGGGCGCGGGCGCCGGTCTTCGGCAAACAGCGGACGTTCGCTGATGGCGCTGTAACTGTCGGCCGCGGCCATGCGTTCGGGCGCCAGTGGCGGCAGCGAGGGCAATGCAGCGGCACCGCCGGTATCGTCCGGGCCTGCTGGCAGGCGGCTACCCAGGCCGAAGCCAGTGGCCAGCCACAAGGCGCCCGCCCAACCGGCCACGGCCAGCAGCAGCCCCGTGCGCAGGGGTAGCGCATCGA
This sequence comes from Stenotrophomonas sp. ZAC14D2_NAIMI4_6, assembly GCF_003086875.1. Lineage (NCBI taxonomy): Bacteria > Pseudomonadati > Pseudomonadota > Gammaproteobacteria > Lysobacterales > Lysobacteraceae > Stenotrophomonas > Stenotrophomonas sp. ZAC14D2_NAIMI4_6. The sequence goes on along the minus strand of NZ_CP025996.1, from coordinate 700,567 downwards.
GCTTCATTCGGCGCCCTCCCCTGCATCGGAATCGGCGGCGGCATCGGCCGCGGCATCCGCGGCCGGCTCAGCCGGAGCGGCTGCTTCCGGTGCAACGACCGCGGCGTTGGCAACCGCCGGCGCTGCGCTGTCGGCCGCCGCGCCGGGCAACAAGTAACCGGCCAGCTCGAAGGACACATCCAGGCCCAGGCCGGATTCATTGGCCGACTGCTGGAAGCGCTGCGCGATCAGGTTCAGGTTGTCCACGAACAGGCGCGGGCTGCCGGTTTCCAGGCTGTGCAGCACGGTGGCCAGTTCGGCCACGCCACAGCGCAGCCGCACCTGCATGGCCACGCGCACGAATTCGGCATCGCGTCGGTTGTCGGTCAGCGGCGTGCGGTTGCTGATCGTGCAGCTGCGGTTGCCGGGGCTGGCCATGGCCACCGCATCCTGCAGCCGTGCGCCCAGCGCGGCGGCGGCCGCCTCGGCAGTGGCTTCGCGCAGGAAGCCGGGGCGCTGTTCCAGCACCTGGCGGGTTTCCGTCAAGCGTTGTTCGATCTGCGGCTGCTGCTGCAGCTGCGCCTGCACGCGCTGCTGGCGTTCGCGCAGCGCGGCCACGTCTTCGTTGATGGCCAGCAGCGGCTGGGTGAACCAGGGGTGCACCAGCAGCAGGTAGGCCACGCCCAGCACGGCCAGCAACAGGGCCAGCGCCAGCCAGCGGTCACGGCGTGGGTTGGGCATCGGCATCGGCCGCCTCCTTGCGTGCAGCGGGGGCGGGAGCGGCGGCGGCCGGCAACGGCTGCAGTTCGGCGGTGAGGGTGAAGCGGTCGCGGCCACTGCTGGCACCGTCGGCCTGCAGCACGCCCGTCAGGTTCACCTTGCGCCACTGCGGCGCATCCTGCAGCAGCGCGACCAGTTGCGATGCCTGCCCGCTAAGCCCGATCAACTGCAGGCTGTTGTTCTCGATCGCCAGTTTTTCCAGATAGGTGCCGTCGGGCAGGCGCCGGGTCAGCTCGGTCCACAGTTCCACCGTGGTGGCACGCTGGCTGCGCTGCTTTTCCAGGAAGGCGGCGCCGTCGATCAGCGCCTGCAGCTGGCTGCGTTCACTGGCCACGCCGCGGGCACTGCGGGCGCTGCGTTCGACCTGTTCGCGCAGGGCGTCGGCAGCGTCGCGCCGGTTGTCCAGCAGCTGCAGTGCGGCCAGCACCAGCATCACGAGGGCGGCGGCGGCCAACACCAGGTTCCAGCGCCGGCTGGGATCAACGCGGCGCTGGCGCTGCGCCGGCGGCAGCAGGTTCACCTGCAGCGTTTGGCCGTGTTCGTCGATGGCATCCACGCCGGCCAGGGCATCGGCCCAGTCACCGGCCTGGCTGCGCCAGGTGTCCAGCTGGCGCAGCGGCCAGGCGACCAGCTCGACCTGCAGCAGGCCGTCGCCGGCCGTGCCCAGGGCGCGCACGTCGTAGCTGACCTGGCTGGCCTCGAAGGGCGTCTGCCGGTCGATTTCATAGCCCACCACGGCGTGCAGGCGATCGGCGGCGGCGCTGGGCAGGCGCAGGCTGCGGCGCAGCACCTGCGCCACCGGCAGCAGCCAGACGCGCGGCAGGCGCCGCAGGCGCGGTTCCAGCACGCGGTCCAGATCGGCCGGCGCCAGCGGCCACGGCAGGCGCACCACGCGTTCGGGGCCGGCACTGCCATCACGCCAGACCTGCACCTGGTCGCCGTCGCGCTGCAGCAGCAGGCGCGCCTGCGACCAGCCCAGCGCCCACTGCCAGCGTGCCGGCACCCAGGCCAGCAACGATTGCCGCCACCAGCGCAGGAAATGGCCGACGCCAGGGCCGATCCGGCCCTGCACCTGCCGCACGCTGTCCTGCCATGCTGTCATCTTGCTGCCATTCCCTGCTCCCAGCGAAGCACTGTGTAGGTCTGGCCGGGCACTCCGCCCGAGCCGTTGCGTACCACCGCCTTCAGAACCGACTGGCGTCCACTGCCGTCGATGGCGCGGCACTCGATACTATAGGTGCCGCTGCCGCTGGCAAGGGTTGACGTGCCCGCACCTGAATCTTCGTCACGCTCCTGCTGGGCCCGTTGCGCCAGTACCTGCTCGGCGTCCAGCCCCAGCGCCGCCAGCACCGGGGCAGTGGCGAAGCGCGGATCGGGCCGCGCCATGCGGCTGTACAGGGTGATGTGCGGCAGCATGGCCTGGTACAGCGCCGCGCGCATGCCCAGCACCCGCTGCAGCTCGCCCAGGGTTTCGAAGCGCTTGTTGCGCGGGCCGTACGGCAGGCCGGCCGCTGCGTAATCGGGCGCTTCGGCGCCACCGCCGGGCTGCTGCAGACTGTCCTCGTCACGCCAGTCGATGATGGCCCCGGCCAGCCGCTGTGCATCGTCGGGGCTTTCGCCCAGTGCCTTCAGGAAGGCGGTGAGCAGCGCAGCGTCGGCGACATTCAGATTGATCTTGCCGTTCTCGTCCACCACGCGGATATCCACGCGGGCATCGTCGAACTGCCACCGGTAGGTGCGGCCGTCGGCCTGCCAGGCCGGGCGCTGCGGATCGGCGCGCAGTCGCATCAGCGCATATTCCAGGCCGGCACGCGCACGTTCCTGGCCGCGCCCGTCGTCATCCAGCACCCGCTGCTGCAGGTGCTCGACCCGGGCGGTCAGCGCGAATGCGCCCACCAGCGCGGTCATCAGTGCGATCAGCCACAGCACCAGCACCAGCGCGGCCCCGCGCATGGCCCTCATCGGATACCTCCGGCGGCACCACCGGCACGCAGGGCGACCACCAGCGGCGGCCAGGCCGGGCCGCGCGCGGGCCGCACCTGCACTTCCACCAGCAACGGCAGGCGGCGGGTATCGTCCCAGCGCGGCAACCAGTCGGTCATCTGGCCGCTGGCTGCATCCACGCCGCGGTAGCGCAGCTGCACATCGCGCAGATGCTCGGCCAGCACTTCCGGCGCACGCGGCGGGGTTTCCGGCAGCTGTTCGCCTTCCTGCAGCAGCACCAGGCCCAGCAGCAGGCGGCGCTCGCCGGCCTGGCCCTCCACCTGCAGCGCATGCAGGTAGGGGCCACCGCGGCCCAGGTAACCCGGCAGATCGGCCACGAACTGCATGCCGCTTTCATCGCCACTGAAGTACACCGGCTCGCGGGTGGGGTCCGGTACTTCCATCGGACTGCGCAGCGCCGCACTCAACTGCCGCCGCAGCAGCCCCTGCACCGCGCGCATGCGCTCGCTGTCGGCGGCGATCTGTTCACCACGCTGGCTGACCGCCATGGCCGAGCGCACGCTGGCAAACGCCAGCGCCAGGCCGCCGGCCAGCAGCACGGTGGCCAGCATCACTTCCACCAGGGTGAAGCCGCGTGCCTGCCGTTTCACCGTGCACGCTCCAGGTCCGGCGGCAGCAGGCGCAGACTGCGCCAACGCAATTGTTCGCGCGCGCCATCGCCCCAGCGAACCTGCAACTGCAGTTCGGCCAGCCAGGGCGCGCCGGGGGAATCGGCGACGGGCACGTTGCCCGCGCGCGGCTCCACCCAGGGCTGCACCTGCAGTTCCCAATGGAAGCGCCCCTGCTCCCACTCGCCCTGCTGGCGCCCGGCCTGCAGCGGTTCCTCCACCCCTGCGGCGGCCAGCAGCGATTGCGCATGCAGCACCGCACGGGTGCGCAGCTCGGCGTCCTTCACCTGCCGCGCGCCGCCGGACAGGCTGCCCAGCAGCAAGGTCAGCGCCAGGCCCAGCAGGGCGAAGGCCACGATCACTTCCAGCAGGGTGAAGCCACGCGCGCGCCGCTTCATTGCGCCTGCCACGGGCCGGAGCGTACTTCGCCGGTCAGCCAGCCCACGTCGATGCGCCATTCGGCGCTGTCGCGCTGCAGGCGGATGCGGCCACCGCTGGCGCCGCCGTCCGGATGGAACTCGATCACGCCCTGCCCTGCACCAGTGGACAACTGAGCGGCGCCTTCGAACTGCACCTGCAGCGTTTCCGGCAGCGTGCCCTGGCGCTGGTTGGCGCCGGTCCAGCGGTGCTGCGCCGGTTCGATCACGAACCGCTGCGGTTCGCCCCGCGCGATGGCCTGGGCGCGCACCATGCGCAGCTGGTTGGCGATGTCCTTGCCGGCGCTGCGCAGCTGCATGCCGGCGAAGCCGCGCGACAGGCCCGCGGCGGTGATCAGGCCGATGGCGGCAATCAGCGCGATCACCAGCAGCATTTCCAGCAGCGACAGGCCCGCTGCACGCCTGCCGTGCAGGCGCGGTCGGGGCAACCGGCGCGGCAGGATGCGGATCATGCAGGCTTACGGCTCGTAGCGGATATCGGCATCGACACTGCTGCCGCCCTGCTTGCCATCCTTGCCCAGGCTGATCAGATCGTAGGGCTGGCCTTCACCCGGTGCGCGGTATTCCAGCGCATGCCCCCACGGGTCGTTCAGATCGGCCGCCTTGGCGTACGGGCCCAGCCAGCCACCGGTGCCGGCCGGGGCGTTGATCAGGTCTTCCAGCGTGCCCGGCAGCTTGCCGGTATCGAGCTGGTAGTTGTCGATCTTGGAAGCCACGGTCTGCACCTGCGCCTTGGCGATGTTGGCCTTGCCGCGGTCGGCGCCGCCCAGCACGCGGCTGGCGACCAGGGTCAGCACCGCGCCGATCAGCACGATGACGATGATGATTTCCAGCAGGCTCATGCCCGACTGGTGGCGAGCGGCGGTGAAGGAAAGGCGGATCGGTCGACGGGAAGCAATCATGGTCGGTCCTTTCAGGTACGGAACAGCGGGAGTGTGGGAAGGGCCATCATCAACCGATGGCATTGGTCAGGTCGTACAGCGGCACCAGCACGGCCACGATCACCGCGCCGACCACCGAGGCCAGCACCAGGGTGATGGCCGGCACCATGGCCGCCAGCAGGCGATCGATGCGGCGGGCACTGTCCTGTTCAAAGGTATCGGCCGCCTTCAGCAGCATGGTGTCCAGCGCGCCGGATTCTTCGCCCACCTGGATCATCTGCAGGGCCAGGCGCGGGAAGCGCTTGCCGCGCGACAATGCCAGCGACAGGCCGGCACCGTTCTTCACTTCGTCTGCGGCGCTGTCCACATCGGTGGCCAGCGCGCGGTTGCCCAGCACGTTGCGGGCGATGCCCAGCGCCCCCAGCAGCGGCACGCCGTTGCGCAGCAGGGTGCCCAGGGTACGTGCCAGGCGCGCGGTTTCCAGTTCGCCCAGCAGGCGGCCGATGCCACGGCGCTGCAGCAGCCAGCCATCCAGTGCCAGGCGGAACGCGGGCTGGCGCAGTTTGCGTTCCAGCAGCAGCACCAGCACCGCCGGCACCACCAGCAGCAGGATCCACCAGTCGCGCACGAACAGGCCGATCTGCAGCACGATGTTGGTGAACCATGGCAACGCCACGTCCAGGCTTTCGTACATCTGCGCGAACTGCGGCACCACGTAGCCCAGCAGGAACAGCAGCGCACCGCCCACCACCACTAGCAGGATGGCCGGGTAGACCAGGGCGTTGACCACCTTGCCCTGCAGCGCGCGGCTGCGTTCCAGGTAATCGGCCAGGCGCTGCAGCGTGTCGTGCAGGCTGCCACCGGCTTCGCCGGCACGCACCATGTTCACGTACAGGCGCGAGAACAGACCGTGCTGCCGTTCCAGCGCGGTGGACAGCGGCGCGCCGCCACGCACTACGTCGCGGATGTCGGTGATCGCCCGGCGCGAACGCTCGTCTTCGGGCAGGCCCAGCAGGATCGACAGCGCGCGATCCAGCGGCTGCCCAGCGGCCAGCAAGGTGGCCAGCTGCTGGGTGAACTGCAGCAACGCCGCGCCCTGCAGCGGCCGCGGCCGGAACAGGCCACGCAGGCTGCTGCCGCCCACGGCACCGCCATCGGCCAGCCGGGTTTCCATGGGCAGGTGCCCCTGGTCCTGCAGGCGCGCGATCAGCTCGGCTTCGCTGGCCGCTTCCATCTGGCCATCGAAGACTTCGCCATGCGGGTTCAGCGCCTTGTAGCGGTAGTTCGGCATGTCAGCAGCAGGCTCCGGCGCGCATCAACCCTCCTCGGTCACGCGCAGCACTTCTTCGATGGTGGTCTGCCCGCTCAACGCCTTGGCCAGGCCATCTTCGTACATGGTGCGCATGCCGGCCTCGCGGGCGATGCGTTCGATTTCGCCCATGCCATCGCGGCGCATGACCGCGCGACGCAGCGCATCGTTCATCACCAGGAATTCCATGATGGTGGTGCGGCCCAGGTAACCGGTAGGCGCCAGCGCCGACGGCTTCGGGCGGAACAGATGGATGGTGCCCTGTGGCTGCAGGCGGCGCAGTTCGAAGCGTTCGATTTCCTCCGGCGAGGCCTCGTAGCGCTCGGCGTGGGTGGGCTCCAGGCGGCGCACCAGACGCTGGGCCAGGATGCCGTTGATGGTGGACGTCAGCAGATAGTCTTCCACGCCCATGTCGAGCAGGCGGGTGATGCCACCGGCGGCGTTGTTGGTATGCAGGGTGGACAGCACCAGGTGACCGGTCAGCGCCGACTGGATCGCGATGCGCGCGGTTTCCAGATCGCGCATTTCGCCGATCATGATGATGTCCGGATCCTGGCGCACGATGCTGCGCAGCGCGTTGGCGAAATCCAGGCCGATCTGCGGCTTGGCCTGGATCTGGTTGATGCCTTCGATCTGGTACTCGACCGGGTCTTCGACGGTGATGATCTTGACGTCGGCGGTATTGAGCTGGCTGAGCGCGGTGTACAGCGTGGTGGTCTTGCCCGAGCCGGTGGGGCCGGTGACCAGCAGGATGCCGTGCGGCTGTTCCAGCACCTTGCGGAACTGCGGCAGGAAGGCATCGGTGAAGCCCAGCCGGTGGAAGTCGAACACCACGGTTTCGCGGTCGAGCAGGCGCATGACCACGCTTTCGCCATGCGCGGTGGGCACGGTGCTGACACGCAGGTCCAGTTCTTTGCCCTGCACGCGCAGCATGATGCGGCCATCCTGCGGCAGGCGGCGCTCGGCGATGTTCAAGCGCGCCATGATCTTGATGCGGCTGATCACCGCTGCGGTCAGATTGGCTGGCGGGCTTTCGCCTTCCACCAGCACGCCGTCCACGCGGTAACGCACCTTCAGCCGGCTTTCGAACGGTTCAACGTGGATATCGGAGGCGCGCAGTTCCACCGCCCGCTGGATGACCAGGTTGACCAGGCGGATGACCGGTGCTTCGGAGGCCAGGTCGCGCAGGTGTTCGATGTCGTCCACCGCGCCGCCTTCACCATCGGCGGTTTCCACGATGGCGCCCATCGCGCTGCGGCCCTGGCCGAACCAGCGTTCAACCAGATCGTCGATTTCCGCGCGCATGCCCAGCACCGGGGTGACCGGTACGCCCAACGCCAGCTGCACGGCCTGCTGCGGGTAGGGATCGTGCGCATCGGCCAGCCACAGGCGTACCCCGTGCTCGTCCAGCGCCAACGGGCAGACATGGAACTGCTTCAGGAACCGCTGCGACAACGGCAACCCTTCGGCCAGCGACTGCGGCGGGGCCTCGGGCAACTGCTTGCCTTCCAGCAGCGGCAGGCCGAGCACGTCGGCGCTGGCCTGCGCTTGGTCACGTTCGGAGACCAGGCCCAGCCGCACCAGCAGCGCCAGCAGGCTGCCGCCGGCTTCGGCATGCAGCGGCCGCGCGCGCGCTAGGTCAGCATCCTTCAACCGGCCACGCGACAGCAGGGCATCCAGGATGCGGCCTTCGGCGTCGTCGTGGGCGGTAGCAGCGAGCGCGTTCACATGACTCTCCTGTCGATCGCCCTGACTTTAGCAGTTTGGCCGGGGTTTCCGCCGTCCTGCACGCGCAGGACCACAAAAGACGACGCCCGTCACCTTCCGGTAACGGGCGCCGCCAATTCACTTACGACAACATCTGCAACCGCTGGGCCGTTACTGGGTGGCCAGGATGGTCACGCCGCCGAATGCCGCCTCGCCCACCACCTTCACGTAGTAGGTGCCGGCGACCGGCTTGGCCACGCGCACGGTTTCGGTGTTGCCCGGGCGCGTCGACTTGGCATCGTTGTCGGTGGCGGTGGGCACGCGGCCCTGCGCCAGGTAGACCGACACGTTGCCGGTGCCGCCATAGGTCAGCACGCTCAGCTGCTTGCCGGCTTCAGCCTGGAAGGTGTAGACGGTTTCGCTGCCGGCAGCGCCGGCCACGCCACTGATGGCCACCTTGTTGGTCAGCGGGATGCCTTCCGGCTCGCAGTTCTCGGTGCACGGTTCCTTCAGCGCGGCATCCAGTGCGGCCTTGGCATCGACGATGCCGGTGCCGATCGGGGTGGCGGCCGGAATGGTGACCGGGAAGCGACGTGCCGACTGCTTCAGCAGCGTTTCCAGCGCAGCGGGGCTGAGCGGATCCTTGCCATTGGCAGCCAGTGCGCTCTGCACCAGCGCGGCCACGGCAGCCACGTGCGGCGAGGACATCGAGGTACCGCCCTTGCCCATCAGCACCCACTCACCGGCATCGGGCGTGGTGTCGGAGCTGGAGCCGACCTGCCAGATGTAGCCGTTCGGGTTGCCGTCCACGCTGCCGCCGCCACCCGGTGCGGCCAGATCGACCACCGCGCCGTAGTTGGAGTAGTAGGTGATGCCGCCGGTGACGCGGGTGGCGCCGACCGAGACCACGTTGGCGCAGCTGGACGGACGGTAGTTGGCGGCGTTGTCGGTTTCGTTGCCGGCGGCCACCACCACCAGGGTGCCGCGCGAAACGGCACCGTTGATCGCATCCTGGTAGGCCGCGTCGCACGCGCCGCCGCCGCCCAGGCTCATGTTGATGATTTCAGCCGGGGTGGTGTTGGCCGGAATGCCGGCCACGGTGCCACCGGAGGCCCAGGTGATGGCGTCGCTGATGTCGGCCAGGGTGCCGCCGCACTTGCCGAGCACGCGCACCGGCAGCACCTTGGCCTTGTAGGCCAGGCCTGCCAGCGCGCTGCCGTTGTTGGTCACTTCGGCGATGGTGCCGGCCACGTGGGTACCGTGCCAGGAGCTGCCTTCCGGCTGCGAGCCGTTGTAGCACTCGTTGGCCGTTTCCACCCAGTCACCGTAGTCGGTGGCGCCCGGGGCGCGACCGTCGGTCGGGCGGCGCGAGGATTCCTTGTCGCTGATGAAGTCGTAGCCCGGCAGCAGGTTGTCGCCGAAGTCCGGCACGCCCGGCAGGATGCCGGTGTCGAGCACGGCCACCACCACGCCTTCGCCCTGCGAGACATCCCACGCCGCCGGTGCGTTCACGCCGCTGGTGGCGTTGTAGAAGTTCCACTGGTACTGGGCGTAGTTCGGATCGTTGGGCACCAGTGCCGGCTGCGCATTGCTGGCGCGCAGGTCCGAACGCTGCAGGCGCACGTTGGCCACGGCGTACTGCACCGACGGATCGGCGTTCAGTTCGGCCAGCACCTTCTTCATTTCCGCGCCGGCCAGGCGCGACTTCAGGCGGATCAGATCGCTGCCGGTGCCCAGCTTGCGCTCGACCTGCGGCGACAGCGACAACGCGCGGCTGCTGGTGCCGCTGCTGACAATCGCGCGCGACAGCGCCGACTGAACGACGGTGAGCTTGCTCGAACGGTCACTGGCGGCGGCGGTACCGGTGCGGTACTTGACGATGATGCCGTCCACGGCCTGCTGGTCGGCGCTGGCCACACGGGCCGGTGCGCTGGGCGTGCCCGGATTGATCGCATGGGCGGCACCGACGCCGACCGTCAGCGACAGCACGGCGGCAGCCAGTACGTTGATGCGAAGGTTCTGCTTCTTGGTCACGTTCGAAATCCTCTTCAAGGTCATGGTTGAGCTTTCCTTCTCCACCCAGTGCACGGGCGGAGCTCACTACGGCCATCATTCCCTGCGACTGCCCTGGCTGGCCCACCAGGGTTGCCGTGCCTCGCCCCCTCAGGCCTTCACTGCATGACGTGCCGGTGGCACGTGGCCACCGGCACGCGCTTCCCGCTTACCAGCCGAAGCCGGCACCGACGCCGACCGAGGCGTCATCACTGCTGAACGCACCGCCCAGGGTGACCGTGGCGCGATCGCTGATCGCACGCTGGTAGCCCAGCGACATCGCCGATTCGCCGCCCTGGAAACCGATGCCGACGCCGACCCGGTTCTGGGTGCGGATACCGGCGGCACTGGTGGCCATGTTCAACATGGCCGCGCTCATCGCACCCTGGCGGTCGATGCGGCGGTCCATGTGGCGCAGGCGTCCATCAACTTCGCCCTTGAACACATCGAAGCTGTCGGCGACGGCCTGCACGCGGCTGTCGGTGTAGCTGTTAGCGGTGGTGATGCCGCGATCCAGCTGGCTCTTGTTCACGGCATCGGTGGCGGCCGTACCGGCGGCCACGTTGGTGACCTGGCGTTCGTTGCCCTCGCTGCCCACCGACACGGTGTTGGCACGATCGGCAATCGAACCCTGGCCCAGGGCCACCGCGTTGGCGGCCGAGGCCGTCGCGCCCTGGCCGATGGCGGTGGACGAGGCCGCACTGGCGACTGCGCCCTCACCCACGCTGACCGCACCGACGGCGGCAGCCGGCTGTGCGGTGCTGGTGCCACCCACGCTGGGCTTGGCCGGGATGTCGGTGCGCGATGCCACCGGATCCGACTCGGCCGCGGTGGACAGTTCGGCCACCGACGCCTGCGCGGTGGTGCTGGCGCTGCGCAGGCTGGCCGTGGCGGTGCTGGCGGTGCTGGCGCGGCTGGAACCACCGGCGGTGCGCTGGTCCAGCTCGGTCACCTTGCGGTCCAGCGCGCCCAGTGCGTCGCCCACGTTGCTGTAGGTGCTGCCCTGGATCACGTAGTTCGGTGCCACGAACACGCCCTGCAGGCCGACGCTGGCGCCACCGCCGAGGAAGCTGGCGGCATCGCTGAGCGACTGGAACAGCTGGCCACCGGTGACCGCCTGGCGGCTGCCGGCGGCGATGCTGCCGGCGCCCACGTTGTCGATCGTGGTGCCATCCATGCCGGACAGGGTCAGGCGATCGCGGCTGGCATCGTCGTAGCCGACGGCATTGGCGGTGCTGGTTTCCATGGTGGCGATGCGCGAGTCGAAATCACCCACGCGGGTTTCCACCGCACCCACGCGCTGGTTGGTCACGTTCAACTGCGAACCGGTGACCGCATCGGTGCTGCCGGCGGCAATGCGGCCATCGGCCACGTTGACGATGCGGCGGGTGGCCGGACCGGCGGTGCCATTGCCACCACCGACCGACACCACGTTGGCTTCCACGGCGCGCGAACCGGCACCCAGGGCCACCGAGTTGTTGCCGGTGACGCCACTGTTGGCACCCAGCGCCAGAGCGGCGTTGCCGATGGCGGTGGCACCGCTGCCGACCGCATTGCTGCGGCTGCCGCTGGCCGTGGCGTTGGCCCCGATGGCCACCGCGTCGGTGCCCGACGCCGTTGCCGTGCCGGTGCCGCTGGCCTGGAAGCGCTGGCCGACCGCATCGGCGGTGGCGGCAACCGCATCCAGCTGGCCCTTGTTCACGGCATCGCTGGCTTCGGTACCGGCGGCGACGTTGGTGATCTGCCGCTGCGCGGTGGCCGTGCCGACCGACACCGTGTTGGCGCGGGTGGCCTGCGAACCGCTGCCCAGCGCGACGCTGTTGGCCGCACTGGCGCTGGCGTTGGCACCCAGTGCGGTGGCGTCGGCCGCATCGGCCCAGGCGTTCCAGCCGATGGCGGTGGCGTAGTCGTCGGTGGCCCAGGCACCGGCGCCGAACGCGGCCGAGCCGGTACCGCTGGCACGGGCCGGGATCAGGCCGAAGTAGGTGCTGCCACCAATGGCCACGCTTTCAGCGCCGCTGGCCTCGCTGGCATTACCCACGGCCACCGAACCGGCGCCGCTGGCGGTGGCGAACACGCCGGCCGCGGTGCTGTTGGCGCCGCTGGCCAGGGTGCCGTAGCCCAGCGCCGAACCGAGGCGACCGCTGGCTTCGCTGTAACCACCCACGGCGGTGGTGCCATCGGCCGAGGCCGAGGCGCGGAAGCCGCTGGACAGCGACTGTGCGCCGCTGGCGATGGCTTCGGCACCGTTGGCGGTGCTGTACACGCCGGTGGCCTGTGCGCCGGCACCGGTAGCGGTGCTGCTCACTGCACTGGCGACAGCGCCACTGCCCAGGGCGGCACTGTCTTCGCCGCTGGCCTGTGCGTTGGTGCCGACCGCGGCCGCATTGCCGCCGGTGGCCAGGCTGTTGAAGCCGACCGCGGTGGCGTTGGCCGCAACGGCGGTGGCGCCACTGCCCAGGGCGGTGCTGCCATCGCCGATGGCATTGGCCGCCTCACCGGCCGCCAGCGCGTTCTCGCCTTCCACGTAGGCGCCGGCGTCGCTGTCGTCGCTGCCGCTGGCCTGGAAGTACTTGCTGGTGGCTTCGGCGGCGGCGGCCACTGCATCCAGCTGGTCCTTGTTCACCGCATCGGTGCCCTCGGTACCGGCGGCCACGTTGGTGATCTGGCGCGTATTGCCCGCACCGCCCACCGACACCGTGTTGTCACGGTCGGCAATGGAGTCGGCACCCAGGGCGACGCTGTTGGCGCCCTGCGATTCGGCTGCGTTGCCCAGCGCGGTGCTGTTGGTACCCGGTGCCCAGGCGCCGCCACCGACGGCGGTGGAGTAGTCACCCGATGCTTCGGTGGCCAGCAGGCCGAACAACGAACCACCGACGGCCACCGCATTGGTGCCGGTGGCCAGGCTGCCCTGGCCGGTAGCGGTGCTGTAGGCGCCCGAGGCCTCGGCATCGCCGCCCAGGGCGACGCTGTTGGAACCGGAGGCGTTGGCGAAGTTGCCCAGTGCGGTGGCGTTGAACGCCGATGCGCTGGAATAGCCGCCGATGGCGGTGCTGTAACCGCCGGTGGCTTCGGCACCGATGCCGAATGCCGCCGAGGCGGTGCCGCTGGCCACGCTTTCGCTGCCCACCGCGGTGGATGCCTCGCCGCTGGCGGTGCTGAAGTAGCCCACGGCCACCGCTTCTTCGCCGCTGGCTTCGGACAGCACGCCGCTGGCGGTACTGCCGGCGCCACTGGCCACGGCGGCCGCACCGAAGGCGGCACTCTGTTCGCCGCTGGCTTCACTTTCGGCACCGTGCGCAGTGGCGTACTCGCCGGTGGCCTGTGCATTGGCACCGACCGCGCTGGCGTGGGCAGCCGTGGCCAGGGCGTTGAAGCCGATGGCCTGCGCATTGCTGCCGATGGCGTTGGCACCGGCGCCCAGCGCGCTGGCACCGTCACCAATGGCATTGGCCGCTTCACCGGCCGCCAGCGCGTTGTCCCCTTCCACATAGGCGCCGGCATCGCTGTCGTCGCTGCCGCTGGCCTGGAAGTACTTGCTGGTGGATTCAGCGGTGGCGGCAACGGCGTCGAGCTGCGACTTGTTCACCGCATCGGTGGCCTGGGTACCGGCGGCCACGTTGGTGACCTGGCGTTCGTTGCCGGCACTGCCCACCGACACGCTGCCGTCGCGGTCGGCGACCGAGCCTGCGCCCAGCGCGACCGCATTGCTGCCGCTGGCCGTGCTACCGGCGCCCAGGGCGATGGCGCTTTCGCCGCCGGCCACCGTGTTGGTGCCGATGGCGATGCTGTTGATGCTGTTGCCCAGTGCCTGGAAGCCCAGTGCCACGCTGTTGGCGCCGTAGCTGAAGGCACCGCGGCCGACCGCAGTGGAACTGGTGCCGTTGGCCCAGCTGTTGTAGCCGATGGCGGTGGCGCCATTGGCACTGGCCCATGCGGCCGGGCCGAACGCAGAGGCGTTGCTGCCGGTCGCCCAGGCGCCGGAACCGAATGCGGTGGCGCCCGCTTCGCTGGCGGTGCTGTAACCGCCCACGGCGGTGCTGTCATCGGCCCCGGCAAACGCGCTGTCACCGATGGCGACGGCATAGCTGCCGGTGGCGCGCGACTTGCTGCCCGCCGCGAAGCTGTTGTCGCCGGTGGCCTGCGCGCCGCTACCGAAGGCATTGCTGGTCAGCCCGGTGGCCTGCGCCGCGTTGCCCACGGCGGTGGAACCGGCCGACGCAGTGGTCCCCACCTGCACCGGGTTGCCTTCGTCGTCCAGCAGCGGCTGGTTGTACTCGTCGTAGGCCTGGCCCAGGCCACCCACGGCCACCGCGCCATCGCCGTCGGCGAAGGTGTTGCGGCCCAATGCCACGGCATCGGCGCCCAACGCGCCGGCACCGGCACCCTGCGCCAGCGCACCGGCACCGATGGCATTGCTGGCCGAACCGGCCGCGACCGCACCTGCGCCCTCGGCGTAGGCACCGGCATCGGTGCCCTCTTCGGCCTGCGCCTGGAAGAAGTGCGCGGTGGTATCGGCGGTGTCGGCCACGGCATCGAGCTGCGCCTTGTTCACCGCATCGGTGGCTTCGGTACCGGCGGCCACGCTGGTGATCTGCCGTTCGTTGCCGCTGCTGCCCACGGCCACGCTGTTGTCACGCACCGCTTCGGAGTTCGCGCCCAGGGCGACGCTGTTGGCACCGCGCGCGGTGGCGTAGAAGCCGACCGCCGTGCTCTGCGCGCCACTGGCCCAGGTCTGTGCGCCCAGCGCGCTGGACTGTTCACCCGGTGCGTAGGCGAAGTAGCCCACGGCCGTCGCCTCGGCACCCGACGCTTCGGTGAGCGTGCCGTTGGCCGTGGCGTAGTCGCCGCTGGCAATGGCACCGGCGCCGACCGCCGTGGCGGCTTCGCCGCTGGCCTGGGTCTGCACGAAGAAGCCCAGGCCGGGAATCAGGTCAGCCGGGCCACCGATGGCCACGCTGCTGGTGCCGGTGGCCACGCTGCTGGTGCCCAGCGCGGTGGAGTAATCGCCAATGGCGTTGGACACGGCGCCGAACGCCGCCGACTGCGCACCGCCAGCATAGGCGCCCACGCCGTAGGCGCTGGAGGCGAAGCCACCGGCTTCGGCGCTGGCACCGACGGCGGTGCCGCCCACGCCGGCGCTGGTTGCACCGGTATCGACCGGCACGCCGCCGTTGGTGATCAGCGGGTTGCCCTGCTCGTCCACGGCGGCACCACCGACGGCCACGCTGCCCGGGCCCACGGCCTGCGCGTTGTTGCCGAAGGCGGCGCTGTTCTGGCCGCTGGCCAATGCGTTGAAGCCCACCGCGGTGGCATTGCTGTTGACCGCGGTGGCGCCGCTGCCGAGTGCGGTGGTGCCATTGCCCAGGGCATTGGCGGCCTCACCGGCGGCGGTGGCATTGCTGCCATCGGCGAACGCACCGGCGCTGCTGTCATCGCTGCCGGTGGCCTTGAAGTAGGTGCTGGTGTTTTCGGCCACGCTGGCCACTGCATCCAGCTGGCCCTTGTTCACCGCATCGGTGGCTTCGGTACCGTCGGCCACGTGGGTGATCTGGCGTTCGTTGCCGTCGGCGCCGACGGCCACCGTGTTGTCACGGTCGGCCTGCGAGGCGGCACCGATGGCCACGCTGTTGCTGCCATTGGCGGTGGCGCTGGCGCCCAGTGCGGTGGACTGCGCACCATCGGCCCAGGCGTTCCAGCCGATGGCCGTTGCATAGTCTTCGGTGGCCCAGGCGCCGGCACCGTAGGCCGCCGCACCGTAGCCGCTGGCGCGCGCCGGAATCAGGCCGAAATAGGTGCTGCCGCCGATGGCCACGCTCTCATCGCCGCTGGCTTCGCTGGCCTCACCCACGGCCACCGAACCGGCGCCCGTGGCCGTGGCAAACACGCCGGCCGCGGTGCTGTTGGCGCCGCTGGCCACGGTGCCGTAGCCCAGCGCCGACCCGAGGCGACCGCTGGCTTCGCTGTAACCACCGACCGCGGTGGTGCCATCGGCCGAAGCCGAGGCGCGGAAGCCGCTGGACAGCGACTGCGCGCCGCTGGCGATGGCTTCGGCACCGTTGGCGGTGCTGTACACGCCGGTGGCCTGCGCGCCGGTGCCGGTCGCGGTGCTGCTCACTTCGCTGGCCACCGCGCCGCTGCCCAGTGCGGCACTGTCGCTGCCGCTGGCCTGCGCGTTGCTGCCCACGGCCGCAGCATTTTCACCGGTGGCCGAGCTGTTGTAGCCCACGGCCGTCGCGTTGGCCGCAATGGCCAGTGCGCCGCCGCCCAGCGCGGTGGTGCCATCGCCGATGGCATTGGCCGCTTCACCGGCGGCCAGTGCGCTGTCGCCCTCGGCCAGTGCGCCGGCGTCGCTGTCGTCACTGCCGCTGGCCTGGAAATACTTGCTGGTTGCTTCGGCGGCGGCGGCCACTGCATCCAGCTGGTCCTTGTTCACCGCATCGGTGCCTTCGGTGCCGGCGGCCACGTTGGTGATCTGGCGCGTGTTGCCTGCGCCACCCACCGACACGGTGTTGTCACGGTTGGCGATGGAGTCAGCACCCAGGGCGACGCTGTTGTCGCCCTGCGCTTCGGCGGCATTGCCCAGTGCCGTGCTGTTGGTACCCGGCGCCCACGCGCCGCCACCGACGGCGGTGGAGTAATCGCCCGATGCTTCGGTTGCGAGCAGGCCGAACAGGGCGCCACCGACGGCCACGCTGTTGGTGCCGCTGGCAATGCTCGCCTGGCCGGTGGCGGTGCTGTTGGCACCGCTGGCCTGTGCATCACCGCCGACCGCGACGCTGCTGGAGCCAGTGGCGTTGGCGGCATTGCCGACCGCCGTGGCGTTGAATGCAGATGCGTTGGACAGGCCGCCCAGCGCGGTGCTGTAGCCGCCGGTGGCTTCGGCGCCGACGCCGAAGCTGGCCGATGCGGTACCACTGGCGACGCTGCCGGCACCAACGCTGGTGCTGCCGCTGCCGCTGGCCTGGGCCTGCGCACCGACGGCCGTCGCGCTGTCGGCGCTTGCCTGCGCGGCGCTGCCCAGCGCGGTGGTGTCGTCGCCGCTGGCCGTGGCGTCGGCGCCGGCGGCCAATGCGCCCTCGCCGTCGATCTGCGCCGCGTCGCTGTCATCGCCGGCACCGTCGGCCTTGAAGTAGCGGCTGCCTTCTGCAGTGGCCGCGGCCAGTGCGGCCTGGGTGGCCTGCGCCTGTGCCTGTGCCTGCGCATCCAGCTGCGCGCGATTTACTGCATCGGTGGCCGCCGTGCCCGCGGCCACGTTGGTGATCTGCCGTTCGTTGCCGCTGGCGCCGACCGACACCGTGTTGGCGCGGTTGGCCGTCGAGCCGGCGCCCAGCGCCACGCTGTTGGCCGCGCTGGCGGTGCTGCCGGTGCCGACCGCAACCGCGTTGCGGCCACTGGCGTTGGCGCTGCCATCGACCACGCACTGGTCGATCACGCTGCTGCTGATCGTTACGCAATTGGCGTTGCCGCCCACTTCCACCGACTGCGCCTGCGCCAGGCTTGTCCAGCCCAGGGCCATCAGCAGGCCGGCGGCAAGCACCGTCGGCGCGCTGCCGCCCTGCTTCTGCCGCTTGTCGACAACCGTACCGGCCTGGTCCGAGGTTGCCAGTTCCGAGGCAACGACCAACTGACCCAATGCTTTGTTCCAGACCTTGCGATAAATCCGATTCATCGATACGGCTCCTGAGTGGACTGGTTTTTAGGCAAAGCAACGCCATCGCTGGGCCATCCGGCCCAACGTCCCCTGGGGGCGTCTATTCGCGTGATTTACGACGGTGTTCGCGCAGAACGCGCAGAGAGGCAAGAGCGCCTTCCGTTGCGCAATGCGTTACTACGAAATGAATGAATTCAAAACGGACTGGCAGTGTTAACGTGAAGATTATCTTCCGTCAAGAGTTTGACGGAACAAAACCTACTGTCGTGAACCAGTTCACCGTTTTATGCGTTTATGCGGTTATTTCGTTAGAACCACGTGAACATGTCGTAGAACGTGTAACGCGCTGTAACTCGTGGACAGCACACGATATTCACGCAATACAAACAAGAACCCGCCGGGGTTGCCGGCGGGTTTCCATACGTCATCGAATTGGCGCGTGCGCGGGGTGGACGATCAACCGCACCAGACGCGTGCGTTGCGGAACATGCGCATCCACGGCGAATCACCCTGCCATTCAGCCGGCGCCCAGCTCAGGTTGAGCGCGCGCGGGGTGCGCTCGGGGTGCGGCATCATGATGGTCACCCGGCCGTCGCTGCTGGTCAGGCCGGTAATGCCGTCCGGCGAACCGTTCGGGTTCAGCGGGTACTGGCTGGCCACGTTGCCGTTGCCATCGATGTAGCGCAGCGACACGCGCGCGGCCGCCTGGTCCACCGCGTTGGCGAACACCGCACGGCCTTCGCCGTGGGCCACGGCCACCGGCAGGCGCGAGCCGGCCATGCCACGCAGCAGGATCGACGGCGATTCCACCACCTCCAGCAGCGCGGTGCGGGCTTCGAACTGCTCGCTGGCGTTGCGGCGGAACTGCGGCCAGTGCTCGGCACCGGGAATGATGTCCTTCAGCTGGCTCATCATCTGGCAGCCGTTGCACACGCCCAGCGCGAAGCTGTCTTCGCGGGCGAAGAACGCGGCGAAGGCATCGCGCAGCGCGCTGCGTTCCAGCACCGAGGTAGCCCAGCCACGGCCGGCACCCAGCACGTCGCCGTAGCTGAAGCCGCCGCAGGCGACCAGGCCGGTGAAGTCCTGCAGGGCCACGCGACCTTCGATCAGATCGCTCATGTGCACATCGAATGCGCTGAAGCCGGCACGTTCGAAGGCGTTGGCCATTTCAATCTGGCCATTCACGCCCTGCTCGCGCAGCACCGCCACCCGCGGGCGCGCACCGGTGTTGATGAACGGCGCTGCCACGTCCTCGGCGAGGTCGAAGCTGAGCTTCGGCTTCAGGCCCGGTGCGTTGAAGGCACGGGCGATCTCGCGCTCGGCGTCGGCGTTTTCCGGGTTGTCGCGGCGCTTCTGCATGGCGTGGGTGACCGACCACCAGGCGTCGAACAGCGCTTCCCAGCGCCACTCGGCCAGGTTTTCGCCGCCCAGCGACACCCGCACCACCGGTGCGGTGGTCGGCTTGGCGATGCGCTGTGCGCACTCGATCAACGCATGGCGCTCGACCAGATCGGCGAACGCGGCGCGGTCTTCGCGGGCAATCTGCACCACCGCACCCAGTTCTTCGTTGAACAGGCTGCGGAACGGATCATCGCCCCAGGCGTCGAGGGTGATGTCCAGGCCCAGGCGCGAGGTGAAGGCCATTTCGCACAGCGCGGCGAAGGCACCGCCATCGCTGCGGTCGTGGTACGCACGCAGCAGGCCGGCCTGGCGCGCATCGCGGATCAGTTCGAAGAAGCCACGCAGGCGCTGCGGGTCGTCCAGGTCCGGGGCGGCACCGGCGAAGGCCGGCAGGTCGCCGTGGTCGGCATGCACCTGGGCCAGGATCGAACCGCCCAGACGCTGCTTGCCGGCACCGAGGCCGATCAGCCACAGCTCGCTGTCCACCTCGCGGTCGAGCAGCGGGGTCAGCTGCTGGCGCACATCGGCCACCGGCGCGAACGCGGAGATGACCAGCGACACCGGCGACACGCTCTTGTGCGCTTCGCCCTGGTCGTGCCACTGCGCCTGCATCGACAGCGAGTCCTTGCCCACCGGAATGCTGATGTCCAGCTGCGGGCACAGTTCCATGCCCACCGCCTTCACCGCGTCGTACAGCAGCGCGTCTTCGCCCGGGTGGCCGGCGGCGGCCATCCAGTTCGCCGACAGCTTGATCTCATCCAGCGCGTCGACCGGGGCCGCGCACAGGTTGGTCAGCGCTTCGCCCACGGCCATGCGCGCCGAAGCGGCGGCATCGAGCAGGGCCAGCGGCGTGCGCTCGCCCAGCGACATCGCTTCGCCGGCCACGCCGTCGAAGTCGGCCAGGGTGATGGCCACGTCGGCCACCGGCAGCTGCCACGGGCCGACCATCTGTTCGCGCGCGGTCAGGCCGCCCACGCTGCGGTCACCAATGGTGACCAGGAAGTTCTTCGACGCCACGGTGGGGTGCGCCAGCACGCGCAGACCGGCTTCCTGCAGATCCAGCCCGCCGGTCTTCAGCGCCGGCCAGCGCGGGGCCGGCGGGTGCGCGGTGTCGCGGTGCATCTTCGGCGGCTTGCCGAACAGCACGTCCATCGGCAGGTCGATCGGCGCGTCGGCCGGGGTGTGGCCCGGCACGGCGCCATAGGCCACCACCAGGTGTTCTTCGGCCGTGGCCACGCCCACCGCAGCGAACGGGCAGCGCTCGCGCGCGCACAGCGCGGCGAACTCGGCCAGGCGTTCCTGGGCCACGCCCAGCACGTAGCGTTCCTGCGATTCGTTGCACCACAGCTGCATCGGCGACAGCGACGGGTCATCGGTGGGCACCTTGCCCAGGTCGATCACGCCGCCCACGTTCGAATCGTGCAGCAGTTCGGGGATGGCGTTGGACAGGCCACCGGCGCCGACGTCGTGGAAGAACTTGATCGGGTTGTTGGCGCCCATCGCCACGCAGCGGTCGATGACCTCCTGGCAGCGGCGTTCCATTTCCGGGTTGTCGCGCTGCACGCTGGCGAAGTCCAGGTCTTCGGCGCTTTCGCCGGAGGCCACCGAACTGGCGGCACCGCCGCCCAGGCCGATCAGCATGGCCGGGCCACCCAGCACGATGACGGCATCACCGGCCTGCAGCTTGATCTTGTCGACCTGGATGCGATCGATCGCGCCCAGGCCACCGGCCAGCATGATCGGCTTGTCGTAGGCGCGGACCAGATCGGCGCCTTCGGGCAGCTCGAAGCTGCGGAAGTAACCGAGCAGGTTCGGGCGGCCGAACTCGTTGTTGAACGCGGCGCCGCCGAGCGGGCCATCGGTCATGATTTCCAGTGCCGGTGCCATGCGCGGGTTCAGCGCGCGCGGCGCTTCCCACGGCTGCGGCAGCTCGGGAATGCGCAGGTGCGAGACCGAGAACCCGGACAGACCGGCCTTCGGCTTGCCGCCACGGCCGGTAGCGCCTTCATCGCGGATCTCGCCGCCGTTGCCGGTTGAGGCACCCGGGAACGGCGCGATCGCGGTCGGGTGGTTATGCGTTTCCACCTTGATCTGGAACGCGCTGGGCACCTGCGGCTCGCGGCGGTATTCGCCGGTGGCCGGATCAGGGCGATAGCGCGAGGCCGGATGGCCTTCGATCACCGCGGCATTGTCGCTGTACGCGCTGAGCGTGTGCTGCGGGGTCTGCTGGTGGGTGTTCTTGATCATCCGGAACAGCGAACGGTCCTGTTCCTGGCCGTCGATGGTCCAGCTGGCGTTGAAGATCTTGTGCCGGCAGTGCTCGGAATTGGCCTGCGCGAACATCATCAGTTCCACGTCCGAGGGCGAGCGGCCCAGCGCGGTGAAGCGTTCGCGCAGGTAGTCGATCTCGTCCTGGGCCATGGCCAGGCCGAGGCGCTGGTTGGCGGCCTCCAGCTGGTCCACCGGCACGCGTTCCAGTTCGCCGCGCGCCGGGCTGCTGAACAGCGCCTGGCCCTGCTCGGCCGATTCCAGCACCGACTGCGTCATCGGGTCATGCAGTGCCTTCACCAGGGCCTGCTGGGCGGCGGCATCGGCCGGCCAGCCCAGCACGTCGATGCGCAGGCCGCGTTCCACCCGGCTGACCGGCTGGCCGGCACCGCGCACCAGTTCGGTGGCCTTGCTGGACCACGGCGACAGCGTGCCCAGGCGGGGCACCACGACGCGGCTGACCGCACCGTCGGCCACGGCCTGCGCCTGCGGCTGGGCTTCCAGGATGCGGCACAGGGTGGCCACGTCGGGCGCGACCGTGCCTTCGGGCTGCACGAAGTAGACGTGCCAGGCGCCGCTGATGCGCAGGGAGGGAGCGATGGACTGCAGGCGGGATTCAAGACGTTCGCGGCGGAACGGCGACAGGGCGGGCGCGCCCTCGAGGACCATCATGTCCGGGGAACCGTAGTTGGGAAACGGGCCCGACATTGTACCGGAACCGGGGGGTGGGCTTTGGCCGGGCGGCGCCCGGCACCCCGTAGAGTCGAGCTTGCTCGACTGGACCACCAGCCGGAGCAACAGCAACAGCGGGTTTCCTGGGGGATGGCGGGGCGGGTCCGACAGTTTCCCGCGAGCTGCCGGAACTGCACGGGGTCGGATCCCGTTGCCTCGCAACGGGCTCTGACCCCGGATGTGTTGCGATATCTGATGGATCCATCCACGCATGGCGTGGATGAGAGCGAAGCGACCGGCTTCTGCCTCTGCTTCTGCTTTTGATCTTTTCTTCTTGTCTTTCGTGGCTGGCACGCGCAGGAACCTGTCCAGGGCCGGGCGGGTGGGGTCAGGCGGGGTATCCGCGGCATGGATGCCGCGGCTAAGCCCCCATGGACGGGTTTACGGCGTCCCCGCCTGACCCCACCCGCCCGGCCAACCCACGGAAATCCGCTGTTCGCGGCAATCCCCAGCCGCGAGGGGGCCCCGCCGATGGCAGCCAACCGCGCGCCAGCGCCGCCGATGGATCCATCCACGCCATGCGTGGATGAGAGCGAAGCGACCGGCTTCTGCTTCTGCTTTTGATCTTTTCTTCTTGTCTTTCGTGGCTGGCACGCGCAGGAACCTGTCCAGGGCCGGGCGGGTGGGGTCAGGCGGGGTATCCGCGGCATGGGCCCGAGGCATGCCTCGGGCGGGTTGGGCAGGACGCCCAACCCCGGTCTTGCCGTGTGCGCAGGAAAGCGCACACGAGCAAGCCGCGGCTAAGCCCCCATGGACGGGTTTACGGCGTCCCCGCCTGACCCCACCCGCCCGGCCAACCCAAGGAAATCCGCTGTTCGCGGCAATCCCCAGCCACGAGGGGGCTCCGCCGATGGCAGCCAACCGCGCGCCAGCGCCGCTCTTCGCGGGAATCGCGGGAATCCCGGAACCCCGGAATCGCGGAACCATGCGCTGGCTCACGGATTGACCCGGCAATTGATGACAACGTTGTCCCTACCCGGCCAGCCGGACTCTCTCCCCGGCCCGGCCAGGTACCCCGTCCGCTCCCACCGTCGCCTTCCCCGGCGACGCCCGGACCTGCGTTACGCGCGGTGCCATCGGGGCCCGCGCGCCTCTTGGTCGATCGGAGAAACACCATGTACGACACGTTTGTGCAGAGTGCCGATGTACGCAGTGCCGAACCTTCCCCCCGCCGCTGTCGCCCGCGCCGCCTGGCCTGGCTGCTGGCCCTGGCCGCCGGGGCCGCCGCCCTGCCCGGCCTGGCCCAGGCCGCCAGCTGTGCCGGCGTGGCCGAATGGGACCAGGCCAAGATCTACCGGGCCGGCGATACCCTGCAGAAGGCCGGCGTGCTCTACCGGGCCAACCAGGACATCTGGAACGCCCCGCCGGACCACCCGGCCGGTGCGCCCTACTACACCAACCTGGGCGCCTGCGATGGCAGCGGCGCCAACCAGCCGCCGGTGGTCAGCCTGACCTCCCCGGCCAATGGCGCCAGCTTCAGCGCCGGCAGCACGATCACGGTCAACGCCACCGCCAGCGACGCCGACGGCAGCGTCAGCAAGGTCGAGTTCTTCCGCGATGGCAGCTCGATCGGGGTGGACACCAGCGCGCCGTACAGCGCCAGCTGGGCCAACGCCAGCATCGGCAGCCACACCCTGCGCGCGGTCGCCACCGACAACAACAACGCCACCACCAGCACGCCCACCATCACCATCACGGTGAACGCGGCCAGTGGCGATACCACCGCCCCCAGCGTGCCCGGCGGCCTGGCCGTGGGAACGCGCACATCCAGCAGCATCGCGCTCAGCTGGAGCCCGTCCACCGACAACACCGGCGGCAGCGGTGTAGCCGGCTATGACGTGTACCGCAACGGCAGCCTGGTCGGCTCGCCGTCCAGCGCCAGCTATGTCGACGGCGGCCTGACGGCCTCCACCACCTACAGCTACCGCGTGCGGGCCCGCGACAACGCCGGCAATGCCTCGGCGCAGGGCACCGCGACCAGCGCCACCACCCTGGCCGACAGCGGCGGCGGTACCGGCAAGCGGGTCATCGGCTACTTCACCCAGTGGGGCATCTATGGCCGCAACTACCGGGTGAAGAACATCGACAGCAGCGGCTCGGCCGCCCGTCTCACCCACATCAACTACGCCTTCGGCAACGTGCGCAACAACCGCTGCGAAGTGGGCGTCACCCAGGCCTCCGATCCGAACACGGGCGTGGGCGGCGATGCCTTCGCCGACTACACCAAGGCCTTCGGTGCCGGCGAAAGCGTGAGCGGCAGCGCCGATACCTGGGACCAGCCGCTGCGCGGCAACTGGAACCAGTTGAAGCAGCTGAAGGCGAAGTACCCCAACGTGAAGGTGCTGATCTCGCTGGGCGGCTGGACGTGGTCGCGTGGTTTCTCCAGCGCCGCACAACCGGCCAACCGGCAGGCGTTCGTGGCCTCGTGCATCGATGCCTACATCAAGGGCAACCTGCCGGTGACCGACGGCGCCGGCGGCACCGGTGCGGCACTGGGCGTGTTCGACGGCATCGACATCGACTGGGAATACCCGGTGGCCTGTGGCCTGGCCTGCGGCACGCCGGAGGACAACGCCAACTTCACCGCGCTGCTGGCCGAGTTCCGCCGCCAGCTGGATGCGGTGCGCCCCGGGCTGCTGCTGACCGTGGCGGTGGGTGCCGGCATCGACAAGGTGCGGGTGACCGACCCGGCCGCGTACCACCCGTACCTGGACTACATCAACGTGATGACCTACGACTTCCACGGCGCGTGGGATGCGAAGACCAACCACCACTCGGCGCTGTTCGATTCGCCCAATGATCCGTCCACCGGTGATACCGCGCTGTACAACAGCAACGATGCGATCGAGGCGTTCATCAGCCGCGGCGTACCAGCGGCCAAGTTGAACCTGGGCATCGGCTACTACGGGCGTGGCTGGACCGGGGTGGCCAACGCCAACAACGGGCTGTACCAGACCGCCAGCGGTGCGGCGCCGGGTACCTACGAAGCGGGCATCGAAGACTGGAAGGTGCTGAAGAACCTGGCCTGGTCCAGCTACACCGACAACACCGCCGGTGCCACCTGGATCTACAACGGCAGCACGCTGTGGAGCTTCGACACCCCGGCCAACATCACCCGCAAGATGGGGTACGTTAAGACCCAGGGCCTGGGCGGCGCGTTCGTCTGGGAATTCAGCGGCGACGATGCGCAGGGCACGCTGACCAAGGCGGTCAGTGATGGCTTGAAGTAAGCAAAAGGCCGGGGACGCATCGCGTCCTCGGCCTTTCGCAGACGTGCGACATCCGCCGGGGCAAACCCGGCGGCAATTCAATCAACGCTTGGCCGACAGCTTTTCCAGCGCGGCGCGCAGCTGTGCCGGCGGCAGGTAGCCGCCCAGCTGGGTGCCGTCGGGCGCGAAGATGGCCGGCGTGCCATTCACGCCCAGCTGCTGGCCCAGTGCGTACTGCATGGCCACCGGGTTGGTGCAGTTCTTGGCCGGCACACTGCCACCGCGCTTGGCGTTGGTCAGCGCCTGGCGGCGATCGGCCGCGCACCAGACCGAGATCATGTCGGTGTAGTCCTTGCTGCCCAGCCCCATGCGCGGGAACGCCAGGTATTCCACGGTGATGCCGTTGCGGTTGAGCTCGGCGATGTCCTGGTGCAACTTGCGGCAGTACCCACATTCAATGTCGGTGAACACGCTGATGGTGTACTTGGCATTCGGCGCGGCGAACACGATGCGGTCGCCATGGTTGGCCTTGGCCAGCAGGCCACGCCGGTAATCCAGCAGCCCCGCGCTGTTGGCCGGCCCGCGCGCCTGGGTGTCATACGGCTGCGACTGGAACAGGTAGCGGCCATCGTCGGACACGTACAGCAGCTGGCCCGACACCAGCACTTCGCGGAAGCCGGGGAACGGCGCGGCGCCGATGTAGTCGATGGTGAAGCCCGGGTTCAGCGCCGACAGCGCGGTGCGCACTGCCTGTTCGGCGGCAGGGTTGGCCGCCGCCGGCCGGGGGGCCGCAGCAGCAGGTGCCTTGGCGGCAGGCGGCGCCGGCTGTGCACAGGCGGTCAGGCTGAGCGCGCCGAACACAGCGGCAATGGCGAATCGGAGCATGGAGCAACCTGCTGGGAAGATGACTTGCGATTCTGACACAGGCCCGGCAGCGGCACCGCGAACGCGAGCACACACCCGCGCGCGGGTTCAGCCGCCCGCTCAGCCGCGTGGGTGGTGGCGGGCGTGCAGCTGCTGCAGGTGCTCGCGCGCCACCAGCGTGTAGATCTGGGTGGTGGACAGCGAGCTGTGGCCCAGCAGCATCTGCAGCGCGCGCAGGTCTGCACCGCGGTTCAGCAGGTGGGTGGCGAAGCTGTGGCGCAGGCCATGCGGGCTTATCCGCGCCGGATCGATGCCGGCCACCTGCGCGTGCCGCTTGACCAGGTGCCAGAACGCCTGCCGGGTGAGTGCGTGCAGGCTGGGTTCGATGAACAACGGCGTCTGCCCATCGGCAAGCGCCTGCACTCTGCCCTTGCCCACCATCAGCGGGCGCGCGTCGTGCAGGTAACGTTCCAGCCAGTGCTGCGACTCTTCGCCCAGCGGCACCAGCCGTTCCTTGCTGCCCTTGCCGGTCACCCGCAGCACGCCCTGGCGCAGGTTCACGGCCGTGGCCGGCAGCAGCACCAGTTCGCTCACGCGCAGGCCCGCGGCGTACATCAGTTCCAGCATGGCGCGGTCGCGCAGGCCCAGTGGGCTGTCGATATCCGGTGCCGCCAGCAGCGCATCGATCTGGCTCTCGGCCAAGGCCTTGGGCAGCAGGCGCGGCAGCTTCGGCGGGTCCAGCAGCGCACTGGGGTCCTCGCTGCGCTCGCCACGGCGCACCGCATCGGCGAAGAAGGCGCGCAGCGCCGACAGCAGACGGGCGTTGCTGCGCGGCGACCAGCCATGACGCGTGCGCCAGGCCAGGTAATCGAACAGGCCCGGGCGCTCTACCCCGGCCAGGCCGCCATCGCGACCGTCCAGCCAGCGCGCCAGGCCTTCCAGATCGCGCCGGTAGCTGTCCAGGGTGGCGCGGGCCAGCCCGTTCTCGGCCCAGGCCGCGTCCAGGAAACGCTGGATGCGCGCACTGTCTTCGCCGCGCGGCTCGGGCAGTTGCTGGACCAGTTGGCGACGCTCGGCGGGGGTGGAAACAACGGCCATGCACGCAGGATACGTGGGCCGCTGCGGGCAGGGCCAGCTTTGCGTATGCTCGGCGCATGTCCAGCCCCGCCAGTGAAACGGCCCCCGTGGCCGCGCCCGGTTCCGATCGCCCCCGCACGTTGCTGCTGTGGCGCCTGCTGGCCCTGTTCTACGACCTGTGGCCGGTGCTGGCGCTGTGGATGCTGGCCGGCACGGTGTTCACCGTGGCCTATACGGTCAGCGGCCACGCGCAGCGCGAAAACATCGCACCGTTCAGCGCCTGGCAGTGGCTGCTGTGGGCGG
This sequence comes from Stenotrophomonas sp. ZAC14D2_NAIMI4_6, assembly GCF_003086875.1. Classification (NCBI taxonomy): domain Bacteria; kingdom Pseudomonadati; phylum Pseudomonadota; class Gammaproteobacteria; order Lysobacterales; family Lysobacteraceae; genus Stenotrophomonas; species Stenotrophomonas sp. ZAC14D2_NAIMI4_6. Next base: position 673,302 of record NZ_CP025996.1, on the reverse strand, counting down.
TGTGCTGGGTCATCACCGGTGCCTATGCCACGGCCAGCTGGCGGCGCGGCGGGCAGACGCTGGGCATGCGCCCGTGGCGGCTGAAGCTGGAAACGCGCGATGGCACGGCGCTGCGGCGCGGCCAGTTGTGGCGGCGTTTCGCCATGGGCACGCTGTCGCTGCTGCTGGGCGGGCTGGGGTTCTGGTGGGCGTGGCTGGATCGCGAACGCCTGACCTGGCACGACCGCGCCAGTGGCACCCGCATGGTGCGGGTGCCCAAGCGCTGAAGGAATCCGCCGGGCATGGCCCGGCGCTACCACCGCACGCCGGTCAGGCGTCGGGCAGGATCACCGCCGGCTGCGCCCACAGTTCGAAGAACTGCGACGAGAACGCGGTGGCCTTGACGTCATCGGGCACCGGAATCTTGCCATTGAGCTTGCCCTGGGCCTGGGCGAATTCCTGCCACAGCTTCAGGCTGGCCTTCTTCAGGCGCTTCTGCTCACCGGCATCGCTGGCGGCCAGGTACTGCGCGTAGAGGTCGCGCATCGGCTTGCCCTGTTCCTCGAACGCAGCCGGCAGCTCGGGCAGGCTGGTTTCGGTGAACTCGACGGTTGCCTGCGGCGGCTGGTAGCCCAGGGGCCCGAAAGCGGCCCGCAGATCGTCCTCGGCGTCCAGGTATTCGAAGAAACCGGGCACGTTGAAGAGCTTGGTGCGGTAGTCCGACGACGTGTCCGGGCTGTTGGAGACCACCGTGGTCGGCAGTTCGCCCAGCAGGCCCACATCCCAGCTGCGCGGAATGAACAGGCCGGTCGCCTTCACGTACGGGCCGTCGATCTCCACGTCATTGAGCTCGACCTTCGACACCAGCCCGCCGGAATTGGTCTTGTTGGTGACGTACTGCTCGGTGACGATCACGTACTCGCCCAGCGTCGGGTTGATCAGGCCACCGATGCCATCGGCATAGACCACCATGCGCACCGTGCCGATCTTCTCGCTCTGCAGCCGGTGCTGACCGGGTTCCAGGCTGACCGGTACCGTGGTGTGCGCCGGGATGACGTGCGGCTGCGCGTCGATGGTCAGGGTGACCGGCGTGTCGGTGGGGTTGTCGATCTCGAAATCGACCGGACCAGTACAGCCCACCAGCAACAGCAGGGCGGCAAGCGAGGGAAGCAGACGTGCGCGGATCATGTTCATCCTTGAAGTGAAGCGAGATGCGCAACGCGCGCGCTCGCGGTAAAGGCAGGGCCCGCGCGGAAAGGCGCGGACCTGCCGGGTCCTTTGAAACGACGTTCGGGCGCCGAGACGCTGGAGCTCGACGCTACGTGCTGGGTTCGTCGAGCAAGCTCGACGCTACCGGCGCCTGAACAGCCAGCCGGACACCGCCAGCATGACGATGGGCGGCAACGCGTAGGCAATGCGGTAATCGAACTTCAACGCACCGGCCATGCGGCCGAAGAACAACTGCAGCAGCCAGAAGCCCAGCGCGAACAGGATGCCCAGGAACAGACGCTTGCCCATGCCGCCGCTGCGCAGCGAACCGAAGGCGAACGGCACGGCGGCCAGGCACAGCGCCAGCACGTTCACCGGGTAGAACCAGCGGCTCCAGTACACATCCTCGAAATCACGCGCATCCAGGCCGTTGCGCTCGCGGTAGGCAATGCTGGTGCTCAGCTCGGACACGCTCAGGTTGCGCGGCTTGGCGATGCCGGTGGCCAGCGCGCCGGCATCCAGCTTCGAATTCCACGGTTCGCGGGCCACTTCCTGGCGGGTGGCCGAGCGTTCGCCGAAGGTATCGCGGCGCACGCCGGTCAGCACCCAGCCATCCTTGTCGTGCTCGGCAGTGGCGGCATGGGTGAGCGTGGCGATGCGGCCGTCGTCGGCAATCTGGTACAGGCGTACATCGCGCAGGATCAGCCGCGTGCCCTTCTCGCCCACCAGCTGCTCTTCGCCGCTGGCCGCGTTCAGGAAGGTATCGCCCTCGCGCGCCCACATGCCCGAATAGCGGGCCACGGCGATGTCGGTGCCCCACTTGGCGCTCATCTTCAGCGCATCGGCGCGGTTCTGGCCCCACGGGCCCACCGTTTCGGCACTGATCACCATCAACCCGGTCAGCAGCGACAGGGCGATGGCCACCGACACGCTCAGGCGCTTGCGCGACAGGCCCAGCGCGCGCAGCGCGGTCAGCTCGGAGGTGGCCGCCAGCTGGCCCAGCCCCATCAGGGCGCCGATCACCGCAGCGGTGGGGAAGAAGGTGTAGGCGCGGCGGGGCACGGTGTACAGCACCCATGCCGCAGCGTGGCCCAGCGAATAGCCGTTCTTGCCGATGTCCTTGAACTCACCGGAGAAGGCCATCACCACGTCCAGGCCGGTCAGCACCGCCCAGGTGAGCAGCACGGTGGTGAACACCGCACGGCCCAGGTAGAAATCGAAACGCATCGGGCGCAGCTTCATGCGCGGCCTCCCTTCGGGCGGGCCAGGCGGCCATCGCGCGCGTACATCCAGATGGCGAACGCCAGCAGCGGCAGGGTCAGCCACCACAGGCCCAGCGCGCCGGGAATCCTGCCGTCGGCGATCCAGCCGGCGCCGATGAAGGTCAGGTTGGTGCCCACCATGTAGGCCAGCAGGGCCAGCATCATGCGCCCGTAGCGCTGCTGGCGCGGCGAGCTGCGCCCCAGCGGCACGGTCAGCAGGGCGAAGGCCAGCGCGATCAGCGGCGGCGCCAGGCGGCGGTGCAGCTGGGCCTGGGCCTCGGGGCGGTCATCGCCGATCAGCTTCGTGGTCGCCATCAGCTCCGGATCATCGTCCTTGCGCGCCTCGGTACCGTCGGGCAGGGCCACGTCATTGCGGGCGAAGGTGGCCAGCCGGTAATCCAGCGCGCCGGCCAGCGGGCCCTCCAGCTGGTGGCCGTCGTCCAGCTCCAGGAAGCGCTGGCGCGCCCCTTCGAAGTACATGCGGCCGCCGGCGGCGGACACCACTTCCAGGCGGTCGTCCTTCTGCCGCTGCAGGAACACCTTGCCCAGCTGGGTGCCATCGGGCGAGATCGAGGACAGGTAGACCACCCCGCCATTGGGCAGCGGGGTGAACCGCCCGGGCTCCAGGCCGGCCATCAGCACGCTGCGGTTGGCGTCCTGGATCATCTGTTCGGCGGTGCGCCCGGCCCAGGGGCCCAGCCACAGCGAACAGGCGCCCACCACCAGCACCACCGGCACCACCAGCATCAGCAGCGGGCGCAGCAGGCGCTTGGGGCCCACGCCAATGGCGGTGATCACCGCCATTTCCGAATCGCGGTAGAGCCGGGCGATGGCCAGCAGCAGGCCCAGCATCAGCGCCAGCGGCAGGATCAGCGGCATGTAGGCGATGAACTGCAGGCCCAGCTGTGAGAACAGCAGCTTGGCCGGCAGGCGTCCGTCGGCGATGTTGCCGAGGATGTCCACCAGCACGCCGCCCACGCTGACCACCAGCAGGACGATCAGGGTAGCCAGGAAACTCTGGACGAAATCGCCCAGCAGGTATCGGTCGAGCTTCAACATGGGGCGGTGGTTTAAACTCTGGGGTTCGTTCGCGGTGCCGCCCAGTCTACTGTCTGGGCGTAAACGGCCTGCGATTGTACGGACTCGCCAATGGAATCTGCTCAATGGCCCTCGAATTCACCCTGAACCACCTCGCTCCGGCTGCCGCCACCGTTGACTGCCTGGTGGTCGGCGCCTATGCCGACCACAGCCTGACCCCGGCCGCGCAGGCGCTGGACGCCGCCAGTGGCGGCCGTCTGGCCGCCCTTGCCCAGCGCGGCGACCTGTCCGGCAAGACCGGCGCCACCACCCTGCTGCACGACCTGCCGGGCGTGTCCGCCCCGCGCGTGCTGGTGGTCGGCCTGGGCGATGCCGCCCGTTTCGGCGTGCCGCAGTACCTGAAGGCCGTTGGCGACGCCGTGCGCGCGCTGAAGGCCGGCGCCGCCCGCAGCGCGCTGTTCACCCTGTCCGAAGTGGCCATCAAGGACCGCGACGCGGCCTGGGCGATCCGCCAGGCGGTCATTGCCGCCGACCACGCCGCCTACCGCTACACCGCCACCCTGGGCAAGAAGAAGGCCGATGACGCCGGTCTGGCCCAGCTGGCCATCGCCGGTGATGACGCCCAGGCCCTGGCCCAGGGCCAGGCCATCGCCGCCGGCGTGGAGTTCGCCCGCGAGCTGGGCAACCTGCCGCCGAACTACTGCACCCCGGCCTACCTGGCTGAAGTGGGCGTGAAGTTCGCCGCTGAGCACGACGGTGCCGAAGCCGACATCCTCGACGAGACCCAGATGGAAGCGCTGGGCATGGGCTCGCTGCTGGCCGTGGCCCGTGGCTCGGCCAACCGCCCGCGCCTGGTCGTGCTGAAGTGGTCCGGCGGCGGTGACGCCAAGCCGTACGTGCTGGTCGGCAAGGGCATCACCTTCGATACCGGTGGCGTGAACCTGAAGACCCAGGGCGGCATCGAGGAAATGAAGTACGACATGTGCGGTGGCGCCAACGTCATCGGCACCTTCGTCGCGGCCGTGAAGGCCAAGCTGCCGCTGAACCTGGTGGTGGTGGTGCCGGCCGTGGAAAACGCCATTGACGGCAATGCCTACCGCCCGTCCGACGTGATCACCTCGATGTCGGGCAAGACCATCGAAGTGGGCAATACCGACGCCGAAGGCCGCCTGATCCTGTGCGACGCGCTGACCTACGCACAGCGCTTCGAACCGCAGGCCCTGGTGGACGTGGCCACCTTGACCGGCGCCTGCCTGGTCGCCCTGGGCCACCAGACCGCCGGCCTGATGAGCAAGCACGACGACCTGGCCAACGAACTGCTGGCCGCTGGCGAGCACGTGTTCGACCGCGCCTGGCGCCTGCCGCTGTGGGACGAGTACCAGCCGATGCTGGATTCGACCTTCGCCGACGTCTACAACATCGGCGGCCGCTGGGCCGGCGCCATCACCGCCGGCTGCTTCCTGTCGCGCTTTGCCGAAGGGCAGCGCTGGGCGCATCTGGACATCGCCGGCGTGGCCAGCGATGAAGGCAAGCGTGGCATGGCCACCGGCCGCCCGGTGGGCCTGCTCAGCCAGTGGCTGCTGGACCAGGTCGCCCGCGCCTGATGCCGTACCTGCCCCTGGCCGGCGCCCGCCGGCCGGGGCATCCTCCGGCCTGCCCCCGCCCGGCACGCCGGGCCCCTGCCCGACCCGGACCCTGCCATGCCCCGCGCTGATTTCTACCTGATCGCCAAGCCCCGCTTCCTGACCGAGCCGCTGCGCCTGGTCTGCGAACTGGCGCGCAAGGCCAACGACGCCGGGCTGCCCGCCCTGGTGCTGGCCCGCGACCAGGCCCAGGCCGAAGAACTGGACGAACTGCTCTGGTCCTTCGACGAGGACGCCTATATCCCGCACCAGATCGTGGGCGAGGACGTGGACGAGGAAGAGGCCGTGGTGCTCATTTCCATCCCCGGCGACGAAGCGCCGATGCGCCCGCTGGTGATCAACCTGCGCGACGAACCCTGGCTGGGCCAGTGCGAGCGCGTGCTGGAAGTGGTGCCGGCCGACCCGGAAGCGCGCGAACCGCTGCGCGAGCGCTGGCGCCAGTACAAGACCGCCGGCTACGACCTGAACAAGCACGACATGTAAGGCCGCGCCGGCCCCCTTGATGGACCGCTGCCGCGCCCTGATCCTTCAACGATTACCTCCTGGTTCCCCCGCATGACCCAACTCGCCTCCAGCTACGACCCGACGTCCTTCGAGACCGACCTCTACAAGGCCTGGGAAGACGCCGGCCACTTCAAGCCGTCCGGCCAGGGTGAGCCCTACACCATCCTGCTGCCGCCGCCGAACGTGACCGGCACCCTGCACATGGGCCATGCCTTCCAGCAGACCCTGATGGATGCGCTGGTGCGCTACCACCGCATGCGCGGCTACGACACGCTGTGGCAGGTCGGTACCGACCACGCCGGCATCGCCACCGAAATGGTGGTCAGCCGCAACCTGGCGCTGGAAGGCAAGGGCGAGACCCGCGATTCGCTGGGCCGCGAAGGCTTCATCGGCAAGGTGTGGGAGTGGAAGCAGCAGTCCGGTGACACCATCGAGCGGCAGATGCGCCGCCTGGGCACCTCGGCCGACTGGTCGCGCAGCACCTTCACCATGGACCCGCAGCCGTCTGCAGCGGTGGTCGAGGCCTTCGTGCGCTGGCACGAACAGGGCCTGATCTACCGCGGCCAGCGTCTGGTGAACTGGGACCCGGTGCTGAAGACCGCCATTTCCGACCTGGAAGTGGAGAGCGCCGAGGAAGACGGCTTCCTGTGGTCGATCGCCTACACGCTGGACGAAGGCCTGAGCTACGAGCACGTCGAGCGCGATGCCGACGGCGTGGAAACCCTGCGCGAAACCCGCGATTACCTGGTCGTGGCCACCACCCGCCCGGAAACCCTGCTGGGCGATACCGCGGTGATGGTGCACCCGGAAGACGAGCGCTATGCGCACCTGATCGGCAAGCAGGTGGTGCTGCCGCTGACCGGCCGCCGCGTGCCGGTGATCGCCGATGACTACGTGGACCGCGCATTCGGTACCGGCGTGGTCAAGGTCACCCCGGCGCACGATTTCAACGATTACCAGGTGGGCGTGCGCCACAGCCTGCCGATGATCAACCTGTTCACCCCAGTGGCGGCGCTGAATGAAAACGCGCCCGAACGCTTCCAGGGCCTGGACCGCTACGAAGCGCGCAAGGCCGTGCTGGCCGAACTGGAAGACTTGGGCATCCTGGTCGAGACCAAGGCGCACAAGCTGCAGGTGCCGCGCGGCGACCGCACCGGCCAGGTGATCGAGCCCTACCTGACCGACCAGTGGTTCGTGAAGATGGACGAGCTGGCGCGTCGTGGCCTGGAACTTGTGGAAGGTACCGATGGAAAGCCGGGCAGCATCGCGTTCGTGCCGCCGAACTGGATCAACACCTACCGCCACTGGATGACCAACATCCAGGATTGGTGCATCAGCCGCCAGCTGTGGTGGGGCCACCGCATTCCGGCCTGGTTCGATGCCGCCACCGGCAACTGCTACGTGGGCCGAAGCGAAGACGAAGTGCGCGCCAAGCACAACCTGGGCAGCGATGTGCTGCTGACCCAGGAAAGCGACGTGCTGGAAACCTGGTTCTCCTCGCAGATCTGGCCGTTCTCGACCCTGGGCTGGCCGAACGAGCAGGCCATGGCCGAGCGTGGCTTCGACCGCTACCTGCCCTCGTCGGTGCTGGTCACCGGCTTCGACATCATCTTCTTCTGGGTGGCGCGCATGATCATGGCCACCGACAACCTGACCGGGAAGATCCCGTTCAAGGACGTCTACTTCACCGGCCTGATCCGCGACGGCCAGGGCCAGAAGATGTCCAAGAGCAAGGGCAACGTGCTCGACCCGCTGGACATCATCGACGGCATCAGCATCGACGACCTGGTGGCCAAGCGCACCGGCGGCCTGATGCAGCCGAAGATGGTGGAGAAGATCGAGAAGGCCACCCGCAAGGAGTTCCCGGACGGCATTGCCGCCCACGGTGCCGACGCGCTGCGCTTCACCATCGCCGCGCTGGCCACCCACGGCCGCGACATCAAGTTCGACATGAACCGCGCCGAGGGCTACAAGAACTTCTGCAACAAGCTGTGGAACGCCAGCCGCTTCACCCTGATGAACACCGAGGGTGCTGCGTTCACCGGCGTGCCGACCCCGCGCACCGATGCCGAGCGCTGGATCCTGGCGCGCCTGGCCGCGGTGTCGGCCGAGGCACAGGGTCATTACGCCAACTACCGCTTCGACCTGCTGGCGCAATGCCTGTATGAGTTCGCCTGGAACGAGTTCTGCGACTGGTTCCTGGAACTGAGCAAGCCGGCGCTGAACGGTGCCGACGCCGCCGACGCCGACAGCACCCGCCACACCCTGCTGTACGTGCTGGAAGCGCTGCTCCGCCTGCTGCACCCGCTCACCCCGTTCATTACCGAACAGCTGTGGCAGCAGCTGGCCCCGCGCCTGGGCCTGGCCGAAACCACGCTGTCGCTGCGCCCGTACCCGACCGCCGACGAATTCGCCGGTGACTTCGCCCAGGCCGAGGCCGACGTGGAATGGCTGAAGGCGGTGATCAGCGCGGTGCGCCGTGTGCGCAGCGAACTGAACGTGGCCCCGTCCAAGCTGGTGCCGCTGCGCCTGCAGGCCGGCCTCGAACAGGATCGCGTGCGCATCGAACGCTTCAGTGCCTCGCTGTCGTTCCTGCTGAAGCTGGACAGTATCCAGTGGCTGGCCGAAGGCGAAAGCGCACCGCCGGCCGCCGCCGCGATCGTGGGCGAGCTGAAGCTGCTGGTGCCGCTGGAAGGCCTGGTCGACCTGGATGCCGAGCGCGCGCGCCTGGACAAGGAGATCAAGCGCGTGGAAAGCGAGAAGGAAAAGAGCGAGACCAAGCTGGCCAAGTTCACCGACAAGGTGCCGCCGGCCGTGGTCGAGCAGGAGCGCGTGCGCCTGGTTGACTGGAACACCCAGTTGGCGGGCCTGCAGGAACAGCGCGCGAAGCTGTAACACTGCACGGGTGGGATGTGCTTTGGTAGGTGCGGACCTTGGTCCGCACTGCCTTCGCTCTGGTAGGTGCGGACCTTGGTCCGCACTGAGCGACGTGCCAACCAAGGTTGGCACCTACCTCACCGGGCTCTGGTAGGTGCGGACCTTGGACCGCACTGAGCGACGTGCCAACCAAGGTTGGCACCTACCTCACCGGGCTCTGGTAGGTGCGGACCTTGGTCCGCACTGAGCAGTGTGCCAACCAAGGTTGGCACCTACCTCACCGGGCTCTGGTAGGTGCGGACCTTGGTCCGCACTGAGCAGTGTGCCAACCAAGGTTGGCACCTACCCTTCTCTGCTGAGGTTGGCACCCACCACCACATGGCATCATCGGGCGATGCCACTTTCCATCTTCCTGCTGGTGCTGGCCGCTGCTGCGCTGCATGCCAGCTGGAACGCGATCGTCAAACGCGGGCCGGACAAATTCCTCGGCACGGTGCTGGTTACCGGCAGCGCCGCGTTGCTGTCGGCGGCCGCCCTGCCCTTGCTGCCGTTTCCCGCAGCCGGCAGCTGGCCCTGGCTGGCGGCCTCGGTGGTATTGCAGGTGATCTACTACGGGCTGGTGGCGCGCTGCTACCAGCAGGTGGACATGAGCCTGGCCTACCCGCTGATGCGCGGTTGCGCGCCGATCCTGGTCGCACTGGCCGGCAGTCTGCTCGGCCAGTCGCTGCCGCCTGCCGCCTGGCTGGGCGTGGTGCTGGTCAGCACCGGCATCCTGTGCATGGCACTGGGCGCGCGCGGCGGCCAGCTCGGCCTGCCCCTGCTGACCGCGCTGATGATCGCCACCTATACGCTGGTCGATGCACATGGCGCGCGGCAGTCAGGCAATGCGTTGGCCTACACACTGTGGCTGTTCCTGCTGTCGGGCATCCCGCTGCCGGCGTGGGCGCTGTACACCCGCCGCCGCGCCGTGCTGGCCTACGCGCGCCAGCATTGGCCGCTGGGTCTGGCCGGTGGCATCGGCACCACCGCCTCTTACGCGATGGCGCTGTGGGCGATGACCCAGGTACCGGTAGCGATGGTGTCCGCGCTGCGCGAATCGTCCATCGTCTTCGCCCTGCTGATCTCCGTGTTTCTGCTGCGCGAACGCGTGCCGCGCGCACGCTGGCTGGCGGCCGGGTTGATCGTGGGCGGGGTGCTGGCACTGCGGTTGGCACCCGGGTAGCGCCGGGCCATGCCCGGCGAGCGCAGCGGCTACTACAGCGGCGGCATGACCTGCACGTCGTCAGCCACCAGCTCGATGGCCATCACCAGCGCATCTTCGCGGCCCTGCGCCGCCGGGTAGTAACGCGGGCGCCGGCCAATCTCGTTGAAGCCTTCGCTGTGGTACAGCCGCAGCGCCGGCGTGTTCGACGGCCGCACTTCCAGGAACACGCGCTGCGCGCCACGGTTGCGCGCCATCTCGACCAGCGCACGCAGCAACTGCCGGCCCAGGCCGCGCGACTGCACCAGCGGATCGATGCAGATGTTGAGCACGTGCGCCTCGTCAGCAGCCAGGCTCAACACGCCATAGCCGATCAGCAGGCCGTCCTGTTCCATCGCCAGCCCGGGGTAACCCGCGCGCAGGCAGTCCAGGAAAATGCCACGGGTCCAGGGGTAAGGGTAGCCGCGCACCTCGATGGCCATGACCGCGTTGAGGTCATTCTCGCGCAGCGCGCGCAGGCTGACCGGCCCCGGCTGGGCGACCGCACTCATGGCGTGCCCCGCTTGCGCAGCGCACGCAGCTGCGGCCACAGCGCGCGCTTGGCGGCCGGGTCGCGGCGCAGGGTTTCCAGCGGCCAGCTGTCCATCAATGCCTGCGTGGCCGGGTCATTCGGATTGCAGCCCGACGCACGCAGCAGGGCGATCTGCAGGCGGTCGGGCAGCCGTACTGCCGGTTGCCGCGCGTTGCCCGAGGGAAGCGGCCGCGTGACCGCCGGCGCGGTATCCGGGGCGGCCACCGGTGGCGGCCGCCGCGGCGCAGCGGCGCGCTCGGCACGCGGTTCGAACGGAACATCGGCGCTGTCGGCAGGCGCCATGCGCGGTGCGGATCGCGCCGGTTCCGGGGCAGGCGTCGACGCCGCCTCGGCTTCGGCCACGCTCAACTGCAGCGCCGCGTCCAGCTCGGCGACCAGCTGGCCGTCGTGGAACACGGTGTAGCCCATGGCCTGCAGCCAGGCCTGCTGGGCCGGTGACCACAACACGGGCAGGTCCTGGCTCACGCGGCCTCGGGCTTCTTGCGCAGGCGTTGCAGCGCCCACATCACCGGGCCGGACAAGGCGTACAACACGCCCACGGCCAGCAGCACGCGCGGCAGATCAATGACCGCAATGGCGATGGCGATCGGGACCAGGGCCAGCACCAGGAACGGCACGCGATCAGAACGGGTGCCTTTGGCAGCACCGCCCTTGAAGCTCCAGAAGCGCACCCGGCTGACCATCAACAGTGCCGCCACCACGGTGACCGCCAGCGCCACGTAGCGCAGCTGGTCACCGCTCCAGCCCAGGGTGCCGTCGGCAAAGGCCCAGACGAAGGACATCATCAAGCCGGCCGCAGCCGGGCTGGCCAGGCCGACAAACCAGCGCTTGTCGACCACCGCCACCTGGGTGTTGAAGCGGGCCAGGCGCAGCGCCGCGCAGGCGGCGTACAGGAAGGCGACGGCCCAGCCGAGGCGGCCAGCCAGTTCACCGTCCAGCTTCAGTTCGGACAGCGACCAGTGGTACATCACCAGCGCCGGTGCCATGCCGAAGCTGACCAGGTCGGCCAGCGAGTCGTACTGCACGCCGAATTCGCTGCTGGTACCGGTCAGGCGCGCCACGCGCCCGTCCAGGCCATCCATCACCGCCGCCACGAACACGGCGATGGCCGCATTGACGAACTGGTCGTTGGCCGCGGCGATGATCGCGTAGAAGCCGGAGAACAGACCGGCAGTGGTGAACAGGTTGGGCAGCAGGTAAATCGTGCGCGAACGCGGCGGCGGTGTGATCGGGTCCATGGAATCCAGTTTAATCGACTTGCCAGCGGTCGGCGGCAATGCTGCAATCGGCGTTCTACGCCCATTCTGTGGAGTTTGCCATGCGTGCCCTGCCCTGCCTTGGTTTCCTGCTGCTGTTGGCCACGGCCACGGCGCAGGCCGGCCCGGTCTACAAGTGGAAGGACGCCAAGGGCGTGACCCAGTATTCGGAGACGCCGCCGGCCGGTGCGAAATACGAAACCCGCGAGCAGGCACGCAGCCCGCAGACCCCGGCGGCGCCCGCTGCGGAAGCGGCCCCGGTGCCGGAGCAGTGCAGCACCGCGCGTGCCAACGTGACCCTGCTGGAGGGCAGCGGCCCGGTGATGAAGGACACCGATGGCGATGGCAAGGCCGACACGGCCCTGACCCCGGAACAGCGCACCGCGCAGAAGGGCCTGGCCGAAGCCGCCATCAAAGCCTACTGCCCCCCGGCCGGCTGAGGGGGTTCGGCAGGGCTTGCAGCCCTGCACCTGCTGTAGAGTCGAGCCATGCTCGACTGAAGCAACAGCAACAGCGCGCTTTCCGTGGATGGCGGGTTCACGCGGCTGTTGGTAGGTGTCGACCTTGGTCGACACATCTGTCAGAAATCGAATGAATTCAGCCGTGTCGACCAAGGTCGACACCTACCAGAGCGGGATGCCGTTCTGGCAGATCGCGGAAGTCTGTCGAAGGCGGGGTGGGTCCGGTTGCGGGGGCGTGAGCGCCATGGATGGCGCGACCGAGGCTACAGGGACGTACTTGCGCCGTCCCCCGCAACCGGACCCACCCCGCCAACCCACGGATAGCCCGCTTTTGACGTTGCCGTTGCCGTTGCCGTTGCCCCAAGCGGGTGCAGGGCTGCAAGCCCTGCCAGTACCCCACCCCCCGGCCGGGCTGGCAGAATAGGCGTCTCTGCCGTTATCCCGAAGCCGACGATGCGCCTCTCCCAGTTCCACCTGCACACCACCAAGGAAACCCCCAGCGACGCCGAGCTGACCAGCCACCGGCTGATGCTGCGCGCCGGCATGATCCGCAAGCTCGCCTCGGGCCTGTACACCTGGTCGCCGCTGGGCCTGCGCGTACTGCGCAAGGTGGAACGCATCGTGCGTGAGGAAATGGACCGCGCCGGCGCCGTGGAATTCCAGATTCCCACCATCCAGCCCAAGGAACTGTGGGAACAGACCGGGCGCTGGGAAAAGTTCGGCCCGCAGCTGCTGAAGATCAAGGACCGCAAGGAACAGACCTTCTGCTACAGCCCCACCGCCGAAGAAGCGGCGTGCGATTTCGCCCGCAGCGAGCTGTCCAGCTACAAGCAGCTGCCGGTGAATTTCTACCAGATCCAGACCAAGTTCCGCGACGAGATCCGCCCGCGTTTCGGCGTGATGCGTGCGCGCGAATTCCTGATGAAGGATGCGTACTCGTTCCACCTGCACGATGAAGACCTGGTGCGCGAATACGAAAACATGAAGGCGGCCTACAGCCGCATCTTCACCCGCCTGGGCCTGGATTTCCGCATGGTGCAGGCCGACTCCGGCGCCATCGGCGGCGACGCATCGCAGGAATTCCACGTGATCGCCGATTCCGGCGAAGACGCGTTGGTGTTTTCCACCGGCTCGGATTATGCGGCCAACATGGAAGCCGCCGTTGCCGCTGATCCGGCGCCGCGTGCGGCCGCCGCTGAAACCCTGCGCAAGGTGGACACGCCCACCCAGAAGACCTGCGAAGACGTGGCCGCCCTGCTCGGCATCGACCTGCAGCGCACGGTGAAGTCGGTGGCGCTGATGACCGAGGCCGGCTTCGTGCTGGCGCTGGTACGCGGCGACCACGAAGTAAATGAGATCAAGCTGGCCAAGGTGGCTGGCCTGGAAGACCAGCGTTTTGCCAGCGAAGCGGAAATCGCCGAGCACCTGGGCAGCGTGCCCGGCTTCCTGGGCCCGGTCGGCCCGGCCAAGGCGATCCGCGTGCTGGCCGACCGCGAAGTGGCGGCCATGGCCGATTTTGTCGTCGGTGCCAACGAGGCCGGTTTCCACCTGGCTGGGGTGAACTGGGGCCGCGACCTGCCGGAACCGGAAGTGGTGGATATCCGCAACGTGCGTGCCGGTGACCGCGCCCGCGACGGCGGCGAACTGAAGATCGCCCGCGGCATCGAGGTCGGCCACGTGTTCCAGCTCGGCCGCAAGTACGCCGAGGCGCTGCAGGCCACCGTGCTGGACGAGAACGGCAAGGCCGCGGTGATGACCATGGGCTGCTACGGCATCGGTATTTCGCGCGTGGTGGCCGCCGCCATCGAACAGAACCACGACGACGCCGGCATCATCTGGCCCGAGGCGATGGCGCCCTGGCAGGTGGTGGTCTGCGTGATCAACCCGAAGGGCGATGCGGGCGTGGCCGAGGCCGCCGCTGCACTGCTGCAGGAACTGCGCGACGCCGGCCTGGATGCGGCGCTGGACGACCGCGGCCTGCGCCCGGGCGCCATGTTCGCCGACATGGAGCTGATCGGCGTTCCACACCGCGTGGTGGTGAGCGAGCGCGGCCTGGCCGCCGGTACGTATGAATACCGCTCGCGCAAGGCCAGCGAGGCCGAGAGCCTGGACAAGGCCACCCTTCTGCAGCGACTGCAGGGCTGATGGAAAGACCGGGGTCCGCCCCGGTCTTTTTTTTGCGTCCACCGGTGGCATCAGCGTCTGAATATGTCGGCAGTCGCAATTCGTAATATCAGTAACCAATAAATGTTTGTGCTGGCAGTAAATCGACATTACCCTGTCCAGCGACCGCCATGGACCGGCTCGTCCCTGTCCATCACCGTATTTCCCGGAGTATTTGCATGAGCATCGACCTGAGCGGCCTGTCGGCACGTGAGCTGGGCGCCCTGATCCGTACCGCCAAGAAGCAGCAGACCATCGTCGCCAAGCGCCGCCCGATCACCAAGGTGCGCGCCCAGCTGACCAAGCTGGCCAAGACCGAGGGTTACACCATCGACGAACTGTTCGGTGGCGCCGCTGCCCCGGCACCGCGTGCACGCAAGGCTGCCAAGGCTCCGGCCAAGACCGCCGGCCGCAAGCTGGGCAAGGTGGCACCGAAGTACCGCAACCCGGCCAACCCGAAGGAAACCTGGACCGGCCGCGGCAAGCAGCCGCGCTGGATGGCCGAGCTGACCGCCAAGGGCAACAAGAAGCCGGAAGATTTCCTGATCAAGAAGGCCTGAGTCCTGCACGGGTTTGAATGAGAAAACGCCGGCGAAAGCCGGCGTTTTTTTGTGGGTAGCGCCGGGCCATGCCCGGCGAGCGCAGCGGTGGTGTTCCGATCCGCCGGGCACGGCCCGGCGCTACCGATCACAGGGTTTTGCGCGCCGGCATCAGCAGGTTGCCGAACAGCAGGCCGGCCACCAGCGCCATCACCACGTTCAGCACGGTCAGGAACACGCTCTGGCCGGCGCCCACGTCCTGCTGCTGCACCAGGGTCAGCACGCCGCGCAGGCTGGTGCTGCCGGGCACCATCATGATGATGCCGGGCAGGCGGATGATCGCGCCCGGGCGACCCACCAGTCGGCCAAACAGATTGCCGCCGGCGGTCAGCAGCATGGCTGACAGGAAAATGCCCGCTGGTGCGCCCCAGGCGTGGCCGCCGAATTTGGAAATGGCATAGCCGGCTACCGACGCGGCAATCACCCATGGGTAATCGCGGCGGTTGGCCTTGAACAACATGGCGAATGCGAACGCGGCGGTCAGCAGCGAGCCCCATTCCACCCACGGCCCCTGCGGACGCGAGGCACGGATCACCGGGTCCAGGCCCAGCACATCGGCCAGGGTGACCGCGATCATCGCGCCCACGCTCAGTTTCATGATGGTGGTGAGCGCACCGGCAAAACGCGCCGTGCCCGAAACCCAGTGCTGGCTGGCCAGTTCGTTCACTGCATTGGTCAACGACATGCCCGGCAGCAACACCACCAGCGAGGCAATGATGACGGTGTTGAGATTCAGCGCGCCCACGAACGCCGCCACCAGGGTGGCGACCATGCCGGCCAGCAGCGCGGCCAGCGCCTCGCCGGCTTCGCGGGTGGCCGGGCGGCGATCGGTCAGCATGCCCAGCAGGCCGATCATCAGGCCGATTACGCCAGCCGTAGCGATGTCCAGCCACGGCAGCTTCCACATGCCGGCCACGCCGGCCGCGCCCAGGCTGAAGGACAGGATGGTGCGCAGCTTGCCGCGGCGGCCCGGGTCCTTGTCCAGCTGGCGCAACGCGGTATGGCCCTGGGCAAGGCTCATGCGGCCGTTGGCCACTTCCTCGGCAATGCGGTCGGCCACGCTCAGTTTGTGCAGGTCGTTCTCGCCCGGCGCCAGGCGGATCACCCGGGTGATGTCGCTGGAACCGATGGCGCGCGCGGGGTCGCTGAAGCTGAGGATGATGCCGGTGGGGTTCGACCACGGCTCACAATCCAGGTCCAGTTGCCGCGCCAACGCCACCACGGCGGCCTCCAGGCGCTGGGCCGTGGTGCCATAGCTGTGCAGGCGACCGGCGATCTCGGAAACAAAGGCCACGCGCTGCGCATAGGTGGCCTGGGGCGTGGGGATGGCGTGAGCATCGGCGGACATGCGCCGTAGTATTACCTAGAGCGGGCCCGGCAGGAGAAATTCATCCCGGTTCGACGCGACGTGCAATTCAGAACGGTTATGCTGCGACCCGAATGGCCCCCATGACCCCGAACCACAGCCCCCGGCTGGAACAGGATGCCCACGATCCCGGGCTGATCCATCTGTCCGGCCACTGGACCTTGAAGACCGCACTGGCGGCGGCCGAGGTGCTGCGCGACGTTCCCGAGAAACTGACCGGCATCGACGCCACCGCCATCGAACAGCTGGATTCGGCCGGCGTGCTGCAGGTGCTGCGGGTGGCCCATCGTGCCGATCTGGGCGAACAGGCCCTGCACTTCCGGCCCGACCACCAGGCACTGGTGTGCACCATCGAAGAAGTGGCCGACGACCGGCCCAAGCCCAAGCGCGACTTCGGTGTGCTGGCGGCGCTGGAGCGGTTGGGCGTCAGCGTCCACACCACCGGCCACAACATCAAGGCGCTGTGCAGTTTCCTGGGCGAGAACCTGGTCAAGGCCGCGCGCCTGTTCAAGGAACCGCGCCGCTTCCGCCTGACCGCCACCGTGCACCAGATGGAACAGGTGGGCCTGGACGCGGTACCGCTGGTGGCATTGCTGTCTTACCTGGTGGGCGCGGTGATCGCCTTCCTCGGCTCCACCATCCTGCGCGACTTCGGCGCGGAGATCTACGTGGTGGAACTGGTGAGCATCGCCTTCCTGCGCGAGTTCGCCGTGCTGCTGACCGCCATCGTGCTGGCCGGCCGCACCGCCAGTGCGTTCACCGCGCAGATCGGTGCGATGAAGGCGCGCGAAGAGATCGATGCGATGCGCACCCTGGGCCTGGACCCGATCGATCTGCTGGTGCTGCCACGCCTGCTGGCACTGCTGGTCACCCTGCCGCTGCTGACCTTCATTGCGATGGCAGCCGGTCTGGCCGGCGGCATCACCGTGGGCGCGTTCGATCTGGATATTCCGCCGCAGATGTACATCGCGCGCATGCACGAAACCATGGAAGTGCGGCACATGCTGGTGGGGCTGTCCAAGGCGCCGGTGTTCGCCCTGGTGATCGGCCTGATCGGCTGCCTGGAAGGGCTGAAGGTGGAAGGCACGGCGCAGTCGGTGGGCGAACGCACCACCTCCAGCGTGGTGCAGACCATCTCGCTGGTGATCATCATCGACGCCTTCGCGGCGTTGTGGTTCATGCATATGGACTGGTGAGATGAGCACACACCCACACCCCGATGACACCCAGATGCAGGATGACCAGGGCCACGACCTGGCCATCCGCGTGCGCGGGCTGACCAACCGCTTCGGCAGCCAGACCGTGCACGAAGGGCTGGACCTGGACGTGCGCCGCGGCGAGATCCTGGGCGTGGTCGGCGGGTCGGGCACCGGCAAATCGGTGCTGATGCGGTCAATCCTGGGCCTGCGCGTGCCCGACGCCGGGCAGATTGAAGTGCTGGGCCGCGACGCACGCGCCGACGATGCGGAAAGCCGCCTGCACATCGAGCGCAACACCGGCGTGCTGTTCCAGGATGGCGCCCTGTTCTCCTCGCTCAGCGTGGGCGAGAACGTGCAGGTGCCGCTGAAGGAACACCACCGCGAACTGCCCGAACGCTGGCATTACGAACTGGCCCTGCTGAAGGTGAAGCTGGCCGGCCTGCCCGCCGATGCCATCAACAAACTGCCGTCGCAGTTGTCCGGCGGCATGCGCAAGCGCGCTGGCCTGGCCCGTGCGCTGGCGCTGGACCCGCCGCTGCTGTTCCTGGACGAGCCCACCGCCGGCCTGGACCCGATCGGCGCGGCCGCGTTCGACCGCCTGATCAAGACCCTGCAGGAAGCGCTGGGGTTGACCGTGTTCCTGATCACCCATGACCTGGACACGCTGTACGCCATCTGCGACCGGGTGGCGGTGATCGCCGACCACAAGGTGGTAGCCAACGCGCCGCTGCCGGACATCGAGAAACTGGATCATCCGTGGATCCAGGAATACTTCCACGGACCCCGCGCGCGCGCCGCGCGTGGCGAACAGATCGAGAGTGCCTGAGCCATGGAAACCAAAGCCAACTACGTGCTGATCGGCGCGTTCACCCTGATCACCGGCCTGGCCCTGCTGGCCTTCGGCCTGTGGGCGGCCAAGTACTCCTCCGACCGCACCTGGCAGGAATACCGCGTGGTGTTCCGCGAAGCGGTCACCGGCCTGTCGGTGGGCAGCCCGGTGCAGTACAACGGCATCGCGGTGGGGTCGATCACCGAACTGAACCTGGTGCCCGACGACCCGCGCCAGGTGGTCGCGCGCATCCGCTTGAATTCCAACACGCCGGTCAAGACCGATACCCGCGCCAAGCTGGCCATCACCAGCCTGACCGGCCCGTCGATCATCCAGCTCAGTGGCGGCACGCCGCAGGCGCCCACCCTGACCACGGTGAACAAGGACCCGGCGCCGATCATTCCGACCACGCCGTCGGCGCTGCAGAACATCACCGACGTGGCCAACCGCATCGTCGAACGCATGGACCAGATCCTGAGCGACCGCAACGTCGCCTCGATCAACGCCACCCTGGCCAATCTGGAAACGATCAGCGGCGGCCTGGCCGACCGTGACCAGGGCACCCAGGCGCTGCTGTTGAGTGCGCGCGACGCGGCACGCAGCCTGGATACCACGCTGAAGACCACCAACGGCACCATCGAGCGCCTGGACAAGAACCTGGTGCAGCAGCTGCCGGGCATCATCGACAAGCTCGATGCCACCCTGGGCAAGCTGGATTCGGCCGCTGGCAATGCCGATTCGATCCTGGGCGAGAACCGCGCGGCCATCAACAGCTTCGCCAACGATGGCCTGGGCCAGCTGGGCCCGACCCTGACCGAACTGCGCGGCCTGATCCGCGACCTGCGCCGGGTCAGCGACCGCCTGGAAAACAACCCCGCGCGCTACCTGCTGGGCCGCGATGCACCGAAGGAGTTCGAACCCAAATGAGCCCGATGACCCTTCCGCGCCTGCTGCTGGCCGCCTCGGCCGTTGCCCTGCTGGGTGGCTGCTCGATCCTCGGCAGCGGCGACAAGAATCCGGTCACCCTGTATTCGCCTGCGGTGCAGGTGAAGGTGGACCCGGCCTGGCCGCAGGGTGACTGGCAGCTGGTGCTGGCCAAGCCCAGCGCCGCGCGCATGGTCGACAGCCCGCGCATCAACGTGCGGCCCACGCCGTCGGAACTGGAGATCTACCGCGGCGCCAGCTGGGCACAGCCGGCCACCGACATGATCGAAGACACCCTGCTGCGCGGCTTCGAAGATTCCGGCCGCCTGCCCGGCGTGGCCCGCGTGGCCGCCGGCATCCGCGCCGACTACAAGTTGACCACCGACGTGCGCCGCTTCGAGTCGGACTACCAGGGCCAGGCCACGCCGACGGTGGTGATTGAACTGAACGCCAAGCTCATCCACGTGGCCGACCAGCGCGTGGTGGCCGACCACACCTTCCGCCAGCAACAGCCGGTGGGCAGCACCGACGTGCCGGCCGTGGCCGCCGCGTTCGAACGCGGCCTGCAGCAGCTGGCGCAGGACGTGGTGGGCTGGACGCTGGTGAGCGGGCAGCGCGACCGCCAGGCACTGCCGCGCTGAGATTGCAGGGGTCAGAGCCCTTTCCCTGCGGGAAAGGGATCCGACCCCATCTGCATGCCCCGTGGTCGGATCCCTTCCCGCAAGGAAGGGCTCTGACCCCGCTTTCACCCGCGGGGGGTGATCCACCGGAATGTCAGGTTGATGCGCTCGTCCTGCACCCGCGCCATCTTCGGCAGCGCGTGCTGGTAGAAGCCCTGGGTGCTGCCGCCCATCAGCAACAGATCGCCATGGCCCAGCAGGAATTCGGCCTTGCGCGCCGGTTCATCGCGGCGGCGCAGCAGGAAGCGGCGAACCGCGCCCAGGCTCAACGAGGCAATCAGCGGTTCAGTCCCCAGCTCTGGCTCGTCGTCGCTATGCCAGCCCATGTAATCCCCACCGCTGCGGTAGCGGTTCACCAGCACGCTGTTGAAGCGGCCGATGCCTTCGGCCAGCAGCCGTTCACGCAGCGCCTGCAGCAGCGGCGTCCACGGCCGCGGCTCGAACAGTGCGCCGGAATAGCGGTATCGCGCCTGCGGATCACCGATCCAGCAGCTCAACCGCGGCGAATCCACCCAGTTGCCGAACATGCGGATGCGGTGAACCTCCCACGGCAGTTGCGCCTGCAGGGCTGGCAGCAGGGCATCGGCTGCAGCGGGGGACAGCCAACCCGGCAGGTGGCGCACATCCGCGTCGGGCAGGTCATGGGGAAACAGCATCGCCACACGCTAGCACGGCCGCGTTTGCCGTCGTGGCCGCCAGCACCGAAAATGGCGGCATGACCGTTGCCATGCTTCCGCCGCCTGCCGTCCACGCCCACTACCGGGGCGCCCAGCCATGAGCGGCAGCCGCCTGCGCCAGGCCCTGTTTCCGCTGCTGCGCGCGGTGTTCCGAGCGTTGCCGATGTCGCAGGCACAGCGCGACCGCCTGCGCACCCGCCTGCTGGCCCGACATGGCGACTGGGTGCCCCCGCCGCCGAAGGGACAGCAGGACACCGGTGGCCCACGGGCCAGCGCGCAGCTGCGCTGGCGCGCCGACGAGCCCGCCATCGGTCACCGCCCGCGGCAGGCGGCCGCGCTGCCGGAGCCGATGCCCGCCACCCTGGTCGCGTTCTACCTGCCGCAGTTCCACACCTTTGCCGAGAACGACGCGTGGTGGGGCAAGGGCTTCACCGAATGGCGCAACGTGACCCGCGCCCTGCCGCAGTTCGAAGGTCACATCCAACCGCGACTGCCGGCCGATCTGGGGTTCTATGACCTGCGCAATCCGCAGGTGATGCGCGACCAGGCGCAGCTTGCCGCCGAGCACGGCATCGGCGCGTTCTGCTTCTATTACTACTGGTTCAGCGGCCGCACGCTGATGGAAGACCCGCTGCGACAGTGGCTGGACGATGACAGCATCACGCTGCCGTTCTGCCTGTGCTGGGCCAATGAAAACTGGGCACGGCGCTGGGACGGCCGCGACGACGACATCCTGATCGGCCAGCAGCACAGCGCCGATGATGACCTGGCATTCATCGCCCACGTGGCGCCGTACCTGCGCGACCGCCGTGCATTGAAGGTCGATGGCCGGCCGATGCTGCTGGTCTACCGACCGAACCTGCTGCCCGATGCACGCGCCACCGCCGAGCGCTGGCGCCGCTGGTGCCGCGACAACGGCGTGGGCGAGATCCACCTGGCCTATGTGCAGGGCTTCGAACGCCCCGATCCGCGCGACATCGGCTTCGATGCGGCGGTCGAGTTCCCGCCCAACATGAGCAACCCGCGCTCGCTGTCGGCGCAGCAGTGGCTGCTCAACCCCGATTTCAATGGCGATGTGCGTGACTGGCGCGAGCTGGCCAGCGAGATCGCCGCCCGCCCCCTGCCCGATTACCCGCTCTATCCCGGGGTCAACCCAGGCTGGGACAACGAAGCCCGGCGTTCCGGGCGCGGGCGCGTGTATCTGCATGCGTCGCCGCGCGGCTACCGCGACTGGCTGCGCAGCACCGTGCATGAGCGCCTGGCGCAGGCCCCGCAGCACCAGCGCATGGTGTTCATCAATGCCTGGAACGAGTGGGCCGAGGGCGCCGTGCTGGAACCGGATGCACGGCTGGGGCATGCCTGGTTGCAGGCCACCCGTGAGGCGTTGTCGCCGGCAGTGCCGAGGCAACCACAGCCGGCGCTGCACCTGCACGCGTGGTATCTGGAAACCCTGCCGGAAGTGCTGTCGGCAGTGAAGGAAACGGCACTGCCCTGGCGACTGGTGGTCACCACACCGGCAACGCAGGTCGACGCGGTTCGCGATGCGCTGGTGCAGCACGGATTGCAGGGTGACATCGTTGCCGTGGAAAACCACGGCCGCGACATCCTGCCCTTCCTGCAGGTTGCCGAAGGCCTGCTGCAGGATGGGCACGAGGTGGTGCTGAAGCTGCACACCAAGCGCTCCACCCATCGCGCCGATGGTGACCAGTGGCGCCAGGAACTGCTGCAGCGGTTGGTGCAGGGTGGCCGCGCCGCACGCATCCTGGCGGCGTTCCAGGCCGACCCGAGCCTGGGCATGGTGGTTGCCGAAGGGCATCTGCTCGCCGTTGCCGATTTCATGGGCGGCAACGGCCCCGCGGTGCAGCGGCTGCGCACGCGCCTGGGCCTGTCGCTGGACCCCGCTGCCAGCGTGTTCGGCGCCGGCAGCATGGGTTGGTGGCGCCTGCAGGCGTTGCGCCCACTGCTGGACGCGCATCTGTACCGCAGCGACTTCGATCCTGAGCAGGGCCAGATCGATGGCACCCTGGCCCACGCCATCGAGCGCATGCTGGGCGCCTGCTGCGAACACACCGGTCTGCGCGCAGCCACCGCAGCAGCCTGCCTGGGCGAGCCGGAAGCCAGCGGCACCGACTACGCCTACGCCCGCCGCAGTTGAGCAGCGGGGGCCATCGGCCCCCGTGCGTTCAATCAAGCGCGCGCGAACGCGACGCCGGTCTTTTCCTTCAGTTCGTCATCACGCACGCCCGGCGCGGCTTCCACCAGCCGCAGGCCGTCGTCGGTCACGTCGAACACGGCCAGATCGGTGATGATGCGATCGACCACGCCCACGCCGGTCAGCGGCAGCGAGCATTCGGCCAGGATCTTGTGCTCGCCGTTCTTGGCGGTGTGTTCCATCAGCACCACCACGCGCTGCACACCGGCCACCAGGTCCATCGCGCCGCCCATGCCCTTGACCATCTTGCCCGGCACCATCCAGTTGGCCAAGTCACCCTTGTCGGTCACCTGCATGGCGCCCAGGATGGCCAGGTTCACATGGCCACCGCGGATCATCGCGAAACTGTCGTGGCTGCCGAAGTAGCTGGCACCGGCGCGCGCGGTCACGGTCTGCTTGCCGGCGTTGATCAGGTCGGCGTCCACTTCACTGTCGGTGGGGAACGGGCCGATGCCGAGCAGGCCGTTTTCCGACTGCAGCCACACGTCCACGCCTTCGGGAATATGGTTGGCCACCAGGGTCGGCAGGCCGATACCCAGGTTCACGTAGGCGCCATCGGTCAATTCACGGGCGGCGCGGGCCGCCATCTCGTCACGGGTCCACGCCATCTCAGTTGCCCTCCGCGCGGATCGTGCGCTGTTCAATGCGTTTTTCGGGATGCGGGTTGTGCACGATGCGGTGCACATAGATGCCCGGCAGGTGCACCTGGTCCGGATCGATCGCGCCCACCGGCACCACCTCCTCCACTTCCACGATGCACACCTTGCCGGCCATCGCGCAGGCCGGGTTGAAGTTGCGCGCGGTCTTGCGGAACACCAGGTTGCCGGCCTCGTCGGCCTTCCACGCCTTCACCAGGGCCACGTCGGCGCGCAGCGCGGTTTCCATCACATAGTGCTTGCCGTCGAATTCACGGGTTTCCTTGCCCTCGGCCACCACGGTGCCGTAACCGGTGGCGGTGAAGAACGCCGGGATGCCCGCACCGCCGGCGCGCAGGCGCTCGGCCAGGGTGCCCTGCGGATTGAATTCCAGTTCCAGCTCGCCGGCCAGGAACTGGCGTTCGAATTCCTTGTTCTCGCCCACGTAGGACGAGATCATCTTCTTGATCTGCCGCGTTTCCAGCAGCTGGCCCAGGCCGAAGCCGTCCACGCCCGCATTGTTGGAAATGACCGTCAGGCCCTTGGCGCCACTGTCGCGCAGCGCCGCGATCAGTGCTTCGGGAATGCCACACAGGCCGAAGCCGCCCACGGCCAGGATCTGGCCATCGGCGACCACGCCCTGCAGCGCCTGTGCCGCCGAGGCGAAGCGCTTGCTGCGCTTGCTGCTGGAAGTCGATTGCTGCATTGCTGTACTGCCCTGCACGGTAAGAATGAGGGCATTCTAGCCGCAGGCCCGCCCGGGCCCTGGATGCGCCGCAGCATTGTCGGGGCGTTGCAGGGGCTTTGGGTAGAATGCCGCACCCTCCACGCAGCGTGGTTCGCCCCACGCCGCCTCCCCCGCAGGTAGCGATGGCCCTGACCTACACCGACGAAGACCTTCTGCGCTGGATCGACGAACGCACGCTGCAGAAGACCGCGCACTACCTGTCCAGCGTGCGCGACCTGCAGCTGCAGGGCGACACGCTGAGTGCAGACGTCCAGGGCAGCGCGCGCCAGCCCTACCACGTGGAAATCGACCTGGCCGCCAGCACGCGCACCGCGCGCAGCCGCCTGCACAGCCACTGCACCTGCCCGGTGGGGCAGAACTGCAAGCACGTGGCCACGGTGCTGGTCATCCAGCTGCTGGAACCCGAGCTGGCGCAGGACCCGGCCCCCCTGAGCGCGCAGGACCTGGCCATGCCGCCGCGTGCCGAACTGCTGGACGAACTGTCGCGCTGGCAGGCCGCGCGAAGCACGCCGGCGCGCGCGCACCCCCGTGGCATTGCCTTCGACGTGGGCACCTTCCAGAACCGGCCCGCGATCCTGCCGCGCCGCACCCACCAGCCCGCCGGCGGGCCACTCACCTTCGAAAAGCTGCTGGACATCACCCCTGAATTGCTGCTGGAGCCGCCCGGCTACCTCAGCCAGGACGACGTGGCCGTGCTGGCGCAGCTATGGGCGCTGCGCCAGGGCCGCATGAAGGGTCGTCAGTTCGATATCAATGCGACCCTGCAGCTGATCGTGGCCAGCGGCCATGGCTGGATCCATGGCGACGGCCCGGGCCAGCGCGTGCCCGCCCGCAGCGGTGCACCGCGCCGTGGCACCCTGGGCTGGCGCGCCCTGCCGCAGCAGGGCACGACCCTGCCCACCCCCTGGCTGGAGGTGGAAGGCGGTGCGCAGGGCATGGTGCTGGGCCAGTCGGCCTGCTACCTGGACCCGGCCACCGGCGAGGTCGGGCCGCTGCTGCTGGACGTGGCCGTGGCCGACGCCGATGAGTTCCTGGAGCTGCCACCGCTGCTGCCCAACGAAGAACCCATCGTGGCCCAGCTGCTGATGCAGATCGACCCGGCCCTGCCGCGCCCCGGCGGCGACGCCGCGCTGGCCACGCTGCAGGTGCAGGCCATGACCCCGGTGCTGCGCCTGCATACGGTGGAATTCCGGCCCGCTTGGCTGGGCTACCGCGCGCCGTCGCAGTGGGCCGACGTGGCCACCGTGGCGTTCGAGTACGACGAACACGTGCGCTTCCTGGATGACCCCACCCTGTTCGCGCACGATGCCGAGGGCCGCCTGGCCCTGCTGCCGCGCGACCTGGCCGAAGAAGCCCGGCGCGAAAAAGAACTGCGCAGTGCGCAGTTGTACCGCGACCAGAACCCGCGCGCGGTGCTGGACGGCGCCGGACCGCAGTTCGACCTGCGCACCCACGACTGGACCCATTTCCTGCTGGACGAAGTGCCGCGGTTGGAAGCACTGGGCTGGAAGATCGAGCCGGCCGACGATTTCCGCCACCGCATCACCCGGGTGGACGATATCCAGCTGGACATCCAGACCGACCCGAAGGACGAAGGCTGGTTCACGCTGGCGCTGGACATCCAGGTCGACGACCGCAGCGTGGCCCTGGCGCCGCTGCTGCAGCAGGTGCTGCAGACCGATCCGCGCTGGCTGCGCGGGCAGATCGACAGCATTGGCGATGATGAGAACATCCTGCTGTCGGCCGGCGACAACACACGCATTGCGCTGCGCGCCGGCCGGCTGAAGCCGGTCATCGCCCTGCTGGCCGACCTGTTCACCCAGCGCGGCGGCGCCCTGCGCTTGTCCGCTCGCGACCGTGGCCGCCTGCGTGCATTGCAGGACGATGCCCGCCTGCAGTTCAAGAGCCGCAAGGACACCCGCGCGCTGGTGCAGCGGCTGATGCAGGCGCCCGCACTGGGCGAGGTGGAACCGCCCACCGGCCTGGCCGCCACCCTGCGCCCGTACCAGCGCGAGGGGCTGGCCTGGCTGCAGTACCTGCGCCAACAGGACCTGGGCGGCGTGCTGGCCGACGACATGGGGTTGGGCAAGACCCTGCAGACGCTGGCGCACATCCTGCTGGAAAAAGAGGCCGGGCGCCTGCAGCAGCCGGCGCTGGTGGTGGTGCCGACCTCACTGCTGCACAACTGGCAGAGCGAAGCCGCGCGCTTCACCCCCGACCTGCGCGTGCTGGTCCTGCACGGCAACGACCGCACCGATGACTTCGCGCGCATCGGCGAACACGACCTGGTGCTGACCACCTACCCGCTGCTGTGGCGCGATGAAGCGGCGCTGCAGGCCCACGATTACCACCTGTTGATCCTGGACGAGGCGCAGCAGGTGAAGAACCCGAAGTCGCGCGCGGCGGTCACCCTGCGCACCCTGCATGCACGGCACCGGCTGTGCCTGACCGGCACGCCGCTGGAAAACCACCTGGGCGAACTCTGGACCCAGTTCGATTTCCTGCTGCCCGGTCTGCTGGGCAGCGAGAAGCTGTTCAACCAGCACTGGCGGCACCCGATCGAGCGCGGCACCGATCCGCAGCGCGCGCACCTGCTGGCGCAGCGTCTGCGCCCGTTCATGCTGCGCCGGCGCAAGGACCAGGTGGCCACCGAACTGCCGGCCAAGACCCTGATCACCCGCAGCGTGGCGCTGGAAGGCGCGCAGCGCGATCTGTACGAAACCGTGCGCGCGTCGATGGAAGCCAAGGTGCGCGAAGCGGTGGCCAGCCAGGGACTGGGCCGCAGCCACATCGTGGTGCTCGATGCGCTGCTGAAGCTACGCCAGGTCTGCTGCGACCCGCGCCTGCTGCCCGGTGAAGCACCGGCCCGGCAGGCGCCGTCGGCGAAACTGGAGCTGCTGCGCGACATGCTGCCGGAGATGGTGGAAGAAGGCCGCCGCATCCTGCTGTTCTCGCAGTTCACCAGCATGCTGGCGCTGATCGGCCAGGCACTGGACGAGCTGGGCCTGGGCTACGTTCAACTGACCGGCGACACCCAGGACCGGGCCACCCCGGTGCAGCGTTTCATGCAGGGCGAGGTGCCGATCTTCCTGATCAGCCTGAAGGCCGGCGGCGTCGGCCTGAACCTGACCGCAGCCGACACGGTCATCCATTTCGACCCCTGGTGGAACCCCGCAGCGGAAAACCAGGCAACCGACCGTGCGCACCGCATCGGCCAGCAGCAACCGGTGTTCGTGTACCGGCTGATTGCAGCCGGCAGCATCGAAGAACGCATTGCCGAGCTGCAGCAGCGCAAGGCCGCGCTGGCCGATACCCTGCTGGAAGGCGCCGATTCGGCCGCACCGCGCTTCAACGACGAGGATCTGGAGGCGCTGCTGGCGCCGTTGCCGGGGGTGACACCGAAGGCGCGGCGGCGGCGGAAGCCAAGCGCCACCTGAGAGGTACGCAGGTCAGCTGTCATTGGGGCAATGGAAACGATTCCCACACAGGGCTGGGATTACACTAACCAGCTGATCTCACCAAGGACTCGCTCGATGCCCCTGCCCGCCTTCAAGGCCTATGACATCCGCGGCCGCGTGCCGGAAGAACTGAACGAAGACCTGGCCCGCCGTATCGGCGTGGCCCTGGCCGCGCAGCTCGCCCCCGGTCCGGTCGTGCTGGGCCACGACGTGCGCCTGACCAGCCCGGCCCTGCAGGATGCGCTGGCCGCGGGCCTGCGCGGCGTGGGCCGCGAAGTGATCGACATCGGCCTGTGCGGCACCGAGGAAGTCTATTTCCAGACCGACCACCTAGGTGCGGCCGGCGGCGTGATGGTGACCGCCAGCCACAACCCGATGGACTACAACGGCATGAAGCTGGTGAAGGAAAACGCGCGGCCGATCAGTTCCGATACCGGCCTGTTCGCCATCTCCGATGCCGTGGCCGCCGATACCGGCAGCGAGCAGCCGCCGAGTGCCGCGCAGACCGCGCAGCACGACAAGCGCGCCTACATCCAGCACCTGCTGAGCTACGTGGATGCCGGCAAGCTGAAGCCGCTGAAGCTGGTGGTCAACGCCGGCAACGGTGGCGCCGGCGCCATCGTCGACCTGCTGGCGCCGCACCTGCCGTTCGAGTTCATCCGCATCTGCCATGAACCCGATGGCAACTTCCCCAATGGCATTCCCAACCCGCTGCTGCCGGAAAACCGCGCAGCGACGGCCGAGGCCGTGCGCGAACACGGCGCCGATTTCGGCATTGCCTGGGATGGTGACTTCGACCGCTGCTTCTTCTTCGACCACAGCGGCCGCTTCATCGAGGGCTACTACCTGGTCGGCCTGCTGGCCAAGGCGATCCTGGCGCGCAACCCGGGCGGCAAGATCGTGCACGATCCCCGCCTGGTCTGGAACACCACCGACATGGTGGAACAGGCCGGCGGCGTGCCGGTACTGTGCAAGAGTGGCCATGCCTTCATCAAGGAAAAGATGCGCGCCGAAGATGCCGTGTATGGCGGCGAGATGAGCGCGCACCATTACTTCCGCGAATTCGCCTATGCCGACTCGGGCATGATTCCGTGGCTGCTGATCGCGCAGCTGGTTTCTGAAAGTGGGCGTTCGCTGGCCGACTGGGTGGAAGACCGCATGGCGGCCTACCCGTGCAGCGGCGAAATCAACTTCAAGGTGGCCGATGCCAAGGCCGCCGTGGCCCGGGTGATGGCGCACTTCGCGGACCAGGCACCGGCGCTGGACCATACCGATGGCATCAGCGCCGATTTCGGCCAGTGGCGCTTCAACCTGCGCAGCTCCAATACCGAGCCGCTGCTGCGCCTGAACGTGGAAGCCCGTGGCGACGCAGCGCTGATGCAGGCGCGCACCGACGAAATTGCAGCCTTGCTGAAGGCCTGAGCGGAATCCTGCCGATGAGCATCGTCCAACCCGTCATCCTGTCCGGTGGTTCCGGCACGCGCCTGTGGCCGTTGTCGCGCGAAGCCTACCCGAAGCAGTTCCTGCCCCTGGCCGGCGACAGCACCATGCTGCAGGCCACCTGGCAGCGCGTGGCACCGATCGCCAGCCGCGGCCCGCTGGTGATCGCCAACGAAGAACACCGCTTCGTGGCGGCCGAACAGCTGCAGCAGGTCGGTGCCGAACCGGCCGCGATCATCCTGGAACCGATGGGCCGCAACACCGCACCGGCCATTGCCGTGGCCGCGCTGGAGGCCACCCGTGACGGCGCCGATGCGCTGCTGCTGGTGCTGCCCTCGGACCACGTGATCACCAACGAAGCCGCGTTCCGCAGTGCCGTGCAGACCGCCGCTGGTGCGGCCGAGGCCGGCAAGCTGGTTACCTTCGGCATCGTGCCGACCGGCCCGGAAACCGGCTACGGCTACATCAAGGCCGCCGACGGCCAAGGCGTGCGTGCGGTCGAGCGCTTCGTCGAAAAGCCCGACCTGGAAACCGCCAGCGGCTACGTGGCGAGCGGCCAGTACTACTGGAACAGCGGCATGTTCCTGTTCAAGGCCTCGCGCTACCTGCAGGAACTGGAGCGCTTCCAGCCGCAGATGCTGGCCGGCAGCCGCAGCGCCTGGCAGCAGGCCCGCCGCGATGCCGACTTCACCCGCCTGGACAAGGATGCCTTCGCCGCTGTGCCGTCGGATTCGATCGACTACGCGGTGATGGAAAAGACCGCCGATGCCGTGGTCGTGCCGCTGGATGCCGGCTGGAACGATGTGGGATCGTGGACGGCGCTGCGCGATGTGTCGCAGCAGGATGGCAACGGCAACGCCCACCAGGGCGATGTGATCGCCATCGACTGCCGCAACACCTACGCCTACGGCCAGCGCCTGGTGGCCATGGTCGGCCTGGATGATGTGATCGTGGTGGAGACCGACGATGCGGTGCTGGTCGGCAAGGCCGACCGCATGCAGGAGGTCAAGACCGTGGTGGCGCAGCTGAAGGCCGATGGCCGCAGCGAAGCCACTTGGCACCGCAAGGTCTACCGCCCGTGGGGCGCCTACGATTCGATCGACAACGGCGAGCGGTTCCAGGTCAAGCGCATCACCGTCAAGCCCGGCGGCACGCTCAGCCTGCAGATGCACCACCACCGTGCCGAGCACTGGATCGTGGTCAGCGGCACCGCCGAAGTGACCCGTGGCGATGAAGTGATCCTGCTCAGCGAGAACCAGAGCACCTACATTCCGCTGGGCGTGACCCATCGACTGCGCAATCCGGGCAAGCTGCCGCTGGAACTGATCGAAGTGCAGTCGGGCAGCTACCTGGGCGAAGACGATATCGTGCGCTTCGAAGACACCTACGGGCGCAGCTGAGCTGGACCGCTGGGGTCGGATCCCGTTGCTGCGCAACGGGCTCTGCCCCCTTCTCTGCTGACCGGTAGATCCACGCCATGCGTGGATCCACAAGCGGAGCGGCGCGTATGCCGCGACCGCCCTCAGTCGAGCAAGCTCGACGCTACGCGGTGGCAATCTCCGCCATCACCCGCTTCAGGCCATCCTGCCATGCCGGCAGTTCGATGCCGAAGTCCTGCTGCAGCTTGCGGTTGTCCAGCACCGACCAGGCCGGACGCTTGGCCGGGGTCGGGTACTCGGAACTGGCAATGGCTTCCACCGCCGGCACGTTCGCCAGCACGCCACTCGCCAGAGCCTGCGCAAAGATCGCCTCGGCAAAGCCATGCCAGCTGGTCTGGCCGCTGGCAGTCAGGTGCCAGGTGCCCGACAGCTGCCCCGGATGCTGCAATGCCTGCGCGGTCACATCGGCAATCAGCGCGGCCGGGGTCGGCGTGCCGATCTGGTCAGCCACCACCCGCAGCTGGTCGCGCTCGGCGCCCACCCGCAGCATGGTGCGCAGGAAGTTCGCGCCATGCGAGGCATACACCCACGCGGTGCGGAAGATCAGGTGGCGCCCACCTGCGGCACGCACGGCGTCCTCGCCGTCGCGCTTGCTGGTGCCGTACACGCCCAGCGGTGCGGTCGGCTCGTCTTCGCGATACGGCGCGCTGCCCTGGCCATCGAACACGTAGTCGGTGGAGTAATGCACGAACGGCACACCATGGGCCGCGCACCAGCGCGCGATCACGCCCGGCGCCTGCGCGTTGGCCGCGAAGGCGGCCTCCGCGTCCTGTTCGGCACGATCCACCGCCGTGTAGGCGGCGGCATTCACCACCACCGACGGCTGCAGGCGGTCCAGCAGCGTCGGCAGGCTGTCAGGCTGGCCGAAGTCGGCCACTTCACAGGCACTGCCATCGGGCAACTGGCCACTGCGCGTGGTCGCCACCACCGGCCCCAGCGGGGCCAGTGCGCGCAGCAGTTCCTGTCCGACCTGGCCGTTGCCGCCAAACACCAGCACGGTCATGCGGTGTAGACCGGCAGGCGGTCCTCGGCAATGTCCTTCAGGAAGGGCGCGGCCTCATCCTTGGCCGACAGCGTCGGCGCACTGATCGGCCAGTCCACGGCGATATCAGCATCGTTCCAGCGCACGCCGGCATCGAAGTCCTTCAGGTAGACCTCGGTGCACAGGTAGCTGAAGACCGCGCGTTCGGACAGCACCGCAAAGCCATGGGCGAAGCCTTCTGGAATCCAGAACTGCTTCTTGTTTTCCGCGCTCAGCACCACCGCTTCCCACTGGCCAAAGGTGGGCGAGCCGCGACGGATGTCGACGGCCACGTCGTACACCTCACCTTCCAGCACGCTGACCAGCTTGCCCTGCGGGCGCGGCCACTGGTAATGCAGGCCGCGCAGCACGCCCTTGGCCGACGTGGACACGTTGCTCTGCACGAAGCGGTCCGGCAGGCCCAGCGCAGCGAAGCGCTCGGCATTCCAGGTTTCGAAGAAATAGCCGCGGGCATCGCCGAACACGGCCGGTTCGATCACCACGCAGCCGGGCAACTTGGTTTCAATTACTTTCACGGAACGACTCCACGCAATGCGAGCTTGTGCAGGTACTGGCCGTAGCCATTCTTGATCAGCGGTGCAGCCAGTGCTTCCAGCTGCTCGGCGCTGATCCAGCCCTTGCCGAAGGCGATTTCCTCCGGGCAGCAGACCTGCAGGCCCTGGCGGGTCTGGATGGTCTCGATGAAGTTGGACGCTTCCAGCAGCGACTGGTGGGTGCCGGTATCGAGCCAGGCATAACCGCGGCCCAGCGCTTCCAGGTGCAGGTGGCCCTCGCGCAGGTAGCGCTGGTTCAGATCGGTGATCTCCAGCTCGCCGCGCGGCGAAGGCTTCAGCTCGGCGGCGTAGTCGCTGGCATTGCCGTCGTAGAAGTACAGGCCGGTCACCGCGTAGTTGGAGCGCGGGTTCTCGGGCTTTTCCACCAGGTCGATGACCTTGCCGTTCTTGTCGAACTCGGCCACGCCGTAGCGTTCCGGGTCATTCACCCAGTAACCGAACACGGTGGCGCCCTGGTCGCGCTGGTCGGCGTTGCGCAGCACTTCGCGCAGGCCGTGGCCGTGGAAGATGTTGTCGCCCAGCACCAGGCAGCTCGGCTTGCCGGCCACGAAGTCCTTGCCGATCAGGTAGGCCTGGGCCAGCCCATCGGGGCTGGGCTGCACGGCGTACTGGATATCCATGCCCCACTGCGAACCATCGCCCAGCAGCTGCTGGAACAGGGCCTGTTCGTGCGGGGTGTTGATGATCAGCACTTCACGGATGCCCGCCAGCATCAGCACGCTGAGGGGGTAGTAGATCATCGGCTTGTCGTACACCGGCAGCAGCTGCTTGCTGACGCCCTTGGTGATCGGATACAGCCGCGTGCCGGAACCGCCGGCCAGGATGATGCCTTTGCGTTGGGTCATGTCGTCTCCCGGGTTCAGGCCGAAGTGCCGATGCGCTGCAGGCGGTAGCTGCCATCCAGCACGCCGTTCACCCACTCCTGGTTGTCCAGGTACCAGTCAACGGTGAAGGCGATGCCCTGTTCGAAGGTGTACGCCGGTTCCCAGCCCAGGTCGTTCTTCAACTTGGAGGCATCGATCGCGTAGCGGCGGTCATGGCCGGGGCGGTCGGTGACATAGGTGATCTGGCTGCTGCGCGGCTGGCCATCGTCGCGCGGGCGGCGTGCATCGAGCAGCGCGCAGATCGCGTGCACCACTTCAATGTTCTGCTTTTCCGAATTGCCGCCCACGTTGTAGGTCTCGCCCACCTGGCCCTTGGCCAGCACGGTGCGGATCGCTTCGCAGTGGTCGGTCACGAACAGCCAGTCGCGCACCTGCTTGCCATCGCCGTACACCGGCAGCGGCTCGCCGGCCAGCGCCTTGGCGATCACCAGCGGAATGAGCTTTTCCGGGAAGTGGTACGGGCCGTAGTTGTTCGAGCAGTTGGTGGTCAGCACCGGCAGCCCGTAGGTGTGGTGGAACGCGCGCACCAGGTGGTCCGACGCTGCCTTGGACGCCGAGTACGGCGAATTGGGCGCATACGGGGTGGTTTCGCTGAACTTGCCGGTCTCGCCCAGGGTGCCGTACACCTCGTCGGTGGACACGTGCAGGAAACGGAACGCCGCGCCCTTGTCGGCCGGCAGGCCCTTCCAGTGGTCACGCACCGCTTCCAGCAGGCCCAGGGTGCCCACCACGTTGGTCTGGATGAAGGCGCCCGGGCCGTCGATGGAACGGTCCACGTGGCTTTCGGCGGCGAAGTTCAGCACCGCATCGGGCTGGTGCTCGGCCAGCAGGCGCGCCACCAGGGCACGGTCGCCGATGTCGCCCTGCACGAATACGTGATTCGGGTTGCCGTCCAGGCTGGACAGGGTCTTCAGGTTGCCGGCGTAGGTAAGCGCATCCAGGTTCACGACCTTGATGCCGCGGGCGACGGCTTCGAGAACGAAGTTACCGCCAATGAAGCCGGCGCCGCCGGTGACAAGCCAAGTGGGCACTACCTGTTCTCCTGTTAGTGAATTCATCCTGGGAGCACTCGCAGGTGCTCCGACACAGCGCCACAGCATACAGGGCGGCGTTCTTCACGACTGCCTGCACGTGGTGAACGGCGCAGGCGGATTCAGTGTTTTTTGACGCAACGCAACAAACCATACGCATTCGCATGGTCGCGCAAGGCCAGTTAGAATCCAGATCCCACCCCCGAACCGGTTGCTGTGCGAGGACCGGACGTTTCCCGTTACTGTGAGCCGGCCAACGGCCGGCACTACAAGGATCGAGTACCAGATGAAAATCCTCGTCGCGTACAAGCGCGTGGTGGACTACAACGTCCGCATTCAGGTCAAGCCGGACGGTTCCGGCGTGGTCACCGACGGCGTCAAGCTGTCCCCCAACCCCTTCGATGAAATCGCACTGGAAGAAGCCCTGCGCCTGCGCGACAAGGGCATCGCCACGGAAGTGGTGGTCGCCACCATCGCCCCGGCCGACGCCCAGGCGCACCTGCGCAATGGCCTGGCCATGGGCGCCAACCGCGCCATCCACGTGGTGACCGACCAGGCCATCCAGCCGCTGACCGCCTCGCGCACCCTGCTCAAGCTGATCGAGAAGGAACAGCCGGACCTGGTGATCCTGGGCAAGCAGGCCATCGACGACGATGCCAACCAGACCGGCCAGATGCTGGCCACGCTGTGGGGCCGCCCGCAGGCGACCTTCGCCAGCAAGCTGGACATTGCCGACGGCAAGGCCACGGTCACCCGCGAAGTCGACGCCGGCCTGGAAACGCTGGAAGTAGACCTGCCGGCGGTGGTCACCACCGACCTGCGCCTGAACGAGCCGCGTTTCATCAAGCTGCCGGACATCATGAAGGCCAAGGCCAAGCCGCTGGAAACCCTGCAGCTGGCCGATCTGGGCGTTGAAGCCGCCGACACCTTCAAGACCACCCAGTACGCCGCGCCGTCCAAGCGCAGCAAGGGTGTAATGGTCAAGGACGCGGCCGAACTGGTTGCCGCACTCAAGCAGAAGGGGCTGCTGTAATGAGCAAGATTCTCGTCATCGCCGAGCACCACGACGGCAAGCTCAACGCCGCCACCGCCAAGACCGTCAGCGCCGCCGCCGCCATCAGCGGTGCCAGCATCGACGTGCTGGTGCTGGCCGCCGACCCGGCCGCGGTTGCCGCTGAAGCAGCGAAGATCGCCGGCGTGGCCAAGGTCCTGACCGTGGCCAACGCCGCCAATGCGCAGGCCATTGCCCAGGTGCTGGCCCCGCAGATCGCGCAGCTGGCCAAGGGCTACAGCCACGTGTTCGGCCCGTCCACCACCTTCGGCAAGGACCTGATGCCCTGCGTGGCCGCCCTGCTGGGCGTCAACCAGGTGTCCGACCTGATGAGCGTGGAAGGCAGCCACACCTTCAAGCGCCCGATCTATGCCGGCAACGCGATCATCACCGTGGAAGCCCCGGCCGACCAGATCGTGGTCGCTACCGTGCGCGCCGCCTCCTGGCCGGAAGCCGCCCAGGGTGGCAATGCCACCGTTGAAGCGGCCAGCGTGGATGCGGCCCTGCCGACCCATACCCGCTTTGTGGGCCTGGCCGCCGGTGCCAGCGACCGCCCGGACCTGCAGGCCGCCAAGCGCGTAGTCTCCGGTGGCCGTGGCGTCGGTTCGGAAGAGAACTTCAAGGTGATCTTCCAGCTGGCCGACAAGCTCGGGGCCGCCGTCGGTGCCTCGCGTGCCGCCGTTGACGCCGGCTACGTGCCCAGCGATCTGCAGGTGGGCCAGACCGGCAAGATCATCGCGCCGGAACTGTACGTGGCCGTGGGCATCAGCGGTGCCATCCAGCACCTGACCGGCATCAAGGATGCTGGCACCATTGTCGCAATCAACAAGGACGCGGACTCGCCGATCTTTGAGATTGCCGACATCGGGTTGGTGGGGGATCTGTTTGCGATCCTGCCGGAGCTGGAAAAGGCGCTCTGACGCCGATCAGCTGGCCAGGGCGTCGCCTGACGACGCCCTGGCCCCTGCCGGATATTCCATGACACAACGACTCCTACGCTTCCTGGTTGCCGGTGGCTCCGCCGCGGCAGTGGAATACGCCGCATTCTTCGCCCTGCAATTTACTTTCGGGCCGAAATGGCTGCTGGTGAACCAGTCGCTGAGCTTTTCGTGCGGTTTCGTGGTCAGTTTCCTGCTCAATCGCCATTGGGTATTCCGCAGCGACGGAAACGCCGGCCACGAGCTCCTGAAATACGGCATCCTCGCTGCCATCAACCTGGCGGCCAGCAACGCGTGCATATTCCTCATGGTGGGCCCGCTGGGGATCCATCCGCTTGCCGCCAAGATTCTGGTGATGGGAATGGTCGCCGCATGGAACTACCTGATTTTCTCGCGGCTCGTGTTCAGGAGACCAGCATGACGGTGGTCTCCACGCGGGGCATGCCCCTCAGTTGTAGCGACGCAAACGCCACGCACAGCGCATAGCCTCACTGTAGAGAAAACGGAACATAGTGTTCCATTTCTGAAAGCTGACATCCTGGATGCCGGCTTTTCTTTTCACAGATGCAAACAGATCGCATCCAGGCCGGGCTTTTCACCACGATCGGCAAACTTTTGTTTCGTTTTCGCCCGAACGCATCTCAACGTAACCAAGAGCATTCCAACGTGTCGAAGGGTTGCGAATTCACGAATGTGTAGTTTCTGTGACAAACCCGTATGATCCAGCCCGGCATGGATTGCCGCTCGCCTGATTCCGCTCGGCCAGTCCAATGCCCCTACCTATTCCAGAGAGGCAACCAGGAAGAATTCCTTGGCGATTCTTCCAATTGGCTGATGAGCAACAATATCTTGAGTATCTCCCGACGCCTTCCGGGCTGGGGAACGTGCGTTGCAGGATTGCTGACCGGCGTCCTCCTGGTGCGGATGAACCGCTACTACGCCCACGCTGACCTTCTGTACCTTGGTATCAGCTTCCTGCTGGAACTGGCGCTGATCGATCTGGCCACCCACGTTGCGCTGGGTGTGCGGAACCGGCTGCTGCGCATCCTGGCACTGGCGCTTCCGGCAGCGGCAGGCTTCGTCTACGTTGCCCAGCTGTACTCGGTGTGGCTCTCCGGGGGACTGATACCGCCGATTGCCTTCGCCAACCAGGAAGTAACGGGCCTCATCGCATTCAACGGTGCTTACGCGATGCTGGGCGCTTACCTGCTCGCCTTCGTAACTTTCGCGTTCGTCCACCGTTTGGACCAGCCCCGATTGCGACCGGGCACGGGACTGGTATTGCTTGGAATAACCGCCGCGGCCTACGCTGGGATGGTCCACGACCAACCCCTGGCTCGCGGGATCGTCGTGGCACGCGGCGAAGCACCCGTGTCATCACTGGTACGTGCCTACGCGACATATGCAGGCATGAGCAATCGGGCACAGCTTAGTGCGGCGGAACTGATCGAGGCGCGAGCGGCTTTCTCAAGGAGAACAGTCTATCAGCAGGGTTTTCCCGCAGAAATGACCAACACTCTCGTGGCCCAGCCAAATGTCATCGTGATTTTCACCGAGGGTATGTCCGCTCGCTGGATGGAAACCTACGGTGGCGCGCATCCGGGACTCATGCCCCATCTTGATCGACTGGCGGGCGGCTCGCTTGTTCTGAAGAACTACTACAATCACACCGCAGCGACCTTCCGCGGCCTGCGCGGTCAGATCACCTCAGGACACCAGGAGATCGATGGTTACAACAAGGAAGGAACGGGGATTGGCCAACGCGACGTATCTGGCGACATCACAGCAGTCTCCCGCATCAGCATCCCGGAAATATTGCGAGCCCAGGGCTACCGCAGCGTCTTCTTCCTGTCCCAGCAGGAGTACATCAACAAGATGGTGGAAACTCTGGGTTTCGACCGCACGCTTGGGCGCGACTACCTGTTCGACACCCATGTACGAGGTGACGGGTCATCCGTCATGCCTAAGTACCTGACTGATCCAGAGCTTTTCAACAGCGCGCTGTCGGAACTGGAGGCACAACCGCGTGAAAAACCATTCTTCGCAGCCATGTACAACTTCCAGACCCACGCATTCCTGGACGGCGAAGAAAAATACGGTGATGGACGTAACATCGTCCTCAATCGCTTCCATACCTACGATCGCGACATCGGCCGCTTCATCGACCGCTTCATGGCAAGCCGCCTGCACGAGAACACCATTCTGGTCGTCACGGCGGACCATTCCACCTATCCAGATCCGGTAACCGTGGATGCGGACAGCCGCATCAAGGGCTATTTTGTCGACACCATACCGCTGCTGATATACTGGAAAGGCGTTGAGCACCGCGAAATCGATGCTGCTGGCAAGAACTCACTGGATCTCGCGCCTTCGCTGTTGAGTCTGCTGGGCGTCAGGAAGAGCCACAACCTGTTCCTGGGTTGTACCTTCTTCGAGCAGTGCGAGCTCGACCGTGTCTCCAACATTGGCGGTGAGTACGTCCTGACCGACGCAGAGGGTTCGTACCGGGGTCCCGATGTCCCCGAGTCCCTTCAGGCATCCTACGACGGGGCAAAACAGGCCATTGAGCGCTACAAGTCCATGGACATGGTGATCGACACGCACATGAAGTGACGTGCGCCCGGGCAACTGAGGGGATCGGCCCCTGCGATACGGCAAAGCAGCAAAGGGGGCAGAGCTGGATATCTGGCCCCTCCATGCTTCCATTGGTCGTGGGCCCAGATCTCTGAACATTCAAGTCTTGTCAAGAAATGTCGCTAGAATGCTGGATCAGGCCTGCTGAATCCTCAACCGGAGCCCCGCCAACTTGCGTCCGCTCCCCACCTTACCCCGCCAGCCAGCCAAAGTCCGGCATCAACGCTGGCAGGGCATCTTCTTTCTGCTGTTAGTGAGCTCAAGCTACCTGGGCCTGATGCTGTTCGTCGACCGGGATACCCACGTGCTCTCCCGCCTGGCTGAACTGCGCGCACCGCTGGCGCTTTGCGCACTGATGGTGCTGGGTAGTTTCCTCCTGCGCTACCAGCGCTGGCATTACCTGCTGCGTGCCCAAGGGCATCAAGTTCCTTGGCGGGAAGGCCTGCGTGCCTACATTGCGGGGTTCGCCTTCACCGCGTCACCGGGCAAGGCCGGTGAACTGCTGCGCATTCGCTACTTCGGCAACCTCAATGTCCCCGCCCATACGGTTCTGGCGACCTTTATCGCCGAACGTGCCTTGGATCTGCTTATCATCATCTTGCTTGGGGTGGGAGCTGCAACACTCATCCCCGCCTTTGGCGTATTGGCCACTTTGGTAGCCGGTTGCCTTGTCCTACTTTACCTGGCCGGCCGCTGGCCTTGGCTTCTGCATCAGATCTCCTCAATAGGCGCCCGCCTGCCGGGCGTCTGGACGCGCCGCTTGGCCACGTTCATGGTTGCCGGTGTTCGCGAGACGGGGCCACTGCTGCGTCCACAGGTTGCACTTCCTGGACTGCTGCTGGGTACACTGGCATGGCTGCTGACCGCGTTGGCATTTGCTGCTCTTTGTTCCGTCCTCGGCTTGTCCATCAGTTGGCAGCATTCACTGGGTATTTATCCCATTGCAATGCTGGCCGGTGCCGCATCTTTCGTTCCGGGTGGCGTCGGTACGACCGAAGCTGCCATCGTCCTGATGCTGAATGCAATTGGCGCCAGCATGCATATCGCTGTCACAGCGGCCGTAGGCATACGACTTGCAAGCCTGTGGCTCGCCATTGCAGTGGGAATGCTTGCCATGGCGAGCCTTGAGATACACCCAGCACAGCGACGCTCCAAGACGACCAGTGGCGCATCGTCCGCCGTACGCCCGTCCGAACTCTGATCCATACCCACATGCACCAACTGCTTCCTGGAGTTCCCAATTTTGGCCATTGAACACCGTGCCCTCTGCGTGGATCTCGACGGCACCCTGCTCCGCTCGGACATCCTGTACGAATCGTTGTTGGCGCTTCTGGCCCACAACCCGCTCTACCTGTTCCTGGTTCCGTTCTGGCTGCTGCGCGGCAAGGCCCATGTGAAGCGCCAACTGGCCTCGCGGGTACAACTGCCGGCCGAAACGCTGCCCTACGACGAGCGCGTGCTGGAGATCCTGCGCACTACCACGCAGCGCCCGCGCGTGCTCTGCACGGCGTCCGACCGGCTGCTGGTACAACCCATTGCCGACCATCTGGGGCTGTTCGAGGAAGTCATGGCCAGCGATGGCCAGACCAACCTGTCCGGCAGCAACAAGGGGCAGGCGCTGGCCGAGCGCTTCGGTGAACGCGGCTTCGATTACATGGGCAACGGCCGCGTGGACCTGAAGGTCTGGGCACATGCCGGCGGCGCTATCGTGGTGAACAACGGCAACGGCCTGGCCCGCGATGCCGCCCGCCACACCGAGGTACTGGCCCATCTGCCTGCACAGAACGGCGGCCTGATGACCTGGATCAAGGCCCTGCGCATCTACCAGTGGCTGAAGAACCTTCTGGTGCTGGTGCCCCTGCTGACCGCACATCGCTTCCTGGATCCTGCCGCAATCGCCGATGCAGGTGTCGCGTTCCTTGCCTTCGGCCTGTGCGCCTCCGGCGTTTATCTGCTCAACGACCTGCTCGACCTCACCCCGGACCGCATGCACCCTCGCAAGCGCAAGCGGCCTTTCGCTGCGGGTAGGCTGCCCTTGCTACACGGCCTGCTGCTGGCGCCATTGATGACGCTGGCGGGCTTCGCGTTGGCCCTTGTGTGCAGCGCCGAGTTTGCACTGGTACTGGTTTGCTACTACGTGATGACCCTGAGCTACTCGCTCAAGCTCAAACGCATCGTGATGATCGATGTGGTTCTTCTCGCAGCGCTGTATACCGTACGCATCATCGGCGGCGCAGTGGCGATCGGCTCGGAACTCTCGTTCTGGCTGCTGGCATTTTCCATGTTTGTGTTCCTCAGCCTGGCCATGCTCAAGCGCTATACCGAACTGGCGTCGGCCCTGGCCAATGGCAAGGAAATGGCCATCGGCCGTGGCTACTCGGTCGCCGACCTGCCGCTGGTGCAGTCACTGGGTGCGGCCGCTGGTTACATCGGCGTGCTGGTGTTCGCGCTCTACATCAACAGCCCGGAAAGCCTGGAGCTGTACCGCAATCCCAAGCTGCTCTGGCTGCTGTGCCCGATCCTGCTGTACTGGATCAGCCGTATGTGGATCGTCTCCCACCGCGGCGACATGCATGATGATCCGATCGTGTTCGCGGCCATGGACCGTGGCAGCCAGGTCGTCATCGGCCTGTGCGTACTGATCGTCCTGCTGGCGATATGAGCGGGGCGAGCGGCCAATCTTGGGGGCGCTACCCGCGGGTGGAGCAACGGATACTTCCGGTGCTTGACCGCGACGCCGCCCTGCCGATGCCATCCGATGGCGGCAGCGTGCTGCCGCATGGCAATGGCCGCAGCTACGGCGACAGCTGCCTGAACCCAGGCGCCACCCTGCTGACCAGCCGTGGCCTGGACCGCTTCATCGATTTCGACCCCGCCACCGGCATCGTTCGGTGCGAGGCCGGGATCACCCTGGCCGACATCCTCGACATCGCCCTGCCCCGCGGCTGGTTCCTGCCGGTCACACCGGGCACCCGCTACGCCACCGTCGGCGGGGCCATTGGCAATGACGTGCATGGCAAGAACCATCATCGTGCCGGCACGTTCTGCCACCACGTGCGGTGCATTGAGCTGCTGCGCAGCGACGGCTCCCGCCAGCAGCTGACGCCCGCCGACAGCAGCGGCATGTTCGCTGCCACCGCAGGTGGCCTGGGCCTGACTGGTTTCATCACCCGGGTCGAGCTGCAGCTTCGGCGGGTGCCGGGCCCATGGATCGAAACCGAGTCGATCCGCTTCGGCAACCTCGATGAGTTTTTTGAACTCTCGCACGCCTCTGCCGACGGATTCGAGTACACGGTGGCCTGGATCGACTGCCTGGCCAAGGGCGCGAACCTGGGCCGTGGCCACTTCCTGCGCGGCGACCATGCCCCGGGAGATGTACAGGCCGCCACCCCCAGTTCGGCCCCGCGCCGCAGCATGCCACTGGTACCGCCGGTCTCACTGGTGAACCGACTGACCCTGCGCCCGTTCAATACGCTCTACTACTGGCGGCAGCCGGCACGCCGGGCGCGCCATGTATCGCATTACCAGAGCTACTTCTACCCCTTGGACGGCATCAACCACTGGAACCGCATGTACGGCCCACGCGGCTTCCTGCAGCACCAGTGCGTACTGCCGCCCGCTACCGCGCGCGACGCCACCGCCGCATTGCTGGGCGAAATTGCCCGCAGCGGCCGAGGCTCTTTTTTGGCCGTACTGAAGGAATTCGGTGACCGGCCCTCGCCGGGCATGCTGTCCTTCCCTCGCCCGGGCACCACCCTGGCGCTGGATTTTCCAAATGATGGCCCGGAGCTGCTGAAAATGCTAGATCGGCTGGATCGCATCGTCAGCGAAGCGGGCGGCGCGGTGTATCCAGCCAAGGATGCACGCATGTCCGGCCTCCTGTTCCGCCAGGCGTACCCTGCCTGGGAAGCATTCTCCCGTTTCATCGACCCTCGATTCTCATCCGGCTTCTGGCGCCGGGTGATGGAGTAAGCATGCAGAAGATCCTGATCATCGGCGCGACATCGGCCATCGCTGAATCGGTCGCACGCCTGTACGCCGGGCGCGCTGCGGCCATGTACCTGGTGGGCCGCAGCGGCAGCAAGCTCGACGCCATCGCTGCCGACCTGCGCGTGCGCGGCGCCCAGCGCGTAGAGACCGGCGTGCTGGACGTAAACGACCTGTCCGCGCACGGTGCGCTGCTGGACCACGCCTGGGCTGCCCTGGGCGGCATCGACATGGTGC
Source organism: Stenotrophomonas sp. ZAC14D2_NAIMI4_6 (assembly GCF_003086875.1). Lineage (NCBI taxonomy): Bacteria > Pseudomonadati > Pseudomonadota > Gammaproteobacteria > Lysobacterales > Lysobacteraceae > Stenotrophomonas > Stenotrophomonas sp. ZAC14D2_NAIMI4_6. The sequence goes on along the minus strand of NZ_CP025996.1, from coordinate 630,553 downwards.
TGATCGCCCACGGCACCCTGCCTGACCAGGCGGCATGCAACGCTTCGGTCGGCCTGTCACTGCGCGAATTTGCCACCAATGGCACCTCGACCATCGCCCTGGCGGCAGCCCTGGCCCAGCGCCTGCAGTCCGGCGCCACGCTGGCGGTGATTTCCTCGGTGGCTGGTGATCGTGGCCGCGCCAGCAACTACCTCTACGGCAGCGCCAAGGCCGCCGTCACGGCCTACCTCAGTGGCCTGGGCCAGCGTCTGCGCCCGGCCGGCGTCAACGTACTGGTGATCAAGCCGGGCTTCGTCGATACGCCGATGACAGCCGCGTTCAAGAAGGGCGCGCTGTGGGCAACGCCCGACAAAGTGGCCGCAGGCATTGTCAAGGCCATTGGCAAGCGCAAAGCCGTGGCTTACCTGCCAGGCTTCTGGTGGGCGATCATGATGATCATCAAGAACATCCCCGAATTCGTTTTCCGCCGCATCTCCCTCTGACCTGAACCACGAACCACTAACCAGGACGACCCGTATGCCGGATATCGATCGCGACCTCGACGTACTCTATCAGCACCGTTTCCCCAAGGAAGAACTCGCCAACAAGAACCGGATCTGGCAGGTGCTGTGCAGCCAATACTTCAGTCGGTTCGTGAACCCGTCCGACACGGTGGTCGACATTGGTGCGGGGTACTGCGAATTCATCAACAACATTGCGGCGGCCGGAAAGATTGCCGTCGATCTGAACCCCGATGTCCGCCAGTTCGCCACCGACGGCATCCGCATCATCAATGAGAGCTGCACGGCAGTGGCCTCGATCCCCGATGCCAGTGTCGACGCCGTGTTCATGAGCAACTTCCTGGAGCACCTGCCAACCAAGGACCTGGTGCTGCAGACGCTGCGTGAGAGCGCTCGCATGCTCAAGCCCGGCGGCCGGGCGATCATCCTGCAGCCGAACATCCGCTTCCTGTACGACGAGTACTGGGATTACTTCGATCACCACACTGCGTTGAGCGACCGCAGCCTGGTCGAGGGCGTGTTGATGGCGGGCCTGGAACCGCGGGTTGTCATCCCCAGGTTCCTGCCCTACACCACCAAGAGCCGCCTGCCGCAGGCACCGTGGCTGGTGTCGCTGTATCTGAAGATCCCGCTGGCGTGGCACATCCTGGGCAAGCAGGCGCTGGTCGTGGCGTACAAGCCGCGCTGACCCCATTCCTTTCAGTAGTCGAGTTGGTCCATGGCACAGAAGAACGACAAGATAGTCATTACCGGCGCCGCCGGCCTGGTGGGACAGAACCTCATCGTTGAGATGAAACAGCAGGGCTATACCCAGCTGGTTGCCATCGACAAGCACGCACACAACCTGGAAATCCTGCGCAAGCTGCACCCGGACGTGCAGACGGTGCTGGCTGACTTGGCCGAACCGGGTGACTGGGCACGCGCATTTGAAGGTGCGCGAATTGTCGTGCAGCTGCACGCACAGATCACCGGCAAGACCACCGACCTGTTCGTCCGCAACAACTTGACGGCGACTGGGCACGTGCTGGCTGCCAGCAAGGCAGCCGCCGTTCCCTACATGGTGCATATCAGCTCATCGGTCGTGAATTCCGTCGCCAAGGATGACTACACCAACACCAAGCGGGATCAGGAAGCGATGGTGGTGGCCAGTGGCCAACCCCACTGCGTGCTGCGCCCGACGCTGATGTTCGGCTGGTTCGACCCCAAACACCTTGGCTGGCTGTCACGCTTCATGGCACGCACCCCGGTGTTCCCTATTCCGGGGGACGGGCGGTTCATGCGCCAGCCGCTGTACGAACGGGACTTCTGCCGCTGCATCGCCAAGTGCATCGAGACCGAACCCAACGGCGACGTGTTCGACATCGTCGGCGATACCCGCGTGGATTACGTGGACATCATCCGCACCATCAAGCGGGTGAAGAAGCTGCACACGCTCATCGTGCATATCCCGATCAGCTTTTTCGCCTTCCTGCTGAAGGTCTACAGCCTGTTCAGCAGCAAGCCTCCCTTCACCGCAGATCAGCTCAAGGCGCTGAGCGCCGGAGATGACTTCAAGGGGATCGATACCCAGGCGGTATTCGGAGTGAAGCAGACGCCGTTCGAGGATGCGATCCGAGAGAGCTACACCGACCCGCGCTACAGCCATATCGTGCTGCAGCGCTGACCCAACAGATCAGACGGGATTTCACAAGAATGAGCACTTTCGCCATCATCGGCAGCGGCCCGATGGGCCTCATGGCAGCACTGGAACTGCTGAAGCAGGGCCACCAGGTCGACGTGTACGAGCGTGACGACCGCATCGGCGGCATGTCGGCTGACTTTGATTTCGACGGCCTGCGCATCGAGCGTTACTACCACTTCATCTGCAAGACCGACTATCCCCTGTTCAAGCTGCTCGACGAGATGCAGTTGTCCGATCGCCTGCATTGGACGGACACCAAGATGGGCTATTACTACCAGGGCAAGCTGCACAAGTGGGGTACTCCCTTTGCGCTGCTGGGTTTCCCGCACCTGGGCCTGGTCGACAAGATCCGCTATGCCCTGCACGTGATGCATACCAAGGGCATCCAGGACTGGACCGCCCTGGACAAGGAAAATGCCCGCGACTGGATCACCCGCTGGATCGGCCCGAAGGCCTACAAGGTGATGTGGGAGAAGGCCTTTGCCCTAAAGTTCTTCGAGTACCAGAACGACCTGTCCGCTTCGTGGATCGGCACGCGCATCAAGCGCGTGGCGCTGTCGCGGCGCAACCTGTTCAATGAAAGCATGGGCTACCTGGAGGGTGGCTCGGCTGTCCTGCTCGAGAAGATGGCTGCGGACGTCCAGCGCCGTGGGGGATGCATCCTGCTCTCGCAGCCCATCGATGAAGTGACGTCCGTCGATGGCAAGGTGACCGGCATCCGCACTCCCGCCGGGCAGCAGCCCTACGACGCCGTTGTGTCCACTGCGCCGATCCAGTACGTGCCGAAGCTGGTTCCGGGCCTGCCGAAGACCTTCGCCGACCAGGTCGGTGCGATCGACAACATTCCGGTCGCCTGCGTCATCCTGAAACTCTCGCAGCCGGTGAGCGAGAACTTCTGGATGAACATCAGTGATGACCGCATCACCATCCCGGGCCTGATCGAGTACAGCAACCTCAATCCGGGCAACGGACCGGGCGAACACATCGTGTACGCGCCCTACTACATGCCCAAGACCCACCCCAAGTGGCAGTGGAGCAACCAGCAGCTGATCGACGAAGTAATCAGCTACCTGCCGATGATCAACCCGGCGTTCAAGCCGGAATGGATCAAGGCGACGCACTGCCACCGCTACGAGTACGCACAGACCATCTGCCCGCCCGGGTTCCAGGACATGCTGCCGCCGATGAAGACGCCGCTGCAGGGCTTCTTCATGGCCGATACGGCGTACTACTACCCGGAAGATCGCTCGATCAACGAGAGCATTGCGGTGGGGGCGGCACTGGCGGCGGCTGCCGCCGGTTCGCCTCCGGACCATGCAACCGCCGGCCAGTAGTCACGCGTCGCTGCCTGCGGAATCCGACCTCCTTCTGCTGATGGCTTGCCCATGACCTCACTATCATTGATCACGCCCGGACGCCGGGAAGGCACACGGGGGGAGCGGCTGGGAACATTCCTGGTCGTTCTCTTCGTAATGGCCTACAAGAGCAACGACGCGCTGAGCCTGCCGCAGTTCTGGGCGGAAGATGCCACCGTTTTCTTCACCGACCAGTACGGCCTTGTGCTGCCTCAGCTGTTCGAACCGTATGCCGGCTACCTGCTAGCGATACCCCGCCTGGTTGCCTGGATCGCTGCTTGGCTGCCGGTTGCCAAAGCCCCACTGATCTACAACGCTACAGCCATCCTGCTTTCGACGATGGCCATCACCTATACCTGCAGACGCCTCCGCGGGCTTGTACCCGCATGGATCGTGGCGCTATCGATGCTGGCGGTACCAACCAACGGTGAAATCTTCGGCACGCTCACCAACGTCCAGTGGTTTCTGCAATTTGCGATGGCGGTCTGCTGCCTGCTGCCGGTGCAGGCTACGACATCGCGCATCACCCCCTGGCTGCGCGCGTCCGTCATCATGCTCATTGCTCTCACAGGGCCGTTCTCCACCCTGCTGCTTGCGGTCATCGGCGCGATCACGGCTGCTTCCTGGTTGGCGGCACGTATGCGCATTGATCCCTTCAATGGCGCGCTGTCTGGATTCATGACCAATCGCGACTTGCCGGCCATTGCCGCGACCGCCATCGGTGGCATCGTGCAGGCCGCAGTCATCCAGTCCTATCCCCAAGCCCAGCGTCTGGCGGGAATGGCGCCGACCTGGGTGTTCGACACAACGTTCACCAAACTGGTGCCGCCGCATATATTCGGCAGCGACTTCCTTACGGGCACGGCCTGGCTGCTGCTTTACGGCCTCCTGATCGGTACGCTGCTGCTGGCGCGCCGTATCGACGGCCATGCACGCCTGACGGTGCTCGGTTTCATTGCATTTGCCGTCGTCGAGACGTTCGTGCCAATGCTCAGGATGACTGATCCAGCAGCCCTTGTACCACTCAGCGGCGACCGCTATTTTTATCTGGCGAAGGTGGTCTGGTGGTGGGCTGTATGGCTTGCGCTGAGTGGTCATACACGGCGCAGCCGCGTCAATGCCACCGCAATGACCACCGCGTTGATCTGCCTGTTCGCCCTGACCAATGCGCAGTACCTACGCCGGGCGCCTTTCAAGGATTTCGATTGGAAAGGACAGTCCGCGCAGCTCAGCCAGCCAGGACCGCATACCATCCCCGTCAATCCCTACGATTGGAAGATCGAGGTGAAAACGGCAGTGCCAGACGAGAAGAAATGACAACTGCTGCACCAGCCCACGGTACTGTCCGCGGCAACAACCCAATGGCAGAACCGGCATGAACGTACGTACGCCCTCCACCCAGTTCATGCGCTTCCTGATGGCCAGCGGCGTTGCCGCCCTGGTCAATGTCGGCTCGCGCATTCTGCTCAGCCACTGGATGCCTTATGTACCGGCGATCCTGCTGGCGTTCTGCCTCGGCCTGATCACCGCATTCTCACTCAACAAGTTATTTGTATTCAGCAAGTCCAGTAATCGTCTGCACCATCAGTTCCTGTGGTTCCTGCTGATCAATCTGGCTGCGGTCGGGCAGACAGTCCTGGCCAGCCTGATCACCGCACACTGGCTGCTGCCCGCAATGAGAATCGATTTCCACAACGAAACCATCGCTCATGCAATTGGCGTGATGATCCCGGCCATCACCAGCTACATCGGACACAAACGGCTTTCCTTCCGCCGCTGAGCAGCAACGCTACCCAGCAGCAGCAACCAGGGCCCCCGGTCAGTCGTTGGGGGGCGCGGGCAAGGTATCGGTACGATGAATGGTCAGCAGTGGCGGATGGCAGATCAGCCACCGATCGCCATCGCTCTGCAGCACGCGGAAGTGCACGTCCGAGGGCAGCTTCCGCACATCTACATAAGCCTCATACCCGGCATAGGCCAGCGCCGGCTTCTTGAAATGATCAGATACATCCAGACGCGGCACGTTCCTCGCAGGCAGCACAAGCGTATGGCCGCCAGGCAGCGCGGCGAGCAAAGAAGCACCCTGGTTGGGGACGCCCTTTTCAGCATCCACCGCTGCCCAGCCACGCACCTTGAACAGACGGCCCGGCAGCGCCATGGGTTCGACAGTGACGCTCTGTCCGCTGACCTCCTCGATATTGCAGTTGCCGCCCACCGTGTAGGCTTCAGAGGCCAGCCCTTCCTTCCATGTGCCCGTCAACGCACGATCTGCATCTGTCGTCATCGGAATATCCAAGGGTGCTAACGTCGCCCGATATGAACCCTTCCACATGAAACGCGTACCGCTCTCACCACGCACACTCATCGCGACGACTTTGCGGTCGCCCAGGAGGTCGTCGCGATAGTGCGAGCTGAGCGCAACGAATCCGGTTGCATCAATGACCGTCGGCGACAGCAGGAAGCCGGTGGATGCCATGCCTGCAATCATGCGGAACGTTGCAACTTCTCCCGTGTCATAGCGTACCGACAGCACCAGCTGGGGAGATTTGTACAGCGCACCATGCAGCTTCCCAAGAAGAGTCTGCTGAATGTCCAGCTTCGCCCAGACCGGTCCTTGCGAACCTGGCACGGCAATTTCCTGGCCGAGAGGGACTTCGATCTCCTTAGCAGGCTGCGGCTGCAACGGCGTGGCCGGTCCCGCGCGACGTCCAAGCACGGCATACCCGGAATCGACCCGCTGCGCCCTGAAGCTGCCCAGCAGGTCAAGCCAACTGGCACCATCTTCCAGAGCAGGATATCTACGATCAATCGTGTCTGCGTTGAAGTAGATCTGTGCCGGAGGATTGCTGCGCAAATGATCGGCATTGGTGCGGATCAATGACGGCGTATAAGCGGTATAGCTCTGCAGAATGGGGCGCGGCTTCCACTTCAGGCCCTCTGCAGCCAGCACCAAGGTGAGATCATAAGAGTACAGATCTACCTCACCTGTCTGCGAGGAGAAGGGAGACTGTGCTCGCAACTCGGCGATGCGATGCTCGAAACTGCGGTCCAGCGATTCACGGTCCGACAGGCGCTGCCAGAGACCTTTCGCAGGCATCTTGACTGCATCGCCCAAATTGGCCAGTGCCACCGCAGGGTCAGGAATGCTGTACGAGAACACGATCAGTACAGAGCCTAGTGCGCCGACGGCGAGCGCGGCAATACCTCTGCCACGCTCGCTGCCTGGCGCAATACAAAGCAGCAGGCCGAGCAGCAACAACCCGGTCGACGCGATCATTGCGTGCGCCTGATCTCCTCTGACGAAGCCAGCTTTGAAAGTGACGAACAGATAGAGACCAAACAGAATCGGCGCATACCATCGGCGCCGCACATTGCCGAAAGCGGATATGCCAACCAGCAGGACCGCCGTTGCCAGGAAGAGGATAAGGCTCGTCAACTTCGGATCGCCAGAAGCCGACATGCCATTGGTGTAGCCGGAAACGATTGGAGCTTGGGCAATGAAGTAGCCCGGCAGATCCATCAGCGTCTGGCCAGCGATCAGCCATGCAGCATGCATTACCACTACTTCGGTGACGACAATTGCGATGGCCAGACGCGGCGAGGTTCGCCAGCACATCAGCACAGCAACCAGGCTCGAGCCTGCGGCCAATAGGCTGAAACTGCCCTTCACCAACGGCAGTATCGAAATCGCCGCGGCAAGCAGGCACAGAATGCCTATGTGCTGCCGCCCCGTTTCGATGCCCCGTGCAACTGCCAACGGCAGCAACAGAGGCAGCAGCATAAGGGTTGCGTCGCGCCAGCCACTGCCATAAGGCAACCAGATCAGGCCAACAACAAGAGGGAAAAGCAGCAGCAGGAAGCGGCGCTGCGGAAGAGCGACCGCAAACAGGCCGCCCGACATCGCGACTGCAATCAAGAGAGAGCCGCCGATCATCAGGCTATCGATACCTGGGTGGTAGACGTTGGTATAGACCGATGCCCAAGGACCGAAGGTGAAGATAATGTCCTTGCCGAAGCGGAGGTGCTCGGCGGTCGCGACATTCATGGCGAAGGACCAGGAGCCATCCAAGCCCGCACTGGGCATGGGCGAAGCAAACGGGGTCAGCAGCAGCACCAGCAGCAGGCCAGCGACGACCGAAGCGCCCCACCCCCATTTCGTCAGGGCTGATACACGTGCCGATGTGCCGTTGTTGTCCATTTTACTTCCAGAAGTTGCAGGTTCGGTGTGGACATGGGCGCAGATACTCTGCATGAGTACCCACTACCCTGCTGCGCGGCGGTATCAGCCTGCACGTCCCAGGGGGGGGAATCGAGTGGGGCGATATTAGCAGGCGGCCAATCGGCACAACCAGCGTAAAGAATTGGTTCTTTCTGCTCACCTGACCACGATGGGAGAGCCTGTCAGCGGCGCAGCCCCATCAGTGATCGATGCACCGGCGTAACGGGTTGATTGGCGATGTCGTAGCTGAGGAAGGCAAGCAGGAACTGCAGGCCGCTGACAATAGCGATGGCGGGAAGCACGACGGTTCCCACCGGTGCAGACACGCCAGCCTCCGCAGCGACAATCCAATTCCAGCCCCCATATATGATCCCGCCCCCGAGCAGAACGAATGCGGCAACCAGTTCGAGCGATGCAATGGTCAGATCGCGCAGATAGTAGCGATAGGCGATTCGCTTGCAGAAATTCCTGGCGTGTTTGAGCGCGAATTCACCAAGCACCTGACTGACCTTCAGATTGCTCACTTCGTCGCCGTAGCGCGCATCCATGGGCACGTCCTGAACCACTGCCTGCATCGCATTAAGCCTGAAAAGCAGGTCGGTCTCAAAGAAGTAACGCATGCTGATCGCTTCCATCGGCAAGCGTTCGGCAACTGCCGCATGGATGGCGGTGTAGCCATTGGTTGGGTCGAACAACCGCCAGTAGCCGCTCGAGGCCTTGGCCAGAAACGAGAGTCCCAGGTTTCCGAAGCGACGAAGCAGGGGCATCTGGCTGATCTGGGAGAGATCCCAGAATCGGTTCCCCTTCGTGTAATCGGCTTCACCATTGAGGATCGGGGCAACGAACGACGGGAGCAGTGCAGGGTCCATCTGGCCATCGCCATCAATTTTGACGATGACGGCCATGCCGTCAGCAGCCGCCTGGCGGTAGCCAGTCATGGTTGCACCGCCCACCCCTTGATTGACCTGGTTATAAAGCACGCGAACGCGGGGATCCGTGTTGTTCTGCTCAATGAAACGTCCAGACTGCTCAGGACAGGCATCATCGACGCAGTAGATCGCACCCACTTCAGGACCAATCCCGGCGATGACGCCCAGGATATGCCGGGTGACCTTGTAGCTCGGTATGACCACGGCAATTGCCTGCACTCCCTGCTTCAGCGCACTGTCAGACTTTCCGAGCATATGCCTCTCCTCTTTGTTATTGCCCAACTTGACCTCAAGGATCCAGACGATAGAACACGAGACCACCGGGACCGGTCGCCACTGGCTTGCCAGCCGCGCCCAACTGCCGGTAACCGGTCAAGCAGTACTGTCCATCCAGTGCCCTCTCATCCCCCTGCCCCTCCCAGCGATGCACCAACAAGTGGGTCACCCCGGCTTTTCGCAGGATCTCACGGGTTTGCCTCACCTGCGAGCGGCAGAACATCGAGCGAAGATCCTTGGCGAAGAACCCATACCCAGACCCGAGCCTGACGTTGAACAAATAGTCGCGGCTTGCAAATGGCAGGTATGGGGTTACGTACATGGAAGGCAGAACCCAGTCCTCACGGCCATTAAGAACAATGGCATAGGCTGGAGCCAGCACCACGGCGTCATCAGGCAGCGCACGCTCGGCAGCCCGGAAGGCACGCACATCGGCCTCGTTGATTGGGAACGTCCACCCCTGGTCTGCGGGTGTCACCCCTTTGATATCGACGCTGATGAAACTGGCCACTACGGCAACTGCTGCCACCGCCATCGCGTACCGGCCAACGAGGTCCATCGCCCTTCCTTGCAGCAGACGAGGGGTGCGCCATTGAATTCCCGCATCAACTGCCATGACCAGTGTCGCCAGTATCAGGATCCACTGCAGAAACACAGCGTACATGGCCAGTAGACCAATGTAGCGTTGGGTGTAGGTGCTGAGCAGGCTCGCTTCCAGCGTGTCATGCCCAAGCGTCAGAGTAGTGATATTGGAAACCCTCAGGGCGACGGCAACTGCCACCGCCAGTGCAAGCTGGGTGATGACCAACAGATCGAAGGCCCGGCGACCGCGGATCGAAGCGGGAGCGATTGTCAGCATCGCAATGCCCACCATAAGGGTGAACATGGCAAATGGACGAGTCAGCGGGAGGAGTGTATGGGCAACCACCTGTTGTGAATCGGGCAGGTACTGCCCTCCAATTGAAGGCTGCGGGCCGTACCACAGCTCCCAAGGCAGCACTTGGAACAAGCGGTTGACGAACTCTGCAGAGGACCGCCCCAGTTCTGCGGGAGCCACCAGCAGACGAAGCCCCAACGTCTGCTCGACGAACTGGCGCACCACTGGCGAGGCCTCGGCCAGCAACTGCAGGTAGTAAGGATCCGTCAGCAGCAGCAACACCCCTAGTATTGCTCCAACCAGCAAGCCAAGAAGCGGCATGCCAAGCTTGCCGCGCAATCCATCCACCCGGAACCAGAAGGGAAGCGCCAGGAGCACCCATGCCGGCACTGAGAAACTTACAAAGCCAATAGCGAGCGAAGGATTCAACTTGGCCGCCATCGCTCCAGCGAGCGGCAGACTGAGCCAAGCCAACAGCCAGGGTCGACCACTATTTGCTGGTTCCAGCCAGCACAGCATCGCGCAGAGCATAGGGAACAACAGTGTGGCGATGGCGGCCAGACGACCGGTGCTGTTGAGATCATCTACCGGATACAGGAAGCTGGTGCCACGCAGGATGCAGTACCCCAGAATGACCACCAGCATGACAGCCCAGGCACGGGACATTGTCACCGACAGCTGTCGTTGCCGCATCCAGAGCAGGACGACTTCAGCCACGGCGAAGACTGCTACGGTGGCCTGCAGAACCGGCTGGATCTTCAGGAATGGGCCGATGTGCAGGCCAAACCCAGGCCAAGCCCACAGGGCGGCCAGCACATGCAGCATCTTCGGGTACTTTTCAAGCCACAGCGTATGACCCGCCGACAGCTTCGGATAGCCCGCAGTAAACTGATCCAGCGTAAAAGCAATGTGCTGGTGAGTATCCAAGCCGAGTGCCCCCGCGCGCAGCGAATAGTGCGCACCTGCCTTCAGAAGGACCATGACGGCAAGGAGAGCGATCAGCAGCCATACACCGTCAACACTGGAGAACGCATGCTTCCAGACGGACAGTTGCGCGCGACGCCACCATAACGTCCCCGCCATCAACCCCAGAATAGCCAGCGGGAGGCCGTAGGACAGGCCAAGCCCGTGCGACCACAAAAGGGTCAACGGCGAGAGCACCAACCACAGCACGACCAACGTTACCTGACCCAGCAGGATTCGAGTGAACAGGGCCGGCGACGCAATTACTACCTCGAGCTTGAACACACGGGCGCACATCCCACCCAACCAGCCCATACTTGCAAGGGAAATTCCCAGCAGGACCAGGAATCTTCCCTGGTCGAAGCTGTGGATGAAGGGCGAGGCGAGCAGCAACATCACCAGCGCGGTCAGCACAGGCGCCGATCGCAGCAACTGGCCGCTCCCCGGCCAGGCAAAACCATTCTTGAGCATTACAGGTCCATTGCCTCTATATCGACAGTCCCAGCGCAGCTGCCGCGTCGTCCGCCACTTGGTCAAAGCTGCCAACCTGCAGCAGCGCATCGTTCTCGCCAGCGATCATACCCGGCAACATTCCCCGGGCCTCACAGAAATCGATCTGTTCAATCAAGGCGTCGCAGATTGCTTCTGGCGTCATCGACTCAAGCGACACCACATTGGCCGTTGTTTCATCCAACTGCTTGTTGTCGTAGCGATTGGTCACAACACCCATGCCGAAGGCCGCCATTTCCAACGGGGGATAGCTCGGGTGTGGGGAGACCATCAGCGACAGGCCGATCGCAGAGGTGGAAAGCAGCTCCGCGTAGGCGTCGATACCCAGTTTGCCCAAGGCCTTCAGTGCGAACGGCCCCAGATCGAGATCGGCCTGAAGTTCACCCGGCGCAGCCACCTCCCACTGCGCCGCGCGCGGATCCTTCCAGCCCCACAGGCGCAGGCCCTCGCAGATCAGTTCGAACGCATTGCGCGGCGTACCTGGGCGCGCATAGACAACGATGCGGCGCTTGCGCGGAGCAGGCGCTTGCCGCACCTGCAGCAGTGCCGGGCGCAGGCCATCATGCAGTACCGGTTCGAACACGGAACGCTGCGCATAGCGCAGGCCGTGCTGCTCGAAGAAGTCCGCAAGCAGGCCAGTATTGAAGATGCCGATGTCCCGGTCACGGCGATAGGTACTCAACGCCAGCGCGTACTGGCTGGACCACGGATAGAAGCCCGGCTCGAAATCCTGGATCAGGTAGACCATCGGGCGGTCCACGCCACCATTGTCCCCCTGCCACCGCGACATGCGCTGGGCCGCATACGCAGTCCACCAGGCGGTGGCAACCCAGATATCCTCGCCGGCTACCGGTAGCGTCTTCTGGTAGCGATCACTGAACGGCACGATCTGGCGCAGCGCCGATGACGTCTGGTCCGCGGGTACCAGGGCATGGTCGGAGAAGCGCGACAGCGCTTCTTCATCTGGCGAACTGTCCACCAGGATGATCCGCGACGCCGGAAAATGCCGGCACAGTTCGCGGTAGATCAGCACGGCCGTATGGATGCCACCGAAGTAGTGCTGCTTGTTGATCGAGGGCAGCACCAGGTTCAGCCGCTTACCCACCCACGGGTCATTGCGCGGTGTGCAGGGAGTGATCTCGGCAACGTTCGTACTGGGGGTGGGAGTGCCCGGAGCGCTGGCGTCCAAGCGTGCGGCAATGCGCCGCAACAGGTTTCCAATGCGGCTCATTGCGCGCCCCCACGCAGACGCGGAGACGATGCCATGTAATCCAGGTTGGGGCTGAAGAACGGATCACCCTCTTCGCGATATGGGGAATACGCCTGCGCAGAACGCACGAAATCGCTTTCGGGAATCGCACGCGGATCGCGGGTCTTGGATTCATGATGGATCATCACCGACCGCGCCACGTAGACCGTCGCAAGGCCCCGCGCGTGCGCGCGCAGGCACAGTTCGACGTCACTGCCGCAGACGATGAAGCTCTCATCGAACCCGCCCAGCGACTCGAACGTCTCCCGCGCCACCACCATGCAGGCACCGGTGACGGCGAGAACCTGCCGCTGCAGCACCGGCGACACGAACAGGTTCTGGAAGTGGATCGGGGACTCTCCCTTGAACACATGGTCGGCCCAGCCGCCCATGCCGATCACAACTCCGGCATGCTGGATGGTGCGGTCCCCGTACAACAGCAGCGGACCGCACACGCCGACGTCAGGGCGCAGCGCGTTCTCGGCCAGGCGCTGCAGCCATTCACCGTCGATGACTTCAGTATCGTTGTTGAGGAACACCAGGACCTCGCCACGCGCCTCACGTGCCGCCAGGTTGTTCAGCGCCGACCAGTTGAAAGGCACATCGGCATCGATTACCCGGAAGTTGCGCCGCCGCGACATGGCCTTCAGCCACTCCAGGGTCTCGGGCTGGGTCGACCCGTTGTCGACCACGATGATCTCGAAGTCACGGTACTGGGTCTTGGCATACAGCGACTCGACGCAGGTCCGCAGGAGATCCAGTCCATCGCGCGTGGGAATGATGATGCTGGCCAGCGGACCCTCATCGGCGTACGCGTAGCGCACGTCGTAGCAGAACAACTGCTCGCTCTCGTCAACCCGGGCGCCCGGGTGACCATTCTGTACGTGCTGCTGCAATGCCAACTGGCCTGCATGGTGCGCGTAGGGCTTGGAGGCAGCGTTGGCGGCCGTCGACCCGGCATGTGCGCGCCAGTGGTAAAGCACCCTTGGCACATGTGCCACGCTGGCACCTGCTGCCACGCAGCGCAGCACAAGATCGTAGTCCTGGGCACCATCACAGTCGCTTCGGAGGCCTCCCATCCGGCGGACGAGGCCGGACTCGAAGCTCACCAGGTGGCCCAGGTACATCTGCGAAAGGAACAGATCCAGATTCCAGTCAGGCTTGAAATACGGATTGCGCAGGCGCCCGTCTTCCCCCAGCACGTCGTGATCGGTGTAGACCACGTCAGCGGTCGTCTCCAGATGGCAGGCGACCACAGCTGCCAGCGCATCGGGTTCCAGCAGGTCATCGTGGTCCAGGAAGGTGATCCAACGGCCTTCGGCCAGCGACACGGCCGCATTGGTGGTCGCGGCGATTCCCTGGCGCGTTTCCGAACGGGAAACACGCAGGTTCGGCAGGCGCTTGGCTAGCTCCTCAAGCACGCGTGCGACGTGCGGCTTGTCGGAGGCATCGTCGTGGATGCAGAGCTCCCAGTTGCGATAGGTCTGTGCCTCGACGCTGGCTACTGCCTCGCGCAGGAACGTTTCCGGTGTGTTGCAGACCGGCATCACGATGCTGATCAGGCCCGCGTCGGCGGGTACCGGCAGCGCAGGCTGCGCCTTGAGCCACTGCTCATAGGCATCTGCCGTGGTGGCCGTACCCACCAACGGATGGGAGCCATTGGCGTATGCCAGGATGGCCCGCACCAGATGTCGCGGCCCCCTGCGCGATGCGCGCACCACGGCGGAAATGATGGAACGCAGGGGAATGCGCTGCCCCTTCGCTCGGCGCAGGCCCCAATAGATCCCTCTGGTCAGGTTGCGCAGCTTGGACATCAGGCGTTTCCTCTATTGTTCAGCACATACTTGCAGCGATGATGGTGGTGGATCAAAAGACTGCCCAACCCAGCAGCAGTCCCGCTGCAACGCCAACCACGCCAATCACAAGCATCGCGATCTTCCATCTTCTGCGCGAGCGGGCATATGCCGCAGCATGCTGCTCGAGATCTTCCGCGCTCCGTAGCCGGATCTGTTCAGCACGCTGTTCAGAGGCAATGGCATCAGCGACCAATTGCTCGTTGCGCTCCTTGGCCATCGCCAGTTCCTGCTGGCCCTGCCGGTCGCGGTGTTCCCACTGCTGTTGCTGCGCAAGCCAATGAGCATCACCAGCATCCTTGGCTGCCTGCAGTTCCAGCGCATAGCGGGCCGTGTCGCCCCATTCGCGCTTGGCTGAGTCCAGATCGACGATGTAGGCATCAAGTGCGCGCGCGGTGGCTTCCCATTCGCCTTCCGAATTGCGCGTGCGCACGGCAAGGTCGCGCAGGCCACGGGCGAGACCCTTCAGCAACGCAGTGGCTTCTTCGTCCTGGCCAGCCTGGAAGGGCGGGTCCGCCCGCAAGCGTTCGGCGTCGCTTTCAAGACGCACAGCCACGCAGTATTCCCGGTAGGGCTGTTCACTGTGGTCACCGGCGAAAACGCGGCTGTTGTAGAGCCGGTCTGCCGCGGCAACCAGAGGCTCCAGCTCGGGGTACTTGACCTTGATGAAATGCGCGCCCATCAGGCTGGCCCAGAGTTCGGCATTGCCTTGGCCAAAACGCAGCACGGTGAAGCCAGCGGCCTCGAATGTGGCAACGATCCCGGCCGTGTCGACCAGGCCGAACTCCTTGTGTTCCTGCAGCCACACATAGTCTTCGCCGAACAGCTCGAACCAGCGGTTGTTCGCATCCAGCTCGGCGGCCTTGACCCACTCCTGCTCGGGTGGGAAACCGACGATGACCGCCCGACCTGCCACGCGCGCCATCTCTGCGGCAGCACGTGTACGCAGCGGTGTGGGAATGTGTTCGAGCACGTCCAGCGAGACCACCGCATCGAAGCCCTGGTCCGGGAACGGCAGCGCCGTCGCATCGGCAACGATGAAATCCTGCTCGTCGCCCTCGGCATGGAGGTCGGTGTACAGGAAGGAGGCATCCGGCAGGAACTGCCCAAGCAGGCGCTGGCGATTGGCACCGACTTCCAGAACACGCGGCGCGGCCAGATCCAGCGCCTTCAACAGATGCGTGGCGGCACCGTAGCGCTGGTAATGGTCGAAGGGTATTTCAAGGAGCGTCGGGCTCATGGACCTTCCATTCATGCGGAATATAGACCACGCCCTCGCTGAAGTACGGCGCGGCCACGGTGAACACGCTGGCTTCGGACAGATAGTCCAGGCACACCAGCCCCTTGTCGGTGAACAGACCGACATCGACACGATAGGAACCCGTCAGCAATGTCATTGACGGAATGTGGTAGCTCACCCGGTGCGAGCCCCGTGAGGTGGGGATGGCCACCCGCTCCAGATAGGTGTTCGGCCCAAAGATGTGCAGGCCGTCCATGCCTTTGATCGCGACGCCCAGCAGCAGGCCGTCCACGGCTTCATCCCCTACCGTGTAGCTGATGTCCACCGACAGCGGCTCGAACGGAGCCAGCATGTCGGTACTCAACGCCACTGTTTCTAGGTGGGCAGGAATGCTGCCGGATGCCGGTCGTTCGCGCTCCTGCTCAACCGCGCCGGCCACCTGGTCCTTGCCCAGCTCGTAATCGCGGAAGCGATCTGCGACGAAACTGGCCTCGCCGTGCAGCTTCACCTTACCGCCCTCCAGCCACAGTGCGGTCTGGCAGAAGCGTTTGACCTGTTCCAGGGAATGCGACACGAACAGGATGGTGGCGCCACGGGCACGGATCTGTTCGATGCGGGCAAGGCACTTCATCTGAAAGCGGATATCGCCGACCGACAGCGCTTCGTCGATGATCAGTACATCCGGCTCGGTGTGGATGGCCACCGAGAATGCCAAGCGCACATACATGCCGCTGGAGTAGGTTTTGACCGGCCGGTCGAAGAAGTCACCGATATCGGCGAAATCGATGATCGACTGCAGCTTGTCATCCACTTCCTTGCGGCTGAGCCCCAACAGCGACGCGCTCAGGTAGACGTTGTCACGACCTGAAAAGTCCGGATTGAAACCAGCGCCCAGCTCAAGCAGTGCCGCGAAGCGGCCACGGATGCTGATCGATCCAGAGGTTGGCTGCACGGTTCCGCACAGGATCTGCAGCAGGGTCGACTTGCCGGCCCCGTTGCGACCGATGATGCCGACCGTTTCCCCCCGGGGCACGATCAGGTTGACACCATCAAGCGCGCGGAAGGTGCGGCTGGCCCTGTCACCGGATGGCTTGAGCAGCGACATCAGGCGCTCGCGCGGGTTGGCGTAGACCGGGTAATCCTTGGTCACGCCCAGCACTTCGATGGCCGCGTCCGGGTTGCCGCTCATCGCGGCAGTCTGCGGGTTGTTCATAGGACGTCCGAGAATCCGCGCGACAGGCGACGGAAGAGTGCGTAAGCCAGCATCGCCGCCACCACTGAAAGCAGGAAGTGCGGCAGCAGCATGGCCAGATCGGGAGCCGAGTTCTGCACGGTCACCGCACGCAACTGTTCGATGGGCGTGACCAGCGGATTGAAGTACACCAGGCCCCGGGCGGCTTCAGGCATTGCATGTGCCGGGAAGAAGATGGGGCTGAGGAACAGCAGTACGCTGCTGAGAATGCCGACGAACTGGCCGATATCCCGCAGGTAGACACCCAGCGCCGACAGCGACCAGGCGATCGCGAGCAGCATGGGGGTCATTTCCAGAAGGATCAGCGGTGAGGTGAGTGCCCAGGCGGAGGGAAGGCCCGACTGCCAGATCTGCGCGACCAGCAGGATCGCCAGGCCGATGGCCGCCGTAGTCAGGGCGGCGGCGACCTTCACTACCGACAGCACCGGCAGGGGAAACACCACCTTCTTCACGAAGTTGGGCTGCCCCGCGATGATTCCCGGCGCCGTGATCAGCACTTCGGACAACAGAGTGAACGGAACGAGGCCGGCGAACAGCATCAAGGCGAAGTCGCCGGTGGAGGCGGCTCCGGCCCAGCGTGCCTTGAACACGCCACTGAACACCAGCGTATACACGCACAGCATCAACAGCGGCTGCAGCACCAGCCAGAGAACGCCCAATGTGGTGGTGCGATAGCGTGCCGCCAATTCACGACCCAAGAGCTGGCGGAACAGGAACAGGATGTTTGCGTGCTTCTGCATGGATCAGCGATTCCCCGCCGCCAACGCCCGCTCCAGATCCACCTGCAGATCCCCCAGCTCTTCCACGCCCACGCTCAGCCGCACCAGCGCATCGCTGATCCCCAGCTGCTCGCGGCGTACCACCGGAATCGAGGCATGGGTCATCACCGCCGGGTGGTTCACCAGGCTTTCCACGCCACCCAGCGATTCGGCCAGGGTGAACAGCTCGGTCTTTTCGCAGAAGCGCTTGGCCGCCTCGAAACCGCCCTTCAGCACGATCGAGACAATGCCGCCGAAGCCGGCCATCTGCTTGCCCGCCAGTTCGTGCTGCGGGTGCGAAGGCAGGCCCGGGTAGATCACTTTTTCCACCGCCGGGTGCTTTTCCAGCCACTGCGCCAGCGCCATCGCATTGGCGCAGTGCGCCTTCATGCGCAGCGGCAGCGTCTTCAGGCCGCGCAGGGCCAGGAAGCTGTCGAACGGGCCCTGCACACCACCAATCGAGTTCTGCAGGAACGCCATCTGCTCGGCCAGCTCGGCGTCGGCACCGACCACCACCATGCCGCCGACCATGTCCGAATGGCCGTTGAGGTACTTGGTGGCCGAATGCAGCACCAGGTCGGCGCCCAGTTCCAGCGGCCGCTGCAGCATCGGCGAGGCGAAGGTGTTGTCCACTACCACGATCAGGCCATGGCGCTTGGCGATGGTAGCCACCGCGGCGATGTCCACGATCTTCAGCATCGGGTTGGTCGGGGTTTCAATCCAGACCATCTTCGTCTGCGCGGTGATCGCCGCTTCGAAGGCGGCCAGATCGGTCAGGTCGACGAAGCTGAAATCCAGGCCGGCGGTGCGGCGGCGCACGCGCTCGAACAGGCGGAAGGTGCCGCCGTAGATGTCATCCATCGCCACCACGTGGCTGCCGGCGTCCAGCAGTTCCATCACGGTGCTGCTGGCGGCCATGCCCGAAGCGAAGGCGAAACCACGGGTGCCACCTTCCAACGAGGCCACGCAGCGCTCGTAGGCGAAGCGGGTCGGGTTGTGCGTACGCGAGTACTCAAAGCCCTGGTGCTCGCCCGGGCTGGACTGTGCGTAGGTGGAGGTGGCGTAGATGGGCGGCATCACCGCGCCGGTGCTCGGATCGGGCGACTGGCCGCCGTGGATGGCCAGCGTGGCCAGGGCCAGCGCGCGATCGGGCTTGGAAGCGTTGGACATTTCGTTTCCTGAATGGCGCCGGTGTTCGGCGCCGTCGAAGGAGCGGGAGTCTATCAGCGCGCCCTTAACGGGCTTTGACGCGGATAAACCGGGATTCAGCAGCGAATGCGCGCGATCGTGCGCTTACTGCACGCGGCGGCGCAGGAAGTTCAGCAGGTCGATGCGGGTGATCAGGCCCAGGAAGGCGTTGCCGTCCATGACGATGGCCACCTGGCCGCGGTCGAACACCGGCAGCAGGGCTTCGATGGGCGACTTCACGTCCAGCCGGTCCAGCTTGCTGACCATGGCCGTGGCCACCGGGTCGCGGAAGCGTGCTTCGTCGCCATAGACGTGCAGCAGCACGTCGCTTTCATCGACGATGCCGACCAGCTGGTCGCCGTCCATCACCGGCAGCTGCGACACGTCGTACAGCTTCATGCGCTGGTAGGCGGTGGTCAGCAGGTCGTTCGGGCCGATAACGACGGTGTCACGCTGGCCGTACGGGCGCAGGATCAGGTCGCGCAGATCGCCGTGCTGCGGGCGCTGCAGGAAGCCGTTGTCCAGCATCCAGTAGTCGTTGTACATCTTCGACAGGTACTTGTTGCCGGTGTCGGGCACCAGCACCAGCACCTTCTTCGGCGTGGTCTGTTCCTGGCAGTACTTCAGGCCGGCGGCCAGCAGGGTGCCGGTGGACGAACCGCCCAGGATGCCTTCCTTGCCCAGCAGCTCGCGGGCGGTGTGGAAGCTTTCCGCGTCGGTGATCGGGTAGGCCTTGGTGACGCGGCTGAAATCGGAGATCGAGGGCAGGAAGTCCTCGCCGATGCCTTCCACCAGCCAGCTGCCGGACTTGTCGTTCAGGTTGCCGTCGTTGATGTACTCGGCAAGGATGGACCCCACCGGGTCAGCCAGCACCAGTTCGGTCTTCGGCGACAGCTTGGCGAAGGCACGCGACAGGCCGGTCATGGTGCCCGAGCTGCCGCAGCCGAACACGATCGCGTCCAGGTCACCGCCCATCTGTTCCAGGATTTCCGGGCCGGTGCCGAATTCGTGCGCGGCCGGGTTGTCCGGGTTGCCGAACTGGTTGATGAAGTAGGCGCCGGGGGTCTGCTCGGCAATGGTCTGGGCCAGGTCCTGGTAGTACTCGGGGTGGCCCTTGGCCACGTCCGAACGGGTCAGGCGCACTTCGGCGCCCATGGCCTTCAGGTTGAAGATCTTTTCCCGGCTCATCTTGTCGGGAACCACCAGGATGAGCTTGTAGCCCTTCTGCTGCGCGACCAGGGCCAGGCCCAGGCCGGTGTTGCCGGCGGTGCCTTCCACCAGGGTGGCGCCGGGCTTCAGATCGCCGCGCTTTTCAGCGGCCTCGATCATCGACAGGCCGATGCGGTCCTTGATCGATCCGCCCGGGTTGGCGCTTTCGAGCTTCAGGTAGAGCTCGCAGACACCGGTATCCAGGCGCTGGGCCTTGACGATCGGGGTCTTGCCGATGAGTTCGAGGACGGAAGAATGGATGGGCATTCGGGGACTTTCGTTTCGCGCCGCGCAGGGCCGGACCATGGATTATCCGACGGATGGCGCCGAAAGTCAGGCACCGCGACGTGGGCGCTTATGTAGAGCCGAGCCATGCTCGGCTGGGTAGCGGCCACGGCGGGCCAACCAAGGTTGGCCCCTACCAAAGCGGCCGGCCACAGCAGGCCAACCAAGGTTGGCCCCTACCAAAGCAGGGTCCAGGCGGACCAGGAACGGAGGATGCGGACGGCCCCGGATCGACGAGGAGACCGGTACCGCCCGCATCGGTGGACTCAGGCTGCAGGGTTTTGCACAGGCCGGGGCCTGCGGGCCAAGGCACCACCGCCTGTGGTGCCTTGGCGCGGCCGCCGTTGCCGGCGATACCGCGGGGCCAGGTCACGTGCCTGGCCGGGCCTTCGATGGCCGGATCACGCCGTTCCGGGCGTGAGCGCGTGCGTCAGTGCGTGGGGGACGTCGTGGGAAGCGGGGTTTCGTACATACGCAGAAGGCGTTGCTTGGCCAGCAGCTTCTCGCGCTTCATTCGACCCAGGGTGACATCATCGATCGGGAGGACACCCAACTCCGCGTCCATGCACTTCTTGTTCAACTTACGGTGCTGGTCATGGAGTGCCCGGAACTCCGGATCACACGCGCGACGGGCGTCGATCTCGCTCTGGGGCTGATCTTCAAACATGATGGACCTCCTTCGACAGATACACGAACGCCCCGGCCGCAAGGCACGGGGCGTTGTTCATGGAGGAGCGCCGGGAGATGGCCACATGGGTGCGCACCACGACCCGCGGCACTGGCCTGCGCACGTCGGTCTGCTGCGGTTCGCGCCCTGCTTGCATCGGCCCGGCCCTCCCATCGTCCGGTCCGCGGCATTGCGTCCCGGACGATTGACCCTACGCTTGCTGCAGGCCGGGTTCAAGCCCCTGCGACAAAAAGACCGAACCCCGCCGTGGCGGGGTTCAGGCTGAATACTCAAAGCAACGAAAAACAAACAAATTCAAACAATTACGGGGCCACGATGACCTCGGCCGAGCGGGCCTTGGTGGACGCGGCCTTCTTGCCGGCCACCTGGATGCGGTTGCCTGCGACACCGGCCGCCACCAGCGCATCGCGCAGGGCTTCGGCACGCTTCTGGCCCACACCGGTGGCGCTGTCATAGGCCTCGATGCGCACCCGGCCCTTCTTGCCGATGTTCAGGTACTCGGCCAGGGCCTTGGCCTGGTTCTTCGCCCCGCCGGACAGGCCGGCCGCACCGGCGGCAAAGGCGTCGCCGCCCAGGGTGAAGACTTCGCCACGACCGTCGAACTTCGAGCCCGGCAGCTTCTGCCCGGACACCAGCTCGGCCTCTTCACGGGCCAGCTTGGCCGCGTTCTGCTGGGCCGCACTCAGGCGCTGCTGCTGCTTGCCGGCCACGCTGGTCAGGGCGTTTTCGGCGTCCTGGCGGGCCAGGGTCTCGGCCTCGGCGGCCAGGCGCAGGCGCTCGGACTCCTCGGCCTGCATCTGCGCCTGCATGCGCAGCTGTTCGGCTTCCTGGCGGGCACGGGCCGCGTCGCGGCGGCTGGCTTCGATCAGCAGGTCGCTGCGGGTGCGCTCCAGGCGGTCCACCTCGCGGGCGGCCAGGGCGGCGCGCACGCTGGTTTCGGCGATGTCCACACGGCGCTCGGCCAGGTAGGTGGCCAGCTCCTGGTCGCGGCGCTTGGCCTTTTCCAGGGTGGCGATGGCCTGCTGGGCCTGCATGCGCTCGAAGGCGCCCAATTCGGCGGTGTCCGGGTTGGCCTGGATCGCCATCAGGCGCTGGGTCAACTGCCCCACCATGGGGTTGTCGGCGGCCAGGGCCAGGCCCGGCAGGGCGAGCGCGGTGGCCAGTGCTAGGGTGGAAAGCGTCTTCATCGGCGGTCCTCCCCGGTCGACAGCTGGCGCTGCAGCTGGTTCACCTCGTTGCGGCGCAGCTGCAGCTGGGCGGTGGCGGTGGCCTCCTCGCTGCGGGCGCGGGCCAGGTCGGCGTCGGCGGCCGCGCGCAGGGCCAGGGCCGGGGCGTTCTTGCGCTCGCGGCGGTCGCCGGCGGCGCGCTGGGCCTGTTCCAGCCCCTGTCGGGCCAGGCCGATCAGGTCTGGCGCATATTGGTCGGCATCGGCCTGGGTGGCCTTTTCCACGGCCTGCTGGGCCTGGGCCAGTTCCAGCGCGGCTTCCTGCGCCCCAACGGGGGCAGACACCGCGAATGCCAACGCCATCACATACAGGCCCTGGCGCATTTGTGCGAAGCTAAGTCGTTTCATTGGGGAGGCCCGTGCCCGGTTGTCGGTACGTGGCCATTGTCGTCAAGCCGACGCCGTGCTTGCAACGGTCGCTGGCGGTTTCGTTGGGGAAAATTCGCGATGGATATCGGCTACTTCCTGAAGCTGATGACCGAAAAGAACGCCTCGGACATGTTCTTGACCACCGGTGCGCCGGTGTACATCAAGATCGAAGGCAAGCTGTACCCGCTGGGAAATACCGGCCTGCCGCCGGGCATGGTGAAGAAGATCGCCTACTCGCTGATGGACGAAGGCCAGGTGCCGCAGTTCGAGCGCGAGCTGGAGCTCAACATGGCCATCGCCCTGCCCGACGCCGGTCGCTTCCGCGTCAACGTGTTCAAGCAGCGCGGCGAGGTGGGCATGGTCATCCGTGCCATCCGCAGCCGCATTCCCAGCATCGAGGAGCTCAATCTTCCGCAGGTGCTGAAGGATGTGATCATGACCCCGCGCGGGCTGGTGCTGGTGGTGGGGTCCACCGGCTCAGGCAAGTCCACCTCGCTGGCGTCGATGATCGACCACCGCAACAGCACCACCACCGGGCACATCCTCACCATCGAGGACCCGATCGAATACCTGCACAAACACAAGATGTCGATCGTGAACCAGCGTGAGGTCGGGCTGGACACCCATGCCTTCCACAACGCGCTGAAGAACGCGATGCGTGAAGCGCCGGACGTGATCCTGATCGGCGAAATCCTGGATGCGGAAACGATGGAGGCGGCGATCGCCTTCGCCGAAACTGGCCACCTGTGCCTGGCCACCCTGCATTCCAACAACGCCGACCAGACCATCGAGCGCATCCTGAACTTCTTCCCGGAAAGCGCGCACAAGAACGTGCTGATGAACCTGGCGCTGAACCTGCGTGCGGTGATCAGCCAGCGCCTGGTGAAGAACAAGGCCGGGCGCCGCCTGCCGGCCACCGAGGTACTGATCAACACGCCGATGATCCGCGACCTGCTGCGCCGCGGACAGGTACACGAGATCAAGGCGGCAATGGAATCGTCGCTGGAAGAAGGCATGGAAAGCTTCGACCAGTGCCTGTTCCGGCTGGCCAAGAGCGGCGTGATCGAGCAGGAAGAGGCGCTGCGTGCGGCCGATTCGCGCGATGGTCTGGCGCTGAAGTTCCGCCTGTCCGAAGGCGGCAGTGGCGAACACGATCCCTACGCCGATTTCTCGTCGGCCACCCAGCCCAGCATCACCCACGGGTTCTGAGCCGGCGGCAATCCTGAAGGGTTAAGGGGCGGTCTCATCCAATGAGACCGCCTGTCCGTAGGTTTCTGTCATGGAAACCCTTCGCAAGCTGGCCATCCTGGCCGATGCCGCCAAATACGATGCCTCCTGCGCTTCCAGTGGCGCCGGCAAACGCGATTCGCGCGCGTCCGGGGGCATTGGCAGCACCGAGGGCATGGGCATCTGCCACAGCTACACGCCCGATGGCCGCTGCGTGTCCCTGCTGAAGATCCTGCTGACCAACTTCTGCGTGTACGACTGCGCGTACTGCGTGAACCGTGTCTCCAGCAACGTGCCCCGCGCGCGCTTCAGCGTGGAAGAAGTGGTCTCGCTGACCCTGGATTTCTACAAGCGCAACTACATCGAAGGGCTGTTCCTTTCCAGCGGCATCATCCGCAACGCCGACTACACCATGGAACGCATGGTGGAAGTGGCCCGGCAGCTGCGCGAGGAGCATCGCTTCGCCGGTTACATCCACCTGAAGACCATTCCCGAGGCGTCGCCGGAACTGCTGGCCAGTGCAGGCCGCCATGCCGATCGCCTTTCGATCAACGTGGAACTGCCCACCGATGCCGGGCTGGCCGCGCTGGCCCCGGAAAAGACCAGCCATACCATCCGCGGTGCGATGGGTGAACTGCGCTGGCGCATCGACGAGGCCAAGGAGGCCCGCCGCGCGCCGCCTGCCGTGGCGGCCACATCCACGCCCACCCGCAGCGCGCGCCCGCGGCCGCCTCGCTTTGCCCCGGCCGGGCAAAGCACGCAGATGATCGTCGGTGCCGACGGTGCCAGCGACCAGCAGATCCTGCTCAGCGCCGATCGGCTGTACGGCAACTACCACATGCGCCGGGTCTACTACTCGGCCTTCAGCCCGATTCCCGATGCCAGCCGCCAACTGCCGGTGCAGCCACCGCCGCTGCAGCGCGAACACCGCCTGTACCAGGCCGACTGGCTGCTGCGCTTCTATGGCTACGGCGTGGATGAGATCACCGACAACAGCGGCGACGGCATGCTGGATCTGGATATCGACCCGAAGATGGCCTGGGCGATCCGCCATCCGGAGCGCTTTCCGGTGGATCTGAACCGCGCGCCGAAGGAACTGCTGCTGCGCGTACCGGGCCTGGGCGTGCGCAACGTGAAGCGGGTGCTGATGGCGCGCCGGCACGGTCGCCTGCGGGTGGCCGATGTCGCGCGCCTGAAGGCGCCCATGAACAAGCTGCTGCCGTTCGTGCAACTGGCCGACCACCACCCGCGCAGTGCGCTGGACGACCCGGCCGCGCTGCGTGCGCGGCTGGCGCCGCCGCCGCGCCAGGGGTCGCTGTTCGACACGCCACCGGCGGCCTGACGTGCAACGCTGGTCGCTACGGGTGGACCCGCCGTGGTCGCTGCAGGCCTGGCGCGATGGCGCGCGCGGGGCGCTGCTGGCTGCGGTGCCGCCATCGCAGCTGGACTGGCTGCCGGGCCACGAAGCCTCGCTGCTGGATGCCCCTGCCCTGCCCGACGCGACGGCCAACCCGGCGCAGGGCGCGCAACCCGGCGTGCCGCGCGAGTTCCTGGAACTGGCCGCGACCGTGCTGTGCCACCGCGAACCACAACGCATGGCCCTGCTGTACCGGCTGCTGTGGCGGATCACCCATGGCGAACGCGCGGTGCTGTCCAACCCGACCGACGCCGACGTGCTGCGGGCGATGGCGATGGCCCAGGCGGTGCGCCGCGACACGCACAAGATGAAAGCCTTCGTGCGCTTCCGCGAAGTGCCCGGCGAACAGGACGCGTTCATTGCCTGGTTCGAGCCGGAGCACCACATCGTGGATCGCGTGGCACCGTTCTTCGCGCGCCGCTTCGCCGGCATGCGCTGGGCGATCCTGACCCCCGGCCGCAGCGTGCAGTGGGACGGCCAGGCCTTGAGCTTCGGGCCGGGTGGCCGGCGCGAAGATGCGCCGGCCGAGGATGCGCGCGAGGCGTTGTGGCAGACCTACTACGCCAGCATCTTCAACCCGGCGCGGCTGAACACCCGCATGATGCAGCAGGAAATGCCGGCCAAGTACTGGCGGCACCTGCCCGAGGCGCAGCTGCTGCCGGGCCTGGTGCGCGAGGCGGCAGGCCGGGTACAGGATATGCACGACCGGCCCGCCCAGGCACCGCAGCGGCGGGTGCCGGCGCGGGTGCTGCCGGCCCCTGCCGTGGATGGAAGCCTGGCGGCGCTGCGCGCGCAGGCCAGCACCTGCCAGCAGTGCCCGCTGTGGGAGCCGGCCACGCAGACCGTGTTCGGCCAGGGCCCGGCCGATGCGCGGGTGATGGTGGTGGGCGAACAGCCCGGTGATGTGGAGGACCTGAGCGGCCGCCCGTTCGCCGGCCCCGCCGGGCAACTGCTGGACCGTGCGCTGGCCGAGCTGGGCATCGACCGCGCAACGCTGTACCTGACCAACGCGGTGAAGCACTTCCACCACGAGCGACGCGGCAAGGTGCGGCTGCACAAGCGGCCGGAAAGCCGCCACGTGCATGCCTGCCGGCCCTGGCTGATGGGCGAGATCGCGCGGGTGCGGCCGCAGCTGATCGTGTGCCTGGGGGCGACCGCCGCCATGGCCGTGTTCGGGCGGGACTTCAGCCTGGCCCGTGATCGCGGGCGCTGGCACACGCTGGACGATGGCACCCGCGGCTATGCCACGGTGCACCCGGCGTGGGTGCTGCGGCAGGGCGATGAGGCGCGCCGCGAGGCCGGCTATCGGCTGTTCCGCGAGGACCTGCGGCAGATGCTGGTGAACGCGCAGGCCGGCCACGCGCGCGGGTAACTCCAGGGTCCCACGCTTGGCCAAGTATCACGGCTTGCCCTCGTCGTTGCCGCGTGGCGGCGCGGCGCAAACAGGGCC
This sequence comes from Stenotrophomonas sp. ZAC14D2_NAIMI4_6, assembly GCF_003086875.1. Taxonomy (NCBI): domain Bacteria; kingdom Pseudomonadati; phylum Pseudomonadota; class Gammaproteobacteria; order Lysobacterales; family Lysobacteraceae; genus Stenotrophomonas; species Stenotrophomonas sp. ZAC14D2_NAIMI4_6. Next base: position 603,833 of record NZ_CP025996.1, on the reverse strand, counting down.
GAAGGACCGTCTGGCTGAACTGCTGCTGCGGCCCTCGCAATCGTTGCTGATTGCGAGGCCTGCTCAAACAACGATGCCACCCACACCGGACTTGCTGAAAACCGGATGTCAGGGTTCATCTCGTGAGATCACTTGCGGCTATAGACGTCGATCTGTTCGTCAGCTGAGCCGGAATTCCCCAGCTTTGTGACATCACTCCACAGATCCGCATTGGGCCGGGGATCTGGACCGGACGCACTCACGCCCATGAGCTGTGCATTCATACCCAGCTGCCGCAGAAACTCAGTCGTGTACTGCTGCACGGCAGCGGGATTGGCGACCGATCCGCTTGGCAAGTTCCTACCAAGGAGATACTCCGCCCGGTGATCTCCCAGAATCTTGGCGACTTCGACCTTGGCTCGCAGCATGTCCTGCACCGTCTGAGCGTCCATTCCCCTCTTGGTAAGCATTGCGTACTCGGCTGCGGCAGCCTCCTCGTATGCATAGAAAGCTCCCAGCGTGGCGGCATTTTTCAATGCAGGCATCGCGCCTGGCACTTGATCTCGCCGGATGAGAGCAATGCCGTACAACATCCTCGATTTCGGATCAGCTGATCGCGCAAGTTCCTTCAGGTCCATCCTATCCAGAGCATCCAGTTCAGCCTGTGTAGGGTAGTAATGCTTCTCAAGCCAAGCCAGCTCTGCCTTGGACAGTGCAACCAGCCGCGGGTCACTGGCCGCAAGCTGCGACGCGGGTACTTGGACAGAATCAATCCGCCCTTCAGCAAGGGAGCTTGCTCCAATGCTCTCCATTGTCCGCCCCCCTGCTTTGACTAAGCCGGATAACGAATCGGAGCCCGCATCGGTGCCCGAGATTGGCTCAGCCGATCCCGTTCGGAACCACATAGCCGCGCCTATCGCCACCCCGGCAGCGACAACTACAGCACCGATGACTGCAAGTTTCCCATTGAAGACAGCCATTGAATGACTCACCTCATCGCATCAACCTGATTCTCCGGGCGGGCGCGCTCGAAAGCGTCCACGGCCTGGCAGGCGGCCTCGATGCGGCGCAGCGTCGGGTACGGCGCCAGGTCCAGTCCAAACCGGTGCGCGTTGTACAGCTGCGGCATCAGGCACAGATCCGCCAAGGTAGGACGATCGCCGTGGCAGAAGCGACCGGTGTCTCCACTGTTGGCCAGCATCGTTTCCATTGCCGCCAGCCCCTCGGCCATCCAGCGCAGGGTCCACTGCGTGCGCGCATCGGCCGGCACCTGCAGATCGCGCTCCAGGTACTGCATCACCCGCAGGTTGTTGATCGGGTGGATATCGCAGGCGACCAGCTGTGCCAAGCCGCGCACGCGCGCACGGCCGGAGGCGTCGGCCGGCAGCAGCGGCACCTGCGGGAAGCGCTCGTCCAGGTATTCCAGGATCGCCAGCGACTGGTTCAGCACATGGCCGTCATGCAGCAGGGTCGGCACCAGTTGCTGCGGATTGAGCGCGGCATAGGCGTCGGCATGCTGCTCGCCACCATCGCGCACCAGATGCACCGGCCGGCCTTCCCAGGCCAAGCCTTTCAGTTCCAGGCCGATGCGCACGCGGTAGGCGGCGCTGGATCGCCAGTAGGTGTACAGCACGATGCCGTCGTCGACCGGGCCGTCATCAACCAGGATGTCCATTGCCGCCTCCATGCTCAGGGCTTGGCTGCTTGTTCGATGCGCTGCTCGATGGCACCAAAGATGCTGTTGCCGGCGGCATCGAGCATTTCAATGCGCACCACATCGCCGAACGACATGAACGGCGTGCTCGGCTTGCCGTCGCGCAGGGTTTCCACGGTGCGCTGTTCGGCGAAGCAGGAGGCACCCTTGCTGGTGTCTTCATTGGCGATGGTGCCCGAGCCGACGATGGCGCCGGCGCCCAGCGGGCGGGTCTTGGCGGCATGCGCGACCAGCTGGGCGAAATTGAACTGCATGTCCACGCCGGCTTCCGGCGCACCGAACCAGGCGCCGTTGATGTGGGTCAGCAGCGGCAGGTGCACCTTGCTGTCCTGCCAGGCATCACCCAGCTCATCGGGGGTGACGAACACCGGCGACAGCGCCGAGCGCGGCTTGGACTGCAGGAAACCGAAGCCCTTGGCCAGTTCGCCGGGAATCAGGTTGCGCAGCGAGACATCGTTCACCAGGCCGATCAGCTGGATATGGCCGGCGGCCTGTTCGGCGCTGACCGCCATCGGCACGTCGTCGGTGATCACCACCAGTTCGGCTTCCAGATCGATGCCGTAATCCTCGCTGATCACCTTCACGGCATCGCGCGGGCCATAGAAGGCGGCGCTGGTGGCCTGGTACATCAGCGGGTCGGTGTAGAAGCTTTCCGGCACTTCGGCGCCACGGGCGCGGCGCACACGCTCGACGTGCGGCAGGTAGGCGCTGCCATCGACGAATTCATAGGCACGCGGCAGCGGCGCGGCCAGGGCCTGCGGGTCCAGGTCGAACACGCCATCGGCATCGCCGGCGTTCAGCGATTCATACAGGGCGTTCAAGCGCGGTGCGATGTGGCTCCAGTCTTCCAGCGCCTGCTGCAGGGTGGCGGCGATGCCGGTGGCGCGTACGCCGTGGCGCAGGTCACGCGAGACGACGATGAGGGTGCCGTCGCGGCCGCCTTCCTTCAAAGAACCAAGCTTCATGGGTGGGTGTCCGGAGTCGTGGGCAAACAAGTTTCAAGTGTAATCAAATGCGCGGTGTAGCCAAGCTGCAGCGCGGCATCGGCCCACCCTACCGCAGGAGGGGGTTCGGCAGGGCTGCGCCCTGCACCCCTGTAGAGTCGAGCCATGCTCGACTGAAGCAACGTCAAAAGCGGGCATTCCGTGGGATGGCGGGGCGGTGTGGGCTTGCAGGACACGCCGCAAGTACGTCCATGTAGGCTCGTAGGCGCCATCCATGGCGCCTGCGGTCCTGCAAGGCCACACCGCCCCGCCTCTGACAGATTCACGCGGCTGTTGGTAGGTGTCGACCTTGGTCGACACATCTGTCAGATATCGAATGAATTCATCCGTGTCGACCAAGGTCGACACCCACCAGAGCAGAATGCCGTTCCGACAGTTCGCGGCCAACTGTCGAAGGCGGGGTGGGTCCGGTGGCGGGGGCGTGAGCGCCATGGATGGCGCGACCGAGCCTACATGGACGTATTTACGGCGTCCCCCGCAACCGGACCCACCCCGCCATCCCACGGATAGCCCGCTTTTGACGTTGCCGTTGACGTTGACGGTAGCGGGTGCAGGGCGCAGCCCTGCCAGCCCCCTCCCCTTCCCTGAACAGGGGTTTTTGCGTGAGGTCTCAGGCTTCGGTTAGACTATGCGGGTCTGCAGCGGCCGTCCGTTTCCCTTCGGGATCGCCGGCGACCGGGGTCCGCCCCTTCGCCCGCCCCCACTCCGACACCGTTCGTCACGCATTCCAGCCTGTGCTCCGCGCCGGCTGCACCCAACTTCTCGCAGCGCGGTTCACGGGAACGCTCCGAGTCAGCCGATCAGTTTGATCTGCCCCCGCCTGTCCGATCGGTCAGGCGTTTCTTGTACTTGGAGCAAACTCAATGTCTTTTGAATCGCTGGGCCTGGCGCCCTTCCTGCTGCGTGCGCTTGCCGAGCAGGGCTACGAAAACCCGACCCCGATCCAGCAGCAGGCGATCCCGCTGGCGCTGGCCGGTCGCGACCTGCTGGCCGGCGCACAGACCGGTACCGGCAAGACCGCCGCCTTCGGCCTGCCGCTGCTGCAGCACCTGGGCACCGCATCGCAGGAAGTGCGCAGCGGCCCGCGCAAGCCGCGCGCGCTGATCCTGGCCCCCACCCGCGAGCTGGCCACCCAGGTGCACGACAGCCTGCGCGGCTACAGCAAGTACCTGCGCATTCCCAGCGCCTGCATCTACGGTGGCGTGGGCATGGGCAACCAGCTGGACATCCTGCGCCGTGGCGTGGATCTGCTGGTGGCCTGCCCGGGCCGCCTGATCGACCACCTGGAGCGTCGCAGCATCGACCTGTCCGGCATTGAACTGCTGGTGCTGGACGAAGCCGATCGCATGCTGGACATGGGCTTCCTGCCGTCCATCAAGCGCATCCTGGCCAAGCTGCCGAAGCAGAACCGGCAGACCCTGCTGTTCTCGGCCACCTTCGAGGACAACATCCGCCAGCTGGCGCTGGAGTTCATGCGCAACCCGGAACAGATCCAGGTGACGCCGAAGAATACCGTGGCCGAAACCATCACCCACCGCGTGCATCCGGTCGACGGCGGCCGCAAGCGCGACCTGCTGCTGCACCTGCTGGCGCAGGACAGTCGCGAGCAGACCCTGGTGTTCGCCCGTACCAAGCACGGCAGCGACAAGCTGGCTGCGTTCCTGGAAAAGTCCGGCATCAAGACCGCGGCGATCCACGGCAACAAGAGCCAGGGCCAGCGCCTGCGTGCACTGGGCGATTTCAAGGCCGGCCGGGTGACCGTGCTGGTGGCTACCGATATCGCCGCGCGCGGTATCGACATCAACGAACTGCCGAAGGTGATCAACTTCGATCTGCCGATGGTGGCCGAAGACTACGTGCACCGCATTGGCCGTACCGGCCGCAACGGTGCCACCGGCCAGGCGATTTCGCTGGTCGCGCAGGATGAAGTGAAGCTGCTGCGCGCGATCACGCGTCTGCTGGGCCGCGACATGGATATCCGCGATGTGCCGGGCTTCGAGCTGCAGGTGCCGATCCGCTGGGGCAACAGTGCGCCGGGCAAGGCCGAGCACGAAACCGGCGAACGCGCCCCGCGCAAGAGCCACGCCCGTCGCCCGCACGGCGATGCGCCGCGCCACGCGCATGCCGGCCCGAAGAAGTCGGGCGGCGGCCGTCGCGAAGGCGGTGGTAATGGCCAGCAGCGTGCAGGTGCTGGCGCCGGCCAGGGCCAGCGTCGTGGCGGTGGCGGCAATGGCGGCGGCCGCGGTCGCGGTCAGGGCGGCAACGGCGGCGGTCGCGCCGGCTGATCCTGGCTGACGGTTGATGCGCTTCCCGCTGCGCTGGGGGCTATCGAGGGACGGCGCTGACGCGCCGTCCTTTTTTTTGGCTGGCTACCGGGATGGCTTGAGAGCCTGCGGTTGGTTCTGCTTGGGGCGGATCGGAGCGGGGGGAGCGCGAAACACGCCGTAAACCCATCCATGGGGGCTCGTAGGCGCCATCCATGGCGCCTGCGGTTTCGCGCTCCCCCCGCCCCGATCCACTTCAGACATTTCCAGCGCCTTCTTGTCCCGCCGGGTAGCCGGGAGAAGAAAGATCAAGTTCAAATTCAAGTTCAAAAACAAAAGCCGAAGCAGGAGCTTCGGCTTTTGCTTTTGCTTTTGCCCTCGCTCCCGCCTTGGGGTTTGATGCGTCCGCGTCCGCAGGAAACTGTCTGGGGAGGACGGAGGGGTTGCGCAGGACCGCAGGCGCCATGGGCCCGAGGCATGCCTCGGGCGGGTTGGGCAGGACGCCCAACCCCGGTCTTGCCGTGTGCGCAGGATTGCGCACACGAGCAGGGCGCCTACGAGCTTACATGGATGTATTTACAGCGTGTCCTGCGCGGCCCCTCCGTCCTTCCCACCCAAGCATCAGGTAGGCGCGTAAAGCCTCAACCCCGCGCTTTACTAGGATTCACCAGATTCCCGAAGAAGATCGCGTTGATCAGCAGGCGATCCGTGCCGTGCCAGTACTTGCGGTGCGCCGGGTCATCGGCAAACAACACCACGTTGCCCTGCCCCTGCGCCGATACCAGCAGCCAGGCACTGCCCGCCACGCGGCTGCGGTTGCGCTCGGACAGATAACCGTTCACCCGCGGCGGGCTGTCGATGCGCACTACCGTGGAGAACGGATTGGCACTGGGCTGCAGCACCACGGCATTTTCCTTGTTCACCGCCAGCGGCCGACGCGGTACGCCGAAGGCCAGCGGGTGCGAGGTATCGGCGTCGGCGCTGAGGATGTTGCCGCTGACCCGTTCGATCGCGGCGATGTCGCGCTGGTCGCCGAACGCGCGACGACTCTCGTCGGCAGCGTCTTCATCCTTGCCCAGCGTTTCGCCATCGGCCAGCTTCTGCTCGATCGCCCACTTCGAGGCGCTGCCATAGGTCACCAGCGAACCGCCTGCCTGCACCCAGCGCTTCAGCGCGGCCACCGCCGCAGCATCCACGCCGGCGTAGTTGCCGCCAGAGAGGACCAGGGTGGTGTAGCGATCCAGCGGCACCTTGCCCAGCTGCTGCGGGTCCAGCTTGCTGGCCGGCAGATGCAGTTGCTGGTCCAGCAGGAACCACGCCGAGCCGATCTCGGTGGCGGTCACGCCCTCGCCCATCACCAGCGCGACCGCCGGCTTGCGCAGTGCCTTGACGCTGTCGCTGCCCAGATCGATGCCATCGCGGCTGCGGCCGCTGGCCAGGGCGTGGGCCTGCACGCCGGCGCTGCGCGTGGCCGCGTTCACTGCATCCAGCAGTGCCGCACCCTGCAGCGACTGCCCCGCTACGGGAATCACAATGCTGCCTGCGGCGAAGGCCACATCACCCTGCGCCGTGCCCGCGGTGAATGGCTTGAACGCGGCACGCGCCAGCACGCCCTTGCCCTGCAGTTCGGCCAGGGCACGGCTGGCGTTGTAATCGCGCCAGTCGATGACATACGCGAAAGCTGCCTGGCCACCGACCACGCCACCGCCTGCGGCCGGCAGTTCGGTCACCGCGGCACCACCGTCGATGCGGCTGCGGCTGCCGGCGAAGGCCACGCCATAGGCCGGCGCGATCGCATAGCTGGTGCTGCCGTAGAACACATCGCCCTTGATCGGCGGGGTTTCGGCGAAGATCGAATGGACCAGGCGGAACTGCGCCTGCTGCACCGGCACCACGTAGGCGCTGCCTGCGCTGAAGGTCTGGCCATCGACGGTGACATCGCGCGGCAGCGCATGCACATCGATCCGGTGCAGCAGCAACAGCTCAAGCAAGCGACGGGTCAGCGCCGGATCATGTGCATCGCCGAACACGAAGCTCTTTACCGGCTGCTGCCCGGCCTGCTTCAGTGCGCTCTGGAAGAAGCTCTTCTGCAGGTCGAACAGGCCACTGCGTTCGGTGACCGCGCCGCGCACGGTGCCCAGCCCGGTGGCCACCTGGTTGCGGATGGTGAACGGGAAGGTCAGCAGACCGTTCACCGATTCCTGCACGCGCCCACGCGAGCTGGCCTGTTCCACCGTCACCCCCACCGCACCGTGGAAGTCGGGATAGGTGGAGCCGTAGACCGGGGAGAAGTTGTCGTAGTTTTCGCCGGTGTAGTACAGCGATCCCAACGCATCCAGCGACTGCGCATGGTACTTGGCCAGGGTCTTGTTGAATTCATACGAGGCCGCCGGGATCAGCGGGCTGTGCATGCTCTTCGGCGACGGCTCGAAGTAGTAGGTGTTGTCCTTGCCCATCTCGTGGAAGTCGATCTGCACGTTCGGGTACCACTGGTGGAACACCTCCACCTTGGGCCGCGAATCGCGCTGGGTCAGGGCCAGCCAGTCGCGGTTGAGATCGGTGAAGTAGTGGTTGGTGCGGCCCTGCGGGAAGGGTTCGACGTGTTCCTTGTCGGCCGGGTCGGCCGAGGCCGGTTCCGAGGCCCAGGCGTTGTGCCAGTTGGCGGCGCGATCGCGGCCATCGGGGTTCTGCGCCGGGTCGAACAGCACCACCGCCTGCTGCAGCCACTGCTGGGTTTCGGCGCTGCGGTTGGCCACCAGGTAGTAGGCGGTCAGCATGGCCGCTTCACCGCTGGAGGTTTCGTTGCCGTGCACGCTGTAGCCCAGCCACACCACCACCGGGCTGTCACCGGCGGCGCTGCGTGGCTGCGCCGGATCGACCAGGGTCGCGTGCTGCTGGCGGATCTGCTCCAGCCGGCCCTGGTTGCTGGCAGCGGTGACGGTGGCGATCAGCAGCGGGCGGCCTTCGTAGCTGCGGCCGATCTCGCGCACGCTGATCTTGTCCGAATGGCGTGCCAGTTCCTGGAAGTAGGCCACCAGCTGGTCATGCCGGGTGAAGCGACTGCCGATCGGATAGCCCAGGAACTGTTCCGGGGTGGGAATGCTGGCGTCGAAGGCCGAGGCTTCGCTGGCCTGCGGGAAGAAGTAGGCGCTCTGCGCATGGGCCACGCTGGGCGCGGCGAGAACGGTGGCGGCGGCGATCAGCAGCGGCAGTACGGTACGGCGATGCAAGGACACGGTGTTTTCCCGGAATGCAGGGCAGCGCGACCGGCCAGTGCTGGCCGGTCGCGGCCGGTGGTTCAGAAGCGGTAATCGAAACCGACGGTGAAGTAGCGCCCGCGCAGGTCGTACTGGCTGAAGTCGTAGGGCGCGCGGATACCGGGGAACGAGGCGTCGTACGGCGGCTCCTTGTCCGCCAAATTCTGCACCTTGGCGTACAGGGTCAGCTGTTCGAAGCCGGTGTAGGCCAGGTACAGGTCCAGCTGGTTGTAGGCATCCACGCGATCCTGCACGGCCGCGGCAGCGGTACTGGCCTTCTGGTCGTAACCGCTGGTGTAGTACCAGGTCAGCGCGGCCTTTACGTCGGCATAGCGCCAATCCAGCGTGGTGGTGGCCTTGTTCCTGGGCAGGGTGGCGCCCAGGTTGCTGCCGGCGTAGTCCACCAGCGGGCCGCCGACCACGGTCGGGCGACGGTAGTCACGCACGTGGGTGAAGGCAGAGGACACGGTGAAGTCGCCGAACGATTCGGTGGGAATGCGCTGGCGCAGTTCCACATCGATGCCCGAGGTCTTCAGGCTGCTCAGGTTCTGGTAGCGGTTGTACACCGCCAGCAGCTTGCCGCGGTCATCGCGCAGCACCGCACCGGGCACGTTGTCGGTCACCAGGGTCTGGCTGTTGTTGGTGCCGACCAGGTTGTCCAGCTCGATCTTGTAGTAGTCCACGCTCAGGTTGGTGTTCGACCACGGCGACAGCACGAAGCCCAGGTTGTAGCTGCGGGTGCGCTCGGGCTTCAGATCGTTGTTGCCGACGGTGAAGAAGGTGGGGTTCTGCCGCGAGCCCGGCACGTCCGGATCACGCGGATCGATCACGCTGCCGTAGGAAATGCTGGTGCTGTTCGAGTTTTCCGACAGCGACGGCGCGCGGAAGCCCTTCGAGGCCGAGGCGCGCACCAGCAGGATGTCCAGCGGCTGCCAGCGCAGGCCCAGCTTCGGCGAGAACGCATCGCCGAAATCGCTGTAGTGGTCGGCGCGCGCGGCGGCGGAAAGTTCGAGCGTGGAGGCCAGCGGTACGTTCACTTCGGCGTAGGCTGCGGTCACCTTGCGCTCGCCATGCACTTCGGCGATGGCCGGGCGGATCTGCAGGCCGGCGTCGATCTGCCAGGGGTTTTCCGAGTCGAGTTTTTCGCGGCGCCATTCGGCACCGGCGGCGAAGCCGATATCACCGGCCCAGGTGCGGCCCAGCGTGCCCGACACCTTGGCATCGATGCCCTGCAGCACCGATTCGGCCGGGCGCAGCGTGCTGATGTTGATCGCGTTGATGACCTCGGCCGGGGTGGCCGACGGGTTCAGCAGGTTGTAGCTGCCCGTGGCCAGCGCATCGGCCAGCGCCCAGCGGTTGGCGAAGCCGCCGGACACGGTCTCGCGCTCGCTGCTGCGTGCACCGAACGCGCCCACTTCCCAATCCCAGTTGTCGGTGCTGCCGCGCAGGCCGACCAGGCCGCGGTAGGCCTGCGAACGGTTGGTCTTGATGGTGCCGCCCAGGTCGAAGAAGGTGTACTCGATGGGAATGGCGCGGCCATACGGGTTGTACGGGCTGCTGGCCGGCAGGCTGGACGACACCGGTTCGGCCAGCCCGGTATCGGCATTGAGCGCGAAACGGCCACTTTCCAGGGTGAAGTACGGGCTGCTGCCGAACCAGGACACGCCCTTGATATCGCTGTACAGCACTTCGCCGAAGGCTTCGACGTTGTCACTGACGCGGAAGGTGCCGTTGACGTAGGCCTGCCAGCGCTTGGTGGACGGAATGAGGGTGGTGTACGGCGCCTGGTTGAAGCCGCAGGTGTTGCCGGCCAGGCCGTCGATCGGCGCGCTGGCCACCAGGGTGGTGCCGGTGGGGCAGTTGCCGTTGGCGTCCAGCATCGGCACCGACACGCCATTCACCAGATAGCGTGCGCCCTTGGCCGACCAGCCGTTCCAGCGGCCGCCGGGCTGGTCGCTGTAGATGCCGCTCTTGGTCAGGTCGCGCTGGTCCTGGTCCAGGCGGTCGCGGTTGTAGCCTTCCAGGCTGACCAGGATGTTGTAGCCATCCTTGTCCAGATCGCCGATGCCGCCGACGAAGTGCAGCTTCTGTTCGTCCAGCCCGCCCTGGTCGGCGGTGCCGGTGCTGCCGCCGACTTCGGCGCCCTGGAAGTTCTGCCGGGTGATGATGTTGACCACGCCGGCCACCGCGTCGGAGCCGTACACGGCCGAGGCGCCGTCCTTGAGGACTTCGATGCGTTCAACGGCCACCAGCGGCAGCGCGTTGAGGTTGACGAAGGTGTCCGACAGGCCGCCGGCCGGGAAGCCGTAGTTGGCCAGGCGACGGCCGTTCAGCAGCACCAGCGTGTTCTTCTGCGAAAGGCCGCGCAGGCCGATGCCGGCCGAACCCGACGCCCAGCCGTTGTTGGTGGTTTCGTTGGCGGCATTGCCGGTGTTGGCCGAGATCGATCGCAGCACGTCGGCCACGGTGGCCTTGCCGCTGGCCTGCAGCTGCTCGTGGCCGATCACCTGCACGGGGTTGGAGGCTTCGGTGTCCGAGCGCTTGATGTTGGAACCGGTAACGCGCACGGCGGCCAGGGTGCTGGCCTCGCCGCTGGCGTCGGTGGAGGTGTCGGCCGCCGCGGACAACGGCGTGGCCAGGGCAGCCGCAAGGGCCGCTGCAAGGAGGGTGTTCTGGGGCATGACGTTCGTGGGGTGGTGGTGACGACAAGTTCCGCAGTAGTCCATGCCTGGCCCGGCCCGGACCAATAACATCTCTTCATACGGATATAAGAGAAGCTAACATCTCTTTATCAAGATGGAAATGAAATGTTTACATCAGCAACCGATGCCAGGGGGTCAGCGCCCGGCGGGCGGCGTACAATCGCGGCATGGAAATCTTCAAAGTCTTCATGCTCGAGGCGGCGCACCGCCTCCCCAACGTGCCGCCGGGGCACAAGTGCGCGCGCCTGCACGGCCACTCCTTCCGGGTGGAACTGAAGGTGGAAGGCGAGCCCGGCGCGCAGACCGGCTGGATCATGGATTTCGGCGACGTGAAGGCGGCCTTCCAGCCCATCTACGAGCGCCTGGACCACCACTATCTGAACGACATTCCCGGCTTGGAAAACCCGACCAGCGAGAACCTGGCCGTGTGGATCTGGAACGAGCTGAAGCCGGTACTGCCCGCGCTGAGCGAGATCACCGTGCACGAAACCTGCACCTCCGGCTGCCGTTACCGGGGCCCGGGCGGCTGATCAAGCCATTGATCCTGAAGGTATTTTGAAGGCGCCTTGGGCGCCTTCGTTATTTTTGTTGCAATGCGGCATGATCGGCGTATGCTGCATTGCATCAACTTCTTCGACGCAGCCATGGCCAACGCCTTCGCCGATCGTTTCAGTGATGCCACCCGCCAGCTGGCGGCGGCCGCCACCCGTGCAAACCGGATGGCGCTGGAGAACGCAGAAAGCATGTTCGGCGTGCAGTTGAAGGTGATGGAACGCAACCTGACCGCGACCGGCGGCTGGCTGGGCGAACTGGCCCGCAGCGAGGACCCGGCAGGCTTGCTGCCCAAGGGCGCACAGCTGTGGCAGGACAACCTGCAGCGGCTGGGCCAGGCCCAGCAGGACATGGTCGATCTGGGCCTGCAGGCCGGAAAGGCCTGGTCTGAACTGGTACAGGGCCACAACGAATCCCCGGCGGACGCCACGGCCAACAGCCACTGACGTTACGCCCACGCTCATTGCATGGGTCCCTCCCCCCATGCAATCCGGACCCGGCAGATCCCTCCCTCTGCCGGGTCTTTTTTTGCCTGCGATTCGGCCAAACGCATCCACGCAGGGCGTGGATCTACCGACGATGGGTCCGGTCGCGTGCATCGCGGTAGCGCCGGGCCATGCCCGGCGGGACGGCGGCGCGTCAGGCCGCCGCGCTGTCCGCGCGCGGCAGGCTGAACACGAACAGCGCACCCTGCGCGCTGTCGCGCAGTTCGATGCGGCGGCCATGCAGCTGCACGATGCGCTGCACGATCAGCAAGCCCAGCCCGCCATTGTCGCCACGCCGCGCGCCCAGCGCTGCCGGTGCCTGGAACAGGCCATCGCGCAGCGCCGGTGCCACGCCGGGACCATCGTCGGCCACGCTCACCTGCACGCTGTCCTCTGTGGCGCGCAGGGTCAGCGTGACCTGCCCCCCATCCGGCGCGTGGCGCAGCGCGTTGTCCAGGAGGTTGGTCAGCACGCGCTCCACCAGGCCCAGATCGGCGCGCACCAGCGGCAGGCCCTGCGGCACGTCGGCGTGCAGCCGCTGCCCACGTGCCTGTGCCGCCAGTTCGAACTTCTGCAACACGTCCTGCACCAGCTCGGGCAGCGCGAACACCTCCCATTCCAGGCGCACTTCGCCGTGTTCCAGCCGCGCCAGTTCGAACAGCGCGCGTGCCAGCCGGCCCACCTTCGCGCTCTGCGCCAGGGCGATGCCCAGATAGCGGCGGCGTTCATCCGGCGCCAGCGTGGTCTCCTTCAGCGCCATGGTTTCCAGGTAGCCATGCAGCGACGACAGCGGCGTGCGCAGATCATGCGAGATGTTGGCCACCAGTTCGCGCCGCTGCAGATCCTGCTGGCGCAGCTGCTGCCACTGCTCACCCAGGCGCTGCGCCATCTGCGCATGGGCATGCTCGAGGATCTTCAGCTCATCGCGCTCGCCGGGGCGCAGCGGTGCCAGCGGCGGCAACACCGAAGGCGCGTCGATGTCGAACGCCTGGATGCGCCGGGTCAGCCGCCGCAGCGGCCGGGTGACCCAGTAGAACGCCAGCAGGCCGGCCAGCACGCCCAGGCTGCCGACCAGCACGATCGACCACAGTGTGGTGTTCCACTGGCTGCTGGCGGCCAGATCGTCGGCCAGCATCTGCCGGTGCTCGCCCACCAGTACCACGTACACATAGCCGGCCGGGCGCCCCTGCACCACCAGCGGCGCCACGCTGAACACCTTGCGGCCGTGTTCGCTGCGCGGATCGTCGCCCAGGATCGGCAGCGGCGCGCCTGCAAGCAGCCGGCGCAGCGGCGCCACGTCCACGCGGTCGCGGCGCAGGTGGCCGCTGGGCGCATCGTGGCCGAGGATGCGGCCCTGCTCGTCCAGCAGGTACACCTCCACGCTGGGATTGACCGCCATCAGCTGGCCGAACAGCGCGCGCACGGCGGCATCGCGCATACCGCTGGTGTCCATCAGTTCGCTGCGCTGGGCGATGTGCTCGGCCAAGCCCAGCGACAGCCGCTGCACCACTTCCTGTTCGTGCCGGGTATTGGCGCGCATCTGCAGCGCCAGCAACGCCATGCAGCACACCAGCATCAGCGCTGCGATCACCGCGGCAAGCTTCTGCCACAGGTTCGGCGTGATCATGCGCCCGCCCCGGCCGGGTTCACCAGCTTGTAGCCGCGGCCCCACACGGTCAGCAGCCGGCGCGGGTTCGCCGGGTCGGTTTCAATCTTGCTGCGCAGGCGGTTGATATGGGTGTTCACCGTGTGCTCGTAGCCATCGTGCTGGTAGCCCCAGACCTGGTTCAGCAGTTCCATGCGGGCGAACACCTGATCGGGGTGGCGGGCGAAGAACAGCAGCAGGTCGAACTCACGCGGGGTCAGTTCCAGCGCGTTGCCTTCCACCGAGGCGGTGCGCGCGACCGGGTCCAGCCGCAGCCCGCCCAGATCGATCGCACCGGCATCGATGCGGGCGCTCTGGGCCATCGCTTCGGCACGGCGCAGCAGCGCGCGCACCCGCGCCACCAGCTCGGGCATGGAAAAGGGTTTGGCCAGGTAGTCATCGGCGCCCAGCTCCAGGCCGACGATGCGCTGGGTCTCGCTGCCGCGCGCACTGATGATGATGATCGGCACGTAGCGCGCCATCGAACGCGCACGCTGGCAGACCTGCAGGCCGTCCACGCCCGGCAGCATCACATCCAGCACCAGCGCGTCCCACGGGCCATCCTGTTCCAGCAGGTGCAGGCCGGCATCGCCGGTGGCCGCGTGCATCACCTCATAGCCTTCGTCGGCCAGGTGCATGCGCAGCAGATCAGCGATATGGGCATCGTCTTCGACAATCAGGACGCGTTTTGCGGACATCGGCAGCTCGGGGCCAGTGGGGAGGCTGCCCGCATTGTGGCGCGGGAAGGCCGCCGATACCTCACGAAAAATTGAATCCTGCGTGAGGATTCGTTGACCCGGGCGGGCGCAGCATGGCCCCGTCGCCCCTTCCCGGAGTCCGCCATGCCCCTCACCCGACGCCACCTGCTGGGTCTGGGCGGTGCCGCCACCGCCGCTGGCCTGCTCGGCCTGGCCGCCTGCAGCCGGGCCACGCCGGCAGCCGCTGAAGCGCGCCCGCAACGCCAGTTTGAAGTGATGCGCAGCGATGCCGAATGGCGCCGCCTGCTGACCCCGGCGCAGTACGCGGTGCTGCGCCAGCAGGCCACCGAACGGGCCGGCAGCAGTCCGCTGGACCGCGAGCACCGCAGCGGCACCTTCGTCTGCGCTGGCTGCGGCCTGCCGTTGTTCTCCTCGTCCACCAAGTTCGACAGCGGAACCGGCTGGCCCAGCTTCTGGGCGCCGCTGCACAACGCGGTGGGCGAGGACCGCGATACCACCTTCGGCATGCTGCGGGTGGAAGCACATTGCAGGCGCTGCGGCGGCCACCTGGGCCACGTCTTCAACGACGGCCCGCGCCCCACCGGGCTGCGTTACTGCATGAACGGGGTGGCGCTGCTGTTCCAGCCGGGCCCGGCACGGCAGGACGCCGCCGGTGGCTGGCGCGTGCCCGTTGGCACCTCTTCTTCTGCTGCAGGAGCCTGACCATGCTGTTGCTGTTGCTGTCTTACCTGGGCGGTGCCCTGACCCTGCTCAGCCCGTGCATCCTGCCGGTGCTGCCGTTCGTGTTCGCGCGCGCCGACAGGCCGTTCCTGCGCAGCACCCTGCCGCTGCTGCTGGGCATGGCGCTGACCTTCACCGTGGTGGCCAGCCTGGCCGCGGTCGGCAGCCAATGGGTGGCGCAGGCCAACCAGATCGGGCGCTGGGTGGCGCTGGTACTGATGGCGCTGTTCGCGCTGGCGCTGCTGTGGCCGCGACTGGCCGACCATCTGCTGGCGCCGTTCCAGCGCGTGGGTGCGCGCTTGAGCGCGCGTGCTGACGCCACCGATGCCGCCGGCCGGGGTGGCGCCGGTACCTCGCTGCTGATCGGCATTGCCACCGGCCTGCTGTGGGCGCCCTGCGCCGGCCCGATCCTGGGGTTGGTGCTGACCGGCGCCGCCCTGCATGGCGCCAGCGTGGGCACCAGTGCCCTGCTGCTGGCCTATGCACTGGGTGCGATGACCGCGCTGGCGCTGGCGGTGTGGGTGGGCGGGCGCGTGTTCCGTGCGTTGCAGGCGCGCCTGGGCCTGGGCGACGCCGTGCGCAAGGTGCTGGGCGTTGCCGCGCTGCTGGCCGTGGTGGCCATCGGCCTGGGCTGGGATACCGGCCTGCTGACCCGCCTGTCCACGGTCAGCACCGCGCGCATCGAACAGGGTCTGCTCGATGCCGTGCCCGGCGCGCAACCTTCGCCGCCGTCGATGATGATGTCGGCCAGCGCTGCTGCGGCCGATGCACCGTTGCCCATGGAAGGCACCCTGCCCGCACTGACCGGCGCCACCGGCTGGTTGAACAGCCCGCCGCTGGACCGCGAGCAGCTGCGCGGCAAAGTCGTGCTGATCGATTTCTGGACCTACTCGTGCATCAACTGCCTGCGCGCCATGCCCTACGTGCACGAGTGGGAACGTCGCTACCGCGACCACGGCCTGGTGGTGATCGGCGTGCACACGCCGGAGTTCGCCTTCGAACGCGACCCGCGCAACGTCATGAAGGCGGTGCAGCAGCTGAAGGTTGAATACCCGGTGGCGCTGGACAACCAGTACGCGATCTGGCGCGCGTTCAACAACAACTACTGGCCGGCGCACTACTTCGTGGATGCGCAGGGCAACATCCGCGCGCACCAGTTCGGCGAGGGCAACTATGCGCATTCCGAACAGGTGATCCGTCGCCTGCTGACCGAGGCCGGGCAGACCGATCTGCCGGCACCGGCCGACCCCGCTGCCGCCGATCTGCAGGGCGTGGCCGCGCAGGCCGACATGGGCAACCTGCGTTCACCGGAAACCTACCTGGGCCATGCGCGTGCCGAACAGTTCGCCTCGCCCGGCGGCCAGCGTGACGACACGCCGTTCGACTACACCCTGCCCGCTGCGCTGCAGTTGAACCAGTGGGGGCTGGCCGGGCGCTGGACGGTAAGCGATGAAGCGGCGCAACTGCAGCAGAGCGGCGGTCGCATCGGTTTCCAGTTCCATGCACGCGACCTGCATCTGGTGCTGGCCCCCGGCGCGGACGGACGCCCGGTGCGCTTCCGCGTGCTGCTGGATGGCAGGCCGTTGCCAGCCGCGGACGCCGGCGCGGATGTGCGCGCCGATGGCAGCGGCGTGGTCGACGAACACCGACTGTACCAGTTGGTGCGCCAGCGCGGTTCGGTAGTGCCGCACCGTTTCGAGATCGAGTTCCTTGATGCGGGCGTGCAGGCCTACGCCTTTACCTTCGGTTGAACCGGGAGGATGCGATGAAACTGTCCTTTGAACAGGGAATTGCCGCCGGCGTGGCCGGCCTGGTCGCCAGCGCACTGGTGGCAGGGGTGCTGTTGCTGGACCGGGGCGCCATGGCCGCCCCGGTTGACGCGCCTGCACCCATGGCCTTGCCCGCACCGACCGGCGCGGCCGCGTTCGCCGACGATGCCACCCATGCCAGCGTGGTGTTCGCCGGTGGCTGTTTCTGGGGCGTGCAGGGCGTGTTCCAGCACGTGAAAGGTGTGAGCAATGCCGTGTCGGGCTATGCCGGTGGCAGCGCCGCCAACGCGCGCTACGAACGGGTCAGCCGCGGTGATACCGGCCATGCCGAAGCGGTGAGGGTGGACTACGATCCGCGCCAGGTCAGCTACGGTCAGCTGCTGCAGGTGTTCTTCGCGGTGGCACACGACCCGACCCAGTTGAACCGCCAGGGCCCGGACCATGGCAGCCAGTACCGCTCGGCGATCTTCAGCGACGATGCCCGCCAGCTGGCCGCCAGCCGCGCCTATGTCGGCCAGCTGCAGCAGGCCGGTGTCTACCGCGCGCCGATCGTCACCCAGATCGCCAGCGGCCAGCGCTTTTATCCGGCCGAGCCCTACCACCAGAACTACATGGCCAACTACCCGCAGGCCGCGTACATCCGCTATTACGACGCACCGAAGCTGGCCGCGCTGGGCCGCCAGTTCCCGGCGCTGTACCGCCGCCAGCCAACGCTGGTACCGATGCGCTGATGGCACCCCGCTTTTGTAGAGTCGAGCTTGCTCGACTTGGCTCCTCGTAGAGTCGAGCTTGCTCGACTGCTTTGCCGATCAGTCGAGCAAGCTCGACTCTACCTGGGCCAATCGGTCGAGCACGCGAAAAAAAAGCGCACGGCCACCAGGGCCGTGCGCTGCGAAAGTTCGACCCTGCCCCGATCAGGCCGGGCCGACAGCAACATGCTAGGCTCGCGGGCAAGACGGGTACAGAGCCAGACCATGGCCAGAACGATGGATACAGATGAGCAGGCCGGCGTGGCCGCGCCCCGCTACCAGCGCCTGTCCGACGAGCTGGCCGAAGCCATCCATGGCGGGCGGCTACCGGTGGGCAGCCGCCTGCCCTCGCTGCGGCAGATGGCCTCGCAGCGCCAGCTGAGCCTGAACACCGTGATCGCCGCCTACCGGCAACTGGAAGATGCCGGTCTGGTGATCCCGCGCCCCAAGGCCGGCTTCGAGGTAGCACCACGACTGTCTGCGCCGCAGCGCTCGCTGCGTGACGCGCCGTCGGCCCCCACCGCGCCGCAGCAACACGCGTTGATGGCGCGGGTGCTGGCCGCGCAGCAGCGCCCCGGCGTGGTCGATCTGGCCTTCGCCGGCCCGCGCGGCCGCCAGTTCTACCCCGGCGCGCAGCTGGCCCGGCACACGGCGCAGGTGCTGCGCCACGGCCAGCACACGCTGGAAACCTACGCACGCACCAACGGCTCACCACGGTTGCTGGCGCAGATCGTGCGCCGCGGCCCGCGCATGGGCCTGCACACCCATGCCGACCGGCTGCTGCTGACCCACGGTGCGATGGAGGCACTGCAGCTGGCGCTGCGCGCGGTGGCCGAGCCCGGCGATGCGGTAGGCATTGAAGCGCCGTCCTACTTCAACCTGTACCCGCTGCTGGCCAACCTGGGCCTGCGTGCCATCGAAATTCCCACCCACCCGCAACACGGGCTGGATGTGGACGCACTGGATGCCCTGCTGGACCACACCGCGCTGGCGGCCGTGGTGGTGATGCCCACCGTGCACAACCCGCTGGGCTGCAGCATGCCGGTGGCCGAAAAGCAGCGCCTGGCCGAGCTGGTCAACGCCCGCCAGCTGCCCCTGATCGAAGATGCGGTGTACGCCGAACTGCAGTTCAGCGAGCCACCGGCGCCGCTGCTGAAGGCCTTTGATCGCGACGGCTGGGTGATGGTGGTGGGCGGCTTTTCCAAGACGCTGGCGCCGGACTACCGCATCGGCTGGCTCGATGGCGGGCGCTTCGCCGAACGCATCGCGCTGCTGAAATTCCAGAGCACCGGCGGCGAGCCGCAGTTCCTGGCCGATGCCGTGGCCGCGTATCTGGAAGGCGGTGGCTACGAGCACCACCTGCATCGCATGCGCCGGCTGTACCGCGAACAGGTGGGCCGCCTGCGGCAACTGGTGGCCGAGCACTTCCCGGCCGGCACGCGCGCCACCGAGCCCTCGGGCGGCTTCCTGCTGTGGCTGGAAGTGCCCGGCGTGGACACCGGAGACCTGTTCGAACGCGCATTGCAGCAGGACATCGTGTTCATGCCTGGGCACGTCTACTCGCGCGGCGCCCGTTACCGCCATTGCCTGCGGCTGTCGTGCTGCCAGAGCCTGGATGCACGGTTCGTCGGCGCAGTGGAACAGTTGGGTGCGATCGCGCGGGCGTTGGCGGCACGGTGAGGAGCGGCTGGAATCGACGACGGGACGGTGACGACGGGGTAGCGTCGACTGTCAGTCGACTGCTTCCGGTGGAACGCCTGAAAACCCCGCGCTGCGCGCGATAGTCGACTGACAGTCGACTCTACCGCTGGCCCGCGCGCTGCTCTGGGCCCAGGTGCTGGCTCAGGGTCCTGCCATCGGCGCCCGGCAGGTGGGGAAGCCGGCCCCAGCAGGGCATCGGCAGGCGCTGCACCAGCGTGGCCATGTTTTCGTCCTGGCGCTGCATGGCCGGGTCGATGTGGTTGCCGATCCAGCCCAGGCACTCCACCCCGGCCGCCTGCAGCGATTGCGCAGTCAGCCTCGCATGGTTCACGCAGCCCAGGCGCAGGCCGACCACCAGCAGCACAGGCAGCCGCAGTGCGCGCACCAGGTCCAGCTGGTCCAGCTCTGCCGACAGCGGCGCCATCCAGCCGCCCACGCCTTCCACCACCACGGTATCGGCGGTGGCGCGCAGGCGCTCGAAGGCCGCCACGATCGGCGCCAGCTGCACCTGCACGCCGTCTTCGGCAGCGGCCAGCTCCGGCGCCAGCGGCTGCCGCAGCGCATACGGGTTCAGATCGGCATAGGCCGGCACCGGGTCACTGGCCGCCTGCAGCGCCAGCGCATCGTCGTTGCGCAGCCCTTCGCCCAGATCGTGGCTGCCACTGGCCACCGGCTTCATGCCCACCGCGCGCAGGCCGCGCCGGCGCAGCGCGTGCAGCAGCGCGGTACTGGCCGCGGTCTTGCCGATCTCGGTATCGGTGCCGGTGACGAACAGCGCCGGTGGCAACACGGTGGGCAACGGCATGGCAAGGGCTCCAGCAGGGCAACAGAGCGTTCATTATCGCTGGCCGGGCGCGCTTGCTAGACTGCGGCCATGTTCGCCAACGCCTCGCTTACCGGCAGCAAGCCGGAACAATACGCCCAGCTGCTGGAACAGGCCCGTGGCCTGGTCTACGGCGAGACCGACCGCATCGCCAATGCGGCCAACCTCTCTGCACTGGTCTACCACGCCCTGCCCGACCTGAACTGGGTGGGCTTCTACCTGTACGACGGCAAGGAACTGGTCGTCGGCCCGTTCCAGGGCCTGCCCGCCTGCGTGCGCATTCCGCTGGACAAGGGTGTGTGCGGTGCCGCCGCCAGCCAGCGCGTGACCCAGCGCGTGGAGGATGTGGATGCCTTCCCCGGCCACATCGCCTGTGATTCGGCCTCGCGTTCGGAACTGGTGGTACCGCTGCTGCGCGGCGATGAACTGATCGGCGTGTTCGACATCGACAGCCCCAAGGTCGCCCGCTTCGATGGCGACGACCAGGCCGGCCTGGAAGCCATCGCCCGCGTGTTCGTGGAGGCGTTGGGATGAGCGCGGCCAAGCTGCGCAACATCGGCCCGAAGAGTGCGGCCTGGCTGCGCCAGGTTGGTCTGCGCAGCCGCGAGGACCTGGCCGCGCTGGGCGCGGTCGGGGCCTTCGTGAAGGTCAAGCGGGCCGGCTTCAAGCCCAGCCTGAACCTGCTCTATTCGCTGGAAGGCGCACTGCTGGACTGCCACTGGCAGGAGCTGAGCGAGCCGCAGCGCGAAGCGCTGGTACAGGACTACGAAGCGCGCATTGCCGCACACCCGTTGAAGGCTGCCGGCCCGGCCTCGGGCCCGGTGCACGAGCAGCGCTTCGATGACGGCGACGACGACGGCAACGAGACCGACAGCGCCGACGAAGATTGAGGTCGCCGCGCTCGCCGGGCATGGCCCGGTATTCGTCGGGTAGCGCCGAGCCATGCCCGGCGACGCACTCAGGGCTGCTGCAGCTCCAGCAGTTCGCCCACCAACCCCACTTCACCGCGCTCGACCCACACTCGCAGGCGCGTGCCGTGGTCGATGCGCAGCGCCCAGCACAGCGACAGCGGCAGGCCACAGACCAGCGACAGCACCATCCGCAGCGGTCCGCCATGGCTGACCACCACGGTCGGCGCGGCGTCCTCCTCGTCCAGCAGACGGTCCAACGCACGCGCGATGCGGCGCTCAAAGTGCCCCCAGCTTTCGCCGTGCGGCGGCGGGAAGGCATGCGGATCGGCATGGAACGCGGCCAGCGCATCTTCCGGCAGATCGAACAGGCTCTGCCCGTCCCAGTCACCGAAATCCAGTTCCTCCCATTCCTCGTCGGCGTCCACATCCAGCCCGCGCGGCGTGGCCAGCGCCATGGCGGTGTGCAGCGAACGCAGGCGCGGTGAACTGATCACCCGCTGCCATTCCTGCGCGGCGTAGGCATCGACCAGTTCCTGCGGCAGACGCGCAAGCTGCGGTGGGTCGGTGCGGCCGTCCAGGAACTCATCGCGACCATTGGCGGCGTGGCGGACCAGATCGAGGATCATCGCGGCCGGCCGCTCAGCAACGGTCGGCGCGGTAGCGCCATGAGCAGGTCAGTGGCGAGGGGCGGCGGCAGGTGGAACACGATCATGGGCAGAACTTCCAGAACTGATGCCCCGCGACGGGGCGCTTCATTCTAGCGTGCGCCACCATCACGCTGCCCATTTGCGGCGGCGGTGTGCAGCGGCATGGCGGGCGACAGCAACCGCTTGCCCAAGCGAATCATCGGCGCTTCCACGAAACGATGGCCGAGTGCAGCCAGGGGCAGCACCACCAGCAACGTGATCGAAGCGCACAGCAGATAGCCGAGAGTGCCGCCCTGCACTTCAAGCACCCGCGCGAAGACGGGACCGAGCACCGCAATCACGATCGGGTGGCCGAGATACAGCGAGTAGCTCACGGTTCCCAACCATGCGGTCCAGCGGTTGACGAGCCAACCTGGCGGGCACTGCGAGAAGCCCAGCAACAGGCACACGTATGCCATGCCTGACAGCTGCCACTGCCAAGGGCCGGCGGCAGGCCACCAGATCGCGGACGCGGCGAGCAGAAGCAGCAGCACACCCAGCAGATTCAAGCCGTGGGCCCATTGCCGCGCGCGCTGCGCCGGCAATCGGGACAGCGCGCCAAAGGCATGGAAGGCCACCAGCCCCATCGCAAAGACCGGGGCGTGGCGCAGCCACCCATAGTCGCTCAATGACGCCGCCATGCGCGGGCCGAGCCAGCCCAGCCAGGCCAACACCACCAGCACCTGCAGCCCCACCATCAGCAGCCAGGCGCTGCGCGGCTTGCCGACCAGCAGGTAGAGCGCAGGGAAGATGGCGTAGAAGAGCATCTCCACGCCCACCGCCCAGCTGGCCCATACGATGCCCTGTTCCCACCCCGGGAAAAAATTGAAGGTGAAGGACAGGTTCGCCGCGATCTCGCCCCATGAATGGCCAGGGTGATCGCCGCGGCCATCGCGGAACAGGGAAAACATCAACAGCACATAGAAGAGCGGCGCGATGCGCAGGAAGCGGTGCAGGTAGAAGCTGAGCAGCGGCCTGCCGCTGGCATGGTGCCGGGGCATGGTGTAGCACAGGGAAAACGCGCTGATCACGAAGAAGAGCGCGACGCCGGTCGCCCCCATCTGCACGGCCGGCAGCCAGGCCGCCGCCACTGGCAAGGCAGGTGCGGGCATCGACTGCACATGGAACAGCACGACGTACACGGCCGCCAGGCCACGCAGGGCATCAAGAAACTGCAGGCGATCCTTCGCAACCATGGGTACGGCACCAGCACAGAGAGGCGACTACTCTAACGCCCACGCCAGGCAATGACTTAGACTGCGCGCACTTCCAGGTGACCTGCGGCCTTGGCTGGCAGGTTGAAACGGGAAGCCGGTGACGCGTGGCAACACGCCAGGCCGGCGCTGCCCCCGCAACGGTAAGCACGTCAGTTCCAGGCAATACGCCACTGTGCCGCGCGCACGGGAAGGCGCCTGGACGATGGCCCAGGTGCCATCAGGCGGCAAGCCCGGAGACCGGCCCGGAAGCCTCAGGTCGCGATGCGGTGGGCATGGCGCTGGATGACCGCGGCGCCTGCTGCGGCATCGGCGCGTGCCTGCCCTCGTGGCTCCTCCCCTTCGCCGCGCGGGCGTGCGCGGCACCCGGAGTTCCCCCGATGAAGCCGCAGTCCCGATTGCTGTCCCTGGCCGTGCTGGCCACCCTGCCCGCGTTGGCGATGGCCGATGAGGCCACCGAGGCGCTCGACCCCATCCTGGTCACCGCCACCCGCACCCCGATCGCCCTGCAGGACAGCATCGCGCCGGCGCAGGTGATCGACCGCGAACAGATCGAGGCCAGCCAGGCCACCTCGCTGCAGGAACTGCTGGCCGGCCGCGCCGGCATCAACCTGACCAACGCCGGCGGCCTGGGCAAGCAGACCTCGCTGTTCCTGCGCGGCACCAATTCCTCGCACACGGTAGTGCTGGTCGATGGCGTGCGCATCAACAGCGCTGACCTGAACCTGGCCATGTTCCAGGACCTGCCGCTGGCGCAGATCGAGCGCATCGAGATCGTGCGCGGCCCGCAGTCCAGCCTGTACGGTGCCGATGCGATCGGTGGCGTCATCCAGATCTTCACCCGACGCAATGCCGGCAGCTTCGCGCCGCACTTCCAGCTGGGCGGTGGCAGCAATGGCCTGCGCCAGGCCAGCGGCGGCATCGGCGGCAGCGGCAGCAATGGCTGGTTCGGCGCCGACATCGCCTACCAGCACAGCGATGGCATCGATGCCTGCCGGGGGTCGGCCACCCTGTTCACCGGCTGCTTCGCCGATGAGCCCGATCGCGATGGCTACCGCAATCTGTCCAAGAGCCTGCGCGGTGGCTACAGCTTCAACGAACAGTGGACGGTGGAAGGCAGCGCCCTGCGCGCCGATGGTGAGAACCACTACGACGGCTACTACAACTACTCGGAAACCCGCCAGCAGGTACTGGCCGGCAAGGTGCGTTACACGCCCTCCGAGCGCCTGGCGCTGACCGCCAACGTCGGCCGCAGCGACAACGAGTCGGACAACTTCGGCGACTTCGGTGTGCGTGGCAGCGCGCAGACGCACCGCGACAGCGCGTCGCTGCAGGCCGACATCGGCGTAGCCGACGGCCAGCTGTTGAGCACCGGCGTGGACTGGAGCCAGGACAACCTGGATGGCAGCAGCGCCGGCTACCTGGTCGACAGCCGCCGCAACACCGGCGTGTTCGTGCAGTACCTGGCGCGATTCGGCCGCCACCAGCTGCAGGCCAGCGCACGCAACGACGACAACCAGCAGTTCGGCAACCATGCCACCGGCAGCCTGGGCTGGGCGATGGAGCTGGGCCACGGCCTGCGCGTGAACGCCAGCTACGGCACCGCGTTCAAGGCACCGACCTTCAGCGATCTGTACGACCCGTGGAGCGGCGTGCCGACGCTGGATCCGGAGAAATCCAAGAGCGCCAACATCGGCGTTTCCCAGCACGGCCAGGGCTGGCACTGGGGTCTGGATGTGTATGAAACCCGCATCGACGACCTGATCACCTACGACGCGGCCACCTTCATGATGCAGCAGGTGGAAAAGGCGCGTATCCGCGGCGTGGAACTGACCGCTGGCGCAGTGCTGGCCGGCTTCGACATCAACGCGCAGCTCAGCTTCACCGACCCGCGCAACCGCACCGCCGGCAGCGGCCAGTTCGACAACTGGCTGGCGCGCCGCGCACAGCAGACCGCGCGCCTGGACGTGGACCGCCGCTTCGGCGACTTCCGTGCCGGCCTGACCGTGCAGGGCGCCGGCAAGCGCTTCGACGATGCCGACAACGCGGTGAAGCTGGGCGGCTATGGCCTGCTGGACCTGCGTGCCGAGTACGCGCTTACCCCGGCGTGGTCGGTGCTGGCGCGCGTGGCCAATGTGTTCGATCGCCAGTACGAGACCATTGCCTGGTACAACCAGCCGGGCCGCGAGTACCAGCTGAGCGTGCGCTACCAGCCGAAGTGATCGGTTGACGCGCACACGGTAACGCCGGGGCCCCGCCCGGCGTTGTCGATGCATCACGCCGTCGGCAGGTCGGCGGCCAGGCCCGGCAGTTCGCGCAGATCGTCGATGACCGCCACGGCCTGCGCGGTGTGCAGGTCCAGGCCGCGCGGGTAGCCGTAGCGCACCAGGGCGATCGGCATGCCGGCGTCCTGCGCGGCGCGGTAGTCGGTGAGCGAATCGCCCACCATCAGGCACTGCGCGACCGGCAGGTCGAAGTGCGCGGCGATATGCCGCAGCGGTTCACCGCTGGGCTTGCGCTGCGGCAGTGAATCGCCACCCAGTACCAGTGCGAATGCATCGCCGATGCCCAGGTGCTGCAGTAGTGGCGGCACCAGTGCGGCCGGCTTGTTGGTGCAGATCGCCAGCGGCACCTGCCGCGCACGCAGCTGCTCCAGAGCTTCGGGCACGCCGTCGAACAGACGCGGGCTGCGCAGCAGGCAATCGCGGTAGTGCACCATGAACACCGGCATCACCTGTGCCAGGTCCACTTCGCGATCGGCCGCCTGCACCGCCTGTTCCACCAGCCGCCGCACGCCATCACCGATCCAGCCCAGCACGGTTGCTTCGGCCACGCGTGCCAGCCCGATGTCTTCCAGCGTGCGGTTCAGCGCCTCGGCGATATCGGCAGCGCTGTCCACCAGCGTGCCGTCCAGGTCGAACACCACCAACGGATAGGGATAGGACAAGAGACGGTACCTGTACGACGTGGGCCGCCCAGTGTACTCCTGCGGGTCTGCCGATCCGCTCAGCCTATCCGCCGCGCGCGGGTAGCCAGGAACGCGGGCAGGTAGCGTTCGATCAGCACCCGCGGGCGCGGCTGCCAGTCTTCCATGAAGCGCTCGATCACGAACCCTGCGTCCAGCTGGCCGCCGATCAGATCGCCCAGGCTGTGACCGAACGTCATCGCCTCGCCACGCGCCTGCTTGGCCTGCCGCTCGTCCGCGGGCAGGTCTTCCAGATCGGAATAGGGAATGGCGAAGCGCGGGCGCATCAGTCCCTGTTCGGCCAACGGCGCATCGTCGCTGCCCACGAACAGCACCGGGTTGTAGAAGCTGGCCAGCAGCAGGCCATCACGCGCCAGCACGCGGTGGCACTCGGCCCAGACCGGCCGCACATCGGGCACGAACAGGTTGGACACCGGATGGAACACCACATCGAAGCTGCCATGGCCGAAGGCCTGCAGGTCACGCATGTCGCCCTGCACCGCCTGCAGGCGCAGGCCATCGCGTGCGGCCACCGCACGGTCCAGTGCCAGTTGCTGCTCGCACAGGTCGAACACGGTCACATCGGCACCGGCAGCGGCCAGCACGGGCGCCTGCTGGCCGCCGCCGGAGGCCAGGCACAGGATGCGGCGACCACGCACATCGCCCAGCCAGTCCAAGGGCAGCGCCCGCGGGGTCAGGTGTACCTGCCAGCGCCCAGTGCGGGCGGCGGCGATGGTCTCCGCATCCACCGGCTGGGCCTGCGGCGGCGCCTGCTGCGCGTGCAGTTCCCAGCTCGTACGACGGTGATCCCTCACTACCGTTCCATGGTTCATGCGCTCTCCTTGCCCGTCGGTTGCCAGTCGAGGTCCTGGAAGGCCGGATCGTGCTCGAAGCAGCCGGCCAGGAAATCCAGGAATCGGCGCATGATAACGGGCTGCTGTCGACGCGATGCGTAGACGGCATGAACGCCCAGCTCGTCCAGCTGGTAGTCCGGCAGCACGGCCACCAGCGCGCCACTGCGCAGCAGCGGCGCCACCTGGTAGCTGGGCAGCATGGCGATGCCCGCATTGGCGCGTACCGCTTCCACCAGCAGCGATGCCTCGTTCGCACTGATATTCCCGCCCACCGCCACCGACAGCGCGCGGCCGTCGCGGTGCAGTTGCCAGAGGCTGCGGCCCACGTAGTGGTGGGTCAGGCAGTTGTGCGCGGCCAGGTGTTCCGGCGCGGTGGGCGTGCCGTGTGCCTGCAGGTACGCCGGGCTGGCGCACAGCACCGACCTGCAGGTGGCCAGGCGCCGCGCGATCAGGCCCGGATCGATCTGCCGCGCGATACGCACCGCCAGATCCACCCGCTCTTCCACCAGGTTCACCATGCGGTCCACCAGCAGCAGTTCGATGCGCGCGGCCGGGTGGCGCTGCACGAACGCCGCCACCGCGCGGGCCAGATGGCTCTGCCCGAACGACACGCTGGCGGTGATCCGCAACGTACCGTGCGGTTCGGGGTCGTCGCTGGCCAGCTCGCCCTGCAGTTCCTCGCCGATGGCCAGCATCTGCCGGAAGCGCGCCAGTGCCGCCTCACCGGCCGCGGTCAGGCTGATGCGACGGGTGGTCCGGTGCAGCAGGCGCGCGCCCAGCCAGCCTTCGGCTTCGGCCAGATAGCGGCTGACCATCGCCCGCGACATGTCCAGCACCTCGGCGGCGGCGGTCAGGCTGCCACGCTCGGCCACCTCGACAAACACGGTCATGGCGGTCAATCGGTCCATATGCTTGATCCATGCAACAAACAAGCGCGTTATACGCTGTTTTTCGATCAACTGCAGCCGCCTACAGTGGGCCCGTACCCCAACCCACTGCCCCACGGAGTCCTGCCATGAAGATTGCCCTCGTCGGCGCCACCGGCAACATCGGCCGCCAGATTGCCCGCCACGCCCTGGCCCACGGCCACCAACTGACCGTGATCGTGCGCAGCGCGCAGAACCTGCCCGGCGAACTGGCCGGCGCCCACCCGGTCATCGCCGCGCTGGATGACCGCGACGCGCTGGCTGCCGCCATTGCCGGCCACGATGTGCTGGCCAGTGCCTATGGCCCGCGCCCGGGCGATGACATCGGCCAGATCGCCACCGTGGCCGGCCAGCTGGTGGCCGCTGCCCGCCAGGCCCAGGTGCCGCGCGTAGTGGTGGTCGGCGGCGCCGGCAGCCTGGAAGTGGCGCCGGGCGTGCAGCTGGTCGACACCCCCGGGTTCCCCGAGGCTTACAAGCCGTACGCACTGGCCGCGCGTGAAGCGCTGAAGCAGCTGCAGGCCGTGGAGGACATCGACTGGACGTTCTTCTCGCCGGCGGCGGAAATCGGCCCGGGCGACGAGCGCGGCCAGTACCGCGTGCAGGCCAAGACCTTCCTGGCCGATGCCGAAGGCCACAGCCGCATCAGCTATGCCGACTACGGCGCCGCCTTCGTGGCGGAACTGGAAGCGGGCAAGTACCCGAAGCAGATCATCACCGCCGCGTATTGATGCCGAAACCGTAGAGTCGAGCTTGCTCGACTGACCCCAAAAACCCGTCGAGCAAGCTCGACGCTACCTCGACTGCTATCCCGTCGAGCAAGCTCGACGCTACCTCGACTGCTATCCCGTCGAGCAAGCTCGACGCTACGAGGAATCGCGCATGCGCAACGCTCTGCTGTTCTCCATGGCGCTGGCACTTGGCACGGCCAGCGCACCGCTGCTGGCCGCCCCCGCCGCGCCCGCTGCCGCCACCGCTGCAAAGTCACAGCTGCACCTGCAGACCTTCCACCCCGGGCCGCAGGCGATGTTCGCGGTGTCCTCGGTGCTGATCGAAGGCCGCCATGATGCGCTGCTGGTCGATGCGCAGTTCGCTGCCAGCGACGCACGTGCGCTGGTCGAAAAGGTCCGTGCCAGTGGCAAGCAGCTGACCACGATCTACATCAGCCATGGCGATCCGGATTACTACTTCGGTCTGGCCACGCTGCAGGATGCGTTCCCGCAGGCACGTATCGTCGCCACCGCGCAGACGGTGGCCCACATCCAGCAGACCCAGGCCGCCAAGCTGGCGTATTGGGGACCGAAAATGGGCGCCGACGTACCCGCGCGCATCGTCGTGCCGCAGGTGCTGGACGGTGATGCACTGGTCCTGGAAGGCCAGCGCCTGCCGCTGATCGGCCTGGACGGGCCGACGCCGGACCGCAGCGTGCTGTGGGTGCCCTCGCTGCGTGCGATCGTCGGCGGCATTCCGGTGGTGGCGGGCGAACACGTGTGGATGGCCGACACGCAGACGCCGCAATCGCACGCGGACTGGCTGCAGACCCTGCAGCAGTTGCAGGCACTGAAGCCGACGGTGGTGGTGCCGGGGCACTACGCGCCGGGCGCGGCGCTGGATGCCAGTGCGTTGCGCTTCACTGCCGACTACATCCGTGCGTTCGATGTTGAAGCGGCCAAGGCCAGGGACAGTGCGGCGCTGGTGCAGGCCATGCGGGCGCGCTACCCGGCGCTGGCCGGTGTGGAATCACTGGAGCTGAGTGCGAAGGTGGCCAAGGGCGAGATGCAGTGGCCGTAAGGTAGGGGGAGTTTTTTTGCAGGGCTGCGCCCTGCACCTGCTCACGCGCGGGGGACGCTGCAAGTACGTCCATGTAAGCTCGGTCGCCGCATCCATGCGGCTCACGCCCCCGCAACCGGACCCACCCCGCCTTCGACAGTTGGCCGGCGCTCATGGACTTGGGGTCGGATCCCGTTGCTCCGCAACGGGCTCTGACCCCATGTTTGACGACTAGATTTCTGTGGGATGGGTTGGGTCGTGCCCGAACAGTTCGCCCTGCACTACCGGTTCCTTTTCGCGGAAACCGCCCAGGCCCACGCCCACCAGGCGGTAACGGGTATCGGCTGGCAGGTCCACGCGCGCGCGCAGTGCCAGGGCGATGTCACGCAGCTCCTGTTCCGATTCGGGTGGGCGCTCGGGGGTGAAGCTGCGGGTCAGGATGCGGAACTGGGCGGTCTTCAGTTTCAGCACTACGGTATGACCGATGCGTTCGGTCTTGCGCGTGGCCTTCCAGGTCTTCTCTGCCAACTGCACGATCGCCTCGGCCAGGTCTTCCAGCAGCAGGTCTTCGGCGAAGGTGTCTTCGGAGGAAATCGACTGCACCTGCTGGTCCGGTTCCACCGGACGCTCGTCGATGCCACGGGCGCGGTTGTACAGGCTGCGGCCGAAACTGCCGAAGGCTTCTTCCAGGTCCGGCAACGCCCATTGCCGCAGGTCGCCACAGGTGACGATGCCGCGCGCGGCCAGCTTGCCTTCCATCACCTTGCCCACGCCGGGAACCCGGTTCACCGGCAACGGCAACAGGAACGCATCCACGCGTTGCGGCGGAATGACGAACTGCCCATCAGGCTTGCGCCAGTCCGAGGCGATCTTGGCCAGGAACTTGTTCGGTGCGATGCCGGCTGAAGCAGTCAGCTGCGTTTCTTCGCGGATCTGCGCGCGGATGGTGCGAGCGATATCGGTCGCCAGTGCCATGCCGCTCTTCGGCTCGGTCACATCCAGGTAAGCCTCGTCCAGCGACAGCGGTTCGACCAGGTCGGTATGGCGCAGGAAGATCTCGCGCACCTGCCGGGAGACCGCCTTGTAGCGGGCGAAATCGGGCGGCACGAAGATCGCGTCGGGGCACAGGCGCTCGGCACGCAGCGCCGGCATGGCCGAACGCACGCCGAACACCCGCGCTTCGTAGGACGCGGCGCACACCACTGAACGCGCGCCGCGCCAGGCCACCACCACAGGCTTGCCACGCAGTGAAGGCGCGTCGCGCTGCTCCACCGACGCATAGAAGGCGTCCATGTCTACGTGGATGATCTTGCGCAGTGCGTTCATGGTCGGCCGCCATCATACCTGCACCGTACCCGTCCAGACGCCAAAGTATGGTCGTTGTGCATCAACGGGATGCGCGATTCCGGCGCAGAACACTACGCACGCGTACGGTGTGGCGGTTTGATTCCCGTTGCAACCGTCGTGCATCCTCGGGGACTTGTTGCCTTGTTTTCGCTTCCAGGAATGCGCTTTCCATGACTCGTCTCCACGCGTTCAACCGCGACCAGCTGCTGGCCAGCGCCCGCGGTGAACTGTTCGGCGCCGCCGCCGGCCGTCTGCCCAACGACCCGATGCTGATGTTCGATCGCATCACCGAAATCCGCGAGGACGGCGGACCGCATGGCAAAGGCATGGTGCGTGCCGAACTGGATATCCGCCCGGACCTGTGGTTCTTCGGCT
Source organism: Stenotrophomonas sp. ZAC14D2_NAIMI4_6 (assembly GCF_003086875.1). Classification (NCBI taxonomy): domain Bacteria; kingdom Pseudomonadati; phylum Pseudomonadota; class Gammaproteobacteria; order Lysobacterales; family Lysobacteraceae; genus Stenotrophomonas; species Stenotrophomonas sp. ZAC14D2_NAIMI4_6. The sequence continues at coordinate 572,705 of NZ_CP025996.1, read as the reverse complement.
GCCACTTCATCGGCGACCCGGTGATGCCCGGCTGCCTGGGCCTGGATGCCATGTGGCAGCTGACCGGCTTCTACCTGACCTGGCTGGGTGCCCCCGGCAAGGGCCGCGCCCTGGGCTGCGGCGAAGTGAAGTTCACCGGCCAGGTGCTGCCGGAAGCGAAGCTGGTGCGCTATGAAATCGACATCACCCGCGTGATCAACCGCAAGCTGGTGATGGCCCAGGCCGACGCCCGCATGTACGTGGACGACCGCGAAATCTACAACGCCCGCGACCTGCGCGTGGGCCTGTTCACCGAAACCGGGAGCTTCTGATGCGTCGCGTCGTCATTACCGGCATGGGCATCACCTCCTGCCTGGGCAACGATCTGGATACCGTCTCGTCGGCGCTGCGCGACGGCCGCGCGGGCATTACCGCGCTGCCCGACCACGCTGAAGCCGGCCTGCGCAGCCAGATTGGCGGCCGCGTGGACATGGATCTGGATGCGCAGATCGACCGCAAGCAGAAGCGCTTCATGAGCGATGCGGCGGCCTTCGCCTACGTAGCCATGCGCGATGCGATCGCCGACGCCGGCCTTTCCCAGGAACAGGTCAGCGCGCTGCGTACCGGCCTGATCGCCGGTTCCGGTGGTGGTTCCAGCGAATGGCAGGTGGGTGCGGTGGACCTGCTGCGCGCCCGTGGCGTGCGTAAGGTTGGCCCGTACATGGTGCCGCGCACGATGTGCTCGACGGTGTCGGCCTGCCTGGCCACCGCGTTCCAGATCAAGGGCGTCAGCTATTCGCTGTCGGCCGCCTGCGCCACCTCGGCGCACTGCATCGGCGCGGCCGCGGACATGATCCGCCATGGCGCGCAGGACATCATGTTCGCCGGTGGCGGCGAAGACCTGCACTGGTCGATGAGCGTGATGTTCGACGCGATGGGTGCGCTGTCCACCAGCTTCAACGACACCCCGGCCACCGCGTCGCGCCCGTATGACAAGGACCGCGATGGCTTCGTCATTGCCGGCGGCGGCGGCATGCTGGTGCTGGAAGATTACGACCACGCCGTGGCCCGTGGTGCGCGCATCTACGCCGAACTGATCGGCTACGGCGTGACCTCCGACGGTGCCGACATGGTGGCACCGTCCGGCGAAGGCGCGGTGCGCTGCATGAAGATGGCGCTGCAGAATGTTGACCGTCCGCTGGATTACCTGAATACCCACGGCACCTCCACCCCGCTGGGCGATGTGACCGAACTGGGTGCGATCCGCGAAGTGTTCGGCGATGCCGTGCCGCCGCTGTCGTCGACCAAGGCGCTGTCGGGCCACTCGCTGGGTGCGGCCAGCGTGCACGAGGCGATCTACTGCCTGCTGATGATGCGCGATGGCTTCGTGGCCGGTTCGGCCAACATCACCGAGCTGGACCCGGCGGTGGAAGGCTTCCCGATCCTGCGCGAAAGCCGCGAGCAGAAGCTGGATACGGTGATGTCCAACAGCTTCGGGTTCGGTGGCACCAACGCAGCGCTGGTGTTCGGCCGGGTGTGATGGAAGGGCGTGCCACGTCGCCCTCGTAGCGTCGAGCTTGCTCGACTGCTCGAAAATCGTGCCACGTCGCCCCCGTAGAGTCGAGCTTGCTCGACTGCTCTAAAATCGTGCCAACCAAGGTTGGCACCTACCAGAGCGGTCATGCGTGCCAACCCAGGTCGGCACCCACCATATATCTACCGCAGCAGTGGCAGCAGCAGGGCGTGTGCGTCCAGCAGCGAGGTCACGATGCGGTGCCCTAGCGCTCGCTGCGCTTCGTCCGGATCAACAAGGTCCGGTACCTGGATCACGGTCATGCCGGCTGCCAGTGCGGCGCGCGTGCCTGCCGGTGAATCTTCCAGCGCCAGGCAGCGCTGCGGGTCCTGCCCGAGCCTGCGGGCGGCCAGCAGATAGATATCCGGCGCCGGCTTCGGCCGCTCCACGTCGTTGCCCGCTACCACGGCATCGAAATACGGCAGCAGCCCGGCCGCGGCCAGCTTGCGGTTGGCCCGCGGCTGCCGGGTCGACGTAGCCACCGCACACGGCACGGCGTGCGCCTTCAGCAGCTCCAGCAACTCCATGATGCCCAGCCGCAGCGGCAGTCCATGCTGGGTGCGCGCGTCGTACAGCGCGTGGCAGGTGTCCACCAGCGTTTCGATCGTGCCCTCGCTCAGCCCCTGCTGCTGCAGCAGCGCGCGGCAGTCCCGGTCACCCAGGCCCACCATGCGCAGGAAGAAGCTTTCATCCAGCGGCAGCCCGCTCGCCCGCGCCGCCTCGTTCCAGCACGCCAGCGAGACGCGCTCGCTGTCGATCATCAGGCCGTCCATGTCGAAGATGACGGCGTCGGGCAGGAACGGCAGCGCAGCGATCACGGTCATACGGCGAACAGCGTGTCCAGGTCGGCGGCATCGAGCATGCGCCACTGGCCTTCGTCCAGGCCCTGCAGGTCCATGCCACCCACCCGGCTGCGGTGCAGTGACTGCACATGGTTGCCGGTGGCGGCAAACATGCGGCGTACCTGGTGGTAGCGGCCTTCGTGCAGCACCAGCCGCACCTGGCGCGGGCCCAGCACCTCCAGCTCGGCCGGCAGCAGCGGGGTCTTCTCCGATTCCAGCATCAGCGTACCGCTGGCGAACAGCGCCACTTCATCGCCACGCAGGTCTTCGCTCAGCGCCACGTCGTAGACCTTGGGCAGCTTCGACTTGGGCGAGATGATCCGGTGCAGCAGGCCGCCATCGTCGGTCAGCAGCAGCAGGCCGCTGGTTTCGCGGTCCAGGCGGCCGACGGTGGACAGCACCGGGTCGCGGTCGCGGAAACGCGGCGGCAGCAGATCGTAGATCAGGCGGCCGGTGTCCTTGGTCGAACAGGTGTAGCCGGCCGGCTTGTGCAGGGCCAGGGTCAGGCCCGGCGGCGGGTCCAGCGGCTCGCCATCAACCCGCACCGCCTCGTGCGGCACCTGGTCATCGGCGTACAGCACCTCGCCGTCGGCATCGGTGATGCGCCCTTCGCGGAACATCCACTGCACCTGCTTGCGGCTGCCGTAGCCCAGGTTGGCGATGTGCTTGACCAGTTTCATCGGCCCTTCCCCTTCACTGCTTCCACCAGCTTGAAGCCATCGCGCTCGGCCACCACGCGCACCGCGCCGAAGCTGTCGTTCAAGGTGTGCTCGTACGGCAGGTGGCGGTTGGCCACCACGTACAGGCGGCCACCGGGGCGCAGTGCCTGCGCGGCCACGGCAATGAAGCGCTGGCCGATGTCCGGGCGGTCGGCGCGCGAGGGCGTGTGGAACGGCGGGTTGCTGATGATGACGTCGTAGCCCGGCTCGATGCCGGCGGTCACGTCGCGCCACAGGAAACGCAGCGGCAGCGCGCGCGGCGGCGGTGCAAGGTTCAGCTCGGCCAGGGCCAGCGCACGCTGCTCGGCTTCGTACAGGTCCAGCGCGGTGATTTTCGGGCAGCGCTCCAGCAGTTCGCGCGACAGGTAGCCATAGCCGGCGCCCAGATCGGCGGCACGGCCGGCCAGGTCGGCCGGCAGGTGCTCGGCCAGCAGGGCAGAGGCCGGGTCGATGCGGTCCCAGGCGAACACGCCCGGGCGGCTGAGGAAGCGACCGCCCATGATCGGCCGCACCGCATCCAGTGCGGCCCAGCGCTTGGCCAGGTCGGCATCGTGCTGGCCCTGCAGTGGCGCGGTCCAGTACACCCGGCAATGGTTCTTGGTCAGGCAGCCGCCCAGGCCGGTCAGCTGCTTCAGATCGCCTTCGCCGGAGCGCGCGCCTTCATTGTTGGACTGGCAGGCCACGATGCGGCCGCCGTCGGCCACCAGGGCCAGGGCGCGGGCGAACAGCGCGCGGGCTTCTTCGCGCTGGCGCGGCGGCAGCACCAGCACCAGCGGGTAGCGGCCCTTGCCGGCGGCGTCATCCAGCTGGCCGCTGACGGTCCAGCCGCTGGCCTGCAGCGGCTGGGCGAACGGGGCAAAGCTCTGTTCGAAGTGGACCTCGCGGGTGCCGGCCGCTTCGCGCAGCGGCCAGCCATCGCGGGCGCGCAGGAAGGCCACCGGACCCTCCGGCCAGCGCAGGGCGCCGCTGGAAAACGGCAGGAACAGGGTCTGCAGGGGGGCGTCGTCGCTGGCGGCCATCGGCGCGGGTACTGGAAGCGTGAGGGCCGTCCATTGTACCGGCTCGCCCCGCCCCGCCCCGGGCGCGCTTTGCGAAAGTTCAACGGGGCGTTGATGCGCCGCCAACATTGAAGGGTTCAGGGTAAGAGCTCCCCCCGCAACCTATTGGAGCTCCTGCATGCGCGCCTTGTTCGTCGGTGGTGTGGTCGACAACAGTGAAATGGACCTGGAGGGCAGCCATCCGCCCGTGCATTACCCCGAGGACACCGGCGGCGGGCATTCGCGCTACCGCCTGCACCAGATCGGCCATGGCGCCGACGGTGCCGTGGCCTATGCGGTGTATGGGGCCCCGGACCTGGCCGATGACGAAGTCGCCCGCGTGGCCGAAGAACGCGCCTATGCGCGGCGCTTCGAGGCGACGCCTACCGTGTTTGAACATTAGGCAGACCAGCCACGCATGGCGTGGCTCTACTGGGTAGAGCCACCCCGTGGGTGGCTGTGCTCATGGCCTTGGCGGCAACCTGCGCACGCTGGCGATCTCGTCCAGCCACACATAGTGCTGCTGTACGGGCGCATCGTAGTCGTCCAGGCGCAGCTGGCCATTGGTGCCCTCATCACCGGCGTCATTACGGAACTGCTGCACCGTTGGCCTGACTGCCACGGTGCCCAGCAGGCGACGACCATCCTGCAGGGTCAGTTCCACCTGCGTTTCGCCTTCCAGCTGTGGCAGCAGGGATTCCAGGCGCGCGATCTGCGCCGGGTCGGTGTGGATACGGGGAGCGATACGGGACATTCGGCGACCTCCTGCATGCAGGGTCGCCGATCGGCCGTGAATGCTCAGTGCAATGCGTCGCCGTTGCGCGCCGCCTGCACGTGGCGCACCGCCGCCACCAGCTGGGCCACCGAATACGGCTTGGCCACATGCTCCTGGAAGCCCGATGCCAGCGCCCGACGGCGATCATCGGCGCGCGCCAGCGCGGTTACCGCCACGGCCGGCAAGGTGGTGGCATCCACGCCCATGTCATCGCGCAGCGTGCGCACCAGCCCATAGCCATCCATGCCCGGCATGCCGATGTCGGTCAGCAGCACGTTGTAGTGCAGATGGCCGTTGTCGGCCAGCAGGGCCAGCGCTTCCACGGCCGAGGTGGCCGCTGATACCGATGCGCCCTGCTCTTCCAGCATGCGCCGCAGGTATTCCAGCACTTCCGGCTGGTCTTCCACCGCCAGCACGTGCAGGCCACGCAGCGGGTACGGCTCCACCACCATCGGTTCGACGATGGGACCGCTGATCACTTCGCGCAGCGGCCGCTTGTCCGCGTCGGGGTAATGCTGCGGCAGGCGCACGGTGAAGGTGGCACCGTGGCCATGGCCTTCGCTGGCCGCACTGACCGTACCGCCATGCAGTTCCACCAGCTGCTGCACGATGGCCAGGCCCAGCCCCAGGCCGCCATGGCGGCGGGTGGTGGTGCCATCGGCCTGGCGGAACCGGCTGAACAGATGGTTGAGGAATTCAGGGGCAATGCCGTCGCCGGTATCGCGCAGGGTCACCACCCAGTACGCGCCGTCGGCCTGCAGCTGCACGTCGATGCGGCCCTCGGCCGGGGTGAACTTGATGGCGTTGGACAACAGGTTCCAGAACACCTGCTGCAGGCGCGTGGCATCGCCCAGCACCAGGCAGCGTTCCTCGGGCATCTGCAGGGTGACGTCCAGCGCCTTGCCTTCGGCCACCAGTTCCTGCGCACCCATGGCTTCGACCAGCTGCCCGCGCAGGTCCAGCGATTCCACTTCCAGCTGCACCTTGCCCAGCAGCATGCTGCTCAGGTCCAGCATGTCCGAGATCAGCCGCTTCTGTGCCGTGGCACTGCTGGCGATCACGTTCAGGCCCTTGAACAGCGGGCTGGTGTTGTCCACGCGCTGCAGCAGCAGTTCGCTCCAGCCCAGGATGGTGGTCAGCGGCGTACGCAGTTCATGCGACAGCGTGGCCAGGAACTCGTCCTTCAACCGCGCCATGTTTTCGGCCGCGCTGCGTGCTGCGCGTTCGGACTGCAGCAGTTCTTCGCGGGCCAGCTCGATCTCGCGGCGGTCGGTCACGTCCGGGCTGCTGCCGGCCAGGCCAATGAAGCGGCCCATGCGCGAGAAGCGCGGGCGGGCATTCATTTCCAGCCAGCGCCACTGGCCGTCGGCACGGCGTGCGCGCACCAGCGCATGCATCGAGCGCTGCGCCTTCAGCGCTTCCTGCAGCTCGTACTCGAACACCGAAGCGTCGTCCGGGTGCACCAGGCCGCGCCAGACATCTTCCGGTACGCGGGTTTCGTCGCCACCGAAGAATTCACTGAAGGCACTGTTGACGAAGCGTGCGTGGCCTTTGTCGTCCAGCACCCAGACCGGCATGGGCAGGCCGTCGGCCAGCGCGCTGAAGCGGGCCTCGCTTTCGCCCAGCTCCACTTCAATCTGTTTGCGAGCGGTCACATCGAAGAACAGGATGCCGACCATGTCTTCGCCGGCCTGGCCCACGCGCACCGCGTCGACCGAGAACGAGCGCCCCAGCGCGCGTGCTTCCATTTCAAACTGCGCCGGCCGGCCACTGCGTGCCACATCGCCATAGATGCGGAACCAGTCGCCCTCGTGGTTCGGCTCCAGCTCGGTCATGCGCTTGCCGCGCACGTCCTTCAGGCCGGTGTGGCGCTCGAACGCGTCGTTGACCTCCACGAAGCGGTAATCAACGGCACGGCTGCCCTCGAAGATCACGTGAATCACGCAGAAACCGGCATTGATGCGCTCGAGCACGCCTCGGTGCAGATCGGTTTCCGGCGTGGGGGCCAGCGGGGCTGGGCGCTCGGCGAGGGGCGGCAGTGTGGACAAAGGGGGTCGAGGCAAGCCGGTATGGACGCACAGCATCTTCCAAAGGACGTATTCACAGCGTCAAGCGCCGTCGGTCATGCTTGACGAGCATGAATTCGCGGCAACCACGGCCATTTGTGACGCATTTGGCCATTGCTGCGCCTCCGGGGCAGGCTCACACTCGCCCCTGAAACCCCGACCGTCGGCCATCCCGGCCGCAGGAGTCCTGCCATGAACCGTTCGCGTTTCACTACCGCCACGTTGCTGCTGGCCTGTGCCCTGGCCGCCGGCAGCGCCACCGCTGCGCCACGCACGGTCACCGCGCCCGATGCGCCCCGTGCACTGCAGGCCGACGGCCCGGTCAGCGTGAAGTGGACCGATCCGGCGCAGTTCACCGAGCTGCGCCAGACCACCAACCGCTTTGAAGCCGAGCGGGGTGACTGGGTGCAGCAGATCGCCCGCTACATCCAGACCACGGCGGCCAAGCCGCTGCAGCCCGGGCAGACGCTGGATGTGACCGTGACCGACATCAAGCGTGCAGGCGACTATGAACCGTGGCACGGCCCGCGCGGCAGCGATATCCGGGTCATGCGTGACATCTACCCGCCGCGCATCAGCCTGCAGTACACGCTGAAGGATGCCAGCGGCCGCATCGTCAACGAGGGCGAGGCGAAGCTGAGTGACAGCGGCTATCTGCACAACATCGGCGTGCGCAGCGATACCGATCCGCTGCGCTACGAAAAGCGCCTGATCGATGACTGGGTGAAAAAGCAGCTGGCCCCGCAGGTCACCGCCGCGCGGTAAGCCCGCACAGCGCGCGCCTACCGGTGCAACACGCACCGGTAGGTGTCGACCTTGGTCGACACGCAGGGCGCAACGGGCGTCCCTTAATCCTGGTACACCCGCGCCACGCGCTTCACCGCGCACGGCAACTGGTAGGCACTCACGCCGCAGCGCGGGGCCAGTTCGGCCAGGGTGGGTGCGCTGCCCCACAGTTCAACCACGCTGCCCACAGCGGCCTGCGGGTGGGCGGTCAGGTCCACCGTCAGCATGTCCATCGACACACGGCCGATCAGGCCACCGGGCTGGCCGTCGATCAGCACCGGCGTGCCATTCGGGGCGAACTGCGGATAGCCGTCGGCATAGCCCAGCGCCACCACGCCCACGCGGGTGCGCACCTTGGCCACGAAGCGGGCGCCATAGCCCACCGGCTCGCCCGGTTCGATCCAGCGCTCGGCAATCACCTGCGACTGCATGGTCATCACCGGGCGCAGGCGCGCGGTCAGCGCGCTGTCGTCCGGCAGCGGGTTGGCCCCGTACAGCATCAGGCCCGGGCGCACCCAGTCACTGCGCACATCGGGCCAGCCCAGCAGCGCCGGCGAATTGCACACGCTGGTCTCGCCGGACAGGCCGTCGATGGCCGCCTTGAACGTTGCGGCCTGCTCATGCGTGCGCTCGCTGTCCAGCTCATCGGCGCGCGCCAGGTGGGTCATCATCACGATGCGCTCAACCTGCGGCAGCGCCGACAGGCGCGCGTGCGCGGCACGGAAGCCGGCCACGTCCAGGCCCAGCCGGTGCATGCCACTGTCCAGCTTCAGCCAGACCGTCAGCGGGCGCGGGCTGTTAAAGGCGGCCAGCGCCTCCACCTGCCACGGCGAACCCACCGAGAACCACAGGTCATGTTCGGCCACCAGCGGCAGTTCGCTGGCTTCGAAGATGCCTTCCAGCAGCAGGATCGGCGCGCGGATACCGGCCTGGCGCAGCTCCAGTGCTTCTTCGATGGTGGCCACCGCAAAGCCGTCGGCCTCGCCTTCCAGCGCCTGCGCGCAGCGCACCGCGCCGTGCCCGTAGGCATCGGCCTTGACCACCGCCAGCGCCTTGCCGCCGCCCAGTTCACGGGCCAGGCGGTAGTTGCTGCGCAGCGCGCCCAGATCGATCAGCGCGCGGGCAGGACGCATGCGCGGCTCTCCTGCTGAGGGGCGTGGCCGTACTGGCCGTAACGGAAGATATCCAGGCCCTCGGTGCTGATCTGCGGCTGGCGCGCGCTCATCAGGTCGGCCAGGTAGCGGCCCGAACCACAAGCCATGGTCCAGCCCAGGGTGCCGTGGCCGGTGTTCAGGTACAGGTTGCGCAGCGGGGTGGCGCCGATCACCGGCGTGCCATCCGGGGTAGCCGGGCGCAGGCCGGTCCAGAACTGCGCCTTGGCCAGGTCGCCGCCCTTCGGGTACAGGTCGCGCACCACCAGTTCCAGGGTTTCGCGGCGGCGCTGCGACAGCGACAGGTCAAACCCGGCCACTTCGGCCATGCCGCCCACGCGGATGCGGTTGTCGAAACGGGTGACGGCCACCTTGTAGCTCTCGTCCAGGATGGTCGAGGTCGGCGCCATCGCCGGGTCGGTGATCGGCAGGGTCAGCGAATAGCCCTTCAGCGGGTACACCGGCAGACGCATGCCCAGCGGCGCCACCATGGCCGGCGAATAGCTGCCCAGCGCCACCACCACCCGGTCGGCGGTTTCCACGCGGTTGCCGATGCGCACGCCGGTTACCCGGTCGCCTTCGACCTGCAGGCCGGTGATGTCCTGGTCGTAACGGAATTCCACGCCGGCGTCGGCCGCCAGCTGGGCCAGGCGACGGGTGAACAGCTGGCAGTCACCGGTCTGGTCGCGCGGCAGGCGCAACGCACCCACCAGACCATCCACGTGGGCCAGCGCAGGCTCGGCCTGGATGATGCCGGCGCGGTCCAGCACTTCGTAGGGCACGCCGTACTGGGCCAGGATCTCGATGTCCTGCGCCGAGGCGTCCAGCTGCTGCTGGGTGCGGAACAACTGGGTGGTGCCCAGGTCGCGGCCTTCGAATTCGATGCCGATCTGCGCGCGCAGCTCGTTCAGGCAGTCGCGGCTGTATTCGGACATGCGCACCATGCGCGCCTTGTTGATGGCATAGCGTTCCTGGGTGCAGTTGCGCAGCATCTGCCACAGCCAGCGGTACTGGGCCAGGTCCATGCCAGGCTTGATGGCCAGCGGCGCATGCTTTTCGAACAGCCAGCCGATGGCCTTCTTCGGCACGCCCGGTGCGGCCCACGGCGAGGTGTAGCCGAACGAGAGCTGGCCGGCGTTGGCAAAACTGGTTTCCAGCGCGGGGCCCGGCTGGCGGTCGATGACCGTGACTTCAAAGCCGGCCTGCCGCAGGTACCAGGCACTGGTGGTGCCGATCACGCCGCTGCCAAGAACGAGGACTCGCATGGGGACTCTCCAACCCGATCATTCCCTGCGTTTGAGCACGCCGGGACCACAATTGGGGAAGTATAGGCGCGCAATCCTAGAGCATTTGCCTGTTTTTAGGACTACAGTCAGGCAGTTTCCCTGCGATTCATTCCCCGAGGTTGACGGCCATGGCCACCCGCTCCCGCGAACTGGACAAGATCGACCGCAAGATCCTGCGCATCCTGCAGGCCGAAGGCCGCATTTCCTTCACCGAACTGGGTGAACGGGTGGGCCTGTCCACCACGCCCTGCACCGAGCGCGTGCGCCGGCTGGAACGCGAGGGTGTGATCACCGGGTACCACGCCCACCTGGACCCGACCGCGCTGAAAGCCAGCCTGCTGGTGTTCGTGGAAATCAGCCTGGCCTACAAATCGGGCGACATCTTCGAAGAATTCCGCCGCGCCGCGCTGAAGCTGCCCAACGTGCTGGAATGCCATCTGGTATCGGGCGATTTCGACTACCTGCTGAAGGCGCGCATCAGCGAAATGGCCAGCTACCGCAAGCTGCTGGGCAGCACCCTGCTGACCCTGCCGCATGTGCGCGAGTCCAAGAGCTACATCGTGATGGAAGAAGTGAAAGAGACCTGGGCGCTGCCGATTGCCGATTGAGCGGTGCCGGGTGTGGGGTCAGAGCCCGCTGCGCGGGATCCGACCCCTGGCGAGAATGTGGGGTCAGATCCCGCATGGCGGGCTCTGACCCCTGATCGTTCACCGCTGCTGCGGGTGCTTCATGCCGCCCTGCTGGCGGTGGTCCTGCTGCTTGCCGCCCTTGTGCGCCTGCTGCGGGTCCATCTGCTGCTGTTGCTGCTGCGGGTTACGGCCCTGCGGTTCCTTGCCGGACGGACGGTTCTGCTGGTTCTTCATGATCGCGATCCATAGGACGAAGGACATGCGCCGACACCATGCCGGCGCAGCGCCACGGTGATCCCGCAGCGGTTAATCGCAGGCGAAAAAACGGTGATCGGCACGCACGCGTTTTGCTGGGTTCAGGCCGCTACCCCGGCACGCCCTGTCACGGCTTGATCTGCTGCCCGGCGCCCTGCGGCACGCTGTCGTAGTAACGCCCGGTGCGCGAATCGAACACGCGGTTTGGCCCCACCGGCTTCACCCCCGGCACGATGCGGCCGTTGCGGTCGTAGACCTTGTCCGGCAGTGCCGGCGCAGGGGTGGCGGTGATCGGCGCCGGGCCGGTGGCCTTGATCGGCTGGCGGGGCTGCGGTGAAGGCAGCGGTTGCGGCTGCGGGCGTGCCGGCTGCACCGGCGGTGCCACCGGCGGCGGCGCCACCGTGGTGCTGCTGCGGGTTCCGGTCGGGTTGCCGGTGGGCACCTGTGCCTGTGCCACCAGAGGCAGCAGCGCCGACAACAGCAGGACAAGGGGGCGGTTCATGGCACGCTCCAGCGTGGATTGCCCCCACCATGCACCCGGCCCCGTGTGCCGCCCATGAATGGCCATCACACTTGCAACGCCGCCCCGCCATCCCCACTTCAGCCAGCATCCCACCGCCCCGGAGAGCCGCATGAGCGCGTTCGACCTCACGCCCCCCACCGCCGCCCAGACCGATGCGCTGGTTGCCGGCCTGAGCGCCGAAGAGCGCCGCGTGCTGCTGCAGCACGGTACCGAGGCGCCGTTCTGCGGCGTGTTCCTGGACAACAAGCGCGACGGCGTCTATTGCTGCCGCCTGTGCGCGCTGCCGCTGTTCCGTTCCAGCACCAAGTTCGATTCGGGCACCGGCTGGCCCAGCTTCTTCGCGCCCTACGACCCGGCCCATGTGCGCGAAATCCGCGACACCAGCCACGGCATGGTGCGTACCGAGATCACCTGCGCCCGCTGTGGCAGCCACCTGGGCCACGTCTTCCCGGACGGCCCGCCGCCCACCTTCGAGCGCCACTGCCTGAATTCGGTCTCACTTTCTTTCACCGGCCAGGGCGAGCCATGGCCCAATCCGCTGCAGCGCGGCGGCGCCGAGACCGGCACGGCGGACTGAACACCCCCGCCGACCGACTTCACACAATCCGCTCTTCAGAAATCCCGGTGCCGCGCCGACAAGGAGATATCCCCCCTCCTTGCGTCACGCCATGCTCATCATCGTTGGATTCCTGGTCGTCATCATCAGCGTGCTCGGCGGCTACCTCGGCGCCCACGGCCGCCTGGGTGCCCTCTGGCAGCCCTACGAACTGGTCATCATCGGCGGCGCTGCCCTGGGCGCCTTCCTGGTCGGCACGCCGGCCAAGACGGTCAAGCAGACCCTGCAGGCCATGGTCGGCGTGTTCAAGGGCCCGCGCTACAAGCAGCAGGACTACATCGATGTCCTCAGCCTGCTCTATGAACTGCTGAACAAGGCCCGCCGCGAAGGCTTCATGGCGCTGGAAGACCACGTCGAACGCCCCGCCGAAAGCGCCCTGTTCGCCAACTACCCCAAGGTGCAGGCCGACCACCATCTGGTCGATTTCATCACCGACTGCCTGCGCCTGATGATCGGCAGCAACATCGAGCCGCACGAGCTGGAACCGCTGCTGGAACTGGAGCTGGAAAAGCACCACGCCGAAGCCATGGCGCCGTCGCAGGTGCTGACCAAGGTGGCCGACGGCCTGCCCGGCTTCGGCATCGTGGCGGCCGTGCTGGGCATCGTCATCACCATGGGCTCGATCGGTGGCGACATCGTTGAAGTGGGCGGCCACGTGGCCGGCGCGCTGGTCGGCACCTTCCTGGGCATCCTGCTGGGCTATGGCTTCGTCGGCCCGATGGCCTCGGCCATGGAAGCCCGCGCCGAACAGGACAGCCGCATCTACGAATCGGTGAAGACCGCGCTGCTGGCCTGCCTGCGTGGCTACAACCCGAAGATCGCGCTGGAATTCGCCCGCAAGACGCTGCCGTCGAACGTGCGCCCGGCGTTCTCCGATTTCGAGCAGCACCTGAAGACGGTCAAGTAAGCCATGGCCGAGACCAAGCCCACCGTCATCGTCCGCAAGGTCAAGAAGGCCGGCCACGGCGGCCACCATGGCGGCTCGTGGAAGGTGGCCTACGCGGACTTCGTGACCGCGATGATGGCCTTCTTCCTGGTGCTGTGGCTGATGGCCAGCACCAGCAAGCCCGAACGCGCGGCCATTTCCGAATACTTCCGCAACCCCAGCCCGCTGGCCGGGCAGAGCCCCACGCCGGCACCGGGCATGGCCGGCCCGGGCGGCGCCAGTACCTCGATGATCAAGCTGGGCGGCGCCACCGATCTGTCCCGCGGCAACAGCAACGATCCCTTCCAGAACCAGAAGCAGGCCCTGCAGCAGCCGGTGGACCAGCAGCAGCGCGACAAGCAGCAGCTGGAAGCGCTGATGAAGGAGCTGCAGGAAGCGATCAGCCGCAGCCAGGCGCTGGAACCGTTCAAGGACCAGCTGCTGCTGGACCTGACCCCGGAAGGCCTGCGCATCCAGATCGTGGACAAGCAGAACCGGCCGATGTTCGACCTGGGCAGCGCGTCGCTGAAGCCGTACACGCAGCAGATCCTGCACGAGCTGGCCGAGTACCTGAACCACGTGCCGAACCGGATCAGCCTGACCGGCCACACCGATATCACCGCCTATTCGGCCGCGCGCGGCTATGGCAACTGGGAACTGAGCGCGGACCGCGCCAACGCCGCACGTCGTGCGCTGGTCGATGGTGGCCTGGAAGACAGCAAGATCACCCGCGTGGTGGGCCTGTCCTCGTCGGTGCTGTTCGACAAGGTGGACCCGCAGAACCCGATCAACCGCCGCATCAGCATCGTGGTGATGACCCACGCCGCCGAAGAGGCCGCGCTGGCCGGTGCCGGCCCGCAGGTGGGGCTGTCGGCCACCACGGTCGACCCGGACGTGCAGGCTGCACAGGGCGAGGCCAGCCCTCCGGCCGTGACGCCCTGACCGGAGGTTGGGACGGGGAATCGAGGGGTAGAGTCGACTGTCAGTCGACTGCTTCAGGGCTGGCATCCACCATCCCGCGCTTCGCGCGCCAGTCGACTGACAGTCGACTCTACCGCCCCCCGGCCCGGAACGCGTGCGGACCAAGGTCCGCACCTACCAAGGGCAGTACAATGGCGGTCTTTCCTTTTCCAGGTGACCCCACCCATGTCCCAGAACTCCAAGGCCAAGCGCGACAAGCGCAAGAAGCAGCAGGCCAAGCGTCCGTTCCTGCGCCTGAACGCCCAGCAGCAGGTGCAGAACCATGCCGTGCTGACCAACGAAGACGGCCAGCCGGTCGCCGCCATCGGCCTGCAGGGCCGCGAGTGGCTGCTGGCCATCGGCGGCCAGACCATGGGCAACGCGGACAACCCGGTGCCGATGCTGGCCATGCTCAAGCACCTGTCCAACGTGCAGGAAAAGGAAGGCCGCAAGGTCAACCTGGAATATTCCGAGCTGCTGCAGAAGCTGCTGGACACCCTGGCCGCTGAAGCCGGCCAGACCGCCGATGAGTACCTGGACAAGCTGGTGTCCGAGTTCGAAGGCGTGGAAGCCGAAGAAGGCGCAGATGCCAGCGCTGAACCGGTGGTGGCCGAAGAAGTCGCTGCCGACGCCGAGGCCCCGGTGGCCGCTGACGCCGACACCGACGGCAAGCCGCAGGCCTGAGCCGGCCGCGGCGGTGGCGGTCTACGTCGATGACGCGGTGCATGCCTGGCGCGGACAGCGCTGGGCGCACCTGATGGCCGACACCCTGGCCGAGCTGCACGCCATGGCGGCGCAGCTCGGCATTCCACCGCGGGCCTTCCAGAACAAGGCCAGCGGCGCGCACTACGACGTCAACGCCGAACTGCGCGCGCAGGCGATCGCCCTCGGCGCCCGCGCCATTTCCCGGCACAGCGACCGCGCCCTGGTGAAAGCGGTGATCGCCAACGCCCGCGCGCAATACCGGTAGAGTCGACCGTTGGTCGACTGCTCTCCGCCCCGGTCCCGATCTACCCCGCCGGGGCGGGCCGATCGATCAGAACGGGTCGCTGCCCAGCCGCACTTCCACGTTCAGCAACGAACACAGCGCCAGCAGGGCATCGTCGTCGCGGGTCAGCGCCATCCAGCCGGTGAAGCCGCCGCTGCCGGCATCCACGCTCCACAGCGTGTAGTTGTGCTCGCGCAGGCGGTCGAAAGCGGTGGACATCAGCTGCACCCCGTCCAGGTCTTCGGCGAAATCCTCGTCGTCCAGGTCGCCGCCCCAGTCCAGCTGCAGGTTGAAGCGCGCCGACAGCTCGTTCACCGCCGACTGCAGCGATTCCAGATCATCGCGCTCCACCTCGAACCCGGACTGCCAGGCAATGGCGGTGAACAGCGCAGGCAGCCAGTCCGCGTCGGCCTCCAGCGGCTCGCCGGCCTCGGCCAGCATCTCGCGCCAGCGGTTGAACTGCTGCAGGGCCAGCTCGTCATCGCCGGGGTTGATCAGTACCAGCAGGTTCCAGATGCGGGCCTCGAAGTCGTCCTCGTCGAAATCGTGGGCGTCTTCCTCGAAGTCGAAATAGTCGCTGTTGTCGGGCATGGCGGGCATTCCTGTGGGGCAGGCCGGCATTCTACGGTTTATCCTGTGCCGCTGAAGCCGGCCGTGGTGGCCGTCACTGTGAATGATGCGATGAGCGATACCCCTCCCGACCACCTGGCCATCAACCCGGCCAGCCCCTTCCACGATGCGCAGGCGCTGGAGCGCGGCGTGGGCGTGCGCTTCAACGATGTCGAACGTGACAACGTCGAGGAATACTCGGTCAGCGAAGGCTGGATCCGCGTGCAGGCCGGCAAGGCGCGCGACCGCCGCGGCAACCCGATGACCATCAAGGTCAAGGGCAAGGTCGAGGTGTACTTCCTGGAACAGAAGCCGGAATAACCGCCTTCTTGTAGAGTCGAGCCATGCTCGACTGCTCTCCTGCCGGCAAGAGCAGTCGAGCATGGCTCGACTCTACAACTCAGGGTCAGCCGCGCTGGCGCGATTCCAGCAGGTCCAGGTTGCGGATCAGGCGCCGCGAGATCTCATCGGAAATCACCCCGCGCCGGGTCAACCGGAACAGCTCCTCGCGTTCGGCATTCAGCCCCGCGCTGCGCAGCTGGCGGTAGCCCTGCTCCATCCGCTTGACCTTGTCCGGGTCCACGTCGGGGCCTTCGTTGTCCTTTTCCAGGTGCCGCTGGTACAGCAGGCTGACCCGCGATGCAGCGTCATTGAACAGCTGCACGTTGTCGGTGTTCTGGTTCATCACCAACTGCTGGCGCATGCGCTCCACCCCGGCCAGCGCGGCCTTGGAAGACAGCTTGCGGGCCAGGTCCTCTTCCTTGCGCTCGCCCGAATCGGCCGGCAGCTGCAGGCCCTTCAGCAGCTGCGGCAGGGCCACGCTGGCGCCCACAAGCGAGAACAGGATGACCGCTGCGGCCAGGAAGATGACCAGGTCACGCGCGGGGAACGGGCTGCCATCGGGCAGGAACAGCGGCAGGGTCAGCACGCCGGCCAGGGTGATGGCACCGCGCACGCCGGCCACCGAGGTGGCCACCACGATGCGCCAGTTCGGTGCCTCGCCATGCTGCAGGCCACGGCGGCGCGCGCGCAGCAGGTTCCAGCGCAGCGACAGCCACACCCACAGCAGGCGCAGCGCGATCAACATCGCGTTGATCACCACCACGTACACCAGCAGCCACCAGGCGCTCTGGTGGCCGGTCTCGTTCATGGTGGTGGTCGCGCGCTCGACGATGCCCGGCAACTGCTCGCCCAGCAGCACGAACATGATGCCGTTGAAGCTGAACTGCAGCATGTTCCAGACCCCGGCGCGCTGCACGCGCATGCTGCCGGACACGCGGCCGGTCAGCTCCACGTAGCTCATCGCAATACCGGCGGCCACGGCCGCGAGGATGCCCGAGGCATGGATTTCTTCGGCCAGCAGATAGGCCGCGAACGGAATCAGCAGGTTCACCAGCATGGCCGCACCGGGCTCTTCACCGAAGCGGCGCCACAGCCAGCGCTGGAAGGTGGACACGCCCAGGGTGACCGCCACGCCCACCGCCAGGCCGGCAACGGCCACCCACAGGAAGGTGAGCGAGGCGGTGGCCAGCGAGAACGATCCGGTCATCACCGCGGCCACGGCGAAGCGGAAGCAGACCAGGCCGGAGGCATCGTTCAACAGCGATTCGCCTTCCAGGATGTGCATCAGCCGCTTGGGAATGGGCGCCTTCGAAGCGATCGCGCCCACCGCCACCGGATCGGTGGGCGAGACGATGGCCGCCAGCGCGAAGCACACCGCCAGCGGCATCACCGGAATCATCCAGTGGATCAGCAGGCCGGCGCCGATGACGGTGAACACCACCAGGCCGAAGGCCAGTTCCAGGATCGCACCCTTGTCGCGGAACAGGCCTTGTTTGGGAATGCGCCAGCCATCGAGGAACAGCAGCGGCGGCAGGAACAGCAGGAAGAACACTTCCGGTTCCAGCGCATGGCCGCGGTTGAATACTCCGGCGATGACCGCGCCCAGGCCGATCTGCACCAGCGGCAGCGGCAGTGAAAAGGGCAGGACGCGAACCAGGTAACCGCTGGCGACAACGGCCACCAGCATCGCCAGGACGACTTCGATGGTGTGCATGCTTCTTCCGGGAAGCGGCGCGTGGGGCCGGAAAAACCGGTGTGCGCCGGAGACAGGAAAAAAACTTAGCACAGCTGGCGGCCGCTGCGGCCGCCCGTATGAATGCGCGTCAGGGCGGCGACAGCAAACGCGCCGCGATCCAGTCCCGGGTGTCCTGCTGCATGTCCGCCGACAAGGTATGCCCCACCGGGTAATCGCGCAGCCGGTGAGCCACGCCCAGCCCCTGCAGGCGCTGCGAGGCAGCTTCGGCCAGCGCAAACGGCAGCTTGTCATCCTGCCGCCCGTGCACCACCAGGCCGTCCAGCCCGGCGCCGGCCACATCGGCCGGAATCAGCGGCGCGATCTCCGGCAGGATGCGGCCGCACAGGATCGCGAAGGACTTCACCCGCTCCGGCGCGGTCAGCGCCACGCTGGCGCTCATGATGCCGCCCTGGCTGAAGCCGGCCAGCACGGTCTGCCGCGCATCCAGCCCCAGCCGCTGCTGCTGCACGGCCAACCAGTCGCGCAGCAGCACCCGCGACGCTTCGGCCTGGGCTGGATCGATCAGCGGCCCCTGCGCGCCGAAGCACACGGTGAACCAGCCGAACGCCTGCGGCCCGAACACCAGCGGTGCGCGCGGCAGCAGCACGTGCAGGCGCGGATCGAGCGTGCTGGCCAGCGCGGCCAGCGACTGCTCGTTGCTGCCCACGCCGTGCAGCAGCACCACCAGGCCCTGCGCCCTGCCCTGCGCCGGCCGCTCCAGCACCGGCGTCAGCACGGCGCTCATGCGGCCTCCCGCACGGGCGCGGCGCCATCGAAGCGGTACAGGTCCATCGCCAGCATGCCCGCATCGATACCCGCATCGATGCGGGTGGCACCGAAATCATCGCCGCCGGCCGCGCCCATGGCGAAGTACAACGGCAGCAGATGCTCGTCGGTGGGATGCGCGCGCTCGGCAAACGGCGCCTGGCGGCGGTAGTCGAACAGCGCATCGCGATCGTTGGCCGCCAGTCGCTGTTCCACCCATTCAATGAAGGGGCGCACGTAGGGCGCTTCCTTGCCGTCCTGGTAGTCGCGCCAGTCATGCAGGTTGTGGGTGATGCTGCCCGAGCCGACCAGCAGCACGCCCTGTTCGCGCAGCGGCGCCAACGCACGGCCCAGCGCGAACTGGTGCTGCGGCCCCAGCATCGGCTGGATCGACAGCGGCACCACCGGAATATCGGCCTGCGGGCGCAGCAGCCGCAGCGGCACCCAGGCGCCATGGTCCAGCCCGCGCTGCGCATCCAGCGCCACCGGCAGGCCGGCCGCGGCGATGCGCCCGGCCACTTCTTCGGCCAGCGCGGGGTCGCCCGGCGCCGGGTACTGCAGTTCGGACAGCGCGCGCGGGAAGCCGCCGAAATCGTGGATGGTGGGCGGCTGCGGATGCGCGCCGACCAACGGCTGGCGCGCCAGCCAGTGCGCCGATGCCATCACGATGGCACGCGGAGTGGGCAGGTCGCGGGCCAGTTCGGCCAGCCGCACGCCCACCTGCCCCGGGTGCAGGGCGGTCATCGGCGAGCCGTGGGAGATGTACAGCGAAGGCAGGCGGGACATGAGGTTCTCCAGATACGGGGGGAAGCGGCGATCAGCGCGAACGCAGGGTCCAGCGGCCATCGCCCAGCAGGAACAGCACCACCAGCGCCAGCGCCCAGAACGCCGGGTATTCCCAGCCACCGCCGGCGTTGGCGAAGCCGAAACCGTTGGCGCCGTGCACAGTCACGATCGTGCCCAGCAGCAGCGGCACGCCCAGCAGGCCCACCCAGCGCGCGTACACGCCCAGCAGCAGGGCCGCCGCGATGGCCAGCTCGACCACGATGGTCAGGTAGCCCAGCGCGCCTGGCAGGCCCAGCGATGCAAAGAACGCGGCGGTACCGGCGGGGGTGAACACCAGCAGCTTGGTCAGCGCGTGCACCAGGAACAGGCCGCCCAGGGCCAGGCGCAGCACAGTGGCGGCATACGGGGCCAGCGGCGAAACGGCAGCAGCGGAGGTTTTCATGGGGGCGTACCTCAGGGAGAGTGCGTACAGGTTATTGCGCAGCCGCCAGCCGATAAATACGATGAAACGACCGTATTTATTTCAGAAGGCGCAACAATGGACACTCTGGACGCCATGCGCGTGTTCGTGGCCGTGGTCGAGCGCAACGGGTTCAGTGCCGCCGCCGAGGCGCTGGGGGTATCCACGGCCGGGGTCACCCGGCAGGTGGCCGCGCTGGAAAAGCGCCTGTCCACCCGCCTGCTCCACCGCACCACCCGCCGGGTCAGCCCCACCAGCGCCGGCGCCGCCTACTACGCCCAATGCGTGCGCCTGCTGGCCGAATTCGACGCGCTGGAAGCCAGCGTAGGAGCGCAGGCGCTGGAACCGTCGGGCACGCTGCGCATCAACGCGCCGGTCAGCTGGGGCATCGCCCGGCTGGGGCCGCTGCTGGCCGGCTACCGGCAACGCTACCCGCAGGTGGAACTGGACCTGGCGCTGTCCGACCGTCTGGTGGACATGGTGGAAGAAGGCTACGACGTGGCTCTGCGCATTACCCGCGAACCCAGCCCGACGTTGATCGCCCGGCGCCTGGGCCAGGCCCGCATCACCCTGTGCGCGGCACCGGCGTACCTGGCCGCGCGCGGCACGCCAGCCACGCCGCAGGACCTGGCGGCGCACGACTGCCTGGGTTACAGCTACTGGGCCTCGGGCAACCAGTGGCCGCTGCAGGGGCCCGGCGGCGAAGTACGCGTGGCGGTGAACAGCATCCTGCAGGCCAACAACGGCGACGTGCTGCGCGAAGCCGCCATCGCCGGACTGGGCGTGATCCTGCAGCCCGATTTCCTGCTGGAACAGGCGCTGGCCGATGGCCGCCTGGTGCGCGTGCTGCCCGATTGGGAAGTGCCGCCGATCGGCATCTTCGCGGTGTACACCAGCCGCAGCCATCTGGCACCGAAGGTGCGCAGTTTCATTGATTACCTGGTGGACGCCGGAGTGTGAGCGCATCCGCCGGGCATGGCCCGGCGGGTTTGCACGATCAGGCAACCACTTCGTCCAGCGCCTGGATGATCTTTTCCAGCGGTGCCGGCCGCCCCAGCAGGTAGCCCTGCACCTGGTCACAGCCGTGCGCGGCCAGCCAGTCCAGCTGGCCCGGGGTTTCCACGCCTTCGGCAATGATGGTCAGGCCCATGCTGTGGCCCAGCGACAGCAGCGCGCGGCAGATCGAGGCGTTGCGCGGGTTGGTTTCCACGTCGGCCACGAAGCTGCGGTCGATCTTCAGGATGTCCAGCGGCAGGTGCTGCAGGTAGGACATGCTGGAATAGCCGGTACCGAAATCATCCAGCGACACGCAGATACCCTGCTCGTGCAGGCGGCGCATGGTCTGCATGGCCTGCGCCGGTTTGCGCATCAGGCTGCTTTCGGTCAGCTCCACGTGCAGCGCGCCGCGGGCCAGGCCGAAATCTTCCTGTGCGCGGGCGAACTCGGCCACCAGGTCGCTGTTGAAGAACTGCACCGCCGACACATTCACCGCGATCGGCAGCTCGCCCCAGCCCGCAGCCACCAGTTGGCGCTGGGCCTGTGCGGCGGCGCGGATCACCCAGCGGCCCAGCGCCAGGATCAGCCCGGTGTCTTCGCACAGCTGGATGAACTCGCTGGGCGGAATGAAGCTGCCGTCCGGTTGCGGCCAGCGCAGCAGCGCTTCCAGCGCCGCCGGGCTGCCATCGCTGGCGTGGCGGATGGGCTGGAAATACAGCTGGAATTCGTTGTCGATGGCCGCATGGATGCGCCCGGCAAGGCGCAGCCGGTCGGCCAAGCGGGTGGATACGGCCGCATCGAACCAGGCCACCACGTTGCCTTCCACGCGGCCGGCATGTGCCGCCTGCGCGGCCATGCCCACCACCTGTTCGGCGCGCAGCGCATCGCCTTCCTCGCGCACGGCCACGCCGATGCGCGGCTCGAACTGGTGCAGCGAATCCTTGCCGCGCATCGGCGCCGACACGATCTGCAGCAGATCGTCCAGCACCGACTGGGTGTTGTGCTGCGGGGCAATGGCCAGCACGAAGTCTTCGGCCGGCTGGAAGGCCAGCGTGCCGAAGCGCGCGCCCAACCCACCCAGGCGCGCGGCCATCGACTGCAGGATGGCATCGCCGATGTCACGGCCCAGCGTATCGGCCACCAGCTGCAGGCCGCGCAGCTGCACATAGGCGATGGTGTAGCCGCGGTCCTGGCTGTCCAGCTGTTCGCTCAGGGCGCGCACGTTCAACAGGCCGGTGGCCGGGTTGTGCCGCGCGCGGTAGGCCAGGTCACGCTCGTAGGCCAAGCGCTCGCTCACATCTTCGGCCAGCACCAGGCAGGCGGGCTGGCCGTCGAAATCCAGCTTGGACAGGTGCGCACGCACTTCGAACACCGAGCCATCCTTGCGCCGGTGCATGCGCACGGCCGCATCCTGCAGTTCGCCCACGCGGGCGCGGGCAATGGCGCCCTTCACTTCCTCCCAGCCTTCGCGCGGGCGGATGTCCAGGATGCTCATGCCGAGGAATTCCTCGCGCGTGTAGCCGTACTGCAGCACCGCCGCTTCGTTCACTTCCAGGAAGCGCAGCGTATCGGGATCGAACACCCAGAACGGCGCCGGGTTGCGGTCGAACAGCAGGCGGAACCGGCGCTCGACCTGGTTCATCTGTTCGCGCGCCAGATGGCGCTCGCTCACGTCGGTCAGCGCACCGATCATGCGCCGCTGGCTGTCGGCCAGTTCCACCCGCTGCCCGCGCGCGGACACCCAGCGCACATCGCCGCCGGGCAGCACCAGGCGGAACATTTCATCCAGCACCGCGCCGCGCGCGAACGCTTCATGGAACGCGTGCTGCAGCCGTTCGGCATCTTCGCGGTGCACGCGCCCGAAGAACTCGGCCACCGGCAGGGCATCGGTCTGCACGCCGAAGATCTCGCGCGCCAGCGGCGACCAGTGCAGCAGCGCGGCGTCTTCGTCCACGTACCAGGTGCAGACCCGGCCCACCTGGTGGGCCATGCGCAGTTCGGTGTGGCCGGTGCGCAGTTCGGCCGCCATCCACTGCTGGCTGCGGGTGCTGCGGCGCATCGCGAACAGCAGGCCCAGCAGCACCAGCACGTAGGTCAGCAGGATCGCCACCGCCGCATGCAGGTAGGGCCACCACGCGGCCAGCACATCGGCATCGGCCAGCCCCACCTGCACCGCCAGCGGGCTGTGTTCCAGCGTGCTGATGGTGGACATGCGTGGAATCTGGTCGACCACGCCGGGGAAGCTGCCCAGCTCCACCACCGCCGGTCCGCCCACCAGGTTGCGGTACGGCAGGGTGTAGCGGCGGCCCACCGTGCCATACGGATCGGGCACGCGCGCCAGCATGAAGCCGTCGGCATCGGTGATCGACACCATGCCATTCGGGCCCACGTCCAGCCCGCCGATGATGCGCTGCAGCTCGCCACAGCGCAGCCGCGCCAGCAGCCAGCGGTCGTCGGCCATCGGCAAAGCCAGCGGCACCACCCAGGTGCCATCGTCGGCGCGTTGCGGCGGCCCCAGGTACAGCGCGCTGCCCTGCCCGCGCCGCTGCGGGTCGGCCCACAGCGGCAGTTTCAGTTCGTCGGCACCGCCGGTCAGCGCGCGCCCGTAGGCATCGACCACCACGATGCTGTGCAGTTCGGCGTGCCGCTGCAGCACCCCGGCAATGGCCGCATCCAGCAGCTTCGGCGCCTGCGCCGGCACGTTGCTGAACAGCTCGGCGGCATCGCCGGCAATCCCAGCCAGCGCCCGTTCCAGGTTGCGCAGCTCCAGCGCCAGCAGGCGTTCACTGCCCACCGCCAGCGCGCGGCTCTGCCGCTGCGCAGCCTCCAGCCGGCGCTGGTGGTCGTTGGCCAGCATGGCCGCCATGCCCACGGCCAGCAGCACGCCCAGCGCCACGCCGCCCCAGGTGATGGCACGCAACGGCCGGGCCAACGCCCGTTTCAGCGCGGGCATCGGTCGGTATTCCCTGTGCAGACAGCTGGCTTCATGCGCGAACGATTCCTCCACATCCCCGACCAGAGCGGCCGCAGCGCGGCATTCTTGACGCCTGCACCTGCTCCGCGGGCCATTCCCTGTGTGGGTCCCTACCCCGCAGCATGCACCAGCGCGATGACTGCGTGAAGCGCGGCGGCGCGTGTTCAGCCAGATCGCGCACACCCGAACCCGTGCTGGCGCGCGTCCCGCGCTGCCGCAGAGGATTAGACTTGGGGTTTTCCGTCGCAAGAGAAGTCCATGTCCAAGCTGCGCCGTCCCACCCTGGCGCTGGCCATTCTCGCCAGCCTGTCCCTGGCCGCCTGCGATCGCCCGGCCGAGCCGGCGGCAGGTACGGCCGCCCCCGCCGAAGCCGCGCCGGCTGCCGCCAAGCCGATGCTGGGCAGCTTCGGCTTCGATGCCAGCGGCATGGACCGCAGCATCGCCGCCGGCGATGACTTCTTCGGTTTCGCCAACGGCAGCTGGGTGAAGAACACCGAGATCCCGGCCGACCGTTCGCGCTTCGGCAGCTTCAACGTGATTGCCGAAAAGACCCAGGCCGATACCCGCGCCATCCTGGAAGGTGCGGCCGGCAACGCGCAGGCCAGCGGCGATGACAAGCTGATCGGCGATTACTACGCCGCCTACATGGATGAAGCCGGCATTGAGAAGCGCGGCCTGGCCCCGGTGCAGCCGCAGCTGCAGGCCATCGGTGCGATCACCGACAAGGCCGGCCTGGCCCGTGCACTGGGCGATGACATGCGCGCCGACGTGGACCTGCTGAACGCCACCAATTTCTACACCGACCGCCTGTTCGGCCTGTGGGTGTCGGTGGATCTGCTGCAGCCCGACCGCACCGCGCCCTATCTGGTACAGGGTGGCCTGGGCATGCCCGACCGTGACTTCTACCTGGGCGATGGCCGCATGGCCGAGCTGCGCAAGCAGTACCAGGCCTACATCGCCAAGGTGCTGCAGCTGGCCGGCGTGGCCGACCCGGCCGGCAAGGCGCAGCGCATCCTGGCGCTGGAAACCAAGATCGCCCAGGCGCATGCCACCCAGGAAGAAACCAACGACGTAACCAAGGGCGCCAACCCCTGGACCCAGGCCGATTTCAGCGCCAAGGCGCCGGGCATGGACTGGGCCGCGTTCCTGGAAGCGGCCAAGCTGGGCCAGCAGCAGGACTTCATCGTCTGGCAGCCCAAGGCCGTGGCCGGCCTGTCCAAGCTGGTGGCCACCGAGCCGCTGGATGCCTGGAAGGACTACATGACCTTCCACGCGCTGGACCGTGCCGCCAGCTACCTGCCCAAGACCTTCGCCGACGCCCGCTTCGCCTTCCACGGCACCGCGCTCAGCGGCACCCCGCAGCAGAGCGATCGCTGGAAGCGCGCGGTGGACGATGCCAACCACGCCGTCGGCGAAGCCATCGGCAAGCGCTACGTGGAAAAGCACTTCGACGCGAAGACCAAGGAACGCGCCGACGAGATGGCAAAGAACATCATTGCCGCCTTCGCCAAGCGCATCGACGCGCTGGCCTGGATGTCACCGCAGACCAAGGCCAGCGCCAAGGCCAAGGTGGCCGGCCTGACCGTGGGCATGGGCTACCCGGACAAGTGGCGTGACTACACCGGCCTGGAGATCCGCCGCGACGATCCGCTGGGCAATGCGCAGCGTGCCGAACGCTTCGAGTACGAGCGCAACATCGCCAAGCTGGGCAAGCCGGTGGACCACAGCGAGTGGGCCATGCTGCCGCAGACCATCAATGCGATGAACGTGCCGCTGGAAAACCGCCTGGTGTTCCCGGCCGCGATCCTGCAGCCGCCGTTCTTCGACGGTGCCGCCGACGATGCGGTGAACTACGGTGCGATCGGCGCGGTGATCGGCCACGAGATCAGCCACGGCTTCGACAACGCCGGCGCGCTGTTCGATGCCACCGGCAAGCTGCATAACTGGTGGACGGCCGAAGACCTGAAGCAGTTCAACGCCGCCGGTGATGCGCTGGCCGCGCAGTTCAGCAGCTACGAACCGTTCCCGGGCGTGCACGTGAACGGCAAGCTGACCCTGGGCGAGAACATCGCCGACGTGGCCGGCCTAGGTACCGCCTACGATGCCTACCAGCTGTCGCTGCAGGGCAAGCCGGGCCAGACCCTGGAAGGCTTCACTCCGGACCAGCGCTTCTTCCTGGGCTTCGCCCAGGCCTGGCGCAGCAAGAGCCGCGAGCAGGCACTGCGCAATTCGCTGCTGACCGACGTGCACGCACCGGGCCAGTTCCGTGCGCTGACCGTGCGCAACATCGATGCGTGGTACCCGGCGTTTGAAGTGAAGGACGGCCAGAAGCTGTACCTGGCCCCGGAAAAGCGGGTCAAGGTGTGGTGATTTGATGCGAACGGGCGCCGCGAGGCGCCCGTTTCGTTTGCGGGGGGCGGGATGCTCTGGTGGATGCCAACCCCATGCTCTGGTGGGTGCCAACCCCATCCTCTGGTGGGTGCCAACCTTGGTTGGCACGATCCTTCCGGCACCCCATCCACGCATGGCGTGGATCTACGCTGTGCCAACCAAGGTTGGCACCTACCAAAGACAATTTGCCGCGCATCACCCGCTGTCGGTGGGTGCCAACCTTGGTTGGCACGATCCTTCCGGCACCCATCCACGCATGGCGTGGATCTACGCTGTGCCAACCCAGGTTGGCACCTACCCAAGACGGGGCGCCGGGTGCCGTCCACGCGTAGCGTGGATCACCCCGCAGCCGGCCACTCGCGCAATACGTCCACTGGCACGCCCATGCGTGCGCACGCCCGGGTGGCCAGGCCATCGGGCAATGCGCGGCGGAACAGCGGCGCCATGCCCTGCATCAGCTTCGCCGAAGCCGCCGCCTGCGCACGCTGGGCAGTCGTGCGTTCCAGCATCGCCTCGGCCCAGTCCGGCAACAGCGCTGCACCGGCGCCCAGGAACACCGCGCGTGACAGCCCCGGAATCGGCACCGGCAGGTTCACCGCGGACAGCACCTCCAGCACTTCGCGCGAACGCGCATCGGCCATCAACTCGGGCTGGCGCGCACAGAAGTACGCGGCCACTTCCGCCTCGCTGCGCGGCACGTCCACTGCGCCAAGCGCTTCGGCTACGCAGCGGTACTCGTCGTAGTAGCGGTCAGCAATCGCTTCGGGAACCTCGCGCCCATAGCGGCGGTAGCCCTGCAGGAAGCCGTAGGCCTCGGTCACGTGCACCCACGTCAGCAGGTGCGGATCGTCCGCCGCATACGCCTGGCCCTGTGCGGTGCGGCCGCGGATCTGCGCATGGATGCGGCGCACCTTGGCCACCAGCGTTTCCACTTCGCCACTGGGCGCGTAGCTGGTGCCGGCCACGAAGGCCGTGGTGCGGCGCAAGCGCCCCACCAGGTCCTGGCGGAAATTGGAGTGGTCATATACGCCGGCCAGCGCGCGCGGGTGCAGGGTCTGCAGCATCAGCGCGCACAGCCCGCCGGCCAGCATGGACGGCAGTTCTGCATGCACGCGCCAGGTGATGCTGTCCGGTCCGAACCAGCCGGGATCGCCCTGCGGGTGGTCGTAATCAATACCGCTCTGGCCACGCGGGAAGGCGTCGAGTACCCAGCGGCGGATGGGCGCGGTAACCGGGCGGGTCAAGCGGTGCAGCAACGGCGGCATACGGGGTCCAGTGGGTGGCGGAATCGACCGGGTTCTGCGCGGTCCGGCTTGATTCTGGGCGATCCGGCGCCCTGCGGCGAGCCCGACGACCGCGCCGCGGCAGCATGTGCGCACGCAGCACGATTCACCCTGCGACATCTTGTCGCAGCCTATGAATGCGATGCTGCACCGCATCAATCTTCACGCATTCAGGCAAAACCCTTGCGCCCCTTCGCTTTGCGCCCATTGCACCGGCCGCTGGAAGTGCTAGAACTGAATCCGCAACATCGTTCAATGCTGATCGACGCACGTTCCAGAAAGGAGCCAGCCATGATTGCTTTGTTCAAGGGTTTGGGAATGCTGCTGCGGGACAACGAGCTGTACAGCAGCCCGTTCGAAAAACAGGTCGCGCACTGGCGCAACCTGAGCGAGCAGCAGATCCGCGACGAGGTGGCCGTGCTGGCCAAGGCCAAGTGCCAGTGGCTGATGGCCTCCATCGTGGGTTGGCAGGCAGCGTCGCTGCTGATCCTGGGCCTGATCGCCAACTACCTGTGGCGCGACGACTTCCATATCACCTTCACCCGCGTGGTGATCGTGTTCGGCTCGTGGGTGTCGATCCTGTTCGTCATCTGGTTCATGGCCAACATGTTCGACCATACCGCCGGCTTCGAACGCTGGATGAAGGCCTTCAACAGCCGCGCGCGCATCAGCTCCAGTGCCGACAGCGTGGAATGCGTGGCCGAAGCGCTGGACCTGGCCGAGCACTATCCGGAAGTGCTGGACTACAAGCAGGCGGTCACCGCCAGGCGCGAACTGCGCCACGAAGACATCCGCATCATGACCGAGATCGGGCGCATGAAGCAGCACTCGGAACTGGTGGGCCGCCTGAATCATGTGGGCGAGACCGAACACCACCACGACATGACGCTGCAACCGGCGTTCTGATCACCCGGAAAGCGGGGGGAGCCACAATGCCACCGTGCACTGCCACCGTGGCATTGTTCTTTCTGGCGCCTGCTACATGCCGCGGAACAGGCTCATGAACGGCTGGCTGACCACCAGCGTTTCCGGGCGCTGGCGCAGGCGCAGCACGCCCCTGCCGGTATCGTCGCGGCTGACCGCCGCCACCGCCTTCATGTGCACGATGGTGGAACGGTGGATCTGCCGGAACTGCTGCGGGTCCAGCGCCTCCAGCAGCTCTCGCAGCGGCGTGCGCAGCAGGCTCTCGCCCTCGGCGGTCACCACCGTGGTGTACTTGTTGTCGGCGCGGAAATAGACCACGTCATCCAGCATGATCAGCTGCGTTTCGCGGCCATTGCTGGCGGTGATCCAGGCCAGCGGCGGACGCTCGGGCTGCGCCTGCGACGGGCCCAGGCGCTGCAGCAACCGCTCCAGCACGGCATCGTCCTGGCGCGTGGATGGCAGGCGCGACAGGATGCGTTCGCGCGTGGCCAGCAGGCGCTCATCGCTGACCGGCTTCAGCAGGTAGTCCATCGCGCCCTGTTCGAACGCATCGATGGCGTACTGGTCGTAGGCGGTCACGAACACCACCTGCGTGCGCGGGCTCAGTTCGGACAGCGAACGGGCCACTTCGATGCCGCTGATGCCCGGCATGCGGATATCCAGGAAGGCGATGTCCGGCTGTTTCTCGGACAGTTGCTCCAGCGCGCTGGCGCCGTCCTCGCACGCGGCCACCAGCTTCAGTTCCGGCCACAGCCGCGCCAGTTGGTCCACCAGTGCCTGGCGCAGCAGTTCTTCGTCTTCGGCAATCAGGGCTTCAAGCGGCATGGGTGCGCTCCTTGGCCGGCTGCGGCAGGGTCATGGTAGCGGCCACGCCCGAGGGGAAGTTGGCCACGATCGCCACGCCGGCCTGCTCGCCGCAGGTCAGGCGCAGGCGCTCGCGCAGGTTCTTCAGGCCGATACCGGTGCCGCTGGTGCCCTGGCCGAAGCCCAGCCCATCGTCGGCCACCGTCACGGTCACGTGGTCATCGAAGCCACGCGCCAGGATCCAGATCGTGCCGCCACCCGGCTTGGGCTCCAGGCCGTGCTTGATCGCGTTTTCCACCAGCGTCTGCAGGGCCATGGCCGGCAGGTGCACGCCCTGCAGTTCGTTGGGCACCTGCACTTCCACCGCCAACCGCGCGCCCATGCGGATGCGCAGGATTTCCAGATAGGCGCGCGTGCGTTCCAGCTCCACGCCCAGGGTCGACACCGATTCATCCACCTGCGGCAGCGAACTGCGCAGGTACTGGATCAGGTGCCCCAGCATCTGCTCGGCGCGGCCTGGATCGGTGCGGGTCAGCACCTGTGCATTGGCCAGCGTGTTGTACAGGAAGTGCGGTTCCACCTGTGCGTGCAGCAGGTTCAGGCGTGCCACCGACAGTTCCTTTTCCACCTGGGTCTGTTCGGCAGCGGCCTGTTCGTCGCGGCGCTGGTCGGCCACCCGGCGGCTGATCGCGCGGGTCACCGCTTCGGCGTTCTCGTAGTTGCTGCCTTCATCCAGCGCCAGCAGATCGGCCCACCAACCGGCATCGGGTTCGAACAGCAGGGTGACCGTGCTGGTGCCCTGCCCCGGAGTGACCGTGGCCTGCACGCTGTTGCGCTTGATCGCCAGCCGCGCCGGCAGATTCCAGCGCGAGGGCTGGCGGCCATTCCAGGGGTCCACGCGGCGCACGTAGGCGCGCACCTGCAGGCTGCCAGCCGAATTTTCCACGTCTTCCACGCGCGGCAGCTCGGCCACCGCCGCCTCGACCACCGCGTAGGCCTGGCCGGCGTCCATGGGCAGTTCCACCTGGCGCCGCTGGCGGCCAGACAGGGTGCTGCCGTCCAGCTTGCCGGCCACCATCCACACCCGGCGCACATGGGTAATGGCGCTGCCCAGCGCGGTAATCATCAGGAACATCGCTAGCAGGCCGAAGATCCAGCCCGGGCCATCGTTCATGCCGCTGAAGATGCCGCTCCAGACCATGCCCGCCACCAGCAACGCCACGGCCCAGGCCAACAGATGACGGACAATGAGAGTAAGGCTGGCGAACACGGCAGTGCCTTGGTGGGAAGGGGTGAGGCGAGCATAGGCCGGCGCGCCGGGCAGACAAGCGGCCTGCGACGAAGCCCCGGAAAGCGGGGATGGAAGCTGTTACAGCAACGCCGGGCATGGCCCGGCGCTACCGGTAGGTGGTGGGGCAGCACCCCGCCTTGCCTTACTTGCGCTGGTCGGCGCTGGCGTCACGCACGGCGCGGAACGACTCGTCGGTGCTCCAGTTCGGCCAGCTGCGCGAGTTGGCCAGCTGGCTGCCCAGCGTGTAGAGCACTTCCAGGTCGCGTGCCGCACCGGCGAACACCCAATCCGGCTGCCACTCGTCGCCCTGCTGGTGGTAGCGCTTGGCGGTGTAATCGTCGGACGCCTTCTTGCCCGCCGCCACGCCACCGTCCACCCAGTCCTGCCCGGCCGACCAGGACAGTGCCGGCACGCCGCGCTTGGCAAACGAGAAGTGGTCGGAACGGAAGAACAGGCCCGCTTCCGGCTTCGGGTCGGGGGTGTAGCGGATGTCCCAGCCCTTGGCCACGTCCTTCAGCTGGTCCAGCAGCTCGAAGCGCGCGGTGCCGTAGATGCCGAAATCACGCGACGGACCGAACGGGGCCATGCCGTCCATGTTGATCATCGCCACGGTCTTTTCCAGCGGGTACAGCGGGTGGGTGGCGTAGTACTCCGAACCCAGCAGGCCCTTTTCCTCGGCGGTGACCGCCAGGAACAGCACCGAACGTTCCGGGCGCTTGCCCTTGGCGAAGCCACGGGCCAGTTCCAGCAGCGAAGCGGTGCCGCTGGCGTTGTCCAGCGCGCCGTTGAAGATGCGGTCGCCACGGGCATCGGGCTCACCCACGCCAATGTGGTCCCAGTGCGCGCTGTAGACGATGGTCTCGTCCGGGTGGCGGCTGCCTTCCAGGCGCGCGGCCACGTTGTGCGAGGTGATCACCTCGGTCTTCACCGCGTACTTCGCATCCAGGCTGGCGCCGGTCAGCGGCACCGGGGTGAAGTCGCGCTGCTGCGCTTTCTTCTTCAGCGCCTCGAAATCCAGGCCGGCCGAGCGGAACAGGTCCACCGCCAGATCGCGCTGGATCCAGCCTTCCAGCGTCGGATGGGTGTCGGCGGGGTTGTCACGCACCACGTCGAACATGGTGTTGGTGTTGGAACCAGCCACGGTGGCCCAGCCGTAGGATGCCGGCGCGGTCTCATGCACGATCAGCACGCCCAGCGCGCCCTGGCGGGCACCCTCTTCGTACTTGTACGGCCAGCGCCCGTACCAGGTCATGCCCTTGCCGTCGAAGTCGCCCTTGCCGGTCTCGAAGTCGGGGTCGTTGATCAGCACCACGGCGATCTTGCCCTTCAGGTCCACGCCCTTGAAGTCGTCCCAGTTGCGCTCCGGCGCCTTCACGCCATAGCCCAGGAACACCAGCGGTGCCTTGCTGATATCCACTGCGCTGGCACCGTTCATGGCCGCGCGCACGGCAATCTGCTTGCCCTGCTGCAGCGCCACGGTCTTGCCGCCCTGGTGCAGCGCCAACTGCGGCGCGCCGACGATATCGCCCTTCAGCAGCGGCACGGCCTGGGTCCACAGGCGCTTGCCATCCTTCAGGTCGCCGCCCGGCTGCAGGCCGGCGTCGGCGAACTGCTTGCTGAGGTAGGCGATGGTCTTCTCTTCGCCGGCGGTGGCCGGCGAACGGCCTTCATACGCGTCGGAGGCCAGCTCCTTCACATCGGCGGAAATACGCGCGCCATCGAACTTCGGCGTGGCCGCCATCAATGCGCTGCTTACCGAAAGGGCCAGCAGGCCCAGTGCCACTCGTTTCATTGCTCTCTCCAGCAGGACAAACCTACCGGAGTGTAAGGGGTTCGGCAGGGCTGCGCCCCGCCCCCCTGTAGAGTCGAGCCATGCTCGACTGACGTCTCGCTCTGGTAACACGAAGGGGTCAGAGCCCTTTCCCGATGGGAAAGGGATCTGACCCCGCGCGATGTCTTACCAGTTCGGGTCTTCTGCCGGTGCGGCAGCGGCAGCGGCCTTGGGCTTGGGCTTGGCCGTCGGGCGCGCGCTGGCGGCCGGTGCCGCCGATGCGCTTGCCGTGGCAGCCGCGGTGGCCGACTTGCTGCCCAGCTTCTGCCGCAGCTCGATCTGGCCCGGGCGGAAGCCACCACGGGTGGCGTCCACACCGTCTTCGATGGTGCCGTATGAGGTCTGCGCGGCCACGCGATCCACGCGGATGGTGCAGCACGGGTGCTCGCTGCGGCCCAGTGAACGACCGGTCTGCGGGTCCTTCAGTTCTTCGCCCAGGCGCACGGCCTGCCAGCGCTGGCCGGCCTGCAGCGTTTCACCGCCCTGGCTCAGCACCACCTGGTCGCCGTCCACCGACACCACCGACACCGGGAACAACGTGGTGACGATGGTCGTGCCGATCTGCCCGGACAACGATTCCATCATCGAGGCGGCCATGTTGCGGCCGTTGACCACGCGCGGCAGCGTGCTGGGGCCGGTCGAGGCCAGCTGGTGGTCGAAGCTGTCGGACATCACCACCTGGCCGGTGGTGGCGTTGACCAGGCGCAGGGTGATGCGGCCGCCACCGGAATACGAGGTGACCTGGCGATCGGACATGCGCAGGTTGCGCACACTGCGCGGGTACTCGAAGCGTTCGATGGTGGGAATCAGGATCAGATCGGTCGCCAACTGCTGGCCGATGCGTGCAGTGTCCTGCAGGCGCACGTTGCCGCTGTTGATGTGGTCGATCTCGGCCTGCAACTCATCGCCGAACTCGCGGTCCAGCACGATGAAGCGCTGGGTCTGGGTCAGCGTATCGGACAGGCGCGCGCGAATGGCATCGGCTACTTCGCCGGCATCCACGCGACCATCGCCCACGGCATAGCTGCCGGACTTGGTGCGCGGCAGGGCCACCACGATCTTCGGCTTGCCCTGTTCGTCCGGCGCGCGGTACTGGGCAATCTGTGCACGCACGCGCACCTTCCAGTAGCTGCGCATGCTGCGGTGGGTCACGTCCGAATCGAACGAGCTGGCGCCGCGCTTGGCGTCCACCTGCACGTTCTCTTCGTAGTTTTCCTTGTAGCTGGCTTCGGCCGAACCACCGCCGCCGGAGGCCTTCGCCGAGGCCTGGCCCGACGCGCTGGCCGAGGCCGAGCCCTTGAAGCTCCAGCCTTCATCGCTGGCGCGCACGCGGGCAATGGTCTCTTCATCCAGCTGCCGCACTTCGTCCTGCGACAGGATTTCATAGCCCAGCACCGCACCCTGCGAACCGGCAATCATCTGCTGGGTGAACGCGTCGGCGCGGATATCGCCGACGTGTTCCCCATCCACGTCCACATGCAGGCCTGCGCGCAGGCCCTGCATCTGGCTGGCCACGCGCACGCCATTGACCTGCGCCACCGCCGACTGCAAGGCAGCCAGCACCGCCAGTTCCGGCGTGCTGCCGATACCGTCGGCCTCGCGCGCGACCTGGGTGGTGCCGCCGAAATCCGGCGTGCCGCGCAACGGCGCGTCATCGGCCGGTGCGTTGCTGGCCAGCGCGCTGGCCGCCTTTTCCTTGGCGGGGGCCGGCGCGGTGTCCGCCGCCGGGGCTTCCTTGTCGCCACAGGCCGCCAGCAAGGCAGCGGCCAGGCCCAGGCCGATCAGTCGGGTAGTGGTGCGCATGGACATGGACCTGCGATCAGAGGCTGTCGAGCAGCGAATCGGCGTTGGACGGCACCTTCACCTTGCTCTTCTTGGCGAAGGTCACGGCCGACTTGGACGAGCTGTACAGGCCCTTGATGAAGCCCGGCGATTCCTTGGCCACCCAGGCACCGGCGGCCAGCTTGCGGCCCACGGTGGCCAGCTGGGTGGCGCCCAGGTTCTTCATGCCCGCGGTGAAGTTACCGGCTTCGCCGCCCAGCTTCTGTGCTTCGGCGGCCGAGGCCAGCATCGACACCAGGCCTTCGGCGTAGTGCTGCTTCGATTCGGCGCTCAGTTCCGGCTGCGCGGCCACGCGCTCATCGATGGCGGCCTGGGCCGACTCGCTCACCGAGACGGACTTCTTCATGGCATCCACGCTCACCGAACCGGACGACAGCGCCTGGCGCTCGGCTTCCAGCAGCTGCACCTGCTCGGCCAGGCCGAAGGCACGTGCGAACGAGGTCTGCGCCTGCAGCGAATGCGACTGCGAGCTGACGAAACGGCGCACCAGCGCTTCCTGCGCGGCTTCGTCCGGTGCAGCGGCGCTGGAGGCGCTGGCGGAGGTGCCGGTGGCGGCACCGGCCAGATCCTTCAGCTTGCCCAGGCCAGCGTGGGCCGGCATCGACAGGGTGGCGGCGGCAATGGCCACGGCAAGAGCGGTAGTGCGGATCATGGAATTTCCTTTATGAGAGAGACGGCCGCGGTGCGGCACGTGGGGAATCGGTGACCCCGGGGCGATGCCGAGCAAGCTCGGCACCCACCGGGGTGGCGGATCAGCGAACCGCCTTGACGTTCAGTTCGTTGATCATCTGCTGCGCCGCCTTTTCAGCAGCCAGCTGCAGCGCGTTGGTACGGGCCACGGTTTCGTTCGGGCCGGTACCGGAGTACTGCACCGGGCCCACCGACGACACGGTGCGCGGGAAGCGACCGGTCACGTCAAGCACCTTGCCGGTAACAGTGACGAACACGCGGGTGTTGCCGCTGGCCGGATCGCGATCGCGCATGCCCACGTCCAGCGTGCCCACAGCGATGTACGGAATGTTGGCCGCGCGGATGCCGTTGGCGGTATCGCGCAGGGTGGCCGGGGCCAGATCGTTGCCGGTGCTGAAATCCTTGCGGATGCGTTCGATGTTCAGCAGGCCGCGCGACTCACCTTCCACGTATTCCGCTTCCACCACTTCATAGCCGGCGGCACTGAAGGCACCGGTCATGGCGGTGTTCACCTCAGCCGCATTGGCCACCTTCCAGCTGATGTTGTCGCTGCGCGCGGTGGTGCTGCCGCCGGTGGTGACCGACATCGAGCCGTTCTGGTTGATGCTGCCGTTGGTGCTGACCGAGTTGCCACGGAACGAATCACCTTCGCGGGTGTTCTCGCTGTAGCTGGTGCTCACGTCGGCACGGCGGTATTCCTTGTCCTGGAACGACTGCACGGTGTCCTGCGAGCGCGCCATGAACAGGAAGGTCAGCAGCGAACGCTGTGCCGCAGTGGCGCCGGCCACGGCCGAGCCGGCATCCAGCTTGGTCTGCAGCAGCGTGGTGTTGATTTCCGCACGCACGGTCACGCTGTAGGTCTTGGCCTTCTTGTCTTCGTTGTCCGACAGCTGTACGGCGCTGAGCACGTAGCGGTCGATTTCACCGATGAACTCGGCGCGGCGCGCTTCGAACAGGCGCAGCTTGGCCGCACCGGTTTCGGCGATGTACGCCTCCAGTGCATTCACCTTGGCCTTTTCCAGGGCTTCGGCGCGGGTGCCGGCGCTCAGGCGCAGGCTGTAGCTGGCCGAACCGGTGCCGCGCGAGCTGGCGGACTGCGCCGCCACCGGCGAAGCCACCACCAGGGCGATGAGGATGAGCAGGATGGTACGCATCAACGACATGACTTGATCAACTCCTGGAGGGCTTGGGTCTGCTGCTGCAACGGGCGGCCGCCCGGCTTCTGTTCGTCCAGCCAGGTGCGCGAATCGGCACGCTTGGCGGCGGCGCCGGCGAAGGCATCAAAGCCCGCCAGCAGGGTTTCGTAACTGGCCGACCACTGGTCAACCTGCCACTGCGTGACCGGTACCACCTTGGTGGCGCCCTTGCGCAGCGGCTGTTCGAAATAGACCTTGCCCGAGAACGGCTCGGTCACTTTCGCGGTGAAGAACGCGCCGAACAGCATCGTCTTCATCGCCGGGGTTTCTTCGATCACGCCGTTCTTCAGCGCATCCACCTGCACGCTGATCAGGTAATCGGCCTCGGGAATCTTCAGCTGGTAGACCTTGCCGTCGGCAAAGCGCGCGGCCATGGCACCGCCGATCGCCTGGCCCGAGGCTGGCGGCAGCAGGCCGACGCCGGTGTTGGACGACAGCGTCTTGGACAGCTCGTGGGCCAGGGTGGCGCGCAGCGTGTCGGCCCACTTCGGGTCCGGCAGCTTGGCCAGCGTGGCATCGGACAGGGTGACCGCGCCCACCTGCAGGCGGCGCGTGGCCGCTTCCGGCAACTTTGCCTGGGCCAGGGCCTGGGCCAGCACCTGCGACAGGCTGGTATCGGCGCTGCCGTACAGCAGGTCGGCCACGATCGCGTCGATATCGTCGCGGTCCGGGCGGTAATCCTGCACGTCAATGCGCTGCAGGGTGAGCGGATAGGAGGCAATCACCTGGCGCTCGCGGAAGTCGAAGAACAGCGCCTGCAGGGCCACTTCCACCAGCACTTTGTACTGGTTGCCGATCGGCTCGACCGACACCACTTCGCGGTCCAGCGCGGCGGCCAGCACGGTGGCGCTGGTGGTGCCGTCCAGCATGGCCACAGGCTGATCGATCAGCTCCAGCTGCGCCGGCTTGCGGCGTTGCAGTGCCTGCCACAGGGTCTGGTTCAACGGTAGCAGGCCGCGCGATTCCAGCACTGCCTGCGCGTGCGGCGTGGTCGCCTTTACGGCGGCGGCATCGGCGGTATAGGCGAAACCGGCCCAGTAGGCCTGCTGTGATTTCTCTGCGGCCTGGGTTGCCAGCGGCCAGACGGCCAGGCACAACGCATAGGCAAGCAGGCGCGCAAAAGCGCGCGGCGCGCTCTTCGTCCTTGAAAACATCCAACCGCTCCTGGGTCTAGACACGGAATGCGAACGCGTTCACGTTTGCTGGGCGCGAAACATAGCCGCTCAGGCGCCCGCCCACAAGTGCTGCCTTGGTCGGCTTCAGTTTTCCGGGGCGTGGCCGGCCCTTTCCCGCAACACCGCGCGCTCGGCGGCATTGGGGGTCTGTGCCGCCGCCATGGCAAATGCGTCACGCGCATCTGCCTCCCTGCCCAACTGCAGCAACAGCTCGCCGCGCACCACCTGCAGCGGCGCATAGCCCTGCAGCCGTGCATCCACCAGCAGCGGCTGCAGCAGCGCCCAGGCCGCGAACGCGCCATCGCTGCGCGATACCGCCACCACGCGGTTCAGTGCCACCACCGGCGACGGCATCACCTGCAGCAGCTGTGCGTACAGCGCCGCGATGCGTGCCCAGTCGGTGTCCACCGCCTGCCGCGCGGCGGCATGGCAGGCGGCATTCTGCGCCTGCAGCACGTAGGTATCGTGCTGGCCGCCGGCGGCCAAGGCCTGCGCCAGCGCCTGCTGCCCACGCGCGATCTGCAGCCAGTCCCAGCGCGCGCGGTTCTGCTGGTCCAACAGCACCGGCATGCCCTGCGCGTCCACCCGAGATGCCGCGCGCGAGGCCTGCAGTTCCATCAGCGCCAACAGGCCCAGCACCGGCGGTGCTGGCATGCGATGGGCCAGGATGCGGGCCAGTCGCAGGGCTTCCTCGCACAGCGCCGGGCGCATCCAGTCATCACCGGCGCTGGCCGCGTAGCCCTCGTTGAAGATCAGGTAGATCGCTTCCAGTACCGAACCAAGCCGCTCCGGCAGCGCGTCGGCGCGCGGTACCTCATACGGCACCTGCTTCTGCGCCAACGTGCGCTTGGCGCGCACGATGCGCTGGGCGATGGTGGGCTCCGGCTGCAGGAACGCGCGGGCGATCTCCACCGTGGTCAGGCCACCCAGCAGGCGCAGGGTCAGCGCCACCCGGGCATCGGCCGGCAGCAGCGGGTGGCAGGCCACGAACATCAACCGCAGCAGATCGTCGCCCAGGTCGTCTTCCAGCATGTGGTTGTCATCGGGCGCGGGCAGCGCGGCCGGGTGCAGCAGCTCGCCCCACTGCGCGTGCTGCTGGGCCACCCGCTGGTGCTGGCGCAGCACATCGATGGCACGGTTGCGTGCGGTGGTCATCAACCAGGCCCCCGGGTTGTCCGGCATGCCCTGCGCCGGCCAGCGCTCCAGCGCGGCCAGCCAGGTGTCCTGGGCCAGCTCTTCGGCACGGCCCACGTCACCGCCCAGCAGCCGTGCCAGGCGCGCGATCAGCACGGGCGATTCCATTCGCCACAGGGTGTCCATGCGCTGGGTCAGGGTGGGCTCGGTCATGTGCCGATCACAGCATCAACGGCCGGGCCCTACAAGCGTGCCGCTCACCCCGGTTCACCGTCCATGTGCGCGATCTCCCACAGATGGCCATCCAGGTCCTGGAAGCCACGCTGGTACATGAAGCCGTAATCGCGCGCCGGCTGCGGTTCGCGGGCACCGGCCGCCAGCGCCTTGTCCACCAGCGCATCCACCGCCTTGCGGCTGTCCGCCGACAGGCAGGTGATCACCTCGGTGCTGGCCTGTGCATCGGCAATGGCCTTGGTGGTGAACTGCTGGAAGAACGGCTTCACCAGCAGCATCACGAAGATGCTTTCGCTGATGACCATGCAGGCCGCGTTCTCGTCGGTGAACGCGGGATTGAACTGGTAGCCCAGGGCGCTGAAGAACGCTTTGGACGCCTCCAGATCCTGCACGGGCAGGTTGACGAAGATCATCTGCGGTTGCGCTGCACTCATGGTCTGCTTTCCTTGGGTTTAAGGGAGGGCCGGTTACGGTTGCTTCATGCAGTTGACCATCCACGGCTTGCCGAAGCGGTCGATCAACATGCCCCAGCGGTGTGCCCAGAAGGTTTCGGCAATCGGCATCTGCACCTGGCCACCTTCGGCCAGCGCGGCGAACACGCGTTCGGCCTCCTCGATGCTGTCCACGTCCACGTTGATGGTGGTGGCGCTGCCACCTTCGCCGCCGGGACCATCGGCGGCCATCAGGATCGCCGCACCGATCTCCAGCTGGCTGTGCGCCACGTGGTCCAACGTTTCCGGCGGCATCTCGCTGCAGCCGGGCTCATCGGACGGCGGCATGTCGCGGTACTTCATTTCCGACGTGACCTGGCCGCCCAGCGCCTTGGCGTAGAACGCCATGGCATCGTGGGTCTGGCCGCTGAAGCCAAGGAAGGGAATCAGTTTCATGGCATTGCTCCATTGGGAAGGCGGGGGCGTGGGTGCCGGGGCGTACCCGGCGATGGCACTACGGCGGGCTCAAGCGTCGATCTGGTTCCGCAGACGCTGTTCCTGTTGCTGTAATTCGGGGGTGAAAGCCTCGCCGAAGTCCTCGGCGGTGATCAGCGGGCGCAGTTCCAGGGCATCACCGTGCTTGAACGGCGCGCGCCGCGCCCACTCGATGGCTTCGTCCAGCGACCGTACTTCCCACAGCCAGAAGCCGGCGATCTGCTGCTCGGCCGGGCCGAACGGGCCGGGCTGCACGGCCGGGGCACCGTCACCGAACTGAATGCGATGGCCGCGGGCGGTGGCGTGCAGGCCTTCGCCAGCGAGCATGATGCCGGCGGCGACCAGTTGTTCGTTGTAGGCGCCCATGGCGGTCAGTTCCGCTGCGCTGGGCATGCGCCCGGCTTCGGAATCGGCGCTGGCTTTGACGATCACCATCACTTTCATGTCGGTCTCCGGTGGGCGGCAGTGGCGCGCCCTTCACTCTTACAACGAACGAGGAGGACGGGGATCGACAGGTTCCTGGAAATTATTTTTCCCGCGGAGAGCGCGCCTTCGGCGGGGGTCGGCGAACGGCGGAGCCCCTCCGTGGTGGGTCGCTATCTGGGATCGCTGGCTGGGCCGGTGGGGGTGGGGCCACGGGACACGCCGTAAATCCATCCATGGAGGCTCGTAGGCGCCATCCATGGCGCCTGCGGTCCCGCGGCCCCACCCCCACCGGCCTCGGACAGGTTCACGCGGCTGACCCACCACGGTAGATCAAGAGAAAAAGGCGAAAGCAAAAGCACAGCGGGGAATCGACACGTTCCTGGCAGATTCTTTTCCTCGCGTAGAGCGCGCCTTCGGCGGGGATCGGCGAACGGCGGAGCCCCTCCGTGGTGGGGTGGGGTTGGTCGCTGAAAGCTGGGGGTTCTGGGTTGGACCGGTGGGGGTGGGGCCACGGGACACGCCGTGAATCCATCCATGGAGGCTCGTAGGCGCCATCCATGGCGCCTGCGGTCCCGCGGCCCCACCCCCACCGGCCTCGGACAGGTTCACGCGGCTGACCCACCACGGTAGATCAAGAGAAAAAGGCAAAAGCAAAAGCGAAGGCGGTCTGCGCGCGGTGCCGGCCACGGAGCGAAGCGACCCGCTTTTCGCTTTTGCTTGTGATTTCCCGTGGTGGGTCGGCCGCGTGAACTTGTCTGGGGCCGGGCGGGTGGGGTTGGCGGGGTATCCGCGCCATGGATGGCGCGGCTAAGCCTCCACGGATGGATTCACGGCGTCCCCGCCAACCCCACCCGCCCGGCCCAAACCAGCAAGCCCAGCTTCTCGCGACAAACCACCCACCACGGAGGGGCTCCGCCGTTCGCCGTTCCCCGCCGAAGGCGCGCTTCTCGCGCTGCAGCATGATTCCGCGCAGACCTGCGCCATCATGGTCACCCCGCCCGCCACGCCAGGACCATCCCATGCAGCAGTACCTGCTCCTGATCTACATCGAGCCCGCCCTGCTGCAGGCCCTGCCCAGCGAAGAGTTCAACGCGCTGATGCGCGACTGCCTGGCCCACGCCGACCAGCTGCAGGCCGAAGGCACCCTGCTGGCCGCACAGAAACTGCAGCCGGTGGACACCGCACAGACCCTGCGCGTGCGCGACGGCCACAGCCGCGTGCTCGATGGCCCCTTCGCCGAAACCCGCGAACTGCTGGCCGGCTTCAACCTGATCGTGGCGCGCAACCGCGACGAGGCCATGGCCATTGCCCGCGACTTCCCCTGGGCACGCTTCGGCAGCATCGAAGTGCGGCCGCTGGAAGACATGAACGCCGAACGCGAACGCTGCGGCGCGCCCGCCGCTACGGCAGCAGCCGCACCCTGACCTCGCGCCGGCCAACGCCTTCGTTGCCACTGTAGTCACGCGCACTGGCACGCACGATGTACTCGCCCGGCGGCAGCGCCGCCGGCTGCCAGCGCCCGGTTTCCATCAGGCCATCGCGCACGGTGTTGGTCACCAGGTAACGGAAGCGGGTGACCGCGCTGCCATGCACGGTAATGCCGCTGTCCGGTGCATAGGCCACCTTCGCCGCCAGATTCTGTGGCGGCATGCGGTTGAACACGATGTTCCAGCGCGGCTGCTCGTAGCCCTGCAACGCCTGGCCGTTGCCATCCAGGATCTGGTAACCCACCTGGTACGGCCCCAGCCGGCGGCGCGGCAGGTTGTTGTCCACCTGGTCCCACGCCTCCACCACGATCTGCACGCCACGCCCCTGCCGCGCCACCATCACCACGCCGTCGCTGCCCGGCGCCATGGGTTGGTCGTTGTCGTCCAGCAACGCCACGTCGGTGATACGCGGGGCGAAGTGGTCGGCGTAGTTGTGGAAGCCCAGTGCCACCGCGTTGGTCTCAAAACCACCGGTGCCCAGTGCCAGGTGTACGTGCGCCTGGCTGTTGATGCTGCCCAGCCGATCCCCCACGTGGATGCGCGTACCACGACGCACGCGGATGCGCTCCAGCGTTCCGTCGTCGGCGTACAACGGCTGCCAGCGTGCATCGAAGGGCTCACCGCGCGGCGTGCGGCCCACGCGCATGTGGATGTACTTCAGGCGATCCACCGCCAGGCCTTCGCCCTGCCCGCCCAGGCTCCACGCGGCGATCGGGCTGCTGATCTTGCCCTCGGCGATGGCCAGCACGGTCTGCCCCACGTCACCGCGCACATCGAAACCGCCGTGCAGGTGGTGGCGGCTCTCACCCTTGAAGTTGCCACGTACCTCGCCCAGCGTGCCCACCACTTCGTGCCAGCCGTCCTGCGGTGCCAGCGGCCAGCGTCCGCCCGTATCGGGCAACCCGGCATCGGCGGCCGGACCCACCAGGGCCGGTGCAGGAAGCTCGCCCACTGGCAGCGGGCGCAGGCGATGCAGGCGGTAGGCAGTCGAATCAGCCACCAGCACGCTGCCATCGGCATCCACGGCCAGACCGCTGGGCCGCGCCAGGCGGGGCAGGCGGTCGTTGCCCAGCAGCGCAATCTGGTGGCCCTGCGGGGTGATCTGCAGCACGCGCCCATCCAGGTCGCCTACGTACAGCACGCCATCGTGGGTCGTGGCCAACGACAGCGGGGCGTTCATCACCCCACCACTGCTCACCAGCGTACTGACCGCGCCGTCGGCGCCCACGCGGCGCACCGCGTTGTTGAACAGATCGGCCACCAGCAGCGCGCCATGCGCATCGAAGGCCAGCGCCACCGGGGTATCGAACCGCGCTTCGCCACCGATCGCATCGGTGAACCCCGGGCGGTCGCCACCGGCCAGGGTCCGCACCTGGCCATCGGTGCCGATCACGCGGATGCGGTCGTTCCAGGTATCGGCCACGAACACCTGGCCCTGCGCATCCACGGCGATGCCCATCGGCCCATCGAAGCGTGCCTGTGCGGCGGGTCCATCGGCATACCCCTGCTCGCCGCCGGCCAGCGTGGTCACCTGCCCGTCGACAGAAATGCGCCGGATCGCGTGGTTGCCGGTGTCGGCCACGTACAGGTTGCCCTGCGCATCGGCGGCAATGCCCGAAGGCGTGTGGAAGCTGGCCTGCAGCGCCGGGCCGTCCACGCGCCCCTCGCCCTGCCCGGCCACGGTCTGCACGCGGCCATCGGGCCACCAGCGGCGGATACGGTTGTTGTCGCCGGCGTCGGTGAAGTACACCGCGCCCTGCGCCGTGCGCACCACCGCGTAGGGGTCGGCGAAGCGCGCCTGCGCGGCCGCGCCATCACGATTGCCGGGATGGCCATCGCCGGCCAGCGTTTCGATCTGCGCCGTCCAGGCCAGGGGCGTGGGTTGCGGC
The DNA here is from genome assembly GCF_003086875.1 of Stenotrophomonas sp. ZAC14D2_NAIMI4_6. Taxonomy (NCBI): domain Bacteria; kingdom Pseudomonadati; phylum Pseudomonadota; class Gammaproteobacteria; order Lysobacterales; family Lysobacteraceae; genus Stenotrophomonas; species Stenotrophomonas sp. ZAC14D2_NAIMI4_6. The sequence goes on along the minus strand of NZ_CP025996.1, from coordinate 529,405 downwards.
CCAGCGGGTGCGGATGCCTCGGGGTCCCGGTCAGGCCACCAGGTGGCGGCCAACGCCGCTGCGGTCACCACCACCACGCCCACCATCCACCACTGCCGCTGTGCCATCGCTACGCATCATCCCTGCCGATTTCAGCCCACGACCATAGTCGCTGCACTGTCGTTGTGCCACCACCTGCAGCGCCGGCTACCCGGCCCTTGCTTGCCGCCAGCCGCGCGGCGGGTTTCAATCAGCGCTCACGCCAAGGATGGAACCGCCATGTCCCCTGCCCGCCTGCTGCCACTTGCGCTGTCCGCCATCCTGCTGGCTGCGCCTTTTGCTGCGGGGGCTGCCGACAGCACCGCCGCCACCACGTTCCAGCAGCGCTGGGAGAACGCGCAGAGCACCGCCACTAGCGGCAACACGCTGGGCGCGATGGTCGAATTCGAGAAACTGATCGACGATCCGCAGTTGGCCACACTCGCACCCGAAGCGCGTGCCGAGGGCGCGCGGGTTGGCGGCGTGACCGCGTACCTGCAGCATGACAACCCTCTGGCCCGCCGCTACCTGCAGATGGCACTGGCGGTCGATCCGGGCGACGTAGAGGCCTTGATGCCGCTGGTGTGGGTCGATCTGAGCGAAGACCAGAACGACCTGGCCGTCACCCATCTTCTGCAGGCCACGGCGCATGCGCGCGAGCCGCTCGAATTCGATACCCAGATGGTCAGCTTCCTGCAGTACACGCTGCGCGACCAGCCTGCGCGCCGGCGCGAGGTGCTCAAGGCCCTGTTCGACAACGGCTGGAAGAGTGATGGACTGGAGCCAGGCGCCTTCTGGGTGCTGCTGGCCAGCCTGCAGGTCGACACCGATTCGGGCCGCGATGTAGCGGCCACGCTTGAACGCGTCCGTACACCGCTGGAACTGATCACCCTGCGCAGCGACAAGCGCTTCGACCGCTACGTGGATCGCGATGACCCACGCTATGACCCGGAGCGCGCAGCGCGCCAGTACCTGGACGAGCTGCGTGTTTCCAGCCTGCTCGATCGCAGCCTGGACGCCGCGCTGGTCGATTTCAGTTCCACCCAGTTGATGTTGGGCGAGAACGAGCAGGTCGTGCAGTTCAGCGACGGCATCGCCGGATTCGTGGCCGAAGGCAACCTGCCCAATGGCCCCGAGGCGCAATGGCTGGCCTGGCTGCTGAGCAACCGGATGATCGCGCTGCGCCGGCTGGATCGCCTGGACGATTCCGTGGCCACGGCTCGGCTGGCCGAGAAGGTGGGTTCACGCGGGCCGGACCATGTCGACCACATCATCAACCTGGCCTTCATGCTGGCTGCCACCGACCAGCTGGACGAGGCAGTCTCAGTGCTGGCGCGGCTGGACGACCTGAGCCCCTATGGCGAATCGGCGCAGGCGCTGGTGGGCTTCCTGGCCGCACGCAAGCGAGGCGACGCCGCCGCCGAAGCCAGCGCGCGGGCCACCCTGGTGCGCAACCGCGACACGGCACGCACCTTCCACCGGGAAATGCTGCTGGAAGAAGGCGATCTGGACGGTGCAGCCGCTGCGCTGATCGGCCAGTTGCAGTCGCCGCATGACCGTACCGAGGTGCTGCTGGACCTGCAGGACATGCGCGTCTATCCGTCGCTGCCCACCGAAGTGGAGATCGATGCGCGCTGGCGGCAGCTGAAGCAGCGTGCCGATGTGCGCGCGGCCATCGCCAAGGTAGGCCGGGTGGAGCGCTACGCGCTGTATGGAAACGCGTCTTCGCGCTGAACCACTCTACTTCGCCGGCACTTCGCTACGGATGCCCATCGCCTGGCGGTAGCGCGCGTACAGCGCCATCACCTTCTCCACGTAGGCCAGGGTTTCTGCATACGGCGGCACGCCGTTGTAGCGGGCCACCGCACCGATGCCGGCGTTGTAGGCCGCCGCCGCCAATGGGCGGTCGCCGTTGTAGCGGCGCAGCAGGCTGCGCATGTAGCGCGCGCCCCCGTCGATCGATTGCTGCGCCGAAAAGGGATCGCGCACGCCGTACTCCACCGCGGTTTCAGGCATCAGCTGCATCACGCCCTGCGCGCCCTTGCGCGAAACCGCAAGCGCGTCGAAGTTGCTTTCGGCATGGGCGATCGCACGCAGCCAGGCATCGTCCACACCGGTGGCCTTGGCCGCTGCCTTGAACTGCGTTGCATGTGGGGCGAGCTGCGGCGCGCCGACCTTGCCCAGGCCTTCATGTGCCGGCTCGCCCGGCGGCGTGGCCACGGTGAACTTCAGGTACACGCGCGAACCGGGCAGGTTGCGGGTGGAATAGACTAGGGTGCCGTCCTGCTCGCGCTCGTACAGCACGCCGCTGAACACCCCCATGTTGCCCCACAGGTTGGGCGCCTGCACCGCGTTGTCGTCAATCTGTTTTGCCGTACAGCGCGAACCCGGCTCGGGAGCGGTGGCCAGGCTGACCGTGTTGCCCTGCACGCAGCGGTACACCGTGCGCGCCGCCGCCAGGCCGGGCCACAGGCCCAGCAGCAGCGACAGCGCAACGGCGGCACGGCAGGGGAACATGGCGGCCGGATGATCCGGCCGCGCCCGCTAAATCCGGGTGAATGGGGTCGGGTGAATGGGGTCAGAGCCCGTTGCCACGCAACGGGATCCGACCCCGCAAATCACGTCACCGCTCTGCGGCGCAGCCAGTACCCCACGCCCAGCAGCACGAACCACGCCGGGCTGGCCAGCAGCGCCTGGCGGGTGTCGGCCTGCAGGCTCAGCAGCACCAGCACGGCGGCGAAGAAGACCAGACAGGCCCAGCACATGGCCACGCCGCCGGGCATCTTGAAGATCGATGCCGCATGCCGTTCCGGGTAGCGGCGGCGGTAGACCATGTAGGCCACCAGGATCAGCGACCAGACGAAGATGAACAGCACGGTGGCCAGCGTGGTCACCAGGGTAAAGGCGGTCACCAGGTTGGGAATCAGGTAGATCAGCAGCGTGCCGCCCAGCAGGCACAGGCACGAGAACAGCAACCCACGGGCCGGCACCGCCGCGCGCGACAGCTTGGAAAGCCCACGCGGCGCGTGCCCTTCTTCAGCAAGGCCGTACAGCATGCGGCTGGTGGAGAAGATGCCGCTGTTGGCCGACGAGGTGGCCGAGGTCAGCACCACGAAGTTGATCAGGCTGGCGGCGGCGGGAATGCCGGCCAGCACGAACAGCTGCACGAACGGGCTCTTGTCCGGCACCACCTGGCGCCACGGCGTCACCGCCATGATCGCGATCAGCGCCAGCACGTAGAAGATGATGATGCGCACCGGAATGGAATTGATCGCCTTGGGCAGGTTGCGCTCGGGGTTGGCGGTTTCCGCGGCGGTGGTGCCCACCAGTTCGATGCCAACGAAGGCGAACACCGCGATCTGGAAGCCGGCGAAGAAGCCGACCAGCCCCATCGGGAACATGCCGCCGTCATTCCACAGGTTCGACAGCGAGGCGGTGTGGCCGCTGGGCGAGGTGAAGCCCCAGGCCACCAGGCCGGCGCCGGTGATGATCAGCGCGCAGATGGCCACGATCTTGATCAGCGCGAACCAGAATTCCATTTCGCCAAACAGCTTCACCGTCACCAGGTTCAGCCCCAGCAACAGCAGCACGCACAGCAGCGCCGGTATCCAGGCGGCCAGTTCGGGGAACCAGAACTGCGCATAGGCGGCGATCGCGATCACATCGGCGATGGCGGTCACGATCCAGCAGAACCAGTACGTCCAGCCGCAGAAGAAACCGGCCCAAGGGCCCAGCAGGTCGGTGGAAAAATCGATGAAGGACTTGTAGTTCAGATTGGACAGCAGCAGCTCGCCCATCGCCCGCATCACGAAGAACAGCATCGCGCCGATGATCAGGTAGACGAAGATGATGGACGGGCCCGCCAGGCTGATGGTCTTGCCCGAGCCCATGAACAGGCCGGTGCCGATGGCACCGCCGATGGCGATCAGTTGCAGGTGGCGGTTGGACAGGCTGCGGCGCAGGTGCTCCGGGGGTGCGGCGGGTTCGGTCATGGAAGGGGGCGCTGGAAGGGGCGGGTGAAGCCCCCGACGGTAGACCTGTGCGGCCCGGAGCGCCAGTCTCAGCCGGATCGCTGCCGTCATCGGTTGTCGCAATTGCCACAATGTGACGGATTATCGGTCCTGCCCCATTCCGCACAGGCGGCCAACATGCTCAGATAGGGCATCCGTCCAAGGATCGGCCGCCATGCCCGCAGCCCTGCCCGCCCGCCCGGAGTACCGGCCATGAACCGCCTGCGGGTCATCATCCTCGGCGTCTTTGCGGCCCTGCTGGCCGCCATCGTGCCCATTGCCGCCATGGTCTATGCCACCTGGCACAGCGCCGTGGACGTGGAGCAGGAGCGCCTGCATGGCATCGCCGAACGCACCCTGCGGCGGGCCGACCTGTCCTACCAGGAAGCGCTGGCCGCGCTGAAATCCGCCGAAGCCAGTGCGATGGCCCCGTGCAGCAGCGAGCACATCCGGCGCATGCAGACCCTGGTGATGACCACCCCGTCCATCGACCAGATGGGCTATTTCGAAGGCGGCCGGCTGCGCTGCACCTCGTGGGGCGCCTTCGAAGGCACTGTGGAACATCCGCGCGCCGACCATGTGACCAGCGATGGCGCCGGCATCGCCGTGGACATCCGCCCGGCCGCCACCGGCGGGCGCAAGGTGCTGGCCGTGCTGTACGGCTCCTACGATGTACTGGTGGACCCGCGCCACTTCGTCGGCATCATCGCCGATCCCGATGTGCGCCTGGCCCTGGCCAGCCCGGATGGGCGCCTGCTGAGCCGCCAGAGCGGCATCGACCAGACCCTGCTGCTGAAACTGCTGCGCGACCCGGGCGAAGGCCTGGATGACGACACCCTGTATGCCAGCGCGCGCAGCGAACAATGGCTGGCCATCGCCACCGCCCCGCGCACCGCCCTGGCGGCCACCTTCCGCCAGCAGGCCTGGCTGTTCGTGCCGGTGGGCCTGCTGCTGGCCGCCCTGGGCGTGGGCCTGGTGGTATGGCTGTCACAGCGGCGCCTGTCCATGCGCGGCGAACTGGCCACCGCCATCCGCCGCCGCGAACTGTACCTGCACTACCAGCCCATCATCGAACTGGATACCGGCATCTGCGTGGGCGCCGAAGCACTGGTGCGCTGGCAGCACCCCGACGGCACCCAGGTGCGCCCGGACATCTTCATTCCGCTGGCCGAGGAACACGGCCTGATCCAGGCGCTGACCGATGTGGTGATCGAAAACGTGGTGAAGGACATGCGCGAGTTGCTGGTGTCCGACCGCAGCGCGCACATCGCCATCAACCTGGCACCGGATGACATCAGCAGTGGCCGTGCACTGAAGGTAGTGTCCGCACGCATGGCCGGCAGCGGCATCCTGCCGCAGCAGATCTGGCTGGAAGCCACCGAACGCGGCTTCCTGGATATCGACCGTGCCCGCACCATGATGGCCGCCGCACGCCGGGCTGGCCACAGCATCGCCATCGATGATTTCGGCGTGGGCTATTCCAGCCTGCAGTACCTGGAGCAGCTGCCCCTGGATGCGCTGAAGATCGACAAGTCCTTCATCGATGCGATCGGCACCGAAAGCGCCACCACGCCGGTCACCCCGCACATCATCGAAATGGCCCGCGAACTGGGCCTGTGGGTGGTGGCCGAAGGCGTGGAAACCGAGGCACAGCTGGCCTACCTGCACAGCCAGCACGTGCAGTTCGGCCAGGGTTGGCTGTTCTCGCGGCCGTTGCCACGCGATGAATTCGTGGCCTTCCACCACCGGCGCCAGCAGCAGTATGGTGCGGCGCGTGAGCACATGCAGAATCCGCGCAGCGTGCCGATCGAGCGCGAATTCTCCGATACCTGACCGTCAGCCCCAGGCCCGCGGCCGGGCCAGCAGCCAGGCCCCGCACACCAGCAGCAGGCCCAGCGGCAGCCACGCCAGCTGCTGCGCACCGCCGGTCTGCAGCAGCAAGCCGCCGGCCACGCCACCGGCGGCAATGGCCAGGTTCCAGCCGGTCACCAGCATCGACTGGGCAAGATCGGCGGCGGCACCGGCGCGGCGCGCCAGCGCGGTCTGGAACAACGCCGGTACCGCGCCGAACGCCAGCCCCCACAACGCCGTTGCCAGCAGCAGCACCTGCGGCCTGCCCGGCCACAGCAGCAGGGCCAACGCGGCGGCGGCAAAGCCCAGCACCGCCGCCCAGACCAGGGCGCGCAGATGCTGGTCCACGCCCCACGCAGCCACCGCAATGCCGGCTATGGCCGATACGCCGAACACCAGCAGCAGGCGGTCCAGCCAGGCGCCGGCGTGGGCCAGCAGGGCCAGCGGCTCGATGTAGGTGTACAGCACGTTGTGCGCCAGCACGTACAGCGCCATCACCAGCAGGGTGCTGCGCACGCCGGGCAGGCGCCAGACCGTCGCCAACGGCGTGCGTTTGCCGCTGCCTGCGGCCGGCAGGTCCGGCAGCGCCCAGCGCGCATAGCCCAGCAGGGCCACGGCCAGCACACTCATCAGAGCGAACACCCAGCGCCAGCCGATCTGCTGCCCCAGCAACGTGCCCGCGGGCACGCCCAGCGACAGCGCCAGCGGCGAGCCCACCATGGCCACGGCGATGGCCCGGCCCTGCAGCGACGGCACCACCATGCGCGCGGCATAGCCGGCCACCAGCGACCACAGCAGGCCCGCGCACACACCGGCCAGGAAGCGCGCGACCAGAATCAGCGGGTAGCTGCTGCTGAGCGCGGTCAGTGTGTTCACCAGCACGAACCCGGCAATGGCCGCCAGCAGCAGCGGGCGCCGCGGCAGCCGCTGGGTCAGCGCGGTCATCGGCAGGGCCGCCAGCAGCGACCCCAGCGCGTACACGCTTACCAACTGGCCGGCCGCCGCATCGCTCACGCCCAGGCTGGTTCCAATCGGGCGCAGCACACCGGCCGGCAGGGTTTCGGTCAGCAGGGTGATGAAGCCGCCACCGGCCAGTGCCAGCAGCGCTGGCCACGGCAGCTGCGTGGCCTCGCCTGCGGGCAAGGCGTCTGCCGCTGCATGGCCGCTCATCGCGCACCGTCCAGGTCGGCGTAGATCGCATCGCGCAGCGCATCCACGAACGGCCCGTGCATGCCGGCATACAGCGTGTTGGTCAGCGCCACCACGCTCAGGCCCCGCTGCGGATCGACAAACCAACTGTGACCGTAAGCACCGCCCCAGCGCCAGGTGCCCATGGCCTGCGGCGTAGCGGCGGCAGCGGGGTCAAACAACACCGCCGCGCCCAGACCGAAGCCCCACCCCGCCGGATCGGGAGGGCCGGCACGGCCGACCTGCAGGCCGACCATCTGCGCGGCCAGCTCCTGCGCCAGCAGTTGCGAGTGATCGACATCGCGCAGCGCTTCCAGCACCGCCATCAGATCGTCGGCGCTGCCCACCAGGCCCGCCCCGGCCGAAGGAAAACGCGCGGCATCGGTGGCGCGCGCCGGGCTGTAGGCAATGCCCACGGTATCGGCGTAGACCGGCACCGTCTCGCCCTCACCCAGCCGGTGCGGCTGCGGCAGATCGTCCACATAGGGCACGGCCAGGCGTTGCCCTTCAGCGGTGGAAAAGCCGGTATCGCGCAGCCCCAGCGGTCGCGCCAGATGCTGCTCGAACAGGGCCTGCAGGCGCTGCCCGGTGGCGGCCTCGGCCACGGCACCGGCCACGTCCACGCCCAGCGAATACAGCCAGTGCGTACCGGGGGCGAACTGCAGCGGCACCTGGCCGATGCGCCGCACGTTCTCGGCCAGAGTGATCGGGCTGGCATCCATGCCATCGCTCACCCCCGCCCGCGCATAAGGCCCCTGCGCGTCGGCTTCCAGGAAGCGGTAGCCCAGTCCGCTGCTGTGGCTCAGCAGCTGGCGCAGGCTGATGTCCGGCGTTTCACCGCTCGCCAATGCCGGGCGGAACTGCGGCAGCCAGCGCTGCACCGGCACATCCAGATCCAGCACGCCCTGCTGCACCAGGCGCAGCACCACCACGGTCAGCAGCAGCTTGCTCACCGACGCCAAGCGGAACAGCTGGTCGCGCTGCATGGGCAGGCCCTGTTCCCGGTCGGCCAACCCGCTGGCGCTGGCGTGGCGCCACGCACCGTGCTGGCGCACCAGCACCACCGCCCCCACGATCTGGCCGGGGTGGGCCTGCTGCAGCACGCGCTGCACGGAAGGAAGCACCGGGTCCGGCGCCAACGTGGGGAGTGCATTCATCACGGCGATCCTTGGGAGGGAGGGCCGCCACGTTAGAGCCCGCCACCCGCGGGAAAAACCCACGTCACGCTCCCTACATCGTGGACTGCCCGGTCCGCAATCGGCACCATGGACGGACCCACACTACCGCCATGCCCCCGGAACGCCCGCCATGTCCGTGCTCGACAACCTGGCCAACCTGCAGACCTTCATCCATGCCGCTGAAACCCGCAGCTTCGTGGAAACCGGCCGCCTGCAGGGCATTTCCGCATCAGCGGCGGGCAAATGCGTGGCCCGGCTGGAACACGCGCTGGGCGTGCGCCTGTTCCATCGCAGCACGCGCAGCATCACCCTCACCGCCGAAGGCCAGTTGTTCCTGGCACGCTGCCGGCGGATCCTGCACGAACGCGATGCGGCCCGTACCGAACTGGCCCAGCAGAGCGCCTCGCCCAGCGGCACCCTGCGCATCAGCCTGCCGCTGGTCGGCGACCTGACTCTGCCGCTGCTGGCCGACTTCATGGCCGCCTACCCGGATATCCGCCTGGAACTGGATTTCAGCGACCGCCTGGTGGATGTGATCGAAGAAGGCTTCGATGCGGTGCTGCGCGTGGGCGAGCCCAGCGATTCACGCATGAACGCACGGCGCCTGGGCATATTCCCGCGCCGCGTGGTGGCCTCGCCGGCGTATCTGCAGCGCCACGGTGTACCGCGTACGCCCGCGGACATGCTGCAGCACCGCCTGCTGCACTATCGCTTTCCCAGCACCGGCAAGCTGGAAGCGTGGCCGGTGCAGTGGCCTGACGGCGAAGTCGCGCAGGAACTGCCGGTCAACATGGTGGCCAACACCATTGAAGCGCGCGTGGCCATGGCACTGCGCGATGGCGGGCTGGCCTTCGTGCCCGTGCACTCCGTGCGCCATGCGCTGGCCGACGGTCGCCTGGTCACCGTGCTCGACGAGCACGTGCATTCCTGCGGCATCTTCCACCTGCTGTGGCCGTCCGGCCGCCACGTACTGCCCAAGCTGCGCGCCTTCATCGACTTCGTCAGCGCCCGCCTGGAAACCGTACCGTAACCCCCTTCCTGTAGAGTCGAGCCATGCTCGACTGCTCCGCTCGACTGCTCCACGCAAAGCAGTCGAGCACGGCTCGACTCTACAACCCGCGCGCCCTGCGGGCGCTATAATCTCCAATCATTCCCCCCAGAGGCTCGCGACCAATGCGCCAGTAATGCCGCCGTCTGCAAACCGGACGGCCTGACTCTTCCCGCCCCTGCGCGCAGGGGAGACATGGCATTGCTTGGAGGTCGCATGACTTCGCATTCCCTCACGCTTGATCGCGTGTCGTATCGGTTGGCCGATGGCCGTCCGTTGTTTTCCGATCTGTCGTTTTCCTTCGAACCGCTGGCCACCGGGCTGGTGGGCGGCAATGGCGTGGGCAAGAGCGTGCTGGCGCGCCTGCTCGCCGGCCAGCTGCCGCCCGACAGCGGCCAGATACGCAGCAGCGGGCGTGTGTTCCTGCTGCCCACGCCCGGCTATCCGCCACGCGGCACCGTGGGCGAACTGGCAGGCGTCGGAGAAGTGCTGTCCGCCCTGGCCCGTATCGAAGCCGGCAGCATTGATGAGCAGGACTTCGCCTGCGTGGGCGACCGCTGGGACCTGCGCGAACGCCTGCAGCAGCAGTTGCAGTCCATGGGCCTGCCCGATGATCTGCACGTCGGCCAGCCGGCCGCGCGGCTCAGTGGCGGCCAGGCCATGCGCGTCGCACTGTCCGGTGCGTGGGCCAGCGGCGCCGACTGGCTGATCCTGGACGAGCCCAGCAACCACCTGGACGCCCAGCATCGCCGCCAACTACAGACGCAGTTGCAGCAGTGGCGTGGCGGCCTGCTGGTCATCAGCCATGACCGCGATCTGCTGGGTCACATGCAGCAGATCGTGGAACTGGATGCGCAGGGTCTGCACCGCTACAGCGGACCGTGGCAGCACTATGCCCAGGCGCGTGCCGCCGAGCGCGAAGCGGCGGCCGCGGCGCTGGACCATGCGCGTGCGCAGCATCGCCAGCAACAGCGCAGCGCACGCGAACAGCACGAACGCCAACAGCAGCGCCAGGCCCGCGGCGCACGCGATGCCAGGCAGGCCAACCAGGCCCCCATCCTGCTGGGCGGGCAGAAGCAACGTGCCGAAGCCAGCCTGGGCCGCGCGCGGCAGATCCAGGAGGCGCGCCTGCAGGCCAGCGCCGACCAGCTGCGCACGGCAGCGGCAGGCGTGCAGGCGACGCCCGAACTGGCCCTGTTTGCCGGTGCCGGCGAACGTGGCAGCGCGCGTCTGCTGCAGACGCAGGATCTCGTACTACCGCACGGCTGCACGGCGCCGCTGCAGCTGTCGCTGCGTCGCGGCGAGCGCATCGCCGTGGTGGGCGACAACGGCACCGGTAAATCCACCTTGCTACGGGTGCTGGCAGGACAGCTGCCAGCGCGCAGCGGCCAGGTGCAGCGCCACGCGCCGCTCGCGCTGCTGGACCAGCAGCTGCTGGGGCTGGCCGGTGATCGCAGCATCCTGCAGACCGTGCAGGCCGCCAACGCCGGTGCGGACCCGGCAGAGCTGCGCACGCGTCTGGCCCTGCTGGGCCTGGATGCACAGCGCATCCAGCGCCCGGCCAGCAGCCTGAGCGATGGCGAGCGGGTGAAGGGCGCCCTGGCCAGCGTGCTGTACGCCGATCCCGCGCCGCAGGTCCTGCTGCTGGACGAACCCGGCAACGCACTGGACCTGGCCGCGCTGGACGCATTGGAATCGCTGCTGGCCGCATGGCCAGGCGCGTTGATGATGGTCAGCCACGACGCACATCTGCTGCAGGCACTGCGGCCCACGCAGATACTGCAGGTAAGCGCCGATAGTTGGCAGTGGCACGACCCACAGACGGGGTCAGATCCCTTTTGCAACGCAAAAGGGATCTGACCCCACCCACGCCACCGCCATCCACGCATGGCGTGGATCTACCCGTCCGAATGGGCACGGGATTCCAGTAGATCCACGCCACGCGTGGATGCTGTTGCTTCAACGCTTCCACACCGGAAACGCCTGCGGCAACTGCTGCCACAGCAACGGCCCGGCGCGCAGTTCCTGGTCGTTCAACAGGCAGGCATCCAACGTGGCGCGCACGGCGCGTTCGTCCATGTGCACGCCAATCACCACCAGCTCCTGCCGCCGGTCACCCCATAGCGGATGCCACGACCGTGCCATGGCCGCATGCTCAGCATCATCCGCAAACGCCTCCACGCCCGGCAGCGGCGCGCTCCAGCAATCAGCCTGCTGCCGCGCCCAGCCCAGGTCGCTGTACGGCAGCGGCGTGGGCGGCAGCAGCGGGGTGGTGTCTTCGTCACCGGCACGCACACGTTCGCGTGCCGCATACCAGAACCCGGCCGCCTGGGTACGGGTAGCCGCGCCCACACTGCTCAGTTCGCCCACCCAGTCCATGCGGTTGGCCAGCCAGAACCAGCCCTTGCTGCGGATCACCCCCGGCATGCCCTGCTGCAGCGCGCGTGCGAAGCGGCCCGGATGGAACGGCCGGCGCGAGCGGTAGACGAAGCTGCCGATGCCGTATTCCTCGGTTTCCGGCGTGTGCTCGCCACGCAGCTCCTTCACCCAGCCGGGTGCCTGCTGCGCACGCTCGAAATCGAAGCGGCCGGTATCCAGCAGCTCGGTCAACGGCACATCGCCGAAGCGCGACAGCAGCAGCTTCGCCTCGCGATTCAATCCACGCAGCACGGCCAGCGTGTCCTGCAGCACGTCATCGTCGGTCTGGTCCACCTTGCTGACCACGATCACATCGGCAAATTCCACCTGCTCGCACAGCAGGTCCACCACGCCGCGGTCATCGTCCGGCCCGGCCTGCTGGCCTCGCTCGGCCAGGCGCAGGGTGGAACCGAAATCGGCCAGGAAGGCGCTGCCATCCACCACGGTCACCATCGTATCCAGGCGCGCGATGTCGCCCAGGCTGAAGCCGTGCTCATCACGCACGGCGAAGGTGGCCGCCACCGGCATGGGTTCACCGATGCCGGTCGATTCGATCAGCAGGTAGTCATAGCGACCGCTGTCGGCCAGGCGCCGCACTTCCTGCAGCAGATCGTCGCGCAGGGTGCAGCAGATGCAGCCGTTGCTGAATTCCACCAGCGTCTCTTCAGTACGGCGCAGCGCGGCCCCACCGTCGCGCACCAGCTGCGCATCGATGTTGACCTCGCTCATGTCGTTCACGATCACCGCCACCCGCAGGCCCTCGCGGTTGCGCAGAATCTGGTTGAGCAAGGTGGTCTTGCCAGCCCCCAGGAAGCCGGACAGGACGGTGACCGGCAGGCGGCGGTCGGCGCGGGAAACAGGGTTCATGCGGGGCGGGAGGCTGCGGATGGAAATGTTACGGTATAACATTTCCGGATCCATCCACAGTGCCGCCTCCGGGTGGCCCGGCGCTACTTGCCGTAGCGGCGCAGCAGTTCCACCAGCACCTCGGCCTCGGCGGCGCGCTGCTGCGGGTCTTCAGCGGCCACCACGTGTCCCTGCAGATGCTCGTGCAGCAGTTCCATCAGCAGGCCGTGGGCGGCGCCGCGCACGGCGGCCACCTGCACCAGCACGCCGGCGCAATCGCCGGGCTCTCCCTCGGGTCGATCCAGGGCCTGTTCCAACGCCGCCACCTGGCCGCCGATACGGCGCACCCGGGCCAGCAACTGTTTCCGTTGTGTGTGTACATGTGCCATGCACAAATCATATACCCTATGGGGGTATCTACAAAGACCCCCCACCGCCATGCAACTGGACCTCCTCGCCGCCGCACGCCGCCACGACCATCGGTTCGACGACGGCAACCCACTGGCCGAACGCAACACCCGCCGCGCCCTGTGGCTGACCGTCGGCATGATGCTGGTGGAAATCGTCGGCGGCTGGTGGTTCAACTCCATGGCCGTACTGGCCGATGGCTGGCATATGAGTTCGCATGCGCTGGCGTTGGGCCTGTCGGTGTTCGCGTACCGCTGTGCGCGCCGCTATGCCCATGACCCGCGCTTCGCCTTCGGCACCTGGAAGATCGAGATCCTGGCCGGCTACACCAGTGCCATCGCCCTGCTGGGTGTGGCCGCCCTGATGGCGGTGCAATCGCTGCAGCGGCTGTGGGTACCGGCGCCCATCCACTACGACGAAGCCATTGCCATCGCCGCCGTGGGGCTGGGCGTGAACCTGCTCTGCGCGTGGTGGCTGCATGACAGCCCGGGCCATGCCCACCATCAACATGGTCACGGCCACGAACATGCGCACCACCACGATCACGGTCACAGCCACGATCACGCTCATGGCCACGCGCACGGGCACGACCTGAACCTGCGCTCGGCCTACATCCACGTGCTGGCCGACGCGGCCACCTCGGTACTGGCCATCGTCGCCCTGCTGGGCGGCAAGCTGTGGGGCGTGGCGTGGCTGGACCCGGTGATGGGCCTGGTGGGCGCAGTGCTGGTGACCGTGTGGGCCATCGGCCTGCTGCGGGACAGTGGACGCATCCTGCTGGATGCGCAGATGGATGCACCGGTGGTGGCGGAAGTGCGCGAAGTCATCGAACAGGGGCCGTGGCAGGCGCGCTTGGCCGACCTGCATGTCTGGCAGGTCGGGCGTGGCAAATACGCGGTGGCCGCCAGCGTGGTCACCCACCATGCAGCCCTGGACGCCGACACCCTGCGCGCGGCCTTGGGCGTGCACGAGGAGCTGGTACACATCACGCTGGAAATCCACCGCACCGCGTAACGCACCGTAGAGTCGAGCTTGCTCGACTGCTTCCGTGCAAGGCAGTCGAGCAAGCTCGACTCTACGAAAAGCCTAGAGCTTCAGCATCATCCGCAACAGATACGCCGCCAGCGGCAACGCGCTCAGCGCCGCGCCGCCAATCCCCAGCCACGCATGGCGCTCCCCGCGCACCCTCGCGGCCACGGCAAACCCGCCGCCCACCAGCACCGATGCCAGCACGGCCACCGCCAGCCCCGCCACCGGAGCGCTCGCGCCGAACGCCCATGCCGCCAGCCAACCCGCGCCCCAGCCGGCAACCAGCCCCAGCCAGCTCGCCAGCCCACACCACGGTGCCCTGCCCTGTGCCATCGCCGCTCCCTCGTTCTTGCCGATTATCTGCACGGGCCGCGCCCGGCTGCTGCCTACACTAGCCGCACCTGCCCTGTGGGGACATCCCATGCGCGCGCTCTGCCTGCTGCTGCCCGGTGCCCTGTTGCTCGCCGCCTGCAGCGGCGACACCCACCTGCCGTTCTCCAGCGATCCCTTGCTGGGTTGCTTCGCGACCAGCACGCGCCGCGCCGCCGAGTTCCGCATCGACAAGGAAGGCGGCCAGTACTTCGTCTCCTTCGAGCGCAATGGCAGCTGGCAGCGTGAACCGAACGCGCTGTACAAGGCCAGCCGCAGCGACATCGGCAAGTACTTCCCCGACGATGCCCAGCAGATCGACAGTGCCCTGATCCGCAGCGCCGGCGGTTTTGGCCTGTTCCACGCAAAGGACGGCGCCACGCTGAAAGCCAAGGCCCGCGACAGCGACTACATGGCCCTGCTGCTGATCGGCGCCGGGCCCGTGTATCCGGTGAAGTGTGAGTAATCTGCAAGGTTTCTGATGGCGCCGCTGCGCAACCCGCCCCAGGCTGAAGCTTTGCCGGGGCATCCCCATGCTGCTCAGTCTTCTGCTCGCCACCGCAGCGCCCGCCACGCAGGGCGCCTTCGATCAGATACTCACCACTGCCGAAGGTGAAACGCTGGTACTGCGCACGATCGATTGGCCGATCGACGGGGACGCGAGCGAGCGGGTGACCGTGCACTGGGTGCTGGAGGAGGATGGCCGAATGCGCTACGAACTCAATCGCCAGCCAGACGCCACCCGTGCAGCACATCAGCGCGCCTGCGCGGGAAACGGCATGGTGGCCGGCGACGGAACGTCCTGGTTGGGCGGTGAGGCAGCCACCCACGGCTTCTCCTGCACGTCAGTCCGTACGCGGCCCGCCACGCAACCACCCTAGCGCCAGCGTACGAGGGCGCCCGCCCGCCACGCTCTCACGGCCGGTCAGGTACCATGCCCTCCCCCACCTGCCCCCCGGTACCGCCCGTGCCCCATTACTCCGGCCCCCTGCTCACCCGCGACAGCGCGCAGGCGCTGCAGCGCGCGCACGACAAGGGCGCAGGCGACTGGCAGGGCTCACTGGACCTGGGCCGCAGCGAGGAAACCGTCACTCTGGATGCAGAGGGCTTCCAGTTCCGCGGCCAGCACTACCCCTGGCCGGGCAAACTGAAGGACCGCACCCTGTACTACTGGGATGGCGAGGACTTCGCGCCCATTTCCCGCTACAGCGGTTCGCTCATCAAGCTGGTGCCCACCGAGTGGGGCGCGCCGACGTTCGAGATCGACGGCATCAAGATGCTGCCGACCTCCAAGCTGTCGCCGTTCGAAGATGCGCGGCGCAAGGTGGAACTGGTGGCGCCGGCCGGCAAGGTCATCCTGGATACCTGCGGCGGGCTGGGCTACTTCGCCGCCTGTGCGCTGGAAGCGGGTGTCGGCCAGATCCGTTCGTTCGAAAAGAACGCCGACGTGATGTGGCTGCGCACGCTGAACCCGTGGTCGCCCGACCCGGAATCGGCTTCCGCGGGCGGGCGCCTGCAGTTCAGCCATGGCGATGTCTCGCAGCAGATCGAACAGGTGGCCAGCAACAGCGTCGATGCCATCCTGCACGATCCGCCGCGCTTCGGTATTGCCGGCGAACTGTATTCGCAGGTGTTCTACGACCACCTGGCCCGCGTCATCCGCAAGGGCGGCCGGCTGTTCCATTACACCGGCGCGCCGAACAAGCTCACCAGCGGCCGCGATGTGCCGCGTGAAGTGGCCAAGCGCCTGGAAAAGGCCGGCTTCAAGGCCGAGCTGGCGCTGGATGGCGTGCTGGCCGTGCGCCGCTGACGCTCACTCGTAATTCACCTTCGCCAACTGCTTCACCCACTGCGGCACCACCGGTTCACCGGCGAAGAAGTCCTTGGGCTTGTTCTCGGCCATGGCCCAGCGGTGCAGCCAGCTGGGGCCGTAGCGGCCGTTGTAGCCTTCGGCACCGCGCGCGTAGGCCGGGTCCTGCAGCGCCTCCTGCAGCGACACGAAGCGATAGCCCCGCCGCTGGGTGGCGGCCACCAGCTCGGCGAAGGTCGCCGCATTGAGTTCGTTGGCATGCATCAGCCATACCTGCGGCAACGCGTAGCCCAGCAGCGCCTGCGATTGCCGTTCGTAGTAATCCACCTTGTTCAACATGTACGGCACGTAGCCCCGTCGCAGGCGCTGCAGCAGCGCCTCGCGCGCCGGTGAATCGGCCTGCTCGTTCATCACGTTGGCATAGGCGAACGCCCAGACCCATTCGCCGTTGTCCACGGTCACCGGCGCCACGCGGTAGCCATGCTGCTGGAAAAATACGTCCATCTGCGCCCGCTCTTCAGCGGTTCGCCCTGCGCGCAGGTAGGGGTGGCGCATCCACTGCGGCACCTGGCCGCGCTCGGCCAGCAGCGGCCGCAGCGTCTGCTCGCCGCGCAGGAAGTCCTGCTGGAAGGCCGCCACGCCCTTGGCATTCAGATCCATGTGCGAATAGGTGTGGTTGCCCAGTTCGTAACCGGCATCGCGCCAGTCGCGCAGCATCTGCACGCGCTGCGGCTGCACCTTGCCAGCCACTTCCAGCTTGTTCTCATTCACGAAGCCCACCACCGGCACGTTGGCCTGGTGAAGCTGCGCCATCAATGCGGCATGCCGCTGCTGCAGATCGGCCGGCACGATCTCATCCACCCGCGCCCATGGCAGATCATCGATGGTGACCGCAATGCGGCGGTCCACCTCGGCGGCGTGGGCCACCAGCGAAAGCAGCAACAACGGTACGGCACGCAGCAACGAACGCATCCATCCATCCTTGTTCGGGCAGGAACCGCCACTCTACCTGCGCGCGACCCGCCACAACCACAGCCCCAGCACCACGCCCACCAGCAGCACGGCGGCCAACACCATCGCCAACTGCCCCGGGTTGTGCAGCAGCGCGGCACTGCGCCCCAGGAACAGATCGAAGGCCAGCTGCGGGGTCTGTGCCACCGGCACCGACGGATCACTGGAATCCAGCGCGCAGACCACCGGCGCAAGCTGCTTCACGCTGGCCCACGCACGCTCCTGCCGGAACAGGGTCCACGCGGCCAGGCTCAGCGCGCCGGCCTGCAGCAGCACATAGGTGGTGGCCATTCGCCACACGTGGCTCGTGGCGCCGCGCAGCGCCGACAGCCCCACCCACAGCGCAGACAGCAGGGCCAGCAGCACCCCGGCGATCGGCAACCAGCGCAGCTCTTGCCAGAGCTGGAGCGCCTGCGCGCGTTCCAGCATCGCCATCATCACTGCCGTACGCGCGGCCAGATCGGGATGGGCACAGGCGCCGGCGGCAGGCTCCAGCACGTACTGCACGCGCAGATGCAGGCCGGCCTCGGCCAGGGCCAGCGCCAGCAGGGCCAGCACCGGCAGGACGAACAGCCCGGCGCCTCGCCCGGTCGTCAGTGCCGAGGGCTTCATCCGGCGATGTACTTC
Source organism: Stenotrophomonas sp. ZAC14D2_NAIMI4_6 (assembly GCF_003086875.1). NCBI lineage: Bacteria > Pseudomonadati > Pseudomonadota > Gammaproteobacteria > Lysobacterales > Lysobacteraceae > Stenotrophomonas > Stenotrophomonas sp. ZAC14D2_NAIMI4_6. The sequence continues at coordinate 511,594 of NZ_CP025996.1, read as the reverse complement.
GGTGGTACGTGGTCGGTCAGCCACACGCCATTGGCCGAACGGTAGAAGCGATGACCCTCTGCATGCATGCGGCCGGCATCCACGCTGAGGATGACGGGCGCGCCACGGCGCGAACCCACCTGCTGCGCGGTCTGTCGGTCCAGCGACAGGTGTACGTGCTGGCGCTCGCCCGGCCGCAGCCCCTGCGTGGCGATGGCTTCCAGGAAGCGCGGCACGGTGCCGTGGTACAGCCACGGCGGCGGTTCCAGCGGCTGCAACCCCAGGTCCACCGCAATCGAATGCCCCTGACTGGCGCGGATGCGCAGGCCATCGTCACTGAGCGCGAAACGCTGTTTGTCGTTGGTCTGCACCAGCCGCTGCAGGTCCGCGCGATCGAGCGCATGCCCGTGCTCGGCAATCCGCTGCAGCAGATCGGCAATGTCGGCCCAGCCGTGCGCATCGAGCTGCAGGCCAATCTTCTGCGGCTCGTGCCGCAATACCAGGCTCAGGAACTTGCTGGCCCGGATCAGAGAAACGTCCTTGTCCATGTGCATAGCGTGCCGCAGCCGGCCACACGATGCCAACCCCGACCTTGGCAGGGCGTCATGTCACGAGCGACGCCGAAGGCTGCCGCCACAGCCAGATGCCCACAGCCAACGACGCCAGCAGCTGACCGATCAGCACGATGGCCATCACATCCGGAGCATGCGGTGGCATCACCCGCGCGGCGTCGAACACCTGGAAGGTCCAGCCCATCGATGCCGCAAGCGAGGCGTCCTCGCGCACCAATGCGTCGGTCATGCAGGCCGCGGGCAGCAGCGTGATATAGGCCTGCCAGACCCGGTCGAAGGCGTGCAGCATCGTACCGCCCAGGGCAAGCGCGCCAACCTGCAGCGCCACCAGGCGGCCGGCGCTGACGCGGCACGCTGGGCTGCTGCGCCGCCACTGTTCCACCGAAGCCGCCAGTGCGCCTGTCAATGCCAGCAGCAGCGTGGTGGCCGGCACCCAGGCCAGCGGGTCCCAGTCATCCAGCGCGTTGGCCCGGGCCAGCAGATGTTCGGCCACGCGCATGCGCTCGTAGGCATCGTCGCCCCCGCAGGCCGGTGACAGCGGCTCCAGCAGCAATGCAACGCGAAGATGGAAGTAGCCCACCTCCAGCCCCACCGCCAGAAGCGAAACGCACTGGAAAACCAACAGCATCAAACCGGGCCCGAAAACACGGCCGAAGAAAGCGGTCATCGGCCACCTGCGTGGTTGCTTCGAAGAAGGCGAATCCTAGCCAAGCCCATCGCCTCTGTCGGCTGGCAAATGCGACATCGGCGCGGATCTCCGCCATCATGTGCATCCTGCACAGGAGGGATGCCGATGCTGGGGTTGTATCTGTTCGTTCGCTTGGTGGGCCCACTGCTGCTGGGTGGACTGGTCGCGCTGCTTGCGTCGCGCTGGATCAGCGCGCGCCTGGCCAAGCGCCCTGCGCAGCAGATTGCGCTGCCCGCCGAGAGTCTGCTGGACAGCCCTGCCGCGAAGCGGCGCTACCGCCGCATGCGTCGGCGCAGGCCGAACCTGACACACTTTCACGTGCCGCCGCAGGCACCGCGGCACTGGCTGTGGATCACCGCGGCCGTGGTCATTCTTGCAGCGATTGGCACGGCGGTGCTGACACCGGAGGGCGCACGCTTCCAGGTGATGGTGGAAAGTGCCGTGGGTTACCCGTCCACGGTCATCGACGTTGCCATCGACGAAGGGCAACAGGATGCGCTGCTGCACGCCTGGACCCCCGTGCTGATGCAGGCGGTGCGACCGGTCAGCATGCGCTACCGGCGCGGCCGCTACGGCCCACCGATCGATTCCCATGCGGTGATTGCCGTGCAGGTACGCCGCCACGGCAACCGCCTGCAGATTGCCACGGGCCAGCCGGTACAGGCCGAGCGCCTGCGTGCAGCGCTGGCCACCCTTACCCCCGCTGCCGCGCCGACCGTGCAGATTTCAGAGCGCACGGTGGCGCCATCGCGGGAAATCGGCTGGCGGGCCTGGGGGCCGCGCCTGGCGCAGTAGACGGACTCAGGCCACAGCTCGCTTCGGGGCAGCTCTGGCGTTCTTCAGCGCCTGCTCCGCATTGGCGGCACCACGCAGCATGAGGAAGATCCAGAAGCAGCCGCCGCCCACTGCCAGCAGTATCAGCGCAAGCACCCAGCCATCCGGACCACCCCAATAGAAGAACAAGACCCCGGCTGTGACCGCGGCCGGATAGGCCAGCAGCCAGGCGATGGCTTCGGCAATACGCCAGCCTCTGTGATTGCGGAAGCGCAGTTTCCACTGCAGATCGCCGATGGAATGGCCGGTAAAGAACTGCCAGTACAGCACAAGATCATTCAACCGCCGGGTGGAATCGGTCACTGCCAGACACTGGCGCACCAGATCGGCCGGCGGTGACCGCTCGCTGTAGCGAAGATTGACGTAGGACTCCAGCCAGTAATCATCGCCGGCCCGCTTTGGGTCCCACAGCTCAACGCAATCTTTCCGGTTCCGGCGGCCGTCCACCTTCAGGGCATAGATCGCTTTCGCGGCACCCGCAACCAGCACAAGAACAGCAATTACTTTCGCGGAAACTCCCGCGTTTGCCAGCACGCTTGCATCCATCGTCATCGTCCATAGGGCCAGGCCCATGATGATGACGCGGCATCCGCGCGCATGACAGCGTGCATTGCGTCATGCCATTTCGAAGAAGCCCCTCAACCGCGTGGAAGCTTGGCCGCCCACATGTTGTCCACCAGGTTCGGATAGCGGCGGCCGTTCTCTTCGGCCCGCTGCCGCGCGGCGTCTTTCTGCGCCGGCGACAGCGGCTGCTTCTTCTGGCCCTTCGGGTTGGGCTTCTTCCAGGGCGGGGTGCGGGGGCTGGCCATGGCCGCAGTATGCCTCTCCGGCCCTACTTCTTCAGGAAGTTCAGCAGAGCCAGGTTGAAGTCATCGGTATGGCTGGTATTGCAGCCGTGCGGCGCGTTCTTCAGCACCACCAGCTCGCTGCCCTCGATGGCCTTGTGCGTACGCGCCCCCGAGCCTTCCAGCGGCACCGTCGCATCGCTGTCACCGTGCAGCACCAGGGTAGGCACACTCACCTTGTCCAGGTCCGCGCGGAAGTCGGTGGTGGCGAACGCCTGCATGCAGCCCAGCGCCGCCCGCGGGTCGGACTGGTGGCACAGGGCGATGGCCGCCTGGCGGGTCTCTTCGGTCACCATCAACTGCCCGTTGGCGCTGAAGAAATCGCGGGTGAAGCCCTCGAAGAACGTCTCCCGGTTGGCCTGCAGACCTTCGCGCATCGCATCGGCGTTTTCCTGGCTGAGCGGACCGTTCGGGTTGTCGTCGGTCTTCAGCAGATAAGGCGGCACCGCCGCGGCGAATACCACGCTGTGCAGGCGATCCTGGCCATGGTTGGCGATGTAGCGCGCCACCTCGCCGCCGCCCATCGAGAATCCGACCAGAGTGACGTCGTGCAGATCGCGGGTGTCGATGATCGATGCAAGGTCGGCTGCCAGCGTGTCGTAGTCGAAGCCTTCGGCGGGCTTCTCCGAACGGCCGAAGCCACGCCGGTCGTAACTGATCACCCGGTAGCCGGCATCGCGCAGCACCGGCACCTGGGCCTTCCAGGCTTCGGCTGACAGCGGCCAGCCATGGATCAGGATGACCGGGCGGCCGGTACCGCCGGTGTCTTCAACGTGCAGGCGAATGGAAGGGGCAGTCATGGCAGCTCCCGTGGGGAAAGGAGGCACCTACCCTAGGCAGGCCCACCGATAGCCGCCGTGAGGGAATCGGCCGCGGCCGTGACACCGCGTGCACGGCGCAGGCCGGGCCGTCAGCCCTGCGGGCGCTTCATGCGGTCATAGACATCATCGGCCTGCACGTCCACGTGGTCGACGCGGGTCACCTTGAAGTTCAGGTAAGTGCGCTGGTCCTTGCGCGAGATATCCAGCGTGGGCGTACCGAAGATGAACACCACGCAGGCCTCGCCATTGGCGGCAAAGCGCTGCAGCCGCTTGATATGCAGCGCACCCATCTTCGAAGCAGTCAGCGCGCTGTTCCAGACCATCGCCGTGGGCGCCTGCGGTGGGTCCAGCACCTGCTCACCCAGCGCATCGACGCGCGTCATGAAGCGGATGCGGTAGCCGTCAGGCGTCTGCGCGATCTTCGCCTTGCCCCAGTACACGCGCGCCTGTCCGGACAGACGGGCCCGGCGCGGCGAGAAATTCTCGAACATGTCGCGGTAGCTCAGCGCCGATGTCGCGCCCGCAGTCAGCGTCTGGGTATCGTCCGTACCGTCCCGGCGTGCCTTCAACCAGCGCGACACCAGCGAGGCCACCGAATAGAAATCGGTGCGACGGCTGCGCAGGCCAGCCGCATCACCGCCACCGCCGCGCGTGCTGCCACTGCCGCCCCCTGCGGCGGGCGCCGCATCACGCACGGTGAAGTAATCGGCCGGTCGCTCGAACAGGAACCGGTCCGGCGGTGGCGCGCCCGCTGCATGGGTCTGGCCCTCGCCTGCGGCGCTTCCCTGCTGCGCTTCGCGCTCGGACGCATACGGACAGCCTTCGACGTGTGCTGGCCCCTTGTGGAGGACACGGTAATGCGGCTGCACCTGCAGGTTCAGCGCATCGGTTTCCAGATTGACGCAGGTATAGCGCGCCGGGCAGCCCTCCTGCGGGCAGGCGAAGGCCCGCCGGTCGCTGATCACCCCCGCCCAGTACAGCTCATAGGCGCGCTCGGCATTGATCACATCGTTGAATTGCTCGCTGTACGCCAGTTCCGTTGCCATCGCCTTCCTGTCCGCTCCGTCAGCGCTGGTGATAGCACTGCACCGCCACGCGCCCAGCGTACCGGGTTTGCATGAACTGGTCCGACAAGCCGGGCACCACTTCCACCGCACCCGGCTCAGCCCTGCGGGCGGGCCACCCGGGTCAGCATCCAGCAGCCATAGCGGCGCGCGAAGGTGTACTGCTCGGCCTCCCCATCGTCGCCCAGGCGTACCTGCTGCCCACCGTCGGCCAGCGGGGTGATGGCCGGGGTGGCACGCAGCGTGGCGCCCCGCAGGCGACGCAGCCGCGCCGGCCCCGGTTCCCGGTGCACTTCGGTAGCTACCGGGCCGCCCTCGCTGGCCACGCCATAGGCGGGGGTCTCGTATTCCAGCGGATCGGTGGTGTAGCGCATGCGCACCCGGTCGTCGGCCGGATCGGTGAAGTGGCGCAGGAACTGCGCGAAGTCCTGTGCCGGACAACTGGGGTCATCGCCCTCGGCCGGCATCGACTGCGCATGCCCCGAAGCGGCCAGTGCGAGCATCCCCATGCCCAGCAGCCAGCGCCTGAATGTGTGCACGTCCATCGTGCCGTTCTCCCCGAAGCATCCTGGTAAACCTGCGCGCGCCATCCCCTGCGCCGCAGGCATACAGGCTAGCAACAAACCGGTTACCCACGCAGCCATGGGCGTTCTACACTGCCAACCCAGATCCAGATGCGGCCACACGGAGGCCCCCATGACCCCCGACCACCCCGATTACATCCTTCACCAGCAGATCCGTCAGGGCGTGGCCGCGCTGGACGAAAAGCATGGCCGCAGCTTCGACACCACCAGTGAAAACCTGACCGCCAGCCTGACCGTGAAGGCCCGCGAACAGGGCCTGGAGCGCGCCGACCACGTTGTGGTGAGCAATGCCACGGCCCAGCACCCGGCCGGACACAACATCTTCGTGGTGCAGGGCGACCCGGCCAACCCGGCCCATCTGCGCGCCATGCTGCCCACCGCCGAAGCGGCGCAGGTGCCGGCCGAGCAATCGTTGCAGAAGCTGGGCATTGCCCCGCAGCAGCCGGCCGTGGGGCTGCAGCCGGAACAGCAGGCGCGCGAGCAGGAGCAGCAGAACCCGGGGCAGCGTTTGGGCTGAGGCGTTGTTTACCCGGTGGCCGGAACGTGTTCCAGATTTCCAGACACCATCCGGCCTTCTGGCATGGGCGAACCTGGGGCAGTGGTATCGAGGCCACGCTACACGATGCGCGGCCCGGCCTGTTCCTGCACCTGGCGCTGCTGCAGGTCGTCCTGCGAGCGTGCCTGCGCGGCTTGCGACAGCTCCTGGGCTCGCTCGAACGACGTTTCCGCGGGCGTCTGCGCGGCTACCGCGGTTGCCATGCTCGCGCGCAGATGCGCGGGGTCACTCGGTTCGCCTTGGACGATGAAGATGTTCTGCGCGGCATCGGCTTGCGCCGTGCGGCTGCTCAACAGCACATGATCGACGTGGGTCAGGCCATTGGCCTTGGCCAGGGCGTACAAGCTGGCGCTGATGTTCTCGCTGGTAGTATCGAAAGCACGACCCCGCTCTGCATCCAGTTTTGCCACGCCCTGACTGATCTGCGAGAGCAGCGGGTCGCTGCTGCGGCGAGCCAGGTGATCACCTCCACGCTCCCCCATGTCCTCGGCATCGCTGAGAATGTGCTGCTGGAAACTACGCTTGTCTGGCATTGGGTTTACTTTCTTCTGATTGAGCTCGCTGTCAGGAAACGGCGGATCAATGCTGTCCACGCCATGGATGTTGCGCAGCGGTCGGAACCCATCCTTGCCGTCGCTCGTGCTGCCCAAGGGAATGCGGGCATCTGGAAGCAATTGACCAATGCCGCCACCCAGGGCGTTCAGGTCGAGACTTCTCTTCCGCTCGATGCCCGCATGATTCAAGGCCGCCCAAGTGAAGTCCACGCAATTGTGGCGCACATCCTTGTATTGCAGATCAAAGCCGAACTCATCCGGGCGTGCGCCAAAGGCCTCAAGCCGCTTGTACTGTTCTTCGCTGATCTCGAGCGTGCGACTGTATCGGGGGTCCTTGTACTCACCCGCATCGGTCGTCATGACGGCGCCCGGCCCGTTCATGCTTCCGTGCTCTATGGGCGCGAACCCGAAGCTCCTCTTGAATTCGTCCGGCCCATGAAGCACATAGAACATGTGGCCGGGGGCAGATGTCTGCGGAACTCCGTTTACGACTTTCTGCACGCCCCTCTCGTCCACCAACGGCGTACCAGGTGCAGCAATGACGACTTCTACGCTGTAGCGCGGCTTATCCATAAGAAAGTCCTTTGATTCTTCCAGGAATCGGGTGGTCGGCTACTTCCCAGAGAGAGGGTCAGCATGTATCCGAAGCTGCGCCGGGTAACCCCGCAGCATCACATTCGGCTGAACTGTGCGCACATCCACACGGTACCGGGCGTCCGTCTCCATCGGCAGAGTGACAATGCTCAATCTGTACCGCTGGGCGTCCATTGATATGTGCATTGCATAGCGCCAATCCGGCGATGCATGCCATTCAGGGAGAGGCTCTCCCAGGTTGTGTGCCCTAGCCTGATAGATGTCAGAGGTAGCCACGTCCTGCCAGGCGCCGGCTACCCAGCGCTGCAGGGACACTTGAAAGGGAACGTGAGCGCTACGCATGTCGGGCGCCCTACCATGCTCCCGCCCATGCCGCTGCACTTCAAGTTCCAGCACATAGGGTCGACCGGGATGGAAGTTGCGGGCATTCGTCTCGAACTCGAACCGCACCGCCTGGTCAGGCCGGGTGATGTCGATCGGCTGGATCAGGTCCAGTGGCTCGGGGGCGTCCGGCAGGCGACTACTGCAGGCGCCAAGGGCAGAAGCCATCGTGGTGATTAGAGCCGCACGAAGCCAATGGTGCATCCATCGCATGATTCAGGCCTCTCGCCTCCCTGCCACAGGAACCAACCGTAGCCGCCAATACCCGGCACTGCAATCAGAATAGTCGCAGAACGGAATCGATCATGCTTGGATCACACCATGCGCGGCCCGGCCTGTTCCTGCACCTGGCGCTGCTGCAGCTCGTCCTGCGAGCGCGTCTGCGCGGCTTGCGACAGCTCCTGGGCTCGCTCGAACGACGTTTCCGCGGGCGTCTGCGCGGCTACCGCGGTTGCCATGCTCGCGCGCAGATGCGCGGGGTCACTCGGTTCGCCTTGGACGATGAAGATGTTCTGCGCGGCATCGGCTTGCGCCGTGCGGCTGCTCAACAGCACATGATCGACGTGGGTCAGGCCATTGGCCTTGGCCAGGGCGTACAAGCTGGCGCTGATGTTCTCGCTCGTGGCGTCGAACGTGCGGCCGTTCTGTGCGTCCAGCGCGGCTACGCCTTGATTGATCTGCGCCAGCATAGGATCGTTGCGATGGCTGACATCCGCGCCTGCAGCTGCCAGCGCGCGCTCGGGTGACAGCGTTGGCGCGTCGTTCTCAGAAAAGATCTTCTCGCGCCAGTTCTGCGTGGGCATTTCGTTGAAATGCTCCTTGTTCAGATCGCTGTCCGGGAACGGCGGCTTGATCATCTGGATGGGTTTGACGTTGTAAATCGGCTTGATGTCACCTTCGAAATCAATAACGCCAAGAACCTTGGAATCATGGATTCCCGCGTGCTTCAGAGAGGCCCAGACGAAGTCGGTGCAGCTGTTTGTGAACGTCTCGTAGTTCTTGGAGAATCCGTACTTCTCCGGATCTTTGGCGAACTCACGGATCCGATCAAACTGATCTTTGCTGATTTCGATGGTGCGGGAATAATAGGGATCTTGGTACTGTCTCGTGTCAGTCTCAACGATGGTCCCTGGGACCGCGACGTCGTGCCACTGGCGCTGATACCCGACAGGCGCCCCTCCCGGCTGGAAGCCATGGCTTATCCGATCATCCCCCGCTGCGGTCTCCATGTACACGTGACCTGAAAGCGACCGCTGCGTGCTGCCGGTCAGCGGCGTTCCTGGTGCAGCAACATAGAGGGTCAGCGTATGCCGTACGTCCTTGTCCATTACTTTGACCTCGCCATGTAGCCAATGAGCAGTTCAACGTTCAAGTTCTTCAGGTCGGATCGGTCTTCAAGCAACTCGATAGATAGTCTGTATCTGCCAGGCTTTGCATTTGACAGGAAGGCCAGGCTAAGTGGCCTGTAGCGCGACGTCGGGGAGATAAGCCCGGCTGATTCCAGCGGCCACGTTGCGGGGCTCATCGCGACTGCCTGTGGCACAAAGCCCTCCGAGTCCAACGGCACATCTCGACGAATGACGCTGTCATAGCGCGTCAGCGGCAGCAATTCCTCTACGTCTTCATGCTTACCGAACAGGCGCACTTTCGCCAACAGTTTTTTACCGTTGAGCAAACTCTCCGCGCTTGAAACGGCTTCCGCGTCTCCAATAACACGCACGCCGATCCAGACTTCGGCAGTCAGATCTGCTCCAGCCGGCGGCAGCTCAAACTCCAGATCCACAATCTGCCCCGCCTTGTCCAACGCAATCGCGCGGGTCAGCGGAACCACCTTACGCGCAGCGGCCTCCTCTGCGGTCAGAACCTTCGGCGGGGGCGGTGGTGGCTGGGCAGCGCAGCCAAGCAGCATGAGCAGGGCTATGGCCAGTGCGACGGTGCGCAGGGGCGGCACAGGGGCGATGTGCATCACGGCGTCCATGGGTCAGGTCGGCATTCCATCGGGGTCGTGCCAGCGTGTGGCCAGGCCGATGGCCGAATCTTCGCATAGGCTTGTGAACACGCCTGTAGGGCAAATCTGAAAGGTGACCTGGGCCACGGTTTACCGGTGGGCCGGAAAGGAAAAAGACAGGGTCTGCACCTTGCCTTTCCTGCGGAAAGCCGCCAGGCATGGCCTGGCGCTACCCCATCTCCGCTCGCCAGGCATGGCCTGGCGCTACTGTGTTACAGCTGGATGCGGGCGACGCTTTCTTCGCTGCCCTTGGCATCCTTTTCGCCATTCTTGATGCTGACGTACAGCACGTTGTTCTTCGCATCCAGGGCCAGGCTGTTCGGGTGCGTGGGCACGTCGTACGTGGCGACCTTCTGGTAGCTGTTGCTGTCGAAGGCGGTGACCGTGCCGCCATCGCGGTTGGTCACGTACAGGCGCTTGCGCGGTGCATCCAGCAGGATGCCCAGCGGGCCGGCATCGGTGGGGATGCTGGCCAGTTCCTTGCCGGTGCTGCGGTCAAGCACCAGCACGCGCTGGCCCGGGTGCTTGCTGGTGAAGCCCTCGCTGCTCTTGGTCATGTAGTTGCGGATCATCTCCGAACCCTGGTCGGTCACGAACAGGCGCTTACCGTCCGGGTCCACCGCGATGTTCATCGGCTGCTCGGCGGCGATCTTGTGCTCGGCCACCACCTTCTTCGAATCGGTGCCCACCACCACCAGATCGGCCAGCAGGTTGCTGGTGTACACGCGCTTGTTGGCTGCATCCAGTGCCAGGCCCGGGGCCTTGGCCTTGCCCAGGCCCGGAATGGTGTCGATCAGCTTCAGCGTGGTGGTGTCCACCACGAACAGCACGCTGCCTTCGCCGGAATGACCGGTGACGTACAGGCGGTTGGCCGCGCTGTCGACCACCAGCTCACGCAGGTCGTGGGTATAGACGGCCTTGCCGTCCTTGCCCACCTTCTTTTCCATCAGCTGCACGGTGCCGATGGCCTTGTTCTGCGCGGTGTCGACCACGGTCACCGAGGTATCCACGGTGTTGCCCACGTACAGGCGGTTGTGGGCATCGTCCAGCACCACACCGAAGGCCTTGCGCTCCAGCGGAATGCGGGTCTGCACGGCCAGCGTGGTCGGGTCCAGGCGCAGCACCTGCGACGGGCCGGCGTTGTCGCCGAAGCCACCGGACGAGGCGACGAACACGGCCTTCTGCCTGGGGCTGTAGGCCAGCTCGTACAGGCCCTGGGCAACGGCCTGGCGCTGCACGGCGGTGGTGGTGCGGGCGGCGGCGGCGTTATCGGCGAAGGCCGACGGCGCGCCCACGCTGAGCGAGATGGCCACGGCCAGTGCGGCCGAGCGGAAAAGCGACAAACGGTTCATGCGAGCATCCTTGAAAGGGCACGGGAGGGTGTCCTGGCTCGCTGGGCCGTACTGCGACGGCCCGCCCCGCATCTGTCTGCGCAGGGTGGGCTGGCTGGGTTAGCAGGCCAATGGTAGCAGGTGGGGCTGGTGCGTGGGCCGCGCGCGGCGGGGCGGCGGCCTCAGGCCATGCGCGGGCCTTGCGACTGCTGCAGCTGCTGGTCCTCCTGCAGGCGCTGCGCGTCGCGCTGCGGCTGGGCCTGGGCAAGCTGTTCGACGCGCTCGAACGAAGCCGCCAGCGGGGTCTGCGCCGCCACATCCGCCGGCAGGCTGGCGCGCAGGTGCGCTGGATCGGCGCGATCGCCCTGCACGATGAACAGGTTGGGCGCTGCATCGCCGCGGCGCTCGCCGAGCAGCACGTCGTCCACGCGGGCGAACTGCTGTTCCTTGGACAGCGCGAGCAGGCTGGCACTGACGTTGGCGCTGTCTGCGCCGAAGGCGTTCATCGCAACGACGCGCTCGTGAATCTGATTCAGGCGAGGGTTGTCGGCGTGGCTGGGATCTGCGGGCGTACCGGTCCACGCCAAGGCATCTGCACGGGCCGGATCATTGGCATCGGTGGACCACCGCTGTATCGCGTTGGTCTGCTCGGGCATCGGCTTCCATTCTTCCCGGTCCAGCTCACTGCCTTTCACCTGCGGCCGGATGCTCTGCACCGGCCCGATGTTGTCCAGCACCTTCAAGGTGCCTTCGTACGTCTTGAATTCCCCGAAGATGGTGTTGCCGTGGATACCGGCGTGGTTCAAGGCGCCCCAGGCGAAGTCCACGCAGGAGTTGGACGCGAGGTTGTAGTTCTTTACGTCGAAGCCATGCTTGGCGGGATCCTTCGCGAACTCGACGATCTTCTCGTACTGCTCCTGCGTAATCTCGATCGTGCGTTGATAGCGAGGGTTCTCATACGCACGAAGGTCGTAATCGACAACCTTCCCGAGATCACTGTTACCGGGAATCGGCGTTCGGGTATACCCGAAGCTCTGCTGCGGCTCGTCGGAGCCAACGCGATCAATCGACAGGAACATGTGCCCGACATCGGAGGCGCCAACCTGCTTCCGCTCATTGTTCTCCAACGCCACCAAGGGCGTACCGGGCGCGGCCAGGTGAATGGTCAGGGTGATTCGTTCAGCAGAGTCGTTTTGCACGTTCACTTCCCACGTTGTTGGTAGCCAACCATCACATCAACCTGGAGCCCTTCCAGATCAGGACGATCGTCAAGCAGATCAATCCGCAGGTGATATCGGCCTCGCTCTCCTAGCCCCGCGCTGGCCCACTGCAGTTCGCCATAGCTCAGCTGCTGGGAGTACAGCCCCGCTTCGGCCAAGGTGCTCATTGCAACATCCGCGCCCCATAGCCGCTCACCCACAATGTCCGTTGCCAGCTGCACCTCGCTGCGACCGTCATCGGAAACTCTCCACAACGGAATGGGCTTGGGCGAAGGGGTATCCAGCCGTTCCAGTACTACACGCGCCTTGACTCCGTCGCGCTGGATGGCGGCGGTCACTGCGTGCGCCTCTGCCGGCTCCTTACCCTCGCTTCTGAGTCCGATGATCAACGTTGGGGTGGCGGACCGATCGGGCTCCGCTGCATCGAACGTCACATCCACGATCCGCCCTGCTTTATCCAACCGCACGCCGCGGGTGAACGGCACCACGGTGCGGGCGTCGGCCTCGGCGCGGGTGAGCAGCTTCGGCGCTTCCGGTGACGAACCACCGCCGCAGCCCACCAGCAAGGCAAGCACCGCAGACGCAACAACTGCACGCACCGCCCGCATCACTGCTCCTTCAACCGCAGCGAATCAGCCACGTCGGTCTGCGCCGCCACTTCGGTGGCAATGCTGGCGCGGCGGTGCCCAGGGTCGTTGCGGTCGCCCTGCACGATGAAGATGCTGCCGGCGGCGGGGCTGTCCTGGGTGGGGCGACTTAGCAGCACGTGGTCCACGCGCGACAGGTTGTTCTGCTTGGCCAGCACCAGCAGGCTGGCGCTGATGCGCTGGCTGGTGTCATCGAAGGTGCGCCCGTGCGCGGCATCCAGTTCGGCCACCTTCTGGATCAGCTGTGCGAACAGCCGATGGTCGGGGTGCGAGGGGTCAAGCAGCGTGCCGGCCACTTCAATGGGCGTGGGCGGCGGCTGATCGTCGGGGCGTACACCCTGGCGGTGCAGCTCGGCCTCGCGCTCGGGCATCGGGTGGTGATGCTCGGCGTTCAGATCGCTGTCCGGGAACGGTGCGGCAATGCACTGGATTTCCGGCAGGTTGAACAGCACGGCGAATTCGCCCAGGTCGCTGCCACCATCCAGTGGCGCCGGCAGCGGGTGCAGGCGCGCGTAGTTCAGCGCGGCCCAGACGAAATCGCTGCAACGGTTGATGGTGGCCGGGCGGTCCACGTCGAATTCGAACTCGGCCGGTTCCTCGGCAAAATCGCGCAGGCACCCGTAATGCTCCTCGGTGATTTCCAGCGTACGGCTGTAGTAAGGGTCCACGTGCTCGTCGGCATCGTCGTGGCGCACCTGTGCGTACTGCACGCCGCTGGCGGTTTCGCCCGGCGGCAGGCGCGGTGGCGCGAAGCCGTAGCTGTGGGCCTCGTCACCCGCCGCCACCTGCAGGAACATCTGCCCGCGCGGCGAGCTGCCGCCGCTCTTCAGCGGGGTGCCCGGCGCGGCCAGGAATACGGTGACGGTATAGCGTGTTGCCTGCTCCATGCCTGCTTTGCCTTGTTGGGTACTGCGGTCCTGGCCGGATGATCGCACAGGTGGGTGGAGCGGCAGGTGGAGGTGGGGGTGGTGACGCGATTGGCTTGCTGAATGTGTGAACCAGCGAACACTGAGGCACGAGAAACACGTCCAGACCATCGTGCGCCAAGCGCCAGCAACTACCAGCGGCCTTGCCCTGGGCAGTGGAAAAGGATGCCGCCACCGAGCAGCTGCGTCCCTCATCCTTCCAAAACCGCTTGGAGCGTGACAGGCGTCGTGGCGCACGCTGCAGACGCTGCCATATAGTGCTGCGTACACCGCAAGGAACGGCCGCATGAACCTGCCACCGCCGGGCCGCTGGTTGGCCCTGGCCATCGCCTTGGCAAGCAGCACAGCCTGCAGCAAGGCTCCCTCCAAGGAACCGGAGCACCGGGAGACCCCCATGACCAGTACCGCACAGTCCCACACCGTGGACGGCTACACCTACACCACCGCCCCCGTGGAAGCCGCGCTGGGCCCGCACCGCTACGCCTTCCCCGCCAACCTGTACGACGACCAGATAGGTCCGGCGGTGGGCGGCGGCGTCGGCCTCACCCTGCTGTGGCCCGACCTGCAGGCGGCACCGCCGGGCACGCGCGCCTCGCGCAGCATGTCCGACCACCACCGCGCCGTCAGCCTGTCGCTGGACTACATCGACGCAGTGCCCATCACCGAGCTGCTGCCACGCAAAACCAGCACCGAAGCGACCACCGAGGACGGCTCGATCAACCGTGACGACCCGCGCCGTCGGCTTGACCTGCGCACCGCCGGCACGCCGCATTTCGGGCTCACCCCGTACGCCATCGACGAAACCCGCATGGCGCAGTTTTCCCAGGCCTATGCCGCGCAGCGCGGCGCGCCGCCAGTGCGCTCGCCCGAAACCGACCAGGAGTGGTACATCGCCCGCGACGCACAGGGCGCGCTGGCAACCTTCATCACCTGCAACCCGCCGCAGGATGGGAACGAGGGCCTGACCGTGCAGGGCACCACGCTGGTGGATGACCCCGATGTGCCGGTGGCCACCTGCCTGCATACCTTCATCGACCCGCAGGATGGGTTGTCGGTGCGCGCGATCTATCCGCGCGTGCTGCTCAAGGACTGGAAGGCCGTCGAAGACGCCACGCGCGCCCTGCTGGCCCGCTACAAGCTGCGGTAACCGACCACGGTTCAGGAGGAACGGCAGCCATCCGTGGGGCGGCGAGGGCAGCGCATGCGCCCTGCACGGCCGACCCGATCAGTCCGGCAGCAGTTCGATCCGCCACTGTTCAAGCAACGTCTGGCTATCCTCGCCGGCATCTCAAGAATCTCCCGAACCCGCCGCTAATGCCGTTCAAGCGCCCGTTCGAGAACCCGATGAGCACCGAATACAGCACGCCGCCGTCCCAGGCCGCCACCGTCAACCCGATGCGTCTGCCCAACACCCTGCACCTCACCCTGGGCGCATTCGCCATGGTGATGGGCCTGGTGCTGCTGCTGGGCGTCAGTAACGCCGAACAGGTGCGCGCCATGGGCCTGGGCTCGGTCGGCCGCGCCATGACCGGCCTGACCCTGCTGCTGTTGGGCGGCGTGCATATGGGCGTGGCCATGCGGTACTTCCGCTTCACCGTGCTGCCGGGCGAAGCCGGGCAGATTGCGGTGCCATCGGGCACCGGCTCGGTCAGCAACCACCTGGTGGGCCTCATCAACGACGGCATCACCGTGCGCCAGCGCCCGGACGATCCGCTGCTGTCCATGCTGTATGGCCTGGTGCCGCACCTGATCAACGCGCCATCGGCCATCCGCTGTCATGCCGAAACCCAGCTGCGCCGCGCCGTGTATCTGGCCGGTGTGCTGGTCAGCTTCGCGCTGGCGTGGGTGTTCGCCCAGCCTGCAGCCTTTGCCTGGATGGCCGGCCTGTACTTCGCGCTGGCCGTGCTGCTGCTGAAGCCCTTCGCCACCCTGGCGGCCATCCGCCGCGGCGCCATGGAAGCGGCCCCCGACACCGTGCCCGCACCGCGCTGGGGCGCGATGGTAGCGCTGCTGCTGGTATCCATTGCCGGCCCGCTGGCCATCACCCTGTCGCCGGTGCAGGTACCGACGCCGCCCTTCGCCGTGGCCACCGTCGTGCTGCCCACCATCGCGGTGCTGGGCAGTGCGCTGATCGCCAGCGCGCTGTTCACCGTTTCGCTGATCGCCCAGACCGGCGGCTACAGCGCCTCGGCCGCGCGCCATCTGGTGCGTGAGGATCTGCAGATGCCCGATCTGACCAGCGGCCTGCTGGAGCGCCTGAAGACCCGCATGCCCTACCCCAGCCAGTACTACGCGCAGGACCACGAGGTCAGCAACGATGCCTTCGACGGTCACCTGCTGCTGGAAACCGAACCGCGCGTGCGCGCCGACCAGAGCGCACCGCGCTTGGCCGAAGCGTTCACTGCCGCCTGGAATTCAGACACGCAGCGACCGCTGCTGGCGCTGGGCCTGTTCGGCCTGGTGCTGGGCCTGGTTGGCGTAGTGTTCGCCTTCCTGTACGCGCGCAGCAGCGGCGCGGCCATGATGGGCCTGATCGCACTGGGCTTCATTTCCTCGGCGCAGTTCGCCCTGGCATCGGCGCACAAGCTGTGGAACCGCGTGGACTTCCAGTCCACCGTGTACCGGGTCAGCTACCGCGGCACCTACCACCGCGCCAAGCGCGTGGCCGGCAATGCCTACGCCGGCAACGGCACGCTGGCCGAGGGCGCCGTGCGCTTCGGACCGCTGCGGGTGGCGGTGTGCGTGGCCGAAGTGACCTCGGTGGCCTTCGCACGTGGCGGCAAGCGCCACATCACCGCGCTGGACCTGCTGCCGGACGAATCGCGCGCCCTGTTCGGCGTCTTTGAGGACTACAGCCGCGACGCACAGGATCGGGCCGGCCAGTTCTACCAGCAGGAACACCAGGTGCGTGAGGTGATGAGCCAGGGCGCACGCCCGCCGGAGCTGCCGCAACGCCAGCAGACGGTGGAACAGGTGTAATGCACGGCCCACGAGGTTCGCTTCGGGGGCTTTTCTTTGAGTGAAAACGTGTCGCCAGGCGTTACGCTGGCTGGCACTGGAAACGGAGATTCCCGATGTCTCGATTCACTGTGATGCTGGCGCTGGCACTGGCGGCGCTCGCCTGTGGCGCGCCTTTTGCTGCGGCCGGCGCGGAAACGCCCGCTGTTACCACCGAGGTGTTTGTAGAACCCGGTGACAACGCCGGCTTCGTGCTGGAACACGCCCCTGCCACGCTGCATGCGCCGCTGCCGCGCCTGCCCGACGGTGTCCAGGCACCGCCGTTGCCGATAGTCGTGGCGGCCGATGTGGATGCCACCGGCGTGGTGACCAATGTGATGGTGGAGCTCTCCAGCCGTCTGCGTGACGTGGATCGTGCGGCGTTCAGCGCGGTCAACAACTGGCGGTTCGAGCCGGTGGTGATTGATGGGGTTGCAGTGCCAGTGCGGTTGCGGGTGAAGGTGCAGTTTCTGGCGGAGGACTGACAGGCAACTGCCAGGCGGGCGCTGAGCGCACGCGCCTCGCAAGCGGTCTAGCCCGCGCTGGCCGCACGCACCTGTATGTCCTGCTGCACGCGCTCGTCCTCCAGCTGCTGCTGTGCAAGATTGGCCGCTGCACGCTGCGCCGCCTCGTGGCTGACCGCATCGAACGCCTGCAGCGATTCCTCCACCGGTGTCTGCACCGCCTGCTCGGTGGGCATGTCGGCCCGCCGGTGGGCGGGGTCGGCCGGATCACCCTGCACCACGAACAGCCGGTGGCCAGCGGGATGCTCCGCGGTGGCGTTGCTGACCAGCACGTGGTCCACCCGCTCCAGGTCGTTGTCCTTGGCCAGCACCAGCAGGCTGGCGGCCACCCGCTCGCTGGTTGCATCGAAACTGCGGCCGTAACGGGCGTCCAGATCCTGCACGCGCTCACAGATCTGCTGGTAAAGCGGGTAGTCGGCATGGCCCGGGCGCGTGGGGTTCGTTGTGTCCTCAGGCGCGCCCTGCAGCGGCTCAACAGTGCCGGGCTGGGGCGCAGATGCGGGTGCCGCAGCTTCGGGCACTGTCTCCTCAAGCACCACCTCGGGCGCTGGCGCAGGCTTGACTGCGGTCTGCTCGCCCTCAGGCGCCACGGCGCGATCGACGGCGGGCTGTTCCGCAGTTCCCTCTGGCACAACCTGTGTCGCCTCCGGTTCGTTCTGCAGCGGCGCTGCAGGTTCCATCTCCACGTCCGGCGCAGGGGGCGGGGGCGGCGGGTCTGCGACCACAGTGCTCGCGTGGGCCATGGGCTCGCGTTCAGTGGGCTCGTCCCGCACACGCTGCGCAGTGACAGGCGCTGCCTCGGCCTGCGTTGGCAGTGACTCAGGCGTAGTGTCGTGGCTCGGCTGCAGCGACGGCTCGGCAGCCACCGGCGTGGAATGCGCGGTAGCGGGACGTTCGGCCTCTACCTGCGGCGCCGGGTGCTGCGCCGCTTCGGTGCGCCGCTCGGGCTCTGCAGTCTCCTCAACCTGCCGGGATGGCTGGGAGGTACGTGGATCATCCGTCGGCAGCAGAGCATTGGGATCGCGCTCCCGTGTTGGGCCAGCCGGCAGCACCGGTGGCGCAGCTGCAGCCGTCGGCTCAACAGGCGTGGGCGGGCGCTGCCGTTCCGCTGCGCGCTGTGCTTCGGCGACGGCGTCGCGCGCGTCGGCAGGTGCGGGATCGTCCGGCCGCGCATGCTGTGCAGCAGCCGACGCCACCTGCCCTGCATCCACCGTGGCCGCACCCTGCCGATTCGCCTCCTGCAGCGCCTGCTGGTACGCCTCTTGTTCGCGCGGCGACAGTGCGGCAATACGCAGCTCGGGCGACTCGGGTATCGGCGCCTGCTCACCAGCGCGCTCGCGCACTTCACGCCACGCCGCCTGCAGCTCTTCGGTGCTTGTCGTGGCAGCCGGCCGGGCCACGCCGTCTTCGCCCACCTGGTAATGGGTAATGGCGCGCGATTCACCCGCAACGCCGTCCACCGGGGGCGCCAATTGCTGCAGCGTGGGCCCGTTGATGCCGTGCTGGCTGCGTGTACGCTCCATTGCCAGCTCGATGGCGTCCATCCACTGCGGCGAAGGCGTGATGCCGGCCGAAGCGTATCTATGCCGCACCTCGTTGCGGTTCATCTCCGCATTCGTGGGTGCCGGCCTGGCCTCCAGTTCGGCAAGGCTGCGCTCGAGCGCATCCAGCGATGGCTGCTGGATGGTTCGGGTCAGCTCCAGCTCCAACGCCATGTTGCCCTGGGCCACTACACCCTGGTGCGACCATTGCCCAGCCGCATCGCGGTGATACAGGGTGTTGTCGGACCCAAGAATGGCATCGGGCTTGGCGCGCGCCGCGTCCACGGCGTCCGGCACCAAGGGCACGAAATCACTGGCGCGGCTTGCCGCGCGCGCTTCTAGGTAGCTGGCTGCGATTGCCGCCTTGCCATGCGCGATGTTGTCTTCAATGCGCTGCACGGCCTGCCGGTTCAACTCGGCCGCACGTTCCGGGGTGGCTATCTGGGTTTCGTACACGCCGCGATCGTTGGCCCCCACCACGTCTGTCTTGACCTGTCGGATCCATTGCTCGGTCTGCGGATCGCGCTGCCAGTTCTGGTTGTCCAGACCGTTCACATCCTGCGGGCCAGCGGGAAGGTTGAACGGGTTCTGCGGCTCGGGCGCCTTGCCCAGTGCCAACTCGACAGCGCTCGCGCTGGCCTTGGCCCCCAGCTCACGCGCCTTTTCATAGCTGGCACCCACGCTGAACTCGACAGCGTTGGGCGAACGTTCGGCGGCATCCTCCAGCTTCGCCTGGCGCTGCCAGTTCAGCCTGTCGAACTTCCAAAGCACACCCGCCGCGTCTTCCTGCTGATACACCGCACGGTTGTCGAGCAGATCGGCACCCTTGTCGAAGGCCTTGCTCATGAACAGCGCGTCGGCCGCCACCACCGCCGCCGGCACGAAGCTGGATGTGCCGATGAGCGATGCCGTGGCCATGCCGCCCAACCAGCCCCCGCCACTGCGTGCGAGTGTGTGGTTGAACTCGGACTGGGCGGCTGTGCCATTGCCCTGCTGCAGGTGCTCGGAAATGCGTTGGGTGGTCAGGATGGCGTCCACGCCGGAGGCGAGGAGACCGCCGGAGCGGACGAGCTGACTGGCGGAGGCTTCGCCTATGAGGACGTCGAGGGTTACGAAGCCGCGTTGCGAGACGGGTTTGTATGCATGGGTCGCTGTATGGGTAAGATCATAGAGGTCTGCCCGAGCTCTACCGATGCCGGGAAGGTCGTCCACCAAGGTCTGCTGAACGCGAGCACGCGTCGCTTCGGAAAGCGCCAAACGGCCAGACTGCTCCGCATCCGATACCGCAAGCCGCATTTCCATTCGCCCAGCGACTTCACGCGCCAACGCATCACGCTCGCCAGGACCTGCCACAAGATTCTGAGGTTTGGCAAGAACCTCATCGAGCAAGCGCCCAACCCGCGAGTCCGACCGGACCATTGCCGCCCACTCTGACTCAACGGGACGCATGCGATTGAGCTCATTCAACTGAACAGCGTGATCAATCCTATACTGCGCTCTGGCACCAATCGTGCGAAGGTTGACCTCGTCGGTTTCACGCGATGTCATGAAGTTCGGCGTGGTAGCGAATAGGTCACCATTGATCAACGCCACCTTCAACGTGTCACGCAGCTCTTCGACCCGAGAGGCGACGCGCTTCAGTGCAGCTAGATCGTCGTTCAGGGCGGCGATACCGTCTCCAGATCTACCGATCGCGTTGATGGCATTGGTCACACCTGACGTATACGAGCTGCGCGTACGGCCCCGGTGCGGCGATGCTTCAAGATCTTCAGCGAGCCCACCGTTTACCGCAAGGTACAGGCGGTTGGCCGACGAGTCTGGATCAATCAAACCCCGCTCAACCAGCTTATCGAGCAGTTCGTTGTTTACGAACAGGCTCTTCTCAAGAACATGGTGGCTTTGCAGGATCACTCCATTGGACTGCATTCTCGCGATCTCCTTCGCAATGACTCTCGTGCGGAATTGCTCGCTGGGCGATCAAAGGCTGGCGGCATCCATCAGCCACACTCCACGCGTGAGGGGAGTGTTTCCAAATCCAGACTCAATCATCGCGTCACGCATGACGCGATCGCAGTACACATCTGCAGTGAACGGAGTCCTGAACACATGGGATCCAGCTACGACGTCCTTGCGAAAGGCGAGATTGGCGCCACCGGCTATGTCATAGAACTTGCCATTTGGATATCCATCCACGAGCACTTCCACGTTGGATGCTGCCTGATCAATTGCATCCAAGGTGCGAACGACTTCACACAGAAAGTATGAATTGTCCGCAGAGAAATCCGCAGATACAAACGCGCACTTCTTGAACTCGAACCCCTCCGGATCAACTCTTTCAAGTACATTCTTGAAAGCCTCGGAGACTAGCCAATAGCCTTTGAATCCTCCCTCGAGATCACGGGGCATTTCCCCAATCGAACTGTCATAGCGAAGGCACGGGACATCCCTCAGGCCCGAGAGCCCCCCGCTTCCGGGCGGCAGACTGAGGTGGCGTGCCAGCGGGATGTCCTGTTTGTTCTCCAACACTAATCCTCGTCCGCGGCCACCACCCCTGGTATCCGGCGTTACGAGGTAGAACTCGCCACTCCTCGGCGCGTTGACTTCTTTCACTCTGATCTCCCGATTCGAAGCATTCTCTGCCGTACACACGCCTTGGTGCCCCGGCCTCATCCGCCGCCGATTTCTCCGCCTTCTCGCATACAATTCCGTGCCAAGGCAAATCGCGTGCGCCGGCAATCAACGGCAGCTATGTTTGGACGGCTTCATCCACGATGGCCGGCAACGGCCCCTTTTTACTCGGGGCTGGGCCTTCGGGCAATCGGAATGCAATGAAACCCCATATGGAACGGACCTGCGTCACACCCTGCGCCCGCCCTCACGGCGAGGAACCCATCGCCGGGCCAGGTCTCCAAGGCACCGGGCTGAGAACTCGAATACAGCCGTGCCCAGCGCAGGGAGGTACTCTGGCCTTGCGGGTGGGGACCATAGCCCCCGGCAAAGGCCAGGACCCTCAAGGAGTTCAACATGCAAGGAAGACAGCTGATCTTGGCAGCTACGCTCGCGCTGTTCAGCGGAACATTGAGCTGCACGTGGTGAAGCTGCAGGAAGCGAAGAAGGGTTTTGTGCTTCTACCGCGTCGCTCCGTGGTCGAAAGCAGCTTCGGTTGGGTCAACCGCTTCAGGCGTCTGGCCCGGGACTACGAGCGCCTACCTGAGACATTGGCTGGGCTCCACTTGGTCGTCTTCAGTATCCTGCTGCTGGGAAATGCCGCCAGCCTTCTTCAAAGTCCATAACACTCGCTTGGTCCCCATCCCTTGGCTGATAGATTCTGTTAGCGGATTCGTGCTTCTCAATGAATCCCTCCTGCGCCAATAGTTGCAGGAGAGGATGACTGTCAAACTCAGCCTGCTCAAAAACATGGTGGCTTTGCAGAATTGTCATTGAGATCGCTCCTTCCTTGGCAGCAGAAACCAATCTATCGACAGAGATCAGTAGTCAGCTGCATCCTCCAACCAGACCCCGCGCGGATGCTCGCACCCACCAAACCCGCTCTCCACAAGGGCATCCCTCATGACTCTGTCGCAGACGATTCGTCGAGAATGAAGATCCATGAAGAGATGCGATCCACGGGTAACATCCTTATGGAACGCAAGACGCGCCCCGCCTGCAAGGCTGTAGTACTTGCCGCCAGGGTACCCGGTGCGCACGTTGACCACTGACGCAGCTTCATCAATGGCGTCGAGCGTCCTCACCACCTCGCAGAGAAAGCGCGCCTCTCCCTCCTGATCACTATCCTGGACGTACTCGCAGCGAGCGAAGGAAACCGCGTCCGGATCTACAGATTCAAGCACCCGCTTCAACGAATCAGATACCAGCCAATAGCCTTTGAACCCGCCTTGCAGGTCAAGAGGCAGTTCGCCCTTGCTGACGTCGAAGCGCAATTGCGGCATGACCGCCAGCGCTTTGAGCCCACCACTACCCGCAGGCAAGCTCAGAGCCTCAGCGAGTGGAACATCATCGGCATTGCTCAGCGTGATCCCGTGACCGCGCGCGCCTCCTCGGGTGTCTGGGTCGATCAGATAGAACTCGCCCTTCTTGGACGCATGCTGATTGGCCATTCTCTGTCTCTCACGTCTGTCACCGCAGTTACACTGCGTATCCTCTCTGAAATAGGCTGCCGCCAGAGCTCGGCGAGCCCCTAGCTCGCCCATTGGACCTCGCTCCCTCAAGTCTTGTCACAACGACTTCCGTGCGCTTGCGAACCGACCAATGAGAGACCGATGGCGTCCATCAGCCAAGCGCCACGCTTGAATGGACTGACGCCAAATACAGATTCGATCATGGAACTTCTTTCAAACTGGGAAGTCCGTCTGGCGCTAGTAGTCCGCAGCGTCTTCAATCCAGATACCGCGCGGATTCGCTGCCGTCCCAAATCCGTGCTCAACCAAGCAGTCGCGCAACACCCTATCGCAGTACACCCGGCTACCTGAGTGGATGTCCATGAACACATGTGCCGCACCTACCTCAGCCACTTTGAATGACAACTTTGCTCCACCGGAGAGGCTGTAGTACTTACCATTCGGGTAGCCTTCAAGGACCTTCACGCTGGATGCCTCTTCATCAACAGCGTCCAGAATCCGTCTGATTTCACATAGGTAATGTGGCTCATCTTCCGAGCCATCCTCAAGCTTGAAAGTGCACCTCGCGAAAGAAAAACCATCTGCGTCCGCTTGCTCCAAAACATCCTTGAGCGCCTGCGATACCAGCCAGTAGCCTTTGAAACCGCCATGCAGATCCGAAGGCATGCCGCCGATCTGGCTATCGTAGCGAAGCCTGGGAACCGTCTTCAGCGAAGTCAGTCCACCGATTCCAGCCGGATCGCCCATGAATGCAGGCCAGGGGATCTCATCCTCATTGTCCCACTCAACCCCGTGCCCCCGACCAGGCGCGCCGATTTCGGGGCTGAGCACATAGAACATGCCTTTAGGCGGGTCAACCTTACTCATGTCTACCTCTTTCATCCTCGAGCTACTTTGCTGGGACAAACGCGAGCCAAATCTTGCCTGCAGGCGTCGCATGCTGGCAGGGCCGTTCTGTAGAAGACATTGGCAACCCCAGGGCAACTACTACATTTCAGCTAGCTGGCTTTCGCTCCGGTACTCCCTGGGGCAACTGCCGTTCGTTCGCTGCTCAACGAACCCTCCAATCTCAGGCGGCCACCACGTCGTGGAACCAGACCCCGTTTGAGGAGATCTTGGTAACTATTCCAGCGTCTTCTACCGCCCCCTTGAAGACGCGATCACAGAACACACCTTCGTAGTACGGGAGTCGGAATACGTGTGCATCGCCAATGACCTCCCGTTTGAACGCCAAGCGCACATCGCCGGTAAGTCCATAGTACCTACCCTCTTCGTAGTCATCGCTGACAATGATCTTCAACTGAGATGACTCTTCGTCCAGCGCGTCCAACGTTCTTACGACGTCACATAGAAAGTACGAATTTCCGCTTGCTCCGTCGGCGAAGCGGTAGTCGGTTTCGTTGAACGCAAATGCCGCGGGATCCACCGTCTCCATGACATGTCGAAGCCGTGCTGATACAAGCCAATACCCACTCATGCCTGGCTCAAGATCCTCGGGTGGCCACCCCTCCTTCTCGTAGTACACGAGACGGGGAACTTCGCGGAGAGCTGGGAAGCCACCGCTATCCGGACGCAGCAGAAAGTGTGGAGGCGTCTTGAGCTCCGATTCATTCACGAAGATCACGCCGTGCCCCTTGCCGCGACGCCTTGCATCTGGCCGCAACTCGAAGTACTCGCCCTTCTTCGGAATATTCGATGTCATGAGGGGCTGTCCTAGCGAATGATCGAGAGCTCGCAGTCATCGACTGCAGAGGACAAGGCTGCCAGATTTCCAGGCGAGCGCCTAAGCAGAAGCGTGCGCAGGCCTGGGAGGTTCTCAAACACCACACCCTTTCGCCTTCCCGGTCGGGCAGCATCCGGCATCAGGAGGACGAACTCACACCGCTCAGTCTGACTCATGCGCGAAGGCTCCATTCCATGCAGATCATCATTCATTCCCTTTCCACGATGATCAGATGCGTGCTGCATCGATGAAGGAGATCCCACTCAGCCTTGTGGCCGTGGGAATCCCCGCCGCCCAGATTGCGTCGACGAAGCAGCGGTCGGCGATGACAAACGTACTGAAGGGCGTAAGGAAGACGTGTGCGCCGTTCAGGGAACTCCTGTTGAAAGCCAGGCTCGCCCCACCGGTGATCGAGTAGAACTTTCCATTCACGAAGTCGTCGTCCACCTCTATGTCCAGCCGGGATCTGTCCTCATCGAGTGCGTCCAGCTCACGCACGACATCGCATAGGAAGTAACGCGCCCCCCGCACGCCGTTCTGCATGCGGATCTCACACTCCACA
Source organism: Stenotrophomonas sp. ZAC14D2_NAIMI4_6 (assembly GCF_003086875.1). Classification (NCBI taxonomy): domain Bacteria; kingdom Pseudomonadati; phylum Pseudomonadota; class Gammaproteobacteria; order Lysobacterales; family Lysobacteraceae; genus Stenotrophomonas; species Stenotrophomonas sp. ZAC14D2_NAIMI4_6. The sequence goes on along the minus strand of NZ_CP025996.1, from coordinate 486,504 downwards.
AATGCAAACGCTTCCGGGTCGACCGCACACATGGCATTGCGTAGACGCTCGGAGACAAGCCAATAACCATCGAAGCCACCCTCCAGATCGCGCGGCGTGGGCCCTAGAGACGCATCAAAGATGATGCGCGGCGTTTCGCGCAAACCGGGAAAGCCACCATCCTCCGGACGCAGGATGAGTCGGGGCGGCGTAAGCAGCGTCTGCACATTGTCGAAGACGGCACCGCGAAAAGGACGATTCGTCTCCAGATCAGGCGCGAAGAGGAAGTACTCTCCCGTCTCGGCCAGGCCATCGTCTGTGGGCTCCATCGCGTGCCTCCTTGGCATCCCTGTAGCGCTGCAACTCGCTTCTATACGGCTAGCACCAGATCCCCATTGATCAGCGCTACCTTCACAATGTCCTGCAAGTCCCGCACAGCGCCCACCGTCCGTGCAACCGCGGCCGCTTCCCCTGGATTGCACCTTGCATTGCCCCCTGCGCATCCACCGACGCCTCGATGCGGGCCAACTGCTGCAACATTCCCTCGGTGTAGGATTCGAGCGGCTCGGCTGCGTAGCGCGCGCACCCCACTCGGTGACCAGTGCCTGCTCGACAGGCAGGTAGGGCCGGTTCTGCGAGGTGTTCATATCGAAGGCTCCGGCCACGTTCAGACGCCGAAGCAATAGGCTGCCCGCAACGATCATCGGCCCAAAGGTCAGGTGCAGATCGAACAGCCCTTCCTGTTCATCACTATTGGACATGCTTCTCCCTTCCAATGGGCACCGGGCAAGATGGCCAGCAACGGCCTCTTTTTACTCGCGGCTGGGCGTTCGGGCAATCAGAATGCAATGAAACTCGATACACAACGGACTTGCGTCACACCCTGCGCCCGCCCTCACGGCGGGAAATCCATCACCGGGCCGAATATCTAAGGCACCGGCCTGAGAACTCGAACACAACCCTGTCCAGCGCCGGAAGGTACTCTGGCCTTGCGGATGGGGCCATAGCCCCCGGCAAAGGCCAGGAATTTCAAGGAGTTCAACATGCAAGGAAAACAACTGATATGGGCCGCTGCCCTCGCGCTGTTCTGCGGAACAACCCATGCCCAGACCTCCGCCGCCGCTGCCGCTGCCGCTGCAGATTTGGACGCGGAAATGGAAATCGTTACCCGCAACTACATCACTGAAAACCCCAGCGTTTCGATCGATGACGCCATCACACGGCTCGCCATCCAGGGCGAACTCAATCCCACGTTCGAAGCGCTCAGGGACGAGTTCGCGGACCGCCTGTCCTCCCTTTCATTCCGGCATGCACCCGATCAGCACATCTTCGTGGAACTGACCGGAACCGAGCCGGTGCCCAACCGGGTAGTGAAGACCGAAAGCGGAAGCACGCGCGTGGTGTTCGAGACCGGGAACGTGCACACGGAAGCGGAGTTCAGTCGGATACTGGAACGGAACAACCCGCTGATCTTCAGCTTGATTCCAGGGTTGACAGGCATCTCGGGCTTTCCCGGCGAAAACCGCGTGCTGATCATGATCGAGGGTGATGCGGAGATGGCCAGAAGCCTGGATCCGCAGGTGAGGCAGCTGGCACGCGCCATGGGGCTCCAGGTCGACATTGAGCCCAACCACGGCAGGTCACGCAATCTCACCACTGCGCCTGGAAGCTGAGAGCCGAGCCGCCCGGCCACTCCGGTCACCGTTACCCGGCGTCAGCCCTTAAAACACGCTGCTGACGGAGCGGCGGCCGCAAAGCCCCCCGCCGCCCCTGACATCCCCATCACCCGCTTTCACACCGCTGGAATCGCGGCCTGCGCACGATCAGTCACACCCCCAAGCAGACCCCAGCGATGGCCCCCAAAGCCTCGCTACCTGATCCTGATGCAGCAACTCGCCCCCGATTTCTGGAACCTGCGCGGCACCTTCAAGGTCGCCGGGCTGCTCGACGTAGGTACGCAGCTTTCCGTACTCCGCCGCAGCAATGGCCGCTTCGTGGTGCTGGACAGCTACACCCCCAGTGACGCCCAGCGCCAGGCCCTGCTCGGCCTTACCGCCGGCGGTGCCTTGGTGGACGCGATCATCAACGTGCATCCGTTCCATACCCTGCACTGCGAGCCGCTGCACCGGCTGCTGCCCGCTGCCCGCCTGATCGGCACCCGCCGCCATCTGCAGCGGGCGCCGCACCTGCCGTGGGATCCACACGTGATCGAGGACGTGGCCACCCAGGCCGACTTTGCCGACGACCTGGATTTCTCCACTCCCGCCGGCCTGGATCTGATGCCGGCCAGTGACAGCGTGCACGCCGGTTCGGTGCTGGTCCGCCATCGCCGCAGCGGCATCGTGCATGTCGATGACACGCTGAACGTGCTGGCAGCGCCCGGCATGCTGGGCAGGTGGCTGCCGCAGTCGCGCCTGAAGTTCCACCCCACGCTGCCGCGTGCCCTGCAGGCCCGCGCCGGTGCCGCTGATGCGTTTGATCGCTGGGCCCGCGCATTGGCCGAGCGCTGGGCCGGCACCCCGTTCGTCTGCGCCGCCCATTCGGCGGTGCGCGAGCTGCCCGCCCATGGGTGGCGCGACGAGATGCTGAAGGCCCTGCACAGCCTGCAGGGCGCGCTGCACCGACATCGCCGTCGCTACGGCTGACGCCGCTACTACCCTCGCCCCCCCTTTCCCAAGACAAGGTGGACCTGACCATGACCAAGCAACAGCTCACGACCATCAACCCGCTTACCGAACAGGTGCTGGATACCTACGCCTACATGTCCGATGTGCAGGCAGCGGACACCGTCAAAACCTGCCACGAGGCTTTCCTGCAGTGGCGCCTGCGCAGTCTGGAAGAGCGCGCCGCGGTGGTGGCCGCCATTGCCCGCAAGCTGGAAGAGAAGAAAGAAGCCTTCGCCCAGTTGATGACCAACGAAGTGGGCAAGCTGATCGGTGACAGCCGCAGCGAGGTGGATCTGTGCGTGGCCATCTGCAAGTACACCGCCGAGCGGGGCCCGACGGTGCTGGCCGATGAGGAGCGCCCCTCGGCCAATGGCATAGGCATCGTGACCCACGCGCCCATCGGCGTGGTGTACGGCATCCAGCCGTGGAACTTCCCCGCCTATCAGGCGGTGCGTTACTCCATCGCCAGCCTGATGGCTGGCAACGGCGTGCTGCTGAAGCATGCCGAAAGCTGCACCGGCAGCGGCCTGTTCCTGCGCGATCTGTACGAGGAAGCCGGCCTGCCCAAGGGGCTGTTTGGCGTGCTGCTGATCAGCCATGACCAGTCCGATGCCATCATCGACCACGACCTGGTGCGCGCGGTAACCCTTACCGGTAGTGAAAAGGCCGGGCGCACGGTCGCCGAAAAGGCCGGCAAGGCACTGAAGAAGACCATGCTCGAACTGGGCTCCAACGATGCCTATCTGGTGCTGGACGATGCCGACCTGGAACTGGCGGTGAAGACCTGCGTGAAGGGGCGCCTGTTCAACAACGGCCAGACCTGCGTCAATGCCAAGCGCTTCGTCGTGACCGAAAAGAACTACGACGCGTTTGTTGAGGCGTACGCAAAGCAGTTCGAGCAGATCCGCATGGGCGACCCGAACGACGGCAAGACCCAGCTCGGCCCGATGGTATCCAAGGCCCAGCGTGACACCCTGCACGAGCAGGTCAGCAAGAGCGTTGCCCAGGGCGCGCGGCTGGTGGTGGGTGGCGAAGTGCCGGCCAAAACCGGTTGGTTCTACCCGGCCACGGTGCTGGCCGATGTCGTGCCGGGCCAGGTGGCGTACGAGGACGAGCTGTTTGGCCCCGCTGCGGCCATCATCAAGGCCAAGGACGATGATGACGCCATGCGCATTGCCAACGACAGCCGCTACGGGCTGGGCGGCGGCATCTTCAGCCGCGATGTGAAGCGCGCGCGCGAGCTGGCCAGTACGTACTTCGATACCGGCATGGTCTGCATCAATGGCTTCAACGTGGCCGGCCCCACCCTGCCCTTCGGCGGGGTGAAGGCATCGGGCTACGGGCGTGAGCATGGGCCCGAGGGGCTGAAGGAGTTCGTCAACATCAAGTCGATTACGCTGCCGGCGGGGGCGTGATGATCCGCTGCCGGGCGAGCCAGCGCTGACCTTTGGTAGTCATTGCGTTCTGGGGCGCCACGGTGCGCTTTGGCACGGTAGGTCGCGTTGTCTACTGCACTCGTGCTGTGCCCTGTCCGCAACCGCAGTCCTAGCCGGGTGATCGAATCACGAGGTCCGCGGGCAGGTGCCGTTGGCGCGGGTGACGCTATTGGCTTGCCAACGGCGGGTGCCACGAAGTATCAACGTGCCTTCAGGACGCATTCTTCTGGAGCGGCGAGAGCGGTGAACGTGCAGTCGGGGCCGACTGGCCAATGGAACTGTCGATGACTGGTGAGCTGGATTGGCGCCTCAGCGTACTCGCGCGCCGTTTCCCACTTCATCCCTTGCATGCGGCGGGGGCGAACTACATCATCTTCACAGCGCCAAGCAATGACGGGTGGGGGAACCGAGCCAGACCTTCCTCGGCCGTATCGGCCCGCTACGCGGCAGTGAACCAATGGAAGCCTGACCACGCGCTGGGCGAGGGTCGCCCCCTACCCCGCCATGCCCGGACCTCAAACTTCGCCAGTTGCTCTATCGAACATCCAGGGATCAATCATGCCTCTCCGCTTCGCAGCGCGATCCGGTTCCTCCTACGATTCGATCAGCGGAATCACCATTCCCGCACCACGAATTCTGCCAGGAGAACTGGCGGATGGGACGGCCGCAACGGAGTACCAGTACTCGTTTTATCTTGATGGAAAGCGGATTGGCGGCCTTGGTTTCCATGGAACGGACGAGCTCATAGAGAACAACGGTCGTCCAACGCGAGCCACTACTTTTGACCTTGGCCACAATTGGTTGATCACGTCACTTCTAGAGCTCAAGAAGATGATAGGAAACGTCGACAGCGACTTCTCGTTCCTGCGAGACCTTGCTCAGGGGCTTGCAATGGCGTGTTCCGACCGACCCAACAGCGTAGAGCACCTCCAATATGTCGCAATCACCACCGCAAGTGCACTGGCAACTGCAGGCGTGCTGATCCCGGATCAGAATCTGGTCGGCTCCCACAGCCATGTCGTTCTTGCCGAGGCGTATGTACCAGCCAGTTCGCCCTGAGGGATGACTTCATGAGAGATGACGGTTTGGCCAAGTGCCACCAGACCAAACGAATGGCAGGCAGCACAAGGCCGGCTCTCTTACGCACAAGACATTACGTCATCATCAACGTGCCCCAACAAATTCATCATCGGAAGGCAGGAAAAGATCGTGCCTGTTGAGTTCAACCCCCAAGCAAGAACTGCTTTCGACCGGTTCAACGGCATAACCATATCGCTCCCAAGAATCGTCGCCTCAGACCTCCCAGACGGGAGCCAGGCCACGGAATATCAGTACACCTTCCGACAAGGAGAGCGGATCCTTGCAGCCATGTCTGTACTTGGAACAGAGGAACGAACTGGAGAGAGTGATTGTTGGGGCTGGAAGCGCACTCTGGACCTGAGCTCCACCCACACCATCGAGCTCATTGCCAGGCTCAAGGCAGAACTTGGAAGTACCTATGAGCCCGTGAATTTCCTGCGGGCTGTTGCGAAGGGTCTGCTGTCTGTTTTCGCCAATGAGACTGACAACGCACGCGAAGTCCGTTACGTGGCCGTCACGCGAGCAGGCGCCCTGAGACAAATCGGCATCGACGTCTCTGAAGGTGTCGCGTTGGCAGCCGATGACCCAATCATACTGGCCGAGTTCTTCATCCCAGCTCACGTGTTCTGACGTCAGACAACATGGGTCAGTTCGCATTCAAGGAAGCTGTACTTGCCACATTGCAACCAGCAGCTTGCGTGGCGGATGGTGGAGGACCTTAGGCTCTGGCCCATAGAGCAGCCAGAATGAGGGGCGTATAGTCCGCAACAGGACGCGATGGAATCCTTGAATCCCATAACCTGCAACCCGACTCCATTGAAGGATCAATCATGCCGCTGGAATTTCAGCGTCAGCCAGGCTCCGCAGTCGATCGCCACACCGGCGTCATCATCACCGCACCGCGCATCCTGCCAGCGAGTCCCCCCGAAGATCCGAGCCACACCGAGTATCAGTATCTCTTCCATCTCAATGGCCAGAGAGTTGACGGATTGGGGCTGTTTGGAAGCGACGAGATGGTTGAGACAGAGAGCGGTTGCGAACGCGTGTTTTCTCTGGATCTGGGTTGCGACTGGGTTCTAAGGTCCATCCTCGGCTTCAAGCAGACGTTGAAAAATCAGGACAGCAACTTCGTCTTCCTGTGCTCAGTTGCGCAGGGGCTGGTGCTGGCGAACATGGACCACAGCAATGCAAGCTATGGCGTGCGATACATTGCGATCACCACGGCCGAAGCACTTGCTCGCAACGACATTTCTACAGTCGGCATGGCGCCCTCTCACCATGAAGGCGTCATCATCCTGGCTGAAGCAGCCAATCCCGTTCGTGCGGATTGAGGCTGACCAGCATCTCTAGGTTCATTTTCGACGATCTCTCTCTCGCCACATTGGAAGGAGCGCAGAACACTTCTGACGGCAACCCAATTTCAATGCAGAGGAAGCGAGAGGTGATCTCCTATCTGAGATCGCCCCGATCGGGGTCTGATGGCGTTAGGAGCTTCGGTGGCTACGTCACCACTAGGATGTTGGCCGCCAGGCGCCATTGATGATGGCTCTGAGGTTTTTACGAGATCCCCCCTCCAAGTGGGGGCCGTAGGAGCACTGCAGGACATCATGTGGAATGTAGGTGGAATCACGGGCGACTGGAAGCGGGGCGGGTGACGCAGTTGGCTTGCTGGATGTGTGAACCAGCGCGCACTACCAGCGCTGCCAAGGACTCGCCAGTGGAGTGGCTCGAGGTACCGCCGTATAGTGGTTCAGCCACTGCAAAGGAATTGCTGATGAAGAACACTCGGACGCATGCTCCGGACTTCCGACCGATGGTTTCGCGCCCTATCCGTGACCATTTTCACGTCGACGCGTGCCGCAGTCATCCTACGGATCTGGTGACTTTACAGACAGTCAGCGATTAAGCGCTGCGCTGACGAAACCGCACAACCCAAGTTCGACCCCGAAGGCCCCTCAGGAAAGCTCCATGCCTATCCGATTCATTCCAGTCGAGAACACCGCGTTTGACCCAGAAAGTGGCGTGACCATTTCCAACCCAAGAATTCTGTCCGCGATCAACCGGGATGGGAGCGAAGAGATTGAATACCAGTACGTGTTTCGTCGCAATGGGGAGCAGGTTGGCGGGACAGGATTCTTTGGCACCAAACAGGTCGTCGAACAGCATGGACGTCGCGAAGTTCGTTACACGCTGGAATTGAGTCCACACCAGGTTCTCGAGTCCATCCTGAGACTGCAGAGGGCATTGGGAAATGCAGAGGAAAAGTACTCGTTCATCTGCAGTGTTGCGGAGGGACTGGTGACTGTGTTCTCCGGCCGGGTCAACAACACGGAGAGTCGCCGCTATGTAGCCTTGGCCAAGGTTGATGAGCTTGTGCGGCTGGGTGCGCCACCACCTGAGAGCTATACGGACTTGGCGAATGACTGGGTCATTCTTTCAGAGCTTCACGTTCCTGTCGGTTCTCTCTGAGGTGATGCGTCGTGCCTACGTTCTCGTTTGATGACTTTGCGCTTACGACGTTGAATCCCGCAACGAATTTCGCTGACGGCAGCCATCTTTCTGACCAACAGAAGGCACTCGTTGTTGACTACCTGAAATCCGCGGGCTCGGGGCCCGACATGTTCACAAGCTACGAGGATTTTCTCAAGCAGAAGATCGCCACTCATCCACCGAAGCTTCCGCCAGGCATTGATTACGTCGCTTTCTCAGGGAGGGACCGAGCAGGCGCCTCCAACTACCTGAGTGCCCGCAAGTATGTGGAGGACGCGGACTACAAGGTTGGAATTATTGGCAACACGCCTTGGGGAAAGTACATCGACGATACCGGAGATCGCCCCTCCCACCACCCAGACTTCCTAGCAATTACGGACAAGTTTGATCGTTTCATGAAGGCCCAGGGCTTCGTGCCGGTGAGCGATTCCATAGGCACCCTCCAGGACATGATGTGGAACGCCGGCAGTTCCCAGTTCCTCGAAAACGCCATCGGCACCGGCAAACCGCTTGTCGCCTTCGTAGATGGTGCGCCTGCCAACCGCGGGTTCAGCAACTTCGAGCTGCCCACCGCCCTCGAACACCCCCAGCTCCGCATCAACGGCTACCCGATAAGCGCCTTCGGTCCCGACCCGCTCACCTTCGCCAGCCAGTCAGCCGCCGAGTACCAAACCCTCGAGCGCACCCTGGCCCAGCACGCCACCACCAACACTGGCCAAGCGGTCGACGTCGCCCAGGTACGCCTGCACCTGAAGCCTATCGATGGCTATGACGCCATGGGCAAGACCCTCTTCGAAAAGCCCCTGCACGATTACAGCGCCCTAAGCCTGCACGAGATGTCCACCACCCGCGCGGAATGGGTCGCTGCTCGCTCGGCGCTGTCTACGGGCCCGCGCTTGTTCGCCGATCTTCCCGAGCCACTGCCCCATTCGCCAATGCAGCCAGGCGCACCGCGCGGGCCTCCGGGCGTGGCAGTAGCCGAGGCAGTGCCCCACGGGGTGAACCCCGGCATGAAGGCACTTGGCGTGGCCGGCGTCGCCCTTATGGCGCACGACTTCGCCACTTCCGGCCACAAGTGGGTTGAACTGAACTCGCAAGGCAACACCGCAGGGGCCGATTCCACTTCGGCGCACTTCGTCGGTCGCAACCTGGGCGGTGCGCTGGGCGGCTTCGCCGCAGGTGCGGGCATTGGCCTCGTATCCGGTTCGTGGTCGGGCCCCGGCGCTGTTGTTGCGGGCATCGCTGGCGGCGCGCTTGGCGCCCACCTGGGTGAGCAGTGGGCCGCACAGAAAGACATCGAGCGGGTCTATATCCAGCAGGACCCGTTGCACCGCACCTGGACGCGTAGCCCGGCAGACCCGGAGGGCCGCTGGCTGCGCAGCGCCGAGCAACAGCAGGTGCAGAGCGCCGATCTGGGGACTGGCGTGGAAGTTCGGCCCGTGCAGACGGCACAGGGCGCCGATGTCACCTTCAAAGCCGACTATGTGGCCACCGGCACGCTGGAGCGCCAATTGAACTGGCAGGCCGCCCGTGCCTCTTACGAGCTGGGCCTGGCCAACCTGCCACCGCCGCAGAATCCCTATCGACTCAATGCCAGTGGCTTGAAAGAGCCGCCACCCAGCGCCTTCGAGACCGGACGGGAGTTCGTACGCGATACCGTCTCGCGGCAATGGGAGCTGGAGATACGGGAAGTCGTTGACGGGCGCACGCCCATCACCCGGCGCGAGTCCGTTCCGCCGGAACGCGAACCGGCCCTGGATGAGCAATCGCGCACCGTCATCGCGCAGAACGCGGCCAACACCCCCGCGTCGGTGGCGTCGCGCTACATGGTGGCCCACGAGCAGGGCCGCTGGAGTGATTTCGGCGACGCGCAGAACCCGTCCGTTCCGCAGGCAATCCGCAAGGCGCAGGACGGCGCCGATACCCTGCGTGCAAGCGACGGCCGCAGTTACAGCCGTCATGCGGATGGCCAGTGGGTCCACGAGGGCGTGGCCTACGACAGCCAAGCCAATCGCAATATCGGCGATGAGCTGGAGATCACCTGGCAGAGCCAGAATGCCGGCATTGCAGACATGGGCAGGATGGCCGAGCAGATCAAGGCCGCCGTACACATCGCGCCTGAGGGCGTGCGCGGCCAGGTGGAGACGCTGTACGCAAAGCACGGCATTCCACGCACCGAGGAGCAGCTTGCCGCCACTACGGCTGCGGTTGAACAGAAGCTGGCCGCCGTTGGAAAGCAGACCGACATCACGCTGGAACTGATGCCGGACCCGCGCACGCACGCGCCCAGCGCAGACAGCGCCATCGCCTCCTTCGGCACTGCCCCGGGCAACCGCATGGAGCTGATCTCCACCACCACCGTGGAGGACATGGCGCGCATGCAATCGGCCCATGGGTCCCCGTCCCCTGCCCTGCCGCAGATGGATGGGCAGCAACACGAACGCCCAATCGTTCCCGCCGTGGGACAGGAACCGGAAGGCCCCGGCCATGCAGTGCACGGCCACGCCGGCAAGCCCGTGGAGGAACCCCAGACCGCAGGCAGCCCGCTGTTGCCGGGCCACCCCGACCACGCCCTCTACGAGCAGATTCGCGACGGGGTTGCGGCCCTGGACGCCAAGCATGGCCGCAGCTTCGATGCGATCAGCGAACGCATGAGCGCGAGCCTGCTGGTGCTGGCCAAAGACAGCGATCTGTCACGCGTGGACCACGTGGTGCTGAGCAACGCGACCGCGCAGAGCCCTGCGGGACAGACGGTGTTTGTTGTGCAGGGAGAGCTGAACGACCCCTCGCATCTGCGTTCTTCGATGCCCACAGCGCAGGCCGTGCAGACGCCCGTTGAGCAATCGCTGCAGCGGTATGAATGCGTGAGCCAGGAAGCCCAGCAGCGTGCGATGAGTCGTGAGCCTGAGCAGCAGTCGCAGGAAGATCGGATGCAGCAGGAGGTGAGAGGGCGTGCGGCGAGTATGGGGTGATCCCCCCCCCGGTACCCATGAATACCCTCTTGGACCATGACCATGCTGCCGATCGATCCCGCTTGGCTGGCCGCCTTCGATGCCGAGCTTCTCTACCTGTTCGCCATCGACCACCAGGATGCTGGCATGGATGCCTCCCTGCTGGGCTGCTACGCCGATCTGCCGCCGCGCGAAGTGGTCGACGCGCCAACCGCATGGCACGTATATTTCTCAGCTAGATGAGCAATGGATTGACTCCATGAAGATTGCTGCTATCAGCTTCCGCTGTGCTGTCACGGCAGTGCTGGCACTGGGCGCCGGCGGATGTATGAATTCCTCATCCATGGAAACGCAAAGCAAGGAGGCTGAAATGAGCGAAGATCCCAGCGTGCGCCGCACGATCAAAGGGCACACCTACACCACTGAACCTGTGGAGGCCAGGATCGGCCCGCACCGATTCATGTTCCCCGCCAATTACTACGACAACCAGATCGGCCCGTACTTCGATGGCAGCGTTGGGCTGACCGTTCTGTGGCCTGACCTGGACCCCGCCCCACCGGGCACCCGCCCGGATCGTTCGATGGAAGACTTCCAGCGCTCTGTGGTCATTGGCCTGCAGCATATTGATCGCACCCCTATCAGAGGCTTGTTGGAGCGCTATGCCAGCACGGAGCAGACCTCGACGCCGACATCGGTACTGCGCAACGACCCAACCGAACGGCTTGACCTGCGGATACCCCAGCCAGAGCGCTTCGGCCTGGTGCCCTACGCAATCAACGAAGCATTGATGCCTGCGTTCCAGAAGGCACTGGAGCAGGAAACGAAGATGCCCCAGCCCCGCAATCTGCGCATGGAGAAGGATTGGTACGTCGCTCGAAGTGGCGATGGCGAACTTACCACCTTCATCAAGTGCGAGAGCGAAGCTCACTTCCCCGACGGTCTCACCACCTCCGGTGATCGACTGGCCGACACGGAAGACAGCCGGGTAGCCGGCTGCATTCACTACTTCGTGGATGTTGAGGACAGCATCTCGATCACTGCAACCTATCCGCGGGTCATCCTGAAAGACTGGAAGCACATCGAGTCTGCTGTGCGCACCGCCCTTGCCAAGTACAAGAGGTCCTGACAATGGCCGCTCAAGGAAGAACTGACGCCCCCGGCCTGAGCCAACGCGATATTGATGTTCTGACCGCCTACGCAAAGCTGGAAATCGCGAGCTCTACTGGAATTACCTGGCACAGCATGATGGGTCAGACGGCTACGGAAAGCTGGCCTTGGGTGTGGTGCGCAACGACAACATGCCCGGCGCCACCGCCAACAGCTATGCCCAGGAGTTTGCAGCGGACCAGCATGGCAAGGGCAGCGGCTTCGCTGACCGCGTTCTGAGCGAAAGGCAGTGGGACGACTTCGGTCAAACGCTGTTGTTGAGGGACCTGGAACAGCGTCAGAAGATGATGGAGGAGAACCGCCCTGACCTCGCCCTCAATCTGCCAGTAGCACGCGTGCAGCAAGCGCATGACGATGCGTTCAAGGATCACAAGCTCGACCCAAACTGCTGGACACCCCGGCTTCTGCTTGAGGCCGCCTTATGCAAAGGGTGGCACGGAGGCGACACAGGCCATCTGGAAGAGCATGCTGGACAACTCTACGTATGGCGTCATCCGCGGTAAGGACACCGTGGTCAACGTCGCTCAGTACATGGAGCCTGCAGACGCTGCGGCCTACAGTGCTAGTCTGCTGAGGGCAGGCGCGTTGGCCAGCATCAGCGAAGCGAGCGTCGACCCGAATCACATCGGCAACAAGATCCGGATGCATGAATACTCGCCGGAACAGGACCACTGGCGGGTGGGCGCGGGTGAAGCCGTAAAGGCAAGCAGCCCCGTCGCCCGTGCATTGGGGCAGATCACGATTGAGGAAACCGATCGACAGACCATTGATCGGCTCAATGAAACACGGGAACTCCGCCTCGAGCGTCAGCAGAAGTCGCACGCGTTCCATCCCGACGATCCGCACCGGACGATCATGAAGAGCCCGGTGACTTTGGCTTCCGAACAGGTCCCCCTGCGCGAGGGCTCCTTGGCAAGCGCCCAAGGCCTGCCGGCAGGACACGAGAACGCCGCACTACATCAGCAGATCAAGCAGCACGTTGCCGAAATCGACGCCGGGCTGGGCCGCCCCTTCGATGAAGCCAGCGAAAGGCTGGCGGCGAGCCTGACCGTGACGGCCGTCGAGGCGGGCATGCATCGGGTGGACCACGTCGCCCTCAGCAATGCCACTCACCAGGCCCCCGCTGGCCACACGGTCTTCGCCATCCAGGGCGACCCGGCTGACCCGACCCATCTTCGCGCGGCCATGCCCACAGCGCTGGCGGTACAGACGCCGGTCGAGCAGTCCATGCAGCAGCTTGAGGGGCTTCGTGTTGACGGCCAGGAACGTGCGCTGGCGATGCAGAAGGAGCAGCAGAGCCAAGATGCACGCGCCCTGGAGGCCCCATCGTATTCCATGCGGATGGGCTGATCGCCCACTGTCAGCAAACCCCGGCCGCAGCCTGATGGATGTCAGGCTAATCCCGACACCACATCAGACAAATCTGATGTTCTAAAGATGAGCAACACGTCACACTCTTGACGGGGCCAGGCCGGGTCCTGCTCTCCCTGCTCGGATGAGCGCCCCTGCCAGGTAGATCATCTGTCGCAACAGGGGCTTATATGGGCAACATCAACGTATTCCTTCGCGAACGCCTTGTGGAGATCTCCGCGAAGCGGATTTACATCGCACCGAACATCGAAGAGAAGAAGCTCAACAACGCCATCGGCGCCTTTGACTACGCAGGAAAACCGGGAAATGTGGTCGCGGTCTACGACGACACCCTGCTCGGCAGCGCAAAGGAAGGCCTCTTGTTCACTGGCGAACAAGTCATCTACCGCCCACTGTTGGGCAAGCCCCAGCGGTTCCCCTACTCCGACCTGCTGAGCGCGCAGTATCTCGAGGTCCCCATTGAAGGCAAGGCTGGGAAGGTGGATAAGCTGGTCCGCCTTTCGCAGGTCAATGGCGCCAGTATCGATATCCGCGGCGCCTACCTGAATCTGCCACCGCTTGCCGATATTCTCCAGCAAGCCATCAGCAACTTCGAGAACCACCAGGAAGAGGCCCAGTCCATTCCTATCGAGGACATGGCAGAGTCGCTGAAGGTGGCATACGTCAAGATTGCAGTGAACGCGGCCTACGAAAACCGGCAGGAGCTCGGCCACAAGGTGTTCGCCGAGCTCATGCTGCTGACGACGCGCCTGAATCTCAACGAAGAATCGCGTATGGCTGTGCGCGTGTACATCGCTGCAAGCGACCAGCGCGAGCTCGTCGAGAAGCTGGTTGCAGACCTCGACCATGCCTGCCCAGATGGCCAGATTCACCTGGTCCACGTTTCTTTGGTGAAGGAGCTCATCAACCTTCATCACTGCATGACCGGGCGCTATCGAGATCAGTTCGCCTTCCTCGATCTACACCAGCAGCTGTTCAGCGTGACCGAGGCAGACGTTGAACTGGTGGTACTCGCGATCAAAAGCGAGCACGACATGCTGAAGGAAGATGTCACCGACGATCAGCTGACAGAAACCATGAAGCTTCTGTCAGCCAAGGCCGCCGCGGTCGGCACGCCCTTGGCTGCTGTGTATCTGTCCGGATCGGTCATTGGCATGTCTGCAGCTGGCATGACATCCGGGCTGGCCACGCTGGGCTTGGGCGGCATCCTTGGCCTTTCCAGCATGGCCACCGGCATTGGCGTGGCTGTACTCATCGGCGTCGGGACGTACGCAGGTATCCGCAAGCTGACCGGGGCCAATGAACTGACCCGATTCAAGCGAAGGGGCCTGATGCTTGCGGAAGTCATCAAGCAGACCCAGCTGACCCTTTCGCTGCTCGTATCGGACATCAACAGCGTCACGCTTCGGCTGAATGACCAGATCAAAATGCACGGCGCGCAAAGCGACAAGATCGAGAAGCTGATGCGGCTGATGACCCAGCTTACAGGCGCAGGCAAAGTGCTTAACGAGCGTTCTGAGGCCGCACAGAGCAGCGCAACAAAGCTTAGTTGCGCCCGCTATCTTGATGAGGAACGGGTTCGCAGCCTCACACGCGACCCCACCCGACAGGAGCTGGGGGAATGGATCATCAGCCACTATGAGCCCCACATGGTGCAGGAGACCAAGGACGAAACCACCGTCGAGGTGGAGCGACTTGTACTGAAAGCAGATTACGGCGTTCGGGAGCTGGAGGATCTCGCCCAGTCGTTCCAGGCGATTGGTTACTTCAGTGTGTCCGATGTGGTTGCCGGCAAGGTGACAGATCTTGCTAGCAAGGCCACCCGGGGCATTTCCAACCTGTGGTCATGACTCCGGACGAAGAGCTGGATGCGCACGGCAATCGCGTGCGTGTCCAGCTGCACCAGGTCGCCGCAATCGAAGCACAGCTCGGCAACATCTCGTCTGTGCTGGATACCATGGCGTTGGCCCAGGTCGAGCAGGACGTTCTGCTGGACGACGCCATTGCGCTGGCAGAAGCAATGCTTGCCAGTGCCGATGCCTCTGTGCTTTTCCCCGGGCAAGATACAGAGCTCGTACTCAACATTCATGCCGAGTTGCATTGCGAACCCGATGCCCAGCCCGGAGCAATAGCGCCGCTCTCGCTGATCGATGGCATTTTGATCTCTGCCGATACTTCGGACGAGGAGTACGAGGCGCAGTTGATTGCCTATGCGGCACGAAACAGGATCGACCTAAAGGAAGATCCGTTCGCAAACCTGATGACACCCAGTCAACGCGTGGCATTCGAGAAGATGGTGCTCGAGGACTTCTCGTTGAAGGCCGCGGACTGTGATAAGTACGACTACATGCTGGCAGGTGCTTGCGGCGTAATCGGCGGCCTTGTCGATGTGCTTTTTGTGGGTGCGGCAAGCGCAACAGGAGGCAAGGATGCCAGCCCACTGGGCAACGCAGCTGACTCCTTTGTTGACGGGGCGGTACGGCAGTTTGCCCGCCTGATGGGCTGGAAGGGCCCCGCCGAAGGCAGCGATCCTACAAGAAGCGCAATTGGCTGGCTTGAGCGGACCTTTGGTATCAACTATGACCACCGCCATGGTGGCGATGTTGGCGGTCTGTTCAAGATGAGCACCCGCAACCACCACATCAAGAGCCTTGGTCATTCGCCTGACCTGGTCGGCCTGTTCTTCTCCATCCTTGATCAGTTCTGCAGCACTGCGCACTTCGTTGCCGATGGAAAGTTGGTCTCGGTGGATACGGAGACCTTCGAGCTGAAAGGCCGAACGCTTTCGGCAAAGATCTTCGCCGGTTTCGTCAATTGGATCGGCCACTTGTTCTCTGATGTTGCCGGGTCATCTGGGGCGCAGGGGCGCGGGTCCGGCATTCCGATGCCGTTCTATTCACTACTTCAGTTTGTGAATGTAGGAAGCTTCGGTAAAGACAGGCAGACCTTCGCCACCATTGCGGTCAGGGTTTTCGAGCAAGGCTATGATTTCCGCCACGGCCTGGCGATGGCAATACCGGTGATGCTGACCGAAGTTCTAACCCGCATTACCTGGGTGGTTAAGCAGTGGGCGGTGCATAACCGCCCGCTGTCGCAGTGCATGCCATTTGGCAGCATTCCCGAGCTTCGGAGAATGCTGCTTGTCAGCCATGGCAGCCTCTGCCTGGTGGATGTCGGTGACGCAGCACTACGCTCTGGCGGCGACATCATTGGCTTCCTGCTTAGAGGAAACATGGTGGCATGGGTGCGCTTCGGGTGCGTGTCGTTGACTGAAACGAAGGCACTCATCGCCGCCGGCAGCCTTGATCACGACGCCGTTGATGAGTACCTCGATGCCGAGTACGCACGCCTGCTGCGGGCATGAGCGCGCACGGGCTTTTTTTGAATTTTGTTCGATCTGCCAAGGGGATGGCTGCAATGGCCTTTGATCTGATTAATGACGCCGGACTGCGAGAAGCGAGCGCAAGAGCGCTGGAGCTACACCGGAATGGGCACAGCCTGGATAGCTGGATCTCGCGCGTAGCCGAATGGCTTGTTCATGTGGAAGCCGCTGACCACGACACGTTCGTCGGGCGCGACTTCCAACACCAACTCTGGGAAGTCCAGACCATCGCGGCTACAGGGCAAGGCCACATTGATGTGTCTGCCGTCATTGCCAACAAGGAAATCGCCGAGAAGCTCTGGTCACTCAAGCAAGCCAAGCTACCCGACTCCTTCAGCGAACGGGTGGCCTGGCTGGGCGCGGCGTGGGAAGAAGTAAGCGCGCTGGTCGTTGCCCTGACTGACCGCAAGCCCAGGCTGAAGCAGTACCGTGTTTTCGCCTCGCTGTGGCCGCAGGACTTCACCACTGTTGCGCACTATCAGAAGCTGAAAAGCCTGGCCAGAGCGTTGGGGCTGAGCATTGGCTCCGACCACCGCACCGAGCTGCATCAACGTATCCTGCAACGGCTGGATAGCGCTGGCATCGTATTCCGCAGCCGCGAGGAACGCATGACCCTTCCGTGGGTCCTGTACGTGCACTACGTTCAGGAGAATGGAAGCGAGGCGACCGAGCTTCCCAGCGAGTCTGCCGGTGACCTTCGGCTCAACCCACTGCCCGCTGGACGCCGCCGGCGGGGCATGCTGGCCATCAACGGATCGGTTGCCAGCGTGCTGGCGATGCTGGAGTTTGCCAAGGGAGGGCGCAAACGTGCGGACTTCCTTGAACATATCCGCTCGGTGAATCCTAAGCTGGCGACCAACTCGCTGGGTACCAACTTGAACGCGTTGATCGCTGAATGGGGCGCGTTGCGCTCGTCTGGCGACGATCTGTTCCTGACACCGCGAGGCGAGGCCTTCCTGGAATCGGGCGAAACAGAGGAGGTCTCTGACTGGCTGCTCACCCAGATCCTTGGCTTTGACAATCTCCTTTACATGCTCAACCAGGCCCCCCTTCCGCAGAAGCAGGCGATCAGCCGTCTGCAGAAGGTCAATCCCGGCTGGACCAGTAACTTCGCCCCGACCGTGCTCATCAACTGGATCAAGGGGATGGAACTGGCCGAGCTGGATGCCGGGAAGGTCCTGCACCTGACCCAGCGGGGCCGTGCATGGGCGTCCCGTATCCATTGGACACCGGGCGAGCTGTCCCCCGTAGTGAAGGATGCAGACGAGGTACGGGCCGATTCGCCCGTCGATGAAGTTGAGGACCTCTGGTCGAACCTTCCCTCGCTTAGCGAGATCACCGCATCGTTCCCCGCCGATCTGGCTTTCGACCCCAGTCTGATTGCGCAGTTGCACGCTGGGCTGTGGAACCGCAGACACCCGCGCCGCCACTTCGCCGTATTGACCGGGTTGAGCGGCGCCGGCAAGACACAACTTGCGCTGGGCTATGCCAAGGCACTGTGGGCTGGCGTGGCTGAAGCCGATCCGGGGCAGCGTGGGTACCACATTGTTGCCGTACAACCGGGGTGGCATGACCCGAGCAGCCTGCTTGGCTACGTCAATCCGATCGACACCGATGTGTACATGCGCACCGGCTTCCTGGAATTCCTGCTGCGTGCGATTGCAGATCCTGACCGTCCCTACGTTGTGCTGTTGGATGAGATGAATCTCTCCCATCCCGAGCAGTACCTGGCGCCCCTGCTGTCGGCCATGGAGAGCGGCGATGCGGTTGAGCTGCATGCGCTTGGGGATGAGGTTGGCGATGTGCCCGGACACATCGACTATCCGTCCAACCTGGTCATCATCGGCACGGTGAACATGGACGAGACCACCCATGGGCTGAGTGACAAGGTGCTGGACCGCAGTGCCGTGATCGAGTTCTGGGACATACCGGTGAACGACTACCCCGGCTGGACATCTTCGGCGTTGGGCGCAGAGGCACTGGCACAGGTAAAGGCTGTACTGAACGCACTGATGACGCCGCTGCGTGCCGTTCGACTGCACTTCGGCTGGCGTACGATTGCCGATGTGCTGGGCTATGTGGAAGCGGGCGTGGAAGGGGGCGCTCTCACTGCGGCCCAAGCCTTGGATCACTCTGTGTATGCCAAGATCCTGCCCAAGCTCCGTGGTGAAGACACCAAGCGGCTACGC
Organism: Stenotrophomonas sp. ZAC14D2_NAIMI4_6; assembly: GCF_003086875.1. NCBI lineage: Bacteria > Pseudomonadati > Pseudomonadota > Gammaproteobacteria > Lysobacterales > Lysobacteraceae > Stenotrophomonas > Stenotrophomonas sp. ZAC14D2_NAIMI4_6. Next base: position 467,793 of record NZ_CP025996.1, on the reverse strand, counting down.
GATGCCTTTGATGCGGTCGCAGGCGTGCTGGAAAGCCATGGGTTGAGCAAGTCTGCCGGCAAGGCACGTGAACTCTGTGCGGATCTGCGCGAGCAGGGAAGCGCGCGGTTCTGGCGCTAATGCGATGACAGCACTGATCTGCCTTGACCAGTCGGGCGTCGAATTCCACCTGGTACCTGGCGCCGTCTGCGGCGGCTTTCGTGAGCGGGGGGTCTACCAATTCCCGGCAGTTCCGGCAAACGCCTTGCTCTATATTGACGAGGCGCTGCTGGATACGGTGAGTACCAGCAGCGGACCGATGCTGCAGTGGTGCCCCGGCTTCTATGCAGGCCAGGTGTCTGTCGAGCTTGTGGATAGGGCCGGCCACCGGCTGGCCACGTACCACCTGGATGTGGCACCTGACGAAGGAAAGCTGGGGTCCGACGTGTTCCAAGGCATGTTGGACGACCTTTACGCGTTCGATCCTGCACTGGTTCTTGGCACCGAGGCCGCCCAGTCTGCGATCGGCGTGACCGGCGATCTGACAACGGTGTTGCTGCAGTACGCGCGATTGAGGCGCCATGCTGATGCCGCACTTGCCGCCTTCACAGCAGTAGCCGAGCGCCCTCTTACCCGGCTACGGCACGAGCGCCGGCGGATCCCTTTTCATCAGGTGAAGCGCATCGATCCCACATCAGCGCGAAGGATGATGCGTCATCCAGATGCTGGCGCCGTTCTCCGACGGCAGCCAGGGTTGGATGCGTGCCCACCTCCGATGGAGGTGATGCACTCCTACGAGCACCTGGACAACCCCGCGAACCGTGCGCTGGCGCGTTCGTTGGCCGCGTTGCGTCTGCGCTGCAGCAATGTAGAAGAAGCCCTTCGGCGGATAGCACAGCACGAGGACGCCGAAGGCGCTCGCACGCCGCTGGCCAGTCGTATCGGTAGAAAGTTGATGTTTCTGAATGCCTTCTCTGCACGACTGCGCAGCCTGGCAACGCGCGACCCGTATGCTGCAGTCGCGCGCGCAGAGATCGACGCATCGGGACTGACTGCAATCTCCGCCAACCCCACCTATGCCAGAGCGTACCGCCTGGGATGGGCAGCGCTTCGCCCGGGCGTGGATGGACCGGATCGAGACGAATCGCTATGGATGAGTCCTACCTGGGAGATCTATGAACGATGGTGCTTCGTGCAGGTCGTTCAGGCAGTTCGCGCCCTCTTCCCCGGGCTGACATGGACGTGCAAGCGCAGCGCGACGGTAGATATCGTCCGGCACGTGGGCACATGCGAGGGGACTCGCGTAGAAGTCTTGTTGCAGCGAACTTTCTCCACAGCGGAGCAGAGCACATCGGGTATGAGCAGCGTTTCGCTGCAGCTGAAGCCTGACATCGTGGTAACCACCGAGATTGCAGCAGACAAGAGGATGCTGGTGCTGGATGCCAAGTACCGCACCTCGCGGAAGAACGTACTGCACGCCATGCGTTCCGCGCACGTCTACCAGGATGCGCTGCGTTGGAATGGGCAGCGCCCCGACTGCTCACTACTGCTGGTGCCACGTGCCGGTGGAGCCCCGTGGCTGGAGGATGTGGCATTCCACGCCAGCCATCGAACTGGCGTGCATGTACTGTCGCCTGACCAGGGGCCAGATGAACTGCTGGAGATGCTGCGAAGGTGGGTGGGCCCAGCTTAGGTTGTCTGGCACGGCCATCTCACTCCAGTCGTTACCGACCGATCGCGTCTGGATTTCCTGCTGCTACGCCAATCTGCCGCCGCGCGAGGCGGCGTTGGCGTTTGGCAGTGACTACGGTCTGGAGCGCGACGATGTGCGCTGGCCGCGCCCTGGGTTGGTCGTCAGTGTTAAGTAAGTGACGCAATTGGCCTGTTTTTATCGTGGACGCTGAATGAGGGTGTGTCGCAATTAAGCATCTGTTGCTGCGAGAAGTGCGCTCCGCGTTCGACGTAGCGGCTGCAGCTTAGCTTTCGCCGCAACTACTGTGCTGCAAGGGGTTTCGCGGATTTTTTGGCGTGCCACAATGCTGGAAGCGTCAGAACTTTCGGCCTAGTTGACTGCGGTTTCTTGGCATTGGGCATCTGTGCGGGTACATCTTTGCGTGCCACCGGAAAAGGGTGGTACGGGCGTCGAAAACCCGTGTAAGTACCAGATGTTTACGCTTGTCAGCCGGCGCCACCTTCGAGTGGCGTCGGCTGGCAATCCGTTCGCGTTCCATGGCGGGCGGTGCGTGGGGGCTTTCGAGCCCGCCGGTCTGGTACTCACCGGTTTTCGAGCCACGCATCGTCCGCCACCTTTTGGGGTGGCGCTGCCGTCTGTCCTGTACGGAGCACTGCCATGAACGCATCGGAATTCCGCCCCCTGCACGCTGCCACCGACCCGGCCAATGCCGAGCCCGAACTGGACAGCGGTGCAGACCCTACTGCCTTCCTCGCCACGCTGCGGCGCATTCAAAGCGGCGCCGCTGCCGATGGCCAGCCCTGGCCGGAACGCTCGGCCGCACCAGGCCAGCGCATGGCCCTGGCCGACGCCGACTGCGCCCTGGCAGGCCTGCGCGTGGTGCAGGAGATGCTGTTGGCCGGAGAGCGCGCGCGACAGAACGGAGAACCCGCGCAGCACCTGGGCGACCGCACGATGGAAGGGCTGATGCTGGCGTGCGTGGCGCTGACGGCGCAGGCCAGCGCCTGCCTGCAGGTGCGTGGGTAGTGCCGGCGCGGTGGGTCTTGTGCGCTGCGGTTGAGATGCTGCAGCGCGACCCATGAGGGTGCCGCCCGTTGTTGTGACCAGCACGCTGATGGTGGTGGGCCTGGTGATCTCGGACTACTTCCTTCCCCAAGCGGCGCTGGAGGTGAAGGCCTACCGCGGCCTGTCGGATTATTCCTTCGGGGTCATGCGGGAAGAGGCTAAGGCGTTTGCGGAGGCGCGGGGTGGCGTCCGGTTGGAAGTGGGATCTGGGGATGGGAGTGAGCGGTACTTCGTACTGCACGTCGACGGCCAGCCAGTGATGCTGGTGGACAATTCGTCGATGCAACTGGTGGTGATGGTTGCTGGGGATGCGGGGGACCGGGTTGCGGATCTGGAAGACTTGCAGCAGCAGTGGCGTGTGCGGACGCGGCCAGATTGGGAGCGGTGGCGCTAGTCGCGCACCGGGCCCACCGGGTCTCAGGAGCGCACGCTCGCCGCCGCGGCCGTCCTGATGCCCCACCGTCTACGCCTCATCACACCGGATGTCCCGACGCCTTTCGCTCCCGCAGCTTCTGTCGCCGCTCTGCGGAAACCCTTGCGTGATCCGCGAGTGCCACTGGATTAGGCTTGTCCGCAGCAGCGCCAGGTACCGCCAACCTTGCTCCCTGCAACGTGTCGTAGGGCGCTTTTCGTGCACTCTTCGCTACTTGCACCGTGAAGCCTTCATCGACCCACAGCAGGCCAAGATCAAAAAGCGTATGGATATCAGCTCGCAGGAGCAGGCCATTGCTCACTTTATTGGTATGGTCACCCCGGTAGGGGCTGATATGCGCTGCTTCCAGAAGCTCGGTGATCTTGCAGCCGGTCACGGCACACCTCTCGCCATAGGCCTTCAGCAGCTTTCTGCGAAACGCCCGCTGTCCGCGACGAACGAAGATGGCGCGCAGCTCTTTGCCCCGCCGATCCTCTCCGTTGAGGGCTTCGGTCTCCTGCTCGGCCACTTCCCTTGCGCGGAACAGCGCCGCTCCCAGTTCGTCCGTGGGTTCAATCGGACGCCAGCGTAGGATCTGATCGATGGACCGCGATCGACCCCGTAAACTCTCCTTAACATCGAACACACAATCGACGGGCCGATCGCCCTCCATGGACTTCAGTGAGACTTCCCCCAAATAATAGAAGGGCTCTGCGGTCTTTCCGCGCTTCGCCCAGATGCGAACGAAGAGAAGCGCAGTTGCAGTGCCATCTTCTACGTCAACGAGAGCCTCAGACTTTCGATTCTGGCGGTATTGGCTTTGCCAATGGAACTGCTCACCCTCGAAGCGATCATCGTAGCCACCATCGCGCTTTTCCAAGGTAACCAGTAGCAGCGTTACATTACTGAAGCGAACAAGCCCCAGTGACCAGCGCGGATCCCGGGGCCCGGTCGGCGGCGCTACGCCCCCCGCCTCTGCCATCTGCACGCGACTGTACGCATTGCCGACGACAAGTGCCCGCGTATCGAACGTCTCATGTAGCGCCATGCTTCCCCCGCATCCGTAGATCGGAGGATTTTAATGTCGCAATCGGCACACATTCAATTCAATGATGTGACGCCATACAGGTACTCAATCCAGAGTGCCCACACAGTGCTCCATGGAACACCTACGTCCGCTCCAAGGGTGCGACCCTGTCGGGCTGATGTGCCGTCACTTGCAGAGCTTGAACGGCGCTACGGGAAAAACGTCTCTAAGCACACATGGAATGTTTATGACTTAGTAATCTGATGGTCGAATCTTCATTTCGCGTAGATCAAACTGCTGAGCTGAGGGCGAGATCAACGCACGGCTTGAGTTACTAAGCAATATCCCGACCAAAACTTACTTTAATGTCGTGCCCCACGCCCACCTCGCCTCTTCCTTGAGCTAGCTATAGCCCCGCTGGTCATGGATCGCGATCCTGACAACAACCCCTCTATGACATGAAATCTCATGCACAAGAACGGAAGTCAATATTTTGACGGGGCTGGCAATGTTCTGTGCACTATCGCGTCCCAACACGAACTCCCAACACGCTCTTCACGTGTCACAATGTCGCAATTAGCCAACAGGGGGCATTTTATTGTGACAGGAAAGGAGTTCGAAGCTCAGGTTCTTGCGGTAGCTCGAATGCTATGGCCACACACCCCATCTTCAGGTGCCGAGAACATTGAAGGGCGCGAGCGAGATGGCGTCTTTCATGAAGAGGATGTTATCCACCTCATCGAAGCCACCATTGATCGTTCGGAAGCGAAAGCGCGCCAGGATTGCAAGAAGCTCGCAAAGCTTGCGTCGGAGATGCGCAAGTCCAACATCGACAAGGTCGTGAAGTGCTGGTTTGTAACCAAGCACGAGCCAACTGATCTGCAACGCAGCACCTCTAGAACACACGGCTATCCCGTTCATGCGGTTAGCTTCAATCAATTCCAAGCCAAGTTGATCGATGCAACGGAGTACATCCACGCTCGACGCTTGCATAAATTTGGAAGCGTACACAGCCCGAGTGAATCGGCCACGGATGTTGATTTTGTTTCCGTAGACCTCAAGGAACGGAATTCTCTTAATACCCTGCGAGTTTCGGAGATAGCCCGTGAGCTTGAGGCTGGTAAGACCGTATCATTGACTGCTGATTACGGAGCAGGCAAGAGCATGATCTTCAGAGAGCTCTTCCGGACTCTTTCTGAGCGCTACCTTTCCGGAAAATCCTCAAAGTTTCCGGTACACATAAACCTAAGAGAGCACAGCGGCGCTCAATACCCAGACGAAATCCTGGAGCGACACGCCCGAATCATCGGATTCAGCTCTACCACTAGGCTGGTCAGAGCTTGGCGTGCAGGTTACGTGATACTTTTACTTGACGGATTTGATGAGATCACCTCACTCGGATTCCAAGGCCGCTGGTCAAAACTTCAAGAGCTTAGGTTTCGAGGCTTGCAAGCCGTCAGGGAGATGATTGCACAGCAGCCTAGCGGAGCTGGTGTTGCTGTTGCTGGCAGAGAGTACTACTTCGATAGCCACAAGGAGCTCCGTCAATGCCTTGGCGTCTTCAGTGCCCTGGAAGTTACGCTTAATGATTTCACTCAAGAGCAAGTCGACGCGCTACTCACCAATTCTGGCGTACCGACTGCTGTCACACCTGCATGGCTTCCAAAGCGCCCGCTGTTCGTAGCAACGCTTGCTTTGAGAGGACACTTGGCAGGTGTTCATGAGCTGCAATCATCGGTAGGCGAGGGATGGAACGAGCTTATTCAGCGAATTTGTGAACGCGAATCAAGAATCTCCGGTCAGCTTGACGCAACTACGATTCGGCGCGTGCTGGAACGTGTGTCGACAATATCTAGGGGGCTGGATGGCGATGCCATCCTCTCACGAAAGAATTTGACTAACGCATTTATGGAGATTTGCGGTTACGAGCCTGATGAGCAGGGAATCCTCCTATTGGAGAGGCTGCCCGGACTCGGCGTACCGACATCGGGAACTGAATCACGAGCCTTCGTCGATCAAGACTTTGAGTGCGCGCTTGGAGCCGCCGAGGTTGCCCAGTTCTTTGTTGAGCCATGGTCTTCGGTCGGAGATATCGAGCGGACAGTGCGGCCGCTGTCTGCGATTGGAATCGCGGTCGTCAAAGCGATACTGAAGAACGATTTGCGCGCTAAAAATGCACAACCCGCGATCGATCGTTCCGAGCCGACTTCCGCGCTTCGACTGGATCTTCTTCAGAGTGGAATTGCCCTCGGGGCAGCACTTGCCTCTAACGTCGTCGTTCGCGATATCCACATCAGGGACATGGACCTATCTGGGTCCGTTAACTCAAGCGGACTTATATACCTGACCGAATGCATCATCGACCATCTTGAGGTAGATCCATCAAGTGAGCTTTGCGCGCGCTCTCGTCTTCAGGGCTGTTTGATTAAAACCATCGCCGGAGCCCATTCGGCTGGTGATATTCCGCTCCTGCTTGACAGTGACTGCATGGTCGATGAGTTCAGCGATGGCGTCAGGACCAACGCCGACATTTTGGAAGCCGACCTACCGCTACCAGTAAGAGTACTGATGGTGATCACTCGAAAGCTTTTCTTGCAATCAGGCCGGGCTCGGAAAGAAAATGCATTCTATCGGGGCCTCGATACAAATGCACAGCGTTATGTATCAGATGTTCTAGAGATTATGATTTCGGAAGGTTTGACCTCTAAAGACAAGAACGGTGGCGAACCACTGTATGTTAAGAACAGGCATGAAACAGCACGAATGAGCAAAATTCTGAGCGCTCCGGAAACCTCGACGGATCCGCTCGTCGCTCGCGTAAGGGCGCTCGCATAGGTCACAACCTTAGCGGCGCAAGTAAAAAAAGGGCGGCCAATGGCCGCCCTTCTTCACATCTACCAGTTGACCAAGTCAAACCCCAACAGGGTTAGCCTTCTCCGGATCAATCTTGTACTGCTTGATCGCCCGAGCCACATCCTTAGCCGTCATCTTCCCCTCCTTCGCCAGCGCCGCAATCGCGGCATGCGCGATGTAGTACCGGTCAACCTCGAAGAAGCGACGCAGGTTCGCACGGGTATCCGAACGGCCAAAACCATCCGTGCCCAGCACCGTATAAGACATCGGCACGAACGCACGAATCTGGTCCGCATACGCACGCACGTAGTCGGTGGCGGCAATCGCCGGGCCCTGGCGGCCGTCCAGCAGCTCGGTCACGTAGGCCTTGCGCTGATCACCTTCCGGGTGCAGGCGGTTGGCACGTTCCACGTCGAAACCATCGCGACGCAGTTCGTTGAAGCTCGGGCAGCTCCAGATATCGGCGGTCACGCCGAAGTCCTTGTCCAGCAGCTCGGCGGCGGCAATCACTTCACGCAGGATCGTGCCCGAACCCAGCAGCTGCACGCGCAGGTCGCCCTTCTTCGGCTTGCCGGCGTCGGTCAGCAGGTACATGCCCTTCACGATGCCTTCGGCTGCACCTTCCGGCATTTCCGGGTGGGTGTAGTTTTCGTTCATCAGGGTCAGGTAGTAGTACTCGTCTACCTGGTCTTCCATCATGCGCTTGGTGCCGTGCTGCAGGATTACCGTCACTTCGAAGCCGAAGGTCGGGTCGTAGCTGCGCACGTTGGGAATGCCACCGGCCACCAGATGGCTGAAGCCATCTTCGTGCTGCAGGCCTTCACCGTTCAGCGTGGTGCGGCCGGCGGTGCCGCCCAGCAGGAAGCCGCGGGTACGCATGTCGGCGGCCTGCCAGGCAATGTCGCCCACGCGCTGGAAGCCGAACATGCTGTAGTAGATGTAGAACGGCAGCATCGGCACGTTGCTGACCGAGTAGCTGGTACCGGCAGCCATCCACGAGCTGATCGCGCCCGGCTCGCTGATACCCTGCTGCAGCACCTGGCCGCTCTGGTCTTCGCGGTAGAACATCAGCTGGTCGGCGTCGACCGGCTTGTACTTCTGGCCGAACGGCGCGTAGATGCCGATCTGGCGGAACAGGCCTTCCATACCAAAGGTACGGGCTTCGTCGGCCACGATCGGCACGATGTGCGGGCCCAGTTCCTTGTCACGCAGGGTGATGTTCAGGCTCTGCACGAAGGCCATGGTGGTGGAATAGCTGCGCTCGCCGCTGCTCTTCAGCAGGCGCTCGTAGGTTTCCAGCTTCGGTGCGTTGAAGCTCTTTTCGGCCTTGCGGCGGCGCTGCGGCAGGTAGCCACCCAGCGCGGCACGGCGTTCCTGCAGGTACTGCACTTCCGGCGAATCCGGGCCCGGGTGGTAGAACGGCACCTGGCCGTCGGCCAGCTGCGCGTCGGTCACCGGAATGTTGAAGCGGTCGCGGAAGTGGCGCACCGCTTCGTCGTCCAGCTTCTTGGTCTGGTGGGTCGGGTTCAGCGCTTCACCGGCGCTGCCCATGCCGTAACCCTTCACGGTCTTGGCCAGGATGACGGTCGGCATGCCCTTGGTGTTCACGGCCTGGTGGTAGGCGGCGTACACCTTGTGCGGGTCGTGGCCACCACGGTTCAGGCGCCAGATGTCGTCGTCGGAAAGACCGGCCACCATGGCGGCGGTTTCCGGGTACTTGCCGAAGAAGTGTTCGCGGGTATACGCGCCACCGAAGGCCTTGCAGTTCTGGTATTCGCCGTCGACGGTTTCCATCATCAGCTTCTTCAGCACACCGTCGGTGTCCTTGGCCAGCAGGGCATCCCAGTAACCGCCCCACAGCAGCTTGATCACGTTCCAGCCGCCGCCACGGAACACGCCTTCCAGTTCCTGGATGATCTTGCCGTTGCCGCGCACCGGACCGTCCAGGCGCTGCAGGTTGCAGTTCACCACGAAGATCAGGTTGTCCAGGCCTTCACGGCCGGCCAGCGCGATGGCGCCCAGGGTTTCCGGCTCGTCGCTCTCGCCGTCGCCGATGAAGCACCACACCTTGCGGTCGCTCTTTTCGATCAGGCCACGGTTTTCCAGGTAGCGCATGAACTGCGCCTGGTAGATGGCGGCCAGCGGGCCCAGGCCCATCGACACGGTGGGGGTCTGCCAGTAATCGGGCATCAGCCACGGGTGCGGGTACGACGACAGACCGCCGCCGTCCACTTCCATGCGGAACTTGTCCAGCTGCTCTTCGCTGATGCGGCCTTCCAGGAAGGAACGCGCGTAGATGCCCGGGGCGCTGTGGCCCTGGATGAACAGCAGGTCGCCCGGGTGGCTGTCGCTGGGGGCGCGCCAGAAGTGGTTGAAGCCCACGTCGTACAGGGTGGCACCGGAAGCGAACGAGGCAATGTGGCCGCCCAGGTCACCCGGCTTGCGGTTGGCGCGCACCACGGTGGCCATCGCATTCCAGCGGATGATGGAACGGATGCGCCATTCCAGCTCGGCATTGCCGGGGCTCTTGGCCTCCAGCTGCGGCTCGATGGTGTTCACGTATTCGGTAGTGGGAGAGAACGGCAGGTACGCACCCGAACGACGGGTCAGTTCCACCATGCCTTCCAGCAGCTGATGCGCGCGCTCGGGGCCCTCGACATCAATGACGGCCTTCAACGACTCGATCCACTCCTGGGTTTCAACAGGATTGGTGTCGTTGTTCAGCACTTCGTTCAACCAGTTCATTAGCGCTCCCATTACCGCACGCACGCGCGCGACTGTTGTATAGATTTCTAGACCGCAAAGTGTAGCGCACCAAGGGCTTTCGTCACTTCGCTACGCTGCCGTATGGAGGCGTTTGGCCTGTGTCCGCAAGGCCTGTCCCGGGCTGTCCCGGCGCCGGACAGTCTGGTTTTTCAGGCACCTGCGGGCGGCAGGCCCCCTGCTCCGCTGTCGCTTCTGCACCGCTGGGTGCATCGGCAGGACGCAGTGTTACCGCTGGCGATGACCGTTGTAGGGCAAGGCCTGCGCCGTTGTAGGGGCGTTCTGGCGGCTGGCGATGAACCGCCGCCAACATGTCGCGCCTGCCTCTGGATTGGCCGTGGGCCGGGCGGGAAGCTGCACCGCGCAGGCAGCCCCTTCCCCTGCGGCGCCCGCCACCTGGCGCCGCAGCTGCTTCGCCCAGAACCCACCGCAGCTTTGCGGTGGGTTCTCTCGTTGGGGCCCGCCGTGGCCTGAATGCAGCATGGGTTTGGCCCGAATCTGGACTTGTCCGGTCCGGCTTATCGATATATCGTTTGCGCACTCGTTACCGATATATCGAAATGAGCCGATCCGCTACCCTGCGGGCCCGCCCGGCCCCATCCCCCGAAGTGCCCCGCCGCAATGGCCAGCCGCGCGTGCTGAGCCGCGGCGACCTGCGCCTGCTGGTGCTGGCCCTGATTGGCGAACAGCCGCGCCACGGCTACGAGCTGATCCAGCACATCAGCGGCTTGTTCATGCAGGCCTACACGCCCAGCGCCGGCACCATGTACCCGCTGCTGGCCAGCTTCGAGCAGGCCGGCTGGGTGGAATCGCACGAAGAAGACGGCCGCCGCGTGTTCCGCATCACCGCCGCCGGCGAATTCGAACTGAAGGTGCAGCGGCCGCAGGTGCGGCTGGCCCAGCGCCGCGCATTCGACCGTGCCCGCGAGATCACCAAGGCCTCGCTGCCGGCGCCGCTGGCCGCGGCCCTGCGCGAATTCAAGCAGGCGCTGGTGCGCCACCACGGCCGCTGGCGCGAAGGCGAGGCCGAACAGGTGGCCGCCCACCTGCAGCACGCCGCCGCGTTGTTGAACGGATCTCTGGGCGATGGACCGCTGCCGATCACCCCGACCGAGCCAGACTGACGCCCGCCAGGTCTTCCCCCTTTGCCGCGCGCCCCGCGCGACCTTACCGCTACAGGTACTGACATGACCGACCATGAAAACAAGCGACTGCGCCTGGATGTGCGCTTCCGCCAGCTGACCGTGCTGCGCACCGAAACCGTAACCCCGCACATGCGCCGCGTGGTGCTGGGCGGTGCCGACCTGGCCGGCTTCGATTCGCCCGGCGCCGACGATCACATCAAGCTGTTCTTCCCCAACAGCAGCGGCGAGATGGTGCTGCCCACCATGACCGCCGAGGGCCCGCGCTACCCCGAGGGCAAGGAACATTCGCCGGCGCGCGATTACACCCCGCGCTGGTGGGACCACGAAACCGGCGAGCTGGCCATCGACTTCGTGCTGCACGACCAGGGCATTGCCGGGCCGTGGGCACAGCGCGCGCAGCCGGGCGACACCCTGGCCATCGGCGGCCCGCGCGGCTCGTTCGTGGTGGCCGACACCTACGATGCCTACGTGCTGATTGGCGATGAAACCGCGCTGCCGGCCATCGCCCGCTGGCTGGACGTGCTGCCCGAGCACGCGCAAGTGCAGGCGTGGATTGAAGTGAGCGACGAAGACGAGCGCCAGGACCTGCCGCAGTACGAAAACGTGCGCATCCACTGGCTGGAACGCAACGGCTTCCCGGCCGCCACCAGCACCCTGCTGGAAGACCAGTTCACCGATTTCGAAGCCCCCGACGGTGACACCTTCTACTGGATCGCCACCGAATCGCGCCGCGCGCGCATGATGCGCAAGTTCCTGGAAGGCCACCTGGGCGTACCGCGCGACTGGATTCGTTCCACCGGCTACTGGAAGGCCCACCCGGACGAAACCGACGGCGATTGATCGCCGTTCTGTAGAGTCGAGCCATGCTCGACTGCCGCTGTTCTGTAGAGTCGAGCCATGCTCGACTGCTGTTCGACGGAGTCGAGCACGGCTCGACTCTACAGAAACGCATCGCCACGATCTCTGCCACAATCGCGCTCCTTTCCCGCACCTGTGAGGCCCACCATGGGCAAGCTGACCCTGGCCGGCATCGACAAGCTGCGTACCCGTTTCGCCGATGACACCGCCTGCGATACCGCCCTGGCCGCCTTCGCCGACGCCGCCGCCCTGCGCGCGCCGCTGCGCGAACTGCTGGACGCCGAGCACCGCTACCTGCAGGCCGAATTCGAAGTGGCCCAGGTGGCCGATGTACTGCGCCGCGACCAGAAGTACGCACCGGTGGGCCGCCCGTCGGTGCACATCGTGCAGTTGCGCAAGCAGCAGGCCGCCACCAAGCAGGCCGCCCTGATCGCCCGCCAGGTGGTGGCGCAGGCCGCGCAGACCTTCGTGCGGGTAAGCGGAATGGCCGTGAAAGCCAAGCAGAGCCCCAGCGACGCATGCGCCGCATGGTTGATCGCGCAGCGGTGATCGCAGGGGTACGGCGGCCATGACCCGGTAGGGGCCAACCTTGGTTGGCCCACGGGATTACCGGCGTGCCAACCAAGGTTGGCACCTACCAAAGCGAATTCCGACGGCCATGACATGGCGCGCGTGCCGAGGCGGGTTTCAGCGGTCATGACCCGGTAGTGGCCAACCTTGGTTGGCCCGCGGGATAACGGGCGTGCCAACCAAGGTTGGCACCTACCAAAGCAAATTCCGGTGGCCATGACATGGCACGCGTGCCAAAGCGAATTCCGGCGGCCATGACCCGGTAGGGGCCAACCTTGGTTGGCCCACGGGATTACCGGCGTGCCAACCAAGGTTGGTACCTACCAAAGCGGTTTCCTGCGGCCATGACATGGCGCGCGTGCCGAGGCGGGTTTCAGCGGTCATGACCCGGTAGGGGCCAACCTTGGTTGGCCCGCGGGATAACGGGCGTGCCAACCAAGGTTGGCACCTACCAAAGCAAATTCCGGTGGCCATGACATGGCACGCGTGCCGAAGCGAATTCCGGCGGTCATGACCCAGTAGTGGCCAACCTTGGTTGGCCCACGGGATTACCAGCGTGCCAACCAAGGTTGGCACCTACCAAAGCGGGTTTCGGCGGCCATGACATGGCGCGCGTGCCGAAGCGAATTCCGGCGGTCATGACCCGGTAGTGGCCAACCTTGGTTGGCCCACGGGATTATCGGCATGCCAACCAAGGTTGGCACCTACCAAAGCGGTTTCCCCAAAAAAGAAGGCCCGCTTTTCAGCGGGCCTTCTGCCTTCTCACGACGAGTGAGCGGGTTACATCAAGCGGCCGGCTTTTCGCCGGTGGCTTCGGTGGTGATGCGGATCTTCACTTCATCGCTCACGTTCGGGGCGTACGCGCCCACGCCGAAGTCGCTGCGCTTCAGGGTGGTGGTGGCGTCGAAGCCCGCCGCCGGCACCTTGGCCATCGGGTGCTCGCCACCGCCGTTGATGGTCACGTCCAGGGTAACCGGCTTGGTGATGCCCTTGATGGTCAGGTCGCCGGTGACGGTCAGCTTGTTGGTGCCGGCCGCTTCAACCTTGGTGCTCTTGAAGGTGGCATCGGCGAACTTGGCGGCGTCGAAGAAGTCGGCGCTCTTCAGGTGTTCGTCGAACTTGGCGGTGAAGCTGTTCAGGCCGCTCAGCGGCAGCTTCACTTCCACGGTGCTCTTGGTCACGTCGGCGGCGTCGTACACCAGGGTGCCTTCCACGTTGCCGAAGTGGGCGCTGGGGTTGGAGAAGCCGAAGTGGCTCCACTGGGCCAGCACGTCGGTGTGGCTCGGGTCCAGCTTGTAGGTGCCCGAGGCGATCTGGATCGCTTCGGCAGCCGGGGCCGCAGCAGCGGCGTCGGCAGCCGGGGTGGCGGCCTGTTCGGTGGTGGCCGGGGCGGCAGCATCGGCGGCCGGGGCAGCGGTGTCGGCCGGCTTCGAGCAGGCGGCAATGGCCAGGGTCAGGGCCAGCGGCAGCAGCAGTTTACGGGTGGCGCTCATCAGGAAACTCTCCGGATCGTAGGGTGGGTACACGGTGCAGCAGGGGCCCGCCAAGGTGGCTGGGCCGAAACCGAGACAGCGACTTACGCGATGCGCGCCGCTTCGTCGAACGACAGACGCGGCAGACGGGGGAACAGGCCCGAGGGGTCACCGTAACCCAGGTTGACCAGGAAATTCGACTTGATGCTGGTGCCGGCGAAGAACGCTTCGTCCACCTTGGCATTGTCGAAGCCGGACATCGGGCCGGCATCCAGGCCCAGCGCGCGTGCGGCCAGGATCAGGTACGCACCCTGCAGGCTGCCGTTGCGGAACGCGCCTTCGTGGCGGCCTTCACGCGGGCCGTCGAACCAGGCTTTGGCATCGGTGTGCGGGAACAGGTAGGGCAGCTTTTCGTGGAAATCTTCGTCGAAGGCCACGATGACGGTGACCGGCGCGGCCAGGGTCTTGTCATGGTTGCCTTCGGACAGCGCCGGGGCCAGCTTGGCCTTGGCTTCGGCCGACTTCACGAAGACGAAACGCGCCGGGCTGCCGTTGGCGGCGGTGGGGCCCCACTTCAGCAGTTCGTACAGCGCGTGCAGCTGGCTGTCGTCCACCGGCTTGTCGGTGAATGCGTTCTGGGTGCGGGCGGTGCGGAACAGCTGGTCCAGTGCAGCAGCGTCAAGCGCGTGGGACATCGTGGATCTCCAGGGCAGCAACAGGGAAAAGGGCGAAGCAGCGCAGGGGCTGCGGCGCGAAACAATGAGCCGCAGTGTAGAGTGTCGCGACTGTTGCAACACCCAGCAGGGCTGAAACGAATTAATGCCAATGGTGAAACGATCGAGCGCGCCGTGGACGATCACGGACGGCCGTGCAGGCAATGTGCGCCAGGCCGTGGCGCTGGCTTCGGCGCTGCGCCTGGGCACCCACCGCCCGCTGGTATTGCAGCCGCGCGCACCGTGGCGCTGGCTGTCGCCGCGCCGCCTGCCGGGGGATGTGCGCGGCTACGGTGAGGCGTTGGCGACACTGGCTGCCGAGCCGCCGCCGCTGGCGATCGGCTGTGGCCGCCAGGCCGCCGGCGCGCTGCGTGTGCTGCGTGCACGGGGCAGCAAGGTGGTGCAGATCCTGGACCCGCGCATTGCCGCCCGCCATTGGGACCTGCTGGTGGTGCCCGAACACGATGCCCTGCGCGGCAGCAATGTGCTGACCCTGCTGGGCAGCCTGAACCCGGTGGACGATGACTGGCTGAGCCTGGGCCGCGCCGCCTTCGCCGATTTCCATGCCCTGCCCGGCCCGCGCACCGCGCTGCTGGTGGGCGGGCCGACGCCGCTGGCGCCGTGGGACGAAGCCGGCATGGTGCGCGTGTTCCAGGCCCTGGCCGAACAGCTGCGCAGCGAAGGCGGCAGCCTGCTGGCCACCACTTCCCGGCGCACACCGCCGGCGCTGGCCGAGACCCTGCGCGCCATCTTCGCCGACCTGCCGCATGTGATCTGGGGCGACGGCGGCGATGGCGTGAACCCCTACGCCGGGCTGCTGGGCTGGGCACAGCGGGTGGTGGTGTCGCCCGATTCGGTGAACCTGCTGTCCGAGGCCTGCGCCACGCGGCTGCCGGTGGCGGTGGCGCTGGCCGATACCGCACAGGGCCGGTTGGCGCGCTTCCAGCAGCAGCTGCGCGAACGCGGGCGGCTGCAACCGCGCTGGCTGGACTGGCAGTGCGCGGCCATCGAGCCGCTGCGCGAAACCGCGCGGGTGGCGGCCGAAGTGAAGGCCCGGCTGGGGCTGGGCTGACGCCAGGCGCGCCCGTGCCGGCCGCACAACGCCGCCACGGGCATT
The DNA here is from genome assembly GCF_003086875.1 of Stenotrophomonas sp. ZAC14D2_NAIMI4_6. Lineage (NCBI taxonomy): Bacteria > Pseudomonadati > Pseudomonadota > Gammaproteobacteria > Lysobacterales > Lysobacteraceae > Stenotrophomonas > Stenotrophomonas sp. ZAC14D2_NAIMI4_6. Next base: position 452,126 of record NZ_CP025996.1, on the reverse strand, counting down.
GGGTATGATCGGCCACGCGGGGCCGCCCCGCGCCCGCTCGCTCCATGGAGGAACAGACGATGCGTACCCTGCCCTGCACTGCCGCCGCCCTGGCACTGGCCATGGGCCTGTTGGCCACCGCCCCTGCCGATGCGCGGCGCGTTTATCACATCGTGGAAAACACGCCGGAGCCGGTACGCCTGGATGTTTCACCCGGCCTGGTAGCGAGCATGGCCGCCGCCGACGAAGCCGCACGCAACCCGCCGCCGGGCCAGGCGCCCACGCCTCCGTCCAATGGCGCGCCGCCGCCGATGCAGGTGGTGTCCATCGGCACCAACGTGGATGGCGAACGCGAGGTGCTGCTGCAGCAGCCGGGGCAGCCGGGTAATACCGCTGCGGTGCGCTGGCCGAACCAGGTGGGTGACCCGTCGGTGCTGTTCCACGTGGGGCAGCAGGTGCAGTTCGACCACACCCCGTCCGAAGGCCGCAAAGGGCTGATGGCGCGTGACGCGCAGGGCCGCCCGCTGACCCATATTCCCGAACCGGCGCCGGCATCGCAGGGCTGGAACACGCAGTATTGAGCACGCTGTACCGAGGCTGCCGCGCCGCCTGAACGGCGGTTTTTGGCGTTGCGTGGGTACGGGGGGATAATGGCCGATTCCTTTTTCCTTCCCGCCCGCCATGTCCGTGCGTCCTGCCCCCGTGTTTGCTCCCCTGACCCCGCGCGCCCTGGTGCTGGCCGTGCTGGCCATGGGTGCGGTGGTGCTGCTGTCCAACGTACTGGTGCAGTACCCCATCAATGACTGGCTGACCTGGGGTGCCTTCAGCTACCCGGTGGCGTTCCTGGTCAGCAACCTGATCAACCGCCGCTTCGGCCCCGGCCCGGCGCGCCGCGTGGCGTGGATCGGTTTCCTGGTGGCGGTGGTGCTGTCGGTGTGGGTGGCCACCCCGCGCATTGCCATTGCCTCGTGCTCGGCGTTCATCGTGGCGCAGCTGCTGGACATCACCGTGTTCGACCGCCTGCGCCGTGGCAGCTGGTGGCGCGCACCGATGGTGGCCACCACCTGCAGCGCCACGGTGGACACCACCATTTTCTGGTCGATCGCTTTTGCCGGTTCCACCCTGCCGTGGGTGAGCTGGGCCGCCGGCGACCTGGCCGTGAAGCTGGCCATCGGCGTCTGCCTGCTGGCCCCGTTCCGCGCACTGCTGTGGAAGATGGCGCCGCTGCGCAGCGAACTGCGCTGAGCGCGGGTTCCCGGCCGGCCACATGACCCGGTAGTGGCCAACCTTGGTTGGCCTGCGGGTTCCGTGCGTGCCAACCAAGGTTGGCACCTACCAAATGCGCATTCCCGGCCGGCCACATGACCCGGTAGTGGCCAACCTTGGTTGGCCTGCGGGTTCCTTGCGTGCCAACCAAGGTTGGCACCTACCAGAAGCGGGTTCCCGGCCGGCCACATGACCCGGTAGTGGCCAACCTTGGTTGGCCTGCGCGGTCTCTGCGTGCCAACCAAGGTTGGCACCTACCAAATGCGCATTCCCGGCCGGCCACATGACCCGGTAGTGGCCAACCTTGGTTGGCCTGCGCGGTCTCTGCGTGCCAACCAAGGTTGGCACCTACCAAAAGCGCATTCCCGGCCGGCCACATGACCCGGTAGTGGCCAACCTTGGTTGGCCTGCGGGTTCCTTGCGTGCCAACCAAGGTTGGCACCTACCAGAAGCGGGTTCCCGGCCGGCCACATGACCCGGTAGTGGCCAACCTTGGTTGGCCTGCGCGGTCTCTGCGTGCCAACCAAGGTTGGCACCTACCAAAAGCGGGTTCCCGGCCGGCCACACGACCCGGTAGTGGCCAACCTTGGTTGGCCTGCGGGTTCCGTGCGTGCCAACCAAGGTTGGCACCTACCAGAAGCGGGTTCCCGGCCGGCCACATGACCCCGTAGTGGCCAACCTTGGTTGGCCTGCGGGTTGCGTGCGTGCCAACCAAGGTTGGCACCTACCAAGAGCGCATTCCCGGCCGGCCACATGACCCGGTAGTGGCCAACCTTGGTTGGCCCGCGGGTTCCGTGCGTGCCAACCAAGGTTGGCACCTACCAAATGCGCATTCCCGGCCGGCCACATGACCCGGTAGTGGCCAACCTTGGTTGGCCTGCGGGTTCCGTGCGTGCCAACCAAGGTTGGCACCTACCAAAAGCGCGTTCCCGGCCGGCCACATGACCCGGTAGTGGCCAACCTTGGTTGGCCTGCGGGTTCCTTGCGTGCCAACCAAGGTTGGCACCTACCAAAAGCGGGTTCCCGGCCGGCCACATGACCCGGTAGTGGCCAACCTTGGTTGGCCTGCGGGTTCCGTGCGTGCCAACCAAGGTTGGCACCTACCAAAAGCGCATTCCCCGCCGGCCACATGACCCGGTAGTGGCCAACCTTGGTTGGCCTGCGGGTTCCGCGTGTGCCAACCAAGGTTGGCACCTACCAAGCGCGGGTTCCCCAGAGCGGGTTCCCGGCCGGGCGCGCATCACGCGAACGGCAATCCTGCGGCCACGCACGCGGCGGTAATCACGCTGCAGGCGTCTTCAATCGCAGGCGTGGGCGGGGCCAGGCGTGGGCGGCGATCGAGCGTGCAAGCCAGGCCAACATCCAGCAGCGCGGCATGCGCGCCCTGCAGTTGCTGCGCGGTAGCGGCAGGCAGGAATTCCGCCACCGCCAGTGCGTCGATCAGCGAGGGCGTGTCGCGCGGCTGCAGCAGCGCGGGCTGCTGTGCGCTGCGCGCCAGTACGCCGGTCTGCAAGAGGAATTCCAGATCCACCACGCCGCCGCGCCCCTGCTTCAGGTCGAAGCGGCCGGCATCGCTGCGGTCCAGTTCGCTGCGCATGCGGCCGCGCATCTTCAGCACGTCGGCATACAGGGTGTCCGGGTCGCGCACGCGGCCCAGGGTCTGTGCGCGCACCTGTTCGAAATCGGCCAGCAGGCTGGCATCGCCGGCCACGCCGCGCGCGCGCACCAACGCCTGGTGTTCCCAGGTCCACGCGCGTTCGCGCTGGTATTCGGTGTAGCTGGCCAGCGAGGACACCAGTGAGCCCTTGCCGCCGTCGGGGCGCAGGCGCACGTCGATGTCGTACAGGCGGCCGGCGGCGGTAACCGCACCCAGCAGCGCCATCACCTTCTGCGCCAGGCGCGCGTACCAGCGCCCCGGTTCCAGCGGGCGCGGGCCATCGCTGGTTTCCACGCCGGCCGGGTGGTCGTGCAGGAACACCAGGTCCAGATCGGAACCGAAGCCCAGTTCCAGCCCGCCCAGGCTGCCGTAGCCGATGATGGCAAAGCGCCCGCCGGGCACCTGCCCGTGGGCGGCGTGCATGTCAGCCTCGGCCAGGGCCAGCACGGTCATCACCACCGCCTGCGCCAGCTCGGCCAGTTGCCGGGTGCTGTCCACCGCGCCCTGGCGGCCGTCCAGCGTGGCCATGGCCATACGGAAGCTGAGCGCCAGGCGCGTTTCGTTCAACCAGCGCAGCTGCGATTCGGGGTCTTCCACCGGCAGCACCTGCCGGCATTCGGCCAGCATGCCGGTGAAGGCGGGCATCGGCCCGGACACGCGCACATCCAGCAGTTCGTCCAGCAGCAGCGGGTAGGCGGCCAGGCGTTCGGCCAGCAGCGCGCTGCGCGCCAGCACATCCACCAGCCGCGCCAGTGCGCTGGGTTGTTCGTCCAGCAGTGCCAGGTAGCTGGTGCGGCGCAGGACCGCCTGCAGCAGGCCCAGCACGCGCTTCAGCGCGGCATCGGGCTGCGGCGAACGGGTGGCGGCATGCAGCAGCGCCGGCAGCACGCGATCCAGGCGCGCTCGGGCGTTGTCAGAGAGCGCCTTCACCCCGGTGCTCTGGGCGAAGTCGCGCAGCGACTGGTCGGCGCCGTTGGCATCGAAGAAACCGGCCTCGGCCAGCAGTTCGGCATTGCTGCCCTCGGGCAGGCTGCGCCAGTAGCTGGCCAGCGCATCGGGCGCAGCCTGGCCCTGGCGCGGCGCCAGCAAGGCGGCGAATTCGGTGCTGACCCGCTGCTGCTGTTCGGCCAGCGCGGCGCGCAACGCGTCCCAGTGCGGGTAGCCCAGGCCCGTGGCGATGCGCTCGCGGTCCAGGGGGTCGCTTGGCAGCACATGGGTCTGGGCATCGCGCAGCATCTGCAGGCGGTTTTCCAGCCGGCGCAGGAACAGGTAGGCCTCGCGCAGTGCCGCGCCATCGTCCGGGGCAATCTGCCCGGCGTTCACCAGCGCCTGCAGCGCCACCAGCAGGCGACGCTCGCGCAGCACCGGTTCGCGGCCACCGCGGATCAACTGCAGCGCCTGGCACAGGAATTCGATTTCGCGGATGCCACCGGCGCCGCGCTTGATGTCTTCGTGCAGCTCGCGCCGGGCGACTTCGGCGGTGATCGCCGCCTTCATCTCGCGCAGGCCGTCCAGCGCGGTGAAATCCAGGTAACGCCGGTACACGAACGGGCGCAGGCTCTGCAGCCAGGCCTCGCCGGCGGCGATATCGCCGGCCACGGTGCGCGCCTTCAGCCAGGCGTAGCGTTCCCAGTCGCGGCCTTCGCGCTGGAAATACTGGTCCATGGCGGCGAAGGACAGTGCGACCCGGCCGGCGCTGCCGAACGGGCGCAGGCGCAGGTCCACGCGGTGGCTGAAGCCATCGACGGTGGTGTCGTCCAGCAGCTTGGCCAGGCGCTGGCCGAGGCGGGCGAAGTATTCCTCGGCGGCCAGCGGGCGCGGGCCGTCCGATTCGCCGCCGTGCGGGTAGGCGTAGACCAGGTCGATATCGGAACTGAAGTTGAGTTCGCCGCCGCCCAGCTTGCCCAGGCCGAACACCACCAGCTGCAGCGGCTGGCCGTCGCCATCGCGCACCACGCCGTGGCGCTGGGCGAATTCCTGCTGCAGCGCCTGCAGGGCCAGCCGCAGGCAGTCTTCGGCCAGCACGGTGGCACCGGCCAGGGTCTGCGGCACGTCGTCCAGGCCGGCCAGATCGCGCCAGATCAGCCGGGTGGACATGGCGGTGCGCCAGCGCCGCAGCTGCGCCGGCCAGTCGCTGGGCTGCAGCGGGTCGAGCACCGGCGCCGGCACCGGCGGGCAGCCCGGCGCGGCCAGCTGGGCCAGCAGGCTGGGTTGGCGCACCAGGGTATCCAGGGCGAAATCGCTGGCCACGGCCAGTTGCGCCAGGAACGGCAGCCGTTCGGCGGCGATGGGCTCGGGCACGGCCTGGGCCAGGCGCGCCAAGGCGCGATCTACCAGGGGCTGCAGGGAAGCGGGCACTTCGGTGGGGGCAACTGTCATGCCCCGATTCTCGCGGGGCCGGATGTCTTTGCCAACGGCTGGTCGTAGAGTCGAGCTTGCTCGACTGGCCGTTGCAGAGCAGTCGAGCAAGCTCGACTCTACGCGGGGCACTGCGTATTCAGCTTGGGCGTTGGGCAATAAAAAAGCCCGCTTGCAGCGAACTGCCAGCGGGCTCTGCTCCCTCCCCCACGTCGGGATGCAGGGCCATCGTGCGGGCTGCGGACGGACAATGCACGCTGCACTGCAAAACAAAACTGCTGGGTATGGTAGCCCCGGCCCCGGAAAAGCCATTCCACGAAGGTAGAACGCCCCGTACCGGGGGGGATGGCCGATAATCGAGCTTTCCCCCCAGAAACACTGTCGTCATGTCTGTTGATCGCATCGCCAACGCGCGTCTTCGTGACCGCGTGGTCTCTGCCGAGGCCGCAGCCGCGCTGATCCAGCCCGGTGAAACCGTGGCCATGAGCGGCTTCACCGGCTCCGGTTACCCCAAGGCCGTTCCCGTGGAACTGGCCCGCCGCATCGAAGCGGTGCACGCCCAGGGCAATCCCTTCCAGATCAAGCTGATGACCGGCGCCTCCACCGCGCCGGAGCTGGATGGCGCGCTGGCCAAGGCCGATGGCATCGCCATGCGCATGCCCTTCCAGAGCGACCCGGATGCGCGCAACCGCATCAACGAGGGCAAGCTGGATTACATCGACATCCACCTGAGCCACGTGGCCCAGCACGTGTGGTTCGGTTTCTACGGCGAGATCGACACCGCGGTGATCGAAGTGTCGGCCATCCGCGAAGACGGTTCGCTGGTGCCGTCCACTTCGGTGGGCAACAACAAGACCTGGCTGGACCTGGCGAAGAAGGTGATCGTCGAGGTGAACGAGTGGCAGCCGGCCGGCGTGGATGGCATGCATGACATCTACTACGGCACCGCCCTGCCGCCGCACCGCAAGCCGATTCCGCTGGTGAACGCCAACGACCGCATTGGCGATACCGCGCTGCGCTGCGACCCGGACAAGATCGTGGCCGTGGTGCGCACCAACGGCCCGGACCGCAACAGCCCGTTCAGCCCGATCGATGGCACCAGCGAACAGATCGCCTCGCACCTGATCGAATTCCTGAAGCACGAAGTGAAGAAGGGCCGGCTGCCGCCGAACCTGCTGCCGCTGCAGTCGGGCGTGGGCAATATTCCCAACGCCGTGCTGGCCGGCCTGGCCAAGAGCGGTTTCCGCGACCTGGCCGCGTTCACCGAAGTGATCCAGGACGGCATGCTGGACCTGTTGCGCGACGGGGTGCTGAGCTATGCCTCGTGCACCGGTTTTGCTCTCAGCCCGCAGGCCAACGAAACGTTCAAGGAACACATCGATTTCTACCGCGAGCGCATCATCATGCGCACGCAGGAAATCTCCAACCACCCCGAACTGGTGCGCCGCCTGGGCTGCATCGGCATGAACGGCATGATCGAGGTGGATATCTACGGCAACGTGAATTCCACCCACGTGATGGGCACGCGCATCATGAACGGCATTGGCGGTTCGGGTGATTTCGCCCGCAATGGCTTCCTGTCGGCGTTCCTGAGCCCGTCCACGGCGAAGAACGGCAGCATTTCGGCAATCGTGCCGATGGCCAGCCACGTGGACCACACCGAGCACGACGTATCGGTGATCGTGACCGAACAGGGCCTGGCCGACCTGCGTGGGCTGACCCCGCGCAAGCGCGCGCAGGTGCTGATCGACAACTGCGCGCACCCGGATTTCCGCCCGCAGCTGCAGGATTACTTCGACCGTGCCAGCCGCGAAAGCTACGGCAAGCACACCCCGCACCTGCTGCCCGAGGCGCTGTCGTGGCACCAGCGTTGGCTGGATACCGGCACGATGCAGGGTATGTAGCGTCGAGCCATGCTCGACTGTTTTTCCGTACAGCCGAGCATGGCTCGGCTCTACAGGGAGCGGTAGCGCCGGGCCATGCCCGGCGGTTGCCCTGCATCAACCGCGCAGCGCCGCCAGCGACTCAGCCTGCAGGCGCTCGTAGATCTCGAACTCGTCATTCACCGCCACGCCCAGCGCCTGCTCGAAGGCCTCGCGGTTGGCGTGCGCGGCATAGGCGCGCTGTTCTTCGCCGCCCAGGTTCGACTGGAAGATGCCTGCGGCGCTGACCGGCAGGAAATCTTCGTAGACGATCGGGTCGGCCGTGGCCAGGCCCGCCGCCACCAGCACTTCGGCCGGTAGATCGGCCACGCGCTCCGGCGCAGCACGCCCGGCCTCGGTCAGCTGGTAACGGTAGTAGCCCAGGCCTTCCTGGCGCAGGGTGTCATGGTCGTCGGGGAAGCTGGCGAACACCGCCTGCAGGCGCTGGCCGTAATCGCCGCCGGTGCTGCCGGCACCGCCAGCATCGCGCGCCTGCGCCAGCAGCTGGTCGTACAGCGCGCGGCCCTTCGGCGTCAGGGCCAGGCCGCGCTGTTCGATCTCTCCGAAGCGCGCGGTATGGGTGCCGGCGTCGCCGCCTTCCGCATCCGGGAAATGCACGGCCTCTTCCAGCGCCTTGAAGCTGGTCTGCCGCAGCAGGATCGGGCAGGCGCGGCGCGGCGGGCCTTCGATCACCGCCTTGGCGGCCATGCCCTGTTCAATCATCGCGCCCTGCGCCGCATCGATGTCCAGCGTGCGCGGCGTCAGGTGGTTGATATGCGGGCCGCGGAAGCTGACCACGTCGGCCACCAACCGGTGCGCGTTGTGCAGGGCGTGGTAGGTGGGCAGATCCACGGTGGCATCGCCGTGCCAGCGGAAGGTTTCCAGCGCTTCGGCCACGAAGCGTTCGGCATCGGCCTGCGACAGGCCACCGTCACGCTCGGCCTGGTCGATCAGCGCCAGCGCGCCGTCGGTGAAGATGCGGCGGCGCTCGAGGATGCGCGCGGATTCGGCGCGCAGGGTAGCGTCTTCGATCAGTTCCAGCCGCAGCAGCGAGGTGAACACGCGGAACGGGTTCTGCGCCAGCGCGGCGGCAGTCAGCGGGCGGAACGCGGTGGAATGCACCGGCACGCCCGCCACCGACAGGTCGTAGTAGCCCACCGGGTACATGCCCATGACCGCGAACAGGCGGCGCAGGGTGGCCAGTTCCTGCACCGTGCCGACGCGGATGGCGCCATGGCGCTCTTCGTCCAGGCGCGCACGTTCATCGTTGCGCTCCAGCTGCGCGGCCAGTGCGGGGTCTTCTTCCAGAACCTGCGTGTTGATGCGCTCCACCAGGTCCACCAGTGCGCCGTACAGCGGCACTTCGGTGCGGTACAGGCGGGACATGGCCTGGGCGAACAGGCGGCGGATCAGATCAGGCGAAACGAAAGAGGCGCTCATCGGTTACTCGATCACGGGAACGGGGAACAACGCGAATGCCTATTGTCGCCGCAGCGCGTGGCCGCGGCGAGACGCACAGCAGCATGACGGATAGGGGCGTGCGAACCAAGGTTCGCACCTACCGGGCCCTCGCTGGGCATGGCCGCAGCCGCGGACTGCTTTGGTAGGTGCGAACCTTGGTTCGCACTCGCCGGGCATGGCCCGGCGCTACCGGCCCAGCTGGCGCTTCAGGGTGGCATCGAGGGTGATCGGCCGGTCCCAGTGCTCGAAGCTGGCCACCACGGCGTGGCGCACGGCGCGCACGTGCAGATTGGTCGGCTTCACCGGCATGCGCTCGACCACCGCTTCCCAGCCCCCTTCCGGGTTCTGGCTGAAGGCACGCACGCTGTCGCGGCAGGTCTGGCCGCTGGCCTTGGCCCAGAAGCAGGCGAAGTAGATATCGCCGGCCTGCCAGCCATGGGCGGTGAACAGCGCGCTGACATAGGCGCGCGGCACGTCGGCATAGCGCGAGACTTCGTCCAGGAAGGCGTCGGGGTAGCGCTCTGCGTAATGGTTGATGTCCTGCAACTGGGCATCCAGCCAGCTGTCGCCGCTGTTCACTTCATAGGCCGCCGAACGTTCGGCGGTCTGCTGGGCCAGCACGGTGGCCGGCACCAGTAGCAGGATCGACAGCAGCGCGCGCAGGATCAGGTTCATGCCCCGATTCTGCCGCAGCCGCTGCGCCCTGTCAGGCCGCGGTGGCCTTGGCCTCGATGGCGGCCAGCGCAGCCGGCCAGTCCCAGGCGGTATCGGCGGTGACCATGCGCGGCTCGTCCTCGGCCACCCCGTGTTCGGTTTCGTGGGCCCAGGTAACCGCGTACGGGGTATGGATGCCCCAGCCCCCCAGGGTGACCACCGGCTCGATATCCGAACGCAGCGAGTTGCCGACCATCACGAACTGCGAGATCGGCAGTTCGAATTCGGCCAGCACGCGGGCGTAGGTCTGCGGGTCCTTCTCGGACACGATCTCGATGCGCGGGAACAGGTCATGCAGGCGGGCGACATCGATCTTCGCTTCCTGGTGGAACAGATCGCCCTTGGTGATCAGCACCACCGGGTAGTGTTCGGCGATGGCCGCCACCGATTCGCGCACGCCGTCGATCAGCTCGACCGGGTGGCGCAGGGTGTCATGGCCAATGTCCAGGATGCGCTGGATGTCCTTGGCTTCGATGCGCTGGCCGGTGATGTCGATGGCCGCTTCGATCATCGACAGGGCCATGCCCTTCACCCCGTAACCGAACACGCCCAGGTTGCGCTGCTGTACTTCCAGCAGGTGGCGCGCGGTGCGGGTGTCGTGCACGTCGATGTAGCGCGACAGCAGGTCCAGATAATCCTGCTCGGCCTTGCGGTAGTAGTCCTCGCTCTTCCACAGCGTATCGTCACCGTCAAAACCGACCAGGCCGATGGCGCGCGACGGCGCGGGCATGGAGGTGTTCATCGCACAAGGATACAGGCCCCCGGCACGCAGAAAAAACCCGGGCGGCCGAAGCCGCCCGGGTCCCCATGCACCGGTTGTCCCGACGGTGTTGGATCAGCGGCCCGGCGCGGCGTTGCCACCGGCCGCGGCGCCCTGCTGGGCCGCCACGTAGGCCTTGTATTCATCGGGGCTCAGTTCCCCGTCCTTGTTGGCGTCGGCCTGGTCGAACACTTGGGCCAGGCCCGCGTTCACCTGCGCCTCGGCCTTGCTGATGGTGCCGTTGCCATCGGTATCGATGCTGGCCCAGGTCTGGCCGCCGCCACCGCCACCGCTGGCCTGCGCCGACGCTGCGGCCGCCGCGTTGCTGGCCTGGTCAGCGGCCTGGCCGGCCTGTGCCGCCGACTGCTGGGCCTGCGCGGCCTGATTCTGTGCCTGCGCGGCCTGCTGCTGGGCGGACTGCGCCATGGCCGGAAGGGTGAGCAGGCTGCCAGCAGCAACGACCAGGGCGATCAGGGGCTTACGGTTGCGAATCGTCATAGGGGATGTCTCCTTTGGGTGGTGTTGCGCGGCCTGTTGTTTCCGCACGGCACCTACCCTGCCACCCCGTTTCTGAATCGATTTTGCGCCGCGACCGGCGCCACCACGCGGCATTAACCACTCAGCCGTGCACATGCTTTAGCGCAGTGGTTAGCGCAAAGTGAGCGGCTCATAAGGCACGCATTCAGCGCGCGCGGATTTAACCTGTACGCAACGAAAAACCTGCGTCAGTCGACGTTCTGCGCGGATGACCGCGAACTGAACACAATCCATCCCAGCGCCACGCCGGCAAGCGCGCCGGCGATTTCCAGCACCACCCGGCTGCCCAGTTCGTTGGGATCGTGGATGGTGGACAGGAAGATGCGCGCATACAGCGGCGACTCCAACCGCACGATGCCCATGTAGAACAGCTTCCAGATATCGATGCCGGCGCCGATGATCACCGCCAGCACGCACGCAGCACCGATGGCCTGGTTCACCGAACCGCCCAGGCCGCGCACCACGCGCAGCATCAGCAGGTACATCAGCAGGCCCACCAGCAGGGCGATGCCACCGGCTTCCAGGGTGCCAAGCAGGCCGAAGTGCAGCGGAAGGTTCATGCGGGCGCGCGTGCAGGGAGAGGCGGCCAGTGTAATTCCATCGGCAGGGCTGCGCCCTGCACCCCTGTAGAGTCGAGCCATGCTCGACTGAAGCAACTGGACGGCCATCGAACACCATCCACGCGTGGCGTGGATCTACTGCACGGGGACGTCGTAGGCGGTGCCGGGGTCCGGTTCGGGCTGCAGGGTGTAATGCCACCATTCCTGCGGGTAGTTGGCGAACCCACGCCGGGCCATGGCCTGCAGCAGCTGCTGGCGGTTGCCGCACTGCGCCGGGGTCAGCCCCGGTGTTTCGGTATGCGCGCGCACGCCGAAGAAATCGAAATCGGTGCCCATGTCCATCACCACGCACGCGCCCGTGCGGCAATCCAGCAGGCCCAGGTCGACGGTGGCGCCACGGCTGTGGCCCGAACGCTCGGCGATGTAGCCGTCGGCCAGCAGCTGCGGCTTGTCCAGGTCTGGGTACTGCAGGACCTTGCGCGATTGCTCATGCGGATCGTGCACCCAGGCCATGAACGCCTGTACCGCCCGCACGGGCCGGTAGCAGTCATACACGCGCAGGCCATAACCGGCGCTGCGCAGGTCGGCTTCCACCTTCGCCAGCGCCTGCGCCACCGGTGCCAGCAGATAGCAGGCCGGCGCCTGGTAGCCCGGCACGGGGGCGCCGGTGAAGTTGTTCGCGCCGGCATAACGGATATCGAGCTGGATCTGCGGCGACACGGTGCGGATCTCCACCAGCCCCGCCGCCGCAGCATCAGTGGCTGGGGAAACTCGTGGTGGCTCAGCGGCGCGGGACGTCGCCGCCGCTGTCAGCGCAATCGCCAGTGCGAGTGAAATGCAGATCCTGGAAGTCATAGCTGAAGTCGATCTCGGGGTCGATGGCACGCAGGTCCAGCGTTGGCGGCGCGCCGTCGCCCGGCTGCAGCCATGCCTGTGCCTGCTCACCCAGCGTATCCCAGTGCAGCAGCCAGCGCCCCTGCACCTGCTGCACGCTGGCCTGCAGCTTCGGTGATTTTTCCACGGCAAAGCGCAGCCCCTTCGGCCCAGAGCACAGCGACGCATTGCCCAGCCAGGGATCACGATAGCGGCCCTGCCAGCGCGTCAGGTCTTCAGACGTAGCCGCGCGCGCCCCGGCGGTGGACGGCCGCCCGCCAGCGCTGGCCGCACGCACCGCGCGATCGGCGGCCAGTTCGGCCAGGTAGCTCATGGCAGAAGCGGCCTGCTCGGGCGCGGTGTAGCCCTTCAACATCGACTGCATCAGCGCGGTGCGTGCATCCTCGCCTTCGCCATTGATCAGCATCACCACGCCCACCTTGCGGTCGGGCAGCAGCGCCAGCGAGGAGTACATGGCCGACAGCGTGCCGGTGTGCGCCACCTTCCACTGCCCGTCCATGTCTGAAACCCGCCAGCCATAGCCATAACCGTAGAAGTGCGCGTTGTCCCAACGGCGCTGGCGTTCGCCCAGCGGCATGGGCATGTGCAGGGTCCACAGCGTGCGGCGCTGCTCGCTGCCCAGCCAATCGGGCACCAGCGCAGGGTCCAGCAGTACCTGCATCCAGCGGGTCATGTCGGCCAGCGAACAGCGGATGCCACCGGCGGCCATCGATGTCAGATCAGGGCTGCGCGCGCCATCGGCGTTGACCACCACCGGTTGCCCATCGCGAACGGTATGTGGCTGCGCCACGTTGCCCACGCGCTTCACCGACCACGCACCCACCTGGCAGCGCCGCATGCCCAGCGGCTGGAACACCTGTTCGCGCAGCAGCTGGTCATAGGGCTTGCCGCCGGCGGCGGCGGCCACTTCGCCGGCCACCACATACATCAGGTTGTCGTAGGCATAGCCACTGCGGAAGCTGCTGACCGGTTTCAGGTGGGCCAGCCCGGCAATGATGTCGGCGCGGGTGTAGGCATTGGGCTCGGGCCACAGCATCAGGTCGCCCGCACCCAGGCCAAGGCCGCTGTTGTGGATCAGCAGGTCGCGCACCTGCATGTGCTCGCCTACCCAGGGGTCATGCATGCGGAAGGCAGGCAGGTACCTGCGCACCGGGTCATCCCAGCGCAGTTTTCCCTGCTGCACCAAGCGGGCCAGCAGGGCGGCGGTCATGGCCTTGCTGTTGGACGCGATCTTGAACAGCGTGTCTTCGTCGATGCGTCCACCATCGCCGCGTGCGCCCTGGACGTAGCGGTAGGCCACGCGGCCGTCTTCCACCACGGCCAGGGCGATGCCCGGCAGGTGCTCGTGCTGGACCACGGCGGCTACATCGGCATCGATGGATGCGGTGCTGGTGGCCTGTGCGTGGACCGCCGGTGCCAGTGCCAGCAGGGCCATGCCGGCGTAACGCCGGCAACGGCCCCGCACGCGGTGTCGCGCACCCTGCGAAGCGCAGTCGAGCAAGCTCGACGCTACCGGGCGCGCGCCGGCGGGGCGGCTCAGAAGTTCCACGTCACCACCAGCTGGGTGTAGCGCGGAGCCTGCCAGCGCGTGCCCGTGCCGAAGGTGGCTTCGCGGTACACGCCCGGCTGGGCTTCGTAGCGCTGGTGCACGTTGATGGTTTCCTGATTGTTGAACAGGTTGTACACCGACAGCCGCGCACTCAGGTCGATGCCCTCCACCGGCAAGCGCCAGGTCACGTTGGCCCCCAGGGTCCAGGTCCACGGCAGGCGGCCGAACGCACCGCGCGGGCTGTACTCGAACTGGCGCTGGTCATACGGGCCAGAACAGTTGGCCACGCACAGCCAGCCGGTGCCGCCGCCGCTGCCCTCGCTGGAGGTGCTGCCGCCGGCGATGCTGTCGTTGGGCCACATCACGCCATAGGCGGTGATCGGGCCACCGGACTGCACCTGCAGCGTGGTGCCGAACGACCACTGCTTGTTCAGCGCATACGCCGCACGCAGCTTGAACTGGTGGCGGAAATCGTTGAACAGCACGCCATAGCGTTCGTTGGTGGCCGGGTGGTCCCAGAACTGCACCATGCCGGTGTCGCCGTAGTTGGTGTCCGAGTTCACCGGGCCTTCGAAGTTGCCTTCGCTCTTGGACCACAGGTACGAGGCGTTGAACAGCCACTTCTCGTCCCAGGCGCGGTCGATCTGGAACTCCAGCCCCTTGTAGGTGCGCTTGGGCTTGGAATAGCCGATCACTTCGCCGCTGCCGCCCTTGCGGTAGCCGCTGTTGGCGGTATCGATGGTGATCCAGCCTTCCTGCGCGCAGCCAATGCTGGAATCGCCCCAGATGGTCAGCGATTCGCCGGGGTTGGCGATCGGCCACAGGGTGCTGGGGGTCGGCCCGCACGGGGTGTAGTTGATGCGGATGTCATCCAGTGCGCGGGTCATGCGCCGGTAGGTGGCGTTCACGCCCCACGACCAGGCCTGGTTGATCATGCTCTGGAAGCCCAGGATGTACTCGTCCTGGTAGACCGCCTTCAGGTCCTTGTCCACGCTCTGCCGCAGGTCGGCGCCGCCGGTGTTCATGCGCGTATCGGTCGGGCCGATCTGCTGGCCGATGATCGGCGCCATGTACGCCGAGCCGGTGGGCGAGGTCTGCTGCTGCCAGCCTTCCAGCACGTAGTAGCTGTATTCGTCGGTCAGGCCGCCGGCGAAGTTGACGTTGATGTTGTTGGTGACCGGCAGGTAGTAGCGGCCGGCGTTGCCGAACAGCTTGGTGCTGCCATCACCGCGCATGTCCCACGAGAAGCCCACGCGCGGCGCCACCAGGTCGTCCATCTTGATGAAGGCATTGCCCTGCGCGGTGCGGTTCTCGAAGCGGTCCCAGCGCACGCCCAGGTTCAGCATCAGGTTCGGGGTGACGTTCCAGATGTCTTCCAGGTAGAAGGCATTGGCTTCGGTTTCGAACTTGCCACCGGACTGGCGGTTGCGGGCGCGCAGCATTTCGGTCACGCCAGCCGGCACGTAGGCATTGGCGCCGTCCCACACTTCATCGCCGGGGCGCGCCACGTAGGCGGTATAGCTCAGCGCAGTGGGGCCGGGGTAGCGGGTGGACTGATCGGTGGTCATCAGTTCGCGGTCCACGCCGAAGCGCAGCAGGTGGTCGCCCAGTTGCCATTCAAAATCCAGGCGCGCCACATCGCGGGTGTCATCACGCTCGGCCACCGCGGTACCGGTGGGATGGCAGCCGGCGCGCAGGCCCTGCAGCTTGTACAGGCGGGTGCCGTAGGTGCTGTCGGTGAACACCGGGCTGCAGGCCTGGTCCAGCGACGAATTGGTGAACGCACGCTGGTTGTTCTGCCCCACCATGGCGCGGGCAGTGAAGTTCTGGCCGAAGTGGCCGGTATAGGTGGCCGACCAGTTCTTGCCACCGGTTTCGGTTACCGAATCGCCGCCCCAGGCGCCGATCTCGTCCTCGTCCCAGTCGTAGCCATAGGACGCGTTGGTCACGTCGCCTTCGTCGGAAAACGCCAGCAGGGCCAGGCTGTGGTTGTCGTTGATGTTCCAGTCCAGCTTGGCGCCCCAGAAGCCATTGCCGGAATCATTCTTGAACCACGTACTGCCATCGGACGAGGTGTTGTGGCCCTTGTCGCTGCGGTCTTCGTACATGGCGAACAGGAACAGCTTGTCCTTGATGATCGGGCCCGAGCCCCAGACGTTGGTCTTCAGGAACGAATTGTTGTCACGGCTGCCATAGGAATGCGCGCTGCCATCGCGGTGGAAGTGGTCGCCCGCGCTGGAGCGCCAGGCGCTGGGTTCGGCGGTCACTTCCACGCCGCCCTTGAATTCGTTGCTGCCCGAGCGGGTGACCGCATTGATGACACCGCCGGTGGAACGACCGAACTCCACCGAATAGCCACCGGTCTTGACCTGGAATTCGTTGAAGAACGCGAACGGCGCGGTGCTGAAGCCGCGCCGGGTGTACATGTCGGTCACGTTCAGGCCGTTGATGAACACCGCGTTTTCAGCCACCGACGAACCGGCGAAGGACAGCCCACCGAACGAGGAATTGCCGCCCACCACGCCCGGCGCCATCAGCGCCACCGCCGACAGGTCCTGCGCCACCGGCAGCCGCGAGATCTCCTGGCGGTTGATGTTGAACGAGGTTTCGGTGGAATAGACATCCACGCGGTTGACCACGCGCGTGCCGCGCACCTGCAATGCATCCAGGTTGGTCACGCCGCCACCGCTGGCCAGGTTCACCGTGGTGGTGCCGCCCACCGCCACGCTCACCGCCACCTGCTCGCCCAGGGTCTGCCCATCGCGGCTCAACTGCAGCTGGTAGTCGCCCACCGGCAGCTGGCCCAGGCGGTAGCTGCCATCGGCGCCCACCGTCACCGTGCGGGTCAGGCCGGTGCTGCTGCTGACCACGGTGATCTGGTCACCGGCACTGGCCCGGCCGGCCACCGCGCCGGTCACGTTCTGTGCGAATGCGATGCCCGGCGCGATCACGCCCAGACACGCGCCCAGGGCGACGCTCAACGCCGCCCGCTTGATGCTGTAAGCCTTCATCCCCTGCTCTCTCCTGCAAGAATTGAATGGTGTGGAATGGATCTAGCGGATGTCGCGCTGGGGTTGCCTGGCGGGCAGTACCTGCCACTGGAGGTCATAGCTCCACTGGTCGAAGTACAGGTTGCCGCCTGCCCACTCGGCCTCGCCGCGCTGCGAGTCGACCGTTTCCGAGCGGTAATGCTGTTTGGCCGGCACCAGGGGCTGGCCGAAATCATCGTTGAAGGCGATGCGGTAGCCGTCCAGGCCACCCAGGTAGAAGTCGCGCAGCGCAGGCACATCGCTGGCCAGCGCGCCGGTGGTCACGTCCATGGGCAGCCAGCCATACGGCGCCAGGTAGACCTGCCCCCAATCGTGCAGGTTGTTGTAGCCGCTGCCATCGTCTGAAAACACCATGCCCGACTGCCAGCGCGCGGGAATGCCGTTCATGCGCAGCAGGGCGATCAGCAGCAGCGTCTGCTGGCCGCAGTCAGCATGGCCGGCGCGCAGCGCGTAATCGCTGATGTTGCTGAGCGTGGAGTACTCGCGCGCACCGGCCCACGGAATACGATCGACCGCGGCGAACAGCCTGCGTACCACTTCATACGGCCGCGTTTCACCCTGCAGCACCTGGTCGGAGAACAGCTTCAGCGCCGGGCTGAACTGCACATGCGGCACCTGCTCGGCCAGGTACGGCTGCAACGCGGGGTCGGCAGGCGTGGCCTGCACGCGCGCCGCATCGATGGCCGAATGCCGCGCGAAGATCGTCAGCGCGTAGCGGATTTCGAAGCGGGTGGGTTGCCCGGCCACGGCCTTGGCTTCCATGTACGCCGTGCGCTGCAGGGTGCCGGCCGGCGCTACCTGCGCGTTGCCCGGGGTGCTGCCCAGCCATTGCAGCTGTTCCTGCTGGCCGGCAATTTCGCGCGGGTACGGAATCCACGCGCGCACGGTTTCGCCGGCCGGCACCGCATCGGCCTTCACCGTCAGCGACTGGGTGAATGCAATGCGCTGCGGCAGCACCGAGGCATTGCCGGTGCGTGCGGCCGCGGCCAGTACCTGCTGGTGATGCGCGTTCAGCACTTCGTTGGGGCCGGGCGCTGGCAGCGGGGCATCGGCACGGCGGCGCGCACGCGCTTCATCACTGAGCAGGAACAGGTTCGACGGCGCGCGCTTGAAGTACCAGCGGGTGCCGTCGATATCCAGGTGCTCAATCAGCCCGCGCTGGTCCCAGCGCGCGAATTCTTCGTCGGTCAGGTCGGGAATCCAACGGCGCACGGCCGCCTGTGCGGCGGCGCGGTCCAGGCTGAAATCCAGACGGATGCGGCGCATGCGCTCGCCCTGGAACTGCAGTTCGGCGGTGCCAGGCGCTTGTGCGATCAACGCCTGCGCATGCGCGAAGTGGCCGGCGTCGACGGCATCGATCACCTGCAGCAGGCGCGCGCCAGACGACGGTGCCGCCGCAGCCGCGCACGCCCACAGCAGCAGCGCGGCACCCAGGCCGGCGGCAACAGGCAGACGCGGTTTGCGAACGACGGATTCCACAGCGACACTTCCCCAGCGCGGGTGGTAACGGCTGTGTAACACGGGCGGCAGGGGCGGTCAATAATTTATTCTTGCTTTCGCCGTCGAAAGGAATAAATATTCCTACAGGCATTCGAGGAGGGTGTGCAGCGCATGATCCTGGCTTCCCGCAAACCGCGCCGTGGCACCTGGCGCCGCTGGTCCCTGGCCCTGTGCCTGCTGGCCACGCCGGTCTTCGCACAGGCCGCACCCGATCCCGGCGCAGCGCTGCCGTATGTGATCGGGCTGCACGAGGCCTACCTGACCCCGGACTACTGGGCCGCGCGGCTGGACAACGCCGATGCACCGATCCTGGACCGCGCGCAGATCCAGGCGCAGAACGCGCGCATGCGTGCGCAGGATGCCCACATCCAGGATATCGCCGCGCTGCCCGCGCAGCTTTCGGCGCAGCAGGTACGCGCCAGCATCACCGCGCTGTCGCAGTGGCCGACGCGTGCGCTGTACAACGACGCCGGCCAGGACATCGCCCCGGCCCAGCGCAGCGCGATCGAAGCCAACCTGGGCCTGCAGGGCGTGCCGGCGCAGGTCAGCCCGGCCTATGGTCTGGTGGTGAAGCGCGCCGCACTGCGTACCTTCCCCACCCGCCAACGCGTTTTCAGCAGCCGCGGCGATACCGATATCGATCGCTTCCAGGAATCGGCGCTGTTCCCTGGTGACAAGGTGGCCGTCGTGCACCGCAGTGCCGATGGCCGCTGGCTGTTCGTGCACAGCGAACGCTACAGCGCCTGGATCGAAGCCGAAGCCGTAGCCACCGGCGAGAAGGCCAGCGTGCTCGGCTATGCCACGCAGGGCCCGTACCGCATCGTGACCGGCGCGGTCGCCCATACCGCCTACACCCCGGAAGAACCGCGCGTATCGCGCCTGCAGCTGGACATGGGCGTGCGCCTGCCGGTGCTGGCCGACTGGCCGGCCGCCACCGCGGTGAACGGCCAGCAGGCGCATGCCGCGTGGGTGGTGCAGCTGCCGGTGCGCGAAGCCGACGGAAGCCTGAAGCTGGTGCCGGCCCTGCTGCCGCGCTCGCAGGGCACCGCCGCCGACTACCTGCCGCTCACCCCGCGCCTGCTGCTGCAGCAGGCCTTCAAGTTCCTGGGCGAACGCTACGGCTGGGGCCACGACTACGACACCCGCGACTGCAGCGGCTTCGTTTCGGAAATCTACCGCAGCTTCGGCGTGCTGCTGCCGCGCAATACCAGCGCGCAGGCAGTCAGCCCAGCGCTGGACCGCCTGCCGTTCACCGACAAGGACAGCAAAGCCGTGCGCGACCGCGCCGTGGCCAACCTGCAGGTGGGCGACCTGGTCTACATTCCCGGCCACGTGATGATGGCCATCGGCCACGTCGACGGCCGCACCTGGGTCATCCACGATACCGCCGGCGGCAGCTGGTTCGGCGCCGACGGCAAGCGCGTGCAGGCCCATCTGAATGGTGTCTCGGTCACCCCGCTGGAGCCGATGATGGCCAGCGACACCGTCCGCTACATCGACCGCATCACCAACATCCAACGCCTGCGCACCAAGACCCCTGAATGAAGATCACCGCCATCGAACTGGGCATGCTGCGCGTGCCGCTGAAAACGCCGTTCAAGACCGCCCTGCGCACGGTGGAAACCGTGGAGGACGTGGTGGTGCTGGTGCGCACCGATACCGGCCACACCGGCTACGGTGAAGCACCGGCCACCGCGGTGATCACCGGCGATACCCACGGCTCGATCATCGAAGCGATCCGCCACTTCATCGCCCCGCGCCTGATCGGCCAGGACGTGGTCAACCTCAACCGCCTGTGCGGCCTGGTGCAGACCGCCATGGAGCGCAACACCAGCGCCAAGGCGGCAGTGGAGATCGCCTTGTACGACCTGTGGGCGCAGCTGCACGGCGCACCGCTGTACCAGATGCTGGGCGGCGGCGACCCGGTCATCACCACCGACATCACCATCAGCGTGGACTACATCGACAAGATGGTGGCCGATTCGCTGTCGGCCATCGATCGCGGTTTCGAATCGCTGAAGATCAAGGTGGGCAAGGACATCGGCCTGGACATCGAGCGGGTGAAGGCGATCCACACCGCCGTGCAGGGCCGCGCCCTGCTGCGCCTGGACGCCAACCAGGGCTGGACCGCCAAGCAGGCGGTGCATGCCATGCGCACGCTGGAAGAGGCCGGCGTGGTGCTGGAACTGCTGGAGCAGCCGGTGAAGGCCGCCGACATCAACGGCCTGAAGTACGTGACCGACCGGGTGAACACCCCGGTGATGGCCGATGAAAGCGTGTTCAGCCCAAGCCAGGTGATGGACCTGATCCAGCAGCGCGCGGCGGACATCATCAACATCAAGCTGATGAAGACCGGCGGCCTGTCCAACGCGATCCGCATTGCCGACATTGCCGGCATCTACGGCGTGCCGTGCATGATCGGCTGCATGATCGAATCGAGCATCAGCGTGGCCGCCGCCGTGCACCTGGCCGTGGCCAAGAGCGATGTGATCACCAAGGTCGACCTGGACGGCCCCTCGCTGGGCCAGTTCGACCCGGTCAGCGGCGGCGTGCATTTCAACGAATCGGAGATCAGCATTGCCGATGTACCCGGGCTGGGCATCACCGAAGTGCGTGGGCTGGAGATGCTGGGTTGACCCGATCAGTCGAGCATGGCTCGATGCTGCCATCGATATGGGCGACTGATCGTTGGTCGGGCGTTACTTTTCTTTGCGCGCAAAGAAAAGTAACCAAAAGAAACGCTCCGCCGTCCGCGAGCCGACGTGCTGCGCACGCCGGTGCCCTGCGCTCCTCGGTCCGCCGAGGGACGGCGCGGAACTCGCTGCGCTCAGACACCCGCGCCTCTTCGCCCTCGCCGGACCTGCGGTGCTCGGCTCGCTACAAGGCGGATTCAAAATCCAACGCAACAGCCGCCAGTAGATCCACGCCATGCGTGGATGCTCTTACCTTTGCCTTTGCCCTACCCCATATCCCCTTCGCGGCTGGCACGCGCGCGATCTGTCCGGGGTCGGGCGGGTGGGGCTTGCAGGGGTGTCCGCGCCATGGATGGCGCGGCCAAGCCTCCATGGACGGATTCACGGCGTCCCCTGCAAGCCCCACCCGCCCGACCAACCCCATGACCCGCTCTACGCGACCCACCGCAACGCCTTTGATAACCCCCGGACGCCCCCCATGCCGCCCCTGCTGAAAATCCGCGCCGAGCGTGGGCAGATGTCGGCCATCGAACGCCGCATCGCCGATTTCATCCTGGACAATGCCCACCTGCTGCGCGATTACTCCTCGCAGCAGCTGGCCAGCGCGCTGGGCATCAGCCAATCCAGCGTGGTGAAGTTCAGCCAGAAGCTGGGCTTCAAGGGCTACCCGGACCTGAAGTATTCCATCGGCCAGGACGTGGCCCGCGCCGGCACCGCCGCGCCGCAGGCCCCGCATGAGCCCGAAGGCGGCGACGACTACCAGCGGCTGGACGACGCCCTGCAGCGCAGCAAGGCGCAGGCCGAAGAAGAAACCCGCGCGGCCAATCCACGCGAGGAAATCGAACGCATCGTGCAGATGCTCGATGGCGCGCCCAAGCTGTTCGTGTATGGGCTGGGCGACGACGGCCTGTACGCGCGCGAATTCGCCATGCGCCTTTCGCTGCTGGGCCTGCTGGTGGTGCCCCACACCGACCCGGTGCTGCTGCTGGCCAACCTGTCCGCCGCGCGGCCCGGCGATGTGCTGCTGGTGTTTTCCGAGTTCGGCCACCTGCCCCAGCTTTCGCACCTGTCGCGGCAGTTCCAGGACATGGGCGGCAAGGTCGTTTCGATCACCCGCCACACCGCCAACCCGCTGCGCGCGCACGCCGCCGCGTCGCTGGTGGTGTGCGCGCACGACCGCGCACCGCAGGTGGCGCAGCTGCTGTACCGTAGTGCCATGCACGCGCTGCTGGATTTCCTGTTCGTGCTGCTGTGCCATGCCAATCCGGATCGCCAGCGCCAGCTGGCGGTGAACCTGGAGCGGATCGACCACCTGTTGGATTCCTGACCGGAGTGCCTGCATGAACCGCTTGTTCCGTCGTGCTGTCAGCGTGGGTCTGTTGATCCTGCTGCCGCAGTTGCCCGCCGCCGCCCTCAGCCCGCTGCCGCCGCCCCTGGCGCACAGCAACCAGCTGGTGGTGGTGGTGACTGACGACTGGGATGCCACGCAGGGCAAGCTGCAGGCCTACGCGCGCGGCGCCAAGGGCTGGCAGCCGCAGGGCCCGGCATTCGACGTGGCGATCGGGCGCAAGGGCAGCGCCTGGGGCCTGGGCCTGGCCGCTGCGCCGATGGACGGCCCGCAGAAGCAGGAAGGCGATGGCCGCAGCCCGGCCGGTGTCTTCGCCATCGGCAGTGCCTTCGGCTACGCGGCCAAGGCCAGCACCGGGCTGACCTATCTGCCCATGCAGCAAAGCAGCTACTGCATGGATGTACCGGCATCGCCGTACTACAACCAGCTGGTGGATGCGCGCGAGGTGGGTGCCGAGGCGGTAAAGGATTCCACCGAGCCGATGCGGCTGGACCTGCACAACAAGGGCGACGTGCGCTATCAACAGGGCTTCATCATTGCCCACAACGCCGGCAATGAACCCGGCCGCGGCAGTTGCATCTTCGCCCATCTGTGGCGCCAGCCCGCCGAAGCCACCGCCGGCTGCACCGCCATGACCGCCGCGCACATGCGCACCCTGCTGGCCTGGCTGAAAGATGACGCGCAACCACGCTTCGTGCTGCTGCCGCGCGCGCAGTACCTGCATTACCAGGACCGCTGGCAGCTGCCCGCACTGACGAGGGCACTGCGTTGAGCGCACAGGACGAACCGCAGCTGCAGCGCGCGGTCAGCCGCTGGCAGATCGTCGGGCTGTCGATCAACGATGTGATCGGCAGCGGCATCTACCTGCTGCCAGCCGCCACCGTCGCGCTGCTCGGTCCCTTCAGCCTGTGGGGCGTTGTCGCCGCGGGCATCGTGGTGGCCCTGCTGGTGCTGTGCTACGCGCAGGCCGCCAGCTACTTCGATGAACCCGGTGGCAGTTACCTGTACGCGCGCGAAGCCTTCGGCCGTTTCGCCGGCTTCGAGATCGGCTGGATGATCTGGCTGACCCGCATCAGTTCCGCCGCCGCACTCAGCAATGCGCTGGCCGATGCCGTGGCGCGCTTCTGGCCGTGGGCCGGTGCCGGCGTCGGCCGGCTTGCGGTCATCGTGCTGTCGCTGGGCTTCCTGACCGGGGTAAACATCATCGGCGTGCGCTCGGCCGCGCGCACCGGCATCGTGCTGGTGATCGGCAAGATGCTGCCGCTGCTGCTGTTCGTGGCCATCGGCGCGTTCTACATCGATCCGCAGTTGGCCTTCTCCGGCCAACGCCCCGATCCGCACGATCTGCAACGCATGGGCGAAGCGGCCCTGCTGCTGCTGTACGCCTATGCCGGGTTCGAGAACATTCCGGCCGCCGCCGGTGAATACCGCAACCCACGCCGCGATATTCCCTTCGCGCTGATCACCATGATCGTCACCGTCACCGTGATCTACGGTGCGGTGCAGCTGGTCGCGCAGGGCACGCTGGCCGGCCTGGCCAGTTCGGCCACGCCGCTGGCCGATGCCGCCGCCGGCTTCGGCGGCGAGGCGCTGGCCCTGATCCTGACCGTGGGCGCCACCATTTCCATCCTGGGCACCAACAGCAACACCATGATGATGGGGCCGCGCTTCCTGTTCGCCCTGGCCCGCGATGGCTACGGGCCGAAGGTGCTGGCGCAGGTGCATCCGCGCTTCCGCACGCCGGCGGCCGCCATCCTGTGCCAGGGCGTGATTGCGCTGGGCCTGGCGCTGTCTGGTTCGTTCGTACAGTTGGCCCTGCTGTCGATGACCACGCGCCTGTTCGCCTACATCGGCACGGCGGCGGCGGTGCTGGTGCTGGCCAAGCGCTTCGCCGACCGGCCCGGCGCGTTGAAGCTGCCCGGAGGCCCGCTGATTCCGGTGCTGGCGCTGCTGCTGTGCGTGGCGCTGTTCATCAGCGCCAGCTGGCAGAACATCGCCGCCGCGCTGATCGCCTTCGCCATCGGCGCGGTGATCTACAAGCTGCCGCGCAAACCCGACATGTAGAGTCGAGCCATGCTCGACTGGCATTTCTGTAGAGTCGAGCCATGCTCGACTGGATTTAACGGCCGTCGAGCATGGCTCGACGCTACAGAACAGGGATACCTGCCCTTCACGCAACCGGCCCGGGCTGTTAACCGCAGCCCGGGCACGATCAGGCTTCGTCCACCACGGAGCCCGAGCGATGAGCCCCGACTATCAGATTCCCGGCCGCGTGCCGGAAGACAGCACCCCGCGCCAGGCCGTTTCCGACTATTGGCGCGACCGTTACACGGCCGAGCCGTACTACGACGAAAGCCTGTACTTCGACGACTATGAACCGGCGTATCAGCTGGGCCATTCCGCGCGTGCTCAGGACATCATCCGCGCCTACGAGGAAGTGGAGCGCGAACTGGAAGGCCGCTGGGCGCAGGAACGCGGCAAGAGTCGGCTGGAATGGGCGCAGGCGCGCAACGCCGTGCGCCGTGGCTGGGAAGAATCCGAGCGCGTGCCGCGCAACCGCTGAACACGGCTGCGCATCGGTGGCGCCGGGTAGGCTCGGCGCCACCGCTCATCCGTCATTCCTGTTCCGGCAGCGGCGGAATGGCCGTCCCACGCGGCGCTCCCCCCGCACCTGCGGCGATCAGGTCGCGGGTGTTCTTCTGCACCGCCACCGCACCAAACAGCGACAGCGCGAAAGCCATGCCATAGAAGCCCTTCTCGCTCAGCGCCAGGGTGGCGTTCCACAAGCCCACCAGCAACAGCAGCAGCGCCGACAGCAGCGCAAACCAGCACAGCGCGTAGTACAGCCCGCTCACCGGGATGCCTTCCACCCGGTCGCGCACGCTCTTCTGCAGGGAAACGGCGGCGAACAGGCCGAACAGCAGCAGCGTCAGGTAGTAGCCTTTCTCGTTCAGCGCCATCTGCGCGTTGAACAGGCCGATCAGGTAGGCCACCGCCCCCAGCAGCAGGGCCACCCACGAGGCGGCGATGAAGGCGGGGGACGGTCGTGCGGTAACGGGGGTGTGCATTGCAGATCCTTGCAGACTGGCGGGCATGCATTGCCCGGGCACGGCCACCCTAGACCATTGGCGAAGCGCCGCACAGGGGGCAGCAGGACCTTCGGGCCACGACCGTCACCCCCACGGTGGTATACAACACAGAGCCTGGCCATCCGCATCCCCGTTGGAGATACCCATGACCCGCACGCCCCTGCTGCTCGCCCTCGGCCTGTTGCCGATCCTTGCCACCACTGCCTGCAGCGCCGCCGGCCCGGACACGGCAGCCACCTCCGCAGCCGCCGCGGCGCCGGCCAGCACTGGCGAGCGCCCGTTCACCGCCACCGAAGTCAGCCGCTTCGACCAGCCCTGGGCGATGACCTTCCTGCCCGACGGCAGCCTGCTGGTGACCGAAAAGCGCGGCAAGCTGCAGCACTTCGATATCGCCAGCGGCGCCAAGCATGAGATCCGCGGCGTGCCGAAGGTGGCCTACGGCGGCCAGGGTGGTTTCGGCGATGTGATCCTGCATCCGGACTTCGCCCGCAACAATGTCGTTTACGTCAGTTATGCCGAAGAAGGCACGCTGGACACGCGCGGCGCGGCCGTGGCCCGTGCCACCCTGGCACTGGATGCACAGGGCGGCGGCGAGCTGAAGGATCTGCAGGTGATCTGGCGACAGACGCCGAAGGTCAGCGGCCAGGGCCACTACGGCCACCGCCTGGCGTTCGGCCCCGATGGCAAGCTGTGGATCGGTTCCAGCGAACGGCAGAAGTTCGATCCGGCGCAGGACATGGGCAGCAACCTGGGCAAGATCGTGCGCCTGAACGACGACGGCACGCTGCCGGCCGACAACCCCTTCGCATCGCAGGGCGGCGTGGCGGCGCAGGTCTGGTCGCTGGGCCATCGCAACATCCTGGGCATCGCCTTCGATGGCAACGGCAAGCTGTGGGCGCAGGAAATGGGTCCGGCCGGCGGTGACGAGCTGAACCTGATCCAGCGCGGCTCCAACTACGGCTATCCCATCGTGTCCAACGGCGACCACTACGATGGCCGCCCGATTCCCGACCACGACACGCGCCCGGAATTTGCCGCACCGAAGGTCACCTGGAACCCGGTGATTTCGCCGGCCGGGCTGATCTTCTACAACGGCGCGCTGTTCCCGCAGTGGAAGGGCAGCGCCTTCATCGGCGGCCTGTCGTCCACCTCGCTGGTGCGCGTGGCCTTCGACGGCGACAGCGCCCGCGAGGCCGAGCGCTTCAACATGGGTGAGCGCATCCGCGAAGTGGAACAGGGCCCGGACGGTGCGCTGTGGCTGCTGGAAGATGGCAGCAAGGCACGCCTGCTGAAGCTCACGCCGAAGGCCTGATCACCCGGCAATGCGCAGCTGGAACGGCCCCGCATGCGGGGCCGTTTCGCTTTCCACTTACTGGATGGTGATGACCTTCACTTCGCTGCGCGTGCACGCCGCATCCAGGCACGTGCCGTTCAACCAGACCTGGCCATCGCCGATCATCACGCCCTGCTGGTTCACGAAGACCTTGCCGAAATCCTGTTCGGACACGGCCTTGACCACCGCCGGGGTGATGATGGTTTCGTAGTTGCGCTGGAACTCACCCGGGCCGGTGATCTTCCTGCCGCCGGCGATATTCAGCGGGAAGCGCACTTCCTCCACCACTGCCGCACGGTCGCCACCGACCACGGCGGTCTTGAACGCGTTGAACACCTTTTCGTACTGCGCCGCGTCGCCCAGCACGCTGTCGATGCGGGCACGCGCGTCATCGGCGCTGGTTTCAGCCGGCGCGACCGCGGGGGCGGCGGGTTCAGCGGCAGGCGTGGGCGCGGCCGCAGCGTCCATCGGCGGCGGTGCGTCGGCCGCGGGTTCGGCCGGCGCGGGCGGCTGCGAACAGGCCGCCAGCAACAGGGCCGGCATCAGGAAAGCGATCTTGCGCATGCGCGAACTCCATCGGATCGAAAGCCCGATGGTAGCGCCGGGCCAGCCCCGGCGTGTTCGTGCATCGTGAGCAAGGCAACGCCGGGCATGGCCCGGCGCTACCGCTTGCCGTAGATCCACGCCATGCGTGGATGAGGGCGCGATCAGCCCTTCAACAGCTCGAACTGCACCGCTTCACCGGCCGCCGACGAGGCACACACCCACACGTCGAACTGGCCCGGCTCGGCACGCAGCACGCCGTCGCGGCCGGTGAACGCCAGCTGCTCGCGGGTCAGGGTGAACACCACCTCGGTCGATTCACCCGGCTGCAGGGCCACCTTGCGGAAGTCCTTCAGTTCACGCACCGGACGCACGCGGCTGGCCACGCGGTCGTGGATGTACAGCTGCACCACTTCTTCGCCGGCCACGCGGCCGGTGTTGGTCAGGGTGGTGGTCACGGTGAGGGTGTCATCCCAGCCCAGCTGCGCGGCGCTGAGCTGCGGCACGCCGTAGGCGAAGGTGGCGTAGCCGATGCCGTGGCCGAACGGGTACAACGGCTCGTTCGGAATCTCGCGCCAGCGCGCCTTGAATTCCGACATGGTCGGCAGTTCCGGGCGGCCGGTGCGCGGGTGGTTGTAGAAGTACGGCTGCTGGCCGGACACCTGCGGGAAGCTGACCGGCAGGCGGCCGGACGGGCTGTAATCGCCGAACAGCACATCGGCCACGGCATGGCCGGTCTGCGTGCCCAGGTACCAGGTAACCGCCACGGCGTGCGCATTGCGCACCGCGCCCTGCAGGGCCAGCGCGCGACCATTGCGCAGCAGCACCACCAGCGGCTTGCCGGTCATCGCCACGGCCTCGGCCAGCGCCTGCTGTGCCGGCGGCAGGGTGATTTCCACGCGCGACTGCGCTTCACCGCTGTACCGCTGCGGTTCGCCCAGTGCCAGCACCACCACATCGGCACGCAGCGCAGCGGCCACGGCCGCTTCGGTGCCGCCCGGGATGGCCGCTTCCAGCTCGCAGCCGGGCACGATTTCCAGCAGTGCTGCATCGCCGATGGCCGCGCGCACGCCGGTTTCCAGATCCACGTAACGCTGCTTGTCGCCGAACAGGGTCCAGCAGCCTTCGATGTTCTCGCGGTCCTGCACGAACGGGCCGATCAGGGCGATCTTCTGCCCGGTCTTCTGCAGCGGCAGCACGTTGTCGCGGTTGTTCAGCAGCACGATGGAACGGCGCGCGGCGTCGCGCGACAGTGCGTCGTGGGCGGCGATGTGCGCGGTGTCCGCTTCGCGCGCCGGGTCCAGCGACCGGTACGGGTCGTCGAACAGGCCGATGGTTTCCTTCAGCCACAGGATGCGGCGCACGCCTTCGTCCAGCACGGCCATCGGCACTTCGCCGCTTTCCACCAGGCCCGGCAGGTGTTCGGCGTAGAAACCACTCTGCATGCTCAGGTCCAGCCCGGCGGTGAACGCCTTGGCGGTGGCATCGCGGTCGTCGGCGGCATAGCCGTGGGCGACCAGCTCCATGTCGGCGGTGTAATCGGAAATGACCACGCCCGGGAACTTCCACTCACCACGCAGGATGTCGGTCAGCAGTTCGGCGTTGGCACTGGCCGGCACGCCGTTGATGTCGTTGAACGAGGACATCACGGTGATCGCGCCGGCATCGAAGGCGGCCTTGAACGGCGGCAGGTGCACGTCGCGCAGGGTCTGCGGCGAGATGTCCACCATGTTGTATTCCATGCCGGCCATCACCGCGCCGTAGGCGGCGAAATGCTTGGGCGTGGCCAGCAGCGAATCGGCGGCGCGCAGGTCGCTGCCCTGGAAGCCGCGCACGCGGGCGGCGGCGAACGCACAGCCCAGCACCACGTCCTCACCGGCGCCTTCGGCACCGCGGCCCCAGCGCTGGTCGCGGGCGATATCCACCGCCGGCGCGTAGGTCCAGTGCAGGCCGGCTGCGGTGGCCTCGATGGCGGTGGCACGGGCGGTGCGCTCGGCCAGGTCCGGCTCGAAGCTGGCTGCTTCGCCCAGCGGGATCGGGAACACGGTGCGCATGCCGTGGATCACGTCGGCGGCCAGGATCACCGGAATGCCCAGGCGGCTTTCCTCGGTGGCCACCTGCTGGATGCGGCGGCCCAGTTCGGCGCCCACGCCATTGAACAGCGAGCCGACCTTGCCCTCGCGCACCTGCTGCAGCACCTGGTCGGCGTTGCGCACGTTCGCTTCCGGGTTCACGTCCGGCGCGAACGGACGCACCATGTCGGCGAAGACACCCAGCTGGCCGACCTTTTCCTCGACGGTCATCTGGGCAATGAGGGATTCGATGCGATCGGAGGCCACCAGCTGTCCTTATGAAAACGTTTACAAGCCCGGCATTCTAGCGTTCCCGGGCGGTTTGGCGAGAGGTTTCTACGTTCAGTTTCGTGCGCCCGCCCACAGTCTGGGCGTTCCATACGGGTGCGGACGCGAGCGTGCAGCTTACTCCGAGCCGGCCTGCTGGCGCTGCCCGGCCATCAACATGGCGTCGCTGGAGGCCTGGAACACGCGCAGCCCGAAGGCCGGCAGGATGGCCAGCAGGTGGTCGAAAATGTCCGACTGCACCGCCTCGTACTCGGCCCAGGCGGTGCTGCGGGTGAAGCAGTACAGCTCCAGCGGCAGGCCTTCGGTGGTCGGCTGCAGCTGGCGCACCAGCAGAGTCATGTCCTGGTGGATGCCGGGGTGGTTGCGCAGGTAGCGCTCCACGTACACCCGGAAGGTGCCCAGGTTGGTCACCCGGCGGCTGTTCACATCGGCCACGCCCTGCTCGCGCAGGCGCCCGTTCCACTGCCCCAGCTCCTGTTCCTTTTGCTGCAGGTAGTCGCCCAGCAGGGCGAACTGGCCCAGGAACTGCAGGTCGCCATCATCCAGGAAGCCGACGCTGTGCTGGTCCAGATACAGCGCGCGCTTGATCCGGCGGCCACCGGCTTCCTGCATGCCACGCCAGTTCTTGAACGATTCGGTCACCAGCTTCTTGGTCGGAATGGTGGTGATGGTCTTGTCGAAGTTCTGCACGGTGATGGTGTGCAGGGCGATGTCGATCACGTCGCCATCGGCGTTCTGGCTGGGCATTTCGATCCAGTCGCCAATGCGCACGCGGCCATCGCCACTGATCTGCACGCTGGCCACCAGCGACAGGATGGTGTCCTGGAAGATCAGCATGAGCACCGCGGTGGCCGCGCCCAGACCGGTCACCAGCGGCCCCAGCTTCACCCCCAGCAGGGTGGCCAGGATCGACAGACCGGCGGCCACGAACACCACGATCTTGACCACCTGCAGATAGCCCTTGATCGGCTTGTTGCGGGCATCGGGCTTGCGCTCGTACAAGTCGTTGGCCGCGTCCAGCGCGTGCGACACCGCCAGCGCCAGAGTCAGCACCGCCCAGGCGGTACACAGCGCCACCACGCCACTCACCAGGCGCGGCGGCAGATCGGGAATCAGGGCCACGCCCGAGGCGATCACCTGGCTGGGCACCACGTTGGACAGGCGCGCGATGACCCGCATCAGGTGGCTGCCACGGCCGGTATCGGCACCGGGCAGGCGGCTGATCAGCCGCCGCAGGCCGCGCAGCAGGATGCGCTTGGTCACCCAGTTGGCCAGGCCGGCGGCGATCAGCAGCGCCGAAATCATCAACGCCAGGTAGGCGCCGGGATAGGGTTCCAGTGTGTTCTGCAGCTGGTCCAGCCACTGTACCGCCACCACCGCGTCCACCATCCGTTGTCTCCTTGTTGTTGTGTCATGCAGGCCGGCCCGCGGCCGGCAGAAAAACCCGCGTCCGTCAGTCGCGCGAACGCTCGATGATCACACCCACCGCGCGCGCGCCGCGCACCGCACCGGGCTTGCTCAGCTTCAGCCGCAGCCATTTCACCTCGAACTCGTCCAGCACGATCTGCGCGCAGCGCTCGGCCAGCGTTTCCACCAGACCGAACTCCGATTCGCGCACGAACTGTTCCAGGCGTTTGCTGACCGCCTTGTAGTTCAGGGTATGGGCGATGTCATCGCTGGCAGCCGGGCGACGGTTGTCAAAGCCCATCTCCAGATCGAACACCAGGTCCTGGCGGATGCGCCGTTCCCAGTCGTAGATACCGATCAGGGCGTCGATGGTCAGCCCTTCGATGAAAACCTTGTCCATTGCGGTTACCAGCCGAATACAGACGGCCATGGTACCGGCACGGCGGTGAGCCTGCCCGGAACGGGGGGTGGCGGTGGATGCCGCGGAAAAAACAAAGGGCCCTGCTAGCGGGGCCCTTTGGTACCTCTCGACGTCCCCAGGGGAAGCTGGAATCCAGCCGCGAGTCCCGGAGCACACGCTCACGAAGGTATCGCATCGGTCCTGCTCGTTGCGAGAGGCGATTGCGGCATTGCTGATGCCGGAAAAAGCAAAGGGCCCCGCTAGCAGGGCCCTTTGGTACTACCGTTTGTCCCCGGGGGGAGCTGTTGAACAGCCGCGGATCCCGGTGGCGCAGGCCAGCAGATTAGGCGGGGACCAGATTGTCGGTCAAGGCTGATTCCGACAACACAGCTCGGCGGGCTATCCAACTCGAAAAGCAGAGAATCGGCCACACAGGGAACGACGTTTCCTGATGGCGGTGGCAGCCGCCTGCGCCCAACATCGATCTCTCCTTCACCACCGCCCTTCACGATGGCTCCCTACGATGCACTAAGGCGCGCGTTGTCAGCGGAGCGTCTGTCTACCTACGAGAGAATCGCATCGACCTGCAGCCCTGGAGTCACGGTCGAATCCCTGTACATCTGGAACATGCGGATGTGCGGTGCACTGATGATGCCGGTCCATCTATGCGAAGTGGTCACCCGCAACGCTGCAGCATCCGCACTTGCCCGACAGCACGGGCCAAGGTGGCCGTGGAGCAGCGCCTTTCGACGCAGATTACCTACCTCATCCTGCGCGTCTTCCCTTTCAGCACTGGAACAGCTTGCCAGCCGCGTAACCGATACATCCGAGATCATTGCCAACCTGCCGATGGTGTTCTGGCAGCAGCTGTTCACTTGTCGCTTTGATTCCACACTATGGATACCAGCACTCGGTGCGGTTCTACGCCATGCGCCTTCTGCTCACCCCAGTGTCATCAGAAAGGCCTTCCACGCAGACATTGGCCGCATCCGCCACCTGCGCAACCGCATCGCCCACCACGAACCCATTCTGGAGCGTGACATCGGTGCCGACCTGGCCGCGATCGGGCGACTGATCCATGCGCGCTGCCCGCATACCCTAGGCTGGCTGCAGCGGCATGAGCGGGCGACGACGGTGCTGGCCGCATCGCCGTTGGGTGCCCGTCCGTAATGCGTCCGCCGGGCATGGCCCGGCGCTACCGGCGCGCGTGGTTTACGCCGCCGGGAAATCGTCGCTCACACCGCCGGCAGGGTCGCCATGTCCCAGCGCGGGGTCACCTCGACCTTCGGCGGGTTGTGCTGCCCGGCCTGCAGCCGCAGCGCGCCGGCGAAGGCGATCATCGCGCCGTTGTCGGTGCACAGCGCCGGGCGCGGGAAGCAGGCACGGCCGCCCAGGCGTTCGGCCATCTGCTGCAGGCGCGCGCGCAGGCGCTTGTTGGCGCCCACGCCGCCGGCCACCACGATCACGTTGGTGCCGGCCGCTTCCAGTGCGCGCTCGCACTTGATGCTCAGCGTTTCCACCACCGCATCTTCGAAGCCACGGGCAATGTCGGCGCGGGTCTGCTCGCTCTGGTCGCTGTCGCGCCAGGCCATCAGGACCTGGGTCTTCAGGCCGGAGAAGCTGAAATCCAGCCCCGGCCGGTCGGTCATCGGCCGCGCGAAGCGGTACACGCCGGGCGTGCCCTGCTCGGCCAGCCTGGCCAGCTGCGGGCCACCGGGGTACGGCAGCCCCATCATCTTGGCGGTCTTGTCGAAGGCCTCGCCGGCCGCGTCGTCCAGGGTTTCGCCCAGCAAGCGGTACTGGCCGATGGCATCCACCGCCACCAGCTGGGTATGGCCGCCGGACACCAGCAGGGCCACGAACGGGGCCTGCGGCGGGTCGTCTTCCATCAGCGGCGCCAGCAGGTGGCCTTCCATATGGTGTACGCCCACCGCCGGCACCTCCAGCGCCCAGGCCAGCGAACGGGCCACGCCCGCCCCCACCAGCAGGGCGCCGACCAGGCCGGGGCCGGCCGTGTAGGCCACCCCGTCAATGTCGTCCACGCCCAGCCCGGCCTCGCCCAGGGTCTGGCGGATCAACGGCAGCAGCTTGCGCACGTGGTCACGGCTGGCCAGCTCGGGCACCACACCACCGTATTCGGCGTGCAGGGCGATCTGGCTGTAGACCGCATGGGCGCGCAGGGCCGCGCTGCCGGCCAGGTCGGTGTCATACACCGCCACGCCGGTCTCATCACAGGAAGATTCGATGCCAAGGACTCGCATGCCTGCTATTATGACGCCCCTGCCGGTCCCTCGGGGACTGTGCAGAACCCTCTGCAATCGAACCACCGGCCCGTATTCAGGGTTGGCCGCTTGCAGTTTGTCTTTTCGCCGCTATAATGTGCGGCTCGCCGGGCGTGACCCGGTTCTACTGTGTCCCGGAGATTCCATGCCCAGCGTCAAAGTCCGCGAGAACGAGCCCTTCGAGTTTGCTCTTCGCCGCTTCAAGCGCACTTGCGAAAAGGCCGGTGTGCTGGCCGAAACCCGCAAGCGCGAGTTCTACGAAAAGCCGACCCAGGAGCGCAAGCGCAAGGCCGCCGCTGCTGTGAAGCGTCAGCTGCGCCGCTCGTCGCGCGACGTCACCAAGCGTCAGCGCCTGTACTGATCGGACGCATCTTCATTGCGGCGGGCTCGTCCTTCCGCAGTGGAGTCGAAGCCGGCACGCGCGAGCGTTGCCGGCTTTTTGCGTTTCCGGGCCTGGGCATCCGCCCTGCCCCACCACCATCACCTCGAGGTTCCTCATGAGCATGAAGCAGCAGCTCACCGAAGACATGAAGGCCGCCATGAAGGGCGGCGAGAAGCACAAGCTGGGCGTGATCCGCCTGATCAACGCCGCCATCAAGCAGAAGGAAGTGGACGAGCGCATCGAGCTGGATGACACCGCCGTGATCGCCGTGCTGGACAAGATGGTCAAGCAGCGCAAGGACTCGGTCAGCCAGTACGAAGCGGCCAACCGTGAAGACCTGGCCGAGATCGAGCGCGCCGAGATCGTGGTGATCGAAGCCTACCTGCCGGCCAAGATGGGCGAAGCCGAAATCGTGGCCGCCATCCAGGCTGCCATGGCCGAAACCGGCGCCAGCACCCCGGCCGACATCGGCAAGCTGATGGGCGCGCTGAAGCCGAAGCTGGCTGGCCAGGCCGACATGGGCCTGGTGTCCAAGCTGGTCAAGCAGCAGCTGTCGTAAGCCAGCCCTTGGGGTCGGATCCCTTTCGCCACGCGAAAGGGCTCTGACCCCATCGCGGTCCCCGGCGCTTCACCACGCCTTCGACCCCCGGCTGCTACAACAGCCGCATGGTCGAACCGGCACCCCGCGTCCCCGTGAATCTGCAAAAGTACGTCCAGCGCCTGCAGGACAGTTTCCCGATGGCGGTAGGCAAGCGCTTCGTCGACATCGACGTGCTCACCCAGGCCGCCTCGGTCTCCTTCTACGCCCTGCTGTCGATGGCACCGCTGCTGGTGCTGCTGCTGTGGCTGACCGCCTCGCTGTACCCGCCCGCGCAGCAGGCCCTGGTCGAACAGATCAGCTCGGTGGCCGGCAGCAGTGCCGCCACGGTGGCCGAAACCGTGCTGAAGAACGCCGACAACCAGCCCGACGTGGGCTCGCTGGCCGGGCTGTGGAGCACCCTGCTGCTGTTCATCGGCGCCACGGCGGTGTTCGCCCAGCTGCAGAACGCACTGAACCTGATCTTCCGCACCAGCGGCGAACGCCTGGATGGCATCAAGGCCTGGCTGCGCAAGCGAGTGTTCTCCTTCGGCGTGGTGCTGGCGCTGGGCTTCCTGCTGATCCTGTCGATGACCGCCACCACCATGCTGCAGGTCGCATTCGCGCAGCTGCCGTCGGTGCTGCCAGCCATCGGCTACCTGACCAGCCTGCTGCTGTACGCGGCCGGCTTCGCCTTCATGTACCACTACCTGCCGGACCGCCGCGTGGCCTGGCGCCAGGCCTTCATCGGCGGCGTCATCACCTCGGCGCTGTTCGCGCTGGGGCGCTATGGCATCGGCGTGTACATCGCCACCGTCGCACCGGGCAGCGCCTACGGGTCGATGGGCGCGCTGGTCATTTCGCTGGTCTGGATCTACTACGCCACCGTGGTGTTCTTCGTCGGCGCCTTGATGACCGCGGTGATCGACGAACGCTTGCGCGCGCGCAACCATCTGGCGCTGGCCGGCATCGATCCGGCCACGGCGCAGGCAGATGCCCAGCAAGGGGTAAACTAGGGGCACTGACTGTTCCCCTCTGCGTGGCCCTGCCGGCCGCGCCCCTGCCCTGTTGCCCATGGCCCGTATCCCCGACGCATTCATCGACGACCTGCTGGCCCGCTCCGACATCGTCGAGGTGGTCGGCAGCCGCGTGCCGTTGAAGCGCCAGGGCAAGGAATACGCGGCGCGCTGCCCGTTCCATGACGAGCGCTCGGCCTCGTTCACGGTCTCGCCCACCAAGCAGTTCTATCACTGCTTCGGCTGCGGCGCGCACGGCACCGCCATCAGCTTCCTGATGAACTACGACCGCCTCGAATTCCTCGATGCGGTGGACGAACTGGCCAAGCGCGCCGGCATGGAAGTGCCGCGCAGCGAGAACCCGCGCAGCGCGCAGCAGCAGGACGAAGGCCGCGAGCTGTATGCCGCACTGGATGCCGCCATGAAGTTCTTCCAGAAGAACCTGGAAGGCAGCGACAAGGCGCGCGCCTACCTGGATGGTCGCGGCGTGGACGAAGAGAACCGCACCCGCTTCCAGATCGGCTACGCGCCAGACGGCTACAGCGGGCTGCGCGATGCGCTGGGCAAGGACGAGCGCAAGATGAAGCTGCTCGACCGCGCCGGCCTGTTTTCCAAGAACGACCGCGGCCACGTCTACGACAAGTTCCGCGACCGGGTGATGTTCCCGATCTTCGACCGCCGTGGCCGGGTGATCGCCTTCGGCGGCCGCGTGTTCGAGAAGGACGACGGCCCCAAGTACCTCAACTCGCCGGAAACCGCGCTGTTCCACAAGGGCCGCGAACTGTACGGCCTGTGGCAGGTGCGCCAGGCCAACCAGAAGATCGAACGGTTGATCGTGGTCGAAGGCTACATGGACGTGGTCTCGCTGTTCCAGTTCGGGGTCACCCAGGCGGTGGCCACGCTGGGCACGGCCACCACGCCCGACCATGCCGAGCTGCTGTTCCGCAACGCGCCGGACGTGTTCTTCTGCTTCGACGGTGACGCCGCCGGCCGCCGTGCCGGCTGGAAGGCGCTGGAATCAGTGCTGCCGCGCATGAAGGATGGCCGCCAGGCCTTCTTCCTGTTCCTGCCCGACGGCGAGGACCCGGACACCATCGTGCGCAAGGAAGGCGCCGAGGTCTTCAACGAACGCCTGAAGCAGGCCACGCCGCTGTCGCAGTTCTTCTTCGATGAACTGACCCGCGAGATCAACCTGGGCACGCTGGACGGCAAGGCCCGCCTGGCCGAACGCGCAAAGCCGATGCTGGCGCAGATTCCCGATGGTGCCTTCGGCGACCTGATGAAGCAGCAGCTGGCGCAGCTGACCGGCCTGGGCGGCGGCAACGCGGCGGCCGCGCGCGCGCCGATGCCGCAGCGCGCGCCGGCCCGGCAGATCCAGCCCATCGCCAAGCGCAGCCTGGTGCGCGGCGCCATTGCCGTACTGCTGCAGCAGCCGTCGCTGGCGCTCACGCTGGGCGGCAAGCACCACTTCCAGGGCCTGCGC
This sequence comes from Stenotrophomonas sp. ZAC14D2_NAIMI4_6, assembly GCF_003086875.1. NCBI lineage: Bacteria > Pseudomonadati > Pseudomonadota > Gammaproteobacteria > Lysobacterales > Lysobacteraceae > Stenotrophomonas > Stenotrophomonas sp. ZAC14D2_NAIMI4_6. Next base: position 415,006 of record NZ_CP025996.1, on the reverse strand, counting down.
CTGCCCGGCGTGGAGCTGCTGCTGGAACTGCTGGGGCTGGTCGAACAGCGCCCGGACATCAGCACCGGCGCCCTGCTGCAGCATTTCGACGGCCGCGAAGAGCAGGCCTCGCTGCACACGCTGGCCGCGCAGACCCTGCCCGGCGATGAGGCGGTGTGGACCCAGGAACTACACGACGCCGTCGCCCAGCTGGAGAAACAACTGCTGGTGCAACGTCTGGACGAACTGTTGGCAAAGCAGCGCCAGCAGGGCCTGGACGATACTGACAAGTACGAACTGCGCGAGCTGCTGAAGGCGCGCGCCACCCTGCGCCTGTAGGGCGGCCACCCACGGAGAGACCATGCTGCTGCGCCTGACCTGCCTGCTGTTGTTGTCGCTCTGCACGCCCCTGGCCGCGCTGGCCGGGGAAAACCCGATCAACGAAGTGCGCCCGGGCCTGCATGCCGGCGGCCAACCCAGTGCCGCGCAGCTGCAGGCGCTGGCCGCGCAGGGCGTACGCACCGTCATCGACCTGCGCCAGCCCGAAGAAGACCGCGGTTACGACGAGATGGCCCAGGCCGAAGCACTGGGCCTGCGCTACGTGCGCATTCCGGTAGCCGGCGCCGAGGGCCTGGATGCAGCCAACGTGCGCGCCGTGCACCAGGCGCTGCAGCAGAGCCAAGGGCCGGTGCTGCTGCACTGCGCCTCGGGCAACCGCGCCGGCGCCGTGCTCGCCCTGGTCAATGCGCGCTACGAACATGCCAGCCCGGAGCAGGCCCTGCCATTGGGCCAACGAGCTGGCCTGAAATCCCTGGAAGCCGCCACCCGCCAGCGTCTGGCGGAACCGGTCACCTCCCCCTGACCCCCACGTACCAAGGAGCCTGCCCACCATGACCCGCTGGTGGTCGCGCCTGCGACCGGACAACTTCACCCTCGCCCTGCTGTGCACCGTGGCCCTGGCCTCGCTGCTGCCGATGAAGGGCGCCGCTGCCATGGTGCTGGACGATGTCACCACCGTGGCCATCGCCGCCCTGTTCTTCCTGCACGGCGCGCGCCTGCCACGCGAATCGATCATCGGCGGCATGCTGCACTGGCGGCTGCACCTGACCATCCTGGCCTGCACCTTCATCCTGTTCCCGCTGCTGGGGCTGATGTTCAAGCCGCTGTCAGGCTGGCTGCTGACCCCCGAGCTGTATCTGGGCGTGCTGTTCCTGTGCACGTTACCGTCCACCGTGCAGTCGTCCATCGCGTTCACCTCGATGGCGCGCGGCAACGTGCCGGCGGCGGTCTGCAGTGCGTCGCTGTCCAGCATCCTGGGCGTGTTCCTCACCCCGCTGCTGCTGACCGCCCTGGCCGGCACCTCCGGCGGCGTGCACGACCCGCTGCATGCCATCGGCGGCATCATGCTGCAGCTGCTGGTGCCGTTCGTAGCCGGCCACCTGCTGCGGCCGTGGATTGCCGGCTGGGTGGAAAAGCAGCGCGCGCTGCTGCGCTACACCGACCAGGCCACCATCCTGCTGGTGGTGTATTCGGCGTTCGGCGAAGCGGTGACCGAAGGGCTGTGGAGCAAGACACCGCTCCTGTCCCTGTTTGCCGTGGCCGTGGTGGCTGCCGTGCTGCTGGGCATCGCCATGCCGCTCATCACCTTCCTGGCGCACCGCCTGCACTTCAACCGCGAAGACGAGATCGCCATCGTGTTCTGCGGTTCGAAGAAGAGCCTGGCCACCGGCGTACCGATCGCCAAGGTGTTGTTCGCCGGCGGCAGCCTGGGCGCCATCGTGCTGCCGGTGATGATCTACCACCAGATCCAGCTGATCGTCTGCGGTGTGATTGCGCAGCGGTATGCGCGGCGCGCGCCCTGAGTCCGGTAGCGCCGGGCCATGCCCGGCGGAACGCAGACGGGGTCAGAGCCCCTTCGGGGATCTGACCCCTATCGGTAGCGCCGGACCATGCCCGGCGGCATCAGCCGGTTACATCCAGGGCAGGATCCAGTGGTCCACCAGCAGGAAGGCGAACAGCGCCATCAGGTACACGATGGAGTACTGGAACATCTTCATCGAGAAGAATTCATCCGGCGGGCTCTGCATGCGCCAGGCGTACCAGAGGAACACGGCGTTGAGCACGATCGCCCCGCCCAGGTAGAACGGCCCGCTCATGCCCACCAGGTACGGCACCACGCACACCAGCGCCAGCACCACCGAATAGGCCAGGATCTGCTTGCGCGTGTGCACCACGCCGTGGGTGACCGGCAGCATCGGGATCTTCGCCTTGGCGTAGTCCTCGCGGCGGAAGATCGCCAGCGCCCAGAAGTGCGGCGGGGTCCAGATGAAGATGATCAGCACCAGCAGCGACGAATACGCCCAGTCCGACGAGCCCTGCATGCCGGTGATCGCCGCCCAGCCCAGCATCGGCGGCATCGCGCCGGCCAGGCCGCCAATGACGATGTTCTGCGAGGTCGCGCGCTTCAGGTACACGGTGTAGATCACCGCATAGCCGATCAGCGAGGCGAAGGTCAGCACGGCGGTGATCCAGTTCACCCACAGCAGCAGGATCGCCATCGACAGCACGATCAGCACGCCGGCAAACACCAGCACCTGCCACGGCTTGACCTTGCCCACCACCAGCGGGCGCCATGAGGTGCGCGCCATCTGCGCGTCGATGTGCGCATCCAGCAGCTGGTTGATGGCAGCGGCCGCCGAAGCGGCCAGCCAGATGCCCAGGAAACCCAGCGCGCCGGCGCGCACCTGTTCCCAGCTGGGTACGCCCGGAATGGCCAGGACCATGCCGACCAGGGCGGTGAAGACGATCAGGGCCACGACCTTGGGCTTGGTCAGGTCCCAGTACTGGCGATAGTTGGAAAACATGCGATCAGTCCGGCGCGCGCAGGCGGGCCAGCAGGCTCACCAGCACGAACAACAGGGCAACGGCCACGCCGTTGTGGGCCACGGCCACCGCCAGCGGCAGGGCCAGCTTCACGTTCAGGATGCCCAGGGTGACCTGCAGCACCAGCAGGGCCACCAGCGCACTGGCCCAGCCGCGCATGCTGGGCAGGCGGAACAGGCGCAGGCCCAGCCACAGCAGGTAGGCCGCCACCACGATGGCGAACAGGCGGTGCGCCATCTGGATGGCGATGCGCGAGGCGCCATCCAGCACGCCCCCTTCGTAATCCACGCCGATGCCGCGCCACAGGGTGAAGCCTTCCACGAAGTTGTGCTGCGGCCACCACTGGTTGGCACAGCGCGGGAAGTTGTCCAGCGACGCGCTGCCGCCACCGCAGGCCAGTGCGGCGTAGTTGGCGCTGACCCAGCCGCCCAGCGCGATCTGGGTGACCAGCACGGCCACGCCGATGCGCAGCAGCCACTTCAGCTTCGGCGCTTCGGCCAGGGTGATCGGCAGGTGCGTTGCCCGCCACGCCATCCACACCAGCAGGCCGAACATCAGCATGCCGCCCAGCAGGTGGCCCATCACTACGATGGGTTTCAGCAGCAGGGTGACCGTCCACATGCCCAGCAGGGCCTGGAAGATCACCACCGCCAGGGTCAGCAGGGCCGCCCGGGCCAGGTCGATGTTGCCCCAGCGCAGCGCGGCGATCAGCAGGATCGCCTCACCCACCAGGGCCAGGCCGCTGGCCGTGCCATGCCAGCCCATCATGTACAGCGGTATGCCGGCGGCCACCAGTACGCAGGCGGTCACCACCGCCGTGCTGCCGAAGCGGCGCTTGCGGGTGGCCAGCAGGGCCAGGGTCAGGATCTCGATGCCCAGCGCGCCGGCCAGGAAGCGGTGCACCTGCTCGCGCCAGGCCTTGTGGGTTTCCAGCGGACGGATCTCGGTGGCCGGGTGGCCGATGGTTTCTTCCACGTGCTGCGGCCAGGTGGCCTGCCCATAGCAGGTCGGCCAGTCCGGGCAGCTCAGGCCAGCATCGGACAGGCGCACGAAGGCGCCGAACATGATCGTGCTGGCGGTCATGATCATGGCGAACCACGCCAGGCGGTGGAAATTACGGTGCAGCGCCGGACGCGCGGAAAGGCTCATCAAACGGGACTCACTTCAGTTTCAGCAACGTGGCCATGTCCTTGCGCAGGCCCCCCAGGTCACTGCCGGGGGCATGGCGCATGATCACGAAGCCGTTCGGATCGATCACATAGACCGGCAATCCGGCCGGATCGTCGGCACCGGGCAACGCCGCGCGCAGGGCGGGCGACGGCGCCAGTGGCCGCAGCGCGGGCAGTGCGGCGATCGGCGCCGGTGGCGTGCCCAGCCACAGAATCTCCACATTATCGGCGTTATGGCCGAACAGCTGCCACACCTTGCCCAGTCCCTGCGACAAAGTGACGCACTGCGCGTCACAGGCCCCGGCCGGCGCCACCAGCAGCCGCCAGGTGCGCGCTTCGGGGTTCCACGGGTAGGGCTGGCCGTTGGCCAAGGTCGGCGGCTGCTGGCGCAGGTCCACCGGTGGCTGCAGCAGTTGCCCGGCATTGCGGTGCCCGGTGGGCTGCCAGCCGGTGAAGCGCAGCACGGCGGCCAGCGCCATCGCCCCGAAGAACACGGCGAACAACAGCAGCAGGGTGCGGCGGCCGGAACCGCGTGCCTGCGGGGTGGTGGCGGTGTTCATGCGGGCATTTTCTCATGGTTGGGTGGAAGGAAGCGGCCGGCGCTCTGGTAGTCGGGGGAAAGGAAGCGGTCGACGCTCTGGTAGCCCCCGACCTTGGTCGGGGGAAATGGTGCCGACCAAGGTCGGCGCCCACCGGCGCCGGTCAACGCCGCCGCCGGCGCCATTCCAGCACCAGCGCCACCACCAGCACGGTCAGCGCCAGGCCGAACCACTGCACGGCGTAGCCCAGGTGGCGCTGCGGCGGCAGGGTGTTGGGCAGCAGGTCCAGATCGCGCTCGTCGCCGATCGGCAGCGCCGGGTCCAGCCGCAACACCCGGTCGGGCAGCGCGGCCAGGCCCAGCGCGCGGGCCAGGCCATCGGCGGGCAGGCGGCTGGCCAGCCAGCGCCCGGGCTGGCCGGTTTCACTGAACGCCGGGCCCAGCGCCAGGCCGGCCGACGGCGGCGGCGCCAGCAACCCGCGCACCGCCAGCGGCGCCGGCAGCGCGTCCAGCACCGGCAAGGTGCGGTCCGGCGGCAGCGCGCGCCACCCCAGGTCCACCAGCAGCACGCTGCCACTGTCACTGCGGAACGGCCGGTACACCTTTACCCCGGCGCGGCCGTGGCGCATCTGGTTGTCCAGCAGCACCACGCCCGGCAGAAAGCGGCCATGGTCGGCCACCCCATGCAGTGCGCCGGGCGCCGCCAGTGCCTGCGCCAGCGGCAACGCCTGCGCCACCGCCGGGCCCTGCGCATCCAGCAGGGCCTGCTTGGCGTGCATGCGCTGCAATTGCCACAGGCCCAAGGCGGTGAAGCCGGCCATCGCCAGCAGCGCCAACAGCCAGCCGATCCAGCGTGTGTGCTGGCGCATCATGACAAGTCCACGCAAACGCGGTCAGATAGGCGCATCCACCCTGCCCCCGAGCCGTGCATGAGTGATTCGCTGAAGACCCTGCTGGTGATCGCGTTCCTGATCGTCATCGTCTGGAATCTGGGCGCCGGCCTGTACTACCTGCTGGTCGACCGCGGCCAGACCAAGCGCACGGTCAATGCGCTCACCCGCCGCATTGCGGTGTCGGTGGCCCTGATCGCGCTGGTGATCGTCAGCATCTACATGGGCTGGATCAAGCCGCACGGCGTCGGCGGCTGAGGGTACCTGCCGCTGCGCACTCAAAGGACGTAGACGAACAGGAACAGCATCAGCCACACCACGTCCACGAAGTGCCAGTACCACGCGGCGGCTTCGAAGCCGAAGTGGTTGTCGCGGGTGAAGTGGCCCTTGGCCGAGCGCAGCCACATCACGATCAGCATGATCGTGCCCAGCAGCACGTGCGCACCGTGGAAGCCGGTCAGCATGAAGAACGTGGACCCGTAGATGCCCGAACCCAGGGTCAGGTTCAGTTCCTTGTAGGCGTGGATGTATTCCTCGGCCTGCAGGGTCAGGAAGAACGCGCCCAGCAGCACGGTCAGGCCCAGCCACACCAGCAGCTGGCGGCGGTGGCCGCCCTTCAGGGCGTGGTGGGCGATGGTCAGGGTCACGCCGGAAGTGAGCAGGATCAGCGTGTTGATCAGCGGCAGGCCCCAGGCGGGAATGGTCTGGAACGCACCACCGATCGCCGCCGGTCCATTGGTCGGCCAGCCGGCCGAATAGCCCTGCCACAGCAACTCGTTGGTCATCACCCCATCGCCTTCGCCGCTCAGCCACGGCAGGCCCAGGTTGCGGGTGTAGAACAGCGCGCCGAAGAAGGCACCGAAGAACATCACTTCGGAAAAGATGAACCAGACCATGCCCATGCGGAAAGAGCCATCGACCTGGCGGTTGTAGTGCCCGGCCTGCGATTCGCGCACCACATCGCTGAACCACCAGAACAGGGTCAGCACCAGCATCGCCAGGCCGGCATAGAAGGTCCAGCGGCCCCAGCTGGCATCGTTCAACCAGCTGGCCACGCCCACCATGGTCACCATCATCGCGATGGAGCCCACGAACGGCCAGCGGCTCTGGGCCGGGACGAAGTACACATTGGCGTCGTGCGGGGTCTGGGCCATGTCGGTTTCCGGGTCAGGGAGCGGCGTGCGCGCCTTCCGAGGTAGCGGCTGCAGCCAGCCGATCGGACAGCGCATCGTTACGGTAGAAGGTGTAGGACAGGGTGATCGTCTTGATTTCCGGCGGCAGGTCCGGATCGACGATGAAGCGCACCGGCATGTCGCGCTTTTCACCGGCCTGCAGGGTCTGGGCGGTGAAGCAGAAGCATTCGGTCTTGCTGAAGAACCCCGACGCACGTGCCGGCGCCACCGAGGGCACGGCGCTGCCCACCACCGCGCCTGCACTGTCGTTGCGGGCGAAGTACAGGGCTTCGTTGAGTTCGCCCGGGACCACGTCCATGGTCAGCTGCTCGGGGTGGAACGACCATGGCAGGCGCGAATTCACCCCACCGTCGAATTCCACGCGCACGGTGCGCTTGCCGGTGGCGGCGCCGGTGCTGGCTTCACTGCCGGGGCCGCGTTCCAGGCGTACGCCGAACACTTTTTCGCAGGCGATGCGGTACAGCGGCACCAGCGAGAACGTCAGCAGGAACACCGCCACCGCCACGCCGATCAGGCGCGGCAGGCCGGCGCTGCGTGAGGTCGCGGTGGCCGGTGCATCGCTCATCGGCCGATCACCCCGCTGAGGATGAAGCCCACGTAGACCAGCACGGCAATGGCCCCCACCCACAGGGCGGTGCGCCTGGCGCGCTGGCGCTGCAGCTCGACGCCGTTGCTCTCGCTGTTGTAGAGCCGAGCCATGCTCGGCTGCTTTTTGTCAGTCGAGCATGGCTCGACTCTACCGGTTGGAAGCGGGCTCTCGTTATGCATGGCCCACCTCAATGCGTGATGTCATCGTGGGCCAGGTCGCCCGGGCGCAGGGTCGGCGGCGTGGTGAAGGTGTGCGCCGGTGCCGGCGAGGGCAACGTCCACTCCAGCCCGCGTGCGCCTTCCCAGGAACGGTCGGCGGCCTTCTCGCCATTGCGCAGCGACGACAGCAGGATCGCCGCCATCATGAACGGCGTGGCGAACATGCCGAACGCACCGATCGAGCTGATCAGGTTCCAGTCGGCAAACGCCACGCTGTAATCGGGAATGCGCCGCGGCATGCCGGCCAGGCCGAGGAAGTGCTGCGGGAAGAACAACAGGTTCACGAACACGATCGACCACCAGAAGTGCACCTTGGCCCACTTCTCGCTGTACATGCGCCCGGTCCATTTCGGCCACCAGTAGTACACCGCTGCGATCAGCGCGAACACTGCACCGGTCACCAGCACGTAGTGGAAGTGGGCCACCACGAAGTAGGTGTCGTGGTACTGGAAGTCGGCGGCGACGATGGCCAGCATCAGGCCGGAGAACCCGCCGATGGTGAACAGGATGACGAAGGCCACCGACCACAGCATCGGCGCTTCGAAGGTAAGCGAGCCGCGCCACATGGTGCTGACCCAGTTGAACACCTTCACCCCGGTGGGGATCGAGATCAGCATGGTGGCGAACATGAAGTAGATCTCGCCGCCCAGCGGCATGCCCACGGTGAACATGTGGTGGGCCCAGACGATGAACGACAGGAAGGCGATCGCCGCGGTGGCGTAGACCATGGCCTGGTAGCCGAACAGCGGCTTGCGGCTGAAGGTCGGGATGATCTCGCTGACCACGCCGAAGGCCGGCAGGATCATGATGTAGACCTCGGGGTGCCCGAAGAACCAGAAGATGTGCTGGTACATCACCGGGTCACCGCCACCGGCGGCATTGAAGAAGCTGGTGCCGAAGAACTTGTCGGTCAGCAGCATGGTCACCGCGCCGGCCAGCACCGGCATCACCGCAATCAGCAGGAAGGCGGTGATCAGCCAGGCCCAGCAGAAGATCGGCATCTTCAGCAGGTCGATGCCCGGCGCGCGCATGTTCAGCACCGTGGCGATGATGTTGATCGCGCCCATGATCGAGCTGATGCCGGCCACGTGGATGGCGAACACGCTGAAGGCCACGTTGTAGCCACCCTGCAGCGACAGCGGCGGGTACAGCGTCCAGCCACCGGCCGGTGCACCGCCGGGCAGGAACAGGGTCAGCAGCAGCAGGCTGAAGGCCACCGGCAGCAGCCAGAACGACCAGTTGTTCATGCGCGGCAGGGCCATGTCCGGCGCGCCGATCTGCAGCGGAATCATCCAGTTGGCCAGGCCCACGAAGGCCGGCATCACGCCACCGAAGATCATCACCAGTGCATGCACGGTGGTCATCTGGTTGAAGAATTCGGGCTTGACGAACTGCAGGCCCGGCTGCGCCAGCTCGGCCCGGATCACTACGCTCATCGCCGCACCGATGATGAACATGATGAAGCTGAAGCCCAGGTACAGCGTGCCGATGTCCTTGTGGTTGGTCGAGAAGAACCAACGCTCGAAGAAGCTCTGGTGGTGATGGTGATCGTCGTGCCCAACTGCCGAGTGCGCCATTGCAAAACACCTCTCAGAATCGGTTGTCACCGCGGCCGCAGGCGGCCACGGGTGTTGGATCAGGCCCCGTCGGCCGGCGCTGCCGGCGCCGCAGCGGGCGCGGCGGCATCAGGTGCGGCTTCCGCTGCTGCAGGTGTGGCCGGTGCAGCAGGCTCGGCAGGCGGCGCCGGCTTGCGCTGGGCCAGCCACTGCCTGAAGTCCTCCTTGGACACCGCCTCGACCACGATCGGCATGAAACCGTGGTCCTTGCCGCACAGTTCGGCGCACTGGCCGCGGTACACGCCGGGCTGCTCGATGCTGGTCCACGCTTCGTTGATGAAGCCGGGAATGGCGTCCTGCTTCCAGCCCAGCGCCGGCACCCACCAGGCATGGATCACATCGTCGGAGGTGATGACGAAGCGCACCTTGGTATCGACCGGCAGCACCAGGCGGTTGTCCACGTCCAGCAGGTAATGCGGGTGGCTTTCGCGGTCGGGCACGATGCCACTCTGCCGCACCCGGTCCGATTCGCGGTCCAGGCGGCTGGTGAAGGTCACATTCTCGCCCAGGTATTCGTACTTCCACATCCACTGGTAGCCGGTGATCTTCACCGTCATCTCGGCATCGCGGGTGTCGTACATCTTGATCAGGTTGGCCGTGGCCGGCCAGGCCATCACCACCAGGATGATCACCGGAATGACCGTCCAGATGATCTCGGCCTTGGTGTTGTGGCTGAAGGTGGCCGCCACCGCGCCCTTGGACTTGCGGAACTTGAACATCGCATAGCCCATCGCCCCGAACACGATGACCCCGATCACCGTGCAGATGATCAGCGACAGATTGTTCGACTCCCAGGCCAGGCGCGAGGTCTGGGTGACCCCCTTGCCCATGTTCAGCTGCCACGGCTTGGGATCGGCCGCCTGTGCCCAGGCGAGTGCCGGTACCAGTCCCCCGGCCACCACCGCGGCGGCCGCTGCAACGCACTTCGTGCCCCACCTGCTGCTTTGCTTCATTGCCTAGACCCTTAGCGTCGTCGGTTGCCGCCATCGCTGGCGGCGAGCAAGCCTTCAAGCATTTCAGCAAGCGTCTGGCGTTCGGCCGGCGCGAGGAAACTCCCCACCTCCACCTGCCGTCCGCTGGATGCCAGCCGGACCCTCTCATCACCGGTGACCAGGCGTACCCAATGCGGGTGCGCGCGGAACACCGGCGAACCACCGGGCGTGGGGATGACCTCCACACACGCCGGCACTACCCGGATCTCCTCCTGCCGTTCGCCGCTGCGCCACAGGGCGCGCAGGGCGGCTGCCAGCAACAGGCTGTACAGCAGCGCGAACAGGGGGGCGAATACATTGCCAGCCAGCCAACCGACGGCCGAAACCAGCCACATCGCCCCGCCCAACACGGTGAACAACAGGATGAACTGCCGGGCATCGAGCGCCCGTGGGGGACGCAGCCGCAGCTGCGTACCTGACCCATCCGGAGCTGGAAGCACCTCGATCATGTCGCAACCGCGTTCCTGCCGCGGGAAACGTCTCGATGGTAGCCCTGCCCTCTCGCCGGTAGCAAGGGTGCATTCACACTTTTTCCAATGTTGCAATACAGCATGAGCCCGGCGGCACGAATGACGAATTCAGCACAAAAAAGCCCGACTGGGCTGAACAGGCTGAATCCACCGCCATCAGGGGCTATCAGCGTTCATCAGGGGCGCTGGCAGGCCCTTCCCGGCGGCCAAAAAATGATTAAAATCGCCAAGTTTTCCACTGGCCGGACCGGCATGAACGCACCCTCTTCCTCCCCCACCGCCAACGACGCGCCGCGTCCGGGCGCGCTGCTGTCGCCGGAACTGCCGGCGCCCCCCAACCCGTTCCGCCAGGCCATCACCGACGCCTGGTTGAAGGACGAGGCCAGCCACGTGCGTGACCTGCTGGCGCAGGCGCGCCTGCCGGCCGAGGAGCAGGCCAGGGTGCAGGCGCTGGCCGCCGACCTGGTCGGCCGGGTGCGCGTGCGCGCCAAGGACCAGGGCGCGATCGAAGCCTTCATGCGCCAGTACGACCTGGGCAGCGAGGAAGGCGTGCTGCTGATGTGCGTGGCCGAGGCGCTGCTGCGCATTCCCGACCAGGACACCGCCGACAAGCTGATCCGCGACAAGCTGGCCGATGCCGACTGGGAAAAGCACCTGGGCGGCAGCGATTCGGTGCTGGTCAACGCCTCCACCTGGGGCCTGATGCTGACCGGCAAGCTGGTGCAGATGAACGATGCCACCCGCGCCGACGCGCCCAGCGCGTTCAAGCGCCTGGTCGGCCGCGTGGGTGAACCGGTGGTGCGCCTGGCCGTGCGCCAGGCGATGAAGATCATGGGCCACCAGTTCGTGATGGGCCGCACCATCAGCGAAGCACTGGCGCGCTCGCACAAGGGCGACAACGCCAGCTACCGCTATTCCTTCGACATGCTGGGCGAAGGCGCGCTGACCATGAAGGACGCGCTGCGCTACCTGGAAGACTACCGTCGAGCGATCCACGCCATCGGCGGTGATCACAAGGCACGCGGCGGCCGCCCCGACGGCGACGTCAACAACGCACCGGGCATCTCGATCAAGCTGTCGGCGCTGTACCCGCGCTACGAACATGCCAAGCGCGCACGCGTGCTGAAGGACCTGGTGCCGGGCGTGCTGGAACTGGCGCAGCTGGCCAAGAGCTACGGCATCGGCTGCACCGTCGACGCCGAAGAATCGGACCGCCTGGAACTGTCGCTGGACATCATCGAACAGGTGTTCTCCGACGCCTCGCTGGCCGGCTGGGATGGCTTCGGCGTGGTCGTGCAGGCGTACCAGAAGCGTACCCCGTACACCATCGACCACCTGGCCGACATGGCGCGCCGCGCCGGTCGCCGCCTGCAGGTGCGCCTGGTGAAGGGCGCCTACTGGGATGCCGAGATCAAGCGCGCACAGATCGAAGGCTATCCGGGCTACCCGGTGTTCACCCGCAAGCAGAACACCGACGTGTCCTACCTGGCCTGCGCCAAGCGTCTGTTCACCCATGCCGACGCGATCTACCCGATGTTCGCCACGCACAACGCGCACACCATCGCCGCGGTGCGCAGCATCGCCAACGGTGGCGTGTACGAGCACCAGAAGCTGCACGGCATGGGCGATGACCTGTACGCCGAAGTGGTGCCGGCCGATCGCCTGGGCCTGCCCTGCCGCGTGTACGCGCCGGTCGGTTCGCACGAAGACCTGCTGCCGTACCTGGTGCGCCGCCTGCTGGAAAACGGCGCCAACTCCAGCTTCGTCAACCGCATCACCGACGAGCGCGTGCCAATCGCCGACCTGGTCCGCGACCCGGTCGAGATGGTCGCCTCGTTCGAATCGATTCCGCACCCCAAGATCCCGCTGCCGGTTGACCTGCTGCGCAGCCAGAACCACGACAGGAAGAACTCCATGGGCGCCAACCTCGCCAACGACAACGAACTGCGCGCCCTGGCCGAGCAGATCAACGCGGCTGTGAAGCCGTGGCAGGCCGCGCCGCTGGTGCCGGGTGCGGTCACCACCGGTGCCTCGCTGCCGGTCACCAACCCGGCCGACAGCCGCGATGTGGTGGGCCAGTGGCAGGCCGCCGACGCCGCCACCGTGCAGAAGGCGCTGGCCAATGCCGTGGCCGCGCAGCCGGCCTGGAACCGTACCCCGGCCGCCAGCCGCGCCGCCATCCTGGAACACGCCGCCGACCAGCTGGAAGCGCGCATGCCCGAGTTCATGGCGCTGTGCGTGAAGGAGGCCGGCAAGAGCCTGCCCGACGGCATTGCCGAAGTGCGCGAAGCGGTGGATTTCCTGCGCTACTACGCCAAGCAGGCGCGCGAGCAGTTCAGCCACGCCGAAAAGCTGCCCAGCCCGACCGGTGAATCCAACGAGCTGCAGCTCCACGGCCGCGGCGTGTTCGTCTGCATCAGCCCGTGGAACTTCCCGCTGGCAATCTTCCTGGGCCAGGTGGCCGCCGCCCTGGCCGCCGGCAACAGCGTGATCGCCAAGCCGGCCGAGCAGACCAACCTGATCGGCTACTACGCGGTGAAGCTGCTGCACGACGCCGGCGTGCCGGCCGAGGTGGTGCAGTTCCTGCCGGGCGACGGTGCCACCGTCGGTGCCGCGCTGACCGCCGATCCGCGCGTGGCCGGCGTGGCCTTCACCGGCTCCACCGAAACCGCCCGCGCAATCAACCGCGCCATGGCCGCGCGCGATGCCGCCATCGGCGTGCTGATTGCAGAAACCGGCGGCCAGAACGCCTTCATCGCCGACTCTTCGGCGCTGCCGGAACAGCTGGTCAAGGACGCCATCGGTTCGGCCTTCACCTCCGCTGGCCAGCGCTGCTCGGCCGCGCGCGTGCTGTTCGTGCAGGACGACATCGCCGACAAGGTGATGACCATGCTGGCCGGCGCAATGAAGGAACTGAAGGTCGGCAACCCTGGCCTGCTGTCCACCGACGTCGGCCCGGTGATCGACGCCGACGCGCTGAAGATCCTGCAGGACCACGCCGAACGCATGGACCGCGAAGCGCGCCTGATCGCCGCTGCCGAACTGTCCGCCGAAGCCGCCCATGGCACCTTCTTCGCACCGCGTGCGTACGAACTGAAGGACCTGGGCCAGCTGCAGAAGGAAGTCTTCGGCCCGGTGCTGCACGTGATCCGCTGGAAGGGTGAGCAGCTGGATGCGGTGATCGACCAGATCAACGCCACTGGCTACGGCCTGACGCTGGGCGTGCATTCGCGCATCGACGAAACCGTGGACCGCATCAGCAACGGCGTCCACGTCGGCAACGTCTACGTCAACCGCAACCAGATCGGTGCGGTGGTGGGCGTGCAGCCGTTCGGTGGCCAGGGCCTGTCCGGCACCGGCCCCAAGGCCGGCGGCCCGCACTACCTGCTGCGCTTCGCCACTGAAAAGACGGTGACGGTGAACACCACCGCCGCCGGTGGCAATGCCTCGCTGCTGACCCTGGGCGACTAAGACACCCCTCCCTTCCACGGGTGTGATGGATGCACGGAAAACCCCGCGAAAGCGGGGTTTTTTGTGTCCTTCCGGTGGCGCCAGGCGATGCCCGGCCTCGCTTACCCGGCCACCACGCTGAAGCGGTTGTCCGCGCGCATCGCCAGCTCGGCCTGTACCCGCGCCACCCGCGCGTCCAGATCGCCTTCCAGCAGCACATATGGCACCCCACGCGCCTGCAGCTGCTGCAGGTACCACGCGTGCTGCCGTGCGCGGAATTCCACGCCCACGCGCGTGCCATCCTGCTCGAAGGGAATGTCCGGCGCGCACAGGAACAGCAGGTCGTAGGGCCGCGCTGCGGCGCGCTGCAGCTCCGCTGGCGCGGTCTGGAACATCCAGCCGCTGTAGCCCAGGGTGACCAGCGGGGTGGTATCGCAGAACAGCCAACGGTGCGCGTGCTGCGCCGCCTGGTCTTCGTGCTGCGGCTGGGTCGCGGCGATGCGCAGCAGATCCTGCGCGTGCAGCTCGCCGCCCCGCTGTTCCCACAACGTTCGGCCAAACTCGGGCACCCAGGCCGTGCCCAGGCGTTCGCCCAGCACCCGTGCCAAGGTGCTTTTGCCGGTGGATTCGCCGCCGATGAAGGCGACGCGCTGCACGTGGTCGGCGTACACCGCCGGCGACAGACTGCTGCGGTGTGCATGCGGATCAGCACGCAGCTGCGTACCACTGGCCTGGCCGATGTCGGTCGCACGCTCCAGCCGGTGATGCTGCACCGCTGCAGCGAAATGCTGGGCCAGGGCGGCAGCGAAACCATCGCCGTAGTCTTCGCCGGTGAATACCGCCTGCACCGGCCCACCAAACAGCGCCAGGCACAGCCACGCGGTGAAGGCGCGCTGCACCTGCTCGCTTTCGCTGTCCTGCGGCAGCGCGCGCACCGCCACGCCATGCGCGCGGCACAGGGCGGCCAGGCGGTCGTCATCCAGCACCGCGACGGTCGCCTGCGGAAAGCGCGCACGCAGCCAGCGCTCGCGCCGCCCGGCGCTGTAACCGGCGAACCCCGACTGCGACCAGCCGATCACCAGCAGCTGTTGGCAGCGCGCGGCGGCGAAATCGATCAGCCGTTCATGGCCGCGGTGCAGCGGGCAGAATTTACCCACCACCAGACCGCGCGGCACCTTCTCAGGCAGTGGCATCGGCCGCGCCTGCCGCCGCGCGGTCGGCGCGCATCAGCGTGCGCCAATGGCGCAGCGCCACCAGCGCATTGATCCAGAAACCGATGTACAGGATCGAGGTCAGATGCAGGCCGCGGCTGTAGTAGAGCGGCACCGCAATGGTGTTCACCAGCAGCCACACCCACCACGATTCCAGCTTGCGCTGCATCATCAGGATCTGCGCGATCACGCTCAGCACCAGCACTGCCGAATCGATGTAGGGCGCATAGGCCTGGGTCAGGCGGGTCAGCATCCAGCCATAGCCGAGCGTGCCCACCACCGCCAGCGGCAGCAGCCACGCCCAGGCGCGCGGGCGCAGCGAGGTGATCGGCAACGGCGCGCCGTGGTCACCCCGCAGCCATTGCCACCAGCCCAGCACGCTGATGACGATGAAGAAGCCCTGCAGCACCATGTCGGCATACAGGTGCGAACGCTCGAACACCGCAGCGAACAGCGCGCAGCCGACGATGCCCAGCCACCAGGTGTGCACGTTGTTGCGCCCGGCCAGCAGGATCGAGCCGGCCACGGCGATGTTGGCAGCCAGCTCCAGCTGGAAATTGGGATCGGACAGGTTCATGCCGCTATTGTCGTCGATCCACGCACCACGCGTGGGCGGCGCACCAGTAGATCCACGCCATGCGTGGATGACCCACAAAAAGATAGCCCCGCTTGCGCGGGGCTCTCCCTGTACTGCGTCAGGCCGTGGCCTTTATCAGAACTTGTACTGCATCGAAGCGGCCAGCACGTCGCCGGTCACCTTGTACTTGCCGGTCACGGTGTTGCCGGTGGCCGAGGTCGAGGTGATGTTCGGATCCTTGGTGAACAGGTGGGTGTAGCCCACGCTGTATTCCATCTTCTCCGACGGGGCCCAGGTCAGACCCAGCGACAGCCACTTGCGGGTGGTGTCCGGCACGCGCACGTCGCGGTGGGCATCGGTGGTCGGGGTCTGGTCGTACGCCAGGCCGCCGCGCAGGGTCAGCTGCTCGTTCAGACGGTACTCGGTACCGATCGAAGCGAAGGTGGTGTCGCGGTAGTGGAACGGCAGCACGCTGTCGGGCTGGTTGGAATCGTAGTCAACCGTGACCTGGTCGAACTTGCTCCACGCGGTGCGCGAAACGTCGGCCATGATCTTCCACTGGTCGTTCACGCGGTGGCTGACGCTGACCGTGGCGCTGGCCGGCAGGGTGATGGTGGCGCGGCCGTTGCTGTCAACGAAGGTACCCGGGGCAGCGCTGGCCAGGAACGCGGCCGCAGCCGGGGTCATGGTGAAGTCGGCCTTGCCGTCGGTGATCTTGTGTTCCACTTCCGAGCGGTAGCTGAAGGCGATGTTGGTGCCTTCCACCGGGCTGACGGTCATGCCCAGGGTGTAACCCACGGACATTTCGTCGCCCTTGATGCGCAGGTAGCCATCGGCGGTACCCGGCGAGAAGCCCAGCTGGGCAGCCTGGATACCGGCCTGGCGGGCGGCGGCAGCGGCCTGGGCCTGGGTGCCGCCACGGGCCAGCACGGTGGCAGCAGCACGCTGCTGGGCGCTGGCGTTGATGGCAGTGCCGGCATCGACGGCGCTGGTCAGGTCAACGTCCAGGCGCTCGACGAACACCGACGCACCGAAGGACAGGTACGGGTTCACGTCGTAGGAGAACGCGGCGCCCAGGTCGACGGCCTGCAGTTCGGTCTTCACGCCGTTGTAGCGGCCGACCCAGTCACGGTCGTATTCGGTCTTGAAGCCGAACGGCACCGACAGCGACACACCGAAGTGCATGTTGTCCTTTTCGCCGAACGGCACGTGGAAGTAAGCGGCCGGAACCGGGGCGATCATGCCGGCGTCGCCGCCGTTGCCGCCGGAAATCGGGGCGCCGTTGCCGTACTGGCCTTCGCCGCGGAACTTGGCGCCGAAGCTGATGGCGCTCACGTCACCCTGCAGCTGGGTGCCGTCGAGCAGGCGCATCGAGGCCGGGTTGGTGGCGACCACCGAGGCATCGCCTTCGGCAGAGGTCGAGCCGGCGAACGCGCGGCCGAGGCCCTTGGCGCTGTTTTCCTTCAGCTGGAAGGCAGCGGCGTTGGCATCGGCGGCGGCCAGCGCACCGGCAACGCCGACGGCCAGCAGGGTCAGTCGGGCAATGGTGGAAGCAGTTTGCATCGTGTTCTCTCTCCGGTAAGCGGTGATGGTGCTCTGAGTGCGCCTGCGCCTACCGGACCCGAAGGCCCGCCAGAACGCGCCGGATTCCCCTCCCGACATACGACGCCGTATGCGAGTATCACTCAGAGACGTTAATGAAACAATAACAGCAGCGGGGCTTTTCCCTTCGCAAAACATGAACAGGCGCCTCCCCGCACAATGCCCGCGCACGCTAGGCTAGCGCCCATGTTCGTCTCGCTCCCCTCACGCAAGAAGGCGGCCCTGCGCTGGGCCACGCCCGTGCTGTTTGCGTCAGTGTGGCTGGCGTTCCTGTGGTCGATCTCGCGCCCGGACGACGCCCGTCGCAGCCTCTGGCTGGACTGGGGGGCCCTGTCCACCGGCCTGACCCACCCGCTGGACTACTGGGCCACCCTGCAGGACGGCAGCGTGCTGCGCCTGTTCACCGCCCTGTTCCTGCACGCCGACTGGTCGCACCTGCTGGGCAACCTGGTGTTCCTGCTGATCTTCGGCCTGCCCGCCGAGCGCGTGCTGGGCCCGTGGCGGTTGCTGCTGCTGTTCCTGCTGGGCGGGGCGGTATCGAACCTGGTGGCGATCTACACCATGGGCAGCCCGGACCAGATCATCATCGGCGCCAGTGGCGCGGTGTCGGCGCTGATCGGCGCCTATCTGGCGCTGTTCCCCGGCGCGCGGCTGGGGGTGGTCATTCCACTGGGCCTGTTCCTGGAATTCGTGCGCGCCCCGGCCTACCTGCTGATCGGCGTGTGGGCTGCGTTGCAGGTGGTGTTCGCCTACATCGGCCCGACCTTCGGCATGGTGGCCTGGTGGGCGCACATCGGCGGCTTCCTGTTCGGCCTGCTCTACGGCGTCTACGTGCGCGCCGCGATCGCCCGCAAGCTGCGCAAGCGCCACGGCTTCTAGCCATCTTCTCCGTAGAGTCGAGCTTGCTCGACTGCTCTGGCCTGTCCGTAGAGTCGAGCTTGCTCGACTGCTCTTGCCCCTCGGTAGAGTCGAGCTTGCTCGACTGCTTCAGGCAAAAACAGTCGAGCAAGCTCGACTCTACCGATCGCGTGCGTCAGCGCAGGGGAACACATCGCCGGGCATGGCCCGGCGCTACCATCAGGGCTTGGTCGGGGCCGGCGCGGGCTTTGCTTCCGGCTTCGCTTCGGCCTTTGCCGGTGGCTTGGCTGCGGCAGCCTTGGCGGCCTCGGCCTTCAGCCGCGCGGCCACCGAACCGGGGTTCTTCAGTTCGGCCAGAGCGTCGTCAATCGGGCCATCACCCGGCAGCACGGCGCCGGCGCTGTAGCCCTCGGTGCCTTCGTCGTCGCCACGCAGGTGGCCCGGCAGGGTCGCCTCGCTGTAGTCGCTCAGACTGGCTGGCAGCGCGTCTTCTTCCGGCGTGGGCGCCGGCTTCAGTTCCACGTCCGGCACGATGCCGGTGGCCTGGATCGATTTGCCACTGGGCGTGTAGTAGCGCGCGGTGGTCAGCTTCACCGAATCGCCGTTGTCCAGCGGCAGCACGGTCTGCACCGAGCCCTTGCCGAAGGTGCGGCTGCCGACCACGCGTGCCCGCTGGTTGTCGCGCAGCGCACCGGCCAGCACTTCCGACGCACTGGCCGAACCGGCATCGACCAGCACCACCACCGGCGCGCCCTTCAGCAGGTCGCCCGGGGTGGCGTCGAAGCGTGCGTCGCTGATGCGGATGCGGCCGCGCGTGCTGACGATGTTGCCCTTTTCCAGCAGATCGTCGGCCACCTGCACGGCGGCCGTCAGCAGACCACCGGGGTTGCTGCGCAGATCCAGCACCAGGCCCTTCAGGCTGCCGCCAGACTGCTTCTGCAGCTGCTGCACGTGCTTCTGGAAATCGGCGCCGGTGTCGGCCTGGAACGTGGCCAGGCGGATATAGCCGTAACCCGGTTCCAGCAGGCGGCTGCGCACGCTGGTCACGCGGATGGTCTGCCGGGTGAGCGGCACATCGAACGGCTTGGGCTTGCCCTCGCGCACGATGGTCAGCACCACCTTGCTGCCGGCCGGGCCGCGCAGCGGTTCGCTGGCATCGATGGCGCTGATCGGCTTGCCGTCGATGGCGATGATCAGATCGCCCGCCAGGATGCCGGCCTTGGCCGCAGGCGTATCGTCAATCGGCGAAATCACCTTCATCGAAGCGTTGTCGGGCTGCTGCTGCAGCTCCACGCCAATGCCTTCATAGGCGCCGTTGGCCTGTTCGTCGAAGGCCTCGGCGTCTTCCTTGTTGAAATAGGTGCTGTGCGGATCCAGGTCCAGCAGCAGGCCGCGCACCGCCGACTGCATCAGCTTGTTGTCGTCCACCGGGTCCACGTAGGCCGCACGCACGGCGTTGTAGACCGCCACGAAGCGCCGGATGTCTTCCAGCGGCACCTTCGATGTCACCGCCTCTTCGTTGCTGGCGGCCTGCGCCGGGGTTTCGGCAGCGGCCGCAGGCGCGGTCTGCTGCGCCCAGGACAACGCTGGCAACAAGGCCAGCAAGAGGGTGGCGGTACGGGCTGCGCGCATGGATCACTCCTGTCGACGGTGGCATCGTGCCCAAGGCACATGCACCGATTATGCGCGAAGCGTGGGTAAATTCCCGTTGAATCCCGCGGCCACGCGGCCGCCAGGATTCAGCGGCGCTGCAGCCAGCTGTCCGGATTGACCGGTTGGCCACCGCGGCGCAGTTCGAAGTACAGCGCGGTGACGCCCTGGCCGCCGGAGTTGCCGACCTTGGCCACCGCATCGCCGCGGCTGACGCGCGCGCCGGCATCCTTCAGCAGGGTGTCGTTGTGCGCGTACAGGCTCATGTAGCCATTGCCGTGGTCGACGATCAGGATCATGCCGTAGCCGGTCATCCAGTCGGAGAACACCACGGTGCCATCGGCCACCGCCGTGACCGTGCTGCCGGCCGGCGCACCGATCAGCACGCCGCTGCTGGTACGGCCATCGGGCAGCTTGCCGCCGTAGCGGGCCAGCAGATTGCCCGACAGCGGCCAGCCCAGGCCGCCGACCTTCGGCGCGGGCGCCGAGGCCACCGCCGGCGGTACCTTGGTGGGCGGCGCCGGGCGGCCTTCGGCCTTGGCTTGGCGGGCCGCTTTCTCGGCCGCCGCCTTTTCCGCCGCCGCCTTGCGTGCAGCGGCGCGGCGCTCGGCTTCGGCGCGCGCGGCAGCGGCGCGCAGATTGGCCAGCAGGGTTTCCAGCGCCTTGGCATCCTGGCCCAGCGCCTGTTCCTTCTCGCGCCGGTCCTTGAAGCGTTCTTCCAGCGATGCCACCGTCTGCGCCCGTTCGCGGCGGTCGGCGGCCAGGGTGGCGGCCTGCTGCTTCTGGTCGCGCTGGGCGCCCTGGAGGTGCTGTTGGCGCTCGGCGATCTGGGCCTGCAGCGTTTCCAGTTCCTGCAGATCCGCGGTGAGGTTGGCGATGCGCTCGGCGCGCTCGCGCTGCAGGTAACGGTGGTAGGCCAGGGCGCGGTTGGCATCGGCCACCGTGTCCTGCGACAGCAGCAGCTTCAGCGGCGCGTGATTGCCCAACTGGTAGGCCGCGCGCAGCAGGCCGGCCAGTTCGCGGTGCTGCTTGGCCAGGGTGGCCTGCAGTTCGTTGCGGCGCTGCTCGGCCTGGGCCAGGGCCTGGGCCTGTTCGCGCAGCGCGCTTTCAGTCTGGGCCAGGCTGCGGCCGGTGCGGGCCACTTTTTCGTCGGCCTCGCGCAGCTGCCGCGATGCCTGGCCACGCTGGCCCTCGATCTGCCGGCGCTCCTGCGCCACGTCCTTCAGCTCGCTGCGCAGCTTCTGCAGCTTGCGCTCGGCTTCGCGGGTGGACGCAGTCTGCGCCCCGCCCGGCACCGGCAGTGCCAGCGCCAAGGCCAGCCCCAGCAACAGGCAACGCGCGCCGCGGGCGGCGATGTGATGCTGGCGTGAGGGGAAGACGTTGTGGCGCAAGGGCTTTCCAGTGACTTCAGGCAGTTGCAGGGGGTGCCGGGGAATGGTGACATCTCCGCACGCGGCCTGCCAGCCGCACAACAACGAGGTCCCCATGAAAACCCATTCCATTCCGCTGATGTTGGGCCTGCTGCTGGCCGCCGCGCCGCTGGCGGCGCAGGAAAACATCAGCAAGGTCAACGGCAGCATCGGCGCCGATCCGGGCCAGCGCTACGGCAAGCTGGATACCGTCAATGGCAGCATCCGCGTGGGCGAAGGCGTGGAAACCGGCAGCATCGACACCGTCAACGGCGGGGTGACCGTGGCCGACCGCGCACGCACCGGCAGCATCGAGACGGTGAACGGTGGCGTTCGCCTGGGCCGCGAGGTGATCGCCCACGGCGATGTCAGCACGGTCAACGGCAGCATCTTCAGCGACGCCGGCAGCCAGATCGAAGGCGGCGTGGAAACGGTCAACGGTGGCATCGGCCTGGTCAACAGCCGGGTGCGCAAGGACGTGGAAACGGTGAACGGTGACATCACCGTCGGCATCGGTTCGCAGGTGTCCGGTGGCGTACACGTGCGCAAGCCGAACTTCAGCGTCTCGCTTACCACCAGCCGCAAGCCGCGCATCATCATCGGCCCCAATGCCGTGGTCAGTGGCCCGCTGGAATTCGAGCGCGAGGTGGTGCTGTACGTGCACCGCAGCGCCCGCATCGGTCCGGTCACCGGCGCCGACGCCATCCCGTTCGACACCGATACCGCCCCGGCGGATTGACGTCGTGCTGCACCGGGGACTGATCCCCGCTACCTGGCCGTGCCTGGCGCGGCCCCCATCTGTATCCAGGATACCGACGATGCCCCGTAAACTCCTTCTGTGCCTGGCCGCTGCGGCCGCGCTCAGCGCCTGCAAGGGCGAAGACACGCCCGCCGCCGCGCCGGCCACCGACACCGCTGCAGCGGCCAAGCCGGCCAGCCACGCGTTCTCGCCGGACATCAACGCCGCCGATTTCAGCGAGATGGTGAAGACCCTGGCCTCGGATGAGTTCGAAGGCCGCGCCCCCGGCAGCAAGGGCGAAGAGCTGACCGTCAACTACATCCGCGACCAGATGCAGCGCATCGGCCTGCAGCCGGGCAACGGTGACAGCTGGTTCCAGGACGTGCCGATGACCGAAACCACGGCCGATGAATCGACCGTGCTGAAGATCGAGCAGGGCGGCAAGAGCACCGAGCTGAAGTTCGGTACCGACATGGTGGTCGGCACCCGTACCGGCCAGACCGAAGTGAAGCTGGATGCCAGCAACCTGGTGTTCGTCGGCTACGGCGTGGACGCGCCGGAGCAGAAGTGGAACGACTACCAGGGCCAGGACTGGAAGGGCAAGACGGTAGTCATGTTCGTCAATGACCCGGGCTTCCACGTCGACGACCAGACCCTGTTCGACGGCAAGCGCATGACCTATTACGGCCGCTGGACCTACAAGTTCGAAGAGGCCGCGCGCAAGGGCGCCGCCGGCGCACTGATCGTGCATGACACCGCCGGCGCCTCCTATGGCTGGGATGTGGTGAAGAACTCCTGGGCCGGCCCGCAGTACGACCTGCCGGCCAAGGATGATCCGGAGCGCCGTCTGCCGGTGCAGGGCTGGCTGAGTGCCGAGGCCGCCAAGGCGCTGTTCGCCGGTGCCGGCCTGGACCTGGCCCAGGCCTACAAGGACGCCAGCAAGCGCGGCTTCAAGCCGGTACCGCTGCAGGCCACCGCCTCGGTCGACCTGAAGAGCCAGGTCGCGCAAAAGCAGTCGCGCAACGTGGTGGGCGTGCTGCCGGGCAGCAAGCGTGCCGACGAAGCGGTGCTGTACATGGCCCACTGGGACCATCTGGGCAAGCATGAGGGCGAGGAAGGCGACAACATCTACAACGGTGCTGTGGACAACGCCACCGGCGTGGCCGGCATCCTGGAAGTGGCCGAAGCCATGGCCCACCAGGACCCGAAGCCGGAGCGCTCGGTGGTGTTCCTGGCGGTCACCCTGGAAGAGTCGGGCCTGCTGGGTTCGAAGTACTACGTGGCCCACCCGACCTTCCCGCTGGACAAGATTGCCGGGGTGATCAACATCGACGCGATGTCGGTGGCCGGCCGTGCCAAGGACGTGACCGTGACCGGCTTCGGCAGTTCCGAGCTGGAAGACATCCTGAAGCCGCTGGCGGCCGCACAGGACCGTACCCTGCACGGTGAAACCTCGGTGCAGAGCGGCTTCTACTTCCGTTCCGACCACTTCAACTTCGCCAAGGCCGGTGTGCCGGCCCTGTATGCCGATGGCGGTGAAGACCTGCGCGACGGCGGCGTTGACGCCGGCCGCAAGGCGGCGACCGACTACGGCAACAACCGCTACCACGGCCCGAAGGATGAGTTCGACGCGGCCACCTGGAAGCTGGATGGCACCGTGGAAGATCTGCAGCTGATGTACGGCGTGGGCAAGGAACTGGCGGGCGGCGATCGCTGGCCGAACTGGTACGAAGGCAATCCCTTCAAGGCCGCCCGCGACACCATGATGAAGAACAAGGCCTCGGCCCCGTAGCGTCGAGCTTGCTCGACAGATTCACCTGGACAAGGAAGCGGCGCCCCACGGGGCGCCGTTTTTTTGTGCCACCGCCAGGGGGGGGCCAACCTTGGTTGGTACTCCATCCACTCAGTCGAGCAAGCTCGACTCTACGGTAGGTGCCAACCTTGGTTGGCACTCCGTCCACGCGTGGCGTGGATCTACCGGGCGCTTGGTTTCGCGCAAAGAAAAACCCCGCTGCGTGAGCAGCGGGGTTTTGGGTGTAAACCCTGGCGATGACCTACTCTCGCATGGCTTGAGCCACACTACCATCGGCGCAGCTGCGTTTCACTTCCGAGTTCGGGATGGGATCGGGTGGTTCCACAGCGCTAATTTCACCAGGGAGACGGTTGCAGCAGCGCTTGCAGCGCCAGCTCGCGATCTTGCCCTTGGGGCGGAAGGTACCCGGAAAAAGCAGTGCCTTCACTTAATAAGAAAAAACCCCGCTGCGTGAGCAGCGGGGTTTTTGGGTATAAACCCTGGCGATGACCTACTCTCGCATGGCTTGAGCCACACTACCATCGGCGCAGCTGCGTTTCACTTCCGAGTTCGGGATGGGATCGGGTGGTTCCACAGCGCTAATTTCACCAGGGAGGCTTTTAAACCCTGGCGATGACCTACTCTCGCATGGCTTGAGCCACACTACCATCGGCGCAGCTGCGTTTCACTTCCGAGTTCGGGATGGGATCGGGTGGTTCCACAGCGCTAATTTCACCAGGGAGGCTTTTGGAGAGTCGCACTCGTCCCGATGGGACAAGGCGCCAGCCTCGCATAGTTCTTGTGACGTAGCGTGCACTTGGATGCTCTTACGACGCTGTCGTAAAGCCAAGGCAACTTGAGGTTATATGGTCAAGCCGCACGGATCATTAGTATCAGTTAGCTCAACGCATTGCTGCGCTTACACACCTGACCTATCAACCACGTAGTCTACATGGTTCCTTCAGGGGGCTTGTGCCCCGGGAGATCTCATCTTGAGGCGCGCTTCCCGCTTAGATGCTTTCAGCGGTTATCGCTTCCGAACATAGCTACCCGGCAATGCCACTGGCGTGACAACCGGAACACCAGAGGTTCGTCCACTCCGGTCCTCTCGTACTAGGAGCAGCCCCTCTCAAATCTCCAACGCCCATGGCAGATAGGGACCGAACTGTCTCACGACGTTC
>NZ_CP025996.1:0-385000 GCF_003086875.1 Stenotrophomonas sp. ZAC14D2_NAIMI4_6 | reverse complement strand
GGATGTTGCATTCGTTCATCCGAAGCAGGACGCAGGGCCGGCTGGCGCCGGCCCTGCCGCCCGATCAGGCCGCGACCAGGCGCACCCGGGCAAAGGTGCGCTTGCCAACCTGCAGCAGGCCTTCGAAGCCCGGCTGCAGCACCTGCTGGCCATCTTCCACCACCTCACCGTCCACCTTCACCGCGCGCTCCTTGAGCTTGCGGTTGGCTTCGGAATTGCTGGGGGTCAGGCCGGCGGCGGTCAGCAGCGCGGCAATCCGCAGGCCCTCGGCCGGAATGGCCACGTCCTGCAGCGGCAGCTGGGTGATGTCGCCCTGCCCGGTCACCGCCGCTTCCCAGCCGGCAATGGCCTGCTCGGCCGCTGCGGCGTCGTGGAAGCGGGTGGCCAGTTCACGGGCCAGGCGCAGCTTCACCACGCGCGGGTTCAGGGTGCCGGCGGCGACCTGTTCACGCAGCGACACCGCCTCGGCCTGGCTGATATCGAAGGACAGCAGCTCGATCCAGCGCCACATCAGGGCGTCGTCGACCTTCATGGCCTTGGTGACGATGTCGATGGCCGGTTCGCTGATACCAATGTAGTTGCCCAGCGACTTGGACATCTTGTTGACCCCGTCCAGGCCTTCCAGCAACGGCATGGTCAGCACCACCTGCGGCTTCTGGCCATGGTGCTCCTGCAGGCCACGGCCCATCAGCAGGTTGAACTTCTGGTCGGTACCGCCCAGTTCGACGTCCGCTTCCAGCGCCACCGAGTCGTAGCCCTGCACCAGCGGGTACAGGAACTCGTGGATGGCGATGGACTGCTGGGCCGCGTAGCGCTTGGCGAAGTCATCGCGTTCGAGCATGCGGGCCACGGTGTGCTGGCCGGCCAGGCGGATCATGTCGGCCGCGCCCATCTTGCCGAACCACTCTGAATTGAAGCGGACTTCGGTCTTTTCCCGGTCCAGCACCTTGAACACCTGCTCTTCATAGGTGCGGGCGTTGGCCAGCACGTCCTCGCGGCTGAGCGGCTTGCGGGTCAGGCTCTTGCCGGACGGGTCGCCGATCATGCCGGTGAAGTCACCGATCAGGAAGATGACCTGGTGGCCGAGGTCCTGGAATTGGCGCAGCTTGTTCAGCAGCACGGTATGACCCAGGTGCAGGTCGGGGGCGGTGGGGTCGAAGCCTGCCTTCACGCGCAGCGGGCGGCCTTCCTGCAGGCGCGCACGCAGATCCTCGAGCTTCAGGATCTCGTCGGCTCCGCGGCCGATCAGGGCAAGGGCTTCTTCAATCGAGGACACGTGACTACTCCCGGCAGTGCCGTTTCTTATGTGGGGTGTTAACGCCAAGTTAACCCGATTGGCTTCACAAAAGCCAATAGGCACAAGGGTTTGACGCGGTTTTCTCAGGTGTCTATGGTAACCGCCGAACAGGCCCGCGCTCCCGGGCCAGCCAGGAAAACACCGCTGATGCACAATTCCGACCAAGGGCGCGCACGCAAGCAGCGCTTCCAGGAACGACTCCACGTCCTGCACGACAACGCCCTGCACCGGAAGCTCAGGCAACACCTTCCCGCCGCTTTCAACGAGCGCTGGACCCGCCGCCACTGGATGCACGCGAGCCTGTTCGCGACCATCGGCGCGCTGGTGGCCACCATTGTTCCCGGCTTCTCGCACACCATCGATGCGCCCTACGCCGACAGCCACACCAGCCTGGCCCTGCCCTTGCCGCCGCTTGCGCAGGCGCGCCAGCAGCAGACCCCCGGCGACAGCTGGCAGGTGCTGCGGGTGCAGCGCGGCCAGACCCTGAGCGAACTGTTCGACCAAGCCGGCATTCCGGCCAGCACCCTGCACCGGGTGCTGGACCATCCCGGAGCGCGCGATTCGCTGACCAAGCTGCGCCCGGGCGCCGAGATCGCCTTCGACATGCCGCTGTCGGGCGACCTGCGCAGCATCCGCTTCGACCGCGATGGCGAGCACCGGGTGGAGCTGAGCCTGACCGGCAATGACATCAAGGAAAAGGTGACCCAGCGCGAGACCTCCACGCGCACGGTGGTCACCAGTGGCGAGATCACCAGTTCGCTGTATGCCGCGGCACGCCGTGCCGGGCTGTCGCCGTCGGCGATCGCGACGATGACCGACGACATCTTCAAGTACGACATCGATTTCTCGAAGGACCTGCAGCCGGGCGACCGCTTCAGCGTGGTGATGGACGAGACCTGGCGCGAAGGCGAGAAGGTCGATACCAGCAAGATCCTGGCGGCCACCTTCACCACCGGCGGCAAGACCTATTCGGGCTTCCGCTTCGAGCGCAACGGCAAGTCGGAGTACTACGACATCAACGGCCGTTCGCTGAAGAAGAGCTTCATCCGCATGCCGATTCCCTTCGCGCGCCTGAGCTCGACCTTCGGTGCGCGCAAGCACCCGGTGCTGGGCAAGATGCGCATGCACAAGGGCGTGGACTACGCCGCCCGCACCGGCACCCCGATCATGGCCGCCGGTGATGCACGCGTGCAGTTCGTGGGCGTGCAGCGTGGCTACGGCAACGTGGTGATCCTGGACCATGGCCGCGGCCACACCACCCTGTACGGGCACATGTCGCGCTTTGCCGGCATCAAGAACGGCCAGCGCGTGGCCCAGGGCACGGTGATCGGCTACGTGGGCTCCACCGGCATGGCCACCGGCCCGCACCTGCACTACGAATTCCGCGTGAACGGCCAGCACCGCAACCCGCTGACGGTGACCATGCCGCCGCCGGAACCGCTGAAGGGTGCCGAGCTGGTGGCCTTCCGCGCGCAGACCGCACCGGCCATGGCGCGTATCCAGGGCATGGAAAAGCTGATCTACGCCGAGGCCAGCCCGGCCCCCGCCAGCCGCGAGGCCAATGCCACCGAGGTGGCCAGCGCCAAGGACGCCAAGGCGCCGGCCCGCAAGCGCGGCTGAGCCCCTGCGTTGACGAACAAGGACGTGGCAGCACAAGCTTGCCACGTCCTTTTTTTATGCCCGCCATGAACGCCGCTGCCGACCCGAACGCCCCCCTGTACCTTGGCCTGATGTCGGGCACCAGCGCCGATGGCATCGACGCCGCCCTGGTGCAGTTCCCCGCTGCCGGCGGCTGCCACTTCGTGCACGGGCTGACCGCGCGTTGGGAACCGGTGCTGCGTGCCCGGCTGGTCGCGCTGGGCGAAGGCGGTCCGCTGCAGTCGCTGGAAGAGCTGGGCGAATTGGATGCGCGGATCGCGATTGCCTTCGCCGGCGCGGCCAACCAACTGCTGGACGAGGCCGGGGTGGATCGCGCCCAGGTGCGGGCGATCGGCTCGCACGGGCAGACCGTGCGCCACCGGCCGCTGGCCGACCCGGCCTTCACCGTGCAGCTGGGCGATGGCAACCGGATTGCCGAGCTGACCGGCATCACCACCGTGTGCGATTTCCGCCGCCGCGACGTGGCCGCCGGTGGCCATGGCGCGCCGCTGATGCCCGCCTTCCACCTGGCCATGCTGGGCGCCGCCGATGAAGACCGCGCGGTGCTGAACCTGGGCGGCATCGGCAACCTGACCCTGATTCCCCGGCAGGGGGCGGTGCGCGGCTTCGACACCGGCCCGGCCAATGCACTGATGGATGCGTGGTGCCAGCGTCACACCGGCCGCAGCTTCGATGCCAATGGCGCGTTTGCCGCCAGCGGTGCGGTGGATGACAGCCTGCTGGCCGCCTGGCGGGCCGACCCGTGGTTCGATCTGCCGCCGCCCAAGAGCACCGGGCGCGAACAGTTCCACCTGGCCTGGGCCGAAGCGCACATGGGCGAGGGCCAGTTCAGTGCCGCCGATGTGCAGGCCACCCTGCTGGAGCTGACGGCGATGACCGTGGCCGATGCGCTGCTGGCGCAGCAGCCGGGCACGCGGCGGGTGCTGGTCTGCGGTGGCGGTGTACACAACGCACAGCTGATGCGGCGGTTGGCCGCGCGCCTGCCGGGCGTGCAGGTTGAATCCAGCGCGCGGCATGGGCTGGACCCGGAATACGTGGAAGCGATGGGCTTTGCCTGGCTGGCCCAGCGCACGATGGACGGGTTGCCGGGCAACCTGCCGGCGGTGACCGGGGCGCAGGGTCCGCGGATCCTGGGGGCGATTCACCTGGCGTGATGTCGGTGGCATCCGCCGGGGACGGCAGTCGAGCACGGCTCGACGCTACAAGGGCCTAATCAAAACCCTGGCCGGCGGGCATGGCCTGCAGCGCGGCGATGGCCGCCGACAGCGCATCCACTTCGGGGTCGCCAAAGCCCGAGCGCACTTCCAGTTCACTGCTCAACAGCCCCTGCTCCAGCACCGCCTGGCAGGTCTGTTCGTGGGTCCAGCCGCGCGCGACCGCCACCCGCCGGATACGTTCCAGCAGCAGCGGATCGACGTCGCGCAGCACTATGTCGGCCATGCTCACTCCCCGTTCGCAAGGCACCGCCCCCCCGGCGCACGTGGCGATCATCCCGCAGCCGGGGCGTGCAGGCAATCAGGGGGCGGCCGGCGGCCCGCGATCCAGGATGCGCGGCCACAGCCAGGCCAGCAGCAGCAGGGTCGGCACCACGGTGACCGCGCTGAGCATGAAGAAGGTGCTGTATGAGCTGGCTTCGACGATGTAACCGGACACGCCACCGACGAACTTGCCCGGCAGGTTGGCCAGCGACACCAGCAGCGCGTACTGGGTGGCGGTGAAATTGCGGTCGGTGAGCGAGGACATGAAGGCCACCAGCACGGTGCCGGCGAAGCCCTGGAAAAGGTTGTCGGCGCTGAGCGCGGCATAGAACGCCCATAGCTGGCCCGGATTGTGCGCCATCAGCAGGAAGGCCAGGTTGGACAGGGCCACGCCCAGCGCGGCCACCAGCAGCATGCGACGGAAACCGAACGCGGCCACCGCGATACCGCCGAGGAAAGCGCCGCCAATGCCCATCCACACGCCGAACAGCTTGGACACAGTGGCGATGTCGGCCTTGTCGAAGCCCGAATCCAGATAGAACGGGCCGGCCATGACCCCGATCACCTGGTCGGGGAACTTGAACAGGCCGACGAAGGCCAGCAGCCCCAGTGCCAGGGCGATGCCGTTGCGGCTGAAGAAGCTGGTGATCGGCTGTACGAAGGCTTCGGCCACGTCGATGCGGCGCTGCACCGCGTTGGCCGGGCGGTCGGGCTCGCGGCAGAACAGGGTGGCCAGGATCGGCAGCAGCATCAGCGCGGCCATGGCCAGGTAGGCCACGATCCAGCCTTCGAACTGGGCCAGGTACAGCGCACCGGCACCGGCCAGGATCAGGCCGATGCGGTAGCCCAGCGTATAGGTGGCCGCCAGGGCCGCCTGCGCGGTCTGCGGGGCGATCTCGATGCGGTAGGCATCGACCACCGAATCCTGGGTGGCGCCGGCAAACGACGCGGCCAGCACCCAGCCCACCAGCGGCCACACGCCCTGTTCGGGGCGCACGAAGGCCAGCGCCACCAGGCCGACCAGCACCGCTACCTGCGACACCAGCAGCCAGGAGCGGCGACGGCCGAGCCGGCCCAGCAGCGGGAAGGCGTACCGGTCCAGCAGCGGCGCCCACACGAACTTCAGCAGGTAGAAGAAGCTGGCCAGGCTGATCAGGCCGATGCTGCCCAGGTCCAGGCCGACATCGCGCAGGCGGGTGGACAGGGTCTGCGAGGCGATCAGCAGGAACGGCAGGCCGCTGCCGAAGCCCAGCAGGGCCATGGTCAACGCCGACGGCGTGCCGAAGGCGCGCTTGATGCCGGCCCAACCCTTGTAGCTGGGCGCCGCAGCGGCCTCGGTCACAGGTCGTAGTCCACGGTGAACGGGGCGTGGTCGGAGAAACGCTCGTCGCGGTAGATCGAGCAGCTGCGCAGGCGGTCACGCAGGCCCGGGGTGATGAACTGGTAATCGATGCGCCAACCGACGTTGTTGGCGCGGGCGGCGCCGCGGTTGCTCCACCAGGTGTAATCCTCGCCGGTGGGGTTGAGCAGGCGGTAGGCATCGGCCCAGCCGCGGCCGGAAGCGACATCGGTGGCCTGGCCATGGTCGGCGCACAGGGCGTTCAGCCAATCGCGCTCCTCGGGCAGGCAGCCGGAATTCTTCTGGTTGGATTTCCAGTTCTTGATGTCCAGTGCCGAACGGACAATGTTCCAGTCACCACACAGCACGTAGTCGCGGCCACTGCGCGCCCACTCTTCCAGGATCGGCCGCAGCCACTCCATCACTTCGAACTTGAAGCCCTGACGCAGGTCGCCCGAGCTGCCGGAGGGAATATAGAAGGAGACCACGCTGAGATTGCCGAAGCGGGCCTCGATGTAGCGGCCTTCGTCGTCGAACGGGGCCCAGCCCAGCGAGGTGATGACCTGGTCGGGCTCGCGCTTGCTGTAGATGGCCACGCCGCTGTAGCCCTTCTTGGTGATGGCATCGCGGTAGAAGCAGTGGTGGCCATCGGGGCGGAACATCGGATCGGTCAGCTGGTCTTCCTGCGCCTTGGTTTCCTGGATGCACAGAACGTCGGCGTCCTGGGCGCGGAACCAGTCGAGGAAGCCCTTGGTGGCGGCCGAGCGGATGCCATTGGCGTTGAAGCTGATGATGCGCATGCAGAAGAACCTACGGCGGGAAACCGGGCAAGCATACCGGTTGCCCGTGGGGCTGCGCAGTCTGCCGACGGCCCCCGGGCGGGCCTTCACGGCGGGCCGGACGAGCGCGAAAGGCCCAGCTGGATTAGGATTTATGCTCCAAATGATGATGAACAGAGTTTTGATGAGCGACCATCGCCACCGTTTCCTGCAGCTGGCCCTGACCGCCGACGCCCTGCGCTTCGGCCAGTTCACCCTGAAGTCCGGCCGCCTGAGCCCCTATTTCTTCAATGCCGGCCGGTTCGATTCCGGTTCGCTGCTGGCCCAGCTGGGCGCCTGCTACGCCGATGCCATCGACGCCAGCGGGATCAAGTACGACGTGGTCTTCGGCCCGGCCTACAAGGGCATTCCGCTGGCCACCGCGATGGCCTGCGAACTGGCCCAGCGCGGCCGCGACCTGCCGCTGTCGTTCAACCGCAAGGAAGTGAAGGACCACGGTGAAGGCGGCCAGCTGATCGGCGCCGACCTGACCGGCAAGCGCGTCCTGATCGTGGACGATGTGATCACCGCCGGCACCGCGATCCGCGAAGCCATGGCCATCATCCGCGCCGCCGGCGGCACCCCGGCCGGCATCGTTGTGGCCCTGGACCGCCAGGAGATTGCCTCGGAAGCCGACCACCGTTCGGCTGCACAGGCCGTGGCCGAGGAAGCCGGCATTCCGGTGATCGCGGTGGCCACCCTGGCCGATCTGCTTGATTTCGCCTCCGGAAACCCGGAACTTGTGGGCTACCGGCAGCCGCTGGAAGCCTATCGGGCCCAGTACGGCGTCCGCTCCGCACGCTGACCCAGGGGAAGGTCGCATGTTCCGAGTTCCTGCCATTGTTGCCGCCAGCCTGCTGCTGGTGGTTCCGGCTACCGCCCTGGCGCAGTCCAGCGGCAAGGCGGAAAAGAAGCTGTACTGCTGGAACCAGGGCAAGGAACGGATCTGCAGCGATGCGCTGCCGGCCGACGCGGTGAACAACGCGCGTGAGGAATTCAACGTGAACAGCGGCCTGCGCAATGCCCAGATCGAGCGCGCGTTGAACGATGAGGAACGTGCCGCCGCTTCCACGGCGGCGGCGCAGACCCAGCTGGACAAGATGGCCGAGCTGACCCGCCAGCGCACCGAGCAGGCCATGCTGGTGACCTATTCCGACGAAGATGCGCTGCGGCGCGTGTTCAGCGAACGCCAGGAAGTGCTGGACAACAACCTCAAGACCGCCCGCTACAACGTGGCCAGCCTGCGTGATTCGCTGGTGGCGCTGTTGGGCGCGGCCGGTGATCGCGAACTGGCCGGCGCCGCGGTGGCCGACAAACAGGCCGACCTGATCCGCCAGCGGCATGCGCAGCTGCGCTCGCAGCAGCGCCTGCAGGCCAGTTTCGAGCAGCAGCAGGTGGCACTGAAGGCCGAGATCGAAACCATTCTGCAGCGCTACCGTGAACTGAAAGGGCTGGCGCCCGCAGGCTGAAGCGCGGTGCGGCCCCGACGGCCGCGCGCCCACCGGTGACCATGACAGCGGCCCGAACCCCTGATGCGCGTACCCGCCAGGCCGATGCACTGGTGCATGGCCTGCAGCGCGAAGCCGGCGGGAAGCTGACCGTTTTCCTCGGCGCAGCGCCGGGCGTGGGCAAGACCTACGCCATGCTGGCCCGTGCACAGGAACAGCGCCGCCGTGGCGTGGACCTGCTGGTGGGGCTGGTGGAAACCCACGGCCGCGCCGAAACCCAGGCCCTGCTGGACGGCCTGCCGCAGCTGCCACTGAAGGACGTGGACTACCGCGGCCACGCCTTGCACGAGATGGACCTGGATGCGCTGCTGGCACGCCGGCCGGCGCTGGCGCTGGTGGATGAACTGGCCCACCGCAACGTGCCCGGCAGCCGCCACGAACGGCGCTGGCAGGATGTGATGGAACTGCTGGATGCCGGCATCGACGTCTGGACCACGGTGAACATCCAGCACCTGGAAAGCCTGAACGATGTGGTGATGCGGATCACCGGCGTGCGGGTGAGCGAGACCGTGCCCGATGTGGTACTGGACCGCCTGCACGACATCGTGCTGGTGGACCTGCCGCCGCGCGAACTGATCGCGCGCCTGCAGCAGGGCAAGGTGTACGTACCCGAGCAGGCCGCGCAGGCACTGCAGGCATTCTTTTCGCCGGCCAACCTGACCGCGCTGCGCGAACTGGCCATGCAGGAAGCTGCCGATCGCGTGGACAGCAGCCTGCGCGAGACCCGGACCGCGCGCGGCGAGGCGAACCTGCCGTTGCGCCGCGGCGTGCTGGTGGCCATCGATGGCGGTGGCCAGAGCGAATACCTGGTGCGGGTGGCGCGGCGCATTGCCGAACGCCGCGACGCACCGTGGACGGTGGTGACCGTGCAGGGCCGGCGCCAGGACGAGGCCACCCGCCGCGAGATCGATGCGGCGTTCGCGCTGGCACGGCGCCTGGGTGGCGAGGCCGAGCTGCTGCACGGGTCCAGCATTGCCGATGCCCTGCTGGACCATGCCGCGCACAACGGCATTTCGACGCTGGTGCTGGGCCGTACCCGCGAACGTCCCTTGGCCCGCATGTTCAACCGCACCCTGACCCAGCAGCTGATCCAGCGCGGGGCGCATTACGAGATCACCATCATCAGCACGCCGCAGGCGCGCGCCCGTGCGCGCCGCGAGGGCCTGCTGCCGCCGATGCGCGGCATCAGCTACGAGCCGGTGCAGGCGCTGGTTGCCACCGCGTTGGCCTGCGCGGTGGCGTGGCTGGGCGAACGCTGGGTGGGCATGGCCGACCTGTCGATGGTGTTCATCGTGGCGGTGGTGCTGGTGGCCGCGCGTACCCGCGCCAGCGTGGCCGCGTTGGCCGCGATCCTGTGCTTCCTGGCCTACAACTTCCTGTTCATCGCGCCGCGCTTCACCTTCGCCATCAGCGCGCGGCAAGGGGTGATCACCGTTTTCCTGTTCCTGGCCGCGGCGCTGGTGGCCGGGCGCCTGGCATCGCGGCTGCGCATGCAGGTGATTGCCCTGCGCGCGGCCAACCGCCATGCGCGCGCGCGCCAGCAGCTGGGCCGGCAGCTGGCCAGCGCGGCCGGGCCGGGCGAGGTGGCGCAGGCCGGGCGCCAGGCCCTGCAGCAGGCCCTGGATGTGCCGGCATGGCTGCGCATCGGCACCGACACGGCCACCGGCGGCCGCGTGCTGCCCGGCGACACCGACCTGGCGGCGGCCGACTGGGCGCAGCGCCACGGCCAGCCCGGTGGCCGCTTCACCGATACGCTGGCCGGTGCGCAGTGGTGGTTCCTGCCACTGCTGGATGGCGATGCCCGTGCCCTTGGCGTGGCCGGCCTGTACCTGCCCGACACCCGGCTGTTGCCCGAGCAGCGGCAACTGGCCGAAGCCATGGTGGATGACATCGCCCAGGCCGTGCTGCGCACGCGCCTGGTGGCCGAGCTGGAACAGGCCCACGTAAGCAACGAGACCGAACGCCTGCGCTCCGCCCTGTTGTCTTCGGTATCGCACGACCTGCGCTCGCCGCTGGCGGCGATGATCGGCTCGGCCGACAGCCTGGCCAGCTATGGCGATGCGATGGACGGCGCCGACCGGCGGGCCCTGCTGGACACCATCCAGGTGGAGGGCGAACGGCTGGACCGCTACATCCAGAACCTGTTGGACATGACCCGCCTGGGCCATGACGGGCTGCAGATCAACCGCGACTGGATCGGCGTGGACGAGCTGGTCGGTTCGGCGGCGCGGCGCCTGCAGCGCTACCAGCCGCAGGTGCGCCTGCAGCTGGACATTCCGGCCACGCTGGCGCCGATCTGGGTGCACCCGGCGCTGGTGGAACAGGCCGTGTTCAACGTGATGGAGAACGCGGCGAAGTTCTCGCCCCCCGGCGCCGCCGTGCAGGTGCAGGCGCGGTTGGCCGACGGCCAGCTGCAGATCGATGTGATCGATGCCGGCCCGGGCATTCCCGATGACGAACGCACGCGCATCTTCGACATGTTCTACAGCGTGGAACGCGGCGACCGCGGCCGCCATGGCACCGGCCTGGGCCTGACCATCTGCCAGGGCATGATCGGTGCCCACGGCGGCAGCGTGCAAGCGCTGCCCGGGCGCGACGGCCGCGGTACCCTGATCCGCATCACCCTGCCCTTGCTGAAACCTGCTGACCACGATGAGCCCGATGCCGACTGACGCCAGCGTGCCGGCCGCACGCGTGCTGGTAATCGATGATGAAACCCAGATCCGCCGTTTCCTGGACATCAGCCTGCGCGCGCAGGGCTACCAGGTACGGCAGGCCGCCAGCGGCCAGGAAGGCCTGCAACTGGCGGCCAGCGAGGACATGGACCTGGTGATCCTGGATATCGGCCTGCCGGACATGGAAGGGCACGAGGTGCTGCAGCAGCTGCGGCAGTGGAGCCAGGTGCCGGTGATCATGCTGACCGTGCGCGCCGGCGAAGCCGAGAAGGTGCGGGCGCTGGACAACGGCGCCAACGACTACGTGACCAAGCCGTTCGGCACCCAGGAACTGATGGCGCGGGTCCGCGCGCTGCTGCGCACGCGCAGCGTGCCCAGCGATGGCGCGCCGCCGGTGTTCGACGATGGCCACCTGCATGTGGACCTGGTGCGCCGCGAAGTGGCGCTGGACGGCGAGCCGGTGGCCTTGACCCGCAAGGAGTACGCGCTGCTGTCGCTGCTGCTGCGCAATGCCGGGCGGGTGGTGACCCAGCCGCAGATCCTGCGGGAGATCTGGGGCCCGACGCACCAGCACGACACCCACTACCTGCGCATCCTGGTGGGCAAGCTGCGGCACAAGCTGGGCGATTCGGC
Source organism: Stenotrophomonas sp. ZAC14D2_NAIMI4_6 (assembly GCF_003086875.1). Classification (NCBI taxonomy): domain Bacteria; kingdom Pseudomonadati; phylum Pseudomonadota; class Gammaproteobacteria; order Lysobacterales; family Lysobacteraceae; genus Stenotrophomonas; species Stenotrophomonas sp. ZAC14D2_NAIMI4_6. Next base: position 373,593 of record NZ_CP025996.1, on the reverse strand, counting down.
GCTGGATTCGCGTTACCTGTTCACCGAACCCGGCGTGGGGTTGAGGTTCAAGGGGTGAGGCGTGCCGACCAAGGTCGGCACCTACCAGGTAGATCCACGCCATGCGTGGATGGGCCGGCCCCCAGGAGCGATCAGAACCCCAGCGGGGTGTCGCCCAGAACCGTCTGCAGCTGGCTGCGGAACAGCGCCTGGATGCGTTCCAGCGCGGCTTCATCGTTGCCTTCAAAGCGCAGCACCAGCACCGGGGTGGTGTTGGATGCCCGTACCAGGCCCCAGCCGTCAGGGAAGTCCACGCGCAGGCCATCGATGGTCGACAGGCGCCCGCCCGTATACGGCGACTCCGCCGACTGCGCCGCATCGACCAGCATCGCCACCAGCGCATGCGGCGTGCCATCGGCCACCGGCACCTTCAGTTCCGGCGTGGCCACGGTTTCGGGCAGCTCGGCCAGCACTTCGTCCGGGGTTTCCTCGCGCTGGGCCAGGATTTCCAGCAGGCGCGCGGCGGCGTACAGGCCATCGTCGAAACCGAACCAGCGTTCCTTGAAGAAGAAGTGACCGCTCATTTCGCCGGCCAGTTCGGCGTCGGTCTCGCGCATCTTGGCCTTCATCAGCGAATGCCCGGTCTTCCACATCAACGGGCTGCCGCCATTGCGCAGCACGTGATCGGACAGCTTGCCGGTGCATTTCACGTCGTAGATGACCATCGCGCCTGGGTTGCGCATCAGCACATCGGCGGCAAACAGCATCAACAGGCGGTCGGCGTAGATGATGCGGCCTTCGCCGGTGACCACGCCCAGGCGGTCGCCATCGCCATCGAAGGCCACGCCCAGGTCGGCACCGAAGCGCTTGACCGTCTGCACCAGGTCTTCCAGGTTGGCCGGCTCGCTCGGATCGGGGTGATGGTTGGGGAAGGTGCCATCGACATCGCAGTACAGCGGAATGACCTCGGCGCCGATGGCTTCCAGCAACTGCGGGGCGAACGCACCGGCCACGCCGTTGCCGGCATCGGCGACGACCTTCAGCGGGCGGTCCAGCTGCACGTCGTCGGCGATGCGCTGGATGTAGTCGGCCGCCACGTCGCGCTGCTGGTAGTCGCCCGGGGTGGCGGCCTGCTGCAGGCGGCCTTCGCTGATGCGCTGGTAGAGATCGGTGATCGCATCGCCGGAGAGGGTTTCACCGCCGATGACGACCTTGAAGCCGTTGTACTCGGGCGGGTTGTGGCTGCCGGTCACGGCCACGCAGGTGCCGGTGCGCAGGTGGAAGGCGGCGAAGTAGACCACCGGCGTGGCGGCCAGGCCGATATCGATGACCGAGCAGCCGGCGCGGCGCAGGCCCTCGGCCAGGGCGGCGGCCAGTTCCGGGCCGGACAGGCGCCCATCCCGGCCGATCACCACCTCGCGCAGGCCCTGTTCCAGCGCCACGGTACCGATGGCCTGGCCGATCAGGGCCGCGGTCTTCGGGTTCAGTTCGCTGCCGACCACGCCACGGATGTCGTAGGCGCGGAAGATGCCCGGGGCCAGCGCCACCGGCGGGACCGGCGGCGGCGCCACGGCGTCACCGTCATCGCCGCTGGCCAGCAACGGCGGCGGGGTGGACATCTGCAGGCTCTCGCGCAGGGTCGGGCCCTGGTCGCCTTCGCTGGCGGCGGTGCGGCGCAGCGGCAGCGACTTCGGCAGGCGGTTGCGACCGACCACCAGCAATACGGCGATGAACAGCAGCAGCAGCGCGACGATGGCGCTGCCCAGCGCGCCCAGGCCCAGTGGGCCGGCCTCGATGTTGGGTACCGCCGCGGCCAGCCGCAGGGGGGTACCGGCCACCGGGCGCGCCAGCGCTTCGGCGCTCTCGCGCAGGCCGGCATCGCCCTGCGCCACGATGTCATGGCCGCCCTGGCGCAGGGCCAGGAAGCCGTCGGCAGGGGTACGCACCTGGTCCAGCGGCGCGGTCAGGCGCAGCAGCGGCTGGCGCACATAGGCCACGGCCGGGCCGGCGCTGCCCAGCTCGACGGCGGCGGCCAGGCCCAGGCGGTTGCCGCCCGCATCGCGCACCACGCGCAGGGCCGGCTTGCCGTCGGCCAGCGCCGATTCCAGCAGGGCCAGCCGCGAGTAACCGAACGCCGGCATGTCTGCGTAGGCGGTGGCCAGGTCGGCATCCAGCACGTCCACCTGCTCCACGCCGGTCCAGCTTTCACGCAGGGCCAGGGCCGCGGCGGCGGCATCGCCGGCACGCAGCGCCTGCTGCACGCGATCGCTCTGCAGATGCTTCTGCAACTGCTGCAACTGGCCGGCAGCGGCCTGCTGAAGCCCTTGCACGGCCTGGTCGCGAGCTGCTTCCAGTGCCTCGCCGTTGGCCGCCTGTCGCCACTGCTGCACTGCGCTCCAGCCGAACCACCCGGCCAGCAGTACCAGCAGCACACCCAGCAGCGGTGCCCCCCGACCCAACGACTTCGCCTGCTTCGCTTCCCCGTTGCCGCTCATTGATCTCCCCCGTCAACGCACCCCGGTATGGCCGAATCCACCCGTTCCCCGCACGCTGTCGGTGAAAGTATCCACCACCTGCAGGCTGACGCGGGCAATCGGAACGACGACCAGCTGGGCGATGCGATCGCCCGGTTCGATAGTGAAGGCTTCGCGGCCGCGGTTCCAGACGCTGATCAGCAGCGGGCCCTGGTAATCGGCATCGATGAGGCCGGTGCCGTTGCCCAGCACGATGCCGTGGCGGTGGCCCAGGCCCGAACGCGGCAGGATGACCGCGCACAGGCCGGGATCGGCGATATGGATGGCCAGGCCGCTGGGCACCAGCGCGGTATCGCCGGGCTGCAGGGTCAATGCGGTTTCCAGCGCCGCGCGCAGGTCCATGCCGGCGCTGGCTTCGGTGGCGTAGGCCGGCAACGGCCAGCTGTCGCCGAAACGCGGGTCGAGCAGCTTCACCTGCAGCGGCTGCGGGGAAAACGTCTGGGTCATGCCGTAAGCCTCCGCGCGATCAGCGCCAGCAGTTGTTCGGCCAGTTCGCGCTTGCTGGTGGCCGGGAATACCTGTTCGCCGTCCTGCCAGAAGGCAGTGGCCGCATTGTTGTCACTTTCGAAGCCGCCGCCGCTGATGCCCACCTGGTTGGCAATCACCAGGTCCAGCCGCTTGTCGACCAGCTTGCCGCGCGCGTACTTCTCCACATCGTGGGTTTCGGCAGCGAAGCCGACCACCAGCTTCAGGGCCTGGGTCTGCGCGGCCACCTCGGCCAGGATGTCCGGGGTGCGCACCAGCTCGATCACCAGCGACTGGCTGTCGGCGGTCTTCTTCAACTTCTGCGCGGCCACCTGGCGCGGGGTGTAGTCGGACACGGCGGCGGCACCGATGTAGATGTCCGCCGGCAACGCGTCCAGCACGGCCTGGCGCATCTGCGCGGCCGAGCGCACATCCACGCGCTGCACGCCGGGCGGCGTGGGCAGCTGCACCGGGCCGCTGACCAGCACCACCTGCGCGCCCATCGTGGCGGCCGCTGCGGCCAGGGCGAAGCCCATCTTGCCGCTGCTGCGGTTGCCGACGTAGCGCACCGGGTCGATGTCTTCATAGGTCGGGCCGGCACTGATGAGCAGGCGCAGGCCCTGCAGCGCGCGGGTTTCCGGCGCGGCCTCGGCCACCGGCGGCGCCCCCACGGCGGCCAGCGCGGCCACGATGTCGCCCGGTTCGGCCAGCCGGCCGGGGCCCGATTCGCCTTCGGCCAGCGGGCCGTCCACCGGGCCGATCACCTGCGCGCCGCGCTGGCGCAGCAGGGCGATGTTGGCCTGGGTGGCCGGGTGCAGCCACATGCGGTGGTTCATGGCCGGGCACACGGTCAGCGGCGCGGTGCTGGCCAGGCACAGCGTGCTGACCAGGTCGTCGGCGTGGCCGTGGGCCAGGCGGGCCAGCAGATCGGCGGTGCCGGGGGCGACCACGATACGGTCGGCCCAGCGCGCCAGTTCGATATGGCCCATGGCCTGCTCGGCCGCGCTGTCCCACAGCGTGGTGCGGGTCGGCTGGCCAGACAGCGCCTGGAAGCTGAGCGGGGTGACGAACTGCTGCGCACCGGCGGTCATCGCCACCTGCACCAGGGCGCCGGCATCACGCAGGCGCCGCACCAGTTCCAGGGCCTTGTACGCAGCGATGCCACCGCCCACGCACAACAGCAGTTTCTGGCCCGCCAGCGCGCGGGCCGGCGCGGGGGAGGCGTTGGGAGAATCAGCCACCTGGAATTCCTGTGCAAACGAGGGCGCTAGCTTACCCGAAGGGCGGTGGCGTCCCGGTGCATGGCGCACATAGCGGGCCGCTATCAGCACATAGGGTTATGACCACATGAAGTTCCGCTTCGACCGTTGTTCGATTCGGAACTTTCCTATACCTGTGCGACCGCGCTGTTTTGCAGAATCATGGGCGGCCACACCGCGTGTGCCGCTTGTTTTCCCAGGAGCATGCCGTGCACCCGCGCATCATCATTGCCGACGACCACCCGGTGGTCCTGCACGGCATCCGCATCGTGCTCGAACGCCACCGGCTGGATGTGGCCGGCGCCGCCTGCGATGGCGCCGGCCTGCTGCAGCTGGTGGATGAACGCCGCTGCCATGCCGTGCTGACCGACCTGACCATGCCCGGCCCCGGTCCGGACGGCCCGGAACTGGTGGCCGCCCTGCGCGAGCGGCACCCACAGCTGCCCGTGGTGGTACTGACCGGCGCGCGCCATCCCGGCCTGCTGGATGGGCTGCTGCGTGATGGCGTGCATGGCCTGGTCGACAAGGCCGCCGACTTTGCCGAGCTGCCGCAGGCGCTGCATGCGGCCATGGGCGGGCAGGTGTTCGTTTCCCAGCAGCTGCGCCGGCACCTGCAGTCACGTGACCTGATGTTCCAGCGCGAGCCCTCGCCGCTGTCGGCGCGCGAGCAGGAAGTGATGCAGCTGCTGGCCGAGGGTCTGAGCGTGAACGCCATTGCCGACCACAGCGGCCGCAGCGCCAAGACCATCAGCCGGCAGAAGGCCGAAGCCAAGCGCAAGCTGGGCCTGCACAGCAACCAGGAACTGTACGAGTACCTGAAGCGCCAGCGCGATTGAGGGCTTGCCCCACCCCAGGGCGCGGCAAGCGCCGATGCCCGCGACGATCGCCGGCGGCCACGATGGGCCATGACCATCCTCGACTGGCCCGAGAACGAACGCCCCCGCGAAAAGCTGCTGGCCCGCGGTCCGGCCGCACTGTCCGATGCCGAACTGCTCGCCCTGTTCCTGGGCTCGGGCTTCGGCGGGCGCGACGCCGTGCAGACCGCGCGCGACCTGCTGCAGGCCCACGGCCCGTTACGGGTGCTGCTGGACCGACCGCCCGCCGAACTGACCCGCCTGCCCGGGCTGGGCCCGGCGCGCAGTTGCACCCTGGCCGCGGGTCTGGAGCTGGCCCAGCGCTACCTGGCCGCCGAGCTGCAGCAGGGCGAGTGCGTGGGCGAGAACCCCAGCGCCGTGGGCCGCTACCTGCAGCACCGGCTGCGCGGCCAGCCCCGGGAAATCTTCATGGCCCTGTTCCTGGACAACCGCCACCGCCTGCTGGCCTGCGAGGAACTGTTCCAGGGCACGATCAATGCCGCCCCGGTCTACCCGCGCGAAGTGGTGCGCCGGGCCCTGCTGCACAACGCCGCGGCGGTCATTCTCAGCCACAACCACCCCTCCGGCGATCCTGAACCGTCGGCCGCCGATACCCGCATCACCCGCGAACTGCAGCAGGCCCTGGCCATGGTGGACGTGCGCCTGCTGGACCACTTCGTGGTGGGCGAAGGGCGCCCGGTGTCGTTTGCTGAACGGGGTCTTCTGCCAAAGGTGAACGCCCGCCTGCCCGGCTGAACCGGCCACGGCGGCAGCCCCGGCCGCAGGCGCCCGGTCAGCGGGTTGACCGGTATCTGCGCTAAAATGGGCGATTCCGCCGCTCATTCTCACAGCAGGCCTCGTGAAAAATCTCCTCCGCGCCCTGATCAACCAAGGCATCGAAGCCTTGCGCGCCAATGGCACCCTGCCCGCCGACACCCTGACGCCGGACTTCGTGGTCGAACGCCCGAAGACCCGCGAGCATGGCGACTTCGCCACCAACGCCGCCATGCTGCTGGCCAAGGCCGCGCGCAGCAACCCGCGCGCCGTGGCGCAGGCCCTGGTGGACGCACTGCCGCGCAGCGAGGACGTCAGCAAGGTCGAGATCGCCGGCCCGGGCTTCATCAATTTCCACCTGGCCCCGGCCGCCTACCAGCGCGAAGCCGCGCTGGTGCTGAAGGAAGCCCACGACTACGGCCACAACCTGTCCGGCAATGGCCGCACGGTGGGCGTGGAGTATGTGTCGGCCAATCCGACCGGCCCGCTGCATGTCGGCCACGGCCGCGCGGCGGCCATCGGTGACTGCATTGCCCGCGTGCTGGATGCCAACGGCTGGAACGCCAAGCGCGAGTTCTATTACAACGACGCCGGCGTGCAGATCGAGAACCTGGCGCTGTCCACCCAGGCCCGCGTGAAGGGCATCGCCCCCGACCAGGACGGTTGGCCCGAAGGCGGCTACCGCGGCGAATACATTGCCGATGTGGGCCGTGCCTACATGGCCGGCGCCAGCGTGGACCTGGAAGGCACCACCGTGGTCGGCGCCAAGGACCCGGACGACCTGCAGGCCATCCGTCGCTTTGCCGTGGCCTACCTGCGCAACGAGCAGAACCTGGACCTGGCCGCGTTCGGCGTGGATTTCGACATCTACTTCCTGGAAAGCTCGCTGTACGCCGACGGCAAGGTGGCCGAAGCGGTGGCCAAGCTGCAGGCCTCGGGCCACACCTACGAGGAAGGCGGCGCACTGTGGCTGCGCAGCACCGACTTCGGTGACGACAAGGACCGCGTGATGCGCAAGTCCGACGGCACCTTCACCTACTTCGTGCCGGACGTGGCCTACCACCTGTCCAAGTGGCAGCGTGGCTACGAGCGCGCGATCACTGAACTGGGTGCCGACCACCACGGTTCGCTGGCACGCGTGCGCGCCGGCCTGCAGGCCATGGAAGTGGGTATTCCGCAGGGCTGGCCTGAGTATGTGCTGCACCAGATGGTGACGGTGATGCGTGGCGGCGAAGAAGTGAAGCTGTCCAAGCGTGCCGGCAGCTACTTCACCCTGCGCGACCTGATCGACGAAGCCGGCCGTGATGCCACCCGTTGGTTCCTGATCGCGCGCAAGCCCGATTCGCAGCTGACCTTCGACATCGACCTGGCCCGCCAGCAGAGCAACGACAACCCGGTGTTCTACGTGCAGTACGCGCATGCACGCGTGTGCAGCCTGCTGCGCCAGGCTCAGGAAAAGGGCATCACCCATTCGCCCAGCGCCGGCCTGGCCGGTCTGACCACGCTGGACGACGAAGCTTCGCTGTGGCTGATGGTGGAAATGTCGCGCTACCCGGAAGTGGTGGAATCGGCCGGCACGCTGATGGAACCGCACCTGGTGGCGCAGTACCTGCGCGAACTGGCACACGCCTTCCACACGTGGTATCAGAGCAAGAAGATCCTCGAACTGGATCAGTCCGAGCTGGATGCACGCCTGGCCCTGGCCAATGCGGCACGGCAGGTGCTGGCCAACGGCCTCGACCTCCTGGGCGTCAGCGCCCCGGAAAAAATGTAATTCCCCGGAGAAGCAGTAGACATGGCAGCACGACGCGGCAAAACACAGGCCAGGCGCAACAGCAGCAGCCAGGGCACGCCCGGATGGGTGTGGCTGGTGGCCGGTGTGGCCATTGCCGCCGTGGTGTTTTTGGCGGCGCCCAATCTGTTCAAGGGCGAAGGCGATGGTTTCCTGCGTGCCGGGCCGCAGCCGAACCCGAACGCGCAGCCGGCCCCGGTGGCCGACGCCGATGCCGATGTCGGCAGCCAGCCGGCCACGCCGGCCGCTGCCGCCAAGCCGGCTGAAGCGGAAAAGCCGGCCGCCACCCAGTACGACTTCTATACCCTGCTGCCGGGCAAGGAAGTGGAGATGTCCGACGCCGAACTGGCCGCCAGCGCGCGGGCCGAGGAACTGCGCCGGGCCAAGGCCGAGGCGCAGCGCGCGCAGGCGGCATTGGAAGGCAAGCCGGTTCCGGCTGCGCCTGCGGCGGCACCGGCTGCCGCGCCGGTGGCAACGGCCAGCGTGGCCAGCACCGCTGCGGTTACCGCCAGCGAACGCCCGTTGCCGGCGCCGTTGAGTGAACGCCCCGCGGCGGCAGCGGCGACCCCGCCGGCCACCGCACCGGTACGCACCGAAACCGCGGCGCAGCCGCCGGCTGCGGCTGCGGCACCGGTGGCCGCCGCTGACAACACGCGCTACATCCTGCAGGCCGGCGCCTTCGGTGCGTCTGGCGATGCGGAGGCGACCAAGGCCAAGCTGGCCATGATGGGCCTGGCCGCACGCGTGGAATCGGCGCAGATCAACGGCAAGACCGTGTACCGCGTGCGCATGGGGCCGTACGGCAGCGCCGGCGAGCTGGCCGAAGCCAAGCAGAAGCTGGATGGCACCGGGCTGCAGGCGATGGCGATCAAGGCGCAGTAAGTTGAAAAGCCGGGCAATGCCCGGCTTTTTGCTTTTGTAGAGTCGAGCTTGCTCGACTGCCGTTGAAATCATTCGAGCAAGCTCGACTCTACGACGGCAATGGCGCAGTCGAGCATGGCTCGACTCTACAACCCGCGGGCGACCTGGAAGCCGGCGAACGACTGACTGACCGGCATCAGCTCCAGCCGATTGATGTTCAGGTGCGGCGGCAGCGTGGCCACCCAGAAGATCTGTTCGGCGATGTCTTCGGCGGTCATCGGGTTGGCGCCGGTGTACAGCTTGTCCGAGGCGGCCTGGTCGCCATGGGTGCGCACCACGGTGAACTCGGTTTCGGCCATGCCCGGCTCGATGGTGGTCACGCGCACGCCGGTGCCGTGCAGGTCCGAACGCAGCCCCAGCGAGAACTGGCTGACGAAGGCCTTGGTGCCGCCGTAGGCGTTGCCGCCCGGGTACGGGTAGACCCCGGCCACTGAAGAAATGTTGATGATCGCGCCCTTGCGCTCCACCAGCTGCGGCAGCAGGCGGTGGGTGAGCGTGACCAGCGCGGTGATATTGGTATCGATCATGGTGGTCCAGTCCTTCAGACTGGCGCTCTGCGCAGGCGCCGTGCCCTGGGCGAGGCCGGCGTTGTTCACCAGCAGATCGATATCGCCAAAGGCCGGCGGCAGGGCCAGCAGCGCGGCCTCCATCGCCACCGGATCGCGCACGTCGAACACCGCCGCGTGCACCACGTCCTTGCCGTAGCGGTCGACCAGCGGCTGCAGGCGCTCACCTCGGCGGCCGGTGGCGATCACCTTCCACCCGGCCTGGGCGAAGCGATGGACGGCGGCGGCGCCGAAGCCGGACGTGGCGCCGGTAATCAGGACGGTGCGGGTCATGCAGACAACTCCGTGGGGAACCAGACCCCCATTCTGGCACCGTCGGCCGCCGCCTGCGTTTGCCATATCGGGCCGGGGTGCCCCGGCGGGATGCCCGGGTTGGGGTCAGCGCCCGGAGCCCGTGGCACCGGGATCCGACCCCGGCATCGCTCAGCGCAGGCGGAACACCCGCGCCTTGGGCAGGTCTTCATCGACCTGCAGGAACCAGCGCCCGGCAATGCCCGGTATCACTTCGATCTGCGGCGCCTGCAGCGGCGCGCGCAACTTCATCTGACCCTTCATGACCTGCCATTGCTGGCCGTTGTCCAGAGTGAACACGGTGCCCGGCGCCCAGCCGGCCACCTCGCCCACCAGCCGCGCGCTCACCGGGCCCTCTTCCAGCCCCAGGTGCATGGCGGCCGGCGCGGGGACGCCCGCCGGCACCGGCGCGGCGGCGGTGCGGGTTTCCGGCCCCGGCCCTTCGGCCTGGCGCAGCGCGCGGTTCAGCGCCTGCAGCTGTGCCGGGCTGAGCCCGATCTCGGCCAGCTGCGCCGCGCTCAGCCGCTGTTCCAGCGGTACGTACGGGGCCTGCGCGCTGGCGCTGAAGCTGCTTGCCAGCAGCAGGGCAGAGAGAACGAACCGGCGCATCGCGAGGACCTGTGCGGGAGAGCGCCCACGATGCTGCAATCCGGTGACAGTCCGGTGACAGCGGCCGGGCCGGTACAATGGGCCATGATCAACAACGATGTCCTGCGCAGCGTGCGCTATTCCCTGGATCTGGGCGACCACCACGTGGTGACCCTGTGCCAGATGGCCGACCCGGCGTTCGCCGTGGATAACGAGCAGGTGAAAGCCTGGCTGCTGCGCGAGGACGAGCCCGGCTTCCAGGCGATGAGCGACAGTGCCCTGGCGCATTTCCTGGATGGCCTGATCGTGCACCTGCGCGGCCGCGACGAAAGCCAGCCGCTGCGCCCGGTGGAAACCCGCATCGACAACAACCTGGTGCTGAAGAAGCTGCGCGTGGCCTTCCAGCTGCGCGATGTGGACCTGATGGAGATCTTCGCCAGTGCCGGCTTCCGTGTGTCCAAGTCGGAAGTGGGCGCGCTGTTCCGCCAGCCCGGCCACACCAACTACCGGCGCTGCCTGGACCAGATGCTGCGCAACTTCCTCAAGGGCCTGAGCCTGCGCCTGCGCGGCTGAGCACGGCCTGCACGAAGGCACGCGCGGCCGGGGTCGGCAGGCGCTGCCAGACCAGGTGCACGCGGCGCGTGGGCGTGGGCTGCAGCGGCACCTGCTGCACGTGCTGGAAGCCGGCGGCAATCGACACCGGCACGATGCCGATCGCCAGGCCCTGCCGCACGAAGCGTTCCACCAGTTCCATCAGGTTGACCTCGAAGCGCACCGCATGCGGCAGCCCGGCCGCAGCGAAGGCATCGTCGGTCTGGCGCCGCGCACCGGTGCCGCGCGGGAAATCCACCAGCGCTTCGTCCTGCAGATCGGCCAGGGCCAACCGCCGCCGGCCTGCCAGCCGATGGCCTGGCGCCAGCACCGCCACCAGGTCCTCTTCCAGCAGCACCTGCTGGCACACCCCATCCAGCTGCGCCGACGGCGCCAACCCCACCAGGGCCACGTCCAGCACGCGCGCCTGCACCTGCTCGATCAAGGTCTCGCTCTTGTCCACCCGCAGCTGGAATTCCACCTGCGGGTGCGCCTGCTGGAACGCGGCCAGCAGCGCGACCACGTCGATGTCGGTGAGTGAGGAGATCTGGCCGATGGCCAGCATGCCGCGGACTTCACCGCTGACCGCCGCCACGTCGGCGCGCAGATGGCGCAGGCTGGCCAGCACCTGCCGCGCATGCACCAGCAGCGCTTCACCGGCCGCGGTGGTGCGCACCTGGCGCGGCAGGCGCTCGAACAGCGGCGTGCCCAGTTCCTGTTCCAGATGCGCGATCTGGTGGCTGAGCGCCGACTGCACCACGTGGCAGCGCGCGGCGGCACGGGTGAAATTGCCTTCTTCGGCCAGGGCCACGGCAAATTCAAGCTGCTTCAGGTTCACCCATGTATCTCATTTTCAGATGACAGGGATGATGATGATTCATTTCCATCATGGGCGCAGCAGGCGGACACTGTGCGCCCCTGCACTACGGAACAACGCGTGAGCCCTGCCCTTCCCCCCCTGCACCGCTGGCAGGTGCTGCTGATGTCGGTGGCAACCGGCGTAGCGGTGGCCAGCAACTATTACGCTCAGCCGCTGCTGCATACCATCGCCGATGCCTTCGGCGTGCCGTTCGGGCAGGTGGGCATGGTGGTGACCGCCGCGCAGCTGAGCTATGCCGCCGGCCTGATCCTGCTGGTGCCGCTGGGCGATCTGTTCGAGCGGCGGCGCCTGATCGTGGTGATGAGCCTGCTGTCGGCCGGCGGTCTGGTGATCAGCGCCTGCGCGCCCAGCCTGACCTGGCTGCTGGTGGGCACGGCCATCACCGGTCTGTTCTCGGTGGTGGCGCAGGTGCTGGTGCCCTTCGCGGCCACCCTGGCCGCGCCGGAACACCGCGGTCGCGTGGTGGGTACGTTGATGAGCGGCCTGCTGCTGGGCATCCTGCTGGCGCGCACGGTGGCCGGGCTGCTGTCCAGCCTGGGCGACTGGCGCCTGGTCTATGCCATCGCCGCTGGCGTGCTGGTGCTGACCGCCGCGGCGCTGCAGCGCGGCCTGCCACGCTTCCATCACTCGGCCGGGCTGGGCTATTTCGCCCTGCTGCGTTCGATCGGCACGCTGTTCGTGCAGGAGCCGGTGCTGCGCCAGCGCACCCTGCTGGGCGCCTGCAGCTTTGCCATGTTCGCCATCTTCTGGACACCGCTGGCGTTCCTGCTGGCGCAGCCGCCCTACGCCTACAGCGACGCTACCATCGGTCTGTTCGGCCTGGTCGGCGCTGCCGGCACGCTGGCCGCGGGCCTGGCCGGGCGTATGGCCGACCGCGGCCAAGCCGGCCGCGCAACCGCCATCGCGCTGCTGATGCTGCTGCTGTCCTGGCTGCCGCTGGGGCTGTCGGCGCACTCGCTGCTGGCGCTGCTGGTGGGCGTGGTGGTACTGGACCTGGCCGCACAGCTGCTGCATGTCAGCAACCAGAATCTGATCTACGCCCTGCAGCCGCAAGCGCGCAATCGCCTCAACGCCGGCTACATGACCGGCTATTTCATCGGTGGCTCGCTGGGTTCGCTGCTGTCGGCGCAGGTCTACCAGCACTTCGGCTGGACCGGCGTGTGCGTGGCCGGTGCCAGCGTGGCAGTGCTGGCCCTGCTGCTGTGGCTGCCTGGCGCTGTCGGAGCCCGTGCAGATGCCTGAGCGTCGGCGATGGCAGGGAACAGGCGCGTTATCATGGCCGCCTGTTTCCAGGAAGTAGTCGCGTGGACGCCATTCTCACCCCGGTATCGATCGGCGAGCTGATCGACAAGATCACCATTCTCGAGATCAAGGCCGAACGCATCACCGATGCGGCCAAGGTCGCCAACGTGCGCACCGAACTGGACGGCCTGCTGCCGCTGCTGCAGCAGCAGCTGCAGGCGCAGCCCGCGCTGCAGGCGCTGAAGGTGCAGCTGAAGGAGATCAACGAGCGCATGTGGGACATCCAGGACCAGCTGCGCGACAAGGAAGCGGCGCAGGTGTTCGACGATGCCTTCGTGCAGTTGGCACGCGGCGTGTACGGCACCAACGGCGAACGCATCGTGGTGAAGAACGAGATCAACCGCGTGGCCGGTTCGGCGCTGGTGGAAGAAAAGCAGTACCAGGGCCAGTAAGCCGGGCTCAGCTGCATTCCAGCAGGTGGCGGATGCGGAACAGTTCGCCATCGCTGCGGATGCCCAGCTTCTGGTAGGCGGTCTTCTTCTGGGTGCTGATGGTGCTGGCCGCACGCTGGAAGCGCAGGGCCATTTCGCCGGTGCTGCAGCCCTGCAGCACCAGCCGCAGCACTTCGCGTTCGCGTCGGCTGAGCGGCGCCAGAGTGGGCGCCACCGCGCGCAGCGTGCGCGAGCGGCTGAGCTGGGCGCGCAGGTCGGGGGGCACGAAGCGGCCGCCGCGCGATACCACATCCACCGCGCGCAGCAGCACGTCGGGCGCGGTGGCCTTGGACAGGAAACCGCGTGCACCGGCCTGCATGGCCGTGGTGACCGTGCTGGCGTTGCAGTGCGCCGACAACACCAGCACCGGCAGCTGCGGCCACTGGCGGGACAACCGGCGCAGCAGCGCCATGCCATCGCCCAGGTCGCCCAGTGGCAGTGCATCGATCAACAGCAGATCGATACCGCCGGGCTCGCGGCGCAGCTGCTGCAGCAGTTCGCCCTCATCGGCGTAGCTGCCACACACTTCCACACCGCTGTGCTGCCGCAGCAGCACTTCCACGCCCAGCCGCAGTACCGGGTGCGGATCCAACAGTGCCAGCCGGCGCGGCCGGTCGGGTAGCAGGGGCGGAAGGACGGGCATCGCTGCATATCCGGCATTTCGGGAATGCCACCGTAGGCCGCCGTCGCGCGCTGCGGAATCCAATTCGTTGCAATGCAGCACGGGCGCCGCCCAATGGTCATGCGCGGTTTCGATAGCTGAAAACAGAACAGGCCCGGTCAAGACCGGGCCTGTTCGTGCGTTGCCTGCGCGCACGGCGCGCGGCGCGCGGCGCAGCGATTACCAGCTGAAGCGCGGGCCGACGGTGTATTCCTTGTCGCCGTGGCGGTTCATCTTCAGCTCGCCGTTCACGCCCCAGTTCTGGTTCAGCTTCACCTGGCCACCCAGGCGGCCGTACCACTGGCCGTCGATGTCCACGCCGTGCTTCTTCGAATAATCTTCGTAGCCGACCAGGCCATAGACTTCGGCGTGGGCGCCGAAGGCAGTGCGGATACCGGCTTCAGCGCTGTAGCCGTTGAAGTCCAGGCCGTGCTTCTGGTCGAACTTCTGGTAGGCCACGCGGGCGACGAAGTCGCTGGACGGTGCGATTTCAACGTTGTAACCGGCACCGACCTTCCACTGGTCGACCTTGATGTTGGTGTGGTCCACTTCCTGACGGCTGTATTCACCGAAGGCATGGAAGTTCGGCAGGAAGCCGTAGGAACCCTTGACGCCGTAACCGTCGGCCTTCACGCCATCAACGTCGGTCTTGGCGTAGTCAGCCTCGGCGTAGTTGTAGGACAGGTTTTCAGCGGCCGAAGCGGTGAACGGCAGGGCAGCGGCCAGAGCCAGGGCAATCAGCGAATTCTTCATGGGGGTACACCTTTACTTTCTTATGGTGTGCAGCAGCGCCAGGGCGCCATCGCATCGGGAATGTAAATTCTCCGTTATTCGACACAACGCTCCCTGAAAACCACGGTCTTCGCATTGCTGAATTTTCTGGCTTGATTCAGGCAGTTTCTGGCATACGCGCGCGCTGCGTGCACATGCACTGCATTCCAATGGGCACAGGCGTGTCGATTGCACGCGCCCGCATTCGTCGAACCAGCAAGGCCGTGCATCCGCCACGGTCCACCACGGAGGCAAGTGATGAGCTACATCGATGGTTTCGTCCTGGCGGTGCCCACCGCCAACAAGGAAAAATTCCTGGCCCACGCCCGCATGGGCGACGTCGTGTTCATCGAATACGGCGCGCTGCGCGTGGTCGAGTGCTGGGGCGACGATGTGCCGCCAGGCAAGACCACCGACTTCTTCGGCGCGGTGAAGGCCACGCCGGATGAGACGGTGGTGTTTTCCTGGATTGAATGGCCCGACAAGGCCACCCGCGATGCGGGCATGCAGAAGATGATGGAGGACCCGCGCATGGATCCGTCGAAGAACCCGATGCCCTTCGATGGCGCGCGGATGATCTATGGCGGCTTCGTGCCGATCCTCGATCTGTTGCCCTGACCGACCCGAAGCGAAGCGACTCAGCGCGCGCTGGGGTCGTCTTCGCTGGCATGGCCGGCTCCCAACGCGGCGCCGGCCCCCAGGCCGAGGCCGCCCATGCCGGCGCCCGCTCCACCGCCACCGCCCCCACCACCGCGACCGCCCTTGGCCTCGCCCTCGCCGCCACGTGCCTTGTTGCTGCCGCCACCGCCACTGGCCGGACGGGTCGGGCCCTGCGGTGGAATCTGCAGGTCGGTCGGCACCGGGGCCAGATCCAGTGCCTGGCGCACGAAATCACGCAGCGATACCACCAGGTCGTGGGTATGCACCGGCCGGCCCTGCGCCAGTTCGGTGGCGGCGCGCGCGGCCAGCCGCACCTGTTCGTCGGTGCCCAGCAGCAGGATGTCCGACAACGCCGCCTCCACTGCATCGCGGATGCGCCGTGCACGCTCCGAGCCGGGCTCGGCGCTGCCGCTTTCGTGGGCGCGCTGGCGCAGTTCGCGCAGATGGGTAGGGTCCACGCCCAGATCGCCGGTGAACGAGCCGCCCAATGTCTTGTAGGCGGCCATCAGCGTGCGCAGGCGCTCGTTGATCTGCCGGTTCTCACGCTCGCGGCGCTGCTGCAGGGTCTGCATCACCAGCAGGCGGATGCCCACGCCCAGCAGGGTGATCAGCACCAGCCCGGCCAGCGTGGACAGCACCCCCTGCCAGGAACTGAAGTCGATACCGCGCATGCGCAGGCCTCCCCGGGAAGGCCCCCATGGTGGCCTACTTCAGGTGCAGGGATCGAGAGGATTGCCACGGGCCACGATCAGCGGGTCGCGGGCGGTGGCCGGCAGCACCGGCATGCGCTCCACCGGCACGCCGAAGGTCGCGGCCAGGGTGGCCGGTGGCAGTGCCGCGCCACACAGGCGGTAGCCGATATCGGCGGGCATCGGCCGGTCGAAGAACACCAGGAAGTGGATGTCCTGCCCCAGTGCTTCGATCTGGTGTGGGTAGGCCGGGGGAATGAAGTACACATCGCCCGGTGACAGCAGGTAGGTGTCGGTGCTGCCGTCGGGGTCGAGCACGGTCATGCGGGCATGGCCGCGGTGTACGTAGCCCATCTCGGCGGTATCGGGGTGCCAGTGCGGTTCGCGCATGCCGTCTTCGCCAATCTGCAGCGAGTACATGGCCAGGTGGCGCAGTGCGGGCCAGAACTGGCTGCGGGCGACCCGTGCGTGCCCATACGGGAAGGTCACCGGCGCCGACTGCGCTTCCACGTCGAAGCGCAGTGGCTGCGCGTGATCGGGTGACGCAGGCGGCAGACCCCGCGGACGCGGTACCAGATAGCGGCTGCCAGTATCGCGCGGCAGCGCCGCAAAGGCGCTGGCGGGCAGATCGAAGGTGTTGCCCAGCACCGCATCGCTCATCGCACCGAAGGCCGCCTGCAGCGAGAAATCCTGCGGGTGCGCATGGCTGAAGGCGATGATCAGTTCGGCGCGAGCGGGGCCCAGGTTTTCAATCAGGTGCAGGGCACCGCTGGGAATGTGGAACATCTGCCCTTCTGACACGACAAACGCACTCACCTGGTCACCGTTGTCGATCACCTGCACGCGCACCTGGCCCTGGCAGACGTAGGCCAGTTCATCGGCATTGGCATGCCAGTGCGCTTCGCGCATGGCGTCGGCTTCCAGCCGCAGGCGCTTGATCGACAGCCCCTGCAGCAGCGGGAACGCCGTGCCATCCAGGCGGCGGACTTCGCCCAGCGCACTGGCATGGGCCAGTTCTGCGTGGGCCAGCGAACGGACGTGACGGGACAGGGGCATGGCAGAAACAGACATGACGTTCTCCGTAGGAATCAGGCGATCGTGCTGGGCAGGGCCAGCAGGAAGCAGGTGCCGCGGCGTGGCGAGGACTGCACATCCACGAAGCCACCGCTGGCTTCCACGGCGGCGCGCACCTGGGCCAGGCCGAGGCCGCGCCCCGGGCCGCGGCTGCTGGCGCCGGGCTCGAACACGCGCGCGGCAACGGCCGGGTCGATGCCCGGCCCGTTGTCGGCCACCCGCACGATGCCGTAGCGGCCCGGTATGCGGCCGGGGCGGGCCACCACCAGGGTGCAGGTGTCGGTGCTGATGCGCAGCCGCGCGCCCGGCGCGCAGGCTTCGCGCGCGTTCAGGGCCAGGTTCACCAGCGCACGCTGCAGGGCACTGCGGTCCACCTGCACGCGTCCGGACAGCGCGCAGGCATCCAGTTCCAGCTGCAGGGCCG
Source organism: Stenotrophomonas sp. ZAC14D2_NAIMI4_6 (assembly GCF_003086875.1). NCBI lineage: Bacteria > Pseudomonadati > Pseudomonadota > Gammaproteobacteria > Lysobacterales > Lysobacteraceae > Stenotrophomonas > Stenotrophomonas sp. ZAC14D2_NAIMI4_6. The sequence continues at coordinate 356,087 of NZ_CP025996.1, read as the reverse complement.
GGGCGACGGCATGCCGCAGCAGCGGCGCCATTTCCTGCACCAGCTCGGCCAGATCCACGCCGTCACTGCTGCACGGACGCGGAATGTCCTGGCCCAGGAACAGCCGGGCCATGCCGGCGCCCTGCTGCAGGGCCTGCCCGGCCACGTCCAGCAGCGCGCTGTCGGCCGGGCCCAGGCGGCCGCCCTGCAGTGCCAGCCCGATCGCGGCGGCGGCCGCCTGCAGCACGTTGTTCAGATCATGGCCCAGCATGGCCAGGCGGCTGGCGGGGGACGGCTCGGCGGGAGCCACTGCCAATGGGGTGTGCATTACCGCTCTCCTTGCAATGCGGACGGGTCGAGTGATCAGCGGGTTTCGCGGCAGGCGCCCAGGAACCAGCTGCGGCGTTCGGCCTCGTCGATCCAGGTTTCGATCAGGCTGGTGCTGGCCACGTCGCCGTACTCGCTGCACACGCCATGGGTGGCACGCAGGAAGCCGACCAGGCGGCGGTTGTCGTCGGCCAGTTCGGCCAGCATGTCCTGCGCGGTGACATAGTCGGCATCGTTATCCAGCAGGCGCTGGATGCGCTGGATGTGGCCGATCGAACGCAGGGTGGTGCCGCCGACCTTGCGCGCACGCTCGGCAATGGCATCGGTGGTGGCCAGCACCTGCGCAGACTGTTCGTCCAGCATCAGGTGGTAATCGCGGAAGTGCGGACCGCTCATGTGCCAATGGAAGTTCTTGGTCTTCAGGTACAGCGCGAACATGTCGGCCAGCAGCGCGGTCAGCGCCGGGGCCAGATCGGCGGCGGCCTGCGCGCCCAGGTCGTTGCGTACGCGCAGGGCGCTGGAAAAGGTGGGAGCGGTCATGACGGCGGTTCCAGTAGGGGACGGATCCAGCGTAGGCAGCGCGCGGGCCGGCGCCCATTGCACCTGGGTATCGTGCGGGGCATACCTTGGTTTGCCCGGCCGGCTGCGCACATCCGTGCAAGACGCCGGGCCGGGTCCTTGCCCAGCATGGGCGGGCAAGGGACCGTAGCAGCGGTCTTTCGGCGTGGCCGACAGGCGGCGCCCCACCCTGGCACAGGAGGCCCGATGCCAACGCCGCGCACCCCATCCCCCTGGACCCCGGCACCGCACCCCAGTGGCGGCGGCGACGTGGTGTTCCCGCACCGGATCATTCCTGCCATGGCACTGCGTGCGGTGGCCTGCGTGGTGGTGCTGGCCATCGCCCTGTTCGACACGCTGTCCACGCTGGAAGGCGCGGTGGCGGTGCTGTACGTGCTGCCGGTGCTGCTGGTGGCGCGCACCGGCCGCCGCGGCGACATCATCGCCGTGGCCGTGGCCGGCGCCGGGCTGACCCTGTGCGCCTACCTGGATACGCACGGCATCGACCACGTGGGGCCGCAGACCGTGCGCGCACTGGTCAGCCTGGTGGCGATCGCGATCGCTGCCGTGCTGGCCCTGCAGAACCAGCGTTCCATGCGCACCCTGGCCGACCAGGCCGTGCTGCTGGACCTGTCGCACGACATGATCTTCGTGCGCGACCCGGCCGGGGTGATCGGGTTCTGGAACCTGACCGCCGAGCAGGTATACGGCTGGAGCCGCGAAGAAGCTGCCGGCCAACCCGCCGACCGCCTGCTGCAGACCCGCTACCCGGCGCCGCGCTCGCAGATTGAAGCGGACCTGCTGCAGCACGACCGCTGGGAAGGCCTGCTGGCGCAGCGCACCCGTGACGGCCGCACCCTGTGGCTGGAAAGCCGCTGGGTGTTGCAGCGCGATCGCCAAGGGCGGCCGCTGCGGGTGCTGGAAACGCATACCGATGTAAGCGAACGGCAGGCCGCACACGCCGCGCTGGTGCGCAGCGAACAGCGCTACCGGCGCATGTTCGACGGCAGCCGCATCGGCGTGGTGGAACAGGACTGGAGCGAGGTGCAGGCCGAACTGTCGCGGCATGGGGTGGGCGATCGTGCGCAGCTGCAGGCCTATCTGCAGGCCTCTCCGCAGGCGCTCACCCGCTTCCGGCAACGGGCGCGCCTGGTGGGCCTGAACCCGGCCTTCCGCCGCCTGATCGGCGAAGGTGCACCACCGGCGACGGTCGATGCGGTGCTGGCCGACGACGACCGCACCTTCGCCGCATCGCTGGCCGCCTTCGTTGCCGGCGCGCCGCACTGCGAAGGCGAGACATCCATCGTGCGCGCCGACGGCAGCACGGTGCCGGTGCTGTTCACCATCACCTTCCCCGACCGCCGCGAAGGCGATGGCACGGTGCTGGTGTTCGTGGTCGACATCCACGAGCGCAAGCAGGCCGAGGCCCGTGCCTTGGCCGCGCAGGCCGAACTGGCCCATGCCAGCCGCGTGGCCACCCTGGGTGAACTGACCGCGTCGCTGGCGCACGAGGTGAACCAGCCGCTGATGGCAGTGGTGACCAATGGCGAGGCGGGGCTGCGCTGGCTGCGCCGACCGCAGCCAGAACTGCACGAAGTGGAACTGGCGATCGAACGCACCATTGCCGAAGGGCGCCGTGCCAGCGGCATCGTCAAGAACGTGCGCGACTTCCTGGGCAAGACGCCGCCCGCGCACGAAGTGCTGGCCCCGGCCGTGCTGGTGGACGATGCCCTGCGCCTGCTGCAGCACGAGCTGCAGCGCGAGCAGGTGCAGGTGCAGGTGGACCAGGTGGCCGCGCTGCCGGACGTGCCGGGCCAGCGCATCCAGCTGCAGCAAGTGCTGGTGAACCTGCTGTTGAATGCCTGCCAGGCCATGAGCGGGCAGCCCGGCGTGCGCGCCCTGCACATCGAACTGCAGGCGATCGACGGCCACGTGCGCATCGACGTGAGCGACACCGGCCCGGGCATCGCCGCCGAACACGTGGCGCGCCTGTTCGAGCCCTTCTTCACCACCAAGCCGCAGGGCATGGGCATGGGCCTGCCGATCTGCCGCACCACCGTGGAAGCCCACGGCGGCCAGCTGCAGGTGCGCAGCACGCCCGGCACCGGCACCTGCTTTACCCTGCTGCTGGCCACTGCACCGGAGACCGCCTGACATGCATCGTTCCGCGCCCCCACCCGCTGCGCCGCCGTTGGTGGTGATCGTGGATGACGATCCGTCCGTGCGCACCTCGCTGGACAGCCTGCTGCGCTCGGTCGGGCTGCAGACGCGCTTGTACGCGGCCCCTGGCGAACTGGGCGCGCAGCCGCTGCCCGATGTGCCCGGCTGCATCGTGCTGGACGTGCGCCTGCAGGGCGTGAGCGGTCTGGATGTGCAGGCCCAGCTGGCCGCCCAGGGCGTGGCCCTGCCGGTGGTGTTCATGACCGGCCATGGCGACATTCCGATGACGGTGAAGGCGATGAAGGCCGGCGCGGTGGATTTCCTGGCCAAGCCCTTCCGCGACCAGGACATGCTGGATGCGGTGACCGCAGCCATCGAGCGCGACCGCCAGCGCCGCCAGAGCGATGGCGCGCTGGACGGCGTGCGCGCGCACTACGCCACCCTGACCAGCCGCGAGCGCGAAGTGATGGCGCTGGTGGTGTCGGGCCTGATGAACAAGCAGGTGGCCGCCGAACTGCAGTTGAGCGAGATCACGGTGAAGATCCACCGCGGCAACGTGATGCGCAAGATGGGCGTGCGCTCGCTGGCCGAGCTGGTGCGCCAGGCCGAAGCCCTGGGCATCGGCCACTGAGCACAGGCCGCGCCCGGGCCGCTACCCACACCTGCGTATGATGGTGGCGGCCGCGCGACTGCGGCATAAAGGACACCAGCCAAGCCCGGACCCGTTGCGTCCGGGGTGGCATGAAGGAGTCCCACATGTTTCCGCCCCCCCTCATCGCGATCGTGGACGACGATGCCGGCGTCCGCGCGTCGCTGTCCAGCCTGATGCGCGCGCTGGGCTATGCCGTGCGTGCCTACGCCCACGGCCAGGCGCTGCTGGATGACAGCACACTGCCCGCGCCGGCCTGCATCATCAGCGATGTGCAGATGCCCGTACTCGATGGTGAACAACTGCAGGCACGCCTGCGCGCGCGCGGTGCGGTGCCGCCGATGATCTTCCTGACTGCCTTCCCCACCGCGGCCGTGGAACAGCGCGTGCGTGCGTCCGGCGCTGTCGCGTTCCTGCGCAAGCCGGTGGACGCCGATGCGCTGGCCGACTGCCTGCAGCGGCTGTTCGAAGCAGGCGATCACACCAAGGTATGCCCCGGCGAACCGAGCGTGTGATGTTGCGCCGAGCCTCCCAGGCGTAGCGTGGACCTCGTTCCCACCCACCCCTGAGGAGTTACCCGGATGAGCACTGTCACCACCCCCGATGGCGTCGAGATCTTCTACAAGGACTGGGGCCCGAAGGAGGCCCAGCCGATCGTCTTCCACCATGGCTGGCCGCTGTCCAGCGATGACTGGGATACGCAGATGCTGTTCTTCCTGGCCAAGGGCTTCCGCGTGATCGCCCATGACCGCCGTGGCCACGGCCGTTCGGCGCAGGTGAGCGAAGGCCACGACGTGGACCACTACGCCGCCGATGCCGCGGTGGTCATGCAGCACCTGGACCTGCGCAACGCGGTGCATATCGGCCATTCCACCGGCGGTGGCGAAGTGGCGCGCTACGTGGCCCGCTACGGCCAGCCGCAGGGCCGCGTGGCCAAGGCCGTGCTGGTCAGCGCGGTGCCGCCGATCATGCTGCGCACCGCGGCCTACCCCAAGGGCCTGCCGATCGATGTGTTCGACGGCCTGCGTGCAGCACTGGCGGCCAACCGCTCGCAGTTCTTCCTGGACCTGCCCGGCGGCCCGTTCTACGGCTTCAACCGCGAAGGCGCACAGGTCGTTCCCGGTGCCATCCAGAACTGGTGGCGGCAGGGCATGGCCGGCAGCGCCAAGGCCCACTACGAAGGCATCAAGGCCTTCTCCGAAACCGACTTCACCGAAGATCTGAAGGCGATCACCGTACCGACCCTGGTGCTGCATGGTGACGACGACCAGATCGTGCCGATCGATGCGGCCGCGCGTGAGTCGATCAAGCTGCTGGCCAACGGCACGCTGAAGGTCTACCCGGGGTATCCGCACGGCATGCTGACCACCCACGCCGACGTGATCAATCCGGACCTGCTGGCCTTCGTGCAAGGCTGAGGTCTGCCCGCGCGCGGGCACTGCAGCACGCCCGCGCGTTTTTCCGTCAGGAGCCGTGTCATGTCTTCCTCCCCCACTGCGGTCGGCGCCACGCGCGCCGCACCGTTGTTCGCCATGGCCGTGGCCGCCGGCCTGGGCGTGGCCAACATCTACTACAACCAGCCGATGCTGGCGGCCATGGCCCATGACCTGGGCGATGTGCGGGTAAGCAGCTGGATACCCGCGCTGACCCAGCTCGGCTACGCCGCCGGCCTGCTCCTGCTGCTGCCGCTGGGCGACCGCCACGAACGGCGGCGGCTGATCGTGCTGCAGTTCCTGGCGGTGGCGCTGGCCCTGGTGGTGTCGGCGCTGGCGCCGGGGCTGGCCACCTTGGCGATCGGCGCGATCCTGCTGGGGGCGGCCGCCACCGTCGCCCAGCAGATCGTGCCGTTCACTGCGCTGCTGGTGGCGCCGGAGCGCCGCGGTGCAGCCATCGGCACGGTGATGAGCGGCCTGCTGGCCGGCATCCTGCTCAGCCGTACGCTGGCCGGACTGGTGTCGAGCGCCAGCAGTTGGCGCGCCATGTTCTGGCTGGGGGTGCCGCTGGCGCTGGGCGCGGCCCTGCTGATGGCGCGTTCTCTGCCACGGCATGCACCGCCGGGCCACCCGCCCGGTTACGGTGCACTGCTGGGATCGTTGCGCACGCTGTGGCGCGACCATCCGCTGCTGCGCCGGGCCACCTGGGCGCAGGCGCTGCTGTTCGCTTCGTTCTCGGTGTTCTGGACCACGCTGTCACTGCACCTGGCAGCGCCGCCGCTGCAGCTGGGTGCTGCCACGGCCGGGCTGTTCGGCATCATCGGCGTGGTGGGCGTAGCGATCGCACCGATGGCCGGGCGCTTGGCCGACCGCCGTGGGCCGGCACCGGTGGTACGGTTGGGTGTGCTGGCCACGCTGGCATCGTGGCTGCTGCTGGGCCTGTGGCCAGGCCTGGCCGGCCTGGTGCTGGGCGTGGTGGTGCTCGACTTCGGCGTGCAGGTAGCGCTGGTCAGCCACCAGCACCAGGTGTACGGCCTGCACCCGGAGTTCAAGAGCCGGCTCAACACCGTCTTCATGACGGGCATGTTCTTGGGCGGGGCGTTCGGCTCGTGGGCCGGCGCGCTGGCCTGGCATCACTTCGGCTGGACCGGCGTGGCGATGTTCGGCGGTGCCTTGCCGCTGGTCGCGCTGGCGGTGCTGCAGTGGCGGCCGACGGTGCAGCTGGCGCGCCACTGACAGGCAAAAAAAAACCCTTCCGCCCGGACCGGGCGGAAGGGTCGATGGCGCCGGCGCGGATTACTTGCGCTTGGCAGCCTTGCGCACGACCTTCTTGGCCGGCGCCTTCTTGGCGACAACCTTCTTGGCCGGTGCCTTCTTGGCAGCGACCTTCTTGGCCGCGACCTTCTTCAGCGGTGCAGCCTTCTTGGCCACGGTCTTGCGGGTGGCGGCGACCTTCTTGCCGACAACCTTCTTGGCGGCCGCAGTCTTCTTGGTGGCGACCTTCTTGGTGGCGGCAACCTTCTTGCCGACGGCCTTCTTGGCCACGGCGGTCTTCTTGGTGGCGACCTTCTTGCCGGCCGCAACCTTCTTGCCGACAACCTTCTTCGCAGCCACGGCCTTCTTGCCGGCAACTTTCTTGGCAGCAACGGTCTTCTTGGCCACAGCCTTCTTGGCGGTCGCGACCTTCTTGCCGACAACCTTCTTGGCAGCGGCGGTCTTCTTGGCCACGGTCTTCTTGGCCACGGCAGCCTTCTTGGTGGCGGCCTTCTTCACGGTGGCGACCTTCTTGCCGGCAGCCTTGGTGGCAGCCTTGGTGGTCTTCTTGGCAGCGGCGGCCTTCTTGGTCACGGCCTTGCCGGCAGCCGCCTTCTTCTTGGCCACTTCCTTCTTCAGGGCAGCGGCTTCGGCCTTGGCATTCTTCTTGGCGGTTTCCAGCTTCTTCTTCGCCTTGGCAACGGTCTTGCCAACCGACTTGGCAGCCTTCTCGGCCTTCTTGGCAACGGTCTTTTCGACCTTGGCCACGGCCTTCTTGGCCTTGGCAACGCGGGTACCGGCAGCCTTGGTGGCGCGCTTGACGGTCTTCTTGACCGACTTCACGGCGTCTTCGGCGGCGTGGGCGATGGTCTCGCCGACGTTGGTGGCGGTTTCTTTCACGTTCTCGACGGCGTCGGTCACGACCGACACACCATTACCGTTGCTCATGTTGCCCTCCTGGGGGCCTGGATTGTCAAAACGGGGCGATGCTATACCGACAATCGCCATCGTGGAACGGGTCACGCTTCTGCAATCGCATCCTGTGCGACGGTACTAAGGTAAGCGGACCGGGTCGTTACGCCGTGCAGGATCCGGCAAACCCCTTTTTTTCAGCGGTGCGCGAACATTGCGGGCACGCAGCTGCATGCGCTGGAACGTGCGCTGGCCGCGCGTTGCGGCAATTGCGGCCAAGCGGCATCGTGCTGCCCATATGCGCGGAACTGCGCAAGTATCGCGCTGTGTCCAACTGTCGCCCGCTGCCTGCATGCGTACCGGCGCGCGTCGCGTGGACGCCGCCAGCGCCCTGGCTTTTTCATGGGCCATTTATCCGGATCGCGACACACTCATTCAGCTTGTTCTACCGTATAGGCCTACGGCCCCCACCCACGCCAACAATTTGACTGCCATGCGACCGCTACCCACCCTGCTCACGCTCGCCATTGCCGCAGCCTTCGGCGGCTTCGTTGCCAACGGCCTCAACGCGCACCTGGACAACCGTGCCGACGCAGCACCGTTGCCGGCCGCACTGCCCACCACCGCGGCGCTGCCGGCATCGGTGGCCGGACAGGCGGTGCCCTCGCTGGCGCCGATGCTGGAAAAGGCCATGCCGGCGGTGGTCAGCGTCAACACCAAGCAGGTGGTGCGCGTACGCAACCCCTTCTTCAACGACCCGTTCTTCCGCCGCCTGTTCCCGGATATTCCGCAGGAACGCATCAACGAATCGCTGGGCTCGGGCGTGATCATCGATGCCAGCGAGGGGCTGGTGCTGACCAACCACCACGTGATCGACAACGCCGACGACGTGCAGGTCACCCTGGCCGACGGGCGCACGGTGAAGGCCGAATTCCTCGGCTCGGACCGCGACACCGATATCGCCCTGATCCGCATTCCGGCGCAGAACCTGACCGACATCAAGCTGGCCGACAGCAACCAGCTGCGCGTGGGTGACTTCGTGGTGGCCATCGGCAACCCGTTCGGTTTCAGCCAGACGGTCACTTCGGGCATCGTCTCGGCGGTCGGCCGCAGCGGCATCCGCGGGCTGGGCTACCAGAACTTCATCCAGACCGATGCGTCCATCAACCCCGGCAATTCCGGTGGCGCGCTGGTCAACCTGCAGGGCCAGCTGGTGGGCATCAACACCGCCAGCTACAACCCGCAGGGCAGCATGGCCGGCAACATCGGCCTGGGCCTGGCCATTCCATCCAACCTGGCCCGCAGCGTGGTGGACCAGCTGGTGAAGCATGGCGTGGTGGTGCGCGGCACGCTGGGCATCGAAAGCCAGAACCTGAGTGCGCAGATCGCCCAGGGGCTGGGTCTGGGCGAAACGCGCGGCGCGCTGGTCACCCGCGTGCTGGCCGGTTCGGCCGGCGCCAGCGCCGGGCTGAAGCCCGGCGACGTGGTGGTGTCGGCCAACGGCCAGCGGGTGGACAGTGCCGAAGCGCTGCACAACGTGGAAGGCCTGACCGCAGTGGGCAGCGTGCTGACCCTGGACGTGCGCCGCGAGGGCAAGCCGCTGCAGATCAAGGCCACGCTGAAAGAGCAGGCGCGTGCGGTGACCGGTGACAGCCTGGACCCGCGCCTGGGCGGGGCCACCTTCGTCGATCTGCCCGAATCGCTGCGCCAGTCCGGCGTGGGCGGCGTGCTGGTCAGCGAGGTCAAGCGCGGCAGCCGCGCGGCCAGCAACGGCCTGCAGCAGGGCGACATCATCGCCGAGGCCACGGTGGGTGAATTCGCCGACCTGGCCAGCTGGCGCGCCAATTTCCAGCAGCGCCCGCCCACCCTGGTGCTGCGCATCCTGCGCAACAATGGCCAGCAGCAGGGCCAGTTGGTGATGCGCTGATCGCCCCGCCGTAACACCCCCTATACCCGGCCGATGCTATTGCTACCCGTCCCATCGGCCGAACATCCGTTCGTCCCCCCATCGCAACAGGAGTGATTCGATGAGCCCCACCAATACCGAGAACCTGAAGGAACACCTGGGTGAAGCCGGTTCCCACCTGAAGCAGGCCGCCAGCGCTGCCGGCGGTGCGATCAAGGGTGCAACCGGCGCCGCCGGTGACGAACTGCGCATCGGCAAGGCCAACGTCAAGGCCGAACTGTCCGACAGCGCACTGTCCGGCCTGGCCGCTGCCGAGTTCGGCGGTGCCGCCGCCAAGGAACAGGTCGATGCGCTGATGGACAAGGGCAAGGATCTGGTGGACAGCGCCGCCGAGCTGATCCGTGAACGTCCGCTGGCCTCGTTCGGCGTTGCCTTCGCCGCCGGCTGGCTGATTGCCAAGCTGGCCAGCAGCAACAACAAGTAAGCCGCGTGAGCGAAGACACCACGCAGGCTCCCGATCCGGCGGCGACCCCGCCGCTGGACGAGAGCATCCGCCAGGTCGGCGCGGCCGGCAAAGCCGCCGCCGATTCGGCCAAGCACTCGCTGCGTTCGCTGCGGCGCCTGGCCTCGGCCGACTTCGCCCTGGCCCGCAGTGCGTTCGGCCGTGCGCTGGCGTGGGCCGGAGTCGGCATCGTGTTCGGCGCCTCGGCCTGGCTGCTGATGGCGGCCACCCTCATCGCCCTGCTGCAGAGCTGGGGCCTGAGCTGGCTGCAGGCGCTGCTGATCACCTCCCTGCTCAGCCTGGCCGTTACCGGCTACGCGATCTGGCGGGTGTCCTACTTCTTCCACCACACCGGCATGCATGCCACCCGGCGTCAGTTGTCACGCCTGGGCCTGTTCGATGAGCCCAGCGAGGATGACCCGGACGCCGATGTGCAGATTCCGGAGGGCAAGCCATGAAATTCGGCGCACTGCAGCGGCGGGTGAAGCGCTGCGAACAGGTGGTGGCCGTGCGCATGGCCGAAACCCAGGACAATTGGGGCGTGCTCAGCCAGGTCTGGCGCCGCGGCTGGTCGCCGCTGCGCATCGTGGTGGTCGGCCTGGCCGGCGGCTTTGTGGCCGGCAAGCTGGAAGTGCCGGGCAAGGTGAATGGCGCGCGCTGGCTGCAGATGATCGGCTCGGTGTCCAACCTGATGGCCAGTGGCCAGGCGGCGTTCGCCGCGGCGATGGCGGCCCATGCCGCCGATACCGCCGACGAGGCCGCCGAGACCGCGGATGCCGCCGCCGACACCGCTGCGGATACGGCCGCCGGGCAGGCCACGCCGCCACCGGCTTCTGCGCCTGCGGCCCCGCATGCGGCCGACGAGCTGCGCGTACCGCAGCCGGCCGAGGCCGCTACCGACGTCTCTGAACGTTGACACCGTGAACCCGCCGCGTTGATCGCGGCGGGACGATAATGCGCTTCCCTTCCCGGTCGGTGCGCCGATGAGCGAGCCCCTGTTGTCCCCCTCTTCGCCCGCGCCCGACGCGCCGCTGCCGCCGCCGTCGCGCCCGCGCGGGCCGATGTCGCTGGTGATCCTGGCCACCCTGGCCGTGGCGTACACGCTGTGGGCGGCGCAGGACATCTTCCTGCCCATCCTGCTGGCCATGTTCTTCGCCCTGGTGGGCAACCCGATCCTGCGCCTGCTGCAGAAACTGTGGATTCCGCGCGCACTGGGCGCGCTGTTGATCCTGGGCGCCGGGCTGGGGGTGACCACCGCGCTGGCGGTGCAGCTGGTGGGCCCGGCCATGGACTGGGCGCAGGAAGCACCGCAGCAGCTGCGCAAAGTGGCGCGCCAGGTGCAGGACCTGACCAAGCCGGTGCAGCAGGCCAACCAGGCCGCGGAAAATTTCGCCCGCGTGGCCGGCGGCGAGAGCAGCCGCCGCGTGCAGGTCATCCGCACCCAGCTGGACGATCCCTACCGCATGCTGACCCGCGCCCCGCGCCTGGCCGCTTCGGTACTGGCGGTGGTGCTGCTCACCCTGTTCTTCATGATCTACGGGCAGAGCCTGCAGCGCGCGGCCATCGCCTTGTTCCCCAATCGCCAGCAGCAACGCTTCACCAGTGACATCCTGCGTTCGATCGAACGCGAAGTATCGCGCTACGTGCTGACGATCACCGTCATCAACACCCTGGTCGGCCTGCTGTTTGCCGGCGTGCTGATGCTGCTGGGCATCGGCCTGCAGGAAGCGCTGCTGTGGGGCACGGTGGCGGCGCTGCTGAATTTCGCGCCCTACGTGGGCCCGCTGATCGGCGTGGCGCTGATGCTGCTGATGGGCTTTGTGGAATTCCGCGATCCGCTGCAGGCGCTGCTGCCGGCCGCCGCCTACCTGGCCCTGCATACGCTGGAAGGCCAGCTGGTGACCCCTATCGTGCTGGGCCGGCGCATGAAGCTGTCGCCGCTGGTGCTGATCCTGGCGCTGATGGTGTTCGGCTGGGCCTGGGGCATGATCGGCCTGCTGCTGGCGGTGCCGCTGCTGGTCTGCATCAAGCTGGTGCTGGCACGGCTGGAAGGCATGCAGGGCTGGGCGCGGCTGCTGGAATGAAAGCCCGGCCGCGCGGGCGTAGAATGGCGGGGTGAACTTCCCTGTCCTTGCCATCACCCTCGACCTCGACGACACGCTGTGGCCGTTTGCTCCCATCGGCGCCCGCATCGACCAGGTCCTGTACGACTGGATGCGTGAACACAGCCCCGCCACCGCCGCGATGTATCCGGTGGCGGCCATGCGCGAACTGCGCGAGCGCGCGTTCCGCGACAACCCACAGCTGCATTTCGACCTGAGCGCGCTGCGCCGGCTGACCCTGCAGGAGGCGCTGCAGAACAGTGGCGCCAGCCTGGACCTGCTGGAGCCGGCCTACGAGGCGTTCTACGCCGCGCGCAACCAGGTGGAGTGCTATCCGGACGCGCTGGATGCACTGGCCCGCATTGCCGCGCGCGTACCGGTGGCCGCACTCAGCAACGGCAACGCCGACCTTGAGCGCATCGGCCTGGCCCATCACTTCGCCTTCCAGCTGGGTGCCCGCGAACACGGCGCCGCCAAGCCGGAACCGAGCATCTTCCATGCCGCCTGCGAACGCCTGGGCGTGGCCCCGGCGCAGGTGCTGCACGTGGGCGACCACATTGAAATGGACGTGGCCGGCGCGATCGCCGCAGGCCTGCGCGGTTGCTGGATCAACCGCGAAGCGGCCACCTGGAATCATCCGCAGCTGCAGCCTGACCTGCAGTTCGACACCCTTACCGGCCTGGCCGATTGGCTGGATGCCAACCTCGACGCCGCCGCACCCCGGAGTAGCTGACGCATGAGCGAGATCACTGGTTTCACCGCTTCCACCGCCACCGCCCTGCCGCTGTACGTGCTCGACCGCAGCCAGTTCGAGGCGTGGAAGGCGACCCAGCCGGCGGCCACCCAGGCCTGGCTGAGCGCACAGGGCTTCAACGCCGCCGCGCACAGCGTGGCCCTGCTGCCGGGCAGCGATGGCCTGGCCGGTGCGGTGATCGGCGTGGGCGACCGTGCCGATGCCTACAGCTATGCCCATGCCCCGCACGCCCTGCCCGAAGGCAGCGTGTGGCAGCTGGCCAGCGAACTGAGCGCCGACGAACAGGCCCTGCTGGAACTGGGCTGGGGCCTGGGCAGCTACCGCTTCGACCGCTACCGCAAGCGCAACCGCGCACCGGCACAGCTGGTGGCCGCGCCGCAGGGTGAAGTGGCCGACCTGATCGCCGCCAGCCTGCGCGTGCGCGACTGGGTGAACACCCCCACCGAAGACATGGGCCCGCAGCAGCTGGAAGACGCCGCGCGCGCGTTGGCCGACGCCCACGGTGCGCAGGTTGAAGCGATCACCGGCGATGCGCTGCTGCAGCAGAACTTCCCGGCCATCCACGCCGTCGGCCGTGCCTCGCACCGCGCACCGCGCCTGGTGGTGCTGCGCTGGGGCAAGGAAAGCGACCCGGCGCTGGTGGTGGTCGGCAAGGGCGTGTGCTTCGACACTGGCGGCCTGGACATCAAGCCCGCCGATGGCATGCGCAACATGAAGAAGGACATGGGCGGCGCCGCACACGCCCTGGCCCTGGCCGGGCTGGTGATGGCGCAGCAGCTGCCGGTGCGGCTGACCCTGCTGGTGCCGGCGGTGGAAAACGCGATCGGCCCCGATGCGTTCCGCCCCGGCGAAGTCATCGCCACGCGCAAGGGCCTGAGCGTGGAGATCGACAACACCGACGCCGAAGGCCGGGTGATCCTGTGCGATGCACTGACCTTCGCCAGCGAACAGCAGCCGGACCTGGTGCTGGATTTCGCCACCCTGACCGGTGCGGCGCGCATCGCGCTGGGCCCGGACCTGCCGGCGCTGTTCAGCAACGACGACAGCGTGGCCCAGCAGTGGCTGCAGGCCGGCGATGCCACCCGTGACCCGGTGTGGCGCATGCCGCTGTGGCGCCCGTACCTGCGCTATCTGTCCAGTGGCGTGGCCGACCTGGCCAACGCCGGTTCGCGCATGGCCGGTTCGGTCACCGCCGCGCTGTATCTGGAACGCTTCCTGGCCGAGGGCCAGCGCTGGGCGCACCTGGATGTGTACGCCTGGAACGACGGCGAACGCCCGGGCCGCCCGGCCGGTGGCGAAGCGCTGGCGCTGCGTTCGGCCTGGGCGATGCTGAAGGCGCGTTACGCCTGAAGATGCCGCCGGGCATGGCCCGGCGCTACCGGAACCGGTCGGCAAATCTGACGAAAAATTGAATACCGGGCCTGGAAGGGTTCTGCGAGGATGTGCGGGTCGACCACCCACACGTCCAGTGAAGGCAGGAACCCGACCATGCCCTTGTTCCGCTTTACCCGCGCCGGCCAGGGGCCGCGCTCGCCCCGCCCGCACACGCCCCTGCCCTGGATCGCCCTGATCGCGCTGATACTGGGCGGCGTTGCGCTCGTGTTCGCCTGGCTGGCCGGCTGGATCGGCGACCGCCTTACCGCGCAGCGCTTCACCGACACCATCGAAGCCACCGGCCCGGCCCATCCCGGCTTCCGCCGTGCGCACAGCAAGGGCATCTGCGTGAGCGGCTGGTTCGAACCCAGCGCACAGGCCCGCCCCCTGTCCAGCGCACGGGTGTTCTCGCAGCCGCGCGTGCCGGTGATGGGCCGCCTGTCGATCGGCGGTGGCGATCCCTATGGCGCCGACAACACCGCGCGGGTGCGCAGCCTGGCCGTGCAGATGGTGAGCGATGACGGCCAGGAATGGCGGATGGCGATGAACAGCTTCCCGTTCTTCGCCGTACCCACCGCCGAGGCCTTCTTCGAACAGACCCGCGCCGGCATTCCCGACCCGGCTACCGGCAAGCCCGACCCGGCGAAGATGGCCGCCGTGCTGGCGAAATACCCCAGCGCGCAGGCGTTCCAGCAGTGGGCCAAGACCGCGCCGTGGACCAGCAGCTGGGCCGACACCACCTATAACAGCGTGAACAGCTTCTGGTTCACCAACGCCCAGGGCCAGAAGCGCGCGGTGCGCTGGCGCTGGCAGCCGCTGGCGCCGGTAGTGGTCATGGATGCCGAGGCGCGCAAGCAGGCCAGCGTCGATTTCCTCAGCCAGGAACTGCGCCAGCGCCTGGCCAACGGCCCGGTGCGCTGGAACCTGGTGGTCAGCACCGCCGCCGCCGGCGATGCCATCGACGACCCGTCGGTGCCGTGGCCCGAATCCCGCGAACAGGTAGTGGCCGGCGTGCTCAGCCTGGACCGCATGCAATCGCAGGAAGAAGGCGCCTGCGGGCAGATCAACTTCGATCCGCTGATCCTGCCCAGCGGCGTGCGTGGCAGCGATGATCCGATCCTGGCCGCCCGCTCGGCGGTGTACTCACAGTCCTTCAACCGCCGCGAACGCGAACGCGCCGCCGGCAACGTCGAACAGCCGAAGGAGGCCGCACGATGACCACCGGCAACGGCCACTTCAACCTGCTGGCGCGGGTGCTGCACTGGACCATGGCGGTGATGATCGTGGCCATGCTGTTCATCGGTGTGACCATGGTCGCTTCGTTGCACCTGCGGCCGATGCTGATCGACCTGCACCGGCCGCTGGGCGTGGCGATCTTCGTGCTGGTGCTGCTGCGCCTGTACAACCGCCTGCGCCACCGGCCGCCCCCGCTGCCGGCCGATCTGCCGGCCTGGCAGGTGCTGGCGGCCACGGCGTCGCACTGGATGCTGTACGGGCTGATGCTGGCGATGCCGCTGATCGGCTGGGCGATGCTGTCGGCCGGTGGTTATCCGATCACCCTGTGGGGCGGCGTGCACCTGCCGGCCCTGGTGCCGCACAGCCCGGCGCTGTATGCCGCCCTGCGCAATGCGCACAGCCTGCTGGCCTACGTACTGTTCGCCACGGTGCTGATGCACGTGGGCGCAGCGCTGTTCCACCTGTGGGTGCGCCGCGACGGCGTGTTCCAGGCCATGGCGCGCGGCAAGGATTGAAGGGGTAGCGCCGGGCCATGCCCGGCGGATCGTTTCCGGTCCTGCGGGAAGGTGTCACTTTCTTTGCGCGCAAAGAAAGTAACCAAAGAAACGCTCCGCCATCCGCGAGCCGGCGCTGCGCGCCGGTACCCTGCGCTCCTCGGTCCGTCGAGGGACGGCGCCGAACTCGCTGCGCTCAGACACCGGCGCCTCTTCGCCCTCGCCGGACCTGCGGTGCTCGGCTCGCTACAAGGCGGAAACATCAACAGCCACAGCCGCGAGTGCCGGCATGTAGCGGAAGCCGCGCAAAGCAGTTCGCTTTCTGTAGAGCCGAGCCATGCTCGGCTGCTTTCCCCCCGTGAAAACCGCCCGCCGGGCATGGCCCGGCGCTACCGGTGCCTACAGCCAGCCTTTCTGCCGCGCCAGCCGGTACGCTTCGATGCGGTTGGCCACGCCCAGCTTGCCGATGCATTCGGACAGGTAGTTGCGCACCGTGCCGTGCGACAGGCCCAGCTGCTCGGCAATCTCGCTGGCGCTGCGGCCTTCGCCGGCCAGGCGCAGCACGCGGCGCTCGCGGTCGGTCAGCGGGTCGGCCTGCGACCAGGCGTCCAGCGCCAGTTGCGGGTCGATTGCACGAACGCCCTGCTGCACCTTGCGCAGGGCCTCGGCCAGGTTCTCCGCCGGGGCGTCCTTCAACAGGTAGCCCAGCACGCCCGCCTCCAGCGCGCGGCGCAGGAATCCGGCACGGGCGAAGGTGGTCACGATCACCACCTTGATCGGCAGCTCCTGCCGCGCGATGCGCTGGGCCAGTTCCAGGCCGGTCAGGCCCGGCATCTCGATGTCGGTCACCAGGATGTCCGGCTGCAGCTGCTGCAGCATCCGCCACGCGGTTTCACCATCGGCCGCACTGCCCAGCACCTCGATATCCGGTTCCAGGCCCAACAGTGCCGACAACGCACCGCGCACCATGGCCTGGTCTTCGGCCAGCAGGATGCGGATCATGCCGCGCCCTCCTGCGGCAGCGACGCCGACGCCGGGGCCACCGCCACCGTGGCCGCCGCCAGCGGCACGCGCACGGTCAGCACGGTGCCCTCGCCACGCGGCGACTGCACGGCCAGCGCACCGGCCAGCGCGGCCACCCGTTCGCGCATGCCGCACAAGCCATTGCCTTCGGCCTGCACCCCGCCGCGGCCGTCATCGCGTATCTGCATCACCAGTTGTCGTCCTTCCAGCATGAAGTCCACCTGCGCCTGCGTGGCCTGCGCATGGCGCACGATATTGGTGGCCGCTTCGCGCAGCACCAGCGCCAGGCCGCGTTCCACCTCCACCGGCATCGGCGGCGGCACGCTGTACTGCAGGTGCACCTGCTGGCATTCCAGCAGCAAGCGCGCCGAGGCCAGCTCACCGGCCAGGTCACTGGCGCGGATACCGGTCACCGCGCTGCGTACCTGCGCCAGCGCTTCGCGGGCAATCGCCTCGGCCTCGCCGATCTCCTGCCGCGCACGTTCGTCCTGGCGGTCGTACAGCTTGCGCGCCAGTTCCAGCTTCAGCGTGATCAGCGAAAGGGTATGGCCCAGCAGGTCGTGCAGGTCGCGGCCGATGCGCTCGCGCTCGGCGGTGGTGGCCAGCCGTCGTACTTCGTCCTGCGAAAGCTGCAGCGCCACGTCACGCTGGTGGCTGAGCGATTCCACGTTCACCACCAGGCCGACGATGAAGGACACCGCCGGCATCCACACCAGCGCCTGCCACGGGTAGCCGAAGTACAGCGCCACCGCGCCGAACAGCAGGTTCAAGCCGGTCAGCTGCAGCAGGTACACCCACCAGCCACCGCGCCCGCTCATGCGCAGCAGCACGCAGCCGAACACGAAGTAGCTCAGGCCCGAGGGATACCAGGGCAGCAGCACCAGTGCCATGGCGATCATGGCCAGCGCGTAGCGCCAGGCATGGTGGCGCGGCGCCAGCATCACGCGTGCGTACAGCAGCAGGAACAGCGGATAGCTGGCCAGGGTGATGAACAGCCAGCGCAGGGTGAAGCCATTGCCCAGCACCGGGGTCAGGAAGATCCACACCGACCACAGCAGGTGGATGGCCCCGCTCCACGGCGACTTGCCACGCCGCAGCAGATCGGCCACCGATGAATCCGGCGCAGGGCGCAGCAGCGACGCAAGCCAGTTCGATGGCACGGGGGAATCCAGGCGAGGATGATCGCTGTCGATCATGCCAGTTCAGCCGATCCGACGCAGGCGGCGGCGTGCCAGCAGCAAGGCTGCAGCAGCCACCAGCAGCAGCGCCAGCAGATGGCCCAGCGTACTGCCGGCCGCGGGCTGCCCCACCACCGGCAACGCCAGCTGCGCCAGGTGCCAGGTCGGCCACAACGGCGCCACCGTGGAAAACACCTTCGGCAGGGCCGCCAACGGCAGCCACAGGCCAGACAGCAGGGCCAGCGGCAGGTACACCAGGTTCACCACCGCCGGCGCCGCGCTGGCGCCCACGTGGCTGCCGATCAGCAGACCGATGGCCCCCAGCGGCACCGCGGCCAGCGCCGCCACGGCCAGCAGCTGCAGGATCTGCAGCGGCTGCAGGCGCACGCCACCGAAGGCATGGGCTACCGCGATCAGCAGCGCGGCAATCAACGTGGCAAACAGCACCGCCATCGCCAGCCGTGCCAGCAACGGCGCCGCCGGGGGCAGCGGCAGCGCGCGCTTGAGGGTCAGCAGGCCGCCTTCGCGGTCCAGCGCCAGCTGCACGCCGAAGCCGAACAGGGCCGGCGCCATGGCACCAAACACGCAGTAGGTGGCCAGCAGGTACAGCGGCGCATGGCCGCGCCCCAGCAGCACGCCAAACAGCAGGTAGAACAGCACCGGGAACAACAGCGACGGCAGCACGAAGGCCGGCGTTCGCCAGGCGCGGCGCAGCTCGGCCAGCAGTTCGGCGGCATAGGGGCGCAGCGCGGCACGGCAACGGCCTGCGCGGCTGGATTCAAGTTGGACGAGGGTGTTCATGCAGCCTCCCGGGTCAGGTCAAGGAACGCGTCGGCCAGGGCGGCGCCCTGCACTTCCAGTTCCTGCAGTTGCGCATCGGCGGCCAGCAGGCGTGCCACCACCGGTTCGGCCGGGCTGGCCAGCACCTGCAGATGCGCGCCGTCGCGCTGCACCTGCTGCACGCCCGCCCAGTGCTGCACGTCCTCGACAGCCAGCGCGCTGCGGCAGCGGATGCGGCGCGGCCGGTCGGCCAGGCGCAGCTCGGCCAAGGGTGCGTCGGCCAGCACCCGGCCGCCTTCCAGCACCACCACGCGCTGCGCCAGCGCTTCGGCCTCTTCCAGATAGTGTGTCGTAAGCAGCACGCCGCAGCCTTCGGCCACCAACTGCCGCACCGCCTGCCACATCCCCTGCCGGGCCTGGATATCCAGACCGGTGGTGGGTTCATCCAGGAACAGCACGCGCGGCCGGCCGCAGATGGCAATGGCGAACTGCACGCGGCGCTGCTGGCCGCCGGACAACTGGCCATAGCGGCGCCGTGCCACGTCCTGCAGGCCGGAGCGCTGCAGCACTTCGGGCAACGGCCATGGGTCGGGATAGCAGGCACGGGCCTGCTGCACCAGTTCGTCCACGCGCAGCATCGGCGGCAGGTTGGTGCTCTGCAGCATCACGCCCAGGCCAAGGCGGCTGGCGCGCTGCTGCGGATCACCGCCCAGCAGCTCCACCTGGCCGGCGTCGGCGCGGCGCAGGCCCAACAGCACGCTGATCGCGGTACTCTTGCCGGCACCGTTGCGGCCCAGCAGCGCCAGCACCTGGCCAGCGCGCACCTGCAGGTCGATACCGTGCAGCGCGGTGTGGTTGCCGTAGTGCACCTGCACCTGCTGCAGGCGGGCCAGCGACGGGGGAATCGGATCCATGGGCAGTGCCGGTAGCGGGGACGTTGCCATCCTGTGCCGCCATGGTCACATCCGGCAGTTGCCGCCGTCAGGAACTTCCAATGACAGCTGTCACTGCCCCTGCCGCCGTGCCTGCCGTCATGCTGTGCCGCACGCTCCACCGCCGGAACCGCCGCTGTCCGCGCCTCCGGTCACACCCGCCCGAACGCCTGTGATGGAACGCAATGAACGCTTCTGCCGAATTGTTGAAAGAACTCCGTATCGACCGCGGCGCGCCGCCGCCCCCGCGCGGTGGCGGTGGTTCGCGCCACTGGCTGTGGATCGTGCTGGCGCTGCTGGTGCTGCTGCTCGGGGGCGCGGCCTTCCTGCTGTTCGGCCGCGAACCGGCGGTGGAAGTAAGCACCGCCCCGGCCGTGGCCATCCAGCAGGGCAATGCCAGCAGTTCGGTGCTTGATGCCAGCGGCTACGTGGTGGCCCGGCGCATGGCCACGGTGTCGGCCAAGATCACCGGCAAGGTGCGCGAGGTCATGATCGAAGAAGGCATGCGGGTGGAGGCCGGGCAGATCATGGCCACCCTGGACCCGATCGATGCCGATGCACAGCGCAGCCTGTCGGCATCGCAGGTGCAGGCGGCACGTGCGCAGGTGGCCGGGCTTGAGGCGCAGCAGCGCCAGGCCGCCGCCGAAGCCAGCCGCCTGCAGGCCCTGGTGGGCCAGCAGCTGGTCTCGCGTTCGCAGTACGACCAGGCCGTGGCCCAGCGTGACAGCCTGCGCGCGCAGCTGGAAACGGCCCAGCGCAACGTCAAGGTCGCCAGCGACCAGTTGGCCATTGCCGATCTGGGCGTGGACAACAACATCGTGCGCGCGCCGTTTTCCGGCGTGGTGACCGCCAAGGCCGCGCAGCCGGGCGAAATCGTCTCGCCGCTGTCGGCGGGCGGCGGCTTCACCCGCACCGGCATCGGCACCATCGTCGACATGGACTCGCTGGAAATCGAAGTGGAAGTGGGCGAGGCCTTCATTGGCCGCGTGCAGCCGAAGATGCCGGTGGAAGCCACACTCAATGCCTACCCGGAATGGAAGATTCCGGGCGAGGTGATCGCCATCATTCCCACCGCCGACCGCGGCAAGGCCACGGTGAAGGTGCGGGTGGCGCTGAAGGTGAAGGACCCGCGCATCGTGCCGGAGATGGGCGTGCGGGTCAGCTTCCTGGAACAGGCGCAGCCGCAGGCCGCGGCCAGCACGGCGCAGGGCGTGCGCGTGCCGGACAACGCCCTGGTGCAGCGCGACGGCGCGTCGGTGGCGTTCGTGCTGGGCGATGACAACCGCGTGCAGCAGCGCAGCGTGCAGGCCGGCCAGGCCATGGGCAAGGACCGCCAGCTGCTGAAGGGCGTGAGCGCCGGTGAAACGGTGGTGCTGAGCCCGCCAGACGCGCTGCACGACGGCAGCAAGGTGCAGCAGAAACAAGCGCAGTAACGGCCTGGCGCCCGCGTGGCGCCGCCGGCAACACCGCTCGACGCCAGCCCTCCGGCCTGCAGCCGGCGCGCATTCCTGTTTCCCGCCTCTGTGGAGAATTCTCGATGTCGACCCTGGTTTCACTGCGCAACATCACCAAGACCTACCAACGCGGCCCGGAAAAAGTGCAGGTGCTGCACGGCATCGACCTGGACATCGCCCGCGGTGACTTCGTTGCCCTGATGGGCCCGTCCGGTTCGGGCAAGACCACCCTGCTGAACCTGATCGGCGGGCTGGACAACCCCAGCGGCGGCGAGATCAGCATCGAGGGCGAACGCATCGACCAGATGAGCGGCGGCCAGCTGTCCACCTGGCGCAGCCACCACGTCGGCTTCGTGTTCCAGTTCTACAACCTGATGCCGATGCTGACCGCGCAGAAGAACGTGGAACTGCCGCTGCTGCTGACCCACCTCAGCGCGGCCCAGCGCAAGCGCAACGCCGAAATCGCGCTGACCCTGGTCGGCCTGGCCGACCGCCGCAGCCATCGCCCCAACGAACTGTCCGGTGGCCAGCAGCAGCGCGTGGCAATCGCCCGCGCCATCGTTTCCGACCCCACCTTCCTGATCTGCGACGAACCCACCGGCGATCTGGACCGGCAGTCGGCCGAGGAGATCCTGGGCCTGCTGCAGCAGCTCAACCGCGAACACGGCAAGACCATCATCATGGTCACCCATGACCCGAAGGCCGCCGAGTACGCCACCCACACGGTGCACCTGGACAAGGGCGAGCTGGCCGACGCCCCGCTGGCCCACTGACGGAGGCTGCGGCGATGAAATACTTCTCCCTGGTGTGGGCGCAGCTGTTCCGCAGCCGTACCCGCACCCTGCTGACCCTGCTGTCGGTGGTGGCCGCGTTCCTGCTGTTCGGCATGCTCGATTCGGTGCGCGTGGCCTTCAATTCCGGTGGCAGCGTGGAAGGTGCCAACCGCCTGATCGTCGCCTCGCGCCTGTCCATCACCCAGTCGCTGCCGATCCGCCTGGAAACCCAGGTGCGGCAGGTGGCCGGCGTGCGCGACGTGGCCTATGGCATGTGGTTCGGCGGCATCTACCAGGACCCGAAGAACTTCTTCCCCAACTTCTCGGTGTCGCCCAACTACTTCGATGTGTACCGCGAACTGCAGATCGACCCGGCACAGCTGGAAGACTGGAAGCAGACGCGCACCGGCGCCATCGTGGGCGAAACGCTGGCCAATCAGTTCGGCTGGAAGATCGGCGACACCATTCCGCTGCAGGCCACCATCTTCCCGCGCGGCGGCAGCAACGACTGGCCGCTGCAACTGAAGGGTATCTACCGTTCCAAGGACCGCGCACAGGCCGGCAACGAAGAACGCCAGTTGATGATGAACTGGAAGTACTTCGATGAATCCAACGACTACATCAAGAACCAGGTGAGCTGGTACACGGTCACCCTGGACAACCCGGACCATGCCTCGCGCGTGGCCCAGGCCATCGATGCGATCTGGGCCAATTCCGACCACGAGACCAAGACCCAGACCGAATCGGCGTTCCAGCAAGCCTTCGTCAAGCAGTTTGCTGACATCGGCATGATCGTGACCTCGATCATGGGCGCGGTGTTCTTCACCCTGCTGCTGCTGACCGGCAACACCATGGCCCAGGCCGTGCGCGAACGCGTGCCGGAACTGGCCACGCTGAAGACCCTCGGCTTCAAGGACAGCACCGTGCTGGCGCTGGTGATGGTGGAATCGGTGCTGCTGATCGGCCTGGGCGGCCTGATCGGCATGGGCCTGGCCGCGCTGATCCTGCCAGCCATCGGCCCGAAGAGCATGGGCATGCTGCCGCCGCACGTCCCCACGCCCACCTGGCTGGTGGGGCTGGGCCTGATCGTGGTGATCGGCATCATCGTCGGCCTGCTGCCGGCGTTGCGCGCCAAGCGCCTGAAGATCGTCGACGCACTGGCCGGCCGCTGAGGAGGACACCCCATGAACAAGCTCAAGAAGTGGTTCGGCAACGCCTTCACCGTGTTGCTGCTGGCGGTGGGCCTGGTGCTGTGGATCGGCCTGCCCTGGTTTGGCGTGCTTGCCGTGGCGCTGCTGGTGGCGCTGTGGCTGCTGCTGACCCGCGGTGGGCGGCTGGCACTGGCCGCCACCCGCATCGGCGTGGCCAGCCTGCCGCAGCGCTGGGGCGCGTCCTCGGTGATCGTGGTCGGCATTGCCGGCGTGGTCGGCGTGCTGGTGGCCATGCTGGCCATGGGCGAAGGCTTCCAGGCCACGCTCAGCAACACCGGCGATGACACCACCGCCATCGTGCTGCGCGGCGGTTCGCAGGCGGAAACCAACTCGGTCATCACCCGCGAACAGGTGCCCACTCTGTCCACCCTGCCCGGCGTGGCGCGCGATGGCGAAGGCCGCCCGCTGCTGTCGCCGGAACTGTCGCAGGTGGTGAACCTGGTTTCGCGCGCCGACGGTACCGATGTCAACGCGCAGTTCCGCGGCGTTGGCCCGCAGGCCTGGGCCGTGCATGACAAGGTGAAGATCGTGCAGGGTCGCAAGTTCAGCGCCGGCCTGCGCGAGATCGTGGTCGGCCAGGGTGCGCAGGGCCAGTTCCGCGATATGGAAGTGGGCAAGACCCTCACCCTGGGCAACCAGAGCTGGACCGTGGTGGGTGTGTTCGCCACCGGCGATGCGCACGATTCGGAACTGTGGACCGACGCCGATACCCTGGCCACCACCTACCAGCGCAGTGCCTGGCAGTCGATCAGCGTGCGGACCGAAGGCAAGCCCGGCTTCGAGCAGTTCAAGGCCGCCGTTGCCGCCGATCCGCGCCTGAAGCTGGACGTGGAAACCACCCGTGCGTACTACAGCAAGCAGGGCGGTGGCCTGACCAAGCTGATCGACATCCTTGGCAAGGTGATCGGCACCATCATGGCGGTGGGCGCGGTGTTCGGCGCGCTCAACACCATGTATGCGGCAGTGGCCACGCGTGCGCGCGAGATCGCCACCATGCGCGCGATCGGCTTCCGCAGCCTGCCGGTGGTGACCGCGGTAATGCTGGAAACCATGCTGCTGGCGCTGCTGGGCGGCCTGCTGGGCTGCGCCGTGGCGTGGCTGGTGTTCAATGGCTACAGCGTGTCCACGATCGGCAGCAACTTCAGCGCGGTGGTGTTCAAGTTCCATGTGTCGCCGGAACTGCTGTGGACCGGCTTGAAGTGGGCGCTGGGCATCGGCCTGGTCGGCGGCTTGTTCCCGGCGCTGCGTGCGGCGCGGTTGCCGATCACCACGGCGCTGCGCGAGACCTGATCAACGCACGGGTGTAGGTAGTGATGGATGTGAGCGGGCGAAGCGAAGGCTTCGCCCGTTTTTTTTGGCGCGCCATCCACGCATGGCGTGGATCCACCGGCCGTCATTGCGCGGGCGCCATGCAGTAGATCCACGCCATGCGTGGATGAACCACCGCACACCACGCGCATTACAGATCACTCAATACCTGCCGCTATCGATGCCTCTGCGCATGCAAAACAGCGCGCGCGTGATGCTGCGCACATCCAGCCTGTGGATTGTTGGTTGCGATTCATTTTCGCGCGCAGGTGACACGCCGGGACAAACAGTTACGAATGAAAACACTCTAGAATCGCGCCCCCCACGTTGGTTTGCAGCACCCTCCGCGCCCACAGAACGGGCGCATGTTTTTTTCTGAAACACGAGATTTCACGGATGTTCCTGAAGACCACCCCGCTGCGCAACGCGATCACCCTCGCGCTGGCCGCCAGCTGCACCACCCCCGCCTTTGCACAGGATGCAGGCGACAACACCACCAACCTCGACCGCATCGAGATCACCGGCTCGCGCATCCGCCAGGCCAGTGTCGAAACCGCCCAGCCGGTGGTTGCGCTCAACCGCGCCGAGATCGAGAAGAAGGGCTACGTCAACGTTGCCGACATCCTGCAGGACGTGACCGCTGCCGGTTCGCCGAGCATGAGCCGCGCCTCCTCGCTGACCTCCTCGCGCGACTTCGGCGGCATGTATGTCAGCCTGCGCAACCTGGGCCCGGAACGCAGCCTGGTGCTGATCGACGGCCGCCGCATGGGCGTCAGCGCCGGCGGTTATTCGGATCTGGCCTCCATTCCTTCGGCCATCGTCGAGCGCGTGGAAGTGCTGACCGACGGCGCTTCGGCGCTGTACGGCTCGGACGCCATCGCCGGTGTGGTCAACATCATCACCCGCAAGAACTTCGACGGTGGCGAAGCCAGCGTCTACGTCGGCCAGTACGGTGAAGGCGACGGCCAGAAGCGCTCCTACAGCGCTACCTTCGGCAAGACCTTCGACCGCGGCTGGTTCAGCGTGGGTGCCGAGCGCACCAAGGAAGACGAAGTGATGGGCGGCGCGCGCGAGTTCAGCCGCTACGTCAACGGCCCGCGCCACCCCAATGACGGTCTGAACGGCACCACGCCGTGGGGCAGCGTCACCGTGGGTGGCAAGGCACTGACCGTCGGCCCGGGCGGTGACCCGACCGATGCGGCGAACTTCCATACGCCCAACCCGGCCGATGGTGCCAACACCAAGACCAACATGAGCCTGCTGACCGGCCTGGAGCGCACCTCGGTGTTCGCCAACGGTGGCTTCTTGTTCACCGACAACCTGCGCCTGGTTGCCGATGCGATGTACAGCAAGCGCGAATCGACCAAGCACCTGGCCGGCTACCCGTACTCGGTCACCGCCGCGCAGTCGCGCAATGGCACCCGTGCCGCCCTGTCCAAGGACAGCGCGTTCAACCTGTGGGGCCAGGACGTGCTGTTCTCGCACCGCACCGAAGAGATGCTGCGCGGCACCGAAAACACCCTGGAAACCAAGCGCGGCAGCCTGGGCCTGGAAGGCAGCTTCGAAACCGGTTCGCGTTACTGGGACTGGAACGTCAGCTACACCTACAACCGCAATGAAGGCGAGCGCGTCGGCACCGGCAGCATGTACCAGCCGAACGTGAACCTGGCCGTGGGCCCGTCGTTCATCGAAAACGGCGTTGCCTACTGCGGCACCCGCGATGCGGTGATCGCCGGCTGCGTGCCGTGGAACCCGGCCGCGCCGATGGGCTACACCGGCCCGGGCTCGCTGAGCAACCAGGACGTGCAGGACTACCTGTTCGCCCGCTTCGTGGACAAGAGCCAGACCACCACCAAGGTGGCCAGCGCCAACATCTCCGGTTCGCTGTTCTCGCTGCCGGCCGGTGACATCATGGCCGCCATGGGCTTCGAGCACCGCACCGAAGAAGCGCGCTACACCCCGGACCTGATGGTGCAGAACGGCCAGATTGCCGGCACCAGCGGCCAGCCGACCCAGGGCGACTACTCGCTCAACGAGGTCTACCTGGAACTGCAGGTGCCGCTGCTGGCCGACATGGCCTTCGCCCGTGAACTGTCGCTGGACGTGGCCGGTCGTTATTCGGACTACAACAACTTCGGTTCCACCACCAACAGCAAGTTCGGCCTGAAATGGAAGCCGATCGACAGCCTGCTGGTGCGCGCCACCTACGGCACCGGCTTCCGTGCGCCCACCGTTGACGACCTGTACGGCGGCACTGTCAGCAGCCGCGATTCGTTCACCGATCCGTGCGATACCTCCTTCGGCACCGCCGCCACCAGCGCCACCGTGGCTGCACGCTGCAAGGCCCTGAACGTGCCGGCCAACTTCCGCCAGCTCAACAGCGATGGCAGCGTGGCCAGCAAGCCGGGCCAGCAGGCCACCACCGATTTCAATTCGGGTTCCAACCCGAACCTGAAGCCGGAAACCGCCAAGACCTGGACCGTCGGCCTGGTCTACAGCCCCGACTTCGTGCAGGGCCTGGACCTGAGCCTGGACTGGTGGAAGATCCGCATCGACAACGCCATCGTTGGCGAGTCGGCCACCAACATCCTGGAACAGTGCTACGTGCAGGGTTCGGACGCCGCGTGCGGCCGCTTCACCCGCGGCAGCAACGGCCAGGTCAATGCGCTGGACCGTTCGCTGGTCAACGCCGGCTACCGCGAAACCGCCGGCTATGACATCAGCGCGCGCTACCGCCTGCCGGAAACCGCGTTCGGCAAGTTCGCCGTCACCTGGAACACCACCTACACCGACTACCTGGAGCAGCGTAACGACAACGCCGCGACCACTCCGGTGGAACAGCTGACCAGCTGGGGCGGCAACTTCCGCGTGCGTTCGACCTTCAACCTGGACTGGCAGTACGGCAACCTGGGCATCGGTTGGACCGCGCGCTACTACTCCAGCATGAAGGAGAAGTGCTCCTACATGGACGAGTGCAACATGCCGGGCTTCAGCTCGGCCTACACCGATGCCTCGCCGACCAACAAGGTGGGTTCGAACACCTTCCACGACCTGCAGGTGCGTTACGCCCTGCCGTGGGACGGCACCGTGTCGCTGGGCCTGAACAACGTGTTCGACCACCAGGGTCCGATCATGTACAGCCAGCCGAACAGCAGCTTCGTCTACTACGGCGGCTTCGACATCGGTCGTTTCATGTACATGAAGTACCAGCAGCGCTTCTAAGCACTGCACCCGCGTTCCCGTTCCGGCCAACTCTCTCCTGGCCGGAGATGGAAGCAGAACGGCGCCCCTCGGGGCGCCGTTCTTTTTTCCGCGGTCCTGGGGTCGGATCCCTTCGCATGGCGAAGGGCTCTGACCCCATCGTCTTCGCAGGCCCTGGGGTCAGAGCCCTTCGCGCTGCGAAGGGATCCGACCCCGCGCTGCGCGCATCGCCCGCACGTTCTCGGCCACGAACAGCACCAGTCCGGCCCAGATCACCGCAAACCCAATCGCCTTGCCGGTATCGAATGCTTCATGGAAGAAGAACACGCCCAGCAGCAGCTGCAGGCTGGGCGCGATGTACTGCAGGATGCCGACCAGCGACAGCGGAATACGCTTCACCCCGTAGGCGAAGCCGATCAACGGCACGGCTGTCACCACCCCGCCGAACACCAGCAGCAGATCGTTGCGCCAGCCCCAGCCGTGGAAGAACGCGCCGCCGTGGCCGTTCTCGGCCCAGATCGCAAAGCCCAGCGCCGGCAGGAACAGGTACAGGCTTTCCACGCCCAGGCCGGCCACCGGATCGACCGACACCAGCTTGCGCAGCAGCCCGTACAGCCCGAACGAGCAGGCCAGGCCCAGCGCGATCCATGGCGGCGTGCCCGCATCGATGGTCAGCCAGGCCACGCCCACCGCAGCCATGCCCACCGCCACCCACTGCAGGCGGCGCAGCCGTTCCTTCAGCACCAGCACGCCCAGCAGCACGTTCACCAGCGGATTGATGAAGTAGCCCAGGCTGGTTTCGATCACATGGCCGGCGTTCACCGCCCAGATGTACAGGCCCCAGTTGAAGGCAATGGTCAGGCTGGATACGGCCAGGATCGGCAGCGCGCGCGGCTGCGCGGCGATCTTCTGCCACCAGCCCAGGCGTGCGCTCAGCAGCAGCCAGGCCACCACCAGCACGGTGGACCAGATGATGCGGTGGGCGATGATCTGGAACGAAGGCACCTCGTTGAGCAGGTGCCAGTACACCGGCACCAGCCCCCACAGCACGAAGGTGGAGGCGGTGACCAGCAGGCCGCGGTGTTGTTCTTTTTCGTCGATGCTCACTGCGTCATGCTCACTTCGTCAGTTCACTTGTTTCGGGTCCGGGCCATGGTCAGCACCACCACGCCCAGCAGGATGACCGCCATGGCCAGGAAATCGCGCCAGCCGAAGCGCTCGCCATTCAATGCCGCGCCCAGCAGCACCGCGATCACCGGGTTCACGTAGGCATAGCTGCCGGCCAGCGCCGGGCGCACGTTGTGCAGCAGCCAGACATAGGCAGTGAAGGCCACGATGGAGCCGAACACGCACAGGTAGGCCATCGCCAGCAGGCCACCGGTATCGGGCAGGGTGGTCGGGCGTTCGCCCACGGCCAGGCCGATCATCACCAGCAGCACGCCACCGCACAGCATCTGCCCGGCGGCGGTCATGAACGGGCCGGGCAGATCCAGCCCGCGCGCCCAGACCGAGCCGAACGCCCAGCCGATCGGGGCAATCAACAGCAGCACCAGCCCGGTGGGCGAAGCGGTCAGGCTGCTGCCCGCGTTCAGCCACACCACGCCGACGAAGCCCACCGCGATGCCCAGCCACTCGCCACGGCTGGCGTGCTGGCCGCGCAGCGCGGAAAACAGCGCCATCCACAGCGGCACCGAGGCCACCGCCGTGGCCGCCAGGCCCGACGACACCTCGCGTTCGGCCAACACCACCATGCCGTTGCCCAGCACCAGCATGGTCACACCCATGATGACCAGGTTGCGCCACTGCCGCAGGGTCGGCCGGGGCAGCTTCAAGAACACCCGCAGGGCCAGGTACATCAGCCCGCCGGCAATGATGAATCGGCTGCCAGAGACCATGGTGAGCGGCAGCGCGCCGCCGTGCAGGGCCTTGGCGATGCCCAGGTAGGTGGATCCCCAGACCACGTAGACCAGCAGCAGTGCCAACGCGACAAGGCCGCCCCGGGGGGCAGCCGCAGAAGAAACAGGGGGAGCCGACATGACGCACCAGAAAGCCGGGGGAAGCCGGATTCTAGTGGGTTCGGCTGCATCGCGTACGACGATCTAGCTATGGTCCCTCCCCCTCGCCGCTGTCATCCTGTGCGGTCCCATGCCCTGCCCCGCCTGTTCCGGCACCTGGCGTTGACATGGGATGCAGTACCCAGGAGGCTGACCGCCAGCGCCCCGCGCGCGGCTGGCACCGATCTTTCCCGCACGGAAGCGCCGCATCGAGGATCCCCAACCGGATGAGCACCACGTCCCATTCCGCTGTCCCCAGCACCGACGGCGCCGCGCTGCGCCGATCGATCTCCAATACCCTCAAAGGCTCCGCCGGCAATCTGGTGGAGTGGTATGACGTCTACGTGTACTCGGTGTTCGCCGTGTACTTCGAATCGCAGTTCTTCTCGCCCGAAGACAAGAACTCCACCATGTACGTGTGGGCGATCTTCGCCGCCACGTTCCTGATGCGCCCCATCGGTGCCTGGTTCTTCGGCCGCTTCGCCGACCGCCATGGCCGCCGCCTGGCGCTCACTGTGTCGGTCACGCTGATGGCCGTCTGCTCGTTCCTGATCGCCATTACCCCCACCGCGGCCAGCATCGGCATCTGGGCAGCGATCATCCTGCTGTTCGCGCGCCTGCTGCAGGGCTTCGCCACCGGTGGTGAGTACGGCGCCAGCGCCACCTACATGTCCGAGGCCGCCATTCCCGGCCGCCGCGGCTTCCTGTCCTCGTTCCACTACGTCACCCTGGTCGGTGGCCATGTGCTGGCCCAGCTCACCCTGTTCCTGATGCTGAACTTCTGGGGCAAGCCGGAAATCTCCGAGTTCGGCTGGCGCATCGCCTTCGGCATCGGCGGTATCGCTGCCGTAGTGGTGTTCTGGCTGCGCCGTGGCATGGACGAGACGATGGAAGAATCGTCGATCGAAGCCGCGCGCGAAGGCAAGGCGAAGAAGTCCGGTTCGATGTACGAACTGTTCGTGCACCAGTGGCGCCCGCTGCTGCTGTGCTTCCTGATCACCGCCGGCGGCACCATTGCCTTCTACACCTACTCGGTGAACGGCCCGAAGATGATCCAGAGCGCGTTCGCCGCCGACGACCCGATGACCGCCACCCTGGTCAACCTGGGCGTGCTGACGTTCCTGATGGTGCTGCAGCCGGTGGGCGGCTGGCTGTCGGACATCATCGGCCGCAAGAGCCTGCTGGTGTTCTTCGGCGTGGGCGGCGTGCTGTACAGCTGGTACCTGATCACCCAGCTGCCGCACCAGCATGATGCCACCCTCGCCTTCCTGACCCTGGCGCTGGGCTTCGTCATCCTCACCGGCTACACCTCAATCAACGCCGTGGTGAAGGCCGAACTGTTCCCCGCCCACATTCGTGCGCTGGGCGTGGGCCTGGGCTACGCGCTGGCCAATTCGCTGTTCGGTGGCACCGCGCCGCTGCTGTACCAGGGCGCGCTGAAGACCGGCCACGTGGACTGGTTCGCCATCTACGTGACCGCCACGATCGCGGTATCGTTGGTGGTCTATGTGTTCTTCCTCACCAACAAGGGCCCGAACTGGCTCGACGGCACCCGCAAGTAACGCTGCGGTCCTGATGGCAGCCACCGGTGCAATGCCGGTGGCTGCGGTTTACCCGGCCACCCCACTGATGTGGGTGGCCTTGGGCACAGCCCTGGCCACGACGCTGGCCTGGCTGCTGCGACGCCCACCCGCGCAGGCCCAATGGCCGCGTATCGGTTTCGGCATCGCCCTGCTGCTGTTCTGCCTTGCCCTGCTGGTGGCGCTGGCCACCGTGCTGGGCGGCGATACCACGCCCATGAACCTGCAACTGCATCGCGGTGAGAACCCCGGCCGCCCGCTGGCGTCCGGTCCGCGGGCAGGTCTGTATGTAGCCGCCCTGCTCGCCAGTGCCTGGGGCGCATGGCGGCTGCTTCGTGGCCGGCGGTAACGGCGACGCGATTGATGTCGACTGGGTGATGGCGACTGGGTGACGGCGGCTGGGTAGAGTCGACTGGGTAGAGTCGACTGTTAGTCGACTGCCTTCCCGTCCGACGCATGAAACCCGCGCTTCGCGCGAAGTCGACTAACAGTCGACTCTACCGCAGGTGTCATGGCGCCGTTGCCATATCGCAGGCGTCATGGCGCCGTTGCCGTATCGCAGGCATCATGGCGGCGAGGTCATCCCCACGCCACCACGGCCGATCCAGCCGCCGCGCCATCAGCGGCGGGCGGCTTCGCTCTTCTCGCGGGCGCCGCGGAATTCGGACGCTTCTTCCCAGGTCGGCCAGCGGCGGCTGTTGGCCAGTTCGGCGCCCAGGTCGTACACCAGCAGGGTATCGGCGGCATGGCCGGCCGGGTCCCAGCTGGGGGTCCAGGCATCGCAGGCCTGGTGGTAGCAGTCGGCGAAGTACTTCTCACGCAGCGCACGGCCGGCTTCCACGCCACCTTCCAGCTTGTCCAGGCCCGGGCCGATGGTGATGGCCGGCACGCCCAGGCGGGCGAAGGCGAAGTGGTCAGCGCGGTAGAAGAAGCCGGCTTCCAGATTGGGGTCCGGGCTGTAGCTGCGGCCGCGAGCCTTGGCGACGCGCTCCAGATCCCCTTCCAGCGACACGCGGCCCTTGCCCCACGAGGCAATATCGCGGGTGGCGCCATCGGGGCTGAACATTTCGATGTTCAGCACGGCGGCGGTCTTTTCCAGCGGTGCCAGCGGGTGCGCCGCGTAGTAGCTGGCGCCCAGCAGGCCCTTTTCTTCAGCGGTCAGGGCCACGAAGAACAGCGTGCGCTGCGGCTGCGGGCCGGCGGCGAACACCCGGCCCAGCTCCAGCACCGTGGCCACGCCCGTGGCGTTGTCGATCGCACCGCGGCGGATGCGGTCTCCCTTGGCGTCGGGCTGGCCGATGCCGAAGGCATCCCAGTGCGCCGAGAAGATCACGGCCTCATCGCCGTGCTCGCCACCGGGCAGCTTGGCCACCACGTTGCGGGTCACCACCTGTTCGCGCTTAAGCGCGAATTCCGCGCTGAGACGGGCATTGTCCAGCTGCACCGGGCGGAAGTCGGCCTGCATGGCCTTGCGCTTCTCGGCGTCGAAATCCAGGCCGGCGTCGGCGAAGATCGCCTCGGCCAACGAGCGCTGCATCCAGCCACGCAGCGGCGTGTGCTGGGCCATCGCCTCGGCGTTGCTGCGCTCGATATCGAACAGCGGCGAGGTGCCCGAGCTCTTCACCGTGGCCCAGCCGTAGGCGGCCGGGGCGGTCTCGTGCACGATCAGCACACCCTCGGCGCCACGGCGCGCGGCCTCTTCGAACTTGTAGGTCCAGCGGCCGTAGTAGGTCACCGCCTTGCCGTCGAACGCGCCCGGCGCATCGGCTTCGAAGTCGGCATCGTTGATCAGCACCACGGCGATCTTGCCGTGCAGATCCACATCCTTGTAATCGTTCCAGTGGCGTTCCGGCGCATCGATGCCGTAGCCGACGAACACCAGCGGTGCGTTCTTGATCTGCACGCGCTTGCGCGGCTGCAGGCTCTGCAGGGTCACGTCCTCACCGTTCACCAACGCGCGGCTGCCGCCCTTCAGGGCCAGGCTGGCCTTGGCCGCGCCATCCAGCTGCGCACGCACCAGCGGTACCGGCTGCACCCAGCTGCCATCGGCACCACCGGGCTGCAGGCCATAGCTGCGGAACTGTTCGATCAGGTACTGCACCGTGCGCTCTTCGCCTGCCGTGGCCGGGGCGCGGCCCTCGAACTCGTCCGAGGCCAGCACGCGCACGTGGCGCGACAGCGCCTGCGGATCGATGCCGCCACCGGGCAGATCATTGGCCGCATGGGCCAGGCCTCCGACGAACAGGCAGGACGACAGCAGCAACACGCGCATCGGATTCACGGCAATACCACGGCAGGAAGGGATGCCCTGCAGTGTAGCGTGACAGTGCGATGACGGCGCGCGTTGCGTTCAGCGACGCACGCGGTCCAGCCAGCAGGCCAGGCCCTGCGCGTTCAATTCGATATCCATGGCCAGCACCTCGGCCACCGCGGCCTGGTCAAGCGCGCAGCCATGCGCCTGCGCGCGTTCCAGGTACAGCGCCTGCAATGCCGCCAGCAGGCAGCGGTGGCGATCAGGCCGCCCATCGCATTGGCGGCCGATGGTGGCCATGGCATCGATCTGCTCGATCAGATCGGCCGCCAGCGCCGGCACCTGCTGCACCCGCCCGTAGTGGGTCAGGTACATCGCCTGCGGGTCGTACGCCAGCATGCGCTGGATCGACGCCTTCATGGCCTCGGGATCGAACTGCACCGGCGAAGACGTCGGGAAGATGAAGGCGCCCTTGGCGCTGTCCAGTTCGCGGTAGGAAATGCCGAAGGTATCGCCGGTGAACCAGCTGCGGCTGCGCGCATCCCACACACAGTAATGGTGCAGCGCATGGCCGGGGGTGTGCAGCAGCAACAGTTCGCGGCCGG
The DNA here is from genome assembly GCF_003086875.1 of Stenotrophomonas sp. ZAC14D2_NAIMI4_6. Lineage (NCBI taxonomy): Bacteria > Pseudomonadati > Pseudomonadota > Gammaproteobacteria > Lysobacterales > Lysobacteraceae > Stenotrophomonas > Stenotrophomonas sp. ZAC14D2_NAIMI4_6. The sequence continues at coordinate 322,097 of NZ_CP025996.1, read as the reverse complement.
CCAGATCGATGCGGTGGCCATCGTCGGCCACCACCACACGGTCTTCGGCAATGGGCTCGATGCGGCCGTAACTGCGCGCGATTTCCTCGGCGCCGTACACCGCGGTGGCGCCGGCAATCAGCCGGGTGGGGTCGATCATGTGCGGTGCGCCGCGCGGGTGCAGCACGGCACGGGCATTGGGCAACTGCTGCATCAGCAGGCCGGCGCCGCCAGCGTGGTCCAGGTGCACGTGGGTCAGCAGCAGCCAGTCCACCGCTTCCGGGCCCAGGCCGGCATCGGCCAACGCCTGCAGCATCGCCGGTACCGACAGGCCGGTACCGCAGTCGACGAAGGCGGCGCGACCGTTTTCCACGATCAGGTAGGCGGCATCGAACTGCGCCCGCTGGAAACCGGTATCGATGGTGTGGATGCTGGGGTCGGCGGTCATCGGCACGCACCTGGCAGGATCAGGAACAGACGCCCATGGTAGGCCGCCGCAGGGGGCGGGTTCGATGCGGCTTTGGTCGGAGGGGCACGGGGGCCGGGGGTAGAGTCGACTGTCAGTCGACTTCGCGCGAAGCGCGGATTTTTGGCGATGCCCGGCAGGAGAGCAGTCGACCAACAGTCGACGCTACCTTTGCAGGTACCTCGGCCGCAGCAGCAGTGCCAGCACCAGCACTGCCAGGAACGCGCCGTAGGCGTACAGCACGGCCAGCACCTGCGGCCAGATCGGGCCGGCACCGGCCTGCACCAGGCCGATATGGTGGCCCCACAGCATGGCCACGATGCTCAGCACGAAGGCCAGCACCAGGCTGGCGCTGTCGAACACGCGCCGCCGCAGGGTGCGCGGCTGGCGCGGGAAGAGCCAGTACAGGCTGCCCAGCAGCAGGAACCAGGGCAGGAACAGCAGCAGCGACAACCAGGCCATTGCAGACTCCCCCTATGTTTGCGTGTGGTACGTAGCGTTGAGCTTGCTCGACGGCCCTTCTGTAGAGTCGAGCCATGCTCGACTGGCGGATCAACAGCAGTCGAGCATGGCTCGACTCTACATCAGGGCGAAGTCGAGCAAGCTCGACGCTACAAGGGCCACGTTACTCGGCGCGCAGCGCCGCCAGTGCGGCCAGCACGGCCTCTACGTCGGCTTCCAGCTTGAACAGCTCGCTCTGCAGTGCGTCGCCCTGCTCGGCCTGCTTGAGCACGGCAATCAGCTGGCCGGCATCACGCGGCGAATCGAAGCCTTCGCTCTGGATCAGCAGCGTGCCGTCGCCGGCGGTCAGCTTGAAGTAGAAGCGGCCGTCCTTCTCGCGGTACTGCTTGAACAGCGGCGGGGCCACGCGGGCCACGCCGGCGTCTTCGCTGGCGATGTCGCCTGCGCTGGACAGATCGCGCAGGCCCACGGCGTGGCGCAGTTCGTCCAGCAGCGGCATGGCCAGCTGTTCGCGCAGCTGCTGGCCGCGGCGCTTCAGCAGCGCTTCGATCTTTTCCGGTTCGGCCATCAGCGCGTTGTAGCGCTCACGCAGCGGCGACAGTTCGCTGTCGATGCGCTCGAACAGCTGCTGCTTGGCATCGCCCCAGCTGATGCCCTCGGCGAAGGCCTGGGCAAACGCGGCGGTCTGCTCGGCGCTGGCGAAGGCCTGGTACATCTGGAACAGCGCCGAACCTTCGGTGTCCTTCGGTTCACCCGGTGCGCGCGAATCGGTCAGGATCGAGAACACCAGCTTCTTCAGCTCCTCGCGTGGGGCGAACAGCGGAATGGTGTTGTGGTAGCTCTTGCTCATCTTGCGGCCGTCCAGGCCGGCCAGGGTGGCCACCTGCTCGTCGATCACCACCTCGGGCAGCGGGAAATACTCCTTGCCGTACACGTGGTTGAAGCGCTGGGCGAAGTCGCGCGCCATTTCGATGTGCTGGATCTGGTCACGGCCCACCGGCACCTGGTTGGCCTTGAAGATCAGGATGTCGGCGGCCATCAGCACCGGATACATGAACAGACCGGCGCTCACGCCGGCATCTTCGTCCACGCCTTCCTCGCGGTTCTTGTCCACCGCCGCCTTGTAGGCATGGGCACGGTTGAGGATGCCCTTGCTGGCGATGGCGGTCAGGAACCACATCAGTTCGGTGGTTTCGCGGATATCGCTCTGCCGGTAGAACCACACGTGTTCCGGATCCAGGCCGCAGGCCAGCCAGCTGGCGGCGATTTCCAGGGTCGCGCGCTGGGTGCGCTGCGGGTCCTGGGCCTTGATCAGGCTGTGCAGGTCGGCCAGGAAGAAGAAGCTTTCGATATCCGGCGCGCGGCTGGCGGCGATCGCCGGGCGGATGGCGCCAACGTAATTGCCCAGGTGGGGCGTGCCGGAGGGGGTGATGCCGGTAAGGACTCGGGTCGTCATGACTGCGTGCGGAAACCTTCGATGAACGGGGCCAGTTTACCGCGTGCCGGGCCAACCCCGTCGGGGCCGGCCGTGCGTTTGTTCACTCGAGCCCACCGGAGACCTGCCATGAAGCGCCTGCTGCCCCTGCTGCTGATCCTGCCCCTGGCCGGCTTCCGGCCCGCCCCGCCGCCGTCGGCCCCCTACCCGCAACAACCGGTGCGGATGGTGCTGGTGGACCGCGACCGCGATACCGAACTGCGCAGCTATGCCGCCGACGGCCAGCAGTGGGTGGCCGGGGAACGCGGCCACCGCTACGCCGTGCGCCTGTACAACGACAGCCCCCGGCGGGTGCTGGTGGTGCTGTCGGTGGACGGCATCAATGCCATTTCCGGCGAAGATGCCGATCCGTCGCAGACCGGCTACGTGCTCGACCCGGGCCAGAGCGCGGACATCACCGGCTGGCGCAAGAGCCAGGACGAAGTGGCCCAGTTCGTCTTCAGCAGCCCCGGCGGCAGCTATGCCAGCCGCACCGGGCGGCCGGACAACATCGGCGTGGTCGGCATGGCGGTGTTCAACGAGGCCTACCGCTGGCGCCCCACCCCGCGTCCGCCGCTGCGCCATCTGCCGCCGCCGGCACCGGCCGCGCCGGCCCCCGCCGCCGAATCCGCCGCGGCCGACGCCAGTGCCAGCCGCATGGAAAGCAGCAGCGCCAGCAAGGCGCGCAGCCAGGCCCCGGCGCTGGGCACCGGCCATGGCGAGCGCGAGTACTCGCAGGTGCGCGATACCCAGTTCGAGCGCGCCAGCCGCACGCCCACCCAGGTGGTGCAGCTGCGCTACGACAGCGCCCGCAACCTGCGCGCACGTGGCATCCGCCTGGATGCACCGTCACGCCTGGTGCAGGAACCGCAGGCCTTCCCCAACCGCTACGTGCCCGATCCGCCGGCGCGCTGAGCGCACACAGCACGACGCCCGCACCATTTCGGCGCGGGCGTCGGGCTGTGGGGACGCTCAGGTGCCTGAGCGCGGGACTTACCTGAAGTCCGGATAATCCTTGCGCACGCTGTCCGAGAACTCGCTGACTTCCTTCTCGGCACGGTCCTTCGCCCAGCCGTAGCGTTCCTGCAGACGGCCAGCCAGATACTCCGCGTTGCCTTCTGCCACATCGAAATCATCGTTGGTCAGATCGCCCCACTTGGCCTGGGCCTTGCCCTTCAGCTGCGACCACTTGCCGGAAATGATGTCTTTGTTCATTGCTGGAATCCTTGGTTGCAACGGCGTTCTTACCGTGACTCCAGCTTCGCGCACTGCCTGTTGAACAGCGGTCAACCCACCATGAAAAGCATGCTCACCTGCTTGAATGGTTCACTACCCGGCGCGTTGCACCGCGCCTGCACGCACGCACGAAAAAGGCCGGGACATGCCCGGCCTTTCCGTGTGTCGCACCACCGCAGGCTCAGTTGCCCTTGGCGGCATCCTCGACCTTTTCGCCAGCCTTCTGCACATCCTTGCCGGCACCGGCAACGGTATTGCAGCCGGACAGCATGGCCACCGAGAACATCGACAACAGCATCAGGGCAACTACACGCTTCATGAGCTTCTCCTTGGGTTGGCCGCTACACCGCGCACATCGCGGGTCGGATTCTGTCGGTTGGCGGCGGTACCCGAAGGCACCGCCGTCGCTTGACGTGCAATCTGGCGGCAACGGCGTGGAGCGAGTGTGAACGGCGCTGCTGGCCATTCAGACTGCGGCAGGCAGGCTCAGTCGCGCATCAGGGTGGATTTGCCGAACAGGCTCTCCACCAGGTCCACGGCCAGCTCGGCGGTGGTGTTGTGGTTGTCCAGCAGCGGGTTCAGTTCCACGATGTCCAGCGAACCCATACGGCCGCTGTCGGCAATCATTTCCATCACCAGCTGCGCCTCGCGGTAGTTCACCCCGCCCGGCACGGTGGTGCCCACGCCGGGGGCGATGCTGGGGTCAAGGAAGTCCACGTCGAAGCTGACATGCAGGTGGGTGTTCTCATCCACACCGGCCAGCGCCGCTTCCACCGTGCGCTTCATGCCGTTCTCATCGATGTAGCGCATGTCGTACACATCAACCCGGTGGGTCTTGATCAGGCGCTTCTCGTCCGGGTCCACCGAACGGATGCCGATCTGGTGCACCTGGGTGGGGGCGATGGCCGGGGCGCTGCCGCCCAGCCGGGTCAGTTCATCCGGGCCCAGGCCGCACAGGCAGGCCACCGGCATGCCGTGGATGTTGCCCGACGGGGTGACATCGCTGGTGTTGAAATCCGAATGCGCATCCAGCCACAGCACGCGCAGGGTCTTGCCCTGCTCACGGCACCAGCGCGCCACGGCGGTGATCGAACCGATGCCCAGGCAATGGTCGCCGCCCAGCATGATCGGCATGCGCCCGGCCTGCAGTTCGGCGTAGCTGGCCTCCATCAGTGCACGGTTCCAGGCCACCACTTCATCCAGATGGCGGTAGCCGGCCACCGGTGCCGTCCACGGGTTGCGCGGGCCGTCCAGGTTGCCCAGGTCGCGCACGTCCACGCCGCGCGCGGCCAGCGCCTCGGGCAGGCCGGCCACGCGCAGGGCTTCCGGCCCCAGCCGCGCCCCGCGATGGCCCGCGCCCACATCGGTGGGTACGCCGATCAGGGTGACGGAAATGGGATGGGCCATGGGTGCCTCCTGCGAACGAAAAAGAGGCACAGTCTAGCCAGAGGCGTGTGACACCACTCGCGGCGGTGCAGCAGGGGCGCGGCCGGTGCAGCACGCGGTGGACAGCATCATGTGGACGTGGTGGGATGCAGGAGCACCCACGCGGTTAAGCGACCTTTGCAGGGCGACGCGCACCTGGCCGATGACGCACGTCGCGATGCTGCGCATGTTGCGCGTCCGTGCGCACCGCGCGTTCTGTCGTTTTTGCCTTGAAATCAGCGCTTTTAGCCAAAAACGACAATTCAACTTTCCGATCAGAAAGCGCGAATGCATCGCGAGAATCAATTGGCGCAGCCTCTTCCCGCGTGCCAATCATGAATCGCCACCGACAACGGGTGGCCGGGTTTCCAACCCCGAAGATCTTGATGTTGTTTACGCTTGCCAGCCGGCGTCGTCGTTCCGTGCGCGACGCCGGCTGGCAATCCGTCCGCGTCCATATGGCGGGCGGTGCGTGGGGGCCTCGTGCCCACCGGCTTCGTCAAGATCACCGGGATTGGAACCACGCATCGCCCGCCACCCGCAGCCGGTGGCGCTCTGCCCCGCTTCGAGGATGCCCGCATGACCCGACCGCCGCACCCCTTTCTGACCGCCACCCTGGGCGACGCTGCCGCGCAGCTGCCGCCGGAACTGGCACGCCCGCTGGAAGCGGCCTTTGCCGCCGCCAACGAAGTGCCCGATCCGCTCACCCTGCCCGCCTGCCTGCAGCGCCTGCGCGCCGGTGAAGCGGCCGATGGCCAACCCTGGCGGCGGCCGGTCTGCTCGCCAGCACAGGGCCAGGCGCTGGCCCGCGCCGACCGCGCCAACACCGGCCTGACCACGGTGCTGGAACTGCTGCACGCGGCCGAACGCGTGCGCGTGGATGGGGCCACCAAGGACGATATCGGCGACGCCACACGCGAAGGCCTGCTGCTGGCCTGCCGCGGGCTGGCCGAATACGTGGGGCAGCAGCTGCAGGCCGCCTGAGCCGGATCACGCCGGCGGTGCGCCCCCCTGCGGATCGTGCAGGCTGCGCAGCTTCTTCTTGTTGATCTTGCCCACGCTGGTGCGTTCCAGCGCATTGACGAAGCGTACCCGCTGCGGAATGGCGTAGCGGGAGATATCGCCGGTGCGGCTGCGTGCCGCCACCAGTTCGATGATCTCCGCTTCGCTCACTTCGCTGCCGGCCTGCCGCACCACCAGCGGCAGCGGCCGTTCGCCCCACTTGTCATCGGCAATGCCGATGACCGCCACCTCGCTCACCGCCGGGTGCAGCGCAATGATGTCTTCCAGTGCCAGCGACGAGATCCATTCACCGCCGGTCTTGATCACATCCTTGATGCGGTCGGTCACCCGCAGGTAGCCGCCGCTGTCGATGTTGCCGATGTCGCCGGTATGCAGGTAGCCGCCTTCCCACAGCGCCGCCGATGCGTCGGGATTGTGCAGGTAGCCCGGGGTCAGCCAGGGCGCGCGCACCACCACTTCGCCAGTGGCACTGCCGTCGTGGGCGACGTCCTGCATCTGCGCATCGACGATGCGCAGTTCGACCAGCGGCACCGGAATGCCGGCCTTGGTGCGCAGTGACAGTTCCTGTTCCGCATCGGCCACTGCGTCGGGGTCGATCTGCGCCAGGGTCAGCAGCGGGCACGTTTCAGACATGCCATAGCCGCCGAAGACATCGATGCCGCGCGCCAGCGCCTGCTGGGCCAGCGCACGCGGCAGCGCCGCACCGCCGATGATCACCTTCCAGCCGCGCAGATCGACCTGTGCCGCATCCGGGTGCTCCAAGAGCATGTGCAGGATGGTGGGCACGCAATGCGAGAACGTCACCTGTTCGCGGGCGATCAGCTGCAGCAGCCGTGCCGGCAGGTAGCGCCCCGGGTAGACCTGCTTGATGCCCATCAAGGTGGCCACATAGGGCACGCCCCAGGCGTGCACATGGAACATGGGCGTGATCGGCATGTAGACATCGTCGCGATGCAGGCGGCCCTGGCTGGCAGCACTGCCCAGCGCGGCCATGGCCGCCAGCGAATGCAGCACCAGTTGCCGGTGGCTGAAGCACACCCCCTTGGGCAGGCCGGTGGTGCCGGTGGTGTAGAACACGGTGGCGCGCGTGTTCTCGTCGAAATCGGGGAAGCGGGTAACCGGTGTGGCCGCGTGCAGGCCGGCCTCGTATTCGCAGGCGAAGCCCGGCGGAAGCGGGCCGTCCTCATCGTCCAGCAGGATGCGGGTCTGCAGGTCGGGCAGCTGCTCGTGCAGCGCGTCCAGCACCGGCAGGAAATCGCGGTTGGCCAGGATCACCCGCGCCCCGCTGTGGTTCAGCGTGTAGGCAATCTGTTCCGGTGCCAGGCGGATGTTCACCATCATCAGCACCGCACCCAGCATCGGCACGGCGAAGTAGCTTTCCAGGTAACGATTGCTGTCCCAGTCCATCACCGCCACGGTATCGCCCTGCTTCACCCCCAGCGACGCCAGCAGGCCGGCCAGTTGCCCGATGCGCGCCTGCAGGGTGCGGTAGTCGAAGCGCACGCGGTCGCCGTAGACGATTTCCTGCTGCGGCCGCGTCGCCAGCGGCGTATGCAGCAGCTGCTTGATCAACAGCGGGTAGGCCGGCGCGGCGGCGTGTTCCGTTGGCATGGTGCGCTCCTTGTGGGCCGCATCAGGGCGGCCGGGTTCATCGGCCACACTAGCGATCCACGCAGGCCACGCCAGCGTACCTAGGTACCTGTGCCCGGCCGCAGCGGTTTTGCTAACCTCGCCAGAACATGCCCAGCCTGCTGATCGCCGACGACCACCCCTTGTTCCGCGCCGCCCTGCACCGCGCGGCCGAGGACGCCGTGGCCGACCTTCAGATCAGCGAGGCCGATTCGCTGGAAACCGTGCTGGAAGCACTGGAAAGCCAGCCGATCGACCTGATGCTGCTGGACCTGCACATGCCGGGCAACCACGGCCTGGCCGGGCTGGCCACCATCCGCGCGCTGCAGCCAGGGCTGGCGATCATCATCGTGTCGGCCAACGAAGAACCGCACGTGATCCGCCGCGCGATCGATCTGGGCGCGGCCGGCTACCTGCCCAAGAGTTCCGGCTTGAACGACCTGCAGCACGCGCTGCAGACCGTGCTGGAAGGCGAGCGCTGGATTCCGGCGTTGCTGCGCGAAGCGGTGGCGCGGGTCACGCCGTTCAACAAGGACGCCGACCTGGCCGCGCGCCTGTCCAGCCTGTCGGCGCACCAGTACAAGGTGCTGAGCCTGGTGGCCGAGGGCCTGTTGAACAAGCAGATTGCCGACCGCCTGGGCGTGCAGCTGCGCACGGTGAAAGCGCACATGACGCGCATCATGGAACGGCTGGGCGTGCGCAACCGCGCGCAGGCGATCCGCGTGCTGCACGAAATGGGCCTGACCGATCCCGCGCGGCAGATTGAAGACACCCAGGACGCCTGAGGCCTCAATCCGCCACGCTGGTGGGCGTGGCCAGCAGGTGGTTGATCGCCCAGCGCAGGGCCAGCGGCTTGAAGGGTTTGTTGAGCAGTGACAGCCCCACCGTACGCACGGCCTCGCGCACCTCGCTGCCGGTATCGGCGCTGAGCACCACGGTCGGCCGCGGACCATGCGCGGCCACCAGCCGCTGCCACAGCGCCACGCCGGTATCGCCCGCGTCCAGGTGGTAGTCGAACAACCACAGCGCGGCATCGGCCGCGGCGTTGCCCACGGCGCCCGCATCGGCAACGGCCACCACATCGCAGCCCCAGGCCAGCAGCATCTGCTGCATGGCGTACAGCGCGTCCGGATCGTTGTCGACCACCAGCACACGGGTGCCCTTGATGGCACTGCTGCCGCCGCTCGCGGCCTGCGGGCGCTGGACCACCGGCGGTGTGGCGCGCGCCACGCTGATGGAGAACGCCGAACCGTGGTCGAGCACGCTGTGCAACTGCAACGGTGCATGCAGCAGGTGGGCAATACGGTGGGCGATGGTCAGCCCCAGACCCAGGCCCTGGCCATTGCTGCGGTCGCCGCGGTGGAATTCCTCGAACACGATGGACTGCTGTTCCGGCGCGATGCCGGGGCCGCTGTCATGCACCCCGATCAGCAGCGCCGGGCCGCGACGGCGCACGCCCAGCAACACCCCGCCCTGGCGGGTGTAGCGGATCGCATTGGCCAGGAAGTTCTGCAGGACCCGCCGCAGCAGCAGCGGATCGCTGTGGACCCAGGCCGCCGTGCGCACGTAACGGAACTGCAGGCCACGCGCGGCGGCCAGCACGGCGAATTCCTGCGCAAGCGGGTCCAGCACGGTGGCCAGCGCGAACGGGCGCGGGTCGGGTACCAGCCCACCGGCTTCCAAGCGCGAGATGTCCAACAGGCCCGACAGCAGATCGTCGGTGGAATCGAGCGCCCCGCGGATCTGGCGCAGGAAGCTGCCGAGGAATTCCGAATCGATGTGCTGGGACATGGCGTCGGCCAGCAGCTGGGCCGCGTGCAACGGTTGGATCAGGTCGTGGCCCACCGCGGTCAGGAAACGCGTCTTGGCCACGTTGGCCCGTTCGGCCTCGTGCACCGCCTGTTCCAGCCGCGCGGTGCGGTCCTGCACCCGCCGTTCCAGCGTTTCATTGCTGCGCTTGAGTGCATCCTCGGCGCGGCGGAAGGCGGTGACGTCGGTGAAGGTGGCCACGTAACCACCGCCGGGCATCGGGTTGCCACGGATTTCAACGATGGTGTTGTCCGGGAAGATGCGCTCGGACAGATGTGGGGTGCCGCGCCGCATGTGGGCCACGCGGCGCTGCAGCGCGTGGTCGGGGCTGTCACCGGCCCGCTGGCCGATCTGCAGCTGGTCCAGCGCCCACGCGGTCAGGTCCACCACCGGCCGGCCCACCTGCAGCAGTTCCGGCGGGAAGCGGAACAGCGCGGCATAGCGGCTGTTCCAGGCCACCAACTGCAACTGCGCATCGACCACGCTGATGCCCTGGCTCATGTTTTCCAGCGCGGCCTCCAGCAGGCGCTGGTTGAAGCGCAGCGCCTGGGTCGCCTCGCCCACCGCACGGGTGACCGCATCCAGCGGCGCCGCGCCGCCGTCGCGCGCGGCTTCCACCAGCAGGCGCGCCATGCCGGCGCCGACCACGGCGGTCAGTTCGCGCTCGATGGCGGTCACACGCTCGCCTTCCAGCATCTGCCCGGCATGCCCTTCCATCAGTTGCCGCGCACGTTCCTGGCCCAGGAAGCGCCCGGCCGTGCGGCGCATGGTGGCCGCAGCCACCGCATTGCGCTGGCGCGGCAGCGACGGGTGCACCGCCCGCGCTACCAGCACGATCGCCACCAGGTTCGCGGCCAGGCTGGCGCACATGCTGATGGCGATGTGCCCCGGTTGCAGCCGCACCGACAGCAGGGCCAGCCAGTGCAGGCCATCACCGCTGGCACCCGGCTGCGGCGCCGGCACCACCATCGGCAGCAGCACCAGCCACAGCCACACCAGCGAGCCCACCACGATGCCGGCCATGATGGCCGGCGCCGGCGTGCGCGGGCGGTACACCGCCAGCAGGACCGCCGGTGCCAGCTGCGAGAGTGCGGTGAAGGACATCAGGCCGAAATCGCTGAGCGCTTCGGTATCGCTCATCGCGCGGCTGTACAGCCAGGACATCAGGAACACCGCGACGATGCCGGCGCGGCGCAGGGCCAGCACGCGCGGGCGCAGGTCGGCACCGGCGTCGCCGCCCTGCATGCCGCCCAGCAGGCGCGAGCCCACACCGTGGTTGCCCAGCATGATCGACAGGGTCAGGCCGGACAGGATCATCATGCCGGTGGCCGCGCTCAGGCTGCCCAGATAGGCCACCAGGGCCAGCAGATGGTGGCCACCGGCCAGCGGCAGGCCCAGCACGTACAAATCTGGCGATACCGACGGCGGCAACTGCGCCGCGCCATACAGCGCCATCGGCACCGACGGCAGGCCGATCAGCAGCAGATACAGCGGGAACAGCCAGCGCGCCGTCTTCAGATCGGACGACTGGCGCAACTCGACCACGCCCACGTGGAACTGGTGCGGCAGGGTGAACGCGGCCAGCGCGCCCAGCAGCACCATGGTCAAAAAATCGGGGATGACCGCCGGCGGCGGCAGGGTGACCATCTTCTGCAGCAGCGGCGTGCCGGACTGCTGCACCGACAGCGCGGCATACAGGCCGATGGCCAGCAGCGCCACCAGCTTCAGCACCGATTCCAGCCCCAGCGCCACCACGATACCGCGGTTGTGTTCGGTGGCCGATGCCTTGCGCGCGCCGAACAGCAGGGTGAACGCGGCCATGGTCAGGGCGAACCAGAACGACATGTCCAGCCGCCAGCCATTGGCGGCGAAGTGATCACCCAGCAAGGCACCCAGGCCCTGGCTGACCGCTTTGAGCTGCAGCGCGATGTAGGGAATGATGCCGAACAGCGCCACCACGGTGATGGTGATGGCGAGGCCCTGGTCGCTGCGCAGGCGCGCCACCACCAGGTCGGCCAGGGTGGCACTGTTGTGCTGCTTGGCCAACCGCCCCAGCCGCAGCAGGAACGGCAGGCCGAAGGCAAAGATCAGCGCCATGCCGATCAGCGTGGGCGGCACCGGGAAGCCCCACTGCACACCCTGCGATGCCGCGCCGTAATAGGTCCACGCGGTGCAGTGCACCGCCAGTGACAGGGCGTAGATGATCGGCCATGCACGCGCCAGGCGGTGCCCCTTGCGTTCGCCCCACAGCGCAACGCCGAACAGCAGTACAGTCCACGCGATGCAGGCCAACAGGACGATCGAGGGCGTCAACATCGCTCCAGTGTAGAGAGAACCCGTGGCGCCGTGCAGCGGCCCGCGCTAGGCGGCGACCACCACCAGCGACAGCTGTTCGGCCACCACGGCCACCTGCCCGCCCGGTACCACTTCCACGGTCTTGTGCTGGGTCAGCAGCCACTGGCCGGGCTGCCTCGGTTCCAGGCTGACCAGCCGCGAGCGCACCTGCACCTCGCTGGCGCTGGGCACCGGGGCCAGGAAGCGCACCTTGTTCAAGCCGTAGTTCAGCACGTGGGCGATGCCGGCAAAGCCGGCCAGCGCGGCCACATCGTCTTCCACGGTCAACGCCAGCAGCAGGAAGCCATGGGCGATGGTCTGCCCACCCGGCAGGTCGCGGCGGACGCGCTGCGGATCGACGTGGATCCAGTTGTGGTCGCCGGTGGCATCGGCGAAGGCATCAATGCGGGCCTGGTCGATGCGCCTGGGTGGGCCCAGGCGCTCGCTGGCGGCCCAGCGCCACAGATCCTGCAGGGCCACCGGCAAGGCCTCGGCATGGGCGGTGGTCACCGCACACGCTCCAGCAGAGCCAGGATCGCATCGCGCGCCTCGGGCTCGTTCAACATCGGTGCGTGGCCGACTGCCGGCACTTCCACCAGACGGGCCTGGTCGGAAGTGGCCACCATCTGCCGCGCCACATCAGCCGGCAGGATGTCCGACAGCGCGCCACGCACAACCAGCACCGGCACGCGCGACGTCAGCCCACGGACCGCCCGCCACAGCACCGGGCGCAGCAGCCACAGCAGCCACGGCCGGGTGGTACGGATCACCGCCGGGTCGTAGTCCAGTTCCAGCAGGCCGTCGTCACGCACGCGGAAGGTGCGCTGCGCCATCGCCCGCCAATCGTCGCTGCCGTAGCGCGGGAACGCGGCCTTGCCGATCGATTCCACGTACGCGGTGGCCTGGGCCAGGTCCATGGCTGGCAGCGGCTTGCCGGCGTACTTGCCGATCCGCGCCAGCGCTTCGCGTGGCACCTTCGGGCCGGCATCGTTCAGTACGGCTGCTGCCACGCGCTCTGGTGCGCGCGAAGCCACGGTAAGGGTGACCAGCACGCCCAGCGAGGTGCCGATGAACACCGCCTTGTCGATGCCCTGCGTGCGCAGCAGCGCCACCATGTCGTCGGCGTAGGTGCGCGCGTTGTAGCTGGCCGGATCGGCGGCGCGCTGCGAACCGGCGCGCCCGCGCAGGTCCACCGCCAGCACGCGCCAGCCGGCCGCCGACAACGAAGCGGCCAGCGCATCGAAGTCGGCCGCGTTGCGGGTCAGGCCTGGAATGCAGACCACGGTGCCGCGTGGCGCGGCCCCGGTTGCCGGTGCATGGTCACGCGCATGCAGGCGCAGGCCATCGTCACTGTTCCAGTACAGATCCTGGTAAGACGGCGTCATGCAGTTCACCCCTAGAAATCGTAACGGACGCTCAGACTGTACTGCCGCGGCGGGCCATAGAAGCCAATGAGCGTACCGACCGCCGGAATGTTGTAGCCGGTGGTGCGGTATTCCTTGTCGGTCAGGTTGGTGCCCTGCAGCGAGAACGTCCAGGCATCATCCAGCCGCCAGATGACACCGGCATTGACCAGCCCGTAGCCGTCCTGGCGGATCACCGGGCTCAGGTCGGTGGTCGGCCACACCTCGCTCTGGTAGCTGTAGGTCACCCGTGCGGACAGATTGCCGCCGTTGGCCAGATCGGTGCGGTATTCCACGTTCACCGCGCCGGAGAAGTCCGGAGCGTTGGTGAACTTCATCTGGTCGGCCACGTTGACGCCGCGGTCCATGTACTCGTCGTACTGGGTGTCCAGCCAGGCCAGGTTGCCGGAAATCAGCCAGTGCTGGGTGGGCAGGTACTGGTACTCGATTTCCAGGCCGTTCACCGTGCCCTTGCCGGCGTTGGTGAAGTCACCGAAGAAGCCATCGGCCACGCCATCGCCGTTGGTGTCGATGCCGGTGAACACCGACAGCTGGATGTCCTTGTACTTGTTGTGGAACGCCGACAGGTTCAGGAACAGGCGCTGGGCGAAGAAGCCCATCTTGCTGCCGATCTCGAAGCTGTCCACGGTTTCATCGTCGAACGGCTCGGCCGAGCGCGGCACCGCCACCGCATTGGCGCGGATGTTGTAGCCGCCGGATTTGAAACCGCGCGTGGCCAGGCCATAGACCATCACGTCCGGGGTGATCTGGTAGTCCAGCGAGACCTTGGGCGAGACGTTGCTGAAGTTGGTCTTCTTGTCGAAGTCGGCGGTGACCGCCACCGGCCGGCTGAAGCCAGGATCGGCATACAGGCGGTTGAGCACGATCGCGCGCTTGTCCTCGTCGGTGTAGCGCGCGCCCAGGTCAAGCTTCAGCTTGTTGGTCAGGTCGAAGGTCCAGTCGGCATACAGGGCGATGCTGTCGGTCAGCACCTTGCCCTGGTTGTCGGCGAACTGCGCACTGAAATAGTTGTTCTGGATCTGGCCACCGGCCTCGCCGCTGAACTGATACAGGCCGACCACGCCGCGCACGCGGCCGCCGGCATCGTAGTTCAACTGCAGTTCGTTGCTGATCTGGTCGTCGTGGTAGGTACCGCTCACGTCGGCCAGCTTCACCGGCGTGGTATCGAAATCGACGTTGCCATCGCTGTCCGATTCGCGCTTGGCCACCACGTACTTCAGCGCAACGTCCTCGCTGGGCCGCCAGTTCACCGTGGCCGACGCACCCTTGCTTTCCACGTTGTTGAGGTTGCGCATGCCCGAGCGGATGTCGTAGCGGCTGTCCATCGGCTGGAACGCCGGCAGGAACGGGTTGGGCGCCAGCATCTTCGAACCGCGCATGCCGGATTTGTCGTCGATCCAGTCCAGCGCGAACTGCACATCGAAATCATCGCCGGCGTAGGCACCCAGGTTGAAGCGCGCCGCGTTGATCTGCTTGTCGCTGACCGGCTGGCCGTTGAAGGTGTTTTCGCCGAAACCATCCTGGTTCATGCTGGCCACTGCCACGCGCGCGCGCAGGCCGCTGTCGGCGCCGCCGATCGGGCCGCCGATGGCCGCCTTGGCGTCCAGCTGGCTGTAGTTGCCCACGGTGATCTGTGCGAAGCCTTCGCTCTGGGTGGGCAGGCCACGCGAGATGTACTTGATCGCACCGCCGATGGTGTTCTTGCCGTACAGCGTGCCCTGCGGGCCGCGCAGAACTTCGATGCGCGAGACGTCGAACACGTCCAGCAGCGCACCCTGCGGGCGAGCGATGTAGACATCGTCCAGGTAGATGCCCACGCCCGGGTCGGCGCCCCAGGTGGGATCGGACTGGCCGACGCCGCGGATGTACGCGGTGACCGTGCTGCTGGCGCCGCGCGCCGCGTAGATGGTCAGGTTGGGCACCTGCGCGTCCAGATCGCTGATGTCCTGCACGTTCATCTTGTCCAGCGCTTCGGAAGTGAACGCGGTGACGGCCACCGGCACTTCCTGCAGGGTCTCTTCGCGCTTGCGCGCGGTGACCATGATGCTGTCCAGGTTGGTGGCGGTGGCCGCCTTGCCCGCGCTGGGCGCAGGCTCTGCCGCCTGCTGGGCCAGTACCGGCCCGGACACCACCAGCGCGCCGATCATCAGGCTCAAACAATTCCGTTTCATTCGCTCCTCCCCAGTGCCACGCGGGTGGCCCACGCCGCCCATCGTGCCAAGGCTAGCGGTGCGGCCGGGGCCCGGCGAGTGGACCTAGGTCCAGTCGGCAGCCCGGGCCGGATCGGGATACTGGGCGCGCCGTCACCGGCGGCCATCGCGCACGCACCAGGAGCTGGCATGAACGCTGTCATCGATTCGATCAGAGCGGCAGGGCGGGCGTTGTGCCTGTGCCTGGCCATGGGCGCAAGCGCTGCGGCGGCGGGCGCCGAAGGGCATTGGGATGCCGGGGTGTACGGCAACCTGTTTGGCAGCCGCGAGTACCAGGTCTGGGTGCCGGCCGGCTACCAGACCAGCCAGCCGCTGCCCGTGCTGCTGGTGCTGCACGGCTGCGTGACCGGGCCCAACCTGATGGGCGAGGCATCGGGCTTCAACGAGGTGGCCGACAGCGAGGGCTTCATCGTGGTGTACCCGCGGCAGAACGTGACCGCCAATGGCGGGCGCTGCTGGAACTGGCAGTTGCCGGTGAACCAGGCGCGCGGCAGCGGCGAGGCGTCGATCCTGGCCGGCATTGTGGGCGCGGTGAAATCCGCTTACAGCGTCGACCCGCGCCGGGTGTATGTGACCGGCATTTCCGCCGGCGGAGCGATGACCTCGATCATGCTGGCCTGCTATTCGGATGTGTTCGCCGCCGGTGCGGTGCATGCCGGTGGCATGTACAAGGGCGCGACCACGGTATCGGGCAGCGCCTATGCGCTGCTGGCCGGCAGCATCTACTCACCTGACAGCAACGGGCGGCTGGCATGGCAGTGTTCGGGATCGCCATCGCCGCGACCGCTGCCGGTGCTGGTATTCCATGGCAGCGCCGATACCACGGTGAACCCGGTGAACGGCCAGCAGGCGGTACGCCAGTTCCTGCAGACCAACGATCTGGCCGACGACGGCCTGGACAACGATTCGGTGGGCACCACGCCAACCAGCATTTTCAACGGGCAGGTGCCGGGCGGGCATGCCTATACGGTCTACAGCTACCAGTACGGCGGCCGCACGCTGGTGCAGCACTACGTGGTGCAGGGCATGGGGCATGCGTGGAGCGGCAGCACCTCGGGGCTGCCGTTCACCGATCCGCAGGGACCGGATGCCACGCTGGTTACCTGGTTGTTCCTGAGGGATCAGCAGCGCTGAGGCAATGCAACCGCTTGCGCTGCACACGCTGCGCCGGCGCGACTCGTCACAGTGCACTCGCGTGCAATTGCACACCGAGTGCGCGTGTCACCTTGAGGATCGTGGCGAAGTCCGGACTGCGCTCGCCCGAAAGGGCGCGGTACAGACTCTCACGGGACAGGCCTGCGTCGCGGGCGACCTTGCTCATTCCCTGGGCACGGGCGATATCGCCAAGTGCCTTGGCGATGAATGCGGAGTCGCCATCACTTTCGGCGATGCATGCGTCAAGGTAGGCAGCCATCTCTTCGGGCGTACGAAGGTGCTCGGCAACATCGAAGGTCGCCGCTGCGGTCTTCTTGCTGGAACTCATGGTGTAGTGCTCCTGTCTGGCCTCGCCGGGCTCTACGGTTGTTCCGGTCGCAGCGCCTCGCCTTAGAGGTCGAGGGCCAGCGCCTTCGCTTTCTGAATGTCCCGCTGTTGGGAATTTTTGTCTCCGCCAACCAGCAGAATGACCAACGTCTTACCGCGCTGCGTGTAATACACCCGGTAGCCAGGTCCTACATCGATGCGCAACTCGGAGATACCGTCTGTCAGATTCCGGTGGTCCCCAGGGTTCCCCTCGCCCAGCCTGCGGATCCGGGCCAGAATTCGAGCACGTCCGGCCACGTCTTTCAGGTCGTCGATCCATGTCGCGAACTGGGAAGTGCGCTTGATCTCCACGGCAGAACTGTAGCCCATAGGCTACACGCGGTCAAGAGTCCTGCGATCGTCCTGTTGTCTCTTGAACTCGAGGACCGCCGGTGTGTTAATCACTCAACGCCGAGCGTGGGCACGGAAATGACAAGTCGGTTGATTCACCGGAGCGGGCACGTCAGTCCCCGCTTTCATGCGGAGAAGGAATGCACAGGATCGCAAGCTTCCTGGTCAGCGCCTGCGCCATGGGTCTTGCAGGCTGCGCGACCACCACACTGCCCAAGGGCGTTGCGTCATCGGGTTACACCGAAGTTGTTTCGGTACCTATTGGTCCTCTTCGCTACTTCCACACAGCTTCCTTACTGCCTGGTCGAACCGACGTAGGCACCACTCATGCCCACCTCTGTGCAAACACTGAGCGGAGTATCAGCCTGCAGATCGCGGATGGGCTTGGGATCGCTGCTGAAGATGTCTGTTCACGGATCGATGCGGCGGCGGCCTTGGCCGAGTCATGGATACCGGCAGCCTCGAACAGCTATCGGGTCCTGCTCGTGCCAGAAGGCACTGCAGGGACGATACGGACAAGATCGCTTGGCCGCTTTGCGACAGGTAGGACACTTGCACTTGCATCGCACGTCTACGGCGATCAACCACAAGCCTTCGCGAATCTGGTTGACCTGGTTGCGCATGAGAGCCTTCATGCATTGGGGTACGCTACCAAGCATCCCCGAGCGCGCGACGAAAGAAGTGCCTATTACGCAGGGCTATGTGCCCAACTCAAGATCAACGGGCTCATCAAGGGAGAGAGCTTGCCCGGAGCCCCACTTGCTTCAGGTGATCGGGCAGTACGCATCTCGTCGCAGCAGGCCTATCGTGTGCGGCTTGAGACCTATCCGTTGCTGGTGGACGGCACCATCCGGCTTGGAACGCCATCCGGCGAGTCGATGCTGCAACGCTGCCAGCAGATCGGAAACGAGCTGATTCGGCTGCAGTAGGCCTAGGTGCGAAAAAGCCAGCGCACTGCGCTGGCTTTTCTGGCTGCCCCCGCTTCCGGGGCACATGGTCAATCCCAGGTGGTGCCGCTTATCCGAATCGAACGGATGACCTACTGTTTACAAGACAGTTGCTCTACCAACTGAGCTAAAGCGGCATGGGGTGCTGCGCCGGCGGCGCCTGGCGCGGCCGGGACCCGATTCTAGCGCAGTCGCGTGCAGTCCAGCGACCGTTGCTGTGCGGCGGCGCTGCGCTGCTGCACCTGGGCCGGCTCGCTGCCGCTGGCCAACTGCCCTTCCAGCCACCACTGCCCGGCTTCGCCGCTGGCCACCAGGCGCGGCTGGAAGCCGGCGGCCTGCACGGCAGCCATGCGCCGTTCAGCGCCTTCGCGGTTGCGGTACTGGCCCAGGGCAATGGCATTGGCCTCTTCGCCCTGGCCGATGATGTAGTAGTCGCTCAGCCCGGCGGCGACGATGCGCTTGACCGTGGCCTGTGCGTCATCGCGGCTGGCCGCAGCAGGCAGCAGCACGCGGTAACGGGCACTGCCGCTGGCGGCCGGCTGTTCGCGCAGGCGGGCGGGCGCCAGCAGGGAACCGGTGCGGCCCTGCGCGGCCACGGCGGCGGCGCGGTCGGCAAACGGCCCCAGCGCGATGCAGCGTGGCGGCGCGGCCGGCTTTTCAGGCGCAGGCTTTTCCGGCGCGGGGGTTTCAGCGACCGGCGGGGTCGGTGCGGCGGGCTTGGCCACGGCGGCCAGCGGCGCGGCGGCGGTGGGCGTGGGCGCAGCAGCCGGTGCGTCAGCAGGCGCCAGCGCGGCGCCCGGCGCGGCTTC
This sequence comes from Stenotrophomonas sp. ZAC14D2_NAIMI4_6, assembly GCF_003086875.1. Lineage (NCBI taxonomy): Bacteria > Pseudomonadati > Pseudomonadota > Gammaproteobacteria > Lysobacterales > Lysobacteraceae > Stenotrophomonas > Stenotrophomonas sp. ZAC14D2_NAIMI4_6. The sequence continues at coordinate 302,998 of NZ_CP025996.1, read as the reverse complement.
GCGCGCTACCAGCGCTTCGGTCGGCGCGGCAGCGGTCTGTGCCACGGCCACCGCGTCGGTGCCGCCGGGCAGCCAGCGCAGTTCGGCCACGCCGCTGGGCGGCGTTGGCGCAGGTGCGCGCGTGGGTTCGGTTCGCAGCAGCCACCAGCTGGCGACCCCCAGGTTGAGGATGGCCAGTACGACAATCAGGGCACGGGTCAGCATGCGCCGATACTAGCCTGCTGCCGGGTGCACCGCCCAGCGGGCCAGGCCATCGAGCACCAGCGACGGGTGGTAGTCAGCGCTCGGCAGCAACGGCATCAGCGCCGGTGCGCCGCCGCCATGCACCAGCAGCGCCGGCGGCATGCCCAGCAGCGTTTGCGCCTGCTGCGCGCTGCGTTCGATCAGCGCAACCGCTGCGCCATCGCAGCCCGACGCCAGCGCATCGGCGGTGTCGTTGGCGAATTCGCTGTAGTCGCCGCCGGTGGCCGGCAACTGCACGGCCCGCGCATGCAGGGCTTCACGCATGGTGGTGGGCGATGCGGAAATACGGCCGCCGTGGTGCTGGCCGTTGCCATCCAGCAGGTCCAGGGTAAGCGCGGTGCCTACGCCGACCACCAGCACCGGCCGTTGCGCGGTGGCCGCTGCCAGCAGGGCCAGGAAGCGGTCCACGCCGAACTTTTCCGGCTTCGCATAGGCAATGCGCACGCCCGCGCATTCGGCGCTGGTGCGCACCACGCGCACTTCGTCGAAGCGGCGCTGCAGCTGGTCCAGCATCGCGGCGGTAAGCGACGGTGCGGCCACGCTGGCAACGAAGGCGACGCGCCCGCTGGGCAGGCTGTGCTCGGGTTGCGCGGCCATGCCTTCGGCGCCGTGCGCCCAGGCCTGCACATCGCCGGCACGGTTGCCCTGCAGCGGCGCGAACTTGAAACGCGAATTGCCCAGATCGAACAACCAATCGCTCATGCCGCCCTCACGCTGACTTCGCCGGCGTGCAGCAGGCGCTCGCGGCCATCGATGCGCACGCGCAGAGCACCATCGTCGGCCAGGCCCAGCGCGGTGCCGTGCTGCCATTGGCCATCCAGTTCCACACGCACCTCCTGGCCGGCCAGCATGTCCAGCGCGGCATAGCGCGGCAGGAACGGCGCCAGGCCGTCGCGGTCGAAGGTTTCCAGCGCCGGCAGCAGGCGCGCCAGCACGGCGGCCACCACCTGGTTGCGGTCCACCACGGTGCCGGCCAGCGTATCCAGGTCCACCCACGGCTGGGTGATCTCCTCACCGAAGGCAGGCGGCATATGCACGTTGATGCCGATGCCGATGACCGCGCGCGCCGGGCCGGCGTACTCGCCACCGCCTTCGGCCAGCAGGCCGACCAGCTTGCGACCGTCCACCAGCACATCGTTGGGCCACTTCAGCTGCGCCTGGGTGAAGCCCAGATCGTGCAGCGCTTCGGCCACGGCCACGCCGGCCACCAGGCTCAACCCGGCCAGACGGCCCAGGCCGCCTTCGAACAGGCGCAGCACCGACAGGTAGACATGGGCGGCCAGCGGCGAGGCCCAGCTGCGGCCACGACGGCCGCGGCCACCGGTCTGGCGCTCGGCCAGCAGCACGCTGACCCCGCGCACGGGCGCGCTGCAGCGCAGCAATTCGGCGTTGGTGGAGTCCACCGTCCAGGCCACCTGCAGGTCGTGCAGCAGGGCCTGGGCGTCGGCAGGCAGGCGGCTGCGGATGGCCTGGGGGTCGAGCAGCTCCAGCGCCCGGGTCAGGCCGTAGCCCTCGCCCGCGCGCCCCTGGACATCCACACCAGCGGCTCTAAGTCCTTGAATCCGCTTCCAAATGGCGGCCCGGGTCTGGCCCAGCTCACGGGCCAGGGCATCGCCGGACAGGCGACCGGCAGCGAGTTTGGCCAGCAGTTGGCGATCGTCCACGGCAGTTTCCGTCAGGTCAGGCAGGAATTATGCGGGAAAGGCCGGGCAGGCGCCCGCCGGGGGGCTTCCACGGCGGGGCCGGGTTCGGGCTATGATCGGGAACTCACCTCCCCTTAACGTGGATGTCGTCAATGCGCCGTTATGCCCATTGCCTGATCCTGCTGACGATGCCCTTCGCGGCGTCTGCAACGGCAGCGCTCGATGACAGCCGGGGTGCCTGTGTGTATTCGGCGGGGGATGCCGCTTCACAGCGCGCGCCCAGCGCCGCGCCCACCAGCGCAGCGGCCAAGCCGGCGCCGGTACGCCCTGCGGCCAGCACCACCACCGGCGGTGGCGGCGATGACGATGTGCTGCCGCGCATCCGCGCACCGAAGTGGCACAGCTACCTGCCGGGCATGTTCCGCTGATCAGGTCGTTGTTGCAGTGGCTGCGGCCGACGCCGCGGCCGATCGAAGATGCCCATTGGGATGATGCCTGCCAGCGCGCGGCGTGGCTGCGCGGCCTGGATGATGCGCGGCGCGCGCGCCTGCGCGTATTGGCCACGCGCTTCCTGCACGAAAAGACCCTGACCCCGGTCGGCGGGCTGCAACTGCAGGTGGCCGACGGCGTGCTGCTGGCGGCGCTGTGCTGCCTGCCGTTGCTGGAATTTGGCGAGGTGGGGCTGCAGGGCTGGTCGCAGCTGATCATCTACCCCGATGCGTTCCGCGTGCACCGCAGCCACATGGATGCGGCCGGCGTGCTGCACGAATGGGATGACGAGCTGATTGGCGAAGCGTGGGACAGCGGTCCGCTGATCCTGTCGTGGGCCGATGTGCAGGCCGACCTGGCCGCGCCGCACGACGGCTTCTGCGTGGCGGTGCACGAGATGGTGCACAAGCTGGATGCGCTGGACGGGGCGATGGATGGCACCCCGCCACTGCCGCGCGACTGGCAGCGCGAATGGGCAGCCACGTTCCAGCAGGCCTACGATGCCTTCTGCGCGCAGGTGGATGCGGGCGTGGAAACGCTGATCGACCCGTATGCGGCCGAGGCCCCGGAAGAGTTCTTCGCGGTGGCCAGTGAATACCATTTTTCCGCGCCGGATCTGTTGGCCGAGGCACTGCCCGAGGTCGCCGCGCATCTGCGGCGGTTGTATGGCGCGCCGCCGGCGATGGTCGGGTGAATCATCGCCCAAGGCCAAGAGCAGTCGAGCATGGCTCGACTCTACAACGCAGCGGTAGCGGCGGGGATCACGGGCCCGGCGGCAGGCGTACTTCGAAGCGGGCGCCGCCCAGTTCGCTGGAACGGGCCACCAGCAGTTCGCCGCGGTAATCCTTGATCAGGTCCTGCACGATCGACAGACCGATGCCGTGGCCCTGCACGCGCTCATCGCCGCGCACGCCACGCTGCAGCACCTTGCCGATGTCATCCGGGGCAATGCCCGGGCCATCGTCGTCCACCGCCAGCAGCAGGCCGGCGCGGCGCGCGTTCGGCGCCGGCAACGGCTGGGCGGTCAGCAGCACGCGGCGCTTGGCCCATTTGAAGGCGTTTTCCAGCAGATTGCCCAGCAGTTCCTGCAGGTCGCCCGGCTCGCCGTGGAAGCGCGCCGCCGGGTCGATGTCGAATTCGCACAGCACGCCCTTGGCGGCGTAGACCTTTTCCAGGCCACGCACGATTTCTTCGGCGTTGGGTTCGATCGGCAGCGGTGCAGAGAACAGCTTGTGGCCCGACGATGCCGCACGCGCAAGCTGGTAGGACACCAGGTTGTTCATGCGCTGCAGCTGTACGTCCAGTTCTTCGCGCAGCGCATTGTCGCCGGCACCGCTGTCCATCTGCGTGCGCAGCACGGCAATGGGTGTCTTCAGGCTGTGCGCCAGGTCGGCCAGGGTATTGCGCTGGCGCTCCAGGTTCTCGCGCTCGCTTTCAATGAAGGCGTTGATGCTGTCGGTCAGCGGCTCCAGCTCGCGCGGGTGGCGTTCGCTCATGCGCTCGGTTTCGCCGCGCTGCACCTTGGTCAACTCGGTGATCACCCGCCGCAGCGGGCGCAGGCTCCACTGCAGGATGACCGTCTGCAGCAGCAGCAGGATCAGGCCGATGCCGCCCAGGTAGAACCAGACGCGGCTGCGGAACACGCGCAGCTGCGCACCCAGCGCGCGCGAGTCTTCCATCACGTAGATGGTGTACGGGAATTCGGTGGCCGGATCGGCGTCGGCGTCCCACACCAGGCCCAGGCCATAGCGGTAGACCGAGCCCTGGCTGCCATCGATCTGGATCATCGGCAGCGGGCCTTCGAACGCTTCCTGGCGCGGCGCCAGCAGGCCACCGCCCACGGTGGGCAGCATGGGGCCTTCGGCGGACATGGAATTGCCCTTGCCGTCGGGCATCACCACCTGCAGGTACAGACCACTGCCGGGCACGTCGAAGCGCGGATCCGGCGGCTGTTCGCGGATGTACAGCGAACGGTCGCGGGTGAAGTCGATGCCGGCCGCATAGGCGGTGGCGTAGTTCTTCAGGCGCTCACGCAGGTTCGCCTTCGCCGTATCGGCGAAGGCGGCGTCGAGCGCGTAACCGGCCAGGGCCAGGAACGCGACCAGGCCCACGGACGCGGCAAACGTCTGGCGCGCCTGCAGTGAGCGCGGCCGCCAGCGTCGGAAGAACCACAGACGGCCGGACATCATGCTATCGCCAGGGTGAGCCGGCTCAGCCCTCGTTGCGCGGAATCGCGAAACGGTAGCCGCGGCCGCGCACGGTCTCGATCGGCTTCAGTTCGCCGTCCGGGTCCAGCTTCTTGCGCAGGCGGCCGATGAACACTTCCAGCACGTTGGAGTCGCGGTCGAAATCCTGCTGGTAGATGTGTTCGGTGAGGTCGGCCTTGGAGACCAGTTCACCGGCATGCATCATCAGGTATTCCAGCACCTTGTACTCGTAGCTGGTCAGGTCCACGTTGCTGCCGCTCACGCTGACCGTCTGTGCCGCCAGGTCCAGGGCCACCGGGCCGCATTCCAGGGTGGGCTTGCTCCAGCCAGCGGCGCGGCGCAGCAGCGCGTTGACGCGGGCCAGCAGCTCTTCCACATGGAACGGCTTGACCAGGTAATCGTCGGCGCCCTGCTTCAGGCCTTCGACCTTGTCCTGCCAGCTGGAACGGGCGGTCAGGATCAGGACCGGGAACTTCTTGCCTTCATCGCGCAGGGCCTTGATCAGCTCCATGCCCGACATCTTGGGCAGGCCCAGGTCGATGATGCCGACGTCGAACGGCACTTCGCGGCCCATATAGAGGCCTTCTTCGCCGTCCTGTGCTGCATCGACGGCAAAACCTTCGCGCTTGAGCCGGGCTGCCAGGGTCTCACGCAGCGGGGCTTCGTCTTCGACCAGAAGGATACGCATGAACTCTCCCTAGTGTGCTGGGTGTGGCCCGCAGGCCTGTGGGTACGGGGTGATGCGGCAACTATCCCTGTTCAGGGGTTATCGCCGCGTAGTGATGACATATCCGACCGCGGCGTGCGCGGCTGTGAACGTGCCGGGGCGGGATCGTCCATGTAGCGGACCCGGCCCCGGTCGTCCATGTATTTCACCCGGTTGATGTCACGACCATCGAACGGCACCCGCTCGGCGCCCAGGATGTGGCCGCCGGTGGTGCGCTGCACCCGGCGCACGGCGTCGGACAACGAGCGTTCGTCGCCACGGCCACCGCGGTCGCTGCGGTCCATCATCTCCGCCCGCCCCTGGTCGCCGCGCGGCGGCTGTTGTGCCAGCGCCGAAGACAGCGGCGCAGCAGCCAGCACCACGAAGGTGGCCAAGGCAAAACGGCGGTGGAAGGGAGCGGAAGACATCGAAGCGATCCTAGCCGAGCACGGCAATTTGTTCAAAAGTCGTAAATCCGGGGATCGGGCGCCAGGCCCGACCTTTACAAATCTTTTGCAAATTCTTGGTTTTGCGCAGTGAATCCGGTCTGAACTTTTCCGGGACCGCCTCCGCTTCGTTCATCTAAGTGAACATTCGGGACGAATCAACTGCGCTTGTCAAGTCAGGAATGTGACTGCAATCACGCTGCGGCGCGGTCGGCCTCGCGCTCGGTCACCGCCAGCGCCTGCTCGATCAGCGCCCAGTCGGCGCCGGGGCGGTGTGCGCCCTCGCTCAGCACCTGGCGGAACGCGCGGCCACCGGGCTGGCCGTGGAACAGGCCCAGCAGGTGGCGGGTGATGTGCTTCAGCGCCAGGCCTTTGTCCAGGCGTGCCTGCACGTAGGGGCGCAGCGCGCGCAGCAGGTCGCCGCGCGGGCGTAGCGGCGCGCCGGTGTGCAGCGCCTCCAGCTGATGCAGCAGGTAGGGGTCGTGGTAGGCCGCGCGGCCCAGCATCACGCCATCGACGTGTGCGGCCTGGGCCTGCACCGCGTCCACCGTTGCCAGGCCGCCGTTGATGACCACCGGCAGCGCCGGGCGCTCCTGCTTCAAGCGGTAGGCCCAGTCGTACTTCAGCGGCGGCACTTCGCGGTTTTCCTTCGGCGAAAGGCCCTTCAACCAGGCGTTGCGCGCGTGCACCACCACCATCGCTGCACCGGCCTGCACCTGGCGATCGACGAACGCGGCGAACACCGCGTAATCGTTGTCCTCGTCCACGCCCAGCCGGCACTTCACCGTTACCGGAATGTCCACCGCCGCGACCATGGCCGCCACGCACTCGGCCACCAGCTCCGGTTCGCGCATCAGGCAGGCACCGAAACGTCCGGCCTGCACGCGGTCGGACGGGCAGCCGCAGTTGAGGTTCACTTCGTCGTAGCCCCACTCGGCGGCGATGCGCGCGGCCTGCGCCAGCAGGGCCGGATCGCTGCCGCCCAACTGCAGGGCCAGCGGCTGTTCGCTGCCGTCGAAGCCGAGCAGGCGCTCGCGATCGCCGTGGATGACGGCGTTGGCGTGCACCATTTCCGTGTACAGCCGCGCGCCGGGCGCCAGCACGCGGTGGAACACGCGGCAATGGCGATCGGTCCAGTCCATCATGGGGGCGACGGACAGACGGATATCATTCAAATTCAACGATTTCATAGACTTACCATCAATACTGGCACCCGGAAGCGCCCCAAAATTTCCCGATACTTCCCGTGTTTTCCCGCACATCTGCACCATTGGTGTGCCAGGCACGCCTTGGCACAACACGGGCTGGCACACCGATGGCGACACCGCAGAACCGCACAGGCCGGTGACGCGCTATGGTGCGCCGCAAGAGCCACAAAGGCCAAACCTGGACCTTCCCTACCAAGACGGCCGCCAAGACCTGGGCGGACCGCGTGGAGCGGGAACGCGCCTGCAAGAGAGCCTTTGCCACATCCCGGCCAGGCAGCGCATCGGCGGCGACCACAGTCCGGCAAAGGGTCATTATCCCTGCTTGTTCGCCCGCAACCATGAACGTAGCGCTGGGCTACCTGTCGGAGCTGCTGAAACGGGCTGCCCACAAGAAGGGCGCGAAGCTGCTCGCGGACCCCGTCCCCGAGGTTCGGCCCGAGTCGTTGCACCGCGCGGTACTGCAACCTGAGAAATCACCCGAGGACTCTGTAGCGCCGGTTGCTTGAGTGCCCAGTGCCACGTCTGACTCTTCAGCGCACCGCCCAGCTCAGTAGCATGCGCGCCCTCAAAGAGGCCATCACATGGAACGGGACCGGTACTACTCGCTGCAGATCCTGCGCGGCCTGGCGGCCATGGCCGTCGTGGCTTTTTATTTGAGGGGGGCGATATCCAGTATCTGCCGGGGCCGGGGCTGCTTGACGGAATTGCCCTGTACGCCGATGCCGGCGCGGATCTCTTTTTTGTACTTTCCGGCTTCGTCTTGACCACCATCACCGCTGGCCACCGTCATGGGGCAACGGCGGACGATGCACTCAGACATATCCACCTTGACGTAATGAATCTTGTCTTTGCTTGCGCGAAAAATGCACAACATGTTTAGATCGCGGCTCATGGATGGACACAAGAGAGTCGTTGTGGACATGTCACCCAGGAAGCCACGCCAACCGGCATTCAAGGCAATGGCAATGGCAGTTCTTTTCGTCATCACCCTTCCCGCATGTTCAGGAGCAAGGATGAATCCGGTTTATCCGCAATCGATGGTCGAGCCCATCAGCGTTCAAGCGCGCTCAGCAACCGAGATCGCACTGCGTTACAAGGTCCGGCCTGAAAGCAGCCACTACTCCGGCGGCGTGGATTACGAACGCGTCGGCGACACGTTACGCGTGGTCATTGGACGCTGCGCAGTGGGTGCCCCCTGCGAACCCATGGCCAGATCGGTGATCCCACTGGATGACACGTGGCAGGCGGAAGTACACCTCCCCTACGATGGATCACGGGTGGTCGTTGTGCATTCCGACGGTGAGAAACAGGTCTATCCCTGATCACCGTGCACACGCAGGAGGATACGGATGTCTGATCAAGAGAAGCAGCCCCAAGAGCGCGTGGTACTGGGCATCCATACGAACACGAAGCCCGGTGCGCCCCTGATTGATGGGCACGCCTGGCTCACCATCACCCGTGACGGCAAGACCGAGGCCTACGGGCTGTGGCCCGCAAACCATCCGCGCTTCGGCAAGGAGACGACGCCGCCCGCCACCGACATCCGTCGCGGCATCGAGGACAACTTCGACGCAACGGCAAGCCGATATTACGCTTTGTCCTCCGAACAGTTGCGCGAGTTCGAGGCAGCATCGCGTGAAAAGGTAACCTGGGGTTATTCGAATACCTGTGCATCATGGGCCAGCGATACGGTGTATCGCGTTACCGGCGAGCGCGTGATCGCGTCCGAGATTGGTGGGCTGACCGACACCCCACGGGAAATCCGCGAAAGCATAGACGCACTTGAGCGACAGCAGAACACGTCCCGCGATGCCCCCCGTGAACCTGTCGACGCACCGAAGGAACGTGGCTCGTCATCCAGCTCACTTTCCATGGAAGGAGATCGAGAGATGCTGCAGTCCATCCGCAAGGGCGTTGCTGGTATCGACCAGCAGCACGGCCGTGAGTTTGATCCAACCAGCGAACGCCTCTCCGCCAGTCTGTTGGCAACGGCCAAGAGCAACGGCCTGGAACGCGTCGATCACGTCGTGCTGGGTAATCCGCCTACCAACGGCTCTGGGCAGCGCATGTTCGTCGTGCAGGGCGAGCTCGACAACCCGGCACATCAGCGCGCATCGGTTGCGATCAGCGAAGCGATCAACACACCCGTGGAGGAGTCGCTCGCCAAGGCCGAGCAGATTTCGCAGGCACAGCAACAGATTGCCCAGCAAGACCACGCCCAAGAGCAGACGCGAGCCGCGATGCGCATGGGGTAGGAGTAGTCCACCGCTCATGCAGATGGCCACCCTTTCCCTGCTTTCTGCGATTACGGCAGCAGCCTGGTTCGCGGCGCCGGCCGTTGGCCGCCCACGGCCGGCGCCAACCGGCCGTGCCCAGCGTTCGCTGCAGGCCCCGCTGCTCTACTGCGCGCGCCCCTTCAGCTGCTCCTGCTGCTGGTCCTGCGCGCGCTGGTTGAACTGGCTGTCCAGTTCCGCGCTCTGCCGGGTGCTGGCTTCCACCGACTGGGAAACGGCCTGCTGGCGGTCCACGAAGGCGCGCTGCGCGGCCGGGTCGCCCAATGCGCCCTGCACCGCGAACAGCCCGCTGCCATCCGGGCGCGCGACCACATGGTCGATCTGGCGCATGCCGGCCACCTTGCTCTCGTAGGCCAGCTGGCCGGCGGCACGTTCGGTTTCCTGTGCGCTGCCGAACAGCGGGCACAGCCCGGCCTGCGCGCGTTGCTGCTGCAGCGCCTGCAGCTTTTCCAGGGCCTGGCTGAAACGCGGGTTCTCGGCATGGCCAGCGTCGCGCATGCTGGGCGCGGCCGCCGCAGCGGCAGGTTCGGTACGTGCCGGTTCGCTGCGCGCCGGATCGGTGGCGGCATGCGCCCCCGCCTTCACCGCAGCCGGGTCGGCCAGACGGGCCAGGGTCAGGCGCCCTGCCTTGCCGTCGTCGTCCAGGCCGTTGCTGGCCTGGAACTGCTTCACCGCCGCCAAGGTGTCCTTGCCGAAGATGCCATCCACGCCCAGTGCCGTGCCGTCGGCCGCGGTGTAACCCAGCGCCGCCAGCTTGCCCTGCAGCGCCTTGACCTCATCGCCGCGCTCGCCCTTCACCAGCATGCCGTCGGCCATCGGCGCCGGCGCTGCGCTGCGTGCGGCCTGCGCGGCGTCGGGGCCCTGCGCATGCACCTTGCCGCCCAGAGTGATGCGGTCGTTGAGCATGTCGCCCAGGTAGCGGCGGAACTGCTCGGGTTCCACTTCGATGTGCGCGTGCACGGCCTTGGTGCCTGCGTTCGACTGCTTCACCAGCGGCGCGCCGTACTCGACGAAGTCGCCGTTCTTGTACGGCGAGGACCCCACCGCGCCGTGCAGCACCTGGCCAACCAGTTCGCGCCGCGGATCGCCGGCGGGGTGGCTGTAGATGGCGATGCCGTTGGTCGGGTCCTTCAGGAACTGCACGTAACCGGCCACCGGCGTGGGGATCATCACGTCGCGGTTGGCCAGGCGGTCGGTCAGGATCAGGTCCTTGCGCACCAGCGGAATGCCGTTCCGGTCGCCGCTGGTGCGGATGTTCTCCATTTCGCCTTCCACCATGCCCGACTGCCGGTCGGCCTTGCTGGCATCGCCGGTACGCACGGCTTCGGCATTGGTGTTGGGATGGTGGATCTTCAGCAGGCGATAGGCCGCCTCCCCGCTCATGCCATGGTCCAGCGTGCGGTTGCTGGTGACATTGCCGTACGGTTCGACCACCGTGATGCGGCCACCCCCAGGTGCAGCGGCCACGGCAGCAGCAGGGGCCGCTGCCTGCGCGTGGCTGCGCTCGGCTGCCGGCGCACGCGTCTGCGTACCCGCGCCAAGCGCGGCCAGCGTATCGCGGCCGGCCTTGCCATCTTCCTCAAGCCCGTGCGCCTTCTGGAACTGGCGCACCGCATGTTCGGTGTTGCCGCCGAAATCGCCATCGGGGTTCAGCGCCTTGCCGTCCTTGCCGGTGTAGCCGGCCTGCGCCAGCTTCTGCTGCAGGGCCTGCACTTCGGCACCACGCTCGCCCTGCACCAGCACGCCGTCGGCCATGGCTGCGCGCGCAGCATGGCCGCCACGTGGGCGATGCAGCGGCTCGCCGAACGCCTGCTCGTAGGTCTTGCCCTGGTAGTCCTGCGGGTGGCGATTGACCTGCTCGTAGCGCGCCAGCCCGACCAGATCCGCCTTTTCATTGAGCGTGCGTTCGCGCAGCGCAGGCCATTGCGTGGGTGAGCTTTCAAAGTGCCTTTGCACATTGTCGTGCTTGTAGTCCTGCACCGCGCGTACGATCTGTTCGTCGCTCAGCTCTGACAGCTTGTAATCGTCGCCGTAGGCCGCCTTCAGGCCGTTGACGAAGACACCGCGGGTCATGTTGCGGTACTGCACCGAGGTACTCCACAGCGCGTCCTGCACCGCCGGGCCACGACCCTGCAGATCCACGCCCGCGTCCTTCAGGCGATCCAGCTGCTTGTCGTAGTACTGGTGCTGGATGAAGTCGTGCTGGTCACTGGCGAAGGCCCCCTTGTCGCGCTCGGCGACCTCTTTCCAGCGATCGTTGAAGGCCTGGGTGGCCGGCACCAGGCCACGGAACTCGGCACCGTAGCGCGAGCCCGCCAGGTATTCGTCCACCCCGCCCACCGCGCTGGCGAACTGGTAGGTGCCATAGGACACGCCGCCGTGGTCGCCCCTGCCGGAGGAAATCCAGCCGGGCCCGCGATTGCTGGTTTCATAGCTGGCAGAGGTCTGGCCGCGATGCCAGCCGTCGATCGCCTTCTTTGCGTCGGTCACCACGTCCATGCTGCAGGTCTCCTTACGGTAAGCGGTTCGATGGGATCAGCTCAGGGCTGGTGGGTCGCAGCGTTCAACTGGTCCACGCGGTTGGCCACGCGGTTGATGCGGCAGGACTGTGCATCCAGCATCTGGCCCTGGCCGTCGGTACGCGGGTCCCAGCTGCAGTGGCGATCGGTGTCGGACCACCAGGCGGCCTGCGCGTCCATCCAGTCGTCTTTTTCCTTGCTGTCCGGGCTGGCCACCTTCGTTGCAACGATCTGCGCCAACCGGTCTTCCTGGTAGCGCAGTTCTTCATCGCCGCAGGCCTGCAGGGCGGGCGTCACGCCGTCGGAGGCATCCACGCAGGCGGTGTACTGCGGACGCAGCGTGGCCTTGTTGTACGAGTCATCCGGGCGCGCGGCCGGGAAGTCATCATCGTCGGCATCCGCCGACGTGGTGGTGCCGGGTGCAGCGGGCGCTGACTGCGGGGCCGCGGCGGGTGCGCTGGTCGTGGCAGCTGCGGCCACGGGGGCAGCCGGCACGGCCGCGTCCGCACTGGTGTCCTTGCACGCGGCCAGGCCCGTGCCGACCGCCAGGGCGAGCACGAGCGCACCGGCATTGGCGGACAGCGCGCGACCGATGCACGGAAAAAGCGTCATTGCCTTCATTGCTCATTTCTCCTTGAAAACGGGATCACTGAAGACCCGGTGCCAGCGTGTGCGCCTGCAGCTCGACAGCACGGTTGGCGTAGCGATTGATGCGGCACGACTGCGCGTCCAGCAGCGCACCCACATGGTCACTGATGGGTGCGCAGCGCTTGTCGGTGTCTTGGGCCCAAAAGGCCTGCTCGTTCATCCAGCGGTCCTTGGCCGGGCTGTCCGGGCTGGCCATCAGGCGCGCCACCTGCACGTCCAGCTGCTGCTGTTGGTACGAAAACTCGGCGGCATCGCACGCCTCCAGCGTGTCATTCATGCCTCTGGCATCCTGCACACAGCGGGTGTACTGCGGGCGCAGCGAGGCCTGGGTGAAGGAGATATCGCGTGGGCGAAGATGCGCCAGCAGGGCATCGGCGCGATAGGCCACGCGGGACAGCCGGCACTCCTGCGCGGCCTGCAGCGCATCCACTGCGGCGTTGGCGGCCGCGGTGCAATAGTGGTCGGTATCGCGGCGCCACGCCGCTTCGGTGGCCGCGAAGGCCGCTTTGGCTCCGTCATCCAGCCCCGCCACGAGGGTGCCGGTCGCCTCCTGCAGATGCTTCTGATGGTAGGCCAGTTCTTCCCGGCCACAGGCCTGCAGGGTGCCCGCGTGCTGCACGCCTTCCACGCAGCGGAAGTAGGCCGGCCGCAGGCGCCCCGTGCTGTAGGACGCATCGGGATACCGGGCGGCGGCGGGGGCCTGCGCGGCGGGCGACGCGGACGCTGCAGCCGAAGCCGTGGGCGCAGCGGGTTGGCAGGCGGCCAGGGCCGTGCACAGCAGCAACGCCACCCAGCGGTGGCCAGCAGGGGGTATGGAATGACCCGTTGCCTGCATCACGTGCGTCTCCATGCGAGTGGCCGGCAGGGGCCGGCCCAGGCGGGGCCGTCCATCGGCCCCTTCACCCGGCCATGCTAAGACAGCCCCGGCGGCCGGTGCCTGACTGGATTCATGTTGCGTGAAGGCGGTCGCAGATCCCCGTTACAGGGGCAGCCGTGGCGGCGGTCGTCCCGCGTTGACGACCCGCCCCCCGGCCAGCCGCTATAGTTCGGCGCTCGCCATGGACTGGATGCGTAGAACAGATGAAGCAGCACACACGGATGAGCATGCCCCTGACCGCCCTGATGGTTGCCGCCCTGGCCATCGGCACGGCCAGTGCGGCGCCGGCCACCAGCGGCCTCAGCCCCATGTTCACCACCTGCCGCGACAACGCGCAGGGCGCGATCGAACAGGCGGCGTGCCTGTCGGCGGAAAGCACCCGCCAGGACCAGCGCTTGAACCAGGCCTACACGCAGCTGCAGGCCCGCCTGAGCGGCGACAACCGCACCAAGCTGGTCAATGCACAGCGCGCATGGCTGCAGTCGCGCAGCCGCGACAACGAGCTGGATACCGCCCTGTATGACAACTCGCAGGTGGGCAACCTGCAGAGTGGGCTGGACGATGTGCTGCGCCTGAGCACACGTGCCGATCAGCTGCAGAAGTACCTGCAACTGCTGGACTGAGCCGGCAGGGGCCGGGCGCCCACTGCAACGCCCGGCCTTCAATCCCTCAGCGTGCCCGCGGAGGCCCGGACTCGCCCGCGCGCGCGCGGCCGTGCCACTCGTAGTGGGTCTGCTTCCAGCGGCCACCCTCGGTGGCCACCCACTGCAGGGTCCAGGTTTCGACCTGGCCCCCCGGCCGTTCATGGGTCAGCGTGACCTGCTCGCCAGGCGCACCCGACGCGGGCAGCGGAAACCGCGCGCCTTCCACCCACCGTGCCGTGTAGGTCGCCCCATCCTGGCGCTGGCGCAGGGTCAGCGTTTCCGGGTCCATCATGCGGCGATTGGCGTCGGGCACACGGTCCAGCCAGTCAAGGATCGCCTTCGCCTCGGGCGTTCCCGCACGATGGTGGGACACGTGTTCGACGATGGTGGTCGTGGTGGCGGCGTCGGGCGCGGCGGCAACCGTGCCCGGCAGTGTGGCCAGGCCAAGGGCCAGCAGCAGCGGCAACGAACCAGCGTAGGCCTTGCGTGCAGTCATGGATCGTCCTTGAAGATGTGCGTGATGGCACACACCGATCATGGCCGCGGCGACGGCAGGTTTCAATCAGGGAGATTGCAGGTGCCCGCCCGCGGGGCCGCCGTCAGTGCGCGCCGCCGCGACCGCCCACCTGTTCGATCAGGGTCTGGCTGGCAGCATTGAGGCCCATCACCGTTACCTGCGCGCCATGCGCGGCCAGCTTTTCCTGCGCGCGTTCCAGCGCCGCCACCGCGGTCAGGTCCCACAGGTGGGCCTCGCGCAGGTCGATCTGCACCTTCGGCGCCACGTGCTGGTAATCGAAGGCCGCGCCCAGCTGGCCGGCCGAGGCGAAGAACACCTGGCCGCGCACGCGGTAGACCTGTTCGTCGCCCACGGTTTCGTGCTGCACATCCAGCATGCGGCCGACCTTGCGTGCGAAGAACAGCGCCGACAGCAGCACGCCGCTGAGCACGCCCTTGGCCAGGTCATGCGTGGCCACGGTGACCACCACGGTCAGCAGCATCACCGCCGAAGAACTGCGCGGATGGGTGCGCAGGTCGCGCAGCGAGCGCCAGCTGAAGGTGCCGATGCTGACCATGATCATCACCGCCACCAGCGCGGCCATCGGAATCTGCCGCACCAGGTCGCTGCCGTACACCACCAGCAGCAGCAACAGCACGCCGGCCACCAGGCACGACAGACGGCCGCGCCCGCCGGAGGTCACGTTGATGACCGACTGGCCGATCATCGCGCAGCCGGCCATGCCGCCGAGGAAACCGGTGAGCGTGTTGGCCACGCCCTGGCCGACGCATTCGCGGTTGCGCTCACTGGGCGTTTCGGTGATGTCCTCGACGATCTGCAGGGTCATCATCGATTCCAGCAGCCCGACCACCGCCAGGGTGGCCGACACCGGCAGCAGGATGCGCAGGGTTTCCCAGGTGAAGGGCACATCCGGCATGAGGAAGTGCGGCAGGCTGTCGGGCAGCTGGCCCATGTCGCCCACGCTGCGCACGTCGATGCCGAAGCCGATGACCGCTGCGGTCAGCACCACGATCGCCACCAGCGGCGAGGGCACGGCGCGGGTGATGCGCGGCAGCAGGTAGATGATGGCCAGCGCCGCGGCGCACAGCACGTACACGGTGGGGCCACGGCCGATCAGTTCCGGCATCTGCGCCAGGAAGATCAGGATGGCCAGTGCGTTGACGAAGCCGGTGATGACCGAGCGCGATACGAAGCGCATCAGCGAACCCAGCTTGAACACGCCGGCCAGCACCTGCAGCAGGCCGGCCAGGATGCTGGCGGCGAACAGGTACTGCAGGCCGTGGTCCTTCACCAGATCGACCATGACCAGGGCCATGGCGCCGGTGGCGGCGGAGATCATGCCCGGGCGGCCACCGGCAATGGCGGTGACCACGGCGATGGAGAACGCCGCGTACAGGCCCACCTTGGGGTCGACCCCGGCAATGAGCGAGAACGCGATGGCCTCGGGAATCAGGGCCAGGGCGACGACCATGCCGGACAGCAGGTCACCACGGATGTTGCCGAGCCATTGCTGGCGCAGGGGATAGGACGTTTGCATGGGAAAACTCCGCGCAAACGCGGGCGTGGCCACGTGGCGCTGTCAATCAGGAGCGGTCAATCACAACCAGTCAATCACTGGCAGTCGACCAACGGTCGACTCTACCGGGGGGTCGGTACGTGGGAGGGGCGCAGTCTACGGGAAGCGGCGCGGCGGGGATAGCGCAGGCATGGCCCGGCTCTACAATGGAAGCATGGCCGCCGACCGCCCACAGTTCTTCGATCCCAGCAGCGAACAGGGCGTGCTGCGCCTGTCCATCGCCGCCTCGCTGCTGCTGGCTGCCGCCGCCGTGGTATTCGGGCTGCTGGCCAATTCCTCGCTGATCATCTTCGACGGCATCTACGGCTTGATCGATGTGGTGATGACCTGGCTGTCACTGCTGGTGACCCGGCTGATCGCCCTGTCCACCAATACCGATGCCCTGCAGTCGCGGTTGAACCAGCGCTTCACCATGGGCTTCTGGCACCTGGAGCCGATCGTGCTGGGGGTCAGCGGCACGCTGATGATCGGCGCGGCGCTGTACGCACTGGTCAATGCGGTGGATGCGCTGATGTCTGGTGGGCGGCAGATCGCGCTGGGCCCGGCCATCATCTTCGCCGGCCTGTCCATCGTGGCCGAGGGCACGCTGGCGTGGTTCATCGTGCGCGCCAACCGTCGCATCGGTTCGGAATTCATTGCGCTGGACGCAAAGAACTGGGTGATCGCCGCCAGCATGTCGGCCTGCTACCTGGTCGCGTTCCTGGGCGGGGTGCTGGTGCGCGGCACCTCGCTGGCGTGGGTGGGGCCGTATATCGACCCGGCCATCCTGGCCTTCGTCTGCGTGCTGGTGATGATCGCCCCGCTGGGCACGGTGCGGCGGGCGCTGGCCGGCATCCTGCTGGTCACCCCGCCGGAACTGCAGGCGCACGTGGATGCAGTGGCGCGCGACGTCGTGGCCCGGCATGGCTTTGTCGAACACCGCAGCTACGTGGCCCAGGTGGGGCGTGGCGAGCAGATCGAGCTGTTCTTCGTGGTGCGCGAGGACGACCCGCCGCGGGCGCTGCTGGAATGGGACCGGCTGCGTGACGAGATCGGCGATGCGCTGGGCGATGCCTCGCCGGACCGCTGGCTGACCATCATGTTCACCACCGACCGCGAATGGACGATCTAGCACCACCGGACGATTCATCAATATTTACGGACGATCTGTCACCCATCGTCCATGGAAAGCGGGCAAAGTAGCTCCATCGAAACACCCACCCACTGACCAGGAGCATCCCATGTCCATCGAAAAGGTTCTGTACACCGCCCAGGCCACCTCCACCGGCGGCCGTGAAGGCCGTTCGGTCTCGTCCGACAACGTGCTGGACATCCAGCTGTCCACCCCGCGCGAGCTGGGCGGCGCCGGCGGCCCGGGCACCAACCCGGAGCAGCTGTTCGCAGCCGGCTACTCGGCCTGCTTCCTGGGCGCGCTGAAGTTCGTGGCCGGCCAGGCCAAGGTCGCCCTGCCCGCCGACACCACCGTGACCGGCAAGGTCGGCATCGGCCAGATCCCGACCGGTTTCGGCATTGAAGCCGAACTGACCATCAACGTGCCGGGCGTGCCGCGCGAGCAGGTGGAAGAACTGGTGCAGAAGGCCCACATCGTCTGCCCGTACTCCAACGCCACCCGCGGCAACATCGACGTGACCCTGATCGTTGCCTGAAGCATCGGCAGCGTGCCGGCCAATTGTCGGCACGTTGCGTTCTGACGTAAGTAGGTTCGCCGTTGCAGCCTAGATCTCTACTGCGTTGACAGCTCCAATTCCCTCTCCGCGTCGGCGGCAGCTACAGGGGCGGGCATGTACCAATTCACATCCTGAGGAAAATCGGCGTAGGTGTCGGCAGGAAACACAGACAAGCAACTTGCATCGTCGTCAGCAACACTACAGATCAGCTTGCCACCCTGCTCAGTGCAGCCATCGGTAGTCATTACCCACGCTTCCTCATCACCAAGAGCCCCCAACGCGACCACATCCGGAGCACTGAATCTCTTCGCGTTGAAGCTGCGGGTGAGCACTTTTCTGACAGGTTGGCTTGAAGCGTGGCCAATACTGGCAAGCGTAGTGTCAAGCGTGTGGGGATTGGTCAGCCAATGAACTTCTCCACCTGACAATCGCCCCACTCTGCAGTCTCCGCAAAAGAGCGCAGTTGCTCCGCCGCTTTCGAGATCAAGCATGATGAGTGCATATGCTGCCTTCTCGCAGATGTGGACTCTTCGGATGCTTTCATGAACCGACCGCAGAACTGCAGTAACGTGCTCGGGGGTTGCGATCGGCTGCGCTTTCCATTCATCCATGGACCGTGTGACCAGATCCATGGCCAGTCCGCTACCTGCACGACTGGTCGTTGCCTGATCCACGATTATCGCCAATAGCCAGCCATTGACGATGCACGCGCCTCCCGCGTCCTGATTGATGTGACGCCCTTCCCCCTTGAATGACTGCCACTGCACTCTCATCTCGAGGCGACTCCAGCAACGTCCTCAAGGCGTTCAAAGATGAGTTCTGCTACTCCGGCGTCACCTGCCGAAGCGCTTTGCACCGCGTAGTCGATATCCGGATGCTCCAGTAGACGAGCGATTCCAGCACTAATGTATCGGCTGATGTCATCGTCTGCCGCTAGAACCTCTGCAACGATCTCCGCGCGACCATTGAACATGGAGAGAATATCCTCAACGTCCTGGCTGCTCAGAACGTCATTGCGCCCACGCCCCTTGAAAGCTTCCAGCTTGGTGGCTAGAAAGTAGACGGGGCTCACGAGCCTCACTTGCGTTGAACCCAACTCCATGGTGACGGCGCTCTGGAGGGCAGGCGCATACCACCTGTTCCCAAAGCCGAGAATAGCCGCGTCGTCTGGCATGAAGTCGACACGAAGTTCACCCAGTTTCATGGCGCATGCGGGCATCTCAGCATGAAGATCATGGGTGAAGCCGCGTGCGAGCAACTCCCTCTGAAGATCCTGCCACCCGACATTGCCAATAACTGGGACGATGAGGTCGACATCCATGGTGTGCCGGACGGAGTCCTTCGCCAGCTCATCGGTCAACTGAAGACCGGTTGTGCAGCCACCAACAAATGCCACCCGCTGCATGAGTTCTGGCCCAAGAGCTGAGGCAACGGCAGTGAGCATCTCTTTATGAAGATTGAACGTCGTCACATCATGACTCCATGATTTCCCGAAGTAGGTCGGCGGCTATGGACTGCTCGCGCGCCTGTCCTATACGCATGGCATCGGCCAACGAGAGCATCGCATACAGCAGGGGATCATCCGCCACCGCCTGCGCCACGCCCTCGGACAGGGGCTCAACTGCCTGACCCTTGATGCTGCCTCGAGGATCAGGCCAAACCGGCACGAACTCGCCTGCGGTTACGATCTGATCACGTAACACTGGCGCCGCCATCGCCGTGGGAATGCCACGTGTGACCTGCCCTCTACGGGCGGGAAACACGTATCGCACGGCATGCACGATTACCCCCAGAAGTGCCTTGCCATTGGCCTTCGGCAAGCCGGTCCGCCTGTCTACAACCGCAATTCCACTTTCAAGACTACGGTTCAAAGATAAGCTGACCTGGCTCTTGCTGATTCCAGTCGTCGCGGCGAGCTGGCGTACCGTGAACAGGCTTCTTCTATGCTCGTCGTACCCAACTTCACTCAAGTCCTTTGGATCTGGCTGAAGAACCTCAGATGGCGCCAGAGTCTCCCATCCTTTCCATGCATCACTGCGGAGCAATGCCGGTAGCGGTCGTTCGCTGGACCATAGGCTGTGGATTTTGAATAGCAGAACCAAATCTTGACTTTTCATTTCGGCGCCCCGCCACCGTCCCGAGTCCTAGGACACGGGACATCCTCGCAAGGAGGATTGGCGTTTGTCAAATAAAATGGGCGGATGCCGGTCGAAACCGGGCATCCGCCCATCCCACCTCGGGTGGGCCCCGGCACAGGGCCGGGGACGCATTCGCTTATTTGTCGCTGGTAATGAGCTGCACCACGCTGGAGAAATCCAGCTTACCGCGGCCGGCCTGGTGGTTCATCGAGTACAGGTTGCGGGCCACTTCGCCCAGCGGGATCGAGGCGCCAACGCTCATCGCCGCTTCCACGGCCAGGCCCATGTCCTTCAGCATCAGATCGCTGCCGAAGCCGCCGCTGTAACCGCGCGACGCCGGCGCATTTTCCAGCACGCCCGGCCACGGGTTGCACACTTCGGTGGCCCAGCTGCGGCCGGTGCTGACCGCCATCATCTGCGACAGCACCTTCGGGTCCAGGCCGTGCGCCACGCCCAGCGCGATGGCTTCGCCGGTCACCGCCATGATCACGCCCAGCGCCATGTTGTTGCACAGCTTGGCGACCTGGCCGGCACCGCTGGCGCCCACGTGGAAGATGTTCTTGCCCATCGCCTGCAGCACCGGGCGGGCGCGCTCCAGCGCGTCCTCTTCGCCACCGACGATGAAGGTAAGGGTGCCGGCCTGGGCACCGGCGGTACCGCCCGAAACCGGCGCATCGATCATCTGCAGGCCGCGTGCGGCGGCGGCTTCGGACACCTTGCGCGCACTGGCCGGGGCGATCGTGCTGCAGTCGATGACCAGCGCGCCGGCCGGAATGGCGGCCAGGATGCCATCGTCACCCAGGTACACGCCCTCGACATGGCGGCTGGCCGGCAGCATCGAGATCACGACCTCGGCATCGGCCAGGGTCTCGCGCGCCGACGCGGCGGCACTGGCACCGGCATCGACCGCCGCCTGCACGGCGGCCGGCACCAGATCGAACACGCGTACGCTGTGGCCGTTCTTGACCAGGTTGGCGGCCATCGGGCCACCCATGTTGCCCAACCCGATGAATGCAATGCGGCTCATGCAAGGCTCCTTTCAGCCATGGGGGTACCCAGGTCGGCCAGCGGATGCGCGGCGTCGGCCCAGGGGGAAACGAAGAAGGTGTCGGCCCAGGCGGTGGTGGCCTCGGCCAGGGTGGCCGGGTTCCACTGCGGGTTGCGGTCCTTGTCGATCAGCAGCGCGCGGATGCCTTCGGCGAAATCGCCATCGGCGGCGCAGTGCAGTGCGGTGATGTATTCCAGGCGATAGACGCTGGCCAGGTCCTGGCCGGCGCTGTGCCGCTGCAGTTCGAAGGCCAGCCGCGCCGAACCGGGTGCACCGGCGGCGAGCGTCTTCTGCGCCGTCTGCAACCAGGCATCGTCGGTCTGCAGCGTGCTGATGCGATTGATGATCACGGGCAGATCATCGCCTTCGCACAGCGCATCGACCGTCGCGGCATTGGCCAGCAGCGGGCCGGTGGCGGCATCGCTGGCATGCGACTGCAGCAGCTGGCTCAGGCGTTCGTGGTTGTGTGCGGCATCGCTCGACCATGCCACCTGCAGCAGCGCGTCGAACACCGCACTGCGACGCTCCTCGGCCACGTGCAGATCGGCCAGGCCGGCATAGATGGCATCGCCCGGGTTCAACAGCGCACCGGTCAGGGCCAGGAACAGGCCGGCCCTGCCCGGCACGCGCGGCAGCAGCCAGCTGCCACCCACATCGGGGAACAGGCCCACGGTGATTTCCGGGAAGGCCAGCTTGGATCGCTCGCTGACCACGCGGTGGCTGGCGCCGGACATCAGGCCGATGCCCCCACCCATCACGATGCCATGGCCCCAGCACAGGATCGGCTTGGGATAGGTGTGGATGAGGTAATCGACGCGGTATTCGACGTCGAAGAATTCAGCAGCGTAGGCGTTGTCGCGGATATCGCGGTGGCCGGCGTCGCGGAAGGCGACCATGGCCTTGTGCAGGCTGTGCAGGTCACCACCGGCGCAGAAGGCCTTTTCGCCAGCGCCCTGCAGCACCACCATCGCGATACTGTCATCCTCGGCCCAGGCGTTGAGCTGCTTCAGCAGCAGGTGCGCCATCGGCAGCGAGAAGCCGTTGAGCGTGCGCGGCGCGTTCAGCGTGGCAATGCCGATGCGCGTGCCGTTGCCGGCCACGCGCGCTTCGAACAGCACCGGTGCTTCGTCGGCGACGGTGTCGGTGCTCATGCGTTCTTCCACTGCGCGGCGCGCTTTTCCAGGAAGGCGGTCACGCCCTCGACCTGGTCCGCCGTGTCGAACAGATCGACGAAGGCTTCGCGCTCGGCCACCAGCGCCGCGGCGTGGCTGCCGGTACGGGTGGACTGCACCAGGGTCTTGCAGGCGGCGATGCTGGTCGGGCTCTGCTTGCCGGCCTTCTTCGCCCATTCCAGCGCCAATGCCTTGGATTCGCCCTTGCCGACCTTTTCTTCGGCCAGGCCAATGCGCAGTGCGGTGTCGGCATTGATGCGCTCACCCAGCAGGATCATGCGCTTGGCCCAGCCCTCGCCGACCAGGCGCGGCAGGTTCTGGGTGCCACCGGCGCACGGCAGCAGGCCGACGGTGGCCTCCGGCAGTGCGACCTGGGCGTGGTCTTCGATGATGCGCAGATCGCAGGCCAGCGCGCATTCCAGGCCGCCGCCCATGGCGTAGCCGTTGATGGCAGCGATGGACACGCCACGGAAGGCCGACAGCGCTTCGAAGGCTTCGCCAAAACGACGCGCGGCTTCGCGTGCAGCGGCCTTGTCGCCCGATGCGAACTGGTTGAGGTCGGCGCCGGCGGAGAAGAACTTCTCGCCGTCACCGGTGATCACCAGGGCGTAGATCTCGCGGTCTGCGTTGAGCGCGCCCACCAGGTCGCGCAGCGCAGCCAGGCTGTGCACGGTCCAGGTGTGCGCCGGCGGGTTGTGCAGGGTCACCACGGCGGTGTGGCCATCGGCCTCGACCTTCAGGCCCACGTGTTCCTGGGTACGCCAATCCTTCATCGCAGTTCCTCTTCGGTGTTGAGCAGGTGGCGGGCCACGATCACCCGCATGATCTCGTTGGTGCCTTCCAGGATCTGGTGCACGCGGCTGTCGCGCAGCAGGCGCTCGATCGGGTATTCGCGGATGTAGCCGTAGCCGCCGTGGATCTGCAGCGCTTCGTTGCAGATCTTGAAACCGGCATCGGTGGCGAAGCGCTTGGCCATTGCACACCACACGTTGGCGTCGCTGGCGCCGGCGTCGAGCTTGCGCGCGGCCGAATGCACCATCTGCCGCGCGGCCACCAGTTCAATGGCCATGTCGGCCAGCTTGAACTGCAGGGCCTGGAAATCGGCCAGCGCCTTGCCGAACTGGCGGCGCTCGCCCATGTAGCGGCGTGCAGCATCCAGCGCGCCCTGCGCCGCACCCAGCGAGCAGGCGGCGATGTTGATGCGGCCGCCGTCCAGCCCCTTCATCGCCAGCTTGAAGCCGCCGCCTTCCTCTCCCAGAAGGTGGCTGACCGGCACGCGCACGTTTTCGAAGGTGATGCCACGGGTGGGCTGGCTGTTCCAGCCCATCTTCTCTTCCTTGCGGCCATAGCTGATGCCCGGCAGGTCGGCCGGCACCGCGATGGCGCTGACGCCGCCGGCACCGGCACCGCCGGTACGCGCCATCACCACCAGCAGCTCGGTGGCACCGGCGCCGGAAATGAAGGCCTTGGAACCGTTCAGCACATAGTCGTCGCCATCGCGCACCGCCGTGGTCTTCAGCGAGGCGGCGTCGGAGCCGGCGCCCGGCTCGGTCAGGCAGTACGAGGCCAGCTTGCTACCCGACGACAGATCGGCGCCCCACGCATCACGCAGTGCGTCCTGGCCCCACTTGGACACCATCCACGAGGCCATGTTGTGGATGCTGATGTACGCCGCAGTCGACGGATCGACGTTGGCGAGCTCCTCGATGACGACGGCGGCGTCCAGACGGCTCAGGCCGCTGCCGCCCACTTCCGGGTCCATGTACAGACCGCAGAAGCCCAGTTCACCGGCCTTGGCGATCGCCTCGCGCGGAAAGATGCCCTCCGCATCCCATCGCGCGGCGTGCGGCGCCAGTTCGGCCTGTGCGAAGTCACGCGCGGCTTCGCGGTACGCCTGCTGCGCTTCTTCCTGGTCCGTCGTCATCGAGTGGCTCATGGCTGCTCCCGCCCTTACTTCAGGCTGATGGTGGTGTTGACGCCGTGGCTCAGCGTCTCGTCATCGAACCAGCGTGCGGTGACGGTCTTGGTCTGGGTGTAGAACAGCACCACCTGCTTGCCGTACGGGCCCAGGTCGCCCAGCTTGGACGCGCGCGAACCGGTGAACGAGAACAGCGGCACCGGCACCGGAATCGGCACGTTGATGCCGACCTGGCCCACGTCGATGTCTTCCTGGAACTTGCGCGCGGCCGCGCCGGACTGGGTGAACAGTGCGGTGCCGTTGCCGTTGGGGTTGCCGTTGACCATCGCGATGGCGTCTTCCAGCGTTTCCGCTTCCAGGATCACCAGCACCGGCCCGAAGATTTCTTCCTGGTAGATGCGCATGTCGGTGGTGACACCGGCAAAGATGGTCGGGCCGACGAAGTTGCCCTTCTCAAAGCCATCCACCTGCGGCTTGCGGCCATCGAGCACCAGCTTGGCACCCTGCTCCACGCCCGAGGCGATCAGGCCTTCCACGCGCTCGCGGGCGCTGCAGGAAATGACCGGGCCGACATCGGTGCCGGCCACGGTGCCACCGCTGACCTTCAGGGTCTGCGCCTTGGCCACCAGGTCCTGCACCCAGCCGCGCGCCTCACCCACCAGCACCAGGGTGGAGGCGGCCATGCAGCGCTGGCCGGCCGCACCGAAGGCGGCGCCGACCATCGCGTTGAGGGTCTGTTCCTTGTTGGCGTCCGGCAGCACCACGGCGTGGTTCTTGGCGCCCATCATGCACTGCACGCGCTTGCCGGCCAGCGAGGCACGGTTGTAGACGTGGGTGCCGACGCGGGTGGAACCAACGAACGACACGGCCTTGATGTCCGGGTGGTCGCAGATCGCGTTGACCACTTCTTCGCCACCGTGCACCACGTTCAGCACGCCCTTGGGAATGCCGGCTTCCAGCGCCAGTTCGACCAGGCGCATGGTCACCATCGGGTCCTGCTCGGACGGCTTGAGGATGAAGGTGTTGCCCGTTGCAATCGCCATCGGGAACATCCACAGCGGAATCATCGCCGGGAAGTTGAACGGGGTGATGCCGGCGCACACGCCCAGCGGCTGCATGATCGTGTAGGTATCCACGCCATTGGCCACGTTGTTGGCCAGCTCGCCCAGCTGCAGGTTGCCGATGGCGGCGGCGTGCTCGACCACTTCCAGGCCGCGGAACACATCACCTTCGGCGTCGGGCAGGGTCTTGCCCTGTTCGGCGGTGAGGATGTGGGCCAGCTCGCTCATGTTTTCGCGGATCAGCTGCTGGTACTTCAGGAAGATGCGCGCGCGGGTACCGATCGGGGTCTTGCGCCAGGTCTTGAAGGCTTCCTTGGCGGCGGCCACGGCGGCATCCACTTCGCTGGTGGTGGCGAACGGCACCTGCGCCAGCACGTCCTGGGTGGCCGGGTTGACCACGTCCTGCCAGTGGGAGGTGGCCGATTCGATGAACTGGCCATCGATCAGCATGCGGATACGGGGCGCTGCAACAGTCATGACGACAATCCCACGGGCTCGAAAGATGCTTGGCATTATTCACAGCACCCACCTCGATTTCCGGCCTGAATCCGCTTAATCTGGCCAACACGCCAGACGATTCCTGTTAATTCTGTGAATTTCCAGCCCTCCCAGCGCCAATTGGGCCTGCGCCTGCTGCGGCTGCGCGAGCAGCGCGGCTACAGCCAGGTGGATCTGGCCCGCGCCTTGGGCCTGTCGGCCAGCTACCTGAACCAGATCGAGCGCAACAAGCGCCCGCTGACGCCGGCCGTACAGCAGAAGCTGGGCGAGGTATTGGGCGATGTTTCCGCCCTGTTCGACGACGATGAGCCCGCTGCACTGCAGGAGTCGCTGGGCGAAACCCTGCGCGACCTGGGCCTGGCCGATGTCAGTGCCACCGAGCTGCGGGCACTGGCCGGCAACCTGCCGCAGGTCAGCCGCGCCCTGCTGGACCTGCACCGCCGCCACCTGGCCCTGCGCGAGCATGCCGCCGCACTGGAGTTCCAGCTGGGTGAGCCCGGCGCCGGCAGCATCCTGCCGGCCGGTGACCAGGTGCGCGAGTTCTTCAACCGCATGCACAACCACATTCCCGAACTGGACGAACTGGCCGAGCGCCTGTTCGCCGAATGGGGGCTGGCACCGGGCCACGTGGCGCCGCGCCTGCGCCAGCTGCTGGCCGACCGCCACGGCGTACTGGTGGAAGTGGCCGCGCTGCAGGCCGGGCGCGAGAAGCGCCAGTACGACGCCGGCAGCCGCACGCTGTGGCTGCCGGATTATCTGGAACCGGGCCAGCAGGCGTTCCAGATGGCGGCCGAGCTGGCCCTGCGCGGCTACCTGCCGCAGATCGATGCCGTGGTGGCGCGCGCGGGCTTCCACGATGACGCGCGTATCGCGCAGGCGCGGATCGGCCTTTCCAACTACTTCGCCGGTGCGCTGGTGATGCCGTACATGCGCTTCCTGCGCGCGGCCGAAGCCAGCAGCTACGACATTGAACTGCTGGCGCACCAGTTCGGCGTGGGATTCGAAGCGGTCTGCCACCGGCTGAGCACGCTGGCACGGCGCAGTGCGCCCGGGCTGCCGTTCTTCTTCATCCGCGTGGACCGTGCCGGCAATGTGTCCAAGCGCCATTCGGCCACCGATTTCCATTTCTCACAGGTGGGCGGTTCGTGCCCGCTGTGGATCGTCTACGAGGCGTTCAACCAGCCCGGGCGCATCCTGACGCAGACCGCGCGCATGCCCGATGGGCGTCGCCATTTCTGGCTGGCGCGGCAGGTCAGCAGTGGGCCGGTGGGGCATGGCCAGCCGCGCAAGACCTTCGCGGTGGCGCTGGGCTGCGACCTGCAGCATGCCGAGCGGCTGGTGTATTCCCTGGGGCTGGATGTGCAGAGCCCGGGAAATTCGGTGTCGATCGGGCCGGGTTGCCGGGTGTGTCCGCGCGAGGACTGCATGCAGCGCGCGTTCGTGCAGTTGCCGGGGAGATAGGTTCTCGGCAGGGCTGCGCCCTGCACCCCTGTAGAGTCGAGCCATGCTCGACTGAAGCAACAGGTAGGTGCCCACCTTGGTGGGCACGCTCTGGCCGTGCGCGGAATGCATCCACGCATGGCGTGGATCTACTAATCCCAATACACGGTCAGCACGCGGTGGCCTTCCGAGGGTACGGGGGCGTCGATGTGCTGGCCGTAGGGCCAGCCTTCGCCCACGCCGTCGCATTCCAGACCCTGCAGCCACCCTTCTACGGTCTCGACGTCGGCGCGGGTCAGCACATGCACGTTCTCGGCAGCAGGCCATTCGCTGTCGTCTTCCAATGCGCTGCCCCAGTCCTGGTGCAGGCCGACGTACACACCTTCCACTTCGGGCTTTTCGGCAATCACGGCCAGGCGCGCGTACAGCTCGGCAATCGGCGGGCGGCCGAAACCCCATTGGTTGGGCGCGATGCATTCTTCGAAATCATTGCCTTCGAAGTACGCGGCCAGTGGCACCACCGGCAGGTGCTCCGGGTCGCGGGCATCGAGGCGTTCAAGCAGATCCAGCAGTTCCTGGCGGGCAGACATCCACAGCTCCTTGCAGCATGAAGCACGATTGTATCGATCGCGCTCAGTAAATCGGTGTCACCTTCATCTGCGGCAGCGGACGCGGTGCGCCGTCGGTCAGGTCCGGGCCCAGGTCTTCCCAGGTGCGGCCCTGTTCCACCATCAGCCCCCACAACTGCTGCGACGCTTGGCGCTTGTCTTCCGAACCCAGCTTGTACGACGGCGGCGCCGGCTCACCCACGGCAACGGTGGAATACGCGGCGCGGTAGGCCAGTACCTGCTGCGCCGGGTCGTCGGTGCGCGCCACTTCCAGCGTGTAGCGCTGGTAGGCCGACGCCAGGTTGCGCCAGCGGATCCAGTAGTGGTTCTCGAACGAAAACGCACAGAAGCGCGCGCCGGCCAGGCTGCCCTTGTCGGCGATGCGGGTCAGCACGTCCTGCGGCATGTCCAGGTTCATGCCGCCTTCGTCGCCCTGCAGGCTGACGTGCACGATGCGGTCGCGGTAGCCCGGCGCGCGCGCCTGCAGCAGGTCGCGCCAGTTCTGCATGGTGGCCACCACGGCGAACAGGAAGCGGCCCAGTTCACCGGCAGCCAGCGGCGTGGCGATGGACTGGTAGTGGCGCTGCCAGCCATGGCGGTTGCCGGTGGGCAGGAACACCGACTTTTCCAGGGCCGCGCGCGTACTGCCGCCGTGGCTGACTTCTTCAGCGTGCTGCGGGTACACCAGGTTGATGGCGAACGTGGGCCAGCGCGGCATTGCCGCGTCGAACAGGTGGATGGGGAAGTTGCTGCTGATGCCGCCATCGGAGAACCAGCACACGCGGAAGGCGGTGATCACCGGGCCGCATGCCTGGCCGGCGCTGGTCAGCCCTTCCATGCTGTCGGCCACGTTGTGCTCCTGCGTGGCCGGCGCTGCCGCCGGTTCGCAGCGGCGCTCGCGGCGGGCGGGTTCGTGCAGCGGCACGGCGCTGATCAGCAGCGGGAAGCTGAGGCTCATGCGTGTGGCCACCAGCACCGGCAACTGCGCGCCCTGCGGCAGATGGTAGTACTGGCGCCCGTCCACCTGCAGCGGCGCACCGGCCTGCTGCACCAGCCAATCCACCACACTGGCAGGGAACAACTGGGCGAATTCCTCGCGCAGGAACCAGAACTGCGCCCCGCCCAGCGGCAGGGTGCGCGGTTCGTTGTGGGACACGCAGGTGGTGATCATCTGCAGGCTGATGGCCTGCGGGCTGTGCGGTTCGCCGGCATAACGCGGTGCATCGTGCAGATCGGCGAAGGTGAGCGGGGCGTCCAGCGGCTTGCCCGCCAACTGCTGCAGGCGCGCGTGCAGCCAATCGGTCAGCGCCGGGGTCTGCGGATCGCGCCCCAGCCCACTGCACAGGCCCAGCAGATTGCGCCGAGCGACACGGGCCACGCGCAGCGCTGCACCGGCCACACCGGCGCCATAGGCGCACAGCAGCGACGGCAGCAGGGTAGCCGCCACACCGCTCCAGCCGCCGCCCCAGCCGCCCAGCGCCAGCAGCAGGGCCAGCGACACCAGCACTTCCAGCGGCGCGATGGTGAACACGGCCACGGCCAGGCACAGCAGCTTGCGCGGCCAGCGCGCCTTGCCGGTCAGCACCACCAGCAACCGGTACGCCGAACGCGCGCCGCGCGCGGGCTGGAACAACCCGTAGATGAAGCCGCGCCGCGACAACTGCGCCGACACCGCCGACAGCCCACCGTAGCCCGCCTCACCGGGCAGCGTTTCGCCGGCCTGCTGGCGGCGGTCGCCATACGCGGCCGCTGCAGCCACCGCCGCGGCAATCGCCCCGGCCGAGGTGCCGCCGATGCTCTTGAAGCGGTACTGCTGGGCCAGCGCCAGCACCGCGTTGGGATACACGATGCCGCTGGTGATGCCGCCTTTCATGACCAGATCGCAATATTTGTCCGCCACTGCCCTGCCCCCATGCATGCCGTCCACCGCATGGGTTCCAGTATGGCGCAGGGGCTTCTCAGGGCCTGAGAACCGCTGCGCAGTCAGCGCGATTCCCCCTTGGCCGGGCGACGTGCCGCATGCACACTGCGGCCAGGAAGCGGACTGCAGGGACTGCCCATGACCACCCGACGCGCCTTCATTGCCGGCTGCGGCGCCGCTGCTGCCGCCACCGCCTGTTCACCCGGGCAGGCCCCCACCGGCAACGACATCAGCCAGCTCGAGCCCACCGCCTTGGCGGGCATCACCCGCATCGACGGCCAGCGCCCGCTGGTCGACGTGCTGCAGCGCCACCGTGGCCCGGTCTGCGTGGCCGGTGGCCGCTTCAGCATGGGCGGGCAGACCACTGCCAGCGGCGCCCTGCAACTGGACATGACCGGCCACAACCGGCTGCTGCGGCTGGATGTGCCGGGCAAGGTGGTGCGCGTGCAGGCCGGCATGCGCTGGCGCGAGCTGCAGGCCCTGCTGGACCCGCACGACCTGTCGGTGAAGGTGATGCAGAGTTTCAGCAGCTTCACCATAGGCGGCTCGGTCGGCGTGAACTGCCATGGCCGCTACGTCGGCAACGGCAGCCTGGCCGCGACGATCCGTGCATTGCAGGTGGTACTGCGTTCGGGCGAGGTACTGGAAACATCGCGCAGCCAGCACCCGGACCTGTTCGCCGCGGTGATCGGCGGCTACGGGCTGCTGGCCGTAGTGAGCGAGGTGGAATTGGACCTGGCCGACAACACACGCATGGCGCGGCACATGCAACGCGTCGCGCTGGCCGACTACCCGCGGTGGTTCGCCGACAACGTGCAGTCGCGCGGCGATGCATTGATGCACAACGCCGATCTGCTGCCGCCACGTTTCGATGCCCCGGTAACGGTGACCTGGCGCCGCAGCAGCGCCGCGCTGACCGACACCCGCCGGCTGGTGCCGGTGGGCGACCGCTATGCCTACGAACAGAACATGATCTGGGCGGTGTCCGAACTGCCGGGCGGCGCGCAGCTGCGCGACAGTTCGGTGGTGCAGAAGCAGCTGCAGCAGCCGCGGGTGATCCACCGCAACCTGGAAGCGAGCCTGGACGTGGCCTCGCTGGAGCCGCGCACGCGCGCGATGTCCACCTACCTGCTGCAGGAGTACTTCATTCCGGTGCGGCAGTTCCAGGCGTTCGCCACACGCATGGCGGCGATCCTGCAACACCACCATGTGGACGCACTGAATGTGTCGATCCGGCACGCGCCGGCCGATACCACTTCGCTGCTGGCGTGGGCGCGCCAGGAGGTGTTCTGCTTCGTGCTGTACCACAAGCAGCGGCGCTTCCCGTGGAGCGATACCCTGGCCACCGGCTGGACGCGGGCGCTGATAGATGCCGCGCTGGACTGCGGCGGCAGCTACTACCTGCCCTATCGCCCGCATGCCACCCGCGAACAGTTCCGCCGCGCCTACCCGCAGTGGCAGCGATTCGTTGAAGCCAAGCGCCAATACGACCCGCAGATGCAGCTGGTGAACCATCTTTGGCAGCGCTACATCGCGGCGCCGTAGCAATGGGGTCAGAGCCCGTTGCCTGGCAACGGGATCTGCCCCCCCCCCTTGACCGGCGCGGCCAACGCGTCCACCGTGGGCGCGCCGAAGGTATCCCTCCAGGCGCTCACGCGCAGGGAGGGATTTAAACGGGAATCCGGTGAAGGCGCCTGGCGCGCCCATTCCGGAGCTGCCCCGCAGCGGTGAATGGAAACGAAGCCTGCCAACAGCACTGGGCGCATGCCTGGGAAGCGGCAGGGAGTAGGTGGGCTGCGGCCCGTGTCCATCAGCCCGAATACCGGCCCCGGCCGGGGGACACGACCGTCCCCTGATTCGACCTGGACTCTCCGCGGGGAGGGTGCCGGGGCCATCGTCGTCCTGCGCGCGCGGGCGCGGTGGCCGCGTGCGTCCTGTTCACGGTGTCCGGCCCGATCCGTTCCCCACGCTGCCACGCACCCGACGATGACCGAGCTTCAACGCCCCACCCTGACCCTGCCCGCCGACGGCAAGCGCCTGCTGCTGCATTCCTGCTGTGCCCCGTGTTCGGGTGAAGTGATGGAGGCGATCACCGCCTCCGGGATCGATTACGCGATCTTCTTCTACAACCCCAACATCCACCCGGTGAAGGAATACGAGCTGCGCAAACAGGAAAACATCCGCTTCGCCGAGCAGCACGGCATTCCGTTCATCGACTGCGACTACGACACCGACAACTGGTTCAGCCGTGCGCGTGGCATGGAAAATGAGCCGGAGCGCGGTATCCGCTGCACCATGTGCTTCGACATGCGCTTCGAGCGCACCGCGCTGTACGCGCACGAGCACGGCTACGACACCATCAGTTCGTCGCTGGGCATTTCGCGCTGGAAGAACATGGCGCAGATCAATGACTGCGGCATCCGCGCCGCGTCGCGCTACGAAGGCCTGCAGTACTGGGACTACAACTGGCGCAAGGGCGGCGGCGCCAGCCGCATGGTGGAAATCAGCAAGCGCGAGCAGTTCTACCAGCAGGAATACTGCGGCTGCGTGTACTCGCTGCGCGATGCCAACCGCCACCGCCGCGAAACCGGCCGCGAGCGCATCAAGATCGGCCTGCTGTACTACGGGCAGGATGCGGAAGCGCCCAAGGGCGATTGACGCGCGCGTACGGGGCGGCCACGCTGGTCGCCCCCTTCTGTTGTAGTGGAACTGCCATGACCGTCCTGCCCGCCGATGTCGCCCTGCTGGTGATCGACCTGCAGCCGGACTTCATGCCCGGTGGTGCGCTGGCCTGCGCCGACGGCGATGCGCTGGTGGCACCGATTGCCGAGCTGCTGGCCCAGCGCCGCTATCGCACGGTGGTGGCCACCCAGGACTGGCACCCGGCCGGCCATGCCTCGTTTGCCAGCCAGCACCCCGGCACGCGCCCGTTCGAGACCATCCTGCTGCACGCGCAGCCGCAGACGCTGTGGCCCGACCACTGCGTGCAGGGCAGCGACGGCGCCGCGCTGCACCCGGGCGTGGACTGGAACGTGGCCGACCTGATCCTGCGCAAGGGCACCCGCCCGCAGGTGGATTCGTACAGCGCCTTCCGCGAAAACCACGGGCCCGATGGCGATCGCCCGGCCACCGGCCTGGCCGGCTGGCTGCATGAGCGGCGCATCCGCGAAGTACACGTGTGCGGCCTGGCGCGCGACTACTGCGTGCTGTGGAGCGCGCAGGACGCGGCCAAGGCCGGATTCCGGGTGAAGTTCCTGTGGGAGCTGACCCAGCCGGTGACCGATGCCAACGACGCGATGGTGCGCGAGGCCTTGGGCAAGGCGGGGATTGCAGTCATCTGATGTGCGCCCGCCGGGCATGGCCCGGCGCTACCTGATCGTCCCGGTCGCCGTGTCGGATCTGCCGCTTGCGCGCCGCTTCCCACGGCAACACAATGAGCCATCCAGCCCCTCCAGTACGCCCCCCTACAGATCGCGGGACGGCCGAACCAGGGGCTTTTCATTGGATGAAAGCGGGAAGGCAACGGATGACCGGTAGCGCCGGGCCATGCCCGGCGGCCACGCAACCCGCTGTCAGCGGAACACCACCGTGCGGTGCCCGTTCAACAGGATGCGGTGCTCGACATGGCGGCGCACGGCCCGCGCCAGCACCTGCGATTCGGTATCGCTGCCCAGCCGCACCAGGTCGCGCGGGGTCATGGCGTGGTCCACGCGGGCCACGTCCTGTTCGATGATCGGGCCTTCATCCAGGTCTTCGGTCACGTAGTGCGCGGTGGCACCGATGATCTTGACCCCTCGCGCGTGCGCCTGGTGGTACGGCTGCGCGCCCTTGAAGCTGGGCAGGAAGCTGTGGTGGATGTTGATCGCACGGCCGGCCAGTGCGCGGCACAGCGTGGGCGACAGAATTTGCATGTAGCGCGCCAGCACCACCAGGTCGATGCGCTCGCGGTCGACCAGATCGATGATCTGCTGTTCCTGCACCGCACGCGTTTCCGCGTTCACCGGCAGGTGGTGGAACGGCACCTGGTAGGACGCGGCCAGCGGCGCGAAGTCGGCGTGGTTGGACGCCACCGCGGCGATATCCACTTTCAGCTGCCCGCTGTGCGCGCGGAACAGCAGGTCGTTCAGGCAATGCCCCTGCTTGCTGACCAGCACCAGCAGGCGCGCGCGGCGGCGGCCGTCATGCAGCTGCCAGTCCATGCCGAAATCGGCGGCGAGCGCGGCCATGGCGCCATGCACCGTGTCCAGCGGCAGGCCGGCGTCGCGGTCGAAGTGCACGCGCAGGAAGAAACGGCCGCTCTCTTCATCGCCGAACTGCTGGGCGTCGAGGATGTTGCAGCCGTGGTCGAACAGCAGCCCCGACACGCGATAGACGATGCCGGTGCGGTCGGGACAGGACAGGGTAAGAATGGAATCGGGTCGCATGGCCCAAGTTTAGGGCAGCACCCTGCGGCGGTGCACAATGCTGTCAGATGCAACCGATCTTCAGTGCGGATGCACCGTCAACGCCACCAGGCGCACCACCAGCGGGCGCACCAGCAGCACACCACAGAACGCCACCGGCATCGCCATCTGGTAGGCCGCCAGCACCCGCGCCAGATAGCCGCTGCCCAGCCCGGCGTTGGCCGCCGTGATGACCAGGCACATCAGCAGCGCCATCAGGCTGGCCATGAAGAAGGCGAACACGAACGGCGTACTGCGGGCGTGCAGCTTCCAGCGGAGAGATCGGGGGTGGGCCATCGCACATCGCATCGGGTGAAGTGGGCCGGCAGGCTAGCGGTGCGACGGCCTGTGCACAGCCCCGCCGCGCTTGGGGCAGACCCAAGCCACGCTTGCCGGTTTCCGTGGCAAGCTGGCCGGTCATGAACCTGTTGCAGCTCATCCGCAGCTTCACCCGCACCGCGCAGACCGGCAGCATTGCCGCGGCCGCGCGCAGCCTGGGCATCAGTGCCACTGCCGTGGGCCAGAACATCCAGCGCCTGGAAACCCACCTGGGCGTGCGCCTGCTCAACCGCAGCACGCGGCAACTGGCCTTGAGCGAGGCCGGGGCGCTCTACCTGGCCCAAGTGCAGCACATCGAGGCCGACCTGGCCCGTGCGCAGGCGCTGGTGACCGCCGACGACATCGTGCCCAGTGGGCCGCTGCGCATTGCCAGCAGCCGCGCCTTCGGCCGCCATGTGCTGGCGCCGCTGCTGCCGTCGCTGCAGCAGCGCTACCCGCAACTGCAGCTGGAACTGCGCCTGAGCGATCGCGCGGTACAGCACGGTCCGGAAACGGTGGATGTCAGCCTGCGCATCGGCGCGCAGCTGGAAGATGGGCTGGTGGCGCGGCCGCTGGCGCGCATTCCGTTCCTGTTCTGCGCCGCCCCGGCCTACCTGGCCGCGCACGGCATGCCGCAGGAACCGGCCGAGCTGCAGCACCACCGCGGCCTGCTGCACCGCTTTCCCACCGATGGCCGGCCGCTGCGCTGGGGCCTGCGGCGTGGCGATGCGCGGGTGGACGCGGCGCTGCCGCCCAGCATGGTCTGCGATGACATCGACGCGCTGGCCGAGCTGGCCGCCGCCGGTGCCGGCATCACCCGGCTGGCCGCCTTCGTGGCCGACCCGTACCTGCGCGATGGCCGGCTGCAGACGGTGTTCGGCCCGGCCAGCGCGTGGCAGCCGGAGCCGATGGATGTGTTCTTCTGCGTAAGCGACCGGCGCGATTTCACCGCGCGCATCCGCGCCCTGTTCGAGCACCTGCAGGCCGGCCTGCCGCCGGCCTGGCAGGTGTGACCGACCTCAGCGCGGGCGGAACACGTTGCGTGCTTCGCGCGGTTCGCAGCGCAGGTACTGCGGCGCCGGCACCACGCTGTCGCCCAGCGCGGCAGCGGCATGCCACGGCCAACGCGGGTCGTACAGGATGCCGCGGGCCAGGGCGATGGCATCGGCCTGGTTGTGGCGCAGGATCGATTCGGCCTGTTCCGGCTCGGTGATCAGGCCCACCGCAATGACCGGCATGCGCAGCTTCTTGGCCTTGATGGCCGCAGCGAACGGCACCTGGTAGCCCGGGCCCACGCTGATCTTCTGGCGCTCGTCCAGGCCGCCGCTGGACACGTGCAGGAAGTTGCAGCCGCGCGCGTCCAGCACCTGTGCCAGGGCTTCGCTCTGCACCACGTCCCAGCCGCCTTCGACCCAGTCGTTGGCGGAAATGCGCACGCCAACCGACACCTTGTCCGACACCGCTTCACGCACCGCGTCGAACACTTCCACCAGCAGGCGCAGGCGGTTCGGCAGCGAGCCGCCGTAGCCGTCGGTGCGGCGGTTGCTGAGCGGCGACAGGAACTGGTGCAGCAGGTAGCCGTGGGCCGCGTGGATTTCGATCAGCTCGAAGCCCAGGCGCTCGGCGCGCACGGCGCTGGCGGCGAAGGCGGCCACCACCTCGGCAATGCCGGCTTCATCCAGCGCCTGCGGGGCCGGGTCGTTGGCATGGAACGGCAGCGGCGACGGAGCCACGGTGGGCCAGCCACGGGCATCGTCGGCCGGCAGCTGGCGGCCGCCGTCCCACGGGCGTGCGGTGGAGGCCTTGCGGCCGGCGTGGCCCAGCTGGATGCCCAGCGGCATCGGCGACCAGCGCCGCACGCTGGCCAGCACCTGCGCCAGCGCTGCTTCGGTACCGTCGTCCCACAGCCCCAGGTCGGCATAGCTGATGCGCCCGCGCGGTTCCACCGCGGTCGCTTCCAGGATCAGCAGGCCGGCGCCGGACTGCGCCAGGTTGCCCAGATGCTGGGCATGCCAGTCGCTGGCGCGGCCATCTTCGGCGGAGTACTGGCACATCGGCGCGATCACGATGCGGTTGGACAGGGTAAGCGGGCCGAGGGTGACCGGCGAGAACAACTGGCTCAAGGCGATAGCGACATACGGAGGGGGTGCGTATTGCACCGCTGCACGGCCTGCGGATCAACCGTCTGGATGGATCGCTGTTTCGCGGGGGGGGCGGGTGGACGGTAGAGTCGACTGTCAGTCGACTGCTCCTGGCGCCATGGCTGAACACCCCCCCTGCGCGCGGTAGTCGACTGACAGTCGACTCTACCGGGCCAAATGGCTGAACAGCCCGCGCTACGCGCGCTAGTCGACTGACAGTCGACTCTACGGGCTGACGAAGCCGGCCAGGGCCTCGGCGCAGTCGCGTTCATCCTTGAACTGCAGCAGGTCGTCGGCGCGGGTGCGACCGCGGTTCAGCGCCGCGACCGGCAGGCCGGCCTTGGCCGCGGCCTGCACGAAGCGGAAGCCGGAATAGACCATCAGCGAGGAGCCCACCACCAGCACCGCATCGGCCTGCTGCAGGTGCTCATGCACCGCCGCTACCCGTTCGCGCGGCACGTTTTCGCCGAAGAAGACGACATCTGGCTTCAGCAGGCCGCCGCAGTAGGGGCAGTCCGGTACCACGAACGCGGAAAAATCAGTCTCCAGATCCGCATCGCCATCGGGGGCGATACCGGCCTCCAGCGCGTCCCAGCCCGGGTTGGCGTCCAGCAGGCGCTGCTGGAAATCCTCGCGCCCGCTACGGCGTTCGCAGCCCATGCAGCGCACCAGGTCCAGCCGCCCGTGCAGATCGATCACGTTCGTGCTGCCGGCACGCTGGTGCAGGCCATCCACGTTCTGGGTCAGCAGCACCTGCAGGGTGCCGCGTGCTTCCAGCGCGGCCAGCGCCTGGTGGGTGCCGTTGGGCAGGGCCAGGCCGAAGCGCGGCCAGCCCAGCAGGCTGCGCGCCCAGTAGCGCTGGCGGGTGGCCGCCTCGCCCATGAAGGCCTGGTAGGTCACCGGCGGGGTGCGCTTCCACTGGCCGTCGGTATCCCGGTAATCGGGAATGCCGGAAGCGGTGCTGCAGCCGGCGCCGGTGAGCACGAACAGGCGCTGGGCGCGGTCGATGAAATCGGTCAGCGGCGGGGTCATGCCGACCAGATGGGGGCGCGGCGGCGCCCCCGCAAGCGCGGGTTCAGACAGCCTCGGGCAGGCGCGGCACGGCGGTCGGCTGGCCGTCTTCACCCAGCGCAATCATCACGAAGTGACCGCGGGTGCACAGCTTGCGCTCGCCGCTGTGCAGGTCTTCGGCAATCAGCTCCACTTCCACCTTCATCGAACTGCGGCCCACTTCGACGATGCGACCGATGGTTTCCACCATCTGGCCGATGCGGATGGGCAGCTTGAAATCGACCTGGTCGCTGCGCGCGGTCACCACGGTGCGGCGCGAATAGCGGGCGGCGGCCAGGAAGGCGGCCTTGTCCATCCAGGCCAGCGCCTGGCCACCGAACAGGGTGCCCATGTGGTTGGTGTGGTTGGGGAAGACGATTTCGGCCATGCGCACTTCGATGGGCGGCACGGTTTCGACGATGGGGGTCATGGCGGTGGCCAGGGTGTGGGGTGCGGCAATTGTAAGACCGGGGGCCGCTGTACGAAAAACCCCGGCGTTGGCCGGGGTTCTTCGTTGCAACCGGGGTGACCGCTTCGATCAGAAGTTCATGTCGAAGGCGACTTCGCCCTGCACGCCCACCTGGTAGGCCGAGACGCGGCGTTCGAAGAAGTTGGTCAGTTCCTGCACGTCCTGCAGTTCCATGAACGGCAGCGGGTTGCGCACGTTGTACTTCTTTTCCATGCCCAGCTTGGCGAAGTGCTGGTCGGCACAATGCTGCAGGTACTGGCGCATGTCGCGGGTGGAAATGCCCGCCACGCCGCCGGACAGCACGTCCTCGGCGAACTGCACTTCGCATTCGATGGCTTCGGCCAGCATGTCATAGACCTGCTGCTTCATTTCCTCGTCGAACAGGTCCGGTTCTTCCTCACGCACCACGCGCACCGATTCGAACGCGAAGTCCATGTGCGCGCTCTCATCGCGGAACACCCAGTTGGTGCCCGAGGCCAGGCCCGGCAGCAGGCCGCGCGAACGGAAGTAGTACACGTAGGCGAAGGCGGCGAAGAAGAACAGGCCTTCGATGCACGCGGCGAAGCAGATCTGGTTCAGCAGGAACTGGCGGCGCTCGGCACGGGTCTCGATGCGCTTGAGGTCCTGGATCGAGTCGATCCACTTGAAGCAGAAGTCGGCCTTCTTCTTGATCGAGTCGATGTTTTCCACCGCGGCGAAGGCTTTGACGCGCTCTTCCGGGTCCGGCAGGTAGTTGTCGAGCAGGGTCAGGTAGAACTGCACGTGCAGCGCTTCTTCGTACAGCTGGCGCGACAGGTACATGCGCGCTTCGGGCGCGTTCAAGTGCTGGTACAGGTTCAGCACCAGGTTGTTGGACACGATCGAATCGCCGGTGGCGAAGAACGCCACCAGGCGGTGGATCAGGTGGCGCTCACCCGGCGACATCTTGCTGTGCAGGTCGGTGATGTCGATCTGGAAGTTGATCTCTTCCACCGTCCAGGTGTTCTTGATCGCGTTCCGGTACATGTCATAGAACTGCGGGTAGCGCATCGGGCGCAGGGTCAGTTCAAAACCGGGATCGAGCAGCATCTGCTTGGGCTTGTCGGCCATGGGTGTCTCGCATGTTCGGCAGTGCGATTTCTCAACACTGCAAGTTGAATCAAATGATTGTGAATCGGGCACTTCCTTGTGCCCATCTTACTTCCACTGAAGGCAATACCTTCAGGTTCAGCTTAGTGTTCAGTATCCCGAGGCGGGAACGGATCACGTCCGGGCGCGATGGTGTCCTTGCTACGGATCAATCCATCGCGGCCTTTGGTGGTCAGCTCGCCACCGCCCTGGTTGAAAAGCATTCTACGAGCGCTCTCTTCAGCCTGAGCCTGCGTCCCGTGCAAGCTTGATGCACGATCAGAATCATTGCGCTTGTTCGCCCACTGACCGTCTTCACGACGATAAACCATGCGGTCTTGCTTCTTGCTCATAACGATTACTCCTGTACACGAAGTACCTGAGCTTCGAACTTTGATCGGACCACAGATAGCGGTATAGTGACCCCGCTTCTTAGTCGAAGTAGCCGATCAAAGACGTCCCGCCCAAGTGGTTATGGACGTTTTGTGAAGCATCAGAAGGGCCCCGAGTTACAGCTCGGGGCCCTTCTTTTTTATTGGCACGCCTCGCAGGCTTCCGGGTTTTCCAGCGAGCAGGCCACCGCTTCGGTCGGGGTGTAGGTGCTGACCGTGGTCTTGGCGATCTTGGTGGCCGGACGCGAGCGCAGGTAGTAGGTGGTCTTGACGCCCTGCTTCCACGCGTACATGTACATGGACGACATCGCACCGATGTTCGGGCTTTCCATGAACAGGTTGAGCGAGGCCGACTGGTCGATGAAGGCGCCACGCTCGGCGGCCATGTCGATCAGCGAACGCATCGGCAGTTCCCACGCGGTGCGATAGACCTGGCGCAGGGCTTCGGGAATCTGCGCCACGCCGGCGATGGAACCTTCGGCCAGCTTGATGGCATCGCGCATGTCGGCGGTCCACAGGCCCAGCTTCTTCAGCTCGTTCACCAGATAGCGGTTGACCTGCAGGAAGTCACCGGACAGGGTTTCGCGCTTGAACAGGTTGGACACCTGCGGTTCCACGCACTCGTAGCAACCGGCGATCGAGGCAATGGTGGCGGTCGGGGCAATCGCGATCATCAGCGAGTTGCGCAGGCCGTGTTCCTTGATGCGCTCGCGCAGGGCATCCCAGCGCGCGGTGTCTTCGGGCACCACGTTCCAGGCGTCGAACTGCAGTTCGCCGCTGGCGGCACGGGTGTCGTTGAACGACGGGTGCTTGCCGCGTTCCTGGGCCAGCTCCGAGGAGGTTTCCAGGGCGTGGAAGTAGATCGTTTCGGCGATCTTCTTCGACAGGGCGCGGGCTTCGGCGCTGTCGAACGGCAGGCGCTTGCGGAAGAACACGTCCTGCAGGCCCATGCAGCCCAGGCCGACCGGACGCCAGCGCAGGTTGGCGCGGCGGGCGGTTTCGATCGGGTAGAAGTTCAGGTCGATCACGCGGTCGAGCTGGCGCACGGCCAGGCGCACGGTCTCGGCCAGCTTCTCGAAGTCGAACTCGTTGTGCTCGTCGAAGTGGTTGCCCAGGTTGATCGAACCCAGGTTGCACACCGCGGTTTCATCGTTGGACGTGACTTCCAGGATTTCCGTGCACAGGTTGGACAGGTGGATCACGTTGCCCGGGCGCAGCGTCTGGTTGCTGGCTCGGTTGCACTTGTCCTTGAAGGTCATCCAACCGTTGCCGGTCTCGGCCAGGGTACGCATCATGCGGGCGTACAGCTTGCGCGCCGAGATGGTGCGGTTGGCCTTGCCCTGCGCTTCGGCCTGCACGTAGGCCTGCTCGAAGGCTTCGCCGAACAGGTCGGTGAACTCCGGCACGACGCGCGGATCGAACAGCGACCATTCCTGGTCGGCCTCGACGCGCTTCATGAACAGGTCCGGGACCCAGTTGGCCAGGTTCAGGTTGTGGGTACGGCGGGCTTCGTCACCGGTGTTGTCACGCAGCTCCAGGAAGTCCTCGATATCGGCGTGCCAGGTTTCCAGGTACACGCAGGCCGCGCCCTTGCGCTTGCCACCCTGGTTCACCGCGGCCACGGACGAATCCATGGTCTTCAGCCACGGCACGATGCCGTTGGAATGGCCGTTGGTGGACTTGATGAGCGAACCACGCGAACGCACGCGGGTGTAGCTGACGCCGATGCCGCCGGAGAACTTGGACAGCTGGGCGATGTCGCCGTACTTGGAATAGATCGATTCCAGCGAATCCTGCGGCGAATCCAGCAGGAAGCACGAGGACAGCTGCTCGTGGGTGGTGCCGGAATTGAACAGGGTCGGGCTGGACGGCAGGTAGTCCAGGTTGCCCATGCGCTTGTAAAGCGCCAGGGTTTCGGACACGTCTTCGCTCAGCGCGCTGGCGATGCGCAGGAAGAACTGCTGCGGGGTCTCGATCACCTTGCGGGTGTGCGGGTGGCGCAGCAGGTAGCGGTCGTACAGGGTACGCAGGCCGAAGTAATCGAAGTTCAGGTCCAGCGAGATGTCGATGGCATCGTTGAGCTTGCGCGCGTTGGTCTGCACGAAGTTCAGCAGGCGGTCGTTGATCAGGCCCACTTCGTGGCCACGGCTGACCGACTGCGAGAAGGCGTAGATTTCCTGGCCCGACACTTCCTTGGCGATGTAGTTGGCCAGCAGGCGCGCCGCCAGGCGGCCGTACTCGGGCTCTTCACCGATCAGCAGGGCGGCGGTGCGGATGGACAGTTCGTCCAGTTCGCGGGTGGTGGCGCCGTTGTACAGGCCGGAGATGGTACGGGTGGCCACGCGCATCGGATCGACCGCGTGCAGGCCTTCGGAGGAACGCTGCACCGCGCGCACGATCTTGTTCAGATCCACCAGCTCGGTCGTGCCATTGCGCTTGGTCACGCTCATCGCGTTGGACGTCGGCGGCGACGTCAACAGGAATTCGCTTTCCTTTTCGATGGTGGCGCTGGATTCGGTGGTCACGGCGTGTGTCCTCTTGGCGTGATGGGGGGTGCTCGATGCATCGGGGTGACGCGACCTGGGACCTGACGCCCCAGAGTGGCAGGAGGGCGTCGCAGGGATTGAGACCCTGCGCCTGCCACTGCCGGTGACGGTCGCGGAACGGTACTGCCGGGGACCCCGGCACTTGGGGTCGCTGCGACCGACGGCCACAAGATAGTGGGGGTAGAGGGGGCCGTCAACGCCAAATGTAGTGAAATCTGGTAATCCCTTGCGGCGCAAGGATCATGCCATCGGCGGCGCGTTTGGACGCTTCAGACCTGCTGGAACCGCCTGCGCAGTCAAGACCGAAAGGCGTCACAAGCGCGGTACAACGTGCTGCGCAAACGGAACAATGACAGCTTCACATGACAGTGATGAAGCTGGCTAGGGACAACCCTGTGGATAGGTGGTGGGCAGTCGGTGGGAAAGCCTGTATGGCCGGACCGGTGACGTCGCCTTCTGTGCACGGGATGCTGGGACCCTGCACTGACCGGAAAGGATTCCACCATGCGCCTGACCCTGCCCGCCCTGGCCCTGCTGGGCTGTCTGGCCACCGCCCCGGTGATGGCCGGCGACGCCCCGCAGCTGCGCTCGGACCAGTGCGGCATGCGCACCGACTACGACGTGCTGGTGGACAGTGGTGGCATCTGGCTGCGGCATGGCCCGCAGGCGCCGCACGAGGTGGTGTTCCACGATGGCGTGCTGAGCCTGGACGACACGGTCGTGCCGGTCAGCGAGGCCGACGCCGCCCGCCTGCGGCAGATGGAGGCCGGGGCGCGGCAGCTGATGCCGGCGGCCACGGCGCTGGCCCATGAAGTGAGCGGACTGAGCTTCGATGTGCTCGACGGGGTCTATGAGGGCCTCACCGGCACCGCCAACAGCCGCAAGGTGCGGCGCCTGCGCCGGCAGGCCGATGACTGGATCGGCGGCACGCTGGGCAAGGGCTATTGGGAACAGGCGGTGTTCGGGCCGGGCTTCGAGGCCAGGGTGCAGGACATGGCCGAATCGCTGTCCGCGTCCATCGCCCGCAGCATGCTCTGGCAGATGGTCACCGGCCGCAGCGAGACGATGGAGGAGCGCGCCGACCGCCTGGACGCGCAGATGGAACAGCAGCTGGAAGGCCGCGCCGAGCGCATCGAGGCCAGCGCCCAGGCGCTGTGCCCGCTGGTGGCCGCCGTGGCCGAGGCCCACGATGCTCTGGAGGTGCGCTACCAGGGGCAGCCGCTGCGGCTGATCAAACGCAGCGAGGGCGTGCAGGTGGCCGGCGATCCGTAGCGTCGAGCGTGCTCGACCATCGTTGGCACCGCGCGTCGCCAGGCGCAGTCGAGCATGGCTCGACTCTACAAAGGCGAATGCGGGCCGGGGGCCGGCCCTCACGCCCGGTGCGGGGTGCCCAGGTATTCGGCGCTCTGCATTTCGATCAGGCGCGAGGCGGTGCGCTCGAAGGCGCCCTGCAGGCGCTGGCCGCTGTACAGCTCGATGGGCGAGGTGCTGGCGGTGCAGACCAGGTTGACGTGGCGGTCGTACAGCTCGTCGATCAGGTTCACGAAGCGGCGCGCGGCATCTTCGTTCAGGCGGTCGAAGGCGGGGATGCCGCCCAGCAGCACGGTGTTGAACTCGTGCGCGATCTCGATGTAATCCGACGGGCCGCGCGGGCCTTCGCACAGGGCGGCGAAATCGAACCAGGCAATGCTCTTGCCGCGGGCCCGCACCGGAATCTTGCGGCCCTCGATCTCGATGTTGCCGGCCTTGGCCGCCTGCCCACCGCTCAGCTCGCCCCAGCGGCTGCCCAGCCAGTCGTCGCTGTCGGCGGCCAGCGGCGCGCGGTACACCGGCGAGCGGGTCAGCGCGCGCATGCGGTAGTCCTCGGTGCCTTCGGCATACAGCTCCACGCAGAAGCGCTGCAGCAGGCCGATGGCCGGCATGAAGCTCTCGCGCTGCAGGCCATTCAGGTACAGGTTTTCCACCGCCGTGTTGGAGGTGGTGACCAGGGTCACACCCTCGGCGAACAGGCGCTCCAGCAGCCGCGCCAGCAGCATGGCATCACCGATGTCGGTCACGAAGAACTCGTCCAGCACCAGCACGCGCAGGTTGCTGCGCCATTCCTGGGCGATCTTCGCCAGCGGGTCGCTCTGCCCCTGGTGCTCGCGCAGGCGCTCGTGCACGCTGCGCATGAAACGGTGGAAGTGGGTGCGGTACTTCTGCTTGATCGGCAGGCCGTCGTAGAACAGGTCCACCAGGAAGGTCTTGCCGCGCCCCACCCCGCCCCAGAAATACAGGCCCTTTACCGGCTCGGGCTTCTTCCAGAACGAGGACAGGCGGTCCAGCCAGCCGTCTTCGGCGCTGTCCACCAGCCCCAGGTGGATGCGGTCCAGCTCGGCCAGGGCCGCGTGCTGGGCCGGGTCGTTCTGCCAGTCGCCGCGGGCCACGCCGGCGGCATAGCGCTGCGAGGGGGTCTGCACCGCCTCGTTCATGCCGCCGCGCCCAGCCAGTGCTTCACGCCGTGGGTAAGTGCGCCGCGCAGATCGATCAGCTTGCGGTGGAAGAAGTGGCTGGTGTCGGGCATGCGCACCAGCTCGTGCGGCGCGCCCAGGGTGTCCAGCCACTGGTAGACC
This sequence comes from Stenotrophomonas sp. ZAC14D2_NAIMI4_6, assembly GCF_003086875.1. Classification (NCBI taxonomy): domain Bacteria; kingdom Pseudomonadati; phylum Pseudomonadota; class Gammaproteobacteria; order Lysobacterales; family Lysobacteraceae; genus Stenotrophomonas; species Stenotrophomonas sp. ZAC14D2_NAIMI4_6. Next base: position 258,433 of record NZ_CP025996.1, on the reverse strand, counting down.
GCCTGCGGATCGACGATTTCATCCTGTTCGCCCTGGATGACCAGCCAGCGGGCCGGCGGCTGCACGCCGTCGAAATCCCAGCGACCAGCCGGCGGTGCGATCGAGATGAGCGCCTCCGGCTGCAGTTCAGCGGCGGCCTTCAGCGAAACGAACGACCCGAAGCTGAAGCCGGCCAGCCACAGGCGATCCTGCGGGCGCTGGCTGCGCACCCAGGCGGCCACGGCCTTCAGGTCGTCCTGTTCGCCATTGCCATGGTCGAAGTCGCCGGCCGAACCACCCACGCTGCGGAAGTTGAAGCGCACCGTGGCGATGCCCTGCTCGCGCAGGGTGGTGGCGGTCATGGTCACCACCTTGTTGTGCAAGGTGCCGCCTTCGGTGGACAGCGGATGGCAGACGATGGCCACGATCGGCTGCGCCGGCACGTCGGCCTTGGGCAGATCGACCACCACTTCCAGCGGGCCGGCCGGGCCGTCCAGTTCAAGACAGGCGGTTTCGCCGGGAGCAACGGGGAACGAGGGATTGCGCATGGCAACATGATACCGTCCCCCGCCCCTGCCCTGTGCCTGCCCCATGCTCTATCTGTCCCTGGCTGTGATCTGCAGCGTGCTGGTGTCGGTGCTGTTGAAGCTGGCCGGGCGGCGCGCACTGGACGTGCCGCAGATGGTGACCTGGAACTACCTGGTGGCCGCCACCCTGACCGCCGCGGTGCTGCAACCGCCGCTGGATGCGCTGCGCGCGCCGCATGCGCCGTGGGCCGCGCTGCTGGCGCTGGCGGTGGTGCTGCCGACCATTTTCCTGGTGCTGGGCCGCGCGGTGGCGGTGGCCGGCATCGTGCGCAGCGATGTGGCCCAGCGCCTGTCGCTGCTGCTGTCACTGGCCGCGGCCTTCCTGTTCTTCGGCCAGACCGCCACGCCGTGGAAGCTGGCCGGGCTGGCGCTGGGCCTGGTGGCGATGGTGGCGATCAGCCTGCGCCCGCGCGGGCCGGCCGTGGCCGCCTCGCCCGGCGGCTGGGGATGGCTGCTGGGGGTATGGGGCGGGTTTGCGGTGGTGGACGTGCTGCTGAAGCAAGTGGCGCTGTCCGGTACGCCGTCGATGGCGGCGGTGCTGGCCAGTTTCAGCGTGGCCTTCGTGCTGATGCTGGCGCTGCAGCTGTGGCGGCACTTCAGCGGCCGCAGCCGGCTGGCCTGGCGCAACCTGGGCGCCGGCGCGCTGCTGGGCCTGCTCAACGGCGGCAACATTCTTTTCTATGTGCACGCGCACCAGTCGATGCCGGACAGCCCGGCCACGGTGTTCGCCGGCATGAACATCGGCGTGGTGGTGCTGGGCGCGCTGGTGGGCGTGTTCGCCTTCGGCGAGGCCACCACGAAGTGGAACCGCGCCGGCCTGGCGCTGGCGGTGCTGGCGATCGGCTTGATCGCTTGGGGTTGAGGCATGACCGGGGTCGGATCCCATTCCAACGGAATGGGCTCTGACCCCGGCGTCTTCCCAAAGCAGTCGAGCATGGCTCGACTCTACGGAAAGCCGCCGGGCGTGCCCCGGCGAATCCTTATTTGTCGAAGCCCAGCAGCAGCGGGTCGTGGTCGGAACTGCGCCACGGGCCCTGCACGTTGCGGCCCTGGTAGCCGCTGGCGTCCTGTTCGTCGGCATTGCTGTGCCATTCGGCGGCACCGGCCAGGCGCTGGGCCATGCTGGCGCTCAGCAGCGCGTGGTCCAGGCGGCCGCTGTAGCCGTTGTAGACGTAGCTGTAGGGGTGCTCGACCTTGGCCACCTTGAACGCATCCTGCCAGCCCAGGTCGTGCAGGGTGCGGATCGGGTCTTCCATCGCGTAGGCATTGAAGTCGCCCAGCAGCACGATGTCCTTCACCTTAAGGCGCGCGGCTTCGGCCTTCACCCACTGGTTGAGCTGACGCGCCGATTCCACGCGGGTGGCATTCCAGCAGCCCTGCCCGTCGTTCTGGTCGGCATCGGCACCGCTGGCATCGCGGCAGCCCTTCGACTTGAAGTGGTTGGCCACCACCATGAACGGTGCGCCCCTGCCCTGGAATGCCTGCGCCAGCGGCGCACGGCTATGTTCGGCGAACGGGCCGTCGAGTTTGGTCAGCGGCTTGCCCAGCGGCTTGAACGCACCGCGCTTGTAGATGATGCCGACGCGGATCGGATTGGTGCCCGGGCCTTCGCCGGCGTCAACAAACGCCCAGTGCTGCGTGGCGGGCAGGCCGGCGTTGAGCGCGCCGACCAGTTCGGCGATGGCCGACTGCGGACCGTAGCCGTCGTTTTCCAGTTCCATCAGCGCGGCGATATCGGTATCGAGGGCGCTGATGGTGGCCACCAGCTTGGCCACCTGCGCCTTGTGTTCGTCCAGCGTGCGCGCGCCGCGCAGGGTCGGGAAGCCGCCGCCCTGGCCGTCGCCGTTGAAGAAGTTTTCCAGATTGAACGCCGCGATCTGCAGGCTGCCGGGCACCTTCGGCACGGCCGGGCGCTGCAGTTCCGGCAGCTGCAACGTGCCGTCCACCTGCAGGCGGGCACGGCCCTGCGCGTCCACGCGCACGGTGCCTTCCACGTTGCGCAGCTGCATGCCGGTGCGCAGCACCGGGTTGCCCGGCAGGTAGGCCACGCTGCCGGGGTCACGGGCGTCGCTGCCGTCGTCCAGCAGCAGGCGGCGGCGCTGGTTGTCGGCCATCACCTGTTCACTGCCAGCGGTACCCGGGGCGGCCACTTCGCTGGGCTGCCACAGGCGGCCATCGAAGGCCACGGTCAGCTCGCCGAAGCGTTCCAGGCCGTCGGTGCCGGCCAGAGTGAGCGGCGCGGCGATGCGCACGTGCTGGCCCTGCAGGGTGCGCCAGTCGGCCGGGGCCGCGGTAAGCACCACGGTGGCGCTGCTGCGCGGGGCCGGGCTGGTGGCCGGAGCCGGCGTGGCCTGCGGCTGGGCCTGGGCGAACGCAGCGGCCGGCAGCAACAGGGACAGAGCAAGGGCGAGGGAACGGCGGCGCATCGACTCACGACTCCATGAATTGAGGCGCACAGACTAACCCTGAAATGCGAAACCCCCGCGACGCGGGCGGTTTTGGCCTTGGCCGGCAAAGCCGCTGGGGGGCGCGACAGGGGAAACCGGGGCACCCGGCGGGTCCGCGGCGGTCCGGGGCTGTCCGGGGCGCTCGGGGCAACCGGCGGGTAGAGTCGACTGTCAGTCGACTATCGCGCGCAGCGCGGGCCGTTCGGTGGCATTGGAAAGAGCAGTCGACCAACGGTCGACTCTACCGGGCGTTGCCCCGTTCCCCCGTTCCCCCGTTCCCCCGTTCGACGGTTCGCCCGTTCCGCCGTTCCCGCGTTCGCCCGTTCGCGCGTTTCGCCGTTCCCCCGTCCGGCGGTTATTTCAGGTTGCCCAGCATCCAGTCCACGGTGGCGTGGATCTGCTCTTCGGTCAGCGCCGGGTTGCCGCCCTTGGGCGGCATGATGCCGCCGTCCGGGCCGGTGTAGCCCTCGATGGCGTGCTTGTAGAGGGTGTCCTTGCCCTGTGCCAGGCGCTGGTCCCAATGCGCGTGGTCCAGGGTGGGGGCCTGGCCGACACCGGTGGTGTGGCAGGCGGTGCACAGGTTGTCGAAGATGACCTTGCCATCGGTGGTGCCGCCATAGGCCACCTGGGCGGCGGCCTTGGCCAGCGCGGCGGCCTTGGCCGCGGCCTGCGCGGCCGCGCCCGTGCTGCCGGCGTAGACCGCACCGGTGGGCGCGATGCGCAGCTCGGTGCGCTTGGCCGCCGTGGGCGACACTTCAGGCGGAATACGCGTGTGGATGTAGGCGGCCAGCAGGATCAGGCCAAGGGTGATGGCGGCCAACAGGGCAATCACCATGGAAAAGCGTTTCAGGAACTCCAGATCGTAATTCCGCACTCTTCGTTACCCCTGGCTGGTAGTCGTGGGACCACGGCTGAGCGACTGCGTGTAGGGGCGAGTATAGAACGCGCTTTGCGCGCAACAACAGGCGCCCGTGCTGGTGCGGCGCAACATGCGGCCGCACGCGGGTAGCGCCGGGCCATGCCCGGCGAACAGACACCGTCGAGCAAGCTCGACGCTACAAAAGCGGGGCGCCAACGGCGCGCAGGCAGAAGCTGCAGATCGCGTCCACCAGTGCGTCTTCGTCGCGGTGTGCTTCGCGGCTGGGCGCGGTGGGGCCGACCATCGCTTCGGTGAACGCCCCCACCAGGCACGCGGCAGCAGCATGGGTGTCCTGCGCCGGCAGTTCGCCGCTGGCCACGCCTTCTTCCAACAAGCGCAGGAACACATCGCCGAAGGCGCGGCGCCCGCGCATGCGCTCGGCCTCCACGTCCGGGTCCACCGGCTCGACGATGAAGGCATGGGCCAACCCCGGCCCGGCCAGGGCGCGGCGCACGAAGGCGGTGATGGCCAGGCGCAGGCGCTCGCCCACCGGCCCCGGCGCGGCGGCAATGCGCTCCATGATCGCCACTTCATGGGCCACGGCCGCGTTCAGCACTTCCACGAACAGCTCGGCCTTGGAAGGGAAATGCCGGTAGATCAGCCCGGTGGACATGCCGGCCTGGGTGGCCACGGCGGTCACCGGGGCGTTGCGCCAGCCGCCAGCGGCCACCAGCGCACGGGTGGCCAGCAGGATCCGTTCACGGGCCCCGGCCAGGCGTTCTTCCATCAATGCAGAGCGTTTGTAGGCCATGTTCTGATTCTAGTTTCAATTTTTGAATTTGTATTCACTTCTTCATCGAACCCCGCTACGCTGGGCCCGAATCGCCCGTGCGGGGCCTGCCTTCAACAGGCCCCGCTCCCCCTTCACGGGTGCGTCCATTCCCCACCTTCCCTCGTGGAGCCACCGCAATGCACGTGCCATCCCTGAACTTCGATCTTGGCGAAGAGATCGACCTGCTGCGCCAGAGCGTGGCCCATTTTGCCGCCGCCGAGGTCGCTCCGCTCGCCGCCGAGGCCGATGCCAGCAACCAGTTCCCGCTGGCGCTGTGGCCGAAGCTGGGCGAACAGGGCCTGCTGGGCCTGACCGTGGAAGAAGAATACGGCGGCACCGGCATGGGCTACCTGGCCCACGTGGTGGCGATGGAAGAGATCTCGCGCGCTTCGGGTGGCATCGGCCTGTCCTATGGCGCGCACTCCAACCTGTGCGTGAACCAGCTGCGCAAGAACGGCAGCGAGGAACAGAAGCAGCGCTTCCTGCCCGACCTGTGCAGCGGTGCCAAGGTGGGTGCGCTGGCAATGAGCGAGCCCGGCGCCGGTTCGGACGTGGTGTCGATGAAACTGCGCGCTGACAAGCGCGGCGACCGTTACGTACTGAACGGCAACAAGATGTGGATCACCAACGGCCCCGACGCCGACGTGCTGGTGGTCTACGCCAAGACCGACATGGACGCCGGTGCCAAGGGCATCACCGCCTTCCTGGTGGAAAAGGGCATGAAGGGCTTTTCCACCGCGCAGAAGCTGGACAAGCTGGGCATGCGCTCCTCGCCCACCTGTGAACTGGTGTTCCAGGACTGCGAAGTGCCCGAAGAAAACGTGCTGGGCGCCGTCGGCGGCGGCGTGCGCGTGCTGATGTCCGGCCTGGATTACGAGCGCGTGGTGTTGTCCGGCGGCCCGCTGGGCCTGATGGCCGCGGCCATGGACGTGGTGATGCCGTACGTGCACGAGCGCCACCAGTTCGGCGAGGCGATCGGCAGCTTCCAGCTGATCCAGGCCAAGATCGCCGACATGTACGTGGGCCTGGGCGCCTGCCGCGCCTACGTCTACGCGGTGGCGCGCGCCTGCGACCAGGGCCGCACCACCCGCCAGGACGCCGCCGGCGCCATTCTGTATGCCGCCGAAAAAGCCACCTGGCTGACCGGCCAGGCGATCCAGATCCTGGGCGGCAACGGCTACATCAACGAATACCCGACCGGCCGCCTGTGGCGCGACGCCAAGCTGTACGAGATCGGCGCCGGCACCTCGGAAATCCGCCGCATGCTGATCGGCCGCGAACTGTTCCAGCGCACCCTGTAAGGCCACTGCGATGACCGTATTGAACACCCAGCTGCAACCGGGCAGCGACACGTTTGAAAGCAACCGCGCGGCCATGCAGGCCGTGGTCGACGACCTGCACGCCACCCTGGCGCGCACCGCGCTGGGCGGCAGCGAGGCGGCACGTGCCAAGCACACCGCGCGCGGCAAGCTGCTGGTGCGCGACCGCATCGACGCCCTGCTCGACCCGGGCAGCGCCTTCCTGGAAATCGCGCCGCTGGCCGCGCACGGCATGTATGACGATGCCGTGCCCGCAGCCGGCGTGGTGGCCGGCATCGGCCGGGTAAGCGGCGTGGAGTGCGTGATCGTGGCCAACGATGCCACGGTGAAGGGCGGCACCTACTACCCGGTCACGGTGAAGAAGCACCTGCGCGCGCAGGAAGTGGCCGAGCAGAACCGCCTGCCCTGCATCTACCTGGTCGATTCGGGCGGCGCTTTCCTGCCCCTGCAGGACGAGGTCTTCCCGGACCGCGATCATTTCGGCCGCATCTTCTACAACCAGGCCAACCTGTCGGCGCAGGGCATTCCGCAGATCGCCTGCGTGATGGGCAGCTGCACCGCCGGTGGTGCCTACGTGCCGGCCATGAGCGATGAAACGGTGATCGTGCGCGAACAGGGCACGATCTTCCTGGGCGGCCCACCGCTGGTGAAGGCCGCCACTGGCGAAGTGGTGAGCGCCGAAGAGTTGGGCGGCGCCGACGTGCACACGCGCATTTCCGGCGTGGCCGACCACATGGCCGACAACGACCTGCAGGCACTGGCGCGGGTGCGCGCGATCATCGCCCAGCTGAACTGGCGCAAGCCGGAACCGGCGATGGCCGTGCAGGCGCCCGAAGAACCGCTGCTGCCGGCGCATGAGCTGTATGGCGTGATTCCCGCCGACACGCGCAAGCCCTACGACGTGCGCGAGGTGATCGCGCGCCTGGTGGACGGCTCGCGTTTCGATGAATTCAAGCCGCGCTATGGCGCGACCCTGGTCACCGGCTTTGCCCATCTGAACGGCTACCCGATCGGGATCATCGCCAACAACGGCATCCTGTTTTCCGAATCGGCCCTGAAAGGCGCGCACTTCATCGAACTGTGCACCCAGCGCAACATCCCGCTGGTATTCCTGCAGAACATCACCGGCTTCATGGTCGGCCGCAAGTACGAACAGGGCGGCATCGCCAAGGACGGAGCAAAACTGGTGATGGCGGTGGCCTGCGCCAAGGTGCCCAAGTTCACCGTGGTCATCGGCGGCTCGTTCGGCGCCGGCAACTACGGCATGTGCGGCCGCGCCTATTCGCCCAACTTCCTGTGGATGTGGCCCAACGCACGCATCGGCGTGATGGGCGGCGAGCAGGCCGCCAGCGTGCTGGCCACGGTGAAGCGCGATGGCATCGAGGCCAAGGGCGGCCAGTGGCCGGCCGAAGAAGAAGATGCATTCAAGGCGCCCATCCGCGAGCAGTTCGAACAGCAGGGCCACCCCTACTACGCCAGTGCCCGCCTGTGGGATGACGGCGTGATCGATCCGGTCGACACCCGCCGCGTGCTGGCCCTGGCGCTGTCGGCCAGCCTGAACGCCGCCCCGCAGCAGACGCGCTTCGGCGTGTTCCGCATGTAACCCATGCCATGACCGAGCACGCTCCCATGAAGCCCGTTGCCATGTTCACCAAGATCCTGATCGCCAACCGTGGCGAAATCGCCTGCCGCGTGATTGCCACCTGCCGTCGCCTGGGCATCGCCACCGTGGCGGTGTATTCCGATGCCGACCGCACCGCGCGCCACGTGCGCCTGGCCGACGAGGCCGTGCATATCGGCCCGGCCGCCGCCCGCGACAGCTACCTGCGCGCCGACGTGCTGCTGGACGCGGCGCGGCGCACAGGTGCGCAGGCCATCCATCCCGGTTATGGCTTCCTGTCCGAGAATGCGGACTTCGCCGATGCGTGTGCCGCTGCGGGCATCACCTTCATTGGCCCGCCGGCCAGCGCCATCCGCGCGATGGGCGACAAGAGCGCGGCCAAGGCGCTGATGGCCCAGGCCGGCGTACCGCTGACCCCGGGCTACCACGGCGACCAGCAGGCACCGGCCTTCCTGCGCGAACAGGCCGATGCCATCGGCTACCCGGTGCTGATCAAGGCCAGCGCCGGTGGCGGTGGCAAGGGCATGCGCAAGGTTGAACGCAGCGACGATTTCGTCGATGCGCTGGCCAGCTGCCAGCGCGAGGCCGCATCGGCCTTCGGCAACGACCATGTGCTGGTCGAAAAGTATGTCGAGCGCCCGCGCCACATCGAGATCCAGGTGTTCGGCGATACCCACGGTGATGCGGTCTACCTGTTCGAGCGCGACTGCTCGGTGCAGCGCCGCCACCAGAAGGTGCTGGAAGAAGCACCGGCGCCGGGCATGAGCGCCGAGCGCCGCGCGGCCATGGGCAAGGCGGCCGTCGATGCCGCGCGCGCGGTGGGCTACGTGGGCGCCGGCACGGTGGAGTTCATTGCCGGTCCGGATGGCGATTTCTACTTCATGGAAATGAACACCCGCCTGCAGGTGGAACATCCGGTGACCGAGTTCATCACCGGCACCGATCTGGTGGAGTGGCAGCTGCGTGTTGCGGCTGGCCAGCCGATGCCGCTGCGCCAGGAGCAATTGGCCATCCACGGCCACGCCATCGAAGCGCGGCTGTATGCCGAAGATGCCGACCGCGGCTTCCTGCCGTCCACCGGCACCCTGCGCCGCCTGCGACTGCCGACGCCGTCGGCGAACGTGCGCGTGGATACCGGCGTAGAGGAAGGCGACAGCATCACCCCGTACTACGACCCGATGATTGCCAAGCTGATCGTCTGGGACGTGGACCGCGATGCCGCGCTGCGCCGCATGAGCCAGGCCCTGGCCGACTGCCAGGTAGTGGGCGTGACCACCAATGCCGGCTTCCTGCGCCGGCTGGTGAACACCGATTCGTTTGCCAACGCGAAGCTGGATACCGCGCTGATCGAACGCGAGCAGACCGCACTGAATGCAGTGGGCGATGCCGATGACGATCTGTGGCAGCTGGCGGCCGTCGCGGCCGTGGCCAGCGCCGCGCGTGCCGGCAGCGATGCACGCGATCCGCATTCGCCCTGGCAGGCGCAGGACGGCTGGCGCCTGGGTGCCGCCGCAGCGCGCGTGCTGCCGCTGCAGCAGGGCGAGCGCACGCGCACGCTGAAGGTGTGGGCGCAGGCCGACGGCTGGCGCGTGCAGTGCGATGACGCGGCGCCGGCAACGCTGATCGGCACCGCCGATGCACAGCACCTGACGTTGCAGGTAGGTGGCCGGCGCCGGTCGGCGCAGCTGCTGCGCGACGGCGGCCAGCTGTTCCTGTTCGATGCAGAGGGCCAGCACCGCTTCACCCTGCACGATCCGGTTGCCGAATCGGACACCGCCAGCACCGATGCCGGCAGCCTGCTGGCACCGATGCCGGGCAGGATCGTGGCCACCCTGGTCCAGGCCGGCACCCAGGTGAAGCGCGGCACGCCGCTGGTCGTTTTGGAAGCCATGAAGATGGAGCACACCCTGCAGGCACCGGCCGATGGCACGGTGAAGGGGTACCGCGCCAAGGCGGGCGACCAGGTGGGGGATGGCGCGGTGCTGGTGGATTTCGAGGCGGGTTGACGGTTTCAGGTTCCCGGCTGCCAGACCTGGCGGCCGGGATCGAACTCACTGGTTGTCATCAGCTCACTGCGCCAGCCAATCCCACAGATGGCCATGGGGCTCTGCTGCATCGGATCCAGCTCGAGTACCTGCTCGATATCCTGCTCATTGATCGCGGCGGTGACGAAGGCGCCCAGCCGGGCCTCGGTCGCACACGAAAGCAGCAGCTGCGAGGCGTGACCAACGTCGAGAATCACCGCACGGTAGGCCTTCGGATGCTGGCGATACTTCCAGAAGGTACGCGCAAAGCGTGGTGCAAGTATCACCTGAACATGGGCATCGGCGAACCACTGCTGCCCGGCAACAAACCGCCGGGCCAACGCAGCGGGATCGTCAATCGGCCCAGCAACGGGGCTGAGGCTGTGGTCGATGGGATGGTAGCGGTACAGGCCGGGCTCCAGGCCCAGGACGGACTGGACCAGCAGGAAGGCCTCGGTGGGATGCAATCCCCCCGCAGAGGGCACGTTCTTCTTCAGGAAGATCGCGTCATCACCTTCGCGCTGCTCTCCATGACTGGCGAACACCCGCCATAGCAGCTGTGAGAGCGTGGCAAGGTCGAGCAGGCGTGTGCGATCAAAGTTGCGGCAGGTAGCGCGCTGTTTGAGCCAGGCATCGAAGGGCACTTCATCAGGCACCACCAGATCGATGGCGCGCTCTCCAGGCTCGGCACATGCCGGCGGTGGCGGACCCAGTTGCCTGCACAGGCCCGCTGCCGTCTCCAGTCCCGCTTCGCGCAGTGCTGTGACACTGTCCTGGTTCTGCCAGCGCGCGAGCCGATGCATGACCGCCGCAGGCGTCCACCAGGAGGTGGCTGACAAGGCTCGCTCGGCCTCCTGCCACGCGTGATCCTCATCGCCATCGCCGAACACGAGGCCGGCTTGGCACAGACGCGCGATGACGCCACGCGAAAACTGCGGACCGTCTTCCGTCCATTGCGCAGCGGGCATCCGCCCCAATGCCAGCAGCATGTCCTCGTCCAGCACGACCCCTGCGTCCAGATGCGGAGCAACGGCCACCCACTGCGTGCTGCTGACGACCGAGGTTCCACCCGCCAGCAGGTCGGCCACAGCGTAGTGTTCGACCGTGCGCAGTTCGATCATGAGCTGCTGGCAGCGGCGGAAGCGGGGTACGGGCATGGCGGTGGTCCGGGAAGTCGACAGAGAGGTTTTCGGCCGCAGCAGCTGGAACTGTCGGCTCAAGCCATCGCGGCCGCCGCCGCTACCTGCACTGGCATCATGCAACTGCCATCGCGCTTTTTCCCAGAACCAGAGGCCGTAGAATGACCCCCGATCTTCCCCTGCTCTCCCCCGAGCAAGCGCTGCAGCTGCTCGACCTGCTGTCCAGCGACGACGCGTTCCGAGCTGTTTTCCATGAAACCCCGGCCAAGGCGCTGGGCGCGATTGCACCCGATGTTGCCGAGGCGTGCAAGGATTGCAGCACCCAGGGCCCACTGGCCAGCAAGGAGGAGTTTGCCCAGGCGCGCGACCGCTTGGTGGAACGCCTCACCGCCGATGCAGTGTTCCGCGTGCCCCACTGCTTCGTCAGTGGCGAGATTGACGCGCAGCTGCGGCACCCGCCGGCACCGTAAGGGATGCGTTCTGCTGCGCCGAGGCCCAGGTGCGGGCCCGGCGCAGTTCGCTGGTGTTGACCAGCTGCATCACGTAGGACCCCGCACTTTCCGCATAGGCACGGCCTGCATTGGCCAGCAGCCACTGGCGTGCTTCCGGCTCGCCCGGGTCGTGCTCGGCCGCCAGTGCTTGCCAGCGCACAACGCGCGCCTGGAACAGTTCAGTACCATCCAACAGAGGCTGCAGACGGGCAAGGGCTTCTGCCGCATGCCCCTGCAGGCGGTCGGCGTTGGCCTCGACCAAGGTCACCATCTGCCGACTCCGCAGGTCGCCGACCGAATCGGACAGTTCCTTCAGGACAGGCAATAGATCGCCTGCCACCTGTGCATGGTCTGCCCGCTGCGCGCCATAGGCCGCCGCTGCGGCCAGAAACATCCATTCGGCGCGATCCTGTCCCTTGGTCGCCTTGACGCGGGCCAGCAGTCCGCGAGTGACGCGATCAAAAGCCGAAGCGTCCGCTGGACGACCGCTTTCGGTAGCCAGCAGCAGCGCCTGGAGCTCGAACATCTGGCAGGCCAGCACGCTTTCTCCGCAGGCCTTCAGCGCGCGCTTGTTGGCGGCGGCGGCACGCGCGGCGTGGCCGGCATCGACCGCCACGGCAACGCCTTCCAAGCCGTTGCCAAACCCCCGATCGGGTTCGCCGTCGATCATTCGCTGGGCACCGGCGAGGTCACCTGACGCTGCCGTGGCCGCAACGAGGTGGCGGTTGCTGGTCCATCGCCCCAACCTGGCGGATACGCGGTAGCTTTCCAATGCACCGGCATAGTTGTTCTGGGCAAGCTGCGCGCGGCCGACATCCTGCCATGCGATGGACTGCAGGGGATTGGCGGCAACGGTGGCCTTCCTGGCCGACGCTTCGGATTCGGGATAGCGCCCCAGGGTCTGCATGGCCCAGGCGTAGTTCGCGTGGGCACCGTGATAATCCGGATACAGATCAGCCAGCAGCTTCCATTTGGCGGACACCTCCTCGAGGCGGCCATCTTCCAGCTCGGTACGCCATGCATCCAGATACAGGCGATCACGGCCGGGAAGGCGGGCACGGATGCCACCGGCACGGTTCAGCATGCGCCGGGCGTTGTCCAGATCACCGCGGGCGACATAGACCCGCATCTGCCCCAGATAAGCGAAGGCGAACAGGGGATCGAAGCGCGATGCCTGCTCGAAGAAGCGCAGCGCTTCGTTGTAATGGCCATCGCCGTAGGCCTGCAGGCCTATCGCATAGGCGTGCAGTGCATCCAGATCACTGGTGGCCACCTGCGGCAGCGGCAGCGACGTCTGCGAAACCTGCTTCATGGCCTCGCCCAGCTCGTTGCGCAGGGCCACCGTGACCGCATCAGTGGAGGCAAACAGCGATTCCATCCCCCGCTGCTCGGCATGCGTGGTCCACACCACCTTGCCGGTGGTGGGATCGATCAGCTGCGCAGTCACCCGCAAGCGACCATGCAGCTCTTCCACACGCGGCACCACGACCGCACGTGCGCCTTCACGCAGCGCGACTTCCACTGCAGCCTGCGTGTCCAGCAGGCCACGCTCCTGGCGCATCCGCTCCAACGTGTCCTGCACCTTCATGTTGCTGAGCACATTGACGTACCGGGACTGCTCCAGGCTGATGCGGAAGGCCTGTTCGAAGCCATCGTCCAGCAACATGTTGCCGGACAGGTTCTGTACGTCCGCCAGCACGATCCATTCGCGTTCGGCGAAAGCGATGGCAGGCGCGGGTCGCAACAGCGACCAGCCGATGAAAGCCAACACCAGCGCCGCTACGGCATTCATCGCCATAGGCAGGGGTCTGCGCCACCACGCAATCGAGCGGCGCGCCTTGCCGTGGCTGCGAGGCCTGCGGAATTCGGCCTCACCCGGCACGCCGACCTCGAACACTTCCTGTTCGCTGGCGATGCCCTTGAAGCGCCAGCGACCATGTGATTTCCACTGAAGACTCTGTCCTCGGCTGCCCAGCTCGCCGGCGCTGCGCCGGACCGTCGACTCGGCCGACGCCGATACCAGGATCTGCCCAGGGCGGGCCAGCTGCATGAGCCGCGCGGCCATGGGCTTGGCCAGCCCCTCGACCTCGACCGGCTTGGCACCGTGGGCCACGGCCTCGGCACTGTTGTTCCAGAGGATGACTTCGCCCACGTTCAAGCCCGCGCGGGCACGGAGGCTGACATTGCGCGCGGTGCCAAGCACGGCCAGTTCACTCTGGTAGTCAAGTGCGAACCCCAGTGCGTCGATCGGGCGTTCGAACAGCAGGAACAGGCCATCGGACCGATCGATCAGGCGTCCGTTCCAGGTCTGCTGAAGCCGCAGCACCAAGCGGTCATGGTCCTGGAAAAGTTCTGCGGCTGCACTGTCACCTATACGTTCAACCAGGGTAAGTGAGTCGCAGAGATCGGTGAAGAGCAACGCGCGCAGCTGCGGGCTGTGCGGGGTCGACGTTCCGGTGTCGCCGTTCATCACCTGGGTCTCCGCTCATTGTACGTCCGGGCCGTGGGCCCATCGCAGGCAGTTTCCGCCGGCGCGCTTTGCTTCGTAAAGCGCCCGATCGGCACCGGCATACCACTCGCTCCAGTCGGCCTCAGGTACCAGCATGCTGACGCCAATGCTGGCCAGGCTGACGTGCGGGGTGCCGTGGCCGCGTTCCAGCAGGCCGTGCACGGCGCTGAGGATGAACTCGGCGGCGTGCTGGGCGGCCTCGCGGTCGGCGCGGCGCAGGATCAGGCAGAACTCATCGCCGCCCAGGCGGCAGGCCAGATCGTGCTCGCCGGCCATTGAACGCAGGATGTTGCCCATGCTCTGCAGCACGCGGTCGCCGGCCTGGTGGCCATGGCGGTCGTTGATCTGCTTGAAGTGGTCGCAGTCGATCAGCAGCAGCGCCTGCGGCGGGCCGTCGGGGTGCGCGCGCGATTCCTTCAGGTACAGGGTCAGGCCGCGGCGGTTGTGCAGTCCGGTCAGTTCATCGGTACGCACCAGCTCGCGGGTATGGGTGAGCTGGTGGGTGGTGATGTACAGGTTGTCCAGCGCGGTTTCCAGGTCGTGGTTGCGCCGCCGCAGCTGGCTGATCAGGGCCTGTTCGTTGGCCAGCACGCGCATGATCGTGCGGCGCAGGAACTGCGCCACCAGACCGGGATCGGCATCGACCAGGCGCTGGAACGCATCCGGGCCCAGTTCCAGCACCGTGCAGTCGCTCATCGCGCGGGCGCCGGCGCTGCGGGCGTGGTTGCCCATCAGCAGGCCCAGTTCACCGAAGAACTCGTGGCGGCCCAGGGTCTTCACCAGCAGGTCTTCGCCGAAGTCCAGTTCAATCTGGCCTTCCAGGATGACGTACATGCTCTGGCCGGGGTGCCCGCGCAGGAACAACCACTGGCCGGCCGGCAGCGGGCGCGGCTGGGCAAACTGCGCGAACAGGGCCACTTCAGCGTCGGAAAGCACGGCATGCGTCATCCCGGCCATCGCCGCTGTGGCGATACCGGATGTCATGTCTGATGTCTCGGCTGAACCCCTGCCGGTCATTCCCTGCCGCCAGCGTCCCCTGGTGAGCAGCGGAGCATAGCACCGCTTGAAACTGTGCGCCGCTTCTCATTTTGCGTCAAATCGCCGCAGATCCCGGTGGGTTACCCCGCGCAGCGCCTATTCAGCTGACGCAGTGCTCACTTCGCTTACAACAACGCCGGCAGGTCCCCCGACCTGCCGGCGTCGTCTGGCCCTTCCCTGGCCACCCTGATCGGGGGTCGTAGGCCGGGGCCGGCCGGATTGCGTCAGTTGAGCAAGCTCGACTCTACGGACCGGGGCCGGCGGGATTCGGCTCAGGCCGCGCGTTCGCTGCGCCCGCCGTGGAACTGTTCTTCCTCGGTCGAACCGGTCAGCGCGGTGGTCGAGGACTGCCCCTGCTGGATCGCCTGGGTCACCGCATCGAAATACCCAGTGCCCACTTCGCGCTGGTGCTTCACGGCGGTGAAACCACGCTCGGCGGCTTCGAATTCGGCCTCCTGCAGTTCCACGAAGGCGCTCATCTGGCGGCGCGCGTAGCCGTGGGCCAGGTTGAACATGCCGTAGTTCAGCGCGTGGAAGCCGGCCAGGGTGATGAACTGGAACTTGTAGCCATAGCTGCCCAGCTCGCGCTGGAACTTGGCGATGGTGGCGTCGTCCAGGTTCTTCTTCCAGTTGAAGCTGGGCGAGCAGTTGTAGGCCAGCAGCTTGCCGGGGAACTTCGCGTGGATCGCTTCGGCGAATTTCCGTGCGAATTCCAGGTCCGGCTTGCCGGTCTCGCACCACACCAGATCAGCGTAGGGGGCGTAGGCCAGGCCGCGGCTGATCGCCTGGTCCAGACCGTTGCGGGTCTTGTAGAAGCCTTCCACGGTGCGCTCGCCGGTGGTGAACGGGCGGTCGTTGGCATCGATGTCGCTGGTCAGCAGATCGGCCGCTTCGGCATCGGTGCGCGCCACCAGCAGGGTCGGCACGCCCAGCACGTCGGCGGCCAGGCGCGCGGCGTTGAGCTTCTCGATCGCCTCGCGGGTCGGCACCAGCACCTTGCCGCCCATGTGCCCGCACTTCTTCACCGACGCCAGCTGGTCTTCGAAGTGCACGCCCGCCGCACCGGCTTCAATCATCGCCTTCATCAGCTCGAAGGCATTGAGCACGCCGCCGAAACCGGCCTCGGCGTCGGCCACGATGGGCTGCAGGAAATCGATCTCGTCCTTGCCTTCGGCATGGTGCAACTGGTCGGCGCGCAGCAGGGTGTTGTTGATGCGCTTGACCACCGCCGGCACCGAATCGGCCGGGTACAGCGACTGGTCCGGGTACATCTGCCCGGCCAGGTTGGCATCGGCGGCCACCTGCCAGCCCGACAGATAGATCGCCTTCAGCCCGGCCTTGACCTGCTGCATGGCCTGGTTGCCGGTCAGCGCGCCCAGCGCATTGACGAACTCACGCTCGTGCAGCGACGCCCACAGCTTTTCCGCGCCCAGCCGGGCCAGCGAATGCTCGATATGGACCGTGCCGCGCAGGCGCACCACGTCGGCGGCGCTGTAGTTGCGCTGGATGCCTTCCCAGCGCGGGTGGGTGTCCCAGTCGTGCTGGATCTGTTCGGCAGTGGGCAGCGTGCTCATGTCTTTCTCCAGTTCGGTTCGTGCAGCGGGTGCAGCGGGGAAGGAAGCGGCGTGGGACGGCGCGCAGCGGTCAGTCGATGCGCGCGTAGGCCGGCAGGGTCAGGAAATCGGTCAGGTCGTTGCTGCGGCTCAGTTCGCCCAGCAGGGTGATGGCTTCGGCAATGCGGCTGCCGCCGGGCAGCGCACTGGTGTCGCCCAGTCGTGCCGGCAGCTGCGCCAGGGTGGTGTCGAGCAGGCCCAGGTCGATGGCGGTGCCATCGTCCAGCTGCTGCCCCGGCGTGTGCAGCCACTGCCACAGCTGGCTGCGGCTGATCTCGGCGGTGGCCGCATCTTCCATCAGGTGGTGGATCGGCACGCAGCCGTTGCCGTCCAGCCAGGCGGCCAGGTAGCGCACGCAGACTTCCACGTTGCCCTCGAAACCAGCGCGGGTGATGCTGCCCGGCGGCCGTGCAATCAGCTCGTCGCGGCCCACGCGCACGTCCTGGCGCAGCACGCTGTGCTGGTTCGGGCCCGGCATGTGTTCGTCGAAGATTGCCTGCGCCACCGGAATCAGCGCCGGGTGCGCGACCCAGGTGCCATCGTGGCCGGCGCTGACTTCGCGCAGCTTGTCGGCGCGCACGCGGGCCATGGCCTGCTCGTTGGCCGCGGCATCGTGGTTGATCGGAATCTGTGCGGCCATGCCACCCATCGCATGCGCACCGCGGCGGTGGCAGGTCTGGATCAGCAGTTCAGAATAGGCCTTCAGGAACGGCTGGGTCATGGTCACCTGGCCACGCTCGGGCAGCACCCGGTCGGCGTGGCGGCGGAAGGTCTTCAGGTAGGAGAAGATGTAATCCCAGCGCCCGCAGTTCAGGCCGACGATGCGGTCACGCAGCGCGTGCAGGATCTCGTCCATCTCGAACACGGCCGGCAGCGTTTCGATCAGCACGGTCACCTTGATCTGCCCGTGCGGCAGGCCCAGCATGCCTTCGATGTGCGACAGCGCGGTTTCCCACAGCGCGGCCTCTTCCATGCTCTGCAGCTTGGGCAGGTAGAAGTACGGGCCGCGATCCTTGGCCTGCAGCGCGCGGGCGTTGTGGAAGGCGAACACGGCCGCGTCGAACAGGCCACCGGCCAGCGGCTGGCCGTCCACGGCCACGTGCTTTTCGTCCAGGTGCCAGCCACGCGGGCGCACGATCAGCACCGCCTGTTCCTCAAAGGGGCGCAGGGTGTAGTGCTTGCCATTGGCGGCGGTGAATTGCAGATCGCCACGCACGGCGGCGGCCAGCGACTGCTGCCCGGCCAGCAGGTTGCGCCAGGTGGGCGAGGTGGAATCCTCGAAGTCGGCCATGAACACCTTCGCGCCGGAGTTCAGCGCGTTGATGACCATCTTCGGGTCGGTCGGGCCGGTGATTTCCACGCGGCGGTCCTGCAGCGCGGCCGGCAGCGGCGCCACGGTCCAGTCGCCGCTGCGGATCGCGGCGGTGTCAGCGCGGAAATCCGGCAGGCCGCCCTGGTCAAAGAACGCCTGGCGCTCACGACGGGCCTGCAGCCGCGCCTGCCGACCCGGTTCCACCGCGCGGTGCAGCGACACCAGCAGGGCCAGCAGCGGCGCCGGCAGCACGGTGTCCTGGCCGGCCACGCGGGTCGCCAGGGCGATGCCGGGGGTGGCCTTGGCCGGGGTGGAGGGAACGGCGGAAGCGACGGCGAACATGGGGCAACTCCAGCGGTGGGGGAACGCCCCCAAAGTGCCGCCGCGCCCTAGTATTTGGCAAAACAGTTTTTGCAATGCTTTACATAAAACGTGCTAATACTTGTGACGCCATGCCCACACGCAGCCCGCCAAGTCCGCGTTTTTCCTACAAATCCGACCGGCTGAAGCCGCTGCGCGCGTTCTGCCAGACGGTGCGGCTGGGCTCGGTCTCACGGGCAGCTGAGGCGCTGTTCGTCAGCCAGCCGGCCATCAGCCTGCAGTTGCAGGCGCTGGAACGCGAGCTGGGGGTGCCGCTGTTCGAGCGCAGCGGGCGGCGCCTGGTGCCCAGCCGTGAGGGCCAGCTGCTGTACGAGATGGCGCAGCCGCTGGTGGAAAGCCTGGACGGACTGGAGGCACGCTTCCGCGACAAGGTGCGCGGGATGGACGCGGGCGAACTGAACATCGCCGCCAACAGTTCCACCATCCTGTACCTGCTGCCGAAGATCGTCGAACGCTTCCGCCAGCACCATCCCGATGTGCGCCTGACCCTGCACAACGCGATCAGCGCCGACGGCACCGACCTGCTGCGCGAGGATGCGGCCGACCTGGCCATCGGTTCGATGACCGACGTGCCGGCCGACCTGACCTATGCCCCGGCCTACCGTTTCGAGCAGGTGCTGATTGCCCCGCACGACCATCCGCTGGCCAGCGGCGGCGAGCTGGAACTGGCCGACATCGCGCGCTACCCCTTGGTGTTGCCACCGAAGCGGCAGATCACCTACCGGCTGGTGGACCAGGTGTTCCAGCGCCACCGCATTGCGTACACCGTTGCGCTGGAAGTGGGCGGTTGGGAAGTGATCAAGCAGTACGTGGCGATGGGCATGGGCATTTCCATCGTGCCGGCGCTGTGCCTGCACGAAAGCGACGGCGAACGGCTAGCGGCGCGGTCGATGAAACGCTGGTTCCCGGAGCGCAGCTACGGGGTGATCGTGCGCCGGGGCAAGGCGCTGTCGGCGCAGGCGCGGGCGTTCATCGACCTGGTGCAGCCGGAGTTGTTCAGCCCGCGCGATTACGACCAGAGCGGGCATTCAGAGCGGTAGGTTCGGCTCTTGGTAGGTGTCGACCTTGGTCGACACGGTAGATCCACGCCATGCGTGGATGCGCTTGACCTACCGGGGTCAGAGCCCGCCGCTGCACGACGGGATCTGCCCCCCTGTATAGACTGAGCCCATGTCCATCGAACTTCGCCACCTGCGTTACTTCCTGGCCGTCGCCGATACGCTGCACTTCGGCCAGGCGGCCGAGCGGCTGGGCATGTCGCAACCGCCGCTCAGCCAGCAGATCCGGCAGTTGGAAGAACTGATCGGGGCGCGCCTGTTCGTGCGCAGCCATCGCCGGGTGCAGCTGACGCCTGCCGGCGAGCTGCTGCAGGAGCGCGCGCGGGCCATCGTGTTGCAGGTGGAAAGCGCGGTGGAGGAGGTGCAGCGTGCGCAGCGCGGCGAGCAGGGGGAACTGCATATCGGCCTGACCCGGGCCACGCCGCTGTCGCCGCAGATTCCACGTTCGATCCTGCATTACCGCCAGCAGTACCCGCAGGTGCGGCTGCAGCTGAGCGAGATGAACACCCTGCAGCAGATCGATGCGCTGCTGGACGGCAGCCTGGACGTGGGCATCATCCGCAAGCGCACCTTGCCGCCGGAGCTGGTGGCGCACAGCCTGTTCGTCGATCCACTGGCGCTGATCGTGCATGCCGACCACCCTGCCCTGCGCCGGCTGTCGGCCAGCGGCGCGCTGTCGCTGCGCGATTTCGCCCAGGAACCCTTCGTGGCCTTCCGCCGCAGCGCCGGTGCCGGTATCCACGACCACATGATCGCGCTGTGCGCGGCGGCGGGGTTCACCCCGCGCATCGTGCAGGAGGCGGGCGAAGCGTCGACCCTGATCAGCCTGGCCGCCGCGGGCCTCGGTGCGGCGATCCTGCCGGCGTCGTGCGATCACATCCGCGTGGAAGGCGCGCGCTTCGTGGCGCTGGCCGACGCCGGTGCGCATTCGGAAGTACAGCTGGCGTGGCGCCGCGAAGGGGTGACGCCGTTGATCCGCAATTTCGCCGGTTTGCTGCGTGGCGCATTCGCGGCGGAATGACCGCGGGCACCTTGTAGTGGTAGTGGCCAACCTTGGTTGGCCCGCGCCAGAGTGCCGACCAAGGTCGGCACCTACCAGAGCGGACGCACGCGGAACCCGCCGGGAGTTCAGGCGGTCACCGGCTGCGGGGTTGATCCGCAATTTCGCCGGCTTGCTGCGTGGGGCATTCGCGGCGTAATGAGCGCGGCACCTTGTAGTGGTAGTGGCCAACCTTGGTTGGCTCGCGCCAGAGTGCCGACCAAGGTCGGCACCTACCAGAGCGGACGCGCGCGGAACCCGGCGGGGTTCAGGCGGTCACCGGCTGCGGGGCGCGCTGCTGCAGCGCCCAGATGATGCCGCCGCCGAGCAGGGTCAACACGCCGGTGAACAGGCACACGCCCAGCCAATCCCACGCGGCGTAGGCCAGCCCGCCCACGGCGCCCAGCACGCTGCTGCCCAGGTAGTAGGCGAACAGGTACAGAGCCGAGGCTTCGGCACGCATCGAACCGGCGCGGCTGCCGACCCAGCTGCTGGCCACTGAATGCCCGCCGAAGAAACCGAAGGTGACCAGCGCGATGCCCACCGCCATGGTCGCCAGCCACGGCAGCATCAGCAGCACGATGCCGGCGCCGATCAGGCCGAAGGAAATGGTCAGGATGCGGCCCCGCCCATGCCGCATCGCCAGCTGGCCCATCCACGCCGAGCTGAAGGTTCCCACCAGGTAGACACTGAAGATCAGCCCGACCACGGTCTGGCTGAGGTGGTACGGCGGCGCCAGCAGGTGGTAGCCCAGGTAGTTGTAGAGGGTGACGAACACGCCCATCAGCACGAACGAGGTGGCGAACAGCCACGGCAGGCCTGGGTCGGCAAACAGGGTGCGCCAGCGCGACGGCAACTGGCGCAGGCCACCGCGACGGGCCTGGAAGTGCCGCGACGGCGGCAGCTGCAGCCACAGCAGCACGGTGCTGGCCACCGCAATGATCGACACCGCGCCGATGCCCCAGCGCCAGCCCCAATGATCGGCAATGATGCCGGCCAGCAGGCGCCCGCTCATGCCGCCAATGGCATTGCCGCCGATGTACAGGCCCATGGCCAGGCCCAGCGCGCGGCTGTCCATTTCCTCCACCAGGTAGGTCATGGCCACCGCCGGCACGCCGCTCAAGGCCAGGCCCAGCAGGGTGCGCAGCACCAGCATCGTGGTCCAGTCGTCCACCAGCGCGGTGCACAGCGACAGCAGCGCCGAGGCCATCAGGGCCGCGATCATCAACGGCCGTCGCCCCACCGCATCGGACAGCAGGCCGGCCAGCAGCATCGCCACCGCCAGCGTGCCGGTACTCAGCGACAGCGACATCGCGCTGCCGGCGGCCGACACGCCGAAGTGGCGGCTGAACTCGGGCAGCAGCGGCTGCACCGTGTACAGCAGGCCGAAGGTGGAAAAACCGGCCAGGAACAGCGCCACCGCGGTACGGCGGAACGCCGGGGTGCCCTGCTGGATGCGGGTGTCAGTGCCGGAATCGAGGGTACGGGGGCGGGCGCTGTCGGCCGCCGCGGTTTCGCCAGTCATGGAATCGGGTGGCCGTGGGGGCGGCCAAGATGGGGATCAGGCGGCCAGCGTAGGCCGCCTCATCCAGTCGATCCATAACCTGATAGGTCAGGATTGATATGTAGAACGTATCAATTCAGCTTACAGCCGCTGCCACTCGAAGCCGTCGCCGCGGCGGTAGTACACCGACACCGCACGCCCGTAGAGGGCATCGGCATCGACGAAACCGAAGAAGCGGCCGTCGAAGCTGTTGCCGCGGTGGTCGCCCAGCACCAGCACCTTGCCGGCCGGCACCTGCAGGTCGGCGATGTCAGGGCCACCGCCCATGTCCAGGTCCAGCTGCGCCTGGCGCGGGCCGAAGGCTTCGGTATCGGCCAGCCCGGCGATCTGCAGCGGCTGGCCGTTGATGGTCAGGTGGCCGCCGTGCAGCTGCACATGGTCACCGGCCACGGCCACCACGCGCTTGATCAATCGGGTGCCGTCGGCGGGCGAATCGAACACGGCTACTTCGCCGCGCTGCGGGGTGCCGGTGGCCAGCAGTTGCTGGTGGGTGAACGGCAGGCGCAGGCCATAGGCGCGCATGTCCACCACCACGCGGTCGCCGGGCTGCAGGGTGGGCTGCATCGAGCCGCTGGGCACCACGTAGTGGTTGGCCAGGGTGTCACGGGCGGCGGCGAGCAGGCCCAGCATCACCAGCAGCGGCAGGGCTTCTTTCTTCAGCCAGACCAGTGCGCGTTGGGAAAAGGGAGGGCGGGCAACAGCATCCATGACAGGCTCCGGGTGGGTGGTAGGTGGATCAGACCACACATCGGCGGGAGAGGTTCCCGGGTACGGCCAGTCGAGCATGGCTCGACTCTACATAATGAAAAACGGCGGGGTTGCCCCCGCCGTTTTCGCTCTCTTATTTCAGCCCGCGGAACTTCAGCAGCGGTTCCACCGACGGGTCCTTGCCGCGGAAATCGCGGTACAGGGTCGACAGTTCCACGCTGTTGCCGCGCGAGAGGATCTTGTCGCGGAACTCCTGGCCATTGGCCGCGGTCAGGCCACCGTGCTCGGTGAACCACTGGAACGCGTCGTGGTCCAGCACTTCGGCCCAGAAGTAGGCGTAGTAGCCGGCCGAATAGCCGCCGCCCCAGATGTGGTCGAAGTAGGTGGTGCGGTAGCGCGGCGGCACCTGCGGCAGGTCCACCTTGAACTTCTTCAGCGCGCTGGCTTCAAAGGCGCCCACATCCTGCAGCGGGGCATCGGCCTTCTGGGTGTGCCAGGCCAGGTCCAGCAGCGCAGCCGACAGGTATTCGGTAGTGGCGTAGCCCTGGTTGAAGCTGCGTGCCTTCAGGATCTTGTCCACCAGTTCCTGCGGCATCGGTTCGCCGGTCTTGTAGTTCTTGGCGTAGTTGGCGAACACCTTCGGGTCCAGCGCCCAGTGTTCGTTGAACTGCGAGGGGAACTCGACGAAATCGCGCGAGGTGGCGGTGCCGGCGATCGACGGGTACTTCACGTTGGAGAACATGCCGTGCAGCGCGTGGCCGAACTCATGGAACAGCGTGGTGACGTCGTCGAAGCTGAGCAGCGCCGGCTGGCCAGCGGCCGGCTTGGTGAAGTTGCAGACGTTGTAGACCACCGGCTTGGCACCGGTCAGGCCGTCCTGTTCAACGAACACGTCCATCCAGGCGCCGCCGGACTTGGTGTCACGCTTGAAGTAGTCGGTGTAGAACAGGGCCAGCGAGGTGCCGTCCTTGTCGAACACTTCGTACACCTTCATGTCCGGGTTGTAGGTCGGAATGTCGGTGCGCGGCTTGAAGGTGATGCCGTACAGCTGGGTGGCGGCGTAGAAGACGCCGTTCTGCAGCACGTTGTCCAGTTCGAAGTACGGCTTGATCTGCGATTCGTCCAGATCGTACTTGGCCTTGCGCACCTGTTCGGCGTAGAAGTCCCAATCCGAAGCGGCCAGCTTGAAGCCGCCGTTCTGCGCGTCGATCACCTTCTGGATGTCGGCCGCTTCCTCGCGCGCCTTGGCGGTGGCCGCGGGCACGGTGTCGGTCAGCAGCTTCAGCGCCGCGGCCGGGGTCTTGGCCATCTGGTCGCCCAGGTTGTAATCGGCGTAGGTGTCAAAGCCCAGCAGCTTGGCCTTCTGCGCACGCAGCTGGGCCAGGCGCTGCACGGTCTGCCGGGTGTCGTTGGCATCGCCGCGCTCGGCGCGGGTTTCCGAAGCCTTCAGCACGGCGGCGCGCTGGTCGCGATCGCTCAGCGAACCCAGCACCGGCTGCTGCGTGGTGTTCTGCAGCGGCAGCAGGAACTTGCCGTCCAGCTTGCGGGCGCTGGCGTCGTTGGCCGCGGTGTTGATCGCGTTCTCGTCCAGACCGGCCAGCTTGGCCTTGTCATCCACCACAACAGCGGCGGCGGCGGTGGCCGCGACCAGGCGGGTGTGGAACTGGGTGGACAGCGTGGTCTCTTCCACGTTCAGCTTGCGCAGGCTGGCCTTGTCAGCGTCGGACAGCTGGGCGCCAGCGCGCACCAGACCGTCGTAGTAATGCTCGACCAGGCGCTTCTGCACCGGGTCCAGTTCCAGCGTGTCGCGCTGGTCGTACAGTGACTTCACGCGCGCGAACAGCTTCGGATCGAGGTTGATCTCGTCCTGGTGCGCGGCCAGCTTCGGTGCGATCTCTTCCTGGATCTTCTGGCGCGCTTCGGTGCCATCGGCCTGGACCAGGCCGAAGAAGATGCGCGACACGCGGGTGAGGGTTTCACCGCTGCGCTCCATCGCCACCAGGGTGTTGTCGAAGGTGGCCGGCTCGGGGTTGTCGGCAATCTTGCGCACGTCGGCCAGGTGCTGGCGCATGCCTTCTTCGAAGGCCGGCAGGTAGTCGCTGTCCTTGATCTTGTCGAACTGCGGCGCCTGGAACGGCAGCGTGCTGGCGCTCAGCAGCGGGTTGGTGGAGGCATCGGCCGGCTGCTGGGCCGGGGTCTGCTGGGCTTCGGACACGGGGGTGGACTCCTTGCCGGAACAGGCCGCCAGCGCCAGGCTGATGGCGGCGGCCAGGACTACGGTACGCGACATGTAGAACGCTCCTTGGGCGGGCGGTAGGGAATGACAGCCCTCCACCCTACTCCTGTCGCGGCCGCCCGGCATGTGCCGGACGTGGCGTGTATGCGGCCGCTGCGGGGCGTTTCAGACCGTGCCGCGGGTCTTGCCCATCCACGGGCGGTAGAACTCACGGATGGCCGCCATGTCGGCCGCATCATCGCCGGTGGGGGTGAACAGCGGGCCGATGCCGATGGTCTTTTCCGGGTAATGGAAGTACGCCGCCAGGACCGGCACGTCGGCCATCCGCGCGATCTTCAGGAAACCGGCTTTCCAGTCCTTCACCGCCTTGCGGGTGCCTTCGGGGGTGATGGCGAACCACATTTTTTCGTTGTTGCGCAGCAGGTCCACGGCCTGGCCGACCGTGCCCTGCGGCGCACTGCGGTCCAGCGGGATCACCCCCAGCCGGTGCAGCAGCGGGCCCAGCGGCCACCAGAACAGCGAGGCCTTGCCCAGCACCTTCACCTTCATGCCCAGCGCGATCTTGGCCGCCATGCCCCACAGCCCGTCCCAGTTGGACGAATGCGGGGCGATGATGAAGACCAGGCGCGGAATGTCTGGCAGCGTGCCGGTCACCTTCCAGCCGCCCAGGCGCAGGGTGCAGCGCGCCAGCCAGCGCAGGAAGGCGTTGGGTTTGACCTGCGGCATGTTCGGCGGCACGGCCGGCAGCAACGGCGTCGGGTTGTTCAAGCAATCACTCCCAGTCACGTGATGAGCGCCCGCGCTTGATCTGCGCGCGCCCGCGTTTGGCGTCCAGACGACGCAGTTTCGAGCCCAGGGACGGTTTGGTGGCCTTGCGCGGCTTGGGCACGTTCAGCCCAGCCTGGATGAAGGCCGCCAGCCGCTCGCGCGCATCCTCGCGATTGCGATCCTGGGTGCGGAACCGTTGCGCATCGATGACAAGCACGCCTTCGCCGGTCATGCGCCGGTCGCGGCGCGCCAGCAGGCGCTCGCGCAGCGGCTCGGGCAACGAGGGCGAGCCGGCCACATCGAAACGCAGTTCCACCGCGGTGGACACCTTGTTGACGTTCTGCCCGCCGGCACCGCTGGCACGCACGAACCGCTCGACGATCTCGCCGTCGGGGATTTCAAGCTGCGCGCTGATGGTGACCGGTCCACTGCCCATGCGCGCATTGTAGCGGCACCGGCGCCGCCGTGGCCGCCATCGCGCGCCGTATGCCGCCGATCAGGCATCGAACACGCCGCCTTCGCCTGCGCTGCGGGTATGCTGGGCCTTCCATGTACCGCAGGAAGCTTCGCATGACCCGCCTTGTTCCCACCCTGCCCGCGCGCCTGCGCCGCGTTGCCCTGCTGCTGGCCCTGGCCGCGTGCAGCAGCCCGGTCTGGGCCGCGCCGCCGACCGACAGCGACATCAACCGCCTGCTGGCCGCCTCGCGCGCGCAGACCATGCTCGACGCGGCGCTGCCGCAGATCGAAGCGATGCAGCAGCAGCAGTTCCAGCAGGCCACCGCGCAGCGCCAACTGACCGCCCAGCAGCAGGAACAGCTGCAGCGCATCCAGGCGCGCACCAACCAGACCCTGCGCCAGGCGCTGTCGTGGCAGCAGCTGCGCCCGATGTATGTCGATCTCTACAAGAAGACCTTCAGCAAGGAAGACGTGCTGGCCATGGCCGAGTTCTACGAGAGCCCGGCCGGCCAGAGCCTGCTGGACAAGACCCCGGCACTGATGCAGAACGTGATGGTGGCCATCCAGACCCGCATGCAGCCGTTGATCACCGATCTGCAGAAGGACCTGGAAGCGATCGTGAACGAGCCGGAAAAGAAATAACGCCATCGGGGTCGGATCCCTTTCCTGACAGGAAAGGGCTCTGACCCCGGCGCTACCTTCAGTCCACCTGCCAGCCGAACAGGTCCAGCGCCTTCTGGAAACCGGCATCCACCGGTGCGCGCACATCCAGCATGCCGCCATCGGGGTGCGGGAAACGCAGGCGCTCGGCGTGCAGCAGCATGCGGTGCACGCCCTGCATGCGGAAATTGCGGTTGTGGCGGCCGTCACCGTGGCTGGTATCGCCAATCAGGTGGTGCGACAGGTGCTTCAGGTGCCGGCGGATCTGCCGGAAGCGACCGGTCAGCGGCTGGCAGCGCAGCAGCGCATAGCGCGAACTGGCGAATTCGCCCACCGGCACGCAGAGTTCGCCGGTGGCCAGGCGCTGGAAATCGGTCACCGCCGGCTTCTTCACCGGCTTGCCAGGCCCACCATCCAGATCGTGGTCCACCTGCCAGGCCTCCTCGGCCGGCCAGCCGCGGCAGATGGCCAGGTAATCCTTGCTCACTTCACCGCCCATCAGCGCCTTGCCCAGCGCACTGGCGGTATCGCGGTCGAAGGCCAGCAGCAGGCAGCCACTGGTGGCGCGGTCCAGGCGATGCACCAGGAAAATAGGGCGACCCAGCTGCTCGCGCAGGCGGTCGGCCAGGAAATCATCTTCGCCGCGGGCCAGCTTGCTGTCATGGACCATCAGCCCGGCCGGCTTGTTGACCACGGCCAGCCGTTCATCCAGATGCAGCAGCTGCAGGGGGGCGGTTTCGGGGGCGGTTTCGGTATCGGTACTCACCGCCGGATTATACGGGGGCGCTCGCGTGGGGTCGGATCCCTTTTCCTGCGGAAAAGGGCTCTGACCCCATACAACGGCGGCAAGAGCCATCAGCCGTTGCGCACCGCCAGCAGTTCACCATTGCCCACCGGCACCAGGCTGGTACTGAAATCCGCATCCGCATCCAGCAACGCGCGCAGCGGCTGCATCTGTGCGGCGTGCGAGGTGGCGTTGTCCACCACCAGCAGGCCGCCGGGGCGCAGCACGCGGCGCAGCTGCGGCCACCAGCCGGCGTACTGTTCGCGGTCCGAATCAAGGAACAGCAGGTCCACGCTGGCGTCGTCCGCCGCGGCCAGCCAGACCCCGGCATCGCCCTGCACCAGGGTGATGCGCCCGCCCAGCCCGCTGCGGTCGAAGTTCGCGCGCGCCATCGCTACCTTGTCCGCGGCGTATTCCAGCGTGGTCACGTGGCCGTTGATCGCTGCGGCGGCCTCGGCCAGCCACAGCGTGGAATAGCCGTTGGAGGTGCCGATTTCCAGCACGCGCCGGGCCTGGCCGAAACGCACCAGCACCGACAGCAGTTCGCCGGTGTCGGCAGTGATGTTCAGCATGCGCCGGCCACGTTCGCTTTCGCGCGCATCGTTGTCGGCGCCGTGGCGGGCCAGTTCGTCCTTCAGTGCCTGCAGTGCGGCGCTCATCGCCACCACGCGCGGGCCAGCGCAACCGCGCCCAGCACCGCCGCACCCAGCCCCAGCATGGGCAGGTCGCCCCAGTACCAACCGGGCGGCTGCAGCACGTACAGCAGCGCGGCAATGGCCAGCAGGCCCACGCCGGTAATCGCCCCGACCGCGCGCTTCTGCAACTTCTGCAGGCTGGCATCCAGCGCCACCAGATCGCGCGAACGCATGGCCAGTTCGTGGCGGCCTTCCACCTGCTGGCTCAGCCAGGCATGCACCAGGCGCGGCATGTCCGGCGCGTGGGTCATGATTTCCGGCAGGCGCTTGCCGATCTCGCGCACCACCCGGCGCGGGCTGTAACGCTCGCGCAGGATCTTCGCCAGCACCGGCTTGGCCACGGCCCAGATGTCGATCTGCGGGTCCAGCTGGCGGCCCACGCCTTCGATGTTCAGCAGGGTCTTCTGCAGCAGGATCAACTGCGGCTGCAGGGTCAGCTGGTAACGCTGGGCCACCCGGAACAGCTTCAGCAGCACTTCGGCCAGCGAAATCTGCGACAACGGCCGGGTGAAGTACGGTTCGCACACCGAACGCACCGCCGCTTCCAGATCGTCGATGCGCACGTTGTCGGGCATCCAGCGCGCCTGCACGTGCAGTTCGGCAATGCGGCGGTAGTCGCGGTTGAAGATGGCCATGAAGTTCTCGGCCAGGTAGTACTGATCTTCCTGCGAGAGCTGGCCCATGATGCCGAAGTCCAGCGCGATGAAGCGCGGGTTGTCGCGGCGCGCCGGATCGGTGTCGACCCAGATGTTGCCGGCGTGCGCATCGGCGTGGAAGAAGTTGTCGCGGAACACCTGGGTGTAGAACACCCGCACGCCCTTGGCGGCCAGCGCCTTGCGGTCGATGCCGGCCTGGTCCAGGGCGACGATGTCGTCGGACGGAATGCCCCACACCCGTTCCAGGGTCAGCGCGCGTTCGGCGGTGTGGCTCCAGATCACTTCCGGCACGTACAGATCGTCGCTGTTTTCCCAGAAGCGGCGCAGCACGCTGGCATTGGCGCCTTCGCGCTGCAGGTCCAGCTCGGCGGCCAGGGTGTTTTCCACCTCGGCCACCACTTCGCGTGGACGGATCTTGTCGGCGCGCGGGTGGGTGCGCTCGACCAGGCTGGCCAGCGAGTTCAACAGCGCGATGTCGGCGTCGATCTGCTTCTCGATGCCCGGGCGCAGCACCTTCACCACCACCTGGCGGCCATCGGCCAGGGTGGCGGCGTGTACCTGCGCGATCGAGGCCGAGGCCAACGGCTCGGTATCGAAGCTGGCAAAGGCCTCGCTGACCGGCAGGCCCAGCGCTTCTTCCACGATGCGGCGCGCGGTATCGCCGTCAAACGGCTTGACCCGGTCCTGCAGCAGGGTCAGTTCATTGGCCACGTCCGGCGGCACCAGGTCGCGACGGGTCGACAGGATCTGGCCGAACTTGACGAAGATCGGGCCCAGGTCCTGCAGCGCCAAGCGCAGGCGTGCGCCACGCGACTGCGCGGCAATGGCGGCCGGTGCGCGCGGCACGAAGGGTTTGGCCAGGCGCAGCCAACGCTCGGCCGCGGTGCCCTGCAGCAGGTCGTCCAGGCGGTAACGCAGAATGACCCGGCCGATGCGGTTGGCCCGCAGCAGGGCCTTCATGCGGCACCCCGCAGGCGCTGCACGCGCACCTGCAATCGTTCAACGTCGTCGCGCAGCACGTCCACGTCATCGTGGAAGGCGTCCAGTTCGCCACGCGGCACCACGTCACGCGATTCTTCGGTGACGAATTCGGCGGCACTGTGGGCCAGGTCGATGGCGCCCTGGCGCGCGTGCTGCAAGGCGCTGCGCAGGGTGTTGGCCACCTGCACGCCCAGCACGTCGCCGAATACGCTCACGAACGGCTGCTGCCAGTCCGGATCGAAGCCCTTGGCCAGCTGCTGCAGGCGACGCGCCAGTTCGGCATCGCCGGCCACGCGTACGCGGCCCTTGCCGGCGTCGTCGCCGCGCCGTGCGTTGGCCAGCAGCGGCAACTGCGCCAGCACCCCGGCCAGGCTGCTGCGCACGGCCAGGTCGGCTTCCTGGGCGTCCACCGGGCCGACCCGCAGCTGGTCGCCGTCCACGCTGATGCGCATGGCCAGCGCCGGCGCTTCCAGGGTCAGGTCGATATGCCGGCCGTGCAGGCTGGCCAGGGCGTGGCGGGTGTCCGGATCCAGCGCCAGCGCGCGGTTCAGGGCGATCTGCAGGGCGCGGCCAGCGACCGGCTTGAGGGACTTGAGCAGGGAAAGAGCCATGTGGCCATTCTACCTGCGTGGGTGGTGGGCGGATGCAGGCACGTTGCCGCGGTAGAGTCGACCGTTGGTCGACTGACCTTCCGCGTCCTGCCAGTCGACCAACGGTCGACTCTACCTTTCCCCGTGCCACCGGGCGGTTCATGCTGTGGGCCCTTGTTGCACAGGACATCGCATTGCCCATGGCACGTACCCGGGTTGGCATCATTTTCGGCGGCACGTCTTCCGAACACGAAGTTTCGCTGCAGTCGGCGAAGAACATCCTCGATGCGCTGGATCGCGAGCGCTACGAACCAGTGCTGGTCGGCATCGACAAGCAGGGCCAGTGGCATCTGCTGCAACCCGATGCGTTCCTGCTCAACGCCGATGATCCGGCGCGGATCGCGCTGCGCCCGTCCGGCGCCACGCTGGCGCTGCAGCCGGGTGCAGGGCAGGCGCAGCTGCAACCGGTGAACGCACCGGCGGCACTGGGGCCGATCGATGTGGTGCTGCCGATCGTGCACGGCCCGCTGGGTGAGGACGGTGCGCTGCAGGGCCTGCTGCGCATGGCCGGTCTGCCGTTCGTGGGCTCGTCGGTGCTGGGTTCGGCGGCGGCGATGGACAAGGACGTGGCCAAGCGACTGCTGCGCGATGCCGGCCTGCCGGTGGCGCCGTGGGTGTGCATCCGCCGCCACCAGGCGGCGCAGGTGGATGTGGCCGCGCTGATCGCACAGTTGGGCCTGCCCCTGTTCGTGAAGCCGGCCAACCAGGGTTCGTCGGTGGGCGTGAGCAAGGTGAAGGATGCGGCCGGCTTCGCGGCGGCGCTGGAACTGGCGCTGCGCCACGACCACAAGGTGCTGGTGGAATCGGCCGTGGCCGGTCGCGAGATCGAATGTGCGGTGCTGGGCAACGCACAGCCGCAGGCCAGTGTCTGTGGCGAGGTGGTGGTGCATGACGAGTTCTACGCCTATGACACCAAGTATCTGAACGCGGCAGGTGCCGATGTAGTGGTGCCGGCGGCGATCGATGCCGACAGCCAAGCGCGTATCCAGCAGATCGCGCTGCAGGCCTACCAGGCGCTGGAGTGCGCGGGCATGGCACGGGTGGATGTGTTCCTGGGCGCGGATGGGAAGATCACCATCAACGAGATCAACACCTTGCCCGGCTTCACCCGCATCAGCATGTATCCCAAGCTGTGGGGCGCAAGTGGGCTGGGCTACACCGCGCTGATCACGCGGCTGATTGAACTGGCGCTGGAACGGCACGCGGCCGACAAGGCGCTGGTGTAGTGCGGGGGACCCCGCATCGCGTGCGACATGCGGGGCCCCGCTTCTGTAGAGTCGAGCTTGCTCGACTGCTGTTGGAACAGTCGAGCATGGCTCGACTCTACAAGGGCGGTCGAGCAAGCTCGACTCTACCCGCGCTTGCGGAACATCGAGATCACCGCAAGGATCAGGAACACGACGAACAGGATCCAGGCGATGTTGCTGGCGGCGCCGGCAATGCCGGAGAAGCCGAGCACGGCGGCGATGATGGCGATGACGAAGAAAATAACGGCGTAGTGCAGCATGGCGCTCCTCGCGATGGGTCGGGCCGTGGATGGCGTGGGTCCATCCTCCCGATCCGGCGGTGTGCAACCGGTGACGGCAACTTCTGCGCGCGATGAAGCCTTCAGCGCCGTGATGCCGCCGTCACGAGGCCGCGTGCAGGCGGCGCAGCCCTTCTTCGATGCTGACCTGCGGCACGTAACCGAAATCGCGGCGCGCCGGTTCCATGCTGTACCAGTGCGGCGTGCACAGCTGTTCGGCCAGGAACCGGGTCAACGGCGGTTCGCCGGGCAGGCGCAGCAGCGGCCACAGGCGCTCGCACACGGCGCCGATGCGGTAGGCGGTCTTGAAGCTGAGGGTTTTCTCCACGGCCGGGGCATTCACCGCCGCCAGCAGCTTGTTCAACAGCTCGCGCATCGGCAGCGGTTCGCCGTTGGAAATGAAGTACGCCTTGCCGGCACAGGCCGCACCCGGGGCCAGCGCGTCGAACGCCAGGAAGTGCGCCAATGCGGCGTTGTCGATGTAGGTGGTGTCGACCTTGTTGCTGCCGTCACCGACCAGGCGCAGGCGGCCCTGGCGGGCACGCTCGGCCAGCCGCGGTACCAGCTGCAGATCACCCGGGCCCCAGATCAAGCGCGGGCGCAGCGCCACCGTGGCCAGGCTGGCATCGTTGGCGGCCAGCACGCGCTGCTCGGCAATCGCCTTGGTTGCCGCGTACGGGGCCTGGAAATTCTCGCCGTACGGGACTTCGTCGGCGCCCAGCCCTTCCACCGGGTGGGTGGCGCGGTGGGTCACGCTGGGCGTGGAGGTGTAGACCAGGCGGCCGACGCCGTGCGCGCGGCAGGCGGCAATCACGTTGTCGGTGCCCACCACGTTGGCCTGGTGGTAGCTGTCATAGCTGCCCCAGGCACCGGCCTTGGCGCCGTTGTGGAACACCGCGTCCACCCCGGCCACCGCATGCTGCACAGCCTGCGGGTCGGCCAGGTCGCCGCGGATCTGGCCCACACCCATCGCCTGCAACGCCGGGTAGTGGCCACGGTTGAGCGCCAGCACCTGGTGGCCGCGCTCAAGCAGGCCGCGGCACAGGGCCTGTCCGAGGAAGCCACCACCACCGGTAACCAGGATCTTCATGCACGCTTCTCCAATGCAGCGCTGGCCCAGACGGCCAGCTTTTCGCGGCCGATCTTGGCGTTGTGTCGAATGTCCACCGGGAAGCCCGGGTGGACCAGGAAGTGCTGCACGCCGGCAGCGGGCAAGTGCGTGGCCGCATGGGCGCGCAGCGCCTCCTGCAGGGCCGCGCCATCGCGGGTGCCGCGCTGCAGCTCCACGCACAGCACCGGCACCTGCGCACCGGCCGCGCCCACGCCCACCAGTGCGGTGCGGGCCACGCCAGGCAACGTGTTGAACACCGGCTCCACCTGTTCGGTGTACAGCGGCCCGCGCGCGGTTTCCACGCGGTGGGTCTTGCGCCCACAGAACCACAGGCGGCCCTGCGCATCGAAGTAGCCGACATCGCCCATGCGGTGCACGATGCGGGTGCTGCCGTCGGCCAGGGCTTCGGCAATCTTCGCCGCGGCGGTGGCCTGCGGGCGGTTGAAGTAGCTGTCGGTGGCGGTCGGTCCGGCCACGGTGATCTCGCCCACTTCGCCCACGCCCAGCACGCGCACCTGCGACCAGTCGGGCAGCGGGGCGTCATCGATGGCGATGATGCGCACTTGGTTGGGGGCCACCACGCTGCCCACGCAGGTGCCGGCGCCGGCTTCGGTGGCGGCGCGCGTACGTTCCAGCTCGCGCCCTTCCACCACGGCCACCGGCAGGCATTCGGTAGCGCCATAGGGCGTCCAGAACTGCGCATCGCCCGGCAGCAGGCGGCGGATGGTGGCCACCACGTCCGGCGGCACCGGGGCGCCGGCCGAGGTGACCCGGGTGACCGAGGGCAGCGGCCGGCCATGGCGGGCAAGCACGCGCATCAATGCCGGCGAACCGAACAGCTGGGTCACGCCGAAACGCTGGATGGCATCGTGCAGCCGCGCCGGGTCGGCCTGCGCCGGCCGGGTCGGGTCCATGTCCGGAATGACCGAGGTCAGCCCCAGCGCCGGGTCGAACAGCGCGAACGGCGGGAAGGTCGGCAGGTCCACCCCGCCCGCTTCCATGCCGAAGGCGTTGCCCAGCAGTTCGATCTGGCCGACGAAATGGCGGTGGCGGTAGACCACGCCCTTGGGCACGCCGGTGGAGCCGCTGGTGAACAGGATCGCGGCCATGTCCTCGCCGTCGGTGGCGGCCAGCATCGGGCCGCTGGCGGCGCCGGCGCGCTCCAGCGCGGCCAGGGTGGTGCCGCCCCAGCCCAGGCGCTGGCCCACGGTCACCAGACGGGTGGCCGACGGTGCCCAGCGCAGCGCCAGACGGGCCACGTGGGCCAGTGGAATGCCGATGAAGGCCTCCGGCTGCGCTTCGTCCAGGCACTGCTTCAGCGCGCGCTTGTCGATGCCCGGATCGACCAGCACCGGCACCGCGCCCAGCTTGAACAGGGCGAACATCAGCAGGAAGAACTCCGGCGAAGGCCGCACCATCACCACCGTGCGCACGCCGCGGCCGATGCCGTAGCCAGCCAGGCCGGCGGCCATGGCATCGCTGCGGGCGTCCAGCTGGCGGTAGTCCAGAGTCACGTCATAGGCGGCCATGCCGTTGCCGGCGCCGCGGCGGCCGGGGCAGCGGATGGCGATCTGGTCGGGGCGTTCACGGGCCAGTTCCGGCAGGCGCGCGGCAATATTGCAGGGTCGGTTCATCCGTTCATTGTCGCCGCTTACGGAATTTCTTGCGCGGCGGCCGACTTCGTGGAAAATCCGCAGCCTCGTCACCCATTCCACTGCCGCCCGAGGCGGCTTGACCATGCAACATCCCTGCATGACCTGCGGCGCCTGCTGCACCCAGTACCGCGTGGCTTTTCACTGGATGGAATCGGACGAGGTCACCCCCGGCGGGGTACCGCACCAGCTGACCGAAACGCTGGACCCGCACCGCCTGTGCATGCGCGGCACCCATTCCAAGCCGGTGCGCTGCGTGGCCCTGGATGCGCAGATCGGCGTGTATTCACGCTGCACCATCCACCCCAACCGGCCCAGCGTGTGCCGCGAGGTCGATGCCTCGTGGGAATACGGCAAGGCCAGCCCGCAGTGCGACAAGGCGCGCCTTGCCTATGGCCTGGACCCGCTGACCCCGGCGGACTGGGAAGGCAGCGACGGCAGCCCGATCGCGGCCTGAGGCCAGGGGTCGGATCCGTTTCGCAGAAACGGCTCTGACCCCGCGCACCGATCAGATCGGGTTGGCATCCAGGAAGGCGCGGATCTTCGGCACCAGCACTTCGTGCTTGTCTTCCAGCACGTAGTGGTTGGCATCGTCGAACGCATGCACCTGGGCGGCCGGCAGCGCGGCCTGGAAGCCCTTCAGGAAGTGGTGGTCGAACACGATGTCGCGCAGGCCCCAGCCGATGAAGGCCGGGCGGTCGGCGAAGGACGGCAGCGCCTGGCCGGCGCGTTCCAGCAGCGACCAGCCCTTGTCGGCCGGCGACAGCGGAATGTCCTGCATGAAACGGATCGTGCTGATGCGGTTGGCGTAGCTGTTGTACGGCGCCACGTAGGCGCGGCGCACATCGGCCGGCATCTTCCGCTCCACGCCCAGCCACGAGGCACCGGACGAGAACGCATTGAAGGTGCGGATGATCCACTCACCGATCTTCCAGTGCCGGCCCAGCGCGATCTGCCACGGCATCTTCTTCGCCGCCGGCAGCGGGAAGGCCGCGGTGTTGAGCACCACCAGGCGCTTGACCTGGTCGTGGTGCGACAGCGCCCAGCCGAAGCCGATCATGCCGCCCCAGTCGTGCACGGCCAGGGTGACCGGACCGGTGATGCCCAGGTGCTTCAGCAGCGCATCCAGGTCGTCCACGCGCGACTGCAGCGTGTACTCGTAGCGGCTGTCATCGGGCTTGTCCGACAGGCCCATGCCGATATGGTCGGGCACGATGCAGCGGTACCTGTCCGACAGGCCGGCCACCAGCGTGCGCCAGTAGTAGCTCCACGACGGGTTGCCGTGCACCATCACCACCACCTCGCCATCGCGCGGGCCCTCGTCGAGATAGTTCATCGACAGACCGGGGCGAACCTCGAAACGCTGCGGGTGGGCGGGGTAACCGGGAAGATCGCGCATGCGGAGCACCTAAGGAGAGTCGCGGCGCACTGTAGAGCCGAGCCATGCTCGGCTGCTTTCTCGTCCGCTGCTGAAGAGCCGCGCTGCGCGCGTGAGCCGAGCAGGGCTCGGCTCTACAGGAGATCGTGCAGCAGGCTGTTTACCAGACCACTTCGGCCATCGAGCAGTTCAGGCCCGAGCCGATGCCCAGAAGCGCGATGCGATCGCCCTTCTTCAGCTTGCCCAGCTGCTTGAGCTTGCTCAGCACGATCGGCACCGAGGCCGGGCCGATGTTGCCGTGCTCGCCGAAGATGGTCATCACCTTCTTCGGGTCGATGCCGAAGTTCTTGATGAACGCGGCGGTGTGCGGCTGGCTGACCTGGTGGATGACGAACTGGTCCAGTTCCTCCACGGCCCAGCCCAGGGCGATCTTGGCGGCGGCGAAGGTCTTCTGCGCCAGCTTGATGCCTTCGATCAGCAGCAGGCGGGTGTCGGTCACCATGCGGTCCAGGTTGCCCAGGCACAGCTGGTTCCACTCGGTGGCCGAGCGGGTTACGCCACCCTTGTAGCGCGGGGCGTCCGGAACCAGTTCCGAGCGCGCCATGACCATGGCCGCAGCACCCGATCCGGTGGTCAGGGCCGCCAGTTCGTTGCGGAAATCGTCGGCGGTGACGTCCGGGGCGGTCATGCGCTCCAGGGTCTTTTCGTAGACCAGGTTGGCGGTTTCGCCATCCACCACCAGCGCGTAGTCGATGTCACCGCGCTCGAGCATGCGCGCGGCGATATCCATGCCGTTGATGAAGGCCAGACACGCATTGGCCACGTCGAAGGTCATGCATTCGTCGCTGACGCCCAGGTTGCCCGACACGATGGAGGCCGTGGACGGCTCCAGGTAGTCGCGGCTGACCGAGGTGTTGACCAGCAGGCCGACCTGGCCGGCGGTGATGCCGGCATCTTCCAGCGCCTTGCGGCCGGCCATGGTGGCCGCGTCCGAGGCCAGCACGCCGGTGTCCCACAGGCGGCGGGCGTGGATGCCGGCGATATCGCCCAGCACGTCGGTGCGGATACCCAGGCGGTCCAGGGTCGGCTGCAGGCGGTCGTTGATTTCCTTGGTCGTCAACGTATGCGGCGCGTCGACGTGTGCGAGGCCGGCGATCGAGACATTCTTGAAGAGCATCGAGGTTAGCGCCAAGGCTCAGGCAAAAGGGGGCGCTATTCTATAACCCCCGCGCCTTCACCGCATCTTTACGAATTCAGCCTTCCCCGTATGGTGAAGGATTCAGCGTGGCGGGCACTGGAACGCGGCGAAGCGCTGGCTGCCATCGGCCGGGGCGGCGGCGGCCTGCACGGCGTTGGCGCCGGCACTGGGGGCCTCGTTGCGGGCCAAGGTTTCCAGCTCTTCCTGCACGCGCAGCGGGTTGCGGTTGTAGAAGCCGACCTTGCTCTTGACCGTTACCACCACCTCGCCCTTGGTGATGCAGCCGGCCGGAACCGGGCCTGCCGGCAGCACGCGGGTCGCCTTGCCGGCCGGTTCGATCGGCACCCAAGTGCAGGCGGTGACGGTGAGCAGCAGGGAAGAAAGCAGCAGAACGCGCATGGGCAGATCCTGGAAGGGTATGGGGCGATTCTGCCTGAACAGCCTGAATCGGGGGTAGCCGGGGATGGGGCCAGATCCCCCGGCAGGGGGCTCTGACCCCGGATGCACACTGGGGGTCGGAGCCCTCCTTGCAGGAGGGATCCGACCCCTGGCCGGGTCTTGCCTTATTTCTTCACCGGGTTGCCGTCGGCATCGATCACGGTCACCTCGCCCAGGTTCAGCGCGCGCACCGCTGCTTCGGTCTGCTTCAGGTCACCCACCACCACCCACGTCAGCGCCTGCGGCTTGATCTCGGCCGCGGCCTGCTGCACCTGCGCCGGGGTCATCGCTTCGATCTCGGCCTTGCGGCGCAGCACGTAGTCGTCGGGACGCTTGAACTGCACGATGTTGCCGATGGTCGAGGCCACGGCCGCGGCGGTTTCATACGCACCCGGCAGGCTCAGGGTCTGGATGTTGCGGATGCGGTTGACCTCGGCCTCGGTGGCCGGCTTGCTGCCATCGGCAAAGCCGGCGATCTCCTTGCGCATTTCCGCCAGCGCCGGGCCGGTCTTGTCGATCTGCACCGGCGCCATCGCCATCCACGGGCGCTGGCCCACGGTGTTGCTGGCCATGGTGCGGGCACCGTAGGACCAGTGCTTGTCCTCGCGCAGGTTCATGTTCAGGCGCGAGGTGAAGTCGCCACCGATCACGCCGTTGGCAATGTCGAAGCGGGTCGAACCGGCATCGCTGGACGGCGGAACCACCTGGCCGGCGAACAGGTTGGCCTGCACCGCACCCGGCTGGTCGATCAGGAACACGCGCGGTGCGCTGGGCACGGCAACGGCGGTGGTGGCCTTGACCGTGGGCGCATCGCCGCTGGCCTTCCAGTCGCCCAGCTGCTTGTCCAGCAGCGGCACGATCTCGGCCAGGGTAGTGTCGCCCACCACGATCAGGGTGCCGTCCTGCGGGCGCAGCCAGTCGCGGTGGAAATCGACCAGGTCCTCGCGGTCCAGGCTGGCGATTGCCGCTTCGTCACCGCTGCCGGTGAACGGAATCGCATACGGGTGGCCCTTGCCGTACAGCAGCGGCGGCAGCACGCGCATGGCCACCGCATTGGGGTTGACCTTTTCCTGCTGGATGCCGGCGATCCACGAAGCCTTTACGCGGTCGATCTCGCCCTGCTCGAAGCGCGGTTCGCGCAGCAGGCTGGCGTACAGCGCCAGCGACGGCACCAGGTTTTCCTTCAGTGCCGACAGTTCAACATCCACCGAATCCAGCCCGGCCGAGGCATCCAGGCTGGCGCCCAGCGCATCGGCGGCATCGGCGAAGGCCAGCGAGCCCAGCTTGCCGGCGCCTTCGGTCATCAGGCTCATGGTGAAGTTGGCCGTGCCCGGCTTGCGCCCCTGGTCGGCGGTGAAGCCACCCGGGAACTGGTAGCTGAACTGCACCACCGGAATCTCGTGGCGCTCGGCCAGCACCACCTGGGTGCCGTTCTTCAGGGTGGCGCGCTGCAGGGCCGGGAACTTCAACTGCGGGAATTCGCGGGTCTGCGGCACGCCGGCCTTGCGGTCGACCTGCTCGGGCAGGGTGCTGTACTTGCTGTCCACGGCCGGCACGTTGAACGGCTTGGGCGTGGCCGAGGCTTCTTCCTTCAGTGCCACGCGCTCGCCCGGTTCCACCACCAGGGTGTGGCTGCCCTTGTCCAGCCACTGTGCCCCCAAGCGCTTCAGATCGGCGGCGGTAGCCTTGTCGATGTTGGCCAGCGAGGTGCGGAAGCAGCCCGGGTCGCCGGTGTAGACCGCGCATTCGGCCAGCGCATCGGCCTTGCCGCCGAAGCCACCAATGCGCTCGATGCCGCGGATGAAGCCGGCGCGGAAGCCGGTCTTGGCGCGTGCCAGTTCATCGGCAGTCGGGCCGTCCTTCAGCAGGCGCTCGATTTCCTCGTCAATGATCTTCTCGATGCGGGCCGGGTCCTGGCCCTTCTTCACCGTGGCCATCACCATGAAGTTGGACCCCAGCTGCGAGGCGTAGGCGCCGGCGGTGATGTTGTCCACCAGCTTGTCCTGGTGCTGCAGGCGCTGGCTCAGGCGCGAGGACTTGGCACCGCCCAGCACTTCGGCCAGCAGCTGCAGCTGGTCGATGTCGGCCGTGCCGACCTGGGCCACGTTCCAGGCGCGGTAGATGCGCGCCTGCGGCACCTTGTCGGTCATCACTTCGCGGGTGTCGGCATCGCGCTTGGCCACGTCCACCTTCGGCTGCGCCATGGTCGGGCCGGCCGGGATGCTGCCGAAATAGCGCGCCACCTTTTCCTTGGCGGTGGCCAGGTCGATGTCACCGGCCAGCACCAGCACCGCGTTGTTCGGGCCGTACCAGGTCCGGAACCAGGTCTTCACGTCATCCAGCGACGCGGCGTTGAGGTCGTTCATCGACCCGATCACGCTGTGGTGGTACGGGTGGCCGGCCGGATACAGCGCGCGGTTCAGCTTTTCCCAGACCTGGCCATAGGGCTGGTTTTCGCCCTGGCGCTTCTCGTTCTGCACCACGCCACGCTGTTCGTCCAGCGCGGCCTGGTCGATCGCCCCCACCAGGTGGCCCATGCGGTCCGATTCCATCCACAGTGCCATGTCCAGCGCGGTGGTCGGCACGTTCTCGAAGTAGTTGGTGCGGTCGGTATTGGTGGTGCCGTTCTGGCCGGTGGCACCCACCTGCTTGAACGGTTCGAAGTATTCGCCGTCGTGGTTTTCGCTGCTCTGGAACATCAGGTGTTCGAACAGATGGGCGAAGCCGGTACGGCCGGCCGGCTCGTCCTTGCTGCCCACGTGGTACCAGACGTTCACCGCCACGATCGGCGCCTTGCGGTCGGTGTGCACGATCACGCGCAGGCCGTTGGGCAGGGTGAACTGCTCGAAGGGAATGTCCACTTTGGCCGGCGCGGCCGGCTTGGCCGCCAGGGCGGTGGTCGGCGCAAGCGTGCCGAGGGCGGTGCTGAGGGCAACGGCGAGCAGCGCGGTGCGCGGGCGCAGGGCGAAAGACATTTCCAGATCCTTGGTCACGTTGGTGAATGCCGATCCTAGCGTGTGTCCCGCCCGCCCGGTATCGGCCAGCAGTCACTGCCCTGGGGGCGCCGGACCGCCCCGCCGTAGCGGTCACGTAAGCCGCGCCAGCGCGTCCGGACAGTGTCCACGGCCTGCCGAACGGACAGGTGTCCGCCCCGCGGACACTCCGAAGACCGCAAAAAACCCTTTGAAATCAACGCTTGAAAGTTGGCACGGCGATTGCTGTGTAGTTCCTGCGCCAGGAAGGGCTTCAGATCGAAACTGACCGAACGCTGAACAAATAGAGAAAAGCGAAAATTTCTCTTGCATGCCCAGAATTGGTGTACTACCTTACTACCACACCACCGCTCAACAACACTAAACAGGCCCCGTCATGAACGCCAAGACCATTGCCATCGCCATCGCCCTGATCGCCGGCACCGCGGTTGTTTCGTCGGTGCAGGCCTCCGAATCCATCAAGACCCTGGACACCGTGCAGGTGCGCCCGGCCGCCGACCAGCTGGCCCAGCAGGCCTGGGAACAGGCCAGCGGCATCCCCACCCTGGCAGCAGTGCAGGTGCGCCCGAGTGCTGACCAGCTGGCCGAACGCAACGGCTACGTGGCTGCCCCGGTCGCCGCTGCAATGCCGATCACCACCCTGGCCGCCGTCGAAGTGCGCCCCAGCCTGGAACAGCGCGTCGCCCTGGCCGCCGAACAGGAAGCACAGCGCTACGCCGCCACCCTGGCTGCCGCTGCCACCTCGGTGGCCAACCAGGTGATCACCAACCTGCCGACCCTGCAGGTTCGCCCCAGCGCCGCCGATCTGCAGGCCCTGGCCAGCGAAACCGCCCAGGTGCTGCTGCGCCCGTAACCGGTGCCGCCCTGCCCCGCGCAGGGCGTGCGCCGTAAAGGCGGCAGTGGTGGCAGGTACACTGCACCGATGAATGCCGCGCCCCAGTTCCATGTGATCCTGTTCCAACCGGAAATCCCGCCCAACACGGGCAACGTGATCCGGCTCTGTGCCAACACCGGCGCGCAGCTGCACCTGGTCGAACCGCTCGGGTTCGCACTGGAAGACAAGCAGCTCAAGCGCGCCGGGCTGGACTACCACGAGTATTCGCGCCTGCAGGTGCACCCCGACCTGGACACCGCGCTGGCGCGCATCGCGCCGAAGCGGCTGTTCGCACTCAGTACCCGGGCCAGCGTGCGCTACGACAGCGTGGCGTTTGAAGACGGCGATGCATTCCTGTTCGGCCCGGAAAGCCGTGGCCTGCCGCAGGATGTGCTCGACGCCCTGCCCGACGGCCAGCGCCTGCGCCTGCCGATGCAGCCGGGCAACCGCAGCCTCAACCTGTCCAACACCGTGGCCGTACTGATGTACGAAGCCTGGCGCCAGCACGGGTTTGCCGGCGGCGCATGATGCGCCTTGGGTAGGTACGGCCCGCCCCTGGTGGGTGCGGACCTTGGTCCGCACCAATGCCTGGTCGCGCGCTGAAGGACTGTGCCGACCAAGGTCGGCACCTACCAATGCCGCTTCTGGTGGGTGCGGACCTTGGTCCGCACCAATGCCCGGTCGCGCGCGGAGGGTCTGTGCCAACCAAGGTTGGCACCTACCACCAAGGTCGGCACCTACCCGGTAGATCCACGCCATGCGTGGATGACGGTCAGAACGCGTTGATACCGGTCAGCTCGCGACCAATCACCAACTGGTGCACGGTCTCGGTGCCTTCATAGGTAATCACCGATTCCAGATTCAGCGCATGCCGGATCGCCACGTGCTCGGTGGTGATGCCGGCCCCGCCCAGCAGGTCGCGGCATTCGCGGGCGATATCAATCGCCATGCGGCAGTTGTTCCACTTGGCCAGGCTGACCTGCTGCGGCTGCAGCTGGCCGGCTTCCTTCAGGCGCCCCAGCTGCAGGGCCAGCAGCTGCGCGGTGGTGATGCGGCGGGCCATTTCGGCCAGCTTGATCTGCGCGCTCTGGGTGGCGGCCAACGGGCGGCCGAACAGCACCCGCTCCTTGGCATAGCCCAGCGCTTCGTCCAGGCAGGCAATGGCCGAACCGATCGGGCCCCAGCTGATGCCGAAGCGGGCCTGGGTCAGGCAGCCCAGCGGCCCCTTCAGGCCCTTCACGTTGGGCAGGCGGTGGCTGTCGGGCACGCGCACGTCGTCGAAGTACAGCGCACCGGTCAGCGAGGCGCGCAGGCTCATCTTGTGCTTGATCTCCTGGCTCGTGAAGCCGGCCATGCCCTTTTCCAGCACGAAGCCCTGGATGCCGTCTTCGGTCTGCGCCCAGACAATGGCAAGGTCGGCCACCGGGCCGCTGGTGATCCACATCTTGCTGCCGCTGATGCGCCAGTCGCTGCCGTCGCGTACCGCGCGGGTCTTCATCGCGGCCGGGTCCGAACCGCCATGCGCTTCGGTCAGGCCGAAGCAACCGATCAGCTCGCCACGGGCCATCGCCGGCAGCCACTGCCGCCGCTGTTCCTCGCTGCCGTAGGCGTAGATGGGGTACATGCACAGCGAGCTCTGCACGGAAACGAAACTGCGCAGGCCCGAATCGCCGCGTTCCAGCTCCTGGCAGATCAGGCCGTAGCTGACCGCGCCCAGGTCGCCGCCGCCATATTCAGACGGCAGGGTCGCGCCCAGCAGGCCCAGTGCGGCGATCTCCGGCACCAGTTCGTCGGGAAAACGCGCCTGGTCGAAGGCATCGCCGATGATGGGCAGCACCCGTTCGTTGGTGAAACGGGCCACGCTGTCCTGCACCGCGCGTTCTTCCTCGCTGAGCAGTGAACGGACATCGAACAGATCGTACGGATGCAAAGCCATGGCACTCACACGCAGTCAGGACCGGGCCATTGTCGGTCATCGGCAAGCATCGCGTCTGGTAGGTGTGGACCTTGGTCCACACGGAAGCGGGTCCGGGCGGTGAAACAATGTGCCAACTCAGGTTGGCACCTACCCGGCCACGAGCATTACGC
Organism: Stenotrophomonas sp. ZAC14D2_NAIMI4_6; assembly: GCF_003086875.1. Lineage (NCBI taxonomy): Bacteria > Pseudomonadati > Pseudomonadota > Gammaproteobacteria > Lysobacterales > Lysobacteraceae > Stenotrophomonas > Stenotrophomonas sp. ZAC14D2_NAIMI4_6. The sequence continues at coordinate 214,770 of NZ_CP025996.1, read as the reverse complement.
TGCACTGCAGCAATCATGACGTGAACATCGGCGATCTAGCTCGATCACGCGCGGCCCGGTACCCTGACACATTCAAACAAGCGTTTCGCACGTGGCAGCACGCGCGATTCCCAGGCACCGCCGGTGGCCCCGATGCCGGCACTACCCACGAGTCATGCATTCGATGAGCGCTGAAGCCAACGCCCTGCCCCCGCGTGAAGTAATGGAATTCGACGTGGTGATCGTCGGCGCCGGTCCTGCCGGCCTGGCCACCGCCATCCGCCTGCGCCAGCGCGCGATCGAAGCCGACCGTGAACTGTCGGTGTGCGTGCTGGAAAAGGGCTCCGAGCCCGGCGCGCATGTGCTGTCCGGTGCGGTGATGGACCCGCGGGCACTGACCGAACTGTTCCCGGACTGGGCCGAACGCGGCGCGCCGCTGAAGCAGAAGGTCACCCGCGATGAATTCCTGTTCCTCAGCGAGACCGGTTCGCGCAGCACGCCCAACGCGCTGCTGCCCGAATGCTTCCACAACGAAGGCAACTACATCATCAGCCTGGGCGAAGTGACCCGCTGGCTGGCACAGCAGGCCGAGGCGTTGGAAGTGGCGATCTTCCCCGGCTTCGCCGCCGCCGAGGTGCTGTACGGCGACAACGGTGAAGTGGTCGGCGTGGCTACCGGCGACATGGGCATCGAAAAGGACGGCAGCATTGGTCCGGCCTTCGAGCGCGGCATGGCCCTGCACGCCAAGTACACGATCTTCGGCGAAGGTGCGCGCGGCCACCTCGGCCGCCAGCTGATCGCCCGTTACAAGCTGGATGAAGGCAAGGACCCGCAGGCCTACGGCATCGGCATCAAGGAACTGTGGCAGATCGACCCGGCCAAGCATGAGCCGGGCCTGGTGGTGCACGCCGCCGGCTGGCCGCTGGACAACGACACCTATGGCGGCGCCTTCCTGTACCACGCCGACGGCGGCAAGGTGGCGGTGGGCTACGTGGTGGGCCTGGACTACAAGAACCCGTGGCTGAGCCCGTTCGAGGAATTCCAGCGCTTCAAGACCCACCCGCAGATCCGCAAGCACCTGGAAGGCGGCACCCGCATCGGCTACGGCGCACGTGCCATCACCGCCGGTGGCCTGATGTCACTGCCGAAGACGGTGTTCCCCGGCGGCGCGCTGGTCGGCTGCGAAGCCGGCTACCTCAACGTCAGCCGCATCAAGGGCAGCCACGCGGCCATCAAGACCGGCATGCTGTGCGCCGACGCCGCCTTCGATGCGCTGGTGGCCGACCGCCAGCACGATGAACTGAGCGCCTACCCGCAGGCGTTCGAAGCCAGCTGGCTGTTCACCGAACTGCAGCAGGCCAAGAACTTCAAGCAGTGGTTCAAGAAGGGCCAGACCGTGGCCACGCTGATGACTGGCGTGGAACAGTGGCTGCTGCCCAAGCTGGGCGTGCGCAACCCGCCGTGGACCCTGCGCCACAGCACCCCGGACCACGCCTGCCTGGAGCCGGCGTCCAAGCACACCCGCATTGCCTACCCCAAGCCCGATGGCGTGCTCACCTTCGACCGTCTCAGCTCGGTGTTCCTGAGCAGCACCAACCACGACGAAAACCAGCCCAGCCACCTGACCCTGAAGGACGCCAGCATTCCGGTGAAGGTGAACCTGGCCGAGTACGCCGGCCCGGAGGCGCGCTACTGCCCGGCCGGTGTGTACGAGTTCGTTGGCGAAGCCGACAACGCGCGGCTGCAGATCAACGCGCAGAACTGCGTGCACTGCAAGACCTGCGATATCAAGGACCCGACCCAGAACATCGTCTGGGTGACCCCGCAGGGCGGTGGCGGCCCCAACTACTCGGGCATGTAAGGCCCCGGGCTGCGACGGCGTGTCGCAGCCCGCGTCCACGCAGGGGCCGGTATGCTACCGGCCCATGCGCGCGATCGTTCTACCTGTTGCATTCGCCGTGGCCCTGGCGGCCACCGGCTGCCAGCGCCCACCCGCCGCACCGGCCAGCCCCGAACAGGCGCGCCAGCAGGCGATGCAGCGCGCGTTTGAACTGTGCGCCGGCTGCCACACGGTGAAGGCCGGCGGCATCCATCGCTTCGGTCCGAACCTGCATGGGGTACTCGGCCGGCGTGCCGGCAGCCTGCCCGACTACGGCTATTCCGACGCCATGCGCCGCGCCGATTTCGTGTGGAGCGCGCAGACCCTGGACACCTTCCTGCAGTCACCCAGCCACATGGTGCCCGGCACGCGCATGTACAACGCGTTCCCCAGCCCGGAACGGCGCGCCCTGGTGATCGCCTACCTGCAGGAGCATGCCCAGTAGGAGCACAGCGTTCACTGAGCCAGCCGCTGCAGCTGCTGTTGCAGCAGGGCCATGAACTCGCTCACCTGCTGCAGCAACGGCCCCATGGCCGCCTCGTCGCCCTGCTGCAGTTGCTCTTCCAGGGCGCCGGCGCGCGCGGCCAGGCCCTGCGCGCCCACCGCGCCCAGCGCGCCGGTCATGCGGTGCAGGTGCTGCACCAGCTGGGCGCGGTCGCCGTCGCGCAGCGCGGCGTGCAGATCGGCCATGTCGCTGGTCGTGGCGGCCAGCAGGCTGTCGCGCAACTGGGTGGCCACCTGCAGCGAACCGAAGCGCTGCTGCAGGGCCGCCAGATCCGGCAGCGCCAGCGATGCATCCACCACCTCACCCGGCGCATGGGTGGCGGCGGCCAGCTCGGCCGCATCCAGCCCGGCCGCCTGTGGCAGCCAGCGCAGCAAGGCCTGGCGCAGCGTGGCCAGCGACAACGGCTTGGCCAGCACATCGTCCATGCCCGCCTCGCGGCAGCGCCGTGCGTCGTCGTCCAGCACGCTGGCGGTCAGCGCCAGCACCGGCAGCCGCGGCTGGCCGTTGCGGCTCTCACGCTCGCGCAGCAGGCGGGCGAAGGCGAAGCCATCCATCACCGGCATGCGGCAGTCGGTGATCACCAGATCGAACGGTTCCTTCGCCAAGCGATCCAGGGCCTGCCGCCCGTCATCGACCAGCACATGCGGCACGCCCAGCTGCTGCAGGCGCCAGGCCATCATCGCCTGGTTGGTCGGGTGGTCTTCCACCACCAGCACGCGCGCCGCCCGCAACGCCGGCGGCAGCAGCGCGGTCTGTTCCTGCTCGGCCAGCAGCGCGGCCACGTCTTCGGCGCGCGCCTCCACCAGCGCCACCTCCACGTCCACCCGCGTGCCTTCGCCCAGCACACTGTGCAGGCTCAGCTCACCGCCCATCTTGTGCACCAGGCGCCGGCAGATGCTCAACCCCAGCCCGGTGCCGCCATGCTCGCGCTGGATGTAGGCGCCGGCCTGGGTGAAGGGCGCGAACAGGTGCGGAATCTGGTCCTCGGCAATGCCGATGCCGGTATCGGACACGGTCAGTCGCAGCGGCTGGCTGCCATCCTCGGCGGTGGCACCCAGCACATCCACCTGCAGGCGCACATGGCCCTCGTTGGTGAACTTGATCGCGTTGCTGAGCAGGTTGAAGACGATCTGCCGCAGGCGCACGCCATCGACCTCGTGTGCCTGGGCCAGGCGCGGGTCGATTTCCACCTGCAGCTCCAGGCCCCGTGCCGTGGCCTGCGGCGAAAGCAACCGGCACACGCTGTCCAGCAGCGGGCGCAGCGGCATCGGCACCGGCGCCAGGCGCAGCGCGCCCGCTTCCATGCGCGAATAATCCAGGATGTCGTCCAGGATCTGCCGCAGCATCTGCGCCGAATCCTCGATCACCGTGATGATGCGCTGCTGTTCCTGGTCCAGCGGCGAATGGGACAGCACTTCCAGCATGCCCAGCACGCCGCTCATGGGCGTGCGGATCTCGTGGCTCATCGTGGCCAGGAAGCGCGACTTGGCGTCGGCCGCCTGCTCGGCTTCCACCTTGGCCGCGGCCAGCGCATCGGCCTGCGCGCGCGCCTCGCTCACATCCACCCAGTAGCCGCTCCAGGTCACCGCACCGGCCTCGGCGGCATACGGATGGGCCTGGCTGCGTACCCAGCGCTGACTGTCATCGTCGGTCAGCACGCGGAACTCGAACGACAGTGCAGCGAAGTGACGCGCGGCCTGCGCGGTGGCCTGCAGGATCACGGCGCGATCATCCGGCGCAATACGGCCCAGCAACGCCCCGGTCTCCTCCATCGCCTGCTGCCGCGTAATGCCGAACAGCGCCTGCACATCGCCGGCAATGAACGGGAAGGTGAGCGTGCCGTCGGCCGCGCGGCGGGCCTGGTAGACGATCGCCGGCAGGTTGTCGGTCACCTCGGCCAGGCGCTGCTCCACGTGGCGGCGCCCGGCCACTTCACGGCGCAGGCGCCAGTGGCCCAAGCCATGCACGGTGGCCGCGGTCAGCAGCACCAGCAGCAGCGGAATGATCCAGCGCAGCAGCCCGCTCCAGTGCACGCCCTGGCGGTATTCCACGGCCAGCCAGTCGCCACGCAGCGATTCGCGTTCGCGCGGGGTCATCTGCAGCAGCAGGCGGTCGAAGGTGGTGGCCAGGGCGGCATGGCGGTGGTTCACCGCAAGCGCCAACTGGTCGTTGAAACCTGCCGGTGCGGCAATCTGCAGGCGGCCGGGGAAGCGCTCGCGCAGCATGTGGTCGACCAGCGCCAGGTTGCCCACGTACGCATCGGCATCACCGTCCAGCAGCCGCTGCAGCGCCTGTTCGGCACTGCGCGCGGGAATGATGCGCGCCTGCGGCGCCTGCTGCAGCACATAGCCACGCACGCGTTCGGGGTCGGACAGCAGCACGCGCTTGCCCTGCAGGTCGGCCAGCCCCAGCAGCACCGGGCTGCCCTGCGCGGTCACGATCACGTTGGGCACGCTGATGAAGGGCTGGCTGAACACCCAGTCGGGCCCCAGGTACTGCGAATCCAGCGGAATGCCCATCACTGCCTGCACATCGCCGCGCTTGGCCTTGGCCCGCACCTCGAACCAGTCGTGGCTGGGTTCGATCTGCAGGTTGGCGCCGGCCTTTACCAGCAGGCGCAGGTATTCGGCGGCCAGGCCCGTGGGCTGGCCGCCCGCGTCGGCGAAGGACAGCGGCGCCGCATTGGGCGGGAAGCCGATCTTCAGCGGCTCCTGCAGCACGCGCTTTTCGGCCTGGCTGAGGGCCAGCTGGGCCGATGCCGACCACTGCAGCGGCGGCAGCCAGCGCTGCACCAGCGCCTCCTGCTGCGAGGCGCTGCTGGCCGCCAGCGCCAAGTCCAGCGCCTCGGCCAGCGGCTGCTTGCCGTTGGGCACACCGAAATGCAGCCGCTCGGGCGGTAGATCGCTGGGCCGCAGCAGCACCACACCCTGTAGTTTTTCCTGGGCGATCAGCTCGGTGGCGACATAGGCATTGCCGATGAACACGTCAGCTTTGTCGTCTCTGACCATTTCCAACGCGGCTTGCGTGTTGTTTGCGACAAGCTGTCGGGCACGCGGGAAGCGGGCACGCACCTGCGGCGCGGTCATGAAATCCTGCTCGATCACCACCCGCAGCCCGTCCAGATCCGGCGCCTCGGACGCGCGCAGGTCACCCGGTCGGCCCACCATCGCCAGCGGCGCTTCGGCGTAGGCGCGGGTATAGACCATGCAACGGGTGCGCTCGGCGCTGAGGGCGATGTTCATCACCACATCGATCTCGCCACGGCACGCCGCGTCCAGCACCGCGTTCCAGTCCGGGTAGCGACGGAACTCCAGTTTGCTGCCCAGTTGACGGGTCAGAAGCGACAGGTAATCTGGCCCCAGCCCGGCCGGCCGGTCGTCCTGCAGGAACTCGTAGGGCGGCCAGCCGCTGTCATACTGGCCGACAACCACCACCGGATGCGCGGCCAGGAACTGGCGCTGCAACGGGGTGAGCGGCAAGGGTCCGGGCTCGGCCTGGGCCAGCAGCGACAGGCCCAGCAAGCCCAGTAACAGGACCCATCCACGAACAGCGCCGTTCCGCATCTGCGACGATCTCCCTTGAACCCGCCGGGTACCGCGCTGCTCGCGGCCGGCACTGCCCGAAGGCCATACTAGAGCATGACCTTGCGCATCATCATCGCAGACGATCACCCCGTGGTCCGCATCGGAACCCGCGCGGTCATCGAATCCAGCGGCGTGGGCCGGGTGGTTGGCGAAGCCGACAATGCCCAGGCCCTGATCGCACTGCTGGCCAGCCAGCCCTGCGACCTGCTGGTCACCGACTATTCCATGCCCGGCAGCGCCCAGGCCGACGGCTTCGCGATGATCGGCATGATCCGCCGCCGCTATCCCGATCTGCCGGTGCTGCTGCTCAGCGTGTCCAACAACCTGGCCATCCTGCGCATGGTGCTGGACAGCGGCGTGCTCGGCCTGGTGGACAAGAGCTCGTCCATGGAAGAACTGCCACAGGCGATCCAGGCGGTCTACCGCGGCCAGTCCTACATCAGCCGCAGCCTGCGCGAGCGCGTGGAAGAGGCCGGCAGCTGGCGCATGCGCGAAGGCGACGGCAAGCCGCTGTCACCGCGCGAAGTGGAAGTGCTGCGCCTGCTCGGCACCGGCATGACCGTGAAGGAGATCTCGCTGCAGCTGCACAAGAGCGTCAGCACCATCAGCCGGCAGAAAGGCGATGCCATGCTGAAGCTGGGGCTGAAGGGCGACGCCGAGCTGTTCGATTACCTGCGCGACGGCAAAATCTGAGAACTGATTCACGGTTTCACGGTGGCCGCCCGCTGCTGACACTGTGATCGACGCCACAGCTGTGCCATGATCCGCGCCGATGGGCTCTCCCATGCGAGGTCGAAGGAATCGACCGGCCCATCACCACGCTGCCCGACTGCGGGCGGCGCGCATTCTGCGTTGGCCATCCGGCCCGACGCCCGCACACCATGGAGAGGCGCATGACCCATTCCCCCCGATACGTCCCGGCTGCCGCCCGCCCGCGATTGCGCATGGCGTTGGCTGGCCTGGCCGTTTCGCTGCTGGCCAGCGCCTGCACTCCCTCGACCTCGACCGCGTCACCCCAGGGCGCCGCCGCGCCACGACAGGAAGTTGCCCCCATGCAGAACTCCGCCACCGCCGCCGCGACCCCCGCCGCGGTTGCCACCCCGCCCGATGCCGGCAGCGTGCTGTATTTCATCTACCAGGTGGATGGCGACGGCGCCGTCTCCTACGAAGTGGCCAATGGCGCCGTGGCGACCTTCTGGTTCGGCCACAGCTACGAAGTGGCCGGCACCCGTTACTACACCGGCTTTGCCTGGAACACGCCGCAGAAGTTCGGCAAGCCCGGCGAAGACGACGTGGGCCCGGAAAGCCGTGTCACCCTGTCCGAAGCCACCTTCACCCTGAGCGGTGACAAGCCCGACCGCCCCTGGGTGTTGAAGGGCGTGGAGCCGTGGATCGGTGCGATCGGCGCCTATGGCACCGCCCCGGACGTGGACGGCAAGCGCAAGCCGGTCGAACACCGCACCGCCGCCGGCAAGCTGGTGCTGGCCGTGCCCACCCGCAGCTTCAGCAACGGCACCAGCGTGGAAGGCTACGAGATCCTGGTGTTCAACCCGGACTACGAGACGTCCGAAGATGGTCAGGTCTGGGCCAGTGCCGGCACGGTGAACACCGGCGAAGACAATTCGGCTGCCTGCGACGACGGCGCGGTGATGCCGTGCATCAGCAACCAGGGCACGCTCAGCTTCAGCGCCGTGGCGGGCAGCGACCTGCCGGCCATCACCGTGGCCGCCACCGGCACCACCATCGATGCACCGGGGCAGACCCGTGCACTGGGTGCCGGCGATGCGCGCCGCTATTACTACGACGCCGCCCGCAAGGCCTACGTCGCGCAGTAACCCTTACACGCAGTACCTGTTGACCGACATGTTGATGACTCACGGATGAGTCCGGTTGGCGTAACGCGGCACAGGCCGCTCCATCAACCCCAGAGGAAAACGTCATGGCACAACGTGACTACAGCAGACAGGAAGTTCTCGACATCATCGAACAGGTGGCCCAGCGCAAGGGCATTCCCAGCGAAGACTTCCTGCGCTTTGCCCATATCGAGACCGGCGGCCAGTTCGACGAGCGCGCGCACAACAGCCGCACCGACGCCAAGGGGCTGTTCCAGTTCCTGCCGTCGTCGGCGCGCCAGTACGGCCTGAGCGGCCACGAGTACGACCCGACCCGCAACACCGAAGCGGCCGCGGACATGTTCCAGCGCAACCTGGCCGACATGGAAAAGCGCCACGCGCGCACCGGCCACCCGTACCTGTCCGGCGAAGCATCGCCCACCGGCCTGGACCTGTACCTGGCCCACCAGCAGGGTGCGGCCGGTTACGGCTCCATCCAGACCGCCATCGCCACCGGCACCTTCGGCGTGGTGCGTGATGGCCACGGCGAACCGATCAACATGCGCCCGCGCATCATGGGCCAGATCGGCAGCGACATCGAAGCGCTGACCGGCCACACCCGCGCGGAAATGCGCACGATGAACGACAAGGACCTGGCCAGCACCTTCGCCCAGTACTACGACCGCAAGTACGACGGCATCAGCATTCCGGAAAAGAACATCGCCGCCATCAGCGCCGATGCGCCGGCGCGCAGTGCACCGGTGCAGGCCGCCGCGGGCCCGACCCAGACCGTGCCGGCGCCCACCGCCGCCACCGTGTCGGCTGCAGCGGCGGCCAACCAGGACAAGCCGGGCATCGCCCTGACCGCCGCCTACGATGCCGGCGTGAAGTACGACGATGTGAAGTACGCAATCAACATCGCGTCCAGCCAGTACTACCGTGGCAACGGCATCACCGGCAAGAACGTGGACCAGGGCTACGTGGACTGCTCCGGCTGGGTCGGCACGATGCTGAACAAGACCCAGGACGAGATCAACCAGAAGGCCGGCCACGCCGTCTATGGCGATGCCGACAAGATCAAGCTGGGCTTCGCCGGTTCCGGCGGCATCGTGCAGCAGGCCTACAAGGATTCGGGCGTGCTGCTGCAGCGCGACGACATCCTGAAGCCGGGCGCGCTGCAGGAAGGCATGGTGATCGGCCTGGACACGGCCAAGACCAAGCACGAGCACTGGAACGGCATCGACCACATCGTGATGGTGGTGCGCGACCCCAACACCGACAAGCTGCTGATCAGCCAGTCCACCGGCAAGCTGGGCGTGCACACCATGCCGGTGGAGGACTACCTGAAGCAGGTGGAAAACCACCCGAACTGGAAGCTGTTCGCCTCCGACCCGCTGCACAAGGCGCGCGACCTGCTGGAAAACCGCAGCCAGACCCAACAGCACGAACAGGGCAAGGAAGCACCTGCGCAGGCCACCGCCAGCGCGCCGCGCAGCGAGATCCACCGCAATGGCGACCACAGCGAAGGCGTGCGCAAGGCGCAGGAACAGCTGGGCCACCTGGGCTACGTGGGTGCCGACGGCAAGCCGCTGTTCGAGGATGGCAAGTTCGGCCGCAACACCGAAGCGGCCGTGCGTGAGTTCCAGAAGGACAACGGCCTGGCCGTGGACGGCATCATCGGCCCGAAGACGCTCGATGCCATCAACGATGCGCGCGAACGTCCGCTGCTGAACGACGAACGCCACCCGCGCAACCCGATGTACAACCAGGCCGTGCACGGTCTGGAGCAGTTGCCGCCCGGTACGTTCAAGGACCGCCACGCGCTGGAAGCCACCGCCGCCACGCTCACCCGCGACGCCCATGCCGCCGGTCTGCAGCGCATCGATTCGGTGGTGCCCAGCATGAACGGTGAACGTCTGTTTGCCGTGCAGGGCGCGATGGGCGACCCGGCCGCCGTGCGTGCCTCGGTCGATGCCAAGGCCGCCAGCGAACAGAGCGTGGCCCTGAGCAGCGGTGCCGTGCAGGGCGCACCGAACGTGCTGCAGCAGCAGGACGATCAGCAGCAGGAACAGGTGCGCCAGAACCAGCGCGCGATGGGGCACTGAGGCCGGTGGTGCCGGCTTCGGGTCAGAGCCCTTTCCTGCGGAAGGGGATCTGACCCTGGGTTCGGATTCCGTCCGCAGGGCGGGCTCCGAACCTTCGGTTCAGCTTTCTCCTTTCAGGCGGGCTTCATGGCGCATGACGCTAGATGAATGCGCACGCCGACCGGGTGGCCCACGCAATGTTCCGGCAATGTCCGAAGCCCAGCGTGGTACCTGCGGCAGCCACGGCGCCCTGGCGCCTTCCCTGCCCCGCGTGGCATGCCCCCAACTGGAGACCCGAACATGCTCAATACGTCCTCACTCAGCTTCCGCAGCCTCGGCCTCGCCCTGGCGCTGCTGGCCGGCTTGGCCGTGGTCGGCGATGCCAGCGCCCTGTCACGCAAGGACAAGCGCACCGTGGTCGGTGCCGTGGTGGGCGGCGTGGCCGGTCACCTGATTTCCAACGGCGACCCGACCGCCACCGTGGGCGGTGCCGTGGCCGGTGGTGCCATCGGCAACCTGACCACCAAGGACCGTCACGACGATCGTCGCTACGACCGCCGTTATGACCGTCGCTACGGCCATGACCGCGGCCACGACCGCCGCTACTACCGCCACGACGATCGCCGCTACCGCCACGACCGCGGTCGCCACCGCGGCTGGTAAGTACACCTGGCAACACCCGGAACGCCGGCCGCAGTGACGGCCGGCGTTCTGCTGTTCAGCGCACGTGGTCCAGGAACTGCCGGTGGCGGGCGTACTGATCCAGCACATCGTGGATCAGCTGCACGCGGGTCCAGCCCATCACGTCATAGTCCTGCCCGCCCTCGCGCAGGTAGACCTCGGCGCGGAAGTAACGCCCGGCCTTGGCGGCACGGCGCGGGTCCTGCAGGGTGAAGCTGGGCGGCTCGTACGGCTGCGGCCGCACCGAGTAGAAGAAGTCCATTTCCTGGCCATGGCCGACCTGCAGCCAGGCGCGGCCATCCTCGCCCAGGGTCACCTCGACCTCCAGCTCCTGTCGCCGCAGTTCACCGGCCACGTCCTGCAGGGCCGGCATCACCTGCTGGTCGATGAAGCGCAGCACCTCGGCCTGCACCGGGTTGTGCGCCAGCAACCGCAGGCGCGCACGCCAGTCATCGCTGGTGCCGGGCAGGATGCGTGCGTCGCGGATGATCGAGCGCTTGGTGGCATCCAGGCGCATCGCTTTCAGCAGGCCCCAGCACATCAGGATCATCACCAGGGTGAAGGGGAACGCGCTGGCGATCGTGGCCGCCTGCAGTGATTCCAGGCCACCGGCAAACAACAGCGCCACCGCCAGCGCACCCACCAGCAACGCCCAGAAGATGCGCTGCCACAGCGGTGATTCCTCCTCACCCTTGGAGGTGAGCATGTCGATCACCAATGCTCCCGAATCGGCCGAGGTGACGAAGAACAACGCCACCAGCAGCACCGCCAGGCACGAGGTTGCCATCGTCCACGGCAGGTGGCGCAGGAATTCGAACAGCGCCATGGAGCTGTCGCTGGAAACGGTCTGCACCAGTTCCTGTACCCCTTCGGCGCGCACCATGAACAAAGCGGTGTTGCCGTAGATGGTCATCCACAGGAAGGTGAAGCCCAGCGGCACCAGCAGCACGCCCACCACGAATTCGCGCACGGTGCGGCCACGCGAGATACGCGCGATGAACATGCCCACGAACGGTGACCAGGCGATCCACCAGCCCCAATAGAACAGCGTCCAACCGCCCAGCCAGCCGGTGGGCTCGTAGGCGTACAGGTTGAAGGTCATCGAGAACAGCTGCGACACGTACATGCCGGTGTTCTGCACCAGCACCTGCAACAGGTGCACGGTGGGCCCGCAGACCAGCACGAAGGCCAGCAGTGCCGCCGCCAGGATCATGTTCAATTCCGACAACCTGCGCACGCCGCTGTCCAGGCCCGCCACTACCGAGCCGGTGGCCACCAGGGTGATGACGGCGATCAGCACCACCTGGACCAGCGTGCTCACTTCCAGCCCGAACAGGTAGTTCAGGCCCGAGTTGATCTGCATCACGCCCAGCCCCAGCGAGGTGGCCAGGCCGAAGATGGTGCCCAGCGCAGCAAAGGTATCCACGGTGTGGCCGATCGGCCCGTGGATGCGTTCACCGATGAGCGGGTACAGCGCCGAGCGCACGCGCAGCGGCAGGTTGTGGCGGAAGCCGAAGTACGCCAGCGCCAGCGCCACCACCGCGTAGATCGCCCAGGCATGCACGCCCCAGTGGAAGAAGGTGATGCGCATGGCCTGGCGCGCCGCCGCGGCCGATTCCGGCGTGCCGGTGGGCGGGGTGGCGTAGTGCATGATCGGTTCGGCCACGCCGAAGAACATCAGGCCGATGCCCATGCCGGCGGCAAACAGCATCGCGAACCACGAGGCATAGCTGTAGTCGGGGCGACTGTGGTCCGGGCCCAGCTTGATGCGGCCATAGCCGCTGATGGCCACGCCCACCACGAACACCAGGAAGCCGGCGACGGCCAGGATGGTGAACCAGCCGGCATCGTTGGCGGTCCAGGTCTTGGCGGCGGTGAACCAGCGTGTGGCCAGGTCCGGGGCGAACGCGGCCAGGGCGAGCAGGGCGATGACGATCGCCGCGGTGGGAATGAATACCTGCGGCAGGATGCGCTGCCTGACGGGGGTGGGGTGCGGAGCGGAGCTCGGCATGTCGTCCTCCGTGAACGGAAATGCGTGAAGGGAATACGCGGCGGACCGCGATGAAGGGCGTCCTAGAAGTAGAAACCGATATTGAGGTTCAGGCGTGAGTGCCAGCGTGAGGGCCCTTGCGGGTCCAGGCCGATGCCATCGCCGCCGGCGAACCACATATTCTTCCCGGCGATCCAGTCGATGTAGGTCAGCATCATGCCCCTGCCCAGGCTGCAGCCGGTGACGTTCTGCCACGAGTCGCGCATGCCGGGCTGGCGTTGCAGCGGGCGGGTCATGCTCAGGTTGTTGTAGCAGGTGATGTCATCCAGCCAACGCTGTTCGCCAAACGAATAGGCCACGTTGACGCTGGGCACATCAGCCTTGCGCGCGATCTGGAACGGTGCCTGGAAAGCCGATAACGCGATCGTCGCGCCCGGCACAGCGTAGTGGTAGCGCGCCCATTGCAGCTGGGTGGTCCAGCCATCGCGCGCCCATTGCGCATGCACGGCCATGCCGTGGTGTTCATGATGGCGGCGCGTTTCCACGTTCTGCACCGAACCGCTGAACGCCGACGCACCCAACAACAGGGTTCCACCGTGCCAGTCACGGTCATGCTCGTAACGCAGGTTTACCCGGTCGCGCTCGCGATAGGGCAGCTCCGGCGTGCGCGCCACATCGAACGAGTAGCGGTCGTAGCGCGCCGCGTCGCCGTACTCATCGCCGGCAAACCAGCCGACGTGCCACAGGTGGTGGCCACTGCGATGCTGCAGCACCAGGCCGGGATCGTAGTCATCCTCGATGCCCAGGTAGTAGCCAGAGCCGAACCAGAAACTCTGCGAAGCCGTGGGCAGCAGTCCGAACGGCACCTGCTGGATACCCGCACGCAGATCGGTGTCTTCGTTGAACTGCCAACCTGCATAGGCATGGTGGACCGCATCGAAGCCGTCATACCAGCGGTACTGCGCCGAGAAAAACAACGGCCCGGCACCGGCATCGATGTCGGCACGCAGCAGTTCCAGCTGCAGTCCGCTGGTGGGGCCGTAATCCAGCCACCCATAGTTGAAGCGGACGGCGCCGCCTGCGTCGAACCACGGTTCCGCATTGGGATCGTGGGGCTGTGCCAGCGCCTGGCCGGCCGATGCGCACGCCAGTGCGCCAAGAAAAATAGAGAAAAAACATCGCACGATTGCGTCCCGGTGCCTCCCTGTTTCCAAAATGTAAGCCTGCCAGTGTAACCAGCACGGGTATGCGCCCTCTTCACCGGGCCAGCGCAGGAACGCGGCACGGGCGGTACCATGAGCGCGCTGTGCTGCTGCCCATCCGATCTGCGAACGCGCCACCATGACCGATACATCCCACCGCGTGCAGGGCCTGAACAACGATGAGGTCGCGGCCGACTGGCCGGCGATTTCCGCGCAGGACCTGGCCTGGTTGGGGCAGCGCTATACGCAGCTCGGCCTTACTGCCACGCTGCAATGGCACAGCCCGCGCCCGCTCTCGGCCGCGGCGATCGCGCGCGGCGAACACGGCGCCGTTTTCATCAAGCGCCACCACCACAGCGTGCGCAGTGCCGCCGTGCTGCAGGAAGAACACCGTTTCGTTGCCCATCTGGCGGCGCGTGATGTACCGGTGGTGCAGGTGCTGGCTGCAGACAACGGGCAGACCGCGCTGGAGCAGGGCCCCTGGACTTACGAACTGCACGCGGTGGGCGCCGGCGTGGACCTCTATCGCGATGCACCTTCGTGGTCCCTGCTGACCGACATCGCACAGGCGCAGGAAGCAGGCCGCATGCTGGCCCGGCTGCACCGTGCCGCAGCCGATTACCAGGCGCCGCAGCGCGATACCCACATCCTGGTGGCACGCGACGATCTGATCCGCGCACACGATCCCATCGCGGCGCTGCAGGCCAGCCTGCCTGATCGCCCCGGCCTGGCCCGCTACCTGGCGCGCATTCCCTGGCAGGCGCAGCTGCGCGAGCACGTGCTGCCCTGGCATGCCGGCCTGGCCCAGCGGCTGCAGCACGAACCGCGGCTGTGGGCGCACAACGACTGGCACGTCTCCAACCTGCTGTGGGCCCGCGACGGGCAGATCGCCACCGTACTGGATTTCGGCCTGGCCTCGCCCACCAGCGCGCTGTTCGACCTGGCCACGGCCATCGAGCGCAATGCGGTGGCCTGGCTGGAGCTGCAGCGCGGCGCCGACGCGGTGCGCCCCGATATCGCCCTGGCCCTGCTGGCCGGCTACCGGCAGGTGCTGCCGCTGTCGGCCGAGCGCGTGCACCTGCTGGTCGACCTGCTGCCGATGGTGCATTTCGACTTCGCACTGTCCGAAGTGGAGTACTTCGAAGGCATCACCGGCTCTACTGCCAATGCCGACGTAGCCTGGCAGCCGTTCATGCTGGGCCACCCGGCCTGGTTCCATACCGAGGCCGGCCAGGGCCTGCTGCAGGCGCTGCGCGCTGCGGCATAGCGTCCTACAGGCCTGGGGGTCAGAGCCCTTTCCTGCGGAAAGGGATCTGACCCCCAGCCCCGGCCCCCCTGCCCCGTTCCCGGACTCGCAAATCCGTACGGTTTGTAGTGAAATGGTCACCTGAAGCGGGGGTGCCTGGATCTGCCAGGCTGAGAGAGTCCCTTGGAACCTGATCCGGTTTGCACCGGCGTAGGGAGCTTTGAGCAGCTGTCGCACCCCGTTCCCTGGGCCCGTGCGTCCGTGCGCCGTCGCTTCGTCTCCCTTGCTGTCAGAAGACGAACCGAATGAACCGCTGCCTGCGCCCCACCCTGCTCGCCCTGGCCCTGTGTGCCGCCCTGCCGCTGCATGCCAGCGAGGCCGCCACCGATGCCGCCGACACCTCCGATCGTTCGCCCACCGATCTGGCCGCCGTGCGCGTGCAGGCCGGCAAGCCCGCCTCTGCCAGTTCGCGCGCCAATGCCTTCGGCGGTGGCAGCTGGAAAGACACCCCGGCATCGGTGAACGTGCTCGACCGCAGCTACCTGGAACAGCGCCAGGTGCGTTCGCTGTCCGAACTGGCCAGCAACGATGCCTCGCTGGGCGATGCCTATGCCCCGGTGGGCTACTACCAGAACGTGGCCATTCGCGGCTTCGCGCTGGACGCCGCCACCGGCTACCGCTTCAACGGCCTGTCGATGGCCGGCGAACAGCGGCTGGCGCTGGAGAACGTGGAATCGGTGGAAATCCTGAAGGGTGAAGCCGGCCTGGCTGCCGGGGTGATGGCCCCGGGCGGCATCATCAACTACGTGGGCAAGCGCCCGGCCGAAGTGCGCACGGTCACCCTGGGCACCGATTCGGAAGGCTCGCGCTACGCCGCCGTGGACGTGGGCCACTGGCTGACCCCGCGCTTCGGCGTGCGCTTCAACGCCGCCTGGGATGCCAGCGATTCGTATATCGAACACCTCGATGGCCGCCGCAATTTCTATTCGCTGGCCGCCGACTGGCTGATCGGCGAACGCGGCAAGCTGGAAATGGATGCCAACTACCAGACCAGTTCGCAGCGCTCGGCATCGGGCTACCAGCTGCTGGGTGCCAGCGAACTGCCGCGCGGCGTGGACCGTGACCACCTGCTGGGCTACCAGCCGTGGCAGATGCCGGTGGGCATTGCCAGCACCAACATCACTGTGCAGCACACCTACGATTTCAGCAGCAGCTGGCAGTCGCGCGTGGCGTTGGGCCACAGCCGCACGGTGATCGATGACAACGTGGCCTTCGCCTACGGCTGCTACTACGCCGCGCAGTGCGCCGACGGCAGCGTGCCGGGCAACTACTTCGCGCCCAATGGCGATTACGATGTCTACGATTACCGCAGCCCCGACGACACCCGCCGCAACCAGCAGGCACGCGCCGAGCTGCGCGGGCGCTTCACTACCGGCAGCGTGGGCCATGAGCTGACCCTGGGCGGCGAAACCTACCGCCGCACCGTGGACCGCCGCCCCAGCGTGAACGAGTACGTGGGCACCGCCAACTACCACGACGGCCAGGTGCCGGTGTTCGATCCGTCGCCGCTGCAGCCGGGCCCGTCCGCGCGGCGCCTGGACAGCCGCCAGAACGCCTTCTTTGCGCTGAACCGGCTCAGCTTCGGTGACGACTGGCAGTGGCTGGCCGGTGGCCGCTACGTGCGCCTGGACGAGCGCGCCTACGACAAGCGCGGCAACCCGCAACGACACAGCCGCCTGTCGCGCTTCCTGCCGCAGACCGCCCTGGTGTGGAAGGCCACCGACCAGCTGAATGCCTACGCCAGCTACGTGCGTGGCATTTCGCTGGGGCAGGAAGCGCCGTTCTGGACCAGCAACGCCGACACCTTCCTGCCGGCGGTGGAATCGCGCCAGCTGGAAGCGGGCGTGAAGTACGCGCCGAACGAGGCGCTGAGCGTGGGCGCGGCGGTGTTCCGCATCAGCCAGCCCTACCAGTACGCCAAGCCGGACGACAGCGATGTGGGCTTCACCTTCGTGCAGGAAGGCCAGCAGACCCACACCGGCCTGGAGCTGACCGCCAACGGCCAGCTGACCGATGCGCTGCAGGTGGTGGCCAGCGCCAGCGTGCTGCGCGCACGCGCACGCGATGCCGGAACGCCGGCCTATGAAGGGCACCAGCTGGTGAACGTGCCGAAGGTGCGCGCCAGCGTGCACCTGGCCTACGCGCTGCCGTTCGTGCAGGGCCTGCAGGTGACCGGGGGCTGGCGCTACGCATCGGCCAACGTGGCGCGTGCCGATGGCGCGGTGCGTGCGCCGGACTATTCGGTGTTCGATGCCGGCCTGCGCTTCCAGCACCGCCTGCACGAACGTGCGGTCACCTGGAACCTGTCAGTGGACAACGTGTTCAACCGCTTCTACTGGCGTGACACCGGCAGCAGCGCCGGTGATTACTACCTGTTCCCCGGTGCGCCGCGACAGGCGCGCCTGTCGGTGACGTTCGCGCTGTGAACGGGGCCGTGCTCGAGTGGACCGCCGCGCTGTGCAGCGTGCTGGGCGTCTGGCTGATGGCCCGGCGCCGGCTGTCGGCCTGGCCAGTGGGGCTGCTGTCGGTAACGCTGTACGGGCTGGTGTTCGCCGAAGCCAAGCTGTATTCGGACACCCTGCTGCAGGTGATCTTCGGCGGCTTCCTGGTCTACGGCTGGTTGAACTGGCGCCAGCATGCCGCCGATGAAGGCAGCATCCGCATCGTGCCGCTGGCGCGCGGCAAGCTGCTGCGCGACCTGGCCATCGGCGTGTGCGGCGGGGTGGCGCTGGGTGCGGTCATGCACAGCTTCACCGATGCCGCACTGCCGTGGCTGGATGCCCTGCTGACCGGACTCAGCCTGGTCGGCCAGTGGTGGCAGGCACGCCGGCATGCGGCGTGCTGGTGGGTGTGGATCGGCGTGGACGTGGTGTACGTGGGCACGTACCTGTTCAAGTCGCTGCACGTGACCGCGGCGCTGTACGTGTTCTTCCTGGGCCTGGCGGTATTCGGCCTGCGCGCGTGGCAGGCCGCCGCGCGCGCACCGCAGGTCGCCTCGGCCCCGTAGAGTCGAGCTTGCTCGACTGCCCAGGTGCGCCGGGCCGCGCGGCTTCATCCACGCATGGCGTGGATCTACTCGCCCAGGTCGGCCAACACCTTGCGCGAGGGCGCGAAGAAGGTGACGCCGGTGACCGCCGTGGAGAAATCCAGGATGCGGTCGTGCAGCGGCGCCGGATTGCCGATGAACATGCGCTCCAGCATCTGCTCGATCACCCACAGCCGGCGCGTGTAGCCGATGAAGTAGGTGCCGTACTCGTTGTGGCCCGGGCGCGCGAACGGCATGTTGTCGCGCAGGATCTCGTGCTCGCCGTCGGCATCTTCGATGGTGCACAGCGTCTTGTGCGATTTCTGCGCATCGGCCGGTGCATCGTCCAGTTCCATGTTGTCGTGCTTGGTGCGGCCGATGATGGCTTCCTGTGCTTCGGTCTTCTGCGCGCGCCAGGCCTCCAGGTTGTGCAGGTACTTCTGCACCACCACGTAGCTGCCGCCGGCATGGTCGGGGTCTTCGTCGCCCACGATGGTGGCCTCCGGCAGCGACAGCCCTTCCGGGTTGGCCGTGCCATCGACGAAGTCGAGCAGGTCGCGGCCGTCGAAGTAACGGAAGCCGGCCACTTCATCCACCGTTTCCACCGCATCGCCGAAGGCCAGCAGCAGGTTGCGCTCGAAGGCCACGATCAGGTCCTGGGTGCGCGCGCGGATGTGGTACAGCAGATCACCCGGGGTGGAAACCGCGGTGTGGGTGGCGCCCTGGATCTGGCGGAACGGCTTCAGCTCGCGCGGCGGCGTGCTGCCCACCAGCGGTTCCCACACGCGATGGCCGATGGCCACGTTGCAGGTGAATGTGCGCTCGATCTCGCGGATGGCGGTGTTCTTGATCAGATCGTCCGTGCTGCCCAGCACCTGCCGCACCGTGGCGATGGAATCGGCATCGTCCTTCACCTTCAGCACCAGGAAGGCCGCGCAATGGGTCAACGGCGCAGTGATCTGCTGCGGCTCGTTGTCCAGCGTGTGGTTCAGGGCGGTGATCGGGGCGGGCTGGGAATTCATGGAACATCCTGCTGGCTTGAGGCGGCGATCATAGCCGAACCACCCCGAACACGGCTGCAGTAGAGCCACGCCATGCGTGGCTGAGGAGAGCATCCACGCATGGCGTGGATCTACCGTTGGGCGACGCGGCGATTCCAGGCAAAAAAGAAGCCCGGCACAAGGCCGGGCTTCGGATGGCATGCGGGAGAGAGAGAGAGTCACATGCCACTTACACGCACTAACGACAGAGCGATGTCTTACCAGCTGAAGCGCGGACCCACGAACCACTCGCGATCGCCGGCCTTGGCCAGCTTCACTTCGCCGCTCAGGCCCCAGTTCTGGTTGAACTTGGCGGTGGCGCCGACGCGGCCGTAGAACTCGCCTTCCGGATTGATGCCGTGCTTCTTGCTGTAATCCTCGTAACCGGCCAGCGCATAGCCTTCCAGGTACGGGTTGAACGCGGTACGCAGACCCACTTCGGTGGAGTAGCCGTTGAAGTCCAGGCCGTGCTTCAGGTCGAACTTCTGGTACGCAACACGAGCCACCAGGTCGGTGTTCGGTGCGATGCCATAGTTGTAGCCGGCACCGATGCGCCACTGGGCGACATCGTTCTTGAAGGTGTCGGTTTCCTGCTTGCTGTAGTCACCGAAGACCGAGAAGTTCGGGTGCACTGCAACCGAGCCCTTCACGCCCCAGCCATCGGCGTCGCCGCCCTTGGCATCGGTGTTCACGTAACCGCCTTCAACGTAGTTGTACGACAGGCCATCGGCAGCCGATGCAGCGAACGGCAGGGCAGCCAGCAGACCCAGGGCAAGCAGCGAATTCTTGATCATCGGGACACACCTTTAATTATTTTTGGTTTCGTCGGCCGCCTCCCGGGAGAGGGAGAGAGGAGGCGGTCGACAGGTGTGAATTATCCGTTTGCTGGTGAAATCGACCCTGAATATTGTACTGACCAGTACATGAATGAAGTTCCCGTTCAGGGAACTTGTAGTGGTTTGGCCCGATGGATGGGAAGTTCGTAGAATCCCTCACAACGTGACGATTCCCCGCGATGCGGGGCGATTTAACGTAAGTCCTCGCCAGGGCGAGGGTTCAGTACCGCAGCCAAGGCTTGGGATCGGGTGAGCGAGAACTTTCTGAGCAGGGTCGAGGGCGGCGGCCCCACCGTGCAGCGGGGTAAGCAGGCAAGACCTGCCTTCAAACCTCCAGCGACGAGGTGATGCACGCGATGTCTCGTGCTGGCGGTCGACCTGCTTGCCCGGCTGAACCACACGGCTGATCCCCCACGCGCGTACAAGGACGACCCATGCATCCCCTGTTGCAGTTCCTGCTGAGCGCACTGGCCGGGGTGGTGTTCCTTCACTACCTGGTGGGGCGGGACTACTGGCGTGGCTTTGGCTGGTTGATCGGCCGCTGGGATCCCAACCTGGGCCACGCCAGCGAAGATGCACTGATCACCTCGGCCCACCGCATGATGGCGCTGATGGCGGCATTGCTGCTGGGCTGGGCCATCGCCGGCCCTTCCCCGTACCGTGACAACTGGGAAATGGAAGTCATGGGCCTGGCTGCCGGCATGCTGGTCACCTATGTGGTGATCATTGCCAGGGCGTCGGTGCGCGCGGCGGGTTCACCGCGCTAGGCCGCGCGAGCTTCAACCGCCGCCTTCCAGCCGCTTCAGATAGCGGTCGGTCCATGCCACAGGTCATGCAGGTTAGGCTTGTCGTCCACGCAGACGGAATGGCACATCATGCAGATCAAGCCCCTACGCAGCCCCATGGACGTCGTGCGCGACTGGGCAGAGGAACTGTCGATAAAGCGCGGGCGTTCAGCGCAGGAACTGCGCGAAAGAGGTCTGGGCGTGCTCGATTTCAGCCATGCGCGCCGTGTTGAACTGCGAAGTCGCGGCGGCTTCTTCATGGCCGTGCCGCTGTCCTTCTGCGTGATCGATGAAACGAAGGGCGTGGCCGTCTTCAGCGAACACGACGGGTATCTCGAGTTCCGCCTGGACGAGGATGACGAGGTAACCGAGATTGTCGAGGACCGCTACGTGCACGAAGGCTGAGTACGGATCTGCCGTTCGAAACGGCGCCGCCTACAGCCGACCCAGCGCGCGGTAGCGGGCTGTTCCCTGCGTGACCAGCTGTGCCAGTTCGTCCATCAGCACCGGATCCCATGTGTCGAAGTTGAAGCAGGACTTGCCCTGCATGCGCTTCTTCAACGCCGGGCTGATACCGGCCAGCAGCTCGGGGAATTCATAGACCGGCATGAAGTGGAAGGCGTGCTTGCGCCCGGACACTTTCACCGCGCCGAAGAACTGCGGCTTGCCCTTGGCATCGGGGTGCGGGCCGTTGGCGTAGAAGTGTTCGGGGCTGTCGTGCACCACCTGCAGTGAACCGGCGGCGTCGCGCAGCAGGCTGCGCAGTGCGGCGAACAGGTCGACAGGCGTTGTGGCATCCGTCATGGCTCGGGCCCTTATCGGAACAACGTGGAGGAACGGTGCGACGGTTTGGGCGCAGCGTAGCACTGCAGCGCTGTCGCAACTGGCACTGGATGGTGCGCAGCAAAGGGGCGCGATGAAGACCGTTGTCGCATATCGGCACTGGGCGGCGTTCGCCTGCGTCACGTGTTGCCGCAGGGGTTTGGACGGCATGGAAGACTACGCAGGCGCGTCGCACCGTGGTGCGATTGCAACTTGTCTGATGGGCGCAGCGCGGCTGCGCGGGTAGACAGGGTGGGCCACCAGCGCACCGGTGGCCGGGCCTCGAAAACCCGTGCTTCTGCTTGATTACGCTTGCCAGCCGGCGTCGCCTAACGTGGCGCCGGCTGGCAATCCGTCTGCCGGCCATGGCGGGCGGAGCGTGGAGGCCTTGTGCCTGCCGGAATAGCAGAAGCCCCGGTTTTCGAGCCACGTCTCCGCCCGCCACCTTTGTGTGGCGGCCACCGTTCGTCCCGCACGGAGCCCCAGCCATGACCACCCCGGAATTCCCCCGCCTGCACCCGCACCGCGCTGCCCCCAGCGCCGATCAACCGGCCACGGCCGACACCGCTGAACTGCCCAGCGCCTTCGTTGCCGCGCTGCGCCGCATCGGCCAGGGCGCGGCCGCCGATGGCCAGCCCTGGCCCGAACGCCAGTTGATGCCCGGCCGGCAGCAGGCACTGGCCGACGCCGAATGCGCGTTGTCCGGCCTGCGTGTGGGCCTGGAAATGCTGCTGGCCGCCGAGCGTATCCGCCAGAACGGCCCGCCCAGCGATCACCCCGGCGACCGCGTGGTGGAAGGGCTGATGATGGCCTGCCTGGCGATGACCGCGCAGATCAGCACGCGCCTGCGCCCGGACGCATAGCCCAGGCCACCCGCTTACCGGCAGTCCTCGTCCTCGCCGGCCAGGGTTGCCGGGTCCAGCGGCCGCAGGTGGGCGATGCGCTGGCGCTGTTCGTCGTTGGGCCCGCCCAGCCAGCGCACCTTGCAGCGCGCGGCCAGCCGGCCCACCATGCGCCCCTGCTCGGGCGAGTACAGCACCGCCAGCGCGGTGCCGGGGCACTGGTGGGCTTGGCAGGCGGTGTAGAACCACCAGGCGCCGTCCTGCAGCTGCACCGGTTGGCCCGGTGCGCTGGGCCCACTGAGCAGCCGTTCGCGCAGCGGCGCGATGCCGGGCTCGCTGGACTCGGCATCTGCGGTGTCCTGCATGAGCGCGTCGAACGCAGCCAGCAGCCGGGCGTCCTTGCGTCCGCAGTCGTCCACCGTGTTGCCGCCCACCAGGGTGAAGAAGTAGGTGGCCAGCGGACTGTCCTGGCAGCTCAGTTCGCCGCTGGGGGTTTCGCCTTCGGGCTCGCCTTCGTTGTCCCACACCGATGGGTCAACGCCGTCTTCGATGGACGGTTCGGGTTCGGGTGCGGGTACGGGTTCGGGTGCCATCGGCGTGGGTGCAGGCGCAGCCTCTGCCTGCGGTGCCGGTGTAGGTGCCGGCGAACACGCAGCCAACAGCGCGATGAGCCATGAGATGGCGAGATTCCTGGACTTCATTCCCTGTCCGTGTCGTGATGTAAAGCCGCGATTGTAGATCCACGCCACGCGTGGATGGGCCGCGCGCGGTGATGCACTGTGCCAAGCAAGCTTGGCACCTACCAGGAGCGGGTTCCCGCAGGTTGTAGATCCACGCCATGCGTGGATGGCCGCGCGCGGTGATGCACTGTGCCAAGCAAGCTTGGCACCTACCAGGAGCGGGTTCCCGCACGTTGTAGATCCACGCCACGCGTGGATGGGCCGCGTGCGCTGATGCGCTGTGCCAAGCAAGCTTGGCACCTACCAAAAGCGGGTTCCCGCACGTTGTAGATCCACGCCACGCGTGGATGGGCCGCGCGCGGTGATGCACTGTGCCAAGCAAGCTTGGCACCTACCAGGAGCGGGTTCCCGCAGGTTGTAGATCCACGCCATGCGTGGATGGGCCGCGCGCGGTGATGCACTGTGCCAAGCAAGCTTGGCACCTACCAAGAGCGGGTTCCCGCAGGTTGTAGATCCACGCCATGCGTGGATGGCCGCGCGCGCGCCCCAAAAAAAACCCCGGCGCTGGGCCGGGGTTCTTCAGATCACTTGAACAGGGTATCCGGGTATTCCGGTTTCTGTTCCCGCGCCAGCAACGCGCGCAGGCCTTCTTCAGGCGTCTGCTCGCCGTGCAGCACGGCACGCACGCGGTCGGAAATGGGCAGGTCGATGCCATGACGGCGCGCCTGTCGCATCACTTCGTCGGCGGTCTGCACCGATTCAACCACCTGGCCGATTTCGCGCACGGCATCCTGCAGCGTCTGCCCACGGCCCAGGGCCAGGCCCAGGCGGCGGTTGCGCGACAGATCGCCGGTGCAGGTCAGCACCAGATCGCCCAGCCCGGCCAGACCCATCAGGGTTTCCGGCTTGGCACCGATGGCCGCGGCCAGCCGCAGCATTTCGTTCAGGCCACGGGTGATCAGGCCGGCACGGGCATTCAGGCCCAGCTGCATGCCATCGGCCACGCCGGTGGCCACGGCCAGCACGTTCTTCATGGCGCCACCCAGTTCGGCACCCACCATGTCATCGCCGGTATAGGCACGGAACGCCGGGCCATGCATGGCTTCGGCCACCGTCTGCGCGAACTCGGGCACGTCGCCGTGCACGGTGATCGCCGTCGGCAGGCCCTGGGTCACTTCCTTGGCGAACGACGGCCCGGTGACCACGGCCAGCGGCACGTCGTCTCCCAGGATTTCGCGCGCTACTTCGTGCAGGAAGCGGCCCGAACCCGGTTCGAAGCCCTTGGTGGCCCAAGCCACGCCGGCACCGGCCGGTCGCAGCGGCGCCAGCGCGCGCACGGTTTCATTGAACGCGTGCGACGGGGTCACCACCAGGATCCAGGCGGCATCCTGCAGGGCGGCCGCCATGTCGGTGGTCGCGCGCAGGCTGTCCGGCAGCGGGATGCCCGGCAGGTAGCGGGGGTTTTCATGGCGCTGGTCGATGGCCTCGACCACGGCGGCATCGCGCCCCCACAGCACGGTCGGGTGACCGTGCCGGGCGAGCAGCGTGGCCAGCGCGGTTCCCCAGGAACCGGCGCCAAGCACGGCGACTTTGTCAGCGGTATCGCTCATCCGTGACGTCGTAGCCAAGCTCAGGCGTTGCCGGCCGGCTCGGAATCAGCCAGCGACGGCGCGTCGCCCTGTTCCTGGCGCTGGCGCAGGGTTTCGGCGTACAGGCCTTCGAAGTTGATCGGCTGCAGGAAGAACGGCGGGAAGCCGCCGGCCTGGATCAGGTCGCTGACCAGCTGGCGCACGTACGGGAACAGGATGTTCGGGCACTGGGTGCCCAGCAGCACGTCGATCGACTGCGGGTCCAGGCCGACCAGACCGAACACGCCGGCCTGCTTCACTTCGGCCACGTAGGCGGTGCGCTCACCGGCCTGGCAGGTCAGGGTCACGGCCAGCACGACTTCGAAGGCGTTTTCGCCCAGGCGCTGCACCTGCTGGTTCAGGTTCAGCTGCAGCTCCGGCTGCACCTGGTCATTGAAGATGGTCGGCGCGTTCGGCGACTCGAAGGAAACGTCCTTGACGTAGATCTTCTCGACGGTGAAAGCGGGGCCGGTAGCGGCATCGACCGGCGCAGCGGCGCCGTTGGTGATCTCTTCGGACATTTCCTGTAACTCCAGATGAATGCAATGAAAACGTAGGTCGAACTACAGCGATGGGGGCGGCAGGCGGCCCACACAAGGCCAATGCCGCCACCGCGTTCGATCAGTTGCGACCCTTGACCAGCGGCAGTTCGGCCTGCTGCCAGGCGGGAATGCCGCCGTCGAGCACGAACACTTTTTCGAAACCGGCCTTCTTCAGCGCCTTGGCGGCGGTTTCCGAGGCGTTGCCGCTGCGGCACACCAGCACCACCGGGCTCTGCTTGGCGTTGGCCACCAGCTTGTGCTCCGGACCGAACGCGCTGGCCTGCGCCTGGCGGCTGCCGGCAATGTGGCCCTTCTCGAAGTCGCCACTGGCCGACAGGTCGACCACCACGGCGCCGCCGGCATTCATCAGCTGGGTCAGTTCAGCCGGCTTGATGCCCTTGAAGCCCCGGAACAGGCGGCGGACCTCGGTGACGATGATCGCCACGGTCAGGCCCACCAGGGCTGCGGACAGCATCGGGTTTCGGCCGGCAAAGGCCAGCAGCTCTTCGTAATTCACTCAGATCACGGGTCTATAAGCGGGGGCCGATTGTCGCACAAGCCGCAGGCGGGCCGTCACTGCCCCTGCCAGAGGTCCGGCAGGCCGGCCGCCTGCCACCAGCGCTTGGCTTCCGGGTCCCAGCGCCAGCGCTCGGTCACCACCACGGTGCGCTCGGCCTGGGTGTTCTGGTTGATCACCCCGATTTCCACCCGGCGCTCGACCTGGCCGCCGTCCAGCGAAGCCGAGCTGCGCTCGCGGTAGGACGACACCCGCAGCTGGGCGTAGCGGTTCAGCTCGAACTGGGTGGGCGGCTTGTCCTTGCGCAGCTGCGGGTCCAGGTAAGCGATGGCGTCGTCCATCGTGCCCCAGCGGATGGTGGCCCCGTAGGCGATCTGGGTTTCTTCCAGCAGCTTGCGCTGCTTGCGGGTCAGATCGTCGGCGGCCGCGCCGGCAACGGCGCTGACCAGCAGCAACGAACACAACAGGATCTGGATCAAGCGGCGCATCGGTGGGTTCCCCAAGGACGTCAGCCTGACATCCTACCCTTTGGCGAAGGCAACGAAGCGACCACTGAATTCAGCCGCCGGCCGGCCATCGGCGCCGGGCTGGGTGGCGACGATGCTGATGCGTGCCTTGCCGCGCTGGCGGAAGGTGGACAGGAAGGTGTCCCAGGCGCTGCTTTCGGCGGCGGCCGCATGGGCGTGCAGGTCCTCGTAGACCGGCGCCAGGTAGCGCAGGTTGCTGTCGGCCACGTAGACCTCGGCGTCGTGCCCGGCCAGGCGCAGGCGCAGGCTGACCAGGGCCCAGCCGGACAGGGTGAGCACCGAGGCCAGGCTGCCGCCGAAGGCATTGCCCTTGTCGTTGACGTTGGCGGCCAGCGGCGCGGTGATGCGCAGCACGCCGTCGGCGTAGCCATCCAGACGGATCTGCATGGCGCGCACGGCCGGCATGCAGTCGAGCACGTCCTGCAGGGAGGCCAGCGAGGAAGTCAGGGCATCAACGGACATCGAGCAGCAACCACGACAACGAAGGGCCCGCATAATGACGTCAATGCCCAACCATACGATACCCACTGGCTGGACCCTGATATCGCTGCGCCCGCAGGGGCAGCATGCCGGGCTGCGCCGCGCCGCAGCCCGCTACGGCGGGACCACGCTGGCGTTTTCGCCGTGGCGGCTGCGGCGCTTGCAGGGCGCGGCGGTGGAACAACGGCTGAACCAGGCGCTGGCCTGCCCGCGGGTGGTCTTCACCAGCCCGGCGGCGGTGGCGGCTGCAGCGGCGTGGGTGGACCTGCCCGCCGCGCAGCGCGGCCCGTGGCTGACCGTGGGCGAAGGCACCGCACGTGCATTGCAGGCGCTGGGCGTGGCCGACGTGCAGGCACCTCAGCGCATGGACAGCGAAGGGCTGCTGGGCCTGCCCGCCCTGGACAACGTGCAGGGGCTGCAGATCGGCCTGGTAACCGCCCCCGGCGGCCGCGGCCTGATTGCGGCCCAGTTGCAGCAGGCCGGCGCGCAGATCCTGCGTTCGGACGTCTACGAACGCGTGCCGCTGCGCCTTCCGCGCCGTACCTTGTCGCGCCTGGCCCAATCGGCGACACCCTGGCTGCTGGCCGTCAGCAGTGGCGAGGCGTTGCAGCGGTTCTGGCAGCAGTTGTCACCGGCCTGGCAGCAGCGCCTGCGCCAGCAGGCCACCGTGCTGGCCGCCAGCGAACGACTGGCCGCGCAGGCGCAGGCGCTGAGCCTGCAGCGCGTGGTGCGCAGCGAAGGCCCCACTGTCGCGCAGATGACCGCGGCCGCACACGCCGCACTCACCGCCCCGGCAGCGAACTGAACAGGCGCTGGGCACACGCTTGCTGCGCTGATCGCCAACGGTGATGCTGTGTGCAACGCCGCCGGCCGGGCCCACCCGGGCGCGCCGCCGACAAGGAAGCCTGATGAACGACACTACGCCCCCTGCCGCCCCCCGTTCCCCTGCCCGCTGGCTGCTGGCCAGCGCCGTGGTGGTGGGCCTGGCGGCCGCCGGCTACGGCGCCTGGTACTTCTGGCAGCACCAGCAGCGCGAACAGCAGGCACAGGCGCAGACCGCCGCCGTGCAGCTGCGGGGCCTGGAAGCAGCGGTGGACGCCCTGCGCCGCGACCAGCGCGCCAGCAGCCAGCGCCTGCAGGATGCGGCGGCCACCAACCGCGTGCTGCGCGACGAGATGCTGGGCCTGTCCCAGCGCAGCGCGCTGCTGGAAGAAAACCTGGCCAAGCTGACCGAGAGCGCCAACCTGGGCCGCCAGGCGGTGCAGCGCGACGAGGCCGAGCTGCTGCTGACCCAGGCCGCCCAGCGCCTGGCCTTCGCCGACGATGTGGATGGCGCGCGCCGCCTGTACGGCCTGGCCGCCACCGCGCTGGCCGAACTGCCCGACAGCGATGGCCTGAACCTGCGCCAGGCGCTGGTGCAGGAACGCGAAGCGCTGGATGCACTGGGCAATGGCCCGCGCGTGCTGGCCCTGCAGCGCTTGGATGCGGTCTCGCAGGCGTTGCAGCGCCTGCCTTCGCAGGTGCAGCCCACAGCGCCCGTGGCGCCGGTCGCGCGGCCCTGGTGGCAGGCGGCCATCGCAGCCTTCGTCGATATCACCCCCAGCCGCCTGCAGGGGCCACTGACCGCCGGCGAACGTGCCAGCGCCGAACAGGCACTGGAACTGGAACTGACCCTGGCCCGTGCCGCCATTGAACGCGGTGATGGCCGCGGCCGCGATGCCGCGCTGGCCCGTGTGGACCAGTGGGCCCAGCGCCGCTGGCCGGATTCACCAGCCCTGCGCGCGCAACGTGCTGAACTGCAGGCCCTGCGCCAACTGCCGCTACAGGCCGATGGCAACGTACTTGGCAGCACGCTGCGGCAGCTGCGCACCCAGACCGACCGGAGGTAAGACCGTATGAAGCCCGTGCAATCCCTGGTCGTGCTGTTGCTGGCCGTGGCCATCGGCATCGTTGCCGCGCAATGGCTGGGCGCCGAAGACCTGAACCGCTATGGCGAGGTGATCCTGCGCCACGGTGGCTACGACTACCACAGCAACCTGCCCAAGGTGGCGCTGCTGGCGGTGATCGCCGTGCTGGTGCTGTGGCTGCTGTGGAGCCTGATTGCCGCACCGTTCCGTGCCTGGGGCCGCTACCGCCGCAAGCAGGGCCGGGTGCGCCTGATCGATGGCCTGCAGGCCTATGAACACGGCCAGTGGCAGCGCGCGGAGAAGCTCCTGGACGGTGCCGCGCAGGATTCGGAAGTGACGGCGATCGCGCTGGCCAACGCGGTGCGCAGCGCGCAGGCGCGGGCCGACGGCGCCGGCGGTGAAGCGCTGCTGCAGCGGCTGGGCGAGCGCGATGCCACGCTGCATGCGTTGCTGCGCGCCGAACAGCTGCTGGCCCGCGATCTGCCGGTGGATGCGATCAATGCGCTGGACGTGGCGGCGATCCAGCCGCTGCCGCCGCGTGGCCTGTGGCTGCGCACCGAAGCGCTGGCCCGCGCTGGCCGCGCCCACGAGGCTTACGGCCAGCTGGGCGCGCTGCGCCAGAGCAAGGTGCTGCCCAGCGAGGCCGCCAGCGAACTGGAAGCCCGGCTTGCCGCGCAGGCGCTGCTGGAAGCGGCCGATGTGAACGCGCTGGCCGCGCAGTGGGAAACCACGCCCAAGGCGCTGCGGCCGACGCCCGATGTGGTGGGTGCCTATGCCACCCGCGCGGTGGCGTTGGAATGGGACGAACCCGCCCTGCTGGCGCTGGAACAGGCACTGGACCAGCGCTGGGACGACGAACTGGTGGCGCTGTACGGCCGCCTGCCGGTAGACCGACTGGCCACCCGCCAGGCCAACCTGCAGCGCTGGCGCAACGTGCATGCGGATTCGGCGGCGTTGCGCCTGGCCCAGGGCCGGGTGGCGCTGGCGCAGCAGGATTGGGCGGCGGCGGAAACCTTCCTGCACGAGGCCGTTGCCGCCGGTGCCGGGGCGCCGGCGTGGGAAGCACTGGGTGAAGCCTTCGCCCAGCGTGGCGAACCTGCACTGGCCGCGCAGTGCCTGGGCAACGCCCTGCGCCTGCAGCGCGGCGAGGACAGCGTGGCGCTGGCGCGTGACGGCACCGCCGAGGCACCGCTGCGGGCCACGGTGGAAGAGCAGCCTACGGCGGTGCAGCCGCCGGTGTATGACGCGAACGAAGAACGCGACGCGTTCGGCAACCCGCGATTGCCGTGACCATCGACGCATCGCGCAACGAAAACGCCGCCCGATGGGCGGCGTTTTCAATTCCAACGTTTGATGCGCTCAGCGTTCGACGATCGCCACCACGCCCATGCCGCCGGCGGTGCAGATCGACACCAGGGCACGGCCGCCGCCACGTTCGGCCAGCTGCTTGGCGGCGGTGGCGATCACGCGGGCGCCGGTTGCGGCGAACGGGTGGCCGGTGGCCAGCGACGAACCCAGCAGGTTGATCTTGTCCGGGTCGATGCGGCCCATCGGTGCATCCAGGCCCAGGCGGTTGCGGCAGTAATCCTCGCTCTCCCACGCGCGCAGGGTGCACAGCACCTGGGCGGCGAAGGCTTCATGGATTTCGTAGATGTCGAAATCCTGCAGGGTCAGGCCATTGCGCTTCAGCATTTCCGGCACGGCCACGGTCGGCGCCATCAGCAGGCCTTCGCCGTGCACGAAATCCACCGCCGACACGTGCGCATCACGCAGGTAGGCCTGCGGCTCGTGGCCGTGCGCGCGGGCCCATTCTTCGCTGGCCAGCAGCACGGCCGCGGCGCCGTCGGTGAGCGGGGTGGAATTGGCCGCGGTGAGCGTGCCACGGCCGGAGACCTTGTCGAACGCGGGCTTCAAGGTCGCCAGCTTTTCAAGCGAGGTATCGGCGCGCAGGATGTTGTCGCGCTCCACGCCGCGGAACGGTGCGATCAGGTCATTGAAGAAGCCGCGCTCATAGGCAGCGGCCAGCTTCTTGTGCGACGAGACAGCCCACTCGTCCTGCGAATCGCGCGAGATGTTCCATTCCTTGGCCATGTCCTCGCAGTGGTCGCCCATGCTCTTGCCGGTGCGCGGCTCGGCCACGCCGGGGAACTCGGGCTTCAGTTCAGAGAACTTGAACCCCGAGGTGAGGGCACGGATCTTGTCGCCGGTGGTCTTGGCCCGGTTGGCGGCCAGCAGGCGCGCGCGCAGCTTCTTGCCGTAGACGATCGGCACGTCGGAGGTGGTATCGGAACCGCCACCGATGCCCGATTCGATCTGCCCCAGGGCGATCTTGTTGGCCACGGTGATGATGCTGTCCAGCGAGGTGCCGCAGGCGCGCTGCAGGGTGATGCCCGGGGTCAAAGGCGACAGGCCCGAGGACAGGGTGGCCTCGCGGCCCAGGTTCCAGTCGCTGGAATGCTTGATGACCGCACCCATGGCCACTTCGCCCAGTTGCTGGCCATGCAGGCCGAACCGTTCGACCAGCGCGCCCAGCGTACGTACCGACATGCCAAGGTTGCCGACATCCGAATACGCGGTGTTCTGGCGGCAGAACGGAATGCGGACGCCACCGAGGATGGCGACGGGACGAGCGTTGGGCATGGAGATACCTGGCATGGATGAGGGTGTCTGCAACATGGCCTGCACGACAGAGCAGGCATAATGGGGCCAAGTGTAGCTGCCGCCCTGTGATGGGCCAACCGTGGAACCATGAGCAAACCCGACCCCGCGATGAACGCCCTTGGCGTGCTGGCCCTGGAACTGGCCGGCGGAGAAATTCCTGGCCAGGCGGTCCTCAGCGCCGAACAGGCCGGCGAACTGGCCGAACGTGTCGGCCGCGATCTTTCCAAGCTGGTGCCGCAGGTGGCCGAGCTGGACCTGGTCTTCGCCGCCGCCCATTTCGACCCGGCCGAAGTACTGCGCCCGGGCTGGCCGATCCACCGCCGCCTGGAAGAACTGCAGATGCGCGCGCCCGGCAGCAACCAGGGCCCGCGTCTGCTGGCCTTCGGTGCCGATGCGCAGGGCGACGTGCCGCTGCCGTTCCAGGCCGATACCACCCTGGTGGGCGGTGGCCTGCGCGTGGTGCCGTTCCTGCTGACCGGCACCGATGCGGCCACCATTGCCGCGGTGGCCGATGCGCTGGAAGAAACGCTGCTGGCCAACGGCATGGCCCATGCCGATACCGCGCTGATGGCGCAGAAGGGCTTCGGCGCCCGGGTCGAGCACGCGCGCTATTTCACGGTGAATGACCTGGCCGCGATGATGTCGATGCAGTACGACAACCAGGGCCTGGCCGCGCTGTGGCCGCTGATCGAGACGGCGATCCTGGCCCCGGCCGAGGAAGAGTGGCTGGACGCGGCGCCGGAACCGCTGCTGCGCTATGTGCAGGGCGAGGCGCGCATGGCGCTGTTCGACCCGGCCGGCTGGTGCGCCTACTACAACCATGGCAAGGGCGATTGTGATCGCCTGCAGGGCATCTACGAACAGTTCCTGATGCGCCAGCGGCAGATGGCCGCGGTGCTGGAGGCACACGGCGTGCCGGTGCTGTTCGTGCACTGCGAAGCCGGCCAGGACGCGCGCGCGCTGCTGGCGCGCTGATCTTCCGGGATACCTTCCGCCGGGCATGGCCCGGCGCTACCGTGCCCGGGCGCGTCTGCGCGAAGGGCCAGTCGAGCAAGCTCGACTCTACGAAAGCGGCGTTCCGCCGGGCATGACCCGGCGCCCCATACAGGAGTTCCTGCGATGACCGTTTCTGCGTGCCGACGTGCCGCCTGCCTGCTCGGGCTGGCCCTGAGCGGGTTGGCCCAGGCCAGCGCCCCGGTGCGCACGGGTGATGACAATCTGCCGCTGGAGTACACCAGCGTGGCAGCGTTCGCTGAGAAGCTGCCGCAGCGCAAGGACATCGAGCGACTGCAGGCGCAGACGCCGGCCGGCATGGTCGTGCTGCAGACGAGCAAGGAAACCGTGGAGAACGACCCCGACTACACCGCCACGACCTGGGTGTTGTTCACCGCGCCACATCCGTTGGCGCCCTCGGTGGTGCGCATGCGCACGGCGATCGGCTGGGATCGCGAACATCCGTTTCGTCGCACCCGCAAGATAGCCACCCTCTGCGAGGGCAGCACGGCCGCCTGCGATGCAGTGGCGGTGCAGGCCAGGAAGTTGGCCGCGGCACCGTTGTAAGGCGATCGGATGCAATCCGCCTGGCATGGCCCGGCGCCAGCGCAATGAAAAACGCCGGCTTTCGCCGGCGTTTCTGCTTTCTTACGGGGCCTTCTGGATGACCGCGCAGGCCAGGCGCGCGCCGGCGTTGCCGGTCGGCTGGGTCTTGTAGTCGTCGGCGTCGGCGTGGACGATCAGGCCTCGGCCGATGATGTCGAAGTCATCACCCTTGCCGATGTTGACGTTGCTGGACACCGGGCCATCGATGGTGGCCACGCCCTTGTCGTCGGCCTTGATGTTGGGCATGTCGCCGCCGTGGTGCGGATCGGCCGCCACGCTGCCGTGGTCCTGCTTGCCCGGGTTGAAGTGGCCGCCGGCGCTCATGCCGTCCGGCGCGCTGCAGTCACCCTTTTCATGGATGTGGAAGCCGTGCTCGCTGCCCGGCTTCAGGCCACTGATCTGGCCGCTGACGTGCACCTTGCCATCGACCACTTTGAAGGTGACGCTGCCCTTGGTTTCATTGCCCTGGGTCGGTGCCAGTTCGGCGCTGGCCGTGGCGTCGGTGGTGGCGGCAGCAGCCGCGTCGGCAGCCGGGGCACTGGCCGGATCGGCCGGTGCTGCCGAACCTTCGGCCGGGGTGGTGGCCGGTGCTTCGGCTTCCGGCGTGGCCGGCTGGCTGCAGGCCGCCAGGCCCAGGGCGGCGATGGCCGCGAACAGCGAAGTGTGGATCAGACGCATGTGAATCTCCTTGGTGAGGGTGCCGGCGGGCGATCAGCGGGTAACCCGGATCACGCCGCAGGCGATGCGGACGCCGGCATTGCCGGCGGGCTGGCTGCGATAGTCATCGGCGTTGGCATGCACGACCAGTGCACGACCGGCGATATCGGTGGCGGCGCCTCCGCCTAGGGTAACGCCCTTCAGGTGTACATCGATGTTGGCGCGGCCCTGCGCATCGGCCTGCAGGTTGTCGATGTCACCCAAGTGATGCTTGCCACTGCCGGCGCGACCGTGCGCGCTGCCACCGGGGTTGAAATGATTGCCGGCACTGCTGGCGTCGACCGCACTGCAGTCGCCGCGTTCGTGGATGTGGAAGCCGGCCTGCTGCATCGGCTGCAGCCCACCGATCAACCCGGTCAGGTGCACGCCGCCACTTTCCGGCTTCAACACCAGGCGACCGCTGACGATGCTGGCCGAGGCCGGCGCCAGGTTCGCTTCGGCCTGCTGCGCGGTGCTGATCACGTTCGGCGGCGGCGGCGTGGGCTGCGGCTTCTTCGGCGCGCTGCCGCAGGCAGACAGCAGCACGGCGGCGGACAGCGGCAGAAGGGCATGTGAGAGACGCATCGAAGACTCCTTGCAGGTAACACTACGGACGGCATCGTCCATGACGGATCAACGGTTCGGCAAGCGGGCGCGAGCAGGGTGTGCAGATTCCGTTCAATGGCCGCCGCGGCGGCGGCCGGCGCCCAGCTTGCGGGTGAGTGTGTTGCGGCCCAGCCCCAGGCGTGCCGCGGCCTCGGCACGGCGGCCGTGGGTGATCTGCAGGGCGGCCTCCAGCAGGGCGTGGTCCACCCGATCGCGCACCTGCGCATGCAGGCCTTCGGCCCCTTCCTGCAACTGCCGGCGCGCCCATTCGGACAGCAGGGTTTCCCACTGCCCCGGATCGGCACCCGCTGCGTGGCCACTGCCGCGTCGCTGGCGGGTGCGGTTCAGCGCGGTGTCCACGTCGGCCACGCCGATGGTCTCGGCGGCGGCCAGCGCGGCCATGCGCCAGCAGACATTTTCCAGTTCACGCACGTTGCCGGGCCAGTCGTGTTCGCGCAGCGCCTGCAGGGCGGCAGCGGTCAGCCGCTTCGGCGGCGTGTCCAGCTTGTGGGCGGCGGCGGCCAGAAAGGTGCTGGCCAGCTGCGCGATGTCTTCGCGGCGCTCGCGCAGCGGTGGCAGCTGCAGGCGCACCACGTCCAGCCGGTGCAGCAGATCGGCGCGGAACTTGCCCTGCGCCACCAGCCCTTCCAGATCCTGGTGGGTGGCGGCGACCACGCGCACGTCCACATGGATCAGCTCGCGGCCGCCGACCCGGAAGAACTCGCCCTGGGCCAGCACACGCAGCAGGCGGGTCTGCAGTGGCAGCGGCATGTCGCCGATTTCATCCAGGAACAGGGTGCCGCCGTTGGCCTGTTCGAAGCGGCCGATATGGCGGCGCTGCGCGCCGGTGAAGGCGCCGGCTTCGTGGCCGAACAATTCGCTTTCCAGCAGCTCGGCGGGAATGGCGGCGGTGTTGAGCGCCACGAACGGGCCCTGCGCACGCGGCGATTCACGGTGCAGCGCGTTGGCCACCAGTTCCTTGCCGGTGCCGGTTTCGCCGGTGATCAGCACCGCCAGCGGCGCCTGCGCCAGGCGGCCGATGGCACGGAACAGCGCGCGCATGGGCGGGGTGTCTCCCACCAGCTGCGGCGGCTGGTCGCTGGGCGCTTCGTTCACCGGGGTTGGCGCGGCCAGGGCCGGGGCCACCGCCGGCAGCACGCGCTGGGCCAGCGCCACCGCATCGTCCAGATCGAAGGGCTTGGACAGGAATTCGTGGGCGCCGCCGCGGAACGCACCGGCCGTGCTGGCCACATCGGTGTAGGCCGACATCACCACCACCGGCAGCTGCGGCAGTGCAGTCTTCAGCTTGTCCAGCAGCACCAGGCCATCGTCGCCGGGCATGCGTACATCGGTGAACAGCAGTGCCGGCGGCGGGTTTTCGGCCAGCGCTTTCAGTGCCGCTGCCGCGCTGTCGAAATCGTCGACCTGGTAGCCGGCTTCACGCAGTGCGGTGCACAGCACGAAGCGCACGGCGCGGTCATCGTCGACCACCCAGACGCGCTGCGCGGAAAGAGAGACGTCAGACATCGCGCGGGGCCTCCTCGGCCGGGGCGGTGCCGTTGCCGATCGGCAGCAGCAGGGTGAACACGGTATGGCCGGGGCGCGAGCGGTAGGTGAGCGTGCCGCGATGCTCGCGGGTGACCTGCTGGGCCAGCGCCAGGCCAAGCCCGGTGCCCTCGGCGCGGCCGCTGACCAGCGGCAGGAACAGGTGCTCGGCCAGTTCTTCGGGCACGCCACGGCCGTCGTCGGCAATTTCCAGGCGCAGCGCCAGCGTGTGCAGTTGTTCGGCAATGCGCACGCCATGCTCGACGCGCGTGCGCAGGGTGATGACCCCGGCGCCGGCCTGGATGGCGTTGCGCACCAGGTTCCACACGGCCTGGGTGAGGCGGTCGGCGTCGCCGGCGAATTCGGGAATGCTGGGGTCGTAGTCGCGCTGCAGGCGCACCGCCCAGCCGGCTTCGCTTTCGGCCAGGCGCAGCACGCGCTCCAGCGAAGCGTGGATGTTCAGCGAGGCGTGCGGCGCGGCCGGTGCCGGCGACAGCAGCTGGTCGAGCAGGCCATTGAGGCGTTCGATTTCCGAGCCGATCAGTTCGATCAGTTCGCGTTCGCTGGCATCGCGCTGGGCCGCCCGGCGGGCCAGCAGCTGGGCGGCGCCCTTCAGCCCGGCCAGCGGATTGCGCAGTTCGTGGGCCAGGCCCTTCAAGGCGGCGCTGAGCGCGCTGGGCAGGGCCTGGGTCGGGTCCAGGCCGGGAAATTCATCCACCGGGTGCGCTTCCAGCAGCCAGCCGCCGTCATCGCGGCGGCTCATCCAGCCTTCGGCGAAGCGCGCGCCTTCGCCCGGTACGGCCAGCGCCAGCCGGTTCAGGCGCAGGCTGTCGCGCTCGTCGCGGGCCAGGAAATGGGCCAGTGCCTCGCCCTGCACTTCCAGCGCGGCCAGCGGTTGGCCCAGCAGGCGGCGGACGCTGACGCCCAGCCAGCGGGCGAAGGCGGGGTTGCAGCCGATGATGCGGCCATCGGCCCCGGCCCAGGCCAGCGGCGTGCCGAGGGCATCAAGGGAGGGCGGGGGTGCGGGGTCGGACATTGCACCAATGTAGTGCAAAACGAGGTGTGGGGGTCAGAGCCCTTTTCTGCGAAAAGGGATCTGACCCCATGCGCGGTGACCCCATGCGCGGTGACCCCTGCCGCAGGTCGAGCAAGCTCGACCACGACCGGGTGCGTGGCCGGGTTACAGCTTCATGTTCAGGCCGACGAAGACGCTGCGGCCGGGCGCGGGCGAGAACATCGGGCGGGCGCTGTCCCAGAAGAAACTGTCGTACCAGGCGTAGGCGTACTCGCGGCCGGTGACGTTCTTCAGCTGCAGGTCCACGCTCCAGCGCGGGTTGAACTGGTAGGCGGCGCTGAGGTCGAGCACGGCAAAGCCACCGAACTTGCCGGCCACGTTGCGCTCTTCCAGGTAGTAGTCGCCCTGTGCGCGTGCCTGCAGGCCCAGCCGCAATGCGTCGCTGGCCTGGTAATCCACGCCCAGGTTGCTGATGTGGCGCGGCGTGGCGGCCACTTCGCGGCCCTGCAGGGAAACGCTGGCATCGCGGTCGTCGCGGGTGATCTTCGCTTCCTGGTAGGCATGCGAGGCCCACACCGTCCAGTCATCGCCCAGCTGCAGGCTCAGCTGCGCATCCACGCCACGGCGGCGGGTCTTGCCCAGGGTGACCGTGGTACCGGTGGCCGGCATGTTGGACACCTCGTTTTCCGCATCCTGCTGCCACACCGCCAGACGCGCCTGCGCGCCCTGGAACGGCTGGAACTTCAGGCCCAGCTCCATGCCGGTGTTGGTGGACGGCTGCATCGGCGCCTGGCCGGGGCTGAGATAGGCCGGCGCGGTGGACCCGGTGAGCACCTGGAAGGTGCGGCCCCAGTTGGCGTAGACGTGCGTGTTGGCACCCAGGCTGTGGATCACGCTCAGCTTGGGCTGGCCGATGCTGCCGTAATCCTGCAGGCGGCCGGTGCTGCCATCCATCAAGCGGGTGCGGCCGCTGAAGCGGTCCACGCGGTAGGCCGGCACGATCTTCCAGGCGGTGTTTGGCTGGTAGATGGCCTGCACGTAGGCGCCCCAGTTGTCGAAGCTGTGGCGATCGTTGTTCTGCACCCGCGCCGGCGCCACGCTGAAGTCGGTGGGCTCGGCGTAGCTGTAGCGCTCGCGGGTGTAGCCGTTGTCCTGCTGTTCGTAGTTCAGGCCAGCTTCGACAGTGAGCACGGGCGCGGCCTGCCAGGTAAGCGTGCTGATCAGGCCGGCCTGGCGCTCATCCCACACGCGGCGCTGGCGCGGCAGGTTGCCGCTGGGCAGGTCGCTGAAGGTGACGCGGCGGTCGTCTTCGTAGCGGTTGTAGTACAGGCGGGTGCCGAAGCTGAGGGCGTCGCTGAGCGCCAGATCCAGATGCGCGGCGATCTGCCGCATGTCACGGTCATCGCCATCGTT
Organism: Stenotrophomonas sp. ZAC14D2_NAIMI4_6; assembly: GCF_003086875.1. Taxonomy (NCBI): domain Bacteria; kingdom Pseudomonadati; phylum Pseudomonadota; class Gammaproteobacteria; order Lysobacterales; family Lysobacteraceae; genus Stenotrophomonas; species Stenotrophomonas sp. ZAC14D2_NAIMI4_6. The sequence goes on along the minus strand of NZ_CP025996.1, from coordinate 176,562 downwards.
GGCATTGCGCAGGTCGCTGCCACGACGGTGCGTGCGCAGTTCCTCGGCGGTCATGAAGCCCGGTTCGTCGGCTTCGTGGTGGTAGGCGCGCGCGGTCACGCCCACGCGCAGGCCGTCTTCCAGCGAACCGTAGAACCACTTGCCGCCCAGCGCGTACTTCTTCGAGGTGTCGTGGTCGCGGTAGCCATCGCTGGCCTGCTGGCCGACGAAGTAGTTCTGCGCAAAGCCGTTGCTTTCACGGCCGATCGCCAGCTGCGCATCGCGGGTGTTGTAACTGCCGTAGGCCAGCCGCGCGTCGGTGTAGTTGCCGCCCTGGCGGGTACCGAAGTTCACGTTGCCGCCGATGTTGTGCAGCCCGTAGCGCGGGTCGTTGGTGCCGCGCACTACTTCGATGTAGCTGATTTCCAGCGGGAACAGCATGTCGATGAAGCGCTGGTTGCCGCTGTTGACGTTGCTGGGAATGCCGTCGATCAGGGTCTTGATGGCATTGAGGTAGCCCTCGCCGTTGAAGGCGCGGAAGCTGACCTTGCCCGATTCGGCGCCCTGCCGGGTTTCGGTGAGCTGGATGCCGGGCATCTGCCCCAGCAGTTCCCAGCTGTGCGAGACGTTGCGGTCTTCGATCTGGTCTGCGCCCAGCACGTCCACCGAGGTCAGCACCTGGTGGGCGCTCAACTGGCCTTCGCTGTGCTGGTGTACGTCGACTTTGCCCAGGGTGAGCGCAGCGTCGGCCGATTGCGCGAAGGCATCGGGAGCGAAAGGGGCGGCCGCTAGGGCTGCGACCAGGGTGGGGGTCTTCATGGGGGTGGAAGGGCGCGGGCAAAATGTAATTCTATAACATTTCGCCCGCGCGCTTTGTAGAGTCGAGCCATGCTCGACTTCGCACCTGCCGTTGCCGAGAGCAGTCGAGCAAGCTCGACTCTACAAGAGCGGTGGAGCAGTCGAGCAAGCTCGACTCTACAAGAGCGGTGGAGCAGTCGAGCAAGCTCGACTCTACAAGGGCGGTGGAGCGGGTATCGCGCGGGGGGTTACACCGGGTAGCCGGTGGCTTCGCGGGCCTTCTTCCAGGCGCTTTCGAATTCACGGGCGCTGATTTCGTCGTCTTCGTCGAAATCCAGGAACGAGACGGGCTGGTCGGCCAGCACGAAGCGGTCGTCGCTCTGGCCGTGCTCGTCGGCCCAGACCAGCTTGGTGCCGTAGATTTCCACCTGGCGCACGATCTTCTCGCCGCGGGCTTCCATCAGCACGTTGCCCTTGCCCAGGCCCGATTCGGCCCAGTGCTTGTAGTACTTCTTGGTGGTGTGGCTTTTGACGTTCTTCATTGCGGGGGCCGGACAGTTCGGATGGCGCCATTATCAGGCATCCGGGGTCAGAGCCCTTTCCTACTGAAAGGGATCCGACCCCGGCCGGGTCAGTTCGGCAGGGCGGCGCCCTTCGGCCACAGCAGCCAGATGCGGCCCTGCTGCTTCATGTCGCCGGCCAGCTTGCCTGCGGCGTCGCCGCTGCCCCAGTACAGGTCGGCACGCACTTCGCCGGCAATGGCACCGCCGGTGTCCTGCGCGGCCACCGGCCGCACCACCGGGCTGCCATCGGGTCGCGTGGTGGACAGCCACAGCAGGCTGCCCAGCGGCACCACGCTGCGGTCCACCGCCACGCTGTAGCCGGCGGTGAGCGGTACGTTCAACGAGCCGCGTGGGCCTTCCGGGCTGTCGGGGTTGCGCACGAAGAACACGTAGCTGGGGTTGCTGCGCAGCAGTTCGGGCACGCGCGCCGGGTTGGCCCGGGCCCAGGCGCGGATCGCATCCATGGTCACGTCCTCCTTCTTCAGCGCGCCCTGGTCCACCAGCCAGCGGCCGATGGCGCGGTATGGGTGGCCGTTCTGTTCGGCGTAGGCCAGCCGCACCTGGCTGCCATCGGCCAGGCGCACCCGGCCCGAGCCCTGGATCTGCAGCAACTGCAGGTCCATCGGGTCGGTCAGCCAGGCCAGTACCGGGGCCTTGGCGCCCTTGCTGGCGATGGTGCCGGCATCGTCATAGGGCTTGAGCACCTTGCCGTCCAGGCGGCCGCGCAGGCGCTTGCCCTTCAGTTCCGGGTACAGGCTGTCCAGCTGCACCACCACCAGGTCATCGGGCGTGCCATACACCGGCACGGTGGCGGTCGCGGTGCGGGTCAGGCTGCCGCTGTAGATGGGTTCGTAGTAGCCGGTGATCAGGCCCTGTTCGCGGTGGCCGCCGGCGCGCAGTGCATAGACCTGCAGATCGCGCTGCAGGAAGGCGCGGATGGCGGCCGGGTCCTTGTCGGACACCGTGGCTGCGGTCGTGCAGGGTCGTGCCCAGATCGCATCGTTCTTCAGGCGGCTGCAGCTGCTGCGCCAGGCGCTGAAGCCGGCCAGCAGGTCGGCATCGGAAACGGCCGGCAACGCATTCCAGTCGGCCTTGGCGTAGGTGGCGGCAGCCGGCGGGGCGGCCGGTGCGCCCGGGCCGGTGCCGGTGGTGGCACAGCCAGCAAGCAGGGCAACGGCCAGGAGGGTGAGGAGCGCGCGCGGGGACGACGTAACAGTGATCATCGTCGCAATGTAGTGGGGCCGATGGTGGCCCGGCAACCTTGAGCACGGGTAGCGCCGGACCACGCCCCGCGGGTGTTCAGGCTTACGGCGTCTGCAGCAGCAGCGAATGCAGGATGCGCGCGTCTTCTGCATCCAGCGTCCTGGGCAGATCGTCACTGCCACGGAAACGGCGATGGAACGCGGCGACAGCCGCTTCGCGATCGTCCAGCGGGTAGCCGAAACGGGCCAGCGCGTTCCACGCGTCGAAGCCGTCCGGTGCGGGACCATCGCTGGCGCGCGGCCACACGCCGAAACCGGCGGCGGCCAGCTGCTGCCACGGGAAGAAACGGCTGGGATCGGCCTTGCGCGTGGGAGCCAGATCGGCGTGACCGATCACTTGCCGCGGCGGAATGTTCAGGCGCGTGGTGAGATCACGCAGGAGGACGATGAGCGCGTCGATCTGCGCCGCGGTGAACGGCGTCTGCCCGTTGTTGTCCAGTTCGATGCCGATCGACGTGGAATTCAGATCGGTGAGCGTGCCCCAGCGGCCGGCGCCGGCATGCCAGGCGCGGCGTGCATCGGCCACCAGCTGGTAGCGATGGCCATCGGCGCCGATCAGGTAGTGCGCGCTGACCGGGCCGCCGCTGTTGGCGGTGCGCAGCGTGTGCAGGCTCTGCTGCACCGATTCCTGGTCGGTATGGTGGATGACGATGGCCACCGGGCCACGCGCATTCTGGTTGGGTGATGGCACCCACGTAGCCAGCGGGTTGCGGACATCCTGCGGCGTGGACGCGCAGGCGGCCAGCAGCAGGCAGGCCGACAGCAGAAGGGGCGTGCGGATCGGGTGCATGCACCGATTGTGCGCGATCAGGCGCGACGATGCATGCCCACGGAGTAGATCCACGCCGTGCGTGGATGCTGTGGCGGGCGACCTTCGCAGGCCGCCCGCCGTTGCATCAGGCCTCGTAGGCCGATTCACCATGCGAGGTGACATCCAGGCCGGTACGCTCGGCCTCTTCGGTCACGCGCAGGCCCACCACCACCTTCACCAGCAGCAGGATGGCCGCGGTCACCACCGCCGACCAGACCACGGTGAGGCCAACGCTGACCACCTGCACCCAGACCTGGTGGCCGATATCCAGATCGGCCTTGGTGCCGCCCAGCGACTGCGCGCTGAACACACCGGTGAGGATGGCGCCGACGATGCCGCCCACGCCGTGCACACCGAACACGTCGGCGGTGTCGTCCACCTTCAGCAGGCGCTTCAGGCCGGTAACGCCCCAGACGCAGACCACGCCGGCCACGAAGCCGATCACGATCGCGCCGAGCGGGCCGACGGTGCCGCAGGCCGGGGTGATGCCGACCAGGCCGGCGACTGCACCCGACGCAGCACCCAGTGCCGACGGCTTGCCCTTGGTGATGGCTTCCACCAGGGTCCAGCCCAGCACCGCCGCCGCAGTGGCCAGCACGGTGTTGAGGAACGCCAGCGAGGCGACGGTGTCAGCGGCCGCGGCGGAACCGGCATTGAAGCCGAACCAGCCCACCCACAGCAGCATCGCGCCGATATAGGTGAACGGCACGTTGTGCGGCTTCAGTGCGGTCTGCCCATAGCCCAGGCGCTTGCCCAGGAACCATGCGCCGACCAGGCCGGCCACACCGGCGTTGATGTGCACCACGGTGCCACCAGCGAAATCGATCGCGCCCATTTCACCCAGGTAGCCGCCACCCCAGACGATGTGCGCCATCGGGATGTAGCTGAAGGTGAACCACAGCGCCGAGAACAGCAGCACCGCGCGGAACTTGATGCGTTCGGCGAAGGCGCCGACGATCAGTGCGGTGGTGATGCCGGCGAAGGTGGACTGGAAGGCCACGAACAAGTAATCGGGCAGCCCGGCGATGGGCGTGTTGCCCACCGAATCGGGGGTAAAGCCCTTCAGGAAGGCGAATTCGGTGAACGAACCGAAGAACGGGTTGCCTGCGCTGAACACCGCGCTGTAGCCGTAGGCCACCCACAGCAGCAGCACCAGCGAGAACACCACCAGGATCTGGCTGAGCACCGACAGCACGTTCTTCGAACGCACCAGGCCGCCGTAGAACAGGGCCAGGCCCGGCACCACCATCAGCAGCACCAGCAGGGTGGAGGTGAGCATCCAGGCGACGTCGCCGTGGTCGAACGCCGGCGCAGCCGCTTCAGCGGCCGCCGGTGCGGCCGCAGCCGGGGCCTGCAGCGGCTCAACGGCCACGGTTTCATTGCCCAGCGGGGTGACCTGGGCCTGGGCATGGGCAGCGCCCGGCCAGACGCCAGCGGCCAGTGCGCTGAGCAGCATCAACAGGCACACCAGATGGAACCGGGCTTGCCACCCGGCGAGAAGGCGCATCTTCATGGGGGAATCTCCGGAAGGGGGCTTACAGCGCGTCGGCGCCGATTTCGCCGGTGCGGATACGGATGACCTGCTCGACGGCGGTGACGAAGATCTTGCCGTCGCCGATCTTGCCGGTGCCTGCCGAACTCTGGATCGCTTCGATCACCGCTTCGGCACGCTCGTCGGTGACCACGGTTTCGATCTTGATCTTGGGCAGGAAATCGACGACGTACTCGGCGCCGCGGTACAGCTCGGTATGGCCCTTCTGGCGGCCGAAGCCTTTCACTTCGGTCACGGTGATGCCCGACACGCCTGCGTCGGAAAGGGCCTCGCGGACCTCGTCGAGCTTGAACGGTCGGATGATGGCGGAGATCAGTTTCATGCGCATGTCCCGATGGTGGATGGGGCCACGGCGCGGTTGCGCGGTGGCATCTGGCAACCACGGGCCATCAGTGCGATGGCCGTGGCTGTTGCACCGGACACGAACGGGGCCGGGACGGCCGTGCCTCTCTCCTTGCACGGCCGACGCGGGAGGGAGGGCGGCCCTTGTCGCGTGTCCGGTCTCTCTTGCCCCTGGATCGGGGGTCAGAGCCCTTTCGCATGCGAAAGGGGTCCGACCCCGGTCTGACGGCGGCTCCCCAGCCGCAAAGATCGGAGGCGATGGCGACGGGTGGGAGGGGTACCCGCCGCCATCGCCGCCCAATCAGTTGGCGTAGTACATCTGGTATTCCAGCGGGTGGGTGGCCGCGCGGAACTTGGTCACTTCCTGCATCTTCAGCGCGATGTAACCGTCGATGAAGTCATCGCTCATCACGCCGCCGGCCTTCAGGAACTCGCGGTCCTTGTCCAGCGCTTCCAGGGCCTGGTCCAGCGAGGAGCAGACCTGCGGAATCAGCTTCTCTTCTTCCGGCGGCAGGTCGTACAGATCCTTGTCGCTCGGTGCGCCCGGGTCGATCTGGTTCTTGATGCCGTCCAGGCCGGCCATCATCAGCGCGGTGAAGGTCAGGTAGCCCGACTGGATCGGATCGGGGAAGCGCATTTCAATGCGGCGCGCCTTCGGGTTGGACACCCACGGAATGCGGCACGAGGCCGAACGGTTGCGGGCCGAGTAGGCCAGCATGACCGGGGCTTCGAAGCCCGGCACCAGGCGCTTGTAGCTGTTGGTGCCCGAGTTGGCGAAGGCGTTGATGGCCTTGGCGTGCTTGAAGATGCCGCCGATGTACCACAGCGCCAGCTGGCTCAGGCCGCCGTAGCCGTCGCCGGAGAACAGGTTGGTGCCGCCCTTGGACAGCGACTGGTGCACGTGCATGCCGCTGCCGTTGTCGCCGACGATCGGCTTGGGCATGAAGGTGACGGTCTTGCCGTTGCGGTGCGCCACGTTCTTGATGACGTACTTCATGCGCAGCAGTTCGTCGGCCTTCTGCACCAGGGTGCTGAACTTGGTGCCGATCTCGCACTGGCCGGCGGTGGCCACTTCGTGGTGCTGCACTTCCACTTCAATGCCGACCTGTTCCAGCGTCTTGCACATTTCAGCGCGCAGGTCGTGCAGCGAATCGGTCGGCGGCACGGGGAAGTAGCCACCCTTCACGCCGGGGCGGTAGCCGCTGTTGGTGCCGTCGTACTTGGCGCCGCTGTTCCAGGCCGCTTCTTCCGATTCCACCTTGAAGAAGGTGTTGCCCATTTCATTGGCAAAACGCACGGCGTCGAAGATGAAGAATTCCGGCTCCGGGCCGAAGAACGCCGATTCGGCGATGCCCGACGACTTCAGGTAGGCCTCGGCGCGCTTGGCGATGCCGCGCGGGCAGCGGCCGTACGGCTGCATGGTGGCCGGGTCGAGGATGTCGCAGCTGATCACGATGGTCGGATCGGCATAGAACGGATCGACATAGGCGCTGGCCGGGTCCGGCAGCAGGACCATGTCCGATTCGTTGATGCCCTTCCAGCCAGCGATGGAGCTGCCGTCGAACATCTTGCCCTCTTCGAACAGCGACGGCTCGACGATGCTGACCGGGAAGGTGACGTGCTGTTCGACGCCACGCATATCCACGAAACGCAGATCGACGAATTCGATCTGGTTGTCCTTGATCAGCTTCTCAACGTTTTCCACGGACATCGGTACGACCTCGGGTGGGAATGAATGCCTGCTGAGGTACAGCAATGACCGTGCCAACTTTTTCTTGGCCGCAACTGCTTGATTTGCAATGGCACGCCCCAGCGGGGTGCACGACCGTGCGCACCAAAGGGGTGCACAGCGCCCCACGCGCACCCGTTTGGTGCGGCAGGGATGGTCTATTCTCTCGGGCTTGTTCCCGCCACCGAACGTGCCTGCCCTGCCCATGTACGACCTGCTCTCCGCCCTGCTGCTGGGCATCCTCGAAGGCCTGACCGAGTTCCTGCCGATCTCCAGCACCGGCCACCTGCTGATCGCCCAGCACTGGCTGGGCCCGCGTTCGGATTTCTTCAACATCATCATCCAGGCCGGCGCGATCGTGGCCGTGGTGCTGGTGTTCCGCCAGCGCCTGTGGCAACTGGCCACCGGGCTGGGCCAGCGCGAGAACCGCGACTACGTGTTCAAGCTGGGCGCCGCGTTCCTGGTGACCGCCGTGGTCGGCCTGCCGGTGCGCATGCTGGGCTGGGAGCTGCCGGAAACGGTCAGCCCGGTGGCCTGGGCGCTGATCATCGGTGGCATCTGGATGCTGCTGGTGGAGGCCTACACCACGCGCCTGCCCGACCGCGACCAGGTAACCTGGACCGTGGCCATCGGCGTGGGCCTGGCGCAGGTGGTGGCCGGCGTGTTCCCCGGCACCTCGCGTTCGGCCTCGGCCATCTTCCTGGCCATGCTGCTGGGCTTGAGCCGGCGCGCGGCCGCCGCTGAATTCGTCTTCCTGGTGGGCATTCCCACCATGTTCGCCGCCAGTGCCTACGCGTTCCTGGAACTGGCCAAGGAAGGCAAGCTGGCCAGCGAGAACTGGACCGACGTGGGCGTGGCCTTCGTTGCCGCGGTCATCACCGGCTTCGTCGTAGTGAAGTGGCTGCTGGGCTATATCAAGTCGCACCGCTTCACCGCGTTCGCGTTCTACCGCATCGCGCTGGGCGCGGCGCTGCTGCTGTGGTTGCCGTCCGGCAGCTGAACGACGCCGGGGCAGGCCAACCCCCTGCCCGGCCGTGATCCGTTTGCATCCGGGTTCCCAAGGAGATCCACCATGAAGCGCACCGTTACCCTGCTCCTGCCGCTGGCCCTGCTGGCCGCCTGCAGCCAGACCCCGACCACCGCACCGGCCGGCACCGGCGGCGATGACCTGGCCCCGGCGGCCGCCAAGGCTGGCGACCAGAAGGCCGTGGCCCATCTGGATGCGCAGCGCCTGCAGAGCCAGCACTGGCGCCTGCAGCAGGCCACCGGCGCCGACGGCGCCCGCATCGACGCACTGTTCGCCCGCAGCGACGCGCCGGTCACGCTGGATTTCGCCGACGGCCGCGTGTCGATCAGCAATACCTGCAACCGCATGGGCGGCAGCTACACCCTGGCCGAGGGCACGCTGACGATCAGCCCGATGGCATCGACCCAGATGGCCTGCACCGACGCTGCGGTGATGGCGCTGGATGAAGCCGTGTCGAGCCGCCTGCAGGGTGAACTGAAGACCGCCCAGGGTGCCGACGGCAGCCTGACCCTGACCACCGCCAAGGGCGACGTGCTGGTGTTCGCGGCCGAACCCACCGCGGAAACGCGCTACGGCGGGCCGGGCGAAACGGTGTTCCTGGAAGTGGCAGCGAAGACCGCCAAGTGCTCGCACCCGCTGATTCCGGACTACCAGTGCCTGCAGGTGCGTGAAGTGAAGTTCGACGACAAGGGCCTGAAGCAGGGCACCCCGGGCGCGTTCGAGAACTTCTACGGCAACATCGAGGGCTACACGCATGAAGACGGCGTGCGCAACGTGGTGCGGGTGAAGCGCTACGCAGTGAAGAACCCGCCGGCCGATGCACAGTCGCAGGCATACGTGCTGGACATGGTGGTCGAGTCGGCCATCGAGAAGAAATAAGTAGCGTCGAGCTTGCTCGACTGCTGCTGGGTAGAGTCGAGCCATGCTCGACTGCTGCTTGGTAGAGTCGAGCTTGCTCGACTGCTTCTCATGCAGTCGAGCATGGCTCGACTCTACAGAGGGCCAAGTCGAGCATGGCTCGACTCTACGACGGCGCGGTTGGGCTTACAGCGCGGGGTTCAGCGTGTAGGTGCCGTGCAGCGCCGCTTCGGCCAGCACGTGGCCGTGCATGGCGCGGTAGGCGTCGTTCGCGGTGAAACGCTGCGGCAGGTCCAAGCTGGCCACGTCCAGGGCGAACACGCGGAAGAAGTAGCGATGCACGCGCTCGTCGTTGAACGGCGGGTACGGGCCGTCGTAGCCCAGGTAATCGCCGGCCATGTCCGGATTGCCGGCAAACCAGCCGGTGAAATCGTTCACGCCCTGGCGGCTGCCGACCGGGCCGGTGGGCGCGGTCTTGCCCTTCACCACGAAGCCATCGCTGCAGCTGCCGGCAGCGATCTCGTGCACGTCGGCCGGAATATCGGCCATCACCCAATGCACGAAATCGCAGCGCGGCTGGTCGCGCGGCACGGTCATGTCGCTGCGGCCGACGGTTTCCGGCACCGTGGGAACATCCGGGTCCACACACACCAGCAGGAAGGAACGGGTGCCGGCCGGCACCTCGCTCCAGGCCAGGTGCGGGTTGCGGTCCGGCGCGAAGCCATTGGCATCGCCGGCGGCGAATTCGCGCGGCACCGGGGCGCCGTTGACCAGGCTGTGGCTGCTCAGTTGCATCAGGCTCTCCTTATTCTTCCGGGTAACCCAGGCGCACCGCGACCGGGGTGAGCTGGGCGAAGGCGGCATTCATCACGTCGCGGTAGACGCGCCAGTGGCCCGGCGGGAAGCGCGGTGCACCCAGCTGCGGGGCCACCGGCATCGGCCGCTCGAACAACTGTTCCAGCATGGCCGCCATCGCGCGCGGATCATTGCCGATGGCATCGATGCGCAGCAGCACGTGCGGGTACAGATCGTCCTCGTGCAGGCTGGCCACCTGGGCCAGCGCACGCGCCAGCCACTCGGCGGCCTCGGCCAGCGAGGTCATCGCCAGCGGCGCGGCCGAGCCGTAGGCCACCCAGTCCAGCAACATGTCGCGCGGGTCGCGCAGCACCACCAGCAGGCGGCCCTGCGGCAACTGCGGGCGCAGCGACCACAGCAGCGCGTTGTCCCACCACAGCAGCCAGTCGATGATGGTGTCATCTTCCACGCCACGCGCCGGCAACTGCTCGCGCCAGCGCTGCACCAGGCGTTCCGGGGTCAGCACGCCCGACGCCAGGTCCTGCAGGGTGTGGTAGTTCTGGAAGGCATCGTCGGGCGGGGTGTTGGTGTAGCGATCGCTGCGCAGCACCGGGCTGGCGGCCGCCAGACCCGTGGCAACCCGTTCCACGCCCGAACCCGGTGCACCCCACAGGAAGATCGGCGCCGAACCGCTCTGGCGCGTTGCCTCGTCAATCTCGGCCAGCGCCGGCCAGCTGGGCGGCGCCTTGGCCTGCGGCGGCAGCGGCAGGCGCTGCGGGGCCTGCTCGGTCTGCAGGGCCAACCAGGTGCGCAGGGCATCGGCCGGCTTGCCGGCGCGGTCCTGTACTTCGCCCAGCCAGGTACGCAGGTCGCTCTGCGCGCCCTCGCCTGCCTGGCCGATCAGCGCCTGCACACGGGCGATGGCGGCGTCGGGGTCACGCTGCATCAGGCCGTCGATCAGGCGGGTTTCGGCACTCACCCGGCCCGGTTCCAGCGCCACGATGCGTTCGGCCACTGCTTCGGCCTCGGCGTGCTGGCCGGCCATGTCGTGCAGGCGCATGCGCGCTTCCAGTGCCGGCAGGTGCGCAGGCATGGCGGCGATCCAGCGCTCGACCACGGCCACGGCGGCATCGCTGCCCACTTCTTCCACGGCCAGGCGGGCCAGCCACGGGTCGTGCAGCGAAGCATTCGTCTCCAGCACCGCGTCCAGGCGTGCGCGCGCTTCTTCTTCGCGGCCCAGTCGCTGCCAGGCCATCAGCAGCAGCTGCAGCACCTGGCGGTCTTCGGGCTGGGAATCCAGCAGCGGCAGCAGGTGTTCCAGTGCCTGCAGCGGCTGGCCGCTGCGCAGCGACAGTTCACCGGCCAGGCGGCGCATCGGCGGCACGTCCAGCGACGGCTGCTGCAGGGCGACCTGCATGGCCTCGGCGGCGGCGTCCAGGTTGCCCTGGCGCAGCGCCAGCTGCACCACCAGGCCATGCAGCGAGGTGATGGCCGGGTTCAGCAGCAGCACGCGGCGGAAGGCCTGTTCGGCGAAGGCCAGCATGTCCTTGCCCAGGTAGGCAAAGCCCAGCGCGTACAGCACGCGCGGGTCATCCGGCAGGGCCTGGCCCGCGGCCGACAGCAGGGCCAGTGCGCGGTCGGCATCGCCGCGGCGCAGGGCCACCATGCCATCGATGGTCAGCAGTTCCGGATGATCCGGCTCCAGCCGGCCGGCCAGGGTGGACAGGCGCTGCGCTTCATCGAAGTCGTTGCGGCTGATGGCCAGGTGGGCCTGCATCAGGTAGGCCGGGAACGCATTCGGGTTCAGGTCGGTGGTGCGCAGCAGCGCATCGTCAACACCGTCGAACTGGCGCAGGGCCAGCAGCAGCCCGGCCTGCTGCAGGTGCAGCTGGGCGTCGTCGGGGGCCAGTTGCAGTGCCTGCTGCAGCGCGTCCAGCGCGGCCTGCGGCTGGCCCTGCTGCTGCAGCGCAAGCGCCAGCCAGCGGTGGGCCTGGGCCTGGCCCGGTTCGTCGTGGGTCCACGCCTGGGCCAGCTGCACGGCCTGGTCGGCCTGGTTCTGGCGCAGCGCCTGGATGATCTGGTCTTGCATGGCGGTCCGGTTCAAGTGCAAACCCGCATTGTAGCGGGCCGCGCGGTGCTGCCGGTTCAGCCGCCCAGTACCCGGCGCAGGCGCTGGGCCACCCAACGTTCGGAAAAGCCATCGCCACGCCAGTTTTCCAGGAACCCGCAGTGGCCACCCCAGCACGCGGTTTCCAGCCGTGCCTGCTGCGGCAACTGCCAGTTGCCGAAGGTGGAGTACGGAATGACCGGATCGTCCTGGGCCATCAGGATATCGGCCGGCACCTGCAGCGTGGACAGGCGGTCGCCGGCGATGGAATAGCCGTCGAAATAGGCCTGCAGCGAGCCGAAATCGGTATGCCGTTCCACCAGCCAGGCGGTGAGCGCGCGGATGTCCAGCTTCAGTACGCGGTCGTCGCAGTCGCTCAGTTCGGGGAACAGATCGCGCTTGCGGCGCAGCGAGCCGGCCCACTTGCGGCGGAAGTACCAGTCGTACATGGCCGGGCCGTTCTCGATGCTTTCCATGGTCAGGGCCGGATCCAGCACGGGACAGACCGAGGCCACCTGCAGCAGCGGCACGCCGGCGGCGGGCGCGCGCAGGGCCAGCCGCAGCACGAAGTTGCCGCCCAGCGAATAGCCGGCCGCCACCAGCGGCAGCCCCGGCCAGCGCCGCGCGATATCGCCGGTGGCCTGCACCACTTCGTCGATGCGGTTGGAATGGAAAATGCCGGGATTGAGGTGATGGGTGTTGCCGTGGTCGCGGAAGTTCAGCCGCACCACGTCGAACCCTTCTTCAATCATGCGCGCGGCCGCCATGCGCATGTAGCTGGATTCGGCGCTGCCTTCCCAGCCGTGCAGCAGCAGGGCCATGCCCTTGGGCTCGCGCCCTTCGATGTAGTTGTGCCAGCCCTGCAGGCGCACGCCATCGCCGCCGTCCAGGATCAGTTCTTCACTGACCGCACCGGTGGCGGCCAGCAGCAGCAGGCCGCGCTGCAGGCGCATGCGGCTGGAACTGAGCATGGACTGCAGGTGCGGGTTGCGCAGCCAGCGCGGCGGCTGGTAATCGGCCGCAGTGAGCATCGGCGGTACAGCCGACAGGGACGGTGGCGGGTCTATGGCCACCGCCGCCTTACGCCGTTTCCATGGCCGCGACGATGCGCGCGCGCGAGGTTTCGGCGATGCGCCGGCGGCCTTCCAGGTCCTGCGCCCCGATCGGCGCCAGGAAATGCACTTCCGCGCGCCGCGCCGGTTCACCCAGCAGGCGCAGGAAGTTGGCGAAGAAACTTTCGCCGGGGCCGAATGCCACGATGGTCTGCGCGTTGCCGTGTGCGCCGTAGATCAGCGCCACCGGCTGCACCGGCACGCCGGTTTCGACCGCGGCCTGGAAGATGCGCGCGTGGAACGGACCCACTTCGTGGCCGCCACGGGTACGCCCTTCCGGGAACACACCCACGCCCTTGCCTTCGCGCAGGCGCTCGGCCATCACCTGCATCACGCCACCGAGCGATTCAGTGTTGCCGCGCTGGTGGAAGATGGTCTGGCCACGCGCGGCCAGCCAACCCACCACCGGCCAACTGGCGATTTCGCGCTTGGCCACGAAGCCCATCATGCGCTGGCTGTGCAGAATGCTGATATCGACCCAGCTGACGTGGTTGGCGACGAACAGCACGGCGCCGGGCAACGGCTCGCCCACCCGTGACAGGCGGAAGCCGAAGATCCACATCAGGCCGCCCTGCCACAGGTTCACCACCTTGGCGCCCAGCCGGACCTGGCCGACACGGATATCGGCCCACGGCGGAAGCATGCCGATCAGGGTCAGCGGCAGGAACACGAAGATATGGACCAACAGCAGCGGTACGCGGTACAGGTAACGGCACACACGCGCCACGCCGCCGCGGGGGGCCGGAGTGGGGGAAGTCATCCGCGAACGATACCGGAGGGCTGCCATCGCTGCCAGCCGATTTCGGCCATAAGTCCTATTGACGGAGGCCATGGGCAGGAACACGGTGTCCTGTTGACGGCGCCGTATGGCGGTGGGGTGGAGCTTGATCGACGGCTTCTGGCGCGGAATCAACCGGGCCGCGAAGGGCAGTCGAGCAAGCTCGACTCTACCGGGGGGCGCGCGGCCGCCACTGCCCGCAATGCGCCGGCACCAGTTGCAGGTCATCCACCTGCCGGCCGACGTGCTGCAGGCGCTGCAGGGTCTGGCGGTAGGCGCCGGTGTGGCCCAGCAGGGCGGTGACCAGGCGCGGCGGCGGCACGCCATCGGCGATGGCGCCACTGGACCACGCTGCATCGGCCACCAGGAACACCGGGCGGCCGTCGGCCCCTTCAAACAGCAGCCCATGCTGGCCCACCGCGTGGCCGGGCAGCGGTACTGCCAGCAGGCTGCCATCGCCCAGCACGTCGCGCCCCTTGCCGAAGGCGGCGAACGCAGCCGGCAGGTCCACTTCCGGCAGTTCTTCCAGCCAGCGCATGCGCGGGGCGGCATCGCGGGTCAGGGCGGGCAGCAGGCCCACGCTGAGCGCGCGCAGGCGACCGCGTGCGGCCTGGTCCTGCCAGGCGGCGCGCGAACACAGCAGCGGCACGCCGGGAAAATCGAGTACGCCACCGACGTGGTCGCCATGCAGGTGCGACAGCACCACCTGGTGGATCTGGTCTGTGCCGATGCCACGTTGCTGCAGTTGTGCGCGCACGCTCTGGCCGGGGGCCAGGTGCACCGGCGTGACCCACCGGTACAGGCGCTCGGGAAAGCGCGCGGTGGCCTGCAGGAAGGCGTCGGAATAGCCGGTGTCGAACAACAGGTAGCCGCGCTGCGGGTGGCGCAGCAGTGCCACCAGCGCGGGGAATTCGCAGCGACGCCAGCTGGCCCCCTGGCGCACCGCCCGCTGCCGGTGCACGCAGTGGCCGGCTTCCAGCAGTTCCCACTCAAAGCGCAGCATCGCGCCCTCCGCTGCGGTGCCAGTGGTCGGCGAACTGCTGCAATGCGGCCTGCACGCCCACCTGCGGCTGGTAGCCCAGATCACGCCGTGCGGCGCTGATATCCAGGGTCTGCGAATAGCCCAGCACGCCCACGCCGTAGCGGGTCAGGCGTGGTTCGGGACAGCCCGGGCGCAGCCGGGCCAGTGTCTCGGCAACGCCGGCGGCAGCCAGCGCGACGCGGCGCGGCACGTTGCGCAGCTGCACCTGCAGCCCCATCGCCTGGAACAGCCCCTGCACCAGCGCGCGCACGGCCACCGGTTCGCCGGCGCTGATGTTGTAGGCACGACCGGCGCATGCGTGGCCGGCGCGCAGGGCGCAACGCACCGACTGCACGGCATCGTCCACCGGGGTCACGTCGATCATCGCGCGGCCCGCATGGATCAACGGGAAGCGGCCAGCGGCGGCCACGGCCAGCAGGCGCGGCAGGATGGCGCGGTCGCCTGGCCCGAACACCGCGCGCGGGCGCAGCACCACCGTGTGCAGGCCCTGCCCTGCGGCGCTGGCCACGGCCAGTTCCGATTCCCATTTGCTGCGTGCGTAGTCGGTGATCCAGCGCGCCGGCGGCTGGAACGCTTCGCCCACGTTGTACTGGTCGGCGAAGCGGAAGTAGATGCTGGGCGAGCCCAGGTGGACGAAGCGGTCCACGCCGGCCGCCTGTGCGGCCTGCAGCAGGCGCTGGGTGGCCAGCACATTGGCACGCTGGAAGTCTGCCGCCGGGCCCCACGGCTGGGACAACGCCGCGCAGTGCACCACCGCCTGGCAGCCCTGCAGCAGGGGCTGCAGCGGCGCCTGCGCCAGATCGCCGGGCCAGGCTTCGATGCCGTCCAGTGCAAGCGGCTGCAGGCGGGCCAGATCGCGGCCACTGGCGCGTACCTGCCAGCCGTCGCGGGCCAGCGCGCGTGCCACGTGCTGGCCGATGAAACCGCTGGCGCCGGTGACCAGGACGCGTGCCATCAGTAGCGCAGCACCGCGCCGCCCAGGGCCAGGCCGGCCCCGGTACCGATCAGCAGGGCGTGCCCGCCGCGCACCAGGCGGCCATCGAGCAGGGCCTGGTGCAGGGCCATCGGCAGCGATGCCGCCAACTGGTTGCCGTGCTCGGCCAGGATGCGCACCAGCCGCTGCGGCGGCAGACCCAGCACGCGCTGCAGGTGGCCCAGGGCCTGGCCGCTGGCCTGGTGCGGCACGATCACATCGCAGCCCTGCAGGTCGATGCCGGCGCTGGCCAGCAGGTCCTGCAGGAAACCCGGCAGGCGCCGCGCCGCCTCGCGGTACAGCGCGCGGCCCTGCATCTGGAAGTAGTGCGCGGCGCGGTAGGCCTCGGGCCCATCGTGCAGGCGCATGCCGGTGCCGCAGGTCGGCACCTGGCACAACGCTGCGCCATCGCCGTAGCTGCGCAGGCGCGTGGCCAGCAGGGCCGATGCCTGGTCGTCGCTGGCACGTTCGACCAGCACCGCCACGGCGCCATCGCCGAACAACGGCGCGGTCAACGGGTCATCGGGGTCGAGCCCGGCGCTGGGAATATCACTGCACACGATCAGCACGCGCCGGTAGCGCTGCAACGCCAGCAGGCTGCCGGCCATTTCCAGCGCCACCACGAAGCCCAGGCAGGTGGCATTCACATCGAAGGAAGGCACGCCGCTGTCGCCCAGCCCAAGCGCCCGCTGGATCAGCACGGCCTGGCAGGGAATGGCCTGTTCCATCACCCCGCACGCGGAAATGATGCAGTCGATGTCGCCCAACCCCAGCCCGGCCCGCTGCAGCGCATCGCGCGCGGCCTGCGCGCCCATCCACGAGGCACGCTCGTCTGCATCGGCATGGGCGCGGCTGGCTACGCCACTGTGGCGTTCGACCCAGCCCGCCGGTTTGTTCCAGCGCTGGTCGAACACGGTCGAGGCGATGCGCCGGCGCGGCAGCCAGGCGCCGCTGGACACGATGCGCAGCGGCAACGCTGCGCTGGAAGGCACCGCGGCCACCGAGCTCAGCCGTGGCCTGCTGCAACCACCGCCAGGGTCAGGCGGGACACACACACCAGCTTGCCCTGCTCGTCTTCAATGCGGATTTCCCACAGCTGGGTGCTGCGGCCCACGTGCAGCGCACGCGCCGTGCCAGTGACGGTGCCCGAGCGCACTGCGCGCACGTGGTTGGCGTTGATTTCCAGGCCCACGCAGATCTGCTTGGCGGTATCCACGCACAGGTTGCCGGCGCTGCTGCCCAGGGTTTCGGCCAGCACTACCGAGGCGCCACCGTGCAGGATGCCGTACGGCTGGCGGGTGCGTTCGTCCACCGGCATGGTGGCCTGCAGCCAGTCCTCACCGGCGGCGCTGAAGACGATGCCCAGCGACTGGATGGCGGTGTTGCGGCTGAGCGCATTGAGCTGGTCGATCGAGACGGCTTCGCGGAACACCTGCGGCATGGGGCACCTTCAGAGAATGGGAACGAGACCGGCGCCGAATGCGGTCAGCATGCGCACCAGCAACCACTTCGGGCCGACGTTGACTTCCGGGAAGTCACCCACGGCCACATAACACGTATGGAAATCCGGGCTCTGCCGCGGCAACGGCTGCGGGCAGTCGGGGCCGGGCTGGAACTCGTAGTCGGTGGCATAGCGCCACGGCCAGAAATCGAGGATGGGCAAGGCTTCGGAGGCCTTGCCCACGCTGTAGTTCAGCCCGGACAACACCGGCGGCTTGGTGCGCGGCGCCACCGTCCACGCGTTCTGCGGGTGGGTGTCGCGCAGGATGCTCTGCGCCAGCTGTTCGGCGAACACCGGGTCGTCGATGATCACCGCGCCTTCGGTGTTGTAGTTCTCGCTGCGCGGGTCGAAGTTGTGGGTACCGACCACGCCGATGCGGCGGTCGACCACCAGCGACTTGGCGTGCAGGCCCATGCGCGCGCCCTTGCGGGTCACGGGCAGGGGTTTGTTCACGGCCTTGCTGCCCAGGAACGAGGGGCGTGTTTCAGTACGCAGCAGGCGGGTTTCCACCTCGCTGCCGGCGGCGCGACGGCGCGCACGGCCGTTTTCGTAGGCACTGCCCAGCCGCGGGTTGACCCGGCGCACCGGCTCGCTGTCCACCTGCGGCGCCGGCGGCGCATCGTTGCCGCCAGCATTGCTGCCAGCCGCGCTGCCACCGATCAGGCTGCTGCGCCCGCTCGCCTCGCTGCCCGTGCCGGCGATCGGATCGGGCAGCAGGTTGCGGTAGTCCACCGGCGCATCCAGCGGGAACGGCTTGTATTCGAAGATATTGAAGCCCAGTTCGCGCATGTTGCGCCGCTTGTACTTGTACGACAGCGCATAGACGATGGGGTTGTCGGTGGCCGCCAGGCTGTTGCTGGACACCACGATGCGCGGCGGTTCGGGCCGCTTGCGCAGGTCGCGGAACAGCGCCTGCGCCGGCTTGGACAGCACCAGGTACGGGGTCTGCAGGATCACTTCCTTCTGCGCACCGGCAATCAGGTTGTCCAGCTGCGGTTCGGTCACGTGCTGGCCGGCCAGGGGCGCGTCGGCACGCTCGCGGCGGTGCTTGCGCGGCAGGTCGGCCACGTAGCGCACCGAGGCTACCGGCAGTGCGGTGTCCACGAAGCTGCGGGTGATGAAGCCCTGGTCGTTGGCCTCCTCGCTGACCCGCTCCACCCGTTCGGGGCGGCGGAACTGCGCGGGCGGCAACGTCGGCACGCCCTCGTTGAGCAGGGTGCGGCCGACATCGTTCAGGCGCTCGGCCGGCACGCTGCGCGGGGCACGCCAGAACGCATCGAAGTTGGCGGCCATGGCGCGCGCTTCGGGGCCGGCAATCAGCACATCGCGGTCGCGGAAGTTGTATTCGCGGTCCCAGTCGTAATAGTCGTCCTGGTAGTTGCGCCCGCCCACCACGCCGATGGCGTCGTCGATCACCAGCAGCTTGTTGTGCATGCGCTGGTTGAAGCGGCGGAAGCAGCACAGAACGCTACCGGCGTAGTCGAAGTAATTCAACCGCGCCTTGCCGAAGGTCGGGTTGTACACCCGCAGCTGGAAGTTCTGGTGGGCGCCGGACAGCGCGCCCAGGATCTGCAGGTCGGAGATGGCCGACAGCTGGTCGATCAGCACCCGCACCTTCACCCCGCGCCGGGCGGCGGCCAGCAGTTCGTCGATGACCAGGCGCGCACTGTCGTCCTTGTCGAAGATGTAGGTCTGCAGGTCGATGCTGCGGGTAGCGCTGCGCATCAGGTTCAGGCGCGCCACCAGCGCGCCCTCGCCCTCGTCCAGCAGGGTGGCGTAGTGCCGCGGCTGGGTATCGGTGGATTCGCTGAAGGCACGGCCGGCCAGGGCGCGCAGCGGTGAATCCTGCGCGCAGCGGTCGGCGCGCTGGCAATCGACCTGGGTCGAGCGCGCCTGCACGGCGATGGCCTCGGCACGGTCACGCTGGGCGTGCGACAACGACGCACACCCGCTGCCCAGCAACACCGTTGCCAGCGCTACCACGCGCAACAGGAAATTCACGGTTTGGACGCCTCGCTCAGGCGCGCGCGCAATACGAAAGTCACTCGGTCACTCAAGGCAAGCTGCCAGCTGTCCATGCCGTACCGGCCTCGTTGCACGGTACCGCGGCTGACGACATCGCAATCATAGCCGGGTCGGCCACATTCCGCCTTCTCTACCCGCAGCGATTCAGGATGGCTGACGCCGCGCAGGGTCAGCCGGCCCTGGATCTCACCGCCACGTTCGACCGTTTCCGGCCAGTACGGCAGCGAGTCGAATTCGACGAAGGGATAGCGCCCGGCATCGAAGAATTCGGGTCCGCGCATCCAGCCGGTGTAGCGTTCCTTGCCGGGAATTTCCACGGTGCGGGTGAACATCTTCAGGTGCACCTGGTGGCGACCGTCGGACAGCACGTCCACCCGCCCTTCGAAATGCGGAAACACGCCTTCGATGCGCTGGCCCAGCCGCGAGCGCACCTCGAAGCCGATCTGCGAGCGTTCCAGGTCCAGCAGCATCGTGCGCCGGGCTTCGCTCACCACCGGCGGCAGGGAGGTGGGGGTAGAGGGCGCCGGCACCCCGGCCCAGGCTGCGCCGGGGAGCAGCAGCCAGGCCAGCAGGCAGCGGCCCGGCAACGCCAGGCTCATGGCTTCACGGCCACCAGAACGCGTTCAAGCTGGCCACACCGGGCTCGATGCTGGCCTCGCGGGGGAAGCCCAGCACCGCCACGCCCGCCGGCGGCATGCCCCGGTAGTCGCTGCTGGTGCCTTCGGTCATCAGGGCCACCAGCCGTTCCAGGCCCGGGTTGTGGCCGACGATCAGCAGCCGGTCCAGGTCGCGGCGGTCATCGACCAGCGCCGCCAGGGTGCCGGGGGTGGCCTCGTAGACACTGTCTTCCAGGCGCTTTTCGACATAGCCGATGGCCGCCATCACCGCTTCCAGCGTTTCGCGGGTGCGCCGCGCCGGCGAGCACAGCACACAGTCGGGCAGCAGGTTGTTGTCCTTCAGCCACTTGCCGGCGGCTTCGGCCTCGGCCAGCCCCACCGGCGACAACGGCCGGTCAAGGTCAGCCTGGCCAGGGGTGGCCGGTTCGGCATGGGCATGGCGCAGCAGGATCAGTTCACGCATTGCAGTTTTCCATTGGCCTACGGGAGTGACACAGGAAGGAAGAACACCAGCCTTACAGTTTCAGCCAGGCCAGCAGCGGTTCCCAGTCGGCCTGGTGCTCGCGCACCTGCGCCGAACGGTAGTCGAACAGACTGCGGCCCAGGCCGGTCATGACCACATAACTCTGGCTGTCGCGCAGCTGCGTGACTACCGGGTAGGGCCATTCGGCCAACATCTGCAAGGCCTGCTGCGACGTCTGGGTCCACGGCTTGGTACGGTTCAGCACCAGCCCCACCGGCAGCCTGCGGCTGTGTACGCGCGGGTTGCCGACCAGGCTGTTGAGGAAGCCGACGATGGCTTCGATGTCCAGCGCAGAGGGCAGTACCGGCACCACCACGGCATCGGCGGCGTCCAGGAAATGGGGGATATCGTCGGCCAGCGCGCCGGCCGGTGCATCGATGATGACGGTATCTGTGCCGTCGGGCAGCTTCTGCGCCCACTGCTTCTTGCGGTACACGTCGATCGGCAGCACCGCGCTTTCCAGCCCGGCCCGGCGCTGGGCCCAGCGCGTGCTGGAGCCCTGCGGGTCGGCATCGGCGATCACCGTGGCCTTGCCCTGCAATGCCGCGTATGCGGCCAGGTGGGTGGCGACGGTGGTCTTGCCCACCCCGCCCTTGGAACCGGCCACCAGGATCGTCTTCATGCCAGCCTCGCTTCCGGGTATGTGCCCCGAGCGTACACCGGCGCCCGTGACGGAAGGTAGCGCTGTGCTGAACCCCGGCCCCGGCCTTTGCTATCGTGGCGCCCCCGAAGGATCGAACCCGCATGAGCGAACTGCAGGACCTGAGCGCGCTGATCCGCGCCAACACGCCCTTGATCGTGATCGAGACCCAGGATGAGGGTCGCATCGTCGAACTGTTCCGGCAGACGCTGATGCATGTCTGGCGTGCCCTGCACCGCTGGTCCATCACCGAGGGCCTGCGCCGCATCGACCTGGAACGCGAGGACGAGGCGGTGGGGCCGCCGGACGCCAGCGCGGCGCTGCAGATGATCCGCCAGGCCGAACAGCGCGGCATCTACCTGCTGCTCGATTTCCACCCCTACCTGGGCTATGCCAGCCACCAGCGGGCGTTGCGCGACCTGATCCAGCGCCGCCACAGCCAGCCGCACGTGCTGGTGCTGATCGGCGCGAAGGTGGAACTGCCGGCCGAACTGGAAGCCCTGGCGGTGCGCTTCAACCCGCGCCTGCCCGACGCCAACGCGCTGCTGAAGATGCTGCGCGAAGAGGCCGATGCCTACGCCCGCGAACACGGCGGCCGCCGCGTGGAAGTGGACAGCGAGGCGGTGAAGAAGATCCTGAAGAACCTGCAGGGGCTGAGCCTGGTCGATGCGCGGCGCATTGCCCGGCAGCTGATCTACGCCGACGGCGCGCTGCGCGACGACGACCTGCCGCAGCTGGCGCGGCTGAAGTTCGAGCTGCTGAACCGCAGCGGCCACCTGTTCTTCGAACACGACAGTGCGCGCTTCGGCGATGTGGCCGGTGCCAACCGGCTCAAGCGCTGGATCAACCAGCGCCGGGTGGCCTTCATTGCCGGGTCTGCCCCGGCCGGGCTGGACCCGCCGCGCGGCATGCTGCTGCTGGGCGTGCAGGGCTGCGGCAAATCGATGCTGGCCAAGGCCACCGCCGCCGGCTTCGGCGTGCCGCTGCTGCGCCTGGACGTGGGCGCGCTGTACAACAAGTACCACGGCGAAACCGAGGCCAACCTGCGCCAGGCGCTGGCCTCGGCCGAGCAGCTGGCGCCGTGCGTGCTGTGGATGGATGAAATCGAGAAGGGCCTGGCCAGTGGCGGCGAAGATGGCGGCGTGTCGCGCCGCGTGCTGGGCTACCTGCTGACCTGGATGGCCGAGCGCAAGGCCCCGGTGTTCATCGTGGCCACCGCCAACCAGGTGCATGAACTGCCGGCCGAGCTGCTGCGCAAGGGCCGCTTCGACGAGATCTTCTTCGTCGACCTGCCCGCGCCGGATGTGCGCGTGGAACTGCTGCGCCTGCACCTGGGGCGGCGCCAATTGAATCCCGATGATTTCGCGTTGCCGGCGCTGGCCGCGGCCGCGAACGGGTTCTCGGGTGCCGAGATCGAGCAGGCGATCGTGGCTGGCCTGTATTCGGCCCATGCCGAGGGCCGTCCGCTGGATACCGAGCTGCTGATGACCGAGCTGCGGGCCACGCGCCCGTTGTCGGTGCTCATGGCCGAACAGGTGTCGGCATTGCGCGAATGGGCGTCGGGGCGGACGGTGTCTGCGGACGACTGAAGGGTTATCGGCCAACGGCGCAGCCCCTCGTGGCAGGGGTGGTTGGTCGCGAAATGCGGATCATGTGTCTGGGCCGGGCGGGTTGGATTCGCGGGACACGCCGCAAGTACGTCCTTGTAGGCTCGTAGGCGCCATCCATGGCGCCTGCGGTCCCGCGAACCCAACCCGCCCGACCCTCTGACAGCTTCCGTGCGCGGTCAGCCACGGAGAAGAAAAAGAAGAGCAAGAGCAGAAGCGGGTCGCTTCGCTCGCATCCACGCATGGCGTGGATCTACCGTGTCGACCAAGGTCGACACCTACCAGAGCAGATCAGATCCCGTGTCGTTCCGGCAGATCGCAGGAAACTGTCGGAGGTGGGGCGGTGTGGGTAGGCGGGACCGCAGGCGCCATGGATGGCGCCTACAAGCCCCCATGGAAGGGTTTACGGCGTGTCCCGCCTACCCACACCACCCCGCCCCCCACGGAATGCCAGCTTTTGCCGTTGCTTCAGTCGAGCATGGCTCGACTCTACAGCGGGTGCAGGGCTGCAAGCCCTGCCACACAACCTCACCCCAGTACCCACATCCATGCCGGCAGGGTGACCAGCGACAGCACGATGCCGTAGCCCACCAGCGCGGCCGCCAACCGCGGCGCCAGGCGGTGCGAGATCGCCAGCGCGGCGGCGGTGATCATGGTCGGCATGGCCGATTCGAGTACGTTGGCCTGCAGCATCAGGCCCTGCATGCCCAACAGCCACGACAGCGGCAGGGCCAGCGCCGGCAGCACCAGCAGCTTCAGCAGCAGGCCCACGGCCAGCGGCTTCAGCTCTTCGCGGCGCAGGCGCAACTGGATCGACAGGCCCACCGCCAGCATCACCAGCGGCAGCATCGCATCGGCCAGTTGCTTCAGCGCGGTGCCGATCCAGGCCGGCGGCTGCGCCGGCATCAGCAGCAGGGCGAAGACCAGTGCCCACAGCGGCGGAAAGCGTGCGATCCGCCCCAGTACCTGCCGCGCGGTGGGCGGCCGGTCGCCGCTGTAGCGGGCCAGCACCAGCAGACCGAACGTCGACAGCAGCAGGAACGTTCCGAACTGGTCGTACACCACCGCATACGGCAGCGCCGCGTCACCCAGCAGCGCACGCACCATCGGGTAGCCGATGAAGCTGGAATTGGCCAGCGCCACACAGATCAGCAGCACGGCGTGCACATCGCGGGCGAAACCAAACACCCGCGTGGCCAGGCTGACCAGCGCCCAGGTGGCCAGCATCAGCAACCAGGGCGTGGCCATCAGGCCCAGCAGGCTGGCATCCAGGTGCAGGCGCGGCACGTAGGTCAGCACCGCGGCCGGCAGGCAGACGTACAGCACCACCTTGTTCAGCGTTTCCGGCGCGGTTTCCGGCAATGCGCGCAGGCGCGCGAACAACATGCCCAACCCCAGCATGGCCAGGATCAGTGCGAACGCATCAAACGCCATCAGCGGGGTTCAGCAGGTTCAGGGCCAGGCCGGCGGTGCGGCCGCCCAGGCCTGCTGCACTTCGGCCAGGCTGGCCCGTTCGTCGTCGCGCCAGCCCGGCAGCAGTTCGGCGTAGCGGCTGCTGTCGCTCCACTGCGTGGGCTCGGTGCGCACGGCAGCGGCATACCACTTCACCGCTTCCTGCTGCTGGCCGGCACGCCACAGCGCCAGCGCGAAGGTGGGCGGCACCCAGCTGGGGTTGGTGTACTGGCTGCTGGTGGCCGACAGCCACTGTTCCAGCGCGCCCAACGGCTGGCCCTGGCGCATGAGGTCCCAACCGTAGTTCCAGCGTACGCCCCGGCCCGCTGCGCTCTGCGGCGTGGTATCGGCCAGTGCGTCGCGATAGAGCTTCTCGCCCAGCTCGGTGCGGCCCATGCCGATCGCCACCGATGCCAGCTGTATGTTGGCTTCCAGCACCTTGCGGCCGCGCTCGCGCTGCTTCATCAGCTGGGCCACCAGATCGTCACCTTCCCCCTGGGCCACCACCATCGGTGCAGCCGCGGCATCGGTGTCGAAGTAGAACTCCTGCGGCGCTGGCAGCGCCGGCGCGGCCCATGCGTTGGCCACGCCCAAGGCCAGCACGGCGCTGGCCAACCACTTCAATGAAACGGACATCAGACTTCCCCCTGGTTGAAACAACAACCCCCCACTCCCCGATCCTAACCCCTGCACGGCCGCCGATGCGAGTGCCGGGCCACCACGCCCCCACTGTTACAATCCGCGCCTTTCCCGCCCTGCCCCACGCAGGGCCGGTGCCAGCCGATCCTCACCGGGCCAGCCATGACCAGTACCGCGCAACTCACTTCGCCCTCTTCCGCCGACCTGATCGACCGTGATTACACGCTCGACCACAAGTACACCCGCAACGAGGGGCGGATCTACCTGAGTGGCGTGCAGGCGCTGGTGCGGCTGCCGCTGATGCAGCGCCTGCGCGATGCCGCCGAAGGCATCGACAGCGCCGGCTTCGTCAGTGGCTACCGCGGCAGCCCGCTGGGCGGCTTCGACCTGGAACTGTGGCGCGCACGCAAGCACCTGGAAGCGGCCAAGGTGAAGTTCACCCCCGGCCTGAACGAAGATCTGGGCGCCACCATGGTCTGGGGCACGCAGCAGACCAACCTGTTCCCCGGCGCCAACGTGCAGGGCGTGTTCGGCATGTGGTACGGCAAGGGGCCGGGCGTGGACCGCTGCGGTGACGTCTTCAAGCACGCCAATGCCGCCGGCACTTCGCGATACGGCGGCGTGCTGGCGCTGGCCGCCGATGACCATGCCTGCCGCAGCTCGACCCTGCCGCATGGCAGCGAAGACGAGTTCGTCAGCGCGATGATGCCGGTGTTGAACCCGGCCGGCGTGCAGGACATCCTGGACATGGGCCTGCTCGGCTGGGCAATGAGCCGTTACACCGGGCGCTGGGTCGGCTTCAAGACCATCGCCGAAACGGTGGAATCGTCGGCTTCGGTGGAAGTCGATCCGCTGGCGCGGCGCATCGTGCTGCCCGAAGACTTCGACATGCCCGTCGGCGGCCTCAACATCCGCTGGCCGGACCCGCCGCTGGACCAGGAGATGCGCCTGCACCGCTATGCGGTGAAGGCCGCGCAGGCCTTTGCCCGCGCCAATGGCATCGACAAGGTGGTGATGGACGCGCCGCGCGCGCGGCTGGGCATCGTCACCACCGGCAAGAGCTACCTGGACGTGCTGCAGGCGCTGGAATACCTGGGTCTGGACGAAGCGGCCTGCGCCGACATCGGCATCCGCGTGTACAAGGTCGGCATGACCTGGCCGCTGGAACCGCAGGGCATCGCCCGCTTCGCGCAGGGGCTGGAAGACATCATCGTGGTGGAGGAGAAGCGTGCCTTCATCGAGCGCCAGATGAAGGAGCAGTTCTTCAACTGGCCGGCCAGCTGGGGCCAGCGCCCGTCCATCGTCGGCAAGTACGACGAGAGCGGCGAGTGGATCCTGCCGTCCACCGGCGAACTGACCCCGGCCACCATCGCCGGCGTGATCGGTCGCCGCATCCAGAAGTTCTTCAACAACGAATCGATCGAGCAGCGCCTGCAGTGGATGCAGGAAAAGGAAGCCGAGCTTGCGTTGCCGCGCGCCAGCTTCCCGCGCGTGCCGCACTACTGCTCGGGCTGCCCGCACAACACCTCCACCACCGTGCCGGAAGGCTCGCGTGCGCTGGCCGGTATTGGTTGCCATTACATGGTGACCTGGATGGACCGCAGCACCGACACCTTCACCCACATGGGCGGCGAAGGCGTGACCTGGGCCGGGCAGGCGCCGTTCACCGATACCCCGCACGTGTTCCAGAACCTGGGCGACGGCACCTACTTCCACAGCGGCTCGCTGGCGATCCGCCAGGCGGTGGCCGCCGGGGTGAACATCACCTACAAGATCCTCTACAACGACGCGGTGGCCATGACCGGCGGCCAGCCGGTGGACGGCCCGCTGAGCGTGCCCGACATCGCCCGGCAGATGCGCGCCGAGGGCATCCACACCATCGTGGTGCTGTCGGACAACATCGGCAAGTGGACCGGCCAGCGCGAGCATTTCCCCAGCGATGTGGAGTTCCACGACCGCAGTGAACTGGATGCGGTACAGAAGCGCCTGCGCGAAGTGAAGGGTGTTTCGATCCTGATCTACGAACAGACCTGCGCCACCGAGAAGCGCCGCCGCCGCAAGCGCGGCAAGCTGGAAGATCCGCAGAAGCGGGTGCTGATCAATTCACTGGTCTGCGAAGGCTGCGGCGACTGCGGCAAGAAGAGCTTCTGCGTGTCGGTGCTGCCGAAGGACACCGAGTTCGGGCGCAAGCGCGAAATCGACCAGTCCAACTGCAACAAGGACTATTCGTGCGTGAATGGCTTCTGCCCCAGCTTCGTGACCGTGCACGGTGGCCAGCCGCGCAAGGGCAGCAAGCGCGATGCCTCCACGCTGCTGGACAACCTGCCGGCGCCGACCGTGCGCGGCACGCTGGAACAGCCCTGGAACATCCTGATCACCGGCGTGGGCGGCACCGGCGTGGTGACCATCGGCGCGCTGCTGGGCATGGCCGGCCACCTGGAAGGCAAGGGTGCTTCGGTGCTGGACCAGACCGGCCTGGCGCAGAAGGGCGGCGCGGTGACCACGCATATCCGCATCGCGCGGCGCCCGGACGATATCCACGCCGTGCGCATTGCCGCCGGCGAGGCCGACCTGGTGCTGGGCTGCGACATGGTGGTGGTGAATGACTACTGGGCGCTGTCGAAGGTGCGCGCCGGCCGCTCGCAGGTGGTATTGAACACCTACGAAGCGATGCCGGGCACCTTCACCACCCGCCCGGACATGCAGTTCCCGGCCGCCGACATCATTGCCGGCGTGCGCGTGGCGCTGGGCGGCCAGGAGCCGCTGCTGCTGGATGCCACCCAGTTGGCCACCGCGCTGCTGGGCGATGCGATCGCCGCCAACCTGTTCATCCTGGGCTACGCCTGGCAGCAGGGCCTGGTGCCGCTGTCGTTCGATTCGCTGATGCGTGCCATCGAACTGAATGGCGCCGCCGTGGCGATGAACCAGCAGGCCTTCGCTTGGGGCCGCCTGGCCGCGGTCGACCCGCAGGCCGTGCAGCAGGCTGCCGGCCTGGTGCGCAACCGCCACACCGACACCGAAGCCACGCCCGGCCCGCTGCACCCGCTGCCGCCGGGCGAATGGGAAGGCAACGAATGGGGTGCCACCGCCGCGCCGCGCAACACCGGCGACGAACGCGAACTGCGTGGCCTGCCCTCGCACGGTGGCGACGTCGCGTTCCTGCCGTTGGACGATGCACGCCTGTCGCGTTCGCTGGATGAAATGATCGAACGCCGTGCTGCGTTCCTGGTCGACTACCAGGATGCCGCCTATGCCGCGCGTTACCGCGATCTGGTTGCACGCGTGCGCGTGGCCGAAGGCGAGCGCATCGGCGGTTCCACCGCGCTGACCGAAACCGTGGCCCGCTACCTGTTCAAGCTGATGGCCTACAAGGACGAGTACGAAGTGGCGCGCCTGTACACCAGCGGCGATTTCCAGCGCCGCCTGCAGCAGCAGTTCGAGGGTGACTACCAGCTGCGCTTCCACCTGGCGCCGCCGCTATTCGCCAAGAAGGACGAACAGGGCCGCCTGCTGAAGAAGGAATACGGCCCGTGGATGTTCAAGGCCTTCGGCCTGCTGGCCAGGCTGAAGTTCCTGCGTGGCGGCCGCTTCGATGTGTTCGGCCGCACCGAAGAGCGCCGCATGGAACGCCAGCTGATTGCCGATTACGAGGCGACGGTGCAGCTGCTGCTGGACGGACTGGAGGACGACCGGCTGTCGCTGGCGGTGGAGATTGCCAGCGTGCCCGAGCACATCCGCGGCTTCGGCCACGTCAAGGAAGCCCATTTCGCGCAGGCCAAGGCGCGCGAAGCGGCGCTCCTGGCGCAGTGGCGCAACCCGAAGGCGCTGCATATCGTGCAGGTGGCGTAATCGGCAGCAGGACCCTCCCGGCCCTTGGCCGACTGCCCGGAAGGATTTCGCGCCTGAAGCGCTGGCGATCAATGCCAGCGAACGCCAACATTTGAGAAATTGTCGCCGTTCAATGACATTCTTGAAATGTTATCGAACGTCGACTTTTGATTAAATGTTGCCGAGCGCATACATTCCAGCTATGGACATCCTGCGAACGTCCCGAGACCTGGGCCTGGTCATCCGCCAGCGTCGCAAAGCACTCCGTTGGGATCAGGCCCAGCTGGCCGAACGCGTAGGCGTCAGTCGGCAATGGGTCATCGAAATGGAGAAGGGCAAGCCGCGGGTGGAGCTGCAACTGGTGCTGCGGACGCTCAACGTCCTCGGCCTGATACTGGCTACGGGCACTGTCGAGGGAATGGCCTCCTCCGCTGCATCGTCGGAAATGCCTCTGGAACTGCCTGATATCGACACTATCGTGGATGGCAACGGGCTGCGCCCGGACGAGCACCGCGCGACTGCCATGACGTTGGGGCGTAGAAAGCCCCACAAGGCCGTCTGACAGCCCCTTCCTCCCGGACATCGTGCCTCCCGCATGGACCTCAACGTACTCCTTTCCAACAGACTGGCTGGATACCTGGGACAGGATGCACATGGCCATCCGACATTCCGGTATGCAGACAGTTGGCGCCAGACGCCGGGCGCCTATCCCTTGTCACTTGCACTTCCATTGACAGAGAACAGCGCGCCCGCTGCCACGCTCTCTGCGGTCCTGTGGGGGCTGCTGCCCGACAACGAGGCCCTTCTGCAGCGATGGGCTTCCCGGTTCCATGTTTCGTCCCGCAACCCGGTCGCGTTGCTGTCACATGTCGGTGAAGACTGTGCCGGCGCGGTCCAGTTCGTACGAGGCGAACGGCTCGCCGCCGTACTTGCCGGTGAGGACGATCAGCAGGAGCCGCTGTCCCTCCATGAGGTCGCCCAGCGCCTTCAGCGGATCCGAGTGGACCAGATTGCAGCGCGGCAACCCGATGATGTCGGCCAGTTCAGCCTGGCCGGGGCGCAACCGAAGATCGCCCTGATGCAACGCGACGATGGAGGTTGGGCAATTCCGGCCGGTCGCATCCCCACCACGCATATCCTCAAACCCCCCAGTGGCGACTACGACGGATTCGTGGAGAACGAGGTCTTCTGTCTGCGCCTGGCCAGTCAACTCGGCATGTCGGCTGCGTCCACTGAAATGATCTGCATGGAGGATGCACAGGCCATTGCGGTGACGCGCTTCGACCGCGTACGAACAGCGCAGGGTTGGCAACGCGTTCACCAGGAAGACTTCTGCCAGGCGTTGGGTGTCATGCCACACATCAAGTACCAGAATCAGGGCGGACCGGGGCCGGCCGATCTGGCGCGCGTGCTTTGGGAACATTCCAGCAAGCCCCGAGCGGATGTCGAAAGACTGCTGCAGGCACTGCAGTTCAACTATCTCATAGGCGGCACTGACGCGCATGCCAAGAACTATTCGCTGCTGATCGGCGCACAAGGAAACGTTCGCCTTGCCCCGCTGTATGACATCTCAAGTGCACTGCCCTATGCACATCTGCAGCAACGCAAGATCAAGATGGCCATGAAGATCGGCAGTCATTACCGCTGGTGGGATGTCCGCCTGGCGGATTGGGAGGCAACCGCTGATGGAATGAAGCTGGACCCGCAGAAAGCACTGTCGGGCCTGTTCGACATGGCAACAGAGCTTCCCGGCATCGCCCGGGCGTTGCTTGCGGGATTGCAGGCAGAAGGCATGCGCCACCCGGTTCTGGAACGTCTGGTGGACGGCATCAGTGCAAGCTGCCAGCGCTGCCTGCGTCAATTCGAACAATCCGCTACCTGATCACCCCAATCGCCATAGCAGCAGTCGGTTGTTGGCCGGCATGGCCACGTCGCGCAGGCGGGTGAAGCCGTTGTCCGCGGCCAGCGCCTGCACGGCTTCCACATCGCGGATGCCGCTGCGCGGGTCGCGCGCCTTCAGCCAGGCATCGAACTGCGCATTGCTGTCGCTGGTGTAGCGGCCGCCGTAATTGAACGGGCCGTACGCCGCAAGCAACGCGCCGTGGCGCAGCAGCGGCGGCAGGGCGGCGAACAAGGCCTGCACGTAGTCCCAGCCCATGATGTGCAGCGTGTTGGCGCTGAATGCGGCGTCGAAGGTGCTGCCTGCGGGCAGCGCCAGACCTGGCGCAGGCGGCAGTTCCACCTGCAGCGCCAGCGGCGGCAGCAGGTTCAGCAAGGCCGCCTCGGCGCGCCAGGCCTCGATGCCCGGCAGATGGTCGGGGTGATCGCTGGGCTGCCAGCGCAGCCACGGCCAGCGCTCCGCGAAGAACGCGGCATGCTGGCCCGTACCGCTGCCGATTTCCAGCACCCGGTGGCGATCGCCCATCCACGGGTCGAGCGCCGCGGCGATTGGTTCGCGGTTGCGTTCGCAGGCTTCTGAATACGGCTTGCTCGACATCAGGGCGGGGTCCAGGCGGAGTCGGCCCATTGTGCACGAGGGGGGATTGTTGGGCAGGGCTTGCAGCCCTGCACCTGCAGAGGCAACGGCAACGGCCAAAGCAACAGCAAAAGCTGGTTTCCTGTGGGTAGGCAGGGTGGGTCCGGTTGAGGGGGACGCTGCAAGTACGTCCATGTAAGCTCGGTCGCCGCATCCATGCGGCTCACGCCCCCTCAACCGGACCCACCCCGCCTTCGACAGTTGGCTGCGTTCTGTCAGGACAGCTCTTGGGGTCAGATCCGTTTTCCGAAGGAAAACGGATCTGACCCCATTTTTATGTATCGATATCTGACAGATGTGTCGACCAAGGTCGACACCTACCAACAGCCGCGCGGACAACCATCGCAGTTCCCAACAGCTGCAGGAATCTGTCAGAGGTGGGGTGGTGTCGGATTGCGGGGTGTCAGCCGCATGGATGCGGCTGCCAAGCCTCCATGGACGGATTCACGGCGTCCCCGCAATCCGACACCGCCCCGCCCACCCACGGAATGCCGCTCTGGCTCTGGCTCTGGCTTTGGCCGTTGCCGTTGCCCCAAGCAGGTGCAGGGCTGCAAGCCCTGCCCAAACCCTCCCCACCCATGACTGCAGTCACTTGCCGCCATGCCCCGCGCTGGCGAAAGTCAGGGAGTTGAAGTGATCGGCCTGGCCCGTTGCCAGCCGCACGGAAGTGAGAGAGAGACGCTGTGCAACGACGTGAGTTCCTGGCTTTTTCCGGTCTGGGTCTGGCGGGCCTGGTGCTGCCGCATTCGCGGCTGATCGCGGCCGAGCAGCTGCTGGCCCCGGTTGATACCGCCCAGCGCAGGCGCCTGGCCGAGGTGGCCCTGTCCGCCGCCCGCAGCGCCAAGGCCAGCTACTGCGACGTGCGCATCGGCCGCTACCTCAACCAGTCGGTCATCACCCGCGAGCACCAGGTCGGCAACGTGACCAACCGGGAGTCGTCCGGCGTGGGCGTGCGGGTGATCGTCAATGGCGCCTGGGGCTTCGCCGCCACCCACCAGCAGACCGAGGCCGCCGTGCGCGGGGCCGTCGAGCAGGCAGCCGCCATCGCCCGCGCCAACGCGACCATCCAGACCCGCCCCGTGCAACTGGCCCCCACCCCGGCCGTGGGCGACGTGCGCTGGCAGACGCCGGTGCGCAGGAACGCCATGGCCGTACCGATCCAGGACAAGGTGGAACTGCTGCTGGCGCTCAACAGCGCCGCGCTGGACGCCGGCGC
The DNA here is from genome assembly GCF_003086875.1 of Stenotrophomonas sp. ZAC14D2_NAIMI4_6. Taxonomy (NCBI): domain Bacteria; kingdom Pseudomonadati; phylum Pseudomonadota; class Gammaproteobacteria; order Lysobacterales; family Lysobacteraceae; genus Stenotrophomonas; species Stenotrophomonas sp. ZAC14D2_NAIMI4_6. The sequence continues at coordinate 144,250 of NZ_CP025996.1, read as the reverse complement.
CGACTTCATCAACTCCACCCTGTTCCTGGTCAACGAGCAGAAGTACTTCGCCTCCAGCGACGGCTCGTTCATCGACCAGGACATCCACCGCATCTGGCTGCCGTTCACCGCTACCGCCATCGACAAGGCCAGCGGCAAGTTCCGCACCCGTGCCGGGCTGTCCTCGCCGATGGGCATGGGCTATGAATTCCTCGATGGCGATGCGCGCGGCAAGGTGCAGCTGCCCGGCGGCATCACCGCCTACCGCGATTCCTACGACCCGGTCGAGGACGCCATCGCCGCCGCCCGCCATGCGCGCGAGAAGCTGAAGGCGCCCTCGGTGAAGCCCGGCAAGTACGACCTGGTGCTGGACCCGTCCAACCTGTTCCTGACCATCCACGAGAACGTCGGCCACCCGCTGGAACTGGACCGCGTGCTGGGCTACGAGGCCAACTACGCGGGTACCAGCTTCGCCACCCTGGACAAGCGCGATGCCGGTTTCCGCTGGGGCAGCGACCTCGTCACCTTCTTCGCCGACAAGACCCAGCCGGGCAGCCTCGGTGCGGTGGGCTACGACGATGAAGGGGTGAAGACCCAGCGCTGGGACCTGGTGCGCGACGGCGTGCTGGTCGATTACCAGGCCACCCGCGATGAAGCCCACATTCTGGGCCGCGAGGCCTCGCACGGCTGCAGCTACGCCGATTCCTGGTCCAGCGTGCAGTTCCAGCGCATGGCCAATGTCTCTCTGGCGCCGGGCAAGGCGCCGCTGAGCGTGGACGACATGATCAAGGACGTGGAGAACGGCATCTGGATCCACGGCCGCGGCTCCTATTCCATCGACCAGCAGCGCTACAACGCGCAGTTCGGCGGCCAGCTGTACTACCAGATCAAGGACGGCAAGATCGCCGGCATGGTCGAGGACGCGGCCTACCAGATCCGCACGCCGGAGTTCTGGAACGCCTGCACCGCGATCTGCGACCAGCGCGACTTCCGCCTCGGCGGTTCCTTCTTCGATGGCAAGGGCCAGCCCGGCCAGGTCTCGGCGGTCTCGCACGGATCGTCCACCACCCGCTTCAACGGCATCAACATCATCAACACCGCGCGCAGTCTCGGCGCCTGAGTCTTCCCATCCTTCGACGTGGAGAGCAGCCTTGCAAAGACGTGACTTCCTGGCCCTGACCGGGCTTACCGCGGGCGGCCTGATCGTGCCCTCGTTCTTCGGCAAGGCCATTGCCGCCGAGCAGCTGCAGTCCAGCCTGGACCCGGCGCTGAAGAAGCGCCTGGCCGACGCCGCCCTGCAGGCCGCGCGCAGCGCCGGCGCCACCTACTGCGACGTGCGCATCGGCCGCTACCTGCGGCAGTTCGTGATCACCCGCGAGGACAAGGTGCAGAACGTGGTGAACACCGAGTCCACCGGCGTGGGCATCCGCGTGATCGTCAACGGTGCCTGGGGCTTTGCCGCCACCAATGCGCTGGGCACCGCCGACGTGGCCCGCGCCGCGCAGCAGGCCGCCGCGATTGCCAAGGCCAACGCCGGCGTGCAGACCGCACCGGTGCAGCTGGCCAAGGCACCGGGCGTGGGCGAGGTGAGTTGGAAGACGCCGATCCGCAAGAACGCCATGGAGGTGCCGATCAAGGAAAAGGTCGACCTGCTGCTGGACGTCAACGCGGCCGCGATGGGCGCCGGTGCCAGCTTCGTCAACTCGATGCTGTTCCTGGTCAACGAGCAGAAGTACTTTGCCTCCACCGATGGTTCCTACATCGACCAGGACGTGCACCGCATCTGGGCACCGATGACGATCACCGCCATCGACAAGGCCAGCGGCAAGTTCCGCACCCGCGAAGGCCTGTCCGCACCGATGGGCCTGGGCTACGAGTACCTGGACGGCGCCGCCGCCGGCAAGGTGCTCACCCCCAACGGCGTGGTGAACTACGGCTCCTCCTACGACATGAAGGAAGACGCCATCGCGGCCGCCAAGCAGGCGCAGGAGAAGCTGAAGGCGCCGTCGGTGAAGCCCGGCAAGTACGACCTGGTCCTCGACCCGTCGCACACCTGGCTGACCATCCACGAATCGATCGGCCACCCGCTGGAACTGGACCGCGTGCTTGGCTACGAAGCCAACTACGCCGGCACCAGCTTCGCCACCCTGGACAAGCGCGAACAGCACTTCCAGTACGGCAGCGAGCAGGTGAACATCTTCGCCGACAAGACCCAGCCGGGCAGCCTGGGCGCGGTTGCCTATGACGATGAAGGCGTGAAGTGCAAGCGCTGGGACCTGATCAGCAACGGCAAGCTGGTGGACTACCAGACCATCCGCGACCAGGCCCATATCCTGGGCAAGACCGAATCGGACGGCTGCTGCTATGCCGATTCCTGGTCCAGCGTGCAGTTCCAGCGCATGGCCAACGTGTCGATGGCACCGGGCAAGACCCCGCTCAGCGTGGCCGACATGATCAAGGACGTGGAGAACGGCATCTACATCATCGGTGACGGTTCGTTCTCGATCGACCAGCAGCGCTACAACGCGCAGTTCGGTGGCCAGTTGTTCTACGAGATCAAGAACGGGCAGATCACCCGCATGCTGGAAGACGTGGCCTACCAGATCCGCACGCCGGAGTTCTGGAACGCCTGCACCGCCGTGGCCGACGAGCGCGACTACCGCCTGGGCGGTTCGTTCTTCGACGGCAAGGGCCAGCCAGGCCAGGTTTCGGCGGTCTCGCACGGTTCGTCCACCGCGCGCTTCAACGGCATCAACGTCATCAACACCGCACGCAGCCTCGGCTGACCGGTCAGGAGCCCTTACACCATGAGTATCTTCACCGAAGCCCAGGCCAAGGCCATCCTCGACAAGGTCATCGCCCTGTCCAAGGCCGATGAATGCAGCGCCGTCCTGGTCGGCTCGCTCAACGGCAACATCCGTTTCGCGCTGAACAACGTGTCCACCAGCGGCATTGTCGACAACACCGAACTGGCCGTCACCGTGGCCTTCGGCAAGCGTGTGGGCACGGCCTCGATCAACGAGTTCGACGATGCCGCGTTGGAACGCGTGGTGCGCCGCGCCGAAGACCTGGCCCGCCTGGCCCCGGAAAACCCGGAATTCATGCCGGCCATCGGCAAGCAGAGCTACCGCTCCAGCCCGACCTTCAGCGAGTCCACTGCGGCCATCGACCCGGCCTTCCGGGCCAAGGTCGCAGCCGATTCGATCGCCCCTTGCCGTGGCAACGGCCTGATCGCCGCCGGCTTCCTGGAAGATGGCCAGGGCTTCTATGCCACGGCCAACAGCAATGGCAACTTCGGCTACCAGCGCACCACCAGCTTCGACTACACCTGCACCGTGCGCACCGAAGACGGCCGCGGTTCGGGCTGGGTCGGCCGCAACCTGAAGGACGCCGCCGACTTCAAGGCCGAGCAGGACATCCGCATCGCCATGCGCAAGGCCACCGAATCGGCCGAGGCCAAGGCGCTGGAACCGGGCAAGTACACGGTCATCCTGGAACCGGCAGCGGCGGCGGGACTGATCAGCTTCATGATGAATTTCTTCAGCGCCCGCTCGGCCGACGAAGGCCGCAGCTTCCTGTCGAAGAAGGGCGGCGGCAACAAGCTGGGCGAGCAGGTGTACGACCCGCGCGTGAGCATGTACGCCGACCCCTGGCACCCGGAAGCGCCGGTGCTGCCGTGGGATGGCGAAGGCATGCCGCGCGAGCGCATGGCCATCATCGAGAACGGCAAGGTAGCCAACCTGGACTACTCGCGCTTCTGGGCGCAGAAGCAGGGCAAGACCGCCAAGGCCACGCCGGGCAACCTGCTGATGAGCGGCGGCGAGAAGAGCACCGCCGATCTGGTGCGCGGCACCCAGAAGGGCATCCTGGTCACCCGCACCTGGTACATCCGCATGGTCGACCCGCAGACCGTGCTGCTGACCGGCCTCACCCGCGACGGCACCTTCTACATCGAGAACGGCCAGATCAAGCACCCGGTGAAGAATTTCCGCTTCAACGAATCGCCGGTCATCATGCTCAACAACATCGAAGAGCTGGGCAAGCCGGTGCGCGTGGCCGGTGATGAATCCAGCTTCGTGATGATGATCCCGCCGATGAAGCTGCGCGACTTCACCTTCACGTCGTTGTCCGACGCGGTCTGATGGATCGCCGGGCCTGCCTGCGCTGGTTGGCCGCTGCCGCTTCGGCGGCGGCGCTGCCAGCGTGGGCGCAGGCGGGCCCGCGCAGTTCCCGCTACGACTTCTGGTTCACCCGCCTGCAGTACGATTCCGGCGATTGGGACGTGGACGCGCGCATGCCGTCCAACCTCATTACGTCCTTGATCGACTACACCTCGTTGCGCGTGGACCCGCAGGAACACGTAGTGGCCCTGGCCGATCCACGCATGCTGGAAGCCCCCTTCTGCTATCTGGCCGGCCACACCCTGGTGGAGTTCAACGCCGCCGAACGGCAGAACTTCGTGCGCTACGTGCGCAACGGCGGCTTCGTCTTCGTCGATGACTGCAACCATGACATCGACGGCCTGTTCGCCACCTCGTTCGAAGCGCAGATGGCGCGCCTGTTCGGGCCGAAGGCACTGCAGAAGCTGCCCAACAACCACGCGCTGTACCGCAGTTTCTTCCGTTTCCCCGAAGGCCCACCCGCTACCAGCTTCGAACTGAACGGCTGGGGCGACGACCTGGTGCACGACTACCTGAAGGGCATCGAGGTCGATGGCCGCCTGGGCGTGCTCTACAGCAACAAGGATTACGGCTGCGAGTGGGACTACGACTGGCGCAACAAGCGCTTCCTGGCCGAAGACAACACCCGCTTCGGCGTCAACATCGTGATGTACGCACTGAACAACTGATCGGAACACCGCCATGACCCAGCCCGACCTCGATTCCCTGCTGCCGCGCCTGCATGCACTGCGCGATGCCCTGGCCCATGCCGTGGTGGGCCAGAACGCGGTGGTCGAGCAACTGCTGATCGGCCTGCTGGCCGGCGGCCACTGCCTGCTGGAAGGCGCGCCCGGGCTGGGCAAGACCCTGCTGGTGCGCTCGCTGGGGCAGGCTTTGGAACTGCAGTTCCGGCGCGTGCAGTTCACCCCCGACCTGATGCCCAGCGACATCCTCGGCACCGAACTGCTGGAGGAAGACCACGGCACCGGCCATCGTCATTTCCGCTTCCAGCAGGGCCCGATCTTCACGAACCTGCTGCTGGCCGACGAGCTCAACCGCACCCCGCCCAAGACCCAGGCGGCGCTGCTGGAGGCCATGCAGGAACGCACGGTCAGTTACGCGGGAACGACCTATGCGCTGCCCGCGCCGTTCTTCGTGCTGGCCACGCAGAACCCGATCGAGCAGGCCGGCACCTACCCGCTGCCCGAAGCACAGCTGGACCGCTTCCTGCTGCACGTGCTGGTGGACTATCCCAGCGAAGACGAGGAACGGCAGATCCTGGAGCAGACCACCGGCGGCGCCAACGCAGCGGTACCGAAAGTGATGGACGCCGAGGCGGTGATCGCCCTGCAGGCCGCCGTGCGCCAGGTCCACGTGAGCCCCGACGTGCTGGCCTGGATCACCCGCCTGGTACGCGCCAGCCGCCCCGGCGACGGTGCGCCGGCGGCCATCAACCAGTGGGTGAAGTGGGGCGCCGGCCCGCGTGCCGGGCAGTCACTGGTGCTGGCAGCCAAGGCCCGCGCACTGCTGCAGGGCCGTTTCGCCGCCACGCGCGAGGACGTGCAGGCGCTGGCCGCACCGGTCATGCGCCATCGCCTGCTGCTGTCCTTCGCCGCCGAAGCCGAGCAGAAGCGCGCCGACGACGTGGTTGCAGCGCTGCTGCAGGCCGTACCGTTCCCCGGTTGATTGCCGCGTGAGCGCCGCCATCCCGCTGACCCTGCCGCCAGACCTGCGTGCGCGCCTGCGCACGTTGCGGCTGTCGCCGCGCTTCGCCAGCGGGGCAAGCGGCATCGGCCAGCACGCCAGCCGCAGCCGCGGTGCCGGCCTGGAGTTTGCCCAGTACCGCGCCTATGAGCCGGGCGACGCGCTGCGCCAGATCGACTGGAAGCTGTACGCCCGCTCCGACCGCTTCTTCGTGCGCGAATCCGAACGCGAAAGCCCGATCACCGTCTGGCTGCTGCTGGACGCCACCGCCTCGGCCGGCCAGGCCGACCGTGCAGCACCGCAGCGCACGCGCCTGGACCACATGCGCGGCGTTGCCGCGTGTGTGCTGGAACTGGCCCTGCAGCAAGGCGACCGCTTCGGCCTGCTGGCAATCAACGGCGATGGCCTGCAACTGGTGCCGGCCGCCAGCGGTGCACGCCAGCGCGATCGCATCCATCTGCAGCTGCATGCCCTGCAGGCCCGCGGCGCGTGGCCGGTGGCTGAGCGCCTGCGGCCGCTGTGGGAGCGCGTGCGCCCCGGCGATCTGCTGCTGGCCATCGGCGACGGCTTCGACGAAGCCGGTATCGCCTTGCTGGAACAACTGGCCGGCGCGCGCCGCGAGGTGATGCTGCTGCAGATCCTGACCGCCGACGAACGCGACTTCCCGTTCGATGCTGGCCATCGCTTCCGCGATCCGGAAACCGGCGACGAACTGCTGGGCGATGGCGCGGCAATCCGCAGCGATTACCTGCAGCGCTTCGCTGCCGCACGCACCGCCCTGCAGTCACGCCTGCAGGCCAGCGGCATCGCCAGCGCCACCGGCTGGCTCGACCAACCGCTGGACCAGCCACTGCAGGCCCTGTTCGGCCGCCGGGGCAGCGCATGAACCTGCTGTTCCCGCTGGGCCTGGCCGCACTGGCTGCCTGGCTGCTGCCGCTGCTGATCCACCTGGCCCGCCGCCATCCCTACACGCCGCTGGATTTCGCGGCCCTGCGCTGGTTGCGCGCGCAGATCCGCCCGCGCCAGCGCATCCGTTTCGATGACTGGCCGTTGCTGCTGGTGCGCTTGCTGTTGCTGGCTGCGCTGGCATTGCTTCTGGCAAGGCCTGCGCTGACCGGCCCTGCGCCGGTGCCCGCCGCCTGGACCGTGGTCGCCCCGGGGCTGGATGCGGGCGCCTTGCGGGGTGGCGCCGACGCTGCGACCTGGCATTGGCTGGCGCCCGGCTTCCCGGCCATCGAACAAGCTCCGGTGCCCGCCAGCGCCACCCTGCCCAGCCTGCTGCGCGAACTGGACGCGCAGCTTTCTGCAGGCACCGCGTTGATCGTGCACGTGCCCGATCCGTTGCCCGGCCTGGATGGCGCACGGGTGCAGCTGTCACGCGACGTGCAATGGCATGCGCATCCGCTCGCAGTCGCCACGGAGCAGGCGGAAGCAGCGCCACCGCGGCTGCGCGTGCAGGCCGATGCGCCCAGGGCGGCGCAGCACTGGGTGAACGCACTGCAGCGCGCGTGGGGCGTGCAGGCAGCGCCGGATGCGTTGCCTGTCGATGCCCTGCCCGCGCGCGGCGAAACCGCCGTATGGACCCGGGGCGAGGCACTGCCCGCCCGCTGGCAGGCGTGGCTGGGCGACGGCGGCCAGGTGCTGACTGCCGCCAAGCCCGCCGCGAACGCCAGTGTGCTGCTGCGCGACGCCAGTGGTGCCCCCCTGCTCTGGCAGCAGCGCGTCGGCCGCGGCCGTCTGCTGTCGCTGCCCGCTGACTGGGATGTCGCCAAGACCCAGGCACTGCGCGATCCGCACTTGGCGCGTGCCCTGCTGCTGGCGCTGCAGCCACCGGTGCCTCCGCGGCTGGGAAATGCCCTGGACCAGGCGCCACAGCGCGCGGCACTGCCGGCCGCCACAGCGCCAGTGCTCGAGCCCACCGCGTGGCTGTTGCTGGCCATCGTGCTGCTGTTCGCGCTGGAGCGCTGCATGGCCAGCAGCGCGCGGCGCAGGACGACGGCATGAAGACACCTCAACTCGCATGGCGCCGCGCCCGACGCCGACGCGCGCTCATCACCCTGCTGCTGGGACTGCCCGGGGCGTTGGCCGCCGCCACGTTGGCCCTGCGCCTGGGCGGGTTCGACATGGCCTGCGTGGTCGCCACGGTCGGTCTGCTCGCCTGCGCGGCACTGGCCACCGCGCATGCCCGTCGGCTGGACCGGCAGTGGCTGCAGCGGCAACTCGACAGCAGCGGCAGCAGCGAAGACAGCGCCGACCTGCTGTTTGCCGATGCCGCCACGCTCAATCCGCTGCAGCAGCGCCAGCGCACGCACGTGCTGGCCACCCTGGAACGGGCAATGCCGGAGCTGCGTCCGCGCTGGCCGCGCGGCGCGCTGCTGCTGTGCTGGCTGGGCGGCCTGGCCATCGCGCTGCTGGCACTGGGCTGGCCGCGTGCGGGCACACCGTCGCAGCCTGCGCACGCGCCGGCAGCGGGCCGGCAGACGCCCGCAGGACCGCTGCACCTGCAGTCCACTCGCCTGCGCGTGGACGCGCCGGCCTACACGGGGCAACCGACCCTCACCCAGAATGCCCTGGATGCCAAGGTCGCCGCCGACAGCCGGCTGTCCTGGTCACTGCGCTTTGATCGCGCCCCGACCAGGGCCTGGCTGCAGTTCCACGATGGCCGGCAATTGCCGCTGCGCGAGCAGGACGGCCACTGGCTGGCGCAGGACGTTGCGCGTGCGCCCGTGCTGTACCGCGTGGTGAGCGAACCGGCGCTGGCCGAAACCCGCCTGCACCGGCTGGACGTAGTGGCCGACCGGGCCCCCAGCGTGCGCGTGCTGGAACCGGCATCCAGCCTGGTGCTGGGCACGCCCGGGCAACGCCAGTGGACGCTGCGCTTCGAAGCCAGCGATGACTATGGCGTCGCTGCGGGGGCAATGTTGTCGATCACCACCACCCAGGGCAGTGGCGAGAACATCACCTTCGCAACACGCCGCGTGGCGCTGACCGGCACCGGCGAAGCCAGCGCGCGGCGCTTCGCCCACACGCTGGATCTGGCCGCACTGGGCGCGCAGCCCGGCGGCGATGTGATCGCGCAGCTGGAGGTCCGCGACAACCATGCCCCCCGGCCGCAGACCGCGCGCAGCAGCAGCGTGATCCTGCGCCTGCCGAGTGCGGAGGTGGCACTCACCGCCGAACTGGAAGGCCGCATCAAGAAGACCCTGCCGGCCTACTTCCGCAGCCAGCGGCAGATCATCATCGATGCCGAAGCATTGATCCGGCAGCGGCGTGCCCTCGCTGCCGACGCGTTCGTGACGCGCAGCGATGCCATCGGCGTGGACCAGCGCATCCTGCGCCTGCGTTACGGCCAGTTCCTGGGCGAGGAGAGCGAAGGCGCAGCGAAGCCGCCGCCGACCAGCGATCTGCCCACCAGCGATGCGCCCAGCGCCGACGCGCACGATCACGACGACCACGGCGACGATCATGACCATGATCACGGCGGCACCGCCAGCAGCGCCGATACGCCGCCGGTATTCGGCAGTTCCACCGACGTGCTTTCCGAATACGGCCACACCCACGACCACGCCGAAGCGGCCACCCTGCTGGACCCACAGACGCGAGCCACGTTGAAGGCCGCGCTGGACCAGATGTGGTCGGCCGAAGGCGAGCTGCGCCAGGGCCGCCCCGAGCAGGCACTGCCCTTCGCCTACAAGGCGCTGGGTTTCATCAAGCAGGTGCAGCAGGCCGAGCGCATCTACCTGGCCCGCGTGGGGCCGGAGCTGCCGCCCATTGATGAGAGCCGCCGCCTGGGCGGTGACCGCGCCGGGCTGGCCAGCCGTGAACTGCCGTTGGCGCCACGCACGCCACCGGACCCGGCCATCGTCGAGGCCTGGCAGCGGCTGGGTGATGGTGATGGCACCGCCGACCTGGATGCACTGGCAAGCTGGCAGCAGCGCAATGCCGCTTTCCTGCCCGATGCACTGGACCTGGCCGCCGCCATCGAGCAACTGCGTATCGAGCCAGGCTGCAAGGACTGCCGCCAGCGCCTGCGTGCGCAGCTGTGGCGCGCCCTGCAGCGCCCGCTGCCGCAGGTGATGCTGCGCACGGCCACCGATGCGATGGGCCAGCAGTATCTGGATGCACTGGAGGCGCTGCCATGACGGCCGCCGCGTTGAACCTGTGGCTGGCCGTCGCCCTGGCCGTCATCGTGGTCGTGGCCAGCCTGCTGCAGCTGCGCACGCCCACCGCGCATCGCGGCCGGCGCGCGGTGCGGCTGGGCCTTCAGGCGATTGCCGCCGTGCTGCTGTACTTCTGCCTGTTGCCGCCCAGCGCGCAGCAGCCCGCGGGCGGTCTGGTCGTGCTCAGTGCAGACGCCGCCGCCGCGGGTGCCGTGCCGGCCAGTGACGGTCCAGTGCTGCTGTTGCCGGAGGCGCCCGACGTAGTGGGTGGCCAACGTGTGCCCGACCTGGCCACCGCGCTGCGCAGGCACCCTGCCGCCACGCTCACGCTGGTCGGTGCCGGGCTGGCAGCCCGCGATCGCGATGCCGTGCTGCCAGCGAGCGTGACGTGGCAGGCATCTCCTGCGCCGCGTGGCTGGATCGCGCTGCAGCCCACGGCCGATGCGGCGCCCGGTGCCCGTTTCGAGGTGCATGCCCAGGCGCGCGGCGTCACCGGCGGACGCGCCGAACTGTTGGACCCGGCCGACACCGTGGTTGATCGAGCGACGTTGGGCGCCGATGGTCGCGTGCGCCTCAGCGGCATCGCCCGCGCGCCCGGCCGCAGCGTGTTCCATCTGCGCCTGCTGGATGCGCAGGCCCATGTGCTGGACAGCGTGCCGGTGCCGCAGCAGACCGTTGCGGCGCCGCCGCTGCGCCTGCGGGTGCGCGCCAGCGCGCCGGGGCCGGAGCTGAAGTACCTGCGCCGCTGGGCCACCGATGCCGGCCTGCAGGTACAGGTCCAGGCCGACACCGGCGCCGGCCTCAGCGTGGGTGACGGTGCGGTGCCGCTGGACGCCGCCAGCCTGGCGCGCAGCGATCTGTTGCTGCTGGACGAACGCAGCCTGGCAGCGTTGGGTGCCGGGCAGGTGTCCGTGCTGCGCCAGGCCCTGCGCGACGGGCTGGGCGTGCTGGTCCGTAGTGGCGGCGCGCCGTCGGCCAGCGCACGGCAGCGCCTGCGCGATCTCGGCTTGCCGGTGCAGGGTGATGGCGGCAGCCATGCCGTTGCACTGCCCGGCGATGGCGACAGCGCGATGCTGGCCGCGCGCCGGGGTCCGCTGGCCGCCGGCACACTGCCCAGCGCCGACGGCGAAGCCGCCGACCGCAGCTCGCACACGGCCGCACTGCCCGCGCTGGAAGCACTGGATCTGCAGTCGCCCGGCAGCAATGCACTGCTGCACGACCAGACCGGCGCGCCGATCGGCAGCTGGCGCAGCGTCGGCAAAGGCCGTATCGGCCTGCTGCCGCTCACCGACACGTGGCGCTGGGTGCTGGCCGGTCGCGATGATCGCCACGGCGAACTGTGGAGCACGGTGCTGGCCAGCGTGGCCCGCGCGCAGCGTAACGGCGACGCGCTCTGGTCACCGCAGCCGCAGGCCTGGCTGGGCGAGCGCGTTGCCCTGTGCGGCGTGCAGGCACCGCTGCAGGCCTTCGATGCAAAGGATGCAGGCGTGCCACTGGTCGTTGACGCCGCCACAGCGTCGCAGCGCTGCGCTGGCTGGTGGCCGCGTGAAGCAGGCTGGCAGCGGCTGCAGCATGGCGACGCGGCGGTATGGCGCTATGTGTTCGACACGAAGGACGCCGCCGTCCTGCACCGCCAGGCGATGATCGATGCAACGACGCAGGCGCTGGCAACCACCGTGCCGGTCAGCGCGCAGGCGATGCAGCCGGTGGCCGGCCCGCGTTGGCCATGGTGGCTGGCGTTCGTGCTGTGCGCTTCGCAGCTGTGGTGGCTTGAACGGCGTAGATGAACGCCGGGGTCGGATCCCTTTCGCGTGCGAAAGGGCTCTGACCCCATCACGCGGATCGCAGACAGCATCCACGCATGGCGTGGATCTACCGGGGTCGGATCCCTCAGCGTTTGCCCGCACGCCGGTACACCCCGTCGAAGCGCACGTTCATGCCGCCACATTCGCTGTTGTCCGACACCACCAGCACATCGCCCAGCAGCTGCGCGTGCACGCTGCAGGTATCCTCGACGAAATCAACCTGGCTTCCGCGCGGCGTAGCCGACGCGTTTACCGCACCGATGTGCGGCCCACCCGGCCGCTCTTCCAGCGACGGATTGGCCGACGGCCAGTAGGCATCGCCTTCCACCTGCAACTGGCTGCCACGTACGCGGATCTGCAGGCCGTTGTCGCCGTCCTTCCAGTCACCCGCCCATCCCTGCAGGGTCGGCGTCAACTGCGGCACAGGCTGCAGCTTGCTGCGGTCCACCCACCCCGCGCTGCCGCCCACCTTGTTGGGGAAGAACGCGCAGCGGTACGAGCCCAGGTCGCGGCCAGTCACCACCGTATCGCCGCTGACCACGTAGCTGCGCTGGCGGCACACGGCCTCACCCTTTTCCGGGCAGCCGTCCAGGTCGCGCAGCAGGTACAGACGCGGCGTACCCACCACGGTGGCCACGGCAAAGTCGGACTGTTGCGAAGGGAAGGCACCATTGCGGCATGAACCGTCGTCTGCCAGTTCGCTGGCCAGCGCCAACGACGGGCCGCACAGGGCAATCAGGAAAAGGGAACGCAGCAGCATCCAGGCAGCCTCGGAAAGAAAGACCGCAGGATAGCGCCTAGTCCTGTGGCGGTGCGCCGCAGCCGTCCTGCTGCTGGCAGAACTGCAATGCGCGCCGCTGCTGGTCGGCACTCAGTTCCGGCGGTGGCCGTGCAATGGCCGACTGGATCTGGTCCGGCCCACCGGTCAGCTTGTTAAGACCGCGGCCTGCGGCGAGCACACCCTTGACCACGCCCATCATGATGTAACCCCCGCCAAGGCTGACCTGCTCGGGCGTAGGCGGTTCCTGCCAATCGCGGCTGAAACGGTTGTCGCCGAACTTCACCGGGTTCTTGAAGCGGTACAGATCCAGCGGCTGGTCGTCTTCCGGCTTCAAGGCACGAACTTCACCCAGCGTGGTCACGCTGTCCTGCGTCGGTGCGGATGCGGGTGCTGGCGTTGCCTGCACGTTGGTCTCGGCCGGCGGCGCAGGCAGCTGCTGCGCATGCGCGGTGACGGCCAGCATCATGCCGGCCAGAAGTGCTCCCTGCAGTGTCCGTCGTGCCACAGCCATTGCCCTGTCGGATGTGTCCAGTCTGCGAGCATACGCATGGCGGCTTCAGATTTTGTTGGCGAGCCGTGCAGGCGTTCAGTGTCAGGCGCGCTTCCAGGCGCGCTGCGCTGGGCTGGAAGACAGCGGCTGCGGGGCCCCGGCACTGAATGGTTTACTGCATCCCGGCCCGCGGTCTCACACCCTGAGACCCATCTGTGGTGCCATGTGACCCCTCGCAAACCGTCACCCCGCTCACCATGGCCTACGAACTCGCCAAGCGCACTGCCGATGCCGAGCAGAAGCTCGCCACCCGCGATGGCCTTCCGGCGCGCGATGGCGCGCTGCTCAGCGCCCGCCTGCAGCGCCGCTACCACGACCGCATTACCGGCAGCTTCGCCATTCCCGGCCGCGAGGGCCGCTACGCGCCCATTCCCGAGTCGGTGCCGCCGGCCCTGGCCGCCGCGCTGAAGGCGCGCGGCATCGAGCAGCTGTACAGCCACCAGGCCGAAGCGTGGAATGCCAGCCAGCGCGGCGAACACGTGGCCATCGTCACCCCCACCGCCAGCGGCAAGTCGCTGTGCTACACCCTGCCGGTGGTCAGCGCGGCCATGCAGGACAAGGCCAAGGCGCTGTACCTGTTCCCGACCAAGGCACTGGCCCAGGACCAGGTAGCCGAGCTGCTGGAACTCAACCGCGCCGGCGACCTGGGCGTGAAGGCCTTCACCTTCGACGGCGACACCCCCGGCGATGCGCGCCAGGCTATCCGCCTGCACGGCGACATCGTGGTGTCCAACCCGGACATGCTGCACCAGGCCATCCTGCCGCACCACACCAAGTGGGCGCAGTTCTTCGAGAACCTGCGCTACATCGTCATCGACGAAGTGCACACCTACCGCGGTGTGTTCGGCAGCCACGTGACCAACGTGCTGCGCCGGCTCAAGCGCATCTGCGCGTTCTACGGCGTGCAACCGCAGTTCATCCTATGCTCGGCCACCATCGGCAATCCGCAGGCGCATGCCGAAGCGCTCATCGAAGCCCCGGTCACCGCCATCACCGAATCGGGTGCGCCCAGCGGGCCCAAGCAGGTGCTGCTGTGGAACCCGCCGGTCATCAACCCCGACCTTGGCCTGCGGGCCTCGGCACGGTCGCAGAGCAACCGCATCGCCCGCATCGCGATCAAGTCCGGGCTGAAGACCCTGGTGTTCGCGCAGACCCGGCTGATGGTGGAAGTGCTGACCAAGTACCTGAAGGACATCTTCGACCACGACCCGCGCAAGCCGCCACGCATCCGCGCCTACCGCGGCGGCTACCTGCCCACCGAGCGCCGCGAGACCGAGCGGGCCATGCGTGCCGGCAACATCGACGGCATCGTAAGCACTTCGGCGCTGGAACTGGGCGTGGATATCGGCAGCCTGGACGTGGTGATCCTCAATGGCTACCCCGGCAGCGTGGCCGCCACCTGGCAGCGCTTCGGCCGCGCCGGTCGCCGCCAGCAGCCCGCACTGGGGGTGATGGTGGCCAGCTCGCAGCCGCTGGACCAGTACGTGGTGCGCCATCCGGACTTCTTTGCCGAGGCCTCGCCCGAGCACGCGCGCATCGCGCCGGACCAGCCACTGATCCTGTTCGACCACATCCGCTGTGCCGCCTTCGAACTGCCGTTCCGGGTCGGCGATGGCTTCGGCCCGATCGATCCGGAAGTGTTCCTGGAAGCGCTGGCCGAAACCGAGGTCATCCACCGCGAAGGCGAGCGCTGGGAATGGATCGCCGACAGCTATCCGGCCAACGCGGTCAGTCTGCGCGCGGTGGCCGATGGCAACTTCGTGGTGGTCGACCGCAGCGATGGCCGCCAGCAGATCATCGCCGAAGTGGATTACTCCGCCGCCGCGCTCACCCTGTACGAAGGCGCCATCCACATGGTGCAGTCCACCCCGTACCAGGTGGAAACGCTGGACTGGGAAGGCCGCAAGGCCTACGTCACCCGCACCCACGTGGACTACTACACCGACAGCATCGACTTCACCAAGCTCAAGGTGCTGGACCGCTTCGACGGTGGCGTGGCTGGTCGTGGCGATTCACACCATGGCGAAGTTCACGTGGTGCGCCGCGTGGCTGGCTACAAGAAGATCCGCTATTACACCCACGAGAACATCGGCTACGGGCCGGTGAACCTGCCCGACCAGGAACTGCACACCACGGCGGTGTGGTGGCAGCTGCCGCAGGCGCTGCTGCTGCGCGCCTTCGCCAGCAAGCAGGATGCGCTGGATGGTTTCCTCGGCGCGGCCTATGCGCTGCACATCGTCGCCACCGTGGCGGTGATGGCCGACGCGCGCGATCTGCAGAAGTCGGTCGGCAATGGCGATGGTGCCTGGTTCGCGATTGCCGACCAGAGTGGCCGTGGCCAGCTGCGCGGCAGCAATGGCGATCCCGGCGTGGTGGAACTGCTGCAGGAATTCGTGCCCACCGTGTACCTGTACGACAACTTCCCTGGCGGCGTCGGCCTGAGTGAGCCGCTGTGGCAGCGCCAGGCCGAGCTGGTGCAGCGCGCGCGTGAACTGGTGCAGCGCTGCGACTGCAAGGCCGGCTGCCCGGCCTGCGTGGGCCCGGTGCTGGCCGCGCAGGAAGAGGACGAAACCTCGCCGCGTGCGCTGGCACTGCGCGTGCTTGACCTGTTCGATGCACACGCCTGCCAGCACGTGCCGGATGTGGTGGTGACCACGCGCGACCCGATGGAGCTGCTGGCGCCGTGAGCCTGAGCCTGGACAAACTGCGCCTGCTGCGCAGACAGGCCGGTGACCCGAAAGCCAGTGCGCCGGCCGTTCCCGAGCCGCCGCCGGCAGCACCGCCCCCGGTGGCCGCCAACGATGCACGGCAACCGCCCGCCGAACGCTCGGTGTTCGCCTGGGTGGAACAGGAAATCCGCCACAAACCGACCGGTGCCGCTGCGCCGGCGGCGGCCGCTGCACCGCTGCGGCGGCCGGACGTGGGCAGCCTGCATCGCCTGCTTGGCCTGCGCACACGCGGCGGTCCGGCACCGGCACGCGCCAGCGCGCAGGATCGGCAGCTGCCCGGCGAGGAAATCGCGCCGGGCCTGTTCCTGATCGAATCGCTGCAGCCACAGCCGATTCCGGCGCAGCCGCTGTCCTTGGACTTCGCCCGCCGCGATGGCCAGTACGTGGCCGCACGCGACCTGCTGTTCTTCGATACCGAAACCACCGGCCTGGCCGGCGGCACCGGCACCCGCGCCTTCATGATCGGCGCCGCGGACTGGCATGCCTGCCCGCAGCGCGGCGAAGGCCTGCGCATCCGCCAGCTGCTGATGTCCACGATGGCCGCCGAAGAGGCCATGCTGGCCACGTTCGCCGGCTGGCTGCACCCGTCCACGGTGTTCTGCAGCTACAACGGCCGCAGCTACGACGCACCGCTGCTGAAGGCACGCTACCGGCTGGCCCGGCAGCGCGATCCGATCAGCGCGCTGGACCATGTGGACCTGCTCTACCCCACGCGCCGCCGTTATCGCGGCAGCTGGGAAAACTGCAAGCTGTCCACCATCGAACGCCAGCTGCTGCGGGTGGTACGCGAGGATGATCTGCCGGGTTCGGAGGCACCCGGTGCGTGGCTGCGCTACCTGCGCGGTGGCGACGCGCTGAACCTGCGCCGGGTGGCCGACCACAACCACCAGGACGTGGTGACCCTGGCCCTGCTGCTGCAGCGGCTGGTGCGCGAGGAACAGCGCGAGCGCGAGACGCTGGCGCTGGTCGGGCAGTAGCGCGGCGCGGATTCAGGCAGCGTTGACACAGCTGACACGCGCAGCGGCGACACTGCCGGTTATTCCATCCTGCGGAGTCGTGCCCATGCGATCTTCTTCCCTGTTGCTGCTGGCCGCCATCCTGCCTTTGGCTGCCTGCAGCCATGCCGGCGGCAGCAGCACCGCCGATACCGGCAGCCTGCCGGCCAAGGTGTCCGATGGCCCGCAGGAGTGCCGTCCCGACACGCTGGAGGCATTCACCGGCAAGACCGCCGATGAGGCCACCATCAAGAAGCTGGTGGCCGACAGCGGCGCGCGCAACGCGCGGGTGGTGAAGCCGGGCATGGCGGTCACCATGGACTTCCGCCAGGACCGGGTCACCGTGCAGGTGGACGCGCAGAACAGGATCGAGCGCGCCAGCTGCGGTTGATGTAATCGCGCCAGCGCTACCGGACGCGATCGATCCGGTAGCGCCGGGCCATGCCCGGCGAGCGAAGCGGTCCTACAGCTGCTGTGCCTTGCCGCTGGCCATCGCGCGGGCGATCACCTGCTTCACCTGCGCGGTGGCCTGCGCCTGCAGCTGGGCCTGGCGTTCCCCCAGTTCGGCCTGCTGGCTGCCCAGCGCGGACTGGCGCAGGCCCAGCTGGGCCTGCTGATCGGCCAGCTCGCTGATGTCGCGGCTGTGTGTGTCCTGCAGGTCCTGCATTGCACGACGCACTTCGGCATCGGCCGCGCGGGCAATCGCAGCATCGTCGGTCACACCGCGTGTCGCCCTTGCCGCCTCGGCCGCAGCCTCACGGTTGATGTCGGTGGCGCGCACGGCCTTGCTGGCCGCCTGCGTCGCCACGCGGGCGATTTCCCGTGCATGCACCGCCTGCTTGCGGCCCAGCTCGCCCTGTTGGCGCCCCAGCGCGCCCTGCTCGCGGCCCAGTTCACCTTGCTGCCGGCCCACTTCCGCCGACTGCGCGTAGACGCGCTGCAGCGGCTGGATCAGCGCCGGGTCACGCACGGCGTAGCGCTTGTTGCCCTCGCGGAACCACAGCACCGGGCCCTCGCGGCCGACATCGCGGCGGGCCTGCTTGATGTCGTCGATGGTGGCGCTGGCGTAG
Source organism: Stenotrophomonas sp. ZAC14D2_NAIMI4_6 (assembly GCF_003086875.1). NCBI lineage: Bacteria > Pseudomonadati > Pseudomonadota > Gammaproteobacteria > Lysobacterales > Lysobacteraceae > Stenotrophomonas > Stenotrophomonas sp. ZAC14D2_NAIMI4_6. The sequence goes on along the minus strand of NZ_CP025996.1, from coordinate 126,317 downwards.
CTGCGGCCGTGGTCGATCAACACGTGGCCACGTTCCATGTCGTTGCCCAGGTGCAGCTGGCCGACCGTGGTGAAGCTGTCGTCATCGTCCTCATCGAGCGGCGGGGCCGGCGGGGCGGGCGGCGCGGCGGGAGCGGACGGCGGTGCCGGCACGGCGGGCAGTGCGCGCGCCGGGGCGGCAGGCGCCTTCGGTGCAGCGGGCGCCACTACCGCAGCCGGCGGCGACGGCGGGGCGGGCGGTGCCGGCGGCACCGGGGCGGCCACCAGCTGCATCGGCGCCACGCTCAGCGCCAGTACCAGGGTGGTCAGCGCGGCCGCCAGCACACGCGGGCAGGACCGGCGCGGTTGGAGCGAAAGCAGGCGGCGCTTCAGGCTGGTGGTGCTGGGCGCGGCACTGGCCACGCCCAGATGCGGTGCCGGTGCTACGCCCAGCTGCAGCAGCAGGCGGCCATAGGCGTGGCGGCTGGCACCGTGCTGGCCGACCACCGCCGCATCCACCGCTTCCTCGCGGGCCTGGGCATATTCGCGCACGGCCATGCGCAGCAGCGGATGGAAGAAGAACAGGTGCTGCGCCAGGGCCGGCAGCAGCCCCCATTGCAGGTCACGGCGCTGCAGGTGCTGCAGTTCGTGGGTCAGCGCCAGGTCCAGCGCATCGCCCTGCAGCGCGTTGGCACCGGCGGGCAGCAGCAGCACCGGGCGCAGCGGCCCGACCAGCTGCGGTGCGTCCACCTGCGCGCTCATCCACAGGCGTGGTGCACGGCGCACGCCATGGGCATCGGCCGCCAGTTGCAGCGCCTGCACCAGGGCGGCGTCTTCGCAGGGGTGCGCGGCGGCCAGCAGCGCGCGGCACTGCCGCCATTCACCGAAGGTACGCCATGCCATCAGCAGCACGCCGGACAACCACAGCGCGGCCAGCGCCAGTGCCCACACGGCCAGCGGCGATGCGCCCGTACCGATGGACGCGGCGATGTCGTGGGTCTGGTCGATCGGCGCGGCGGCCAGCAGCTGCGCCGACGCTTCGGGCGCAAGCGGGTAGATCGCATCGGCGGCCAGATCGGTGGTGGTCATCGCCACCTCAGCAGGAGCCGGCAGCCAGGGCAGCTGCAGCGGTTGGCTCCAGGCCAGGCCGAACACGGCCTGCAGCGACACCAGCCACCACAGGCGGCAGCGCGTGGCCGCCGACAGCGACGGCAGCCGCTTGCACACCAGATACACCAGCCCCACCAGCAGGGCAGTCTGCAGGCTGGTCCATCCCAGCCGTTCCAGCAACGCGATCAGCATCGTGGTATCCATGGCTCAGCCCTCGTGGCGACGCGATTGAAGTTCGGCGACCAGCGCTTCCAGCTCGGCCAGTTCGTTGTCACTGACCTGCTGGCGCTGCGACAGATAGGCCACGAACGGCGACACCGAACCCTGCAGGGTGTTGTCGACGAACTGGGCCACCGCGCCCTGCAGCACGCTTTCCGGGCCACGGGTGGCCTGGTAGCGGTAGACACCGTCCTGCTGCTGGCGCTGAAGATACCCCTTCGCCCGCAGGCGCTCCATCATGGTCAGCACGGTGGAACGGGCCAGCCCGCGGGCCTCGCCATAGCCACTGGCGACCTCGCCGACACTGGCCGGCGCATGTTCATCGATGTACTGCAGCAGGGCCAGTTCCTGGTCCCCGATGGTCTTGCCGCGCATGACACCACTCCATTGACTACACGTGTAGTTACTGTCGGCGTGACGACAGATGTAGTCAACCCCCCGGAAGTCATGGGCCGACGAACGGTAGGGGGAGTGAGCGGGGTCAGATCCCTTTCGCTTGCGAAAGGGATCTGACCCCATGCCTCAACGTTGCTCTTCGCTAGCCGCGCGGCCCGCCCATCACCGGCAGGATCGCGCCGCTGATATAGCTGGCGCACGCGGGCGAGGCCAGGAACACATAAGCCGGCGACAGCTCTTCCGGCTGTGCGGGCCGACCCATGTCGCTGTCCTTGCCGAATTCAGCCACGTCCTGCGCCTGCTTGTCGGCCGGGTTCAGCGGCGTCCATACCGGCCCCGGCGCCACGCAGTTCACCCGGATACCGCGTGGCAGCAGTTGGCTGGCCAGCGCCTTGGTGAAGGCATGGATCGCGCCCTTGGTGGCCGAATAGTCGATCAAGGCCTTGCTGCCGAAGATGCCCGTTTCCGAGCCGGTGTTGATGATGCTGGCGCCTTCGCCCAGGTGCGGCAGCACCGCGCGCGCCATCTGGATGTAACCGCCGATATTGGTCTGCAGGGTCTCCTGCAGGTGGGCGTCTTCCAGGTCTTCCAGACGCTGGCAATGCAGCTGGAACGCGGCGTTGTTGACCAGGATATCGATGCCGCCGAAGGCCTTGGCCACCTGCTTCACCGCCTTGTTGCAGAAGCGCGGATCGCGCACGTCGCCGGCGATCACCACGCAGCGACCGCCTTCGCGTTCCACATGCTGGCGGGTGATGTCCGCATCCTCGGCCTCGTCCAGATGCAGCACCGCCACATCGGCGCCCTCGCGGGCAAACAGCACCGCCACCGCGCGACCGATGCCGGAGTCACCACCGGTGATGATCGCGCGCATGCCCTGCAGCTTGCCGCTGCCCACGTAGTCGGGGGCGAGGAAGCGCGGCGCCAACTCCAGCGCATGTTCGTGGCCGGGCTTGGGCAGATGCTGGGCCGGCATGGTTTCCGGCTGCTTGCGCGTGCCGGCCTGGGTGGCCGTCTTCTTCGCCGCCTTCTTGGTGGCGCGCGCCTCCTTGGCTTTCTCCTGGTCCTGCAGCCGCCGCTGCCGCGACGCCACGCGGGCCGCACGCGGATCGCTGGCGGCGGCCTTGCGGGTGGCGGTCTTCACCACGCGCGGGCGATCGCTGTCGGCAACCGGCTTCGTCGCGGTGCTGCCTTTGCGCACTTTGGGCGATGCCTTGCGGCGGGCGGGCAATGTCTTGGTCGTGGCCATGCGGGTCTCCTCGGGAGGGAAAGGGGCCGCCAGCCAAAGGCCGGCGCTACCGGGGGCGGCGGGCGCCGCTCGTGCAGTGTCCCTACGGGGCTGTTGGGCGCAGTGAGTGCGTTGTATCCATCGCGTGCACGGCTTCATTCCGCCACCACGCGTGTCGTCGCACCCTGCAGCAACGACACACATCAGGAACGCCCCCATGAAGCACGCCATTGCCACCGCCGCCGTCTGCTTCGCCTTGGCTGCCTGCAGCAGCAGCCCGGTCGCCCAGATCCAGCCCATCGACGGCGTGATTTCCGGCCAGTGCCACACCGACATGGTGCGCGGCGCGGTCGGGCTGGCTGCCTCTGACGTGACCGTCGAACGCGCCCGCGTGGACAGCGACAGCCTGAACGTGCAGGTCACCCGTGGCAGCCGCGAGCAAAGCGGCAACACGGCCAGCGGCAACGCCGATCCCGCAGCGGGCGCGGCAAGCGAAGGCGGTGATCGCCTGACCATCGAGACCGGCCGCACCAACAACATCACCGCCATTTATTGCGGGTAACAGCCGTCGAGCAAGCTCGACGCTACGGAGTACCTCTATGGCCTCTTCACGAAGGGGTCATGGCTGCAGGGAATGGTCGGGTAGCGGCGGCATGGCCACATCGCAGTCGGGATCGTCCAGTGGAACGTGAAGCGATCCCCTTCCCATACCAGGAAGCCGCCATGCACGAAATTGCCGCGGTCAATCGTGCGGGCGTCTTCTTCAATGGGGCGATCAGGGTCCGGTTCGGCAATCCAGCGCCGCACGGGAACGGTGCCCAGCTGCTCGATCAGGGCGAACATCTCGCTCACCCCTGCCTTGGCGTACGTGGCCATCGCGGCGGCGTCGGGAAGTGCGCTCTGTGCCAGAACCGCTGCAGTCACGTCCTGCGGCGCGGCGTCGCCCTTGGCGATGTAGGCGCGCATGCCGACCGTGGAGGCAGGACAGCCTTTCAGCTGCAGCAGGTAGCCGGTGCTGTCGCCACTGCCAGAGAATGATCGGAGCCAGTAGTGGAAAGCCGATCCGCTGATGTCGGTCACCATCACGTCCTGACGCCCACCCGCACCGTCTACATAGAGCACCCGCGTCTTGGCCGTGTCGTCCAGACGGCACCCGAGCCCTGTCAGCACCTGCTTGGCGTGTGCCGGCAACGGGCCGTAACTCCCCCCGGAACCCGAGCTGCCGCTTGCGGCGGGCAATCCAGGCAGCCCGACTCCAAGGTCCGTGGCGGACGTGCTGCAAGCCAGCAGCGATAGCAGGAACGCCGACGACGTCAGGCCACGGTGAAGCTTGCTTCGGCTTCCCTTACCGGTCGAAGCGGCGTGCTGCATCGGCTGTCTGGTCCTGATCGTCTGCATGTCCGCGTCCTTGTCCATCCGCTACCAGCCTTTCAGGAAAGGATCCTCACTGCAGGAAAGTGCCTCCCATTTTTTGCAGGGCCACAGGGCTGCCGGAACGGATTTGTGAAAGGTGAAGCGATCCTTTTCCCATACCAGAAAGCCCGCGTGCACCATGTTGCCCCGGTCGAAAGTTCGGCCATCCAATGCGATGGGTCGATCCACGTCGGGCTCGGCCACCCAGCGCACTACCGGGACCTTATCCAGCTTCCAGGTGAGGGCGAACAGATCGCTCACACCGGCCTCAGCGTAGGCGGCCATGGTGGCGGCGTCGGGCAGCGCACTGTTCGCAAGAACCGACGCCGTCACGTCCTGCGGCGCGGCGGCGCCGCGGGCAATGTATGCCCGCATGCCGACCGTAGAGACGGGGCATCCGTTCAGCTGCACCAGATAGCCGGTAGTGTCGCCACTGCCGGAGAATGATCGGAGCCAGTAGCGGTAGCGCGTGCCGATATGGTCGGACACCATCACATCGCGGCGTCCATCCTCGCCCATGACCTCGGTCAGCAGCACCTTGGCACTACCGTCCAGAACGCAGCCCAACCCCGTCAGTATTCGCGTGGCGTCGGGAGGCAGCGAGCCCACTCTGCCTGGAAGGTCGGGGGCGCCGCTCACATCGGGCAACCCCGGCAACCCTTCGTCGCGCACTGCAGCAACGGACGAGGATTCCCCGGCGGGCGGGATCAGGCGAGGTGCCAGAGGGCTTTCACGGCTGGAGGTACAGGCGCTGCAGATCAACAGCGAAAACAGAACAACCGATGTAGTCAGGTAACGGTGTTGCATGGCTCAGCGTCCTCCCAAGACAGGTGCTTCCTGTTGCTGTGCAGGCGTCTGGTGCGGGGGCGTCTGCTCCCGCGATTGCCGCTGAAGCTCCTGCAGACTGGCCTCCGCGTTGGTCTCTGCAATCTTGGCCGCATTCACTCCAACGCGCTGTGCAGCTGGATCGGTGAGGCTCCCCTGAACCAGGAACAGCGTCTCGCCGGCCGCGCCTCCCTGCACCGGATTGCTTGCCACCACCTGGTCTACTCGGCTCAGACCCGCAGCCTTCGTTTCAAGCAACATCACCAGGCTGTACTCGTCTGCGTGCTCTGCATAGGCACCGCCCATTGCACGCAAGCCTTGGCTGATCTGCTGCTGTAGGGGATGGTCACGATGTGACGGCAGACGCGGATCATCTGTTGCTGCGGGGGAAACTTCCTGACCACCGCGCTCGCGAACCTGTCCTGGTGCGACCGAGGTCAAGACGTACTGCCAGCTGTTCTGTCCAGGCGTACCGCGCACGACCTCGATGAAGTCGTCGTATTTTCCACCACCGATTGTCTGGCAACCGGCTGAATCGGTGTTCCGCGAGCTTCCACGATGGATCTTGAAGGTCGAGTTGAGGTCCTGCATTCCGTAGGTATCGCGTGCATCAAACCAACCGTCGCCATTGCTGTCACGCTCGACGCGACGAGCGCCGGCAATGACTGCTGCCGAGCTCGGGCGAAGGGCGAACTCGGCTGGATGATCTCGGCGCGGGTGTGTGGCCGCCCGCATCTCGGTGGTTCCCTCGGTCAACCGGCCAAGATCCCTGACACCATCGCCATTGACGTCTTCTCCTTCGGTCTTCTTCTTCCGAATCACGTTTTCAAACCCCGGACTCGGCTGCCTGGTCGCGGCGTGGGCATCGTACTGGGCGGTAGGTTCGGTGGTAGCCTCGTTGAATTCACGGGCATACCGGCCACCCTCAGCATCCTTCCAGAGCACGACGATGCGGTCGTTGTAGTCACCTCGACCGAGCTCCGTGGTCGTGCGGTCCTCCTTACGCAAGCCAAGGATGACCCGGTCTTGGGTACCCATGGCATCATGCGCAGCCGCACTACCCCGTACTGCTACTACGCTGCCGTACACGTCGTATTGCTGTGTCTGGCTCAGATCCCTCGTTTCCTCAGCATCTGGCATCCGCGGCGGCCGCGACGCCTCACGCAGTCGATCCAGCATCGGGCTGACGATGGCCCTGTGCCCGGCGGCAACACCCCCAGCGGCCTGCAGCGCTCCCAGCTCAGCCGCGCCGCGAACCGAGACGTACCGGTCCAGTGACTCCTGGACAACCGCAGCCTGGCCATCACACAGAGCCTCCAGCCGTTCAGCGGCAGCGCGTGCCTGGTTCTCCCGCAGCAACCGCATTACTTCGTCGGCTGCACTACTGATATCCATCTCGGGCATGTCCGCGTCCTTGTCATCCGTCAGGGCCCCAGCCTAACCAGCGCCCGCAGGCGTATCCTTGAATTACTGCACAGACCGTAATCGGACAATTCCGAAATAGCCGCAGTCGACCCGAGTCGCCGCGACCTTAGCCTCCCCGCCGGGCCAACCGCCGCGCCCGGCGCAGCACTTTCAGCGTGGCCTGTTCCCACTGCCGCGGGCCGCGCAGGCCGGCCAGCGAGGCCAGCTCACCGCGCTCCCAGCCGGCAAACACGCACGGGTCGATATAGGCCTTGCGGCACACGGCCGGCGTGTTGCCCAGCCGGGCCGCCACCTGGCACACCACCTCGCGCTGCGCCTTGGCCAGCGCCCGCTGGCTGGCCGGTTCGGGCAGTTCGGTGGCGGCGAATGCCTGCACCGCCGCCAGCGTGCCGCCCCAGGTGCGGAAATCCTTGGCGGTGAAGTCTTCACCCATCACCTCTCGCAGGTAGTCGTTCACCGCGCCGGAATCCACCGGCTGCAGCGCGCCTTCGTCATCGCGGTACTGGAACAGCGACTGCCCGGGCAGCTGCTGGATGCCGCGCACCAGCGTGCCCAGGCGGCGATCGCCCACCACCACCTCGTGCAACTGCCCGGATTTGCCCCGGAAGCGCATGCGCACACGGCCACCGCGCAGCAGGTCCAGATGGCGGTTGCGCAGCGTGGTCAGCCCGTAGGATTTGTTTTCCTGCGCATAGCTTTCGTTGCCCACCCGCACCAGGGTATCGGCCAGCAGGGCCACCACCACTGCCAGCACCTTGTCGCGCGGGAAGCCGGGCTGCTTGAGGTCGCGCGCCAGGCGCCGGCGCAGGGCAGGCAGCGCTTCGCCGAAGGCGATCACGCGGTCGAACTTGCCGGCGTCGCGCACGGCGGCCCAGTCGGCGTGGTAGCGGTATTGCTTGCGGCCGCGCGCATCGCGGCCGGTGGCCTGCAGGTGGCCGTTGGCATGGGCGCAGATCCACACCGCGGTATAGGCCGGCGGAATGGCCAGCGCGCGGATGCGCTGCAGCGTGGCGGCGTCGCGCAGCGCGTGGCCGTCTGCATCGCGGTAGCTGAAACCCTTGCCGGCGCGGCGCCGGCTGATGCCCGGCTGGGTGTCATCGACATAGCGCAGGCCGGCGGCGCGTGCAGCCTGGCGTTCGGGGGTGGGGGCGTTGGGCATGGCTGGCAGCATGGCCAGCGCCGTGCAGCCGACGCGTCAATAACGCAAGACAAACACGTGAGGGTGGGTTCGCGGCTATCCTCGGGGCATACCCTTCCATCCCTTTCTGGAGTCCTTGATGTCGTTCCCGATCCGCGCCCGATCCCTGTCCGCCCTGCTGCTGCCGGCCGTGCTGGCCTTGACCGCCTGCCAGGCGCCGTCGATGGACGAGCAGGATGCGGCGACCGCCCATGCCCAGCAGGCCGCCGAAGCGGCCAAGGCCCCGGCCGACGAAGCCGGCAAGGCCACCGAAGCACCGCCGGCCGGCACCTGCGATGCCAGCCAGGTGCAGAGCCTGGTCGGCCAGGCTTACACCGATGCGGTGGGCAAGCAGGCCCAGGAAGATGCCGGCGCCAGCCAGGTGCGCGTGCTCAAGCCCAACGACGTGGCCACCATGGAATTCCTGGGTGATCGCCTGAATGTGGAAGTGGACGCCAAGGACGTGGTGAGCGGCGTTCGCTGCGGCTGAAAAACCCCTGCGCTGGCAGGCACTTGCCAGCGCTTTGGTTGCACGCGCAACCGTGTGTTGCGGCGTTGCAGCAACTGTGATCTAGTCGAGGCATCCGGTGGCCTCACGATGCGCTCCAGGGAATGAGCGGGCACGAGTGTCCCCGCTCATTTCATTTCGCATCGAGGTAGAGATGGCCCCCCGCAACCGCCAAGGGCTTTACGACCCGCGCTCCGAGCGCGATGCCTGTGGATTCGGCATGGTCGCCCAGCTCGACGACCAGCCTTCGCGCCTGCTGGTCGACACCGCCATTGCCGCGCTCTCGCGCATGACCCACCGCGGCGGCGTCGCCGCTGACGGCCTGACCGGCGACGGCTGCGGCCTGCTGTTGCGGCGCCCCGATGCCTTCCTGAAACTGCTGGCCAGCGAGGCCGGCATCGCCATCGGCGCACGCTTCACTGCTGGCCTGGTGTTCCTGCCGCACGATGAAGCGGCCGCCCAGGCCTGCCGCGCGCAGCTGCAGCAGCAGATCGAAGCGGTGGGCTGCAAGGTGGCCGGCTGGCGCCTGGTGCCGACCGACGACAGCGTGTGCGGCCAACTGGCGCGCGACACCCTGCCGCGCATCGAACAGGTGTTCGTCGATGCCGGTGTCGGCCAGGACGATGCCGGCTTCGCGCTGGCCCTGTTCCTGGCCCGCCGCCGCAGCGAACAGCAGCTGCGCGAGCACGCCGATTTCTACGTCACCACGCTCACCCCGAACGCGATCAGCTACAAGGGCATGGTGCTGCCGGACAAGCTCAGCCGCTTCTACACCGATCTGCAGCGGCGCGAACTGGCCTCCAGCGCGATCGTGTTCCACCAGCGCTTCTCGACCAACACGCTGCCGCGCTGGCCGCTGGCGCACCCGTTCCGCATGCTCGCCCACAACGGCGAGATCAACACCATCGAAGGCAACCGGCGCTGGGCGCAGGCGCGCAGCAAGGTGTGGAAGACCCCGCGCTTCGATATCGCCGAGTTCGATCCGGTCATTTCCATGCACGGCTCGGATTCGCAGAGCCTGGACAACATGCTGGAACTGATGGTGTCCGGTGGCATGGAGCTGATCCAGGCGCTGCGCATCCTGGTGCCGCCGGCCACCCAGTCGCTGGAATTCAAGGACCCGGACCTGGCCGCGTTCTACGAGTTCTACGGTTTGAACAGCGAACCCTGGGACGGCCCGGCCGGCATCGTGGCCTGCGACAGCCGCTACGCGGTCTGTACCCTGGACCGCAACGGCCTGCGCCCGGCGCGCTGGATGCTGACCGCCGACCGCCACTTTCTGGTCGCTTCCGAAGCCGGTGTGTGGGAAGTGCCCACCGAACGGGTGGTACGCAAGGGCAAGCTGGGGCCGGGCGAGATGATCGCCATCGACCTCAAGCGCGGCGACCTGCTCGATTCGGAGGCCATCGACCGTATCAACCGCGGCCGCGCGCCGTACAAGCAGTGGCTGCAGCAGGGCGTGACCTACCTGCAGACCGAGTTGATCGACCCGTCGCTGGTGGAAGAACCCTTCGACGAAGGCACCCTGCGCAGCTACCACAAGCTGTACCAGCTCAGCAGCGAAGAAGTGGAGCAGGTGCTGCGGCCGCTGGCCGAAACCGAGCAGGAAGCCACCGGCTCGATGGGCGATGACACGCCGATGGCGGTGCTGAGCCAGCGCAGCCGTCCGCTCTACGACTACTTCCGCCAAGCGTTCGCGCAGGTCACCAACCCGCCGATCGATCCGCTGCGCGAAGACTGCGCGATGTCCCTGTCCACCCAGCTCGGCAAGGAGACCAACATCTTCCACGCCGGCCCGGAGACGGTGAACCACGTCATCCTGAATTCGCCGGTGCTGAGCCAGCGCAAGCTGCGCCAGCTGCTGAAGATGGACCAGTACGTGCAGGCCAACCGTCTGCTGGATCTGTCCTACAGCGAAGACGAGGGCCTGCGCGCCGGCATCGAACGCATCTGCAGCGAGGCCGAACAGGCCGCCCGCGAGGGCATGGTGATGCTGCTGCTGTCCGACCGTTACCCGGTGGCCGGGCGGCCGATGGTGCATGCGCTGCTGGCCACCAGTGCCATCCACCACCACCTCTCGCGCCTGGGCCTGCGCTGCGACGTCAACCTGATCGTCGAAACCGGCACCGCGCGCGACCCGCACCACATGGCCTGCCTGCTCGGCTTCGGCGCCACCGCGGTGTACCCGTACCTGGCCTACCAGACCCTGTTCGACCTGGGCCGGCGCGGCATCCTCAAGCTCAGCAAGGGCGGCGAGCAGTCGCAGATCGGCCGCCGCTACCGCAAGGGCGTCTACAAGGGCCTGTCGAAGATCATTTCGAAGATGGGCATCTGTACCGTGGCCAGTTACCGCGGCGCGCAGTTGTTCGAGATCATCGGCCTGGAACCGGAGGTGGTCGAGTTGTGCTTCCCCGATACCGCTTCGCGCATTGGCGGTGCCGGCTTCGCGCGCCTGGACGCCGACGCCCGCGAGCTGTGCGCGCAGGCCTGGGATGCACAGCAGGGCGTGGATGTAGGCGGCCTGCTGAAGTACGTACACGGCGGCGAGTACCACATGTACAACCCGGACGTGGTGACCACCCTGCAGCGCGCGGCGCGCAGCGGTGATCCACGTGCCTGGCAGCAGTACTGCGATGCGGTGCACGCACGGCCGCCGTCGGCACTGCGCGACCTGCTGGAACTGGTACCGGCCGCTGCGCCGACGCCGCTGGACGAAGTGGCCGCGGCCAGCGAACTGTTCCCGCGCTTCGATACCGCTGCCATCAGCCTGGGTGCGCTCTCGCCCGAGGCACACGAAGCGCTGGCCATCGCCATGAACCGCCTCGGCGGCCGCAGCAATTCCGGCGAAGGTGGCGAAGATCCCGCGCGCTACGGCACGCAACGTCGCAGCAAGATCAAGCAGGTGGCCTCGGGCCGCTTCGGCGTCACCGCCGAATACCTGGTCAATGCCGAGGTGCTGCAGATCAAGGTCGCTCAGGGCGCCAAGCCCGGCGAAGGCGGCCAGTTGCCCGGGCACAAGGTCAATGAACTGATCGCGCGGCTGCGCTACGCCAAGCCGGGCATCGGCCTGATCTCGCCGCCGCCGCACCACGACATCTATTCCATCGAAGACCTGGCCCAGCTGATCTACGACCTGAAGCAGGTGAACCCCACCGCGCTGGTGTCGGTGAAACTGGTCAGCCACGCCGGCGTGGGCACGATTGCCGCCGGCGTGGTCAAGGCCGGCGCCGACCTGATCACCATTTCCGGCCATGACGGCGGCACCGGTGCCTCGCCGGTCAGCTCGATCCGCTATGCCGGCGTGCCGTGGGAACTGGGCGTGGCCGAAGCGCACCAGGCGCTGCTGGCCAACGACCTGCGCGGGCGCACCCTGCTGCAGACCGACGGTGGCCTGAAGACCGGCCTGGACGTGGTGAAGGCCGCACTGCTGGGTGCGGACAGCTTCGGCTTCGGCACCGCGCCGATGATCGTGCTGGGCTGCAAGTACCTGCGCATCTGCCACCTCAACAACTGCGCCACCGGCGTGGCCACCCAGGATGATCGCCTGCGCGAGAACCACTTCACCGGCCAGCCCGAGCGCGTGGAGAACTTCTTCCGCCTGCTGGCCGAGGAAGTGCGTGGCTGGCTGTCCTACCTGGGCGCGCGTTCGCTGGAAGAGATCGTCGGCCGCACCGACCTGCTGCGGCAGATCGACGCGGCACCGCGCGAGGGCGTGCGCGTGGACCTGTCGCGCCTGCTGTCCGATGCCCGCTACGAGGGCAGCCATTGCGCCGCCCAGCGCCTGTACGAATCGCCGGACAGCCTGGCCACGCAGATGGACGGCCTGCTGGCCCAGGCCATCGAAGAGAAGCGCGGCGGCGAACACCGCTTCCTGATCCACAACACCGACCGCAGCATCGGCACCCGCCTGGCCGGCACGGTGGCACGCGTGCACGGCAACCAGGGCATGGCCGAATCGCCGCTGGAACTGCGCTTCCGCGGCAGTGCCGGGCAGAGCTTCGGTGCGTTCAACGTTGGCGGCCTGCATCTGGAAGTGGAAGGCGAAGCCAACGACTACGTGGGCAAGGGCATGGCCGGCGGCCGCCTGGTGGTGCGCCCGCCGCGTGGCGCGCGCTTCGAGGCGCGCAGCACCGCCATCATCGGCAACACCTGCCTGTATGGCGCCACCGGCGGCGAACTGTTTGCCGCTGGCCGCGCCGGCGAGCGCTTCGCCGTGCGCAATTCCGGCGCGCTGGCGGTGGTGGAAGGGGCCGGTGATCACTGCTGCGAATACATGACCGACGGCGTGGTGCTGGTGCTGGGCAAGGTCGGCCTGAACTTCGGCGCCGGCTTCACCGGTGGCCTGGCCTACGTGCTGGACGTGGACCGCGATTTCGTCGACCGCTACAACCACGAGCTGATCGACATCCACCGCGTGTCCGCCGAGGGCTTCGAGAACTACCGCCAGCACCTGCACCGCCTGATCGGCCGCCACCGTGAGCTGACCGGCAGCATCTGGGCGCAGCAGATCCTGGACGAGTTCCGCGATTACATCGGCAAGTTCTGGCTGGTCAAACCCAAGGCCGCCAGCATCGAGTCGCTGACCGAAACCCTGCGCCGCGCCGCCTGAGCGCGCGCACTGCACTGCCGAGACGATCATGAGCCGCAAGCACGCTTTCCAGTTCCTCGACCTGCCCCGCACCATGCCGCAGCGCATTCCCGTGGAACTGCGCACCTCCGGCGACTGGGGTGAGCTGTACGGAAAATTCGGCAAGGAAGACGCCCAGTACCAGGCCGGCCGCTGCCTGGACTGTGGCAATCCCTACTGCAGCTGGAAGTGCCCGGTGCACAACGCCATTCCGCAGTGGCTGCAGCTGGTGCAGGAAAACCGCATCCACGAAGCGGCCACGCTGTGCCATAGCACCAACCCGCTGCCGGAAGTGTGTGGCCGGGTGTGCCCGCAGGACCGCCTGTGCGAAGGCAGCTGCACGCTGGAGGAATTCGGCGCGGTCACCATTGGCGCAGTCGAGAAGTACATCGTCGATACCGCGCTGGCCACCGGCTGGCGCCCCGATCTGGAAGCGGTGCAGCCCACCGGCCACAGCGTGGCGGTGATCGGCGCCGGCCCGGCCGGCCTGGCCTGCGCCGACCGCCTGGCCCGCGCCGGCATTGCCGCGGTGGTCTATGACCGCTACGAGCAGATTGGTGGCCTGCTGCAGTTCGGTATTCCCAGCTTCAAGCTGGACAAGGATGTGATCCACCGCCGTCGCGAAGTGCTGGAGGGCATGGGCGTGCAGTTCCGGCTGGGCGTGGAGATCGGCCGCGATATCAGCGTGCAGCAGCTGCTGGACAGCCATGACGCGGTGTTCGTCGGCACCGGTGCGTACCGCTACACCGACGGCGGCCTGGTCGGCCAGGACCTGAAGGGCGTGCTGCCGGCGCTGCCGTTCCTGGTGCAGAACAGCCGCATTGTCAGCGGCGATGACCCCAAGGGCCGGCCGATTGCCGGCTGGGAAGACACCATTGCCCTGCCCGATCTGAACGGCAAGCGCGTGGTCGTGCTGGGCGGCGGCGATACCGGCATGGACTGCGTGCGCAGTGCCGTGCGCCTGGGCGCGGCCAAGGTCACCTGCGCCTACCGGCGTGACGAGGCGAACATGCCGGGCAGCGCGCGCGAAGTGGCCAATGCGCGCGAAGAAGGCGTGCGCTTCCTGTTTAACCGCCAGCCGCTGTCGATCGAAGCCGGCGCCGACGATGAAGTGATCGGCGTGACCGTGGTCGAGACCCGCCTGGGCGAACCCGATGCCAATGGCCGCCAGAACGCGGTGCCGATCGACGGCAGCGAATCGCTGCTGGAGGCCGACGTGGTGATCATCGCCTTCGGCTTCTCGCCCACCCTGCCGCCGTGGCTGGCCGAACACGGGGTGGAAAGCCAGGGCAACGGCCGCATCGTGGCCGGTGGTAAGCAGCGCCTGCCGTACCAGACCGCGCACCCGCGCCTGTTCGCCGGTGGCGACGCGGTGCGCGGTGCCGACCTGGTGGTGACCGCCGTGGCCGAAGGGCGCGATGCGGCCGCCAGCATCGTGCGGCTACTGGCCAGCTGAGACCGTCGTGCCCGGCTGAAGCGGCGTGGCCAGCAGGTCGGCCACGGCCGCGTGCAGGTCGTGCGCCGCCACCGGCTTGGCCAGGAAGCGGTCCATGCCTGCGTCGACACAGGCCTGGCGGGTACTGGCCAGCACGCTGGCACTGAGCGCGATGATCGGCACCCGCGCCGCACCCGGGCGGGGGTCGGCACGGATCGCGCGGGCCAGCGCGAAACCATCCATGCCCGGCATCTGGCAGTCGGTGACGACCAGCGCGAAGGTTTGCGCCTGCCAGGCCTTCCAGGCCTGCGCACCATCGGCCACGGCCTGCACCCGCAACCCGTGGCCACGCAGGCGGTTCACCAGCAGCTGGCGGTTGGTGGGATGGTCCTCGGCCACCAGCACATCGACGCTGGGCAGCCGCTGCGACGGCCCCGGCCGCGCCGGTACCGGCAGTGCGGCGGGCGGCACGCAGGCCGGCAGCCACAGGTCCAGCCACAGCGTGCTGCCCTGCCCCACGCGGCTGCGCAGCTGCAGCTGGCCGCCCATGGTGGCGGCCAGCTCGTGGCAGATCGCCAGGCCCAGACCGCTGCCGCCGAACCGGCGCGTGGTGGACGCTTCGGCCTGGGTATAGGCACTGAACACCGCCCGCTGCCGGGCGGGGCTGATGCCGACCCCGGTGTCGGCCACCTGCAGCCGCACCTGCTGGCCATCGCCCTGCTGCGGCGATGTCTGCGGCAGCACCTGCACGCGCAGTTCCACGCCACCGTCCAGGGTGAACTTCAGCGCGTTGCCGACAAGGTTCATCAGGATCTGGCGCAGGCGCAGCGCATCCACCCAGCAACCGGCCTGCAGGGCAGGATCCACTTCGCAGCGCAGGTACAGGCCCTTGCTTGCCGCCAGCGGCGCCAACAGCCGCTGCACGCCCAGCAGCAGGGCGCGCAGGTCGGTGGGCTGGGGCGCCAGCGCCGCCGCTTGCGGCTGCAGGCGCTGGCTGTCCAGCACGTCGTCCAGGATCTGCCGCAGCATCGTTGCGGCCTCGTCCAGGCTGCACAGTGCCTGCTGCTGGCGGCCATCGAGCGCGGTGCTGCCCAGTTGTTCCAGCAGACCCAGCAAGGTGCTCATCGGCGTGCGGATCTGGTGGCTCATCGTGGCCAGGAAATGGGTCTTGGCCAGCGCGCCCTGCTCGGCCTCCTGGCGTGCGTCCTCCAAGGCAAGTGCACGGTCGTGGGCGTCGGTCACGTCCATCCAGTAGCCGGTCCATTCCATGTCGCCGGTCTGCTCGCCACGCACGGCCATCGGCTGCGCACGCGAGCGCACCCAACGCCAGCCACGCCGGCCGCGGCTGCGGAAGCTGACATCGATCGGGCCACGCACCAGGGCGGCGGCATCGACATGTGCCAGCACCCGCGCACGATCGTCCGGATGCACGGCGGCCATCAGCTGCGCATGATCGATGCGCGCGGTATCCACGCTGACCCCGAACAAGGCGTGCACATCGCCGGCAATATGCGGCACGCTGTAGAAACCGCTGCTGCTGCGACGGGCGCGGAACACCACCGCAGGCAGGCTGGCGGTGACATCCAGCAGGCGCTGTTCCAGCCGCTGCCGTTGCAGCCCTTCGCGGTGCAGGCGCCAGAACCCGTAGGCATGCACCAGCGCCAAGGCCATGGCGGCCAGCAGCGTCGGTACCAGCCAGCGCAGCGCACGCTGCGGCGGCGGCCGCGCTTGCGCCTGCAACGGCGTCCAGCGCGCCAGCGCCTCGGCCTGCGCGGCAGGCGACGGTTCCTGCAGCAGCGGTGCATGGCGGGCCAGCCGCGCTGCGCATTCGGGCACGGTGGCCATGACCAGCGCATCGCTGAAGCCGGCCGGTGCAGCCACCCGCAGCACATCGCCGTAGAACTGCAGTGCAGCGCTGGCTTCGGCCAGGTTCACCACCACCGCATCCACGCGCCCTTCCACCAGCAGATCGAAGGCCTTGTCCACCGGCGCGGGGGGCAGCAGCAGGGCATACGGGGCTTGTTCGCGCAGGTGCCGGGCCAGCGGTTGCCGTTCGGGGCTGGCGACCGTAGCGCCCTGCAGGTCGCCCAGCCCCAGGACCGGACGCGCGCCGCGCAGGCGCACGATCACCTGCGGCACCTGCAGGTAGCTGTGGCTGCTGACCCATCCCGCCGGCACCTGTGCACGCGGCCAGCCCAGGATGGCCTGGGTACCGGCGGGCAGCTGGCCCGCGGACAGCGCGGCGGCCGGCACCGGCCTGGCCTGCATGCTGGGCTCGTGCTGCTGCAGGGCCTGCAGATACGTGGCCAGCACGCCGGCGGGCTGGCCTTCATGCACCATCGACAGGGGCGGACGATCGGCCGGATAGGCCACTGACCACGGCCCCTGGCACGCGTCCTTGGCGTAGGCGGCGGGCATCGCGGCCAGCATGGCCAGCAGGGCCCGGGCCGCACGGCCGGCAACGATCACGTTGGCATCCTCTCTGGCGCGGGCAAGCAGGCAGCGAAACCGCTCGGTGCCCTGCCGTCACGCTAGCGACTGGGATCGGCACGACAATGAGGAAACTTGCAAAAGCCGCTCTAGCGCGCCGATCACGACATACACTGCCGCTTCTACCATCTGCTGGAACCCACGATGCGCATCGGCCTGGCCGCCAACCGTCTGCACCACCATGATCCCCGTGCGGCGCTGTTCCGCTGGTTGCGCGCCAGCGAAGCGGGCCTGCGCCAGCTGGGCGTGTCGCTGCATGCGGTGGGCCGCACCCACGATGCGATCGAGCGGCATGGCTTCCTGGCCGGTTACGAAGGCCTGCGCCGCTATCCGTACGGTCGCCAGGGCGGACTGATGAAGCTGGTGGCGGAAGTGGTCGGCATGGGCGGCGATCGCGTGCTGGATGGCGCCATCTACCTGATCGATCCGGTCGATCCGTCCTCGGTGTTTCCCGAAGCCACCGCCTTGAAGCGGCAGTGCGTGATCCACGGCAAGCCCTTCATTTCCACGGTGGCCACGGCGCGCGACTGGGTGGAAGTGGAACGCGTGCATGCCGGTCTGGCCGCCGACCCGGGCGCCGATGACCTGCATGCCTTCGGCCAGCAGACGCTGGCGCTGATTGCCCACGATGCAATGAAGCCGGCCATGCTCGCCTTCGCCGATGCGCACTTCGATGTGCTGGCACGGTTCGGCGAACGCGTGGCCACCGGCACCACCGGCCAGCGCTTGAACGAGCTGGCGTGGAGCCGCGGCTGGTCGTCGGATACGCCCTGGGTGACCCGCTACCAGAGCGGGCCGATGGGCGGGGATGCGCAGATTGCCGACCGTGTGCTGGAGGGCCTGTGCCAGCGCGCGATCTTCTTCGAGGACCCGCACGTGGCACGCCAGCACGAAGCCGACATCCAGCTGCTGGAACGCGCCGTCACCACCGTGACCGACCAGGCGGTGTGCATCACCGCACCGCAGGTGGCCGCCCGTTGGGCGACCGCAGCCGCAAGGCGCAAGTAGAGTCGAGCTTGCTCGACTGGGCGCGGCGTTCGAACCAAGAGCCGTCGAGCAAGCTCGACGCTACAACAGCAACATCGCGGTGTTGGACCCAAGAGCCGTCGAGCAAGCTCGACGCTACAACAGCAACAGCGCGGTGTTGGACCCAAGCGCCGTCGAGCAAGCTCGACGCTACAGCAGCTGGCGCAGCATGGCCTTCAACCGGCGGCCTTCCAGCTGGAAGTAGTCGCGCTGCTCGCGCCAGGCCGGGAAGCGCTGTTCCACTTCCTGCCAGAACGCCGGCGAGTGGTTGGCCTGGATCAGGTGGCAGAGCTCGTGCACCAGCACGTACTCGAACGCCGCCGGGCGGCCCAGCACCAGCGCCAGGTCCAGCGCCATGCTGCCATCGGGGGCCAGCGAGCCCCATTGCGAGGACATCACCTTCAGCCGCACGCGGCTGGGCGCGCGCGGCAGGCCCGGCAGGTACTTGGGCAGCCAGCGGCCGACATCGGCGCGGGTCTGTGCCTCGTAGAACTCGCGCAGCAGGCGCCGCAGCGTGGCATCGCCGGCACGGGCCGGCCATTGCACGCAGGCGCCGTGTTCGTCGATCTCCAGCCGGGCGTAGCGGCCTTCCTGCCAGCGCACCGGCAGCAGCTCGCCGCGCAGCGGCAGCTCGCCGGCCTCACCCGGCTGCAGCGGCGCCGGCAGGCCGTTGTCCTGGTAGACGCGCAGTTGCAGCGCCAGCCAGTCGCGGTGCTGTTCCAGGAAGCGCTCGCCCATCACCAGGCTGGCGCGCGGCGGCAGGGTCAGGCGCGCGCCACGCTCGTCCACGCTCAGCTTGATGCGGCGGGCGCGCGGGTCGCGCACGCGCAACACCTCGATCTCGGCATCTTCCAGGCGCAGGCGCACGGTATCACGCTGCACGGTGGCGGGCGGGGTCGTGCCGATCAGGCGGCGCAGCAGGCGGCTCATGTGCCCAGCATAGCGCCGTGCGCGGCCGCCGGATGACCGGCGGCCGACGGGGTGCCTGTTCAGTCAGCCTTGCTGAGCTTGAAAGCCTCTTCCAGCAGCAGGAACAGGCGGCGGATCTCGGCGCTCTGCAGGGCGAAGCGGGCGTCGAATTCGGCGCGGCGGCCGTCTTCGTCGGCGTGCTCCAGCTGGTCCAGGGCGCCGTCGAGGAACTTCAGCTTGCGCACGATCAGATCGTCGCCGATCACGAAGGACAGGTTGTCTTCGAAGATCAGCGCCAGCTTGGTGACCTGCTTGCCGGCATCCAGGTGCTTGTCGATCTCGTCGCAACGCAGTTCCTGGTGCTGGCACTTCACCACCGCGCCGCCTTCCACCGGGTCCTTCATCTCGCATTCTTCGCCCAGGCTCAGGCCGGTGGGCAGCGGTTCGCCGGCAATCCAGCCGGTCAGGATCGAGCGCGGCGCCACTTCGGCGTTCAGCGGCATGGCCGGGAAGCTGCCCAGCAGGCCACGGATGTCGGACATGAAGTATTCGCCGGTCTTGCGGCTGGACGTATCCACGACCACGTAGCCGTGCTGCAGGTCGATGAAGGCATCATTGCGCGAGGACTTCACGAAGGCGCGCGGCAGCAGTTCGTGCAGCAGGTCGTCCTTCATGCGCTTGCGCTCGCGGCCACCGGGGCGGCGGCCTTCCTTCTCTTCGATCTCTTCCAGCTTGCGCTCCAGCAGATCGTTCACCACCGCCGCCGGCAGGATCTTGTCTTCGCCCCCCACGGTCAGCCACAGGTGGTCGGCGATGCGGTGCGACAGCTGTTCCTTCTCCTCGCGGCCAAACGGCGAGATGAAGCCACGCGAGTTCATTTCCAGCGCGCCCACCGGCTTGAGCAGGGCGTGCGGCAACAGGGTATCGACTTCGGAAAAATCAGTGGCGGTCGGGAAGCGGAAGAACGTCAGGTTGCGAAAGAACATGGAATTCCGGAAGGCAAGAGGAAAAAGGGACGATTCCGCTCAGGCAGCGGATATCTGTGCGGGTGCGTGGTCATCGGGCGGTGGCGGTGCACTGCCACGGTCCAACGCCATGAAGTCAAACAATGCGGGGTCGGCCAACTGCGAGGGATGCACCTGGCCCATGGCCCGTGCGATCTGATCGACGCGGCCCGGATGGTCGGCATCCCACTGCTTCAGCATCAGGCCCACCTGGCGGCGCTGCAGGTTTTCCTGGCTGCCGCACAGGTTGCAGGGAATGATCGGGAACTGGCGTGCCTGTGCGTAGGCGGCAATGTCGTGCTCGCGCACGTAGGCCAGCGGGCGGATCACCACGTGGCGGCCATCGTCGCTGCGCAGCTTCGGCGGCATGCCGGACAGCTTGGCGTGGTGGAACAGGTTCATGAAGAAGGTGGCTACCATGTCGTCGCGGTGGTGGCCCAGCGCGATGCGGGTGAAGCCGTGCCGTTCGGCATGGGCGTACAGCGCGCCGCGGCGCAGGCGCGAGCACAGCGAACACATCGTGCGGCCTTCGGGAATGACCCGGCTGACCACCGAATAGGTGTCCTGTTCGATGATCTGGTACGCCACCCCCAGGCTGGCCAGGTACTGCGGCAGCACGTGTTCGGGGAAGCCCGGCTGCTTCTGGTCCAGGTTCACCGCCACCAGTTCGAACGGCACCGGTGCCTTCTTCTGCAGCTGCAGCAGCAGGTGCAGCAGGGTGTAGCTGTCCTTGCCGCCGGACAGGCAGACCATGACCTTGTCGCCGGCGCCGATCATGCCGAAATCGGCGATGGCCTGGCCGACCTGGCGGCGCAGGCGCCGTTCCAGTGCGTCATGCCCGCCCGCGCCCACGCGCGCATCGCGCACCGCGCGCGGCACCGGGTCGGGAAGGGAGATCACAGCACTCATGCGCTCCATTCTAACGGCTTGCGGCCGCCCGGACCGGGGGTCGGAATTCCCCTCTCCCGGTCGTCATCGTCGCTGTGTATGCTCGCAGACTGTGGACACCTACAGCCCCGCCGAGATCGTCGAACGCTTGGTCGCCCTTCGCGCCGAGCACCGCGTGCTGGATGAACAGATCACCCGCATGGCGGCCAATGGCGAGGACGAACTGGAATCCAAGCGCCTGAAGCGGCGCAAGCTGCAGTTGAAGGACTGCATCGCCAAGCTGGAAAGCCTGCAGATTCCCGACGAACCGGCGTAACGGCCCGTTCGGGTTCCCGCCGCTCCTGGTAGGTGCCAACCTTGGTTGGCACGGGCGGAAGATGTGCGGACCAAGGTCCGCACCTACCCATTCCCGCCGGCCCTGGTAGGTGCCAACCTTGGTTGGCACGCGTGGAAGGTGTGCGGACCAAGGTCCGCACCTACCCATTCCCGCCGCTCCTGGTAGGTGCCAACCTTGGTTGGCACGGGTGGAAGGTGTGCGGACCAAGGTCCGCACCTACCCATTCCCGCCGGCCCTGGTAGGTGCCAACCTTGGTTGGCACGGGCGGAAGATGTGCGGACCAAGGTCCGCACCTACCCATTCCCGCCGGCCCTGGTAGGTGCCAACCTTGGTTGGCACGGTACCCATGAGGTTCCCATTCGCCGGGCGTGGCCCGGCGCTGCCGTCAGGCCTGCGGGGTCGGCTCGTCCGGGCGCGCCGCTTCCGGGCTGACCCGCTCAATGGTGTGGCGCAGCTCGCGGCCCAGGATGAACTTGGCGTCCTTGGCCCAGGCATCCAGCCGCTGGTCGAACACCAGCTTGCTGTTCTCATCCGGCCAGACCAGGCGCAGCTCGCGCAGCTTCTGGATGAAGCCGCGGAACAGGGTCTTGTCGAAGAACTCGGGCGCGGCCGGGGCGTACAGCAGGCTCAGGCGCTGCGCCGCCTGCTGGCACAGGCTTTCCAGTTCCGCGGTACCGAGCACGCCCGGGCCGTTCTTCACCAGCACCGAAATGGTGATGTAGTAGCGCTCGAACGCCTGCTGCAGGGAATGGCCGATCGCGCGCAGGCGGAAGACTTCGTCGGTCTGTCCGGTGTTGCGCGCCAGGATGCCGCCGTCATCGTCGTTGATGTTCTGCAGCAGGCCTTCGCGCACGAACACGTCGATGGTCTGCTCGATGCGCTGGGCGAATTCATCTTCGCTCCACGGCAGGAACAGCTCGGCCTGCAGGAACGGGTACACCGTGCGGCCCAGCTGCACCAGGCCGGTGCGGCTCATGCGGCGGTTGTTCTGGAAGCAGCAGGCCACCCACGAGGACGCGGTGAACAGGTGCAGCACGTTGTTGCGGAAGTAGCTGAGCAGCACCGCGGTGTCGCCGCTGACACTGAGCACGTCACCCAGCGGGTGCTTGATGCGGGTCAGGACGTTGATTTCCTCGGCGTGGGCGATGATGCGCTCCGGCGAGTGCGGGGTCACCGTCACCCGGTCCGAATACGGCATCTCGACCAGCAGGGTCTTGCACAGCTCGATCTGCGCGATCAGGTCGGCCTCGCCCATCGCGTGCTTGGGCGTGGACAGCAGCGCCAGCGCCAGCAGGTTGATCGGGTTGACGTCGGCGGCGCCGTTGATGCGCACCTGGATGCGCTCGGCCAGGGTATCGACGGTGCTGGACAGCCAGCTCGGCTTCTCGTCTTCCGAGACGGCCTCGCCGTTCCACTCCGGCGCCTTTTCAGCCAGCACGTCGTTCAGCGCGATCGGTTCGCCGAAGTTCACCACCACCTGGCCGTAGTTCTGCTTCAGCACCTTGGGGATGCCCCACAGCAGCTGCCAGATCGACTCCTTTTCCTTCGGCCGCCCGGACAGTTCATCCAGGTAGCTGCCGCCTTCCATCAGCTTTTCATAGCCGATGTAGACCGGCTGGAACAGCACCGGCTTGCGCGGCTGGCGCAGGAAGGCGCGCAGGGTCATCGAGATCATGCCGCCCTTGGGCTGCAGCAGGCGGCCGGTACGCGAACGGCCACCTTCGACGAAGTACTCGATGGAATAGCCGCCGGCGACCAGCTGCGCCACGTATTCACTCAGCACCGCCGAATACAGCGCGTTGCCGCGGATCGAACGGCGGATGAAGAACGCACCGCCCTTGCGCAGCAGGGTGCCGACCACCGGCAGGTTCAGGTTGATGCCGGCCACGATGTGCGGCGGCACGATGCCGCGGTCGTACAGCAGGTAGGACAGCAGCAGGTAGTCCATGTGGCTGCGGTGGCTGGGCACGTACACCACTTCGTGGCCCGGCGCGGCGGCCTTGAACTTGTCCAGGTGGTGCACCAGCACGCCCGCATAGATGCGGTTCCACACGTGGCTGAGCATGAAGCTGGCCGAACGCACCACCGGGCTGGAATAGTCCGCGGCGATTTCCCAGGCGTAGGCATGCGCCTTCTTCCAGGCCTCGGCGGGCTTGGAGTTGTCGCGCTTGGCCTGGGCGGCAATGGCTTCGCGCACCGTTTCGGCGGCCAGCACCTGGTCCACCAGCAGGCGGCGGGTGGACAGATCCGGGCCGATCACCGATTCACGGATGCGGCGGAAGTGGGTACGCAGCACGCGCTGCAGCTTGCGCACCGTACGTTCGGGCTCCAGGCCCTCGTCCACGGTGGAACGCAGCGAAATGGGCGGGGCGAAGCGCACGATGGTGCTGCGGCCGTTCAGCAGCAGGCCCAGCAAGCGGCGGAAGCGGCCGACCAGCGCCCAGTTTTCCGAGAACAGCACCGCGAACCAGCCGCTCTGCTTGTCCGGCGCGCGGCCGACGAAGATCGAGACCGGCACCAGGTGCACGTCCAGATCGTCGCGCACGCGGTGCGCCTGCAGCACCTTGGCCAGCGAATCGGAATGGGTCTTGGCGCCGCGCTGCTCGGGAATGAGCGAATTGCTGGAGCTGCGACGCGACAGCGCCAGGTAGGCGCGCTTGCGGCCGGTGGGGTCACCGGCCAGCGGCACCAGCGGCGACGGCAGACCGGCCTGGCGGCAGGCCTTGTCCAGGATCAGCGCGTTGGACAGGCCGTAGTCTTCCAGCACGTAGACCACCGGGCGGCCGTCGTTGTACTGGCCCGGGTCTTCGGGTTCGATCTTCAGCGACAGCCACGGTTCCACCAGCCGGCCCAGCAGCCGCGCCCACAACGGGCGGCGGCCCGCGGCACGCGCAGCCGCAGGCGGCGGTACCGGGTTGGGGCCGGTGCCGGTCGAGGGGGACGCCGGCACTGCATCGGCGGGCGTCGTCTGGGATTCTTCGCCGGGGAACGGCAGCGGGTTCTGTTTCGACATCGGCGCCATTATGGCTTAGGCGGCGGTGTTGCCGCTTCCCCGGCCGCGTCCGGGGCCGCGGTGGGTGCCGGTGCGGCGGCCGCGCGCGCGGCATCGGCCTGGCGCAGCAGGGCGTCGGTATCGGCCAGGGTACGGGTCAGGTACCAGTGGCCTTCGCGGCGACTGAGCGGCAACTGCAGGGTCAGGGTGCTGCCGGCCAGTTCGTAGGTCATGCGGACGAGGGCGTTGTCGCCCTGCACCGACAGCAGCTCACCCTGCAGGCTGCGCAGCGCTTCGTCCACGCCCAGCCCGTAGCTGGCCAGCACGGCCTTCAGGGTGTGGATGAACGGTGCCAGCTGCTGCAGGCTGCCTTCCATGCCGGCCGCACGCAGGCCGTCCTCGTTGCCGAAGCCGACCTTGCCGGCGGCACCGACCAGCGCGCTGATGGTGCTGCGCGCGCGCGCACGGTCGCTGATCGGGGCGCCCTGCGCCCACAGAGCGAGGGTCTGCACCAGTTGCACGTAGTGCGCCTGCTGGCTGGGCGTGTAGCCCTTCTGGTGCTGCAGGTACTGCACCCCGAAGTTGCCCATCGACTGCGCGGCCTGGCGCACCGCGCTGGCCTGGCCGGCCAGCTGGCGGTCGAAGCTGCGCTGCAGGCGGGGGCCGGCATCGGGCTCGCGCAGGGCCGACAGCATCGGCAGCAGCTGGTCACCCAGCGGCAGTTCGGTCAGCGGCCACTGGCTGTGGCCTTCGTCCCAGGCCTGCTGCAGCCGCTGGTACTGGCTGGGCGGTACGGCCAGCCTGGCGTAGCCCACCAGATCATCTTCGGCCAGGCGCTGGGCCATGGCCTGTACTGCAGCGACCGGCTCAGCGGCAGGTGCGACGGCATCTGGGCTGGATTGGCGGCAGGCGGCCACCGCCAGCAGCAGCACGGCCAACAGCCCCCCGTAACGCGCAGACCTTGTTTGCACTGCCCTTGCCACGCTCATGCATTCGGACTCCCCGGACCGGTCCGCATCTTGCGGCCTGCGAGGTGACAGCGGCAAGCCGCACGGTCACGGTTTTCCGCACAGCCCGGGGTCGGAACCCTTCTGCGGCCCGGCAGAAGGGCGCTGACCCCACTGCGCTGGCGTACAAAAAAAAGAGCCCGGATCACGGGGATCGCAGGCTCTTCAAACCGGCACAAGGCCGGAGGACAAGGTGTCGCACGGTTCCGGCACGAGGCCGGATGGCGGCGATGCTACGCCGACCTTCAAGTTCAGGCAATACTTCATGTAACACAAGTTAAATAATTGATTTTATTGACTCAATCCTTCTGCCACACCGCTTCAATGAAATCCACGGCATGTTTTTCGGCGATTCGGGCATAAACCCCGGGGTAGCCGGCCAGCGCGCAGCCCTCGCCCCAGCTGACGATGCCGAACTGGGTCCAGCCTTCGCGCAGGCGCAGCAGCAGCGGCCCGCCGGAATCGCCCTGGCAGCTGTCCATGCCTTCGCGACCGGCACAGATGACCTTGCCGCGCGACAGCTCGCCGGCGTAGGCCTGCTGGCACTCGGCGAAGGGCACGAACGGCACCTGCACGGTCTGCAGATGGGTCGGGAAGGCGTCGGCGCCGCTTTCGGTCGTGCCCCAGCCGATTACGGTGAAATCGCGGCCGGGTTTGAGGTAGCTGGCATCCGGGCGCAGCCGCAACTGCACCGGTTCGGCGTCGGCCAGCGGCGCGTCCAGCTGGATCAGGGCCACGTCGTGTTCCAGCGCGCTGCCGCTGTTGAACGCCGGGTGCACGTGCAGGGCGCGCACGTTCGAGGGCCGCGGGCTGGCTTCGGTGGACAGCGCGGTGGCGCCGCCCAGCACCGCCAGCGCAGCCGGCTGTGCGCCCTGCACGCAATGGGCGGCGGTCAGGACCCAGGACGGTGAGATCAGCGTGCCGCCGCAGAAGTGCCGGTCGTAGTCGGTATCGCCGTAGGACAGCCCCTGCAGGCTGACCATGAACGGGTACTGGCCCGGTTGGGCGCTTTCGCCGCCGATGATGCGCGGCGTTTCGCGTGGCGCCGGCGCCGCGCTGGCGGTGCTGGACGCGGCGAGCAGGCCGGCCAGCAGGAACAGGGTATTGCGATCCATGTAGGTGTACTCCCTTCATCGTGAGTGGGCCGGCAGCCAGAGGTCGTGCCGGTTCACCGATTGGGAAGCACAGCGGCGCGCCGTTGCGCCGACCCGCGCACAGTTTTCGCCGCTGGGGATGCTTGCGACAGGCTCATCCGTACAAATGCGAACGCCATCCCACGGTGGGTGGGATGGCGTTCGGGGTACGGAAGTGCGGTACGTCGCCGGCAGGCTCAGCGGGCAGCCAGAGCCGCCACGATTTCCTGCTGGATGGCACGTGCGGCGGCCTGCGGATCGGCCGCCAGGCGGATCGGGCGGCCGACCACGATGGCGTCGGCGCCGTCGGCGAAGGCCTGGGCCACGCCCACCGTGCGCTTCTGGTCATCGCCCACCGGGCCACCGGGGCGGATGCCCGGGCAGACGATCGAGAACCCGGCACCGGTGGCGGCGCGGATCGGACCGGCTTCCTGGCCCGAGGCGATCACCCCGTCGATGCCGGCTGCCTGGGCGGCCAGCGCGCGCTCGACCACCACGTCGACCGGTTCGCGGTCGATACCCATCTGCGCCAGGTCCGCACGGCCCATCGAGGTCAGCACGGTCACCGCCAGCAGGCGCATGTCGCTGCCGTTGGCGGCCGCGCAGGCTTCCATCATGGCCGGGTGCCAGCCGTGGATGGTGGCGTAGCTGACCGGCCACTGCGACAGGCGCTTGATCACCGCGGCGGCGGTGGCCGGAATATCGAAGAACTTCAGGTCGACGAACACGCGCTTGTCGCGGCGGGCCAGTTCGTCCAGCACCTGGAAGTACTCGCCGGAGGCCAGCAGTTCCATGCCGATCTTGTAGAACGCCACGCTGTCGCCCAGACGGTCCACCCACTCCAGCGCCTGCACGCGGTCGGGCACGTCCAGGGCGAAGATCAGGCGCTCGTCAGCGCGCAGCGGCAAGGGCGCGCGGCTCACGGTGCGTAGTCCAGCGCGGCGCGCTTGGCGTCATGGCGGGCCTGGCGCGACTGACTGTAATCGTTGTTGAACTGGGCCGGCTCGAAACCGCCGTAGGTCGGGTTCGGCAGCATCCACCAGCGCTCGCCGAACCAGTCGTGGTACTGCTGCAGCAGCGCGTCACGGCCTTCGTTGGTGTTGGCGGTCACTTCCACGAAATCGCCCAGCTGGTCGCCGAACTGCATCAGCACGCGGTACTTCTGCCCGGCCAGGCGGCGGCGGCAGTTCTTCTCGCTGCCGGCCTGCTCGCAGCCTTCCACCACGGTGCCCAGACCCAGGAACACGCTGTCATCGGCCACCGGCAGGCCCTGTTCGCGCAGGTTGGCCAGGGTCGCGTCCTTCAGGTGCACGGCGCGGTTGGAGATGTACAGCAGGGTCACGCCCTTGGCGTTGGCGGCCTTGGCGAAATCGACAACGCCGGGAATGGCCTTGGCCTTCTTTTCGGCCACCCACTGGTCCCAGCTCAGCTCGTCGTATTCCTTGCCATCGCGCACCAGACGCGCCTGGTAGGGCGAGTTGTCCAGCACGGTCTCATCCAGGTCGAGCACCACGGCCGGCTTCAGGCCCTTGGCATCGTTGCCGCGCTCTTCGGGCACCAGGGCGTCCCAATGGGCTTCCTTCAGCGCCACGTCCAGGTGGTCGGCGGCAGCGCGGTAGGTCTGCTCGGTGATCGCCTTGTATTCCTGCGCACGCTGCATCCACAGCACCGCATTGAGGTTGTCGTTGGCGGTGGCATCGGGCGCGCCTTCTGCCTTGGCAGTGGCGGCCGCAGCCTCCGGGGCGGCGGCTTCAGCGGCAGGCGCATCCACGCGCTTGCAGGCGGACAGGCCGAGCGCTGCAGTGGCGAGCAGGCTCAGGGACAGGGCAACGGGACGACGCATCAGGATTCACCGGCATTCAGATATACCGGCCCATTTTACCGGCAAAGACGCCACCGGGGCCGCTATGCTTCCCGGTTCACCCGTTGCGTGCTGCAGGCTGCCATGACCGATTCCGCCCCGACCCCCGACGTTCCCCTGCTCGACCCCATCCAGGCCCGCCTGCTGGGCTGCCTGGTGGAGAAGGAGGCGACCACGCCGGACACCTATCCGCTGACAGTGAATGCTGCGCAGTCGGCGGCCAACCAGAAGACCGCCCGCGAGCCAGTGATGAACGTCGATGCCGGCAGCGTGCAGCACGCCCTGCGACAGCTGGAGACGCTGGGCCTGGCCCGCCAGCACTTCTCGTCGCGCGCCGACCGCTACGAGCACCGCCTGCAGGCCGCGCTGGACCTGACCCGGCAGCAGACCGTGCTGCTGGCCCTGCTGCTGCTGCGTGGGCCGCAGACCCTGGGCGAACTGGTGACGCGCAGCGAGCGCCTGCACCGTTTCGCCGATACCGACGAAGCCCGCCACGCGATCGAACGCCTGCAGCAGCGTGGCCTGCTGCTGGTGCTGCCGCGCGCCAGCGGCCAACGCGAAGACCGCTACATGCACCTGCTGTGCGGTGAAGTGGATGGCGCGGCACTGGCGGCGAAGTACGCCGGCAGCGGCGGTGGCAGCAGTCCCGCCGGCGCCGACCCGGACCTGCTGGCCCGGGTGGAGCAGCTGGAAGCCACCGTGGCAGAACTGCAGGCGCAACTGGCGGAACTGCGCGGCGGTTGAGGGGTAGGTGCCGGCCGCTGGCCGGCACGATGCCATGTGAACTCAGGTCGGCGTATCGACATCGTCCCAGTCGGCCTGTTCAAAGCAGAACAACCAGTTCAGCGCGTAGTGGCGCTCGTAGATCACACCGCCCTCCAGCGCACCGGGCATCGGTGCACCCTGGCGCTGGGCCTCACGCGCAGCCCAGTGCAGGCGGTAGTGCAGATCCAGCGCATCCAGCAACTCGGCGGTATCGCGCAGGGTCGCAGGCTCGCTGCCACTGTCAGCCTTCTGCAGCAAGGCGCCCACCACATCCGGCACGGCACAGGTCGCCTGCGGCCACGGCAGCGCCTCGGACAGGCCCAGCGCCCACAGCAGCACGGCCAGGCTCTCGTAGCGCCAGCCGAACGGCAGAGCCGCCTCGGCGTCCCCGTGCTCGATGAAGGCGGCCTCGGCCGGGCTCAGGGCCTCGGGCAGGGCCGGCAGACGCTCGGCCAACTCGGCCAGGCTCAACGGTGGGTCACCGGCCTGCAGCGCCTCGGCGCGCAGCGCACACGCCAGCAGCGCCTGTGCTCTGGCCCAGACCTGGGCAGGTGCGCGCAGCTGTGCCTCGGCCGTGCCCACCACGGGTGGCAACGACGGCGGGGCATGCACCGCGTGGGCCTGCAGCTGCTGCTGGCTGCGCGCCCCGCGCTGCTCGGCGTCGACGGGATAGGGCACCTGTGCCTGCGGATCGAGCGCGTCACCCAACAGCACCTTGCCGGCCGGATCGCGGACGCTGCCATCTTCCAGGAAGCACACCGCGTTGGCCTGGAGCAGCCAAGGCTGCAGCGCCGCAAGATCGGCTTCGTCCAGCTCGAACAGGTAGTGCTGGCGCACGCGCTGCACGTGCCGCATCAGGTGATAGCGCGCCGCGGTCATCTGCCCGTCGCCATGGCCCAGCACGTAGTTGACGAAGCCGCCCAGGTGCGGCGCCAGTGCGGGGTCATCAAGACCACGGACGTTGGCAGCGTCGGCCTGTGGTGGCGGTGCCAGTACGTGGCCGAGGGTGGAATACGCGTTGATCAGCATCGGAGCATCCGTGCAGGAAAACAGTCCTGCACCTTACTCCACTGGCTCATGCTGGCGGTTGAACCGCCGCAGCGCCCGGTGTGGCATACAAGCGGCTGGCCGCGTCCACGCCGGGCAGCTGGATCACCCCGCGTTCCTGCATGCCCAGGCCCAGCAGGATGCGCCCGGAGGCCACGTTGTCCAGGTCGGTGATGCCGTACAGATCCTCGATGCCCAGCTCCGCACGTGCATGCGCGAACACCGCCCGCGCCGCCTCGCTGGCATAGCCCTGGCCGCCGAACGCCGCCAGCACCGCATAGCCGATATCCGGCCCCGGCAGGCCATCGCGCCGCACCAGGCCGGCATTGCCCAGCCAGGCGCCATCGGACAGCCGCTCGATGGCGTACATGCCGAACCCGTTCAACGCATAGCTGTGCAGCACCCGCAGCGCGATGTACTCGCGCGCCTGTTCCTCACTGCGCACGTTGCGGTCACCGATGAAGCGCAGGAAGCCGGGATCGTTGAGCAGCGCCAGCATCGGCGCCGCATCGCGATCAGGCTCGAGGGCGCGCAGGCGCAGGCGTTCGCTTTCGATGGGATGCATGCGCAGGTCTCAATCCGAAAACCCGATTCTGCCTCAGCGCCCTGCTGTGGGTTTTGATTTTCTTTGCATTGCCGTGGCAGGACGCGCCCGGAATCTGTCCGAGGCCGGTCGGGGCGGGTTCGCGGGGGTATCCGCGCCATGGATGGCGCGGCTAAGCCCCCAGGGAAGGGTTCACGGCGTCCCCCGCGAACCCACCCCGACCGGCCACACCGCGCAACCAACGCGCGCTCCTGCACGGAGGGGCGGCGCCGTTGGAGCGCTTAGTCGAACAGGGCTTCGATCGCGGCCAGGCCGGCGCTGGCGCGCTCTTTCTTGCGCGCCGCATCGGCCACCGGATCGGCACCGTCGCGCTGGATTTCCTCGGCCGGAATTTCCTCGAAGAACCGGCTCGGCTTCAAGCGCACATGCTCGCCGAACTTGCGCGTCAGCTTGCTGTAACTCATCCACAGCTGGATCTTGGCGCGGGTGATGCCCACGTACAGCAGGCGGCGTTCTTCCTGCAGGTTGCCTTCGTCCAGGCTGACCTGGTGCGGCAGCACGCCGTCTTCGCAGCCGACGATGAACACGTACGGGAATTCCAGGCCCTTGGACGCATGCATGGTCATCATGCGCACCTGGTTGCCGCCCTCGTCCTTGTCGCTGCGCGACAGCAGGGCGAGCTGACCGGCCAGGTCGGCGGCGGTGGCGCCACGCGGGCCACCCTCGAACCACTGCGCCAGTTCCTCGATGTTGTTGGCACGGCGCTGGTAGCTGGCCTCTTCCTTGGCCTGCTGGCGCAGTTCGCTCAACAGCCCCGATTCCTTGGCCACCTTGCGGATCATGTCGCCGGAGGTGATCTGGCGGGTCTGCGCACGCAGGTCGCGCAGGATGTCGGTGAAGCGCGCCAGGCTGTTGGCCGCGCGCGGCGGCAACTGCTGCAGCGCGCCGATCGCTTCGGCGGCGTGCGCCATCGGGATGTCTTTTTCCTGCGCCAGCTCGGCCAGCTTGGCCAGCGTGCCGGCACCGACGTCGCGCTTGGGCGACTGCACCGCGCGCATGAACGCGGTGTCGTCGTCCGGGTTCACCAGCAGCCGCAGCCAGGCCAGCGTGTCCTTCACTTCCTGGCGTTCCAGGAACATGGTGCCGCCGGTCAGGTGGTAGGGAATGCGCAGCAGCTGCATCGCCTTTTCCAGCGGACGCGACTGGAAGTTGCCGCGGAACAGGATGCAGAAATCACTCCACGGCACCTTGCGCGACTGCGCCACGAAGGCGATCTCGGCGGCAACCTTTTCTGCTTCGTGTTCGCTGTTGCGGCATTCCCACACGCGGATGCGCTCACCGTCGGCCTGGTCGCTCCACAGCTTCTTCAGGTGTTCGTGCGGATTGTTGGCAATGAGCGCATTGGCCGCGCGCAGCACGCGGTTGGAGCAGCGGTAGTTCTGCTCCAGCTTGATGATTTCCAGCGCGGGGTAGTCGCGCCCCATCTGCTGCAGGTTTTCCGGGTTGGCGCCGCGCCAGGCGTAGATCGACTGGTCATCGTCACCCACGCAGGTGAAGTTGCCCTTTTCGCCCGCCAGCTGCTTCAGCAGCCGGTACTGCGCATCGTTGGTATCCTGGCATTCATCCACCAGCAGGTAGCCGATGCGCTCGCGCCAGGCCACGGCGATATCCGGGTTTTCCTCCAGCACCTGCACCGGCAGGCGGATCAGGTCATCGAAGTCGACCGCGTTGAAGGCGGTCAGGCGCAGCTGGTAGCGCTCGTAGACGCTGGCCGCTTCCTTTTCCCGGTTGCTGCGCGCGGCGGCCATCGCCTGTTCGGGCGACAGACCGGCGTTCTTCGCGCGCGACACCAGGTTCTTCATGTCCTCGATGTCATCGGGCTTGGCGCCGGACATCAGATCCTTGATCTGCGCGGCGGCATCGTCGGCATCGAAGATCGAGAAGCCACGCTTCAGGCCCACCGCCGCGTGTTCGATCTGCAGGAACTTCAGGCCCAGGGCGTGGAAGGTGCAGATGGTCACCTCGTCGGCATCCTGTTCGCGCAGGCGCTTGGCCACGCGCTCGCGCATTTCCTTGGCCGACTTGTTGGTGAAGGTGATCGCCGCGATGCGGCGCGCGGGGTAGCGCCCGCAGCCGATCAGGTGGGCGATCTTTTCGACGATCACGCGCGTCTTGCCACTGCCCGCACCGGCCAGCACCAGCAGGGGGCCTTCGATGTGCAGGACGGCGGCGGCTTGGGGGGGATTGAGACCGTGCATTGGAAGGGGATTGTAGCGGTCCCGGGTGACGGCCACAGCCGCCGACCGGCAGGGATGCTGAACGGCTTCGGCCGGCGGGGGCTGCGGCGTACAATCTGCCGATGGCCAAGCTCTATTTCTATTATTCGGCGATGAACGCCGGCAAGACCACCACCCTGCTGCAGAGCGCGCACAACTACCGCGAGCGCGGTATGCGAGTGGCGATCCTGACCCCGCGCCTGGACGACCGCGCCGGCGCCGGGGTGGTGGCCTCGCGCATCGGCCTGCGTGCCGACGGCATGGCCTTCGAGCGCGATACTGATCTGCAGCGGTGGGTGCAGCAGGATCTGGCGGCCAACGGACCGTTGGGATGTGTGCTGGTGGACGAAGCGCAGTTCCTCAGCCGCGCCCAGGTCTGGCAGCTCAGCGAGGTGGTGGACCAGCTGCGCATTCCGGTGCTGTGCTACGGCCTGCGCACCGACTTCCGCGGCGAGCTGTTCGAGGGCAGCCAGTACCTGCTGGCCTGGGCCGACGAGATGCAGGAGATCAAGACGATCTGCCATAGCGGCAAGAAGGCCACGATGACCGTGCGCGTGGACGAACACGGCCATGCGGTGCAGGACGGCCCGCAGGTGGAGATCGGCGGCAACGACCGCTACGTGTCGGTCAGCCGCGCCGAGTTCAAGAAGATCACCCGGGGCGAAGGGCGGATCGAGCCGATGCAGGCCCCGCTGCCGTTGTAAGGGGTGGGGTCTTTTGCAGGGCTTGCAGCCCTGCACCTGCTTGGAGCAACAGCAACAGCAACGGCCAAAGCCAAAGCAGCATTCCGTGGGTTGGCGGGGCGGTGTGGGTGGGCAGGACACGCCGTAAACCCCCAGTCCGGCCCAGCCGCTGGCGGCTGTGCGTTCGGGCGCTTGCGAAGCAGTGCTTCGCGAGCAAAGCGCCCTCACCCATGGGGGCTCGTAGGCGCCATCCATGGCGCCTGCGGTCCTGCCCACCCACACCGCCCCGCCTCTGACAGGTTCCTGCGGCTGTTGGTAGGTGTCGACCTTGGTCGACACATCGGTCAGATATCGAATGAATTCATCCGTGTCGACCAAGGTCGACACCTACCAGAGCAGAATGCCGTACCGACAGATCGCGGAGAACTGTCGAAGGCGGGGTGGGTCCGGTGGCGGGGGTGTCCGCGGCATGGATGCCGCGGCCAAGCCTACAGGGACGTACTTGCGGCGTCCCCCGGCACCGGACCCACCCCGCCACCCCAGGGAATGCAGGCCTTTGACGTTGCTTCAGTCGAGCATGGCTCGACTCTACAGCGGGTGCAGGGCTGCAAGCCCTGCTGACCAACCCCAACTCAGTACAGCGTGCGCTCGGGTGCGCCGGCCGGCGGCGGGGTGTACTGGTACAGCCAGGTCTCGGTCAGGGTCTTGCCGCCGCTGCGCAGGTACAGGCGGATGTCGATCTGCTCGCTGCTGCCCTCCGGCGGCACCAGGTCGAACATCGCCCGGTACCCCTTGATCTCGCGCAGCGGGCGCGCCGAAACGATCTCGACCCGGCCACGGCTGGTTTCCACCACCGCTTCCACGTCGGCCTTGTCGATCAGACCGGCCAGTTCGCCGCCTTCGAAATCCACCGCGAAGCGCCAGCTGAAGTACTCGCGCTTCTTGCCGATGATGCCGCCCAGGCCGGTACGGCTGGCCACGCAGTGCGCCAGCGGCGAGCGCGCCGGCGGTTCGGCGCCCCAGTACAGGCGGTAGCCGATCAGCAGTTCCTGCCCGGCCTGCGGCTTTTCCTTCGGGTTCCAGAACGCGACGATGTTGTCGAAGGTTTCATCCACGGTGGGAATTTCCACCAGCTGCACCGAACCTTCGCCCCATTCGCCCTTCGGCTCCACCCACAGGCACGGGCGCTTCTCGTAGAACACGCCGTCGTCCTGGTAATGGTCGAAGTTGCGGTCGCGCTGCAGCAGGCCGAAGCCGCGCGGGTTGCGGTCCACGAACATGTTGAAGCGCAGGTTGCGCGGGTTCAGCAGCGGCCGCCAGATCCATTCGCCAGATCCAGTCCACAGTGACAGGCCGTCGGTATCGTGGATTTCCGGGCGCCAGTCCCAGCCCATGCGGCGGTCGTTCTCGCCCACCTGGTACATGCTGGTGCAGGGCGCAATGCCCAGCCGCTCGATCGCCTTGCGCGGGTACAGGGCACTGTCGATGTCCATCAGCAGCACGTCGCCATTGGTGATGGCAAAGCGGTAGGCGCCGGTCACGCTGGGCGAATCCAGCAGGCCATACACCACCAGGGTGTTGGAATCGGCCGCCGGCTGTTCCAGGTAGTAGGCGATGAAATCGGGGAATTCTTCCGGCTTGCCCATGCCGGTGTCGATGGCCAGGCCACGCGCGGACTGCCCGTACTGGCCTTCCTTGCCGACGGCGCGGAAGTAGCTGGCGCCGAGGAAGGCGGCGAAATCGCGGTCGGTGTCGGTGCGGGTGTTCAGGCGGAAACCGGCGAAGCCCAGGTCGGCGGGCAGTTCACCGTTCTTGATGCCGCTCTTGCCGTAGTTGAACGCCGCGCCGTCGTAGGCCAGTTCCTGTGCCTTGCCATCGACCACGTCGAACATGCGCACCGGCGAATGGAAGTACAGGCCCAGGTGGAAGAACTTGGCCTGGAACCGGCCCGGCTGGTCGGCCCACAGCGCGTGGTCCTGGCGGTAGCCGATCGACTGGTACTGGTCCCAGTCCAGCCCTTCCAGCCGGCCCGGCAGCACGCGCTTGTGGCTCTTGTAGGGGGCCTGGGCCAGGGCACGGGCCTGGCCCTTCAGGGTGGCGAAATCGAACGGCTGCGGCTGGCCCAGGCGACGCAGGCCCAGCTGGCCGCTCTTGCCGGCCGCGCAGGCAGGCAGGGCAGGCAGGCCGAACGCAGCCAGGGCAAGGGAGGCATTGCGGAGGAAATCGCGACGTTGCATGCAGGCGCGGGAGCAAGGGAAAGGTCGGCCATCATAGGCAGACAAACGTTAACGGGCAGCGGAGGTGGCCGGCTGCGGTTCAGTCTGCGCCAGCGCGGCGATGCGAGCCTCCAGCCCGCGCAGGCCCGGCGCCTGCGGGCCGCGCTGGGCCAGCAGCAGCTGCCGCGCTTCGGCCAGCACCTCGCGCGCCTGTGCGGGGTGACCGGCCTGCTGCAGCGCCTGCCCCTGCGCCAGCAGCGCCTGTGGCAGCAACGCGGTGTGGTCGGGCTGTCGCCACAGCGTGGCCGCGCGCGCGTAGTGGCCCGCCGCGGTAGCCGCATCGCCACTGGCGCTGGCCCACTGGCCCAGGGCGAATTCACCGTGGCCGATCTCGCGATGGCTCGGCCCCAGCGCGGTCAGCAGCTGCGCCTGCGCGGTCCGCAGCTCCTCGCCGGCCAGCGCCAGTTCGCCCCGCTGCAGCGCCAGCAGCGCGCGCGCCCGGCGCACCACCAGCGCCTCCGGGTGGCGCGGGCCCCAGGCCTCCTGGGCGGCTGTCCAGGCAAGTTCAAGCTCGGTGGCAGCGGCAGCCGTCTGTCCCTGCCGCGCCAGCACATCCCCCAGCTGGCGGTGCAGGGCGATCACCTGCGGGCTGCTGGCATCGCTGGGCTGCTGCAGCAGCGCCAAGGCCTGGCGGTAGCCGGCCAGCGCCGCTGGCAGGTCCCCCGCGGCGGCGTCCAGACCGGCCAGGTCGGCCAGCGATTCGGCACGCCCGAAGCGCTCGCCGATGCCCTGGTGACGCAGTGCCAGGGCCTGGGTGAAGGATCGCCGTGCCGCCTCGGCATCGCCCAGTTCGGCCTGGCAGCGGCCCAGTTGGCTGTGGAATTCGGCCACCGACGCCGGCAGGGCGCTGGCTTCGGTGGCGGCCTGGGACTGCAGCGGCTGCAGATGGGCCAGGCATTCGCGGTCGCGGCCCAGCATGCGCAGCGCACGCCCGCGCTGGGTCACCGCCTCCAGCTGCAGCGCGGGCGGCACATCGTCCACCCGCTGCAGCAGTTGGCGCTGCCGGTCCAGCGTCTGCAGGGCCAACTGGTAGTCGCCCAGGCCGATCCGCAGCCGCCCGATCACGCCCTCCAGCTCGGCCAGTGCCAGCGGCTGGTCGGCCAGCTCGGCTTCGCCACGCTGCTGCCCGGCAGCCAGCAGCTGCGGCACGTCGAAATGCCCGTGGCGCTGGCTGGCCGCCTTGTCGAACAGACCCACGGTGAAATCCTGCATGGCCTGCGCGCGGGCCATTTCCAGCCGCGCCTGCCGCGCCTGCCACAACGCCATGGACGTGGTGCCCAGCAAGCCCAGCACGGCCACCGACGCCAGCGCCACGCCCCACCGGTGCCGGCCCACGTACTTGCGCACGCGGTAGCCCACGCCGGGCGGACGGGCCTGGATGGGCTGCCCCTGCAGGAAGCGCCGCAGGTCACCGGCCATCGCCTCGGCCGAGGCATAGCGCTGGTCGGGGTCTTTCTGCAGGGCCTTTTCCAGCACGACATCCAGATCGCCGCGCAGGCGCCGGGCCTGCCGCTGCAGCGCGCGACGCGGCGCGCCGGGCTGGTCGGCCAGCCGCTGCAGCAGTACCGAGGCGCGTGGCGCCTGCACGTCCAGGATCGAACGTTCCCATTCGGCATCACTGTGCCGGCGCAGCCGGTAGGGCTTGTGCCCGGTCACCACTTCGAACAGCACCACGCCCAGCGAATAGACGTCGGTGAGCGTAGTGACCAGTTCACCGCGCACCTGCTCCGGGGCCGCGTAGTGCAGGGTGAACGCACGGATCTCGGTGGCCGGGTGCGGGCTGCTGGTGTCGTCGTGGTCCAGCAGCTTGGCGATGCCGAAATCCAGCAGCTTCACCGTGCCATCGTCGCGCACCAGGATGTTGGACGGTTTCAGGTCACGGTGCACCACCAGGTTGGCGTGGGCATGGCTGACCACCGCGCAGACCTGCAGCATCAACTGCAGGCGGGCTTCCAGCGGCGGCTGCACCCTGCGGCAGTAATCGCTGATCGGCTCGCCTTCCACGTAGTCCAGCGCCAGGTAGGGCTGTCCGTGCAGATCCACGCCGGCATCCAGCAGCTGCGCCA
This sequence comes from Stenotrophomonas sp. ZAC14D2_NAIMI4_6, assembly GCF_003086875.1. Lineage (NCBI taxonomy): Bacteria > Pseudomonadati > Pseudomonadota > Gammaproteobacteria > Lysobacterales > Lysobacteraceae > Stenotrophomonas > Stenotrophomonas sp. ZAC14D2_NAIMI4_6. The sequence continues at coordinate 88,672 of NZ_CP025996.1, read as the reverse complement.
GGTGCGGGTGCTGCAACCGGGCCAGGATCTGCCGCTCGCGGCCGAAGCGCTGGCGCAGGCCGGGATCGGCCACGCCGCTGCGCAGCAGCTTCAGCGCCACCTGGCGCTGGTACAGGCCATCGCAGCGCTCGGCCAGCCAGACCTCGCCCATGCCGCCTTCGCCCAGCGGGCGCAACAGCCGGTACGGCCCCACCTCGCTGCCGGCGCGGCCCGGTGGCGGCGCGGTCCACAGCGGCTGGGCCATGAAATCCTGGCTGTCCGGTTCCTGCTGCAGCAGCCGCTGCAGTTCATGGCCCAGCGCCGGGTCATGTTCGGTCAGGCGCTGCAGGCGCCGCTGCCGCGCCTCCGGGTCCAGTTCCAGCAACTGGTCCAGCCAGGATGAAAGTTCCTGCCAGCGTGCGCTGTCCATCGGCCGGGCCGCGTCGCGGTGCTCAGTCTTCGCGCATGGCGGCCAGCAGGAACAGGCGCGCCTTCTGCCAGTCGCGGCGGATGCTGCGTTCGGAACGCTGGCTCAGTTCGGCAATCTCCTGTTCGGACAGGCCGGCGAAGTAACGCAGTTCCACCACCCGGCCCAGGTGCGCATCCACCGCCTGCAGGCGTTCCAGGGCCACGTCCAGGGCCAGCAGGTCTTCGTCCAGGCGCACGCCACTGCTGCTGTTCTCGGGAATCTCGGCCACCCGTTTCAGGTCGCCACCGCGCTTGCGGGCCAGGCGGTTGCGCGCGTAGTCCACCACCACGCTGCGCATGGCCGAGGCCGCGTAGGCGAAAAAGTGCGCGCGATCTTCGAAGCGGGCGGCGCCGCGGCTGCCCAGCAGTTTCAGGTACGACTCGTGCACCAGCGACGTGGCATCCAGGGTGCGCCCCTGCTGGCCGGCCAACTGGCGCCGGGCCATGGTGTGCAGTTCCTGGTAGAGCGTGGTCAGCACGCGGTCCAGCGCGGTGCGATCACCGCCACGCGCAGCGTCCAGCCATACGGTGATGTCCGGTCCCTCATCCATCGCCAACGTTCCCCCGCCGGATGTTGGCTGGACTATAGCGCTGCCGGTGTGCAGCGCATGAAGACGTTCAGCGCTGGCAGCGGCTGCACCAGACGCTGGCGCGCTGGCCGATCATGGCGTGCTTCAGCGGGCGCCCGCACTGCGGGCACGGCAGGCCATCGCGGCCGTACACCAGCAGTTCCTGCTCGAAGTAACCGGGAGCGCCGTCGGGGCTGATGAAATCGCGCAGGGTGGTGCCGCCGCGGGTGATCGCATAGCCCAGCGTGTCCTTCACTTCGCGCGCCAGCCGCTGGTAGCGCGCGCGGGAGACCTTGCCGGCCTCGCGCAATGGGCTGATGCCGGCCTTGAACAGGCTTTCGGCGGCGTAGATGTTGCCCACCCCCACCACCACCGCCTGGTCCATCAGGAAGGTCTTCACCGGCGCGCTGCGGCCGCGGCTGCGCTCGAACAGGTAGTCGCCGTCGAAGATCTCGTCCAGGGGCTCCGGGCCCAGGCCCTGCAGCAGCGGATGCACTTCACCGGCCGGCTGCCACAGCAGGCTGCCGAAGCGGCGCGGGTCGTTGAAGCGCAGCAGGCGGCCATTGTCCAGGCTGATATCGACGTGGTCGTGCGTGCGCAGCGGCGTGTCGCCGGGCAGCACGCGCAGGCTGCCGGACATGCCCAGGTGCAGCACGGCGCTGCCCACGGCGGTATCCAGCAACAGGTACTTGGCGCGGCGGCGTACGCTGTCGATGCGCTGCCCCGGCAACTGCTCGGCCACGTCCGGTGGGATGGGCCAGCGCAGGTCGGCGCGGCGCAGGATCACCCCGTGTACGCGGCGCCCTTCAAGATGCGGCGCCAGGCCACGGCGGGTGGTTTCGACTTCGGGCAGTTCAGGCATGGGCTGATTCTACGCCGGGCCATGCGAAGCCGTAGGGCATGGCCCGGCGCTACCGGACAAGGCGCCCTACGCGTCCGCGGCGGGCGCTTCGACCAGGAAGGCACCTTCCACCAATGCACCCCGCCCACCCAGCCGCCAGAACGCCAGATAGGGCCCGAAATCGACCGCGGCCGGGGCCAGTGGCTGGGCGATGTACCAGCCCAGGTAGAGATCGGAGGCAAGGTGGTACAGCGCCTCGTCCAGTGCGTTCATCTGCGGGGTGTCGAGCGTGCGCGCCCGCCGCACTTCATCGCAGATGACATCGTGCAGGTAAGCCGCTGGGCCCGAGCCGCTCCAGGCCGACTGCAGACGCTCGGCGGGGGCTTCGACCACCGGCACAGCGCGCAGCGTGGCCTGCAGCGCGGGCTCGCCGGCAGCACCGGCCACCCGGGCCAGCTCATCCAGCCAGGCGCGCGCGGCGCGGGCCAGCGCCTGCGTATCGCCCACGTGGGCCGGCTGCAGGTACAGGTGGTCGCCCCAGTGACCGGCACCGAGCACGTCCAGCGCGCGCGCACGCAGTTCATCGGCATGCGGAAAGGTGGCGAACACCGCGTCCAGCGTGTCCGGCCCGGTCACGCCCTGCAGCAGGCCGGAGAAATACCAGTCCTCCTGCTCGCTGTGTCCGGCACAGAATGCCGTCCACTCCTGCATCAGTTCATCGTCGATGCGGTCATCCATGGTGAGGTTTTCCCTTGCAGCGGTGCGGCCGTCATGATCGCCGATCAGCGCGGCGGAGCGGACAGTTCACGCGCGTCCAGATAGCCATCGCGGTTGGCATCCTGTTTGTGGAAGCGCTGGATAAGGGTCTGCCGCTGCTGCTCGCGGGTGATCGGCCGGCCCTTGCCGCCCGGCAGCTCGTCGGCCGTCAGTACGCCATCGCCGTTGCGGTCCATGCGGTCGAAGGCGTACAGCATCCATTGCACGTACTCCGCTTCGCTCACGCGGCCGTCGCCATCGCTGTCCATGCGCTGCAGGTAGGTGGCGGTGTCGCTCACCTGGGCCTGCGCGCACAGCGGCGCCAGCACGGCCAACAATGCTCCTGCGATTCGCCTCATGGGCCCACCAGGGTGTAGCCCTTCAGGCGCGCGGCATAGGCCTGCAGCGTGGCAATGCCACTCTCTTCGGCTTCGCGGCACCAGGCCTGCAGCTGGCGCAGGCGCTCGGCCGCATCGTGGCCGCGGGCTTCCAGCAGCCTGGCCAGGCGCGCGCGGAACTCGACCAGCACCCCGATGCGCGGACGCTGCGCGACCCAGGCGCGCAACTGCGCGCGGCTGTCCGGATGCAGCCAGCGGCCGTCGTTCACCAGACCGCGGCGCAGCCGGCGCGGCAGCAGACGGCGCAGCTTCGCCCCGGCGTGGGCGGCCTCCTCGCGCAGTGCCGGCACGAAGACGTTGCGCTGGTAGTCGGTCATGGCCTGGAAACGGTGCGACAGCAATGCCTTCAGGGTGTCCGCATCGGGTACGGCGATGTTCGGGCGCACATCCATGGCCGGCGCCACGCGCAGCACCGTGGCCAGGCGCAACGTCTGCAGCAGGCGGATCGCGCTCCAGCCGATATCGAATTCCCAGCGCCGCATCGCAAAGCGCGCCGAACTGGGGAAGGCATGGTGGTTGTTGTGCAGTTCTTCACCGCCGATCCAGAACGCCCAAGGCGTCAGGTTGGTGGAGGTATCGGCCGATTCATAGTTGCGGTAGCCCCACCAGTGGCCCAGGCCGTTGACCACGCCGGCCGCCCAGAACGGAATCCAGGCCATCTGGATGGCCCACAGCGCCACGCCCGGCAGGCCGAACAAGGCCGCGTTGATGGCCAGCAGCAGCACCGGGCCCAGGGTGGCGCGCGGCGTATACAGGTGGCGCTCGATGGCGTCGTCCGGAGTGCCGCGGCCGTACTGTTCGATGTCCGCGCGCTGGCCGCGGGCCTGCCGGTACAGTTCCACGCCGTGCCAGAACACCTGGCCGATGCCACGGGTGACCGGGCTGTGCGGGTCGTCTTCGGTTTCCACCTTGGCGTGGTGCTTGCGGTGGATGGCCACCCATTCGCGGGTGATCATCGAGGTGGTCAGCCACAGCCAGAAACGGAACAGGTGGGCCAGCACCGGGTGGAAATCCACGCCGCGGTGGGCCTGGCTGCGGTGCAGATACAGGGTGACCGAGAAGATGGTCAGCTGGGTGAAGACCAGCAGCACCAGCAGCAGCTCCCACCACGTCGGGCCAAGCAGGCCGTGGGCCAGCAGGGAGATCAGGGCATCGGGCATGGCGGCTCTCCAGATCGACGCGGGGATGGCAGACATGATGGGCGCTTGCGTTGCAAACTGCACCCTGCGACGGTGATCGGCACCGTCATTCCGTGGCACCGTTCACACGTTGGGGAACCCGTTGTCGAGTCCTGAACCACGCACCCACGCCCCGTCGCCGGCCGGCGCCGGCGATGTCCTGCCGCCCCTGATCGAACTGGACCACGCCAGCGTGATGCGTGGCCAGGTGAAGGTGCTGCACGCGCTCAGCCTGCGCATCGCCCAGGGCCAGCACACCGCGCTGCTGGGCCCCAATGGCTGTGGCAAATCCACCTTCATCAAGCTGATTACCCGCGAGCTGTACCCGCTGGCCCAGGCCGACGGCCGGGTGGCGGTGAAAGTGCTGGGGCAGAACCGCTGGCAGGTGGACCGGTTGCGCTCGCAGCTGGGCATCGTCACCGGCGATCTGAGCAGCAACCTGTCCGACATGCCCGGGCTGACCGTGGAGCAGGCCGTGCTGTCGGGCTTCTTCGCCAGCTATGTGGTGCCGGCGTTCCGCGAAGTGACCGCCGACATGCGCGAGCGGGTCGGCCAGACCCTGGCCATGACCGGTGCGCTGGGCCTGCGCGAACGCGCGTATGCCGAGCTGTCGGCCGGCGAGACCCGCCGCGTGCTGATTGCCCGCGCACTGGTGAACCGGCCGCAGGCGCTGCTGCTGGATGAACCGTCCACCGGGCTGGACCTGGTGGCGCGGCAGCAGTTGATCGCCACCATGCGCACCCTGGCCCAGCAGGGCATCACCCTGGTGCTGGTGACCCACCACATCGAAGAAGTGATTCCCGAGATCGAGCGGGTGGTGCTGCTGCGCGACGGCCGCGTGCTGGCCGACGGCCCGCGCGATGCACTGCTGCGTGATGAGCCGCTGTCGGCGGTGTTCGGCGGTGCGATCCACGTGGTGGAACACGAAGGCCGGTTGAGCGCGTACGCGGGGTGAACCACCGGGTCGAAGCGCACGGACGGCGGACGACGGTTGGCGGACGACGGTAGAGTCGACTGTCAGTCGACTGCTCTTCGTACGGCCCCCGAAAGTCCCGCGCGGCGCGCGGTAGTCGACTGACAGTCGACTCTACCCCGCCATGGTCCCGCCCCATCGCGATGTTGCCTCGCCCTTACGCGGTTGCAGCGGGCCGGGTTCACCGGCCCGCTGCTGTTGCTCAGAACCGCAGCGCCTGCGCGCGCGATTCGATCGGTGCCATCCGGCTCTGGTCCTGCAGCTGCAGCTCACGAAGTTCATACGGCGCACCAAAGCCGGCAGGCAGCGGTGCCTGGTCGAACGGCAGCACCAGTGCGCCCTGCCCCGCGCCGTCGAACCACGCTGCGGCATGCGCCTGCGCCACCGGCTTCAACTGGCCGTCGGCGCCGGTGGCGTACAGCGTGCCACGCGCTTCATAGCGGCCTGGCGCAGCCACCTGCAGCGGCAGGCTGACCCGGCGGCTGGCGGTATCCGGGCTGGCCTGGCCGCTGAACCGCGCGGTGGGCTGGGCCACGGCAAAGGCCACCTTGCCATCGCGCAGTACGCCGTCTGCCTGGGCGAACACCTGCAGTTCCCACAGCCCCTGCACGGTGCTGGCCTGGGCCGGAATGCGCACCTGCGCACGCAGGCTGCCGTCGGTGGTACGCAGCAGCCGCTGCGGCCAGCTGCGGCCATCGGGCGCCACCAGCAATGCCTCGCCGCCCAGGCTGCCGCGCCGTGCCGCCAGCTGGTTGGCGTTGGCACCGTCTTCCAGCAGGCGCGCCTGCAGCTGCACGCTGCCACCGGCCAGCACCTGTGCCTGGCTGGCCTGCACTTCCAACCGCACGGGGCTGTTGGGTTCGAGCACCTGCACCACGTAGCGCCCCTGCGCCTGCGCGCTCTGCAGGCGGTAGGCGCCCACCGCGCTGCTGGCACCGGTGCGCAGCATGCTGCTGCCATCGCTCACCGCCATGCCGGCGTCCTGCAGCTGGCGCGCATCGACACTGCGGGCCACGCTGGTACGGCCAGCGGCATCACGCACCTGCAGTACGTCGGCGGGCAGCGCGCGTGCGCCGGCACCGGGACTGACCTGGATCACCGCGTCCGGGGCGGTCAGGGGCAGGTCCAGGCCGCGCTGCAGCTCGGCCGCGTCGACTTGTTGCCAATAGCTGCGGCTGACGGCGGCATACGCGCCCGGTGCCTGCAACGGCTGCGCCGGGTCCAGCGCCCAGGCGAAGGCCAGCGGCACGCGCTCGCTGTCTTCGGCGGGCAGGGGCGCGGCCACCAGCGCGGCGGGCACCTGGTCGGTGCCCAGGGCGGCACGCAGCGGTTGTGCGGCCAGGGCGGGCCCGGCGGCAAGTGCGGTCAGCACGGCAGCGGCCAGGAAGGTGGAATGGATCTTCATGGTCGTCTCCCTCACTGGGTCAGGTCGTTGCGCAGGATGGTGCCCAGGCCGAAGCATTCGCGCCGGCTCTGGTTGTGGCTCAACGGCTCGGCCCCCTGGGTGCGCGCCTTGTCGGTGAACAGCAGGCTGCCGGCCGCCTTCTGGCTGCTGCATTCCAGGAAACCATCGGAACAGGACGACAACCAGTTCTGGGTGAATTCCAGGCCGACATTGGCCGCGTAGCCGCCGCAGTAGCTGTTGCTGTCCCAGACCGCCGATTCGACATCGCTGCCGACCACCGCGCGAAACGGCTTGGGCAGCGCCGGCCGGCCGGCGGTGCCATACAGGTTCTGCGCGTTGTAGGTGGCCATGTGGCCGACCTGCTGCATGCGCACGGCATCGTTCTTGTAGCCCAGCAGCCAGCCCAGCGATGTTTCGAACGTATTGCCGTTGAGCACCGCATCGGCCAGCGGCGTGCCGGCTGACGACGGGGCCAGCGCGGTGACCTTGCGGGTACGGCTGATGATCTTCGGGTAGCGGCTGTCGTAGGTGGGGTTGGACAGGATCCAGCGCATCACGTTGCCGCCGTTGGAATGGGTGATGACCACCAGCTGGGTGATGCCGCGGCTGTCGATGAAGCCGGTGAGCTGGCTGGCCAGGCAGCCGGCCGCTTCAGGCTTCCACATGTACTGGGTGAAATCGCAGTTGATGACCACGTAGTTGCTGCTGTTCGGCAGCCCCTGGCGCACGGTGTCGATGATCGCCGGCTGCCAGTAATCCTGGGTGGCGTTGGTCTGTGCGCCGGTGCCATGCACGAAGGCCACTCCGTAGACGTCGGCGGCCAGTGCCGGTGCGGCGGCCAGGCCCACCAGCAGGGCCAGGACGGTACTTCCTGTTGCGGTGCTGCGCATCGCATCTCTCCCTTGTCAGCAGATCCCCCCGGCCCGGCTGTGGGCAGATGCTGGTGCTGAAGGCGTGTGAAAGTCCGTGCGCTGTGACCGGAATCAGGACATTGGCGACAAGCCGACCGTGCCGGGTCTGGCCGTATGACCGATGGGCGCTGCGGCACCCGGCGGCGGCTGCGATCATGGCGCCTGTGTTCACAGCCCCGAGTCTGCCCATGTCCCTGATCGCCCGCCCTGCCCGCCCCTTGCTGGGTCTTGCCATCGCCATGACCCTGGCCAGCTGCGCCGCCACCGCCAGCAAGCCCACCGCGGTGGAGGCCAACGTGACCACCCGGGCAGTGGGCTACCTGGACGCAACCGCAGTGCCGGCCAGCCTGCTGCTGGTGCCTGCCCCGCCTGCGGCCGGTTCGGCTGGCTTCGCGCTGGACGAACAGGTCAGCCGTGAAGCCCGCGCCCTGCGCGGCACGCCGCGCTTCGCCCAGGCCACGCGTGACGCCGAACTGGGCTTCCCGGAAGGCGCCAACCAGTTCTCGTGCGCGATCGACGTGGACGTGGATGCAGTGAAGACGCCTGCGCTGTATCGCCTGCTGGAGCGCAGCCGGATCGATGCCAGTGCGGCCACCAAGGCGGCCAAGAACCACTACCAGCGCCCGCGCCCGTTCATGGTCAATGGCGAACCCACCTGCACGCCCGACGATGAAGCCGGGCTGCGCAAGAACGGTTCATACCCCTCCGGCCACACCTCGATCGGCTGGGCCTGGGCGCTGATTCTTTCCGAGATCGCCCCGGACCGCGCCGACGCCATCCAGGCCCGCGGCCGCAACTACGGCGAAAGCCGCCTGGTGTGCAACGTGCATTGGCAGAGCGACATCCTGGAAGGCCGCTTCATGGGTGCCGCCGCCGTTGCGCGCCTGCACGACAATGCGGCGTTCCAGCAGGACCTGCTGGCGGCACGCAGGGAAATTGCCGCGGCACGCAAGGCGGGGCAGCACTCGGCCCGCGACTGTGCGGCAGAAGAAGCGGTGTTGAAGGTGCGCCCGCAAAGCGCGCTGTAAGGCACGTCTCCGTAGAGCCGAGCCATGCTCGGCTCACGGCAGTCGAGCATGGCTCGACTCTACAGAAAGCAGAAGGGCCGGCATTTCGCCGGCCCTTCTTCATGGCATCACGCGGTCAACCGCCTCAGAACTTCGCGGTGAATTCCACGCCGAACGTGCGCGGCTCGTTGAGGAAGCCGGTGAGGTTGTTGAAGTCGATCGCACCGACCACGCGGGTCTGGTTGGTCAGGTTGCGGCCGAACACGGCCACGTCGTACTGGCCGTAATCCCAGTTGTAGCCCACGCGCAGGCCACCTTCCAGCGAGCTGCGGCTGCGGAACTCCGGCGACTCGTACAGGAAGAAGTTCACCGGGCTCTTGTACGCCCAGTCGGTGTAGACGTAGATCTCGCTGGCGTCGTTCACCGGGAAGCCGGCACGCAGGGTCAGGTTGTGGATCCACTTCGGCGCCTGCGGCAGCGGGTTGCCGTTCACCAGCGCGTAGGTGCCGCCGTTGATGACGGTGGTCGGGTCGGTGATGGTGCAGCCACCGCCGCAGATCGCCACCGCCAGATCGCGGTCTTTGATCTCGGTGTCGTTGTAGCTGCTGCCCAGGGTCATCAGCACGTGGTCGGTCAGGTAGGCCTCGAGGTCCAGCTCGAAGCCCTGGCCGATGGTCTTGTCGGCGTTGAGCAGGGTGGCGGTGTTGTTGCTGCCACCCACCGCGATCAGCTGCTGGCCGTCCACGTTGTAGCGGAACACGTTGAAGCCCAGGCGTGCGCGGCGGTCGAACAGGTCGGCCTTGATGCCGGCCTCATACGAGATCACCTTTTCCGAATCGGCCTGGGTGACGCCGCCGAACGCCAGGCGGCCCTGGATGGACGGTGCGCGGAAGCCCTTGGCCACGCGCGCATAGGCGTTGATGTTGTCGGTGATCTGGTAGACGCCGCTCAGGTCCCAGCTGACATCGTCCACGTCACTGTTGGCCAGGTACGGGCCGCTCACCGGCGTACCACCAGACACGGCCTGCAGCACGCTGGCGGTGAAGTCCTTCTTGTCCTGGGTGTAGCGCACGCCGGCACGCAGCTTGAAGCGGTCGGTCACGTCCAGGTCGCCCGAGGCGAACGCGGCCCAGGCCTTGTTGCGCTGGCTCTGCACGGCGTGGCCGGTCTGCGGGTTGCCCGGGGTCAGCGAGTCGTAGTTGAAGCTGTCGATGGTGACGTCTTCATCGAAGTAGAACACGCCGGCCTGCCAGTCGAAGCGGCGCCACTCGTTGGATTCGACGCGGAATTCCTGCGTCCACTGGCGGTGGTGCGGCAGGCCGTCGGCCGACTCGGACGGGAACGGAATGAAGCCCGGGCCGTAGTTGCCCGCACCGAGGAACGAGGCGCCGTAGCCGCCGTCCACGTCGCCGTGGTTCAGCGATTCGGCGGTTTCATAGCCGGTGATCGAATGCAGGGTGACCCGGCCCAGGTCCCACTTGATGCGCGCGCTGCCGCCCCAGGTTTCCAGGTTGGAGAAGTTCAGGCCGTCGGTGGACACCTTGTCGCGGTCGAAGTTCTCGACCAGTGCGTTGCTGCCCGGCTGGATGATGTTGGCGCGGAACAGGCGCGCGGTGCCGTTGAGCTTGCGCTTGTGCAGGTTGAACAGCGCTTCCACGTCGTCGCCTTCGTACAGGAACTGCACGCGGCCAGCGGCTTCGTCATAGCCTTCGAAGCCCGAGCTGGGCGCATTGGCGATGGTGTTGTCGACGTAGTTGTCGCGGCGCTGGTACAGCGCGGACACGCGGGCCGACCAGCGGCTGGTCAGCGGGCCGCCGTAGGCGCCCTGCACGTTCCAGGTGTCATAGCTGCCGTAGGACACCTTCACGTAGCCGTCGGCGTCCTGCGAGGGGCGTGCCGAATCGAACTTCACTACGCCGGCCGGGGTGTTGCGGCCGAACAGGGTGCCCTGCGGGCCGCGCAGCACTTCCACGCCGGCCAGGTCGAACAGCGGGAAGCCCTTCAACAGCGGGCTTTCCTGCACCACGTCGTCGTACACCAGCGACACCGGCTGCGAGGCATTGAGGTCGAAATCGGTGTTGCCCAGGCCGCGGATGTAGAAGCGCGGGAAGGCACGGCCGTAGGACGACTCGATGTTCAGGCTGGGCACGCGTGCGGACAGGAAGCGGATGTCATCGCCGGCCGAGCCGAGCACATCCAGCTTTTCGCCCTGGATGGCGGTGATCGCCACCGGCACGTCCTTGGCATTTTCCACGCGCCGCTGCGCGGTCACCTGCAGGGCGTCGAGGGCAACCGGGTCCTTGGCGGCAGGGGTTTCCTGGGCGGCTGCTACCAGCGGCAACAGAGCGGAAAGAGCGGCAACGAGGGGGCGCGCGACCGGATGGCGGCCACGGGAAGTGCGGGTCGGAGACATGGCGGTAGGCTGTGTTTGGAGGGGTGGTAAAACGGCGCTACCAGATAATTGTTGCAATACAGCACCCGCGCCGCAAATGCCGATCGTTCATGGCCCTGCCATTCGCCCCCGTGTGCTGCGGCTAGACTCGTGGTTTGTTCCCGCAACGGAGCTGCAGCAATGACCCAGTGGTACTTCCATGCCGCCGGCCAGGCCGAGCGTGTCGGCCCGCTTGATGACGAGGCCGCGCGCGCCCATGCGCAGGCGTATCCACACGCGCTGGCCTGGTGCCAGGGCATGTCCGGGTGGACACCGGTGTCCGACGTTGCCGCACTGCGCCAGCCGACCGCGCCTACGTCGCCACCGGGCGCACCACCGCCGGCCGCGGCGCATCGCAGCGTGGAATCGCCGGTCAGCAACAGCGGCGGCCACGGCGACCCGATCGATTTCCGCATCGTGGGCCATGAGATGCAGTTCGTGGAAATCGGCCTGGACCCCGGCGAGAGCGCGATTGCCGAAGCCGGCGCGCTGATGTTCAAGGACGCCTCGGTGCAGATGGACACCGTGTTCGGCGACGGTTCGCAGGCCAGCAGCGGCTTCATGGGCAAGGTGATGGCCGCCGGCCGCCGGGTGGTCACCGGCGAAAGCCTGTTTGCCACGGTCTATACCCAGACCGGCAACGGCCGCGGCACCGTGGCCTTCGCCGCGCCCTACCCCGGCACCGTGCTGCCGATGAAGCTGGACCAGCATGGCGGCCGCCTGATCTGCCAGAAGGACAGCTTTTTGGCCGGCGCCCGCGGGGTACAGATCGGCGTGCAGTTCCAGCGCCGGATCATGACCGGCCTGTTCGGCGGCGAGGGCTTCATCATGCAGAAGCTGGAAGGCGACGGCTGGGTGTTCATCCATGCCGGCGGCTGCGTGGTCGAGCGTGAGCTGGCCGCCGGCGAGCGCCTGGACGTGGATACCGGCTGCGTGGTGGCCTACCACCCCACGGTGGACATGGACGTGCGCCGGGTCAGCGGCATCAAGAGCATGCTGTTCGGTGGCGAGGGCGTGTTCCTGGCCACCCTCACCGGGCCGGGCAAGGTCTGGCTGCAGTCGCTGCCGTTCTCGCGCCTGGCCGGGCGCATGTGGATGGCCGCGCCGCAGGGCGGTGGCAAGAACCGCGGCGAAGGCTCGGTGCTGGGTGGGCTGGGCCGCATGCTGGACGGCGACAACCGCTTCTGACCTTCCACGGTAGCGCCGGGCCACGCCCGGCGAGCGCAGCGGCGACGGCAACGGCACCGCCAGCTGAACCATCGGCCGGGCATCGCCCGGCGCTACCCACGTAAATTGCAGCTTCGGTATGCTGGCGCCCTTTCCTGAACCCGCGCCCCGTGCGCCGCTGCCGATGACCGTGTTCCGCCCCCGCGTGCTGCTCTCCGTCGCCCTGCTCGGCCTGCTGGCCGGTTGCGGTGGCGAAGAGGTGCGGCCCACCCCGCCCCCGCCGCCGACCGTGGTGCCGCAGGCCAAGCCGGTGAAGATCGGCATCGCCCTGGGCGGCGGCGCGGCCAAGGGCTTTGCCCATATCGGCGTGATCAAGATGCTGGAAGCCAACGGCTTCGAACCGGTGGTGGTGTCCGGCACCAGCGCCGGCAGCGTGGTCGGTGCGTTGTATGCCAGCGGCATGGACGCCTTCCAGATGCAGAGCAAGGCGGTGGCGCTGGACGAAGCCAGCATCCGCGACGTGCGCCTGTTCTCCGGCGGCCTGGTGCAGGGCCAGAAGCTGCAGGACTACGTCAACGAACAGGTGGCCAACCGCCCCGCCGAGAAGCTGAAGAAGCCCTTCGCCGCCGTCGCCACCCAGCTGGAAACCGGCGAGCGTTCGATCTTCGTGCGCGGCAATGTCGGCCAGGCGGTACGCGCGTCCAGCAGCATTCCAGGCGTGTTCGAGCCGGTGAAGATCGGCGGCCGCAACTACATCGACGGCGGCGTGGTCAGCCCGGTGCCGGTGGATGCCGCGCGCCAGCTGGGCGCCGAGTTCGTGATCGCCGTGGATATTTCCAGCAAGGCCAGCGGCAAGGCGCCGACCGGCATGCTGGGCATCGTCAACCAGTCGATCGCGATCATGGGCCAGCGCCTGGGCGAGCAGGAACTGGCCCGCGCCGACATCGTGATCCGGCCGAAGGTGCTGGATATCGGCGCAGCCGATTTCAGCCAGCGCGGCACCGCCATTCTGGAAGGTGAGAAGGCGGCCATGGCGGCCATGCCGCAGATCCGCGCCAAGCTGCAGCAGATGCAGAAGGCACGCGGTGCGGCGCTGGCACCGACCCCGGTCGTGGCCCCCAAGTGCGAAGAACCGTCGCGCCTGGGCAAGCTGATGGGCCGCAAGGAAAAGTGCTGAGCTGAGACTATCGGCAGGCGTGGCCCGCAGGCCGCGCCCACCGCCTACGCAGATGCGCCGGGGCCGGTCAGGCCATGACCGGCGCGCTGCGGGCCTGCTGCAGCTGCTGATCCTGCTCACGCTGCAGCGCCTGTTCCTGCGCCTGCCGCTGATCGTTCACCGCCAACTGCTGGAAGGTCTGCTCCACCGAAGTCGCCAGCGCCTGTGCCACCGGCATCTGCGCGCGCAGATGCGCCGGGTCGGCCGGGTCGCCCTGCACCACGAACAGGTTCGGCCCTTCCTGCCCGGCCGCCGCCCCGCGCCCCATCAGCACGTGGTCCACCCGCTGCAGGTCGGCACCGGCCGCCAGCGTGGTGAGGTTGGCGCTGACGCACTCGCTCTGCGCATCCCACGGCTTGCCCAGCCCCGCCTCGAGATCGCGCACGCCCGCCGCGCACTGCTGGTAGAGCGCGTGGCGTGCATGCCCGGGCTCGCGCGGATCGATGCCGGCACGCTGCCGTTCCGGCTGCATCTGCAGCGGGGTGGCATCACTCAGCACGAACGGGCTGGCCATGATCGGCCGGTCCTTGTTCTCATCGTCCGCATGGAACTGCCCGCGCAGCGTCTCGCGCAACTGGCGCACATCGCGTGCATCGTCCAGATACCGCAGCGTGGCCGGATCGGTCTCGCGCACGCTGCCCACCGGCACCGAACCGATGGGCAGCGGCAGCACCGGGGCATTCACCGGCACCGAGACTTCGCGGCGCCACTGTCCCTTGGCATCGTCGTGCACATACGTCGCACCGTGGTAGGCAATCCGATCCGGGTCGAGATTGGACACCGGCTGCAGGCCATGCGGTCCACGTGCCTCGGCCATGTTCTTCAGATAGCCGGCCGGATCGTCAATCAGGTTCCGGTACTTGCCGAGCACCAGGTTTGTTGTCTCGGCCGCGCGATCCAGGCCGCGATTGTTGTTGTCCAGCAGCATGGTCCAGACGGCTTCGGCTTCTGGATCGCCGCCATGCACGCGGGCGGCCATCAGTAGCGTGTAGGGCGTCCAGGCAGAGGGATCGATACCGCGTGCCTTGAAAGCTTCATCGTGCGCTTTCTGGACATCCTTCACTGGGAGATTCAGCGCCAGCTCCGGTCTTCCCGCATCGAACTGCGCTGCGCGCAGCGCGAAATCGCGCCGGATCAGATCGACGCCGAATTCCTGCCACTGACCTTCGTTGAAATGCACCCCATCGGCGCGCGCTTGCCGGTCGGCAAAGCTGTTCGCCGTGGCACCGGGGTTGTTGTCGTTGCGCACGACACCGAGTGCCAGCAGGCCGTAGCCATCATTGCCCTGCTTCTGCGCGAGGTAATTGAAATACAACTCGCGGTTGCCCGCCTCTGCGTAAGCCTCGAGAATATCGAGGTCCTGTCTGCTCAGTCCGTCCTTTCCAGTATTCACTTGCGCTCCTTCGTGATGTTGTCAATCAGCAACGCGCGCGCGCGCGTTGCGATCTGCTTCCATTGCGGCAGCCCCTCGCGGGGATACGTGATGTCAACGATGGTGTTCAGTTCTTCGATGACGAACGTCTGCTGGCATTCGGCGAATCCAATAACGCGCTTCTTCACCATCTTTCCATCACGGTACTCCACGCCCGACTCGGTGATCTCGCGCGGCGTACAGCGAACCAGCTGGTCGACGCGCCCCACGTCGTCGCGCGATACGTACCAGTCGTAGTGATAGTCCGGTTTCATGACCGGTGCTGTTTCGGGCAATCCCCTCGCGCGGTGGTAAGCACGCACGTTGTCCATGTCTACGTAGTAGGGAACCAAGCCATGGACCGCGTCACCCTGGACGCGCCCTTCCAGTGATGCCGCCGGATCATCGCTCCGGCCTGGCCGGGGGGTGTATCTGCGCTGCATCACGTCCCAGACATCGGCCCGGCCGATGTACATGTAACTGAGACTTACCGTGCGGATGGATACATCGACCGTGAGGTTCATCCGCTCGCCGGGCTTGAAGGGCTGCAGCGACGGGTACTCCAGCGCCAGCGAGAAGCTGCCATCGTGCTCGGTGCCCATCTGGTTGCTGAAGTAGTTCTGCGGCAGCTCCAGCAGGTATGGGCCCACGCAGGCCTGCTTGATGGGAGCAGGATCGGCGTAAGCGTTCTGCGGACCCAGGCTGCGCTTGCGCGTGCAGCCTTCCTCGTTGGTCTGCGTCGGCGACATATTGCGCGGCGTTTCAGCCTGCGCGCACGCACCCAGCAGCAGCGTGATCAACAGGCCAGCCACGGGCAGTTTCAGCAGATGCATTGCAATCCTTGCGGTAAGACACGGCCCAGCATACGTCGCGCCATGAAGGTGCGGCGTGGTCATCGCCCGGTTGTGCGGCCCCGGTCACAGCGCGAACCACTGTCCCAGTGGCCCATCCGCGCGGGTATCAGCGCAGTGGCCGGTAGCCGCTGGCGTGCTGCCGCTCGCGCTTGCGTGCCTGCCGGGCCTGTTCCTGCAGAGCGGCCGTGTGCTGCAGGTGTTCCATGCCATCGGCAGGCACATGCAGCTGGCGCCGCGCACGGGTCATGGCCAGATAGGCCGCGCGCACCGGGTTGTGCCAGATACGACTACCCTGCCCTGCGCTGAAGCAGCTGGGCGACAGTGCAACCACGTCGAACTGCAGGTTCTTCGCATGTTCGGCCAGGCACAGCACCACGCCGCCATCGCTGGCCGCTTCCTGCGCGTCCAGCACCTGCAGCAGCGCCTGCACCTGTTCGTTGGATGCCAGCAGTTCCACCAGTGCGCCCTGCCCGTCGTCGGCCAGGGCCGCCAGCACGCGCTGCCACTCCTGGCTGGAGCCGTTGTCGCCGCGCCGACGCCAGGCGTCCAGCGGGCGCTGCAGTTGGCTGCGCAGCGCGCGCAGTGACGCCGGGTGCAGGTAGGTGCTGAGGCCACGCAGCTGCAGCTGGGCCGCATCCTGGGCCAGTGGGGCCGCGCTGCCGTGGATGCGCAGGCCGGCGATCGGCACCTGCGTCCAGTCGCGGTACTGCAGCACGCCGGTGGCGCGGTCGGTGGCGCCAACGAAGGGCCCGCTGTCCTGGCCCAGCCCGTCCAGCGCCAGGGTCTGGTTCACCAGGTCGTCCACCTGGTTGCCCTGCCGCACCGACTGGTGCATTTCCAGCACCTTCGATGCAGCCCAGCGCGGCACGGTGCCGGTCAGGCACTGGTACGGGTCGCCCAGGCTGACCACGCCTGGCGCGTGGGTGGCAAGCAGCTGCTTCCACGATGGGCTGAGATCGTGTGCCTCGTCGATCAGCAGCATGCCCAGCTCCAACGGTGGACGCACCCCGCGCAGGGCCAGCCACTTGCCGATGTGCAGCGGGCTCAGGCTCAACAGCGTGCCACGCTGCAGCTCGGCGTCGAACATGCAGCGCCAGACATACTCGGCCGCCTGCAGATAAGGCCCCACGTCGAGCATGGCCGCCGGCACCGAGCGGTCGAAATGCTGGAAGGCCATGCGCGGCGCTGCCGAGGCACACCAGCGGTTGATCGCCTCGAAGGCCGTCATCAGCACCTGTTCCGGCGTACGCGCGCCGATGCCCTGCAGGCCGATGCGCCCGGCAATCTCGCGCGGGGTGCGCGTACTGCGCCGGTAGCTGGCCACGAAGCCGTTGCTCAGGCCACTGCGCGCGGCGTGCTGGGCCAGACGGTTGGCGAATTCGATCTGGGTCAGCAGGCGCGCTGCGGTACTGCCCGGCACGCGGCTGCGGAATGCTTCCACCTGCGCGCGTGACGGCGCCACGTAGGTGTAGCGGCCAGGGCGCGCATCCATCAGTGCCAGCACCAGATGGCCCTTGCCGGTACCGGCGTAGCCGTCCAGATCGATCAGTTCATCGGGATTGGCCGCGATGGCACGCAGCACGCGCGCCTGCTCGCTGGTGTACAGGCCGTGGTGTTCGACCGCGCGCGCGTCTTCGGCGTCGGCCTGGTCCTGTGCAGCATCGTCATCATCGACATCGCTGGCGAAGGTGGCAGGAAAGCGGATGGCATGCTCGGCCAGCGTCTGCTGGCAGGCCTGCTGCAGGGCCAGGCCGGGATAGGCGCATGGCGACTGCACGATGAAGTCCTGCAGGATCTCCGCCGGGGCCAGCAGCACACCGTGCGCGGCCAGTGCGGACAGCCAGGCATCCAGTTCCGGCTGCGCGCCGCCGCCCTGCCCCGCCAGCTGCGCGGCTGCGGCGGCACCATCGGCGGCGAACAGCGTGCAGGCATCGTGCAGCAGCCGCTCGATCTCCGCTGGTGCGTGCAGGCGTGCGCGGCACAGCTGCGCGGCCATCAGCCCGGCCTGTTCCAGCGCGGTCTGCGGCGGCGTGCCATGGGCGATGAAGCGCGCCAGCGATTTGCGCTGCAGTGGCAGGAAGGTGGTGGCAAGCACCGGGGGCTGGATATCGGACATGCCTGTTACCGGAAAGGAACGCTGCGGCGGGCGCAGGGCGGTGATGCTCGGCTACCCGCCCGGCGCCGTCAAATCGCAGCGGCCGTTCATTCCAGCTGCGACAGCGGCAGGGCCTGGAACCCCTTCACCGTGCGCAGCACGAAGCTGGAATTGGCATCGGCCACGCCGCCGGCGTTCAGCAGCTTGTCCAGCAGGAAGCGCGAGAAATGTTCCAGGTCGCGCACGTAGACGTGCAGCAGGTAGTCCATGTCACCGGTCAGGGCATGGCAGGCCACCACTTCATCCCAGCCCTGCACGCTGTCCACGAAATGGCCGATGGCGGCCTGGTCGTGCTTTTCCAGCTGCACCCGCACGAAGGCCTGCAGGCCAAGGCGCAGCTGGCGTGGCTCCAGCCGTGCGCCATAGCCCACGATCACGCCCTCGCTTTCCAGCCGCTGCAGGCGGCGCAGGCAGGCAGACGGGGACAGGTTCACCCGCGCCGCCAGCTCGGCGTTGGTGGCGCGACCATCACGCTGGATCTCGGCCAACAGGCGTATATCCGTGCGATCGAACTGGACTTCTCCGGCCATTGCTGCCCCGCAACACGGTGAGTACGCAAGGATATTGCGCCACAAGGCCAATTCTGCGCAACTTTTGCAACCCTGTTGCGCGCGCCCTGCCCTAGCATCACCGGTATCCCATCAAGGAGTGCCCCATGGACCTCGCCCAGCCCCGCCGCGTCGAACACCAGCAGACCGACAAGGGCTACGTGCCGGTGTACACCACCGCGCTGGTCGAGCAGCCGTGGGAAACCTACAGCGCAGACGACCACGCCACCTGGAGCACGCTGTACCAGCGCCAGCGCGAGCTGCTGGTCGGCCGCGCCTGCCAGGAATTCCTGGACGCACAGGACGAGATGGGCATGAGCGCGCACATGATTCCGCGCTTCGACCAGTTGAACGAAGTGCTGGGCGCGGCCACCGGCTGGACCCTGGTGGGCGTGGAAGGCCTGCTGCCGGAACTGGATTTCTTCGACCACCTGGCCAACCGCCGTTTCCCGGTCACCTGGTGGATCCGCCGCCCGGACCAGATCGACTACATCGCCGAGCCGGACCTGTTCCACGACCTGTTCGGCCATGTGCCGCTGCTGATGAACCCGGTGTTCGCCGACTACATGGAAGCCTACGGCCGGGGTGGCGTGAAGGCCCACGCGATCGGCCCCGACGCGCTGCAGAACCTGACCCGGCTGTACTGGTACACAGTGGAGTTCGGCCTGATCGACACGCCCGAGGGCCTGCGCATCTACGGCGCCGGCATCGTGTCGTCCAAGGGCGAATCGCTGTACTCGCTGGAATCGGCCGCGCCCAACCGGATCGGCTTCGACCTGCAGCGGATCATGCGCACCCGCTACCGCATCGACACGTTCCAGAAGACCTACTTCGTCATCGACAGTTTCGAACAGCTGATGCAGGCGACCTCGCCCGACTTCACCCCGATCTACGCCGCACTGGCCGACCAGGCCCACCTGGCGGCCGGCGATGTGCAGGCCGACGACCGCGTGTTCCAGGCGGGTACCGGTGAGGGCTGGGCAGACGGCGGCGACGTCTGAGGCCACCCTCTGGCCGTTGGGGTCAGATCCCTTTCGCACGAAAGGGCGCTGACCCCGAATGCTGCTGGCTAACCTTCAAAAGCCTCTGCCGCTTTTGAAGGTTATGACGGTCGTCCCATGGCGTCCGCTATCCTGCACGGCATGTCTGACGTATTTGCCTCGCTGCGCGTATCCGACGTCGCCTTCAACGACGACTTCATCCTGCTGACCCTGGCCGATGGCCGCCGCACCCGCCAGCCGCTGCGCTGGGCGCCTGCGCTGTTCGAGGCCACGCCCGAACAGCGCCTGCACTGGGTTGCCACGCCCAACGGCCTGGGGGTGAACTGGCCCGCGTTGCTGCCGCCGCGCGAGGACGGCGTGGTCGATATCCCCAACCAGGTCTGGGACGACCGCTACGAGGCGGCGCTGGCACGACTGAAGGCGGCGGCATGGACGCTGGATGCGCTGTCCGATGAGGACCAGCAGCTGGTGGCGCTGTGGCGCATGGAAGCGGACATCAACAACGGCGGCTTCATGCAGTTCCTGTGCAACTGGGGCGACCCCACCTGCCAGTTGGCGCTGCGTGCGCTGCAAGCGATGGGTGCGGTGCACACCCACGCGATCCTGGCCGGCATGCGCGGGCTGCTGGACCGGCTGGAAGATGACCCGGCGATCACCCAGCTGACCGACCTGTACGGCGCGATGACCGAGCAGGAGCAGGAGGCACTGCATGCCTTCGACGAAGCGTACTTCGAGCGCCCGGAAGATCTGGCCCGGCTGGGGTTGATGCACTTCGGCCCGGAACCAGTTGAACAACGATGACCCAGCCCCCGGTAGAGTCGAGCTTGCTCGACTGACGTAGAAGAGCAGTCGAGCAAGCTCGACTCTACGGCGCCGCGCCCCCTCTGTAGAGTCGAGCTTGCTCGACTGACGCGGTGTTGGTATCACGGTTCAACGCGGGTACGCCAGCAACACCACCAGATCCTCGTCGCCCACCTGCTGCAGCGCGTGCGTACTGCCGGTGCGTGTCAGCAGCGCATGGCCGGCACGCACGTCGTGCTGCCTGCCATCCAGCACGTAACTGCCCTGCCCGCTCACGATGTAATAGATCTCGTCCTTGTGCTGCGGATGCAGGCCGATGCCGGCGCCTTTGTGCAGTACCCGCTTGCGCAGCACGAACGGCAGATCCGCTGCATCGGCGAAGAACGGATACGCGGTGGTCGGCCCGGCACCGCCATGCGGGCCTGGCTGGGTGCGCTTCACCGCGTCTTCGTGCACCATTTGCGAGGCGCGCGGCGCTTCGCCGCCCTGCGCCGGCGCCATCACATCGCAGTCGATATCGCGCCGCAGCGCCGGTTTCAGATCGGCACGCAAGGGCACCGCCTCGCGCAGCACCAGGCAGGCCACCGCGTTGGCGCCGGCCACGCTGAAATGCGTTCCGTCGGCCTTGCCCTGCTCGGGCACGAACAGGAAGTACGGTCGTGCGCCCTGCTCGCCCAGCGCGCGGATCCAGCGCGTGCTGCGGTCATTCAGATCGATCAACGCGATCTGCTCGCGCGCGGCCAAGGCCTTCATCGACTGCGTATAGCGGCCATGCGTGTCCAGCAGCGATCCGAAGTCGTACAGCAGGCGCGCCACCGGGGTGATCAGCACCGGCGTGGCGCCGCGCTCGCGCGCCACCTGCACGTAGCGCATCAGCAGGCGCGGATAGTCACTGTCCGGATCGGTGTAGCGGCTGGCGTCTTCAAACTTCGCATCGTTGTGGCCGAACTGGATCAGCAGCACATCGCCGCGCCGCAGCTCGGCAGCGATTGCGTCCAGGCGTCCTTCGTCGATGAAGCTGCGTGTGCTGCGCCCGCCCTTGGCGTGGTTGTGTACTTCGAAGCGCGCCGGGTCCAGGTAGCTCTGCAGCGCCTGGCCCCAGCCCGCCTGCGGTGCGCGCTCGGGCCCGTATTCGGCAGCGGTGGAATCACCGGCAATGAACACCCGTACGGGGGCCGCCTGCACGGCGGTGCATGACAGCAACAACAGCAGCAACAGCCTTCGCATCGCGGCACTCCTGTAGAGCCGAGCCCTGCCCGGCTGCGTTGCGGAAGCGGCGCGGACCAAGGTCCGCACCCACCGTTGGTTGCGTTGCCGGGTTACCGCGCCAACCAGCCACCATCGACCGGCAGCACCGCGCCGTTCACGTAGTCCGACGCGGACGACGCCAGGAACACCGCCGCACCAGCCAGGTCATCCGGCGTGCCCCAGCGACCGGCCGGGATGCGGTCCAGGATCGACTGGTTGCGCGCTTCGTCGGCACGCAGCTGGGCGGTGTTGTCGGTGGCCATGTAGCCCGGTGCGATGGCGTTGATGTTCACGCCCTTGCCTGCCCACTCGTTGGCCAGCAGGCGGGTGATGCCGGCGATGCCGCTCTTGCTGGCGGTGTACGACGGCACGCGGATACCGCCCTGGAAGGACAGCATGGAGGCGATGTTGATGATCTTGCCGCGGCCCTGTTCGATGAAGTGGCGACCGGCCGCCTGCGAGATGAAGAACGCAGACTTGATGTTGACGTTCATCACGTCGTCCCAGTCCTGCTCGCTGAAGTCCACGGCATCGGCGCGGCGGATCAGCCCGGCGTTGTTGACCAGGATATCCAGGCCACCCAGGCCTTCGATGGTTTCGCGCACCACGCGTTCCACCGGCTCGATGCTGATCAGGTTGGCTTCGATGGCCAGGCAGCGGCGACCCAGCGCGGTGATCTTCTCGATGGTCTCGGTGGGCGGGGCGATGCCGGCCACGGCGACGTCGGCGCCAGCGGCGGCCAGCGCCACTGCGATGCCCTGGCCCAGGCCGGTGTTGCCACCGGTGACCAGAGCGACCTTGCCTTCCAGGCTGAAGGGATTAGCCATTGCGTATGCGTTCCTTGGTAGGGGCGTGCGTGATGCAGGCCGAAGGCCACCGGCGCGGGGGGCACGGTGGCGGGGCAGGGCTTACTTGAGCTGGCAGATGTCCAGCACGTGCATGTCGGTGTAATCCAGGTTTTCGCCACCCATCGCCCAGATGAAGGCGTAGTTGCTGGTGCCGGCACCCATGTGGATCGACCACGGCGGCGATACCACCGCTTCGTTGTTCTGCATGACGATGTGGCGCTGCGCGTCCGGTTCGCCCATGAAGTGGTACACGCGGTCGTTCTGGCCCAGGTCGAAGTAGAAATAGACCTCGCTGCGGCGGTCGTGCAGGTGCGGCGGCATGGTGTTCCACACGCTGCCCGGCTTCAGCACGGTCAGGCCCAGCAGCAGCTGCGAGGACTGGCAGGTGGCCGGCACGATGTACTGGTAGATGGTGCGTTCGTTGCTGGTTTCCAGCGCGCCGCGATCCAGCGCCACCGCGTCCTTGATCGACAGCTGCTTGGTTTCAAAACGCGCGTGGGCCGGGGTCGAGGCCAGGTAGAACTGCGCCGGGTTGGCGGCGTCCTGCGAGGCGAACACCACGTCCTTGCTGCCCATGGCCACGTACAGACCATCCTTCGGGCCCAGCGTGTACACGGTGCCATCGACGGTGACGGTGCCAGTGCCGCTGCCCACGTTGATCACGCCCAGCTCGCGGCGCTCCAGGAACGGATGGCCGGCGGCCGAGGCCGGCTCGGTCTGCGCCGGCAGCGCCAGCGGGGCATCGACCGGGGCGGCACCGCCCAGCACGAAGCGCTCGTAGTGGGTGTACTTCAGGGTGATCTGGCCGGCGTTGAACAGGCCGTCGAGCAGGTACAGCTCGCGCAGCTGGTCGTTGCTGGCGCCCTTGATGGCGTCGGGATGGGTGGCGTAGTGGGTCTTGCAGTACATGGCTTCTCCAGAGCAGGGGGCGGGCCGAAGGGTTCGGCCCCGGCGCGGTTCGTGATCGATTCTAGCGACACTGGTAACCGGTGTCATTTTGCGTCGCACGATAGGGTGATGTGTCGCAAGCAAGCTTGCGACCTACCGGACTGATGCCTTCGGCATCAATCCTCGGGCGGTTGGCAGGAGTCGCGGACGATCAGGTGCGGGCGCACGCTGGCAATCTGCAGCGCGGCCTGGCCTTCGGGCTGGATCAGCATGGCCGCGGCGGTGCGCCCGGTGTCGCGGGTATGCCGGCGCACCGAGGTCAGCGACGGCCACAGCCGCGAGGCCAGTGGGCTGTCGTCGTAGCCGACGATGGACAGCTGGCGCGGAATGTTGATGCCCGCCCGCAGCGCCACCTTGTAGATGCCGGCGGCCATTTCATCGTTGCCGGTGAAGATGGCGGTGGGCCGGCGCTTGCCCAGCAGCAGTTTCTCCGCCGCGGCCACACCCGATTCGAAGGTGTAGCCGGCCTCGATGATGCGGTCCTTCGGCAGCTCGATGCCACGCTGGGACAGCGCGTCGATGAAGCCGGCGGTGCGTTCATGGGCCGAGCGGTAGGCGCTGGGGCCGGTCACCAGGGCAATCTCGCGGTGGCCCAGCGACAGCAGGTAGTCCGCCGCTTCGGCGGCGCCGTCGCGGTCATGGGTCACCACCATCTGCGAACTGTCATCCAGCGGCAGCGCGGCCACGCGGGTGAAGCGGCAACCGATCTCATCCAGCATGTCGGCCAGCGCCTGGTCTTCGGACGCACGCGGCACCAGGATCACCCCGTGCAGCTTCTGCTGCTGCACGAAGCGGCGCACGCCATCGATGTAGCCCGGGCTGCGGCTGTCGCAGGGGTGCACCACCAGTTCGAAGCTGGAGCCGCGAAGCGCGTCCAGCGCGCCGTACTGCATGTCCACGATGTACTGCGCGGTGGGGTTGTCGTAGACCATGCCGATCAGGAAGGAGCGGCGGAAGGCCAGGCCACGGGCCAGCGGATCGGGCGTATAGCCGACCTCGCGCATCAGCGCCTCGACCTTGTCACGCGTGTCCTTGCGCACCAGGGGCGAGTTGTTGATGATCCGTGAAACCGTTTTCTTCGATACTCCCGACAGTCGCGCGATGTCGTTGATCGTGGCGGCCTTGCCCTTCGCCAATGCCGGCGTGGCGGCATCGTTCTTGTTGCGCACTGACATGTAGTGAACCCGGTAAGTCTGGGGATTCCAGCGCGCGCTCAGTCCAGCGCGCGATAGCGGAAGCTGCGGAAGGTTACCGCACCGTCGCCGGCCGCATACAGCGCCGGTTTCAGTGCCAGGAACTTGCCCGCCACATTGTGATGGTAACCGGACACTTCCATCTGAACCGGGTACTTCTGCCAGCGCTGGCCATCGGTGCTGGAGTGGATGGTGACGATGTGGCGGTTGTTGGTCACCCGCAGCCACAGCTTGCCGCCCTTTGCGCTGGGCGCCAAGCGGGTGGGGCGTTCCTCGCCGTAGCGGTGCATGATGAACTTCTCGCCGTTGCTGCCCACGCCCACGTACAGGCGGTCGCTGTAGAACAGCAGGGCGCCGCCCACCGCGCCCGGGGCGATGTCCATCTCCACCTCGAACTGGTAGGCCTTGTCGCCGGCGATGGCGGTCAGCGGCGAGCTGTCGCGCGGGGTCTGGCCCTTGCCCTGCAGCACCAGGCCCTGGCCGCTGAAGCCCAGCCGCCGGTACTCGTCCTGGGCCGGGTTGAAGAACGACCACTGCGGGCCAAGCGACTTGCCGCGGAAATCATCGGACAGGGCCATGCCGTGGCGACCCACCGATTCCCCCGAAGGCTTGCGCAGCGGCTGGCCCAGGTCGCCGCCCTTGGCCACGAACCAGCCATCGTCGGTCCACTCGATCGGCTCCAGCAGGGCCTGCCGGCCCAGCGTCCAATAGCCGTTCTCGTAGCCGTGGTACATCATCCACCAGCGCCCGTCGGTGCCTTCAATCACCGTGGCATGGCCGCGCGACCACCAGGGTTCGGCGGCCGACTGCGTGCGCATGATCGGGTTGTTCGGTGCGTTCACCCACGGCCCATGGATCGAGCGCGAGCGGGCGGTGATCACCATGTGCCCGGTGGGCGGCCCGGCGGTGCCGCCCACGGCGGTGGTCATGTAGTACCAGCCGTCGCGGAAGTGGATCTTCGGGCCTTCCTGCGCATAGGCCTCCACGTCCCAGCTTTCCGGGTATTTCCAGCCGTCGTAGACGTGCTTCGGCGTGCCGACCACGCTCAGGCCGTCGTCGGCCAGCTGCACGTAGTCGCCGCCGCTCAGGAACAGGTAGCGCTTGCCGTCTTCGCCCACGGCATGGCCGGGATCGATGTAGCCGCCCAGGCCGATGTCGATCGGCTCGCTCCACGGGCCCTTGATGCTGTCGGCCCAGACCACGAAGTTGCTGCGGTGTTCGCCGGTACGGGCCGGGAAGTAGATGTAGTAGCGGCCCTGGTGCTTGACGATGTCCGGTGCCCAGATCGCGCCCACGTTGCGGGTGATCGCGTGGCCCAGCGGCTGCCAGTTCACCAGGTCGCGCGAGTGCCAGATCGGCAGGCCGGGGTAGGCATCGAACGAGGACAGGGTGAGGTAGTAGTCCTGGCCGTCCTTCAGCACCGACGGGTCGGGGCGGTCGCCGGCGAACACCGGGTTCAGGAAGGTGCCGTCGCCCAGGTCGGCCTGGCGCTGGTTCTCGATGCCGCGCTTCCACGCCGTGGACGCTGGCTGGGCCTGCGCCAGCACAGGCGCAGCCAGCAGCAGGGTGGCGGCCAACAGGGATTTCAGAGCGGTGCTGGACAGCATCGGGTTCCTCCGTGGTGCGGATGCGGGTTCAGGGGGCGCGGTGCCCGCTACGCGCGCGCCAGGCCGGCGCGTCGCGGTCAAGCAGGGCCTGCGGCCAGGTGCCGTACCAGTGGTAGCCGGTGCGGCGTTCGCGGCCCACCTGCGCATAGGTCTGAAGGCGCTGGCCCTGGCGGTCGGCCAGCACTACCGTGTTGTCGGCCAGGTCGTGGAAGCGGCCCCACAGCAGCGGCGCGCCGGGGTCGGCCAGCAATTGCCGGTCCTGCGTGCTGCGGTGGTGGGCGAACTGTTCGGCCGGGGCATCCACGGTCTGCAGGCGCAGCCCGTGCAGGGCATTGGCCTGGAACCAGGCCAGTGCGCCGTCGATGGCCTGCACCGTCTGCGGCGACGGAGCGGGAATGGACATCAGGTAGCGCACCACGCCCACGCTTTCGTCGGTGACCAGTGCGGCCAGTTCGAACTTCCGCCCCGGTGCGGGCTGCAGCGTGGCGGCATCGTATTGGCCCGCCCAGATCGTGGGCCGGCCCTGCTGGCGCACCTGCAACTGCAGCAGGCAGGCATCCCCACGCTGCACGGCGCTGGCCACCCGTGCACGCCGCGCGGCATCGACGAAGGCGAATCGCTGCGCCGTCTGCACCTGCCGCAGCGTGGTCAGCACGCCACTGGTCACATCGTCGGCGAAGGTGATGCGGTCGTGGTAATCGGTACGCGCCGGCACCGAGTGCGGCCAGCCGCCGCAACTGGCGATCTGCTGGTCGAGGATGAAGTCCAGGCCGCGCAGCGCTGCATCGCGATAGCGGCTGTCACCGCTGCGGGCGAAGGCTTCGGCCAGGTAATCCACCTGGGTATAGGTGGTGCGGTTGTCGAAGCTGCCGCCCGGTTCGTCCTGCGCCTTGCGTGCGGCCTCGCGGGCCGCGGCATCCAGCACCCGTAGCGGGTCCTGGTTCACCGGCCAGCCGCCGGAGCGGCGCTGCAGAAGCAGCAGGTTGTCGGCAATCTGCCGGTACTGCTGCGGCTGCAGCCGCGCGTAATCCTCTGCATGGCCGCTGCGCCAGTGGTTCACCCCATCGTTGAAGCTGCCCACCGGAATTGCCTGTGATGCCGGCGATGCCGGCGGCGGCCCGGCCTGGGCGGCGGCGGCCGCCACGCCCAGGCACAGCAGCAATGGCAGCGTGCGCCCGCGCATCATGCGCGCAACGCGGCCGGCAGCCACAGCGACAGCTGCGGGAAGAAGGTGACGATCAGCAGCACCGCCAACGCAGCGAACCAGAACGGCCAGATGGTGCGCATGCTCTGGCCCACCGTGATCTTGCCGATGGAGGTACCAATGAACAGCACCGAGCCCACAGGCGGGGTCACCAGGCCAAGGCCACCGGTCAGCACCAGCACCAGGCCGAAGTGGATCGGGTCGATGCCATAGGCCTTGGCCACCGGCAGGAAGATTGGCGTGCAGATCAGGATCATCGGCGCCAGGTCCATGAAGGTACCCAGCAGCAGCAGCATCACCACGATCATCAGCAGCACCATGAACTGGCTGTGCGCGAACGACTGCAGGAAGTCCACGGCCGCAGTCGGCACCTGCAGGTAGGCCAGCAGCCAGCCGAACACGGCGGCGGTGGCGATCACGAACAGGATCACGCCGGTGCTGCGCGCGGCGTGGATCACCGTGTCGAAGAACTCGCGCCAGCGCAGCTGCCGGTACAGCACCGTGGTCACCAGCAGGGCGTAGACCACGGCAATGGCCGCGCTTTCCACTGCAGTGAAGATGCCCGCGCGGATACCGACGAAGATCAGTGCCACCAGGCCCAGGCCGGGCAGGGCGGAGACGATGCGCAGCAGCACCGCGCGCCAGCCGGGGAAAGCTTCCACGCCATAGCCACGGCGGCGTGCCACCGCGTAGCCGGTCAGCATCAGCGCCAGGGTCATCAGCAGCGCGGGAACGATGCCGGCGGCGAACAGATCGGCAATGGACAACCCGCCGCCCGCCGCGGCCGAGAACAGGATCAGGTTGTGCGACGGCGGCACCAGCAGCGCCACCAGCGCAGCGGTGATGCTGACGTTCACCGCGAAGTCGCGGTCGTAGCCGCGCTTGACCATCTGCGGAATCATGGTGCCGCCGACGGCCGAGACGTCGGCGATGGCCGAGCCGGACACGCCGCCGAAGAACAGCGAGGACAGGATCGAGACCTGGCCCAGGCCACCGCGCATGCGGCCGACCAGCGACGAGGCCAGTGCGATCAGGCGTTCGGAGATGCCGCCGCGCATCATGATTTCACCGGCGAAGATGAACAGCGGGATGGCGATCAGCGACGCCGAGCCGGTACCCGCCGAGATCTGCTGTACCAGCACGATGGTCGGAATATCCAGGTACAGCAGCGTAGCCAGCGCCGCGGCCGCCAGCGCGTAGGCCACCGGCACGCCCAACAGCAGCAGCACGGCGAACACGGAGAACAGAATGGTGATACCCATGGATCAACGATCTCCTTCAGCGTCATCGGCGCCGGTATCGGCCGCCGTCTGGTGCAGTGCCTTCCACGCACGGTTCAGCGCGAACAGCAACATGAGAGCGCCGCCCAGTGCCAGCGGCAGGTAGTTGATGCTCTGCGGCAGGTTCGCGCCGGCCGCCTTGATGTCCAGGCCGTCCAGCAGCAGGTCGGTCGACCAGAACGCGATGAAGCCGCCCAGTACCGCCACCACCAGCTGGATCAGCACATCCACGGCGCGGCGCAGGCCGGCGCCCATGTACGCGTGCAGCAGGAAGAAGCCGAAATGGCGGTTGGTATGCACGCCACAGGCAGCACCCAGGCTCATGGCGGTGGCCAGCAGCAGCAGGGTGACCGGTTCGGTCCAGCTGGGCGAATCGTTGATCACGTAGCGGGCGAACACCTGCCAGCCCTGCACCACCACCAGCCCCAGCAGGGCGGCCACGGCGCAGTAGATGGCGATGTCGGCAATGCGGTCCAGCAGGCGCTGTCCAGGCCCGGCGGCGGGCGTCGTCGTCTCGGTCATGGCAGGGTCCTCAGGCAGCGCGGATGCGATCAACCAGCGCGGCGATATCCGGCTGTTGCAGGTAGTGCTTCAGCAGTGGCTGTGCGGCCGCGCGGAAGGCCGGCATGTCCACTTCGTTGGCTTTCACGCCGTAATCGAGCACGGCGCGGCGTGCGGCGCTTTCAGAGGCATCCCACTGCTCGCGCATCACCGCCACCGAAGCGCGTGCGGTGTGCAGCAGCAGTTGCCGGTGATCGGGCTGCAGCCGCTCGAAACTGGCCCGCGACATCAGCAGCACGTCCGGCGCATACGAGTGATCGCTCTGCGACCAGTAGTGCGCGGCCTCGAAGTGGCGGCTGGAGTGGAAGCTGCGCATGTTGTTCTCGGCACCATCGATCATGTGCGTTTCCATGCCCGAGAAGGTGTCGCCCAGCGACATCGGCGTGGGGTTCGCGCCGAGCAGGCGCATCAGCTGGATGAAGATGTCCGACGAGGCCACGCGAAGCTTCAGGCCGTGCAGGTCCTTCGGTGCCACGATCGGGTGCTTGGTGTTGTAGAAGCAGCGCGCGCCGGAATCGTAGATCGCCAGGCCGACCAGGTCGCGGCTCTCGAAACCACGCAGCACCGCCTCGGCCACGCCATCGTCCAGCGCGGCACGCTGGTGCGCCACCGACTTGAACACGTAAGGCAGGCACAGCGCCTGGGTCAGCGGAAACGCGTTGTTCAGCGCACCGGCATACACGCGGGTGATGTCGATGGCGCCGAAGCGGGCCATGTCGATCGCTTCCGATTCGCGGCCGAGCTGGCCCGAGTGGTATTGGCGCAGGCGCAGGCGGCCGTTGGTTTCGCGCTGCAGCGTCTCACCGATCCACTTCACCGCGGTCACGGTGGGGTAGTCGGCCACGTGCACGTCGGTGGCGGTCAGCAGGGCGCCGCCGTCCACGCTGCCGCCCGGCCCACGGCTGCAGGCGGCGAGCATCGGCGTGGCCAGGGCAGCAGCACCACCGGCCAGGAAATTACGTCGTGTGATCATCTGCGCCCTCCCGCGCGTGTTCACTGGGGCGTGCTGGCGGTTACCCGGCCGGCACGGCCCTGCAGGCAATGTCGCCGAAGCCGGCGAAACGCACCAGCGCGGTCTGCCCGGCGGTGATGTCATGGATGCCGGTCGCGTTGCCGGTGGCGATCAGGTCGCCCTTGCGCAGCGGGCGGCCACGCAGCGCCGAACGGGACAGCGCGAACGCGTAGGCCGCGCGCAGCCCGCCCGGCAGGCGGGTGGCACCACCGGTGCCGACCACTTCGCCTTCGATCAAGGTTTCGGCGCGCAGTGCGGTTTCATCGCGCGTGGTCCAGTCCACGATCTCCGGTCCCAGCACCAGGCCGTTGTTGTTGCCGAAGTCGGATACCACCACGCGCGGGCCCAGTTCGTTGATGGTGGCCAGCGGGCTGCTGGCCACTTCCACGCCGATGTACAGGCGGGCGGGCAGGGCTTCGGCCTGCTCGGGGGTCCACTGCACCTGTCCGGCCGGAGCGTCCTCCAACAGCTCCAGCACGTACTCGGCTTCGACCGCCGCGAAGCCGCCGACGAAGATCGGGATGTCCGTTGTTCCACCGGTAGCATTTTTCAGCTGACGGGAAAAAACCGGGCCCAGCAGGCGCTCGTCCCCGGACCCATCGCGGCGCTCGGCGGCGATGTAGCCCACTTTCCAGCCCACCACCTGGTCATCCCAGGCGGCAATGGCCAGGTCCTGTAGCTGGTAGGCACTGACCAGGTCGGCGGGGATATTGCCCGGGAATGCGGGCAGGGCCTGCCCGGCGCGGCGCGCCGTGGTGAAGGCGTGGGCGATCGCGGCCGCATCGTCCGGCGGCGGCGTCTGCCCGTGTGTGCCGTGTTCGTTGCTCAAGAACGGTCTCCCTGTGTTTGTTGCACTGCCCATCGACAGCGTCTGCAGGAGGTGTATATGGTAAACCGGTGTCATCGTGCAAGCCGCAGCGCATCAAGTGCACCGGACCTTGCCTTGGGGCACGCTGTTCCCTGCCTTCGGAGCCCTTGCCTGCCATGCGTCTGCGTCCTGTGGTGCTGTTGTTGTGCGCTCTTCTGCTGGCCACGCCATTGAGCGGTGGCGCCACGCCACTGCGCGAGGGCGAACGGCCCAGCCAGGAGCTGGCGGGCGAACAGATCGCGCTGTGGCCGGTCGGACAGGTGCCCGGCGAACAGGGGAAGCCCCGGCCGCCACGGGTGGTCGAGCGCAGCAGTGACCCGGCGCAGCCTGACCGCTACGTCGACCAGGTGGACGCGCCCTACCTGCTGGTGCACACCCCCGCACGCAGCAACGGCCTTGCCCTGCTGGTGATTCCCGGCGGCGGCTACCAGCGCGTGGTGATCGACAAGGAAGACAGCGCCTTGCTGCCGGAGTGGGTGGACCGCGCCGGCTACACGCTGTTCGTGCTGCGCTACCGGCTGCCGCAGCCGGGCCGCGACCGCCAGGCCGCGCTGGCCGATGCACAGCGTGCGATGCGCGTGGTGCGCGCGCAGGCGGCCCGGCGCGGGCTGGACGCGCGGAGCGTCTCGGTGATGGGCTTTTCCGCCGGCGGCCATGTGGCGGCACGGCTGGCCACCGGCTTCGATGTTCCGGCCTATCCGGCACGCGATGCCATCGATCAGCTGAGCGCGCGCCCGGCACGGGCGGTGCTGGTGTATCCGGTCATCGACATGGGCGCGCACGCACACAGCGGTTCGCGCAAGCGCCTGCTGGGCGAACAGTCGGATCCCGCGCTGGCAACACAGTATTCGATGCAGCAGCAGGTGCGCGCGGACATGCCGCCCACCCTGCTGGTGCATGCCAGCGACGATGGCGTGGTGAGCGTGCACAACAGCGCGCTGATGGCGCAGGCACTGGCGGCGGCCGGGGTGGAGCACGAACTGCACCTGTTCGCGCACGGCGGACATGGTTTCGGCATGCGGGTTGCGCCCGGTTCCACGCTGGCGCTGTGGCCGGCGCTGGCGCAGGCGTGGCTGGCGGCGGGTGAGGCAGGGGTGGGGTCAGAGCCCCTCCCCGGTGGAGAGGGGATACAACCCCGGGGTAGCCGATGAACACCGCGCCGAACGATCTTCAGCGCCGCCGTTTCCTGCGCGACAGTGCACGCTGGGCGCTGGCCACGGCAACGATGGCAGCGCTACCTGCCGCCCTGGCGGCACCCGGCCCGCGCGCAGATACGCAGGTCGTGGCGCGGGTGCGGGGCGGCCGCGTGCGCGGCCAGCGCGAACATGGCGTGCACGTGTTCCGTGGCCTGCGCTACGGCGCCGACACCCGTGCCTACCGCTTCCAGCCGCCGCGGCCGGAGGCGCCGTGGCGCGGCATTGCCGATGCACTGGAATACGGCGCGGCGGCACCGCAGGGTGGCGGCGAAGGTCCGGGCAGCGAAGACTGCCTGTTCCTCAACGTATGGACCCCTGCGCTGAACGACGGCGCGCGCCGTCCGGTGCTGGTCTACATCCATGGCGGCGGCTTCAACAACGGCTCGGGCAGCGACCCGCTGTACGACGGCAGTGCATTGTGCCGGCGCGGCGATGTGGTGGTGGTCACGCTGAACCACCGCTTGAATACCTTCGGCTATCTGTACCTGGGCGCGCTGGGCGACCCGCGCTACGCGATGTCCGGCAACGTGGGCCAGCTGGATCTGGTGCAGGCCCTGCACTGGGTACGCGCGCATGCGGCCGTGTTCGGCGGCGACGCCGACAACATCACCGTGTTCGGCCAATCCGGCGGTGGCGCCAAGATCGCCACGCTGATGGCCATGCCCGCCGCGCGCGGCCTGTTCCAGCGCGCCTGGACCATGAGCGGACAACAGGTGACCGCGGCCGGCCCGCGTGCAGCAGCGCAGCGTGCGGCGCTGGCCATGCAGAGCGTAGGTGCGGCGGACATGACGGCGCTGCTGCGCCTGCCGACGGCCGATCTGCTGGCTGCCACCCGGGCCCGCGATCCGTCGCGGGTGGAAGACACCGCGCTGTACTTCGGTCCGGTGCTGGACGAGGTGGTACTGCCGGTGCATCCGTTCTGGCCGCAGGCGCCGGCTCAATCGGCGGCCATCCCGATGGTGATCGGCAACACCCGCGACGAGACCCGCGCGTTCCTGGGCAATGATCCAGCCAACTTCGCGCTGGACTGGAACACCCTGCCGGCGCAACTGGAAAAACAGCAGTTCGTCGACCTGCTGCCGTCGGTGGTGATCGAGGCCTACCGGCGCATGTACCCGCACTACACGGCGTCGGAAGTGTTCTTCGCCGCCACCACCGCCGGCCGTTCGTGGCGCGGCGCGGTGGAAGAGCTGGAGGCGCGTGCACGGCAGCCGGCCGCTGCGGCGCCTACCTGGGCCTACCAGCTGGACTGGCCCTCGCCGGTGGAAGACGGCCGCCTGCGCGCCTTCCATACGCTGGATATCCCGCTGGTGTTCGACAACGCTGGGCTGCCCAGCGCGCGCACCGGCGGCGGCAGCGAGGCGCGTGCACTGGCGGCGCGCATGAGCGATGCGCTGATCGCCTTTGCCCGCCACGGCGATCCCAACCATGCCGGTCTGCCGGCATGGGCGCCGTACACCCTGCCGCAGCGGCGCACCATGCTGTTCGACGTGCACAGCCGCGGCGCCGATGACCCGCGTGGTGGCGAGCGCGAGCTCTACCAGCGCGTGCCTTTCCTGCAGCGAGGAACTGCCTGAGATGCGTTTTCTGACTGTCCTGCTGGCGCTGCTGGCGGCCGGCACCGCGCAGGCCGCGGCGGATCCTTCGATCAGTGACCGCCCACCGCCCACGCCGATCCGCGCCAGCAAGATCGTGCTGGTGGGAGATTCCACCACGGCGGTGCAGGGCGGCTGGGGACCGCGTTTCTGCGCCGACCATGTGACCTCGTTCGCGGCCTGCCTGAACCTGGCGCGTGGCGGCCGCAGTACGTACAACTACCGTGCCGAAGGTTCGTGGGCGCTGGTCGAGGCGGAAATGCGCACGCCGGGCTACGCCGCCACCTGGGTGCTGATCCAGTTCGGCCACAACGACCAGCCGGGCAAGCCGGGGCGGTCCACCGATCTGCAGCACGAGTTCCCCGACAACCTGCGCCGCTACGTGCAGCAGGTACGTGCCGCCGGTGCCACGCCGGTGTTGCTGACCCCGCTCACCCGTCGCCAGTTCGTCGATGGCGCGCTGGTGGATGATCTGGCGCCATGGGCCGACAGCGTGCGCACCGTGGCGCGCGAACTGCAGGTGCCGCTGGTGGACCTGCATGCGCGCAGCCGCGCCCTGGTGCAGGCGCTGGGGCCGGTGCCGGCCATGCAGTTGGCGCAGGCACCGGCCAGCCAGGCGCAGGTGGCCAGCGCGCTGGGCGGCACCACGGTCGGCGCCAGCCCTGCGGTGGCCGGTGCAACGGCGGCGGCGCAGAACGCCGCGCTGGAACCGATGGGACAGGCCAAGCGGGCCTTCGATTACACCCACCTGGGTGCGGACGGCGCAGCGGTGTTCGCCAGCCTGGTGGCGACCGAACTGGCCCGCGAGGTGCCGGCGCTGCGTCCGTTGCTGTTGCCATGATGTCGTAATTGACCCGCCATTTTCGTTGATGTTCGGCGATAACTGTCGCAATCGGCTGCATCCCACTCACCGCAGCAGGATGACAACATTCTGTTAACCCCGCTCGCCTAGACTGGCTGTCATGGGAGAGCGATTCACACCACTGCCGTTTGCGGGCCGGGAGCGCCTGCTTGCGGCCATCGACGGCGCCGTCTGCCTGGCCGATCCGCGCGCGATCACTGGCGCCCTGCAGCGTGTGCTGCGCGAGGCCATTGCCGATCCACAGATTCAGTTGCCACCCTGCGTACGCCGCCCGGTGGACGGCCACTACGCCCGTCGCGAACTGCACCGCAGCCCGACCCTGGGCTACAGCGTCATCGCCATGTGCTGGGGGCCGGGGCAGGGCACGCCACTGCACGACCACGATGCCATGTGGTGCGTGGAAGGGGTCTGGCAGGGCGAATTGATTGTTACCCCGTATGCGCTGCTGGAACGCCAGGGCGAACGCCACCGATTCGCCGCGCAGGAAGCGCTGTACGGCTACCGCGGCAGCGCCGGCAGCCTGATTCCACCGCACGAGTACCACACGCTGCGCAACGCCAGCGATGACGACGTGGCCGTGTCGGTGCACGTGTACCAGGGCGTGATGGAACGCAGTGCGGTGTTCGATCCGTTGGGCGACGGCTGGTACCAGCGCCGGGTGAAGATGATGGAGACCGACGCGGCGTGACCGCGTGCCGCCGGGCATGGCCCGGCGACCATGTTGTTCAACCGGCTGCGCCCTGCATTGCTTCGTAGAGTCGAGCTTGCTCGACTGCTGTTGGCGCCATGCAATGCGCAGTCGAGCAAGCTCGACTCTACGAAAGCCAGGGCGATCAGATCCTCCTCAACGCGGCACGTCGGCCACATTGTTCAACCGGCTGCGCGCTGCGCCGCTTCGTAGAGTCGAGCTTGCTCGACTGCTGTTGGCGCCATGCAAAGCGCAGTCGAGCAAGCTCGACTCTACGAACGCCAGGGCGATCAGATCCCCCTCAACGCGGTACGTTGGAACCGGCCGGGCGTTGCCGCGTGCGTGCGCATCCTCAACGCGGTACGTCGGCCACGTTGTTCAACCGGGTCACTTCCTCGCCACCATCGGCCAAGGCCACGCGCACGCGCAGGCCGCTGCGGTCGCCGGCCGGCAACGGCAGCGACACCACCACCGTCTTCGGTTGCAGCTCGGCCGGGGCAGCCATGGCCGGCACCTCGCTGCGTGCGATCTCGCGGCCACGCGCATCTTCCAGGACGGCCACGCCCACGCCGCTGCCCACATGGCCCAGGCTGTGCACGGTCACGAGTACCTGGCGCCCGTCCACGCGCAGATCGCCGCGGCCGATGCCCAGGTCCGGGCGGGTTTCCACCGGTGTACCCGCGCTCACCCGCTCGAACTCGAAGATCTCGGTGCGGCCGGGGCGGAACTGCATCGGCACCGCGACGCTGGTTTCCAACTGCACGGTGCGCTCGCGCGGGCTGCCGTCGATGCGGCCATCGCCATCGGTATCCACGCCACTGCGCACGCGCCAGGTGCCGCTGGCCACGTTCCAGCCGGTCATGTCCGCGGCGATGGTGCGGCTGCCCAGGGTGTAGCTGGTCACCGTGAAGCGCTCGCGCGATGGCGCATGCACCAGCAGGGCGACCTGCTCGGCGGCGTCTTCGCGGTCGAAGCGCCAGCTGACGGTGTGTCCGGGCCAGCTCTGGTTGCGCTTCAACGCGATGCCGCCCAGGCGTGCACGCTGCAGGAACTCGCTGGGCGCTTCCACGCGATCGGACCACCAGTGGCCTTCGGTGTTCATGTACTCGCGCTGCGCCTTGGCCTGCACACCGTCGGCATGCAGTGCGTCGATGTACTGCAGGTCGCCGGTCGCCTGCCAGGCCATCAGGCTGGCGAAGCCGGTCTTGCCGGCCTTGGCATCGGCGGTCAGCTGCGGGTACCAGTCCTGCTGGCGGCCCAGCACTTCCACGTAGTTCTCGCCCAGGTTGGCCAGCGCACCCGGCCCGCCACGGGCCACGCGGTAGTCCAGCGCCTGCAGGTACTTCGCATCACCGGTCCAGCGCCAGGCGGCCCAGAACGTATGCATGATGTCGCCGCTGCCGGAACCGTTGTTCAGTTCACCGCCGCGGGTGGCGCCGGTGGCCCAGTTGATTTCGTTG
Organism: Stenotrophomonas sp. ZAC14D2_NAIMI4_6; assembly: GCF_003086875.1. Taxonomy (NCBI): domain Bacteria; kingdom Pseudomonadati; phylum Pseudomonadota; class Gammaproteobacteria; order Lysobacterales; family Lysobacteraceae; genus Stenotrophomonas; species Stenotrophomonas sp. ZAC14D2_NAIMI4_6. Next base: position 52,033 of record NZ_CP025996.1, on the reverse strand, counting down.
GGCAGGGTGAAGCGGCCCTTGTCGTCGCGGCCGGCGTGGGCCAGATAGCCGTCGGCCAGGCCGATCACCAGCTTGCGGCCGGTCGGATCGGCGTTGTACTGGCCGAGCAGGAACGCCGGGTGCAGCACCGGGAACGAGTAAGGCTTCTGCCACTGCCAGTTCGGTTCGCGGTAGACCTTGTTGCCGCCGAACCAGTTGCTGGAAAACAGCAGGTGGCCCTGCGGATTGCGCAGGATGATGCGTTCGTCGAATGCCTTCACCGTTTCCATCAGCCGCTCCACCGTCAGCGGGTCGCCCCAGTTGAGGTAGAGCATGGCGCTGTTGGTGTTGATGCCCTCCTCGTAGGAATGCAGTTCGTCGGTTTCGATGGTGCTCAGGCCGTTGCTGAACATGCCGTTGCGGTACACCGCATCGGACAACGCGGTGAGCGAGGCATTCAGGCGGTCCGGCTGCACGCCCATCAGGGCCAGGCCCGGCCACTGCTGGGTCAGGTCGGAATCGTCGGAGATGCCGCCGCCGAAATCACCGTAGGCCACCTGGCGTTCGTCGATCCACCAGTCCACGAAGCGGCGCACGTGGGCCAGGTCCTGCAGCTGGTGGAACGCCCAGGCGGGGACGCCCTTGGGCACCTGCGGGGCGCTGAACGGCGGGCGGCCCTGGCTGTTGTAGCTGATGTAGTTCCAGTACAGCCGGCCCAGTTCGTGGTCCGGGTCGACCCGCAGCAGATCGCTCAGGTCGGCGTACACGCGCGCGTACAGGCGCTGGCGCTTGGACGTGGTGTGTTCTTCCACCAGGAAGCCCCAGTTGTCACGCACCTGGTTGAAGCGGTCGGCCACGTGTTCCTTCAGCGCTTCGGCGCGCGGCTTGAACACCAGCCGCACCTGCGCACCATCCAGCGCAGCGGCGTCGAAGCCCGGTGCCGCCGAGGCGATGCTCAGCCACAGGCTGTCGGGGGTCAGGATGCGGTCGCGCAGGTCCAGCCACAGCGTGCGCTTCTGCCCAGGCTGCACCGACACCGAGACATCAATCATGTCGCGCGCCGGCCAGATCGGATCCTTGATGCGGATGTTCAGCGGAATCAGGCCGTCCTGCGTGGCCGGCAGGTCCAGCGCGGGCAGGTCGATGGCCACGCCGTCCAGGCCGTCGTGCATGTTTTCCCAGCTGTAGGCCCAGCTGCGGATCAACGGCTGGTTGGCCGGCGCATCGCCCACGCCGGAGGGAATGAGCACGTGCACGATCGGGCGCGGCTGCGCCGGCAGGGTATCGGCGCTGCGGCGGCGTGAGCCGGCGCCCTTGGGCAGGGCCATGACCGTGCTGCGCTCGGCGGCCGGATAGCGGCCGTCGATGTAGCGGCGCAGCGCGTCCAGGTTGGTGTAGTCGGGCAGGGCCTGGCTGTCGATGATGTACGTCTGCTTCACCGTGCCGTCGGGCTCGGCGCCCTCGCTCACGTGGTAGGCCCAGATTTCCTGGATCGGGGTTTCCTGTTCCACGTTGCTGAAGCGCAGCACGCCACCGGACTGCGCGGGAATGTCCTGCACGCTGCGCACCACGCCCTGTTGCCGCGTGGCCAGCACCTGGCTGGCATGCGCGGCGTCGGCGCCGTGGGCCAGGGTGCCGAAGGCCGCACCGCGGATCTCAACCCGGTTCACCGTTTCGCCCACCGGCAGGGTCAGGTCCAGGTGCTGGCCACTTTCGACGTAGGTGTTCCAGTCCGGCAACTGGAAGTAGTCGTTGCGGCCGGGCAGGCGCGAACGGTTGTAAACGCCGGGCCAGGTGGTCTCGGCAATGCCATCGGTGGCCTTCCACATCCACGCTTTCAGGTCGCGGGTGTCGGCGAACTCGATCTTGCGGATGCGCGTGCCCGCCGCCGACAGCGCAGGCGGGGCGGCGCCTTCCCAGCCGAAGCGATGGCGCCAGGCGCGTTCGTCGGTGGCCGACGCCACCGCGCTGGCCGGTGCCTGGCCGCGCGCCAGTGCGGCCACGGCGGGCCCATCCAGCATGCGGTCGTACACGCGGATGTGCTGGAAATCGCTGCCGCGCAGGAAGTTGTAGCGGCTCTGCACCTGGTAAGGGGCCATCACTCGCCCGGCCAGGCCCAACTGGTCCAGCGCGGCATCGAAATCGCCGGTGGCCTGCGTGCGCGCCACTTCGCGCCCATCCACGAACAGGCGCACGCCCTGGTCCTCGTCCCAGGCGAAGGCCAGGTGCAGCCACTGGTCCGGCCGCGGCGGTGTGTCCATGCGGAACGACACGCGGCTGCGTGCCAGGTTGGCATCGGTCACGAACGCATCGAAGCCGTGGCCGTTCCAGTCGATGCGCAGCCAGGCCATGTCCCAGCTGCTGTGGTCGGCATAGCCCACGCGGAAGATCACGAACGGTGCTTCGCCCACGGCGTAGCGCGGGCGCCAGTCGAAGGCCAGGGTGCCGCGCTGGGCCTGGATGTTGCCGGGTGCATCCCAGGCCAGCACGCCATCGTCTTCCCACTGGATCGCCTTGCCGCGTGCGCCGTCGTCCACCACCGCCGCCTTGTCGCGGAAGTTCGGCACCGCCTCGCCCTGCGCCGTCACCGCGGTCAGTCCCTGGTTGGCGTCCACGTGGAACAGCAGCGCGGGCGGTGCCGCGGCGCCCGCAGGCAGGGCGGTGGCCAGCAGCAGCGCGGCCACCAGCAGGCGGCGGCGCGGACGGGGCGAAGCAGAAGCGGTGCGGTGCATGGAACCTTCCTTTCAGCAGCATTCGACGGTGCAGCGGTACGGCAGGGCAGGCAGGGGCTCAGAACTTGTAGCGCAGCCCCAGGTAGTACTGGCGACCGGTATGGGTGTAGCGGTCGGGCAGGGACAAGGCCGAGTCCACGTAACGCTCATCGGCGCTGTCCAGCAGGTTGATCGCCTCGAAGCTGACGGTCAGCTGCTTGTTGAACTTCCAGGACATGTTGAAATCCACGTTCTCCACGCTGTACTTGCCGGTCACGTCGGCGGTGGCGTACTGGTTGCCGTCCAGGTCCCAGACGTTTTCCTGGGTCAGGATCTGGTTGATGTAGGCGTCGCGGTAGCTGGTGGAAACACGCGCACTGAAGCGCCCGTCGTCGTAGTACAGGGTGGCGTTGTACGAGTTCGGCGACAGGTTCAGCAGGTCGTTCTCGGTGTAGGTGGTGACGATGGTGTCGCCGCTGCCGGAACTGAAGAGGTATTTGATCTTCGAATCCACGTGGGTGTAGTTCAGCTGGATGCCGAAGTTCTTCCAGAAGCCCGGCAGGAAGCTGAAGGGCTGCTGGTAGGTCAGCTCGTAGCCCTTCAACGGGCCGCCCGGCGTGTTGAAGTAGCTCTGCACGTTGAACAGCGAGTTCGGACTGAAGCCGGCCGGCAGCAGGTCCAGCGAATAGCCCATGTCCTGCCAGGTGGTCAGCAGGCGGGTGCGCTGCACGTAGGTTTCGATGTCCTTGTAGAACACCGCCGCCGACAGCAGCGCGCCTTCCTGGAAGTACCACTCCGCGCTCAGGTCGTAGTTGGTGGAGCGGAACGGATCGAGCTTGGGGTTGCCCAGGTTGATCGAGTAGTAGCGGTCTTCATCGACGAAGGCGGTTGGGCCACCGCTGACGCTGGGCGACAGGTTGGACAGGGTGGGCCGGGCCATGGTCTTGGCCGCGCCGAAGCGCAGCACGAAGGTGTCGGTCAGGTCCCACGCCAGGTTCAGCGACGGCAGCCAGTCGTCGTAGCGGTGGGCGACGGTGGTGCCGACCAGCAGGCGCTCGCCGGCATCGGCGGTGGCGCTGGCCACGCCCAGGAATGGCTCGCATTGCGACGACAGGTCGTTGCTGTTGGCGGCCTGGCACGGCGCATAGCCACTGGCATCGATCTGCGTGCGCACGTAGCGCAGGCCCAGGTTGCCGCGGAACGGCCGGTCCCACAGTTCGGTGTTGAAATCGAGCTGCAGGTAGCTGGCGTAGCTCTTCTCGGTCACGTCGAAGTTGTTGTTCGATGCGCCATAGTGGCCCACGCCGGCCAGCCGGTAGTCGCCGCCCAGGGTGCCGGTGTTGCAGTTGCAGTAGATATCCAGCAGTTCGGCGATGCGGCTGAAATCGGGAATCAACCACCCGTTCGGCGTGTTGCCGTCCAGGCCCTTGCCGAAGCCGTCCAGGGTGGTGGACAGATCGCCCACGCCCACGCCGCTGGGCAGCGCCTGCGACATGCGCCCGTAGCTGATGTTGCGGTATTCCTGCGTGCTCATGCCGTAGTCCTTGTAGGCCAGGCCGCCGCGCAGGGTGAAGGTGGGCGAGATGTTGAAGGTCAGGTCGACCTTGGCGGTGTCGAAGCTGTTGTCGACGTACTGCGGGTTCAGCCGCACTTCGCTGATGTTGCCGCCGCGCGCGGTGCCGTTGGCATTCACCGGTGCAGTGCCATAGCCCAGCCACTGCCACGATGCGGCATCGCCCAGCGCGAACGGGAAGGTCATCGAGGGCATGCTGGCGCCGTTGCGCATGTCCAGCACGAAGCCATCCAGGTTGCTGTTGTCGAAGCTGACCATGGAGAACACGGGACGTTCGAAGCTGGACGAGGAATGGCCGACCAGCGCGTCCAGGCGCACCGCGTCGTTGAAGCGGTGCTCGAAGTTCAGGCTGGCCTGCTTGAACTCGGTGGTCTCTTCGATCGAGGTCGATTCGGTGCGGAAATCCACGTTGTCGAACACGCCGTAGACCAGGCGGTTCTGCGCATCCACCTGCGCCTCGCGCACGGCGATCTGGGTCTTGCCGCCGTACTGCGCGGTGCGGTGCAGGTTGGCGCCCAGCGAATCCTCGCGCTGGTCCTTGTCCAGGCGGGAATACATCAGGTCCAGGTTCAACAGGCTGTCGGGGCTGAAGCGGAACTGCAGCGCGCCGGTCACGCCCAGCCGTTCGATCTCGTGTTCGGTGCGTACGTAGCGCGGGTAGCGGGGAATCCACGCATTGGTCGCGGTCTCGTAGGCGGCGATGTTTTCTGCCGTGGCCGCCGGCCGGTCGATGCCGGTGCCGCAGTGGGTGGCATCGATGCCGTAGCTGCCCCAGCCGTTGTTGCGCGCCTGGTTGGCGGCGCTGCCCACGCCCTGCGCGGTTTCATTGCTGGCCGGGTTGCGCGGCGTCTGCGGGTCGTAGCCCACCGGGCTGCAGAAACCGTAGGTGCCGTTGTTGGCAGCGGTGGACTGGTTGGAGTTGCGGTAGTTGCCGTGCTCCCAACGAACCGGGTTGTAGCCCTCCTCGAAGATGGTGCGCTTGCTCCACGCCACTGACATCAGCGCACCGAAGCGGCCATCGGCCCAGGTGTTGCTCAGCAGCGCAGACACGCGCGGGTCCTTGCTGCGCGACAGTTCGTTGAAGCCGTACTGGCCGTTGAGCGAGGCCTGGAAGCCCTCGAAATCGAACGGTCGCGAGGCGCGCAGATCGACGGTCGCACCCAGCGAGCCTTCATCCATCTGCGCCGACTGGGTCTTGTTCACCTTGACCCGGCTGAACAGTTCCGAGGCGAAGGTATTGAAGTCGAAGCCACGGCTGCGGTTCACCCCGGTGGTGCCGCTGCCGGCGGTGGACAGGGCTTCCAGGCCATTGATGCGCACGCGGGTGAAGTCCGACCCCAGGCCACGCACGGAAATCTGCTGGCCTTCGCCGCCTTCGCGGTCGATCGATACGCCGGCAATGCGCTGCATCGATTCGGCCAGGTTCAGATCGGGGAATTTGCCGATGTCCTCGGCGTAGATCGCATCGACCTGCTCGACGCTGTAGCGCTTCTCGTCCAGCGACTGCTGCAGGCTTTCGCGGTAGGTGGCCTTTACTTCCACCTTGTCCAGGTCGACCGCATCGGGTGCGGACGCAGCCGCTTCCGGGGTCTGCTGGGCATAGGCAGCCTGGCACAGCACCAGGCCGATCGACAGGGCAAGCACGGCGCGCGGCGCGCGGCCGCGATGAAGCGCGAGCGACGAATCCATCTGAAATCCCCTCCCAGGGTGTCCTCAAGCGTTGCAGGTGCGTTGCTGCGTTCGTGCCGGCCTCCTCCGGCACGACGCGGGTGCAACGACGTGCTGACACCGCGGGTCATGCGTGAACGTAACAAAGCACATGGGACGCGGCATCTTGCGCCGCAGCAGTGCGCCGCAGCGGTATGTCGTTGCACGGGAATGCGGCGGCGTGCGCACACGCCGCCGCGGCTGCATCAGAACTTGTAGCGCACGCCCAGCAGATACTGGCGGCCGGTTTCGGTGTACTGCAGCGGCAGCTGACCGGTGGTGGGCGAGTACACCCACTCGTCGGATGCTTCGTTGGTCAGGTTGATGCCTTCCAGGCTCAGTTCCAGCTGGTCGCTGATGCGGTAGCGGATCGAAGCATCCAGCACGGTGGTGCCGGTCATGCCGTGGTAGCCATCCAGGTTGAAGCCGGTTTCCTGGCCCGGTGCCTGGGTCAGGTAATCGCTGCGGTTGGTGGCCGACACGCGCCCGGACCAGACCTCGCCTTCGTAGAACAGCGTGGCGTTCCAGGCGTTCTTCGAGGTACCGGTCAGCTGGTTCTTCATCACCGCCACGCCGTTGCCGTTCACGTACTGGATGCTGGTGTCGACCCAGGTGTAGTTCAGCTGCACGCCCAGGTTCGACCACTTGCCGGGCAGGAAGGTGAAGGGCTGGGTGTAGTTGGCTTCCACGCCGTACAGCTCGCCACCGGGGGTGTTCAGCGGAATGCTGAAGGTGAAGTCATCGTTGACCGATGCACCGGTGCCGTCCAGCAGGCTGGCCGGCAGGCCGCTGGTGGAATACGGGCGCACTTCGCGGGTGGTCTGCACGAACGATTCGATGTCCTTGTAGAACAGGCCGATGCCGGCCATCGCGCCTTCGTTGAAGTACCACTCGAAGCTCATGTCCACGTTGGTGGCGCGGAACGGATCCAGGTTCGGGTTGCCGCCGGCCACGGTGCGCGCACCGCCGGCCACGGCCACGGTCACGCCGGGGGTCAGGTTGCCCAGGCCCGGTCGGCTCATCACCTTGGCCGCGCCCAGGCGGATCAGGAAGTCCGGGGTGATCTCGGCCACCAGGTTGAACGAGGGCAGGGTGTCGTTGTACTTGCGGTTGGTGGTGGCCGGCACCAGCACGCCGCCCACGGTGGCCGCGCCACTGGAGGTCTGTTCGGTCTGCACGTAGCGCACGCCGAAGTTGCCCGACAGCGGAATGCTGCCCAGATCGGTGGAGAACTCACCCATCAGCCAGACGCCACGGTCCTTCTCTTCCACGCTGCGGCTGTTGTTGGCACGCGGTGCCAGCGCGAACGTGCCGGTGTTGCTGTAGATGTCCAGCGCGTCGGCCACGGCATCCAGGTTCGGCACCACCCAGCTCGACGGCGAACCGGAGATGCCCTTCAGCCCGGCCTGGCTGGTCAGGTCCACCGGCACGATGCGCGAACCGTTGGCGAAGGTTGGTACCGCGCCTTCGCTGTTGCGGCGCAGTTCCAGCGTGTCGAAGGTGTAGTTCTTGGCCAGCACGCCGCCCTTCAGGCGGAAGCCGGGGCTGATGTTCCAGTTGAAGTTGACTTCGGCGGTGTCGAAGTCGTTGTCCACGTACTGCGGGCGCAGGCGGATCTCGGCCAGCTCCCAGCCATTGGGGTTGGTCGGGTCGATGCCGTAGTTCAGTACCGGCGCACGGCTGTTGCCACGGTAGTCGTAGCTGTAACCATCCACATCGTACTTGTCCATGATGATGGTGGTCTGCACCGGGTTCTCGTGCTTGGAACGCGAGACGCCCAGCTTGCCGTTCAACGAGAACGCATCGTTGAAGCGATGATCGAAGTTCAGGCTGGCCTGCTTGAACTCGGTGCTCCATTCGTCGTGGCGGTTCTCGCTGCGGATATCGACGTTGTCGAATTCGCCGTAGACCAGCGCGTTGTTGCGGATCTCGCCGTTGCGCACCACCATCACCGGCTTGCCGTCGCGGTCGGGGCGGCGGTTGGCACCGGTGGCGGCATCGCGGTTGCGGCTGAACGAGATCGCTTCGATGTAGTGTTCGTCGCGCGTGGCGTCGATCTTCGAGTACAGCGTATCCAGCGATATTTCAGTGCGATCGGTCGGCTTCCACTGCAGCGAACCGGTCACGCCCAATCGCTTCTGTTCGTGTTCCATCTGCACGTAGCGCGGGAAGCGCGGGTGGTACACATCGGCACTGCGCGCGGCCGGGAACAGCGGGCTGGCGGCGAACCCGCCGTTGCTGGTGCCGTTGGCCCAGCGCCCGGTGTTGGAGCCTTCTTCCAGCGCCTGGCGTTCGGAATAGGCCACAGACAGCAGCGCGCCGAAGGTGCCGTCGGCGAAGGTGTTGGCGATCAGCGCGGCCATGCGCGGGTCGGCCTTTTCAGCCATGGCGTTGAAGCCGGCCTGGCCGCTGGCCGCGAAGGTGAAGCCGTCGTAGTCGAACGGGCGCGCGGTGCGCAGGTCCACCGTGGCGCCCAGCGACCCTTCCTCGACATCGGCCGAGGCGGTCTTGCGCACGATCATCTGCGAGAACAGATCCGAGGCGAACACATTGAAGTCGAAGCCACGGCCACGGTTGGTGCCGCCGCTCTGGTCGCCGGCGCCCACCGTGGTCAGCGCTTCCATGCCGTTCAAGCGCACGCGGGTGAAATCCGGGCCCAGGCCGCGCACCGAAATGTTGCGGCCTTCGCCGGCTTCGCGGGTGATGACCACGCCGGGAATGCGCTGCAGCGATTCGGCCAGGTTCAGGTCGGGGAACTTGCCCACATCCTCGGCCACGATGGCGTCGACCACGCCGGATTCGCTGCGCTTGATGTCCAGCGCCTTTTCCACGCTGGCGCGGTAGCCGGTGACGTTCACCGTGTCCAGGTTGGTGGCGGCGGGCGCTTCGCTCTGCTGTTGGGCGGCGGCGCCTGCCGACAGTGCCAGGCCGACGGCCATGGCGAGCAAGGTAACCGGTGTCTTTTTTGCGTGGTTCCGAGAATGCATGCCTTTCCCCTCTCCCAAAGGTCTGGTCTCGCGAGTGTTTCAGCGGAATGACACCGCTGGTCAAGGCGGACGGTAACAGCACCTCCCGGTTCCGGCATCTTGCACCGCAACAGATCTGCAATGTCTCCAAGACGCTTGCGGGACAATGCTTCCGACAGTTTGCTAGGCTGTGCGGACGGCGGGTCGGATCTACAATGACACCGATAGCCAACCGCCACGCGGGTGCGTGGTGCGATTCCACGCCGTGCAGCCGTACGTGCTGGCGGCCAGCGTAAGGGAGCGGAAATGGGTCGTGTCGTGTGTTTCGGGGAACTGCTGCTGCGGATGGGAGCACCAGGTCGCGAGCTGCTGCTGCAGTCGCCGCAGTTGCAGGTGCATGTGGGCGGTGCGGAAGCGAACGTGGGTGTCTCGTTGTCCTGCTTCGGACATGAGGTGGCCATGGTCAGCACCGTGGCCGGCAATGCGCTGGGCGCGCACGTGCTGGGCGAACTGCGCCGCCATGGCGTGGACACGCGCGGCGTACGCCAGGACCCGGATGGGCGCATGGGCCTGTACTTCCTGACCACCGGTGCGGTGCAGCGGGCCAGCGAAGTGGTCTACGACCGTGCCGATTCGGCCTTCGCCCGCAGTACTGCCGCCGACTACGACTGGCCGGCACTGCTGCAGGGCGCGCAGTGGCTGCACCTGTCCGGGGTCAGCCCGGCGCTGGGCCCGGACGTGGCGCAGGCCACGCTGGAAGCAGCGCGTGCAGCGCGCGCCCTGGGCGTGCGCGTGTCCTTCGACGGCAACTTCCGGCCCAAGCTGTGGCAGCGCTGGGGCGGCGATGCGCAGGCGATCCTGCACCAGCTGTTCGCGCAGGCCGACATCGTGTTCGCCGACTACCGCGACATCGAGGTGATCCTCGGCCAGCGGTTCGAGCAGGCCGATGTGGTGGCCAAGGTGGAAGCCGCAGCGGCGGCCGCCTTTGCCGCCTTCCCGCACCTGCAGTGGATGGCCTGCACCCAGCGCCAGGCGATCAGCGTGGACCACCACGCACTGGGCGCGCTGCTGCTGGGCCGCGATGGCACCCGCGCTCAGGCGCCGGTACGCCAGCTGCAGGGCATCGTCGACCGCATCGGCGGTGGCGACGCCTTCGCCGCCGGCATTCTGCATGGCATCCTGTCCGGTCTGGATGCCGAGGCCACCGTGCGCTTCGGCCTGGCGGCCGGCGGACTGAAGCATTCGATCCCCGGCGATTTCAACCCTGTCAGCGAAGCTGACGTGCTGGCCCTGGTGGGCGAGGAGCGATTCGATGTCCGGCGCTGATCCGCGCGTACGTGCGGTACTGAAACTGGCCCCGGTGATCCCGGTGTTCACTCCCGATGACGTGGACGATGCGGTGCAGGTGGCACAGGCCCTGTTCCGTGGCGGCCTGCCGGTGATCGAGGTGACCCTGCGCACGCCGCGCGCGCTGGAGGCGATCAAGGCGATGGTCGAGGCCGTGCCCGATGCCGTGGTCGGCGCTGGCACGGTGATGACGCCGGCGCAGATGCAGGCCGCGAAGGCCGCCGGTGCGCGCTTCGCGGTGTCGCCCGGCGCAACGCCCACCCTGTATGCCGCCGCCCGCGATGCCGACCTTCCGTACCTGCCGGGCGTGGCCACCGGTTCGGAGCTGATCGTGGGTCTTGAGCACGGGCTGGACACCTTCAAGTTCTTCCCGGCGGTGCAGGCCGGTGGCGCGGCGTTGTTGTCGGCCTGGCACGGCCCGTTCGCCGATGTGCGCTTCTGCCCGACCGGCGGCATCAGCGTGCAGACCGCACCGCAGTTCCTGCACCTGCCCAACGTGCTGTGCGTGGGCGGTTCGTGGCTGACCACCGCCGCCCTGGTGCAGGCGCGCGACTGGCAGGGCATCGAAGACCTGGCACGCCAGGCCTCGGTACTGGCCAGCTGACGGCCACCGCCGTTGGTAGAGTCGAGCTTGCTCGACTGGCCTTTCGCGGCATTTCGCGTAGAGCAGTCGAGCAGGCTCGACTCTACGGACCGGGTTCGTCGCGCAAGCCCGGCATTGCCCCGCGTTCAACCGCCGCGCGGTGCGCCCAGCCGCCGGTACAGCGTGCTGCGGCTGATTCCCAGCCGCTTGGCCGCTGCGCTTACATTGCCCTCGCACGCGGCCAGCGCCTGGCGCATCGCCGCTTCGGCAATCTCCCCCAGTGCTGCGGTGGACGCCAGTACCGGTGGCACGGTGTCCGCCGCACCGTTGCGCACGCCATCAGGCAGCAGTTCCGGGCCTGCCGGCTGGCCTGGCCCTGCCAACGCCACCAGGGTGCGCAGGCAGGCGCTGAGCTGGCGCAGGTTGCCCGGCCAGGCACAGGCCGCCAGCGCGGCACGGGTGGCAGCGGGCAACGCCTGGTCGTGGCCCAGCTGCTGCCACAGCGCATCGACCACCGCGCCACGATCGGGATGCTGGCGCAGCGGTGCCAGGGTCACCACGTGGTCGGCGATGCGGTAGTACAGATCCGCGCGGAAGCGCCCGGCGGCCACCGCCTGCGGCAGGTCGCAGTGGCTGGCGCAGACCAGGGCGAAATCCAGCTTCACCGGCTTGCCGCCGCCCAGCGGCGACAGCTCGCGTTCCTGCAGCACGCGCAGCAACCGGGGCTGCAGCGCCAGCGGCATGTCACCGATCTCATCCAGGAACAGCACACCGCCTTCGGCCTGGCGCAGCAGCCCGGTGCTGCCGTGGCGGCGCGCGCCGGTGAACGCGCCTTCTTCGTAACCGAACAGCTCCGATTCGATCAGGCCCTCGGGCAATGCAGCGCAGTTCACCGCAACGAACGGCCGCCCCGCGCGTGCGCTGCGCGCATGCAGTTCACGTGCGAATACTTCCTTGCCGGTTCCGGTTTCACCCTGCAGCAGCACCGGCAGGCCCGCCTGCAGGACCCGCCCGGCCGCGTCGAGCTGCGCCTGCTGGGCGGCATCGAACAACGGCCCGCGCGGAACCGCTGCGACCACCGGCGGCGCCTGCGGCAGGCGCTGCGCGGGGGCGCCCTGCGCGCGCCGCGTACCGCGCGGCTGGCGCAGCCCGTAGAGGCGGCGGCCCTGGCGATCCAGCAGCACGCCATCGTCGGCCAGCCGTGACAGCGGTTGCTCGAACAAGGCTTCGTACGGCGTTCTTCCGATGTCATGGCGCTCCAGCCCGAACAGGGCCAGGCCGGCACGGTTGGCCGCGACCAGGCGCCCGCCGCGGAAGCCCAGCACGCCCTCCCGCGCGCTGCCCAGCAGCACCGGTTGGTGGTGCAGGCGCAACAGCTCGCAGTCGGGCAGCCCATCGGCAAAACCACGGTGCTCGATCTGGGCCACCGCCTGCCGCACCAGGGCCAGTGCGTGCAGGTGGGGCAGGCGCGCGTCGCCGGATACGTCCAGCACCCCCAGGCATTGGCCGTGCGGGTCCATGATCGGTACCGCCGAGCAGGTGAGGATGCCGTGCGGGGCGAAGTAGTGTTCGCCACCGCGTACCTGCAGCGCACGGCCTTCCACCAGCGCGGTGCCGATCGCGTTGGTGCCCACGCTGGTTTCGTCCCAGCGCACGCCCGGCATCAGCGCGACACGGCCAGCCTTGTCCAGGAAGCCGGTGCTGCCTTCGGCATCCAGGATCCAGCCATCCTCGTCGGTCAGCAGCACGATGCTGCCGCTGTGGGTCATCTCCGCCGCCAAGCCTTCCAGTTCGGGCCGGGCCTGCCGCCACAACCGTTCGCGGCGCTGCCGCAGCTCGCGCAGGCGGCCATCGGTCAGCGGTTCGGCATTGGGTTGCGCGTCCACCAGCAGGCCATGGCGCTGGCAGCGCTGCCACGAGTGCAGGATGGCGTCGGGCACCGCGCCCACCGGCGCCGCACCGCGTTCGAAGAAACTGCGCCGGGCACTGCCCAGGCGCGGGTCGGGAGCAAGCGGGGACACCGACAGCCTCCTGTGTCGCATTCTGCGACAGTTGTTTCAGGACCTGTTCCGATTAACAGCACATCGCGCGCCAGCCCGCAAGGAAGGCCGCTGCTGCAGCGCCGCAGCCGCGCGTCTCAGGCGCAGGCGGGGCAGCGCAGGACCTCGTGACGCGCCGCAGCACGCCACAGTTGGCACCGTCCTTGCGCCAGCACGGGCACTACGCCAACCCGTTGGGAGCCCCGCATGAACGCCGTACCGTCCACCCGTCCGCATGCCACCGACCCGCGTTCGATCTTCAAGCCGCGCTACGGCAACTACATCGGCGGCGACTGGGTTGCCCCGCGCAGCGGCCAGTACTTCGACAACACCTCGCCGGTGAACGGCCAGGTGTTCACCGAAGTGGCCCGCTCCAATGCCGACGATGTTGAAGCCGCGCTGGACGCGGCCCACGCCGCCCGGGAGGGCTGGGGCCGCACTCCGGTGGCCCAGCGCGCGCTGGTGCTGAACCGCATTGCCGACCGCATCGAGCAGAACCTGGAACTGCTGGCCCATGCCGAAACCTGGGACAACGGCAAGCCGATCCGCGAAACGCTCAACGCCGACCTGCCGCTCATGGTCGATCACTTCCGCTACTTCGCCGGTGCCCTGCGCGCGCAGGAAGGCAGCCTGTCCGAGATCGATGCGGACACCGTGGCCTACCACTTCCATGAACCGCTCGGCGTGGTCGGGCAGATCATTCCGTGGAACTTCCCGCTGCTGATGGCGGCGTGGAAGCTGGCCCCGGCGCTGGCCGCCGGCAACTGCGTGGTGCTCAAGCCCGCCGAGCAGACCCCGGCCTCGATCCTGGTGCTGATGGAAGTGATCGGCGATCTGTTGCCGCCGGGCGTGCTGAACGTGGTCAACGGCTTCGGCCTGGAAGCGGGCAAGCCGCTGGCCAGCAACCCGCGCATCGCCAAGATCGCCTTCACCGGTGAAACCACCACCGGCCGCCTGATCATGCAGTACGCCAGCCAGAACCTGATTCCCGTCACCCTGGAGCTGGGCGGCAAGTCGCCCAACATCTTCTTCGCCGATGTGATGGCCGAAGACGATGACTTCCTCGACAAGGCGGTGGAAGGCTTCGTGATGTTCGCGCTCAACCAGGGCGAGGTCTGTACCTGCCCCTCGCGTGCACTGGTGCAGGAATCGATCTACGAGAAGTTCATCGAACGCGTGCTGGCGCGCGTGGCGGCGATCGTCCAGGGTGACCCGCTGGACCCGAACACGATGATCGGCGCGCAGGCATCGAGCGAGCAGCTGGAAAAGATCCTGTCCTACATCGACATCGGCCGCCAGGAGGGCGCTGAAGTGCTGATCGGCGGCGAGCGCAACACGCTGCAGGGTGAGCTGGCCGGCGGCTTCTACGTGAAGCCCACTGTGTTCAAGGGCCACAACCGCATGCGCATCTTCCAGGAAGAAATCTTCGGGCCGGTGGTGGCGGTGACCACCTTCAAGACCGAGGAAGAGGCCCTGCAGATCGCCAACGACACGCTGTACGGCCTGGGGGCGGGCGTGTGGAGCCGCGATGCGGCGCGCCTGTACCGGGTCGGGCGCGCGATCCAGGCCGGGCGGGTGTGGACCAACTGCTACCACGCCTATCCCGCGCACGCGGCCTTCGGCGGCTACAAGCAGTCGGGCATCGGCCGCGAAAACCACAAGATGATGCTCGACCACTACCAGCAGACCAAGAACCTGCTGGTGAGCTACGCGCCGAAGAAGCTGGGTTTCTTCTGAAGTTTGATCGTGATCAAGGCGCCGGTTCGCCGCCGGCGCCATTCTGTCCGCAAGCGCACTACGGAGATCCATGCATGAACAGAACCATGAAGGCCGCCGTTGTCCGTGAGTTCGGCAAGCCGCTGGTCATCGAAGAAGTGGTGGTACCGCGCCCGGGGGCGGGCGAGGTACTGGTCAAGATCGAGGCCTGTGGCGTCTGCCATACCGACCTGCACGCCGCCGAGGGCGACTGGCCGGTGAAACCGAACCCGCCGTTCATCCCCGGCCACGAGGGCGTGGGGCACGTCGTGGCCGTGGGCGGCGGGGTCGGCCACATCAAGGAAGGTGACCGGGTCGGCATCCCCTGGTTGTACTCGGCGTGTGGCCATTGCGAACACTGCCTGGGCGGCTGGGAAACGCTGTGCGAAACACAGCGCAACACCGGCTATTCGGTCAACGGCGGTTTCGCCGAGTACGCATTGGCCGATGCCAACTATGTCGGCCTGCTTCCCAAGGGAGTGGGCTTCGTGGAGATCGCACCGGTGCTGTGCGCCGGCGTGACCGTCTACAAGGGCCTGAAAGTGACCGACACCAAGCCCGGCGACTGGGTGGTGATTTCCGGCGTCGGCGGCCTGGGCCACATGGCCGTGCAGTACGCACGCGCCATGGGCCTGAACGTAGCGGCCGTGGACGTGGACGATGCCAAGCTGAAGCTTGCCGAGCGCCTGGGCGCGCAGGTGACGGTGAATGCGCGCACCACCGATCCGGCCGCGTTCCTGAAGAAGGAAATCGGCGGCGCGCACGGTGCACTGGTCACCGCGGTGTCGCCCAAGGCGTTCGAGCAGGCGCTGGGCATGGTCCGCCGCGGCGGCACGGTGTCGTTGAACGGGCTGCCGCCGGGCAACTTCCCCCTGGATATCTTCGGCATGGTGCTCAACGGGGTGACCGTGCGCGGTTCCATCGTCGGCACCCGCCTGGACCTGCAGGAATCGCTGCTGTTCGCTGCCGAGGGCAAGGTGGCGGCGACGGTCAGCACCGACCGCCTGGAGAACGTCAACGACGTGTTCGCGCGCATGCACGCGGGCACCATTGAAGGCCGCGTGGTGCTGGACTTCGCCGCCTGACCCTCCCGCGCACGGCTGCCGCGCCCGTCCCCCTCTCCCACGGGCGCGGCAGGCGTGCAAAGGGGTCGGATCCCTCTGCCACTGGCAGAGGGCTC
This sequence comes from Stenotrophomonas sp. ZAC14D2_NAIMI4_6, assembly GCF_003086875.1. Classification (NCBI taxonomy): domain Bacteria; kingdom Pseudomonadati; phylum Pseudomonadota; class Gammaproteobacteria; order Lysobacterales; family Lysobacteraceae; genus Stenotrophomonas; species Stenotrophomonas sp. ZAC14D2_NAIMI4_6. The sequence goes on along the minus strand of NZ_CP025996.1, from coordinate 36,193 downwards.
TGACCCTCGAACGAGGCCACCATGAACGACCTTCCGCCACAGGTCACCGCCACCCTGGCCGCACTGCAGCTGATCGAGCGGCTGCACGCGCGCCACGGCCCGCTGCTGTTCCATCAATCCGGTGGCTGCTGCGATGGCTCTTCGCCGATGTGCTTCGCGCAGGGCGATTTCATCGTGGGCGACCGTGACGTCTGCCTGGGTGAGATCGGCGGCGCGCCGTTCCACATCAGCCCCTCGCAGTTCGAATACTGGAAGCACACACAGCTGATCATCGACGTGGTGCCCGGGCGGGGCGGCATGTTTTCGCTGGAAAACGGCGAGGGCGTGCGCTTCCTGGTGCGCTCGCGCTTGTTCAGCGATGAAGAGTTCGCCGCCTTGCAGGCCGCCAGCAAGGCATGACCCGGCGCGCCGTACAATGTGTGCATGCCTGCCCTGCTCAAAACCATCTTCCTGTCCATCGTCGCCCTGATCGGTGCGCTGCTTGCCCTGGCTCTGGTCAGCAGCGCCGGTGGCTGGCTGCCGTCGTTGTTCGGCCTGCACCCGGGCAGTGAAGCGCAGCTGGGCTGGGACCTGGGCTTCAGCGTGCTGGGCGGCATCGCCGCCATTGCCTTCGCGACCTACTACGCGCCGTGCTGGCCGCGCGCGCATGGCACCTCGGTGTGGCTGCTGCTGGTGCTCGGTGCCGGTTACGGTCTGTGGCTGATGGGCGGCGATTTCCCACGCTGGTTCGCGGTTTCCCTGCTGCTGTCACTGCCGGTGCAACTGCTGCTGGGCTGGTGGTTCGGGCGCCGCCCCTCGCGCAGCGCAACACAGGCTTAACAATTCCCCCCTAGGCTCGGTGCCCGCCGAACGTCGGCAACGCGGCGCAGGGGCCTGCACCCACGGATAAAGGGGCAGGCGCGGCGTAAGACACCACAGGGAACCGGGAAATCATCCGATGCGTCACCAGATCCGGGAAGCCGCCGTTGCGGCTCCCCATGCGAAGCTTTTGTCCCGCGCCGTGCATGCGGTGCTGATCGGCGGCCTGGCCGTGCTGCCCATCGACGCGATGGCCGAAGAGGCCGCCGATGGCGATACCCGCCAACAGCTGCAGCAGTTGGACACGGTGACCGTGACCGGCAGCTACGCCAAAAGCCTTGAGGAGGCCGTCGACCTCAAGCGCGCCAACATCGGTTTCTCCGATTCGATCGTGGCCACCGACGTGGCCGATTTCCCCGAACAGAACCTGGCCGAAGCGCTGCAGCGCATGCCCGGTGTCACCATCGAGCGCAACAAGGGCCTGGGCAGCAAGGTCAGCGTGCGTGGCCTGCCCAGCGAGTTCACCCTGGTGTCGATCAACAACCTGGCCACGGCCTCCGGCAGCGGTGGGCGTGATGTGCAGTTCGACATCTTCGCCGCCGACGTGGTGCAGACGGTGACCGTGCAGAAGTCGCCGACCGCGGCCGACGAGGAAGGGGGCATCGCCGGCTCGGTCTACATCGAAACCGCCAAGCCGTTCGACTATGCCGAACCGAAGTTCAGCGCCTCGGCCGAAGCCTCGCACAACTCGATCAACGGCAAGATCGATCCGAAGATCTCGTTCCTGGCCAGCGACACCTGGGGCGACTGGGGTGGCCTGGTGTCGTTCTCCAAGGCCAAGCGCACGAACCGTACTGATTCCAACTCGGGCATCAACTTCCGGCCGATGGGGCGCTTCCTGGAGGCGTCAGGCACGCGTGGCGCGCAGGCCGCGGCGGTGCTGGCGCGCGATGCGGGCATCATCGTGCAGGACCGCATGGACAAGGATGAAACCAGCCGCATCATCTTCCAGGACAAGGTCGGCGACCGCGTCTATCTGAACGAACAGGACCAGTGGGGTGCCACCGCATCGCTGCAGTTCAAGCCCAGCGATACGTTCTCGCTCAGCTTCGATGCCATGTTCGGCGGCTACGACACGCATGAGGACGAGTACGATGCGGCCGCCTATTCGGCCTCCAGCCGCAGCACGCTCGACACCATCCACGACTACGACAGCGACACCCTGTCGGCCTATGGCATCACCGTGCTGAAGGATGTGTCCTACACCGCCACCCAGCACGAGATCCTCAGCAAGGAACGCAGCGCCAACACCGACTATCGCCAGTTCAGCAGCAAACTGGACTGGAAGGTGGGCGGCTGGGATATCGACGCGCTGGTCGGCTATTCCGGCGCGCGCAAGGATTCGGACTACGCCAACCTGAAGCATGTGGCCTATGCGCCCTCGCGCACGCGCTGGACTGCCGATGGCGGCGAGACCGTGCCCAGTGCAGCCTCCAACGGTTTCAACATGTATGCCTCGCCGGAGAAATACCTGTTCGAGGCCTACGAAACCGAAGTGGAGAACGTGAAGGATGACAAGTACGCCGCGCAGCTCGACCTGCGCCGGCAGCTCAACCTGGCGTTCTTCCCCGCGCTCAACGCCGTGCAGTTCGGCGCGCGCTATACCGACAAGACCAAGGAACGCGCGTTCGGCAGCGGCAAGATCCAGGGCCCCAGCGCCGGCAGCGTGGCCTGGGTGAACACCCGCACCCTGGCCGACAGCAACCCGACCTGGATCAGCCAGCTGGCGCCGGGCGGCGGCTATCGCCCCAGCGATCTGGACTGGCAGCAGGTGTCCAACGCCTATGCACGCGCGACGTTCCGCTACCCCGGCTACAGCACGCCGATTGATCCAGGCCAGTACTACGAAGTGAAAGAGAAGACCCTGGCGCTGTACGCCATGGCCGATTTCTACTTCGATATCGGCCGGGTGCCGGTGTATGCCAACCTGGGTGTGCGCTCGATCGACACCGATGTGGATTCGGCCGGCTTCCACCCGGTGCAGAACGCCGATGGCAGCAACGGCTACACGCCCACGCCGATTTCCAGCAGCGGCGATTACAGCGATGTGCTGCCCAGTTTCAACATGACCGCCGAGATTGCCGATGGCCTGGTGCTGCGCGGCGCCGCATCGGAAACGCTGATGCGCCCGTCGCTGACCGACATCGCCTATCGCCGCACGGTCAGCTGGAGCAGCTTCCGCTTCATGGACGGCAACCCGGCACTGAAGCCGACCACCGCCCGGCAGTGGGAAGTGGGCCTTGAGAAGTACCTGCAGAACGGCGGGCTGCTGGCCGCATCGTACTTCTCCAAGAAGATCGATGGCGTGGTGCGGCAGTCGCTGACCGGCATCGTGCCCGGCGTGGAGAAGCTCAATGCCAACGGGTCGCTCGACGGCTACTACGACTTCGAGGTCTACCAGCCGGTCAATGCGGACGGTTCCTACAAGGTGACCGGCGTGGAGCTGGTGGCGCAGCTGCCGTTGTCGATGCTGCATCCGGCGCTGGAAGGCTGGGGTATCAATGCCAACTACACCCAGCTGGACAACTCGCTGACCGGCGCTTCGGACCTGGACATTCCCACCCCGCCGGAAGGCCTTGCCGAGAAGGCGTACAACTTCACCCTGTACTACGAGAACGATCGCTTCAGCGCGCGCGCCTCGTACAACTACAAGGACAAGTACGTCGAGTACATCCACCTGAACATGTACCCGGTCTACCGCGATGCCTACGGTCAGCTGGACGCGTCCATCGGCCTGCGCCTGAACGACACCTGGAAGGTGAACCTGGAAGCGATCAACCTGCTGGATGAAAAGACCAGCGGTTATACGATCAACAAGGCCTTCCCGACCCAGTACGAGTTCTCCGGACGCCGGGTGACCTTCGGCATCCGCGCGGACTTCTGATCGGCGCCGCAGTGATCTGGTAGCGCCGGGCGTGGCCCGGCGCTACCGATTACCGCCCGGCAACACCTGCTGCAACCGTTCGATGCCCTGCCAGGGGTCGGCCTTCAGCCGCTTCGCCCGGGCCAACGCCTTGGGCATCGGGAAGGCATCGGCAGCACTCACCCGCGCCAGCTCGTCCCAGCGCAACGGCACGGCGACGCCGGCGCTGTCGCGTGCCCGCAGCGACCACGAGCACACGCTGGTGGCACCGCGGGTGTTGCGCAGCCAGTCAATGAAGATCACGCCGCTGCGCTTGGCCTTGCTCATCGTCGCCACGTAGCGCTCAGGCTGTTCCAGCGCCATCGCCTGCGCGAAGGCCTCGCAGAATGTCTTGGCCTGTTCCCAATCGGCTTTCGGCTGCAATGGCACCACCACGTGCACGCCCTTGCCACCGGACAACCGCACGAAGCTCTGCAGGCCGACCTGCAGCAGGCGGTCGCGCACATCGCGGGCACCCGTCTTTACCTGCGCCCAGGACACACCGTCACCGGGGTCCAGGTCGAACACCAGCCGGTCCGGATGCTCGGGATCATCCACCGTCGCACCCCACGGATGCAGCTCCAGCGTGTTCATCTGCACCAGCTGCAGCAAACCGCGCGCATCGTCGATGTAGACGTAGTCCTCGCGCCCGCTCTTCTGCTGCAGCGGCACGGCATGCACCGCATCGCCCAGGCCCGGTCCGTGGTGCTTCTGGAAGAAGCAGGCCTTGCCGACGCCGTCCGGGCAACGCAGCAGTGACAGCGGGCGAGCGGCAATCTCCGGCAGAATCCAGCGCGCCATCTGCCGGTAGTAGTCGGCCACATCCCCCTTTCTGAGCTTCTGCCGCGGGTACACCACCCGCTCGGGATGGCTGATGGCTACCGCAGTGTCATCGCGCCCCGCAGCGGGCTGTGCCACGCCCAGGTCCTGCTTTCCCTTGTCGCTGCGCAGGCGCTTGAAGCTGGCCTGGCGCAGCAGTCCTTCCTTGCCCCAGCCACGGAAGGCGACCTCGGCCACCACCTGCGGCTTCACCCAGCGCACGCTGGACGCTCGCAACGGGACATGGGCCGGCAGTTCCAGCACCGGCGTCTTCCCCGCCAAAGGCGCCAGCACGCTGCCCAGCCTCTTCAGGCTTGCATCATCGAAACCGGTGCCGACCCGCCCCACATAGCGCAGGCCGTCGCCATCGGGCGTGGCCAGCAGCAGCGAACCGAAGCCGACCCGGCTGCCCTTGGGTGCGGTGTGTCCGACGATGACGAACTCGTCGCTGTCTTCATGCTTCACCTTCACCCAGCTGCGCGCGCGCGTGTTCACGTAGGGCGCGTCCACCTGCTTGCTGACGATGCCCTCGAAGCCGGCGTCGCCACTGGCGGCGAACACCGCCGGCCCGTGGTCGAGCACGTGCTCGCTGAAGGCCAGCGTGCCCGGTTCCGTCCCGATCAGCTGCTTCAGCAAGGCCTTGCGTTCGACCAGTGGCGCACGACTGATGTCCACGCCGGCCACGCCGGGCAGGTCGAACACGATGTAGCGCAGCGGCTGCTTCGAACTGCCATCGATCACCCGCTGCAGGGCGGCGAAGTCGCTGCGTCCCTGTGCATCGAGCACCACCAGCTCGCCATCCAGGCGCGCATCGCGCACCGGCAGCGCGCGCACGGCCTGGGTGACTTCGGGGAAGTCGGCGGTCCAGTCCAGGCCATTGCGCGAGCGCAGTTTCACCTCGCCCTCGTGCAGGTCGGCCAGCAGGCGATAGCCATCCCACTTGATCTCATGCAGCCAGCGCTCGCCGTCGGGCGCGCTGTCGCGGTGGTCGGTCAGCTGCGGCTTGAAGCCGCGCGGGTATGCATGATCACGTGCACCGGCCAGCTTCAGCGCGCGCGCGTGCCAGCGCGCATCAGCCTTGCGTGGCGCGGTGGGTGTCGTGCCGCGCGTACGGGCCACCGCGCGCGATGGCGTGGCTTCCTGCAGCAGATCATCGGCCTCCGCATCGCGTGCCTGCGCATCATCGCGCTTGATCAGCAGCCACTGCACCTGGCGGCCCTTCATGGCCGTGCGCACCAGCTTCCAGCCGCCAGCCAAGCGCTGCCCGTGCAGCACGAAGTCGATCTTGCCGTCGGCCAGGGCCTGCAGCGGGTCGCCTTCGCAGGCCCAACTGCCGTGGTCGAATACCTGCACATGGCCCGCGCCATAGTGGCCTTCGGGAATATTGCCCTCGAAACCGGCATAGGAAAGCGGATGATCTTCCACCTCCACCGCCAGGCGCTTCTCGCCAACGCGCAACGAAGGGCCCTTGGGCACCGCCCAGCTCTTCAGCACGCCATCCATCTCCAGACGGAAGTCGTAGTGGCGGGAGCTGGCATGGTGCAGCTGGATGACGAACTGCGGGCGCCGCTTCGGGTTGCCGGCCGCCGGGGCATCGTCGGGCTCGGGTGTCTGCCCGCTGCCCCCGCCCAGGCGGCGCTTGCGGCGGTACTGGTGCAGGGACACGGCTCAGCCTGCCTTGCGGCGCGTTGCAGCCTTCCTGGTCGCCTTGGCGACCTTGGCGGTGGTGCTCTTGCTCGCCTTCTTCGTCTTGCTGGCCTTCTTCGCCGGCGCCTTGCGTGCAGCGGTTTTCTTCGCCGGCGTGCGCGTGTTCGCATCCAGGCTCTTCTGCAGCAGCGCCATGAAGTCCACCACGTTGGTGGTGGCGTCCTCGCGCGGTTCCGGCTCTTCTTCCACGCGGGTGGTGCCGCCCTTGGATTTGATGCGCTTGTTCAATACCTGCTGCAGTCGCTCGCGGAATTCATCGTGGTACTGCGAAGGGTCCCAGTCGGCGGCCATCGATTCGATCAGCTGGCCGGCCATCGCCGTTTCCTTGGCGGTGATGCGGTAGTCGGCCAGGCTGCCGGTGGGCAGCTTGTAATCGTCCGGATCGACCAGTTCCTGCGGGTAGCGCAGGATCATCAGCACCAGCGCATGGCCCTGCGGCATCACCGCACACAGGTACTCGCGGGTGCGCACCACCACCCGCGCAATGCCGGCCTTGCCGGTGTCGCGCAGGGTTTCACGCAGCAGCACGTAGCCCTTCTCGGCTTTCTTGCCAGGCAGCAGCAGGTAGGGCTTCTCGTAGTAGCGTGGATCGATGGCGTTGGCATCGACGAAGGTTTCCACTTCCACGGTTTCGTGGCTTTCCGGTGCGGCCGAGCGGATATCGCCTTCTTCCAGCACGACATAGCTGCCCTTGTCGTACTCGTAGGCTTTGACGATGTCCTTCCACGGCACTTCTTCGCCGGTATCGGCGTTGACCCGCTCGAAGCGGATCGGCTTTCGATCCCGTGAATCCAGCATGCGGAACTGCAGGTCGACCTTGCGTTCACCGGACATCAGCGACACCGGCACGTTCAGCAGGCCGAAGGAAAGGGTTCCGGTCCAGATCGGGCGGGCCATGGCGCGCACCTGCATAGCGGCGGGGCGCACAGCTTCCGTCGGCCGCCGTGAAACAGCCGTGTCGGGGCCGTGCAGGGCGGGTGGTGCAGGCGCGCGTGGGTTCGGTGCTGCATCACTGCAGCAATGGCCGCACCGCTGCCGTCGGAATGTGGTCCAGCGCGCGCCAGGCGTCTTCCACCACGGGGCGCGCCTGCGCCCAGCCCATGCGCGACTGCCCGCGCATCTGTTCCCAGTGCTCGGCCAGTTCTTCGCAGGTGTCGGCGGCATCGCCGCGCGGCCAGTCGGCGGCATGGGTGGTCAACGCAAAGGCGTACACCGGGCACAGATCACGCCAGTTGCGGTGGCCGTGGGCGCGGCGGGTCTCGTAGTCGTTCAGCATGTACTGCAGGTAGTCCTGCGCCACCGCCTGCGGATCTTCATGGCGACGGCTGCGACGTTGCGCCGGGCGCGGCGCGGCCGGGTCCAGCAGGGCGTTGAACACGGACGGGGCGGGGCGTTCAAGACGGGGCATGGCCGGCTCCTGCAGCGAGGCGGGAGGGCAGGAATACCGGCGGTGCCGTTATCCAGCCGTGACAGATATGTTCATGACGCCGGGTTCGCGGTTCCTTTACCCGCGCGGCGCTGTAGTGGACACCCCGTCCGCGGAGCACGCCCATGTCCAGCCGAGATCCCCTGCGCCAGACCCACACCCCGGTTCCGGGCGAACAACGTGCCAAGCATGATCTGGCCGATGCCGAAGACCGCGGCGCCGGCATGCCTGCCGAGCACGTGGACGCCCTGCCCGTGGTCCACCACCCTGAACAGGCGGCGCAGGACCGCAAGGACTGTGGCGACCGCCACCGGGGCGGGCAGGAGAGCCCGCTCAAGCGCCGCGAGCGCAAGCAGCACGCCAGCGACAACCAGGACCAGGCACTGGAGGAGACCTTCCCGGCCAGCGACCCGACCTCGCCGTTCGTGCCGGCCAAGGCACCGGATTGAACGCGTAGCGTCGAGCCTGCTCGACTGCTGTTGGTAGAGTCGAGCTTGCTCGACTGCTGTTGGTAGAGTCGAGCTTGCTCGACTGCTGTTGGTAGAGTCGAGCTTGCTCGACTGCTTCAAGACAGCCGAGCACGGCTCGGCTCTACAGAAGCCAGTCGAGCAAGCTCGACTCTACCCGGGCGCATGCGGCAGGGTGATGCGCACGCACAGACCGCGCCCCGCCTCGCCGTCTTCCAGCAGCAGTTCACCGCCATGTGCCTGCACCACGGCCACGGCAATGCTCAGGCCCAGCCCCGTACCGCCATGCCGCGCGCTGCGCGAGGCTTCCAAGCGCTGGAACGGCTGCAGCATGCGCGCGCGCTGTTCGGCAGGAATGCCTGGTCCTTCATCGACAATGCGGATGTGGATGGCCTGTGCATCGCTCCAAGCCTTCACCCAGGCGCCGCCGCCATAGCGCCCGGCGTTGTCCAGCAGGTTGGCCAGCGCGCGCTTCAGGCTGCGCGGGAAGCCGCGGTAGGCCACGCCCGCCTGTCCCTGCAGCTGTACCGCATGCCCGGCCTCGCGTGCATCGTCCACCACCGTGCGCAGCAGGGCGTCGATATCCAGCGGCTCGCGTTCGCCGCGCAGCTGGGTGGCGCTGCTGTAGTCCAGGATCGAATCCACCAGCTCCTGCATGTCGTCCAGATCGGCACGCCAGCGCGTGCGCGCGCTTTCATCAGCCAGCAGTTCGGTACGCAGGCGCAGCCGGGTCAACGGCGAACGCAGGTCGTGCGATACCGCAGCCAGCAGCTCCTCGCGCGCCTGCGCGGCCTGCTGCAGCTGCTGCTGCATCTGGTTGAAGGCCTGCGCGGCCTGGCGGACTTCGCGCGGCCCCTCCAGTGGCAGCGGCGGTGCGTGCAGGTTGTGGCCCAGCGCCTGCGCGGCGGCGCCCAGGCGGGTGAGCGGGCGGGTCAGCCAGCGCACCACCAGCAGGGCCAGCAGCACGATCAGCAAGGTGCGCAGCCCATAGATGCGCAGCAGGTAGTCGCTCAGGGCGTGGCCCGGCTCCAGCTGCAGGCCGGCCTGGCCTTCGCGCACGTCGAACTGCAGCCAGCGGCCGGTGCTGCTGCGCACCCGCAACTGGAACTGCCCGGCCACGTGGCGGGCCGACAGCGCTTTGTCGTCCTCGCGTCCCTGCCCGTCGTACAGGCGCAGGTGCTGCAGGTGCAGTTCACGCGGCGCGCCCAGTTCGCTGGCCAGTGCGGCCTGCAGCAGGTGTTCGACCGCCCGGTCACGCGCACGCAGCGGCACCGGGCCACCGTCGTCGACCGCGTGCACGGTCAGGTCGGCGGTGGACAGCAACGCCGGGTCGGCACCGGCCAGTGGCGATCCCGGCGCTTCCAGCAGGCGCAGGCTCTGCGCGACGTGGGCGGCGGCCAGCCGCGCGGGAATCTCGGCCACGCGCTCGTAGCGGGCGTCATGCCAGATCGTGCCGGTCAGCAGCTGGGCCAGCAGCATGCCGGCCACCAGCACCAGCACCAGGCGGCCATACAGGGTGCGCGGCCAGCCCTGGCGCGGCTCAGCCATCGGCGTGCACCGGCCCGGCCAGGCAGTAGCCGCGGTGGCGCACGGTACGGATCAGCAGCGGCGCGCGGCTGTCGTGTTCCAGCATCTGCCGCAGCCGGCTGATGCACATGTCGATGCTGCGATCACTGGGCAGGCGGTCGCGCCCGTAGACCTGTTCCACCAGGTAATCGCGTTCCAGCACTTCGTCGGGGTGGCGCAGGAACAGCTGCAGCGCGATGAAATCCGTCTCGCCCAGCAGGTGGCGGCGGCCATCGTCGGCCTGCAGCTGGTGGGTGCGCGTGTCCAGGGTCCAGCCGGCAAAGCGCAGCCGCGTGGCCAGCGCCGCCGGTTGCGCCCGGCGCAGCACCGCCTGCAGCCGCAGCAGCAGCTCGCGCGGGTCGAACGGCTTGGCCACATAGTCATCGGCACCGTGTTCCAGCCCCAGGATGCGGTCGGCCGCGCGCCCGCGGGCGGTCAGCATGATCACCGGCAGCGCCGTGCGCGCACGCAACTGCTGGCACAGGGACAGGCCGTCCTCGCCCGGCAGCATCAGATCCAGCACCACCGCGTCGAAGCGCTGGCGATCCAGGGCTGCCCACATGGCCATCCCTTCGGCGGCAGTATCGGTGTGCAGGCCGTGCCGGCCCAGGTATTCGGCCAGCAGCGCGCCGATTTCCGGATCGTCATCGACGATCAGGATGCGCGCAGTGGCAGCGGCGTTGTCAGTCATTGCTGCATCTTCCCAGAAGCGGCGGCGCCCCGCAGTGCAGGCGCCGCCGTTGGTGGGATCAGAAGCGCGCACGCACGCTGAAGGTGGTGCTGCGCGGCTCGCCGAAGATCAACCCGTCGTAGAAGCCGTACTGGGTGTAGTAGGTCTTGTCGGTCAGGTTGTTCACGTTCACCGCCAGCTGCACGGTATCGGTCAGGGCATAGCGCGCCATCAGGTTCACCAGGGTGTAGCCGCCCATCGGCAGGTTGCTGGCGTCGTAGCGCCCACCGCCCAGCGGGCGGCCGGGGTTGGTCGACATCACCGTGCCGCTCTGCACCGACAGGCCACCGCCAACGGTCAGCTTCGACAACGCACCGGGCAGGGTCCAGGTGGTGTTCAAGCGCAGCAGGTGGCGCGGGTCCTGCTGGTAGGACAGGCCATCGACCTGCAGCCAGGTGTAGCCGGCATAGACGTTCCAGCCCTGGGCCAGCCGGCCGCTGATTTCCAGGTCGGCACCCTTGGACTTCACCCCGTCCACCGCGCGGTAGATGGTCAGGCCGGTGTCCGGATGCACCTCGCCGGTGCTTTCGGCCACGTTGTTCTGCTCGTTGCGGAACAGGGCCAGCGCTGCGTTCAGTGCGCCGTCGGCCCATTCGCCCTTGATGCCGGCCTCATAGCTCTTGCCGGTCACCGGATCGAGCAGGGTGTCGTTGGCATCGCGCACGTTGCCCTGCGGGCTGAACACATCGGTGTAGCTCACATACGCCGAATAGTTCGCGGCGAAGTCCCAGACCAGGCCGGCGTACGGGGTGACGACCTGCTGTTCGCCAGTGGCCGCGCCACGGGTGCGCACGTCGGCCTGGGTGTAGGTCTGGGTATAGGTCTTGTAGTTGCTCAGCCGCGTGCCCAGCACCAGCGACAGCGGGTCGGCCAGGCTGAAACGACCGGCCAGGTAGCCGCCCAGGTTCTCGGTGATGGTCTTGCTGCGTGCAGGCGTGCGGAAGGTTTCAAAGCCCGCGTAGCTGCCATCCCAGCTGCGCCAGTCGGCGATCGGCAGGCCCACGGCGCGGTACTGGCAGCCGCTCCACGGCGCCACGCCGGCAATGGTGCAGTTGCCCAGCGCGGCGCTGAAGCTGTAGTCGGTGATCTCGCTGCGGTAGCCGTTGAAGCCCACCATCAGCTGGTGCTCGCGGCCGAACAGCTGCAGCGGGCCACTGGCGCTGATGTCCAGGTTGTCGCGGCGGGTTTCCGATTCGCTGTGGATCGCATTGAGGAAGGCGCCGCTGCCGTCCGGGTTCCAGAAGCCGGCGAAGCCCTGGTTGCGCGCGGCGTTGTTGACCTTGGCCACGCCGTAGTTGGTGAAGCTTTCACCGCTGTCGTGGGCGAACGCCACGCGCAGCGTCCAGTCCGCGCCCAGCCCCTGTTCCACGCTGCCGAACACGGTGGTGTTGTCCCGCTTGGCCAGGCTCCAGTCGGCGGCAGGGTTGGTGCTGCGCGACAGCTGCGCACGGCTGCCGTCGGCCCACCAGATCGGCACGTTGCTGCCCCACGACGCGCCGCCGTTGCGGGTTTTTTCGTACTGCACGCCCAGGTTCAGCACGGTGGCGCTGCCCAGGTCGGCCTCGAAGCTGGCCAGTCCGGCCAGGCGCTGGATGTCTTCGCGCTGGCGGAAGGTGTCCGAATCTTCGGCACTGACCACGAAGCGGCTGCGCACGCGACCATCGGTGGTCAGCGGCACGTTCACGTCACCCATCAGGCGGCGCTTGTCATGGCTGCCGAGGGTGAGCGCGGCGGCGCCACCGAAGTCGGCGGTCGGCCGCTTGCGTTCCAGGTAGACCGTGGCCGAGGGATCGCCGGTGCCGCCCAGCAGGCCGTTGGCACCGCGCACCACCTGCACGTGGTCGTACAGATCCATGTTCAGCGCCGCGCCGCCGCCACTGAAGCTGCTGGCACCGTTCACCAGCATGCCGTCCACCTTGAAGTTGCCGATGTCGAAGCCGCGCGCGCGGAACGTGGTGCGGCCGGCGTTGTCCAGCGAATAGGTGGTGATGCCGGTGGTGCTGGTCAGCACGTCATCGATGGATTCGATCTGCAGATCGTCCATCTGCTGGCGGGTGACGCTGGTGACCGACTGCGGGGTCTGGCGCACGCTCAGGTCCAGGCCGATGGCGGCGCGGCTGACCGGCAGGGTGTAGCTGTCGGCCTGCGACTGGCGGCGCGCGGTCACTTCCAACCCGTCCAGGGTGGTGGGGTTGGCATCGGCCGGGGCCTCGGCATGGGCGGCCAGCGGCAGCGCCAGCGCGACGGCCAGGGCAAGGGCGCGGCGCAGGCCAGGCGCATGCGGGCACGGCAGAACAGCGCGCGGCAGGCCCGCGCGGGTGAGGGCATCGGCAGTCACAGGGGGAGTCCTTATCGGAGATTCAAATGGGATCGATTCCCATTTGCGTCATGATAGCGACGCCGTCCTGTGTTCCTGCGTGTGGGAATGTAAGCGTGTGTAACGGGCCGCGCTGCGCGCTCAGCGCCACGACCACTGCAGGCCGACGCTGGCACGGCGGTCCGGGCCGGGTTCGAAGAAGCGACCGTTGCCATCGTTGACGATCACCGAGCCGATGTAGCGCTGGTCCAGCACGTTGTCCAGGCGGGCGAACGCGCGCAGATCGCCACTGGCCAGCGACCAGCGGTGGCCAGCTTCCAGGTTCAGCACGACGTAGCCGGGCGCCCGTTCGGTGGCCAGATCGTTCACCACCACGTCGCTGCTGGCGGTGCCTTCCAGCGCCCACTGCCAGGCACCGGGCGACCACTGCAGGCGCGCATAGGCCTGCTGGCGGGGCACGCCGGGCAGGCGGCTGCCGGCACGCACTTCGGTATCGGGCACGCTGCAGCCGCTGCCGGCACAGGCCAGGTAGCCGGACCGCACCTGCGCCTGCAGCCAGGTCCAGGCCACCTGCAGTTCCAGCTGTTCGGCCAGCGGCTGCCGGTACTGCAGTTCCACGCCCTGGCGCCGGGTGCGGCCGATGTTGCGGTAGGTGCTGCGGCCGTTGGTGTTGCTGGCCACCGCCAGTTCGTCATCGGTGTCGGCGCGGAACACGCTCACGTCGAACTGGGTGCCGTTCTGCGCATGCCACTTGCTGCCCACTTCCAGGTTGCGGCTGCGCGCGGCGGCCAGGTCCAGCGCCAACCCGGCCTGGCCATCGGCGCGGTAGCCCAGTTCGTTGAAGGTGGGCGTTTCGAAACCACGGCCCACCGCCGCATGCAGGCGCCACTGTGGCGTGGCCTCGAAGCTGACCCCGGCCACCGGGGTGGTGGCCTGGTAGCGGCGGCGACCGCTGTCGTCGGGGTTGCGGCCAACGATGTAGTGGTCGTCCGACTCGAAGCGCACCGTGCTGTGGCGCACCCCGGCCAGCAGCGACCAGCGCGGGCTCCACTGCCACCAGGCCTGGGCGAACTGGTCCACGTTCTGCACGGTGTCGCGCTGGTCGCGGCGCAGCGCACCGCGCACGCCCAGCGTGCTGCCGATGAAGTTCTCGTAACCAGTGCGGTGCTGGCGCTGGCGGTCGGCATTGGCGCCCACCACCACGTCCAGCGGGCGACCGGCCAGATCGCCGCGCCAGCCCCAGCGCGCGTCCACGCCGCCGTAGTTGCCGTCCAGATCGATCACCCCGCCGGCGTGCAGCGGGTTGGCCTGCGGGCCCGGCGGAATGGCCAGGTACTGGGTCACCTCGCGCTGCCCGCCGTAGCCCATCAGCTGCCAGCGCTGGGCGCCGGTCTCACGGGTCCAGCGCAGCCCGGCCTGCTGCTGGCTGACCGATTTACGGGTGTTGTACTGCGTGGCCACGGACGTGGCCTGGCGCGGATTGGCGGCCACCTGTGCGCGGGTCAGGCCCAGCGGGTCCTGCGCGTCGGGCGCGTCCAGCGCGTTCAGCAGCAGCTCCAGGCGGCCACCGGCCAGCTCGCCGCCGATGCGCGCGTTCAACGATTCGCGCCGGGCCCGGCTGTGGTCGCGCCAGCCGTCTGTGCGGAAGTGGTTGGCGGCGATGTTGTAATCGATGCCGGCACTGGCGCCACGCAGCTGCGCACCCACGCTCAGGGTGTTGTCGGCCCCGGCATTGACCCGCAGCCGCCAGGGATCGCCGGCCTGGCCCTGCGCGCTCCAGACCTGCAGCACGCCACCGGATGAATTGCCGTACAGCGCCGAGAACGGCCCCCGCAGCACCTCGATGCGCTCGGCACCCAGCAGGCTGGCATGCGACAGCTGGCCCTGCCCGTCGGGCATGGTGGCCGGCACGCCATCCACCACCACGCGCACGCCGCGCACGCCGAAGGTGGAACGGGCGCCGAAGCCGCGGATCGACAGCTGGGTGTCCTGGGCGAAGTTCTGCCGGTCACGTGCCAGCAGCCCCGGTACGCCGGCCAGCGCCTCGGAAAGCTGGGCACTGGCGCCGCTGCGGTCGTCGTCCACCCAGACCGTGTCCTGGCTGGCCGGCAGCGCGAACGGGTCGATGCCCTGTACCCGTGCGGCCTGCACCTCCACCGTGGGCAACGCGGTGGTGGTCTGGGCCTGCGCCACGGCGGCAGCCGGCAGCAGGGCGATCAGCAGGGGCAGGCGGCGACGCGCCACGGGCTCGTTCATTGTTCAGCTTCAACCACGGGGGGAAAACAACACGGCATGGTACGGGCTGCAGCGTGACGATGAGCGCCGCGCCGGTGGCACGCTTTGTTACGATGGGACGGTTGCGGCCGACGGCTGCAACCACGCGACCCGCGCTTCTTCTCCCCCTCATATCGAACGAGTACCGCCGTGTCCTTCTTTGCAAACGTGGAACTGGTCCCGGGCGACCCGATCCTGGGCCTGACCGAGGCGTACAACGCCGACAGCCGCCCGACCAAGGTCAACCTGGGTGTAGGCATCTACTACGACGAAAGCGGCCGCATTCCGCTGCTGCGTGCCGTCAAGCAGATCGAGCAGCAGCTCGCCACCGAAGCAAAACCGCGCGGCTACCTGCCGATCGACGGCCTGCCGGCGTACACCCAGGCCACCCGTGAACTGGTGTTCGGCAAGGACTCGCCGCTGCTGGACGCCGGCCGCGTGGCCACCACCCAGACCGTGGGCGGCAGCGGTGCGCTGCGTGTCGGCGCTGACCTGCTGAAGAAGCTGCTGCCGCACGCCACCATCGCCATCAGCAACCCCAGCTGGGAAAACCACCGCGCGGTGTTCGGTGCGGCCGGTTTCGAGGTGGTGGAATACACCTACTTCGACGCCGCCACCCATGGCGTGAACTTCGACGGCATGCTGGCCGACCTGCAGACGCTGCAGCCGGGCACCGTGGTGCTGCTGCACGCCTGCTGCCACAACCCCACCGGCGCCGACCTCACCGTCAGCCAGTGGAAGCAGGTGGCACAGCTGCTGAAGGACCGCCAGCTGTTCCCCTTCATCGACATGGCCTACCAGGGCTTCGACAAGGGCATCGAGCAGGACGGCGCGGCCGTGCGCATCATCGCCGAAGCCGGCATCGACAGCTTCATCGTCGCCAACTCGTACTCCAAGTCGTTCTCGCTGTACGGCGAACGCGTGGGCGCACTGTCGGTGGTCGCCCCGACCGCCAACGACGCCAAGGCCGTGCAGTCGCAGATCAAGCGCATCATCCGCACCATCTACTCCAGCCCGTCCACCCACGGTGCCGCACTGGTGGCTGGTGTGCTCAACAGCCCGGAACTGCGCGCGCTGTGGGAACAGGAACTGACCGAGATGCGCGAACGCATCCACGCCCTGCGTGGCGGTCTGGTGGAAAAGCTGGCCGCCGCCGGCGCGCCGCAGTTCGGTTTCATCAACCAGCAGGCCGGCATGTTCTCCTACTCCGGCCTCAGCCGCGTGCAGGTCGAGCGTCTGCGTGACGAGTTCGGCATCTACGCCGTCGGCACCGGCCGCATCTGCGTGGCCGCACTGAGCCAGAACAACCTGGAATACGTCGCCAAGGCCGTGGCCACCGTCGCCAAGGGCTGAAGCACCGCTGCACATGCTTGAAAACAGAGGCGCCGAAAGGCGCCTTTGTTTTTTGCTCTGCCTTTGCTCCTGCCTTTGCCACACCCTCCGCGCTCGCGGCGAACCCTGAAGCCCGCGGGAGGGACAGGCTGCGCGGGACCGCAGGCGCCAAGGATGGCGCCTACGAGCCCCCATGGATGGGTTAACGGCGTGTCCCGCGCAGCCTGTCCCTCCCGCGGGCCTCGATAGAAAGACGGCGCCGCACAGCGCAACGCCGTTGTAATCGATTTCCCCTCAAACCAATCACGCACGCGCCGCGCGCAGCAGCGACAATAGCCGTTTCCCCGCTGCCAAGGCCCGCCCGCCATGTCCCGTACTTCGCTGACCCGGTACCTGATTCAAGAACAGCACGCCGGCCGCATCAACGCCGACCTGCGCCAGCTGATCGCCGTGGTCGCCCGCGCCTGCACCAGCATCTCCATCGCCGTCAGCAAGGGCGCCCTGGGCGGCGTACTGGGCGATGCCGGCACCGGCAACGTACAGGGCGAAGCGCAGAAGAAGCTGGACGTGATCAGCAACGAGATCCTGCTGGAAGCCAACGCCTGGGGCGGCCACCTGGCCGCGTGCGCGTCGGAAGAAATGGACCACAGCCAGCCGGTGCCGGACATCTACCCGCGTGGCGATTTCCTGCTGCTGTTCGATCCCCTCGACGGCAGCTCGAACATCGACGTCAACGTCTCGGTCGGCACCATCTTCTCGGTGCTGCGCTGCCCCACCAATGTCGAACTGCCGGGGGATGATGCCTTCCTGCAGCCGGGCAGCAAGCAGATTGCCGCCGGCTACTGCATCTACGGGCCCAGCACCCAACTGGTGCTGACCGTCGGCCATGGCACCCACGCCTTCACCCTGGACCGCGAAACCGGTGAGTTCGTGTTGACCACCGCCAACATGCAGATTCCCGCCGCCACCCAGGAATTTGCCATCAACATGTCCAACCAGCGCCACTGGGAAGCTCCCATGCAGGCGTACGTGGGCGATCTGCTGGCCGGCAAGGAAGGCGCGCGCGGCAAGAACTTCAACATGCGCTGGATCGCCAGCATGGTGGCCGACGTGCATCGCATCCTGACCCGCGGCGGCATCTTCATCTACCCGTGGGACAAGAAGGAACCAGGCAAGGCCGGCAAGCTGCGCCTGATGTACGAAGCCAACCCGATGGGCCTGCTGGTGGAACAGGCCGGCGGCGCCGCGTGGACCGGCCGCGAACGCATCGTCGACATTCAGCCCGAGCATCTGCACCAGCGCGTGCCGGTGTTCCTGGGTTCGCGCGAGGAAGTGGCTGAAGCGGTGCGCTATCACCAGGAGCACGACGCGAAGAGCGTCTGACGGCGGCCACCCCTACAGCGGTCATGGCACAACGATGACATGACCGCAGGGTGACAGCAGCGGCGGCAAACGGCACCATCAGGCCCTTGCCGCCGAAGGAATGTACGCATGCACGAGCCGGGTCCGGTCGATTTCATCGAAGTCATCCACAACGCCGTCCCCAGCGACGTCTGCGCGGCGATCGTTGCCCGCATGCGTGCCAGCCAGCACCTGAAACCCGGCGCAGTGGGCAGTGGCGTGTTCCCGGAACTCAAGCGCAGCAAGGATCTGCGCATCAGTGGCGCGGAGGGCTGGAAGGATGTGGACAGCGCGCTGCAGCAGGCGGTTTTCGCCGGACTGTTGACTTATCTACGCCGTTATCCACAGGCGTTGATCGCGCCCCTGATGTTGCAGATCCAGGACAGCAGCGGCCAGCCGCGCCGACTGTCGGCCGAGGATTTCCCCGACATGGCGCAGGAACAGCTGGCCGACCTGGCCCGCACCTGCCTGCGCCCGGGTGCCATCAACCTGCAGTGGTACGCGGCGGGCGAGGGCGGTTACCCGTACTGGCACTGTGAGCTGTACCCGAAGGACCCGCAGGCCGAGACCCTGCACCGGCACGTGCTGTGGACGCTCTACCTCAACGATGAGTTCGAGGAAGGCGAAACCGAATTCCTGTTCCAGGGCCGCAAGATCGCACCGCGCACCGGCAGCCTGCTGATCGCGCCGACAGCGTTCACCCATACCCATCGTGGCAATCGGCCGCAGGGTGGCGACAAGTTCATCGCGACGAGTTGGATCCTGTTCCAGAGCGCGCAGAAGCTGTTCGGGGGCTGACGACGCCGTAGAGTCGAGCTTGCTCGACTGCGCTTTGCTGCTCTTTGCGGCGCGCTCAGTCGAGCAAGCTCGACGCTACAGGGCCAGCGCTACGCCCACGGCGATGAGTACGATCACCAGAACGGGCACTACGTAGCGCAGCAGCACGCGGTTGAGGCGCTCGGCCGATCGTTCGTCGTCCTGCACGCGCTGCAGCAGCGTCTGCCGGTCCAGGTAGCAGCGGTCGGTCGCCACGACCTCGACCAGGCCGTCGTCGATCATGTCGTACACCACCTCTTCCAGCTCCACGTCGAAGGCGGCCAACGGAATCGAGGTCGCCGGCGAAAATGCCTGCCGCTGTTCGAAGTACTCCAGTACCTGGCGATGCTGCGCCTGCATCCAAGGATGGGTGTTGGCAGCGGAAGCGGCGATCGCTGCGGCAAGTGCGCCATCGTTCACGGGCATCTCCTGTCCGGCCCTTCATGGGCCTCGCCCCGATTCTTGGCCGAAGCAGGGCGCCGCGTCCACCCCGTAGCGTCGAGCGTGCTCGACTGCTTCTGCTTCGTAGCGTCGAGCGTGCTCGACTGCTTTCATCATCAGTCGAGCAAGCTCGACTCTACCTCGACTGCTTTCAACTTCAGTCGAGCAAGCTCGACTCTACTAAAAGAGCGTTCCCTGCGGCGATTCCTTCTGCGGCGGCAACGGCTTCAGGAACCGGCTGCAATCCAGCTTTGGCCAATGGCTGTTCTGCGCATTGAAACCCAGCCGCTTGCGCGCCAGTTTGAACCGGTTGTTCAACAGATCCGCATACACGCCCTGGCCGCGCATGCGCGTGCCGAACTGGCTGTCGTAATCCTTGCCGCCGCGCAACTGCTGGATGGTGCTCATCACGTGCGCGGCGCGGTCGGGGTGGTGGGTTTCCAGCCAATCGCGGAACAGTGGTGCCACTTCCAGCGGCAGGCGCAGCAGCACGTAGCCGGCGGTGCTGGCGCCGGCGTCATGGGCGGCCTCCAGCACGGCCTCCAGCTCGCTGTCGTTGATCCACGGGATCACCGGCGCCACCATCACGCCCACCGGAATGCCGGCCTCGTGCAGGCGTTTCATCGCACGCAGGCGTGCATGCGGTGCCGATGCGCGCGGTTCCAGCTTGGCGGACAGGTGCAGGTCCAGCGAGGTGACCGAGAAATGCACGCTGACCAGGTTTTCCGCCGCCAGCGGTGCCAGCAGATCGATGTCGCGCTCCACCAGCGCGTTCTTGGTAATCAGCGAAAACGGATGCTTCGTTTCCAGCATCACCTCGATCAGCTGGCGGGTGAGTTTCAACTTGCGTTCGATCGGCTGGTAGGCGTCGGTGTTGATGCCCAGCGCGATCGGCTGCGGCACGTAGCCCGGTTTCGCCAGCTCCTTGCGCAGCAGCTGCGGCGCGTTGGTCTTGGCGAACAGCTTGGTTTCGAAGTCCAGGCCCGGCGACAGGTTCAGATAGGCGTGCGAGGGCCGCGCGAAACAGTACGAGCAACCGTGCTCGCAGCCTCGGTAGGGGTTCACCGACTGGCTGAACCCCACGTCGGGGGAATTGTTGCGGCTGATGATGCTGCGCGCGGTCTCCGCACGCACTTCGGTGCGCAGGCGGGGGGCGCTGAACTCGTCGCTTTCGTCTGGCGCCCAGCCGTCATCGATGGCCTCACTGACCGTGCTTTCGAAGCGGCCGGCCAGATGCGAGGTGGAGCCGCGACCCTTGATGGCGGCGTGGGCCTTGAGAGGCAGGTGCTGCATGTCGCCCTCCGGCCGTTGCTGGGCCGTTAGTATTATTGCTAACCACAGGCGGCGCAAGCGGCGGGAATTCACGTAGCTGTAGGCGTACAGGCGAATCCCGGTGCAGGTTGACCCCAAGGTTATCCACAGGTTCCACGGGGCAGGCGCAGCCGAACGCCGTGGCAATCCAGAAGCCTGGGCCACGGCGGTCTCAACAACTGCGACCAGGGTTTACAGCAGGGCCAGATAGCCCTTCACGGTGGCGTCCAGGCCGTCGTACAGCGCCTCGCCGATCAGCGCGTGGCCAATGGACACTTCCAGTACCTGCGGCACGGCCGCCAGGAAATCGCGCAGGTTGTCCTGCGACAGGTCATGGCCGGCATTCACCCCCAAACCGACCGCCTGGGCGCGACGTGCGGCGTTGGCGAACAGCTCCAGCATGGCGCGCGCGTCGCCGGCGGCGTGGGCTTCGGCGTATGGGCCGGTGTACAGCTCGATGCGATCGGCACCAACTGCGGCGGCCTGTTCCAGCAAGGGGTTGCCGGCATCCACGAACAGGCTGACCCGGCAGCCCATGGCTTTCAGCTCGGCCACCAGCGGGCGCAGGCGCTCGCCGTCGCGTTTGAAGTCGAAGCCGTGGTCGGAGGTGATCTGCCCATCGCCGTCGGGCACCAGGGTGGCCTGCGCCGGCCGCGTCTGCGCGCACAGCGGCAGCAGACCCGGGTAACCCTCGCGCGGCGGCGCGAAGGGGTTGCCTTCAATGTTGAACTCGACGCCGCGGGCGCGGGTCAGCGTGGACAGCGCCAGGACGTCCTCGGCGGTGATGTGGCGGCGGTCGGGACGCGGGTGCACGGTAATGCCATGCGCACCGGCATCCAGGCAGGCCTGGGCGGCGCGCACCACGTCCGGTTCGGCACCGCCGCGCGAGTTGCGCAGGACGGCGATCTTGTTGACGTTGACGCTGAGCTGGGTCATGGAACGGAACTACGGGGTCGGGGAAGGGGGATCGTGGGGTTCGCGCGGGGCGTGCCCTTGCGAGGCATGCGCCTGGGGGGCCTGCTCGCGCAGCCGGCGCACCTGTTCGGCGTCGACCAGGGTGGACGGGTCGCGCTGCAGATCGCCGAAGCGGGCCACGTAGCGGCCACGCACCCAGGCCAGCAGGAAGGCCAGCGCCGCCAGCAGTGCCAGCGACATCAGCCCCATGTGCGGGGTCTTCAGGGCGAAGGCGAAGCAGCCCAGCGCCAGCAGCAGGTACAGCCAGTACATGTGCGATCTCCCGCAGGTCAGGCGGCAGTGTAGCGCTGCGTTACAGCAGCGGCGAGGCCAGCCGCGCGAACGCCTCGGGCAGGCGGTGCAGCCACAGCGAACGGGCCGCCTGGTCCTGTACACGGCTCGAGCGGTCGAATTCGGCCTGCAGCAGCTCGGCCAGCGCAGCCACCCGGTCGCGGTCGCTGATCATCATCGACAGTTCGAAATTCAGGCGGAAGCTGCGGTGGTCGAAGTTGGCGCTGCCGACGATGCAGACATCATCGTCGGCAATGAAGGCCTTGGTGTGCAGCATGCGCGGGCCGTATTCGTAGATCTTCACCCCGGCATGCAGCAGTTCGTCGAAGTACGAGCGCGCGGCCTGGGTGACGAACCAGGAATCGCTCATCTTCGGCACCAGCAGGCGCACGTCCAGCCCGCCCAGTGCGGCCGAGGTCAACGCCATGCGCGCCGCTTCGCCGGGCACGAAGTAGGGGGTGACCAGCCAGACCCGTTCGTGCGCTTCCTGGATGGCCGCCACATGCAGGCGGTGGATGGTTTCCCAACCCGAATCGGGGCCGGACACCAGCACCTGTGCATCGATGCTGCCATCGCCACGCAGCGGCATGTCGGCCGGCCACAGCCGCGCGATGTCGAAGCGCGAGGGTTCCTGGCCGCTGGCGTACAGCCAGTCTTCCACGAACACCAGCTGCAGGCTGCGCACCACGTGGCCGGCAATGCGCATGTGCAGGTCACGGTAGGCGTTGGGGTTGCGGCTCTCGTCTTCTTCGTCGGTGATGTTGATGCCACCGGTGAAGGCCAAGCGTCCATCGACAAGCACCAGCTTGCGGTGGGTACGCAGGTTCAACCACGGCCGTTTGAAAGGTTTCAGCAGCTGCCGCGGATGGAACCAGATGGCCTCGCCGCCGGCATCCAGCAGCGGCTGCAGGAAGCGCCGTGGCAACGACGACGAGCCCACCGCATCGAGCAGCAGGCGCACCTGCACGCCGGCCCGTGCACGTTCTACCAGGGCATCGCGCAGCGCCGTACCGGCATGGTCGGGGCTGAAGATGTAGTACTCCAGGTGCACGTGGTCGCGCGCCTCGGCGATGGCCTGCAGCAGGGCTTCATAGGTGGCCGCGCCATCCACCAGCCAGGTCACTTCGGTGGCGGTGCTGGGCGCCAGGCCGGTGGTCGCCTGGGCCACCTTGGCCAGTTCGGTGCAGCCGGCATCGGGCGGACAGACATCGCTGTAGTGCTCCATGCCCGAGCGCGCGCGGCCACGGCGCAGGCGCTGCCGTTTCACCTTCTGTGGGCCCAGCAGGTAGTAGATGAAGAGGCCCAGGTAGGGCAGCAGGGCCAGCGACAGGATCCAGCTGAGCGTGGCGACCGGTTCGCGCTTCTGCAGCATGATCCAGCCGGCCAGTGCCAGCAGGTAGAGCAGGTAGGCCACGGCCAGGATCGTGCCCAGATGGGCGATGCCATCGAGCCAGACGCGCAGGGAATCGAAGAGGGCGAGCATGCGCCGATGATAGCGGGCGGGTGCGTGGTGGTGGGGTCAGAGCCCCCGGGGTCGGATCCCTTCCCGCAGGGAAGGGCTCTGACCCCACCCCCGGGCACAAAAAAAGACGCCCCTGTCTCCAGGGGCGTCTGCAGTCGCGTCATGACTGTTGTGCTGCGGTATTGCGTAATTACTGCTGCACGAAGCCGATCTTCTTCATCTGAGCATTCTTCGCGGCGGCCAGAACCTTGGCCATCACGTCGTACTCGGAATCCGGGCTTGCATCGATCCGCAGTTCCGGCTGGTTGGTCGGGTCACGCTGGACCTCCTGTTCCATCCGCTGCTGCAGTTCGTGCGTGCTGATCGGGCTGTTGTTCCACGAGACCTGGTTGCTGGCGTCGATCTTCAGTTCGATCGGCGGCGGCGGTTCGACCAGCTGCGGCGGTGGGTTGAGCACGCGCTGCGGCAGGTCCACGGCGATCGGGTACGTCATGATCGGCGCGGTCACGATGAAGATGATCAGCAGAACCAACATCACGTCCACCAGGGGCGTCACGTTGATGTCAGCCATGGGGCCTTTGCCACCACCACTACTGAATGCCATGGCTTATTGCCCCTTTTCTTTGGTAGCGACGAAGCCGACGTCCAGCATGCCCTGTTCCTGAGCGACCTTGGTCATCTCGTTGATGACACGCATCTTGGTGGTGCGGTCACCACGCAGGTTCAGCGGCGGCTGCGGGGTCTGCTGGGCGGCGGTCGCCAGGCGCGACTCGAGAGTCTGCTTGTCGATTTCCTCGTCGTTCCAGTAGATCGAACCGTCTTCCTTGACTGCCAGGGTGATGGGGCCCTTGCGGTCGTTGGTGTCGTCCGGCTTCTGGACCAGATTGGCCTCCGGCAGATCCACCTTGACCTTGTGGGACATCAGGGGCGCCGTGATGATGAAGATGATCAGCAGCACCAGCATCACGTCCACGAGGGGCGTAACGTTGATGTCGGCCATGGGGCCGCCGCTGTTACCACTACTGAAAGCCATAACGGGCTCCGTCTAGATCGTGTTGACTACGTTCTCGCTGGGTACAGCGCGTCGCAATTAGCGGACGCGCGAACCGGTGGCGAAGAAGTCGTGCAGGTCGTGCGCGAAGGTATCGAACTTGCTGATGGTCGCGCTGTTGATCTTGCTGAAGAAGTTGAAGGCGAACACGGCCGGGATCGCGACGAACAGACCGATGGCGGTCATGATCAGCGCTTCACCCACCGGGCCGGCAACGGCGTCGATCGAAGCGGAGCCCGTGGCACCGATCTTGATCAGCGCGCCGTAGATGCCCCACACGGTACCCAGCAGACCGACGAACGGAGCGGTTGCACCGACGGTGGCCAGCAGGGTCATGCCCGACTGCAGCTTGTTGCTTTCGCGGGTGACGGCCTGGCGCAGGGCGCGGTCGACGAACTCCGAACGGCTCAGGTTTTCACCCAGGCCACCGGTGGCGCCGCCTTCAGCGCGCTGGTGGTGGGCAGCAGCCTGCGCAGCATCCAGGGCGATCTTCGAGAACGGCTCCGAAGCCGGCTGTTCTTCCATCGCACGGATGGCGTCCTGTGCGTTCGGGGTATCCCAGAACAGGCTGACGACGCGGTCAGCAGCGCTCTTCAGGCGGGTAGCGCGGAAGATGTTGATGACGGTCCAGTACCAGGACATGGCCGACATGACGACCAGGGTCAGCAGCACGACCCAGGAAACGGCGAAATCACCCGGCTTGGTGGTCATTTCGTGGATCAGGTGCTCGAAGCCCATCTGCGACAGGGCGTTGGACGGATTGCCCCCGGCAGCAGCGGCGATGAAAATTTCCTGCAGCATGACGCTTACCTTTGTTGTGTGTGGTGATAAAGGGTGTAGCTAAGCTAGACAATCGAACCGGAGGAGGGGTGGCCGGCGGCCACCCGCTCGCATCAGTTCAGCGCAAAGTTGACCGGGACGCGGACGCGACCAGCAGCCTTCTTACCGCCAGATTCAGCGGCGTTGAAACGCCACTTGCGCGCGGCTTCCATCGCAGCACGGTCCAGGTCGCGGTTACGGCTGGACTTTTCCACCGTGACATTGGTGACGTTGCCCTGGGCATCGACATCAATGATCAGGATCACTTCGCCCTGGATACCAGCGCGGAAAGCGGCCGGCGGGTAGCGCGGCGGATTCATGGCCTTCGACGAGATGTCGACGCTGGCCTCGATCGACGCCGGCGGTGCCGGGGGCGACGGAGGCGACGGCGGGGTGACGATATCGTTCGGGCGCGGTTCCGGCACGTCGACGACCGGCGCCTGCGGCGGCGGCGGGACGGGCGACGGCTTCGGCGGCGACAGATTCTTCACCGGCGGCGGCGGAGTATCCTGCGGCGGCGGCGGCGGCGGCGGCGGCGGCGGTGGCGGCGGCGCGTCGACGATGGTCACCATGACGTTGCGCTCCTTCTCAGCCACGGCCTTGGGGGCCACAGCGGGGATCAGGAGCATCATGAAGGCGGCCAGATGCAGGGCGATTACAAACGCGATGCCGACGATGCGAGGCCAGCTCAGCCCCTTGTCATCGGGTTGTTCGTACCGGTGAACGACTAGTTGTTCCGTCATGCGCCAAGAGCTCAATAGTGGGGCCGGAGTCCCGGGGGGCGGGATCCCTGATCAGCGGTGCATGACACCGCAGGAACCTCCAAGCTTATACCAATCCTGAGCGCCTGCGCATTAATCTCGCAGGCGTTCAGGCGTTATTCCTACTTACTTCAGGTTGATGATTTTCTTGGCATCAGCCTGGTTCTTCACGCCCTTCGCCAGCGCCTGCTGGGCGGCCTGCTTGGCCTCCGGAACGCGACCTTCGGCATGCAGGACGCGTGCCAGGTTCAGGTAGGTCTCACCGTCCTTGGACAGCGGGGCAGCCTTCTGCCACGCCTCGATCGCCTGCGGCACCTGGTCGGAGTAGTAGTAGGACTGGGCCAGGGCCAGGTAAACCTGGTAATCCGGCTTCAGGATGCCCTTCTGCAACCCTTCGTTGATGACCGCGATGACGTCCTTTTCCTTGTTCTCGGTGTTGGCATAGATCGAGTACAGCTGCTTGTACTCGCGCTCTTCGGTGAGCTGGCCGCTGCTGCGCAGCTTGTCCATCACCGCGGCGGCCTTGGGCATCTGGTCGGCCTGCATGTACATGTTGGCCAGGTTCAGCTGCGCCTTCTTGTCGTTCGGGTTCTTCGCTGCCAGCGCCTCGGCGGTCTTCACCGCTTCACCGGTCTGGCCGGCTTCGGACAGGGCCGCCATCAGCAGCTGGTTCCAGTTGTCCTTCGGCTCGGTGGCGCCGGCAATGGCCTGCTGCAGCACCGGGATCGCTTCCTGGTAGCGCTCCAGCTGGTACAGCGCCTGGCCCTTGGCGATCAGCTCTTCCGGCTTGTTCGACTTGCTCTCGGCGAAGTACTTGTCCAGCGTGGCCAGGCCTTCGGCGGTCTGGTCTTCCTGCAGCTGCAGCTGGCCCAGCATCAGCATGGCCTGGAAGTGGCCGTTGTTGTCCAGGCCGTTCAGCTGCAGAGCCTGCTTGAGGTAGGTGATCGCGCCGGCGGTGTCGTCGGTCTGGTAGGCGGCCTGCGAAGCGAGCTGCGCAGCCAGCGACTTGTCGTAGTTGTTCGACGCGCTGTTGCCCAGGATCTCACCGGCAACCTGCAGTGTCTCCGGGAACTTCTGATCGTTGTAGTTGTCAATCAGCTTCTGCAGCTTGCTGCCCATCTTCGAGGACGCCTTTTCCTTCGGCTCCTCACGGGTGGCGTTCGGGTACAGGACTTCGGCCTTGGCCTGCTTGCCGCCGCGGTTGCCACGCTCGGACGAACGCGAGGACTGCGCGAACGCATCGGTGACCACGGCGCCGGTCAGGGCAGTGGCGATCAGGACGGAAAGCACAGCTTTGTGGTTACGGAAAATCATCGTTCACCTCGATCGAACCGCCCGGAGCGGCAAAGTCGGACTGTCAGAAAAATCTGAGCCGCCAAACGTATCAGAAACGGATGGCATGAGAAATCGTTTTATGTGCTGCAGTACAGCATGAATCTGCGCACTCACCCACACTTTGGCCGGCGACCGGCCGCCTGGGCTTGCTGGTAGACCGGCGCCAGGGCAGGGGCGTCACGCTGCAGTTCGCGGATACGGTTGGCCGGATCGGGGTGGGTGGACAGCCATTGCGGGCTGCGTCCGCCACTGGCGGCCATCATGTTCTGCCACAGATCCACGGCCTGGGCGGGGTTGAAACCGGCCTGGGCCATCAGCCGCTGACCGATCACATCGGCCTCGCTTTCCTGGGTACGTGAGCCCGGCAGCAGGAAGGCCGCCTGCGCGCCCATGCCGCCCAGCTGATTGACCGTGCTGGCCGCGCCATCGCCGCCGTAAGCCCCAGCCAGCGCCCCCAGCACTGCCAGGCCGGTCTGCGCGCCCATCTGCCGGGTAATGCGCTCTTCGTGGTGGCGGGCGATCACATGGCCGATCTCGTGGCCGATGACCGCCGCCAGCTGGTCTTGGTTCTTGGCCACGGTGAAGATGCCGCTGTTCACCCCCACCTTGCCGCCGGGCAGGGCAAAGGCGTTGGGTTCCTTGTCGACGAACACCGCGGTTTCCCACCGTACGCCACGGTATTGATCGGGAAGCTGGGCTACCAGCGCATTGACCACGCACTGCACGTAGCCGTTCTGGCGGCCGTCGGTGCTGATCTTTTCCTTCTGCTTGGTTTCGGCGAACGCCTGCGCACCCAGCTGGTCCAGCTGAGCCTGCGACACGCCGCCCACCATCTGGCGGCGGCCGGTGGGCGAGGTGGTGGTCGCGCACGCGGCCACCAGCGACGTAATGAGCAGGGCGAGCAGCAGTGATTTCATGGAATCCCCCGTGTTCATGCAGGCAGTGTGTACCGCGCCTGCTTAATCTTTCGTCAAGCGCGCGTGGCCTTACGTGGCGCCGAAGAACACCAGTGCCGCCAGCGCCACGGCGTTGTTCAGGCCGTGCGCGGCAATGGCGGCCCACAGCGTGCCGGTGCGCTTGTACAGCCAGCAGAACGCCGCGCCCATGCCGCCGTAGACCAGCCACAGCTGGGCGATCTCGGCCGGACCGTTGGCGCTGGTTCCGGGAATTTCATGGATCAGGGCGAAGGCCAGGCTGCTGAGCAGCATGCCCAGCCAGGGCCGGCCGGCCTGCCACAGGCGCCCGAACAGCACGCGGCGGAACAGCAGTTCTTCGTATGCCGGCGCCAGCACCACGGCAAACAGCACCAGGAACACCGGGAACTGGGCAATGGCGTTCTGCATCAGGTGCAGGTTGGTGGGCACCGGTTCCACGCCCAGCTGCTTGGCCAGGAACGCGATGCCGTTGCTGCCGATCACGATCAGGGTGGCCACCAGCAGCGTCCAGCCCCAGGTCGCGGGGCGGCGCAGTGCCTGCAGGGAGCGCTGGCGTTCGGCGGCATTGGCCGGCCGGCGCCAGAAATAGACCAGCAACGCGGCGCCACCGGTGGCCACCAGCGCCATCACCACCTGTGCCAGGGCACCGGGTTGGCCGAGCTGGGCGGCCAGTGCGCCGGCATCGGCGGCTTCGCCACCGGCTTTGGCATTGGCCACGCTGATCGCCACGGTACGCGTCAGGCCCCAGACCATGCCGCTGATCAGGCTGAGCCCGAACAGCGCTACCACGGCAATGCCCAGATCGATGAAGAAGCCGGCCAGCGGCGAGGAGGCGCGGGGCGCGGCGGATGCCGGGGGAACCGGCGGCGGTGCGGAAACCGGAGCGGAAGCAGACATCGGGTACCTGTGGTCAAGGGACGACGGCCGGCGCGCCTCCCCGCGCACCGGCCAGCAGTCGAGTGTGTCAGATATCCAGGTTGGCGACCTTCAACGCGTTGTCTTCGATGAAGTCACGACGCGGTTCGACCACATCGCCCATCAGGGTGCTGAAGATCTGGTCAGCCGCGACCGCGTCCTCGATGCGTACCTGCAGCAGGCGGCGGGTATCGGGGTTCACCGTGGTATCCCACAGCTGTTCCGGGTTCATTTCACCCAGGCCCTTGAAGCGCTGGATCTGGCGGCCGCGCTTGGCTTCGTCCAGCAGCCAGTTCTGTGCCTTGGCGAAGCTGTCCACTTCAATGGACTTGGCACCGCGGGCAATGGTGGCACCGTCGCGCACCAGACCGTGCAGCAGCTTGGCGGCCTGATGGATGGCGCGCAGTTCGCCGCTTTCAAAGGCCGACAGCGGCAGCACCTGCAGGTGCTCCTCGCCCATGTGGCGGCGGGTGACCAGCACAGCGGCGGAGCGCTCTTCGGTGGCGTCCTGCAGTTCCAGGGTGAAGCGCGGGCTGCCCAGGCTGCCCTGGTTGAGCTGCTTGGCCAGTGCGTCCAGACCTTCGCCGGCCGGCGCATTGCGCAGGCTTTCCAGATCCATCGGCACGAAATCGACCAGTGCTTCCAGCAGCAGGCGATCGTAGCGGTGCGCGTTGCGGGCGATCGCATCCTGCGCGCCGGCGTAGGCCAGCAGCAGCTTCTCCAGCGCCACGCCTTCGATGCCGGGTTCACCGGACGCCGGCACCAGCGAGGCGTTTTCCACCGCGCTGCTGGCCAGGTAGCTGTCCAGCGCCGGGTCGTCCTTCAGGTACAACTCGGTCTTGCCCTGCTTGATCTTGTACAGCGGCGGCAGGCCGATGTAGACGTAACCGCGCTCGATCAGCTCCGGCATCTGACGGTAGAAGAACGTCAGCAGCAGGGTACGGATGTGCGCGCCGTCGACGTCGGCGTCGGTCATGATGATGATCTTGTGGTACCGCAGCTTGTCCGGGTTGTACTCGTCGCGGCCGATGCCGGTGCCCAGCGCGGTGATCAGCGTACCGACCTGGTCGGAGGACAGCATGCGGTCGAAGCGTGCGCGTTCCACGTTGAGGATCTTGCCGCGCAGCGGCAGCACGGCCTGGTTCTTGCGGTTGCGGCCCTGCTTGGCCGAACCACCTGCCGAGTCACCCTCGACGATGAACAGTTCGGACAGCGCCGGATCCTTCTCCTGGCAATCGGCCAGCTTGCCCGGCAGGCCGGCGATATCCAGCGCGCCCTTGCGGCGGGTCAGGTCGCGGGCCTTGCGTGCCGCTTCACGTGCACGCGCGGCATCGACGATCTTGCCGGCGATGGCCTTGGCTTCGTTCGGGTTTTCCTGCAGGAACTCTTCCAGGCGCGCACCGAAGGCGTTTTCCACCGCCGGGCGCACGTCGGAACTGACCAGCTTTTCCTTGGTCTGGCTGGAGAAGCTGGGATCGGGCACCTTCACCGACAGCACGGCAATCATGCCTTCGCGCATGTCGTCGCCGGTCAGGTTGATCTTGGCCTGCTTGGCGATGCCGTTCTGCTCGATGTAGTTGTTGAGCACGCGGGTCAACGCGCCGCGGAAGCCGGCCAGGTGGGTGCCGCCGTCCTTCTGCGGGATGTTGTTGGTGAAGCAGTACATCGTCTCTTGGTAGGAGTCGGTCCACTGCAGCGCCACGTCCACCACGATGTTGTTGTGCTCGCCGGTAACGGCGATCACGTTCGGGTGCAGCGGGGTCTTCAGCTGGGCCAGATGCTCCACGAAGCTGCGGATGCCGCCTTCGTAGTGGAAATCATCGCGGCGGCCGTCGCCACGCTCGTCGGCCAGCACGATCTTGACGCCCGAGTTGAGGAACGACAGTTCGCGCAGGCGGCGGGCCAGGATGTCGTAGTGGAATTCCACGTTGTTGTGGAACGCCACCACCGACGGCCAGAAGCGCACGGTGGTGCCACGCTTGGTGGTGGTGCCCAGCTGCTTCAGCGGCGTTACCGCGGCGCCATCGCTGAATTCCTGCTGGTAGTGGAAGCCATTCTGGAACACGTCCACCAGCAGCTTCTGCGACAGCGCGTTGACCACGCTGACGCCCACGCCGTGCAGACCGCCGGACACCTTGTAGCTGTTGTCGTCGAACTTGCCGCCGGCGTGCAGCACGGTCATCACCACTTCGGCAGCCGACACTTCGCGACCGAGCTTGGCGCTCATCTGCTCGTGCTTGCCGGTGGGGATGCCGCGGCCGTTGTCCGACACCGACACCGAGCCGTCGGCGTGGATCGTCACCGCGACGTGGTCGGCATGGCCGGCCAGCGCTTCGTCGATGGAGTTGTCGACAACCTCGAACACCATGTGGTGCAGACCGGTGCCGTCATGGACGTCGCCGATGTACATGCCAGGACGCTTGCGGACAGCCTCGAGCCCTTCCAGGGCGGTGATGCTGTTGGCGTCGTAGTTGCCGTTGTTTACCGGGGTGTTCTGTTCGTCGGTCATTGCGCTTGCCGTAGGCTCCGCAGGTCGGGCACCACGTGGAGCGGTGCGCCGGGTAAGTAGGGGTACAGCGTGAATTATACCAGTCGGGCCTTGCGGGCCCTGATGTTGCCACTATGGCACAGCCACGATCCGTGCATGTTCCACGTGGAACCGGGTGATCTCGGGCAGATCCACCAGCGCCGCCGGTGTTTCGGTGGCGGTGACGAAGATCTGTGCCGGCCCGGCCAGCAACCGCTGCAGCACGCGGGCCTGATGGGTGCGATCCAGCTCTGAGGCCAGATCATCCAGCGCGATCACCGGCCATTCGCCACGCTGCTCGGCGTAGTCCTCGGCCTGTGCCAGCAGGCAGGCCAGCGCCGTCAACTTGGCCTGGCCACGGGACAAGGCATCGCGACCGGGAATGCTGTGGAACTCCACGCTCCAGTCGGCGCGGTGTGGGCCCACCGATGTGTAACCGGCCTGGCGATCGCGTTCGCGGGCCAGCAGGAGCGCATCGGCCAGCGGCAGTTCGTGCCGGCGCCAGCCAGGACTGAGATTCAGGCCCTGGATGCCCAGCTGGGGCGCAAGTTGCGACGCCAGGGCGATCGTCCGCTCCTGCAGCCGCTCCAGGTAGTGCTGGCGCCGGCTGGTCAGCGGTTCGCCGGCCTCGGCCAGCTCGTGGTCCCACGTGTCCAGCATCCGCGAGGGCCCGCCTTGCTTCAACAGCGCATTGCGCTGCTTCAGTGCACGGGAGTAGCGGCGCCACAGCGAAAGAAAGTCTGGTTCCACGTGGAACAGGCCCCAATCCAGGAAGCGCCGACGCGGTTCACCGCCGCCGCTGACCAGGGCATGGCTGCCGGGTTCGAACGTCACGACCGCCAGGGCCGCACAGAGATTGCCGAGCTGGGCCACATCCTCGCCATCCAGCCGGCCTTTCCATTCCTGCCCGCTATGGCGCAGGCCAGCCTTGCGGCGGTGGGGCGGGTGGCTGGAACGCTGTTCGTCCCATTCGACGAAGATCTCCAGCGCTTCCTGGCCCTGGCGGACCAGTCCGTCGCGCACGCGCCCGCGGAAGCTACGGCCATAGGCCATCAGGTGCAGCGCTTCCAGCACACTGGTCTTGCCCGCACCGTTGTCGCCGGTCAGCAGGTTCAGCCCCGGCTGGGGCGACAGCTCCACGGCACTGAAGCGGCGCAATTGGTTCAAGGCGAGGCGGCGGATCAGCATGGGACGCGGGGGACCAGCCGCGCGGGGCGGCAACAGGGCAGGGAATCCATCAGCTTACTGCATCGGTCAAGGCCGGCACCGTGTTGCGGGGGCATGGCGGGCGACGGCAACGCGCGTTTCGGACACCAAGTGGGTTCCACGTGCAGCCGTGCCGATTGCTGCCCATGCCGGCCGCTGGAACAGCGTGGATTTCTTGAAATCTGCGGGCCTTGGCAGGGCTGGCGTGAGCAGAATTCAACAGATTTTCGCCTTCGCCAGGTCCCGTCGCGCAATGCGGCGCAGGGCAGCGGGCGAGCCAGTGCGTTGATTGCTTGAAATCTGCGGGGCGGAGCAGCCGAGCGTTCCACAGATTTCAAGAAATTCAGGCGCTGCGTTCCACGCTGTCCACAGCAGGTCTGTATGACTTATGCACAAGCTATGGACAATCTGTGGATAAAAAAGCCGGTTTTGACCGCTGGTAAAACTATCCACAGCTTCCCCCCCAGCCCCAGAGCCCGATATACAGGGGGTTTCAGGGTCATAAATCTTTTTAAAAACAAAGAGATAAGCCTGTTTTCCACGAAATCTGGCTCTACCAGCACCACCATGCTTTAGATTTATACCCAGATTTAAAAGCTTGGGACGCCCTCGAGCGCACGAATCCAGGCCTGTGGACAGTAACGTCAGCAGATGCGGCTTCGCCTCGCCGACTGTTGACCTGCGAAGTCAGCGCAGACCCGGGGTCGAAGGAATCGACTCCGACCACCGCAGCCATGTGCGTCTCCCATCGATGACGTGGCCACCGTCATCCGCCTGTTCTCGGTAATGCTCCACGTGGAACAAAAAAAAACGCCCGGATCTGCCGGGCGTCTTCTTGTTTCACGTGGAACAACGCAAGCGTCAGAGACGCAGCGGCATCACCACGTGGCGCGACTTCTCGCTGCTGGATTCACGCACCAGAGCCGAGGAGTTGGAATCGCGCAGCTGGATGATGACTTCCTCGTCGCGCAGGGCGGACAGGGCATCCAGCAGGTAGTTCACGTTGAAGCCGATGGCCAGGTCGCTGACCGTGGTGTCGGCTTCGATCTCTTCCTGCGCTTCTTCCTGCTCCGGGTTGTGCGCGCTGATCTTCAGGTTGCCCGGCGAGACTTCCACGCGGATGCCGCGGTACTTCTCGTTGGACAGGATCGCGGCGCGCTGCAGCGAGGCACGCAGCGCTTCACGGTCCACCTTCACTTCGCGATCGGCGCCAATCGGGATCACCGCTTCGTAATCCGGGAAGCGGCCGTCGATCAGCTTCGAGGTGAAGGTGACATCGTCGCGCTTCACGCGCACGTGGCTGCGGCCGACTTCCAGCTCGATCTCGCGATCGCCGCTTTCCAGCAGACGCTGCAGTTCGGTCACGCCCTTGCGCGGCACGATGATCTGGCGCTTGGAACCGCTGGGCTTGGCCAGATCGGTTTCACACAGGGCCAGGCGGTGGCCGTCAGTGGCCACGGTCCGCAGGGCATCGCCGCGCAGATCGAACAGCAGGCCGTTGAGGTAGTAGCGCACGTCCTGCTGAGCCATCGCGAACGCGGTGCGTTCGATCAGTTCCTTCAGGGTCGCTTCGCCAATGGCCACGCGCTCGGTGGCTTCCACTTCGTCCACCGACGGGAAGTCGTTGGAGGGCAGGGTGGCCAGGGTGAAGCGGCTGCGACCGGCCTGCACGGTGATCTTGTCACCGGTCTGCGAGACGGTGATCCGGCTGCCGTCGGGCAGGGCGCGGATGATCTCGAACAGCTTGCGGGCGGGAATGGTGGTTTCGCCGTCCTGGGCATCTTCAACCGCGATCCGCGACACCATCTCCACTTCCAGGTCGGTACCGGTCAGCGACAGCTGGCCGTTCTGCACCTGGACCAGGAAATTGGCCAGAACCGGAAGGGTCTGGCGGCGTTCGACCACGTTGACGACCTGTGCCAACGGCTTGAGAAAGGCTTCGCGCTGCAGTGTGAAACGCATGTGGTTCCGTGCCCCTATGCTTTAAAAAAATGTGGAATAAATCAAAAGCTTGGTGGTGCTGGTAGAGACAGAATTGCTGGAAAACAACCCTAAGTCTTTGTAATTAAAGAGTTTTCAGACCGCGAAACCCTCTGCATTACCGACCCCCAAGGGGTGGGGAAAGCTGTGGATAAATCTGCAGCGATTTCAAACCGCTTTTTTATCCACAACTCATCCCGCGCTTGCTACCGGATTCTGCACCGTTTTGTGCGATGACGCCTTATCGGCGTCGGTGCATCATTCGCTCAGCTTCCGGATCAGCTTGTCCCAGTCCTCGCGGAGCTTGCCGTCGGTTTCCATCAGGGTGCGGATCTGACGGCAGGCGTGCAGCACCGTGGTGTGATCGCGACCGGCAAAGGCGTCGCCGATCTCGGGCAGGCTGTGTTCGGTCAGTTCCTTGGTCAGGGCCATGGCGACCTGACGCGGGCGGGCCAGCGAACGGGTCCGGCGCTTGGACAGCAGATCCTTGATCTGCAGCCCGTAGTAGTCGGCCACGGTTTTCTGGATGTTGGGAATGCTGATCGCCTGCTGCTGGGCGCGCAGCAGATCGCGCAGGGTTTCCTGGGCGAATTCGGTGGTGATCGCGCGGCCGGTGAAATTGGCGCGGGCGGTCAGGGTATTGAGCGCACCTTCCAGGTCGCGCACGTTGGAGCGCATCTTCTTGGCAATCAGGAACGCAACATCATCGGGAATCTCCGCGCCGCGCTCGCGTGCCTTGGCCAGCACGATCGCTGCGCGCGTCTCGAAGTCCGGCGGTTCGATCGCGACGGACAGGCCCCAGGCAAGCCGCGACTTCAGGCGCGCTTCCAGGCCTTCCACTTCGCGCGGGTACCGGTCGCAGGTCAGGATGATCTGCTGCTTGCCGTCGAACAGCGCGTTGAAGGTGTGGAAGAACTCTTCCTGGGTGCGGTCCTTGCCGGCGAAGAACTGGATGTCATCGATCAGCAGCGCGTCCACCTGCTGGAACTGGCGCTTGAACTGATCCATGGTCTTTTCCTGCAGGGCCCGGATCATCGCGCTGAAGAACTGTTCCGAACGCAGGTAGAGCACCTTCGCCCCCGGATTGGCCTGGCGCATGGCATTGCCGGCGGCAAACATCAGGTGGGTCTTGCCCAGGCCGGTGCCCCCGTACAGCAGCAGCGGATTGTGCGCGCGGTCGCCCGGCTTCTGCGCCGCCTGGAACGCCGCGGCCAGACCCAGCTGGTTGCTGCGGCCTTCCACGAAGTTGGCAAACGTGTAGTGGTTGTCCAGGTTGCCGGCAAACGGCACCTGCGGTTCTGCAGCCACGGCCGCTGCCGGGCTCGAAACCGGCGCGTTCTGCGTGTCCGAGGGCCGCGGGCGCGAGCCGATTTCAAGAAAAACGTCGCTGAAACCGGCGAAATGGGCCAGCAGCTCGCGGATGCGCGGCAGGTACAGCTCGCGCACCTGGTCGACGATGAAGGCGTTCGGTGCATACAGCACCAGGCTGTCCACGCGCAGATCGGCCTGCAGTGGCTTCAACCAGGTGTGAACGTCTTCCGGCGGAAACTCCGCTTCGAGGCGTTCGAGACTTCGGGTCCAGGCATCCAT